>NZ_CP059567.1:0-2419744 GCF_014054965.1 Neisseria shayeganii | reverse complement strand
TGTTTTTATGGGCGAAAGGCGGCGGGCAAATCAAAAAGCATCAGGCCTGTTCGTCGAACCAGTTGCTTTGCAGGCAGCGGCGCAGGCCGTTGCGGGCGCGATGCAGGATAGTGTAACAGTTGTCGGCGCTGATGCCGGTTTGTTCGCAGATTTCGGCCACGTCCAAACCCATGATCTCGCGCAGCATAAACACGCGGGCGGTGTTTTCGGGCAGGTCCTGCAGGCAGTGGTGCAGGGTGCGCATGAAGTCTTGCTGCTGCAGACTGCTTTCGGGCTGGGCCCAAGCCTGCGGGCTGCCACTGGGCGTCCAGTGGCCGCTTTCGTCGAACAGCTGCTCGTGCACGGCGTCGATAAATTCTTCGTCATCGCTGCTCACCTGCCATTGCAGGCGGGTTTTGTGCTGGCGCAGCAGGTCGAGAATGGTGTTTTTCAAAATGGCGAACACCCAGGTTTGCCATTGGGCGGCGGCCTGGAACTGCCCTTGCTTGGTAAAAGCTTTGATCAGGGTGTCCTGCACCACGTCTTCGGCCCATTGCGCATCGCGCAGCTGCAGTTGGGCGAAGCGCAGCAGTTTCTGGCGCAGCTCGGCGGTGTCGGCATCGTTCCAGCTCCAGGCGGTCATGCGGCCTCCTTCGGCAGCAAGACGCCTTGCCGCACCCAGACATCGACTTGTTCGGCCAACCAAGGGCGGAGGGTTTCCGCATCGGGCAGCACTTCGGCCAGCGCCTGCAGCAAGCCGTTTAGGGAGTCGGTCTGCCCGGCGAAGTGTTCGAGCAGCGGCAGCAGTTGGGCATCGAGCAGGCGGTGCATCACGGCATCTTGGCGGTTGCGCCACACCAGCACCTCTGCCGCTTGGTCGGCAAAGCCTTGCAGGCCGCTGCTGATGAAATCCACCGGATAGCGGCGGATAAAGGCGGCCGGGGAGAAGCCCAGCGGGGTGTCGTGCCGCCAGCTTGACGGGGCCTGGTCAAACAGCGGGGCGGTTTCGGCGGCCAGCTGTACGGTTTCGAAATCCATCAGCTCAAGCAGCGGGGCGGGCAGCCGTCCGTCGGTGCGGGCGTATTCGACAAACAGGGCGGGGATGTCGCTGAAATAAGGGCTGGCGGGGGCGGCTTCGGCCAGAAAGCGGTTTTCCAAGTCGGCCCACACTTCGGCGTCGGCCAAAGGGCGGGCGGCCGTGAAGCAGCGGCGCACGAGACTGCGCACATTGTTGCGGGTCAGGCGGGTATAGACGGCGGCCCGTTCGGGGCAAATACCGGGCGGCGCAGCCTGTTCGGGGTTGCGGACAAATTCGGCCAGTGCCGCCTGGTAGGCGGCCGCATCAGGCTGCGGCATATTCACTCCGGTAGGGTTGTTGCAAAGCATCGATGTGTGCGACTTCGGCCAACAGTTCGGCAAACGGGGGGAAGTTGAAGTCGCGCTCGAGCAGGGTCGGCGGCACTTGGGGCAACACGCGGTAGGCGTAGTCGAGCAAATCCCATACCTGATCGCGCACGGTTTCGCCATGGGTGTCGATCAGCAAGTCCTCCGCTTCCGCTTCGTGGCCGGCGATGTGCAGATAGCGCACCCGTTTGCCGTCCACCCGGTCGAGAAAGTCGCGGGCGTCGAGCAGGCCATGGTTGGTTTGGTTGACGAAGATGTTGTTGATGTCCAGATGGATGGCGCAGTCGGCTTCGGCCGCCACCGCATTCAAAAAGGCCACTTCGTCCATTTCGGCCAAATCGCTGTGCACATAGTAAGACGTGTTTTCCACTGCAATCTGCATGCCGAGGAAGTCCTGCACCTGGCGGATGCGTGCGGCAGTGTGCCGCACCATCTCGCCGGTAAACGGCAGCGGCAGCAAATCGTATAACTGGCCTTCGTGACCGCAATAGCTCAGGTGCTCGGAGAAAAAGCTCATGCCGTAGCGGTGCATCAGCCGTTTGATGTCGGCCAAGAGGGCGGTGTTGAGCGGATCACGGCCGCCCAAGGAGAGGGAGAGGCCGTGGCAGGCCACGGGGAAGCGTTCGGCCGCTTGGTCAAATTGGCGCAGGGCCGCGCCGCCCATGCGGGCCCAGTTTTCGGGCGCGATTTCTAGAAAGGCGATGGGGCATTGCTGCGGATCGAGGCCGAGCAGTTCTTCTGCAAAGGAGCGGCGGTAGCCCAAGCCGGCGCGGGCGGCGGGCAGGGGGCGCGGAGTAGGGGCGTGCATCATCAAGGGTGTCCGAAGGCGGGGCATGGAAGTGAAACGGTGCGACAGAGCCGCTGGCCGGAGCCGGGCGGAAACGAGGTTTTGGCAAAAACATCCCTGTTTGACATGTTTGGCCGGAGGAAGGGTTTTGCCAAAAACTCAGGCTACCTGAAACGGTTTCAGGTAGCCTGAAAACCGTTTAGCGGGCAGCGCCGCAGGCGGCTTCGCCGGATTTGCCGTGCGCACCGCAAGCCGCTTCACCGGCTTTGTTTTGAGCGCCGCAAGCGGCTTCGCTCGCTTTGGCCGCACCGCAGGCCGCTTCGCTGGCTTTATGGGCGCCGCAAGCGGCTTCACCGGATTTGGCCGCGCCACAGGCCGCTTCGTGGGCTTTGTGTGCACCGCAAGCGGCTTCGCCGGCTTTGGCGGCACCACAGGCCGCTTCTTGTGCTTTTTCAACGGCCGGGTGGTGGTGGCCATGATGGCCGTGCGCATGGCTGACAGAGTACGCACCCACGGTCAGGGCAGACAGGGCAGTGGCCAGGGCCAAAACGGAGTTTTTTTTCATCGTGAAATTCCTTTCGTAGATTGGAGAGGGAGTAAAAACCAAGCCGGCTCGCCATGGCATACCGGTTTGCCAGCTTGGACGCCGCCCTACCGTTTTTTCTGACGGCGGAGCGGGGATTCTGAATTAGAGAATTGATTTAACTATAAATTTAATCTCCAAATTAGTGACGGCGGGGTTTAGAGCGCGGCGCGCAGCTCGGCCGCCAGCGCGGCCAGTTCGGCGTGATCGGCCATGCCGCCTTCGTGGCGGCCCAGTTCGTGCACATTGGAGGGAATCAGGTGCAGGTGGTAGTGGAACACGCTTTGGCCGGCTTGGGCGTGGTTGAGCTGCATCTGCACGATGCCCTGCCGCTGCAGCACTTTACGCTGCGCCGCCATCACTTTCTGGGCGGTGGCCATCACGGCGCGGGCGGCGTCCAGCGGCAGGTCGGAAAGCTCGACAGCGGCGGTTTTCGGAATCACCAGCACATGGCCGCGCGCCTGCGGCATCACGTCCATAAAGGCCAGCGTGTGCTCGTCTTCGTAAACGGTGTGGTTGGGGATTTCGCCGCGCAGGATTTTGGCGAAGATATTGTTCGGATCGTAGACAGACATAAAAGCGCTCCGCGGTTTGACTGGAAAACGGGAGCGCTATTGTATAACAAAGTTTGTTGCCGGCGGGGCGGGCTATTCCACCACGATTTTGGGGAAGCGGCTGCTGAAATCGCGCCCTTTGGCGGCCACGGCCTGCGCCACCTGCCAGGCGGCGGCGGTGTAAACATCGGCAATCGCGGGGTGGGCGGCCTGCAGCGCGGCGGCTTGGCCTGTATCCATGGCTTCGCGCACCGGCAGGCTCAAGGGCAGCTGGCCCAGCAGCGGCACGTTGAGCTGTTCTGCCAACGCCTTGCCGCCGTCTTGGCCGAACAGGGCTTCCTGATGGCCGCAGCGGCTGCAGATGTGCACCGACATATTTTCCAGCACGCCGAAAATCGGAATATTCACCTTGCGGAACATGTCCACCGCCTTGCGGGCGTCAATCAGGGCGATGTCTTGCGGGGTGGTCACCACCACCGCGCCGGTCACCGGAATTTTCTGCGACAAGGTCAGCTGGATGTCGCCGGTGCCAGGCGGCAGGTCGATAAACAGATAGTCCACCCCGTCCCACTCGCTTTGAAAAAGCAGCTGTTGCAGCGCCTGGCTGACCATCGGCCCACGCCATACCACGGCCTGGTCGGTGTCGACCAGAAAGCCGATCGACATCACTTGGATGCCTTCCGGCGAGCGCACGGGCAGGAAACGGCCGTTTTGCTGGGCGGGGGTTTGTCCCGCCACACCGAGCATGGTCGGCTGGCTGGGGCCGTAGAGGTCGGCATCCAGCACGCCCACGCGCGCGCCCATGCGCTGCATGGCCACCGCCAGATTGGCCGAGGTGGTGGATTTGCCCACGCCGCCTTTGCCCGAAGCCACGGCGACTATATTTTTCACACCGGCCAAGGTGCGCATGCCCGGCTGCACCTGATGGGCCTCAATCCGGCTGCCAATTTGGATGTTTAGCGGGCCGTTCCAACCGGCTGCGGTCACGGCTTCGGCCACCGTTTGCTCTAAAGCCGGTGCAAGGTGGGCCACCGGCAGGCCGAACTGCAGGCCGATTTGCAGCGTGCCGTTGTCCACCGCCAGCTGTTTGAGCGCTTTTTCGCTGCCGATGCTCAGGCGGCTGTCGGGCAGCGGCACCGCTTCTAAAGCGGCGCGCAAAGTTTCCGGATTCATGGGGATTCCTTGTGTCAGATGAATGTGTGTGCTGGTTGTGAACCTGCATTTTAGCAGAAAGGCTACCTGAAACGCTTTCAGGTAGCCTGTATCCTATTCTGCCGTCATCAGCTTGCAGCAGTTTTGCGGCCGGCGGCCCAGAGTACGGCGAAACCCAATACCGCAGCCAAACCGGAACCGACGAAAACGCCGATTTTGGCCTGATCCTGCATGACGGGCAGATCAAACGCCAGCAGGCTGATGAACAAACTCATGGTAAAACCGATGCCGCACAGCAGCGCCACGCCGTAAAGCTGCAGCCAAGAAGCGCCTTCCGGCAGTTTGGCCCAGCCCAGCTTCACCGCCAGCCACACCGCGCTGAACACGCCCAATTGCTTGCCCACAAACAAGCCGGCGGCAATGCCCAATACCACAGGCGAGAGCAGCACCGACCATTCGAAGCCGGCAAACGACACCCCGGCATTGGCAAAACCGAATACGGGCACCACCAAAAACGACACCCAGTTGTCCAAAGCGTGTTCCCATTTCAGCAGCGGCGCTTCTTCCACCGTATCCAATACACGCAGCGGAATGGTGAAGGCCAACAGCACGCCGGCCAGCGTGGCGTGGATGCCCGATTTGAGGAAGAAAAACCACAGCAGGCTGCCCAATACCAAATACGGCGCACTGCGCAACACACCTTTGCGGTTGAGCACAAACAAGGCCGCCAACACCAGCGCCGCCAAACCCAAATACAGCATGGCGATTTGATCGGTGTAAAACAGCGCGATGATCACAATCACCGCCAAGTCGTCCATAATCGCCAAAGCCGTGAGGAAGATTTTCAGCGAAGCCGGCACACGGCTGCCGAGAATCGCCAGCACGCCCAAGGCAAACGCAATATCGGTGGCCGCCGGCGCCGCCCAGCCTTGGGCTGCCTCGCCCGAAGTGTTGAACAGCAGATACACCAAGGCCGGCACCAGCAGGCCGCCGGCCGCCGCTACGGCCGGCAGAAAGCGTTTGGCGTGGCTGTCGAGCTCGCCTTCCAACAGCTCGCGTTTCACTTCCAAGCCAACAAACAGAAAAAACACCGCCATCAGGCCGTCGTTGATCCAGTGCGCCACGCTCAGGCCGGCCACATAAGACGACAAGGCGCCGAAATATTGCGGCGCATAGGCGGAGTTGGCCGTTATAATTCCGGCCAGCGCGGCCAACATCAACACAATGCCGGCAGCCGGCTCGGAACGGAAAAAGTGGATAAGTGTACGGGTCATTATTTACCTAATCTATCAATTAATCCGTGATTATAGCATAATTCTTTCACGTCGCCGCAGCAGGCTACCTGAAACACCCAGCGAAACATCATGTTCCACACTTCCCCCCTCACTTACGAACAATGGCTGCGCCAAAGCGGCCTGCCGCGTTTGGAAGGCCGCTTGCTGCTGCAAGCCTGCTGCGGCCTCAGCCATGCCCAGCTCATCAGCCGCGGTGGCGAAACCGTGCCGGCGGCGCAATGGGCCGATTTGAACGCGCTGGCGCAGCGGCGGCAAAACGGCGAACCGCTGGCCTATCTGCTCGGCTGGCGCGAATTTTACGGCCGCCGTTTCCGCGTCTCGCCCGCGGTGCTGATTCCCCGCCCCGAAACCGAACACCTGCTGGAAGCCGCGCTTGAACGCCTGCCGGCCGGCGGCCGCGTGTGGGATTTGGGCACCGGCAGCGGCGCGCTGGCGGTGAGCGTGGCGCTGGAACGGCCCGATGCCGCCGTGCGCGCCTCCGACCTCAGCCGCGAAGCCCTGGCGGTGGCGCAGGAAAATGCCAAGGCGCTCGGCGCCCGTATCGAATTTGCCTGCGGCTCCTGGTTTGAGGCACAGCCGGCCGCCGCCGGACACTTCGATATTCTGCTCTCCAACCCACCCTATATCGAGCAGGACGACCCGCATTTGCAACAGGGCGACCTACGCTTCGAGCCTGCCGCCGCGCTCACCGATTTCGGCGACGGCCTCGCCCACATCCGCACCCTGGCCGCCGGCGCCGCCCGCCACCTCAAAGCCGGCGGCTGGCTGATGCTGGAACACGGCTGGAACCAAGGCCCGGCCGTGCGCGGCATTCTGACGGAAAATCGGTTTCAAGACGTGGCCACCCTGCCCGATTTGGCGGGACTGGACCGCGTCACTTTAGGCCGCCTGCCGGATTGAAGCACTCAGGCTGAGACTTTTTCAAAACCCCCATCTGCGGCGCATTTCTGCGTTGTGCGTTTATGCCCTATGGGTACTGCTCGCTCACTTGCCTATCTGTATGATATGTCTGTCCCACAGGGATTCCTGACGTTCACGCTCGCTGCGCTGCTACGCCTTGAACTGCATCCACATCAGGGGGTTTTGCAAAGGTCTCAGCCTCTTCATTAAAAAGCCATAACTGCACTTTCATGCCGTAACGACAAAGGCTACCTGAAACGCTTTCAGGTAGCCTTGAATCTTGCTCTGAGAACTAGGCGGCTGTTTAAGCCGACAGCACTTCCAATTTGGCAAACTGGGTGTCCAGCTCTTTGATGCCCTGCTTGCCGAAGTTGATGGTGAGGCGGGCGCTGCCGCTTTTCTGCACGCCGTCGATGATGACACCGGTGCCGAATTTGGCGTGGCGCACGTTTTGGCCGATGCGGAAACCGTCGAATTCGGCCTCAGCAGGGACAGGGGCTTCCTGGCGGCGACTGGAAACGGCAGGTGCGGCCGTGTGTTGGCGGGCAGGCGCGGCCGACAGGTAATGCAGCAGCTCGGCAGGGATTTCGTCCACAAAGCGCGAAGGAATGCCGAAATGGGTTTGGCCGTGCAGCAGGCGCTGCTGCGCCATACTCAAATACAGCCGCCGGCGGGCGCGGGTGATGGCCACATACATCAGCCGCCGTTCTTCCTCCAGCCCGCCGCGTTCGGCCAGGCTGAGTTCGCTGGGGAAACGGCCTTCTTCCATGCCGGTGAGAAAGACGGCGTCGAATTCCAAGCCTTTGGCGGCGTGCACGGTCATCAGCTGCACCGCAGCTTCGCCGGACGCGGCCTGGTTTTCGCCCGATTCGAGCGCGGCATTGCTCAGAAAGGCCAGAATCGGCCAGGTGGGCTGTGCGGCCGCATCGGCGGGCAGGGTTTCGAACTGGCTGTCTTCCGGGCGGAAGGCGATGGCGGCGTGGATCAGCTCTTCCAAGTTGTCGAGGCGGTCTTGCTGGTCGCCTTTTTGGCTTTGGTAGTGGGCGAACAGGCCGCTGTCTTTCACGGCGGCGGCCATTGTTTCGGGCAGGCTGAGGCAGGCGGCCTGCTGTTGCAGGGCTTCGATGAGGCGCACGAAAGCGGCCACTTTGCCGTTTTTGGCGCCCACGGTGCAGGCGGCCTGCCACAGCGAGCCGCCTTCGGCGGCGGCAAGTTGCTGGATGTTTTCCACGGTGCGGCTGCCGATACCGCGGGTGGGCATATTGATCACGCGCAGCAGGGCATTGTCGTCGTGGGGATTGACCGCCAAACGCAGGTAGGCCAGCGCGTGTTTGATTTCCTGGCGTTCATAAAAGCGCAGGCCACCGTAGATTTTGTAGGCGATGCCGGCTTGGAAAAAGGCTTGCTCCAACACGCGCGACTGGGCGTTGCTGCGGTAGAGCACGGCGATGTGGTCGAGCGGCAACCCTTCTTTGGCCAGCGCCTGGGTTTCGGCCACCACGAAGCGGGCCTCGTCTTGGTCGCTGAAGGCGGAAAGGAAGCGGATTTTTTCGCCGCTTTCGGCATCGGTGCGCAGGTCTTTGCCCAAACGCTCGGCGTTGTTTTCAATGACGGCGTTGGCGGCGGCGAGAATATTGCCCACCGAGCGGTAGTTTTGCTCCAGTTTGAGCGGTTCGGCTACCTGAAAAGCCTGCATAAAGGCCTGCATATTGCCCACATGGGCGCCGCGGAAGCGGTAGATGCTTTGGTCGTCGTCGCCCACGGCAAACACGGCGGCCTGCTCGCCGGCCATCAGCTTCAGCCAAGCGTATTGCAGCTTGTTGGTGTCTTGGAATTCGTCCACCAGAATATGGTTGAAGCGGCTTTGGTAGTGGCGGCGCAGCACCTCGTTTTCGCTGAGGATTTCGTAGCTTTTCAGCATCAGTTCGGCAAAATCCACCACGCCTTCCTGCCGGCAGAGGCGGTCGTAGGCGGCATAGCATTCGATGAGCCGTTTTTCTTGCGGGGTAACCGCCTCCAGCCGTTCTGCACGCAGACCGGCGTCTTTTTGCGCGTTGATGAAGCCCTGCAGGGTGCGCGGGGCGATGATTTCTTCGGCGATGTTCAGGTTTTTGAGCAGGCGTTTGATCAGCGAGAGCTGGTCGGACGTGTCGAGAATCTGGAAAGAAGCGGGCAGGCCGGCTTCGCGGTAATGCAGGCGTAAAAAGCGGTGGCACAGGCCGTGGAAAGTGCCCAGCCACATGGCGCGCACGTTTACCGGCAGCATGGCGCCGAGGCGGGTTTGCATCTCTTTGGCGGCTTTATTGGTAAAGGTAACCGCCATGATGGAATGCACGCTGGCCTGGCCGGTTTGCAGCAGCCAGGCGATGCGGGTGGTGAGCACGCGGGTTTTGCCGCTGCCGGCGCCGGCCAACACCAAAACGGATTGCGGCGGCCAAGTAACCGCCGCCAGCTGTTCGGCGTTTAGCCCCCGCAGCAGGCCTGCATTGCTTTGATTCGGCATCATTATTTCTTCAGAATTGGTCTTCGGGGCGCGATTATCCGGCATCAAAGCAAAGCCCGCAACCGCCTACGGCAGGGAGGCCGCCCACCCGCCTCATGGCGGCCAGCCCTTTCAACCGGCCCCAATCAGGCGGCGCACCAATTCGGGCACGCCGTCTTTGGCTTTGGCCGCCAACACTTCCACCCCCCGCAAACCGGCCGGCGGGCGCGGATCCACCAAAAAGCATTCGGCGCCATCGCGCACATATTCGAGCAGGCCGGCGGCGGGATACACCTTCATCGAAGTGCCCACCACCAACACCTTGTCGGCCTGCGCCACCCACGCTGCCGCCGTCTCGATCAGCGGCACCGGCTCGCCGAACCAGACAATGTGCGGGCGCAGCGGATGACCATGCGGGTCGGCATCGGCCAGGGTTTGGTCGCCTTGCCAGTCGATCACATAGCGCTCATCCACGCTGCTGCGCAACTTGGTGAGCTCGCCGTGCAGGTGCAGTACCTGGCGGCTGCCGGCGCGCTCGTGCAGATTGTCCACGTTTTGGGTGACGATGCGCACATCGTAATGCGCCTGCAGCTCGGCCAAAGCCAGATGGGCGGCGTTGGGGCGGGCCTGCACCAGCTGGCGGCGGCGCGCGTTATAAAAATCCAACACCAGCTGCGGATCGCGGGCAAAGGCCTCGGGCGTGGCCACTTGTTCCACCCGATGCCCTTCCCACAGGCCGTCGCTGTCGCGAAAAGTTTTTAGTCCGCTGTCGGCGCTGATGCCGGCGCCGCTGAGCACCACAATGCTTTGCATGGTTGTCCCTTTTGATGCCGTTGCACACAACCATCATCTTAACCGATTTCACCCGCCGTCGAAGTTTAGGCTACCTGAAACACGCTATTGCTGCGTTTCAGGTAGCCTGTCTGTTTGTCCGTGCCGGCGCGTCATGCTTCACGCTTCAACCGGGCCGCTGCCTTCGGTATCCGGCCCGGCCAGGTCGAGGCGCACGGAAAAGGTGCTGCCCACGCCGACGGTGCTGTCGATTTCCAGCCGGGTGTTGTGTTCGGCCAAAGCGTGTTTGGTGATGGCCAGTCCGAGGCCGGTACCGCCGCTTTGGCGGCTGCGGCCGGGATCGACGCGGTAGAAGCGTTCGGTGAGGCGCGGCAGGTGTTCGGGCGCGATGCCGGGGCCGCTGTCGCGGATGCTGAAACGGGCCTGCGGCGGCAGAGTGCCGCCCTCCGCCGCCAAAACAATCTGGATGCGGCCGCCGGCGGGCGTGTAGCGCACGGCATTGAAGGCCAAGTTGCTCAGGGCGCTGTAGAGGTCTGCCTGTATGCCCTGCATGATGAGGCCGGGCGCAATGTCGGCTTCAATGGCGTGCTGCCCCTGCGACAGGGCGCGGGCTGCTTCGGCTACCTGAAAACAGAGGGCGGACAGATCCAGCGGCCGGTATTCGGCGCTGCCGGCGGTGCGGCTTTCCAGCCGCGAGAGGGTGAGCAGGTCGGCCAGAAGGTGGAGCATACGCTCGCCCTCTTTGCGCATCAGGGCGATGAATGCCTGCTGCTGCTCGCGCGGCAAATCGGGCATGTCGGCCAAGGTTTCGAGAAAGCCGTTGATGACGGTGAGCGGGGTGCGCAGTTCGTGCGACACATTGGCCACGAAGGCGGTGCGGGTGGCATTGAGCTGTTCGGCGGCGCTGATGTCTTGGCTGATGAGCAGGTCGGCGCCGTTTTCAAACGGGGTGCGGGTGAGCGCGAGGGTGCGCGGGCGTTGGCGGGCGTCAGGCAGGGAGAGTTTGAGCGGCCGGCTCTCTTCGGCCGGGGCATTCAGGAAGCGGTGGAATTCGGGGGCGCGGATCAGGTTGCCGAGTATTCCGCCGCGGTCGCCCTCCTCCAGATTGAGGTGCTCGGCGGCAAGGCGGTTCATCCATTCGATGCGGCCGTCGCGATCCAGAATCATCACGCCGTTGGGCATGGTTTCGGCGGCGCGGTTGAAGCGCTGCAGGGCGGAGGCCAGCTGCTGTTTGCGCTTTTTGCGGCTTTTGGCCTGCGCCAGCAGGGTGTCGAACACATCCTGCCAAATGCCCCGGCCTTCGGGAATCCGCCGCAGTTTGGGGCTGGCCAGCCAGCGGCGCAGCTTTTGCAGATACAGCAGATGCCGCCACAACCACACGGCCAACACCAGCGTGAGGGCGGCCAACAGGCCGGTGAGGCCGCCCGCCACCCAGCCCACGCCGGCGGCGGTGAGCAGGGTGAGGAGCAAATCGGCCAAATGGCTTCGCAAGGGGGTCATGGCGGCGGGTTTCAGGTAGCCTGGGAAGTCAGGCATCGGTGGCGGAGAAACGGTAGCCGCTGCCGCGCACGGTCTGCACCCAGCCGTCGCAACCGCCCGGCTCGAGGCTGAGGCGCAGGCGGCGGATGTGCACGTCCACCGTGCGTTCTTCCAAAAACACATGGTCGCCCCACACCCAGTCCAAAAGCTGGCGGCGGCTGTACACGCGGTCGGGATGGGTCATGAAAAAATGCAGCAGACGGAATTCGGTGGGGCCGAAAGGCAAGATTTCGCCGCGGGCGGACACGCGCTGTTCGGCGGGGTCGAGCAGCAAATGGCCGACCCGTATCTGCTCCTGCGTTTTTTGCGGTGCGCGGCGGCGCAGGAGGGCGTTGATGCGGGCCACCAGCTCGCGGGGGGAAAACGGTTTGGTGATGTAGTCGTCCGCCCCTTGGTTCAAGCCCAGCTCTTTGTCGGCTTCTTCGCCGCGGGCGGTGAGCAGAATCAGCGGCAGCTCGCGGCTGCGGGGGTCGCGACGCAGCTGTTTGGCGAAATCCACGCCGGAGAGGCCGGGCAGCATCCAATCCAGCAGCACCACATCGGGCAATTCTTCGGCAATCAGAGGCTTGGCGGCTTCCACGCTCTCCACGCAGCTGACGCGGAAACCGGCCTGCTCCAGCGTGAAGCGGATCAGGGCGGTGATGGCGGCTTCGTCTTCAACCAGCAGGATATGGGCTTGCGGCATGATGGCTCCTCCAACAGGGCAGGCGGCAGTTTAACCGAACTTGCCGGTGATGTAATCTTCGGTGGCTTGGCGCTGCGGTTTGGTAAACACCTGCTTGGTGTCGCCCACTTCGACCAATTCGCCCAGATACATATAGGCGGTGAAGTCCGACACGCGGGCGGCCTGCTGCATATTGTGGGTAACGATGGCGATGGTGTAGTCGTTTTTCAGCTCGCTCACCAATTCTTCGATGTGGGCGGTGGAAATCGGATCCAGCGCGGAAGTGGGCTCGTCCAAGAGCAGCACTTCGGGTTTGCAGGCCACGGCGCGGGCGATACACAGCCGCTGCTGCTGGCCGCCGGAGAGCGAATGGCCCGACTGTTTGAGCTTGTCTTTCACTTCGCCCCACAGCGCGGCCTTTTTTAGTGCCCACTCCACGCGGTCGTCCAAATCGCTTTTGCCGAGTTTTTCGTAGAGTTTCACGCCGAAGGTAACGTTGTCGTAAATGCTCATCGGAAAGGGCGTCGGTTTTTGGAACACCATGCCCACCTTGGCGCGCAGCAGGTTGAGGTCCACGTTTTTATCGAGAATGTTTTGCCCGTCGAGCAGCAATTCGCCTTCGGCCTTCATATCGGGATAAAGGTCGTACATGCGGTTGAAGGTGCGCAGCAGGGTGGATTTGCCGCAGCCGGAAGGGCCGATAAAGGCGGTGACCCGGTTGGCGGGAATATCCAAACAAATATTTTTCAGCGCGTGAAAGCGGCCGTAGTGGAAATGGAAGTGGCGGACGCTGATTTTGGGCGTGAACATAAAAATCTTTCCTCGAAACGGTTTTCAGGTAGCCTCAGGCGGTCGGCCTGCACAGGGTTTAGTGTTTGTTGCGCCCCAGCACACGGGCGGCGATGTTGGCGGCCAACACCGTGAGCGCAATCAGCAGGGCGGCGGCCCAGGCCAGGCTGTGCCAGTCTTCGTAGGGCGACATGGCAAACTGGTAGATCACATTGGGCAGATTGGCCATCGGCTGGTTCATGTCGGTGCTGAAAAACTGGTTGTTCAGCGCGGTAAACAGCAGCGGTGCGGTTTCGCCGGAAATGCGGGCGAAGGCCAGCAGCACGCCGGTGAGTACGCCGGCTTTGGCCGCACGCAGGGTGACCATGCTCACCAGCTTCCATTTTGGCGTGCCCAAGGCATAAGCCGCTTCGCGCAGGCTGTCGGGCACCAACCGCAACATGTTTTCGGTGGTGCGCACCACCACCGGCACCACCAGCAGCGAAAGCGCCAGCGCGCCCGCCCAGCCGGAAAAATGCCCCTGCTGCACCACCACCAGCCCGTACACAAACAGGCCGATCACTATCGAGGGCGCGGAGAGCAGGATGTCGTTCATAAAACGGGTGGCGGCAGCCAGCTTGCTGCGGCGGCCGAATTCGGCCAGAAAAATGCCGCACAAAATGCCCACCGGCGTGCCGATGAACAGGCCGAACAGGGTAATCAGCAGACTGCCCCAAATGGCGTTGCGCAGGCCGCCTGCCATGCCCGGCGGCGGCGTATCCAAGCGGAAAATCTCCGTGCCCAAGCCGCTGAAACCTTGGTAAAACAGGGTGTGGAAAATCCAGCCCAGCCAAAACAGGCCGAAGGCCATGGTCAGCCAGGCCATGCTCAAATGAAAACGGTTGAACAGGCGACGGCGGCGGTAAACGGAGTTGCTGAAGGTTTTTTGCATCGGGTTATCCTTGTTTCGGGCAGGCGGCTTTCAGGTAGCCTCAATGCCGCCGCCCTTCGTTGCGCTGCATCTGCAGCAGCATCAGTTTGGCAATACACAGCACCACAAAGGTAATCACAAACAGAATCAGGCCCAGATACAGCAGCGAAGACAGGTGCAGCGGATCCACCGCTTCGGCAAATTCGTTGGCCAGCGCCGAAGTAATCGACACCCCCGAGTGGTAGAGGCTGGGGCTGATGTTGAAGGTATTGCCGATCACAAAAGTCACCGCCATGGTTTCGCCCAAGGCGCGCCCCAAGCCGAGAATGATGCCGCCCACCACGCCGGTTTTGGTGTAGGGCAGCACCACATGGCGCACCACTTCCCATTTGGTGCTGCCCAGGCCGTAGGCGGATTCCTTCAACATCACCGGCGTGATTTCAAACACATCGCGCATCACCGAAGCGATGAACGGGATGATCATGACCGCCAGAATCAGGCCGGCGGCAAACAGGCCGATGCCCATCGGCGCGCCCTGAAACAGCACACCCACCAGCGGCAGGCGGCCGAAGGTTTGGATAAAAAACGGCTGGATGTATTCGGAAAACACCGGCGCAAACACAAACAGGCCCCACATGCCGTAAATAATCGACGGAATCCCCGCCAGCAATTCCACGCAGATGCCCAAGGGCCGCCGCAGCCACAGCGGGCACAATTCGGTGAGGAACACCGCGATGCCGAAGCTCACCGGCACCGCAATCAAGAGCGCAATCGCCGAAGTGGCCAGCGTGCCATACACCGGCGCCAAGGCGCCGTAGCTGCCCTGCACCGTGTCCCAATCGGAAGAGGTGAAAAAACCCAGGCCGAAGGTGCGCATGCTCGGCAGCGCGCCCAGCACCAGCGAAATCAGAATTCCGCCCAAGCTGGCCAGCACCAACAGCGCAAACAGCCGCGTGGTGCCGACAAACAGCCGGTCGTACAGGCCTTGTTGCCTAAGTCTGTCGGATTGCAGGGTGTCCATGAAAAAGCCGCCTTTCGTGAAACGGTTGCGCAGCCGGGGCTGCAGAGAAGACGGCGGCAGTGTAGGCAACAATTGTTGCAGCAGCATGACAAAGCGGGAAAACAGATTCCCGCCGCCGCTGCCAAACAAACAGGCTACCTGAAAGCCTTCAGGTAGCCTGTTGTCGGTTTGGTTGGTGGTGGCGGCTTTACTGGGGCGCGCCGACGGTCACGGTATTCAGTTTTTCCGCCTGCAGGCGGCGCTGCCAAGCCTGCCTGATGTCTTCGGTGCTGACGGCGGCCACGGCGGCGGGATAGCGGGTGAGGAAATCGTCGGGCAGATTGCCGAAGCCGATTTGGATCAGATAGCCGGTCAGCTCGGCGTTGGTGTCGAAACGCAGGGGGAAACTGCCCACCAGATTGGCTTTGGCCTGCGCCAGCTCGGCTTCGGTGGGGCCTTGGGCGATGAAATCGGCCAACACCTGGCGGGTGGCGGCCAAGGCGGCTTGGGCATTGGCTTTTTCGGTGGCGAAGCTGATGCTGAAAGGGCCGGGCTGGCGCATCGGCGCGAGGTCGGAAGACACGCCGTAGGTGTAGCCGTGGCGGTCGCGCAGGGTCTGCATCAGGCGGCTGTCGAAACCGCCGCCGCCGAGGATGTAGTTGCCCACCAGCAGCGGATAGTAGTCGGGGTCGTTGTAGCGGATCAGCGGCAGGGTGAGGCGGATGTGGGTTTGGCTTTCGGGGTGGGGCAGATGGCGCTGGCCGCCGCTGCGCTCGGTCGGCGCAGGTACGGCGGGCAGGGCGGTGCCCACCGGCAGATCGCGGGTCAGCTGCGCCACAATGGCTTCGGCGCGACTGCGGTCGAGATCGCCGACCATCGCGATGACTGCATTGCGGCGGGTGAAGTGGCGACGGTGGAAAGCGCGCATATCGGCCACGCTGACGGCGCGGATGCTGCGCTCGCTGCTGCGGGCGACGAAGCCGTAGGGATGGGCGCCGTAGTTCAGCTCGGCGGCGGCGCGGTGGCTCAGATACTCGGGGCGGGTGAGGTTTTGCTTCAACGAGGCCACGGCACGGTCTTGCTCGCGGCGCAACACGGCAGGGTCGAAGCGCGGTTCCACCAGAATATCGCGCATCAGGGCCACGGCGGGCGCCAGCACTTCGGGCTTGGACAGGCTGCGCAGGGCCACGCCGGCACGCTCGGTGCCGCCGTAGCTGCCGAGGCTGACGGCCAAATCGCTGCCGCGCTCGTGCAGGGCTTCTTCGTCGAGACGGCGGGTGCCGGCGTCCATCAGGGCGGCGGTGAAACCGGCCACGCCGATTTTGTCGGCACGGTCGCGCGCACTGCCGGCGTCGAAGGCGATGTGGATGTCCACAATCGGGTTGTCGTGCCGTTCCACCAACAGCACGCGGGTGCCGTCGGCGGTCTGCCAACGCTGGATGGGGGCGGATTCCGCCGCCGCGGTTAAGGGCAACAGGGCGGCAAACACAAGGGAAAACAGTTTCTGCATCATGATTCCTGGTAATAATGGCTTTCAGGTAGCCCGAATGCGCCCACTATAGCGGTGAACGCGGTATTCGGACAAGACACAGGCCGAGACCTTTGCCAAACCCCCAGATGTGGATGCAGTTCAAGGCGTAGCAGCACAGCGAGTGCAGACATATCATCAAGATAGGCAAGCGAGCGAGCAGCGCACAACGCAGAAATGCGCCGCAGATGGGGGTTTGGCAAAGGTCTCAGGCCCCGCCGGAGGCAGGGCCTGTGGTAGGCCGACCGGACGTCAGTCTGCCGGCGGCGGGGCGGCAGATGGGTCGCGTTGTTGTTCCAGCTGTTCCTGCTGCTCGCGGATTTCGGCGTATTCGGCCTGCTGCGCCAACACCGAACCTTCGGGCGCCTGCGAGGTGCGGCCCTTCTCCCACGGCGCATTGTCGGGCACTTCTTCGATGTGGATGGTGTGCAGGGAATAATCGGGCTGGTAGTGCAGATCGTACTGGGCGGCTTTGATCAGCGACAGCATCAACAGCACCATGATCACCAAGAGCGGCGCACCGGCAAAAATAGACGCGGTCTGCAGGGTGGAGAGGCCGCCGAGAAACATCAGCGCGGCCGGCATCAGGCAGAGCGCAAAGGCCCAAAACAGGCGGTTCCAGCGGTGCGGCTCGCCGTCCACTTCCCGCTGCACCACCGAGGCCAGAATATAGGAAATGCTGTCGAAGGTGGTGGCGGTGAAAATCACGGCCAGCACCACAAACACGGCAATCGCCAATTTGGCCATCGGCAGGGTGTGCAGCACGGCATAAATGGCGGCGGTGGCGCCCTGTTCGTTCAATACCGCCACCACGTCATGGCTACCTGAAAGCTGCAGCCACAGGCCGTAGTTGCCCAAAATAATGAAGAACACGGCACAGCCGAGCGAACCGAAAAAGAGGGCACCGAACACCATTTGCTTGATGGTGCGGCCTTTGGAAATTTTGGCGATAAACAAACCCATGGTCGGCGCAAACACCAGCCACCACGCCCAGTAAAACACCGTCCAATCGCGCGGGAAATTGGTTTTGCGGAAACCGTGCTCGTCAAAATCACCAAACGGCTCCAGCCAGGTCATCATATCCGGCAGGTGACTGAGTGAGCGACCCAGCGATTCCAAGCCCACATTCAGAATAAACACGGTCGGCCCGGCCAGCAGAATAAAGGCCAAAAAAGCCAGCGCCAGATAGAAATTGAAATTCGACAGCATCTGGATGCCGCCGCGCATGCCTTGATAAGCGCTGTAAGCGAAAATCAGCGTGGTCACCAGCAACACCGCCAACTGCATCCAAATATTATTGGGCGTGCCCACAAGGGCAGTGAGGCCGTCGGTAATCAGTGGGGAAGCCAAACCCAGCGTGGTGGCGCCGCCGCCGATCATGCCGAACACGAAAAAGATGTCCACCAGCTTGCCCCAGTTGCTTTTCGCCCATTTCTCGCCGATTAAGGGCATCAGGCTCTGGCTCACTTTCAATACCGGCGAATTGCGCACGTGGGCAAAATAAGCAATCGGAATCGCCGGCACCAGATAAATCGACCACGCCACCGGCCCCCAGTGGAACAGGCCGTAGGTAGAAGCCCAGCGCACCGCCTGCGGCGATCCGGCCTCCAAGCCAAACGGCGGCGACTGGTAGTAATACATCCACTCCACAATGCCCCAATACAGAATGCTGGCGCCGATGCCGCCGCAAAACATCATCGCCGCCCACGAGCCGGTTTTGAACTCGATGTCGTCGGCGGGCTTGCCCAGCTTGATGTTGCCGATGTCGGAAAACGCGATGTAAAGCACAAACAGCACCGCCAGCACGCCGAAAGCGAGATAGGCCACGCCGAAATTATCGGTTACAAAGCTTTTGGCCGCCGCCACCCAGGCCGCACCCTGTTCGGGAAACACCAGAAGCGGCAGGGTGACGCCGAGCAGAATCAGCAACACGCCGAAAAAAGTGAATGTGTCGATGCGGGTGTCGGCCTGTTCGGACTGGCCGTGCGGATAGAAATTGCCGTCCGTATTGAAAGTGCCCAAATGGGCGCTTTGCGGACGCTTGGGGCCCTGAATCGGGCGGTCGGAAGCATGATGAGACATACCGGTTTGAGGTTTCCTTTCGTGGCTGAAATCAGGCAGGCGCCGGAAGCGCCTGAACAAAAAAGAGGCAAATTATAGCATAATTTAATTATTTATAAAATTTGATAAATATAAGCTATTAAATTTGCCCGCCACAGCCGTTTAAAATGGCCCGCCTGCAAACGGCAGCGGCCGGCCGATTCATCCCCAACAGGCTACCTGAAACTTGTGAAACCGGCCTGCCGCCCCTATCTGCCGTTCTGATTTTTTTATTCCGCATGAAAGACAAGCCATGAACACCCTGCTCCATCTTGCCGACGAACCCCGTTTCGATGCCGTGGCCGTGGCCGACATCCGCCCGGCCATGCAAAGCTCCATGGCCGAGGCGCGTGCCGCGATTGCCGACATCAAAGCCCAAAGCGAGGTCACTTGGGCCAACACCGTAGAAGCGCTCACCGACATCACCGAGCGCGTGGGCCGCATTTGGGGCGTGGTGGCCCACCTCAATGCGGTGGTGGACACCCCCGAGTTGCGCGCGGTGTATAACGAACTGATGCCCGAAGTGACCGTGTTCTTCACCGAAGTCGGCCAAGACATCGAACTCTATGAACGCTTCAAAGCCATCCGCGCCTCCGCCGCCTACGAACGCTTGGATGCCGCCCAACAAACCAAGCTGGCGCACGATTTGCGCGATTTCGTGCTCAGCGGCGCCGAGCTGCCGCCCGCACAACAGGCCGAATTTGCCGCCCTGCAAACCGAAGGTGCGCAACTGGGCGCCCAGTTCAGCCAAAATGTACTCGATGCCACCGATGCCTTCGCCCTGTATTTCGACGATGCGCAACGCCTGCAAGGGCTACCTGAAGACGCCTTGGCCATGTTTGCCGCGGCCGCCCAGGCCGAAGGCAAAAGCGGCTACAAAATCGGCCTGCAAATGCCGCATTATCTGGCGGTGATGCAGTATGCCGACGACCGCGACCTGCGCGCCGAGGTGTACCGCGCCTACGTCACCCGCGCCAGCGAATTCGGCAAACCCGAATGGGACAACACCGCCAACATCGGCCGCCGCCTGCACATCGCCCGCGCCGAGGCCGAACTCTTGGGCTATGCCGACTACGCCGAATTGTCGCTGGTCACCAAAATGGCGAATTCGCCCGATGAGGTACTGGCCTTTTTGCGCGATCTGGCCCGCCGCGCCAAACCCTTTGCCGAGCGCGACCTGGCCGAAGTGCGCGCCTTTGCCGGCGAGCAATTGGCCATCGCCGACCTGCAGCCCTGGGATTTGGCCTATGCCAGCGAAAAACTGCGCCAGGCCAAATACGCCTTCAGCGAAACCGAAGTGAAAAAATACTTCCCCGCCGACAAAGTGCTGGCCGGCCTGTTTGCGCAAATCCACCGCCTCTACGGCGTGAATCTGATGGAAAAAACCGTGCCGGTGTGGCACCCCGACGTGCGCTATTTCGAGCTGGAAAAAGGCGGCGCCATCATCGGCGGCGTTTATCTCGACCTCTACGCCCGCGAAGGCAAACGCGGCGGCGCCTGGATGAACGACTACCGCGGCCGGCGCCGTTTTGTTTCCGGCAGCCGCAGCGGCCAAATCCAAACCCCGGTGGCCTATTTGGTGTGCAACTTTACCCCGCCGGTGGGCGGCAAACCCGCGCGCCTGAGCCACGACGAAATCCTCACCCTGTTTCACGAAATGGGCCACGGCCTGCACCATTTGCTCACCCGCGTGGACGAACTCGGCGTCTCCGGCATCAACGGCGTGGAATGGGACGCGGTGGAGCTGCCCAGCCAGTTTATGGAAAACTTCGTGTGGGAATACGAAGTGCTGGCCGGCATGTCGGCCCACGAAGACGACGGCCGCGCCCTGCCGCGCGAATTGTTCGACAAAATGGTGGCAGCGAAAAACTTCCAGCGCGGCCTGTTTATGGTGCGGCAGATGGAGTTCGCCCTGTTCGATATGCGCATCTACCGCGAAGCCGATGCCGCCGAAGGCCGCCGCTGGGCGGAAATTCTGGACGAAGTGCGCGCCGAAGTGGCGGTGGTGCAGCCGCCCGCTTTCAACCGCTTCGCCAACAGCTTCGGCCACATCTTCGCCGGCGGCTACGCAGCGGGCTATTACAGCTACGCCTGGGCCGAAGTGCTGAGTGCCGACGCCTACGCCGCCTTTGAAGAAAGCGACGACGTGCGCGCCACCGGTGCCCGCTTCTGGAACGAAATCCTGGCCATGGGCGGCAGCCGTCCCGCCGCCGAATCGTTCAAAGCCTTCCGCGGCCGCGAACCGCAAATCGACGCCCTGTTGCGCCACAGCGGCTTTGACCAAGCGGCCTAAGTGAACGGCGCCAAGCAACAGACAGGCTACCTGAAACCTTTCAGGTAGCCTGAGACCTTTGCAAAACACCCAGATGTGGATGCGTTCAAGGCATAGCAGCGCAGCGAGTGTGAATGCCAGGAATCCCCGTGGGACAGACATATCATCTAGATAGGCAAGCGAGCAGTACCCATAGGGCATAAACGCACAACGAGAAATGCGCCGCAGATGGGGTTTTTGCAAAGGTCTCGGCCTGTTACTGATAGGTGCCGCCTACATACCGATGCTGAAACCGTTGCCATCCATCTGAAGCGCGTTTCTGCATTGTGCGCCGCAGGCGGGTTTGCTTTACCGTCCCGCCCTAGGCTGAATCGACATTCAACCCACCCACAAGGTAATTGATGCGAGGTAGAGGAAAGCCAGGAAGTGAGAGGGCTTGCGGTCAAAACGAGTGGCGATGCGGCGGAACTGCTTGAGCCTGGCAAAGCAACGCTCGATGCGATTGCGTAGCCGGTAGCGTGCTTTGTCGTAGGCACGCGGCTGCTGGCAGCTGCGAGGCGGGATCACCGCCTGGGCGCCGAGCGACTGGATCAGCGCCACCAGTTGCCGGCTGTCATAGCCTTTGTCGGCCAAGACGTACTTGGGCTTGAACCCGGCCAGCAGCGCTGGGGCTTGCGTGATGTCGTTACGCTGGCCGCCAGTGAGGATGAATCGCACCGGTCGGCCCTGGCCATCTGTCGCCATGTGGATCTTCGTGCTCAGACCTCCTCGGCAACGCCCCAGAGCCGGGTGTGCCGCCCCCCTTTTCCGGTCGCCGCCTGTGCGTGCGCCCGGACAATGCTGCTGTCGATCATCAGATACTCGTTGCTTCGATCCTGAATCAGGGACTGGAACACCAGCTCCCAGATACCCTTGGCCGCCCAGCGGGTGAAGCGCTTGTGCACGCTCTTGTAGGCTCCGTAGCGCGTGGGCAGATCGCTCCAGCGCGCCCCGGAGCGCAACACCCACAGCACGCCATTGACGAAGCTGCGGTTGTCCGCTGCCGTACGCCCGGGGTCACCGGCCTTGCCTGGGAGCAGATCTTCGATCCGCTCCCATTGGGTTTGGGTTAATTCGTAGCGGCGGGGCCGCGGATGCTTGGTCTTGGTCATCCGCCAAAGATACCAGATGAATGTCGATTCGGCCTAAGGGAAAAAAGGCTACCTGAACACTTTCAGGTAGCCTTTGCCTTGCCGGAAGGCAAGATTGATCAGTCTCTCAACTTGGCCAGCTGTTGCTGCACTTTTTCCATTTTGCCGTTCAGATCGGCCAATTCGGCGCGGTCTTTTTCCACCAGATGGGCGGGGGCTTTTTCGGTATAGCCGGGCTTGCCCAGTTTGGCGTTCAGCTTGTCGAGCACTTTTTGCAGTTTTTCCGCTTCCTTGTTTAAACGGGCGGTTTCGGCGGCCTTGTCGATCTCCACTTTCAGCATCAGGCGCGCGCCGTTGCAAACGGCCACCGGCGCATCTTCGCTATCGGGCAGCTGCGCCACCAGTTTGGCTTCGCTGAGGCGGGCCATGGCCGGCAGGTATTTCAGGTAGCCTTCCAGATGGCTGCCGCCCTCCACAAACAGCGGGGCTTTCACGCTCGGCGCCAAACCCATTTCGCCGCGCAGATTGCGCACTGCGCCGATCAGCTCCTGCAGGACGGCCATTTGCTCGAAGGCGGCGGGTACGATTTTTTCTTCGTCCGCCACCGGCCAGGCCGCCGTCATGATGCTGTCGCTGCGTTTGGCATTGGCCAGCGGGGCAACGGTTTGCCACAGCTCTTCGGTGATGAAGGGCATGATGGGGTGCAGCAGGCGCAGCACCACTTCCAACACGCGCACTAAGGTGCGGCGGGTGGTGCGCTGGCGGCTCTCGCAGCCGGTTTGCAGCTGCACTTTGGCCAGCTCCAAATACCAGTCGCAGAAGTCGTTCCACACGAATTCATACAGGGTTTGCGCGGCCAGGTCGAAGCGGTAGGTGTCGAACGCTGCCGACACCGCCGCCTCGGTTTGCTGCAGGCGGCCGATGATCCATTGATCGACAAAGCTGTAGGCCAAGGGCTGGCTTTCGTCTTGGCCGCAATCTTGGCCTTCGGTGTTCATCAGCACGAAGTTGGTGGCGTTCCAGATTTTATTGCAGAAGTTGCGGTAGCCTTCGGCGCGTTTGAAGTCGAAATTGATGCTGCGGCCGAGGCTGGCGTAGCTGGCCATGGTGAAGCGCAGGGCATCGGTGCCGAACACGGGAATGCCTTCGGGGAACAGCTTCTCGGTGGCGCGGCGCACTTCGGGGGCTTTTTCGGGGCGGCGCAGGCCGGTGGTGCGCTTGGCCAGCAGGCTCTCCAAATCAATGCCGTCGATCAAGTCCACCGGATCAATCACATTGCCCTCGGATTTCGACATTTTCTTGCCTTCGTGGTCGCGCACCATGCCGTGGATATACACGTCTTTAAACGGCACTTTGCCGGTGAAATGGGTGGTCATCATGATCATGCGCGCCACCCAGAAAAAGATGATTTCGTAGCCGGTGACCAACACGGAAGAGGGCAGAAAGGCGTTCAATTCGTCGGTTTGCTGCGGCCAGCCCAAAGTGGAGAAGGGCACCAAGGCCGAGGAAAACCAGGTGTCGAGCACGTCTTCATCGCGGGTGAGCACAATACCTTGGGCACGGCAGGCGGCCATCGCTTCGGCCACCGGCTGGCTCAAGCCTGCCAAAATTTGCTGCCGGGTTTGTCCCTGCTCCTTGGCGCCGGGCATACGGGTACGCCCCAATACTTCCACAATGCGCATCCAATCTGACATCAGCGCAAAGTCTGCCTCTTCCAAGCGGCCTTGCTGCTGCCGTTCTTCGTAACGGCTGGAGAATGCCTGCCAATAGGCATCACATTCGTCATGCGCCACATAACAACGGCCTTGCGCATCGTACCAAGCCGGAATCTGATGGCCCCACCACAGCTGGCGCGAGATACACCAGTCTTGGATATTGTTCATCCATTGGTTGTAGGTGTTGACCCAATTTTCGGGGATGAATTTCACCTGCCCGCTGTCCACCGCATGCTTGGCTTTTTCGGCCAGGCTCATGCCGGCAAATTCGCTGTCGGGTTCGCCGCCGGCGGGCTGGGCGCTCATGGCGATGAACCATTGGTCGGTGAGCATGGGCTCGATTACCGAGCCGGTGCGGTCGCCTTTGGGCGTCATCAGTTTGTGCGGCTTGGTGTCTTTCAGGTAGCCTTGGGCGCTCAGATCGGCCACGATTTGTTTGCGCGCCTCGAAGCGGTCGAGGCCGGCGTAGGCTTCGGGCAAGGCAATGCCGCTGTGACGGCGGCTTTGGAAATCGAACACTTCCGCTTCGGGCAGGATGCGCGCCTGCAAATCCAATACGCTGATCAGGAGGGTGTCGTGGTTTTTGCCCACTTGGTAGTCGTTGAAATCGTGGGCGGGGGTGATTTTCACGCAGCCGCTGCCGAATTCGCGGTCTACATATTCGTCGGCAATCACGGGAATGGTGCGGCCGGTCAGCGGTAACACCAGCTGTTGGCCGACCAAATGGCGGTAGCGTTCGTCTTCGGGGTGGACGGCCACGGCCACGTCGCCCAAGAGGGTTTCGGGCCGGGTGGTGGCCACGGTAACGCCCTCGGCGGGATTGTCGGCCAGCGGATAGCGGATGTGCCACATATGGCCGTCGCTTTCCACGTTTTCCACTTCCAAATCGGAAACGGCGGTGCCGAGCACGGGATCCCAATTCACCAAACGCTTGCCGCGGTAAATCAGGCCCTGCTCATACAGGCGCACAAACACTTCGGTCACCACGGCGGCGCGGGTGTCGTCCATGGTGAAATATTCGCGGCTCCAGTCGGCCGAGCAGCCCATGCGGCGCATTTGTTCGGTGATGGTGCCGCCGGAATGCCGCTTCCATTCCCACACTTTTTCCAAAAAGGCGTCGCGGCCCAAATCGTGGCGCGACACGCCCTGTTCGCCCAGCTGGCGCTCCACCACAATTTGCGTGGCGATGCCGGCGTGGTCGGCGCCGGGCACCCAGCAGGTGTTGCGGCCTTGCATGCGGTAATAGCGGGTGAGGCCGTCCATAATGGTTTGGTTGAAGGCGTGGCCCATGTGCAGGGTGCCGGTGACATTGGGCGGCGGCAGCTGAATGGAGAAGGCTTCGCTGCCGGGCTGCATGTGCGGCTGGAAATAGCCGGCGGCTTCCCAGTTTTGATAGTGTTTGGCCTCGATTTCGGCAGGGTTGTATTTGTTGAGCATGGCTGAAACGGTCTCGATGCGGAAAATCAGAAAAATGCGCGGATTATATCGGAGAAAGCAGGCTGGCTGAAAGCCGGCGTGCGGCGCCCGAGTGGTGATCAAGCGCTGCCGGGCGGGCTATAATGCGGCCTTTCGCCGCACAGGCTACCTGAAAGCACACCATGTCCGAGCTGACCCTTTACCGCCAAACCTTTCCCTCCCGCCTGCTGTTGGGCACCGCGGCCTATCCGAGCACCGAAATCCTGCGCCGGGCCGTGGCCGCCGCCGCACCGGCGATGATCACCGTTTCCCTGCGCCGCGCCGGCAGCGCCGCCGAAACCGACGGCCAGGGCTTTTGGTCGCTGTTGCAGGCGATGGACGTGCCGGTGCTGCCCAATACCGCCGGCTGCCAAAGCGTACAGGAAGCAGTCACCACCGCCCGCATGGCGCGCGAAGTGTTCGCCACCGACTGGATCAAACTCGAGCTGATCGGCGACGACGACACCCTGCAGCCGGACGTGTTCCAACTGGTAGAAGCGGCCAAAATCCTGATTGACGAAGGCTTTAAAGTGCTGCCCTACTGCACGGAAGACCTGATTGCCTGCCGCCGTCTGCTGGACGTAGGCTGTGAAGCCTTGATGCCGTGGGCGGCCCCCATCGGCAGCGGGTTGGGCGTGGTGCACGGCTATGCGCTGCAGGTATTGCGCGAGCGGCTGCCCGATGTGCCGCTGATCATCGACGCCGGCCTCGGCCTGCCTTCGCAGGCGGCACAAGTGATGGAATGGGGTTTCGACGGCGTATTGCTCAACACCGCAGTATCGCGCAGCGGCGACCCGGTGGCGATGGCAGAGGCTTTCGCCCAAGCCACCGCCGCCGGCCGGGCCGCCTATTTGTCCGACCCCGTGCAGCCGCACCGCCACGCCCGCGCCAGCACGCCCACCGTGGGTCAGCCGTTTTGGCACAGCGAAGAATACTGAGCAAATGATTCGGCATGCTTTTCAGGTAATCTCAGGCTGAGACCTTTGCAACCCCCCCAGATGTGGATGCAGTTCAAGGCGTAGCAGCGCAGCGAACGTGAACGTCAGGAATCCCTGTGGGGCAGACATATCATCTAGATAGGCAAGTGAGCGAGCAGCGCACAACGCAGAAATGCGCCGCAGATGGGGGTTTTGCAAAGGTCTCAGGCTACCTGAAAACTTTTCTAAGGCCCCCGGATATGCCGCTGCGCTTGTAGTTGAAACCCATTCTTATCCATTGCCGTTTTGCTGCCGATTCGGTGCACAATTGCTGATTTTGCTGCAGCGCACCTTCTCCATAATGGCTGCAGCGGCACTCCTGCCGCGCAGACCGTAAGGAGAATCGATATGTGTGATTTCCATTTGCCGCGCAGCCTCAAAATCAAACCCAGCCCCTGGGGCCCGGACGACCAAATCGGCCGCCTCAACTGGATTACCGACGACAGCCGTCGTGAAGTAATGGAGGCTTTGGATCCGAGCCGCTCTTACGATATTTCGGTGAAATACTTCATCGGCATGCCTTCTTGGTCGGCCGCCGGCGACCCGCCCTTCCAAATCTGGATGACCCACACCCCTTCGGGCAACGTCAACGACGACCTGCTGGACGTTACTCTGGCCGGCAAAAAACTGATCGGCTATTCCGGCGACGCCATTTCCATGTACACCCACTGCGGCACCCACATCGACACCCTCAACCACTTCGGCTACCAAGACACCGTGTGGAACGGCTATACCCAAGCCGAACATTTGGGCAGCCGCCATTGGCTCAAATGCGGGGCCGAACAGTTTCCGATTATCTGCGCCCGCGCCGTGCTGCTCGATGTGGCGCGCACCAAAGGCGTGGACAGGTTGCCGCCGTCTTACGGCATCGGCCGCGCCGATTTGGAAGCCACCCTGGCCCGCCAGCAGGTGTCCATCCGCCAGGGCGACATCGTGATGATCCGCACCGGCATGATGACGGTGTGGCCCGACCGCGAAGCCTATCTCACCAACTCGCCCGGCCTCAATCTGGAAGGCGCCGAATTTCTGGTGGGCTTGGGCGCCATGATCATCGGCGCCGACAACATCGCACTCGAGCAGGGCCCTTCGGTCGAGCCGGACAATTATTTCCCCGTACACACCTATCTGTTTGCCGAGGCCGGCGTGCCGATTATCGAGGTGATGAACTTGGAAGAATTGGCCAAAGACGAAGTGTACGAAACGGCATTCATCGGCCGGGCCATGCCGATAGTCGGCTCCACCGGCGCCCCCATCCAGCCGGTGGTATTCCCGATGAAGAAAACGGCTTAACGCCGTGCCGACGCCCGCCTTGGCGGGCGTTTTCGCCTGCCGGCACCCCGGCTGAGACATCTCTGCACAACCGACACCGACCCAGGTACGCCTATGATGCCCTTAGCGCCTCCCTACACCATCCGCGCCTTACACCACGCGTTCCGCCACGGCGACACCACGCCCTCAATCCTTACCGAACAGATTCTGGCCCGCTGTGCCGACAGCCCGCGCGGCATCCTCACCGATGTTTTTGACGAACGCGCCCTGCGCGAAGCGGCCGCCAGCACCCGCCGCTGGCAGGCCGGACAGCCCTTGGGTTTGTTCGACGGCATGCCCTGTGTGTGGAAAGACTTGTTCGACGTGGCCGGCAGCGTCACCACCGCCGGCTCGCCGGCCTACCGCCACCGTCCGCCGGCGGCAGCTGATGCGCCGCTGGTGGCCGCTTTCAGCCGCACCGGCGGCGTGAACATCGGCAAAGCCGGTTTGTCGGAGCTGGCCTATTCGGGGCTGGGCATCAACCCCGCTTTCGGCACGCCGCCCAACCCTTTCGACAAGCGGCGCATTCCCGGCGGCTCTTCCAGCGGCAGTGCCGCCGCCGTGCGAGCAGGCTTGTGCGCCTTCAGCATGGGCAGCGACACCAGCGGCTCCATCCGCATTCCCAGCGCCTTCCACCACCTCACCGGCTACAAGCCTTCGCGCCACCGCTTCAACCAGCGCCAGGTGTTTCCGCTCTCCACCACGCTGGACGAAGTCGGCCCGATTGCGGCCGGCGTGCAAGACTGCTACGACGCCGCCAACCTGCTCTCAGGCCGCGAAAGCAGGCTGCTGCAAGGTGCTGATTGGCGGGAAATATCGTTGCTGGTGCCGGAAAATGCGGCTTTGTGGGCAGACACCGAGGATGCCGTCCGCTCGGCTTTTCAGGTAGCCTTACAAGGCTTGGCCGCGGCCGGCGCGGCCGTTTGCCGGGCAGACATTCCCGAATTCGATGCCGTCATGGCCGCGGTGGCCGAACACGGCACATTTGCCGCCGCCGAATCGCTGTATTTCCACCGCGAGGTGCTGACCGGTGCCGACGGCCGCCTGATCGACCAGCGTGTGCTCGACCGCATGTTCCGCGCCAAAAGCATGAGTGCAACGGATTATGTGGTCCTGCACGACATCCGCCGGCGTCTGCAACACAGCCTGTGGCAACGTTATCCGCACCACATCGTGCTGCTGCCGACGGTGGCGGTGGTGCCGCCGCTGCTCGCCCCGCTGGAAAGCGATGCAGCGCATTACCACCGCATCAATCTTTTGGTTTTGCGCAATACCAGCCTGTTTAATTTTCTGGATGCCGAGAGCCTGTCGCTGCCGATCGGCTTCAGCGCCCAAGGTCTGCCGGTCGGGCTGATGCTCTCAACGGCACCGGGGCAGGACGAACGGCTGTTTCAGGTAGCCCGGGCGGCAGAGCGGCTGCTGGCCGAAGCAGGCTGAGACCTTTGCAAACAAGCAATAAAAAACGAACGGCCGAACCGTTCGTTTTTTGTGCAGCGGATGTTAAAAACCGGCCTGCTGTTCCAGATTGTCCACCAGCGCCTCGTCCAACTTCAGCGCATGGGAGAGCTGTGACAGGAACACGATTTCTTTGCGTGCCAAGTCACCGCACACCATACGGGCGGCCAAGTAGGCTTCGGCAGCCAAAGCGGTGTTTTGGCCGATTTCGGCGGCAATCTCGGCCGGCGTGGCCGGACGGGCGGCCTCGGCGGCCAGCCATTGCTGCAACTCGGGATCATCGCCGCCCTCGCTGCTGATCAGACGGCGTTCTTCATCGTCGATCAGACCGTCGGCAGCCGCTGCGGCAATCATGGTGCGCAAAATCACGCGGCCGGCGGTTTCGGCGGCGGCGCCGCTGGGCTCGAATGCCGAAGGCGGCAGCGGCGCAGCGGCCGCCGCCGGCTGGTTCTGATTATTCTTCTGGCTCTGCCAGTTTTGATAGGCGTGGTAGGCCAAGGCACCCAAAGCGGCCATCGAGCCGGCACGCGCCCATTTTTGGGTGTTTCTCTTTTTCAATATGCCGGAGAGCAGGCTGCTGGCGGCGGCGGCACCGCCCACTTTCATCAGCAGATCTTTCGGGTTGGCGGAAGAACGGGCAGCCGGTTTGCCGGCTCCGTGTACGGAACCCAACACTTGGTTGAGCAGTTTGTTGAAATCCATGGGAGACCTCCTGAAGTGATGTTGCCTTGCAAAGGGATAAACAAGAGCTGCATAAATGGGGCGGCTCCGCCGAGAAACAAGCCGCTTGCAACAGCTTTACATATTATGCAAGGCGGCTATCCGCCGGCGTTGCCATTCACCCCATTCGGGGCGGCGTTTGGCGAGTGCCTGATGCCAGTAAAGCACGGACCAAATGATGTCGTGCGCGTTGTCGCTGCCTTCGGCAAACAGTCGCTGCACTGCTTCTTCAAGCGCATCGGTGTCATCTGACATCCCTGCATACTCGCCGAAAGCGCGGCAGCTTTCCGTATGCAGGCGGCCGAGCTGCGCTTCGATATCGGGCAGCAGCGTCTGCCATGGCAGGCCACCGTAGAGGGTCTCGGCAATCCAATGGTACAGATTCTGCCGACCTCGGTAACGCGGGTGTTGCAGTAGGGCAGAAAGGGCCTGACACTGCGCGGCATGGACATTTTCTCCCTCATATTGCCAGAGCAGCTCGTAGAGTGCGCGATTCAGGCGCTGCTCAGGCAAGGTATCAAGCGTGGCGAAAAGTTCGTCGGCATGCTGCCAGTTGGGCAGGGAGGGGTGGGGCATGGCACGGATCGGAAAAAATTTAAAAATCAGGCGGCCGGTGCACCAACAGGCTGAGACTTTTACGCCGCCATCTGCGAAAAATAGATGCGCTTGCTTCTGCACCTGAGGGCGGGCCGCCAGAAAGCGTTGCGGCGGTATTGGCGCTTAGCAATCCTGCCTGCGGCCTTGCCAAACCGCTTCGCACGCTTTCTGATGACACGCTCTAAGGCTGAGGCCTTTGCAAAACCCCCAGATGTGGATGCAGTTCAAGGCGTAGCAGCGCAGCGAGCGAAGACATATCACATAGATAGGCAAGCGAGCGAGCAGCGCACAACGCAGAAATGCGCCGCAGATGGTGGTTTTGAAAGGTCTCAGGCTACCTGAAAACCGGCAAACCCCGCACCAAATGGCCCGCACCGATGCCGTGCCCGGCAAACCAGCCGCGGTTCATTTCCAGCGCATAACGCACCGGCTCGGGCGAACAATGGATGCGGGTGGAATACGGCACCATATCGTGCAGCGAAGCAATGCGGCCGTCTTCGCGGATAAAAGCCGCAGTCAGCGGCAGAGGCGTGTGGCGCATCCACAAACATTGCACGGCGGTTTGGTCGAACACAAACAGCATGCCTTCGTTGGCCGGCATACGGCGGCGGTACATCAAGCCGATTTGTTGCGAGGCCTCTTCGGCGGCCATCTGCACCTCGGCCGCCTGGCCGTTGAGCGTCAGCGTGGTGCGCGGCAAATCAAGCTGGGGCAGTGGTTCCGCAGCGGCGGCAGAAAGACCGGCAGCCCATACCGCCGCCGCTGTGCGAAAACGGCGGCACATGGATTCAGCGGCCGTGCACAGCCGTCCAAGCCGCATCCAAACGGCGGCCGGCGGCTTCCAAGGTGCTGCCGGCCTGCTGGGCGGCCACATCGGCTTCGTTCAACTCGCTTTGCAAACGGGCGGCTTCGGCCTGTTTTTGCTGGATGGTGGCCTGCACCGTCTGCAGACGCTGGCGCAACGTGCCGACTTTGGCCGTATAGTCGGTTTGGGCTTTCAGCGCTTCCTGATAGGCGATTTGGGCGCTGAGCAGCTCGGTTTGGGCCGCGGATTGGTCGGCCAGTGCCGGCGCGGCGGCCAGCAGCAGGCAATAAAAAGCAGTCACACGGGACATCATGGGTTCTCCTGAAAAAAGGCTCAGGCAACCGGCATCTTCACCGACGGGCTACCTGAAAACGGAAGGGGCCGGACAGCCGTTTTTACAGCGCCTGACGGCACACTTTCTCAAACTGGTTGCCGCTGGCCGAACCCTTTACCACCGGCTGGGCACGCAGATTGGTGTAGCGGTGGGCGGCCAGCACATTGCCGGCGGCATCAAACATCTGCACGCCCAGCAGGCGGTAGGTGCGGGCGCGGCAGTCCATCTGCCATTCGTTGACCGCAGATTTGTAGCGCGGGGTGTTGATGTAGTGTTCTTTGGCCGGATCGCGCACGGTAATGCGTTCGCGGAAGGTGGCGCTGTGGTTTTGGCTGCGGATGCTGGCGGTGTCGATGGCATGGCTGACATTGCCGTTGGGGCTGGTGCCAATGTCCTGCCAGCTGCCGCCCAAAGCGGGATTGGCCGGCTGCATCACGGTACAGGCACCCAGCAGCAGGGCCGCAGCGGCGGCGGTGAGGTGCAGGGTTTTCATGACTTTCCTTTCAGGTAGCCTGCAAACGCTATAAAATACCGCGTTTTGCGGCACTCGGCGGCAGGCGCAATCGAATCCGCGCCATTATAGCCCAATCGGCGGCGGCATGACCGCCGCGCCGCCCGACGCTTTTTCCCAGACACATGATGCCCGATTCCCACGCCCTTTCCGTTTTGCACGATGTATTCGGCTACCCGGCTTTCCGCGGCAGCCAGGCCGAGATTGTGGCGGCGCTCGCCGGCGGGCAGAACCTGCTGGTGCTGATGCCCACCGGCGGCGGCAAATCGCTGTGCTACCAAATTCCGGCACTGATGCGCGACGGCGTGGCGGTGGTGGTGTCGCCGCTGATTGCCCTGATGGACGACCAAGTGGCCAGCCTGCGCGCCGCCGGCGTGGCGGCGGCCGGTGTGCACAGCGGGATGCCGGCTGAAGAAGTGAGGCGGATTGCCGACGAAATCGAACAAGGCTACCTGAAGCTCTTATATGTCTCACCAGAAAGATTGGTCACCGAACGTTTCCTGCGCTTTCTCGACCACACACGGGTGAGCCTGTTTGCCATCGACGAAGCGCACTGCGTCAGCCAATGGGGGCATGATTTCCGCCCCGAATACCGCCAACTGGGCCTGCTGGCCGAGCGTTATCCCGATGTGCCGCGCATCGCGCTCACCGCCACCGCCGATGCCGAAACCCGGGCCGACATCCGCCATTATCTGCGCCTGGAAGAGGCCGCCGAATTTGTGGCCAGCTTCGACCGGCCGAATCTGTATTACCAAGTCATCGAAAAAAACAACGGCAAAAAGCAGCTGCTGGATTTTCTCAACAGCCGGCCGCGCGGCGAAAGCGGCATTGTGTATTGCCTGAGCCGCAAAAAAGTGGAAGACGTGGCGGCTTTTCTGCGCGAAAGCGGCCACCACGCGCTGCCTTACCACGCCGGCCTGAGCATGGAAACCCGCAGCGAGCATCAGCGCCGCTTCACCCACGAAGACGGGGTGATTATTGTGGCCACGGTGGCTTTCGGCATGGGCATCGACAAACCCGACGTGCGTTTTGTCGCCCATTTGGATATGCCGCAGAGCATCGAACACTTTTATCAAGAAAGCGGCCGCGCCGGCCGCGACGGCCAGCCGGCCGCCAGCTGGCTGTGCTACGGCCTCAACGATTACGCCCTGTTGCGCGAACGCATTCTGAGCGGCAACAGCGACGACTTCCAAAAAAACATCGAACTGCAAAAACTGGATGCTATGTTTGCCGTGTGCGAAACCGCCGGCTGCCGGCGGGTGCCGCTGCTGCAGCATTTCGGCCAGAGCAGCCAACCCTGCGGCCACTGCGACAACTGCCTGCACCCGCCGGTGCGCTTCGATGCCACCGAGCTGGTGCAGAAACTGCTCAGCTGCGTTTACCGCGTCGGCCAGCGCTTTGCCGCCGGCTATGTAATCAACGTGCTGCGCGGCAAAACGGAAGACTGGATACGCGACAACCGCCACCACCAACTCTCCACCTTCGGCATCGGCGCCCAACTGTCGGACAAAGAATGGCGCGGCGTGGTCCGCCAATGCATCGGATTGGGCTACCTGAACACCGACCCGCTCAACCACCATGCCCTGCGGCTGAACGAAAGCGCGGTGGCCGTGCTCAAAGGCGAGCAGACGGTAATGCTGCGGCCGCTCAAGCGCGAAAAAGCGGCCACCCGCCTGCCGAAAGAGCAATGGCTGCGCACCGAACGCGAAGAACGCGTGTGGCAGGCCCTGCGCCAATGGCGCAGCGAACGCGCCAAAGCCGACGACGTGCCGGCCTACATCATCTGCGGCGACCGCACGCTGCAGGACATCGTGCAGCAACGGCCGGACACACTCACCGCGCTGCATGAGATTTACGGCTTGGGCGAGGCGAAAATCGACAAATTCGGCGCCGACATTTTGGCGGTATGCCTGCCCTTGTGGGCGGAAGAATAAAGCCACGGCAATGATGAATCAGGTTTTCAGGTAGCCTGAAGCGGTCATATCTCAATCTTCAAGCTACCTGAAAACAATAAAAAGCTGCATTCCCTCGAGAATGCAGCTTTTCGTTTGCCGGCGGCCAGCCCGCGCTCAATGCCGCTTATGCCGCCGCAGCCACACCGCCAAGCGCACCCGCACGTCGTGGCCGACCGAGCCGAAACCAAGCAGAAACAGCACCGCCGCCACCGGCCAGGTAAAGTGATAGCTCATGTGGTGAATGCCCCAGGCACCGGCCATGCCGCCGAGCACAAAGGCCAGCAGCATGCCGGCCAGCAGGCGGAATTTGGTGCGGTCCACCCGCACATCGGGCAGGCGCGGATTGCGGTCGTGCCGGTAATACAGCATTTTTGACAGCTCAATGCCCATATCCGTCACATGGCCGGTCATGTGGGTGGCGCGGATTTGGCCATTGGAGAGCACGGAAATCACGGTGTTGTGCATGCCCATGATGGCGCACAGCAAAAACAGGGTGGCCGGCACAAACACAGTGAATTCCGACAAGGTGCTGCCCATCAGGCCGAACAGCAAAAGATACAGGGCTTCCAGCCACATGGTCAGCCCGTAGCTGCTGCGGAAACGCTGCCGCTTGGCCCACAAAATCATCCAGCTGCCGTGGGTGGCCCCAACGATAAAGCCGGCCACCACCAAAGCGGCGGTCAGCGCCAGCTGCCACTCGCCCAGATAAAGCATATCCGCCGCACGCGACAATTCGCCGCTCACATGCGAGGTATAACTGCCAACGGCGAAAAATCCGCCTGCGTTGATGGCGCCGGCCAGAAAAGCCATCACGGCGCCCAAGAGACGGAAGCGGATGTCGGAAACCGGGCTTTCGTGGATATAGGGTTTGTCGGTCTGCCAGAAAGACAGACGGTAACGGTGAGCAGGCCGGGTCATAACAGGCTACCTGAAAAGAAACGGGAAAAGGCTGTCTCGCGACAGCCCTTGAAACCTGCCGAAAGCCCCCGTTCCAGAAGGCCGTAAACAGGTTCTGAGCGGATACGGCAGCTTATTCTACCGTGACCGATTTGGCCAAATTGCGCGGTTTGTCCACATCGGTGCCGCGGGCCAGGGCCGCATGATAGGCCAAAAGCTGCACCGGGATGGTGTGGACCACGGGCGAGAGCACGCCGGCATGGCGCGGGGTGCGGATCACGTGCACGCCTTGGTCTTCATGAAAGTTGCTGTCGAGGTCGGTAAAGACAAACAATTCACCGCCGCGCGCGCCCACTTCCTGCATATTGGCTTTCACTTTATCCAGCAGGCTGTCGTTGGGCGCAATCACCACCACCGGCATGTTTTCGTCCACCAGCGCCAGCGGGCCGTGTTTCAATTCGCCGGCCGGATAGGCTTCGGCATGAATGTAGGTGATTTCCTTCAGCTTGAGCGCACCTTCCAGCGCAATCGGATAATGAATGCCGCGACCGAGGAACAGCGCGCTGTTTTTCTTGGCGAACTTCTGCGCCCAAGCGGCAATTTGCGGCTCAAGATTCATCACATGCTGGATGCTGCCGGGCAATTGGCGCAATTCTTCCGCATAAGTCTGCGCTTGGGCGGAAGAAACATGGCCGCGCATTTTGCCCAGGGTTACCGCCAGGCCGAACAACACCACCAACTGAGTGGTGAAGGCCTTGGTGGAGGCCACGCCGATTTCGGCGCCGGCGCGGGTGTACAACACCAACTCGCTTTCGCGCGGCAGGGCCGATTCCATCACATTGCAGATGGAAAGACTGTGCTGGTGGCCGAGCGACTGGGCGTATTTTAAGGCTTCCATGGTGTCCAGCGTTTCGCCGGATTGTGAAATGGTGACCACCAACTGTTTGGGGTTGGCGATCACGTCGCGGTAACGGTATTCGCTGGCGATTTCCACGTCGGCCGGCACTTTGGCGATGCTTTCCAACCAATATTTGGCGGTCAAGGCCGAGTAGAAAGAGGTGCCGCAGGCGAGGATTTTGATGCTGTCGATTTCGCCGAACACTGCGCGCGCCTTTTGGCCGAAATTCTCCGGCTCGAAGCCGCCGTCCAAAAACACCTCGGCCGTATCGGCAATCGCTTTGGGCTGCTCGTGGATTTCTTTTTGCATGAAGTGGCTGTAAGGGCCCAGCTCAAGCGAAGCGAGAGACAATTCGGACACCTTCACCTTGCGCTCGGCCGTCTGGCCGTTTTTATCCAGCAGTTTTTCCATGCCTTTGGCACTCAGCAAAGCAATGTCGCCGTCTTCCAGATAAGCAATGCGGCGGGTAAAGGCGATCACGGCGGAAACATCGGAAGCGATAAAGGTTTCGTCTTCGCCGAAGGCCACCAATAGCGGGCAACCCATGCGCGCCACCACCATGTGTTCGGCATTGTCCTGCGCCATCACCGCAATCGCAAAAGCACCGTGGAAACGGCGGCAGGCGGCGGCCACTGCGGCAAACAGGTCTTGGCTTTGCCGGTATTCGTGATCCACGCTGTGGGCAATCACTTCGGTGTCGGTTTGCGATTCGAACACATAGCCCAAATCCTGCAGGCGGCGGCGTTCTTCTTCGAAGTTTTCAATGATGCCGTTGTGTACCACGGCGATGTTGCCGCCGGAAATATGGGGGTGTGCATTCGGCTCGGTGACGCCGCCGTGGGTGGCCCAGCGGGTGTGGCCGATGCCGATGTGGCCGGCCAGCCCTTTTTCTTTGGCCGCCTCTTCCATCAGGGCCACGCGGCCGACACGGCGCACGCGTTTGATTTTGTTTTTGCTGTTGACGGCAATGCCCGAAGAGTCGTAACCCCGGTATTCCAGGCGTTTCAGGCCATCGGTGAGAAAATCGACGACATTGTGATGGGCGCGGATGGCGCCGACGATACCGCACATAATCTGTTCCTTAGTATCGGTTGGAGGGAACGGGCGCGCCGACGTTCGGCATACGCCCGGCGTTGGTGCCGGAGGCGGGGCGAATTGTAACCAAGTCGGCGGCAAACAAACCAGCCGCCGGCCGGAAAACAGGCTACCTGAAAGTTTTCAGGTAGCCTGTTGCATGCGGAAGATCTTTATTCTTCGTTCATCAAGCGTTCCACTTCGGCCACATAAGCGCGCATGGCCTCCTCGCTAGACATGCCTTTCAAGCCGGCCCAAGCTTCGTATTTCTTTTTGGCCACCAAGTCGAACATACCGGGTTTGTCGCCCTGTACATCGCCGTCAGTGGCTTGTTTGTAAAAAGAATACAGTTTCAGCAAGGTGGCGTTGTCGGGGCGTTCGGCCAGGCTGACCACGTCTTGTTGCGCTTGTTCGAATTGCTGTTTCAAATCGCTCATTGCTTGCTCCTTTGCGGGGGTTAGGAAAACACGGTTTTTAGCACAGCGGCGCCGGTTTGCCTATGTGAAAAATCGGGTAAATGTTCCATAAACACAGCAGCGGCTGTTGTTTTATTCGCCGTCTAAACCGTCGGGATGGGTCAGCAAACCCTGCCGTTTCAGCAAAGCCGCATTGGCCGGCGCATATTCGCGGCTGTAATAGCGGGCGAATTTTTCGCGGTAGGGGAACTTTTCGCGCGCCTCGCCAAAATCGCTCATCACCCTTTCATATTCGGCCAAGGCGGCAGCCAAGGTATCGTCGTCGGGGTAGCGGTTTTCCGCCACCGCTGCGGCACGCGGCAAGCGCGGTTTCAGGCGCATGGTTACCGCGGGCTTGCCAATGCACAGGCCGAACAGCGGGAAGGTATGCGGCGGCAGCGCCAGCCATTCGGTGAGCTGGGGCGCAATCAGGCGGATGCCGCCGGTAAAACAGGTGGCATAACCGAGGCTTTCGGCAGCAGTGGCGGCATTTTGGGCGGCCAAAGCGGCATCGGTGGTGAGGGTAATCAGCGTGTCCACCGTGCCGACCGCGGCAAAACTGCCCGCATAAGCGCGGCTGGCCAGTTCGGCTTTGTGGGCATCGCCGATAAACAGCCAATATTCGGCACACGTCGCGATTTGCGGGTTGGCCGGCTGGGCGGCGGCAATGCGCCCGCGCAATTCGCCATCGGTGATGCGGAGAATGGTGTAATGCTGGCCGTTCATCCAAGACGGCGCCTGGCAAGCCGCCGCCAACAGCAGAGAAACTTCTTCGGCGGATAGGGCGGCGGTCGGATCAAATTCACGGTAAGTGCGGTGGTTCAACAGGGTATCGATTACGGCATTCATCACGGGCTCTCGGTAGAAATGAAGATATTCGGAAAAGGCGCATCGGCAGCCTACCGATCAACAAAGGGCTCAGGCTACCTGAAAACCGGCGGGCCTTTCACACGCCGAAATGCCAGGAAGCCATGTCCAAGCGTACGCACAGCAGGCGCCACAGCAGGGGATGGGTGGCCGGCAGGCGCTGCGCCAAAGGTTGCAATAAGGCGTTTTTGCCTGGTTCGTTCAGCAGCAAAGCGGCTTTCAAAGCGGTTTGCAGCTCGGGTACCGACAATTGCTCGGCCTTGATCAAGCCGGCGGCGACAGGGTGCTCGGCCAGCCTACCGGGCTGGGGCAACGGTGCCAGATAGGCTTTCAACAGCAACCACAGATAGGCGGTATCGGCTGTGGGCACTTGCCGGCGCAAAGCAATACGGATCAGATCCAAGGCAGCCTGTTGCGCAGCGGGCGGCTGCATCACAAAGGCGGGCAAGACATGTTCAAGCAATTCGGCATCCGGCATCAGCGTGGCTTTGGCCAATTGCCGCAACTGTTGCCGGACAAAAAGTGGGGTGCCGGCTGCCAGCAGCAGCTTTTCAGGTAGCCTGTGTGCTTGGAACAGATACAAAAGGGCGGCGGTGGCTCGTTCTCCGTCATAAGCGGCCGCCTGCCAATCGGCCGGCAACATCTTCAATCCGGGCAACACACGGTGGCGGCGGATGCGCGACTGCATCATGGCTTCGCGGCGGCGGTATTCGGTTTCCTTTTGCTCGGCCGCCAGCGCATGCTCCGGCAAGGGCTGGCCGGGCGGTGCCAAGCGGTGAAACGGCGTGTGTGCGAACACAACGGCATCGTGTTCGGCCAATTCGGGAGCCAAACGGCGGGCCGCCACTGGATCCAGCCGCCGGATGCGCTCAAGCAGCGGCGGATGGGTGGCCACCAAACGGGCATAAGACAGCCCGGCAAACAACATATGCGCATATTCGGGCGCATGGGGGGAATGCAGGCGGTGACCGCCGGCAAGCGCGGTTTTGCGCAAGGCTTCGACCAAGGGTTCCGTTTGACGGGTAAACTGAACCGCTGCGGCATCGGCCAAAAATTCCCGCTGCCGGGACACCGCTGCCTGCACCCAAGAGGCAAACAAACTGCCGGCCGCCCCCAAAACCAGCAACAGGCCGCCGGGTATATACCAAGGCAGGCTTTGAAAAAAAATTTCCACCGCATTGTCGAAAGGATGGTTATCTACATTCTTACGCCGGCGGTAGTCGTCCGCGGTGTCATCTCGCCCGTACAGCAGATAACGGCCGCTACTGCTGATGCCCTGCAAGCCGTAAAGCCAACCGCTCAGGCGTTGATTAAGCCGGGTGTCTCTGTTGAGAATATGGCTGAATTCATGGGCCACCACGGCTTGCAGTTCGTCACGCTTCAATTGCACCAAAGCGCCGTAAGTCACACCGATTACCGCACACTCGGGGCTGCGGCCGGCTGCAAACGCATTGATGCTGTGATCGCGGCGCAGCAAATACACCTGAGGCGGCGGCAAACCCGCCGCCACCGCAGTTTCCGCCACCAGATTGAGCAGCCGGCGCTCGAGAAAATGGGCCTGTTGCAACTGCAACCGCTCGCCGCCTAAAGCTTTGGCCACCGCAGATCCGTCATCATCGATTTCCCGCAAGCGGTGCAGGCTCAAGCCAACTGTCATCGCAGTAAACAGCGCGCCCGGCAAAGCATAATGCCACCACAGCTGCTCGTGCGGCGACAGCCAAGCGATCAGGGTGCCCAGAACTGCGCTGACCGATGCCACCGTTCCGGCAAAAGCCAGGCAATACCAGCCCACTAAACGCCTGCTGCGGCGACGGGCTTGGTCTTGCATTCTGAAGAAGCGCATGGCGGATAAAGCTCACAAAACGGAATGGCCCATCATATCACCGAAGCCGTGGCCAAGGCCAAACGGGCAAACCTACCCTAGGGTAGAACCGACACGGAAATACGCCGCAGATGGGGCTGGCAAAGGCATCAAGCGGCCAAGTACAATAAAGCGTATGATGCGCTTGAGCATAGGTTTCGACTCGGCTCCCGCGCTTCTGTTTCCTCTATTTCCCCTGTTTCGCCCTGCTTGGGGCTACCTGAAAACCGCTTGCCCGATCATGGCTTCGTCATCCCGACCCAGAAAGAATAAGCAAATGGACCATCGTTATACGGATACTGCTTCCCCCAATCCCCTTCTCCCGGCAGCCTTGGCCGCCTTACTGACCGGAATCATGATTTGGTCTGGCATCCAACCCGCCAGCCGTGCGGTGTGGTGGGCCGAAATATTGCCGGTTCTCGGCGTATTCGGTGCCCTGCTGCTGACTTACCGCCGTTTCCGCTTCAGCAATTTGGCTTATGTCTTGATGAGTTTTTGGCTGCTGATGCATACGGTAGGTGCCCATTACACTTTTGCCGACGTACCGTTTGATTGGGCCAACCGGCTACTGTCGCCGCTATTGGGCGAAGGCCGCAATCATTTCGATCGCGTGGGCCACTACATCATCGGCTTTTATGCCTATCCGATGGCCGAATGGTTGATGCGGCGGCGCGCCTGCAGCATGCACTTGGCTTTTTTCTTCTCGCTGTTTTTCATCATGGGCGTGGCGGCTGCCTATGAAATTATTGAGTGGCAATATGCCGTACTCGAAGGCGGCAATGCAGGTATTGAATTTCTCGGCTCGCAAGGCGACATCTGGGACGCACAAAAAGACATGCTGGCCGATACTTTGGGCGCACTGACTGCTTTGCTGATTTATCTGCTGGTGCGGCCAGACCGACAACTCGCCTCCCCCGTTTCAAACGGCTGATTCTTTTTATTTGCCAGTAGCAAGAAAAACATTTCAGGTAGCCTATAAGGCTACCTGAAATGTTTTTATCCCTAGACTAAGACCTTTACAAAATCCTCAGATGTGGATGCAGTTCAAGGCATAGCAACGCAACTAGGGTGCTGCAACACGCCCTAAGCAAGCGCCTATTAGGCAAATAATTTACCCGGTAATTTTTTCGCTGCGGCCTGCCCCATCCAAGCAGCCGTTAATCCGATGAAAAAGGCACCGAAAATATCCATTGGCCAATGCACGCCCAAATAAATCCGTGACCATGCCACCAACAACATGCTGACCACGGCAAACCAGGCAAGTCGACGGGTGGCCGTTAACCAGCACAAACTGAAAGCAGGTGTGGCAATGGCGGTGACGTGTTTGCTGGGAAATGAAGAGGACCATTCGTGGGGCAGAAAATTGGTGCCCAAAGGCAAAGCGAAAGGGCGCGGATGATAGCAGCCTTTACGAATCAGATAAGCAGCAGCGGCACCGATTGCCAAGCTTAAAATTAAGGCAGCCCACACTTGCGGATTGGCCCGGTGTCGCAGCAAAAGATAGCCCAACAACACCAGGAAAAACAGAATAATCAAATATTCCGCGCACAAAACGGCAAAAACAATGTAAGCAGTATGGGCATCATGGTCTGCATTCAATTGCAGAAACAGCCAACGGTTGAAAGTATTCAAAGCATCCACGGCGATATTCGGGACTGAAATAGATTTGAAACATACCATCCACTGGAATCAGAACGGACTTTCAGTTTCAGCATAATAGATTCGATAGTCTACTTGAGTGCAGGCAAAAAAAGAAGCAGGGCAAACGAAAGAAAAATCAGCGGCACAAAATCCCGGATCGTGCATAACAACTGGCCAGCCAATAAAATGCTGAAACAGGCGGCGACCCATCTGCCGACCCACCCGCTTCAGCCACTCAAGATGTCAAATTAAGGCAAGCCTGATATTCAGACCACTGCGTTTAGGTATTTCAACCCCAATAGCTGTTTGTCGGCATCCAAATCGGTAATGCCCAATTTCAAGCGGGTTTTTGGCGGAATATCGATCGGAATGCCGACGGCGCGCCCCAATAATGGCAGGCCTTCAATCCGTACCAAATCGTCTTTCAGCAATACCGCCTGCAACTCACGCTCACCTTGCTGCTGCAGATACACCAAACTCCAATAAGCCTCCATCTGACGCTGAAAGTCTGCATAGGCGGCATAAGCCGTATCGAAATCACGCAAAGCAGCAAACAGCATGCTGTCGTTATGCGTAAAGCGCGGCTCGAAATGTTCGCTGATCAAACCGAGTAACTGCTGCTGATTGATGCAGTCGGCCGCCCGCCGCAGAGGCGAAGTAAACCAGCCGTAATGTTGCACGCCCATGCCGATATGCGCTTCGGATTTGGTGCTCATGCGCACCTTGCCGGCGGTCGGCTGAACACGAAACAAGCCGGGCAAGCCGTGATCGTCCAACATTTTGGCCCAGGTGCTGTTGGCCAAAATCATCATTTCGGAAACCAGGGTATCGATCGGCGCACCGCGTTCGCGACGGCTGATGCGTACCTGCCCGTTTTCGTCGAACTCAATGCCGTAGTCGTATTGGGGCGGCTGATCCGCATCATAGCGGTTACGCTGTTTTTGCAAAGCGAGGGCAAATTGGTAAAACCAGCATAAATCGTGATGATGGGCAAACTGCTCCCCGTTTTCGGCCTGCAAACCGCTTTGTCGGTTAAACAAAGATTCGATTTGCTGGATGCGCAGATTCGCTCCGATCTGCACCCGCTCCAAGCGGATATTCGGCGAGGCTACCTGAAACTGTTCGTCCACATCAAAATAGATGCTCAAGGCGGGGCGTTCGCCTTGATCGAGACTGAAAGCAGCAATCCAATTATCCGGCAACATAGTGATTTTGCCGCCCGGGTAATACACCGTACTCTGCCGCTCGTTCACCAGCGCCTGAATCGGGCTGTCGGCCGCCATCAGCAAAGTCGGCACCGCTATATGAATGCCGACCCGCTTGCCGCCGCCCGCCAAATCTTGCAAAGATAACGCATCATCAATTTCGGTAGTGCTCTCGTCGTCAATCGAAAAAGCCGTGACGCCTTCCGCCGCCGGCAATTCGGCATAAGTCGGAATCTCAAGCGACGGCAACGCTGTGCCTTTGGGGAAATGCTTAACCGTGAAACCGTCCAACAAATATTGCGGCACGGATGTTACGCCGCCGGTTTGTTTGGCCAATTGGTAGGCGGAAATTTTCAAAGCCTCCGCAGCCTTGGTAAAGGCCTTGTAAGTAAGGGACTGTTTGTCCGGCGCATGCAGAATCTGCTTCAAATCCGCAGCAACGCTGGCCGGCAAACTGCCCGCTTGTAATTCTTCCGCCCATGCTTCAATTTGCGCTTCTTGCTGTTTTTTGCGCTCAATGGCGGCCAAAGCTTGTTTTAAGGTTTCTTCGGGAGCAGCTTTGAACACACCTTTGGCTTTTTTATAGAAATACATCGGGGCCGCATATAAAGCCATCAAGGTGGCGGCCAATTCGATTTGGCTGGCCGGATGACCGAAATATTCTTCGGCAATGCTGCCTGCGGAAAACTCCTCTTCACCACATACTTCCCACAATAAGTCGGTGTCGATTTCTGCCGCTTCGGCTTCAACCCGAGCCAAAAAATCTTGCAAAGGCATCTCGAACTCAACAAAAACATGGTTTGCCTTAACTTTGGTTCGTTTGCCGTGTTGCGTATCCACCTGGTAAGTGCTGTCGTTTTTCTGCACCACAGAAGCCACTTTGAACTGGCCGCTTTCTTCGTAAAAAATATTCATTGCTGTAAACAGTTTCAGGTAGCCCTCAGCAGGCTACCTGAAAGAAATTGAAAGAAATACGGATTTTAGCATAAAGCCCGGCCGGCCGTAGGAAACAAAACCGGCCATCATGTTTCACGTGAAACCTTATCGGTTTAATCGTGCACTTTCAGCAATTCGACTTCAAACACCAAAGTGGCATTCGGCGGGATCACCCCGCCTGCACCGCGGGCACCGTAGCCCATTTCCGGCGGAATGGTGAGCTTGCGTTTACCACCTTCTTTCATGCCGCTAAAGCCTTCATCCCACCCGCGGATTACCTGGCCGACGCCTAGGGTAATGGTTAAAGGCTGTTTACGGGATAAACTGGAATCAAATTGGCTGCCGTCGGTCAACCAGCCGGTGTAATGAACGGTAATGTCTTTCCCTTTCACCGCTTCTTTGCCGCTACCGGTTTGCAAATCTTCAATAATCAAATCCATCTGATTTCTCCAAACAATGATTTACCAAACGGCGGCGATTATAAACCCAAACCGGCCCGGCTGCCGAATCTGTTCATACCGGCTCAATTACCCACGCATTGGTGCAAGGGGAAACGATGCTTCTCCGCTTGTGCCAGCTGTTCTTTTTTGCCGAAACGCTGCCAGGCTTTTTCATGAAAATAGAACACCACCGTATTGGCCAAAGGTTCGATTAAAGCAACGGCACTGGAGATGCCGATGCTGCCGGTTAAAACATAAGCAATGGTAAACGCCACACCGAAATGCAAAACCGCGAAGGTTAAAGTTTTCAACATAAATTGATTATCCGAATGATTGCTTTCATAATTTACGGCCGCCATGATGCCGTCTTCGCCACCGGCAATACAGTTGGAATTTTCTATTCTTTGTTTTAATAAATCTATCAGAAATAAAATTTAAATAGTCAAAGGAAATTTATGCAGACGCTGACCGTGGTGTCTTTGGATCAAGACACCTTAATCAACCAAGATTACCATCTTGATTTCCCTCATCAATTGGTGCTACATGCCAGCACTTCCCCAGAACAAACCGACGCCCACTTAGCCGGCGCCCACATCGCCATCAGCAATAAAGTCAGCATCACCGCCGAACACATGGCGGCCAATCCGCAATTGAAACTGATTGCGGTAGCGGCCACCGGTTACGACCACATCGACATCCAGGCCGCCCGCGAACGGGGCATCACGGTATGCAATATCCGCGGTTACGGCAACGATTCGGTGGCCGAGCACGCTTTCATGCTGATGATCGCCCTGATGCGTCAATTGCCTGCCTACCAGCGCGACGTGGCCGCCGGACTGTGGGCTTCCTCACCCCATGCCTTTTACTTCGGTGCGCCCATGCGCGATTTAAACGGAAAAACTTTAGGCATATTCGGGCGCGGCGGAATCGGCCGGGCTTTGGCCCAATGCGCTGAAGCATTCGGTATGCGGGTGATTTTTGGCGAACACAAACATGCAGGCGCCATCCGACCTGGCTACCTGAAATTTGAAGAAGTTTTGGCACAAGCGGACGTGCTTTCCCTGCATTGTCCGCTCAACGAAGATACCCGTCATATGATTGGGGAAACCGAACTGAAAATGATGAAACCGCAGGCCATACTGATTAACGTCGGCCGCGGCGGTTTGGTGGACGAACAGGCTTTGGTGGCGGCGCTCAAATACGGCCAGCTGGGCGGTGCCGGCTTCGATGTTTTAAGCGAAGAACCTCCTAAAAACGGCAATCCGCTGCTGAACACCCGTCTGCCGAATCTAATCGTTACCCCGCATATGGCTTGGGGCAGCCAAGAAGCCATGCAGCGTTTGTTCGAAATGCTCAACGACAATATCCGGGCTTTTGTGCGCGGAGAAGCACAAAACATCGTGGTGTAAACAAAGCTTGGAAAATTCCGCTATTCAGGCTACCTGAACAGGAAAAGCAGACGATTCACTGTTTGTGAAAGCCGGGTTATCCACGGTTTTTGGCAAAGCAGAAAACTTATCCACAATTTTCCACCTTTTAAACAGAAGGTTTGCACAGTTTATTTTTTCAGTAAGACGCTTATTTACATTAAAAAAATGAACTTATCTGCCAATATCCGGCTTGCTTATTATCATTATCTCTAGAGCAATTTCGATTTAATTCATTACATACCCAGCTGATTTGAAGTAATTGGCACACTCTTGAGCCGAGAACAAATCAACCAGCTGCCCCATGCGCTGCCACAGCGCACCCACCGTGCGCTCGCCCGCCCTGCGCAGCAGCGCCTTGAACTTGGCAAACAGCTTCTCGATGGGGTTCAAATCCGGCGAGTACGGCGGCAGATAGCGAATGCTGGCGCCCACGCCTTCGATGGCTTCTCGCACGCCCGCCACTTTGTGGCTGGAGAGGTTGTCGGCAATGACGATGTCGCCAGGGCGAAGTGTCGGGCACCGAAAGGTTTTGACCCACGCCAGAAACACGGCGCCATTGATGGGGCCATCGGTCACCATGGGGGCCGTCAGTGCATCACAGCGCAAGGCGGCAATGAAGGTGCTGGTCTTCCAGTGCCCATGCGGGGCGCTGGCCACGCAGCGTTGACCGCGCGGGGCGCGCCCGCGCAGCGGCGTCATGCAGGTGCTGCTCCAGGTCTCGTCCAGAAATACCAGGCGCCTGGCATCGAGCCGGGCCTGCTGCTGTATCCAGCTCGCCCGTGCCTGCTGCACGTCTTCACGTTCCTGCTCGCTGGCGTGCAGCGTTTTTTTTGAAGCTCAGCCGCCATTTGTTGAGCTGGTGCCACAAGGCCGAGGGTTTGATGCTGATGCCATGCTCGCCCAAACGCTCGCACATTTGCACCAAGGTCAGATCGGGATCGGCCTTGATCCAGTCGCGGATCATGCCCTCTACTGGCGCCAGTCGGGAGATGCGCTTGCCGCCTTGCTGCCTGCTGCTGCGCTCGCCTTCTTTTTCGAAGCGATCACGCACCCGATATACCCACATGCGGCTGACTTCATAACGACGGGCAATGGCGCTGGGTCGCTCTCCGCGCTCCAGCGCTCTCAGTACTCGATCTCGCAGGTCTTGCGAATAGGCGCGCATCTCATGCTCCGGCTGCCAGAAAAAACCTATTATGTAACGTTTTTAGTCGAAGTTGCTCTAATATTTTTCTTATCATTTTTATTTGAATTTTCTTTTTGTCGTACAATCCATCGGTCTGCCTCCATCTGATCCTATAAAACAAGAAAGGAAATTTGATGACCACAGAACATCGTTTGCCTTATATCAGCCGTACACTCGCTTATACCGCTCATGACGGTACTGTCCTGAAAAGCCGCTTGTGTTTGCCCCAACATGCAGTAAGCGGTTTGTCTGCCGTATTGGTTTTTCCTGAGTGGTGGGGCATGAGCGAACATGCCAAGCACAGTGCAGAGCGTTTGGCCCAAGCAGGTTACGCAGCCATGACGGTGGATTTGTACGGTGAGGCTTTATTGACTGACGATGCCGCCGTAGCCAATGAAAATAGGAATGCTCTATTGGCCGATCCGCTTACTTTGATTGAACGCACCAATTTGGCTCTGCAAGCGGTAAAAAACCTAGCCGAAGTGAATGAAAACCGTATTGCCGCCATCGGCTTTTGTTTCGGCGGCAAAGTGGCTCTGGACATGGCCAGACGCGGTGCAGACCTCAAAGCGGTATGCAGCTTCCACGGCAACCTGACCCCGGCCATTCCCGCTATGCCCGGCATGGTGAAAGCACAAGTCTTGGTTCAGCACGGCGGCCAAGACAGCATGGTGAGTATGGAAAGTTTGGACGCTTTCCGTGAAGAAATGGATGCTGCCGAAGCCATCTATCAAATAGATGTTTTCCCGGATGCCAAACACGGTTTCACCAATCCGCAAGCCACTGCCAACGGTGAAAAAAACGGCGTAGATTTGGCTTATCACGAAACCGCCGCCATCAAAGCTTGGCAAAATATGTTGGATTGGTTGGCAAAAAACATTTAAACGCAAGCAAAACAGCAGGCTACCTGAATATGTTTTCAGGTAGCCTGCCGTTTGTTCAAATCCAATCCTTAAGCCGCCTTAGGCAGGGCATGGAAAGCATCGGGCAAACCTTCGTTATGCGGGAAAGTGACCCATTCATGACTGCCATCATCGGCCAATACCGCCCGCAATAGGGCATTGTTGATGGCATGGCCCGATTTGTAGCCTTCAAAAGCGCCGATGATCGGCGCGCCGACAATATACAAATCGCCGATGGCATCCAAAATTTTATGGCGCACGAACTCGTCAGGATAACGCAAACCTTCCGGGTTCAATACATCGTGATCGTCGATCACCACCGCATTATTCAAATTACCGCCTAAGCCCAAACCGTGCGCACGCATCATTTCCACTTCCTGCATGAAACCAAACGTGCGGGCGCGGGCGATTTCATCAATATAAGAAGCGCCGGCAAAATCGATTTCGAAAGTAGGATGGCTGCGGTTAAACACCGGATGGTCGAATTCAATCGTTAAACTCAGTTTGAAACCGTTGTATGGCGAAAAACGCACCCACTTGCCGGTTTCTTTCACTTCCACCGGCTTGAGAATCCGTAAAAAGCGTTTTTCGGCTTTTTGATTGACGATGCCGGCATCCTGCAGCAAATAGATAAACGGCAGGCTCGAGCCGTCCATAATCGGAATCTCGGGCGCATTCAGTTCAATCAGTACATTGTCGATACCGTAAGCCGCCAGAGCCGACATAATGTGCTCGATGGTGCCCACCCTCACACCCCGTTCGGTTACCACGGTAGAAGACAAACGGGTATCGTTGATCAGATAAGGATTGAGGGCAATCATCTCTGCCTGCTCGCCGGACAAATCGTTGCGGCGGAAAGCAATGCCGCTGTTTTCCGCTGCCGGATAAAGCGTTAAAGCCACCCGCTCTCCGGAATGCAAACCGACACCGGTAACGCTGACCGGTTTGGCTAAAGTACGTTGTTGCATCGTTATTTTTCCTGCATAACTTTAATCTCGCCGAATCATACGTGAAAAGTTTCCGGCTTGCCTGAGGGTTTGATTAAATTTACCTATAATTCAGGTAGCCTAGCGATCGGTTTGCTACCACGATATGTTTTAGCAGGCAATTGTCCACATCCCGTTAAACGCTTTACTGATTTATCTACCGGTTTCCACTTCAATACTTCTGGTTTTCCCAAACAAAATCACAGGTTTTAAATCAATAAATATATTTTTAAACATAATCTTATGTGAATAATCCACAGATTTTCCTGCTCTTATCATTAAATTCATCATTTTTATTTCTTAAATAAAACTATAATTTTGCGTTTGGAAAACTGATTTTATCTGCATATGAAAATTCTGTTGGTCCGTTTGTCCAGTATGGGCGATTTGATTCATACCTTGCCTGCAATACAGGATTTGTCCCTGCATCAGCCTGAAATTGAATTACATTGGCTGACGGAAACTGCTTTTGCAGATATTCCCCGTTTACATCCCTTTGTACGGAAAACGATTCCGATGGGTTGGCGGATGTGGCGGAAAAATCTGTTTGACCGAGCGGTTCGCCGAGAAATTTATTCCTTAAAACAAACATTGGAAACGAATGCCTACGATTTTGTTTTAGACAGCCAAGGCTTATTGAAAAGCGCTTTGTTTGCCCGCATGGCGAAGGCGCCCGTAAAAGGGTTTGATCAACACAGCGCTCGGGAAGGAATGGCCGCTTGGTTTTACCGACAAGGTTTTCAGGTAGCCAAAGGTCGCGATGCGGTTTGGCGAAACAGGGAATTGTTCGCCAAGGTTTTTTCCTATTCTTTCGATAAAGCAGTCAATTTCGGCATAAAATTGCCGTCTGATGCCATTGTTTCCGAATTGCCGCAACATTTCCGCGTGGCCCTGCACGCCACCAGCCGAGACAGTAAACTTTGGCCCGAAGAACATTGGATTGCGTTGTTGAAAAAATTGCATGAGCAAGACGGCGCAGGTGTTTGGCTGCCTTGGGGAAACGAGGGAGAACGCCAGCGGGCACTGCGTTTGGCAGACAAGATTCCCGGCGCCTGGGTAAGCGGGCGTTTGGATTTATTGCAAACGGCTTATGTTTTGCAGCAGTCGGCCGGTGTCGTTGGTGTGGATACCGGATTGCTGCATTTGGCCAATGGTTTGGACAAACCCTTAATCGGGATTTATACCGATACCGATCCCGCGAAAACCGGCGTCCAAACTTCACCTTGGGCTTTTAATTTGGGCGGTATTGGAAAAATTCCGGCTGTCGATGAGGTTTTTGCGGCTTTGTCTGAAGCGGAAAAAACGCGCGGGGCTACCTGAAAGCGTTTTGGCGGCCGACGTTTACATTTTCATGGGGCAAACTTGCATTATCTTTCAGGAGTGGGCAAAATAGAGCGCTGTTACCGTATTGGTTTTACTTTCCATTCAACAAATAAGGAGAAGGCATGAAAGCACTGGTTGCCGTAAAACGCGTGGTTGATTTCAATGTCAAAGTGCGTGTGAAAGCCGATGGTTCCGATGTGGACATCGGCAATGTCAAAATGTCCATGAACCCGTTTGACGAAATCGCCGTAGAAGAAGCCGTGCGTTTGAAAGAAGCCGGTAAAGTCAGCGAAATCGTGGTGGTGTCTTTGGGCGTGAAGCAATGCGAAGAAACCCTGCGTACCGCATTGGCAATGGGTGCCGACCGTGCCGTCCATGTAGAAACCGACGCCAAATTGGAGCCTTTGGCCGTAGCCAAAGGCCTGAAGGCCGTGGCGGATAAAGAACAGCCGCAGCTGCTGATTTTGGGCAAACAGGCGATTGACGACGATGCCAACCAAACGGCACAAATGTTGGCCGCCCTTTTGAATGCGCCGCAAGGTACGTTTGCCAGCAAAGTGGAAGTGGGCGACGGCGAAGTGTCGGTTACCCGCGAAATCGACGGCGGTTTGGAAACCGTGGCTTTGAAACTGCCGGCGGTGATCAGCACCGATTTGCGTTTGAACGAGCCGCGTTATGTGAAGCTGCCCAATATCATGGCGGCGAAGAAAAAACCTTTGGAAAAAATCGCCTTGGCCGATTTGGGCGTGGATGCCGCTCCCCGTTTGAATCAGGTGAAAGTAGCCGAACCTAAAGCCCGTAGTGCCGGCATTAAAGTGGAAAGTGTGGCCGAATTGGTGGCCAAGTTGAAAAACGAAGCCAAGGTTATTTAAGGAGAAAGCCATGACCGTATTGATTATTGCCGAACACGACAACGCAAAACTCAATCCCGCCACCCTGCACGCGGTTACTGCCGCGCAAAAATTGGGTGAGGTACATGTATTGGTGGCCGGCAACGGCGCTGCTTCTGTGGCCGACGAAGCCAAGCAGGTAGCCGGCGTGGCCAAAGTATTGCTGGCGGATGCCGCCCACTATGCCGAAAGTCTGCCGGAAGAAGTGGCACCCTTGGTGGTGAAGCTGGCCGGCGACTACAGCCATATCGGCGCCACTGCCACCGCTTTCGGTAAAAACCTGCTGCCGCGTGTGGCCGCGTTATTGGATTGCTCGCAAGTATCCGATTTGACCGAAGTGGTGGATGCCCAAACTTTTGTCCGCCCCATTTATGCCGGCAATGCGTTCGCTACCGTGAACAGCAGCGAATCCAAACTGGTGCTGACTTTCCGTGCCACTGCTTTTGATGCGGCGGCTACCGCAGGCGGCAATGCTGCGGTGGAAACCGTAGAAGCGACCGCTCAACAAGGTTTGAGCCGTTTTGTGGGCCGCGAACTGACCAAATCCGACCGTCCTGAGCTGACCCAAGCCAAAATCATTGTTTCCGGCGGCCGTGCATTGGCCAATGCCGAGCAATTCAACAGTGTGCTTACCCCCTTGGCCGACAAATTGGGTGCCGCAATCGGTGCTTCTCGTGCGGCAGTGGATGCCGGCTATGCGCCGAACGATTACCAAGTCGGCCAAACCGGTAAAGTGGTGGCGCCCGAGCTGTATATTGCCGTGGGCATTTCCGGTGCCATCCAGCACATCGCCGGCATGCAAGACAGCAAAGTGATTGTGGCCATCAATAAAGACCCGGAAGCGCCGATTTTCAATGTTGCCGATTATGGTTTGGTAGCCGATTTGTTTACTGCGGTGCCTGAATTGGTAGAAGCGCTGTAAAAATGTTTCATGTGAAACCATCAAATGAAAAGCCGGGATTTCCCGGCTTTTTGTATCAGTTATTTGCGGAGCGGTTTTGGGTGAGAAAAACCTGGTAATGTTTTCTGACGATATCTTCTAGGCCGAATCGACATTCATCTGGTATCTTTGGCGGATGACCAAGACCAAGCATCCGCGGCCCCGCCGCTACGAATTAACCCAAACCCAATGGGAGCGGATCGAAGATCTGCTCCCAGGCAAGGCCGGTGACCCCGGGCGTACGGCAGCGGACAACCGCAGCTTCGTCAATGGCGTGCTGTGGGTGTTGCGCTCCGGGGCGCGCTGGAGCGATCTGCCCACGCGCTACGGAGCCTACAAGAGCGTGCACAAGCGCTTCACCCGCTGGGCGGCCAAGGGTATCTGGGAGCTGGTGTTCCAGTCCCTGATTCAGGATCGAAGCAACGAGTATCTGATGATCGACAGCAGCATTGTCCGGGCGCACGCACAGGCGGCGACCGGAAAAGGGGGGCGGCACACCCGGCTCTGGGGCGTTGCCGAGGAGGTCTGAGCACGAAGATCCACATGGCGACAGATGGCCAGGGCCGACCGGTGCGATTCATCCTCACTGGCGGCCAGCGTAACGACATCACGCAAGCCCCAGCGCTGCTGGCCGGGTTCAAGCCCAAGTACGTCTTGGCCGACAAAGGCTATGACAGCCGGCAACTGGTGGCGCTGATCCACTCGCTCGGCGCCCAGGCGGTGATCCCGCCTCGCAGCTGCCAGCAGCCGCGTGCCTACGACAAAGCACGCTACCGGCTACGCAATCGCATCGAGCGTTGCTTTGCCAGGCTCAAGCAGTTCCGCCGCATCGCCACTCGTTTTGACCGCAAGCCCTCTCACTTCCTGGCTTTCCTCTATCTCGCATCAATTACCTTGTGGGTGGGTTGAATGTCGATTCGGCCTAGAGCAACTTCGACTAAAAACGTTACATAATAGGTTTTTTCTGGCAGCCGGAGCATGAGATGCGCGCCTATTCGCAAGACCTGCGAGATCGAGTACTGAGAGCGCTGGAGCGCGGAGAGCGACCCAGCGCCATTGCCCGTCGTTATGAAGTCAGCCGCATGTGGGTATATCGCGTGCGTGATCGCTTCGAAAAAGAAGGCGAGCGCAGCAGCAGGCAGCAAGGCGGCAAGCGCATCTCCCGACTGGCGCCAGTAGAGGGCATGATCCGCGACTGGATCAAGGCCGATCCCGATCTGACCTTGGTGCAAATGTGCGAGCGTTTGGGCGAGCATGGCATCAGCATCAAACCCTCGGCCTTGTGGCACCAGCTCAACAAATGGCGGCTGAGCTTCAAAAAAAACGCTGCACGCCAGCGAGCAGGAACGTGAAGACGTGCAGCAGGCACGGGCGAGCTGGATACAGCAGCAGGCCCGGCTCGATGCCAGGCGCCTGGTATTTCTGGACGAGACCTGGAGCAGCACCTGCATGACGCCGCTGCGCGGGCGCGCCCCGCGCGGTCAACGCTGCGTGGCCAGCGCCCCGCATGGGCACTGGAAGACCAGCACCTTCATTGCCGCCTTGCGCTGTGATGCACTGACGGCCCCCATGGTGACCGATGGCCCCATCAATGGCGCCGTGTTTCTGGCGTGGGTCAAAACCTTTCGGTGCCCGACACTTCGCCCTGGCGACATCGTCATTGCCGACAACCTCTCCAGCCACAAAGTGGCGGGCGTGCGAGAAGCCATCGAAGGCGTGGGCGCCAGCATTCGCTATCTGCCGCCGTACTCGCCGGATTTGAACCCCATCGAGAAGCTGTTTGCCAAGTTCAAGGCGCTGCTGCGCAGGGCGGGCGAGCGCACGGTGGGTGCGCTGTGGCAGCGCATGGGGCAGCTGGTTGATTTGTTCTCGGCTCAAGAGTGTGCCAATTACTTCAAATCAGCTGGGTATGTAATGAATTAAATCGAAATTGCTCTAAGCAAAAACAGGCTGAGATCTTTGCAAAACCCCCATCTGCGGCGCATTTCTGCGTTGTGCGCTGCTCACTCACTTGCCTATCTGCATGATATGTCTGTCCCACAGGGATTCCTGACGTTCACACTCGCTGCGCTGCTACGCCTTGAACTGCATCCACATCTGGGGGTTTTGCAAAGGTCTCAGGCTACCTGAAATTTTCAGGTAGCCTGTTTCAGCAAGCAATTGATTGGAAAGCCGATCAATCAAATAAATCGCGCAGTTTGTCCATAAACGATTTTTGGCGCGGTGTTTGTGCGCGGTCCAAACCGGTGGAGATTTTTTCAAATTCTTCCAACAACTCTTTTTGGCGGTCGGTGAGGTTGACCGGCGTTTCCACCACAATATGGCAATAGAGGTCGCCGGTTGCGGAAGAGCGCAGCGATTTCATGCCTTTGCCTTTTACCCGCATGCGGCGGCCAGTTTGGGTTTCTTTGGGGATGTTGAGCTTGACGCGGCCGTCTAAAGTGGGCACTTCCACTTCGCCGCCCAAAGCAGCGGTGGTGAAGCTGATCGGCAGCTCGCAATGCAGATCCATGCCATCGCGCTCGAATATATCGTGGCGGCGGATGTGCACCACTACGTATAAATCACCGGAAGGCGCGCCGTGGGTGCCGGGTTCGCCTTCGCCGGCCAAACGGATGCGTTGCTCATCGTCGATGCCGGCCGGAATGTTTACTTCCAGCGTTTTGCGTGTTTTCACCAAGCCTGCGCCGTGGCATTTGACGCAAGGGTCTTTGATTTGTTTACCGGTGCCGTGACAGGTGGGGCAGGTTTGTTGCAGTTGGAAAATGGCTTGGCGCACGTGCACCACGCCGCTGCCGCCGCAAGTGGAGCAGGTGGTGGCCGATGTGCCCGGCTTGGCGCCGCTGCCGTGGCACAAATCGCATTCTTCATGCGTGGGAATGGTGATTTTTTTCTTGGCGCCGGCTGCGGCTTCTTCCAAGGTAATTTCGATGTCGTAGCGCAAATCGGCGCCTTGGAAATTTTGTTGGCGGCCGCCACCCCCCGCGGCACCACCAAACATTTGGCTGAAAATGTCACCGAAATCAAAGCCGCCCGCGCCGCCAAAACCGCCAAATCCACCACCGCCGCCCATATTCGGATCAACGCCCGCATGGCCGAATTGGTCGTAGCGGGCCCGTTTTTCAGGATCGGACAAAATATCGTAGGCTTTTTGTACTTCTTTAAACTTTTCTTCGGCCTCTTTATTGTCGGGATTGCGGTCGGGGTGGTATTGCATGGCCAGTTTGCGGTAGGCCTTTTTGATGTCGCTGTCGCTGGCTCCTTTGGCCACGCCCAGCAATTGGTAGTAGTCTTGATTGCTCATGGTTTTTTCGCTTGAAAACGGATTTGCGCCGCAAATAAGGGCGAAAACGGGAAAAACAAGACGTCGCCGTTTTTTTCAGGTAGCCTTGGCGATTTTTGGAAAATGTAACCATGTCTGCTTTGCTTTATCTGGCTTCCGGCAGCCCGCGACGGCGGGAAATTCTGTTGTCTTTGGGGTTTGAAGTGCTGCGGGTGGCGGCTGAAATCGATGAAACGCCTTACTCTGATGAAGCCGCCGGCCCATATGCTTTGCGCCTGGCACAGGCAAAAAACCGGGCGGCACAAATTGTAGCGCGACAGCAAGGTTTGGATGATTCCGTTCCTTTGCTGACCGCAGACACCACTGTGGCTTTGAACGGTCGGATTTTGGGCAAGCCCGAATCATGGGAAGACGCACGGGCCATGCTGCAGGCTTTATCCGGTACGGTGCATCAGGTCTTTACCGCAGTGTGTGTGAGCCGGCAGGGAAAAATGCAGTCGGTGCTGCAACAGAGTGATGTGCATTTTAAAACCCTGACAGCGGGGGAAATCGAAGCGTATTTGGCCAGTGGCGAGCCGATGGATAAGGCAGGTGCTTACGGCATTCAAGGTTTGGGCGGTGTGTTCGTCCGGCATTTGGCCGGTAGCTTTACCGGCGTGATGGGGCTGCCGGTGTTTGAAACCACTGCTTTGCTGGCCGATTTAGGCGTCAGTCTGCCTGCTTTGGCGAGCGGCCGATAGTGTTTGGCCGGGTGATGAGCTGGTGCGGATTCATTCAATGCAATTTAGGCTGGACATCCTACCATTTGCAGATGAATCCGTAGGGCGCGGGAGTCTCTTTATGGATGAGTAAGCGCAAGGCATTGACCATTTTGTTGACGCCGTGATGCAGTTCGTCGAAGGGGAACATGGTTGGGAATCCGTGTCAAACCAGTTAATTGACCGGATGAAACAGGCGGCTGATAAGGTTTGCAAAGTTTAAAGAAGGATTTGGATGGCAAAAACCGCCGAAATCTTGTGTTCAGATTTCAGCGGTGGCAAGAAGAAGATAGTTGTAAAGGTTTCAGCCTATTTGCATCTTGTATGCTTTAATCAACGCCGGCTGCCTGCTTCCACGCCGACGCCGATTTGGCCATAGGCTTCGCTGCGGCTGCCGCTGTCTGCGCCTACGCTACCGCGCACGCCGATGTGGCTGTTGCCGCCGCCGATGCCAACACCGACACCCACGCCTGCCGAGCAAGCGGCCAAGCCCCATGCTGCGGCCAATGCAAGTGCATAAACCGATAATTGCTTACGCATGACTTACTCCTTTCCGGATTGTTTGTGGTTGTTCATCACCCGCACATAATGTGCGGCGGAATACGGCAGAAACGCACGTTCTTCCTCGGTAAGCGGGCGGATCTGCTTCACCGGCGAGCCGACATACAGGTAGCCGCTCTCTAGCCGTTTGCGCGAAGGCACCAAGCTGCCGGCGCCGATGATCACGTCGTCTTCCACCACCGCGTCATCGAGCACAATGCTGCCCATGCCCACCAGTACGCGGTTGCCGATGGTGCAGCCGTGCAGGGTAACGTGGTGGCCGATGGTGCTGTCTTCGCCGATGCTCAGGGGCGAACCTTCCGGTTTGGCGTCGTTTTTGTGGCTCACGTGCAGCATGGCGTGGTCCTGCACATTGCTGTTGCGGCCGATGCGCATGCTGTTTACGTCGCCGCGCAAGACGGCAAACGGCCACACGGAAACGTTTTCGCCCAGCACCACGTCGCCGACTACCACCGACATGGGGTCGATGTAGCAGGAATCGTGGATTTGCGGAGCGGTATCGAGATAGGGGCGGATATTGGACATGACAAAACAATCGTGAAACGGGTGAAACGGCGGCCAGTATATCGGTAAAGGCTACCTGAAAGCCAGCATGGGGGTGTTGGCTGCCATACGGTTTGATGGCGACCCTAATCCAGCCGCTGCACTGCGCGGGTTTGTTCCCAGGCGGCCAGGCAGGCATCGTATTCGGCGGCGGGCACCGCCAGCAGCAGCCGGCAGTCGAGCTGCAAATCCTGTTCGAGTACCTCGGCCTGATGCTGTTTGGCAATGCGTAGGGTTTCGCTCAAATGCGGGTAGTCGCAGCGTAGGCGTACCGTGCGGCGCACCGCTTTTTCCACCGTTTCGGCCGCCGCCAGCGCTTGGGCGGTGGCGGTTTTGTAGGCGTGGATGAGACCGGGCACGCCCAACAGCGTGCCGCCGAAATAGCGCACTACCACCACCAGCGTGTCGGTGAGGCCGGCGGAATCGATCTGACCCAAGATCGGACGACCGGCGCTGCCGGCCGGCTCGCCGTCGTCGTTGGCGCGGAAACGGTTGCCGTCGGTGCCCAGGCGGTAGGCGTAGCACCAGTGGCGGGCTTTGTGGTGCGCCTGGCGCAGGGCTTCGACATGGGTTTTCACTGCTTCGGCATCAGCCACCGGGTAGGCGTAGGCGATGAAGCGGCTGCCTTTGTCTTTGAATTCGGCTTCGGCGGGTGCGGCGAGGGTGCGGTAATGGGTGTTCATCATGGTGGCAAAGGGTTTTAGCCGGCAGTAAGGGGCGCTTGGTTTTCAGGTAGCCTGAGGGCGGTGGCGTCTGATTTTGTTAGCCGCGGATGGCGGCCAAGAGGGCATCCACGTGTTCGGGCTGGGTATCGTAGCTACACATCAGGCGCACCGTGCCCTGTTGGTCCCAGTCGTAAAAGTCGAAGTGGCGGCGGGCGCGGGCTGCGGCATCCGGCGGCAGTTGTGCAAACACGGCGTTGGCTTCCACGGGGTAAAGAATGTTTGCTTCGCCGTTTTGCCGCAAACCTGCGGCCAGCCGCTGCGCCATGCGGTTGGCGTGTTCGGCATTCTGCAGCCACAGGCCGCTTTCGAGCAGCGCAATCAGCTGGGCGGAGATAAAGCGCATTTTGGATGCCAGCTGCAAGTTGATTTTGCGCAGATAGGCCAGGCCGGATACGGCTTCGGGCCGGCAAACCACCAGGCATTCGCCGAACATCAGACCGTTTTTGGTGCCGCCGAAGGAGAGCAGGTCCACGCCGGCATCGGTACTTAAGGTTTTCAGATCGGTGTCGAGAAAGGCGGCGGCATTGGCCAGACGGGCGCCGTCCATAAACACGGCCATGCCGTGGCGGTGGGCGTAATCGGCAATCGCGCGGATTTCCTCTATTTGGTAGCAGGTGCCGCATTCGGTGCTTTGGCTCAGATACACCGCCAAGGGCTGGGCGCGGTGTTCGTTGCCCCAGCCGTGCGCTTGGCGGGCAATCAGCTCGGGCGTCAGCTTGCCGTCGGGCGTGGGCACCGTCCACAGCTTGAGCCCGCCCACCGCTTGCGGCGCGGCGTTCTCATCTTGATGGATGTGGGCGCTTTCAGCGCACACCACGGCGCCCCAGCGCGGCAGCAGGGCCTGCAGGCCGAGCACATTGGCGCCGGTGCCGTTGAACACCGGCCAGGCTTCGGCCTGTTCGCCGAAGTGCTGCCGGATCAGGGTGTGCAGGTGGGCGGTGTAGGGGTCGTTGCCGTAGGCGGACACATGGCCGCCGTTGGCCGTTTCCAGCGCGGCCATGATGTGGGGGTGGACGCCGGCGTAGTTGTCGGAAGCAAAGGAGAGGGTGTCTTGCGCGTGCAGAAGGGGAAAGGACATGGTTCAGGTAGCCCGGAAAATTCGCAGAGGCGCATTGTAACGCCCGAAGGCCGGACAAAACCACCGGCGGCGGCAGAGAAGGCCGCCGACAGGGCGGCAGGCTGTGCAAACCAATTGCTATTTTCTTGATCTTGCGCATGGTTTTTCTGCATGATTGCGGTTATCTTGTGCAAACGTGTTGATGCTCTAGCATCTGTGGGTAGCAAAGCGGCGTGGTTGGTGAAACGGTTTTTCGCGGCAAAAACCGCGTATGTCGGGCGGCAATGTGCGCAAGACTGGCTACTTTGCCAGCATGGACAAGGCAGCAGATGCGGCTTGAGACCTTTGCAAAACCCCCATCTGCGGCGCATTTCTGCGTTGTGTGCTGCTCGCTCGCTTGCCTATCTTCATGATATTGTCTGTCCCACAGGGATTCCTGGCGTTCACGTTCGCTGCGCTGCTACGCCTTGAACTGCATCCACATCTGGGGGTTTTGCAAAGGTCTCGGCTTGTGAAGCGGATCGCGAGACAAAGTTGCGAAGTGAACATTCCGCTCCGGCACGCAATGTCAACAGCGCCGGTGCACGCCGGAACCAGAGGAGGAAACGCCGTGTGGACCCATCTCGATACCGCCCGTCTGCCGCCGGAGGATAAAGCCCGAGCCTGGCGGGACGGCATCATCCAAGCTTATTACACACTGAATGTGGAAATCGCCGATGTCCGCCGTTTCAAGGGTTACCTGAGCCGTTTGGCCGCCGGCGATGTGGAGCTGTCGTATTTGCAAAATACGGCGGTGCGTTATGTGCGCCGTAGTGAGCCCAAGCAAACCGATGAGGATGCATTTTTACTGGCGCTGCCACTGAACGGCCCGATCCGCTACACCTGCGAAGAGCGTGCTTCTGAAGTGCGGCCCGGCTGTTTTTTGCTGCAACACAGTCTGTTGCCCTACACCTTTGCCTGCCCGCAGCCGGTGCACATGTGGGTGGTGAAAATCGACGGCCCACGCCTGCGCAGCCTGTGTCGGCGGCCGGAAGGTTTGTGTCGGGAAGCGCAGCAGGCGCACACGGCCAAAGCCGAGTTTCTCGCCGCTTATCTGCCCTTGGCGTTCCGGCAACTGAAAGCCCATCAGGATGATGCGGCGCAAAGCGGCTTGATTGTGCGCCATTTGGTAGAGCTGGTGGCGCTGCTGCTCAACGAGTCGGCGGCCGCTTTGACGGCACCGGACAATGCTGTGTTGCAGGCACATCTGCTGCGTATCCAGCAGTATGTGCGCGAGCATTTGTCGCAAACCGGCCTCACCGCCGCCCAAACCGCCGCCGCCTGCCGTATTTCGCCCCGCTACCTGCATTTGGTTTTCCGCCACCACGGCCTACGTTTTTCCGCCTGGCTCAAAGAACAGCGCCTGCAACAGGCCTATGCTTTGCTCAGCAGCGGCAATTATCCGTTTTCCCTGGCTTTCCTGGCCCACCGTTGCGGCTTCGGCAGCACGGCTTATTTCAACAACCAATTCAGGCAGCGTTTCCACATCCGGCCGCAAGATTTGGCCGGCCGCTGATTTGTTTGTACGCACTGAACAACAGGCTACCTGAAGGGTTTTCAGGTAGCCTGTTGTCCGTTTTGACCGGTTTCGGCAGCCGTTAACCGTATTGCACCGACCACGCCACTTCGTCGCCGGCACGCATCGGCACCAAGCGGTCAGCGCCCATGGGCACGCTGTCGGGCACGGTTTGCGCCTGTTTCACCAAGGTAATACGGCCGTGGTTTTCCGGCAGGCCGTAGAAGCGGGCGCCGTTTTGCGAGGCGAAGGCTTCCAGCTTGTCCAAGGCGCCGGCCTGCTCGAATACTTCGGCATACAGTTCGATGGCGGTGGCGGCGCTGAACATGCCGGCACAGCCGCAGGCGTTTTCTTTGGTGTGCTGCGGGTGCGGGGCGGAATCGGTGCCGAGGAAGAATTTATGCGCCTGCGGGCCGGTAACCGCCGCCACCAGTGCTTGGCGGTGGCTTTCGCGTTTGAGCACGGGCAGGCAGTAGTAGTGCGGCCGCACGCCGCCCACCAAAAGATCGTTGCGGTTGAGCATCAGGTGCTGCGGGGTCACGCTGGCGGCAATATTGTCGCCCGCCTCGCACACCAAACGGGCGGCTTCGGCGGTGGTGATGTGCTCGAACACCACTTTCAAATCGGGCACTTCGGCCAGCACCGGCTTCAAAATGCGTTCGATGAACACCGCTTCGCGGTCGAAAATGTCGATGTCGGCATCGGTGACTTCGCCGTGCACCAGAAAACGCAAATCCTGGGCGGCGATTTCGCGCAGCACCGGCAAGAGCTTGAACAAATCGGTGACGCCGGAATCGGAATTGGTGGTGGCGCCGGCGGGATAGAGTTTGAAGGCCACAATGCCGGCCGCTTTGGCTTCGCGCACGGTGTCGGGCGTGGTGTTGTCGGTGAGGTAGAGCGTCATCAGCGGCTCGAAAGCGCTGCCTGCAGGCAGGGCGTCGAGAATGCGCTGTTTGTAGGCCAAGGCGTCGGCCACTTGCGCCACCGGCGGTTTGAGGTTGGGCATGATGACGGCGCGCGCCATCTGGCGGGCGGTGTAGGGCAGTACGGCGCGCAGCGCTTCGCCGTCGCGCAGGTGCAGGTGCATGTCGTCGGGTTGGATCAGCTGGAGGGTTTGCATGGGAATCTTTCGGTGTTTCGGTAGGGGTTTCAGGTAGCCTGACGGGCGCAGGCACCGGGCTTATTTGTGGCGCACCACCAAGGTAAATACGCCGTTATCGGCGGTGGAGGATAAGAGTTCGTGGCCGGTTTGGCGGCAGAAGGCGGCGAAGTCGTCGGGTGCGCCGGCATCGGTGGCCAGCACGGTAATCACTTGGCCGCTTTCCATTGCCGCCAGCGCTTTTTTGGTGCGCAAAATCGGCAGCGGGCATTTGAGGCCGCTTAAGTCTAAGGTGAGTGGGTTCATGGCAGTCGGCATGGGGTTGGCTGGGAAAATATGCCGAATTATAGCCGATTGCGCAAAGCCTGAGACCTTTGCAAACCCTCCAGATGTGGATGCAGTTCAAGGCGTAGCAGCGCAGGGAACGCAGACATATCATATAGATAGGCAAGTGAGCGAGCAGCGCACAACGCAGAAATGCGCCGCAGATGGGGGTTTTGCAAAGGTCTCAGCCTGCCGTCTCCTGATCGGGTGTTCAGGTAGCCCGAAGCAAGAAGGCTGCCTGAACACAGTCTGTTTTTCGCAAAGCCCCTGCCACCCGCCAATCCGCTATAATCGCGCCTCAGATTTTTCCGCTTTTTACCGAAGGATATCGCATGAAACTTCTCGTTATCGGCAGCGGCGGCCGCGAGCACGCCTTGGCTTGGAAACTGGCGCAGTCGCCCAAGGTGGACACCGTCTTTGTCGCCCCCGGCAATGCCGGCACCGCGCAAGAGCCGAAGTTGCGCAATCTGGCCCTGAGCAGCCATGCCGAGTTAATCGATTTCTGCCGCCGCGAACAAATTGCCTTTACCGTGGTCGGCCCCGAAGCCCCGCTGGCGGCCGGCATGGTGGACGACTTCCACGCCGTCGGCCTGCCTATTTTCGGTCCCACCCGAGCCGCCGCCCAGCTGGAAAGCTCCAAAGACTTTGCCAAAGCCTTTATGGCGCGGCACGGCATTCCCACCGCCGGCTACCAAACCTTTGCCGAAGCCGAGGCCGCCCATGCTTATGTGGACGACAAAGGTGCGCCCATCGTGATCAAGGCCGACGGCCTGGCTGCCGGCAAAGGGGTGGTGGTGGCGATGAGCCTGGCCGAAGCCCATGCCGCCATCGACGACATGCTGTTGGGCAACAAAATGGGCGCCGCCGGTGCGCGGGTGGTGATTGAAGACTTTTTGCAGGGCGAGGAGGCGAGTTTTATCGTGATGGTGGACGGCGAACATGTGCTGCCGATGGCCACCAGCCAAGACCACAAACGCCTGCTCGACGGCGACCAAGGCCCCAACACCGGCGGCATGGGTGCCTACAGCCCGGCGCCGGTGGTCACCCCCGCCGTGCATCAGCGCGTGATGGACGAAATCATCCTGCCCACGGTGCGCGGCATGCAGGCGGACGGCACGCCGTTTACCGGCTTTCTCTATGCCGGCCTGATGATTGATCACAGCGGCGCGCCCTACACCATCGAATTCAACTGCCGCTTCGGCGACCCAGAAACCCAGCCCATCATGAGCCGTTTGGACAGCGATTTGGCCGACCTAGTGGCCGCCGCCCTGGCTGGCCGGCTCGACACCGTCAGCGCCCAATGGAATCCGCAAACCGCCGTCGGCGTGGTGTTGGCGGCCGCCGGCTACCCCGACAGCCCGCAAAAAGGCGAGGTGATTCACGGTTTGGCCCAAGCGGCCGAGGCCGGCGGCAAAGTGTTCCACGCCGGCACCGCCGATAAGGGCGACGGCCAAATCGTTACTAACGGCGGCCGCGTGCTGTGCGTGGTCGGCCTGGGCGACGATGTGGCCGCGGCCAAAGCCCGAGCCTACCAAGCCCTGGCGCCAATCCGCTTTGACGGCATGCAATACCGGCAAGACATTGCCGACAAAGCCATCTGACGCGGATAAAGAAAGCCGGCGTTAACAATAAAGCTGCCGAATCTGAAAACGATTCGGCAGCTTTATTGTGTTTGATACCCGCAGAGAGCATTTCAGGTAGCCCGAGACCTTCAGATTAGAGCAACTTCGACTAAAAACGTTACATAATAGGTTTTTTCTGGCAGCCGGAGCATGAGATGCGCGCCTATTCGCAAGACCTGCGAGATCGAGTACTGGGAGCGCTGGAGCGCGGAGAGCGCCCCAGCGCCATTGCCCGTCGTTATGAAGTCAGCCGCATGTGGGTATATCGGGTGCGTGATCGCTTCGAAAAAGAAGGCGAGCGCAGCAGCAGGCAGCAAGGCGGCAAGCGCATCTCCCGGCTGGCGCCAGTAGAGGGCATGATCCGCGACTGGATCAAGGCCGATCCCGATCTGACCTTGGTGCAAATGTGCGAGCGTTTGGGCGAGCATGGCATCAGCATCAAACCCTCGGCCTTGTGGCACCAGCTCAACAAATGGCGGCTGAGCTTCAAAAAAAACGCTGCACGCCAGCGAGCAGGAGCGTGAAGACGTGCAGCAGGCACGGGCGAGCTGGATACAGCAGCAGGCCCGGCTCGATGCCAGGCGCCTGGTATTTCTGGACGAGACCTGGAGCAGCACCTGCATGACGCCGCTGCGCGGGCGCGCCCCGCGCGGTCAACGCTGCGTGGCCAGCGCCCCGCATGGGCACTGGAAGACCAGCACCTTCATTGCCGCCTTGCGCTGTGATGCACTGACGGCCCCCATGGTGACCGATGGCCCCATCAATGGCGCCGTGTTTCTGGCGTGGGTCAAAACCTTTCGGTGCCCGACACTTCGCCCTGGCGACATCGTCATTGCCGACAACCTCTCCAGCCACAAAGTGGCGGGCGTGCGAGAAGCCATCGAAGGCGTGGGCGCCAGCATTCGCTATCTGCCGCCGTACTCGCCGGATTTGAACCCCATCGAGAAGCTGTTTGCCAAGTTCAAGGCGCTGCTGCGCAGGGCGGGCGAGCGCACGGTGGGTGCGCTGTGGCAGCGCATGGGGCAGCTGGTTGATTTGTTCTCGGCTCAAGAGTGTGCCAATTACTTCAAATCAGCTGGGTATGTAATGAATTAAATCGAAATTGCTCTAATGGAGCGGGGCACATTCAGGCGAATAACGCGAGTACGGCGGTATAAACGCTCAGTACCGCAATCAGCGAATCCACGCGGTCGAATACGCCGCCATGGCCGGGCAGCAGATGGCTGCTGTCTTTGACGCCGGCGGCACGTTTCAGCCAGCTTTCCAACAAATCGCCACAGATACCGGTGGCGGTGAGCAAAACGGCTACCAGCACGGTGCCCAACCAAGACATATCAAAGCCCAGCCAGCCGGCCGAACGTGCCCAGCTCATGTATAAGACTACGGCAAACAGGGCGCCGGCCACGCCCTCCCAGCTTTTGCCGGGGCTGATGGTGGGCGCGAGTTTTCTTTTGCCCCACAGTTTGCCGAAAACATAGGCAAACACATCGGCCACCCAAACCAACATCATTACCGCCAGCAGGGAGACGGCGTCTTCGCCGTTCGGGCGCAGACCGATGAGGGCAAACCAAAACGGCAGCATCAGCAGCCAACCCGCGGCCATGCCTTTCCAATCCGGGCGCAGCCGCCATTTGTTTTTCAGCCACAAGGGCATGGCCATCAGCCAAAAGCCGAGTACGCCCCACCATGCCGGTGCGGGCAGCTGCCAACCGCCGGCATGGGCCAACCACATGAATAAGGCGGTACCGGCCAGATAAGGTTTTTGCATGCCCGGACCCATGCCGCATAAGCGGCTGTATTCCCAAAGGGCGATGAGGGCGATGAGGCCGCTGAAGGCAGCCCACAAGCCGTTGCCGGCGCCGAAGAGCATGCCGAGCATCAGCGGCAGCAGCACGAGGGCGGTGAGAATGCGTAGTTTCAACATAATGGTCTTTCAGGTAGCCTTTTGACGCCGGCCAGCTCCTTGCTTATTGCCTTGAACCGGATTGCAGTGTTTTTCGCCGGTAAGGGATTAAACCAAGCTGCCGAAGCGGCGGCGGAAATAGGTGAGCGCCGGCGCGGCGGTGTCGTGTACGCTGATGTGGCCGATCTCCACAAACAGGACGCGGTGGGTGCCGACGGTGGTGTGCTGCACGATTTCGCCGTGCATGTGTGCCAAGGCACCGGTGACTTGCGGCTGTCCGGTGGGGCCTTCGGCCCAGATATGGTGGAGAAACCGCTCTTCGGGGGTGAGACGGGTGATACCGGCGAAATGTTCGGCCGCATCCTGTTGGTCTGCGGCCAAGACATTGATGCACAAGCGCCCGTTGGTTTCCAGCAGGGGAACGATGCGGGCGTGGCTGTTGATGCACAGCATCACGGTGGGCGGCTGGTCGGTGATCGAAGTAACGGCCGTCATGGTGATGCCGTAGCGGCCGGCCTGGCCGTTGGTGGTGATGATGTGCACGCCGGCGGCACAGGCCGACATGGCCTCGCGGAAGGCGGTTTGCAGGGGATGTGGCGGATGTTCTGGCAGCATGGATTCAGGATTTCGCAACGGCAGCGTATTTTTTGTCGTCTTCAACGCCGATGGTGGCCAATTCGGCCAGCAGGGTGTGTAACTGGTCGATTTTGTCTTTCGGCATCAGGGTTTCGATGATGTCGTAGTGCTTGTCGATTTGGTTGACGAAATCGGTGTAAGTGCGTTCGCCTAGGGAAGTGAGTTTGAGGAAAACACGGCGCTGGTCGCTGGCGGGTTTCAGGCGCATCACCAAGTCCATTTTTTCCAAACGGGTGAGGATGCCGGTGAGGCTGGGGCGCAGAATGCAGGCGGTACGGGCCAAATCTTGGAAATCCATGGTGCCGTTTTCTGCCAGCAAGCGCAGAATCCGCCATTGTTGGTCAGTCAGCCCGACTTCGTTCAGCAGAGGGCGGAAATGGGTCATCAAGGCTTCGCGCGCTTGAATCAGGGCGATGTTGAGCGACATGTGTTTGGACGGGTGGATCATAATGGCAAACATTCCCTTCGGTTATGAACAGGCGGCATCAGGCGCAGGCCGCCGGATTTTGTTTCTTTCAATTTTAATAATCGGATTATAGCCCTTCCGCAGCCAGGCTGGAAACGTGTCTGCCGCTTGATTGCGTCAATCGCAACCAAAGCGCTCGGCTATGAATCGGCCGGGGGCGGGTTGGAAATTCGCTTGAGCAGCATGAACCTGTTCACAATTTCCGTGAAAGCGGTATTTTCGATCAAAACTGCCGGCGCAACGGCCTGAGACCTTGGCAAAACCCCATCTGCGTCGCATTTCTGCGTTGTGCGTTTATGCCCTATGGGTACTGCTCGCTCACTTGCCTATCGTGTGATATGTCTGTCGCACAGGGATTCCTAGCGTTCACGTTCGCTGCGCTGCTACGCCTTGAACTGCATCCACATCAGGGGTTTTTGCAAAGGTCTCAGCCTGCCGAAGGGAGCGGGTCTGGCCCGAACCCACACAAAACAAACACTTTCTGAATCCGATTAGCGGTCTGCTTCGTCAAAAGGCGCTTTGCCTTGTTCGCGACGGGTCAGATAGGTGGCGAACAGCGGAAACAAAGCGGCCAGCAGGTAACAGCCGCCGATAATCAGCAGGGCGATGCCGCCAATCGGCTGGTTGAGCACTTCATGTATCCAATCGCCCATGCCCAGCAGCGTCATCAGGCCGGGAATCAGGGCGCATAAGCCGCAAATCAGAATAATGACGGAACCGACGGGTAAACGCATGACAAAGCTCCTTTCATCTGAGATCAGCACAAAAACCAGTGGTTTGTCTTTACGGCAGCGCTGGCTCGCTTTCACAAACCACGCCCTTGGGATGGGCGGCACGGTAGCGTTCGGTCAAATCGTCTGCCACCATTGCGGCATAAAGCACCAAGCCCAAACTGGCCGGCAACAAGGCGATTCCGAGCCAGGCCCGCCACAGCGCCGGCCACCCGTGCCGCACGCGGATTTTCCTCCAGGTTTTGCGCCCCGGCGGCGGATATTGCTTGCTGCGCAGCATGCACAGAGCGTCCGGCAGCAGCCAAGCCGCAAACAGCACCAGCAGCAAAACAGGGCCGAAGGTGCTGCCGTAGAACACCACGATATAGCCGGGGATGCCCCACAGGCTGCGGCAGTCGGCATGGTTGGCGAAATCGTGGAAGGCGGGAAAAAAGATGAAATGCAGCCAGCAACCGATCAGGCCGAACACCACTGCAAAGCGGATGCGGACGGCGCGGCTGTAACGCGGGGCATAGTATGGGCCGGACATGATTTTCCCTGATGGTTGCGATGCATGATTCAGAGCCTTTATCCTAACAGATGCCGGCGGTGTAGCAAATCAGGCTACCTGAAAGCCGTCCGCATTCGGGGCGAAAACATCGGACTGTTTTCAGGTAGCCTGCTGTCGATTAAACCGCATCAGCAAACTACCCTAACGATCAGCGCAAGGAAGATTTAATTGTGAATAGCCGAAACAAATCCATTTTGTTTTTACCCGGCGCGTCGGGTGATCCGGCATTTTGGCAGCCGGTGGCGGATTTGATGCCGTCGGATTGCTGCTGTACCGTACAGACTTATCCTGAATTTGCCGGACAGCCTCCTCACCCAGCCGTTCAGGATTTTGCTGGTTTGTGCGACTGGGTATTGGCAAAAATTCAAGAGCCTACTGTGCTGGTAGCGCAATCGATGGGCGGCATCATTGCCATGCAGGCGGCTTTGTGCCAGCCCGAGCAAGTGCGAGGTTTGGTGCTGGTTGCCACATCCGGCGGCATGGATGTATCGGCTTTCGGTGCGGAAGACTGGCGCAGCGCTTATCTGTTGGAGCAGCCGCAGCTGCCGACATGGTTTGTAGAGGCGGATTGCGATTTGTCACCGGATTTTGCCGAGATTCAAGCGCCCGTGCTGCTGATTTGGGGCGGCGATGACCGCATCAGCCCGCCTGCCGTCGGACGTTTTTTGCAGCAGGCATTGCCGAATGCCGAGTTGGCAGTGATACCGCATGGCGGGCACGATGTGGCACACACTCATGCGGCGGAAGTAGCGGCGCTGATTCGCGATTATTTGAATGAGGCCGTCTGAAAACCATGCCTGTCTGAAACACAAGAAAGTGATACACAATGAACCCGAAATACACCCCGCTTTTCCAACCCTACACGCTCAACAACGGCGTGGTCGTGAAAAACCGTTTGGTGGTCGCGCCCATGACGCATTGGGCTTCCAACGCAGACGGCAGCATCAGCGAGGGCGAGCGCCGTTTTTTGCAAAACCGCTTTGAAGGCTTCGGCCTGTTTATCGCCGCCGCCACGCTGGTGTCGCCCGAAGGCAAAGCGTTCGGCGGACAACCGGAAGCCATCGGCGCGGAAGACTTGCCGAGCTTGCAAGAAGTGGCGCAGATTGCGCACGAACAAGGCGCCAAAGCCGTTTTGCAGCTTCATCACGGCGGCACCAAAGCGATGGCCGATTTGCTGGAAGGTGCCGACAAAGTGGCCCCGTCGGACGACGAAGCCAGCGGTTCGCGCGCGCTCACCGAACCGGAAATCCGCGCACTGATTGAAGCCTTTGCCCGTGCCGCCGAGTTGGCGCTTCAGGCAGGTTTCGACGGCGTGGAAATACACGGTGCCAACGGCTACCTGATTCAGCAGTTCGTGTCCGCCCAAAGCAACCGCCGCGACGACGCATGGGGCGGCAGCCTGTCCAACCGCTTGCGCTTTTCGCTGGCCATCGTCGATGCCGTCGATGCCGTGCGCCGCAAACACAACCTTCCCGATTTCATCCTCGGCTACCGTTTCTCGCCCGAAGAAGGCGGCGACAACGGCCTGACCATGCAGGACACGTTCGCGCTGATTGATGCCATGGTGCAGAAACCGCTGCAATACCTGCACGTTTCGCTTTGGGATTTCTACAAAAAAGCCCGCCGCGGAGCCGACACAAATTTGACGCGCATCGAGCAGATACACCGACGCATCGGCGGCAAACTGCCCCTGATCGGCGTAGGCAACCTTTTCAGCACCGAACAAATTTTGGCAGCCTACCAAACCGGCTGGGCGGAATTCATCGCACTAGGCAAAACCGTGATGATTAACCCCGATTTGGTCGCGCTGATTGAAAGCGGCCGCGAAGCCGAAATCGTGTGCGAACTCGACCCCGACAAAGCCGACCGTTACCGCATTCCCGAACGATTGTGGCAGCAATGCCAAATGGGGTTGGCCTACCTGCCGCCGGTGAAAGGCAGCAAAAACTGGCAGCCGGTGGATATTTGATTCGATAGGTTTTTATGCGTAGGGCAGGCATTCCTGCCCGCCACTCAGACTTGCAAGTTTGAATCATACAAAGCGCAAGGGTGCCAACCATACGGTTGCATCATGAAGTGATACCGTCTGAAAAACATACTTGCACAAACAACAAGGAGCCACCGATGACGCCAACCCAATACATCGTCAACCCCGCGGTTTACCGGCCCGTGTTTTTCTTCGCTGGGTCGCTGTTGCTGCCGTGGGCGGCTTGGTTGGCGGCGGCTTACTTCAGCCACCAGCCCGACGGCGGGCACAAAGGTTTACTCACGGCCTTGCTGTTGGCCGGTTTGCTCGCGCCGGTGTGTTTGGCGGCGGGGTTGTTGTGGCGGCAGCCTTCTCTGCGGGCGGATGCTTTGTTGCGTTTGCGTTTTTCCGGCGTGCGCAAACGGTATTGGCTGGCGGCGGTGCTGTTGCCGCCGCTGTCGCTGGTGTTGGCGCAGGGCGTGTCGCTGTTATTTGGCTATTCTGCCGGGCAGTTCCATATTTCAGGTAGCCCTTCGTTTACTTCGGCGCTGATTTCGCCGTGGCTGGCTTTGGTGCTCGGGGCGGTGCTGGAAGAGCTGGCGTGGCACTCCTACGGCACGGACGCGCTGCTGTCGCGCTTCAGCCTGTTTGCCGCGTCGCTGATTTTTACCGTGTACTGGGCGCTGTGGCATATACCGTTGGGCTTGGTGAAAGGCTATTACCACAGCGAACTGGTGGCGCAAGGCTGGCTTTACACCGCCAATTTTGTCGCCAGCATGGTGATGTTTGTGCTACTGATGAACTGGCTGTATCTGAAAAGCGGGCGCAGTATTATGGTGGCGCTGCTGTTTCATTTGGTCGCCAATCTCGGCAACGAGATCTTCCAAACCCACCCCGACAGTAAAGTGATTCAAACCGGCATTCTGCTGCTGTTGACTGCATGGGTGCTGTGGAAAGAGCGGGCTTTGTTTTTCAGACGGCCTCAGTTTAAACAGGCTACCTGAAAGGCCGTCTGAAAAACCATGCCTGTCTGAAAATACTTTTCAGGCAGGCATCATTAAAACCAAGCTGTGAAAACTAAAACCAATAAGTCGGATAGCGTCTACCTTCACCCCAATTGTTATAGAACAAAGCAACCGCTACCAAAATCAGGGAACCTAACAATGTAGGTGTCAATAAAAAATCCCAGCCTACCCCGCCCAACATCACGATCAATGGATTTGAACCGGCAGGAGGATGCGGAACGCGTAAAATAAGCATCAAGGCAATAGCTGTTCCGACCGCAAGCGCCATACTCCACCAGCCAGAACCGAAAATGCCCATAAGTATCAAACCCGTCAAGGTGGCGACAAAATGCCCGCCTATTACATTTCGAGACTGTGCAAACGGGCTTTGCGGGTAGGCAAATACCAATAAACAGCTTGCTCCGAAAGAACCTAACACCAAAGGCAACACCAGAGTGTTTCCCAAACCCGCGAAAGCTGCTGTGGCCAAGACGGCGCCAAGCCAAGCAAACCCAATGGTTTTCCAAGGCAGGCGAGGCGGGCAGTTTTCTGTTGCTTGAAAGCGTGGTTTATCGACCATATGATTATCCGTATCAATTAAATTGAATACACCGATTGGTATACCAATAATATACCGTTCGGTATATTTGAACAAGGGTTCACATGGATATCCGTCAGAAAATCTTAGAAACTGCTTATCAAACGTTTTATCGTCGAGGCTTTCATGCCTGCGGTGTAGAGTTGTTGGCAGCGCAGGCCAATACGACCAAACGGACACTTTATGCGCATTTCGGCAGCAAAGAAGGTCTGATTGAAGCCGTTTTGCAATACCGGCACGAGCAATTTATCCAAAATATGATTGATGCATTAGCGTGTTATGCGGAGCAGCAAACGGCTTATGCTTATCTCGATTTCATTATCAATTGGACACAATCTGCCGATTTTCACGGCTGCATGTTTATCAACGCGTGTGCCGAGTATTCCGATAAGGCGAGCATGCCGCATCAAAAATCAAGCCGACATAAGTCCGAAGTCAGGCAAATTCTGCGTCAACGTTTGCAAAGCTGCGGCGTGCCTGAGTCGGACAAAAAAGCCGATATGTTATTTATGATTGGGGAAGGATGGATTGTTGCCGCACAAAGCGGACAAGATTTGGCCTGTTCCATAGAAGAAATGGCTAATCTGATTGATGAACGTGGGTCGGGTTCTTGAATATGAGCCAAGCACCGAGTTTGCCTGAAACCCCACTACCTGTCTGAAAACAGCATAGAAGATGGTGAACAAGCCTGCCGTTACCCTACTGTGTTGCCAGAACAATGTTTCAGGTAGCCTCAAAGATTTTCAAGGGCGCGAAAACCCGGCCTGATCGCTACACTTGCTCTTTTCAAAGCGCTTCTGGATCACACAGGTTACCTGAAAAGCCATCCGATAATAGCCATTTTTGGAAAAACAATTATTTACAATGGTATGAGATGCGTGCAAACAGCAACTGTACCGCACTCATCCGCTGAGCAACAAGGAATCTAGATGCCAAGCATGCAAGCCATGACCATCAGCCGTTACGGCAAAACACCGCTCCAAATGAGCACCATGCCCATGCCCGAAATCCGGGACCATGAGGTTTTGGTGGCCATTCATGCCGCCAGCGTGAACCCGATTGATTTCAAAATCCGTGACGGCAAAGTCAAAATCCTGCTGCATTACGATATGCCGCTGATTTTGGGCAACGATTTTGCCGGAACGGTGGTGAAAACCGGCCAAGCGGTGCAACGCTTCAAAACAGGCGATGCCGTTTACGGCCGCCCCGCGAAGTCGCGCATCGGCACCTTTGCCGAATACATCGCCGTGCATAAAGACGATATTGCCGCCAAGCCCGCCAATTTAAGCTTTGCCGAAGCCGCCTCGATTCCCTTGGTGGGTCTGACCGCCTACCAAGCGTTTTACGAAGCCCTGCGCCTGAAAGCGGGCGATAAAATCCTGATTCACGCCGGTGCGGGCGGTTTGGGTACGTTTGCCATTCAGCTGGCCAAACACATCGGCGCTTATGCGGCCACCACCGCCAGCCCCGCCGGACATGATCTGGTGGCGCGTTTGGGTGCCGACCACATCATCAACTACCGCGAAGAAAATTTTGCCGACGTGTTGCACGCTTACGATGCGGTGTTGGACACTTTGGGCGGCGACGCGCTCAAACAGTCTTTCCGCATCCTCAAACCGGGCGGACACATCGTTTCCGTCTCCGCCCTGCCCACCGCCCGTTTTGCCCGTGAATGGCAGCTGCCGGCATGGAAACAATGGCTGTTTGCCGCCGCCACTCTGCCCTTGCAGCGGCTGGAAAAGCGCTACCGCGTGCATTACGATTTCTTGTTCATGCGCGCCAGCGGAGCGCAATTGGCCGAAATTACTCGGCTGATAGAGGCGGGCGCAATCGTGCCCGTGATCGACCGCATCTTCCCCTTTGCCGAAACGCAAGCTGCATTGGATTATGCCGAAAGCGGACGGGCAAAAGGCAAAATCGTGGTACAGCTGCTGCCTGAACAGTCTTAGTTTCGGCCCACCTTCACTTGGCCCAAACAGGCTGAGACCTTTGCAAAAGTCCCATCTGCGGCGCATTTCTGCGTTCTTCGGTTATACTCTATGGGTATGCTCGCTTGCTTGTCTATCGTGTGAGATGTCTGCCCCACGCGGATTGCAGGCGCTCACGCTCGCTGCGCTGCTACGCTTTGAACTGCAACACATCTGGGGATTTTGCAAAGGTCTCAGGCTACCTGAAAAGCAAATGGCTGGCGGGATAGATACTGCCGATGCGGGTTCTGACCCAAAATACCGCGGCAACGCCTGCTGGAGGCATAATCTATTACGTTTGGGGTGAACCTGACTCTGTCGCCAAGCCGGCCAACAGTTGTTGCAATACCCAATCCACCCGCGGATCGGATTCCGGCCGGAATACCGCCATGTGTGCCACCTGATAAGCCGTTTGCGCGGGCAGCAGCGCTTTTAGGGTTCCTTCTGCCACCAACGGGGCAGCGTAATCCTGAGGCAAGAAGCCGATGTGGCTGCCGGCCAAGATAAACAGCAGGGTGACTTCCATGTGATAGGCGGTGGCCGTGATCTGTTGCGGTGACAGTGTCGAAAGCGAAGGCGAGAGCAGGTAGCCGCGTCTGACCCAGGCATAATCGGATTCCAATTGTCCGATGGTCAGTGCCGGCTCGCCGGCCGCAGGGTGGTCGCGGTGGCAGTAAATGTGTTGGGTTTCTTCCCACACCGGGAGGTAGCGCAGATTTTTCAGCGGCTGGGCAAAATAGCCGAACCCCAAGTCGGTTTGCTTTGAGGCCACTGCGGTTTCCATCTCTTGCGGAGAGCGCACATCGGCGGTCAAACGCAAATCGGGATGGCGGCGGTAAGCCTGGCGGATGGTTTCTGCGAGCGCCTGAGTGAAGCGGTCCGGCATATGGTCCACCATGCACAAGCGCAAAGTGCCTGAAAACTGTTCGTTCCGCCGTCGGATTCCCTGCACTTCATGGTGAAATTCGCGGGTGGCGTGCAACAGGCGCAAGCAGGCTTGATAGAGTTGTTCTCCGGTACGGGTCAGCTCAAAACCGCTGCGTCCCCGGCGACACAGCTTGGTATCCAAGCTGCTTTCCAAGTGCGCCAAATGCGTGCTGATGGCCGACTGGGACATATTGAGCCGTGCTTGGGCGGCGCTGATCCCGCGGCATTCGACAATGGCCACAAAAGCCTGAAGTGCTTTGATGTCATGTTTCAGCAAGGTGTGGAGCATCACAATTTCCCCGATTCTGTAGCCCGGCAAGGCCGGATGTTGACTGAAATATAGCGCCGATCAGAGATTGGCGGCAGATGATAAGGCGGAAGTCTGGGCAAAGTCCCAGCTGCGGCGGATTAAGGCTTGGTGTGTTCGTGCCCCATGATATCTTGTCCCGTAGGGTTTTTTGCTTTCAGACTCTTGGCGTTGCCGCCCCTTGAGCTGCCTGCGCATCTGAAGGTTTTGCCCAGGTTTCAGGCTACCTGAAAACATTCGGGCAGTTTTTTTTACCGACACATTTTGAAGCAATCGTTTCTGCTCTCCCAAAAAAACGCTTATTTTTCTTATCTTTTTTTCGGGTCTTATCCGGCTCGGTGTCACCAGCCGTTCGGCTGTTCTGTCTTCCCCATTTCATTCTCATTCATATTCCGCAAGGGCCGTACCCGGTGTTCGGTTTGGTGGTCACGCGTGGTTTGAATCGGCTGCTTTCGGTACAAACATTTCAATTTCGAATGTTGGCATCAGAAATTCGGCATAGAAACGGCGGCCAAAAACTTTTATTTTTGTTTTTGTCTGCGGGCAGCAGGAGAGAAAAACCTGCCATCCGCCCGCTGCCTGCATGACAGCGAGGCTGCCCAAGCCGCCAGTGCTTTCAGCTTTAGCCCATGTGCGGACAGTGGGGCTTTATGGCGGTAAAAACGGTGATGAACAGGCGTTCAGTCCGTTGGCGGACGCGCAACCAGACCGTTTTCCTGGCCCATTGATGCCTATCCATTTCTACATTCAGGAGCCTGACCATGTTCAACCAACCCCTCAGCGGCAATGCCATGCCGCGTTGCGGTGGCATTGCCACCATGATGCGTCTGCCTTTTCAAGCCGATGCGGCAGGATTAGACGCGGCCTTTGTCGGCATTCCGCTCGATATCGGCACCTCCAACCGCCCCGGCGCCCGTTTGGGGCCGCGCCAAATCCGTGACGAATCCAGGATGTTGCGTCCCTACAATGTGGCCACTTTCGCTGCACCTTTCGAGAGCCTTCAGGTAGCCGATATCGGTGATGTGCCGATCAATACCTTCAACCTGCTCAAAAGTGTTGACATCATTGAAGCGTTTTACCGAGACCACATTCTGGCCCACGACTGTGTCCCGCTGACTTTGGGCGGCGACCACACGGTGGTGTTGCCGATACTGCGCGCCATGGCGGCCAAACACGGTCCGGTGGGTTTGGTGCATGTGGACGCCCACGCCGACATCAACGACGAAATGTTCGGAGAAAAAATCGCCCACGGCACCCCGTTTCGCCGGGCGGTAGAGGAGGGCCTGCTGGATTGCCGCCGCGTGGTGCAGATTGGTCTGCGCGGCACCGGCTACAGCGCCGACGAGTTTGATTGGTCGCGTGATCAGGGTTTCCGCGTGGTGCCGGCAGAGGCTTGCTGGCACCGATCTTTAGCGCCTTTGATGGCGGAAGTTCGGGAGCAGATGGGAGACGGGCCGGTGTACATCAGTTTTGACATCGATGGCATTGATCCCGCCTATGCACCGGGTACCGGTACCGCCGAAATCGGCGGCCTGACCGTGCCTCAGGCACTGGAAATCATCCGCGGGCTGCGTGGCTGCCGGGTGGTCGGGGGCGATTTGGTGGAAGTAGCGCCGCCCTATGATCCTTTCGGCAACACTTCCGTGGTGGCCGCCAATCTGTTGTTCGAAATGTTATGCGTGCTGCCCGGGGTACGCTACGACCGCTGAATCTGGCCTTAAAACCAATAACATTCCGAAAGCCGGGCCAGATTTCCCTGCCGCGTACTCTGTTTGTCGGGCAACACCGACCAATCGCAGCGCGGCTGCGGAGGCAATCGGAATAATCAGGAGAAACCTCATGAAACTCAATGCTTCCCAGGAACCCTTCATCCATGAAACGCCACCGCCGCCAACCATTCCGCTGGCGCAGCGCAGACAAGCCACTGCCAAATTTATTGTGTTTTCCCTCATCGGCGTGCTCATGTTTCTGACCCCGCTGTATTGGGGCGGCAAATGGACGATTGGCTTGGGCATTATTGCCGATGCGGTGCGTGAAGTGGTGAAGCCCTATCTGCCGCTGACCGCCGTATGCGTGGTGGTGGCCTCTGCATTGCTCACTTTGTGGGTGGCGCTGCTCAAGCCGCAATGGAGCCGTGCCGATACAACATTCGCCGCCATTTTCCGGGTCAACTGGTTGTGGCTGCTGCTCAGGATTTTGGGTGCGGTATTCATCGTCATGATTTATACCCAGACCGGGCCGGAATGGGTGATCGGCAAAAACACGGGCAGCGTGATTCTCAACGATCTGAATCCCGTGCTGATTCCTTTCTTTTTCTTCGCTGTGCTGTTGCTGCCGTTTCTGGTGGATTACGGTTTGATGGAGTATGTGGGCACCTTGCTGCGCAAGCCTTTTCAGAAAGTGTTCCGTCTGCCCGGCCGCGCGGCGATTGATGCCACCGCTTCTTGGCTCGGATCCGGCACCATCGGGGTGTTGATTACCTCCCAGCAGTATGAAAAAGGCTTTTACAGCCAACGCGAAGCGGCCGTCATTGCCACCAGCTTCTCGCTGGCTTCGGTGGCCTTCAGCCTTTTGGTATCCGATTTCATTGGCATTTCCCATTTGTTCGTGCCTTTTTATCTGACGGTTTTGGTGGCCGGCCTGGCTGCTGCAGTCATCATGCCGCGCATCCCGCCCCTGAGCTTGAAAAAAGATGTGTACCATCCGAAAAACGGCAAGCAGCTGCTGGAAACCGGTGCACCTGCGGGCAATACCCATGCTTGGGCGCTTGACCAAGCGGTGCGTCGTGCCCATGCCATGCCGGGGCCGCTCAAGGCATTGGGCAACAGCATTCAGGTATTGGCCGACGTTTATCTGGGCCTGTTGCCGGTCGTCTTCGCCATCGGCACGTTGGCTTTGGCCTTGTCGGAATACACGCCTGTGTTTAGCGTGCTGTCCGCCCCGTTGGTGCCGTTTTTGGAGTGGCTGCATCTTCCCGAGGCCGCCAAAGCGGCTCCCGCGGTATTGGTTGGTTTTGCCGATATGTTTTTGCCGGCGGTGTTGGGTAAGGGCATTGAAAGCGAACTGACCCGTTTTGTGATTGCCTGTTTGTCGCTTACCCAAGTGATTTACATGACCGAAGTCGGCGCCTTGATACTCAAAGCGCGCTTGGGCTTGAATATCTTGGAGCTGTTTGCCGTTTTTCTGCTGCGAACCCTGATTACCTTGCCCATCATCGTACTGATGGCGCATTGGGTTGTGTTTTGAGTACCCTTGTGCGCTGCAGATCAGCTGCTTGGTTTGCGGCGCACGGTGATGGCTTGGCTGTGCGCCGCAAGGGGGCGCCACCGTTTTAACCCATCAAAATACTTATCGTCCATGATAACCAGGGTCAGCGGAAAGAACAGGCTACCTGAAAACCCTGGGCCTGTTTCAGGTCTTTCATAACGTCGGTATTGGCGGGCAATAGCCCGTGTGCCGTCTTTTCGGCCCGGCAGCTGTGGCATGCGCAAAACTGCCGCCACATTTTCTGACCACACGCCCCCGCCGGCGCTTGTTTCACTGCGGTGTGCTGCCTGCAAAGGCGTGGCGCGCCGCCACTACTGGAATACGCTATGTCTTTACTTCCCCCTCATGCCACTTGCGGCGAAGCTTTGGTTCATCTGTTGGCCGCTTACGGCATCGATACCGTTTTCGGCATTCCCGGCGTCCACACCGTTTCGCTTTATCGGGGTTTGCCGCAAACCGCTATCCGCCACATCACGCCCCGTCACGAGCAGGGCGCCGGCTTTATGGCCGACGGCTATGCCCGCGTCAGCGGCAAACCCGGCGTCTGTTTCATCATCACCGGCCCCGGCATGACCAATATTCTCACTGCCATGGGGCAGGCGTATGCCGACTCCGTGCCGATGCTGGTGATTTCGAGCGTCAACAAAACCCATCAGTTGGGTTTGGGCGAAGGCCGCCTGCACGAGTTGAAAAACCAAAGTGAGATGGTGGCCGGTGTGGCTGCCTTCAGTCATACCCTCATGCGGCCGCAAGACCTGCCCAAAGTATTGGCCCGCGCTTTTTCGGTGTTCAACAGCAGCCGTCCCCGGCCGGTACACATAGAGATTCCGATTGATATCATCGATGCGCCCTTCGGCGAACCCTCGGTGCGGGCTGCGGCATTGCCGGACAAACCCTGTGCCCCGGAGGAGGCCTTGGCGCAAGCGGGTGCATGGATGCGCCATGCCGTACGGCCGCTGCTGTTGTTGGGCGGCGGTTGCGCACGCGCCGATCCTGCGCGGGTACAGGCCTTGGCGGAAGCTTGGGACGCACCGGTGTGTTGCACCATCAATGCCAAAGGCCTATTGCCGAACGGGCATCCCTTGCAATTGGGCAGTAATCAGTCGCTGCCGGCCGTGCGCGAACTGGCGGCACAGGCCGATGTGGTGCTGGCCATCGGCACCGAACTGGGCGAAACCGATTACGACGTGGTGTTCGACGGCAACTTCCAGTTGGGCGGCCGCCTGATCCGCATCGATATCGATGCCGAGCAGCTGCAGCGCAACCATCTTGCCGACCTGGCCATTGTGGGCGATGCGGCCGATGCCGTCAGCCGCTTGGCCGATATGATGGCGGCCGCTCCCATTTCTCGCCAAGGCGCCCAACGGGCGGCGGCGGTTCGCGAAGCGCTGGCGGCGTATTGGCCGCCGGCCTGGTTGAAGCAGGCTGCCGTCTTGGCGCAAGTGCAGCAAACTTTACCGGGCGTGATTGTGGTGGGCGACTCTACCCAGCCCGTCTACTCCGGCAACCATTTGTACGAGCCGGATACGCCCCGTGCTTGGTTTAACGCCTCCACGGGTTACGGCACCTTGGGTTATGCCTTGCCGGCCGCTTCCGGGGCCAAATTGGCGGCACCCCACCGCCCGGTGGTGTGCCTGATCGGCGACGGCGGCATTCAGTTTACCCTGCCCGAGCTGGCGTCGGCCGTAGAGGCGGGCATCGGCATTGTGGTTTTGCTGTGGAACAATCACGGCTATGGCGAAATCAAACGCTATATGCGCCGGGAAGGCTTGCCCGAAATCGGGGTGGACATCTATACGCCCGATTTCCAAACCCTGGCACGCGGATTCGGCTGCCAGAGCGCCAGAGTTAGTAATCTGGCCGAGCTGGGAGCAGCTTTGCGTCAAGCCGCTCCTAACCGGCCGACCTTGATTGAAATCGTTGAAGACGATTTTGACGCAGACCGTTAACCGTTTTATCTGAGTGCGAAACCCCCTGCTGCCGGCTTATTCAGCCCACAGCAGGGGGTTTCGCTGCGGAAAACAGAGAAGGGTTTGGGCTTTTCAGGTAGCCTTTCCGGTTCTCCAACGCCTACTTAGCCCCACAGCCAACCGCCCAGGGCAAACAGCACGGCGGCAATCAGGGCCGACACCCAGACGTAGCGCCATTGGGTGAGGGCGTGTTCCATCGGCGTGATTTCGCAGCTGCGGGCCGACAGCACGGTGGAATCTCCGAAGAAGCAGGCTTGGCTGCCGAAGCCGCCGGCGGAAATCAGCGCGCCGAGGGTGAGCGGCAGATTGGCGTCCAGCGCCACCGCCAGCGGCACGATGATGGGGAAGGCGATGGCGTAAATGCCCCAGAACGAGCCGGTGGTGAAGGTGAGCGCCGAGAGCAGCACAAAGGTGATCACCGGCAGCCATTGCGCATTGAGATAAGGCTTGACGTTTTCAATCAGCCACGGCGCCAGCCCCAGCTGTTCGTTCACGTCTTGCAGCACAAAGGCGGCGAAGATGATGGCCACCGGCGTCACCATGCTGAGCATGCCTTCCATAAAGTCGTTGAACAACTGCGGCAGGCCGGCCAGCTGCAAAAAGCGGTACAGCGCGGCGGTAAACAGCACCGCGGCCATGGCGCCGAGCAGGGTGTCGCCAAACCACCAAGTGCCCAATACCAGCACCACAATCGGCAGCAGGAAATACATGATGTGGCTGCGGCCGCCGTAGCTTTCTTCAACCGGCGCCTGCTCGGCCAGGCCCTGATCGCGGCGTTCGGCGGCCCGTGCCTCGGCCTGGCGCATGGCGGCGCCGGGCTTGAGAATGTCGAAAGCCACCAGCGGCACCACCAAAATCGCCACCCAGGCATAGAGCACATAGGGGATCACCTGCATATAGTAGGCCATGCCGCTGCCGGCTTCGGCCACATGGTTGCTTTCCAGCAGGCCGGCCAGATAAATGCCCCAGGTGGAAATCGGCACCAGCAGGCACACCGGTGCGGCGGTGGCGTCGGCCACATAGGAGAGCATGGCGCGCGACACGCCCAGGCGGTCGGTGAGCCGGCGCATGGTGGCGCCGACGGTGAGCGAGCTGAGGTAGTCGTCGATGAAAATCAGCAAACCCAACAGCCAGGCGGCAATCAGGCTGTGGCTGCGGGTGCGCGCCACGCGGCCGATCAGGCGGCTGAAGGCGTCGGTGGCGCCCGATTTTTGCAGCCACATGATCAGGCCGCCCATCAGCACGCACAACAGCAGAATCCAGCCCATGACCGGCCCGGCCATTACCTTGAGGCTGCTGGCCATCAGGCTTTCAATCAGCACTTTGGGGTTGGGGTTGATCAGCATCAGCCCGACCATGGCGCCGAAAAACAGCGGCTCCAGCGTGCGGCGGCTCACCAGCGCAAAGCCGAGCACGCAGGCAATCGGCAGCAGGCTGAACACACCGTAGGCGGTTTTGCCGTCGGCCAAGGTGACGCTGTAACCGTTGCCCAGCCACAGCGCCACGGCCACCAGCACCATGCTGATCAGCAGCACACGGTTGTTGATTTCCGGATGGGATTTGGGAATAAACCACATGGCATGCCTCCTTTCCGTTTTCAGGTAGCCTCAGCAGCCAGCGGGCAGCCGGGCTGTTGCTGGAAGAAGGCGCGCAGTGCGTCGATGTGCGCGCGCTGCTGCGGCTGCAAATCCTGACCGGCGGCGGCCAGATGCGCCGGCAGCGAGGGATCGCTGATGCCGGTGTCGCGCCCGCTCAGGGTTTCCACCACCGCCAGGCCGAGGAAGGGCGTGGTGGCCGGGTTGTAGCCGCCCTCGTGGGTGAACACCACCCGCCCGCCGCACAAGCGCTCGGCGGCATCCAGCACCATCTGCGTGAGGGTGCGGTAGCTGTCGGCATGCAGCATCATGCGCCCCAGCGGGTCTTCGATGCTGGAATCGAAACCGCAGGCCACCATGATCAAATCGGGGCGGAAGGCTTCCAGCGCCGGCAGCACAATCTGTTCAAACGCATACACATAAGCGCCGTGGCCGCAGCCGGGCATCAGCGGCAGATTCATGTTTTTGCCCAAGCCGGCGCCGGCGCCGACATCGGTGTGCGCGCCGCGGTTTTGCGGGAACCAGTTGTCTTGGTGCAGGGAAATCGCCAGCACGCGGCCTTCTTCCCAAAAACAGGATTCGGTGCCGTTGCCATGGTGCACGTCCCAGTCGATGATGGCCACGCGTTCGCAGCCGTTGTCCAGCGCCCAGGCGGCGGCCACCGCGGCATTGGAGAAAATGCAGAAACCGCCGCCGGCATCCGGCTCGGCATGGTGGCCGGGCGGACGGATCAGCGCATAGGCATTGTCGGCTTGGCCGGCCAGCACCGCTTTCACCGCGCTGATGGCGCCGCCGGCGGCTTTGCGGGCAATGTCAATCGAAGCGGCGCCGAAAGGCGATTCGGCGTCGGCCAGGCCGTTTTGGCCGCGCGCGGCCTCGGTTTTGGCCAGATAGTCGGCGGTGTGCACCCGCAGCAGGTCGGCATCTTCGGCATCCGCCGGCGCCACGCGCTGCAATTGGTCTAGCAGGCCGGACACCTCCAGCAGATTGCGGATGCGGCGCTTGGGTTCGGGCGATTCGTAGTGTTGCAAGGGCTGTACGGTAAGGCCGGGGCGGTAGAGGCCGGCGTAGGTGGACGTGTCGTGCCACATATACAGCTCGTGCCAGACAAAGGCGGTTTCGCGCATGGCGTTTCTCCTGTGTGATTTTGTTATGGACGGGCGCTGATGTCAGCCGCTTTATTTTTAAAACAAAACCCGTGTCGGCAAGAGGATATATTCGGACAGATTTGCGGTTTTTGCAGACAAAACCGGCCATTCAGGCTTTCAGGTAGCCTGCTGCGGTGCAGCAATAAAGCAGAAGGAGAAGCGGGAGAGCGGCCCGACCAATACGCGGGCGGGGCGGAAAATAAAAGGTTGATGCTGTCGGATTCCAGAATCCGACCGACGAAACCGATATCCGGCAAAAGTGGCGCTGGAAATATTGAGTGGAGTCGGATGTCGATATCCGACTATCGGGCTATCTGAAAACTATATACGCCGGTTGGCACCGCTTCTAACGGCCGTACCAGGCGGCGGGGCTGCTGCCGGTCCAGCGTTTGAAGGCGTGCTTGAAGGCGGCGGGGTCGGCAAAGCCCAAGGCGTCGGCAATCTGCGCCAGATTGTGCCGGCGGTCGTGCAGCAGCGCCACCGCTTCGTGCAGGCGAATGTCGTCGAGCAGGGTTTGGAAGGCGGTGCCGCATTTGCGCAGGTGGCGGTGCAGGGTGCGCTCGGTCATGTGCAATTCGGCCGCCACCGCCGGCATGGCGCTGTAGCGCTTCAAATCGCCGGCCATCAGGGTGCGCACCTTCAGCACCAAGGGCTGCATCAAGAGGGCGCCGATTTGCTGTTCGAGGGCGCGGCATTCGCGCAGGGTTTGTGCAAACACGCTGCTTTGGGCATAGGGCAGCGGCAGCGCCAATAATTCGGCGCTAAAGCACAGGGCGTCGGCCTCGCCACCCTGGTCGCGGTACTGGGTGGCAAAGGCGCTGCCGTCCACCGCGCCCAGGGTGGCGATGATTTGGCGGTAGGCTTCGGCGCACAGGCGCAGATGGAAGCGGAACAGCTCGGGGCGGCCGCGGTAGTGTTCAAAGCGCAGCTGCGCCTGGCCGCTGTCGGCGCAATGCAGCAGGCGGATGCCGAAATAGCTGCCCAGTTGCAGCGGAAACTGCAGCGCGGTGGCCAGCGCAGTGCCCAAATCGGCGCTGAGCAGCATCAAATAACCCAACAGGCCGTAATAGGAGAAATGCAGGTGGCGGCCCAAGCGGCAGCCCCATTCGGCGGCGTCGCCGGCGGCCACGCACTGCAAAAAGCAGTATTCTTCCAAATCGCGGCTGATGTAATTGAGTTCGCGGTAAAGCGGGTTTTGCGCCTGATAAGCGGCCACCGCCGAGCGCAACTGCGCCGCCTGCGGCCCCTCGCCCAGCAGCTCGGCCAAGCCTTCCAGCGCGCTGGCGCTGGTGGGCTGGCCCGAACCGTAACCGGCGAGCAGGTGGGCTTGGCTGTCGGCCAGGCAGTGCCAATCGGGCATGGGCGCTCCTTATTGCTTGGGCGGTGTCGGGCTTTCAGGTAGCCTGCGGCGGCTCTGAGGTGGCAGCATCGTCTGCGGCGGTGTTGGCAGCAGTGTGGCTTTCAAACCACTGGCGCACCACGGCATCCACTTCTTCAATGCCTTGTTTTTTCAGGCTGGAAAACAGCTGCACGCCTACTTCTTGCTGTTCGGTAAAGGGTTTTAACGCTTTCTTGACGGCAGACAAAGTTTTCATTTGCTCATTCTTGGATAATTTGTCCGCTTTCGACAGCAAGATGTGCACCGGCCGGCCGGTGAGGGCGAAAAAATCCAGCATACGCACATCCAGCTCTTTCAAAGGATGGCGCGCGTCCATGATCAGAATCAAGCCGATCAGCTGGCTGCGGGTTTGCAAATAGTCGCCCAGCAGCTTTACCCAATGGGTGCGTATGGCTTCCGGCACTTGGGCGTAGCCGTAACCGGGCAGGTCCACCATAAAGCCGCCGTTGGGCAGCTCGAAAAAGTTGATGTGCTGGGTGCGCCCCGGGGTTTTGGAAACAAAAGCCAGACGCGTGTGATTGGTCAGCGTGTTGATGGCGCTGGATTTGCCCGCATTGCTGCGGCCGACGAAAGCGATTTCCGCCGGCGTGTCGGGCAGGTCTTTTAAATGATTGACGGTGGTATAGAATTTTGCGTTTTGAAAAAGCGTCATGGCTGGAACAATTTGTGAAATTTGGTATAGAATACCACGTTTATGAAAATATCGGTTTAAATCGGGCAGGCCCGATTCATAGAGTATTGGGGGCGGAGTCAAGAATCAACGCCCTGATTTTAGGAGCATTTTAATGAAACGTACTACCTTGTTGGGCTTGGCGCTGGCCGCTTCCGGTTTCGCTCTGGCCGCCCCGCAGGCAGCCGACATCGCCAAAGGCAAAGAAATTGCCGAAACCGTGTGCGCCGCCTGCCATGGTGCGGACGGCAACACCTCGATCGCCATGTATCCGCGCTTGGCGGCGCAACACCCCGCCTATACCGTACAGCAAACTTTGGCCATCAAAGACGGCAGCCGCAATACCGGCGCCGCTGTGACCATGCGCCCGCTGGTGGAAAACCTGAGTGAGCAGGACATCGCCAACGTGGCCGCCTACTTTGCCACCCAGCTGCCGAAATCCGGCGAGGCCAACCCGAAAGAAAACCCCGAGCTGGGCGCCCGCATCTACCGCGGCGGTTTGGCTCAGAAAGGCCTGCCGGCCTGTATGTCTTGCCACGGCCCCAGCGGCGCCGGTATTCCGGGCAATGCGAAAGCGCAAGACGGCACCGTGGCCTACCCGCGCCTGGCCGGCCAGCACACCTCTTATGTGGTGGATCAACTCAACGCCTATCAAAGCGGCCGCCGCACCAACGCCATCATGGTGGACATCGCCAAACGCATGACACCGGAAGAAATGCAGGCCGTCGGCAATTTTATCCAAGGTTTGCACTAAACCCTGATGCCCAAACCGCCGTATCCGGCTTATGCGGATACGGCGGTTTTTGTATGCTTTTTTTCGGTTTGGCAAAGAGCCCAGGCTACCTGAAAACTTTTCGGCTCAGCCGCTACTGGCGTTGTCTGTTTTCAGGTAGCCTGAAACCTTTGTTGTTTCCTGTTGCAGAGCATCGGTAAGGGCAGGTGTAGAAACCAACTACGTTACTGACACCCACAGGTTGATAAAAATAAGCCTGTAATAGCTCAAAGGATATCTCCTACTTCAGGCTGCGGTGCGGCTTCACAGTATTGAAAAGTTGACGAAACGGCATGGCGCCTTCTGTCTGTGATCTGGGCTGCCAAATCTCCATTATCGTTCGGATGACTAGCTCTGTTTTTACCAAGGCCTCAGCCTCAAACATCAACTTGGCGTGTTTGCCGGTCGTCGAATCAATAAGCATCCCAATGCAGCCAGGCTTGATCAAAGCGCCGCGCGGCCAAATCCTCGCGGGCGATGAAGAACCGGCCGATGCCGCCGTCGCCCCACATCACGCTGCCGTATTCGCCGTCCACTTCCTGGCTGTCGAGCTGGAACAGGAGCACATCGTCTTTGCCTGCACGCGGGTCGTCTTGGATGAAATAGGGATAGCCCATGAGATGGCTTTCGTTTTGCAGGGCGACCTCGACGAAATGGCGTTTTGCCGCCTCACTGAGTGCCAGCCCCTGTGCCCAGTCATAGAACGATTGGCCGAAGATGGCAGTAAATTCATCATGTTCGGCAAACGGATAGTGTTCGGCAAGTGTGGCCTGCACCGCGTATTCGCCCGCCACCGGGTGATACCATTGCGGCGGAGCGTTGTCCCAACCCATGACATCCGCGTTGATTTCGCGGGCAATGGCCTGCGCTGCCGGATTGACTTTGCCCTGTTGTGCCAGATGCAAATAGCTGCGGCTGCCGCTGCTGATCTGCACCAGCAGCGCCGCTTTGCTTTGCGGGGGCTCGGCGAGAAGTTGCGCGCGTTCTTCCGCCCATAAGTGCGCCAGTTCGCCATCCTGCTCTGCCGCCACAAAGGCATCGTTTTCTTTCAGGTAGCCTGTCAAAAGCGCCGCAACTTCTGCCTCCTCATCTTCTTCTGCCAAGTCGAAGGCTTCTTCAAACGCGGAAAATTGTTTCAATAATTCCCCCACCGACGCCAGCGGATGCGCATCTTCGCCCAGCTCATACACCTGATCAAAATTGCGCACGGCATCCAGCGCGCTGGCCGGGGCTTCGCCTTCGGCAACAAAGCCTTGCGCCGCGAAACGGGTGGTCAGGCGCTCCATGCGCTCGGCGAGCATCTGCTGCTCCCGCGCCATAATCTCTTGCTGGCGGGCGAAATCGGCTTCGGCAAAGGTCTGGCGCATATGCTGCATCAGGGTGTCGATATGCCCTTCCAGCACCTGATCGAGATCAGCGGCGCTCATCACCCGCGCGGTCTGCGCTTCGGCGACGATGGCATCGATATTGGCTCGCAACGCGGGCAAGGCCTCGCGCCACAGGGCGGCGAGTTTGTCATTGCCATAAAAATCAATCAATTCCTGCTGCATTTGCCAATCGACTTCCAGCACTGCGCGCGGATCGTGCTGCCAGTATTGCCGCCAGCGCAAATCGCCGGTGGTGAGCATTTGCCGGGTCAGCACCTGGTGCACGTGCACGCTGTGTTCAATCTCCGCTTCGTCCATCTCGCTTTCTGCAAGCGTCCAATACATGCTGGCGGGATGATCGGTGAGACGAGTCGCCACATATTCCGCGGTTTGCGGCAGCACTTCCTCAAGCGCATAGGTAATGGCGGACCAATCGGCCGGGGCACCGTCTTCTGCTTCGTTGATGGTGCGCACGATGTCGGCGAGCGCAGGCAGCGCCGCTTTTTCTTTTTGCCACAGGCGGGTGAGCTTGGCATCGCCGCCTTTGGTCACCGCTTGCTCATGGCGCGTCAGCCATTCGGCAAGCATCTGTACCGGTTCTTCGCACCAGCGCGCCTGAAAAGCAAGTTGTTCTTCGGAAAGCGTTTCTTCTCCCGCTTCGGGAAAGGCGTGCGCTGGGAAAAGCTCGCGCTGCTGCTCGCGGGAAAGCGAGGGCGCGGTGGCGTCGGCAAAATAGACGGCGCGATAGCCGCTTGCCTCATCCATGCCGTAATTCCAGTGGAAGGGATTGATATAAAACGCCAGTATGCCTTCGTGCGGCAAATCGGGATGCGGCGGCAATTCGCCCAAATTGAATTGCGCCAGCAGCGACAACGGCTGTCCGTTTTCATTCTCCGGATAGGGCTGGTTTGCCGGCCAATAACCGAAGCCGCCGATGCGCGAGGCGGTGAGCGGCAAATCGTCTGTGGCACGGGTGAGTGTGAGCGAGAGCACGGGGCGGGCGTGTTGCACCAACTTGGCGATAAAATCGGCGGGCAAATGGGCTTGCAGGTGCTCGAGCATGGTTTTCTCCGGTGTTTATTTCCTATTGTTCAGTCTGTTTTGGTGGGAAATGATGCAGTTGGCTGACTGAGGTGGAGGCCATTATGCCATTGATGCTGGAGCAAATAGCGAATTTTCACCGGAGCGCTTCGAGTATCGTTCTGTCTGTATGGGCCATGCCGGCGGCGGTTTCCCGGTGCAGAAAGCCCAACGGCCCCGCAGAATATTGTGTTGTTTTCTGCAGGGCCGTTGGCCAAGGTGGGCGCTCTGGTTTTTATTTGTGCGCGGACGGGCGGTGATCCCGTCTCAGCCTGTTGGATTGTGTCTGGTGCAGGCCAAGCGGCTTTTCAGGTAGCCTCCAGTTCAATGAGGGCGTACCTTAAGGCGCATCCGACTGCTGTTCGGGGGCGGCCTGGATAAAGGCGGGGTGCCGGGCGGCGGTTTCGGCAATGCGGCAGATGCGGGGATAGGCGGATAAGTCGATTTGGAAACGGCGGGCGTTATACACCTGGGGAATCAGACAACAATCGGCCAGCGTGGGCGTGTCGCCGAAGCAGTAGGCGCCGCTGTCGCTGAGCGAGGCTTCCAAGGCGGTAAAACCTTTGTGCACCCAATGTGCGTACCAAGCCTGTTTGTGTGCGTCGTCCCAACCCTGTTGCACGAGGTATTGCAGCACGCGCGTATTGTTTAGCGGATGGATGTCGCAGGCGATGTGCTGGGCGAAGGCGCGCACGCGGGCGCGTTGCAGCGGGTCGTCCGGCAGCAGGGGCGGCTCGGGGTGGGTTTCTTCCAAGTATTCGATGATGGCCAGCGACTGTGCCAACACGGCGCCGTCTGCGGTCTGCCAAGCCGGCACCAGCTGTTGCGGATTGAGGGCGGTATAGGCGGGCAGCCGCTGTTCGCCGCCTTGGTTGAGCAGGTGGACAGGCACGCTGCGGTAAGTGAGGTTTTTCAGCGCCAAGGCAATCCGCACGCGGTAGGCGGCAGAGCTGCGGAAATAGGTGTAGAGCGTATCCATATTCAGGTAGCCTTCGTTGATGCGGGGGAAGCGCTGCTATTTCAGCAGAAATACACTTATCGGTAAAACAGTTTTTTGGGCGGTATTCATCGGCAAGATTGATAAATGGCCGCACCGCCGCTATGCTGGGCACCGAAAGGAACCGACCATGCACATCACCTTGCGCCAACTGCGTGCTTTTATTGCCGTTACCCAAACCGGCAGCTTCACCCAAGCGGCCGAATCGCTGCATCTGACCCAATCCGCCCTCAGCGGGCTGATTAAGGAGCTGGAAAACCACCTCGACGTGCGCCTGTTCGACCGCACCACCCGCCAGCTTTCCCTCTCCGCCATGGGTGCGCAGATTTATCCGATGGCCAGCCGCATCGTGCACGATGTGGACGCCATGCTCACCGAAATCGGCTACCTGAAAGACCTGCACCGGGGCGCGGTCAAGATTGCCGTTTCGCAACAGCTGGCCTCTTCGCTGATGCCCGCGGTGATGGCCGGCTTTGCTGCCGAACACGGCGACATCCGCGTGGGGCTGGAAGATTGTCCGGTGGAGCGGGTGCTCGACAGCGTGCGCACCGGCGAAGTGGATTTCGGCATCGGGCCTGAGCGCGAAAACAGCAGCGACATCCAAGCCGAGCGGCTGTTTTCGCTGCCGTTTTATTTGGTGTTGCCGGACGCACACCCGCTGGCGCGGCATCAAACAGTGCCTTGGCAGGCTTTGGTCGGCGAAACCCTGATTACCCTCAACGGCCCGTTTTCCGACTTGCTGGCCGCCGAATTGGGCGGCGACATCGGCCCCGTCATCAACAATGCGGCCCACCGCGTCAATCTGCTCTCCACTGCCGTCAGCATGGTGCATGCCGGCCTCGGTCTCACATTGTGTCTGCCGTTTGCCGCCAACCGCATCCGTCAATACGGCTTGCAGATGCGGCCCATGTGCGCACCCGTGCTCACCCGCTCGTTCTGCCTCTACCGCCGCAAAAACCGTGCCCTCTCGCCGGCCGCGGAGCACTTCCACGATTTTCTGTGCCGCAGTCTGCGGCAGCAAACCGCCGAATGGTCGGCCTGCGGCGAAACGGTCGGGCAGTAAGCAATCAAGGTCTCAGGTTTCAGGCCGCCAATGCGTTTTCAGGTAGCCTTAAGGCTACCTGAAAACGCAACACTCGCTACAAAAAGGCGATTTTTGGCAAAAAGCAGCTGCAAACGAGTGGCCAGTTTGCCTTAGCGATCGGGAAGAAAACCGCCGCTTTGGTGCGCCCACAATTTGGCATACAGGCCGTTTTTCGCCAGCAGTTCGCTGTGGCTGCCTTCCTCCACAATCCGCCCGTGGTCAAGCACGATCAGCCGGTCCATGGCGGCGATGGTGGAGAGGCGGTGGGCGATGGCGATCACGGTTTTGTCGGCCATCATCTTGTCCAAACTGTCCTGTATCGCCGCCTCCACTTCCGAATCCAGCGCGCTGGTGGCTTCGTCCAGCAGCAGAATCGGCGCGTCTTTCAGCATCACGCGGGCAATCGCAATGCGCTGGCGCTGGCCGCCGGAAAGTTTCACCCCGCGCTCGCCCACATGGGCGTCGTAGCCGGTGCGCCCTTTGGCGTCTTGCAGCTGCGGGATAAAACCGGCGGCTTCCGCCCGTTCGGCGGCCCGGATCATGTCCGCTTCGCTGGCCTGCGGGCGGCCGTACACAATGTTGTCGCGCACCGAGCGGTGCAGCAGGCTGGTGTCTTGGGTGACCAAGCCGATTTGCGCACGCAGACTTTCCTGGGTAACTTGATGGATGTTTTGCCCGTCGATGCAGATGCGTCCGCTTTGCGGCTCGTAAAAGCGCAGCAGCAAATTGATGATGGTCGATTTTCCGGCGCCGCTGCGGCCGATCAGACCCACTTTTTCGCCCGGTCGGATGCGCAGGTTGAAGCCCTCCAGCAACGGTTTGCCCGCTTCATAGGCGAAATCGAGGTTGTCAAAACAAATCTCGCCGCGCGACACCTGCAAAGGCAGGGCTTGCGGGTGGTCGAGAATGGTTTGCGGCTTGGACAAAGTGTTCATGCCGTCGTTGACCGTGCCGATGTTTTCAAACAGGCGGGCCGACTCCCACATAATCCATTGCGACAAGCCGTTGATGCGCAAAGCCATGGTAATCGCCACCGCAATCGCGCCGGCGCTCACCTGCCCCTGATGCCACAGCCACAGCCCCAAAGCGGCGGTGCCCAAAATCAGCGACACATTCACCGCATAGCTGCTTACCGACAGCAGGGTGGCCAGCCGCATCTGCGCGTGCACGGTGCCCAGGAATTCCTGCATCGATTCTTTGGCATAGGCCGCTTCGCGCGCGCCGTGGGAAAACAGCTTCACCGTGGTGATGTTGGCATAGGCGTCGGTGATGCGGCCGGTCATCAGCGAGCGCGCATCCGCTTGCCGCTGCGCAGTTTTCGACAGGCGCGGAATCAGCAGCCGCATCACGGTGGCAAACGCCGCCATCCACAGCAGAAACGGCAGCAGCAACCAGCCGTCGAGCGCAAACAGAATCACGCCGGAGCTGACAAAATACACCGTCACATACACCACCATGTCCGACAGCGTCATCACCGTGTCACGCACCGCCAATGCGGTCTGCATCACTTTGGCCGACACTCGGCCGGAAAATTCGTTTTGGTAAAACCCTAGGCTCTGGCCGAGCATCAGGCGGTGAAAGTTCCAGCGCAGGCGCATCGGAAATGCACCCTGCAAGGTTTGCAGCTGTATGCCGGAGGCCAGCAGACGCCAGCCGATGCTGAGCAGCAACACCGCCGCCATGCCGATGAGCAGGCTGCCTTTTTCCCGCCACAACTCGGCCGGCGGATATTGGTTGACCCAATCCACCAGCACGCCCATAAACTGAAACAGCAGGGCTTCGGTGATGCCGATGCCGGCCGAGAGCACGGCCAGCGCCAGCAGCCAGCCGCGCAGGCCGGCCAAATTGCTCCAGATAAAGCGCCACAAACCTTTCTCCGGGGTGACGGGAGCGGTATCGGGATAAGGATCGATGCGGTTTTCCAACCAACTGAACAGACGTTTCAACATATTGGCATTTCTTCTGTTTGAAGGGTTTTCAGGTAGCCTGCGGCATCCGGCGGCAGGCTACCTGAAAGATGGGCATATAGTGTAGCGCACGTCAGCAGGACCAATCAGAATTTTCTGCCGCGAAAGCCTGAGACCTTTGCAAAACCTCCATCTGCGGCACATTTCTGCGTTGTGCGTTTATGCCCTATGGGTACTGCTCGCTCACTTGCCTATCTGTATGATATGTCTGTCCCACAGGGATTCCTGACGTTCACGTTTGCTGCGCTGCTACGCCTTGAACGGCATCCACATCTGGAGGAGGTGCAAAGGTCTCAGCCTGCCTGTCTGCGCGCACGGCCTTCTGCGCTATAATGGCGTGCCTGCCGATTGTCTCTTGTGTCTTGCTTTTTGTCGATTCTTCCATGCCGCTGCGTAACCGATGGCTTTCCGCCCGCGTCTTGTCTACTTTGCCGCTGTTTTTCAGCGTCAGCGTGGCGGCGTGGGCGGTGTGGTATTGGCAGCAGCCGCAGCTGAATATGCCGCTGGTGTTGGGCATCATCGCCGGCGGTTTGGTGGATTTGGACAACCGGCTCACCGGCCGCATCAAAAACGTGGTCATCACCGTGGCCGCGTTTACCGTGTCGTCTTTGGCGGTGCAGTTGACCTTCGGCCATCCCTGGCTGTTCGGCGCGGTGATGACGGGGCTGACCTTTGTGTTCACCCTCGCCGGTGCCATCGGCCTGCGCTACCGCACCATCGCCTTCGGCACGCTGGTGGTGGCGCTCTATACCGTGCTGACCCACCACGAGCAGACGGTGTGGTATGTCAATCCGCTGCTGATTCTGTGCGGCACCCTGCTCTACAGCGCCTCCACTTTGCTGCTGCACCTGCTGTTTCCGCACCGTCCGGTGCAAAACAGCATGGCTTCGGCCTATACCGCGCTGGCCGCGTATCTGGATGCCAAATCGGTGTTTTTCGACCCCGACGAAACGGAAACGCTGGAGCAGCAGCAGATTGCCTTGGCCATGCAAAACGCCAAGGTGGTGGCCGCGTTCAACCTAGTGCGCAGCGCCCTGTTTTACCGCCTGCGCGGCCAACACCGCCATCCGCGCACCACGCGCATGCTGCATTATTATTTCGCCGCCCAAGACATTCACGAACGAATCAGTTCCAGCCATGTGGAGTACCACAGTTTTGTGGAAAATCTGCGCCACAGCGACTTGATTTTCCGCATCCAGCGGCTGCTCGAATGGCAGGCGCAAACCTGCCGCGATGTGGCCCACAGCCTGCGCCGCGACGGGCCGTTGCCCGACACCCAAAGGCTGGAGCGCGTGATGGCCGGCGTGCGCCAGTCGCTGCGCCTGCATATGGAACGCCATCCCGACAGCCGCAGCGAGCACGGCCTGCACCGGTTGTTGGACAATCTGCAAAGCGTGAACTACCAGCTCACCCATTTGGGCAATGCCGACGTGGATGCCGAATACGGCGACAACAGCGAGCGCAACCGCATTGCCGGCGAAGACGTACGCGGCTGGCGCTCGGTGGGGCGCACCGTGGCGGCGCACCTGAGTCTCGAATCGCCGGTGTTCCGCCATGCCGTGCGTTTGGCCATGGTGGTGTCGGTGTGCATCGCGCTGATTGAAAGTCTGCATCTGCCTTTGGGCTATTGGATTCTGCTCACTGCGGTGTTTGTGTGCCAGCCCAACTATTCGGCCACCAAATCCCGCCTCAAGCAGCGGGTGGTCGGCACCTTGGCGGGCGTATTAGTGGGCTCTTTGGTGCCCTATTTCACGCCTTCTCTGGAAACCCGGTTGGCGGTGGTGGTGGTGTCCAGCACGCTGTTTTTCTTTTTCCGCACCAATAAATACAGCTACTCCACCTTTTTCATCACCATTCAGGCCGTGGTCAGCTTCAGTATTGCCGGGCTGGATGTGGCCGAAGCCCTCCCGCTGCGCCTGCTCGACACCGTGATCGGTGCCGGCATTTCTTGGCTGGCGGTGTCTTTTCTGTGGCCCGATTGGCATTATCTGGGCTTGGAGCGCACCGGCGCACAGGCCTTGCGCAGCAGCGCAGGCTACCTGAACAGCATTCTCGACCAGCTGCGCCACGGCGGGGCCGACGACGTGGCCTACCGCAGCGTCCGCCGTCGCGCACACGAACACGCCGCCCAGCTGAGCAGCACCCTGTCCGATATGTCGGGCGAGCCGGCCAAATACGGCGACCAACTGCAAAACGGCTTCATTCTGCTGAAAACCAACTACGCCCTTATCGGCTATATTTCCGCCCTCGGCGCCTACCGCAGCCAAATGCCGGCCGACAGCCGCGACGAAACTTTCCTGCCCGATTTTTTCCGCGCCGCCGCTCAAACCGCCGCCCTGCTGCGCCGCCTGCCCGAACTGCCGCCGGAAGACTTTGCCGGGCAGGCCGAAGCCCTGCGCGGAAGTTTGCTTGCCCTGCGGCCGGCAGACGACGAACGCCAAAACAGCATTCTTTGGCAGCAGCTCAACCGCATCGCCCGCCTGCTGCCTACCGCCTATCAGGCGTTGCACGATGCCGGCCGCACCGAAAGCCCGCCACAAAATCCTTTACCCCGTTCCGATAGCATGCTTTAATCCCGCCACGAAACAGGGGTGCCGTTACCCGCGGCTGAGAGTCACCCTTAGAGCGGCCTGCCTGCTCTTACACCCGATCAAGATAATGCTTGCGTGGGGAGTTTTGCCAAGGATTCTTTCAGGTAGCCTGATGCTTCAGGCTGCTTCCCCCGCCCCGGCTCCTGTTTCCGTTACCCACCGACAGGAGCATTTTTATGGCCACCAAAACCACCGGCAACGAAGCCAGCCAACTTGAGCAGCTTTCCCACGATTTGGGCATCCAGTTTGCCTATCCCAATTCCACCAAAGTCTATTTGCAAGGCAGCCGCGCCGACATCCGCGTGCCGCTGCGCGAAATCGCCCAAGACGATACCGTCACCGACCAAGGCCGCGAGCCCAACCCGCCGATTCCGGTGTACGACACCAGCGGCGTGTACGGCGATCCCTCGGCCAAAATCGACCTCAAACAAGGCCTGCCCGACGTGCGCAGCGCTTGGATAGCCGAGCGCTGCGACACCGAAATCCTGCCCGGTTTATCCAGCGAATACGGTCTCGAACGCGCCCACGACCCCAAAACCGCCCACCTGCGTTTCAACCAAATCACCCAACCGCACCGTGCCAAAGCCGGCAAAAACGTGACCCAAATGCACTATGCCCGCCAAGGCATCATCACGCCGGAGATGGAGTTTGTCGCCCTGCGCGAGCGCATGAAAATGGAAGAAATCTGGCGCGACCCGCGTTACGCCAAAATCATCAAGCAGCACCCCGGCGAAGCCTTCGGCGCGAACCTGCCCACCCATCCCGACCAAATCACGCCCGAGTTTGTGCGCAGCGAAGTGGCCGCCGGCCGCGCGATTATCCCTGCCAATATCAACCACCCCGAATTGGAACCGATGATCATCGGCCGCAATTTCCGCGTCAAAATCAACGGCAATTTGGGTAATTCCGCCGTGACTTCCTCGCTCACCGAAGAAGTGGAAAAAATGGTGTGGTCGCTGCGCTGGGGTGCCGACACGATCATGGATTTGTCCACCGGCGCGCACATTCACGAAACGCGAGAATGGATTATCCGCAACGCGCCCGTGCCCATCGGCACCGTGCCGATTTACCAGGCGCTAGAAAAAACCGGCGGCATCGCCGAAGATTTAACGTGGGGTTTGTTCCGCGACACCTTAATCGAGCAGGCCGAACAGGGCGTGGATTATTTCACCATCCATGCCGGCGTGCTGCTGCGCTATGTGCCGCTGACGGCCGAGCGCATCACTGGCATCGTGTCGCGCGGCGGCTCGATTATGGCGAAATGGTGTTTGGCCCACCATCAGGAAAACTTCCTCTACACCCATTTCGACGAAATCTGCGAAATCATGAAGGCTTACGACGTGTCGTTCAGCCTCGGCGACGGCCTGCGTCCCGGTTGCGTGGCCGATTCCAACGATGCCGCCCAGTTCGGCGAACTGCACACGCTGGGCGAACTGACCGCCAAAGCGTGGCAGCACGACGTGCAAGTGATGATCGAAGGCCCCGGCCATGTGCCGCTGCAACGTGTGAAACAAAACATGACCGAAGAGCTGCAACACTGCTTTGAAGCGCCGTTCTACACGCTCGGTCCCTTGGTCACCGACATCGCCCCCGGCTACGACCACATCACTTCCGGCATCGGCGCGGCCAATATCGGCTGGTACGGCACGGCCATGCTGTGTTACGTCACCCCGAAAGAGCATTTGGGTCTGCCCGACAAAGAAGACGTGCGCACCGGCATCATCACCTACAAGTTGGCCGCCCACGCCGCCGACTTGGCCAAAGGCTGGCCGGGCGCACAGTTGCGCGACAACGCCTTATCCAAAGCCCGCTTTGAATTCCGCTGGCGCGACCAATTCCGCCTCGGCCTCGACCCCGAACGCGCCGAAAGCTACCACGACGCCACCCTGCCGGCCGAAGGCGCGAAAATCGCCCACTTCTGCTCGATGTGCGGCCCCAAATTCTGCTCGATGAAAATCACGCAGGAAGTGCGCGACTACGCCGCCGCACAAAAAGGTATGGCAGAAAAAGCGATTGAGTTTGTGAAAACCGGCGCCAAGATTTACAGCTAAAACGGCTGCCGAACAGCCAACAGGCTACCTGAAAACGTTAGCGACGCAGAAATTCGCGTGGCTTGTTTTCAGGTAGCCTGTTTTTTAAAGCCGAGTGGCTGAATGATCCCTCAGGCTGATTCGCCTTGCAGTTCGGCATTCACCATCCATGGGGTGCCGAAGCGGTCGGTGACGATGCCAAAGCCTTTGGCCCAGAAGGTTTCGGCAAACGGCATGCGCACCTGCCCGCCTGCGGCCAGCGCGTTGAAGATGCGCTCGCCCTCGGCCAGGGTGTCCACATCTATGGCTACCTGAAAACCCTGCATGGGCTGAAAGCCGCCTTCGCTGCAAAAGGCGGGCAGGCTGTCGCTGGCAGAGAACAAGAGTTTGCCGTCTTTCGTCAGAGCGCTGTTCGCCACTTTGCTTTTATCGGCCTCGGACAGCGGCGCCATGTCCGGCTCCGGCGGCATCTCGGCATAACGCATGAGTTGTGCTTCGGCGCCGAGCAGTTCGGCGTAGAAGGTCATGGCCTCGGCGCAGTTGCCGTTGAAATAAAGATAGGGGCTGAGTTGCATGGGGTTCTCCTTGCGTGAATGCGCTATTGGCGCGGATGAAGATCGCCCAGATTCTGCCGCAAATCGCTGTGCGGCATTTGTCACGGATTGCGCTGGCGCAGGTAGTCAAACAGCAGTTTGGGTAGGTTGACGGTGATCGGCGGGTCGCTGGGGCGCAGCGGGCGGAAGGCTAAATCGAGCGTTTGCGGTGCGGGCAGCGGGAAGGTGATGGGTTCGGGATGCAGGGCGCGCAGGCAGTGGTCGAGGCGGAAGAAATCCAGCAGGTTGAGGCTGGGGCGCATTTCGCAGCCGAGCAGGTGGTAGCGGCCGTCGGGCATGTGGTCGATGACAAAGCGGCGGGTGTGAAACAGCGCCCGCCCCAGTACCGGCACGCCGCGCGGAATCGGCTCGGGAAACAGCCCGACAAACACCAGCGGTGCCAGCCCCTCGCCCTGTATTTCCACGCTGAGCGCATGCGTTTGCGGGTGGGCAGCGGGGTCGAAGCCGTGGTAGGGCAGCACCCGGGCGCCGCCGTCATGCAGCGCTTGCCGCAAGGTGGCGCTGAAGGTGGCGGCCTGTGCGCGGTAGTCGCGCGGGCTTTGCCCGGTATGGGCGCGAAAGCGGTGCGCATAGGTGGCGGCGCTGGCATGACCGGCCTCCAGTTGCGAGGCAATCACTGGCTGGCCTTGTACCAGCGGGGCAATGCCCTGCTCGATTTTCAGCGCGGCGATATAGTCGCGCAGCGACAGCCCGGTGTGGGCGCGAAACCAGCGGCTCAGGGCGAAGCGGTTGACCCTGAAATGCGCGGCAATCTGCGCCGGCGTGGGGTCTTGGTGCAAATGCGCGCGGATATGGGCGGTAACGGCATCAATGGTCTCGGGAGGCAGCATGGTCAAGCCTGATTCGGACAAGAAAAGCGACGCCGCACCGTAACACCGAACGGCCGCCGCTTTCAAGCCGAAACGGCGGCAGCTTCCCTATGGGGCGTTTCAGGTAGCCTGCCGCCTGCTGCGGGATGCCGGGCAAGCGGCTGAAAGTTTTTGTAAAAATACGTGAGGCGGGTATAATTCGGCGTTTTGCGGCCGTCCGTTTGCGGCCGTCCGTTTGATTTCCGTTTTGAGCCTGCCCTGCTTCCGCCATGCCGCTGCTTTCCATCGAATTTGCCGTTTTTTTTCTCTGCTTCTTTCCCCTCTATTGGCTGCTGCGCGCTTCGCCGCGCGGGCAGAATTATCTGCTGCTGGCGGCGGGCTTGGGCTGGCTGTTTCATCTGCATTGGGGCTTTGCTGCGGCGGTGGTGGTGTTTTCGCTGGCGGTGACGGTGGCGGCGGCCGGGCTGTCGCAGGCGGTGCGGCCGCGGGCGCGGCAGGGCTGGTTGGCCGGCGGGGTGGGCTTGGCGCTTGTGAATCTGGCGTTTTTCAAGTATTTCGATTTCTTCCGTCCGGCTTTGCAGCAGTGGTTGCACGGGCCGGTGGCCGATCTGCTGCTGCCTTTGGGCATTTCTTATTACACCTTTCAGGCGGTGGCCTATCTGGTGTCGCTTTACCGGCGCGAAGACGTGAAGCTGAAATGGCGTGATCTGCTGCTGCACCTGAGTTTTTTTCCCACCATTACTTCGGGCCCGATTGCGCGGGCAGGCTACCTGAAAAGCCTGGAAGGCACGCATCCGGGCATGGCCGGGCAGATTCAAACCGATACGCCGCGCCGCATTCTGTATCCGGCGCTGGCGGTGTCGCTGGTGGTGTTGGGCATCACCAAAAAATGGTGGCTGGCCGGTTCGCTGGCCGGCGGCTGGGTGGACCCGGTGTTTGAAAACCCGATGCAGTACGATGCGCTGGCGGTGCTGACTGCGATGTACGGCTATACGGTGCAGCTGTTTCTGGATTTCTCCGGCTACACCGATTTGGTAATCGGCATGGCCATGCTGCTCGGTTTCCGTTTGCCGCAAAACTTCATGATGCCGCTGCGCGCCTTCAATATCCGCGATTTTTGGGACCGCTGGCACATCACGCTCTCCACTTGGATCCGCGACTACATTTATATCCCGCTCGGCGGCAGCCGCCACGGCTTTGTGCGCACCCAGTTCAACCTGATGGCGGCCATGCTGTTGTCGGGCATTTGGCACGGCCAGGGCTGGAACTTTCTGCTGTGGGGCTTTTTGCACGGCGCGGCGCTGGTGCTGCTCAATATCGGCGACCGCATTGCGGGCAAACGGGAGTGGCTGGCCTCGTCGTCGCGCTGGGGCAAGGCGCTGGGCGTGCTGGTCACGGTGAACTTCGTCTGCTTCGCCTTTGTGGTGTTCCGCACCGCCAGTTTGGAGGAAGCCGGCCTGATGTTCCGCGCCCTGCTGGGCAATGAGTTGGGCTGGCGGCCGGCCGATTTGGGCACCGTGGCCGTCTTGGCGCTGATGGTGTTGGCGCTGCTGTTTTACGGCAGTCTTGCCCGCCTGTTCCAAGGTGCGGTGCGCCTGTTGGAACGCCTGCCGCTGTGGTTGTGGCCGCTGCCGCTGGCCGCCGCCCTGTGGCTGCTGATGGTATTGGCGCCGTCCGGCATCCCCGGCTTTATCTACGCCAATTTCTGATCCGGCCGAAATAACCGACACCCAAGTCTTTCAGGTAGCCTGAACCGCACCGTCACCATCCGCCGTTATATGGACATAAGGAACACGGCATGAAACCGCACCAAGCCAAACGCAAAGCCAACCGCCACAAATACAGCAAATCTGCGCCCCGGCCGGCCGCGCCCGCTCCAGTTGCCGTCCGCGCAGCTGCCCAAGCGGACAAGCACGTGCCGGAGTTGCCGGCCAAGCCGCATATTCCGGTGCGCCAGCCCAAGCCGCAGCCGCCCGCTGCCTTGGCCGAGAAACCCCAACCCCGCCGTTATGCTTGGGGGCTGGCGGCGGTGATGTTGTGTACCGCCTTGCTCACGGTATGGTTCAGCCAGCAGTCGATCAACGCTTACTGGCAGCAAACCTACCACCGCGCCAGCCCGCTGGAAATGTTGAACCGCTACGCCTGGTGGCAGAGCGGCGCGCGGCTGCAAACGGCGGCCAACGAGCGTTATCAGGCGCTGGCCGATTGGTTTGCCGGACACAACGAGCGCTGGCGGCCGCCGCCCGCGCCCGCAGCCAAGCCGGGCGTTCAGGTAGCCCTTGCGCACGCCGTACCGCTCGAACAAGCGAATGTTAAGCCGCCGTCAGAGACGGTAAAACCGCTTGCCGCCGAGCAACGTGCGCCTGATAAAGTGCGCCTCACGGCCGGCGACAAGGTGTTTTTTGCCGGCGATTCCATGATGGAAGGCATCGCACCCCACCTGCAAAGACGGCTGCGCAGCGAATACGGCATCCAGTCGGTCAACCTCAGCCGCCAAAGCACCGGTTTGTCGTATCCGCAGTTTTTCGATTGGCCCGCCGTGATTGAAAAACAGTTGCAGGACGACCCCGACATCAAACTGCTGGTGGTGTTTCTCGGCCCCAACGACCCGTGGGATTTTCCCAATCCGCAGCAGCCCGGCAGCGGCTACCTGAAATTCCAAAGCCCCGAATGGGAGCAGGTGTACCGCCAGCGCATCGACCGCATCGTCCAAGCCGCCCGCCGCGCCGACGTGCAATTGGTTTGGCTGGGCATCCCGCTGATGAAGGGCAGCAAGCTGAACACCCAAATGCGCTACCTCGACGGCATCATGGCCAGCGAATTGCAGGGCAAAGCCATCTGGCTGCCCACCGACCGCCTGCTCGGCGGCAGCGAGAACGGCGAATACCGCGACAGCATAGAACTGGACGGCCGTTCCGTGCGCGTGCGCAGCAAAGACGGCATCCACTTCACGCTGAAAGGCCAGCAGTTCTTGGCCGACCACCTCGCCGCCTACATCGAATACCGCGCACCCGAGCCGGTGGCCGCCGCCGCTGTGCCCGCAGCCGTACCACACACACCCTAAGTCAAAATTAAAGGAAAAATTATGTTGTTGCACACAGGCAGAAAGGCCGCCCTGATGCTGGCCTGCCTGCTGAGCTGCCAAGCCTGCGGCGCCGACCCCACTCCCCAGGCCCAAGCTGCCCAACTCACCAACTACGGCACTTGGCAGCCGGTTTGGTTGGACAAGCTGGATCGCCTCAACCGCGGCGAAAACGTGAAATTCCGCATCCTGCAGGTGGGCGATTCGCACACCGCCGGCGATCACTTCACCCACGAGCTGCGCCAGCGCCTGCAGCAGAAATGGGGCGACGGCGGCATCGGCTGGGTGTATCCGCACGCCGTCAGCGGCCAGCGCAACGCCCAAGTTTTGCACAGCGGCAGCGGTTGGCAGCTGCTCAGCAGCCGCAAAGACCGCGCCGACTTCCCCTTTGGCGGCATCCTGTCCCGTTCCGGTAACGGCGGTCGCGTTACCGTGTCGCCGCGCCAGCCGGTCAGCGGCGAACAGCGCATCACCATCACTGCCCGCCCCGTGTTTGCCGACCAAGCCCTGACCGTCAGCGACGGCCAAGGCCAAACCGCGGCCGCCCTGCCCAATTTGGGCAGCAATGCTTGGCAGTATTTTTCTTTCCACGCCAGCCTGCCGCTGAGCTACCGCGCGCAAGCGGGCGATATTTGGGAAATCGGCCACATCAATATCGAAAACGACCGCCCCGGGGTGGTGGTGTCGGCCATGGGCATCAACGGGGCGCAGCTGACACAATGGAGCGGCTGGCGCAGCGACTGGCCGCAGGATTTATCGGCCACCCAGGCCGATTTGGTGATTTTGGCCTACGGTACCAACGAGGCGTTCAACAACCGCATCGACATCGCCCAAACCAAGGAAGAATGGGCGTTTGCCATCCGCCGCATCCGCGAAGCCCTGCCCGGCGCGGGTATTTTGATTGTGGGTGCGCCGGAGTCGCTGCGCGGCAAGCAGGGCCGGTGCGGCACCCGTCCGGCGCCGTTGGATGCGGTCCAACAGATGCAACGCGAAGTGGCCCAGCAGGAGCAGATTTTCTTTTGGTCTTGGCAGGAAGCCATGGGCGGCCCTTGCAGCATGAAAAGCTGGATCGGCCAAGGGCTGGGCGCCCGTGACGGCGTCCACTTCACTGCCCAAGGCTATCAAAAGGCCGCGGGCCAATTGGCCGAAGACATCATCGCTTTGGTGAAATAAACCATTCGGGCGGACCGGTTTTCAGGTAGCCTCGGCGGCCGGCAGGCAGCGGGGGAAATCGGTTACAATAGCCGCCGTTTCACATCACTCGGAGAACGCGCACATGTGGCAGCAACAATGGATTTTGGGTAACTGGAAAATGAACGGACGTTCGGCCGCCTGCGCTGATTTTGCCGCCCGTTTGGCCCAACACAGGCTACCTGAAAACGTGCTTGCCGGCATTGCCGCCCCCGCGCCGTACGCCGCCGCCCTGAAGCAGCTGTTGCCGGCCGGGTGGTTAAACGGCGCGCAGGACGTCAGCCGCTTTGCCGCCGACGGCGCCTTTACCGGCGAAACGTCCGCCGCCATGCTGGCCGATATCGGCTTGGACTTTGTGTTGGTCGGCCATTCCGAGCGCCGCCAGTATTTCGGCGAAGACCATGCCGTGCTGTCCGAAAAAATCGACCATGCCCAAACCGCCGGCCTGATTCCGGTGTTGTGTGTGGGCGAATCGCTGGCCGAGCGCGAAGCCGGCCGCGAGCAAGCCGTGGTGGCCGCCCAACTGGCTGTGCTGGCAGAGAAAAAGCCCGCTCAAATTGCGGTGGCCTACGAACCGGTATGGGCCATCGGCACCGGCAAAGTGGCCACGCCCGAGCAAATTGCAGAAATGCATGCATTTATTTACCGCGAGCTCTTGTCATGGGCGGCCGAGGGTGCTAATATCCGCACCCTTTACGGCGGCAGCGTCAACCCGCAAAATGCCCGCGCCATCCTCAGCCTCCCTCATGTGGACGGCGCCTTGGTCGGCGGCGCATCGCTACAAGCGGACAGTTTCGCTGCCATTATTTGTGCAACCGAGTAAAAACATGGGTCTGGAAGCATTTAAAACCATCATTATGATCATCGGCGGTTTTGCCTCGCTGGCTGTCATCGGTTTGATTCTGATGCAGCAGGGCAAAGGCGCAGATGCCGGTGCCGCTTTCGGCTCGGGCAGCGCCCAAGGCGTATTCGGTTCTGCTGGCAGCGCAAACTTTTTGAGCCGCAGCACCGCCATCGCCGCTGCCGTATTCTTTGCCTGCTGCTTGGCCTTGAGCTATATTTCAACCTATGGCAATAAAAGCCGCTTGAATTTCGATCAGCCAGCCGCCGCTCAACCGGCAGCCCCTGCTGCAGCCAGCCAAGCCGTGATTCCTGAATAAGGAAGCCGCCGTATTTGACAAACAGTTTTCAGCCGACATGGTGGAATTGGTAGACACGCTATCTTGAGGGGGTAGTGACCCTAGGTCGTTCGAGTTCAAGTCTCGATGTCGGCACCATACTAAAGAAACCAGCAGCCTTCGGGCTGCTGTTTTTTTGTCCCTATGCGTCTAAGCAAATCTACAATATAATTTCAATTCATAGACTTATTCACAATTTTGGTTAATCGGCAAGCGGCTTGCCGTCTATCCCCGTCCACAGACAGGCCACCAAATCTACAAAAAAATGTTGGTGCTTTTGTTGGTGCTTGGCAAAATGGCATAAAAAAGCACCAACAAAATCGCCGGCAAGCCTGATTGGCTGTGGCTTTGCCGCATTCGTCACAAGCACCAACACCAGCAGACCATCATGCCCCTTAACGATTTGCAAATCAGGCGAGCCAAGCCGGGCGACAAGAAGCAAACTTTGTCCGATGGCGGCGGCTTGGCCTTGGTTATCAGCCCCGTTTCACGCGGCGGCACCAAGTATTTTGTTTACAATTACCGCTTCCACGGCCGGCAGCAGTCGTTGCGCCTTGGCAAGTATCCCGATATAGGTTTAAGCGAAGCCCGCGAAAAACACCAGCAGGCGCGGCAAGACTTGGCGAAAGGCATCAATCCCAGCGAAGCCAAACAGCAGGCCAAAATCGAGCAGCAGGCCGCCTTGCTGCATACGTTTGAGCATATCGCCCGCGCTTGGCATCATGACAATTTGCACCGCTGGCAGCCTGCACACGCCGGCCGGATTATGTCGGATATGGAAAAAGACGTTTTTCCCGCTATCGGCAGCCGGCAGATTGATGAAATTGGCGTGGCCGATGTGAAAGCGCTTGTCGGCTGTATTGTGGCGCGGGGCGCGACAGTCACAGCCGAAAAGGTGCGCCAATGGATAGCCGCGATTTACGGCTATGCGGCCATGTTGGAAATCACAGACCGCAACCCGGCTGCGCCCTTACGAGGCTACTTTGACAAGAAGGCAACGCGCCATATGCCGGCCTTACCGCAAGGGGAATTGACCGAGTTTTACCGCCGCCTGCTGTTGGCCGATATAGACCACAGAAACCGGATTGCCCTATTGCTGACGATGCTGGTGTTTGTGCGGAGTACCGAATTGCGCGGCAGCGAATGGCCGGAAGTGGATTTTGCAAATGCCGAATGGGTGATTCCGGCTGCCCGCATGAAAATGAAACGCAGCCATACCGTGCCTTTGGCCGATTGGCCGCTTGCCTTACTGGAAGAGCTTCACGGCTTGAGCGGCAACGGGTGCTATCTGTTTCCCAGCCGCACGGCCACGCACGGCTTTATCAGCGAGGCCACGCTGCCGCGCATCATCGAACGCATGGGCTACAAAGGCATTGCCACACCGCACGGCTTCCGCAGCCTAGCCAGCACAGTATTGAACGAACAGGGCTTTAATCCCGATGCCATCGAACACCAGCTTGCCCATGTGCCGGCCAATAAAATCCGTGCCGCCTACAATCGGGCGGACTATATGGCGGAAAGGCGCAAGATGATGCAATGGTACAGCGACTATCTGCGGCGGCATTACGAGGCCGCACAAGCCCTGCTGGCGGCAGATTGAGGCATGCCAGCCTGCACCTTTCAGGCTACCTGAAAAGCGTTTACCGCCACACCTAGCCCGCGATTAGCTACCAAGGGCGAAAACAAGGCAATTCCCTGCCAGCCTTGCCGGTGTGGTTCCCTTTTATCTTAGGCAGGGGAACGGTAGGGATAATGGATAAGGTAGGTTTACTCGAGTATGCAGATTTGTTGAAAGCATGGGGGGTGGATTTTCAAATAACCCGTATTTATGATTTTCAGACACAAGTACTGAAACACTTCCTGAATGATAAAGAATTGTTAGACTTGGAAGAGACTATTCTTAGTTATTGTTATTTGACAAGGGCGATGCGTGAGGAAAATGAGGAATATCCTTATGCTTGGTTAATGGAGCCATTTTCGGCCAGTGCAGATGATTTTGGTAACCGTTGGAAGCAGCTTATTGTTGGTATTCCCCGTATTGGTCTTCGCGCTGAATTAAAAGTGCGGAAAAGATGGCACTTGGAATCTACTTGCGCTGCCTGCTTGTTGGTTGTTTCTTATGCTGAAAGTATTCAGGCTGGCAAATTACAGCGTGATGATGCCTTGACGCGGGCGGCTGTTATGCAAGACCTGGCTTTTCTATTGAATGATGCCGCCTTTTGGGGCAGCAGTGCGCCTGAGATAGAAAAACAGAAGGTCAAGCGAAGGCGGCGTAAGGGAGCGGTAGAAAGTGCTGCCAAATCCTTTAAGGCAAGATTCAGGAATGAGGTGGTTTCTCCTGAATATCAGAAAATTTTGAAAAAAGGTTTGCAGCGGGGCGATAAAGCTAAATTTATACGAAAAATGGTGCAGGCATATGCTGATTTTTTTGATGAAGCAGTCAACAACGGTGCAGCTTTGTCGGAAAGAGATGAGTTTATTACCGAAGAGACGATTAAACGCTGGATAAGTGAGATTGATAATGAAATGAAATCATCAGCTTAAATGATAAAGCAAGCTGACGCCCATGCCCGATATTCGGGCATTTTTTACGCCTCGTGATTGTAGAAAAATGGGTACAGAGCATTGCTAAATCACCAAATGTCATTGCGATATCATGAAATGGCATTACCCAATCCTAGATATTGATTTTACAGGGAGTTATATTTCGCCCCGCTGTATCAAGCCAGCTATTTCAGTCTAGGCCAAGGTGCAGCGGGGTTAATTTTATGGAGTGAATAAAATGGGCATTCAGATGTTACGTTTGCCGCAAGTGATGGCAAAAACCGGATTGAGCCGTGCTGCGGTGTGGGCAAAGCAAAATCCGAAAGACAGCCGCTACGATGCTTCTTTTCCAAAGGGTGTAAAGCTGGCGGCCAATACTACCGCATGGGTGGAATCGGAACTTGATGTTTGGTTGGAAAGCCGCCTTGCTGCCAGCCGGGCTATTCAACACACCAGCAAAGGGGCAGTGGCATGAGAGAAGAGGAATACCGCCAACAAGTTCACGGCGTAATGTGCCGCCATCCTGACGGCGGGCAGACCGACCGCCGCTTAGGCGGCCTGCTTGGCTTGCTGGGCAATCACGATTTTTTGACCGCGATTGTTTGCGGCATGGAAGGCGATTTATTGGGGCGGGATACCGCAACAGCATCCGATATTGATTTTCTGCTGCATTGTGTGGCGGAAGCCAAGCAGGAAGCTTTCAAGCTGTGTCCGGTGGCGCACTATCACGGCGAAATCGGCGGCGAATTGGCGCTGTTAAACAAGATTGAAGAATCGTTGTTGCAGTATCAGGCCGATTCAGTCCGTTTGGCTTTGGAAGCGGCCGAAATGGAAGCTGCCGGTATCTAAAACAAAGCCGCCAACCCAAAAGGGCGGCGGCGTAAAACCTGCGGGGAGATAAAACGCAGGTCGGGAAGAATCGTTATGTTATCAAAAAACTGTCTTTTGCACTCTGTGGCCGTGGTGCCGCCTGTTTTTCAGGTAGCTTGCCCGCGCCCGTCTATTGACAGCGCCCGCCGGCAGCGGCAAGATACGGCTGCCGCTTTCAATCAGGCGGCAGGGTTTAGCAGCCCTAATACAACGTGGCAGACAAGCCGCCGTTATTCCCTATCGGGCGGCGTTATTGCGTCTGCATTCCCTTGTTGTACCTTTTCCTACGGGGAACAGGGGAACGGGAGGCTTTATGCCTGCTGGAAACACGTTGTCCAGTCTGCTAACCCGTTCCTTTTGTTCCCCGCCCTCACGTTTAGCAGCGTGAAACGGGGGCTTAAAAACCAACGTGAAAAGGTACTTATCATCATGAAACCAATCCGCAAGGGCTATTCACGCCCCATTACCGCGCAACCGCTGCGCACCTTCCCCACTTTGCTGCAAGCCAGCGCCTTTGTTGACCGCCTGACGGCGCAAAGCGCGGTGTCTTACCGCTTCAATATCCAGCAAACCGCTGCCGACTGTTGGACGGTTGCCCGCGTGGTGTCTGGAGGTGCGGCATGAAGCTGACTTTGGAAACCCGTTATTACAACCCGCTGGCCGATTTGCTGGGCAATGCTGCCGCTGTGGCCGCCGTGCAAAAAACCTATCTTTACGGCCGCGAACATTTGGCGGCAGTATCCGATGGCGATTGCGGTTCTTTGCTGTGTACGGTGGAAGCCGCACAAACGGAACTGGCTGAAATCTTGAGTTTGGCCGGCTTTGTGCAGCAGGCGGCTTACAGCAACCAGCCTTTAAGCCATGTCATGCCAGATGACGACAAGATAGAGACTACCTTGAGTTTCATTACGCACTTGGCGGCCGATGTGGGCGCATTACTGGCCGATTGGCGCGAAGTTTTGGCGCGGGAAAGCGTGTACCGCGAATGCGGGGCGGTGGCGGGCAAATCCGCCACCAAGCGCTGCGCACACCAGCCGAAAAGCCCGCCGGCTTCGCCCGGTTCGCCATAAGGCGGCATAGAAGCGTTTTTACGGCGATTCGGGGCTTGATGCGCCCTAGTATTCTCTAGGCAGGAAACCACGCTAAAAACGCAAATTTGAGCCGCTAACGGCCATTCTCTACAAATTCCCTTCCCTATTTTCACACCGCTAAGGCGTTTTTGCGCCTTGGCTGGTGTTTTGCAACCTGAAAAAGGTGTTTGTCATGGATAAATTCGTTTTGCTCGCCCCGCTGTGGGCGTGTGCCGACTTGGCGGCGGCATCGGCCGATGCGGCCAAACTGCGTAACCATCCCGCCTATGCCCGTTTGGGCTTGGTGCAGTCTGCTTGCGGCCGCTGGCTGGTGTGCCGTGTGGTGCCTTTGCCGGAAGATGATGGCGGGGCATCATGTGCCGCCACGGGCTGCGGGCTACCTGAAACGCCGGTCGATGCCTTCAACGGCAACGGTAAGGCTTTCCCTGCCGATGGGCTACCTGAAAGCGTGTTTGGCGACGGCTGGCGGCCGGAAAGGGGGTTGGCATGAATGCCGTGCGTATCGGCTTAAACGACGTGAAGGCGGCGGCGTATGGCCGCTGGCCGGAAATCTTGCAGTCTTTGGGCGTGCCGGCGGCGCTGCTGGATAAGTCCAAACACCAGCCCTGCCCCGCTTGCGGGGGCAAAGACCGCTTCCGCTTTACCAACCACAAGCAGGGCGGCGGCTTTATTTGCAACCATTGTAGCCCGGATGGCGGCAGCGGCTTCGATTTGTTGATGCTGGTGTACGGCTACACCTTTGCTGAAGCGGTGCAGGCAGTAAAAGCGGTGTTGGGTTTGGCCGGCGGCCATGTGGCGCCCATGGTGGCGAAGGCCAAGCCGGCAGCCGACCACACGGCGGAAGAGGCGGCGCGCAACCGCTGCCGTTTGGCGAAGCTGTGGGATGAATGCCTGCTGTGGAATGCGCAGCCTGTGATTGCGGATTATCTGCACGGGCGCGGCATTCCCTTGCCGGAAGCTTTGCCGGTGAGTTCGGCGTTACGTTTTCATCCGCACCTGGCCTACTGGCACGGCAAACGGCTGCTTGGCCGTTTCCCTGCCATGGTGGGGCTTTACCGCGATGCCGAAGGCCGGCCGTGCGGCCTGCATCTGACGTATTTGGCCGTTACGGCAGGCGGTGCCACAGGCAAGGCGGTGTTGTTCGACCCGAAAACCCGCGAACGCCTGCCGGCCAAGAAAATGCGTGCCGTGCATTCAGGCAGCCTAACCGGGGCGGCCATACGCCTGTTCACGCCACAAAACGGCCGTATCGGCATTTGCGAAGGAATAGAAACGGCCGTGGCCGCGCGTTATGTGTCCGGGGTGCCGATGTGGGCTTGCGGTTCGGCGCACGGCATTCAATCGCTGGCGTTGCCGGCAGGAATACGCGAGCTGGTAATTGTGGCCGATAACGATGCCAACGGCACGGGTATGCAGGCTGCACGGGCCTTGCAGCGGCGGTACAGCCGCCATTTGGACAGCATCAAGATTTGGCAGCCGAGCATGACGGGCGCGGATGCGCTGGATGTGTTGGCGGCACAGGTAGGGAAAGGGGCCGTGGCATGACGGACGAAACCAAAAACAGAGGCGCAGACGGCCGAAACGGCGGCCGTAAGCCGAATATGTGCTTAGTGAAGGGCAAGGCAGGCAAGGGCGGCCAAAATGTGCCTATCAGCGATTTAGAGGCATTGCAGGGCATTGCCGATGCCGATGCTTCGCCCTTGGTGCCGTATTACGAGAATCGGCCGGACGGTTTGTTTTTTATCGGCGTGGGCATGACGCGGGAAGGCGAGCCTTACCATCTGCCGGCGCTGCATATTGCCGACCCCATCGGCCTGATTGGGCGAGGCACGGGCGAGGACGGGAAGGAATACCGCATTATCGAATATGCCCGCCGTGGGGAAAGACAGCGCCAGCAGGCGGCTTTGCCTTTGGAAGGCGTGGGCATGCCTGATTGCTGGCGCTTTCTGCGTGGCTTGGGTATCGGCATCAAATCAGGCGGCAAGGCACAGGGCGCATTGGCGGATTATCTGCAATGGGAAGGCGACCTGACGGACTGGCAAATCGCCAACCGGGGCGGCTGGCTGAATGACGATTACACGGCTTACGTGCTGCCCAGCGGCGAAATCATCGGCCGCAGCGACGGAAAGGTTATCTACAACGGCGACACGTCTAAGAAGACCGCCTACACGGTATCCGGCACGCTGGAATCATGGCAGGCCGAAGTAGCGCGTTACGCGGCGGGCAACAGCCGCCTGCTGCTGGTGTTGGGCGCGGCCTTTGCCGCCCCGCTGCTGGCACCGATGAAGCTGGAAAACGGCGGTTTCCACCTGTTCCATTCTTCCAGCGGCGGTAAAACCACGGCCGCCATGCTGGCTTTGTCGGTATTCGGTAATCCAGACAAGCTGAAAAACACTTGGAAAGCAACCGCCTTGGCGATTGACAATATCGCGGCCGCCACTTCAGACGGCTTTATGGTGTTGGACGAAATTTCGCAGGCCAAAGGCCAAGACGTGAGCAGCGTGGCCTATTCGCTGTTTAACGGCGTGGGCAAGCTGCAAGGGGCGAAGCAAGGCGGCAACCGCGAACGGCTGGAATGGCGCGTGCTGCTGCTTTCTACGGGGGAGTTTGACGCCCTTCACTACATGAAGCAGGCGGGCTTTGAATGGAACGCCGGCCAAAACGTGCGTCTGCCTTCCGTGCCGGCCGATGCGGGCAAGGGCTTCCGTGTGTTCGACACCCTGCACGGCTTTGCCGACGGGGCGGAATTTGCGGAAACGCTGGAACGGGCGGCGAAATACCACTACGGGCAGGCCGGTCGGGCGTTTGTGGCACAGGTGGCCGCTGCCATGCACAGGGATAAGGCGGGGTTTATCGCCAAAGTGAACGGTTTGTGCCAAGCCTTCCGCCAATCCCTGCCGGAACTGGACGGCCAGCCGGCACGGGTGGCGAAACGCTTTGCGCTGGTGGCGGCCGCTTTGGAACTGGCAACGGAATACGGCATTACGGGGTTTGCTGCCGGCGAAGGTGCGGCTGGTGTGCGTGCCTGCTTTCAGGCGTGGTACGAGCGGGAAGGCAGGGGCAATTACGAGGAACGCACCATTTTGCAGCGGGCGATTGACTTCATTCAATCAAAAGGCAATTCGGAAATGTTCCGCCGGCTGGAAGATATTGGTGCGGACGGTATTCACACCACCAGCCGCTACCATGCCGGCTATGTGGAACAGCGCAACGGTTACGCCCCAGTTTACTACCTGACCCGTGAAGCCTTTGAAACCGAGGTATGCGGCGGCTATGACAAGGATTTTGTTTGCAAGGTGTTGTTTGATGCCGGCTGGCTGCGCAAGGGCAGTTCGCGTTGGACAAAACAATTGAAGCGCAACGGCATGACGACGGCTTGGTTTTACGTTTTGGAGGGCAGCCAGCCGCCGGAAAGACAGCCGGCAGACGGGGAAAGCCTTGGTGGCCGGTAGGCATGTTTGAATGTTTCCGTACGCGCGAGGCGCTAAATGTTGGTTACTTTGGTTACCATTGCATTATCTTCATGTTTTATATGTGATATTCGGTATTTTTGCTTTGGTTACTTCTTGGTTACCCGTTGGTTACTTTGGTTACCTTATTGAGAAAAACAGGCGCTGTTTTCTGATTTAATTTTAATATTCATGATGTTAATTAGGTAACCAAGATTTTATTGTTTTAAATCATGTTGATATTGAAATGGTAACCAAGCGGTAACCGTAAAGTAACCAAGAAAAAGGGGTATTTTATCATATAAAACAAAGAAGTAACCAAAGTAACCAAGTTTTTGGGGGTGTGCGTTATATATTTTTTGCGAAAAGGGGTTTAAATGATAGACGGTATCATTAGTGGCAGATTGAGCCGGCCGCCGAAAAAGCTGTTTACCGAGCGTGGCAGCGTGTATGTGATTGCGAAAATGAATGTGTCCTCCTTCAATCGTGAGCTGCCTGCCATGCACGCGAATGTGATTGCCTTTGACGGCCGCGTGTGCGGCTATCTGCTGGAGAGGCAGCAAGGGGAAACGGTGTCTTTGGGCGGCATCATCACGCCGAGGCTGACGCATGCATACGGGCAGCCGGAAATAGAATTGAATCTGACGGCCAAGGCCGTGATGCGGGGCTACCATATCGGCCAAGCGCAGGGGAAAGGCTGGATATTCGATGGCCGTTAGGCCGGTATGGCTGCTGCCGTCCGGCTTCAGGCTACCTGAAAGGCGGTAAGGTACTTCCAGCCGTTCGATTCACGCGGGTTATTCGCACCGTATTTTTTGGGAAGCGGCAGGGTTATATGATTTGCTTGCTGGCTTTCAGGGGTGGGGGCGGTAAAAGTCTGTAGGGCTTGGCTATCGGACACCGCCCGCACTTTCATTGAGAGAATTTTTTCCTGTGGAGCGATGTTAAAGATAGGATTAACAGGCTGATTAACATTGAACTTTTAGCATTTAATGCTGTTTGGTTTCACGCCTTCAGGCTACCTGAAACCAGCGCCGCCCGCTTACCCCGTGGCGGTAGCGCAGATTGTCATGCCGCCGTCCCTGTTTTAAAATGGTACTAGATAATAGTGCCATTTATTTTGATGAAGAAGAGACACCAGCGCACGCTTGCTTTGATATTCAGCCGCCCCGTATCCGGTGGCATCAAATGGGCGGATATAGAATCCCTGTTTACCGAGCTGGGCGCGGAAATTCAGGAGCGGGAAGGCAGTCGCATTGCCGTTGTGCTATTTGGGCAAGTGAAAGTGTTTCATCGGCCGCACCCCAGTCCCGATACCGACAAAGGCGCGGTGGCTAGCGTGCGCAAATGGTTGGAAGACAACGGAGTAAAACCATGAACAACATAATGGAAATCAACGGCCATAAGGCAGTTATCCAGTACGACCCGGAAACCGAATTGCTGCGCGGAGAATTTATCGGCCTCAATGGCGGGGCGGACTTTTACGCCGACAACGTGGCCGACCTGCACAAAGAAGGCGCAGCCAGCTTGGCGATATTTCTCGATGTGTGCAAAGAGAAAGGCATTGAGCCTTACAAGCAGTATTCAGGCCGTTTCAATGTACGGGTAAGCCCCGCTACCCATGCGGCAGCAGTAGCGGCAGCAGCCGCGCAGAATATCAGCTTGAACGAGTGGGTAAGCCGTGCCATCAGCCAGTCTGCTCAGTCCTGAGGGCGTGTGTTTCGCTACTGCTTGATGGTGTCCGCTGAATAACTGCGTATAGATGACTATCCGGTTGTGTGCGGCATAGCCCCTGCCGGCAATTTATTCCGTTGGTAAGACGCTTGAGAATACCGAGAAATGCGGCAGCTATTATGTTCCATTGATACCGCTTTATTGGCACAATTCATTGCAGGTTGCTTTATAGTTTTTTGTAATGGCTTTGCGCCTTGCTAAACAGAATGAAATACGGCTCTATTATGTTACGTTCTGATGCTGCTTTATCAGCCCAATTCATTAGAGCGTGCTCTGCGGTTTATTTTGGCTGTTGCCCGCGTTGTGAAACAGGGTGACTTGAACAAAATGTTGGTGCTTTTGTTGGTGCTTTTGGATTTTAAATTTATTTTGTATTTTTTAAACAATGTATTGAGTGAATAATTCAAGTCCCGATGTCCACCATACTAAAGAAACCAGCAGCCTTCGGGTTGCTGTTTTTTTGTCTCTATGCGTCTAAGAAAATCTACAATATAATTTCAATTCATAGACTTATTCACAATTTTGGTTAATCGGCAAGCGGCTTGCCGTCTATCCGCGCCACGGTAGTAGAGCCAAATTTACAGGCAAATCTTAGTGTTTGGAAAATAACGCCAGAGTCACCAAAGCAAAACAGCCCGAACATTTCAGTTTGGGCTGTTTTTATCGGCTTTGCCGGCGCTCGGAAAACAGGCACAGAGCAAATCCTGCAGCGTCGTATGGCGGCAGGTTTTCCCCGATGGCGCTCATGCTTTGACTTCCGTTTTCCAAAGCATTATGCTTGCCGCGTTTGCGGGTTTCCCGCGCTTTTATTTTGGAGCACCGCTATGTCCCACCCCGCCGCCGTTCTCAGCGCAACCGGCCTGTTTACCCCGCCTTTCAGCATCAGTAACGAAGAGCTGGTTGCCGCTTTCAACCGCTATGTGGCCCAGTACAATCAAGAACATGCCGATGAAATTGCCGCCGGCAGCCGTGCGGCGTTGGCCGAGTCCAGCAGCGAATTCATCGAAAAAGCGTCCGGTATCCGCAGCCGTTTTGTGATGGATAAAGAAGGAATTCTGAATCCGGACGTCATGCATCCGGTATTTGCTCCGCGCAGCAATGACGCTTTGTCGCTGCAGGCCGAAATCGGCGTGGCGGCGGCACGCGATGCTTTGGATCGCGCCGGTGTGGCTGCGGCCGACATTGACATGATTGTGGTGGCCAATTCGAATATGCAGCGCCCCTATCCGGCGGTGGCGGTGGAGATTCAGCATGCTTTGGGTGCCGGCGGCTTTGCTTTCGACATGAATGTAGCCTGCTCGTCCGCCACGTTTGGCCTGCAAACGGCGGCGGACGCGATTGCCAACGGTTCGGCCAGCCGTGTGTTGGTGATCAGTGCCGAAATCTGCACCGCGCACCTGAATTTCCGCGACCGCGACAGCCACTTTATTTTCGGCGATGCCGCCACCGCCTTGCTGCTCGAACGCGCCGATTTGGCCGCGCCCAAGCAGGGCTTCAATGTGGTCAGCACTCGGCTGTGGACCCAGTTTTCCAACAATATCCGCAATAATGCGGGCTTTCTCAACCGCTGTGAGGCGGATAACGACCCGCTGGCGGCCGACAAGCTGTTTGTGCAGCAGGGTCGGAAGGTATTTAAGGAAGTTTGCCCGGCGGTCGGCGAACACATTGTTGCCCATTTGTCCGCCCAAAATATCGCCCCCGAAGCGGTGAAACGCTTCTGGCTGCACCAGGCCAACCGCAGCATGAACGATTTGATCAGCCGCCGCGTGCTCGGCCGCGATGCCACGCCCGAAGAAGCACCGATTATTCTCGACCGCTATGCCAACACCAGCTCGGCCGGTTCCGTGATTGCCCTGCATTTATATCAAGACGGCCTGCAAAGCGGCGACTTGGGCGTGCTGTCCAGTTTCGGCGCCGGTTATTCCATCGGCTCCGTGATTTTGGAAAAACGATGAACGCGCCGCGCCGCGCCGTGTATGCCGGCAGCTTTGATCCGCCCACCAACGGCCATCTGTGGATGATCCGCCGCGCGCAAGCCATGTTTGACGAGCTGGTGGTGGCCATCGGCAACAATCCGGACAAAAAATCCACCTACACGCTGGAAGAGCGGCAGGCCATGTTGGCGGAAATCACCACCGAATTTCCCAATGTGCGCATTGCCCATTTCAGCAACCGTTTTCTGGTGGATTTTGCCGACAGCATCGGCGCCAAATTCGTGGTGCGCGGCATCCGCACCGCCTCGGATTACGAATATGAGCGCTCGATGCGCTACATCAACGCCGATTTGCAGCCCGACATCACCACCGTGATCCTGATGCCGCCGCGCGAATTTGCCGAAGTGTCTTCCACCATGGTGAAAGGCATGGTGGGGCCGCATAATTGGCAGAAAACCATCCGCCGCTATGTACCGGATGCGGTGTACCGCAAAATCATGGCAGATCAAGGCGAGCAGCCAGTTGTGCCGTAAAGCGGCGATCTGCGACTCAGGCTACCTGAAAATGCCAAGGCGGCGTTTCAGGTAGCCTGGTTTGTTTGCATGACCAAGCAGTTGTGTCGCTTGGCGGGCAAAAATAGCATCCAGGATGTTGTTTCTGGATGCGGTTTTCTTGCGCGAGTGCTTCATTTCCTATACAATTCCGCCGCTTTCGTTTTGGAAGCGTTTTTTATTTTTTATCCCAATCATGCTCGCATCTTGCGCCAAAGGGTGCTCGGAATCTTTCGGGAGTTCGGGTTCTGTGCGCATGGATGTCTGCCTTAACCCTTTGTAAGGAAATTAAATGTCTCAAGTTACCATGCGTCAAATGCTGGAAGCCGGCGTACACTTCGGCCACCAAACCCGCTACTGGAACCCGAAAATGGAGCAATACATTTTCGGCGCGCGCAACAAAATCCACATCGTGAATCTGGAAAAAACCCTGCCGCTGTTCCAAGAAGCCCAAGACGTGGTGCGTCGTTTGGCTGCCAACAAAGGCACCATTTTGTTCGTCGGCACCAAGCGTCAAGCGCGTGACATCATCCGCGAAGAGGCCACCCGCGCCGGTATGCCCTATGTTGACCACCGTTGGTTGGGCGGCATGCTGACCAACTACAAAACCGTGAAACAGTCGATCAAACGCCTGGAAGAAAAAGCAGCAGTTTTGGAAAACGCCGAAACCAGCGGCTACAACAAAAAAGAACTGCTGGATATGCAGCGCGAAGTGGACAAGCTGGAACGCTCTTTGGGCGGCATCAAAAACATGAAAGGCCTGCCCGATGCCATCTTCGTGATCGACACCGGCTATCAGCACGGCACTTTGGTAGAAGCCGCCAAGTTGGGCATTCCGGTGATTGCCGTGGTGGACACCAACAACAGCCCCGACGGCGTGAAACACGTGATTCCGGGCAACGATGACTCCGCCAAAGCCATCCGTCTGTACTGCCGCGGCATGGCCGATGCGGTTTTGGAAGGCAAAAACCAAGCCATCGCCGAAACCGTGGCCGCTGCCCAAGCTGCCGCAGAATAAGTTCTGCCCCGCAGGCTGCCTTATTTTCAGGTAGCCTGCTCCCATTTCTGAGGCGCGGCACCGGCCGCGTTTCGTGTTCATGAATTTTAGGAGACAGCTATGTCTAACATTACCGCAAAAATGGTGGCCGATCTGCGCGCCGCCACCGGCCTCGGCATGATGGAGTGCAAAAAAGCTTTGGTGGAAGCCGAAGGCAACTTTGAAAAAGCCGAAGAAATCCTGCGCATCAAATCCGGCGCCAAAGCCGGCAAGCTGGCTGGCCGCACCGCTGCCGAAGGCGTGTTGGCTTATGCCATCGAAGGCAATGCAGGCGCTTTGGTGGAAGTGAACTGCGAAACCGACTTCGTGGCCAAAGATGCCGGCTTTGTAGAGTTTGCCAACTTTGTTGCCAAAACCGCCGTGGCCAAAAAACCCGCTACGGTTGAAGAGTTGAGCGAACTGGTGGAAGAAGAACGCAAAGCCATCATCGCCAAACTGGGCGAAAACATGTCTGTACGCCGTTTCCAAGTGATCGAAACCGGCAACAGCCTGACTGCCTACATCCACGGCGCCCTGGCTACCGAAGGCGTGTTGGTTGAGTTCAAAGGCGCCGAAGACGTGGCCCGCAAAGTGGGCATGCACATCGTGGCCGCCAAACCGCAATGCGTGGCCGAAAGCGAAGTGGATGCCGAATTGGTGGAAAAAGAGCGTCACATCTACACCCAGCAAGCCATCGAATCCGGCAAACCGGCCGAAATCGCCGCCAAAATGGTGGAAGGCCGCATCAAGAAATTCCTGGCCGAAATCACTCTGAACGGCCAAGCCTTCGTGATGAACCCCGACCAAACCGTGGCCCAATTCCTGAAAGAAAACGGCGCGGAAGTGATCAGCTTCGTGCGCTACAAAGTGGGCGACGGCATCGAGAAAAAAGAAGTGGACTACGCAGCCGAAGTGGCTGCTGCCGCCAAAGTATAAGGCGCCGTCCCTGCTTCCCCGCCACCTGCCGCAAAAACGGCAGGTGGTTTTTTGTGGGCGAGTGGACCGGCCGCAGGTTTGATACAGTGTTTTCAGGTAGCCTGAATGACAAAAAATCGCCCCGCTGTTTGGTAACAGGTGGGGCAGAATTTTTGCACAGGCTTCAGGCTACCTGAAAGCATGGGGAAGCCGTTTCAGTCAGCCGCAACGCATGTCCCCGTTTAATAACGGCGGGCGGTAACAAAGTCGGCCAGCTGGTGCAGACGGTGTGCGGTTTGGCCGAAAGGGTGCAGTGAGGCACAGGCTTCGGTGGCCAGCAAGGCGGCATAGTGGCGGGCGGCGGTCAAGCCCATCAGTTTGACATAAGTGGGCTTGTCGGCTTCGGCGTCTTTGCCAGCGGTTTTGCCCAAGGTGGCGGTATCGGCTTCGCAGTCCAGCACGTCGTCGATCACTTGGAAGGCCAGGCCCAGTTTGGCGGCGTAGGTGTCGAGGGCGGCCAAGGCAGTTGCATCGGTATCGGGGCAGCACAGGGCGCCGAGTGCCACGGCGGCGCGGATGAGGGCGCCGGTTTTCAGGCGGTGCATGGTTTCCAATTGCGCTTGATCCATGTTTTGGCCGACGTGCTGCAGGTCGATGGCCTGCCCGCCGGCCATGCCCAGGCTGCCGGAGGCTTGTGCCAGGGTTTGGATTTGCTGTAAACGGCGCTCGGCCGGCAGGCCGTTGGGGCGGCTGAGCAGATCGAAGGCCAGCGTTTGCAGGGCGTCGCCGGTGAGCAGGGCGGTGGCTTCGTCGTATTGGATGTGGCAGGTGGGTTTGCCGCGGCGCAGGCTGTCGTTGTCCATGGCCGGCAGGTCGTCGTGCACCAGCGAATAAACGTGGATCAGCTCAACCGCCGCCATCGCCGCCTCCAAGGCGTCGCCGTGGGGGCGGCCGGTTTCGGCGGCGGCCAACACCAAAAGCGGGCGCAGGCGTTTGCCGCCGCCCAGGCTGACGTAGCGCATGGCGTGGTGCAGGCGCTGCGGCTCGGTATCGGCGGCGGGCAGCAGGCGCTCCAGTACCAGCTCGGTTTGCGCCTGCGCTTTGTGCAGCCAGGCGGCAAAATCATTCGCTGGGTTCAAGGTTCAGCTCCTTCAGTTCGCCGGCGTCCAATACCTGCAGTTTCTGTTCCACTTCGGCCAGCTTGTTTTGGCAGAATTTCACCAATTCGCTGCCTTCCTGATAGGCCGCCAGCGCTTCTTCCAAGGGCATTTCGCTGTTTTGCATGGCTTGGGTCAGGGCTTCGAGGCGGGCCATGGCGTCTTCAAAACTTTTGGGGGATTTTTTCGACATGGTGGGCTTTCGTGAGGGCGGGTTTCAGGTAGCCTGCGGAGCGGCAGCCTCCGCCCGAATGATGGGGTTTGTTTTAAGGTGCGGATTGTGGCAGAGATTGGCCGGGTTGGCTATGGGCGGCCAGCCGGCGGGCACAGCCGCGCAGGGCGGCCATGTCGGCGGCCACGACATCGGTAAACGGCAGCGGGGCGGCGGTGCTGCCGTACCAAACCGTCCGCATGCCCAGTGCTTTGGCTGCGTGCAGATTGGCGGCGCTGTCGTCCACCATGATGCATTTTTGGGGCGGGGTGTCCAAGGCGGCACAGACCTGCAGATAGGCCTGCGGATCGGGTTTGTAGCAGTAGCCGACGTCATCGGTGCCGAACAGGGCGGTGAAGTGATGCGTCAGTTCCATGGCCTCCATGAGGGCGCGCACATAAAACGACGGGCCGTTGGAAAACACGGCTTTGCGTCCGGGCAGGGCGGCCAGCGCGGCGGCGGTGCCGACCATTGGCTGCAACACGGTCAACAGCTCGGGTAGCGGGTGGCTGTATTGCAGAAAGGCGTCGATGCTGATGTGCGGATGGTGCCGCTGTAGGCCAGCCAGCGTGGCGCCGTAGCGGTGCCAATAATCTTCGCGCAAATGGGAAGCGGCGGCTTCGTCAACTCCTAATGCTTGCGCCATAAATTCGGTCATGCGGCGGTTGATGCGGTAGAAAATACCGGCATCGGCGTGGTGCAGGGTGTTGTCGAGATCGAACAGCCACACGGGTTCGGCAAGCGGCATCTTCAGGCTACCTGAAAGCAAAGGGGCGATTATAGTGGCGCGGGCGCAAACGGGTACAGCTTTGCCGCAATGTCTTTGCGGTTTGGGCCGCCTGATTCGGTATGGGGCGGCGGTCGGTAATCACAGGCGGTCTAATCCGCAGAAGCGGGCTTTCAGGTAGCCTGAAACAGCGGCGGCAAAACTGCTATAATCGCTGCCGATTTTGACCGGATTTTTTAGGAGAACTCTCATGGCTCTTGTTTCTTTGCGCCAACTGCTGGACCACGCCGCCGAGCACAGCTACGGCCTGCCCGCTTTCAATGTGAACAATCTGGAGCAGATGCGTGCCATCATGGAGGCCGCAGACGAAGTGAACGCCCCCGTGATCGTGCAGGCTTCGGCCGGCGCGCGCAAATACGCCGGCGCGCCGTTTTTGCGCCATCTGATTTTGGCGGCGGTGGAAGAATTTCCGCATATTCCGGTGGTGATGCACCAAGACCACGGCACCTCGCCCGACGTGTGTCAGCGCTCCATCCAGCTCGGTTTTTCTTCGGTGATGATGGACGGCTCGCTCAAAAGCGACGGCAAAACCCCGGCCGATTACGACTACAACGTGGACGTAACCCGCACCGTGGTCAATTTCGCCCATGCCTGCGGCGTGTCGGTGGAAGGCGAAATCGGCTGCTTGGGCAATCTGGAAACCGGTGATGCCGGCGAAGAAGACGGCATCGGCGCCGATGTGAAACTCTCGCATGACCAAATGCTCACCAGCGTGGAAGAAGCCGCCAGTTTTGTGAAAGACACCGGCGTGGATGCGCTGGCCATTGCCATCGGCACCAGCCACGGTGCCTACAAATTCAGCCGCAAGCCCACCGGCGATGTGTTGCGCATCGACCGCATCAAAGAAATCCACGCCGCCCTGCCCAACACCCATTTGGTGATGCACGGCTCCAGCTCGGTGCCGCAAGACTGGCTGGCGGTGATCAACGAATATGGTGGCAACATCGGCGAAACCTACGGCGTGCCGGTGGAAGAAATCGTGGAAGGCATCAAGCACGGCGTGCGCAAAGTCAACATCGACACCGATTTGCGCCTCGCCTCCACCGGCGCTATCCGTCGCTACCTGGCCCAGCATCCGGCCGAATTCGACCCGCGCAAATACCTGGCCGAAAGCGTGAAAGCAATGAAACAAATTTGTTTGGACCGCTACCGCGCCTTCGGCTGCGAAGGCCAGGCCGGCAAAATCAAACCGGTATCGCTGGAAAAAATGGCCGAGCGTTATGCCAAAGGCGAGCTGGCGCAGATTGTGAAATAATGCTGATCGGGCTCTGATTGCCAAACAGGCTACCTGAAACGTGTTCAGGTAGCCTGTTTGCTTTGCTGGAGCCGATCTGAAAGTAAGGCTTTGTGTGTAGGCGGTTAGTTTGCGTTAAAAATAAAGCTTTTGGCTTGAAAAATGGGCATTTGCTGCCAATTGCTGTGATAAGCAATGATTTGACGCTATCGCGCACGGCATCGGGCGCGGTCAAAGCTGATCTGAGCCGAGTGCCTGAGTTTCAGGCTCCATTGATTGATATGAAAGGAAAGCCATGAATCTGGCCACCATCAAAGACATCCAAAGCAAGCAGGCTTACCCGAGCGTGACCATCACCCTGCCGACCTACCGCACTTCCCCCGACAATGACAAAGACCCCATTCGGCTGAAAAACTTGGTGAGCGAAGCGGTTGCCCGCTTGGAGGAGGAGTTCGGCAAACGCGAAACGGCGGATATCGCCGCCGCTATCCATCGTTTGGCCGATGAGGTGGACCATGAGCACAATCTCGACGGCTTGGTGATTTTTGCCAGCGCCGAATACAGCGAGTCGTTCAAGCTGCCCTTCCGCGTGCCCGAGCGGGTGAGCATTGAAGACAACTTCGTTACCCGCGATCTGGTGTATGCCATGAACCGAAGCCCGCTGTATTTGCTCACCGTATTGAGCGAACATGGCTCACGCCTGTTTGTCGGCCGCAAAGACCTGCTCAACGAAGTGCACGCCTACGGCTTCCCCTTCAGCCTGGCCAACACCGTGGCCAACGCCAGCCCCAGCCAGGACATCAGCCATGTGCGCGACCAGATTGTGGCCGACAATATGCGTGAAATCGGCGACGCTTTGGCTGAAGCGCAAAAACAGATTCCCGCACCCATCGTGGTGGTGGGCGTGGACCGCAACATCGGCCACTTCCGCGAAGGCGCGCGCAACAGCGACGAGGTGATGCTGTATATCCATAGCGGCCACAACGAAGAAAGCGAGCATCAGCTGGCACAGCATATTTGGCCGCAGGTGAAAGAAGCCCTGAGCCAGGAGCGCGAAAAAGTGTTTGCCGATTTGGAAGCGGCCAAGAGCAACCACCGCTTTGTCGACAGCCTCAACGAGGTGTGGCAGGCCGCCATCGACGGCCGGGCGGAAATGCTGGTGGTGGAAGAAGACAGCAGCCTGGCCGCAGAGGTCAGCGAAGACGGCCGCCAACTCACGCTGTTGCCGGAAGGTTTCACCGCATCCGAGCGCACTTATGAAGACATCGTGGACGAGATGATTGAGAAAGTGCTGGCCGCCGGCGGCCAAGTGAAATTTGTCGATAACGGCCGCTTGGCCGCGCAACAGGCCGAGCACGGCGTGGTGGCGGTTACCCGTTATTGATTTAAAGAAATGAGGCGGCTGCCGGAAAACCATCCGGCAGCAATCCAACAGGCTACCTGAAAACAAACTACGCAGAAACTTGCGTGGCTGGTTTTCAGGTAGCTTTTTTGGGTGTTATGGTGTTGTCTTGTAGAGATCTTTGCCAAACCTCCCAATGTGGTGCATTTCTGCGTTGCGCGCTGCTCGCTCGCTTGCCTATCTATGTGATATGTCCGCGCTCGCTGTACTGCTACGCTTTTAACCGCACCCACATTGGGAGATTTGGCAAAGGTCTCAGGCTAAGCGGCAATACGCCTAAGATGATGTCGGTGTCCGGGCCGTGTCTTGCGGGCCGGGCTGCCGCATTTGTGATGGTGCACAGCCGAAATGGGCGCGGAAACGGCGGCTCAAATGGGCAGAAGAGGCAAAGCCGCATTGGAGGGCGATGTCGGTCAGTGGCAGGCGGCTGCCGCTGACCAGCCGCCGGGCTTTTTCCAGCCGCTGCTGCATCACATAGCGCTGCGGGCTGTGGCCGGTGCTGTGTTTGAACAGGCGTGAGAAGTGGTATTCGCTCAAGCAGGCTTCGGCGGCTAAGTCTTGCAGGGTCAGGGGGCGGTGCAGGTTGGTCTCAATCCAGTCGCACAGGCGGCGTAAGCGGCTGGGGTCCAGCCGGCCGCGCACGGCGGGCGGCGCCCAGCCGACATTGCTGTAATGGCGGATCAGGTGTTGGAGCAGCAAGGTGGCGCTGGTGCTGATTTGCAGGTGGTTGGCGGGGTCCTGCCAGTCTTGGTTGAGGAGGAAGAGGCGGAACAAAGCGGCAATGCGCTCATCGTCGGCAAACACCCGTGGGTGCAGGGTGATGCTGTCGGGCGATTTGTCCCATACCTGTTCGGCAACCGTGCGCAGATGGTCGGGGGTGTAATAGAGATGGGTGAAATGCAGGGGATTGCGGATGTCCCAGCTGGATGCCCAGTCGGCCGGCATCAGGCAGAAGCGGCCGGGTGCGCCGCCGTGACGCCAACCTTGCGGGCTTTTATATAAGGTGTCGCGCCCGCCGTTTACATAAAGGCTGAGCACCGGATGGTCGTGCACGATGTCCACTTCCACTTGCCGGTTTGACCAGGCGGCCAGTTGGATGCCGTTGGCCAGCGTGATGCTGTTGTGCAATTCGGCGTGGTGGTGCAGCAGTTTTTCGATGGCTGGGTAGGTCATGATGGCAAACCGCAATTTCAGACAAATCGGCGGCAAAATGGGACAAGCGCGTTTCGGCGGGCGCAAATCATAATGGCTACCTGAAAAATTTGTCAAAAAGGATGGCCGGATGAATGTGCTGCTGTATGTATCGGTGGTGTTGATTTGGGGCACTACTTGGTTGGCGATTGCGGTACAAACCGCTTATACCCCGCCTTTGAATGCGGTGTTTTGGCGTTTTGCGACGGCGGTGGCCGTGTTGTGGCTGCTGTTGGCTGTGTTGCGTCGTTTGAAGGTGCTGGGCCGGCAGGATCAGCTGTGGTGTGCCGTGCAGGGCGCGTGTGTGTTTTGCTTGAATTTTGTGTGCCTGTATTCGGCCGTCAAATACATCAACAGCGGGCTTTTGGCGGTGATTTTTTCTTTGTCGGTATGGTTCAATGCCTTAAACAGCCGCTTGTTTTTTGGTCATGCCCTCACGCGGAGGTTTGCCGTTTCGGCCCTATTGGGCTTGTGCGGCATGGTGGCGCTGTTTTGGCCGGATATGTTGGCCGGAGGCGGTGAGCACGGCCTGTGGCGGGGGATGGCGTTTGCGGTGGCCGGCACTTATCTGTTTTCTTTGGGCAATATGGTTAGCCTGCGCCACCAGCGGCGCGGTTTGAATGTGTTCCATACCAATGCCTGGGCCATGCTGTACGGCACGGTATGGCTGGCGCTGCTGGTGTTTTTGTCTGGGCAGCTGTTGGCACCGCCATCTGACGGGGCGTTTTGGCTGGCGACCTTCCATGTGGCCGTGCCCGGCACGGTGGTGGGCTTTGCCGTTTATTTTCTGTTGGTCGGGCGCATCGGTGCGGCCAAGGCGGCTTACAGTATGCTGCTCACGCCTTTGGTGGCGTTGGCGGTCTCTACGGTGTGGGAAGGTCACCGTTGGCATGCAGCCGGCGTGTTGGGGGTGGCGCTGATTTTGTGCGGCAATTATCTGATGTTTTCGCGGCCGCCAGCACGCCTTTAGGGACTGTTCGCCATCTCCATGGCGGCGGTATTCGGTCAACATTCCGAGTCCGCCGCCTTGATCCCGAAAGGGGCGGCGAAATGCTGGCCAGATTTCCAATTTGGGGCCAGCCTGCTTGGTGTCTGCCGTTTTTGCCTCCTAAAACCGCTGCGCAAGAAGCTGGGGAATCGGGTGTTTAAGGGTTTGTTTCCGCTTGGGGGGCAGCCATTTGCCGCTCGAAGGCTTTCAGCCGTTTGTGGATAGACAAGAGCTCGACAATGGTGGGCCAAGACTGCACCAGAAACTGAAAAGAGTCGAGCACCTGGCCGAAGGCACGCACAATCTGCTGCATCAGGCCGAGCGTGATGACGCCTTTCACCAGTGTCGGGCCCATGGCCAGATAAGGCAGCACGATGGAAAACTGCAGATACGACCAACGGGCGATGTCGAAATACAGATAATGCCAATAGAGGCGGAAATAATTGCGGCGCACGTCTTGAAACAGGCCGCCGAGGGTGGCGGTGTCGGCGCGGTGGGGCTGGTCTTCGCCGAGCACCAACTCTTTGCGGTAGGCGGCTTCTACTTTTTGGTTGTTGAATTCCAGCCCCGGCAGTTTCACCCCGATGCCGGCCAGCACCACGGTGCCGACGATGGCGGCGATGATGGCGATGTACACCAGCGAGTGTTCCACATGGCCGAAATAAGGCAGCTCGTCAATCGGCTTGCTCAATTCCCACAGCAGCGGGACGAATGCAATTAGGGTAAACACGGCTTTCAAAAAGCCTTCGCCCAAGGTTTCTACCAGATTGGCAAAGCGCATGGTGTCTTCCTGCACCCGTTGCGAAGCGCCTTCGATGTGGCGCAGGCGCGGCCAATGGGCGGTGTAGTAGTCGGTCATGGCGGTGCGCCAGCGAAAGGCATAATGCTTGCCGATATAGCTGGTGACCACCGCCACCAAAATCAGGATGCCGGCAATGCGGGCGAAGGCGAAAATGTGGGCGTAAAACTCGTCCAGCGACACCGAACCCGGCTCGGCCAGCATTTTTTGCACCGCATTGTAAAACGTGCCGAACCAATCGTTGATTTGCAGGCTCAGCTCCACCCGATACCAAGTGGCGGCCATGATGAGCAGGGTGCCGAACAGCGACCAGCGCAGCCATTTTTTATTGAGGAAGAAACTGCGGAACATGGATGCTCCTGTGAAAATAAGTAAAGGCGGCCATTATAGTGGCATTCGTTGGCCGCCGTCATCGGGCGCGATGGGCGGACGTGGTCAGACCGCCGGCCATCCGTTATACTGCCGCCTTCCTAAAAATACACATCCCTACCTATTATGAAACCCGATACATCAAATGCTTACGGCAGCATCAGCCGTTTTTTCCACTGGATCATGGCCGCCGGCTTTCTGCTCATGCTGTTTACCGCGGTGGCGTGGACGCTCAACGAAGACTATTTCAGCCTGATCGATCTGCACAAATCGGTGGGTTTTGTGCTGTTGGTGCTGCTGGTGTTGCGCCTGCTGTGGGCGCTGGGCAACCTGAGCCGCCGGCCCGCGGGCAATCTGTTGGTGAAACTTGGCCACGCGGCGCTGTATGTGCTGATGGCCGCCGTGCCGCTCACCGCCATGCTGCGCCAGCACGGCTCGGCGCGCGGCGGGCTGAAGGTGTTCGGTGTGGAAATCATGAACGGCGCCCCCGAAAAAATCGAATGGATGACCCGTTTGGGCAACGAGTGGCATGCGCCCTTGGCTTGGGCGCTGTTTGTGCTGGCGGCCGGCCACATTCTGATGGCGGTGGTACACCAGCTTAAAGGCGAGAAAATCCTCAACCGTATGTTGGGCCGCGATTGATCGCATACCGCCGTGATCAAACGGATTTTGCTGAACTGAAAAAGAGGCTACCTGAAAGTTTTCAGGTAGCCTAACGCCCTTTAGGGGCGGGCTTGAAAGGAACGGAGCGGCAACATCCGGTGCCATTGCCCTTGGGGGATACGGCGTTTGGGCGTTTAGGGCGTGTCGTCGTCGCCAAGCGTGGCGGCGGTGTTTTGGATCAAACTCCGCATCTGCGGCGTGAAACATGCCGGCAAGATGTCCCATCCGGCTCGCTGGCTGGCTTGACTGGCGAAGCGTGTCAAGCCGCTCTCTTCGCGTGAGCCTGGCCGCTGCGGATGTTGCCTCAACAAACCGCTTCGCCAGCAGGATGACGACAGGCCTTAGAAACGGGTGGTCAGATCGGTCAGCCATTCCGGGCTGAGTTGGAGCAGCCAGATTTCCAGCTGTTTGTCGAAGCCGGTCAGCACCAGCAGGCCCACGGCCAGCAGGCTCCAGCCCATGATGGTGCGGCCGCGTTGGCTGAAGTTGCCCAGCTGTTCGCGTTTTTGGCGGAACGCCTGGCGCGACAGCAAGCCGATCACAATCAGCGGCACCACGGCGCCCAGGCTGAACACCATCATCACCACGGCCACGCTGGCCAAAGCTTCCCCTTGGCTGGCCAAGGCAATCGCCGCGCCCAGAGTCGGGCCGATGCACGGTGCCCACACCAAACCCAGCAAGATGCCCACGCCGAATTGGCCGGCGGTGGATTCCGGGTTGAAGCGGCTCAACCAGGCTTCGCCTTTGCCGCTCAAGGCGGCAGTGTGTTTGCCCAAGGCTTCTTGCAGGCGGCTGCTCAACAGCCAAGCCGCCACCAGCAGCATCAGAACGGCGCCCACATAGCGCAGATGCTGGCTGTCCAGGCCCAAGGCCAGGCCGACCGAGGCAATCAGGGTGCCGACCACGGTAAACGACAGCGCCATGCCCAGCGCGAGGGCAAACAGGCCGGCTTTGCGTTTGGCCATGGCCGAGGTGGCCACAATCGGCAGAATCGGCAGCACGCAGGGCGACAAGGTGGTGAGCAGGCCGGCCAGCAGGCTGAGGGCCAAAGCGGTCAAACTGATGTCCATACAGCCTCCTTAGCGCGGCAGGCTCAGGAAGCGGCGCAATGCTTCGGGGCGGGTTTCGCCCACGCCGCGGCGCACTTCCTGACCGCGGTGAAACAGAACCAGCGTGCTTTGGCTGCTGATGCGGAAGCGGGCCAACTCCTGTTTTTGCTTGTCGTAATCGATTTTGAGCACGGTCAGGTCTTTGAATGACGGCTCTTGCAGCAGCGGTCGGATCACCGCATCCTGACGGCGGCACACCGGACACCAATCGGCGTGGGCGTCCACCAGCACGGGCTGGCCGGCTTTTTGCAGCTCGTCAAATTTGGCGTGGCTGTAGGGCAGAATGCCGCCGGCCAACACTTGGGCGGAAAAGAGGGCGGCGGCTAAAGTGAAAACAGTCTTTTTCATGATGTATCCTTTCGGTGGTATGGCAATCAAACTCACCGTGTCAGACGGCGGCCCGGCCGGTTTCTGACAAAATCATGAAAATTAAATTTACAAGATATTGAATTTAATTGGTTAAATATTTCAATCTTGCTTGCTGCGGTGTTGTGCAATGCAGCATCAGGCTACCTGAAAGCCATCTGCTTTCAGCTAGCTTAATTAGTTTTATTCATATGGATATGCAAAATAAGCGTTTGCCGCTGGCAGAAAAAGCCTGCAGAATGCAGGCTTGATGAATCACCGTTTCGGCATGCCGTCAAGGCATGCCGTTCAGATGAATAAACCGAAACCAAGGAAAACCCATGAATACCTTCCACCTGTCCGGCTATCCGCGCATCGGCGCCAAGCGCGAGCTGAAATTTGCCGTTGAAGCCTTTTGGAAAGGCGCGAAAAGCGAAGCCGAGCTGCAAGAAACAGCCGCCGAAATCCGTCGCCTGAACTGGGCCGCACAAAAAGCCGCCGGCGCCGATCTGCTGCCCGTAGGCGATTTTTCTTTTTACGACCATGTGTTGGACCTGCTCTGCACCTTGGGCGCGATTCCCAAGCGCTTCGGCTTCGACGCAGCCAATCTGAGCCTGCCCGAATACTTCCAACTCGCGCGCGGCAACGCCACCCAGTTTGCGATGGAAATGACCAAATGGTTCGATACCAACTACCACTACATCGTACCCGAATGGCACGCCGACACCGAGTTTAAAGTCAATGCCAAAAACCTGATTGCCCAAATCAAAGAAGCCAAAGCGCAAGGCCACGACATCAAGCCCACGCTGGTCGGCCCCGTTACCCTGTTGTGGTTGGGCAAAGCCAAAGACGATAACTTCAAGCGCATCAGCCTGCTGCCCAAGCTGCTGCCTGCCTACGCGCAACTGCTGCGCGAACTGGCCGCCGAGGGCGTGGATTGGATTCAAATCGACGAGCCGATTCTCTCTGCCGACGCCGATGCCAACTGGATCAAAGCCGTTGAAACCGCTTATCAGGAATTTGCCCACACCGGCGTGCGCATCATCATCGGCACCTACTTCGCCTCTGCCGCCGAACACCTCAACCTGCTCAAAGCCCTGCCCGTGCACGGCGTACACATCGACTGCGTGCGCGCACCCGAACAACTGGCCGTGTTTGCCGATGCCTGGCCGCAAAACAAAGTTTTGTCTGTCGGCCTGATCGACGGCCGTAACGTCTGGCGTGCCAACTTGAGCAAAGTGATCGACACCCTGAAACCCGTTCAAGACAAACTAGGCAACAACCTGTGGATCGCTCCGAGCTGCTCGCTGCTGCACAGCCCGCAAGACTTAGCCGTAGAAGAAAAACTCGATGCCGAAATCAAAAACTGGATGGCGTTCGCTGCCCAAAAACTGGTGGAACTGGGCGTGGTGAAACAGGCTTTGGCACACGGCAAAGACAGCGTAAAAGAAGCCATTGCCGCTTCCGATGCCGCCGCCGCCGACCGTGCCACCAACAAAAAAATCCACAACGATGCCGTTAAAGCCCGCGTGGCCAATCTGCCCGAAGGTGCCGACCAACGCAAATCACCGTTTGCCGAGCGCATCAAGGCGCAACAGGCTTGGATGAACCTGCCCGTCTTGCCCACCACCACCATCGGCTCGTTCCCGCAAACCACCGAAATCCGCCAAGCGCGCGCCGCCTTCAAAAAAGGCGAACTCTCTGCCGCCGATTACGATGCCGCGATGAAAAAAGAAATCGCCTACTGCGTGGAAGTGCAGGAAAAACTGGAACTCGACGTGCCCGTACACGGCGAAGCCGAGCGCAACGACATGGTGGAATACTTCGGCGAACAACTGGCCGGCTACTGCTTCACCCAATTCGGCTGGGTACAAAGCTACGGCTCGCGCTGCGTGAAACCGCCCATCATCTTCGGCGACGTATCGCGCCCCGAACCGATGACCGTTTACTGGTCTGCCTACGCGCAAACCCTGACCAAGCGTCCGATGAAAGGCATGCTCACCGGCCCGGTAACCATGTACAAATGGTCGTTCGTGCGCGACGACATCCCCTTGAGCGAAGTGGCCAAACAAATCGCCTTGGCCTTGAACGACGAAGTGTTGGACTTGGAAAAGGCCGGCATCAAAGTGATTCAAATCGACGAACCGGCCATCCGCGAAGCCATGCCGCTGAAAAAAGCCCAATGGGACGAATTCTTGGCCTGGGCCTGCGAAGCCTTCCGTTTGAGCAGCACGGGGGCGGAAGACAGCACCCAAATCCACACCCATATGTGCTACTCGGAGTTTAACGACATCCTGCCCGCCATCGCCTCTATGGATGCTGACGTGATCACCATCGAAACCTCGCGTTCCGACATGGAATTGCTCACCGCTTTCGGCGACTTCAAATACCCGAACGACATCGGCCCGGGCGTGTACGACATCCACAGCCCGCGCGTGCCGACTGCCGCCGAAGTGGAAAAACTGCTGCGTAAAGCCATGGAAGTGGTGCCGGTGGAGCGCTTGTGGGTCAACCCCGACTGCGGCCTGAAAACCCGCGGCTGGAAAGAAACCGTCGAGCAGCTGGAAGTGATGATGGACGTCACCAAAAAACTGCGTGGCGAATTGGCCCAGTAAAGCAGCCTAAGCAAACAACAATACCTGTCTGATGTTTCAGACAGGTATTTTTTGCGGTACAGGCTACCTGAAAGATTTCAGGTAGCCTGTACCGCCTTTATTGGCGCTTAAATATTGGTTTCCAGATACACCATTTGGGTTTGCAGATATTCTTCCAAACCGTGCTTGCCGTCGGCGCCGCCGATGCCGGATTTTTTCCAGCCGGCGTGGAAGCCTTGCATGGCCTCGAAGTTTTCGCGGTTGACATAGGTTTCGCCAAACTGCAAACGGCGCACCACATAGAAGGCTTCGTTCAAATCGGTGGTGTACACCGAGCTGGTGAGGCCGTATTCGCAGTCGTTGGCCAGCGCCACCGCTTCGTCCAGCGTGTCGAACACCGCAATCGGCAGCACCGGGCCGAAGGTTTCTTCTTTCATGATGTCCATCCCATTGTGCACATTGGTGAGCACGGTGGGCTCGAAGAAATAGCCTTTGCCTTCGGCACGTTTGCCGCCGCAGAGCACGGTGGCGCCCTGCTCTACCGCACGGGCCACTTTGGCCGCCACCGCTTCGGCGGCGCGCGCTTCAATCAGCGGGCCCATTTCCAAAGCGCCTTCGGCGGCTTCGGCCGGATTGCCGTAGCGCACGCCTTTCATCGCCGCCACCATCTTATCGATGAACTCGCGCTCGATGCTGCGGTGCACATACACGCGCTCGGCGCAGTTGCAGATTTGGCCGGTGTTGCCCACGCGCGAAGCCAAGATGGACTGCACCGCCAAGTCGATGTCGGCGTCTTTCAGTACCAGCGCGGGCGCCTTGCCGCCCAGTTCCAGCGACACTTTGGTGATATTCGGGGCGGCCACGGCCATCACTTCGGCGCCGGCGCGCACCGAGCCGGTGAGGCTCACCATGTCCACCTGTTTGTGGCCGGCCAGCAGACTGCCGGTGTCGTCGCCGCCGTTGACCACGTTGAACACGCCGGCGGGCAGGCCGCTGTCATGCACGATTTCGCTGAAGATGTGGCAGTTGATGGGGGTAACGCTGCTGGGCTTGATGACGATGGTGTTGCCGGTAACCAGCGCTGGGCCGGCTTTGCGGGCGATGAGGAAGAAGGGGAAGTTCCACGGCAAAATGCCGGCAATCACGCCCAGCGGGCGTTTGAACAGAAAGATGTTTTCGCGCGGGCGGTCGCTTTGCAGCACTTCGCCTTCGTAGCGGCGCGCCCATTCGGCCTGGTAGTCGAGGTAGTCGGCAGTGAACATCACTTCGATGCGCGCCAGGTCTTTGGTTTTGCCGCCTTCGGCCACAATGGTGTCGGTCAGTTCATCGGCGCGGGCGCGGATGCCGGCGGCGATTTTGCGCAAATAGGCACCGCGCTCCACCGCCGGCAGGCGCTCCCACGCCGGTTGGGCGGCCCGCGCGGCGGCCACGGCACGGTCCACTTCGGCCTGTCCGCCTTGCGGCTCGCGGGCAATCGCCGCTTCGGTGGCGGGGTTGAGCACGTCTTGGTAAGCGCCGTTAAAAGCGGTGTCGAAAGCACCGTTGATGTACATCGCCAGTTGTTTCATCTCGTTCTCCTGAATGGTTGGGAAGGCGGCCAGCCGGAGCCGGCCTGTTCGGCAGGATTAGGCTGTTTATTCCAAATTTGCCGATGCGGGCAGTTTAGCCCCTTCCCAGCCGCTTTACAATCGGCCTTTGGGAGCAGACAGGCTGAGACCTTTGCAAAAGCCCCAGATGTGGATGCAGTTCAAGGCGTAGCAGCGCAGCGAGTGTGAACGCCAGGAATCCCCGTGGGACAGACATATCATATAGATAGGCAAGCGAACGAGCAGTACCCATAGGGCATAAACGCACAACGCAGAAATGCGCCGCAGATGGGGGTTTTGCAAAGGTCTCAGGCTACCTGAAACCGTTTTCAGGTAGCCTGTTTATGCCGGTCGAAAAACAGGCTGATACTGTAGCCGACCAAAATAAGCACGCCGCCCAATACGGCCGGTGCCGACCAAACGTAATCTTCCAAAACACTGGAAACCAGCATGGCCACCAAAGGAAACAAAATGGTGGCCAATGCCGCCTTATCCGGCCCCGAGTTTTTCACCAGCGTCAGATACAGCCAAAAAGCGAGTGCGGTACAGAATAAAGACAGATAAAGAAGCGAAGACAAATAGGGAATGGTCAGCGGAATGCGGAACGAGTCGCCCTGCCAAACAATCAGCACGGCACACAAAACCGCGCCGTAACTCAGGCCGAGGGCGGTTGAGGCCAAAACGGGCAGATTGTGTTTGCTGAAACGGGCGGAAAGCATATTGCCGGCCGACACCATATAGGTGCCGAGCAGGGCATAGAAAATGCCCGCGCCCAAGGCCGATACATCATGGGCGGCCTTTAATTCGCCGGAAAACAGCAAGGCCACGCCGATGATGCCCACCATGCCGCCCAGAACAACCGCTTTGCTGATGGGTTCGCGGAAAAACAGCCGTTTATTGAGGCTGTTCACCAACACCAAAGTGGAAAAGACAACGGAAACCAAACCGCTTTTGATGTGGCCGGTGGCCAGATAAAAGCAATAATAATTGCTTGAAAACAATAATAATCCCATGAGTGCGAGATAAGCATGGTCTTTTATGCTCAGGCGGGGAATTTTGCAGCTTGCCGCGCACCAAGCCAAGAGAACTAGGGCGGCCAGCAGAATGCGGTAGAAAATCGACACCGCAATCGGCGTGTCGCCCAATTGGAATTTGATGGCATACCACACCGTGCCCCAAAGAAAAATGGTGGCGAGCAGCAACAGATTATTTTTGTTCAAGATGGTCTCCGTTTTCCATTGACCGGCATCGGCCTAAGAAATTTGGTTTGCATCAGAAATAAACAGGCGGCGCGGATGGCAAACCAACGCCGCCTTATTGAAACCGCCCGCGTTTGATTTGCGCTTCCTGCCGCAGCTTGGCGGCCAGGCTGTGGTTGCGCAGGGCGTGGGTGAGGGCCACGGCCAGGCCGTCAGCGGCGTCGGCCTGCGGGGTGCCGGAGAGTTTCAGCATCTGCACCACCATGTGCTGCACCTGCTCTTTGGCGGCTTTGCCTTGGCCGACCACAGCTTGTTTGACTTGCAGGGCGGTGTATTCGTACACCGGCAGGCCGCGCAGCACCAGGGCGGCCACGGCGGCGCCGCGGGCTTGGCCGAGCATCAGGGTGGCGGCGGGGTTGGCGTTCACAAACACTTGCTCCACCGCCGCTTGGGTGGGGCGGTAGGTGTCGATGATTTCGCCGATGTGCTGCACGATGATGCCGATGCGGCCGGCCAACTCGTCGCCGGGAATGGTTTTGATGCAGCCGGAAGCCACGTAGTGTTGGTTTTGGCCGATGACGTCGATCACGCCGAAGCCGGTGATGCGGCTGCCGGGGTCGATGCCGAGAATGCGGACGGGGGTGGGGGACATCGCGGGGTTCGGAATAGGGTAAGGAAATGTTGGGGGCGGGGCAGGCTACCTGAAAGGCTTTCAGGTAGCCTGAAGGGATGTTTGGCGGTGCTAAAGATCAGTTGCCGCCGCCCTTGTTTTCCGGCTGCTCCGCGCCGGGCACGGCTTCGGGCAGCAGGATGACGGTGGTGTGTTTTTGCGTCAACAGCCAGCGGGCGGCTTCCTGTACTTCGGCGGCGGTAACGGTTTTTTCGCGGCGGCGGATTTCCGCTTCGTCGGTGTAGGAGAAGCCGGCCGATTCGAGGTAGCCGATGATTTCGGCTTGGCTTTCCATGTCGTCTTTGGCGAATTGTTCCGAGGCGTCGAGCTGGTTGCGGATGCGGGCCAGTTCGGCTTCGCCCACGCCTTGCTCGGCGATTTTTTTCAGTTCGTCCAAGAAGGCTTGGGTCAGGTTTTCGGGTTGGAAACCGGGGGCGGGATAGCCGGTAAAGACGAATAGGTCGGGGCTGCGCGAGAGCAGCTCGTAGCTGAGGCCGACGCTGACGGCCACTTTGCGCCCGCGCACCAGATGTTTGTCCAAGCGGCTGGCGGAGTGGCCGTCGAGCACGGCGGAGAGCATGCTCAAGGCGTAGGGCAGGCGGTCGTCGAGCCGGCGCAGGGAGGGGGCGTGGAAGGCGAGGGAAACCAGCGGCAGGTCGCCGGGGGCGGAGGTGGTGGCGCGGCGGTGTTCGGCGGGCGCGGTTTCGGCCAAATCCTTGCGTGCCGGCAGGGCGCGGGCGGGCAGCGGGGCGAACAGTTTTTCCGCCGTGTCTAAGAGTTCATTCGCTTTCACGTCGCCCACCACCACCAGCGTGGCGTTGGCGGGGGCATACCAGCGGCGGTACCACTGGCGCAGGTCATCGGCTTTCAGGGTGTGCAGGTCGTCCATATAGCCGATCACCGGCGCGCGGTTGGCGGGGTGGGCGAAGGCGGTGAGGTAGAGGGTTTCCCACATTTTGCCCGTCGGGCTGTTGTCGCTGCGCATGCGCCGCTCTTCGCGGATCACTTTCATTTCGTTGTCGAAATCGGCGTCGCTGAAATTGAGGTTGGCCATGCGGTCGGCTTCCAGCGCCAGCACCTGCGGCAGATTGGCCACGGCGAGGGTTTCGTGGTAAACGGTTTCGTTGCGTGAGGTGAAGGCGTTGTCGTTGCCGCCCCAGGCCGATACGCGGCGGCTGAATTCGCCGGCGGGCACGCTGTGGGTGCCTTTGAACATCATGTGTTCCAAGGCGTGGCTGAGGCCGGTTTTGCCGGGATTTTCATCTACGCTGCCCACGCGGAACCACAGCTGCGACACGGCCACCGGCGCGCGGTGGTCTTCGCGGACGATCACTTTCATGCCGTTGGGCAGGGTGCGGGAAACGGTTTCTGCCGCGGCGGGCAGGGCGCACAGCAGGGCGGCGCACAGCAGGAAGGGCTTGAACATGGGTTTTCCTGAATTGGTTGCGGGCGTGTATGATACCTGAAGTTTTCAGGTAGCCCGGGCTGCTTGAGGCAAATCAACAACAATAAACCACTTACTAGAAACCATGTGAAGGAAATCATCATGAACGCACCCCTCTGCCCGCAATGCAGCTCGGAATATGTTTACCACGACGGCAGCCAATGGGTTTGCCCCGAATGCGCCCACGAATGGCAGGACGGCGAACCAGCCGAAACCGCCGAGGCCGAAGCGGCGGTGTGCGACGCCAACGGCGCAGTGCTGCAAAACGGCGATACGGTGGTACTGATTAAAGATTTGAAAGTAAAAGGCAGCTCTTTGGTGATCAAGCAGGGCACCAAGGTGAAAAACATCCGCCTGCAGGACGGCGACCACGACATTGCCTGCAAAATCGACGGCACGCCGATGAATCTGAAATCGGAGTTTGTGAAAAAGGCTTAGGGCGGTTTTCAGCCATCAATCATAGAGGCTACCTGAACGGCAAAACGGCTTTCAGGTAGCCTTTTGTTGCTTGGCATACAAACACTTGGAGACCTTTGCAAAACCCCCATCTGCGGCGCATTTCTGCGTTGTGCGCTGCTCGCTCGCTTGCCTATCTATATGATATGTCTTCGCTTGCTGTGCTGCTACGCCTTGAACTGCATCCACATCTGAGGGTTTTGCAAAGGCCTCACTTGGTTAATTTCGAGCTTTTGCTTGCGTCAAGAAGCTATATCGCCCACACTGGAGCGGACTGCCGATGGCAATGCAAGGAGGAGCCGTGGATAAGGAAAGCGAACGCCTGGCTTGGATCAGACTGGCTTTGATGCCGTATATCGGCGCCGAAGCCTTTGCCCGCCTGTTGGCGCATTACGGTTCGGCTGCCGCGGTGTGGGCGGCCGAAGATGAGGTGGCCGCCGTGCTGCCCACCCAGGCGGCCCGCACGGCGTGGCGGACGCGCCGGCATGAAGCGGAAGCGGCGGCCGATGCGGCCTGTCGGTGGGCGGCGCAGGAGAATTGCGCTTTGTTGTTGTCCTGCGATGCCGGTTTCCCCGTCATGCTGGGCGAAGGGCTGACCCCGCCGCCGCTGTTGTTTGTGCGCGGCGACAGCCGTTTGTTGTCCGCCGCCGGCGTGGCGGTGGTCGGCAGCCGCCATGCCACGCCGCAGGCCATGCGGGTGGCGGCCGACTTTGGTGCCGCTTTGGCCGAGCGGGGCTTGGTCACGGTATCGGGCATGGCCGCCGGCATCGATACCGCCGCCCACGAAGGCGCTTTGCGGCAGGGCGGCGGCACGGTGGCGGTGTGGGGCACGGGCATCGACCGCGTGTATCCCACCGCCAACAAGGCGCTGGCGCACCGCATTGCCGAACACGGCTGCATCATTTCCGAGTTTCCGCTGGGCACCCGGCCGCTGGCGGCCAATTTCCCGCGCCGCAACCGTTTGATTGCCGCGCTGGCCCATGCGGTGTTGGTGGTGGAGGCCGCGGTGGAGTCGGGTTCTTTAATTACCGCGCGACTGGCGGCGGAAATGGGGCGGGAAGTATTTGCCGTGCCCGGCTCCATTGATAATCCGCACAGCAAAGGCTGCCATGCGCTCATCAAGCAGGGCGCCAAGCTCACCGAAAGCCTGGCCGATATTTTGGAAGAATGTCCGCTGTTGGCCGAGCCGACAGGCTTGCCGGTGCAGGCCGGCGGGCAGATGGCCCTTGCGCCGCCGCTGCCGGAAAGTGCCGGGACGGAGGGTTCGCCGGCGTCGGCTGAAGGCGGCAGTGCTTTGTTGGCGGCCATGGGCTATGCGCCGGTGCATCCCGACACTTTGGCGCAAACACTTGGCATTCCCGCCGCAGATGTGTATGCTGAAATAACCTTGCTGGAAATCGAAGGCCGCGTGGCGCCTTTGCCCGGCGGCCGCTACCAGCGGGTGTGAAGCCGTGATTAGGAAAGACAGATGATTGATGTAATAGCTTTTTTATTGGAAAATTTCCGCGATTTCGATGCCTGCCCGCCGAATGAAGATTTGTGCGGCTTGCTGGAGCAGGAGGGTTTCCATAACGACGACATCAACGATATGCTGTTGTTTTTGGACATTCTGCAAGAGCGAAGCCGCATGGAGCAGAAGCATTTTTCCCATGCCCACGCCATACGTGTCTATCTGCCGGAAGAGCGCGATGCCGTGCCGTGCGAAGCATTGGGGCTGTTGCATTTTCTGGAGCAAAACGGCGCTTTGCTGCCGGAGCAGCGCGAATTCGTGCTGATGGCTCTCTTGCATCTTTCCCACGAACACGAATTGACTTTGCAGCACGCCAAAGTGCTGGCGCTGCTGGTGTTGTGGGCCGATAAATCCGAATTGCCGATTTTGATCGGCGATGATTTGATGGCGGCCGTATTGCAAGATAAAGTGTTGATTAACTGAAACACACCGGTTCTGCCCGGCAAAGGCTACCTGAAAAGCAACAGTGGTTTCAGGTAGCCTTTGCTTGCCGCCGCCGATGCGGAGCGGCTTGCCGGACTGCCGAATAACGAATAAACAAACCGACCTTACGAGATTCCCATGGCAAAAAACCTGTTGATTGTCGAGTCTGTGACCAAAGCCAAGTCGATGCAGAAATACCTGGGCAGCGACTTCCAGGTGCTGGCCTCCTACGGCCACGTGCGCGACCTGATTCCGAAAAACGGCGCGGTGGATCCCGAGCACGATTTCGCCATGAAATACGAGTTGATCTCGAAAAACGCCAAGCACGTCGATGCCATCGTGGCCGCCGCCAAGGAAGCCGAAAACATTTATCTGGCCACCGACCCGGACCGCGAAGGCGAAGCGATTTCCTGGCACCTCACCGAAATCCTGAAAAGCAAACGCGGCCTGAAAAACATCCGCCCGCAGCGCGTGGTGTTCCACGAGGTGACGCAAAAAGCGGTGCAGGAAGCCATCCAGCACCCGCGCGAATTGGACATCCATTTGGTGGATGCCCAACAGGCGCGCCGGGCTTTGGATTATTTGGTCGGCTTCAATCTGTCACCACTGCTGTGGAAAAAAATCCGCCGCGGTTTGAGCGCCGGCCGGGTGCAAAGCCCCGCCCTGCGCCTGATTTGCGAACGCGAAAACGAGATTCGCGCCTTTGAGAGCCGCGAATATTGGAGTGTGCATTTGGACAGCCACAAAGGCCGGCAGAAGTTTGCCGCCAAGCTGATCCAATGGCGCGGCGAGAAGCTAGAGCAGTTCGCCCTGGCCGACGAGGCCGCGCAACAGGCGGTGCTGGATGCTTTGGCCGGCCATAGCGCCCAAGTGGCCGAAGTGGTGAAAAAGAAGGCCACCCGCAAGCCGGCCGCGCCTTATACCACTTCCACCATGCAGCAGGATGCGGTGCGCAAGCTGGGCATGACCACTGACCGCACCATGCGCACGGCGCAGCAGCTGTTTGAAGGCGTGGACGTGGGCCAGGGCGCGGTGGGCCTGATTACCTATATGCGTACCGACAGCGTCACCCTGTCGGCCGACGCGCTCACCGAAATCCGCCACTACATCGAAAACAAAATCGGCGGCGATTATTTGCCCAAATCGGCCCGCGCCTACAAAACCAAGTCGAAAAATGCCCAAGAGGCGCACGAGGCCATCCGCCCGACTTCGGTGTACCGCACGCCCGAAAGCGTGAAACCGTTTTTGAGCGCAGACCAATTCAAGCTCTACCAAATGATTTGGCAGCGCACGGTGGCCTGCCAGATGGTGGAAGCCAAGTTCGATGCCACTTCGGCCGATATTCAGTTGGGCGACGGCATTTTCCGCGCCAGTGGCCAAGTGTTGGTGTTCGACGGCTTCCTCAGCGTGTATCAGGAGGGGCAGGACGAAGACGAAGAAAGCGAAGACGGCAAAAAACTGCCCGATCTGGTCGCGGGCGAAACGCTGCCGGTGGACAAACTCTATGGCGAACAACACTTTACCCAGCCGCCGCCGCGCTTTAACGAAGCCACCTTGGTGAAGGCTTTAGAAGAGTTCGGCATCGGCCGGCCCTCCACCTACGCCAGCATCATCAAAACGCTGAAAGACCGCGAGTATGTGACCGTGGACCAGCGCCGCTTCCTGCCCACCGATACCGGCGACATCGTCAACAAATTCCTCACCGAGCATTTCGAGCAGTATGTGGATTACGACTTTACCGCCAAGCTCGAAGACCAGCTGGACGACATCGCCAGCGGCAAGCGGGCGTGGGTGCCGGTGATGGACAAGTTTTGGAAAGGCTTCCACAAGCAGATTGCCGAAAAAGAAGGCATCGAGCGCGCTAAGATCACCACTCAGGAGCTGGACGAAACCTGTCCCAAATGCGGCCAACACAAGCTGCAGATCAAATTCGGCAAGCGCGGCCGTTTCATTGCCTGCTCGGGCTACCCCGATTGCGACTACACCCGCAACGTGAACGAAACGGCGGAAGAGGCAGCCAAAGAAGCCGAGGAGCCGAGCGTGGTGGAAGGGCGCGATTGTCCGAAATGCGGCGGCCAGCTGGTGTATAAAAAAGGCCGTTACGGCAAGTTTATCGGTTGTGCCAATTATCCGAAGTGCAAACACATCGAGCCGTTAGAGAAGCCGAAGGAAACCGGCGTGCCCTGCCCGAAATGCGGCAAGGGCCACCTGATCGAACGCAAATCGCGTTACGGCAAGCTGTTTTACAGCTGCAATACCTATCCCGATTGCGACTACGCCACTTGGAATCCGCCCGTTGCGGAAACCTGTCCCAACTGCCAGTGGCCGGTGCTCACCATCAAAACCACCAAGCGCTGGGGCGTGGAGAAAGTGTGCCCGCAGAAAGAGTGCGGCTGGAAAGAACAGATCGAGCCGCCTGCGCCTAAGGAATAAGCTAAGGGATAAGCGTTTCCTCTGCGTGAAACAGGCTACCTGAAAAAGGCGTACGGCTTTCAGGTAGCCTTCGGTTTTATTTTTCAGTATGCCGTTGCAGTCTTTGGCTTGGATTGCGCGGCTAAGGATTGGACTGCCTCATGCCCCTGTTCCGCCTGCACCGCCCCACCGCCCGGCACGCCTTATTGCTGTTGGGCATGATTGTGCCCTTGAGTGTGGCGGTGGCCGTTGCTTCACTGCTGTCTGCGCGCGGCGATTTTGCGTTTGAAACGCCGCTGATGTTGGCCGTACACCGCCATAGCGCCGGCACCCTGCTGGAGCAGTTGGCCCTGCTGTTGCATTGGTTGGGCAAATGGCCGTCGGCCACCCTGATGACGCTGTGTCTGGCCGCTTATGAATACCGCCAGCGGCGCGGCGGACGGGCGGTATTGGTGTTGGCCGGAACCGGCTTGTCCACCGCAGTCACTGCAATCGGCAAAGTGTTTTTTAACCGTGCGCGGCCGGAACTCTGGCCCAGGCTGGTAGAAGAGGCCAGTGCTTCCTTTCCCAGCGGCCACAGTGCTTTTGCGGCGGCTTTTGCGGTGTTGTGGATGATTTTGTATTGGCACACGCCGCAGCGCGGTAAAGTGGCGGCAGTGGCGGGATTGCTGTTGCTGTTGGCCGGTTTGTCCCGCGTGGTGCTGGGCGTGCATTATCCGACTGATGTGTTGGTAGGCTGGATGGTGGGCGGGGTGTCGGTGCTCGGCGTCTATGCGGTGATGAGCACGGGGCGGCGCAAACAGGCTACCTGAAAACAGCAGCAGGCGTTCAGGTAGCCTGAAGCCAAAACATCCTGCTCTTAAACAATTCCGGTTAATTGGCTCAGTAAGAAATTCAGCAAAGCAGAAAGCATCAGCATGAGCATGGCAAAAAAAAATGCCAAACACCAAAATCAGGTCCGCATCATCGGCGGTACGCATCGCGGCCGCAAACTGTCGTTTGCCGATGCCGATGGACTGCGGCCGACGCCCGACAGCGTGCGGGAGCGGCTGTTTAATTGGTTGGGCCAGGATTTGAGCGGCCTGAATGTGTTGGATTTATTCGCCGGCAGCGGGGCTTTGGGTTTTGAAGCGGCGTCCCGTCATGCCCGCCAAGCGGTGTTGGTGGAAAAACACCGTGCCACCGCCGCGCATTTGGTGAAACAGGCGGAAGTTTTGTCTTTGCAGGATAAGGTGCAAACCGTGCATGCCGAGGCTTTGGCGTTTTTGGCACACAACCGCATTCGCTTTGATGTGGTTTTTCTCGATCCGCCGTTTGCTTGGCAGCAATGGCCGGCACTGTTTGCGGCTTTGCCGGCCAGCTTGGCCGAAGAGGCTCAGATTTATTTGGAGGCCGGCCGCCTGCCCGTTTTGCCGCCCGGCTTCGAGACGCGCAAGGAAGGTAAAGCCGGCATGAGTCGCTATGTGCTGCTGCGCTACTTGGCCGGCAATCAGGCTATTTAATAATTGTTATCAAAGAGAAAAATTCAAAATACGGGCTACCTGAAACAAGGGGTTGTGCTATAATCCCGCGCCTTCGGTTTTGGATCATTGAAAATTTAAGGAACAACAGCATGTCCCTCTTTATTACCGACGAATGCATCAACTGCGATGTGTGCGAGCCGGAATGCCCGAACGACGCGATTTACCAGGGCGATGAAATTTATGAAATCGAGCCGGATAAGTGTACCCAGTGCGTGGGCCATTACGACGAGCCGCAATGTCAGCAAGTGTGCCCGGTGGATTGCATTCTGATTAATGAAGAAGCGCCGGAAACCCAAGAAGAATTGATGGCAAAATACGAGCGTTTGATGGCGGCCAAATAATGCCGGCCAGATTTTGCGCTGTAAGCGGCAGTAAAATTTAAATCATAAATCGAATTACTTAGCGAGTAACTGCAAAAAAAATGTTTCCCAAGGCTTGACGCCGACGGTATCGCTAATTATTATGCCGCTCTCTTTTCGGTGGGATTCCCGAGCGGTCAAAGGGGGCAGACTGTAAATCTGTTGCGAAAGCTTCGAAGGTTCGAATCCTTCTCCCACCACCATAATCCAATCACAATTGGGGCAGGCGAAAGAGTAAGTGCGGGTGTAGCTCAATGGTAGAGCAGAAGCCTTCCAAGCTTACGGTGAGGGTTCGATTCCCTTCACCCGCTCCATAAAAAATGTAACAATTTGGCCCATGTAGCTCAGGGGTAGAGCACTCCCTTGGTAAGGGAGAGGCCGGCAGTTCAAATCTGCCCATGGGCACCATCTCAAAAATTCCCTGTTGATTTCCATTTATTTAAGCTTAATAGGATATTTGCCATGGCTAAGGAAAAATTCGAACGTAGCAAACCGCACGTAAACGTTGGCACCATTGGTCACGTTGACCATGGTAAAACCACCCTGACTGCGGCGTTGACCACCATTTTGGCCGAAAAATTCGGCGGTCAAGCCAAAGGTTACGACCAAATCGACAATGCCCCGGAAGAAAAAGCCCGCGGCATTACCATCAACACCTCTCACGTAGAATACGAAACCGAAACCCGCCACTACGCCCACGTAGACTGCCCGGGCCACGCCGACTACGTGAAAAACATGATTACCGGTGCCGCCCAAATGGATGGCGCCATCTTGGTGTGTTCTGCTGCCGACGGCCCCATGCCGCAAACCCGCGAACACATCCTGCTGGCCCGCCAAGTGGGCGTACCTTACATCATCGTGTTCATGAACAAATGCGACATGGTGGATGACGCCGAACTGCTGGAACTGGTGGAAATGGAAATCCGCGACCTGCTCTCCAGCTACGACTTCCCCGGCGACGACTGCCCGATCGTACAAGGTTCCGCCTTGCGCGCCCTTGAAGGCGATGCCGCTTATAAAGAAAAAATCTTTGAACTGGCCGCCGCCTTGGACAGCTACATCCCCACGCCCGAGCGTGCCGTAGACAAACCCTTCCTGCTGCCGATCGAAGACGTATTCTCCATCTCCGGTCGTGGTACCGTGGTAACCGGTCGTGTAGAGCGCGGCATCATCAACGTGGGTGACGAGATCGAAATCGTCGGTCTGAAAGACACCCAAAAAACCACCTGTACCGGCGTGGAAATGTTCCGCAAACTGCTGGACCAAGGCCAAGCAGGCGACAACGTCGGCGTACTGTTGCGCGGCACCAAACGTGAAGAAGTGGAGCGCGGTCAAGTATTGGCCAAACCCGGCACCATCACCCCGCACACCAAATTCAAAGCCGAAGTGTACGTATTGAGCAAAGAAGAAGGCGGCCGTCATACTCCGTTCTTCGCCAACTACCGTCCCCAATTCTACTTCCGCACCACCGACGTGACCGGTGCCGTGACCTTGGAAGAAGGCGTGGAAATGGTTATGCCCGGTGAAAACGTGACCATCAGCGTTGAGCTGATCGCCCCGATCGCCATGGAAGAAGGCTTGCGCTTTGCGATTCGCGAAGGCGGCCGTACCGTAGGCGCCGGCGTGGTTTCTTCTATCATCGCTTAATGAAGGTTTTAGGCCAGTAGCTCAATTGGTAGAGTATCGGTCTCCAAAACCGAGGGTTGGGGGTTCGAGACCCTCCTGGCCTGCCAAAATCGGACTAACCGGCCCCGTGCCGGTTAGTCTTTTCTTTTACAGAGAAAATTCCTGAATGTATTTAAGGTAATCACAATGAGTGGTCACAAGCAGAAGACGAAAGAAGTGACAGCGTCACCTAAAATGTCCAAACAAGAGTTGCGCCAAAAGGAGCAAGCCGAGCAGCAGCGGAGCAAAAGAAGCGATATGGCTAAGCTGGCTTTGGCTGCCATTTTGTTGCTTGCAGGTGTTTGGGGGTATTATGCCCAGCCGCAATGGTCGGTTTATTTGCGGGCGCTGTTTCCTTTGGCTGGCGTCATTTTGGCCGTGGCCATTGTTTTCTTTTGGTGTGATTTAGGGCGGAATCTGGTTCGTTATGTCAAAGGCTCTATTACCGAGGTGAAAAAGGTAGTGTGGCCGACCAAGAATGAAACATGGCGCAATACCTTGTTTGTTTTGGTGTTTACCGCCTTGATGACATTTTTCTTGTGGGTGGTCGATAGCATTCTGGCGTGGCTGTTCTTGTTAAATGCATAATGAAAAAGAGGTGGAAAAATGTCGAAACGTTGGTATGTAGTACAAGCCTATTCCGGTTTTGAAAAAAATGTCCAAAAAACTTTGAAAGAACGGATTGCTCGAGAAGGGATGGAGGGCTATTTTGGTCAGATCCTTGTTCCGGTTGAGGAAGTGGTGGATATCAAAAACGGACGGAAGACGGTAAGCGAACGTAAGTTTTTTCCCGGCTATGTTTTGGTTGAAATGGAAATGACCGATGATTCTTGGCATTTGGTAAAAAGCACCCCTCGCGTTAACGGCTTTATCGGCGGTACCGCCAATCGGCCCTTGCCTATTTCCCAGCGTGAAGTGGAGGCCATTATGGCCCAAGTCGGCAGTGGGGCTGCTGGCGAGAAAAAGCCCAAGCCACGTGTTGAGTTTGAAGTTGGTCAGCAGGTTCGGGTGAATGAAGGTCCTTTTGCCGATTTTAACGGTTTAGTGGATGCGGTGGATTATGAGCGCAACAAGTTGCGCGTGTCGGTGCAAATTTTCGGGCGCGAAACCCCGGTGGAGTTGGAATTTGCCCAAGTAGAAAAATTGTGATGCAAAAAGCACACAGATTTGCCAGGCATAATTGTGTGCTTTAATTGATTAATTTCAGATTCAAGCTTATAATGCACGGCTTGACTTTTTGGGGAGCAGATATTCTTCTGCGCAATACCCGTTTTTAGGAGTGTAATACAGTGGCAAAGAAAATTGTCGGCTACATCAAACTGCAGATTCCTGCAGGTAAAGCCAATCCTTCTCCGCCCGTCGGTCCGGCTTTGGGTCAACGCGGCTTGAATATTATGGAGTTCTGCAAAGCGTTTAATGCGGCAACCCAATCTATGGAGCCGGGTCTGCCGATTCCGGTGGTGATTACTGCATTTGCAGATAAATCTTTCACTTTTGTGATGAAAACGCCGCCGGCAACCATTCTGCTGAAAAAAGCAGCTGGTTTGCAAAAGGGCAGCTCCAATCCGCTGACCAATAAGGTAGGTACCGTAACCCGTGCGCAATTGGAAGAAATTGCCAAAATCAAAGAGCCCGATTTGACTGCGGCTGACTTGGATGCGGCGGTACGTACGATTGCAGGTTCTGCCCGCTCAATGGGCTTGGATGTGGAGGGTGTGTAATGGCTAAAGTATCCAAACGTTTGAAAGCATTGCGCGCCTCTGTTGAAGCTAACAAGCTGTATCCCGTTGACGAAGCGATTGCTTTGGTTAAGCAGGCTGCAACCGCCAAATTCGACGAGTCGATTGATGTGTCTTTTAACTTGGGCGTGGATCCCCGGAAATCCGACCAGGTAATCCGTGGTTCGGTTGTGTTGCCTAAGGGCACCGGTAAAACCACCCGCGTGGCTGTCTTTACTCAAGGCGCCAATGCTGAAGCAGCCAAAGCTGCCGGTGCCGACATTGTCGGTTTTGAAGATTTAGCGGAAGAAGTGAAGAAAGGCAATTTGGATTTCGATGTGGTGATTGCTTCTCCGGATGCCATGCGCATTGTGGGTCAGTTGGGCACCATTTTGGGTCCGCGCGGCCTGATGCCTAACCCCAAAGTGGGTACCGTGACGCCGAATGTGGCTGAAGCGGTAAAAAATGCCAAAGCCGGCCAAGTGCAGTACCGTACCGATAAAGCCGGTATCGTACACGCCACCATTGGTCGCGCCTCGTTTGCCGAAGCCGATCTGAAAGAAAACTTTGCGGCCCTGCTGGATGCCATCATCAAGGCAAAACCGGCGGCAGCCAAAGGCCAGTATCTGAAAAAAGTGGCTCTGTCCAGCACCATGGGCTTGGGCGTGCGTGTAGATACGGCTAGTGTAAACAGCTAATCAAATTTTCAGGTAGCCTGTTATCGGCAGGCTACCTGAAACATGGGCTACTTAAATCCAATTAAGTAGATGTCCAAGACCGTAGGGATCTTTAGATTTAATTGTATTGTTTGCACCCTACGCAGACGGTAGTCCTGAAGTATGCGCAAGTACTTTGCTTGCAAAATGTCTTTTCAGGTTGCCGCGCTGGTGAAGCGCCTCATGGGTGCTTCGTTGATAAACAGTGGGAGGTAGACCTTGAGTCTCAATATTGAAACCAAGAAAGCAGCCGTAGAAGAGATTGTTGCCGGTATCAGCAACGCTCAAACTATGGTGGTTGCTGAATATCGCGGTATCAGTGTTGCCAGCATGACCGAACTGCGTGCCAACGCACGTAAAGAAGGCGTATATCTGCGCGTTCTGAAAAACACATTGGCCCGTCGTGCGGTTGAAGAAACTTCTTTTGCCGGTTTGGCCGATCAAATGGTTGGTCCGCTGGTTTACGCTGCATCGGAAGATGCCGTAGCCGCCGCAAAAGTGCTGCACCAATTCGCGAAAAAAGACGACAAAATCATCATCAAAGCCGGTTCTTACAATGGCGATGTGCTGGATGCTGCCCAAGTGGCCGATTTGGCTTCCATCCCCAGCCGCGAAGAACTGTTGTCCAAGCTGCTGTTCGTTATGCAGGCCCCGGTTTCCGGTTTGGCTCGCGGTTTGGCTGCTTTGGCAGAGAAAAAAGCCGGCGAAGAAGCCGCTTAACATCCGATTTTGTTTCATTCAGAAAAATTTATCTTTTTATCAATATTTAGGAGTTTGATAGCATGGCTATTACTAAAGAAGACATTTTGGAAGCCGTTGGCAACCTGACCGTTATGGAACTGAACGACTTGGTGAAAGCGTTCGAAGAGAAATTCGGCGTATCTGCTGCTGCCGTTGCTGTGGCTGCCGGTCCTGCTGCTGGCGGTGCTGCTGCTGCCGAAGCCAAAACCGAATTTGACGTGATCTTGGCTTCTGCCGGTGACCAAAAAGTAGGCGTGATCAAAGTGGTTCGCGCGATTACCGGCCTGGGCTTGAAAGAAGCCAAAGACATGGTTGACGGCGCACCCAAAACTGTTAAAGAAGGCGTGTCTCAAGCCGAAGCTGACGACATCAAAAAACAATTGGAAGAAGCCGGCGCGAAAGTGGAAATCAAATAATTCCCGCGCAGCAAAAAGGCTGGCAGTTTTACTGCCAGCCTTATTTCGCTTGGCATTACCGAAAAGTGAAAAGTTTGCAAAAATTTACAAATCAAATTCGATTTGTGTGTAAATTTTTGAAAATTATTCAGACCGAAGTCAGCGAGTCCCGCCAGTCAATTGTCTGTGTGGGCAAATGCTTTCGGTTACCGATGGATTTTGAACTCAGTCTTTTATCATCTGGAGCGAGCCAATGAGTTACTCTTTTACCGAGAAAAAGCGCATCCGCAAAAGCTTTGCCAAGCGCGACAGCGTGCTGGAAGTTCCTTATCTGCTGACCACGCAGTTGGAGTCATACAGCAAATTCCTGCAGCAAAGCCGTCCGTTTGACCAGCGTGCGGATGAGGGTTTGCAGGCGGCATTCAATTCGATTTTCCCGATTGTCAGCCACAACGGCTATGCACGTTTGGAGTTTGTGCATTATGTTTTGGGCGAGCCCCTGTTTGACATTGCCGAATGCCAACTGCGCGGCATCACTTATGCGGCCCCTCTGCGCGCCCGCATCCGTTTGGTGATTTTAGATAAAGAATCATCCAAGCCCAATGTGGTGAAAGAAGTGCGTGAGAATGAAGTCTATATGGGCGAGATCCCCTTGATGACGCCTTACGGCTCTTTTGTGATTAACGGCACCGAGCGCGTGATCGTGTCTCAGCTGCACCGTTCCCCGGGCGTGTTTTTCGAGCACGACCGCGGCAAAACCCATTCTTCCGGCAAACTGTTGTTTTCTGCGCGCATCATTCCCTATCGCGGCTCTTGGTTGGATTTCGAATTCGATCCTAAGGATTTGCTCTATTTCCGCATCGACCGCCGCCGCAAAATGCCGGTAACCATTCTGCTCAAAGCGCTGGGCTACAGTCATGAGCAGATTCTCGATACTTTCTACGATAAAGAAAACTTTTATCTCTCTAAGGACGGTATTGAGACGGATTTGGTGTTGTCTCGTTTGAAAGGTGAAACCGTCAAAGCCGACATCACCGATGCCGAAGGCAAAGTATTGGTGGCTGCCGGCAAGCGCGTGACTGCCAAGGCCATTCGCGACATTGAAAAAGCCGGTCTGAAACGCTTGGCGGTTGAGCCGGACAGCCTGATCGGCAAAGTGCTGGCCAAAGACGTGATTGTGCCGGATACCGGCGAAGTATTGGCCACCGCCAACAGCGAAATCACCGAAGAATTGCTGGCTCAGTTTGATATCCACGGCATCAGCGAAATCCAAACCTTGTATATCAACGAGTTGGGACAAGGCGGCTATATTTCCGCCACCTTGCGTACCGACGAGACGGCAGATCAGGCGGCTGCCCGTATTGCCATTTACCGCATGATGCGTCCTGGCGAGCCGCCGACCGAAGATGCAGTGGAGCTGCTGTTCAACCGTCTGTTTTTCAATGAAGACAGCTACGATTTGTCGCGTGTCGGCCGCATGAAATTCAATACCCGCACCTACGGTCAGAAATTGAGCGATGTGCAGCAGGAGTCTTGGTACGGCCGACTGCTGAACGAAACCTTTGCCGGTGCGGCCGAAAAAGGCGGCTTCGTTCTGAGCGTGGAAGACATCGTGGCTTCCATCGCCACTTTGGTGGAGTTGCGCAACGGGCATGGCGAAGTGGACGACATCGACCACTTGGGCAACCGCCGTGTGCGTTCGGTGGGTGAATTGACCGAAAACCAATTCCGTTCCGGCTTGGCGCGCGTAGAACGTGCGGTCAAAGAGCGTTTGAATCAGGCGGAATCGGAAAACCTGATGCCGACCGATCTGATCAATGCCAAACCGGTGTCTGCAGCGATTAAAGAGTTTTTCGGCTCCAGCCAACTCTCCCAGTTTATGGATCAAACCAACCCCTTGTCGGAAGTGACACACAAACGCCGCGTTTCCGCTTTGGGCCCGGGCGGTTTGACCCGTGAGCGTGCCGGCTTCGAGGTGCGCGACGTACACCCGACCCACTACGGCCGCGTGTGTCCGATTGAAACCCCAGAAGGCCCGAACATCGGCTTGATCAACTCCTTGTCGGTGTATGCCCGTACCAACGATTACGGTTTCTTGGAAACTCCGTACCGCCGCGTGGTGGACGGCAAGGTCACCGACCAAATCGATTATCTGTCGGCTATTGAAGAAGGCCGTTACGTGATCGCTCAGGCCAACGCCGAATTGGACGACAAAGGCTACCTGAAAGGCGATTTGATCACCTGTCGTGAAAAAGGTGAAACCATTGTGGCCACGGCCGACCGCGTACAGTATATGGACGTGGCCACCGGTCAGGTGGTGTCGGTGGCGGCTTCTCTGATTCCCTTCCTGGAGCATGACGACGCCAACCGTGCCTTGATGGGCGCCAACATGCAGCGTCAGGCCGTACCGTGCCTGCGTGCAGAAAAACCCTTGGTGGGCACCGGCATCGAACGTGCGGTGGCGATTGACTCGGCCACCGCGATCGCGGCCCGTCGCGGCGGTGTGGTGGAGTATGTGGACGCCAACCGCGTGGTGGTGCGCGTACACGACGAAGAGGCGGTGGCCGGCGAAGTGGGTGTGGATATTTACAATCTGGTGAAATTCACCCGCTCCAACCAGTCCACCAACATCAATCAGCGTCCGGCCGTGAAAGTGGGCGATGTGCTGCAACGCGGCGACTTGATTGCCGACGGCGCTTCCACCGATTTGGGCGAATTGGCTTTGGGTCAGAACATGACCATCGCCTTCATGCCGTGGAACGGCTACAACTACGAAGACTCGATTCTGATTTCGGAAAAAGTGGCTGCCGACGACCGTTACACCTCCATCCACATTGAAGAACTGAACGTGGTGGCCCGCGATACCAAGCTGGGTGCCGAAGACATTACCCGCGACATTCCCAACCTCTCCGAGCGCATGCAAAACCGCTTGGACGAGAGCGGCATCGTGTATATCGGTGCTGAAGTGGAAGCCGGCGACGTGTTGGTGGGCAAGGTGACCCCCAAGGGCGAAACCCAGTTGACGCCGGAAGAAAAACTGCTGCGCGCCATCTTCGGCGAAAAAGCCTCGGACGTGAAAGACACCTCGCTGCGTATGCCCACCGGCATGAGCGGTACGGTGATCGACGTGCAAGTCTTTACCCGCGAAGGCATCCAGCGCGACAAACGCGCCCAATCGATTATCGATGCCGAGCTGAAGCGCTACCGCCAAGACTTGAGCGACCAATTGCGTATTTTCGATGCCGATGCGTTTGACCGTATCGAGCGCCTGATCGTGGGCCAAAAAGCCAACGGGGGCCCGATGAAGCTGGCCAAAGGCAAAGAGATCACGGCCGAATACCTGGCTTCTCTGCCAAGCAAGCACGACTGGTTCGACATCCGTCTGGCCGATGAAGAGCTGGCCAAACAACTGGAACTGACCAAGCTCAGCCTGCAGCAGAAACGCGAAGAGGCCGATGCCCAGTATGAAGTGAAGAAGAAAAAAATGACCCAGGGCGACGAGCTGCCGCCGGGCGTCCAAAAAATGGTGAAGGTGTTCATCGCCATCAAACGCCGCCTGCAGGCGGGCGACAAAATGGCCGGCCGCCACGGTAACAAAGGTGTGGTATCGCGCATCCTGCCGGTGGAGGACATGCCGTATATGGCAGACGGCCGCACCGTTGACATCGTGCTCAATCCCTTGGGCGTACCGTCGCGGATGAACATCGGCCAGATTCTGGAAGTGCATTTGGGTTGGGCCGCCAAAGGCATCGGCCAACGCATCGACAAAATGCTGGCCGAGCAGCGCAAAGTGAAGGAAATCCGTACCTTCTTAGACAAGCTGTATAACAGCGGCGGCAAAAAAGAAAACCTGAAATCGCTGAGTGATGAGGAAGTGTTGGAGTTGGCGGCCAATCTGCGCAACGGCGCCACCTTCGCCTCGCCCGTGTTCGACGGTGCCAAAGAGGAAGAAATCCGCGCCATGCTGGATTTGGCCTACCCGAGCGACGACCCCGAAGTGCAAAAACTGGGCTTTAACGACACCAAAACCCAAATCACCTTGTACGACGGCCGCTCCGGCGAACCGTTCGACCGCAAAGTGACGGTGGGCGTGATGCACTATCTGAAACTACACCACTTGGTGGACGAGAAGATGCACGCCCGTTCAACCGGTCCGTACTCTCTGGTGACCCAGCAGCCCTTGGGCGGTAAAGCCCAATTCGGTGGCCAGCGTTTCGGTGAGATGGAGGTGTGGGCGCTGGAGGCTTACGGCGCCGCCTACACCCTGCAGGAAATGCTGACTGTGAAATCGGACGACGTTACCGGCCGCACCAAAATGTACGAAAACATTGTCAAAGGCGAACACAAAATCGAAGCCGGCATGCCGGAGAGCTTCAACGTATTGGTGAAAGAAATCCGTTCGTTGGGCTTGGATATCGACATGGAGCGCTATTGATCACGCCCCGCCGCTTTCAGGTAGCCTGAGAGGCTACCTGAAAGCCCTATGCCGATTATCCGCCCTGCCTAGGGCAACAGAATATGACTCTTCCTCATAAGGAGCAAAAATGAAAGCCTTGTTAGATTTGTTCAACCCCCTGCAAACGGCCGGTGTGGACGAAGAATTCGATGCCATCCGCATCGGCATCGCTTCGCCCGACACCATCCGCGCATGGTCTTACGGCGAAGTGAAAAAACCGGAAACCATCAACTACCGCACCTTCAAGCCCGAGCGCGACGGCCTGTTTTGCGCCAAAATTTTCGGCCCGGTGAAAGATTACGAATGCTTGTGCGGCAAATACAAGCGTTTGAAATTCAAAGGCGTGACCTGTGAAAAATGCGGTGTGGAAGTGACCTTGTCCAAAGTACGCCGCGAACGCATGGGCCACATCGAATTGGCCGCGCCGGTGGCCCACATCTGGTTCTTGAAATCCCTGCCTTCCCGTTTGGGCATGGTGTTGGACATGACGCTGCGCGACATCGAGCGCGTGCTGTATTTCGAAGCCTTTGTGGTCACCGACCCCGGCATGACCCCGCTGCAACGCCGCCAGCTGCTGACCGAAGAAGATTATTACAACAAGCTGGAAGAATACGGCGAAGATTTCGACGCCAAAATGGGTGCCGAGGGCATTCGTGAATTGTTGCGCAGCTTGGACATTGCCGCCGAAGTGGACATTCTGCGTCAGGAGTTGGAGAGCACCGGATCGGAAACCAAGATCAAAAAACTGGCTAAGCGCCTGAAAGTATTGGAAGCCTTCCTGCGCTCCGGCATGAAGCTGGAGTGGATGATCATGGATGTGCTGCCGGTGCTGCCGCCCGATTTGCGCCCGCTGGTGCCTTTGGACGGTGGCCGCTTCGCCACTTCCGATTTGAACGACCTTTACCGCCGCGTGATCAACCGCAACAACCGCCTGAAACGCTTGTTGGAACTGAATGCGCCCGACATCATCGTGCGCAACGAAAAGCGTATGCTGCAGGAAGCGGTAGATTCCCTGCTCGACAACGGCCGCCGCGGTAAAGCGATGACCGGCGCCAACAAACGTCCGCTGAAATCGCTGGCCGACATGATCAAAGGTAAAGGCGGCCGTTTCCGTCAAAACCTGTTGGGTAAACGGGTGGACTATTCCGGCCGTTCGGTGATCACCGTGGGCCCCTACCTGCGCCTGCATCAATGCGGTCTGCCGAAGAAAATGGCCTTGGAGCTGTTCAAGCCCTTTATCTTCCACAAACTGGAAATCCAAGGCTTGGCCGCCACCGTGAAAGCCGCCAAGAAACTGGTGGAGCAGGAGGTGCCGGAGGTGTGGGACATCCTGGAAGAGGTGATCCGCGAACACCCGATTCTGCTCAACCGTGCCCCGACCCTGCACCGCTTGGGTATTCAGGCTTTCGAGCCGATTCTGATCGAGGGCAAAGCCATCCAGCTGCATCCCTTGGTGTGTGCCGCGTTCAACGCCGACTTCGACGGCGACCAAATGGCGGTACACGTGCCCTTGAGCTTGGAGGCGCAAATGGAAGCCCGCACCTTGATGCTGGCCTCCAACAACGTGTTGTCGCCCGCCAACGGCGAGCCGATTATCGTGCCTTCGCAAGACATCGTATTGGGTCTCTACTACATGACCCGCGACAAAATCAATGCCTTGGGCGAAGGCAGTCTGTTTGCCGATGTGCAGGAAGTGCACCGTGCCTACCACACCAAACAGGTGGAGTTGGGCACCAAGATTACCGTGCGTCTGCGCGAATGGGTGAGAAACGAGCAAGACGAGTTCGAACCGGTGACCACACGCTACGAGACCACCGTCGGCCGTGCCCTGCTCAGCGAAATCCTACCCAAAGGCCTGCCGTTTGAGTACATCAACAAGGCACTGAAGAAAAAGGAAATATCCAAGCTCATCAATGCTTCGTTCCGCCTGTGCGGCCTGCGCGACACGGTGATTTTTGCCGACCACCTGATGTACACCGGCTTCGGTTTTGCGGCCAAAGGCGGCATCTCCATCTGCGTGGACGACATGGAAGTGCCGAAAGAGAAAGCCGCCCTGCTGGCCGAAGCGCAAAGCGAAGTGAAAGAAATCGAAGACCAATACCGCCAAGGTTTGGTGACCAACGGCGAGCGCTACAACAAAGTGGTCGATATTTGGGGCCGCGCCGGCGACCGCATTGCCAAAGCCATGATGGACAACCTTTCCAAGCAGAAGGTGCTCGACAGCGAAGGCAAGGAAGTGGAGCAGGAGTCGTTCAATTCCATCTATATGATGGCCGACTCGGGCGCCCGTGGTTCTGCCGCCCAGATCAAACAGCTTTCCGGTATGCGCGGCTTGATGGCCAAGCCGGACGGCTCGATTATCGAAACGCCGATCACTTCGAACTTCCGCGAAGGCCTGACCGTATTGCAATACTTTATCGCCACCCACGGTGCGCGTAAGGGTTTGGCGGATACCGCTTTGAAAACCGCTAACTCAGGCTACCTGACCCGCCGCTTGGTGGACGTGACCCAAGACTTGGTGGTGGTGGAAGACGACTGCGGCACCACCGACGGCTTCGTGATGAAAGCCGTGGTGCAAGGCGGCGATGTGATCGAGCCGCTGCGCGACCGCATTTTGGGCCGCGTGACCGCCGCCGATGTGGTGGATCCCGCCAACGGCGCCACTCTGGTGGAAGCCGGCACCCTGCTCAACGAGCAGATGGTGGACTTGATCGACCAATCCGGCGTCGATGAAGTGAAAGTACGCACCCCGATTACCTGTAAAACCCGCTACGGCCTGTGCGCACACTGTTACGGCCGTGACTTGGCGCGCGGCAAACTGGTGAACACCGGCGAGGCGGTGGGCGTGATTGCCGCCCAGTCGATCGGTGAGCCAGGTACCCAGCTGACCATGCGTACCTTCCACATCGGCGGTGCCGCTTCGCGTGCCGCCGCCGCCAGCCAAGTGGAAGCCAAATCGAACGGTACCGCCCGCTTCAACAGCCAGATGCGCTATGTGATGAACAACAAAGGCGAACTGATTGTGATCGGCCGTTCCTCCGAAGTGGTGATTCACGACGACATCGGCCGCGAGCGCGAGCGTCATAAAGTGCCTTACGGCGCCACCCTGCTGGTGCAGGACGGCTCGGGAGTGAAAGCCGGCCAAACCCTGGCTACCTGGGATCCGCATACCCGCCCGATGATTACCGAACACGCCGGCCGCGTGAAGTTCGAAAACGTGGAAGAAGGCGTTACCGTTACCAAACAAACCGACGAAATCACCGGTTTGTCCACCTTGGTGGTAATCGACGGCAAACGCCGCAGCGCCGGCACCAGCAAATTGCTGCGCCCGACCGTGAAGCTTTTGGACGAGAACGGCGAAGAAGTGAAAATGCCGGGCACCGAAACCGCCATCTCCATGGCCTTCCCGGTGGGCGCCATCATCACCGTGCGTGAAGAACAAGAAGTGGGCAAGGGCGACGTGTTGGCGCGTATTCCGCAAGCCTCGTCCAAAACCCGCGACATTACCGGCGGTCTGCCGCGCGTGGCCGAGCTGTTCGAAGCCCGCGTACCCAAAGACGCCGGCATGTTGGCCGAAGTGACCGGTACCGTGTCTTTCGGTAAGGAAACCAAAGGCAAACAGCGCCTGATCATCACCGATTTGGACGGCGTGGCCCACGAGACCCTGATTTCGAAAGAGAAACAGATTCTGGTGCACGATGGCCAAGTGGTGAACCGCGGCGAAACCATTGTTGACGGTTCCGTGGATCCGCACGACATTCTGCGCCTGCAGGGCATCGAAGCGCTGGCCCGCTATATCGTGCAAGAGGTGCAGGAGGTTTACCGCCTGCAAGGTGTGAAGATTTCCGATAAGCACATCGAAGTGATCATCCGCCAAATGCTGCGCCGGGTGAACATTGCCGATGCCGGCGAAACCGGTTTCATCACCGGCGAGCAGGTGGAGCGCGGCGATGTGATGCAGGCCAACGAGCGTGCGGTGGCTGACGGCAAAGAGCCTGCCCGTTTCGATAACATCCTGCTCGGCATCACCAAGGCCTCTTTGTCTACCGACAGCTTTATTTCGGCCGCCTCCTTCCAAGAGACCACCCGCGTGCTCACCGAAGCCGCGATCATGGGCAAACAGGACGATTTGCGCGGTTTGAAAGAAAACGTGATTGTCGGCCGCCTGATTCCGGCCGGTACCGGTTTGACCTACCACCGCAGCCGCCGCCGCGCATGGCAGGCACATCACGAAGCCGAAGTGAACGAACAAGTGGACGAAGCCGAATAAGGCCGACCTGCTGTGAAAAAACCGCCGCTTCCCGATTGGGCGCGGCGGTTTTTCAGTATCGGTCTGACCACAGCATTTTTTCTTGAAGAGGCCGTAGGAAGCAAAAATCATGCTCCAAAACCGATTGCTAATCCTAGCGGAGTCGGTTGCTTCTTCTTGATATTTTTGATATTTTCGTGTCAAAATATGCAAACGGAAGTAAATTCCAATAAAAACAACTATTTATGATTCCAAGCACCTTTGTTAAATCCATTCAGAACATCATGCGCGGCGACGCGGGCATTAACGGCGATGCGCAGCGTATCGAGCAGATGACCTGGCTGCTTTTCCTCAAAATCTACGGCAACAAAGAACAAAACTGGGCGCTGATCGAAGACCGCTACCAATCCATTATTCCCGACGAGTACCAATGGGAAAACTGGGCAAGCGACCGCAAAGACGGCCGTGCGCTCACGGGCGACGCGCTGTTGCGTTTCGTCGATCAGGAATTAATCCCCGCACTGAAAAGCCTGCGCGTAACCGAGAGCACCCAACGCCGCCACCTTATCGTGCGCGATGTGTTTGAAGACGCCAAAAACTTCATGAAAAACGGCACGCTGCTGCGCCAACTGATTAACGAAATCGACGCCATCGATTTTGACAGCAGCAAAGAGCGCCACGCCTTTGGCGACATTTACGAAACCATCCTGAAAAGCCTGCAAAGCGCGGGCAATGCGGGCGAGTTTTACACCCCGCGTGCCGTTACCGACTTTATGGTGCAGATGATTGATCCCCAATTGGGCGAAAGCGTGGCCGACTTTGCCTGCGGCACCGGCGGCTTTTTGGTGTCCGCCTTGAACCGCCTGGAACCGCAAGTCAAAACCGTAGCAGACCGACAGACCCTCAACGCCGGCCTGTACGGCGTGGAGAAAAAACCGCTGCCGCACCTGTTGGCGATTACCAACCTGCTTTTGCACGACATCGACAGCCCGCAAATCCGCCACGGCAACGCACTGGAATACAACGTGCGCGACTACGGCGAGCGCGACCGCCACGACATCATCTTGATGAACCCACCCTACGGCGGCACCGAGCTGAACATCATCAAGCAGAACTTCCCCGCCGAACTGCGCTCCAGTGAAACCGCCGACCTCTTTATCGCACTGGCTTTGTACCGCCTCAAAGCAGGCGGACGCGCCGCCATCATCATTCCCGACGGCTTTTTGTTCGGTAACGACGGCGCCAAAACCGCACTCAAAACCCGCCTGCTCACTGATTTCGACCTGCACACCATCGTCCGCCTGCCCAAAAGCGTGTTTGCGCCCTATACCCCTATCACCACCAATATCCTGTTTTTCAACAAACTCCAAGCCGGCAAAACGCCGTCTGAAAGACTTTGGTATTACCGCGTTGATATCCCCGCCGACCGCAAAGCCTTTTCCAAAACCAAGCCCATGCAGCTTGCACACTTTGCCGAGTGCATGGCGTGGTGGCACAACCGCAGCGAAATCCAAGACCCCGACCGCGAAAGCTATCAAGCCAAAGCTTTTGACAAAGCCGAACTGCTTGCAGGCGGCTGCAATCTGGATGTGTGCGGCTACCCCAACGACGAAACCGAAGTACTCAGCCCCGCCGAGACCATCGCCCGCTACCACGCCGAACGCAGCCGATTAAACCGCGAAATCGACGCGCGATTGGCGAATATCCGCACGCTTATCGGGCTTTCAGACGGCCTTGACTTGGATGACTTGAATCAGGGGGGCGAATAATGCACACCCCGCAACTTGCCGACAACCTGCGCCGCGCCCTGTTGCAGGCCGCCATCGAGGGCAAACTCAGCGAACGCCAAGCCGACGATGGTCACGCCCGGGATTTGCTTAAGCAGATTCAAGCCGAAAAAGCCGCTTTGGTTAAAGCAGGCCGTCTGAAAAAAAGCAAAGCGCTGCCTGAAATCGGCGAAGACGAAAAACCGTTTACCATTCCGGAAAATTGGGTTTGGGTTAGGTTGGGGGAGGTTATTTTCCTAAAATCAGGGCAGGATTTGACGCCGTCTGAATACAGTTCAACCGCCGATGGCATTCCTTATATTACAGGGGCAAGTCATTTTAATAACGGGCAATTAAACATTAGCCGATGGACAAAATTTCCAAGAAGCGTTGCAGAAAAAGGCAGCTTGCTATTTACTTGTAAAGGTACGGTTGGAGAAATGGCTTTTTTACAAGAAGAGAAAGCACATATCGCACGGCAAGTCATGGCAATTACATCCGTTGGCAATAAAGTTGAACTCGCTTTTATAAAAATCATTTTGCAATCGTATGTAACGCAAATTAAAGCCGGTGCAAAAAGCATGATTCCGGGGATTGGTAGGGATGACCTTTTACTTTTACTAATCCCCCTCCCGCCCCTAGCCGAACAAGCCCGTATTGTTGCCAAGCTGGATGCGCTGCTGGCCGAAACCGACGCACTCAAGGCACAGGAAACCACACTGGCCGACGTACAGAAAAATTTCCCCAAAATGTTGCGTGCTTCGTTGTTGCAGGCGGCGATTGAAGGCAAGCTCACCGAACGGGAAAGCGGAGACGGCCACGCTCAAGAACTGCTCGCCGCCATTCAAGCCGAAAAAACCGCTTTGATTAAAGCAGGCCGTCTGAAAAAAAGCAAAGGGCTACCTGAAATCGATGATGACGAAAAACCGTTTGCCATTCCGGAAAATTGGGTTTGGGTTAGGTTGGGGGAGATAGCTCAAATTAACCCGCGCAACAAAGCGGATGATGAAACAGTTGCCGCATTTGTACCGATGAACTTGTTAAATGGCGGTTTTCAAAATTCGTTTTCTTTTGAAGAACGTGCTTGGAAAGCAATCAAAAAAGGTTACACGCATTTCGCAGAAAACGATGTTGTGATTGCCAAAATCACGCCTTGTTTTCAAAACAGAAAGTCCGCCGTTATGCGCGGTTTGCCGAACAAAATCGGCGCAGGAACAACTGAATTGCATGTCTTGCGCCCTTATTCGGAGAAAGTAATGCCCGAGTATCTTTTGCTGATTGCAAAAAATGCCGCATTTATTTCCGACGGCGTTGCCAATTTCACAGGCACGGCAGGGCAGCAGCGAGTTAGCTCAACCTTTGTCGAAAATTACCCAATCCCCCTCCCGCCTCTAGCCGAACAAGTCCGTATTGTCGCCAAGCTGGATGCGCTGCTGGCACAAATCGAACCCTTGGAGAACTTATCATGAGCCGCAAACCCCAGCTCACCGAAGAAGACACCAAGCTGCGCCACATCACGCCCGCCATTGAAGCGGCGGGTTGGGCGAAAGAGCAAATGTTGATGGAGTATTTCTTTACCGACGGGCGCGTTCAGGTGCACGGCAAAACCGCCCGTCGCGGCAAGCGCAAAAAGGCCGATTATCTGCTCACCGCGCCTAACCGCCGCCTGCCGCTGGCGATTGTCGAAGCCAAAAGCCGCGATAAAACGCTGGGCGACGGGATGCAGCAGGCGATCGAATATGCCGAGATTTTGGACATTCCCTTTGCCTATACCAGCAATGGCACGGGATTTTTGGAGCACGACCGCTTGACGGGCGTTGAGCGCGAATTGGCGCTGGACGAATTTCCAAGCTACGGCGAACTGTGGGCACGTTTTTCGGGTGAAAGCGGGCTTTCGGATACCCAGCAGACGCTGTTGCAGTCGGATTATCATTTTGATACCGACAAGCAAACCACGCCGCGTTATTACCAGCGCATCGCCATCGACCGCACCGTGGCGGCCATTAGCGGCGGGCAAGAGCGGGTGCTGCTCGTGATGGCAACGGGTACGGGCAAAACCTACACCGCCTTTCAAATCATTTGGCGGCTGATGCAAAGCGGGCAGAAAAAGCGCGTGCTGTACCTTGCCGACCGCAACATCTTGATCGACCAAACCATACAAAACGATTTTCGCCCGCTGAAAAATAAAATCACCAAAGTAGAGCACAAAAAGCTCGACAGCTCGTATGAGGTGTATATGAGCCTGTATCAGCAGCTGGCGGGTGATGTGGGCGAAGAGCCGTTCCGCCAGTTTAAGCCTGAATTTTTCGATTTGATTGTGGTGGACGAATGCCATCGCGGCAGCGCAAGAGACGAATCGCAATGGCGCAGGGTGCTGGATTATTTCAAGAGCGCAACCCATTTGGGGCTGACCGCCACGCCCAAAGTGAGTACGGAAGCGGACAATATTCACTATTTCGGCGAGCCGGTGTACACCTATTCGTTAAAACAGGGCATTGAAGACGGCTTTTTGGCGCCGTACAAAGTCATCCGCGTCGGCCTTGACAAGGATTTGCAAGGCTGGCGGCCGCCCGTGGGCACCACCGACACCGACGGCGATTTGGTGGAAGACCGTGTGTATGAGCGCGAAGATTTCGACCGCCATTTGATTATCGACGAGCGCACCGCTGCCGTTGCCCGCCGCATTACCCGCTGGCTGGAAGAGAACGACCCGTTTGCCAAAACCATCGTCTTCTGCACCGACATCGACCACGCCGAGCGGATGCGTCACGCTCTGGTGAAAGAAAACCGCGAGCGGATGAAAGAAAACCCCAAATACATCATGCGCATCACCGGCGACAACCCCGAGGGCAAAGCGCAGCTGGATAATTTTATCGACCCCAACGAGCGTTATCCCGCCGTGGTCACGACGTCCAAGCTGATGACCACGGGCGTGGACTGCAAAACCTGCAAGCTGATTGTGCTGGACAACGAAATCAAATCGATGACCGAGTTCAAGCAAATCATCGGGCGCGGCACGCGGATTAACGATGCCTACGGCAAGCAGTATTTCACCATCATGGATTTTAGGAACGTAACCAATCTGTTTGCCGACCCCGAGTTTGACGGCGAGCCGGTGTCGGTAACGGACGATAGCGGCGATGATGCGATTGTTCACGATGTACCCGACGGCGGAAGGCCGTCTGAAAACGGCGAAGAACAGGCGGACGGCGGCGAAACAGGCGACGAAGGTTTTGTTCCGCCTGAAGACGAACCGAAAAAGAAAAAAGTGCGCGTACGCGGCGTGGACGTTACCATTTTGAACGAGCGCGTGGAAATTCTCGATGAAAACGGCAGGCTGATCACCGAAAGCCTCACCGATTACAGCCGCCGCAATATCTTGAACCAATACGCTACGCTCGACGTATTCTTGCAGGCGTGGAACGATGCAGAGAAAAAACAGGCGGTGCTGGACGCGCTGGAAGATGTGGGCTTGACGGTGGAGATTTTGCAGGAAACCTACGGCAAAGCAGAGGGCATCGACCCTTTTGATTTAATCCTGAATATCGCCTACAACCGCCCCGCCATGACCCGAAAAGAACGCGCCCGCCGCTTGGAAAAAGACGGCTTTTTGCAGGCATACAGCGAAGAATGCCGCGCTGTGTTGAGCGCACTCTTGGACAAATACATGAACGAAGGCATCAGCCTCGAACAAACCGCCATTTTGCAAAACGCCCCGTTCAGCGACATCGGCACGCCGATGAAGATTGTTTCGCTGTTCGGCGGCAAACGCGAATACGAGCGCGCGATAAGGGAAGTGCAGCGGCATCTGTATCACATTCCGCCCGATCTGCTGTATCAACGCGGCACAGGGGCGCGGTTGGGAAGGTAGCGTTGGAGATAAAGAGACTGCTGGGGAGGGCATGGGCATGATATGCCGAAAAAAGCTAAGCCCTATTTACCACCGTTGTTTTGTGGGAATGGCGGGAAATGATTGTGATGCTGTGCCAAGAGACGGAGCGGACTGACAAGGGGTTGCAGCCGAACCTATTCAGGCATATGAGACCTTTGCAAAACCCCCATCTGCGGCGCATTTCTGCGTTGTGCGCTGCTCGCTCACTTGCCTATCTATGTGATATGTCTGCATTCGCTGCGCTGCTACGCCTTGAACTGCATCCACATCTGAGGGTTTTGCAAAGGTCTCATATCGGCATTTTTTAGGCGGTGTTGTGCTGCGGACATTCGGTGTTCAATGGATTTCGGGCTACCTGAAAAGGGTTTCAGGTAGCCCGAAGTGTTTGCTCCGGTCTCGGGCCGTCGGCATGGGTCTGGCGTAGCGGTTTTTCGAGACTAAATTTCCGCTGTGCACCGGCGGCTTCTGCTGCGGAAAACGCCGCACGAGAAGATGGCAAACCGCTTCTTAGCGGCGGTATTTCACCCGCTCCCGCTCGTGTATCGGCTCGGCGGCTTCGATTTTTTCGTTGGCTTGTTCGTGGTCTGCGGCGTCGGCTTCCGGCTCGGGCTGCACGGCTTCGGCGGGCGGGTGGTATTGGAATTTGCCGTACACGGGGAAGTGGTCGGAGCCGATGTGCGGCAGCACTTTGAGATCGGATACCAGAAAGTCGTTGCTGTGGAAAATGTGGTCGAGCGGCCAGCGCAACAGGCGCCAGTTGGCGTGGAAGGTGTTGTAGAGGCCGCGGCCCACGCGCGGGTCGAGCAGGCCGCTGATGCGTTGGAACAGGCGTGAGGTGTCGGACCAGGCCACGTCGTTGAGGTCGCCAAAAACCAGGCAGCTGTGTTGTTGGCGGGCGATTTCTTTGCCCACCAGGAGCAGTTCGCCGTCGCGTTCGGTGGAGGTGTCGCTTTCGGTGGGGCTGGGCGGCATGGGGTGCAGGCAGTAGATGTGCACCCATTCGCCGCTGCGCAGCTGCACTTCGGCCTGAATCGAGGGAATGTCGTCGCGCACGCGGTAGAGCACTTGGGCGTTGCGCAGCGGCAGGCGGCTGTAGAGGTGCATGCCGTAGAGGTTGTCGAGCGGGATTTTGACCTGCCAGCCGTAGGCGGCTTCTAAGGGGGCGAGTTGCTGTTCCCACCAATGGTCGGTTTCCAAGGTGAGGACGATGTCGGGGTGGTGCGCTTCGATGAGCCGCAGCAGTTTGCCGGCTTGGCGGTTGGGGGTGAGGACGTTGCTGGTGAAGATGCTGATGGTGCGCTTGTTGTCCGGGCCGGTGTAGGCGAGTACGGTGGGGCGGCGCAGGCGGGTGTAGGCGCTGATTTGCCAAAACTGCCACAGGGCGCAGAGAAGGTTGAGCGCGGCCACGGCGGCAAACCAAAGCTGGCCGGGCGGGGCGGCCAGATAGGCGGCGCCGATGGCGGCCAAATTGAGCACGGCGATTTGCAGGCGCGGAAAGTCGAATACCCGCATGATCCAGTGGTCGTGCGTGAGCAGGGAGAGGAAGGTGGCGGCGGCAGGCAGGCTCAGGACGGCCAGCAGCAGGCTGTGTTGCCAAGATAGATCCGGCATGGCGGTATGGGGCGGAGGGGGATGGGAAAACGAAGTGTAGCAGAATTGTTAAGGCAGCGGACAGTGTGGTCGGTGCAGAAGGGGCGGGGATGTGCTTTCAGGTAGCCTGAGACCTTGGGGTCACGCCCGCCCGCTGTGCGGCTAGGCCTCGGTTGGCATCCGCCCCCAGGCTTTGCAAAGATTTCGGCTTTGGCGGGCAAAAGGCTACCTGAATGCGGTGCGGGGTCGGGTGCGGATAAATCAGAGTAGGGCCAGGGCGGCCAGGCATTTTTCCCGCTGGCCGTGTTGCGGGGGGATGGTTTGGGCGGGCAGCACCAAGGTATAGGGCCTTCCGTGGCGGTGGGCTTCGAGTATGCGGTGGCAAAGCAGGCCGGCCAAACGGTCGGCCGGGGTGGCGGCCGGGTAGTCGGCGTGGCTGATGAGATCGGTTGCGGCGGAGAAAACAGGCTCTTCAAAGTGTTTGTCGAGCAGGCGGCCGCTTTTGGCAAACTGTTTCCACGCCACTTGCTGCAACGGGCGGCCGGGCTGGTGTTCGAGCAGGTAGGCGAGGTCTTCGCGGCCGCCGGGACGGGCGCGGCGCTCACCGCTGTCGTCGGGGAGATGGCCGGGCGGCGGGGTGTGCGGCAGAGGAGCGGGATAGACCAAGCCTTCGTCGGGCCAGTGCCAGATGCATTCGACGCGGCTGATGCCGAAGGGGAACACGCTGCTGCAGTGCAGCGGCGGCAATTGCAGCCGCCCGCGCCGTTTGGCCAGTATCGGCCAGGCGAAGGGGCGGCTGTGTCGGGCGCTGAATTCGGCCCGATGGCTGTTGTGCTCGGCCGTCTGGCTGTCGTCCTCGGGCACAACGGTAAACCAGAGCAGGCGGTGGCGTTGGGCGCTGCTGCCGGCGGGATGGAGCAGCACTTCGGCGGTTTGGCCTTGGAACACTTCGGCCGGCGGGGTAATGTCTAAACGCAGGCCGAGCAGTTGCAGGCAGTTGAGCAGCACGCCGACGAGCAGGAAACCGGCCAGCCAGAACGCCACCACATAGGCGAGGTTGACTTGGTAGTTGAGGCCGACTGTCCACAGCAACACCACCATCACGGCCAGACCGAGGCCGAGGCGGGTGGGGCGCACGGTGAGGTCGCGCAGGCGCGGACTGTGTTGGGGCGCCGCCATCAGGCCACGGCCACCTGAAGCAGCATGTCCTCCAGCAGGCGGGGGACGGGCTGCGCTTGCAGGGCTTGTAGGCGGTGGCCGGCCACCGGCACCCACACGGCTTTGATGTCTTCGGGCAAAACGTGGTCGCGTCCGTGCAGAAAGGCCCAGGCTTTGGCCGCGGCCACCACGGCCAAGCCGGCGCGCGGGCTGAGGCCGGTCACGAAACGGCCGGGCTGGCGGCTGGCGGCCACCAAGCGGTACACATAGTCAGCGGCCTGCTGGGAGCAGGTGGTCTGGGCGGCTTGCGCCTGCCATTGCAACAGCGTGGCGGGGTCGGCCACGGCTTTCAGTGCGGGCAGCATCTGGCGGCGGTCGCCTTGAAAATACAGCCTGCGTTCGGCTTCGGCCACCGGATAGCCCAGCGACAGGCGCATCATAAAGCGGTCGAGTTGGGATTCGGGCAGGGGAAAAGTGCCGAGCTGTTCCACCGGGTTTTGGGTGGCGATCACCAGAAAAGGTTGCGGCAGGCGGTAGGTTTTGCCGTCCACCGACACCTGCTTTTCTTCCATCGCCTCCAGCAGGGCAGACTGCATTTTCGGCGAGGCGCGGTTGATTTCGTCGGCGAGCAGGAAGTGCTGGAAAATTGGGCCGGGGTGGAATTTGAAGCGGCCGTCGGCGGGCTGGAACGCGTTCACGCCCAACAGGTCGGCCGGCAGCATATCATTGGTGAATTGGACGCGGCGGTAGCCCAGGCCGAGTACGCCGGCCAAGCCGTGGGCCAGCGTGGTTTTGCCCACGCCGGGCACGTCTTCCAGCAGCACGTGGCCGCCGGCCAGAATGCAGGCCAGTATCTGGCGCAGGATGGGCTCTTTGCCGAGAATCAGTTGGTTGAGTTGGGCGAGGGCGTTTTGCAGGGCGGGATTCATGATGTGTTTTGAGGGAATGGGGCTACCTGAAAAGGGAAAAACGGGCTTTCAGGTAGCCGGTATGCTGGGAAAACACCGCCCTGTGGGCGGTGTGCGGGCTCAGTCTTCTACCGGCTTTTCAGCGGCTACCTGCTCGATGAGGTGGGAGAGGCTCATGCCGCGTTCGAGCGATTCGTCGTATTTGAAATGCAGCTCGGGGGTTTTGAAGAGTTTGATGCGCTTGGAAAGCTCGCTGCGCAAATAGCCTTTGGCGTGCTCCAGGGCTTCGGCGGTGACTTCGCGGGTGGCGTCGTCGAGCACGGTGTAGTAGATGGTGGCGTGACTGTAGTCGCGGGTAACGGCCACTTCGTTGATGGTGATGAAACCGGCGCGCGGGTCTTTGAGGCCGGTGCGGGTGAGCTCGGCCAGTTCGCGCATGATTTGTTCTTGCACGCGGTCTTGCCGCGCGTATCCTTTGTTTGCTTTAGCCATGATTGCCTTTGAATAAAATGTTTTGGGGTCAGGTGTCGCCGTCGGCGGCATAGATTTGGGCCAGCAACATTTCCACGGCCTGCATTTGGGCCAGTAGTTCGCGGCTGGCGTCGTCTTCCTGGGCCAGAAACTTTTGGCGGTCCAGACGCAGGGCGCCGATGGCGGCGATGCACTGCTGCATCTCTTGGAAGCGTTCGTGACGGCGGATGATGTCGCGGTTGTCTTCGTCGTCGGCCAACAGGCGGATGTGCACCGGCTTGGCTTTGATTCGGTCGATGACGCCGCTGCAGTTGAACGACATGGTGGGGGTGTGGAAGCGGTTGTCGGCGTTGTCGAACTCCACCACAATGGAATTGCCGAACAGGAATTTGACGGTGGCAGGCTCGATGAAGTGCTCGGGGTAAATTTCCTGACCGTCTTGCGCCAGATTTTCCACCAAGCAGGTGTCGCCTTCTTTCAGTTGGGAAATGAACACATGGGGCATGGGATGCTTTCAAGCCTGGCGGTAGCCTTTTATTTCAACTGGTTGGTGCGGCTGATTAAGGCGTCCATCAGGGCGTCGTATTGCTGGCGGCGGCTCTGCAGGCGGATGGCGTCGAACTCGGCCAGCTTGCCTGCAAAATCGCGGCTTTTGAAATAGGGTTTTAAATCGAGGGATTTTTCCAAAAAACGGATGATGTTCATGTCGTTTTCCCGGTCGACCGGGTGTACCGGCATGCGTTCGGTGAGCACGAAGTTGTCGGGCAGGATCAGGGTCGCCACCAAGAGGGGCGTTGCGTTTTCGCGTTGGCGGATTTCGCGCACCAAGGTAAAGGTTTCTAAGGTGTAGGTTTGTTTGTTGCTCATGTCGTCGCCCCTAGAGAAAACGGCATTGCCGGCTGACCGGCGGGTGTGTGCTCGGACAAATGCTGCCCCGGCTGTGCAGGAAGGCTACCTGAAAGGCGTGGAGCTTTTCAGGTAACCGAGACCTTTGCAAAACCCCCATCTGCGGCGCATTTCTGCGTTGTGCGCTGCTCGCTCGCTTGCCTATTTATCTGATATGTCTTCGCTCGCTGCGCTGCTACGCCTTGAACTGCATCCACATCTGAGGGTTTTGCAAAGGTCTCAGCCTGAGGTACGGCACGGGGTGGTGCGTTACAGGGAACGGGCCACTTCCACGATGTCGAACACTTCCAGCACGTCGCCTTCCATGATGTCGTTGTGGTTTTTCAGCATCAGGCCGCACTCGAAGCCCATGCGCACTTCTTTGACGTCGTCTTTAAAGCGTTTGAGCGATTCGAGCTCACCGGTGTGGATCACCACGTTGTTGCGGATGAGACGGACTTTGGAGTCGCGTTTGACCACGCCGTCGGTCACCATACAGCCGGCGATATTGCCCACTTTGGACACGGTGATGACTTGGCGGATTTCCACGGTGCCGGTTTGCTGTTCTTTCTGCTCGGGCGCCAGCATGCCGCTCATGGCCGCTTTCACGTCGTCGATGGCATCGTAAATGATGTTGTAGTAGCGGATTTCCACGTCTTCGCTTTCGGCCAGCTTGCGTGCGGAGCCGTCGGCACGGACGTTGAAGCCGATGATAAACGCGCCGGAGGCAATCGCCAAGTTGACGTCGCTCTCGGTGATGCCGCCCACGCCGCTGTGCAGCACATTGACTTTCACCTCGTCGGTGGACAGTTTTTGCAGGCTGCCGGCCAACGCTTCGTAAGAGCCTTGTACGTCGGCCTTGATGATGACCGACAGATTTTGCGCCTGGCCTTCGCCCATATTGTTGAACATGTTTTCTAGCTTGGCGGCCTGCTGTTTGGCCAAACGCACGTCGCGGTATTTGCCTTGGCGGAACAGGGCGATTTCGCGGGCTTTTTTCTCGTCGGCCAACACCATGGCGTCTTCGCCGGCGTTGGGTACGTCGGAGAGGCCGAGAATCTCCACCGGAATCGACGGGCCGGCTTCGTTAATCGGTTTGCCGTTTTCGTCCATCATGGCGCGCACTTTACCGAAGGCGGTGCCGGCCAAGAGCATGTCGCCTTTTTTCAGCGTACCGCTCTGTACCAGCAGGGTGGCCACGGCGCCGCGGCCTTTGTCCAAACGGGCTTCTACGATGATGCCTTTGGCCGGGGCTTCCACGGGCGCTTGCAGCTCCAGCACTTCGGCTTCCAGCAGCACGGCTTCCAGCAGGGCGTCGATGTTGATGCCTTGCTTGGCGGACACATCCACAAATTGGGTGGTGCCGCCCCAGGCATCGGGAATCACTTCGTGCTGGGTCAGCTCTTGGCGGATGCGTTCCGGATTGGCGGTGTCTTTGTCGATTTTGTTGACCGCCACCACAATCGGCACGCCGGCCGCTTTGGCATGGGCGATGGCTTCGATGGTTTGCGGCATCACGCCGTCGTCGGCGGCCACCACCAAAATCACGATGTCGGTGGCTTGTGCGCCGCGGGCACGCATGGCGGTAAACGCTTCGTGGCCGGGGGTGTCGAGGAAGGTGATCACGCCGCGCGGGGTTTCCACGTGGTAGGCGCCGATGTGCTGGGTAATGCCGCCGGCTTCGCCCTGCACCACTTTGGCGCGGCGGATGTAGTCGAGCAGCGAGGTTTTACCGTGGTCAACGTGGCCCATCACGGTGACCACCGGCGGACGCGGCAGCAACTCGGCTTCGGTGTGTTCTGCACCGTCTTCCAAGAAGGCTTCCGGATCGTCGGCGGCCGCGGGTTTGCCGATGTGGCCCATTTCCTCTACCACAATCAGGGCGGTTTCTTGGTCCAGCGATTGGTTGATGGTGACCATCATGCCCATCTTCATCAGGGTTTTCACCACTTCCACGCCTTTTACCGCCATTTTGTGGGCCAGGTCTGCCACGGTAATGGTTTCCGGCACCAAGACTTCGTGCACCACCGGTTCGGTCGGCGCTTGGAAGGCGTGTTGGTTGGGCTCCAGTTTGAGCTTTTTGCCTTTTTTGCCGCCGCGTACGCGGTCGTCGTCACGGCTGCTGCGGCTGTCTTTGCCGCCTTTGCCTTTGGCGGCTTTGCCGCGCGGCAAGTCGTCATCGCGTTGTGAACGGCGTTCGTCTTTTTTCGGTTTGCCGGCGGCCGCAGTGCCGGTGGAAGCGGAGAGCGGCGCTTTTTCCGTGGGTTTGGCGCTGCGTTGTTCGGCCTGCTTTTGCTCTTTGGCCGCTTTGGCTTCCTGCTGTGCCTGCAACTTGGCCGCTTCGCGGCGGGCCTGGCGCTCTTGGCGTTCTTGTTTTTCGCGCAACAACGCTTCCTGATGCGCACGCAAGGCTTCGGCACGGCGGGCTTCTTCGTCGCGGGCGGCCTGTTCGGCGGCGCTGACCACTTCTACCGGCTGCGGCACCGCGGCCGGTGCTTTTTCTTTTTTGCTGCGACGCGGCTTCGCTTGGTCGGCATCTGCTGCAGCGGCAGGTTCGGCGGGCGCAGCATCGGCAGCCACCGGATCGGCTGGGCTCGGGGCTTCGCTTGCGCTTGACTCGGCCGCGGCCGCCTGAGCAGCGGCTTCGGCCGCTTGGGCGGCTGCCTGTTCGGCAGCTTGTGCCGCCGCTTCCGCCTCGGCTTGCGCTTGCGCTTCTGCCTGAGCCGCCGCTTCGGCTTCTGCTTTGGCTACCTGAAGGCCGGTGTCTTCTTGCGGAATCACCACGCGGCGGCGGCGGCGGGTTTCCACGGCCACACCGCCTACGGTGCTGCGTTCTTTTTTGGTGCGGCTGACGCTGATGGGCGCGTTGTCGTCGCTGTCGTGGCGTTGGCGCAGATAGGCCAGCAGCTGCTGTTTGTCTTCGGGGGTGACGGTGTCGGCGCCGCTTTGTTTATTGACTCCGGCCGCCTGCAATTGTTCCAGCAGGGTGGGAACGGACTTTTTCAGTTCGGCCGCAAATTGTTGTACGGTGTTGTGACTCATGCGTGCCTCCTTTTATTGTTGTTCTTCGTTAAACCAATGTTCGCGCGCGGTCATGATCACGGCTTTGGCTTCTTCGTCGCTGACGCCGGTGATTTCGATCAGTTCGTCAACCGAGAGCTCGGCCAAATCGTCGCGGGTGGTGATGCCGGCCTGGGCCAGATCGCGCAGCATGTCCTGATCCACGCCCGCCAGCGTTTTCAGGTCTTCGGCCACGTCTTCGAGTTTTTCTTCCGACATAATGGCCAAGGTGAGGATGGCGTCGCGGGCGCGGTTGCGCATGGCTTCCACCGTGGCTTCGTCGAAGCCGATTTCCACCAGTTCGGCGGCCGGTACATAAGCCACTTCCTCCAAGGCGGCGAAGCCTTCCTGCACCAGCAAATCGGCGGTCTCTTCGTCCACGTTCAGGTGTTGCACGAACAGGGCGCGCAGCTCGGCGTCTTCGGCTTCGTGGCGCTCTTCGGCTTCTTCAACCGTCATGATGTTGAGCTGCCAGCCGGTGAGGTCGGCAGCCAAGCGGACGTTTTGGCCGCCGCGGCCGATGGCCAGCGCCAATTGGTCTTCGGCCACAATCACATCTACCGAGTGGTTGTCTTCGTCAATCAGGATGCGGCTCACTTCGGCGGGCGAGAGGGCGTTGATGACGAATTGGGCGGTTTCGGGCGACCAAAGCACCACGTCCACGCGTTCGCCGCCCAATTCGTTGGTCACGGCGTTGACGCGCGAACCGCGCACGCCGATGCAGGTGCCTTGCGGATCAATGCGCGCGTCGTTGGATTTGACGGCGATTTTGGCGCGGTGGCCGGGATCGCGGGCGGCTTCTTTGATTTCCAGCAGACCGTCTTCGATTTCCGGCACTTCCTGTTCGAACAGTTTCACCAGGAACTCGCGCGAGGTACGGCTGAGGATGACTTGTTTGCGGCCGCTGGCGCCTTGTTCGTCCACGCGCAAAAACAGGGCGCGGATGCGGTCGCCGCTGCGGAAGTTTTCGCGGGGGATGCATTGGTCGCGCGGAATCAGGGCGTCCAAACGGCCGAGCTCAACGATGATGCCGTGGCGTTCCACCCGTTTCACGGTGCCCAGTACGATGTCTTCGCGGCGGGACAAAAAGTCTTCCAGAATCTGTTCGCGTTCGGCATCGCGGATGCGCTGCAGAATGATTTGTTTGGCGGTTTGGGCGGCTTGGCGGCCGAACTCCACGTTTTCCAGCTGCTCCTCGTGGTAATCGCCGATTTGCAGCGTGGTGTCGGGAATTTCTTCCTGGATTTCTTCGATGGTTTTTTGGGTGTCGGGGTAGGTGTAATCCTCGTCAGCCACAATCAGCCAGCGGCGGAAGGTGCTGTATTCTCCGGTGTGGCGGTCGATTTCCACCCGCACGTCCATGTGTTCGCGGTCGGCTTTCTTTTTGGCGGCCACAGACAGCGCGAATTCCAGGGCTTCAAAAACCACTTCGGTGTCTACGTTTTTTTCGCTGGCCAAGGCTTCGGCCAGTTGCAACATTTCGCGGCTCATTGGAATGAACTCTCCTGATGGGTTATTTTTAAAATTTGAATTCCGGTTTCAGGCGGGCGCGGTCGATGTCGGCCAGCCGGATGGCAATGTTTTTGCCCTCGCAGTGGAGGGTGACGGTGTCGTCGGTGCAGCCTTCGATGCGGCCGATGAAGTTTTTCTGGCCTTCTATCGGCAGGCGGGTTTTTACTTTGGCCAGGCTACCTGAAAAGCGCACGAAGTCGGCGGCTTTTTTCAGCGGGCGGTCCAGGCCGGGGCTGGAGATTTCCAAGCGCTTGTAATCCACGTCTTCCACCATGAATACGCGGCTGAGGTGGTTGCTGACGGTGGCGCAGTCTTCTACGGTGATGCCGCCTTCTTTGTCGATGAATACGCGCAAATCGCCTTGGGCGGTGAGTTCGAAGTCCACCAGTTCGTAGCCCAGGCCGGGCAGGGTGGTGTCGAGAATGCTCTGGATGTCCATTTTGCTCCGTCGAAAACAAAAAAATGGCCGCGGGGCCATTTCTCATTTACGGTTAAATAACTGAAAAACGGCGTGATTCTAACGCATCCGAAAAAAGATGGCAAATGCGGCGTGTTTGTGCCTGCCTGGCGGCGGCTGATATTGATTGATTTATCTAATGCACAAACCGCCGTTTTATCGGCATAATACGCACACTTTACACAAGACTAAGCAGGCGCAAAGCATTGCGCCGTTTCGATTATCACAGAAAATACAGAGTGTTGCCCATGAAGCCCGATTTAAGCAAGATGACCTGCATTGCGGATTTGCAGCGCGTTGCCCGCCGCAAAGTGCCGAAAATGTTTTACGACTATGCCGACACCGGTTCTTGGACCGAGGCCACTTACCGTGCCAACAGCGATGATTTCAAAGATATTCTGTTCCGTCAGAAAGTGTTGGTGGACATGGAGGGCCGCAGCCTGGCCACTAAGATGATCGGGCAGGGCGTGAAAATGCCGGTGGCCTTGGCGCCGGTGGGGCTGACCGGTATGCAGCACGCCGACGGCGAAATCCTTGCTGCGCGGGCGGCGGCCAAATTCGGTGTGCCGTTTACCTTGTCCACCATGAGCATCTGCTCCATCGAAGACGTGGCCAGCAACAGCCCCGATCCTTTCTGGTTCCAGCTGTATGTGATGCGCGACCGCGATTTCATGAGCAACCTGATCCGCCGCGCCAAAGAGGCCAAGTGTTCCGCCTTGGTGCTGACGGCGGATTTGCAAGTGTTGGGCCAGCGCCACAAAGACATCAAAAACGGCATGTCCGCGCCGCCGAAACCCACCATCCGCAATCTCATCAATTTGGCCACCAAGCCCGAATGGTGTTTGGGTATGCTCAACACCGAGCGGCGCACCTTCCGCAACATCGCCGGCCACGCCAAGGGCGTGAGCGATTTGAGCTCGCTGTCGTCTTGGACCGCCGAACAATTCGACCCCAGCCTGAGCTGGGACGATGTGGCGCGCATCAAAGACGAATGGGGTGGCAAACTCATCATCAAGGGCATCATGGAGCCGGAAGATGCCGAAGCCGCAGTGAAGAGCGGCTCCGATGCGATTGTGGTGTCCAACCACGGCGGCCGCCAGTTGGACGGCGCGCCTTCCTCCATCCGCGCGCTGCCCGACGTGGTGAGCGCGGTGGGTTCCGATATCGAAGTGTGGCTGGACAGCGGCATCCGCAGCGGGCAAGACATTCTGCGCGCTTGGGCGCTGGGTGCGCGCGGCGTGATGGTGGGCCGTGCCTATATTTACGGCTTGGGCGCCTACGGCGAGGCCGGCGTGACCCGCGCTTTGGAAATTCTGTATAAAGAAATGGACATCACCATGGCCTTCACCGGCCATCGCAATATTCACGATGTCACCAGCGACATTTTGGTTAAAGGCACTTACTGACCGTGTGCCTGATGCCATCTGGGCTACCTGAACAGCCAAGCGGCGTATCCGCAGGGCTTTCAGGTAGCCTTCTTTACGCGCCGCCGGCAAAGCGGCGGGCCATCACACAATAAGGGCTACCTGAAAGCGGTTGGCCTGTATCACCAACATTAGAGAGAGGAACCGAACATGACTTGGAACATCAGCGACAGCGCCGCCTTGTACGGCATCAAACACTGGGGCGGCGGCTATTTCTTTATCGGCGAAAACGGCGAAGTAACGGTACGGCCGAAGCCGGAGGCCGGCACCGAAATCGGCCTGCACCGGCTGGTGTCGGAATTGCAGGCGCGCGGACAGGATTTGCCCATGCTGTTCCGCTTCCCCGATATTCTGCAAGACCGCGTGCTGCAGCTGTGCGCCGCGTTTAACGAATCGGTGGAGAAGCTCGATTACCAAGGCCGCTACACCGCCATTTACCCGATTAAGGTGAATCAGCAGGAAAGCGTGGTCAAAAACATCATCGTGCCCAAAAGCGAAGCGGTGTCGATCGGCTTGGAGGCCGGCAGCAAACCCGAATTGATGATTGTGCTGGCCTTTGCGCCCAAAGGCGGCGTGATTGTGTGCAACGGCTACAAAGACCGCGAATTCATCCGTCTGGCCCTGATGGGACAGCGGCTGGGGCACGAAGTGTTTATCGTGATCGAAAAAGAAGCCGAAGTGGACTTGGTGATCGAAGAATCGGCCAAACTCGGCGTGCGCGCCAACATCGGCCTGCGCGTGCGCCTGTCTTCGCTGGCTTCCAGCAAATGGGCGGACACCGGCGGCGAAAAAGGCAAGTTCGGCCTGTCGGCGGCGCAGATTATCTCGGCGGCGGAAAAACTGAAGGCCGCCGGTTTGGGCGACTGCGTGCGCCTGATGCACTTCCACATGGGCTCGCAGATTTCCAATATTGCCGACTACCGCCTCGGTTTTAAAGAAGCGGTGCGCTATTTCGGCGAACTGCGCGCCTTGGGGCTGCCCTTGGATTATGTCGATGTCGGCGGCGGCTTGGGCGTAGATTACGACGGCACGCACTCGCGCAATGCCAGCTCCATCAACTACGACATCGGCGAATATTCCCATACCATCGTGTCGATGCTGGGCGAATTCTGCGATGCCCACGGCCTGCCGCACCCGCATATTTTCAGCGAAAGCGGCCGCGCGCTCACCGCGCACCATGCGGTGTTGGTGATGAATGTGACCGATGTGGAAACCCTGCCCGACCACATTCCCGCCGTGGCCGATCCCGAAACGCTCAGCTTCCCCACCCGCAAACTGCTGGACATCCTGCAAGGCGATACCGACAGCGAAATGGTGACGGAAACCTATTACCGCATTTCGCACTATCTGGCCGACCTCAATGAATACTATTTGGAAGGCAAAGTCGGCCTGCAGGAAAAAGCCCTGGCCGAACAGCTGTATGCCGTGCTGTGCCGCCGCTTGCGACAGCAGCTGCAAGGCGGCGGCCGCAGCCAGCGGCAGGTGTACGACGATTTGACCGACAAACTGGCCGATAAATATTTCTGCAATTTCAGCGTGTTCCAAAGCCTGCCCGACACTTGGGCCATCGGCCAAGTGCTGCCCATCATGCCGATTCACCGCCTGAGCGAGCGGCCCACCCGCCGCGCCGTGCTGCAGGATTTAACCTGCGACTCAGACGGCAAGGTCGGCCAGTATGTGGACCGCCAAAGCATCGAATCCAGCATGGCCGTGCATGTGCCGGCCGCGGGCGAGCCTTATGTTTTGGGCGTGTTTATGGTGGGCGCGTATCAGGAAATCTTGGGCGATATGCACAATCTGTTCGGCGACACCGATTCGGTGAATGTGTATGTGCAAGAGGACGGCAGCGTGGCCTTCGGCGGCATCGAGATTCATGACACGGTGGAGGATATGCTGCGCTACGTGCATTTGCAGCCGCAGGAAGTGATCAACCGTTTCGAGGAAAAAATCCGCTGGGCCAAGCTGCCGGCCGAACAGCGCGACACCTACGCCGCTGCTTTCTGCCGTGCTTTAAAACAGAGCTCTTATTTGAGCGCGGAGTAAGCCCCGAGGGCTTGCCCCAAGAATATCCGAGCTTGGACGATGGCCGGCATCCCGCGTCTGCGGCTTGTTACGTGCGAACTTGTATCCCCGTCGCCGTTGCCAAGCCGCAGACGCGATTTTTGTTGCGGCATCGGCGCTCGGGCTACCTGAACAGTATGGCGCAAAGCTGTTGCTTAATCGGTGGAAGGCGGGCCTAAGCGGGAGCAGGGGCATCGGCCGTTCGATCATGTTGTGGCGCAGAACAGACAGATTGCGGGACATTATGTAAATAAATAGAAATAAAATACAGAATCAATTACATTTGCCCGCCATTAATAATGGTTTTCGTTATTAATTTGACTTATTTTTAAAATCCAATTGATTTCAAAGGTTATTTATGATTTCCCGTCCCCGATGCTTGCGTTTGAGCATATTGAGTTTGTCGTTGTTGTGCGGCTTTGCCCATGCCGACACCCAAGCGGCTGCCGATTCCTCCGAGTTGGAAACGATTGAAGTAACCGGTGCCAAGAGCCTGACCACCGGCAACTATAAAAACATTGCCGAGCGCAATGTGGCCAGCATCCGCGATGTCTTGGCCGACCGCGCCGACATCAATGTGGGCGGCGGCAGCCTGTCGGCCCAATATCTGAGCATCCGCGCCGCCGGCCAAAACAAAATCGACCTGGTGGTGGACGGCACGGCTACGGCCACCCAGGCTTGGTACCACCAAGGCCGATTCCAATTGGATCCGGCCATGATTAAGGTAATCGGCGTGGAAAAAGGCGCGGGTTCGGCCAGCGCCGGCATCGGCGCCACCAGCGGTGCCGTGCGTGCCCGCACGGTGGAGGCGGCCGACTTTTTGAAAGAAGGCCAAAACTTTGGTGTGCGGGTGGGCGCCGAAATCAACAGCAATAAAGGCAGCAACGGCAGTTTGGCGGTGTACGGCAGCAGCCACGGTTTCGACGGCCTCCTGATGGGCAGCTGGCTGGATGACCGCAACTACCGTGCCGGCAGCGGCTATCGCGACGGCACCACCCACTCCGACCGTGCGAACAACACCGCGCGCGATCAAGGCAACTACTTGGCCAAAGTGGGCTACCGTTTTAATGACGACCACAAAATCGGCCTCAGCTACCGCTACGAGCGCTATTACGGCGTAGGCGCCGACCGGCTGGAATTTGTGATGGACGACCGTGTCGGCCCCACTGAATCGCTGCAAAAAACCACCAACCTGAGCTATGAAGGCCACCATCTCGGCTTTATCCGCGACGTGGACGCCAACCTTTATCACCTGAAAATCGAAGACAACCGCAATGCTTGGTCGGGCAGCCGCGACTTGGGCGGTGGCCGCCATTCCGAAGCGCTGACCACCGGCGGTAATTTCAATTTCACCAGCGAGCTGCCGGGCAGCCATCTGTTGAAATACGGCGTCAATCTGCGCAACGAGAAAACCAACAGCCAAGACAACCGCAGCGGCTATGTAGACGGCGAGCGTAAGCGCGAATACGGCCTGTATGTGGAAGGCATCTGGTCTTTGTCGCCGGTAACGCTGACCACCGGCCTGCGATACGACCATTTCAAATTGACCACAGCGGGTAATCCGCAGCGCCCGGGCAACCGTGATGCTGCCGACGGCCGGCTCAGCCCCAGCTTCGGCCTGACTTGGGACATCAACCCCAGCCTGTCGCTGCAGGCTAAATTGAACTACGCCGCCCGCAGCCCGCAGCTGGCTTCGGCCAACACCCTTACCGACACCCGTGGCAGTGCCGCTGCTGCACGCGGCTTGCGCAATGTGGATCCCGGTTTGGCGTTCGAGCGCGCCCGCTTGGCGGAAGTCGGTCTGAAATGGCGCCACGGCGGCTGGTCGCTGGGCGGCAGTGTGTTCGAGCAGACCGTGCACAACTACTATACGCCCAATAACTCCAAGAATGATCTGGCCAACCGCGGCCGTGTGAAAACCCGCGGTTACGAATTGGATGCCGCCTACCGCTGGAACAATCTGACTGCGCGTTTGGCCATGGCTTATGCCGATCCGGAAGCCAACTTCCCGATTTCCAACGACCCGGCCGACATTGTGCCGCAAGGCCGTCGCTGGATTACCGGTCTTACCTACGCCTTCCCGCAGGCCAATTTGGAAATCGGCTGGCGCGGTCGCTTTACCCAAAGCAAGGACTACACGGCCGGCAATGCGCAGCAACACCGTGCCGGCTACGGCGTGCATGATGTGTATCTGAACTGGAAGCCTTTGACCGACATGAATGTGAATTTCGCCGTCAACAACATCGGCAACAAGCTGTATTACAGCCACAGCCAGCGCGTTTCCGGCGTTGCGCCGCCCTCACGCGGCCGCGAAGTGCGCTTGGGCGTAAACTACCGTTTCTAAGCCTAACCGCTTGAGCGGCAGCAAAAAGGCAGACTCTCGGTCTGCCTTTTTTGTGCCCGCATGGCGGGCATCGAACCTGTTATCCGCTTGGTGAAACATGCTGCGGGCTACCTGAAAACCTGAGCCCTTGGCCGCGCAGACTGTGGTGTCTGTTTTCAGGTAGCCCGAATCATGGCGCAAGCCGTGGCAAACAAGAGCGGCCGCCCCGCCGTAAGGGCGGGCATCTTGAAACGGTGCGATGTGGTTTGGCTGACCAGTTTGAGGCTACCTGAAAACCCGATGCGTCACAAAAACGCACCATCTGTTTCCAGGTAGCCTCAAATCATTCGCTGGCTGGCGGCGGCTAAGAAACCATCTGCCGGTCCGGGCGGCGCTTTAGGCTTCCAAGCCTTCTTGCGCCAGCACGGCTTGGAGGCCGGGGTTTTGGCCCATGCGGCGGTAGAACGGGGCCAGTTGCGGCAGGCTGCTGTAATCCAGGCCGATGCGGTGGCACCAGCGCAGCAGCACATACAGATACACGTCGGCCACCGAAATGTCGTCGGCCAAATAGTCTTGCGTGGCCAATTGTTGGTCGGCCAAGGCGAGCTGGCGCAGAATCTGGCGGTGGGCGGATGCCTCCATGGCCTGTTTCACGGCTTCGTCTTGGATGTAGTCGGGGGTGTGGAACAGCAGCGAGAAAGATTTGTGCACATCGCTGTTGAGGAAGACCAGCCAGCGGAAGGCGCGGGTGCGGCCTTGCGGGGTGTCGCTGCCGAACAGGCGCGCCTCTGGATGCAGCGAGTCGAGGTAGAGCACGATGGCCACGTTTTGGGTGAGGGTGAAATCGCCGTCCACCAGCAAGGGCACGGTGCCCAGCGGGTTGAGCGCCAAGTAGTCGGGCTGTTTGGTGTCGTCGCCGCTCATGGCCTGGGCTTCGTAGGGTTGGCCGATCCATTCGAGGGCGGTGTGCGGCGTCATCGAGCAGGCGCCGGGCAGGTAATACAGTTTCATTAAAGTTGTCCTTGTTCAGACGGTAAAGAGGCCGAAAGGCTACCTGAAATACTCAGGCAGCCCGGTCGGCTTACAGGGTGATGCGGGCGCCGAGCAACTCGACGAACTGGCGCAGCCAAGCGGGGTGGGCGGGCCAGGCCGGGGCGGTAACCAAATGGCCGCTGGTGACGGCGTCGGTGACGGCGATGTCGGCATAGTCGCCGCCGGCGGCGCGCACGTCGGGCGCGCAGGCGGGGTAGGCCGAGCAGCGGCGGCCGCGCAATACGTCGGCGGCGGCCAACAGCTGGGCGCCGTGGCAGACGGCGGCAATCGGTTTGGCGGCGGCGTCGAATTCGCGCACGATTTCGATCACGCGCGGGTTGAGGCGCAGGTATTCGGGGGCGCGGCCGCCGGGAATCACCAGGCCGGCGTAATCGGCGCTGTTGACGGCTTCGAAATCGTGGTTGAGGCTGAAGTTGTGGCCGCGTTTTTCGCTGTAGGTTTGTTCGCCTTCGAAGTCGTGCACAGCGGTGGCCACCGTTTCGCCGGCTTTTTTGCCGGGGCAGACGGCATGCACTTCGTAGCCCAAGCCGAGCAGAAATTGGAAGGGCACCATGGTTTCGTAGTCTTCGGCGTAGTCGCCGGCCAGCAGCAGGATTTTTTTGCTCATATCGTTCTCCTTTTATCGTGATTGAGGGGGTGCCGGAGCACGGGCTTATCTTACGCTTTTTCCGGCCGCGCTTATATGACGCGGCGCAAATTTATCTGCGGCGGCTTGGTGGCGACACGCCACAGGCTACCTGAAACCGTGCCGACAGGCTTTCAGGTAGCCTGGGGCCGGAATGCGGCTTCGGGGGTAAGCGGCGGCAGCAATAAGGGGATTTTGCGCGTGCCCAGGCGCTGGTCGGCGCGGTGAAGGGTGGCGGCGTAGGCCTGCGGGTCGGGCAGGCGGACGGCTTGTACCGGCGCGAGTTGGCCGATGCGGCGGGCATAGGCGTATTGCGGATTGGCGGCCAGCGCTTCGTCGAGACGGGCGGCCAGTTGCGGCGGCCAGGGCGTGTGCTCCGGCAGCAGCAGGCGGTAATGCGGCGGGTTGGCGGCCACGCCTTGCAGCAGCGCCTGTTCGGGCAGCCGCTTATCCACCGCCAGCAGGGCGCGGCGCACAAAGGCTTCGGTGAGTTTTTCGCCGCATAAATCGCTGGTGAGGTGGTCTCGGCCGATGAATTCGAGTTGGGGCAGGGCGCCGGAAAAGCCGTATACGGCCACGCGGTCGCCGGTGTCGTAGCGGTAGAGGCCGCCTTGGGTGGTGACGATCAGGCGGTAGTCCTGCCCGCTGTTAAGCTGGTGGGCCGGGCGGATGCTGCCGTCGGCGGCGGCAAATTCGTAGAAGTGGCTGTCCACCGCCAATAAGGGCTGCGGGCTACCTGAAAAGGGCAGGCTGCTGACGGCTTCGGTGGCGAGCAGGCCTTTGCCTTGTAGGTGCACATCGGGCAGCAGGGCCTGCAGCTCGGCGGCGGGCAGGGCGGCGGTGTGGCTGTTCCAGCAGCTCACGGTGTCCAGTTGCGGCCACAACAGGCGCGCATCGAAGCGGCCGCCGCGGAAGGCGTGTTGGGCGGTGCGGCGGCGGTGGGGGTCGCTCAAGCTGGCGAGCAGGCTGTCTTGTTCGGCAACTAGGGTGTGGAAAATGGCCAGCAGCAGGGTGGGGCTCCACACCGAAATCAGGCTTAGATCGGCGGCGGAGAGCAGCAGGCGGGCGCTGTGCCATTGCCATTCGGCGGCGCTGCGGGCTTGGGTGAGCTCGGCTTGGAACAGGGTTTGCGCGGCCAGCGCGGCGCCGGTTTCCTCGCCGAAGTAGGCCAGATCGCTGCCGCTGCCGATGGGCGTGCCGCCTGCGGTATGATGGCGGCTGCGGGCGGCCGGGCTGATGATGAAAAACAGGCGGCCGGCAAAAGCCTGCGGGCGGTGCTGCGCCAAATCGGCCAGCCAGGGCAGCACGCCGCGGCGGAAGGCGGCCAGGAGGCTGGCGGTGTAGGGAATCAGTTTGGCGCCGCCGGAAGAGCCGCCGGTTTCCTCAAACTGGATCACCGGCTCGGCGGTAAGCAGGCCGTTGCCGCCGGCAGCCAAGGCGTCGATGTCGGCGCGGTAGTCTTCGTAGCGGCGGATCGGCACTTGTTGGGCAAAGGCTGAATACCCCGCCATGTCGGCAAAGCCGTGTCGGCGGCCGAAGACGCTGGCGGCGTTCTGTTGCAGAATCTGTTGCAGAATCTGCTGCTGGGCGGCTTCGGGGTGGCGGGCGGCTAGCTGAAAACGCTTGAGTGCGGCGGCAAGCAGGGCGGTGGGCAGGGGCATGACGGCCTCGCGGCAGGAAGATAAAGCGCTATTGTCGGCAGGGGCGGCGGTTTTGGCAAAGCTATTCAAGAGATACGGGAGGAAAAAAATGGTACGCATCGACATCGGCACCGATTTGCCGTGCTCGGCAGAACAAGCGGCGGCGGAAGTATGCCGGCCGCGGCTGTTGCACTATGTGGCCTGGCCGCTGGTGGTGTTCCGCCCGCGCGAGCCGGCGGCATGGCCCGAGCGCTGGGTGCCCGGCACTTATCGGGCGGGTCTGTATTTGGGCGGGGTGCTGCCTGTCGGCGGGCAGGCGATTGTGATTTCCTATCCGCAGCAGGCCGCCTTTGCCCTGCTCGACGACGGCCACGGCCGCCTGATCCGCCGCTGGTCGCACCTGATCACCATCGAGCCGGATGGCACGGGCGGCTGCCGTTACCGCGATAGGGTGGAGATTGCCGCCGGCTGGCTGACTTGGCCGGTGGCGCTGTTTGCCCACGTGTTTTACCGCTACCGCCAATACCGCTGGCGGTGGCTGGTGCGGCAAGGTTTCGATTACGGGCGGTTTGCTTAGGGTGAAGGCGGCTTTGGCGATATAATGCCGCCTGTTTTGCTCCGGCACCCGCCGAGGCTACCTGAAAGCACACACATGAACGAAATGAAGCACATTGCCGTGTATTGCGGCTCCAATTTGGGCGAAAACCGCGCCTATTACGAGGCGGCGCAGGCCATGGGCCAAGCGATTGCCCGTCGCGGCAGCCGTTTGGTGTACGGCGGCGGCCGCATCGGCCTGATGGGCACGGTGGCCGATGCGGTATTGGCCGCCGGCGGCGAAGTCACCGGCGTGATCCCGGTGTTTCTGCGCGAAAAAGAAATGGCGCACGACGGGCTGACCGAGCTGATCGAAACCGAAGATATGACCAGCCGCCGCCTGAAGATGATTGCGCTGGCCGATGCCTTTGTGGCCCTGCCCGGCGGCTTGGGCACTTACGAGGAATTGTTTGAAGTGCTGTCTTCCGCCCAGCTGCGCCTGCACAACAAGCCCATCGGCGTGCTCAACAGCGGCGGCTTTTTCGATCCGCTGCTGGCGCTGATGCGCCACACCGCCGAGCAGGGCTTTATGCCGCCGGCCAATGTGGGGCTGTTGTGCGTGGCCGATACCGCAGAGGGCTTATTGGCCGAAATGGCGGCCTACCGTTATCAGGAGGCGGGCAAATGGATTCAGCCGGCATGGACGCGCGAAGCAGCGGTGTAAACGGCGCGGCGATACTCGGTTTCGGCCATCTCGGCCGCCCGCTGGCCGAAGCCCTATACCAGCAAGGCTGCGCGGTGGCGGCGCTGAAACGCCGGCTGACTTCCGACGACATCTGCCTGCCGATTGCTTTGGAAGCCGCCGATCTCAATGCGCCCGAAGTGTGGACGCAGCCGTTTTGGGCAGAACATTGGGCCGGCAAAGCCACTTGGTTCTGCCTGCTGCCGCCCTCGGCGGTGGCCGATTATGCAGACGTGATCGGCCGCTGGTTGGCGCTGGCCGAGCGTTTTCAGGTAGCCCATATCGTGTACGGCAGCAGCATCGGCGTGTACGGCGGCGCGGTGCGCGATTGCGATGAAAACACGCCGCCGCAGCCCGATACCGAGTCGGCACGCAAAGTATTGGCCGCCGAACAGCTGATGTGGACGAGCGCGGTGCCGAATGTGAGCCTGCTGCGTTTGGGCGGCCTGTACGCTGCGGAGCGCCATCCGCTGTACAGCCTGCTGCGCCGCCCGAGCGCCCGAGCGCCCCATGCGCCGGCCAATATGCTGCACCGCGACCGCGCTGTGGCCGCTTTGCTGGCCGCTGCCGGCCACCCGTCCGGAAGGTTGATCCGCAATGTGGTGGAAACCCCGCATCCGTCCCGCCTCGATTTTTACCGCCGCGAAGCCGTCAAACTCGGCGTGGCGGTGCCGGAATTTGATTTGGACGACCACAGCGGCGGCAAAAAAGTGTATTCGCTTTGGGCTGCCGCGGACGAATGTTCCAGCTGGCCTGAGGCTACCTGAAAGCCGCCGGTCAAGGCCGATTCGGAGAAAAGGATAACCTAAGATGAACAAAATAAACCTGTTTTTGGCCGCCTGCTTGCCTGCCCTGGGTTTGCTGTCGGCCGCCCCCGCCGCCGCCCAGCCGCCGAGCGAAGAATCGGTGGCGCGGCTGATGGCGGTGCAGAATATGGAGGCCAGCGTGCCGCCAAATGCTGCCGGCTGCCTCCGCCGTGATGGAAGAGGAATTCCGGCGCGATTTGCAGCGCCGCGGTTATTCCGAAGCGCAGCAGAATACCTTGCGCAAAACGGTGTTTCCCTTGATTGACCAGGCGTTGCAGCGGGCGATGAGTTCGCCCCAGCTGCACAGCGAAATGAAGGCCGTCGTCCGCCAGGCACTGCGGGAAACCTATACCCAAGAGGAGGTGGATGCGTTGGTGGCTTTTTATGCCTCGCCGGCCGGGCAGTCTTTGCTGCGCAAACAGGGGCAGCTGACCACCCTCATCATGACCCGCATCCGTTCGCTGGGCGTCCGCTACACCGAAGCCGAAATGAACCGCATCCGCCCGCAAATCGAACGCGCCTGGCGGCAAGTCGATCCCGATTTCCGTGCCGAATAAAGCCGTTCAGGCTACCTGAAAGCAGACCATGTATCCGATTCTCAACCACCTGATCGCCCAAAATCCCGAAACGCGCAGCGCCTTAGCCGCCCACAGCGGCCGCCGCTTCGAGCTGGCTGCCGCCGGCTGGCGCCTGTGCGCCGTGATTTCGGAAGAAGGTTATCTGGCTGCCGCCCAAGGCGATCCCGAGGCCGTGCTGCGCTTTCGCAACAGCGCGGTGCAGAAAGTGTTGCAGGGGCAGACGCCCGGCGTGGGCGACATCGAAGTGGCGGGCGACCATGCGTTGGGCATGGCGCTGCTGCCGCTGATCGGCGGCCTGCGCTACCACGCCGCGCAAGACATCCGCCGTCTGTTCGGCGAAGCGGCCGCCGAGCAGGCGCAAACCGCCGGCCGCCAAATCCGCAGCGATTGGGCGGACGTGAAGCAGGGCGTGTTCGACAGCGTCAGCGATTATGTGCGCCGCCACGACGATACCTTGGCCGTCCACCGCGACACTTTTGCGCCGTTTGCCGAGGCGGTGGAAACCCTGCGCGACGATGCCGCCCGTTTGGAAGCCCGTTTGAAACGCCTGGCGCGTTAAGCGCTTTCAGGTAGCCTCCGTTTGCCCCCTCCGCTACAATCGCCCGCTTTTTTGATGATCAGCCACCCATGAACAACCCGAATCTGCCGCCGCGCCGTTTGTCTGTGGCCCCCATGCTCGATTGGACCGACCGCCATTATCGCTATATGGCGCGCCAAATCAGCCGCCATACCTGGCTTTACACCGAAATGATCAATGCCGGTGCGGTGGTGTACGGCGACGAAGCGCGTTTTCTGTTGAAAGACGAATGCGAGCAGCCGGTGGCCTTACAGTTGGGCGGCAGCGATCCGGCCTTGCTGGCGGCGGCAGCCAAAAAGGCGGCGGCTTATGCTTATGACGAAATCAACCTCAACTGCGGCTGCCCCAGCCCGCGGGTGCAGAAAGGCGCGTTCGGCGCCTGTTTGATGCAGGAGGCGGATTTGGTGGCCGATTGTTTGAATGCCATGCAGGAGGCGGCGCCCGAGTGCGCAGTCACGGTGAAGCACCGCATCGGCGTGGACAGGCAAACCGAATATCAAACCGTGGCCGACTTTGTCGGTACCCTGGCGCGCAAAACGGCCTGCCGCACCTTTATCGTGCATGCCCGCAATGCCTGGCTGGACGGCTTGTCGCCCAAGGAAAACCGCGATGTGCCGCCGCTCAAATACGAATATGTGTACCGCCTGAAGCGCGAGTTTCCCGAGTTGGAAATCATCATTAACGGCGGCATCACCGACAATGAGCAGATCGCCGCCCACCTGCAGCAGGTGGACGGCGTGATGGTGGGGCGCGAGTGTTACCACAATCCGATGATCATGCGCGATTGGGATCAGCGTTTTTACGGCAGCAGGCTACCTGAAACCACCCATGCCGAATTGGTGGACCGGCTGTACCGCTATATGGCGGCGCAGATTGCCGCCGGCCGCGGCACCACGGTGCGCCATATGGCGCGTCATTATTTGGGCCTGATGCACGGCCTGAAAAACGCCCGCACGTGGCGGCGGATGCTGTCGGACGCGGCCTTGCTCAAGCCGAACCGGCCGGAATTGATTTTAGAGGCATGGGCGGAGCTGGCGCCTTTCGTGGGGCAGGCAGAGCAGTAAGCGGTGCCGACGCCCGCAAAACCGTTGCCATTTCGCAACCGGCCACCGGCTTTTGCGGGGTAGCGATCATCATTTGGTCACAATAGTGCTATGATTCAGGCGGTTTTGATACCGCTCAAAAAAACTGAATATACTGTTTCGGAGACTTTCACAATGAAAATGAACCAATCTGTTTTGGCCGCCATGATGATGGCTTTTGCCCTGAGCGCCTGCGGCGACAAAGCCGCTGACCCTGCGCCTGCCGCCAGTGAAGTAGCCGCTCCGGCTGCCAGCGAAGCGATGCCTGCTTCTGCTGCTCTGCCCGCTTCTGAAGCCGCGCCGGTTGAGCCGGCCTCTGCGCCTGCCGAAGCCGCTACCACTTCTGCCACCCCGGCAGCTTTGGATGCGACTTGCCAAGCCTACTTCGACCGCGTGGAAGCCTGCTTGGCCAAAGTGGACCAAGGCGTAGCTGCTTCTTTTGCCACCCAAAACGAAGAGCTGAAAAAATCTTTGGCTGAATCGCCTGCCGAACAACAAGCCGCTGCTTGTAAACAAGCCAACGATATGTTTACCGAAAGCGCCAAAGCGCTGAACTGCGAATAATCCGGCCGCTTCTGCCAACCCCGCCTGCATCAGGCGGGGTTGTTTTTCTCTTTTCAGGTAGCATGGGGTTGGCAGCGCAGCGGTGTGGTACGGCTGCGGTGCTGGGGGAAAACCTCCCCGCTTTCGGCGCTGGCCATGCTCGCTGCCCCCTAAATCCTGACTGCCATTCCGAGACCTTTGCAAACCCCCCATCTGCGGCGCATTTCTGCGTTGTGCGTTTATGCCCTATGGGTACTGCTCGCTCACTTGCCTATCGTGTGATATGTCTGCGTTCGCTGCGCTGCTACGCCTTGAACTGCATCCACATCTGGAGGTTTTGCAAAGGTCTCATTCCGTTTGTTTGCGCTGATGAATACCTTTTTTTCCTCCTTGCAGTTCGCCCTCAATATCATGCTGCCCAATATCCTGTTGCTCTTACTGGGTTGGGGTTTGAAACGGATAGGCTACCTGAACGAAGCGTTTTGCGCCGAGGCCTCGCGCACCGTGTTTTTGGTGTCGCTGCCCTTGCTGCTGTTTCTCGGTATTCTCAACGGCGAGGCCGATTATGCCGCCCAATCCGTGCTGTTGGCGGCCGGCATCGGCAGCACCCTGATGATTTTTACCCTGGCCGAGTGGGCGGCGGCGCGTTGGGTCAAGCAGACGGCGGACAAAGGCGTCTTCGTGCAGGGCGTGTTCCGCGGCAACCTCGCCATCATCGGCCTGTCTTTGTGTGCCAATGCCTATGGCGCGGACGGCTTGGCGGTGGCGGCGGTTTACACCGGCGTGGTGACGATTCTCTACAATATTCTGGCGGTGATTACGCTCAGCCGCCATCAGGGCCAGCGGCCCAAATTGGGCGCCATGCTGCTGACCATGTTGAAAAACCCGCTGATTCTGGGCATTGCCGCCGCCATGCTGGTGCAGCAAAGCGGGATCGTTGTGCCCAAGCCTTTGTTGACCACGGCCAAGTATCTGGGCGATTTGGCGCTGCCGTTGGCTTTGCTGTGCGCGGGGGCTACGTTTAATATGAAGAGCCTGTTCGGCGCGGGCGACATTTCCCTGTGGGCCAGTGCCGGCCGTTTGCTGTTTGCGCCTGTGCTGGCGGTGGCGGTGGGTTTGGCCTTCGGCTTGCGCGGGCTGCACATGGGGGTGCTGTTTCTGATGTCGGCCACGCCGGTGGCGGCGGCCAGCTATGTGATGACCCGCGCCTTGGGCGGCAATGCCACGGCGGCGGCCAATATCCTCGGTTTCACCACCGCCGCTTCCATGCTCACCACTTCGCTGGGTATTGTGCTGATGCACCTGCTGGGCTGGATGTGAGGCCGGATTGGGGGCAAACCGCTTCTGCGCCGGCAGGCAAAGAATGCTTGCACCACGTGTTACAATGGCGCCGTTTTCTTTTCAGGTAGCCTTTTATGCAGCAATATCTCGATCTGATGCGGCATGTGCTCGATAGCGGCACCGATAAAGCCGACCGCACCGGCACCGGCACCCGCTCGGTGTTCGGCCATCAAATGCGTTTTGATTTGGCGGCCGGCTTCCCCCTGCTCACCACCAAAAAACTGCACTTGCGTTCCATCATTCACGAATTGCTGTGGTTTTTGCGCGGCGACACCAATATCGGCTACCTGAAAGCCAATAATGTGTCGATTTGGGACGAATGGGCCGACGAAAACGGCGACCTCGGCCCGGTGTACGGTTACCAATGGCGTTCCTGGCCTGCGCCCGACGGCCGCCACATCGACCAAATCGCACAAGTGGTGGCGCAGATCAAAAACAATCCCGACAGCCGCCGCCTGCTGGTGTCGGCTTGGAATCCCGCCTTGGTGGACGAGATGGCGCTGCCGCCCTGCCACGCCCTGTTCCAGTTTTACGTGGCCGAAGGCAGGCTTTCCTGCCAGCTCTACCAGCGCAGCGCCGATATTTTTCTCGGCGTGCCCTTCAATATCGCCAGCTACGCCCTGCTCACCCTGATGATGGCGCAAGTCTGCGGTTTGCAGCCGGGCGAATTCATCCACACTTTGGGCGACGCCCACCTGTACAGCAACCACTTCGACCAAGCCCGTCTGCAGCTGGCGCGCGCCCCCCGTCCTTTGCCGAATATGCTGCTCAATCCGGCGGTGGACGATTTGTTTGCCTTCCGCTTTGAGGATTTCGAGCTGCAAGATTATGATCCGCATCCGCACATCAAAGCCGAAGTGGCGGTGTAGTGTGGCGTTTGGGTTGCAGCCGTGTAAATCCGTCCGCCTTTTCTTGCGCCGCCCGCGGCTTTGCGGCATAATTCCGCGCTTGTCTTTTGAAGTATAGGCACATTCCCTATACCCGCTTTCTCAAGGAAAACATCATGAAACCCAATACCCATCCCGACTACCACGATGTTCAGGTAAGCTGCTCTTGCGGCAACCAGTTCACCACCAAATCTGCCATGAGCAAAGAAGCGTTCAGCATCGAGGTGTGCTCCGAATGCCATCCTTTCTACACCGGCAAACAAAAAATCGTGGACAGTACCGGCCGCGTAGACAAATTCAATCAAAAATTCGGCAATATGTTCAAACGCTGAATCTGAGTTAAGGCTGCTGCGGCAGCCTTTTCTTATGGGCAACTGCCCCCATAATCGTTTTTTTCGGCGTCTTTGCGGCCCGCATCACACACGGCGGCTGCCGGCCGCCACCTTAAACCATCATCAGAGGAAACCTCATGACCGAATATCCCCAAGTCGGCAGTCCCCTGTTTTACGGCGTGTTTTTCGTTGCCGTATTGATCATGATTGCCATCGATATGCTGACCTTGAGAAAAAGCGGCGCCCACAAGGTCAGCGCCAAGGAAGCCCTGTTTTGGAGCGCCGTTTGGGTGGCCGTCTCCTGCGCCTTTGCCGGCTGGCTGTATTTCGAGCTGGCGGGCAACCCGGCTTACGGCAAAGCGGTGGCCACCGAAAAAGTGTTGGAATACTTTACCGGCTATGTGTTGGAAAAATCGCTGGCGGTGGACAATATTTTTGTGTTCCTGATGATTTTTTCCTATTTCAAAGTGCCGCCGGAATATCAGCACCGCGTGCTGCTGTACGGCGTGTTCGGCGCCATCGTGCTGCGTGCGCTGATGGTGGGCATCGGTGCCGTGCTGGTGCGTGAATTCAGCTGGGTACTGTATATCTTCGGCATCTTTCTCATCTTCACCGGCCTGAAAATGCTGAAGCCGGAAAAAGAAGAGGCCGCCGATTTGGGCCGCAATCCGCTCTTGCGTTGGTTGACCAGCCACATTCCGGTGAGCAAAAACTTCGATCAGGAAAAATTCTTCACCGTAGAAAACGGCAAAAAAATGGCCACCCCGCTGTTGCTGGTGTTGGTGATGATCGAGCTGAGCGACGTAGTGTTTGCGGTGGACAGCATCCCCGCCATTTTCGCCGTGACCACCGATCCCTTTATCGTGCTCACTTCCAATATTTTCGCCATTCTCGGCCTGCGCGCGATGTATTTCCTGTTGGCCGATATCGCCGACCGCTTTGTATTCCTCAAATACGGCTTGGCTTTTGTGCTGACCTTCATCGGCGTGAAGATGCTGATTGTGCATTGGGTGCACGTGCCCATACCGGTTTCGCTCGGTGTGATTTTCGGCGCCTTGGGCTTGTCGATTCTGATTTCCCTGCTGCACAACCGCCGCAGCGGTTCCGCGCAACACTAAGCGCTGCGCACACGGCCGCCATCAGGCTACCTGAAGCCTTTCAGGTAGCCTGATGTGCTGCAAGCGGTGCGGCTTTCGCGTAAAATGCCGCCCGTTTTGATTACTTCCCCCACAGGATGCCCGCCCATGATCAATCCCATTTCCGCCCTGTCTCCGTTGGACGGCCGCTACGGCAAATCCGTTGAAGCCCTGCGCCCGATTTTCTCCGAATACGGCCTGATGAGGGCCCGTGTCAAAGTGGAGCTCAGCTGGCTCAAAGCGCTGGCCGCCGAAGAGAAGATCCGCGAAGTGCCGGCTTTCAGTGATTTCACCCTCAACGAAATCGACCAAGTGATTGCCGATTTCTCTCTGGATGACGCCGCCGCCGTCAAAGCCATCGAAGCCACCACCAATCACGACGTGAAAGCCATCGAGTATTGGCTGAAAGAGCGTTTCAACGGCGTGCCGGAAGTGTTGGCCGTGAGCGAATTCATCCATTTCGCCTGCACCAGCGAAGACATCAACAACCTCTCCCACGGCCTGATGCTCAAGCAGGCGCGCGACGAAGTGCTGCTGCCCAAATTGCGCGAAGTGGCCGACAAACTGCGCGACATGGCGCACCATCTGGCTGCGGTGCCGATGATGAGCCGCACCCACGGTCAGCCCGCCACCCCCACCACCCTGGGCAAAGAAATCGCCAACGTGCTCGCCCGCCTCAACCGCCAAATCGGCCTGCTGGAAAAACAGGAATTCTTGGGCAAAATCAACGGCGCGGTGGGCAATTACAACGCACACATGGTGGCTTATCCCGATGTGGACTGGGAGGCGCACTGCCGCTATTTCGTCGAACTGGACTTGGGGCTGACCTTCAACCCCTACACCATCCAAATCGAGCCGCACGACTACATGGCCGAATTTTTCCAAACCCTCAGCCGCATCAACACCATTCTGATTGATTTCAACCGCGACGTGTGGGGCTATATTTCGCTGGGCTACTTCAAACAGAAAGTGAAAGCCGGCGAAGTGGGCTCGTCCACCATGCCGCACAAAGTGAACCCCATCGACTTTGAAAACTCCGAAGGCAATCTGGGCATGGCCAACGCCGTGCTGGGCTTTTTGGCGGAAAAACTGCCGGTATCCCGCTGGCAGCGCGACCTCACCGACAGCACCGTGCTGCGCAATATGGGCGTGGGCGCGGGCTTCACCCTGCTCGGCTTGGTGGCCCACCTGCGCGGCCTGAACAAATTGGAAGCCAACCCCGCCGCCCTGGCTGCCGACTTGGACGCCACTTGGGAATTGCTGGCCGAGCCCATCCAAACCGTGATGCGTCGTTACGGCGTGGCCAACCCCTACGAAAAACTGAAAGACCTCACCCGCGGCAAGGACGGCATCACGCCGGAGGAATTGAAAGTATTTGTGGAAGCGCTGGAGATTCCGGCCGAAGCAAAAGCCGAACTGCTGAAGCTGACCCCCGCTGCTTATGTGGGTAAGGCCGAGGCGTTGGCCAAGCGCATTTAAACCCCGCCGCAAATGGATACAGGCTACCTGAAAGCGTTTCAGGTAGCCTTTGTTTTGCCTGGGTCGCCGCTTGTCAAGCGCGGCGGTGTGCCGATGTTGCACAAATGCCGAGGGCGGGGCAATCGGCCTCAATCATCGGGCCGCTTTTGGTACAATATGAGCGTAGTTAAGCGTTTCCGACATCCCCTCAGTACGCAAGGATATTTTGATGACTTCCCACAACCCTGCAGTCGGTATGAAAGGCGTCAATTTTGTGGCGGCGGCCGTTTTGCTCGCCATTTCGGCCTATTTTGTTTATTGGGGATTGGGCTACACCCATTACAACCATCCGATTCTGTTCGTGCTGGCCGCCTTTCTCGGCATTTTTATGGCCTTCAACATCGGCGGTAACGATGTGGCCAACTCTTTCGGCACTTCGGTGGGCGCCGGTACGCTCACCATCCCGCAGGCTTTGGCGATTGCCGCCCTGTTTGAAGTGAGCGGGGCGGTGTTGGCGGGCGGAGAGGTTACCTCCACCATCCGCAGCGGCATTGTCGATTTGGGCGGTTTGGATATCCGGCCGCTGCAGTTTGTCTACATCATGATGGCGGCCTTGGCGGCGGCAGCTTTTTGGTTGCTGTTTGCCACCCGCAAAGGTTGGCCGGTGTCCACCACCCACGCCATCATCGGCGGTATTGTGGGCGGTTCGCTGGTATTGGGTTTCCAGATCGGCGGCCCGGAGGGCGGTTTGAGTCTGGTGAAGTGGAGCAAAATCGGCGAAATCGCCATTTCTTGGGTGCTGTCGCCCCTGCTCGGCGGCCTGACCTCTTATCTGATTTTCAAATGCATCAAAAAATACATTCTCGGTTATAACGAAGCCGCCGAAATGCAGATTCGCGCTTTGCGCCAGCAGAGAACGGATTACAAAAAAAGCCACAAAACGCTGTTCGACCAAATGACCGAGGTGCAGCAGCTGGCCTACACCGCCGCCATGGTGCGCGATGCCCAGATTTACAATGAGGGCAATTACCGCGAGGAAGATTTGGAGTCCGATTATTACCGCGAGCTGCACCAAATCGAGCGGCGCAAACATGAAGTGGCCGCTTTCCGCGCCTTGCAGGTGTGGGTGCCGGTAGTGGGCGCGGTGGGCGGCATGATGATTGCGGCCATGCTGCTGTTTAAAGGTTTGAAACACCTTAACCTCGGGCTGACCGATACCCACAACGTCCTCATCATGGGCATGGTGGGCGCGGCGATTTGGATGGCGACTTTCGCTTATGCCCGCCAGCTGAAATCGGGCGACAGCACCGACCGCGCCACTTTCATCATGTTCAGCTGGCTGCAAGTGTTCACCGCCTGCGGCTTCGCCTTCAGCCACGGCTCCAACGACATCGCCAATGCCATCGGCCCGTTTGCCGCCATCATGGACGTGTTGCGCAGCGGCGAGGTGGGCAGCAAGGCGGCGATTCCGCCGATTGCCATGCTCACGTTCGGCGTGGCCTTGATTGTGGGTTTGTGGTTTATCGGCAAAGAAGTGATTGCTACGGTGGGCGAAAATCTGGCGAAGATGCACCCCTCCTCCGGTTTTACCGCCGAGCTGGCGGCCGCCACCATTGTGATGCTGGCCTCTGCCTTGGGCTTGCCGGTATCCAGCACCCATATCTTGGTGGGCGCGGTGCTCGGCATCGGTTTGGTGAACAAAAACGCCAACTGGGAATTGATGAAACCGATTGCGCTGGCCTGGGTGATTACCGTGCCGGCAGCCGCCACGCTGGCGGCGGTGAGCTTCCTGCTGTTCAATGGCATTTTCGGTTGAACGGATGTTTTCAAAAGGCTACCTGAAAACCTTTCAGGTAGCCTGATTGTTTTGATTGGAATGGTTGTGCCATGAATATTGCTTTTGAACTGTGGGTGGTTTTTATTTTGGCGGCTGCCGTGCTGAGCGGCCTGCTGGTGTGGTTGTGGCTGCGCGGCCGCTTCCAGGCCGACCGCCACCGGCTGCAACTGGCCAACACCGCCCTGCAGGAAAACCTGCAGGCGGCGCTGCAACGGCAGCAGGACAGCGAAACCGCCCGCCGGGCGGCAGAGGAGCGGCTGGCCGAATGGCAGCAGCGCTGCCACGGCGAGCAGGGCCGTGCCGCAGCGGCGGCGGAAGCGGCGCGCCAATGGGAAGCGCGGGCGGAGCGGAGCGAACGCAGCCGGCAGGAGGAAGCGCAAGAGTATGCTGCATTACAGCAGGAGCTGGCCGATCTGCGCCTGCGCCACGAGCGGCTGTGCACCCAAATCGAGCAGGAACGGCTGGCGCAAGACGAGAAACTGGCTCTGCTGGGCGAGGCGCGGCAAAGCCTGAGCAGCCAGTTCCAACAGTTGGCCAACGAGATTTTGGAAGAGAAAAGCCGCCGTTTCAGCGAGCAAAACCGCGAGCAGCTCGGCCTGCTGCTGAATCCCTTAAACGAGCGCATCAGCGGTTTCAGCCAGCTGGTGCAGAACACTTATGAAAAAGAAGCCAAGGAGCGGCTGACGCTGGAAAACGAGCTTAAGCGCCTGCAGCAGCTCAATCACCAGCTGCACGACGACGCCCAGGCGCTGACTCAGGCTTTGGTGGGCAGCCGCAACAAAAGCCAGGGCAACTGGGGCGAGATGATTTTGGAGAAAGTGCTGGAAAGTTCGGGCTTGGTGAAAGGGCGCGAATACAGCGTACAGAGCGGCGGCCGCCAAACCGACGACGAAGGCCACACCCGCTATCTGCAGCCCGATGTCTTGGTGCACCTGCCGGAAAACAAACAGCTCATCATCGACGCCAAAGTGTCGCTCACCGCCTATGTGCGCTACACCCAGGCGCAGACGGCGGAGGAGGCTGAAGCCGCGCTGGCGGCCCATTTGGCTTCCGTGCGCCAACACATCAAAACCCTGTCGGCCAAATCGTACAGCGACATCGAAGGGCTGACTTCGCTGGATTTCGTGTTTATGTTCGTGCCGGTGGAGCCGGCTTATCTGTTGGCATTGCAGCATGATCCCGAGCTGTTTCAGGAGTGCTTCGACAAACGCATCATGCTCACCGGCCCCGGTACGCTGCTGGCCACGTTGCGCACGGTGGCCAATTTGTGGCGCAACGAATACCAAAATCAAAACGCGCTGAAAATCGCCGAAGAAGGCGGGCGGCTGTACGACAAATTCGTCGGCTTTGTCAGCACGCTGGAAGGGGTGGGCAAAAATCTGGAACAGGCGCAAAGCTATTACCAGCAAGCCTTCAAGCAGCTGTCGGCAGGGCGCGGCAATTTGGTGAACCGGGCGCAGAAGCTCTACCAACTCGGCGTGAAAGCCGGCAAACAGCTGGATCGCGGCTTGGCCGAGCAGGCGGAGGGGGAAGCCGAGGCGCTGCCCGGGCTACCTGAACAGGATCAGGCGGCAGGAGAAACGCCGGACAAGGCGAATTCCACTGCCGACAAAGCATGAATTTCTGCGCTGTCGAATAAGGGCAGCACACAGTCTTCGGCCTGCAACAGCAGGCCGATTTCTGTACAGCCCAAGATCACGCCTTGCGCGCCTTGTGCCTGCAGGCCGGCAATGATGTCGAGATAGCGGGCTTTGGAGCCGGATTCGATGTGCCCCAGGCAGAGTTCGTCAAAAATAATGCGGTGGACGGCGTCTTGTTCTTCCGGCGTCGGCACCAGGGTGGCGATGCCCAAGCGTTGCATCCGTTCGCGGTAAAAGCCGTCGCTCATGGTGAAGCGGGTGCCGAGCAGGGCCACGGTGTCCAAGCCTTGCGCCCGAATGGCGGCGGCGGTGGCGTCCACCACATGCAGCAGCGGTATCGAAACTGCGGCTTCGATTGCGGGTGCCACTTTGTGCATGGTATTGGTGGCGAGCACCAAGATTTCGGCGCCGCAGGCGGCCAGGCGGCGGGCGCTGTCGGCCAATATCGCGCCCGCCGCCGCCCAATCGCCGGCTTTTTGCAAAGCAACAATGCGCTCGAAATCCACGCTGTGCATCACGATGTCGGCGCTGTGGTTGCCGCCGAGACGGGCATTCACGCTGCGGTTGATGATTTGGTAATACAGTACCGTGCTTTCGGGGCTCATGCCGCCGATGATGCCGATGGTTTTCATGGCTTTTTCCTCGTGAATGGCAGATCGGCCTAAGCTTAGGACAGGCTACCTGAAAGCGGTTGGGCGGGTGCGCTGTCGGTTTGGGCGACCGGCTCTTGCATCAGTGCCTGCATCAGCTCGGCGGTTTCCGCTTCTAAGGCGCGCAGGCGTTCGGCCAGCTGCTCGTTCATGTGCAGGGGCAGGGAAGGGTCGTGCGATTCGGCCAAAATATGCTGGCGCCGGTCGTCGCGGGCGGTATAGAGGTCGGCCAGCTCTCGCGCTTTCCCGGCGGAGATGCCCAAAGCTTCCAAGGCCAAACGGCCGCTGTGCACGGCGGCATCGAAGGTTTCGCGCACCACATGGTTGGCGCCGGCGCGGTATAAATCGTGGCTGTGCCAATGGTCGTAGGCGCGGGCGATGACCGGCAGCTGCGGATAATGGCGGCGCACGAATTCGATGATTTCGATGGCGCGGCTGCGGTCGTCAATGGCCACAATCAACAGTTTGGCCCGCTGCAGGCCGGCGGAGGCGAGAAGTTCGGGGCGGTTGGCGTCGCCGTAATAGGTTTTCAGGCCGAATTGGGTCAGGCCGTCCACCGTTTCCGCGTGGTAGTCGATCACGGTGGAGTGGTAGCCGCAGGCGGCCAGCATGCGGTTGATTTGCAGGCCGAAGCGGCCGTGGCCGAGCAGGATGATCGGTTTTTCATCGCCGATTTCGTCATCCGGGCGGTGGTTGGCGGCGTTGTCTGCCGTTTTGTTGAGGCGCTCGTAGAGGATAAATAGCAGCGGGGTCGCCACCATGGAGAGGGCGATCACCAGCAGGATGCGGTCGGCCAGCAGCGGCGGCAGCAGGTGGCTCTGTTTGCTGATCGACAACAATACAAAACCGAATTCTCCGGCTTGTGCCAAGCTGAGAACGAGCAGCTTGTTGGCCGCCGAATCGAGGCGGAAGATTTTGCCCAACACCAACAGCACCAGCATTTTCAACAGCATCAGGCCGCCGGTGAGGCCGAGGACCAGCCACCATTCCCCGCCCAAGAGCTTGAAGTTGATGCCGGCGCCCACGGTGATGAAAAACAGCCCCAACAGCAGCCCTTTAAACGGCTCCAGATGGCTTTCCAGCTCGTGCCGGTAGGCGCTTTCCGCCAGTGCCACGCCGGCGATGAAGGTGCCCAGTGCGGGCGAGAGGCCGATGACCGACATCAATTCGGCGATGCCCACCACCAGCATCAGGGTAAAGATGGTGAACATTTCGCGCAGCCCGGTGCGCCCGATGCGGCGGAAAGCGGCGGGCACGATGCGGCGCACGCCAAATACGATGGCGGCCAGCATCAGCGCGGTGGCCAGCGCCTGCAGCCACACCGGTTCGCCGGCCAAGAGATTGATGGAATGGTCGGCATCGGGCGCATTGGCCGCCGCACCGGCTGCGCCTAAAAGCGGCAGCAGCGCCAGCATCGGGATGGCCGCCACGTCTTGAAACAGCAGCACCATAAAGCCCGCCTGCCCGCCCTGCGTATTGAGCAAACCTTTTTCGCCCAAGGTTTGCAGCACGATGGCGGTGGACGACAGGGCCAGGATGCAGCCCACTGCCACGCCGACTTGCCAGCTTTGGCCCAGAGCCACCGCCGCTCCGGCAATCAGGGCCACACTGAGGCCGACCTGCAGGCCGCCTAAGCCCAATAATTTGTGCCGCAGCTGCCACAAAGTGTGCGGCGCCAGCTCCAAGCCGACCAGAAACAGCATCATTACCACGCCGAATTCGGCCACGTGCTGGATGGTCTCCACTTCCTTGCCCACCAAACCCAATACGGGGCCGATGGCGATGCCGGCCATCAGGTAGCCCAATACCGAGCCGAGGCCGAAGCGTTGCGAAACCAAGACCGCGGCAACGGCGGCAAACAGATAGATGAAGGCGTAAAGCAGAATCTCAGACATGGCGGTGAAGACGGAATGGGAGGGACAGCGCAGTCGCTTGATTGTGGAGAAAGGAGACGGCGCACGGAAGAGGGGCAGGCTACCTGAACAGGCCGCCCGAGCGATGCAGGCGGTTTGGGGCCTGTGCACAGACAATTCAGGCTACCTGAAATGCTTTCAGGTAGCCTGAGACCTTTGCAAAACCGCCGTCTGCGGCGCATGGTCGCATTGTGCGCTGCTACGCCTGGAACGGCTTGCCATCTGGGGTTTCTGCGAAGGTCTCAGCCTGAAGCAGGATTAGCCGATTTCGGCGGCGTATTGTTCGGCGGTCAGCAGGCCGTCCAGATCGGCGGCGTTGGCCGGGCGGATTTTGAAGAACCAGCCTGCGCCGTAAGGATCGCTGTTGGCGGTTTCGGGGGCGCCGACCAAGTTTTCGTTAACCGCCAGCACTTCGCCGGCAATCGGGGCGTAAACGTCGGAAGCGGCTTTCACCGATTCCACCACGCCGGCTTGGTCGTCGGCGGCCAGGCTGGCGCCCACTTCGGGCAGCTCTACAAAAACGATGTCGCCCAACAGCTCTTGCGCATGCTCGGTAATGCCCACGGTAACGCTGCCGTCGGCTTCTAGACGCAGCCATTCGTGGCTGGATACGTATTTCAAATCAGCGGGGATATTGCTCATGGTGTGTTCTCCAAGTGGGTAAAGAGCGGCCGATAGTAGTTGGCCGGTTGGGTAATTCAAAGGGTTTGGCCGTGCGGCCTGATAGCGGGCATCGTGGGCCATGCGTCCCCCAAAACGCCGCCAGGCCTGCCGCTTTCAGGTAGCCTGTTGCCAAGGCTACCTGAAAGCGGGGCATGGCATCACTCGAATTGTTTTTGGCCGTTGCGCACAAACGGCAGTTTCAGCACGCGCACGTCCACTTCTTTGCCGCGCATCAGCACTTTGGCGGTGTCGCCTTCAAAGGCTTTCGGCACGCGGGCGATGGCGATGGACTGCTTCAGGCTGGGCGAGAACACGCCGCTGGTGGTGATGCCTTGGCCTTCGGGCGTCACCACTTCCATGCCTTCGCGTAAAACACCGCCTTTGGCCAGCAAGAGGCCGACTTGTTTGACGTCCACGCCTTGTTCTTTGAGGGCGACGAGGGCGGTTTTGCCGATGAAGTCGCGGCTTTCGTCTTTCAAATCCACCGTCCAGCCCATGCCGGCCTGCAGCGGGCTGGTTTCGTCGTCCATGTCGTGGCCGTAGAGGTTCATGCCGGCTTCCATGCGCAGGGTATCGCGGGCGCCGAGACCGCAAGGCTGAACGCCGGCTTCGCGCAGGGCGGCAAAGAAGGCAGTGGCTTCGCTGCCGGGCAGAATCACTTCCACGCCGTCTTCGCCGGTGTAGCCGGTGCGGGCGACAAACCAGTCGTTGCCCAAATCGGCACCTTGGAAGGGCTTGAGCGCATTCACGGTTTCTGCCCATTCGGGTTTGACGGCGAGCAGTTTTTCAATGGCTTTGGGGCCTTGCACGGCGAGCATGGCAAGATCGTAGCGGGGAGTGATGTCAACGCCGAACGCTGCGCCCACTTTGGCGAATTGGGCCAGGTCTTTTTCGCGGGTGGCGGCGTTGGAGACGATGCGGTATTGGGTTTCGGCTTCGTTGGCGCGGTACACGATGAGATCGTCCATCACGCCGCCGTTGTCGTTGAGCATGGCGGAATAGAGGGCTTTGCCGACGAAGGAGAGTTTGGCTACGTCGTTGGCGAGCAGTTTTTGCAGCCAGGCTTTGGCCTGTTCGCCGCGGATGTCGGAAACCAACATATGCGAAACGTCGAACATGCCGGCATCGGTGCGCACGGCTTCGTGTTCCTGGATTTGCGAACCGTAGTTGACGGGAAGCGCCCAGCCGGCGAAATCAACGAGTTTGCCGCCGGCGTCTTGGTGGGCGGCATAGAAAGGGGTCTGCTTTAAGCTCATGGGAGCGTACTCCTGGTGTTGGGGGAAACGGTTGTCTGTTGGTTGCCTAGGCCGGCAAGGAAGCGAATTGGTCCCGCATAAGTTTATGGCATGCGTGAAATCTAAGCTTTCGCACCAAAGTTGCTGTGGCTACAGGGGCGGCAAACCGGTGTAACGGCACCGGGATCAGGCTGTCCGCTTGCTTGAACCAGGTCGCCTTGATTTGGCCTTTTGCTCAATGTCTTATATGTTGGTGGCCGCCATAAATCGACACAAAATGCCCTTTTTGCAGTGTTTGCGGGCAATATTTTTGCAAAGGTGACGCAAAGGGGCAGTCTCTGCCGCAAGCCTTAGCCGCCCAAGCCCTGCCTGTTCGGGGAGGCTGTTGCAGGGGTATGTTGGCCGATGAATGAGAGGGCAGGCTTTACCCTATTTAACAGCCGGCTGTTCAGGTTTTATTGAATCGACAAAGGTCGGGCCTGAATAAAACGGTTGGCTTTTAGTAAGTGCCCAGGGGCGGAGACATCCGGTCTTTGTGCGAAACGGGCTGAATTATCGCCCGATTTAGAAAATAGGGGCAAGGCTTAAATGCGGCTTGGCATGTACGTTGCTCAAATCATAAACAGACGACACCCGGCTTAACTTTTTTTGACAATTTATGTCATATTTAAGTAAATGAACTACCGATCCCGTTGAATATTGTGAAGCTTAGGAAGCGGGATGTGAAATAGGCACTAAAATTTCCTTGCTAATCCTAACTTTGGAATTTTATTCCAACGGCATTTCGATATAATGCGCCCATGTTCCGATTGTAGAGTGATCACTGCTGATACCGTCGGGACAAGAAAAAGGTTGAAGTATTCGGATATTAATAAACGGGAAAATAGGGAGCTGTCTTAGGTGATTTCAGTTAAGGCGGCTGTCGTCATGATCAATGCAAATCAATGGGAAAAACAGCAGCATGACAACAACCACAACCACTTTAGATAAAACCGACTTAAAAATCCTGCAGGTATTGCAGGGCAACGGCCGATTGACCAATGTGGAGTTGGCCGAAAGGGTGGCGCTGTCGCCCTCGCCCTGCCTGCGGCGCCTGAAGCAGCTCGAGGAAGCGGGGGTGATCCGCAGTTATGCCGCCTTATTGAGCCCGGAAACGGTGTGCTTGGGTCTGCAGGTGTTTATCCGGGTGTCGGTAGATAAGGGTAGCCATTCGCGGGACGGCTTTGCCGAATCGGTCAAACAATGGCCGGAGGTACTGAGCTGCTTTGCGCTCACCGGCGAAACCGATTATATGTTGCATGCCTTCTTCACCGATATGCAGGCTTTTTCACACTTTATTCTGGATACCTTGCTGTCGCACCCGGGCGTGCTGGATGCGCGCTCCAGCTTTGTATTGCAGGAAGTGAAAAACTCAACCGCATTGCCGCTGCATCATTTGGCGGCAGATTGAATATTTGCCCGGTTGGTCGGCTTTCAGGTAGCCCGATGTGGTGTTGAAACTACCTGAATGCCTTGATTTCGACAGCAAATTTTGATTTTGCCGAACGGCAGGGTTTATAATCCTGCCCTTTTTTCTGTCTGCAGGAAACCCAACCCATGAATGCTGTTCCGGATGAGGCTGCTGTTTTGGCCGATACCCGCCATTGGCTGGAGACGGCGGTGATCGGTTTGAATTTGTGCCCGTTTGCCAAGGCGCCGTATGTGAAAGGCCGGGTGCGCATAAAGGTTAGCCGGGCCCGGCATTTGGATGCTTTTTTGGAAGATTTGGACTGCGAGCTGCAATATCTGGCTTCCGTGGCGGCAGAGGAGGTGGAAACCACGTTGTTGGTGCATCCCACGCTGTTTCCCGACTTTCTGCTCTTCAACGATATGTTGGAATTGGCCGATGCGGCGGTGGCCGACAACGGCTTGGAAGGCGTGTTGCAGATTGCGCCTTTTCATCCCGATTTCCAATTTGCCGACACGGAGGCGGACGACATCGGCAATTATACTAACCGCAGCCCTTACCCCACCTTGCATTTGATTCGCGAAGACAGCATTGCCAAAGCGGCGGAGGCGTTTCCCGACGCCGCCGAGATTTTCGAGCGCAACATCGCCCTGTTGGAAGAAATGGGGCGCGAGGGGTGGGACAGCTTGGGCGTGGCCGGCGCTTGTCCGCACAAACGGGAGCCGTCGTGATTGTCCGGGCTTTATTGTGGGTGGCCGGTGCGGTTTCTCTGCTGACCGGCATCGTCGGCATTTTTTTGCCGCTCTTGCCCACCACGCCGCTGGTGCTGTTGGCGGCTGCCTGCTGGGCGCGGGCGTCGCCGCGTTTCCACCGCTGGCTGCACCAACATCCTTATTTCGGGCCGATGGTACAGGATTGGGAGGAGCGCCGCGCCGTGCCCAGGCGGGGCAAATATTTGGCGGCCGTTATGATGACGATTTCCTGCAGTTGGATGTTTTATGCCTTTCCTGAGCGTTGGTGGGCGGCGGCCATCACTTCGCTTATCTGCTTTTGTGTGACCGTTTGGCTGTGGCGTCTGCCAGATGCTTGAGGCGGAGAGAGGGACGGCGCAGGCAGATGTGATGTTTGCCTTTTTCGCTTGGAAACGCAGGAAGCCTTCGCATAAAAAAATCGCCCCGTTGGCCGGCCAGCGGGGCGATTTGTATTGTTTCGGGCTGAGACCTTTGCAAAACCGCCAGATGTAGATGCAGTTCAAGGCGTAGCAGCGCAGCGAGCGTGAACGCTAGGACTCCCCGTGGGACAGACATATCTCTAGATAGGCAAGCGAGCGAGCAGTACCCATAGGGCATAAACGCATAATGCAGAAATGCGCCGCAGATGGCGGTTTTGCAAAAGTCTCAGGCTACCTGAAAATAATGCCGTCAGGCCGCATCTTCATGAATAAAGCGTACCCCGGCCAGCTGTGATTGCAGTACGGCCTGCCTGATGGCCGCCAGTGCTTTCGGGCGCACGAAATTGCGGCGGCTGGCCAGCACGATGCGGCGCTGCGGCACCGGCGGCTCGAAAGGCACGATGGAGAACAACAGGTGGTCGTTGTCGGTCAATGCACTGGAGGGCAGCACGCTGATGCCCAAGCCGCTGGCCACCATGTGGCGGATGGTGTTGATGGAGCTGCCTTGCACGGTATTTGCCAAACCGGGTATCCGTTGGCGGGAAGCGAGTTCGGAGCAGCTTTCCATGATTTGGTCGCGCAGGCAGTTGCCTTCGTTCAGCAGCAAAACCTGTTGGCTGGCCAAAGCATCGGCGGATACGGCGTCCAACTCTTCAAACTCATGGCCCTTGGGCACGATCACGAAAAAAGGTTCGTCATACAAGGGCGTGGTCACAATGCCCGGCTCGTGATAGGGGGCAGCCACCACCAGAGCGTCCAAGTCGCCTTTTTTGAGGCGGTCGGTTAAGGCTTGGGTGTAGTGTTCCTCCAGCATCAGCGGCATGCCGGGTGCCAGCTGGCGCAGCGACAGAATCAGGCGCGGCAGCAGATAGGGGGCAACGGTAAAAATCAAACCGAGTTTGAAGGCGCCGCTCAACTCGTTTTGTTCGATGGCCGCCATATGCTTGATGCGGTCGGCCTCCTCCAAGACGCGGTGGGCTTGTGCCACGATGCGCTCGCCCGCTTCGGTGGTTTTCACTTCGCTGCTGCTGCGGTCGAATAGGGAAACGGCCAGCTCTTCCTCCAGTTTTTTGATGGCGATGGAGAGCGTGGGCTGGCTCACGAAGCAGCGTTGGGCCGCCCGGCCAAAGTGGCGCTCCTGCGCCACGGCCACGATGTAGCGTAACTCGGTCAGGGTCATGTTCGGTCGGCCTCGGCTTTGCGTTGCGCGTCCGGCAGAATGATGTTGAGCTCCAAAACGTCCACGCCGTCTTGTTTTTCTTGCGAAATGCGGATGTCATCCAGCGAGACGTTGACGTATTTGGACAGCACTTCCAGCAGCTCTTTCTGCAGGGTGGGCAGGTAGTCGGGCGCCTGCTCTTTCACGCGCTCCTGTGCGATGATGATTTGCAGGCGGTCGCGCGCGACTTGGGCCGACTTCTGTTTTTTGCCGAACAGCATATCGATCAGAGACATGGCCTTATCCTCCGAACAGGCGTTTCAGGAAGCCTTTTTTCTCGGCTTCCAAAAAGCGCATCGGACGGTTTTCGCCCAATAGGCGGGCCACCACGTCTTGATAGGCGTTGGCGGCGTCGGCATCGTTTTGGTGGATCACCGGCGAGCCGGCGTTGGAAGCCTGCAGCACGCTTTGCGATTCGGGAATCACGCCCAACAGCGGAATGCGCAGAATGTCGGTGATGTCGTCTACCGAAAGCATTTCGCCTTTTTCTACGCGCTCGGGGTTGTAGCGGGTAATCAGCAAGTGTTCTTTAACGGTTTCGCCTTGCTCGGCTTTGCGGCTTTTGCTCTGCAAAATGCCCAAGATGCGGTCGGAGTCGCGCACGCTGGAGACTTCGGGGTTGGTGGTGACGATGGCTTCGTCGGCGAAATAGAGTGCCATCAGCGCACCGGTTTCGATGCCGGCGGGGGAATCGCAAATCACGTATTCGAAGCCCATTTTTTCGGTGAGTTCCTGCAGCACGCGCCCCACGCCTTCGCGGTTGAGGGCGTCTTTGTCGCGGGTTTGCGAGGCAGGCAGGATGTAGAGCTGGTCGCAGTGTTTGTCTTTGATCAGCGCCTGGTTGAGCGAGGCTTCGTTTTGGATCACGTTGACCAGGTCGTACACCACGCGGCGTTCGCAGCCCATGATCAGGTCGAGGTTGCGCAGGCCGACGTCGAAGTCGATCACGGCGGTTTTGTGGCCGCGCAGTGCCAAGCCGCTGGCGATGCTGGCGCTGGTGGTGGTTTTGCCTACACCGCCTTTGCCGGAGGTGACTACGATGATTTTTGCCACAATAAATTCCTTTTGTGTTGGTGAATGGGGTTTCAGGTAGCCTTTCGGACTCAGGCCTTTGCAAAACCTTCAGATGTGGATGCCGTTCCAGGCGTAGCAGCGCAGCGAGCACAGGCCTATCAGACAGATAGGCAAGCGAGCAAGCGCACTCTAGGCGTAAACGCACAACGCGGAAATGCTCTGCAAATGGGGGCAAAGGTTTCGGGCTGTCAGTCGCCGAGGGCGGCTACTACCAAACGGCCTTCCTGCAGATAAACCTGCACGGCTTTGCGGTGCAGATGGGCAGGCAGGTCTTGATCGAAGGTGCGGTAAATGCCGGCCACCGACACCAGTTCGGCCTGCATGGACTGCACGAAAATACGGGCGTTTTGGTCGCCGTCGGCACCGGCCAGGGCGCGGCCGCGCAGCGGGGCGTAAACGTGGATGTGGCCGTCGGCAATCACTTCCGCGCCTTCGCTGACCATGCCCAGCACAATCAAATCGGCATTTTCGGCATACACCTGCTGACCGGTGCGGATGGGGCGTTCCACCACCAAGGTTTTGCGCGCCCCGACTACGGGCGGCGGGGCGGCCGCAGCGGGCGGCGCAGGCGGCGCTTCGGGCAGGGGAATGCTTTTTTCTTCGTTGCGCGAAGGGCCGCAAAACGCCAGATGATAGGCTTGGGCCACCGGCAGCCATTGTTCGTCGGCGTGGCGCAGGGTGCCCAAGCGCAGGCCGTAGCGGGCGAAAAGATCGAGAATGCTGCCCAAGTCAAAAGTATCGGGGTCGTCCAGCGTCTGAACATCCAACAGCAGCGGCATATCGGCAAACGCGCGGTATTGCGCCGCCCGCTCTTCCAAGGTCTGGCGGACGGCCGCCGGATCGGGGCTGTTGAGTTGCACCGCCAGGGCGTCGAGGCGGGCGGATTTGATGTCGAAAGCGGGTTTCATCAGGCAGCAGACGGGTGTTAAACGGGCGGAGTTTACCGTTTTATCCACAGCGCATCAATCGGCTACCTGAAAAGGGAGGATGTTCAGGTAGCCTGTTGCTGCCGTGCCGCATTAAGGCTGCTGCACTATGCGGTGATAGCGGCCCGGCGCGAGGCGCACGCTTTGGCGCAGGTCGTCGCGGCCGCACCAGCGGATGTCGAGCTGCACTTCCGCCACCGCCGCCTTGCCGAGGCCGAACAGGATGCGGCGGTCGTTTTGCGCGGCAAAGCCGTTGTTGGCGTACACCTCGCGGTGTTGCGCCGTCAGGCCGGCTTGCGGCAGCAACTGCACCTTGCTGCCCAGTGCGTCACGGTTGCAGCGGCGGCCGTCGCCCACCAATTCCAGCCCCAGCCAGCCGGCGGCCTGGCTGTCGTTGCGGTAGAGGCTGGGCGGGGCGGTCATGTGGGTGACCAACACATCGGCATCGCCGTCGTTGTCGAAGTCGGCGGTAATCATGCCGCGCGAAGTGCCTTTTTGCGTCCAGCCCACTTGTTCGGCCACATCGACAAAATAATCGCCGCGGTTGAGATACACGCGGTTGGCTTCGTGGCCGAAGATGCAGCGGCCGCGCACATCGGCCCAGCGGTCGGCATAGCCGTGTACCTCGGGGCCGGTGAGGGCGATTTGGGCGTTCCAATACCAGTAGTCGGGGCAGGGCGTTTCGCCGGGGTCGTAGGCGTTGTCGGCCATGCCGTTGGCCTGCAGCATGTCTAAGCGGCCGTCGCGGTTGAGATCAACGAAGGCAGCGCCCCAGCCGAAGCGGCGCTCGTTGAGGGCATTGCGGCGGCCGGCTTCGTCGCGCAGCATGTCGGGGCTGTGTTCGCCGGCTTGGCTGTGGTTCATCCACAAGAGACTGCCTTCGGCCTGCAGTTTGTGGTGCACATTGGAAACGTGGATGTCGGGGCGGCCGTTGTCGTCGAGGTCGCCGAAGGTGGCGTTCATGCCTTTGTAGGTGTCGCGGCCGATGCTGCCTGCGAGCCGGCCTTGCACGGGGCTGAAGCCGCGGCCTTGGCGGTTGATATAGAGTTGGTCGGGGCCGAAGTCGTTGGCGAAATAAATATCCGGCCAGCCGTCGTCGTTGAGGTCGCCGGTGGCGGTGGCCATGGTCCAGCGGCGGCCGCCAAAGCCGCTGTCGGCGGCGGGCGCGGCGGCAAAGCGGCCTTGGCCGAGGTTGCGGTAGAGCCAGTTTTCGTCGGCGTTGTCGGCATTGTGCCAGGAGCGGTGCATCACGTTGAACATGCGCCGGTCGCCCTCGTATTCGGCTTCAGGTAGCCGGAAGATGGAGTAGCGCACGGGGCGGTTATAGTCGGGCAGGTGGCGCTGCATGATGTTGGTAACGATGACGTCCAGCCGGCCGTCTTGGTCGGCGTCGAGCACATTGGTGGAGACGCTGATTTGGTAGGCGTCCAGCCCGGCTTCGCGGCTGATGTCGCTAAAGCCGAGGCGGCCGGTTTCGATCAGATCGTTGCGCAACAAACGGCCCGGGCCGAAACCGGTGCCCAGCAGCAAATCGGCATCGCCGTCGTTGTCCATGTCAAACCAGGTGGCGGCGGCAATCAGGCCGTGCTGTTCAGGTAGCCTGCGCTGTGCGTCGAGCATGGGCAAATCGAAACGCTCGAAGCGGAAACCGCCGCGGTTGAGCCACAGTTGGGCGCGGTCGGCCTCGCTTTTGAGGGGTTGGGTGAGAAAGACGTCGGGCAGGCCGTCGAGATCGACATCGGCCACCGCGGCGGCATCGCCCACCGACAACAGCCATTTGGCCACATGGTGCATGCGCGGGTCGGTGCGCTGCCAGATGTCGCCGGGTTGGCCGCCGATGCCGCTGACGGCGGCGGGGATTTCGGTGAGGTGGAAGCCGGCTGCGTCGGCGTTGCCGAAAGCATGGTTGGCGCGGTATAGGCCCCAGCCGCCCAGGCCGAGGGCGGCGATCACCGCCAGCGCGCGCCCTTGTTGGCGCAGCACCGTGCGCCACGGTGTTTGCCCCTGCCGCCACCACAGCCACGCCCAGCGCAGGGTGAAATAGGCAAAGGCGGCGTAAAACAGGGTGGAAAAACTCTGAATGCGGTGCAGCAGCAAATCCACCACCACGATAAACAGAGCCATGCCCACCTGGCCGCGGCGCGAGTTGGGCGAGGTGGGCGGATCGGTGATCATGAAAAAGGTAAACAGATAGAACGCCGGCGAGGAGAAGGCACCCAAAAACAGGGTTTCCGGCGGCAGATGGTGTTGCAGCACCCAGGCGCGCAAGGCCAGCTGGACGGCATAAAACACCAAAAACGACACAATCAGCGCGCTGCGGCGGATATTGAGGGCAAACAGCATCAGCGCGGCGGTCACCACGAAAAACGCAGTCACGCCCGAGCCGCCCCATTGGTAGGCTGGAGCGGGGGTGATCATGCCCTGGCTGAGGGTGAGCGCGGCGATGACGCCGAACAGGCCGGGGTTGTACACATGGCGGCCGTTGACGGTGCACACATATTTGGAGGCGATGGCGAAAAACGGCGGGATGGCCGCCAGCCACAGGCCGTGGGCAAAGTTGGTGAGAATGGACAAACCCATGCCGGTGATGGCGGCGCTTAAGGGCACGAGCAGGGTTTTGCGGCGCAACAGATAATGCAGGCCCATATCCAAGAGCACGCACAGCGACACGATAAAGGCTACCTGAAGCGGGCTGCGGTTAAAGCCCCACAGCGTCATGCCGCAAATCACAAAAGTGGTGAGCAGGGCGAAAACCGCCCAGCGCGGGTCGTGTCGGGTGGGGAGGCGTTCGAGTGGCGGCATGGTCGGCATGAAGCGGAGCAATATTCAAGACAGGCGGATTATCCCCTGTTTTTCGCCCGGCTTAAAGGGCGGCGGTTTGCCTTTGCTCGGCAGCGGCCCGCTTTTTCATCTTGCGGAAAATACTATACAATCCGCCCCTTGTGCCGGCCGGGCAGGGTTTGGACGCTCAAGCTCGGCCGCCGTTTCGATAACCGGGAACGGCACGGTTTAGGCTACCTGAAAACGGCAAGATGCGGCTTTCAGGTAGCCTGATGCCGTTCCATTGAGATGATTAAGGAAGTCATGTCTTTGCTGCATACTGTCGGCTCGTTTTTGCTGGCGATTGTGATTTTGGTGAGCCTGCACGAGCTGGGGCACTTGCTGGTAGCGCGTTGGTGCGGCATCAAGGTGCTGCGTTTTTCCGTGGGCTTCGGCAAACCGTTTTTGAAAAAACGCTGGCGCGGCATCGAATGGTGTCTGGCGCCGATTCCGCTGGGCGGCTATGTAAAAATGGTGGACACCCGCGAAGGCAATGTGGCCGAGGCCGATCTCCCTTATGCGTTCGACAAGCAGCACCCGGCCAAACGCATCGCCGTGGTGGCCGCCGGCCCGCTCACCAATCTGGCCTTGGCCGTGTTGCTCTATACGCTGACTTTCAGCACCTTCGGCGTGAAAGAAATCCGTCCGGTGGTGGGCACGGTGGAGCGCGGTTCGATTGCCGAGCAGGCCGGTTTCCAAGCCGGCGACACCATCCACAGTGTCAATGGCAAAGCCGTTGCCAATTGGGGCGACGCCCAGGCCGAAATCATCATCAATTTGGAAGCCGGCCGCGTTCAGGTAGCCGTCAGCGATGCCGACGGCCGCGCCGCCGAGCGTTCGATTGATGTGGCCGACACCCCGCAGGCGGCGCAAGCGGCCAAGCGCGGCGGCTATTTCGGCTTGGTGCCGTTTAAGGTGGAGAACACGCTGGAGACGGTGGCGCCCGATTCGCCAGCCGCGCGCGCCAGTTTGCAAAAAGGGGATACCATCGTAGCGGTCAACGGCGAGCCCACCGCCACCTGGCAGGATGTAACCGCCATTGTGCGCGCCCACCCGCAAGACCGGCTGAGCGTGGACTACGTGCGCAACGGCCAAGCCCGGCAAACCTTTCTGCGGCCGGACGCCAAGCCTGACGGCAGCGGCAAAAGCTACGGCTTTGCGGGTTTCAGCGGCCGGAGCAACCAAGCCTGGGCCGAGCAAAATACCCGTCATTACCGGCCTTCGGTGGGCCAAGCCTTTCTGCTGGGTACCGAGCGGCTCTACAGTTATACGGTGCTGACCGGCAAGCTGTTCGCCCGCCTGCTCACCGGCCAGGCTTCCATCAGCCACATTTCCGGCCCGCTGACCATTGCCGACTATGCCGGCAAAACCGCCGATGCCGGTTTGCCGGCCTATCTGGAGTTTCTGGCGGTCATCAGCATCAGCCTGGGGATTTTGAACTTGCTGCCGATACCTGTTTTAGACGGCGGTCATTTAATGTATTATGCCGCCGAATGGATTCGGGGCAAGCCCGTGAGCGAGCGCGTGCAGATGCTGGGCATCCGCATCGGACTCTCGCTGATGCTCATGCTGATGCTGGTGGCTTTCTTCAACGATATTACCCGCTTATTTGGATAACCATGAAACTGAACAAACTCTCTTTCGCTTTGATTGCGGCCGGCCTGTCGTCTTGGGCGCTGGCGGCCGATCCGTTTACCATTCAGGACATCCGCATCGAAGGTCTGCAGCGTACCGAGCCGGCAACCGTGTTCGGTTTCCTGCCCATCCAAATCGGCGGCACTTTTGCCGACGGCGACAGCGAGCAAATCATTAAAAACCTTTATGCCACCGGCCTGTTTGACGATGTGCGGGTGGAAACCCTGGGCAATCAGGTCTTGCTGACGGTGGTGGAGCGCCCGGTGATCAGCAGCGTTACCGTTACCGGCGGCAAGGTTCTGCCCAGCGATGCCATCAAAAGGAATTTGGATACTTTCGGTTTGGGCCAATCCCAGCCCTTTAATCAGGCCGTATTGAGCCAGGCAGTGGCCGCGCTGCAGCAGGAATACACCAACCACGGCAAATATGCGGTGAAAATCACGCCGCAAGTGAACCGCCTGTCGCGCAACCGCGTGGACATCGCCATCAATATTGACGAAGGCGACACCACCCACATCCGCGAAATCCAGTTTGAAGGCAACCAGGCCTTCTCCGCGCGCACCCTGCGCCGCCAGATGCAGCTGGATGAAAACGGTTGGTTGAGCTGGCTGTCGAAAGACGACCGTTTTTCCGATGAGAAATTCCGGCAGGATTTGCAATCCATCACTGAGTTTTATCAAAACGAAGGCTACTTCGAGGGCCGGGTGGAGGATGCTGATGTCCGCTTCAACGAAGACAAAACCGCGCAAACGCTGTGGGTGAAAGTGCACGAAGGCCCGCGCTACCGTTGGGGTCAGGTGCGCATCGAAGGCGACAGCCGCGAGGTGCCGAAAGAGGAGTTGGAAGGTCTGCTCACCATGCGGGCCGGCAAGTGGTATAACCGCGAACTGATGGTGGACAGCCTGCGCGCCATCCAAGATCGTATGGGTCAGGCCGGTTATGCGCTCAATCAGGTATCCGTGCTTCCTCAGCCTGACGCGGCCAACCAAACCGTTGAGTTCGTGTTGGTGGTGAATCCCGGCCGTAAAGTGTATGTGAACCAGATCAACATCACCGGCAACAACAAAACCCGCGACGAAGTGATCCGCCGCGAAATGCGCCAGTTGGAAGCCGCGCCTTACGATTCGGCCAAAATCAACCGCTCCAAAGAGCGCATCCAACTGTTGGGCTACTTTGACGAAGTGACCATGGAAACCCGTCCGGTAGAGAATACCCCGGATCAGGTGGATGTGGATGTGGCGGTAAAAGAGCGCTCTACCGGCTCGATTGAAATCGCTGCCGGCTGGGTGCAGGACACCGGCTTGGTGCTGTCGGCCGGCGTGTCGCAAGACAATCTGTTCGGCACCGGCAAATCCGTCAGCCTGCGTTTGGCGCGCGGTAAAACCCAAAACACCGCTTCTCTGTCGTTTACCGACCCCTACTTCACCGCTGACGGCGTGAGCCTGGGTTACGATGTGTATTATCGCGGTTTTATGCCCTACAAAGCGGAGAGCAGCAGCAGCGGCTCCAATAATTACGAAACCACCCGTGTCGGCTTCGGCGCGCGTATGGGCGTGCCGGTGACCGAGTACGACCGCGTCAATTTCGGCTTGGGCGTGGAGCACCTGCAGGTAAAACTGCACGGAGATCCGAAATTCCAGCCCTACCGCTACCGCCAGTTCATCAATGACCACGGCGAGAAAAACTGGATTTTGAAAGGCAATGTCGGCTGGGGCCGCAACACCACCGACGACGCGCTGTGGCCGACCCGCGGCTACATCACCAGCGTGAATGCCGATTTGGGTCTGCCCGGCGGCGATTTGCAATACTATATTTTCACCCACGACCAACGCTGGTTCTTCCCGCTCAGCAAAAACTTCACCCTCATGCTCAGCGGTGAGTTGGGTTATGCCGGCAGCTACGGCGGTACCCCCAATCTGCCCTTCTTCAACAATTTCTACGGCGGCGGCTTGGGTTCCGTGCGCGGTTACGAGAGCGGCTCTTTGGGTCCCAAGGTTTATGAATCCGATTCCGTAGGCAACCGCTCTACCGTCAATTACGGCGGCACCTATAAAGCCTTCGCTTCGGCGGAGCTGCTGTTTCCGCTGCCGGGCATCAAAGACCAACGTTCGGTGCGTCTGAGCCTGTTTGCCGATGCCGGCAGCGTGTGGGACGGTAAAACGTATAACAACCGTGCCTATGACGTGAGCAACCCCTACGGCAGCAATGGCTACTACACAGGCGAACACAAATCCTCCTTCAGCAACGAACTGCGCTATTCCGCCGGTGCGGCGCTGACTTGGCTCTCACCTTTGGGTCCGATGAAGTTCAGCTATGCTTTCCCGCTGAAACGTCAAGACCGCGACCAAGTCCAACGCTTCCAATTCCAGTTGGGCACCACTTTCTAATTGTTGTGAGGAATCGGGCATGATGAAGTTGACTCCCACCCGCTTGGCCGCCGCCCTGTTGCTGCCTTTGCTGGTTTCTTCTGCGTTGGCGCAAGGGGTGCAGAAACTCGGTTTTATCGATACCGAGCGGGTGTATCGCCAGTCCACCCAAGCGCAGCAAATCCAAACCACACTGCAAAACGAGTTCGGCAGCCGCCAGCAGGCTTTGCAGCAGCTGCGCGACCAAGGCGTGTCTTTGCAGGCGCGTTTGGACAGCGGCCGGCTGAGTGCGGCGGAATACCGCCGCACCGAACAGCGCCTGATCGAGCTGGACCGCAATCTGGTGCGCCAGGCCGCCCAGCTGGCGGAAGAATACAATCTGCGCCGCAATGAAGAGTTTGCCGCTTTGCAGCACAATGCCAACCGGGTGATTGAGCAGCTGGCGCAGCGCGGCGGCTACGACGTCATTCTGCGCGATGCGGTGTATGTGAACAGCAAGTTTGACATTACCGACGAAGTCATCCGCGAGCTCAACCGCCAATAAAGGCTACCTGAAAGATGCAGAAACAACTGTCTGACATCACGGCCGCGCTCGGCGGCCGTATTGAAGGGCGCGATGTGGCCGTGGCGCAGATCGCGCCCTTGCATTTGGCGGCCGACGGCGACATCAGCTTTGTGGCCGGCAGCAAACATTTGGCCGCCGCCCAAGAGAGCCGCGCCGAAGCTTTGATTGTGGACGAGCAAACCGCTGCCGAGCTGGGCGGGCGCAACCTGATTGTCTGCCGCAACCCCTATCTGTATTTCGCCCAAACCACCCGTCTGTTTCATCCCGTGCCGCCGCTGCGGCCGGGCGTCCACCCCAGCGCGGTGGTGGAGCCCAGTGCCCGCGTGCCGGCCAGCTGCGAAATCGGCGCGAATGTGTTCATCGGCCCCAATGTGGTGTTGGGCGAAGGCTGCCGCATCGGCGCCAACAGTGTGGTGGAAGAGGACTGCGTGTTGGGCGACGGTGTGGTGCTGCACCCCAATGTCACCGTTTATGCCGGCTGCGGTATCGGCAAGCGGGTGGAAATCCATGCCGGCGCCGTCATCGGCGCCGACGGCTTCGGCAATGCCTGGACCGGAGAAGCCTGGTACAAAATCCCGCAAATCGGCGGCGTGCTGATTGGCGACGATGTGGAAATCGGCGCCAACACCACCATAGACCGCGGCGCCCTGGAAGACACCGTGGTGGAGAACGGTGCTAGAATCGACAACCTCGTGCAAATCGCCCACAATGTCCGCATCGGCGCGCACACCGCCATTGCTGCCTGCGTGGGCATTGCCGGCAGCACCCGCATCGGCGCCTATTGCCAAATCGGCGGTGCCGCCATGTTTGTGGGCCACATCGACGTGGCCGATAAAACCTTCATCGGCGGCGGCACCTTGGTCAGCGCCTCTATTGAGCGGCCGGATTACTACGCCAGCTCCTACCCCCTGCAAACCCATAAAGACTGGGTGCGCAACGCCGTGCACCTGCGCCGCCTGAATGAATTGCACCGCCGCGTGAAAGCCTTGGAGGCCGCAGCGGACACACCCGCAAAGGAAAAATAAATGGCACACGACCTGCCCATCGATATCCGCACCCTGCAGCAACTGCTGCCGCACCGTTATCCCTTCTTGCTGATCGACCGCGTCACCGCCTACGAGCCGGAAAAAACCCTGACCGCCATCAAAAACGTCACCATCAACGAGCCGTTTTTCCAAGGCCACTTCCCCGGTTTTCCGGTGATGCCCGGTGTGCTGATCATCGAAGCGCTGGCGCAGGCCGCCGGCACCTTGGCCATTCTCAGCCGCGGCGGCCGCAACGATGACGAAATCTATTTTTTCGTCGGCATCGACAACGCCCGCTTCAAGCGCCAAGTGGTGCCGGGCGACCAGCTGGTGTTTGAAGTGGAAGTCATCACCCACAAGCGCGACATCGGAAAATTCAAGGCCGTGGCCAAAGTGGACGGCCAGATTGCCGCCGAAGCCGAAATCATGTGTGCCAAACGCACCGTAGAAAAATAAACCCAGTGTTTTCAGGTAGCCTGCCGTGAGTCAGGCTACCTGAAAACACATCCGTGCGGCCCTTCAAGCTGTGTGTGCGGCACCGGCGCTTGGGCCGGGAAAGAATGTCATGAGCCTTATCCACCCCACCGCCGTGGTCGATGCCAAAGCCGAGCTCGATTCCAGCGTCAAAGTCGGGCCTTACGCCGTTATCGGCCCGCATGTGCAAATCGGCGCCGGTACCGAAATCGGCCCCCACGCCGTGATTGAAGGCCACACCACTATTGGCGAGCACAACAAAATCTTCCAGTTCGCCAGCCTCGGCGCCGTCCCGCAAGACAAAAAATACCGCGACGAACCCACCCGCCTGATCATCGGCAACGGCAACACCATCCGCGAATTCACCACCTTCAATCTCGGCACCGTCACCGGCATCGGCGAAACCCGCGTCGGCGACGACAACTGGATCATGGCCTATTGCCATCTGGCGCACGACTGCGTGGTGGGCAGCCACACCATTTTCGCCAACAACGCCTCGCTGGCCGGGCACGTTACCATCGGCGATTATGTGGTGCTCGGCGGCTACACATTGGTGTTCCAGTTCTGCCAAATCGGCCCCTATGCCATGACCGCCTTTGCCGCCGGCGTGCACAAAGACGTGCCGCCCTATGTGATGGCCTCGGGCTACCGCGCCGAGCCGGCCGGGCTGAACAGCGAAGGCATGCGCCGCAACGGCTTTTCCGCCGAGCAGATTGCCCGCGTGAAAGAAGTGTATAAACTGCTCTACCGCCAAGGCCTGAGCCTGGAAGAGGCCAAAGCCGAAATTGTGCAGCGGGCCGACAGCGCGCCCGAGCTGGCGGTATTCAAAGATTTCTTCGCCGCCTCCAGCCGCGGCGTCATCCGCTGACCCCTTCTGTTGCCAGGTTTCAGGTAGCCTCGAAAACCCTTCGGGCTACCTGAAGCGTTGACGAAGGTTTCCGGCCGCTTGCCGTGGAGCCCAACCATGAACCCAAGCCAATTCCGTTCGCCCGTGCCCTTGAAGCGGGAAGACGACAGCGTGCGCCAATACGTTTATCTCACGTATGCGGCCTTTTTCATCGGCCTCATCAGCGGCGGCACCGGCACGCTAGTGGGCGTGATCATGGCCTATTTGCGCCGCAACGAACTGCGCGGCACGCCGTATTTCGACCACCTGCATTTTCTGATCCGCACATTTTGGTTCAGCCTGCTGGGCTACCTGATCTGCCTGCCTTTGCTGCTGGTGTTGATCGGCTGGCCGCTGGCGGTGTTGGTGACCATTTGGCACGTTTACCGCCTGATTGCCGGCTTGCTCCGGCTGCATCAGCGCCAAGCCATCCATGCTGACGGCTGGACCGTATAGTCGGCCGCTTCACATTGAGGGCTGCCAGTTCAGGTAGCCTGCTGCTGCGATTTCCCGATGATTGAACGAGTTTCTGTTTCCGAATTCCACACCCTGCACGGCTTGCGGCTGCATATCCGCCGCTGGCCCGCGCCCGGCCGGCCGAAAGTGGTGCTCTTGCACGGCTGGATGGATTGCGGCGCCGGGTTCCAATTTTTGGCCGACCGCCTGCACGATTATGATGTTTATGCTCCCGACTGGCGTGGTTTTGGCCTATCCGAACACCAAGTCCACGGCCATTACGACCGCGCCCTGATGATGGCCGACCTGCACGCCCTCGGCCGCCTCATCAGCCCGGAGCAGCCCTTGCACCTGTTGGGGCACAGCATGGGCGGCATGCTGGCCGCCCATTATGCCGGCGCGGTGCCGGAGCGGGTGGGCAGCCTGATTGTGGTAGAAGGGTTCGGCATAGAAAACGGCAGCGTGGCCGAATCCGACCGCCGCAGCCGCGATTTTCTCGCCGCCGTTGCCGAGCCGCCGCAGTGGCCTGTGTTGCCCGATGTCGAAGGCGTGGCGGCCAAGTTGCAGAAACGCAATCCCTTGATCAGCCCCCGGCAGGCCGCTTTTCTGGCCGATGCGCTCACCCGCCGCCGCTCCGACGGCCGCGTGGTGTACCGCGCCGACGCCAAGCACAAAATTCCGCAGCCCCAACCCTACCGCCTCAGCGTGGTGCGCCATCATTGGCAAAACATTCAAGCGCCGGTTTTGTGGGTGGAAGGCGGGCAGGTGCCGCACAACCATTATCTGCAGATGCTGGGCGAAGAGCTGGAGCGGCGTTATCAGGATTTCGGCCGCCCCGAACGGGTGCGTATTCCCCACAGCGGCCATATGTTGCAATGGGAAGCGCCGCAGGAGTTGGCCGAGGCCGCCAACCGTTTTTGGCGGCAGGTACAGGCTACCTGAAAAGCCGACGGCTCACTTAGCCGTCTTGGGTGCTGATTCGCCGGCTTTTCAGGTAGCCTGTTGCCGCAAACCGTGCCACAATCCGCCCGTTCCCCGTCTGTTTCGAAAGCCGCATCATGACGCCCATTCTCGCCTTCGATATCGAAACCGTCCCCGATGTGAACGGCATCCGCCTGCTGTGGGATTTGCCGGCCGACGTGCCTGCGGCCGAGGTAGTGGCATTCGCCCAACAGAAACGCCGTGCGCACAACGGCAGCGATTTCATGCAGCACCATTTGCACCAAGTGGTGGCCGTTTCCTGCTGCATGCGCTGGGGAGGCGACCACCTCCACATCGGCACCATCGGCGAAATCGGCGACGACGAAGAAACCGTGATTGCCAAATTTTTCGAGCTGATCGAAAAATACACCCCCCAGCTGGTGAGCTGGAACGGCGGCGGTTTCGATTTGCCCGTGCTGCACTACCGCGCCCTGATTCACGGCATTGCCGCCGCCCGCTATTGGGACATGGGCGAGGGCGATTTCGGCGACAGCCGAGAATTCAAATGGAACAACTACATCAGTCGCTACCACAGCCGCCATTGCGATTTGATGGATTTGCTCGCCCTCTACCAGCCGCGCGCCGCCGTGCCTTTGGACGATATGGCCAAATTGTGCGGCTTTCCCGGTAAGCTGGGCATGGACGGCAGCCGCGTGTGGGAAGCCTTCCATGCCGGCCGCCTGCGCGACATCCGCGACTATTGCGAAACCGATGCCGCCAACACCTATTTAATGTATCTGCGTTTCCGCCTGATGAGCGGCGCGATGGATGCCGACGAGTATGAGGTGGAAATCAAGCGCCTCAAAGGCTACCTGAAAACCCAGGCCGGCAAAGCGCATTGGCAGGAATTTCTGGCTGCGTGGCATTGATGGCAGGCGGCAGCGTTTTCAGGTAGCCCCAGGCCTCCCTCTCCATTTCTTTCATGATGATCCCTCTGCAACGCATCGTTTTAATCGGCGTCGGTCTGATCGGCGGCTCTTTTGTGCTCGATTTGAAGCGCAAAGGCTTGGTGCGCGAAGTGGCCGGCATCGATTTGGATGCCGACAATTTGGCGCGGGCATTGGAGCGCGGCGTGGTGGACAGCGCCCACACCGCCGTGCAAGCCGATGTGCTGGCCGGCGCCGATTTGGTGTTGTTGGCCACGCCGGTGGCGAGTTTGCCGGCCTTGTGCCGAACATTGGCGCCGCTGCTGCCCGATCACTGCCTGGTCAGCGATGTCGGCAGCACCAAACAGTCTGCCTTGGCGGCTTTTGCCGAGCACCTGCCGCAACACCTGCCCCGCTGTGTGGCCGCCCACCCGATTGCCGGCTCCGACCGCCACGGCGCTTTGGCGGCCCAGTTCGGCCTGTTTCAAGACAAAAAACTGGTGTTGTGTCCGCACGATCGGCAAGATGCCGCGGCCTTGGCGCGTGTGGCTTCGCTGTGGCAGGCGGTGGGCGCGCAAACCTGTTGCCTGAGCGCCGAAGAGCACGATGCTGTTTTTGCCGCCGTTTCCCATCTGCCGCATTTGCTGGCCTATTCCTATATGCATCAAGTGGCGACGGCCGCCGACAGCGCCAAATGGCTGGATTTTGCCGGCTCGGGTTTTCGCGATTTCACCCGCATTGCGGCCAGCTCGCCCACGGTTTGGGCCGACATCACGCTGGCCAACCGCGACAGCCTGCTGGCTTTGCTGAGCGCCCAGCAGCAGGAGTTGGCCGACTTGCAGCAATGGCTGCGGGACGGCAACCGGGCTGCCTTATTGGATTTCTTCCGGGTCGCCAGCCGGGCGCGGGAAGATTGGCAAAACCGCTGAGCGGATCGGCAATTGGCTTAAATATTCGGATTCGAAAATAAATATTGCCAATTGGATTCGATTTGGAAGATTCCGCCAAGAGAAACAGGCGGGCAAGCGGATTATCTGGCAGCTGTGTTGCTTTTTTACTGATTGGTGCAAAAAATCGAAATTTAAGCTTGACGTTTTCGGTGCGAACGCGCAAAATGCCAGCCATTGAAGCGACAGCAATGCCGTTTCAATAGTTTCTCCTCTATTTCTCCTTTGTAGACTTGGGCGCACATTGCAAAATGTGCGCATTTTTTTGCGCAAAATTCCTGATGACGGACGTTTTGTTGCCGACTTTTTTCTGTGCGGGGCATGGCTGTGCCGAGCGGCCGGGGGATAGCGCATAAGTGGCGCATAAGGAAAACAAAACACACTATTTTGTTCGGAGTCGCGCATGAATTGGTAAAGTAAAGATAAATTATCGACCAAGCGCTTGCTTTCTGCGTTTCACTTTCTTATAATTCGCTTCGTTAGGTGGTCAGCATGATTACTTGACAGTTTCTCCTCTATTTCTCCTTTGTAGACTTGGGCGCACATTGCAAGATGTGCGCATTTTTTTGTCTGTTCAATTCGCAACGATTTGCCTACAATAGCCGCCTTTGCGAACAGACACTCAGGAGCAGCCAGATGGCAAACGGATTTTTATCCCAAGATCTTAACGGTAAAGTGGCCTTGGTCACCGGTGCGGCCAGCGGTTTGGGCAAGGATATTGCGCAAACCTATGCCCGTGCCGGTGCGGCGGTAGGCATTGCCGACATCAACCCGGCTGCCGCCGAAGCGGCGGCCGAAGAAATTTGCGCCGAGGGCGGCCGTGCCATGGCCGTGGCGATGGACGTGACCGACGAGGCCGCGGTGCAGGCCGGCACCGACCGTTTGGCCGAGGCGTTTGGCCGTTTGGACATTCTGGTGTCCAATGCCGGCATCCAAATCATCAACCCCATCGACAAGCTGTCTTTGGCCGATTGGAAAAAAATGCTGGCCATTCACCTGGACGGCGCGTTCCTCACCACCCAAGCCGCGCTGAAGCATATGTATGCACAAAACAGCGGCACGGTCATTTATATGGGTTCGGTGCATTCGCACGAAGCCAGCCTGTATAAAGCCCCGTATGTCACCGCCAAGCACGGCCTGCTCGGCCTGTGCCGCGTGTTGGCCAAAGAGGGCGCGGCGCATCAGGTCCGCTCGCACGTGATTTGCCCCGGCTTTGTGAAAACGCCTTTGGTGGAAAAACAGATTCCCGAGCAGGCCAAAGAAAAAGGCATTACCGAGGAAGAGGTGGTGAAAAACATCATGCTCGGCCAAACCGTGGACGGCGAATTCACCACCACACAGGATATTGCCCAGCTGGCCCTGTTTTTGGCGGCCTTCCCCACCAATGTCTTTACCGGCCAGTCTTTCTTGGCCGGCCACGGTTGGCACATGAAATAAATACTGACCGTAAACCACAAATATAGTCGAATAAAATAAGAAGGAGGCAAGGCGGCCAGCCGCAGAGAGTACGGCAAGGCGCAGCCAACGCCGTATCCTTCTTACTTTTCAATAACGATAAAACAGGCTACCTGAAACGGCAGTGGTTTCAGGTAGCCTTTAACAGCCATCAGAAAGGAATCAGCATGTCTTTGCAAGAAGCCGTCAAGCCTTACGACCGCATCACTCTGCTGTTGCAGGGCGGCGGCGCACTCGGCGCCTATCAGGCCGGGATTTACGAAGGGATCCACAACAACGGCATCCGCATCAACAGCATTTCCGGCATTTCCATCGGTGCGCTCAACACGGCCGTGATTGCCGGTAACCCGCCGGAAAAGCGGATCGAAGCCCTGCGTGGCTTTTGGGAAACCATCACCCGCCGCAACTACACCAGTGACGCCTTCAATCCTTATAAATACATGCTCAGCCACATCGGCTGGTGGGAGCAGATTCCCGGTGTGGCCCACGCCTTTCCCCATGTATTTGAAAACTCCTTCCTCAAACAGCAGTTACGCACTTTGGAAAGCAGTACCGAGGCCTTCCAGACCATGCTGGAGGGGCAGCGCGGCTTCTTCAAACCGCGCTACCAGATTCCTTTTAATACCACGCCCAACCACCTCAGCCATTACACCACCGACCAGCTCTACCGCACGCTGGAACGTTTCTGCGATTTGGATTTGGTCAACCGCCCCGACGTGATGCGGGTTTCTGTGAGCGCGGTGAACGTGCGCAGCGGCAACTACGCCGTGTTCTGCAACGAAAACGAAGAACTGCGTTACGAGCACTTCATCGCCTCCGGCGCGCTGCCGCCCGGTTTTCCCGCAGTGGAAATAGACGGCGAATTTTATTGGGACGGCGGCATGGTGTCCAACACCCCGCTCAACGACATTCTCGAGCATGAAGAATCGCTCAAACAGCTGATTTTCCAAGTGGACTTGTGGGATGCGCGCGGTAATCTGCCCGACAACATGAAAGCCATCGACGAGCGGATCAAAGACATCCAGTACTCCAGCAAAACCCGCATGATTACCGACGTGATGGGCCAGCGCCTGCGCTACAACCGTCTGATCAAAGAGCTGTTGGCCATGATTCCGGACAAGAAAAACCAAGCCGCACGGCGGGCGATTGCCGAAGCCGAAGCGCTGGCCGATGTGGGCGTGAAAAATGTCATCCATCTGATTTACCGCAAGAAAAGCTACGAGCGCGGACACAAAGATTACGAATTCAGCAGCAATACCATGCACGACCATTGGGACAGCGGCCTGCACGACATCGCGCAGACTTTCCGCCATACCGATTGGTTCGAACTGCCGCCGGACGACGAAATTTTCGTTACCCACGATATCCACGACAAACGGCGCCAGATGTCGCAAAAAGGGCGTTAAATCCCGTCTGCCAATTTCCTACGATTTCCTAAAATCCGGACACATCAAACAAAAGGCTACCTGAAAAGTTTTTCAGGTAGCCTTTGGCGTTTGCCGGGCGACAGACGGACAAGATCAGCGGGCCGGCGCCGGATTGATCAGAATTTCTACACGGCGGTTTTGCGCACGGCCGGCTTCGGTGGCGTTGCTGGCAATCGGCGAGCGTGAGCCGTAGCCCACGGTGCTGATGCGGTTGGCCGCCACGCCGCGGCTGTGCAGATAATTGGCCACCGATTGCGCACGCTGTTGCGAGAGCGGGTTGTTGATGTGGTCGCCGCCGGTGTTGTCGGTGTGGCCGGCCACGGTAATCGTGGTTTCCGGATATTGCGACAACACGCCGGCCACGGTGTTTAGCGATTGGACGGCATCGCCGCTCAGGGCGGCGCTGTTGGTGGCGAAGGTCACGCCGCTGGGCATGGTCAGCTTGATTTGGTCGCCTTGGCGCTCCACTTCCACCGGTGTGTTTGCCAGCTCGTCACGCAGGCGTTTTTCCTGAACATCCATATACGCGCCGACACCCGCGCCCACCAAGCCGCAGCCCAAGGCCGCATTGCGGGCGCCTTTGCCGCCGTGGGTAATCGCGCCGACGGCGCCGCAGGCCGCTGCGCCGCCCAAGCCGTAGAGCGCGGTTTTGGAAATGGTTTGCTGGCCAGTAACCGGGTCGGTCACGCAGCCGCTCAGGGCCAGGGCGGCTGCCGTGGTCAGGGTCAGTAAAGATTTGCTCAGTTGCATGGCGCTTCCTTTCTTTATTATGGTTTGGCCGAAGTGCCGGCCGGCGGGAAAACGCTTTCACTATAGCAGGCTGATTGCGCCGGCAGCGCCAAAAGCGTCAAAAAGCCGCAGCTTTTACGCTGCGGCCGATGTTTTTTACCCAATCCTACAGTTTGCCGGCCGCTTCGGCCAAATAGGCGGCCACGCCCTCGGCGTCGGCCTTCATGCCTTTGTCCCCTTTTTGCCAGCCGGCCGGACACACTTCGCCGTGTTGTTCATGGAACTGCAGGGCATCCACCATGCGCAGCATGTCGTCCACATTGCGGCCCAGAGGCAGGTTGTTCACCACTTGGTGCTGCACCACGCCGTTTTTGTCGATCAGGAAGGAACCGCGCAAAGCCACGCCTTCGTCGCTTTCCACATCGTAGGCGCGTGCGATTTCATGCGTGATGTCGCCCACCATGGTAAAACCCACTTGGCCGATGCCGCCCTGCTCAACCGGTGTGTTGCGCCAAGCGGCATGGGTAAAGTGGCTGTCGATGGACACGGCGATCACTTCCACATTGCGCTTTTGGAATTCCGCCAGCCGGTTGTCGAAAGCAATGATTTCGGAAGGGCAGACAAAGGTAAAATCGAGCGGATAGAAAAAAACCACGGCATATTTGCCTTGGGCCGCTTCGGCAAAGCTGAAGTCTTCGCTCATGCGGCCGTTGCCCAAAACGGCGCAGAATGTTTTGCGCTCGCCGTGAAAGAAGGGGGCGGGTTTGTTGACCAATACGGCCATAATGGACTCCTGAACGGTAATGGGAAAACGCTTAAAACAGCAGCCGCCTGACCCAGGCTGCCGAGTGCAGCTTCATTTTAGTGGAAAACCGTACCGATGCACATGTATTTAACCCCATGCCCGCCCTGCCGCGCTGTGCGTGCCGCGTCGGGATACGGCGAGGTCGGTGCCGCTTGGTGCCATACATAAAGGTTTGGAGGCGCAGCGCTTATCCATTACAATGCGCCGGTGTCGGCCAACCCGCGTGCGCCGTACGCCGATTGACCGTCTTTCAGAAAGGACTGCCGATGCATTCCGCCACCCGCGTTACCGTGTGTGCCGTCTGGTGCACTGCCGCGCTCAGCGCCACTGCCGCCCCCTTGGTCCATCTGCCGGCGGGACTTTATCGCGAAAGCGGCGCGACCGTGACCACGTTCTCCGGTGGCAAACCGATGCAGCCCTTATTGTCTGAAAGCAATCTGGTGCGTGAGGTATGCGTGCCCACCGACAGCAGCGCTTGGTATGCCGAACAACTGCGCCGCTTTCCGCAAGCCCTCTCCCCGCAGATGCGCGAGCAAGGCATTAACCGGATAGAAGTGCGCTCGCGCGTGGGTACCGATTCGGCCGGCCGGCCCGAAGTGTGGATTGGCTACACCCAAGTCAGCCGCAATCCGAATTTGGGGGGCATCAGCCGTCTGTACAGCCACCTGCTTTTTAGCTATTTGGGCCAACCCTGTCCTCTTGATCCTTCGGCAGCAGCAGACTGAATGCGCCTTATGCCGCCGTCGTTTCAGGTAGCCTTTGCCCACCATTGACCGAGCTGAGACCATGCCATCTTTCCGCTTGTGCCTGTATGTCGCCTTGCTGACTCTGGGCAGCCACGCCTTCGCTGCGCCGCTGGAAAACCTGCCCTCCGGCCGGTACCGCCAAAGCGGCAACACCACGGTCACTTATCCCGGCGGCAGCCAGCCGCGGCCGCCGTCGTCACCCGGCATCGCGCCAGAACGGGAAGTGTGCATCCCTGCCGATAGCGGCGCTTGGTATGAGGTGCAGCTGCGCCGCTTTGCACAAACCATTACGCCGCAGATGCAGGATGCCGGCGTGATTCGGACGGAGTTGCGCGCCCGTATCGCCCTCAACCGCGAAGGCCGGCCCGAAGTGTGGTTCGGCTACAGCGAAGACAGCCGCGGCCCTGAGGCGGGCATGATCACGCGCAGGCACAGCAATCTGCTTTACACCTATTCGGGCGAACCTTGCAGCCTCGCTGAGGCCGCCGCTGCGGCCGCCGACGTCAACGCAGACCGGTACGCCCCTTAACGCTTACCCCCAGGCTACCTGAAAGCCTGATTACGGTTTTCAGGTAGCCCCTTTTATCGTTTGAACTGAACCATGCTGAATATTTACAACACCCTTACCCGCCAAAAAGAAGCCTTTGTTCCGCTCAATCCCGAAAACGTGCGCATGTATGTGTGCGGCATGACGGTGTACGACTACTGCCACCTCGGCCACGCCCGCGTGATGGTGGTGTTCGACATGATTGCGCGCTGGCTGCGCCACAGCGGCTACCCGCTCACCTATGTGCGCAACATCACCGACATCGACGACAAAATCATCGCCCGGGCCGCCGAAAACGGCGAAACCATTGCCGAGCTTACCGCGCGCTTTATCGCCGCCATGAACGAAGATGCCGAGGCCTTGGGCGTGCTGCGCCCCGATGTCGAGCCCAAGGCCACCGAGCATGTGGCGCAGATGATTGCCATGATCGAGCGCCTGATTGCCAAGGGCAAAGCCTATGCCGCCGACAACGGCGACGTGTATTACGCCGTGCGCGAATTCGCCGCCTACGGCCAGCTGTCGGGCAAATCGCTGGACGATTTGCGCGCCGGCGAGCGGGTGGAGGTGGACGGTTTCAAACGCGATCCGCTGGATTTCGTGCTGTGGAAGGCGGCCAAGCCCAACGAAGCCGACTTCTGGGACAGTCCCTGGGGACGCGGCCGCCCCGGCTGGCACATCGAGTGCTCGGCCATGAGCGAAGAGCTGTTTGGCGACACCTTCGACATCCACGGCGGCGGCGCCGATTTGCAGTTTCCGCACCACGAAAACGAAATCGCCCAAAGCTGCGGCGCCCACGGCGGCAGCTGCGGCCACGAGCACGGCGGCAAAACCATCGAAAGCCATGTCAAATACTGGCTGCACAACGGCTTTATCCGCGTGGACGGCGAAAAAATGTCCAAATCGCTGGGCAATTTCTTCACCATCCGCGACGTGCTGAAAGAATACGATGCCGAGGTGGTGCGCTTCTTTATCCTGCGCGCCCACTACCGCAGCCCGCTGAATTATTCCGACGCCCATTTGGACGACGCCAAAGGCGCGCTCACCCGCCTGTATACCGCGCTGAAAAACACCGCGCCGGCCGATTTCGCCCTCAGTGAAAACGCCAACGACTACACCCGCCGTTTCTTCGCCGCCATGAACGACGACTTCGGCACGGTAGAAGCGGTGGCGGTGTTGTTTGAGCTGGCCAATGAAGTGAACAAAACCAACAGCGCCGAATTGGCCGGCTGCCTGAAAGCCTTGGGCGGCGTGCTCGGCCTGCTGCAACGCGAACCGCAGGCGTTTTTGCAAAGCGGCAGCGCCGGCGGTTTGTCCAATGAGGAAATCGAGACTTTGATTGCCCAGCGTAAGCAAGCCCGCGCCGACAAAAACTGGGCCGAGTCCGACCGCATTCGCGACCTGCTCACCGCCGAAAACATTATTTTGGAAGACGGCGCCGGCGGCACCACTTGGCGGCGCGGCTGACCATCGGTTTTCAGGTAGCCTTTCGGGCTACCTGAAAACTTGCCGCCTATCTGTTTGCTGTTTCTTCTTTCCCATTCCGCTCAGAATCCTCCCATGCCCCAACACACCCTTACCCTTCTCGGCAGCACCGGCAGCATCGGCCTCAGCACTTTGGACGTGATCGCCCGCCATCCCGACAAATTCCGCGTGTTCGCCTTGGCCGGCCATACGCAAACCGCCAAGCTGGCCGAGCAGTGCGCCGCATTCCGGCCGCGTTATGCGGTGGTGGCCGATGCCGCCAGAGCCGACGATTTGCGGGCCAGATTGGCGGCGGCAGCTTGCGATACCGAAGTGCTGCACGGCGCACAGGCCTTGGTGGACGTGGCGTCGGCGCCCGAAGTGGACGGCGTGATGGCGGCGATTGTGGGCGCGGTCGGCCTGCCGCCCACGCTGGCGGCGGCGCGGGCCGGCAAAACCATTTACCTGGCCAACAAAGAAACGCTGGTGGTGTCCGGCAGTCTGTTTATGCAGGCGGCGGCGCAGTCTGGCGCGCGCATTCTGCCGGTGGACAGCGAACACAACGCGATTTACCAAGTGCTGCCCGAGCACAAAGGCTACCTGAAAGACGGCGGCATCGAGTCGATTGTGCTGACCGCTTCCGGCGGCCCGTTTCTGCACACCGATTTGGCCGCTTTGCCCGCCATCACGCCCGCGCAGGCGGTGAAACATCCGAATTGGTCGATGGGGCAGAAGATTTCGGTGGATTCCGCCACCATGATGAACAAAGGCTTGGAGCTGATTGAGGCGCATTGGCTGTTTGCCTGCCCGCCCGAACGGCTGGAGGTGGTGATTCACCCGCAAAGCGTGATCCACAGCATGGTGCGCTATGCCGACGGCTCAGTGCTGGCGCAGATGGGCACGCCCGATATGCGCACGCCGATTGCCTATTGTTTGGGTTTGCCCGAGCGCATCGAGTCGGGCGCCGCGCCGCTGGATTTTGCCGCCCTCTCTTCGCTCACCTTCGCCAGGCCGGATTTCCAACGCTTTCCCTGCCTGAAGCTGGCCTACGAAGCCATGCACAGCGGCGGCAGCGCGCCCTGTGTGCTGAACGCGGCCAACGAAGTGGCGGTGGCGGCATTCTTGGCCGGCCGCATCCGCTTTACCGATATTGCCGCCGTGGTGGCGGCGTGTTTGGAGCGGCACCATCCCGTGCAGCCGGACGGCATCGATGCCCTGTTGGCGCTGGATGCCGACATCCGTGCGCAGGCCGAAGCCGCGGTGCGGCGGCGGGCTACCTGAAAGGCGGCGGTGTGGAATCGGCAAACCGTTTCAGCCGCATGCTGATGCGCCGCCGTTTGCGGGTGGCCATAGTGTGGTGCGGGTTGGCGACGCTGGCGTTTTACGGCTGGCAAAACGGCTTGGCCACGCAGGGCGGGGCGCTTTCCCTGCCCAAAGCCTTTTGGCTGGGGCTGACGGTGTGCTGTTGGCTGGTGTTGCCGCCGCTGGTGTTTTGCGCACCGCATATCGGCCGCCGTTTGCGGGCGGCGTATCTGCTGTTTTGGCTGCCCATGTTGGCGCGTGCGCTGATTGAATTGTGGCTGCTCTATGGCCGCGGCGGCTGGCAGTATGTTTACGGCATGGCGCACGATGTGTTCAGCCTATTGTTGTTGGCCGTGCTGGCTGGTCTCTGCCGCCGGGAGCGCCCGCGGGTGTGGGTGGGGCATTTGTGGGTGATGGCGGCCATGTTTGCGGCGGAAACCTATTTCGCCCGCTATATTTCCGCTTTCAACCACGGCCGCCACAGCGCCGAACTGTGGTTCATCGGCTGGCAGCCGCCGCATCTGGCCAACCAGTTGTTGACCGCCGTGTTGGCCGTGTGTTTGTGCGGCTGGCTGATGTATTTGGAGCGCCGAGCATGACCCGACTCCACACCCGAACCGAGCGGCCGAGCAGGCTACCTGAAAGCCGCATCGACGCACTCTACGCCCTGTATGCCCGCTATTATGCGGGCACTTCCCCCGCGCTGTTCCGCCGCGACCTGTTGGAAAAAGACTGGGTTTTGCTGTTGGCAGACGAAGATGGCGCCGTGCGCGGTTTTTCCACCCTGAAAGTGTTGCAGGCCGAGCATCAGGGGCGGCCGGTGCGTGCCCTGTTTTCCGGCGACACGGTCATCGACCACCGTTTTTGGGGCGAGCAAACCCTGCCTCTGGCCTGGTGCCGTTTGGCCGGCCGCATCCAAGCCATGCAGCCCGAGGTGCCGCTGTATTGGCTGTTGATTGTGAAAGGCGACCGCACCTACCGTTACCTGAACGTGTTCAGCAGGCAGTATTACCCCAACCGCCGTTATGCCACCCCGCCCGACATACAGGCGCTGATGGATGGCTTGGCTGCCGCCCGCTTCGGCCCGGCTTACGATGCCGCCCGCGGCTTGGTGTGCTACCCCGAATCGCAAGGCCACCTGAAAGCCGAGTGGCATACCGACAAGCAGGACAGCCACCCCGAGGCGGCCTATTTCCGCAGCCGTAATCCGGGCCACGGCCACGGCGACGAGCTGGTGTGTTTGACCTTGCTGGCGCCGGAGAATCTGCGTTCTTTCGCCTTACGCGGTTTTCGGCAGGGTTGGGAAGAGGGGCCGCTGTCTGCGGGGTTTGAGGCTACCTGAAACCGTCGGCCAGCATGAAAACGGTTGCGCAAGCGTGAAAAACGCCCGCTGTTTGAAACAGCGGGCGTTGCGTTTGCCGGACTTATTGGGCGGTCATCAAACCTTGGTACAAGCGGGTCATCAGACGGCTGGCGTCGGCGGTTTTCGGCAGGATCACGAAGCTGTTGGCTTTCACTTCGTCGCTCGGGAAGATGGAAGTGTTGCTGCGGTGGGCTTCTTCCATCAGATCGCGCGCGGGTTTGCTGGCCGGCGCGTAGGTGACGAAGTTGCCGTTGGCGGCGGCCACATTCGGATCCAGCGTGTAGTTGATGTATTTGTGTGCATTGGCCACGTTGCGTGCGTCTTTCGGAATCATGAAGGAATCGATCCAGATGGCCACGCCGGTGTTGGGCACCAAAACTTCGATGTTGATGCCGTTTTTGGCTTCGGCGGCACGGTTTTTGGCGATGTTGAGGTCGCCGCCGTAGCCGATGGCCACGCATAAGTCGCCGTTGGCCAGGTCATTGATGTAGCCCGAGCCGCTGAAGCGTTTGATGTCGGGGCGAACGGCCTTCATCATATCGGTGGCGGCTTTCAGATCGTCGGCGTCTTGGCTGTTCGGGTTTTTGCCGATGTAGTTTAAGGCCAGCGGATATTGCTCCAGCGGGCTGTCGAAGAAGGAGATGCCGCAGGATTTCAGCTTGTTGGTGTATTCGGGTTTGAACACCAGGTCCCAAGCGTTGGCGGGCAGCTGGTCGGTGCCCAGGGCTTTGGCCACGGCGTCTTTGTTGATGCCGATGGTGTTGATGCCCCAGAAGTAGGGCACGGCGTATTTGTTGCCCGGATCTACCTGTTCCATCAGTTTCATCAGCTCGGGGTCGAGGTTGCCGTAGTTGGCGATTTGGCTCTTATCGATTTCCTGATAGGCGCCGGCTTGGATTTGGCGGCTGACGTTGGCGATGGAGGGCACCACCAGATCGTAGCCGGAATTGCCGGTCAGCACTTTGGCTTCCAGGGTTTCGTTGCTGTCGTAGTAGTCGGTGCGGATTTGGATGTTGTTGTCGGCCTCGAATTTTTTCACGGTTTCGGGGTCTACATAGTCCGACCAGATATAGAGATTGAGCTGGTTGCTGCCGTCGGCGGCAGATGCGGTGCCGGAGGCGCTACTGTCAGCGGGTTTGCCGGAATCGGCAGATTGGCCGTTGCCGCCGCAAGCGGCCAGAAACAAACTCATCAGGGCTGAAACCAAAAGTGTTTTTTTCATGTTGTTTCCTTTGTGGAATCGGTTGGGAAACGTCGGAACCGCGGGCTGCCGACCGGATGTGCGCAAGGCTGTCTGGGCAAGGGGATGGCCGGAGCCGCCTGCTTGGCAAACAGATGCTGCCGCCGTGTTGATTTCTCCTTCGGCGAAAAGGGGATTAGACTTGGAAACGGCGGGGCTGGCAAGTGTTTTTTGCGGCGGAGCGGCCCGCAGGCAGCGGGGCTGGCGGTGTTTGGCTGCGGCTTGGTGCCGGATGGATTGATTTTGAATAAAGATTCGGGCTACCTGAAAGCTTTCAGGTAGCCCGAGCGCTTGTTGCGGATATGCAGAGATCAGTAACGGGCGTCTTTCGGTTTGTCGCCGTTGGGCCAGTCGTTCACTTTGCCGGGGAAGTCGGGGCGCGGCTGGTGGGTAAAGTATTCGGCGATGTCCACGGCGTCCTGATCGCTCAACACATTGCCTTCGCCCCATAAGCCGTGGGTTTGCACGCCCATGGGCATGGCGGCTTTAATGAAGGCCGCGGCTTTGTAGGTGCGCGCCATGCCGGCGCCGATGTTGAAGGATTCGTCGCCCCACAAAGGCGGGAAGGCGTAAAAGCCGGTGCCGTCGCGTTTGCCCTCGCCGTTGCTGCCGTGGCAGGTGGCGCAGTGTTGGGCGTAGAGGACGCGGCCGTGTTCGGGGTCGGGCGTGAGATGGGTGTCGATGGCCACGGCGTTCACAATGTCCACCCTTTGCCCTTTGGGCACCCCTTGGCCGACCCAGTTGATGTAGGCCACCATGGCCTGCATGGCTTCGCTGTCTCTGGGCAGCGGTTTGCCGTTCATCGAGCGCTGGAAGCAGCCGTTGATGCGGCCGACCAGGTCGATTTCTTTGCCGGGACGGGGCATCACGCGCGGGTAGCGGTTGGTGGTGTTGATGTAGGGGTTGCCGCCGGCCACTTTGCCTTGTGCGATGTGGCAGCTGCTGCAGTTCATGTGGCTGCCGACGTGTTCGGGCAACAGGCGTTTGGTGTGGTTCATCAAACGTTGGCCGAAGCGGATTTGGGCGGCGTTGGGCTGTTGGTCGATGTCGCTGTCGAAGGGCAGGGTGTATTCGCCCACGGCTGTTTTTTCGTCGCCCTGTCCGGTGACGATGGGGTGTCGGATGGGCTGGGCTTCGGTGGTTTCGGGGGTGTCTTGGCAGGCGCTCAGGCCGAGCAGGCCGAGGCCGGAAGCCAAGAGGAGAGCCGACAGTTGGTGCTTATTCATGGTGTGCTCCTGAAGCGGCTTGGGGAACGATATTGGGCGCTTTGCGGTTGACGAAATGGCGGATTTCGGCCACGTCGCGGCTGCTGATTTCGGGTGCTTGGTTGTGCCAGCTGTTGCGGACGAAGTTGACCACGTCGGCAATGTCTTGGTCGGTCAGGTGCTTGAAGCCGGGCATGCTGAAGGCCATCACGTCGTGTTTGCTGTGCGGCATGCGGCCGCCTTCCAAGGTTACCTGAATCACCGATTGGGCGTTGTTGGCATAAACGGCGCTGTTGTTGTTCAGGGCGGGGAAGATGCGCGGCATGCCGTTGCCGTCGGCGCGGTGGCAGGCCATGCAGTGTTCGGCGTAGAGCAGGGCGCCGCGGTTGGCGTATTCGCCGTTGAGCAGCATGGCGGTGGTGGTGTCTTCGCGTTTGGGCAGTTCGGTTTCTTTGCCGGGTGTGGGTGACAGGGTTTTCAGGTAGCCTGCCATGGCCTGCAGATCGCTGTCGCTCCAGTATTGGGTGCTGTGTTCCACCACTTCGGCCATGGCGCCGAAAGCGGCGCTGCGTTCGGTGCGGCCGCTGGCGAAGAAGTCGGCCAGTTCGGCTTGGTTCCAGCTGCCCAGCCCGCGTGCTTCGCCGCGCAGGCTCTTGGCCCGCCAGCCGTCGATGACGGCGCCGCTGAGGAAATGTTTGCCGTCGTCGCTGAGGGCTTTTTCCTGATAGGCGATGCCGCGCGGCGTGTGGCAGGCGCCGCAGTGGCCGGGGCCTTCTACCAGGTATTTGCCGTGGTTGGTTTGGGCGTCGAAGCGGCTGTCGGGCACGAATTCGCGTTTGGGGGCGAAGGCGGTCTGCCAATAAGCCAAAGGCCAGCGCCAGTTCAATACCGGCGGCAGGGTGCTGTCTGCGTTGGCCTGTCTGACGGGTTTCACGCCGTGCATGAAGTACACGTACATGGCCTGAATGTCTTCGTCGGGCATCAGGGTGTAGGAAGGATAGGGCATGGCCGGATAAAGCGGGCTGCCGTCGGCACGGATGCCGTGTTGGACCGCGCTTTTAAATTGGGCGTAGCTGTAGTGGCCGATACCGGTTTCTTTGTCGGGCGTGATGTTGGTGCTGTACACCGCGCCCAAGGGGGTTTGCATGGCCAAGCCGCCGGCATAGGGCTGGCCGCCGGGGGCGGTGTGGCAGGCGAAACAGTCGGCCAAGCGGGCGGCATATTCCCCGCGTGCCACTTTAACCGGGTCGGCAGACAGCTGGATGTCGGTTTGCTCGGTGCGGACGTGGGTCAGCCATTTGGCACCGCCGTAGATGACCACCAGTAAGACCGTGATGCTGAGTGCGGTTTTGGTGAAGATTTTCATGAGCGCTCCTTCTGCAGCGTCGGGATCGAAAGTATTGCTTCGTGGAGATACGGCTCTATTGTTTCGCTGCGGGCCGGAGGGCGGCTATTGTGGAAAACCACATAAGCGCAGCTTATTTGACGGAACGCAATAAAATTAAAATTTCTGTAAAGAAAAGCAGGGTGACGGCGGCGGCAGGCGTGGTTTTTCAGCACTTTCGCGCTGTTGTCTCGGCCTGCAGCATGGGGTGGGGAACGGTTCCTCCAAGCAGGCGGCTTGGGTGGTTGGGGAGTTTGGGCCGGAATCGGGCGGCCTGCCGACTCAGGAAAGACAGCCGGCCGGATCACTGGCTACCTGAAAGGTTTGCCGCCCAATGCCGATTTGCCGCCGCTTGACAGCCCCGATATAATCTTGGCCGCACCGCAGTCGGGCAGACAGTCGCCGCGTGATCCGTTCACGGGGAGGAAAGTCCGGGCTGCACAGAGCAGGATGCCGGCTAACGGCCGGGCGCCGCGAGGCGACGGAAAGTGGAACAGAAAGCATAACCGCCGATGGCTGCGGCAACGCGGTACAGGTAAGGGTGAAATGGTGCGGTAAGAGCGCACCGTGCGGCTGGCAACAGTCCGTAGCAGGCCAAACCCCATCCGCAGCAAGACCAAACAGAACACCATGACGCTGCTCGCCGAGTGTTCGGGTAGGTTGCTTGAGCCGTCCGGCAACGGGCGGCCTAGAGGAATGACTGTCCAACGACAGAACCCGGCTTACCGCCCGGCTGCGGTGCAGAAAACTCAACTTGAAAAGGAAAAGATAATGAAAAAAAACCTGATGCCTGCTGCTTTGCTGGCCTTGTTTTTAGCTGCTTGCGGTGGCGAGCCTGCTGCTCCCGAAACTGCCGCTCCGGCGCCTGCCGTTGCCGAAGCTTCTGCTCCTGCCGCAGTGCCGACTGCCTCTGAAGTGGCGACCGCTTCCGAAGCTGCTGTTGCACCGATGGGCGAGCTGATTGCGCTGTGTAAAGAAGCGGAAACTCTGGAAAACCAATACATCGAAACCCTGAGCGGTGCCGAAAAAGAAGAGCGCATCAAACACCGCGACACTTGGTTGGCCAGCCTGAAAGAAGCCACCGCGGCCGAGCAGGAAGAAAACTGCAAACAAGCCATCGAAGAATTGAAAGAAGAGTAATCGCTCTTTTAGAAAAAGCATACCCGGCCGGGTATGCTTTTTTTCATTTTTCAGGTAGCCTGAGACCTTGGCAAAACCTCCAAATGGGGAGGCGGTTCAAGGCGTAGCAGCGCAACGACTGTGAACGCTATGAATCCTTGCGGGACAGGCATATCACACGATAGGCAAGCGAGCAATACCCATAGGGATCGACGCACAAGACGGACATGCGCCGCAGATGGGTTTTGCCAAGGTCTCAACCTATTTTCTCTGTCACCTATCGGAACCCCGCTATGTCTGCCTATGCCTTTGCCCATATCGTTCATTTGCTCTGCGCCATTCTGTTTGTGGGCGGCGTGTTGTTTGAAGCGCTGGTATTGTCGGTTTTGCACACGCCGGCCGTCAGCCGCGAGGTGCGGCAGGCGGCCGAAAAGGCCGTTTCCTCGCGCGCAGTAAAAATTATGCCTTGGGCGGTGATGCTGCTGTTTTTGTCCGGCCTGGCGCTTGCGCACCGCTATGCCCCGCTGCTGGCCGCACCGGCAGACAATTCGCTCGGGTGGCAGCTGTGGCTCAAAATCCTGCTGGCATTCAGTGTGCTCCTCCATTTCATCGCCGCCGTCCGCCGTATGCGTCGCGGCACCATGACTGCGGCTTTCTCGACATACATCCACCGCGCCGTGCTGTTGCACATGCTCTTGATTGTGGTGTTGGCCAAAACCATGTTTTATCTGGTGTGGTAGCCGCGCAGAACGTTTCAAGCGTGCAGCCGATGCGCTACAATCCGCCCCTTTCCGCCTTCTTCTGCCAGCCACCATGTCCCACTCCTCCTCTCCGCTGATCGCCCTCTGTGCAGGCGAAGCCTCGGGCGACCTGCTTGGCGCCCACTTGATGGCTGCCGTCAAAGCGTGCTGTCCGCAAGTGCGCTTTACCGGCATCGGCGGCCCGCGTATGCAGGCGGAGGGGCTGCACAGCCTGTTTGACCAAGAGACACTGGCGGTGCGCGGTTATGTGGAAGTTTTGAAAAACCTGCGCGCCATTCTTGCCATCCGCAAGGGGCTGGTGGCTGAGCTCACACGGCAGCGCCCGGATGTTTTTGTCGGCATCGACGCGCCCGACTTCAACTTGGGCGTGGCCGAACAGCTGAAAGCCGCCGGCATCCCCACCATCCATTACGTCAGCCCGTCGGTGTGGGCTTGGCGGCGGGAACGGGTTCACCGCATCGTGCGGCAGGTAGATGAGGTGTTGTGCCTGTTTCCGATGGAACCGCCGCTCTACCACGCCGCGGGCGGACGGGCGCGCTTTGTCGGCCACCCGTTGGCGCAAACCCTGCCGCTGGACGCCGACCGCGCACAGGCACGCGAACGGCTCAAACTCGACCCCAACCAAGCCGTATTTGCCCTCTTGCCCGGCAGCCGCGTCAGTGAAATCGACTACATGGCGCCGCTCTTTCTACAAGCCGCCCAACGCATCCGCGCCCAAGAGCCGGAAGCCGTTTTCCTCCTGCCCTACGCCACCGCTGCCACCCGCGCCCGCCTGCAAACCCTTTTGGACAGCGATGCCTACCGCTATCTGCCGGTGCGCCTGATGTCGGCCCGCACCGAGCTGGCCTGTACCGCCGCCGATGTGGTGTTGGTGGCCAGCGGCACCGCCACGCTGGAAGTGGCCCTGTGCAAACGTCCGATGGTGATCAGCTACAAAATCTCGCCGCTCACTTATGCTTGGGTGAAGCACAAAATCAAAGTGCCTTACGTCGGCCTGCCCAATGTGTTGCTGGGGCGGATGGCTGTGCCCGAGTTGTTGCAGAAACAGGCCACGCCCGAACAGCTGGCCGAGGCCGTGCTGCATTGGTACCGCCACCCGGCCGAAAGCGAGCAGCTCGCCGCCGATTTTACCGAGCTGCACCGCCTGCTGCGCAAAGACACCGCCGCCGAAGCCGCCGAAGCCGTGCTGGCCGCCGCCGGAGCAAACACATGATGTGGCAGGCCGGCGTGGACGAAGCGGGCCGCGGTCCGCTGGTCGGCAGCGTGTTTGCCGCCGCCGTGGTGCTGCCGCCCGATTATTGTCTGCCCGGCCTCACCGATTCCAAAAAACTCAGCGAAAAAAAGCGCGACCTGCTGGCCGCAGCCATCAAAAAACAGGCCGTAGCCTGGTGCGTGGCTGCCGCCTCGCCCGCAGAAATCGCCGAACTCAATATTCTGCATGCCACCCTGCTCGCCATGCGCCGCGCCGTACACGGCCTGCCCAGGCTACCTGAAAAAGTGTGGATAGACGGCAACCGCATCCCGCCCAATCTGGGTACCGAGGCCGAAGCCGTGGTGAAAGGCGACAGCAAAATCATCGAAATTTCCGCTGCCTCCGTGCTGGCCAAAACCGCCCGCGATGCCGAAATGTATGCCCTGGCTGCGCGCCACCCGCAATACGGTTTCGAACGGCACAAAGGCTACGGCACCGCTGCCCACCTCGCCGCCTTGCAACAATACGGCCCGCTGCCCGAACACCGCCGCGACTTCGCCCCGGTTAAAGCCCTGCTTGTCCAAGGGCGGCTGTTTGGTTGATTTCTCGTTTTCAGGTAGCCTCCGACCGTTGCCTCTTTTTAGCGAAAAATGCTTGACGTTAATCCGGCGAAGCGGTATAGTTCGCATTCTTCAGACGCGGGGTGGAGCAGCATGGTAGCTCGTCGGGCTCATAACCCGAAGGTCGTAGGTTCAAATCCTGCCCCCGCAACCAAATACAAAAAAAGCGCCTTGTCTTAGACAAGGCGCTTTTTTTGTCCTCATTTTAATCGCTAACTGAAAACTTATCCCCTGCAGACAATGCAGACGACCGGATGCCAGCTTGTTGATTGCGGCATTGTGTGTTGTGTCGGTGAATGGCGAATATTATTAGAGTCAAACATCACATTGCCCGCGTCCTTCATGGGGCAACGGCATGCCTCTGAGCTGCCTGCTCTCTGAAATTCAGTCTATTGCTTTCATTTTACGAACATTCATGTCGGTGTTTTCCGAATTGTCGTCCGTTACATTTCATTGTACTTTACAAGCCAACTGCATTAGCTCTTTGATGCAGCAATGAAATCCAATTATACGGAGGAGCAGCCATGGAGAATCACCAAATCAAAGCAACCCGATTCGGCAGTTTGAACGATTACGAAAAAGGTTCTATCCAACTGATCAGCGGAGAAGCAAGCAATTATGCTTTTTCCAATATTTTTGAAGTTGCCTCGCAATCCGCCCCCTACGAAAAAAGCGTAGTCGGCATGAATTTGAAATTCGTTATCGAATCATTGAAAGCAGAAGGTACGTCGCCTTGGTTTACCGCCTCGCACGATGAATTCGTGATTGTGATGGACGGCGAAATCCGCGTGGATTATATCAAGCTCGACCAGCCCTTGGTTGACGAAGCCGAAGAAGGCACCCGCTTGGCCGGCGATAACCCGCAAGGCAAAAAAATGGGACACGCCATTCTGAAGCAGGGTCATCAGGCCATTTTGCCCGCCGGCAGCGCCTACCGTTTCGAAGCCGCCAAACCCGGCGTTATCTTAATCCAAACCATCAAAGGCCCGCTGTCGGTCGAAAAATGGCACAGCATCTGCATTCAATAAACCCTCCCGGAAGGAGAAAAAACATGGATAAAAAATTTGAAGAATTTCTGGCTGCCGGCGTGCAGGCAGGCGAACGCGACGAGCTGACCGGCTACCGCACATTCCGCTTGGGTCAATTCACTTTCGAGCGTGACGAATACTTTGCCAAAATCACTTGGAGCGTAAAAGGCGAAACCCATTCGCACCTGATGTCGGCAGATGCGTTCCTGCGTGCTTTGATGCGCGATGTGGCTTGGGGCTTTTTCTACGGCTGGGTAAACTTTGACGACGTTATCGGCACCCGCAACCACTACGGCAGCGTAGACCTTTATGCAGGCACATTTAACGGCGTATTGAAAGAAGCCGGTGTGGATTACATCGAAAACTTCGAAACACCGCTGATTATGGCCACTTTTAAAGCCATCCTGCACGATTGGGTTAACGAAAGCTTCGACCCGTTTGCCGCCCCCGAAGAAACAGGCAGCGCATTCGGACGCAAAGAAGGCAACAACGAAGCGGCCATCGACCGTTACCGTATTGCCACCAAGCGTATGCCCAGCCTGCCCGACGATTCTCCGTTGCGCGACGATCTGCCGGTAAACCGCCAATTCCAAGACGTGGTTCAGGACGAACCCGAAATCCATTGCGAACCCGGCTTTGAAGGCCAATTGGGCGGTTTCAACCTGTTCAAATACCTTTCCCGCTCGGATGTTACTTGGAACCCTTCGGTTACTTCGGTATGCAAAGAAAGCCTCTTCTGCCCGACCACCGAAGAATACATTCTGCCGATTTTCCACGGTAACGACCGCGTAGAGTGGTTTTTACAGCTTTCCGACGAAATCACTTGGGATATCGCCGATAAAAACGACGGCAAACCGATTGCCCGCCTGATTATGAAAGCAGGCGACATTGCGGCCATGCCTGCCAATATCCGCCACCAAGGTTATTCGACCAAACGTTCTATGTTGCTGGTTTGGGAAAACGCTACGCCCAACCTGCCGCAAAAATACGAATCAGGCGAATTGCCCCCTTATCCGGTTGCTTTTTAAGCCCGAATCCATCATAGAAAAAGCCGGACGCGAGCGCACCGGCTTTTCCGGATAAGCGCCGTACCGCGCCCGGCTCTTAAAAAAGAGCGGCGCTATTCGGTGCAACCCGCCGGAAACGCATGTAAACACACCGGACACAAAACCACTCTTCATTTAAAACAAAGAAAGGCTTGTTAAATGAATACAGAATTATTTATCAACGGCAAATTCGTTCCCGCTCAAAAAGGCGGCACCATTGATGTGCTCAATCCTGCCAACGGCGAATTGATTACCAAAATCGCCGCCGCCGAAGCGGAAGATGTGGACATTGCCGTGGCCGCCGCCAAAAAAGCCTTCCCCGCATGGGCAGCCACACCTGCCGCCGAGCGCGGACGTTTGCTTTTGAAACTGGCCGACCTGATTGAAGAACATGCCGAAGAATTGGCGCAAATCGAATCGCTCGATACAGGCCATCCGATCCGCGATTCGCGCCGTTTGGACGTTCCCCGTACCGCAGCCTGCTTCCGCTACTTCGGCGGCATGGCCGACAAAATCCAAGGCTCGGTTATTCCTGTCGAACAAGGCTTTTTAAACTACGTTGTGCGCGAGCCTGTGGGCGTAGTCGGCCAAATCGTACCTTGGAACTTCCCGCTGATGTTTACCTCATGGAAACTCGGCCCGGCCTTGGCTGCGGGCAACACCGTGGTGATGAAACCTTCTGAACTCACCCCGCTCTCCACATTGAAAATTTCCGAACTGATTCAGAAAGCAGGCTTCCCCGACGGCGTGGTCAATATCGTTGCAGGATACGGCAACACCGCCGGACAACGCATTGCCGACCATGAAGACATCGCCAAAGTGGCCTTTACCGGCTCCACCCAAACCGGCCAAAGCATCGTGCGTGCCTCTGCCGGCAACCTGAAACGCCTGCAACTGGAATTGGGCGGAAAAGGTGCCAACATCGTGTTTGAAGATGCCGACATCGATGCTGCCGTTAACGGCTCGGCATGGGCGATTTTCCACAACCAAGGCCAAGCCTGTATCGCCGGTTCCCGCCTGATGCTGCACGAATCCATCGCCGACGAGTTTTTGGAAAAATTCGTGAAATTGGCCGAATCCATCCGCTTGGGCGACCCACTCAACCCCGAAACCGAAATGGGCCCGCTCACTTCCGAATCGCACCGCAACAAAGTGCTTTCCTATGCGGAAATCGCCACCGAACAGGGCGGTAAAATCCTAACCGGCGGCAAAGCACCCGAAGATGCCGCGTTGAAAAACGGCTACTACGTTTTGCCCACCGTGGTGGAAGCCAAACCTACCGACCGTGTGGCGCAAGAAGAAGTGTTCGGCCCGTTTGTTACCGTGCTGCGCTTCAAAAACGACGAAGAAGCTTTGGAAATCGCCAACGGCACCGAATACGGCTTAGGCAGCGGCTTGTGGACGAAAAACCTGCAACGCGCACATTTGTTTGCCCGCAAGATACGCGCAGGCATGTGCTGGATCAACAGCTACAAACGCGTTAATCCCGGCAGCCCCTTCGGCGGCGTAGGCAAATCGGGATATGGTCGCGAAATGGGCTTTGAAGCCATTCACGACTACACCGAAGCCAAATCGGTGTGGGTGAATGTGGATGCCCAAATTCCGCCGCACTTCGACAGACGCAAGTAAGCAGGCAAAGCGTTCGGGCGGCAAGTCTAATCCCTTTCAGGTAGCCGCCCGCCGCACTTGCCTCATATCCACACTGCCTCCAAGAGCAGGATCACACTTCACTTACCCGCCGCTTATGCCTGTCTGAACCGGCGCGACACAACTTAATCGATTAAGTGAAGCGATTTAGCTGCATATCATGAATACAAAGGAATTGTTATGAACCGTTTCCATTACCAAGCCTTGCCGCTGGATGTGTATTTCGGCAAAGGACGCATCAGCGAACTGCGCGGCATATTAGACCGCTACGGCTACCGTAATGTGCTGGTGATGACCACGCCCGACCAAAAAAGCGCCGGTGAAAAACTGGCCGGAACATTGGGCGAGATTGCCGCCGGTGTTTACCCCCATGCCGTGATGCACGTTCCGGTGGAAGTGGCTCAAAAAGCCTCGGCCTATGTGCGCGAACACCAAATCGACTGCTGTATCGCGCTGGGCGGCGGTTCCACCATCGGCTTGGCCAAAGCCGTGGCTTTGGAGCTGGGCGTGCCCATAGTGGCCGTGCCGACCACTTACGCAGGCAGCGAAATGACCACGGTTTACGGCCTGACCGACAACGGCCGCAAAACCACCGGCAAAGACATCCGCGTTTTGCCCAAAGCCGTGATTTACGACCCCGAGCTGACCTTTACCCTGCCTGCCGCCATATCTGCCGCATCGGGCATGAATGCGATGGCTCACGCGGTTGAAGCCCTTTATGCGGAAAACAAAAACCCGATTATCAGCATGATGGGCGAAGAATCGGTGCGTTCTTTGAAAAACGCGCTTCCTAAAATCGTTCAAAACCCCCAAGACGAAACGGCGCGCGAACAGGCGTTTTACGGCGCATGGCTGGCGGGCATCTGTTTGGGTTCGGTCGGCATGGCGGTACACCACAAAATCTGCCATACCTTAGGCGGCACGTTCAATCTGCCCCACGCCCAAGCCCATGCCATCATGCTGCCTTATTCGGTGCATTACAACCGCTCAGCCGACGATGAAGCAATGGCTCGCCTGGCCTCGGCCTTGGATATCGCCGACCCGCAAGCATGCGGTTCCGAGCTTTACCGCCTCAACCAGTCTTTAGGCATTCCGATGGCCTTGAAAGACATCGGCTTTCCCGAACACGGAGCCGAAGAAGTTGCCCGTATCGTGTGCGACAGCCCCTATTACAACCCGCGCCCGTATGTTTACGACGAGCTGCTTGACTTATTGAAAAAAGCCCATGAAGGCCGGCCGCCCGCCTGAATACTGTTTTCAGACGGCCTCCACCCTGCCCGAGGCCGCTTTCGGCGGCTTGGGCATCCCTTCGGCCTACTAATAAAATAAATAAAACAATAAGCTACCAAGGAGGAACGCATGAATCTGACCGAACAGGTTATCCGCAGTTTTCAAAACATCGAAAACGAGCGGCACCGTTTTCTCATTACCACTTTCATCAAAAAACTGCACGAATATGTGCGCGAAACCGAACCGAGCGAACAGGAATGGGAGCAGGCCATCCGCTTCTTAACCGAAACCGGCAAGCTCTGCCACGAGCAGCGTCAGGAATACATTTTGCTGTCGGACGTATTGGGCGTGTCGATGCTGATCGATCAGATTCTGCACGAAAAAAACGAAGTGCAAACGCCTTCCACCGTGTTCGGCCCGTTCTTTATCGACAATATGCCGATAAGGCCGTTCGGCAGCAGCATCATTTCCGATGATGCGGCGGCTCCGCCTTTATTGGTGCGCGGCAAAATCACCGACATCGAAGGCAATCCGGTTGCGGGCGCGCGCATCGATGTTTGGCAAACCGCCGAAAACGGCATGTATTCCGGCCAAGACCCGCACCAAAGCACCGACAACCTCCGCGGTGTGTTTCTCAGCCAAGAAGACGGCAGCTACGCCTTCCAAACCATTTTGCCGGTCAGTTACCCGATTCCCGACGACGGCACGGTGGGCAAGCTGATGGCTTATGCCAAGCGCAGCGTTTGGCGGCCGGCGCACATCCATTTCAAAATCGAGGCCGACGGTTTTCAAAGCTTGGTTACCCACCTGTTTCTCGAAGGCGACGAATATCTGCAAAACGATGCCGTGTTCGGTGTGAAAGACCGCCTGATTGTGCGTTACAGCGAAGAAAAAGCCGACGACACCAGCCGCGAATGCTACGGCCTGAACACAGATTACCGGCTGATTGAATACGATTTCATCCTAACGGGAGACGAGAGCCGTGAGCGATAAAACCTTTCTCTGCCGCCAAACCGAGCTGGACGAAAACGGCGGGGTGTTTAAAGTACCCCACCCCGTTGAACGCAACATCACCATCGTGTTGATCAGGAAAGACGGCCGCTGCTTTGCCTACCGCAACGTGTGCCCGCATTACTCCATTCAGCTCGACAATGCCCAAGGCCGTTTTTTCACTTACCAAAACCGCTACATCATGTGCGCGCACCATTCGGCCATGTTCGATATCGAAACCGGATTGTGTGTGGACGGCCCCTGTAAAAACCATTCGCTGGTGCAGGAGAATGTGTCGGAAGACGGTGAGGCCATCTATCTTGCGAACGCCTGCCAATGAAATCAGGTCGGTCATCAGGGAGAAACGTTTGCGGAAGCGCGTTTAAGGCAAAGGTGATGGCCGCAGGCTACCTGAAAAACGGTTTGGCAAAAAATTTGCCAAACCGTTAATCTATGTGCGCCAAACCCGGGTATTGGCGCATAATTGCCCAAAAGGATCAACCATGGACAAACTGCAATGTATGGAAGCCTTTGTGCGTGTGGCACAAAGCGGGAGCTTCATTCAGGCGGCCGAACAGCTGGGTGTGGCCCGTTCGGTTATCAGCACGCGCATCCAGCAATTGGAAAAATTTGTCGATGCGCCCTTGTTCCACCGCAACACCCGCTCCGTGCGCTTGTCGGATATCGGTGAAAAGTATTACGACGAATGCGTTGATCTGCTGAACCGCTTCGATACCCTGGTTGACGCCATGGCCATGGCCAAAAACGACCTGAAAGGCAAACTGCGCATCCATCTGGTGCCCGGCTTCGGTTTGGGTTATTTCAGCAAAAAACTGTTTCTGTTTACCCAGACCTATACCGACATCGAATTGGATTTGGTGGTCAGCGACAAAGTGGTCGATCCGGTATCGTGCGGTTTTGATGTGGCCTTCCAGATTTTCCCGCCCAAGGGCGAAAGCCTGATCGACCGCAAAATCTTCCACGTCAATCGTGTATTTTGTGCTTCTCCGGCTTTCATCGCCCGTTACGGTGAGCCGCAAACGCCTGATGACCTTTGCCGTTTCGAGCTGGGCTATTATTCGGGTTATCCTGAACGCAACAGGATCAAATTTTTCACCGGAGACAAATTGCAGGAAATATCGGTTGCCGCACGCATTAATTCTTCCTCCATCCACCTGCTGCACGATTTCGCGTTAACCGGCGGCGGCATTGTCTGCTTGCCGACCATTGTGGCGAAAGAAAGCCTGCTCGAAGGCAGGCTGGTGTCGGTGCTGACCGATTATCCGGTTCCGGCTTACAGTTTGAGGGCGGTGTTCCCGCCCAATTCCAAGAATATTAAAAAAGTCAGACACATCATCGATTTTTTGTCGGAAAACATCAGCCAGTTACCCAAATGGGACGAACAGCTGATTGCCAAGGGCTGCTTGTCGCCCCTAGTCGCATCGCTCAATGAGCGCCGCAATGCCTTGCCCGACACCGATGCACATCGAGCACACCGCATAACGTCCGCCTGAAACTTCCAGCTGGTTCAGCGCGGTTGCCAACAGGCGCGTGCCGGAAGCCCCCAAAGGGTGGCCGATGGCGATGGCCCCGCCGTTGGGGTTGACGCGCGGATCATCGTCGGCCAAACCCAAATCGCGGGTACACGCCAAAGCCTGGGCGGCAAAGGCTTCGTTCAATTCGATCACATCAATATCGGCCAAAGCCACGCCGGTTTTGGCCAGCAGTTTTTTAATTGCCGGTGCGGGGGCGAAACCCATAATCCTCGGCTCGATGCCCACCGTCACCCCGGCAATCAAACGGCCGCGCGGCTTCAGCCCGTAGGCTGCTACCGCTTTGGCAGAAGCCAGCAAAACGGCAGAGGCACCGTCGTTAATGCCCGAGGCATTGCCGGCCGTTACCGTGCCGCCTGCAAACACCACCGGTTTGAGTTTTGCCAAGCCTGCCGCATCGGTATCCGGGCGAGGATGCTCGTCTTGATTCACCACCATGCTGCCGCCTTTGCGTTGCGGGATTTCCACCGGCACGATTTCGCGCTCGAAAAAACCGCGCTGCTGCGCCGCCGCCGTCTTCTGCTGGCTGGCAAGGGCAAAACGGTCTTGGTCTTCCCTGCTGATGCCGAATTGCTCCGCCACATTTTCAGCGGTTTGCGGCATGGTATCCACGCCGTATTGCGCCTTCATGGCCGGATTGATAAAACGCCAGCCCATCGTGGTGTCTTCGATTTTCTGATTTCGGCCGAAAGCCTGTTCCGATTTGCCCATCACATAAGGCGAGCGGGACATGTTTTCCACGCCGCCGGCAATCAATAAATCGGCGTCGCCGGTTTGAATCGCACGGCCCGCCGTCAGCACCGCATCCAAAGACGAACCACACAGGCGGTTGATGGTGGTTGCCGGCACGGAAGGCGGCATGCCTGCCAGCAAAGCAGACATTCTGGCCACGTTGCGGTTGTCTTCGCCCGCCTGGTTGGCACAGCCGTAAATCAAGTCGTCGGCTTTTGCCCAATCCACTTGGGGATGGCGCTGCATCAATGCTTTAATCGGCACGGCACCCAAATCATCGGTGCGCACTGCGGCAAGGCCGCCGCCGTAGCGCCCGAAAGGCGTGCGCACGGCATCAATAATATAAACGTCGTTCAGTTTCATTTCTTTGCTCCTGCTGTGGCGTCGATTAAAGGGGCGTCGGTCAGTTTTTGCAGTTCTTCAAAGTCCAAGCCGTCGACTTTTTCAATCACGCGCAAACCCTCCCCGTCCAAATCGATCACGCATAAATCGGTGTAGATGCGGTTGACGCAATGCAGGCCGGTTGCCGGATAAGTGAGGTTTTGCACGATTTTCGGTGCGCCCTGCTTGCTTGTGTGTTCCATCGTTACCCACACTTTTTTGGCGCCGACGGCCAAGTCCATTGCACCGCCTACCGCCGGAATGGCATCGGGCGCACCGGTGTGCCAGTTGGCCAAATCTCCATTGGCCGACACTTGAAACGCGCCCAATACGCAAATGTCCAGATGGCCGCCGCGCATCATGGCGAAAGAGTCGCCGTGATGGAAATAGCATCCGCCGGTTTGCAACGTAACGTATTCTTTGCCCGCGTTAATCAAATCGGGGTCTTCTTCGCCGGGAGCGGGCGGCGGGCCGAATGCCAGCAGGCCGTTTTCGGAATGCAGAAAGACTTCTTTGTCTGCGGGCAGATAAGCCGCAATTTTGGTTGGCAGCCCGATGCCGAGATTGACGTAAGCACCGTCGGGAATATCTGCGGCAACGCGCATGGCGATTTGTTCACGGTTGAGTTTTTGGTAGTTCACCGCTGCTCTCCTTATCCAATTTTAACGACGTGCCGGACAAAAATTCCCGGTGTGATGATGTGTTCGGGGTCCAAGGCGCCCAATTCAACGATTTCCGATACTTCGGCAATGGTGACATCGGCCGCCGCCGCCATAATCGGGCCGAAATTGCGCGCCGACTTGCGGTAAACCAAATTGCCCCAGCGGTCGCCTTTGAAGGCTTTAATCAGCGCAAAATCCGCTTTGATGGGGTACTCGAGCACATAATCTTTGCCGTCGATATGGCGGGTTTCTTTGCCTTCCGCCAACAGCGTGCCGTAGCCGGTGGGTGTAAACACCGCACCCAAGCCCATGCCCGCCGCCTGAATGCGGCAGGCCAGGTTGCCTTGCGGCACCAGTTCCAGCTCGATTTTCCCGGCACGGTAAAGCTCGTCGAAAACCCAAGAATCGGATTGGCGCGGAAAAGAGCAGATGATTTTGCGCACCGCACCGGTTTTCAGCAGTTTGGCCAAACCGTAATCGCCATTGCCTGCATTGTTGTTGATGATGACCAAATCTTTCGCTCCCGATTCAATCAGGCCGTCGATCAATCCGGCAGGCTGCCCTGCCGTACCGAAACCGCCGATCATAATACGGGCGCCGTCCGAAATTTGAGCCAGCACATCCTCCAGAGAACGGGTTGTTTTGTCTATCATGGTGGTTTGCCTTGTCGAAAATAAATCCTAATCCATACCGTAAGGTAGAGTCCGCCACCATTTTATTCTGTTTGAACCCGGCTGTAGTCATGCAGCGGACAAATACAATGTTTTGAAATTTAGAACAATAAAACGCATAAATAGAATTAAGATGCTGCATCAGCGTCAGAATCAACAAGGCCAGCCAAACGGGAGAAATATTGATGAACACGGAGATAAATTGGGAAGCAGCCGTCCGCGCCGCCGAGCGGCAAAGGGCCGACTGTCTGATCCAGCAACGTTACGCAGAATTTGCCGCCATGTGCAGCCCTAAGCTCTGTTATGTGCACACCAGCGGCACCGTGGACGATTTGGATGCCTTAATGGGCAAGCTGTATGCCGGCTTTTACGTTTACCAAGCCATTCATTACCCGATTCACGAAATCCGGCATCTGGGTACGGGCATTTTGGTGCGCGCCGATTTTCAGGCCGATCTGTTGGTGGACGGACAACCCAGAAAGCTCAACAACCGGGCCGTATCGGTTTGGGAAATCGAAAACGGCCAGCTGAAACTGGCGTTTTATCAAGCCACGCCCATCGCCAAGTAAGTGTGCCCCCGCAGTGGGCGCCGCCTGTTCGCAATCTCCGTGGCGGCGGTGTTCAGCTGACATCCTGAGGCTTTTGCAAAACCCCCAGATGTGGATGCCTTTTCAAGGCGTAGCCGCACCGCGTTTGCCGCGTTGATTGCAGCCGGAGACAACAAAATGCTGGCAAGATGTGCAATCTTGCCAGCATTTCTGCTTGATAGACGATATACGCGGTTTCTGCCTCGAAAAACCGCTGCGTCAGCAGGTGATGAGCAGGCTGAGACCTTTGCAAAACCCCCAGATGTGGATGCAGCTCAAGGCGTAGCAGCGCAGCGAGCGTGAACGTCAGAAATCCCCGTGGGACAGACATATCAGATAGATAGGCAAGCGAGCGAGCAGCACACAACGCAGAAATGCGCCGCAGATGGGGGTTTTGCAAAGGTCTCAGACTCTAAGGGTGCTTGCCGGCAACCTGTATAGGTTTTCAGGTAGCCCGTATTCTTTGAAACGCCCTTCAAGAATGGCTGGCCAGCTTCATCACCACCACGCCGGTAATAATCAGCGCCGCGCCCAGCCAGCGGCCGAAGCTGGCGGCGTCGCCGAAAAACACCACCCCCACTAAAAACGCACCGGCCGCGCCGATGCCCGTCCACACCGCGTAAGCCGTACCCATCGGAATGGTTTTTTGCGCCAGAAACAGGCAAAAGCCGCTGGCCGCCATAAACAGCACCGCCAGCACCATGCCGTGCCAGCGGTAGCCTTCCTGCTGCGCCAGTTTCAAACCCAGCGGCCAGCCGATTTCCAGCAGGCCGGCGGTGATCAAATATACCCAACTCATCAAAGTTTCCTTTTCTTCTTATCGCCGCTGAATCAAACAACTCAAACCGCATACCGATGCAGATTGGGCTGTTTGTTTGGCGGGGCGGGGCGTCAAGCCAGTTGACCGAAGCGGCCGCTGTTGAATTCGGCAATGGCCTCACGGATTTCTTCGGCGCTGTTCATCACAAACGGCCCGTAGCCCACCACAGGTTCGTTAATCGGCACGCCGGACAGCAGCAGGATTTTCACCGTTTCGCCGCCGGCGCGGATGCTTACTGCACCGCCGCCTTCGTCAAAACCCACCAACTGCCCGGCACCGGCGCGCGCTTGGCCGTTAAATTCGGCTTCGCCGCGCAGCACCACCATAGACAGATTATGGCTGGCCGGAACCTCAATGGCTGCCTCACGGCCGGCTTCGATCACCACGTCCCATACATTCATCTCGGTAAAGGTGTCGGCCGCACCGCGGACGCCTTGATATTCGCCGGCGATCAGACGCAGATGGCCGGCATCCTCGGGCAAGGCCACTACGGGGATGTTTTCCTTGGCCAAATGCTGATAGCGGGCGGGGGTGAGTTTGTCTTTGGCCGGCAGGTTCACCCACAACTGCACCATCTCAAACAGGCCGCCGTTGCGGCTGAAGGCCTCGGAGTGGAACTCTTCGTGAATGATGCCGGCGCCGGCGGTCATCCATTGCACGTCGCCCTCTTTGATCACGCCGCCGCCGCCGGCCGAATCGCGGTGCGCCACTTCGCCGTGGTAGGCAATGGTCACGGTTTCGAAACCTTTGTGCGGGTGTTGGCCGACGCCGCGCTGGCTGCTGCGGTGGTTGGGGGCGAATTCGTAAGGGGCGGCGTAATCCAGCATCAAAAACGGATCGGTGCCGCGGTCTTCGCCCATGTGGGAAAACAGGGGTTGTACCAGAAAGCCGTCGCCCACCCAATGTTGGCTGTTGGCGCGGTAGATTTGGCGTACGGAACGCATGATGACTTCCTTTCTTGTTTTTTTGATGCGGCCGGCAGGCTACCTGAAAGCCCGGCGTGGCCTTACTGCAAACATTATTAAACATTCACCTGCATGCCGGCAGCCTGGGCGGCGCGCAGCTTGGCGGGGGTAACGTCCTGGCCTTCGGGGTCCACCACGGTCACGGTGGACAACATATTGTTCAGCTGGCCGCATACTTGGCGGATATAGGCCTGGCGCAGCGCTGCCCGTTCTGCCAGCTCGGCTGCGTTTAAGCCTTCGGTTTTGGCTTTGCGGGCCAGTTCGTTGATGCGGTCCAATTCCATAATGCGCATGATGCACTCCTTATTCCAATCGGCCTGCCGCTTTGAAGCGGTTTGGGCCGGTTTGCAAACGGCAATAAAACTGCCCGAATTTTTGCTGGGCTTTTTATTTCCTTGGGCGTATTATACGCAGTACAAACCAATGAGCAAGTACGCACATTTTTTATACTGTAATTAAGGAAGCAAACGCATGCATGATTCTGCAGACGACCCTTTGGCTGTGCCGGATGGTGCGCTGTGCTGCCCGGTACGCACCACACTCAGCATCATCGGCGGCAAATGGAAGGTGTTGATTTTGTATCATTTGAATACCGATATCCGACGTTTCAACGAATTGCAGCGTCTGCTCTCGGGCATTACCCAACGCATGCTCACCCTGCAGTTGCGCGAGTTGGAGGCCGACGGCATCGTTCACCGCGAGGTTTATCCGCAGGTGCCGCCCAAGGTGGAATATTCGCTCACCGATTTCGGCCGCACCCTGTTGCCGGTGATCGAGGCCATGTACCGCTGGGGTGAGGCGTATGCGGCGGAATGTGCGCGGCAGCGCTCGTAATCTCTCTGGCGGCTGATGCCGTTTGCCCGCCGCTCATGCGGAAGCAGGCAGCGTTTTCCGTATCCGGCTTATTCGGCCGCGGTATCAGCCCGAGACCTTTGCAAAACCCCCATCTGCGGCGCATTTCTGCGTTGTGCGTTTATGCCCTATGGGTACTGCTCGCTCGCTTGTCTATCTCTATGATATGTCTTTCCCACGGGGATTCCTGACGTTCACGCTCGCTGCGCTGCTATGCCTTGAATTGCATCCACATCTGGGGGTTTTGCAAAGGTCTCAGCCCGGCAATTCGGGTTGTTTTTCGGTGAGGTAAGCCCAATAGCGCTGCGGCACCTGTTGCCGGTGCAGGCGCGGGTTGCGGCGGGCGGCGATGTTGCTGCTGTGGAAATAACGCCGCCACAGCCGCTGGTAATCCTGCTCCTGCGGCGCATAGGCTGTTGTCAGCGCGGCGGTGTCGAGGTGGCTGATCGGATAAAGGCCTGTCTCATTGCTGGCCACGCCGTAAGCGCGCCCGGTGTCGAAAATGGCCCAGTGCTGCTGCGGATAGCGGCGGCGGAAATGCGGCACAATCAGCGGCAGCACGTCGTATTGCGGCGCGATGCGGGCCAGATAGAGGCTACCTGAAAGCTCTTCAAAGCGCACAAACGCTTCCATGCGGTGTTTTTCATGGCCGACGGTTTTCACCCACTGCGCCCACTGCAACACGTCGATATGGCCGTAATCACTCAGCAGGTCGCGGCGTTCGGGGCGCGCCAGCATCAGGCGGACGAGGCGCAAAAAGGTGTCCGGCATCTCGGGGGCGGCAACCAGAAAACCGTACAGCAGCCGCACCATGCCGCGGCGGCCGATCTGCCGCTCCAGCCGTTCGCACACTCGGCGGGCGTGTTCGGCGTTGGCGGCCACGCTTTCGCTGTGGCCGAACAAATCGGTGTCGTGCGCATCGGCAGTCAGATGCACCTGATCGGGCGGCAGACGGCGGGCGTACACCTCAAACACGGCGCTCAACAAACCGTCAAAACTGCCGTTGTAATGCAAGATCACACGCATGGGCGGGTTCCTATGGGCGCGGTTCAAGCAAACAAATCGCTTTGCACGGCATCGCTTTGGCCGAACTTGGAGCGGGTGTGTTGCAGCAGCAGACCGCGCAATTGCGTGCTGTCGATTAAGTCGGCATAGCGGTTGGGTTCGGGCAGGGTAATGAAATAGCGCGCGCGGTTTAAGGCCACGCCCATTTTGCGCAGCTGGGCCATAGTAATCATGCGGAAGCGGCGGGCCTGCACGATTCGGCGGGCGGACTTCACGCCGATGCCGGGCACGCGTAAGATGGCCTCCAGCGGGGCGTGTTGCAGCGGCACCGGAAACCATTCGCGGTGCCGCAATGCCCACGCCAGTTTGGGGTCGAAGTCCAGGTCGAGAAAAGGTTGTTGCTCGTCTAAAATTTCATGGTCGGCAAAGCCGTAAAAACGCATCAGCCAGTCGGCCTGATAAAGCCGGTTTTCCCTGCGCAGCGGCACTTGTGCCGATAAGGGCGGCAGGCGTTTGTCTGCCAATACGGGCACATAGCCGGAGTAATACACACGTTTGAGGCCGTAATGGCGGTAAAAACCGCCGGCGGCACGGATGATTTGGCGGTCGGTTTCGCCTGCCGCACCGATAATGAACTGCGTGCTTTGGCCGGCCGGGGCGAACTTGGGTGTGGATTTGATGGTTTTGCGGCTGTCGGCAAAAGCCGTGATTTCGTTACGCACAAATGCCATCGGCTGAGTCATGTCGCGGTGGTTTTTTTCGGGGGCGAGCAGCTTGAGGCCGGAAACGGTGGGGATTTCCATATTGACGCTGAGGCGGTCGGCATACAGCCCAGCCTCGTGCAGGATTTCGGGCGAGGCTTTGGGAATGGTTTTCAGGTGGATGTAGCCGTGAAAGCGGTGTTCTTCGCGCAGTTTTTTGGCAATGCGCACCAAACGTTCCATGGTGTAGTCGGCGTTTTTGAAAATGCCGGAACTCAAAAACAGCCCTTCGATGTAGTTGCGGCGGTAAAAGCTCATGGTCAAATCCACCACTTCATCTACGGTAAACGCTGCACGTGGGATGTCGTTGCTGCGGCGCGAGGCGCAGTAGGCACAATCGTAGATGCAGTGGTTGGTGAGCAGAATTTTCAGCAGCGATACGCAGCGGCCGTCTTCGGTGAAACTGTGGCAAATGCCGGCGCGGGATGAGTTGCCCAAGCCTTGCCCCTTATTGCCGCGCGAGCCGCCGCTGGACGAGCAGGAAACGTCGTATTTGGCCGCGTCGGCCAGGATTTCCAGCTTGCGGCTGAGTTTTTGGTAGTCCATGGCATGGCTTCATAAAATCATATTTTCTGATTATAAAGATGAGATTTTATTCAGTCAGCTAAATTTTTTCTTAGTTATGGAGAGTAAGGGGTAAACAAACAGGCTACCTGAAAGCCTTTCAGGTAGCCTGTTTGTCAATTAGGGAGCCTCAGCCGCGTACCCGTTCGATTAAGGCACCGACTTTGCCCAGCTTCTCTTCGATGTGCTCGTAGCCGCGGTCGAGGTGGTAAATGCGCTCGACCACGGTTTCGCCGTCGGCCACCAGGCCGGCAATCACCAGGCTGGCCGAGGCGCGCAAATCGGTGGCCATCACGGTGGCGCCGGAAAGCTTGTCCACGCCTTTGATCATGGCCGTATTGCCTTCGGCGCTGATTTGGGCACCCATGCGGTTGAGTTCGGGCACGTGCATGAAACGGTTTTCAAAAATGGTTTCCACCACGCGGCTGCTGCCCTCGGCCACCGCGTTCATGGCCATAAACTGCGCCTGCATATCGGTGGGGAAACCGGGATGCGGCACGGTGCGGATGTCCACCGCTTTCGGGCGTTGGCGCATATCGATGGCGATCCAGTCGTCGCCTGCTTCAATCACGGCGCCGGCTTCCACCAGTTTGTCCAACACCACTTCCATGGTTTTGGGTGCGGCGTTGCGCAGTACTACGTGGCCGCCGGTCATGGCCACGGCGCAGAGAAAGGTGCCGGTTTCGATGCGGTCGGCCACCACGCTGTGGGTGCAGCCGTGTAGTTTCTCCACGCCCTCCACCGTTATCACCGGCGTGCCGATGCCGTGGATTTTGGCGCCCATCTTCACCAAGCACTCGGCCAAATCCACCACTTCGGGTTCAATGGCGCAGTTTTCCAAAATGGTGGTGCCTTCGGCCAACGTGGCGGCCATCAGCAGGTTTTCAGTGCCGCCCACGGTGACCATGTCCATCACCACGCGTGCGCCTTTCAGCTTGCCGCTGGCTTTCACATAGCCGTGCTCGATGGTGATGGTGGCGCCCATGGCTTCCAGTCCTTTCAGGTGTTGGTCAACCGGGCGCGAGCCGATGGCGCAGCCGCCGGGCAGGCTGACTTCGGCATGGCCGAAACGCGCCAGGGTGGGGCCGAGCACCAGAATCGAGGCGCGCATGGTTTTCACCAGCTCGTAAGGGGCGCAGGTGTTGTTGACCGTGCCGCCGTTGATGGAAAACGCGCTCACCCCGTCGCTTTCCACCTGTGCGCCCATGCCTTGCAGCAGTTTGTGGGTGGTTTTCACGTCGGCCAGCATGGGCACGTTTTTCAAGTGGAGGATGTCTTCGGTCAGCAGGCCGGCGCACATCAGCGGTAGGGCGGCGTTTTTGGCGCCGGAAATGGTGATTTCGCCGTTGAGGGGGCCGTTGCCGGTGATTTTCAGTTTGTCCACGGTGTGTCTCGGTAACTAAGGGTTGGGCCGGAATTCGGCGCGGTGTGGGTGGTTTGTTTTCAGGTAGCCTGAGACCTTTGCAAAACCCCCATCTGCGGCGCATTTCTGCGTTGTGCGCTGCTCGCTCACTTGCCTATCTTCATGATATGTCTGTCCCACGGGGATTCCTGGCGTTCACGTTCGCTGCGCTGCTACGCCTTGAACTGCATCCACATCTGGGGCTTTTGCAAAGGTCTCAGCCTGTAGGGCATTGCTGAAAAAACGGCGGATTATAAAGCGGTTTGCCCGCCTTGTGGGGCGGGCGGAAAATTTTTACATCGGCCAAGCAGACGGCAAAACAGGCTGCTTCGGCAGCCTGTGAAAGGGGAGGGCGCTTAAGATTCGGCGCTCAGTTTGCCGCTGGATTCGGCGCGGTGGTCGTGGGTTTTCTCTTTGTGTTTGAGCACCGCACGGTCAAGCTTGTCGGCCAGTAAATCGATGGCGGCATACATGTCTTTATCGGTTTGATCGATGTGCAGGTCTTTGCCCGCCATGTGCCAATCCACTTCTGCTTTTTGCACCAGTTTGTCCACCGAGAGGGTAACGGTGGCGGAAATCACATTGTCGCTGTGCCGCATGATGCGCTCGAGTTTGCTGCGGATGTAGTCTTTCAGCGCGTCGGTCACTTCGATGTTGATGCCGTTGATTTTCAGATTCATAGCAGACTCCTTCGAGGGGTTGTGCCTGCCTGGCGGCGCGCAAGCCGGGGAACTACGGCTGTTTGCGTTTGCGCTGGTGGGCAGGCGGGAAATTCATCTCTTCGCGGTATTTGGCTACGGTACGGCGGGCCAGCGTCATGCCCTGCAGGGCGAGGCGGTCGGCGATGGCTTGGTCTGAGAGCGGCTTGGCTTTGTTTTCCGAGGCAAACAGGCTTTCCATCACGGCTTTCACCGCGCCGGCGCTCACGCCCTGTTCGTCTTCTTCGTCGGCGTAAACGGCGGCCTGGCTGAAGAAGTAGCGTAACGGAAATACGCCCTGGGGGCAAGCCAGATATTTTTGGTTGACGGCGCGCGATACGGTGCTCTCGGCCAGGCCCAATTCTTGGGCGGTGTCTTTGATGGTCATCGGCACCAGGCCGATGGCGCCGAATTGGAAAAAGTCGGCCTGTTTTTCCAGAATGATGTCGGCCAGCCGCAGCACGGTGCTTTTGCGCTGCTCCAATGAGAGCAGCAGGGTTTTGGCTTCGGCGAGTTTTTGTTTGAGTTCGGGCGCGCTGCCGCCGCATTCGCCGAGCAGTTCGCAGTATTCGCGGTTGAGCCGCACCTGCGGCCAGGCCTGGCGGTAGGCGCCGGTTTTCCATTCGCCGGTTTCTTCATCGGGGCGGATCCACACATCGGGCTCGATGTATTCGGTGTGGCCGGCGGCGGCATAGCCGTAGGCGGGGAAAGGGTTGAGCGAGGACACCAGCGCCTGGGCGGCTTCGATGGTGGCGGTGCTGTAATGGGGGTGTTGTTTGCGCACCTGCGGGGCGAGGGTGATTTTGCCTACGTCGTTCAGGTAGCCCTGCACCAGTTTGACGGCGCAGAACACGGTTTCGCACGGTTCGCGGCGGGCCAGCTGTAAGAGCAGGGATTCGGCCAAGTCGCGTGCGCCGGTGCCGGGCGGGTCGAAGCGCTGGAGCTGTTGCAGGGCGGCGGCTAAGTCTGCTTCGTCCAGCATCCATTCCAGCGGCGAATGCTCCACAATCTCTTCGAGGCTTTCTTTCAGGTAGCCTTGGTCGTCAAGGTAGTCGATCAGCAGGTGTACCCGTGCGGCTTCTTCGCGATCCAGCGGATGTTCGCACACCTGCTCGTGCAGCAGGCGGCGGAAGTCGGCTTCGTCGGCCACGGTGGCCCACAAATCGCTTTCTTCGCCGCTGCTGATTTTGCGGGTAATCGGCACGGCAGCGGAATAGTGGATTTCGGGCTGGCCGCTGTCGGCGTCGCCTGTGTCGGCGCGCTCCAGCAGGGGGTTGTCTTCCAGCCAGGATTCCACTTCTTCGGCCAGTTCCTGCGAGGACATGTGCAGCACACGCAAAGACTGCTGCTGCTTTTGGTTGAGCAGCTGGGTTTGGCGTAGTTTGAGTTTGACCGCTTGCGTTGTCATCACCGGCTACCTGAAACTCAATAATCGAAGTTTTCGCCCAAATACACGGCGCGGACTTCGTCGTTGTTGACCAGGTCTTCGGGGCGGCCGTCGGCCAGCACGCGGCCTTCGCTGATGATGTAGGCGCGGTCACAGATGCGCAGGGTTTCGCGCACGTTGTGGTCGGTGATCAGCACGCCGATGCCGCGCTGCTTGAGAAAGCCGATGATGTTTTGGATGTCGATCACGGCAATCGGATCGATGCCGGCAAAGGGTTCGTCGAGCAGGATGAAGCGCGGGTTCATGGCCAGCACGCGGGCGATCTCTACCCGGCGGCGTTCGCCGCCCGACAAAGCGGGCGCGGGGCTGCGGCGCAGGTGGCCGATGTTAAGGTCGGCCAAGAGGCCGTTGAGGGTGTCTTCGATGCGGGCAGGGTCGCTTTCGTGCAGCTCGAGAATGGCGCGGATGTTTTCCTCCACCGTCATTTTGCGGAAGATGGAGGCTTCCTGCGGCAGATAGCCCAGCCCGAGACGGGCGCGCTGGTAAACCGTCATGTGTTGGAGCTGGTGGCCGTCCAGCCCGATTTCGCCGGCATCGGCGGCCACGAGGCCGACAATCATGTAGAAGCTGGTGGTTTTGCCCGCGCCGTTGGGGCCGAGCAGGCCGACCACTTCGCCGTTGCGGATGTCGAGCGAAAAGTCTTTCACCACTTGGCGTTGTTTGAAGCTTTTCTGCAGCTGCCGCACGCTCAGGCGGCTGCCGGGTGTTGTCGGCGCATTCATGATTGGTTTCCCGTTATTTTGATTTTGGTCTTGTCGGGCTACCTGAAAGCCTGTTGCCGCCGGTTGGCGTGTTTTCAGGTAGCCTGCTGCGGCATCAGTTTTGAGGCTGGATGGTGATGCTGACGCGGCCGCGGTTGGCGTTGTTTTTGCTGCCGCCCATCACGGTGTACACCTCGGTGCGGGTGTTGTAGGTGATGGTTTCGCCGCGCGCATTGTCGCCGCCGCGCTCCAGGCGGGCGTTGCCGCTGAGTTTCACGATGCCGGTGGCCGACTGGTATTCCACCCGGTTGGCCTGCCCCTTCACGTGGCCTTGGCGGTCGAGCTGCTGGCCGAACTGTACCGGGCTGCCGGTGGCGGTGATGGTTTGGGTGCCGCTGGCGGCGCGCACCACGCGGACTTTGCCGGCGTGGATATACATGGTGCCTTGTTTGATGACCACGTTGCCGGAAAATTCGGTGCTTTGGTTGCCTTGATCCAACGAGCCTTGGTCGGCCTCGATTTGGATGGGCTGGTTGCGGTCGGAGGTGAGTGCGTGTGCGGGCAGAACGGCGGCCAACAGCAGGGCGCACAGCAGGCGGGGCTTAAGGATGGTCGGTTTGCGGATCATAAATCACGGCCTTTATGCGTGAAGAGAGGTTGAGGCGTCTGGCGGCATGATCGTACACCATGCCTTGCGCGGTGCCGTGCGAGGCGCCGTAGCGGTAGCGCACCCAGTCTTCGGTTCGGGCGGTTTGGGTGTCGGTGTCGATGGTTAGGGTGTCGGTTTCCATGCGGCCGGCGGGCGAGTCGGCGGTTGCGGGCTTCACCAGCACCACGCCGCCGCTGAGGGCCACTTTTTCGTGGTCGTTCACATAATGCGCCTGCGCGGCCTGAACGCGGTACTGCTCGCCGCTGTGGGGGGCGAACACGATATCGGGTTTGGCCAGATAGGCGTCGGAACGGGCCGGAAACTGCCAGGCGCGTTCGGCGGTCAGCTGCTCGGCGACCGCGCCGTCGGCGCCGAAACGCCTGGCTTGAATGCCGAAAATTTCATATTGCGGCTCGTGCGGGCTGAGCGAGGCTTCTTCGGTTTCCAGCTGGCTCACGCGGTCGAGCCAGAAGCTGACGCCGCCCAAAGCCAGCGCCAGTATCAGCGGAAACCACCAGCCGGCCAGTTTCTTGATCATTGTGTGTAACGTTCCAAAGCGGGTTTCAGGTAGCCTTGTGCGTCCATGATCAGGTCGCACAGTTCGCGCACCGCGCCGGCGCCGGCCGGGCGGGCGGTGGTGTAAACGGCATAGTGTTTGACGAAATCGTGCGCCTCCGGCACCGCCACCGGCAGCCCGCACCGCACCATCACCGGCAAATCCACCACATCGTCGCCGATATAGGCGCATTCGTGCTCGGCCACGCCGGCGGCGGTACGCAGTTCTTCATAAGCGGCGCGTTTGTCGCTGATGCCTTTGAAATAGTGGCCGATGCCCAAAGCGCGCACCCGCACGCCCACCGAAGGCGCGTCGCGGCCGGTGATGATGGCGGTTTGCACGCCGCTTTGCTGCAGCATTTTGATGCCGTGGCCGTCGAGCGTGTGGAAGGCTTTGATTTCTTCGCCGTTGTCGCGGATAAAAATGCGGCCGTCGGTTAACACGCCGTCCACGTCCATAATCAGCAGTTTGATGGCGGCGGCACGGCGGCGCAGTTCGTCGGGCAGAGGATTCATCGTCAGGCACGGGTTGGGGCGGGTTTCAGGTAGCCCATCATACCACGGACGCCTCACAAAACCGGCACTTCGGGCAAAGCGAAGCGCCGTCTTAACGCCAAGCGTAGGCGATATTTACAAAAATTGACCGAGCGCGCGTTTCTGAAGTATAAACGCAAAGTTTGGCGGCGGTCGGCCCGACGCGCCCCCACACGCCTTTTCAAACAACAACCCACGAGGTTATTGCATCATGAATCCCATGTACATCACCTTCGGTGTGTATCTGGTGGCCGTTTTGCTCATCGGCTTGGCCGCCTATTTCTCCACCCGCAATTTTGACGACTACATTTTGGGCGGCCGCAGCTTGGGCCCCTTCGTGACCGCCATGTCGGCCGGCGCTTCCGATATGTCCGGCTGGCTGCTGATGGGCCTGCCCGGCGCGATTTACGCTTCCGGCCTGGCCGAAGCCTGGATTGCCATCGGCCTCACCGTGGGCGCTTATTTAAACTGGCTCTTGGTGGCCGGCCGCCTGCGCGTGCACACCGAATACAACAACAACGCTCTCACCCTGCCCGAATACTTTTTCCACCGTTTCGGCGCACAGGGCAAGGCGATGAAGGTGATCTCCGCCGCCATCATCCTCTTTTTCTTCACCATCTATTGCGCTTCCGGCGTGGTGGCGGGCGCCCGTCTGTTCCAGAGCCTGTTTACCGATATGTCTTACCAGCAGGCGCTGTGGCTCGGCGCCGGCGCCACCATTGCCTATACCTTCATCGGCGGTTTTTTGGCGGTGAGCTGGACCGACACCGTGCAGGCCACGCTGATGATTTTCGCCCTCATCCTGACCCCGATTATGGTGTACCTGAGCTTGGGCGGTGCGGATGAAATGAGCGCTGCCATCCAAGCCGCCGCTGTGGCCGCCAACACCGAATACGGCAGCCTGCTCACCGGCACCACCTTCGTCGGCATCATTTCCACTGCCGCCTGGGGCTTGGGCTATTTCGGCCAGCCGCACATTCTGGCGCGCTTTATGGCCGCCGAAAACGTGAAATCGCTCACCAGCGCCCGCCGCATCGGCATGACTTGGATGGTGCTTTGCTTGGCCGGTGCGGTGGCCGTGGGCTATTTCGGTATCGCCTACTTCGGCGCCAACCCCGAACAGGCGGCCGCCATGCAGGGCAACAACGAGCGCGTGTTCATCGCCTTGGCCACCCTGTTGTTCAACCCGTGGATTGCCGGCGTGATTTTGTCTGCCATTCTGGCTGCGGTGATGTCCACCTTGTCCTGCCAGCTTTTGGTGTGTTCCAGCGCCATCACCGAAGACTTCTATAAAGGCTTCCTGCGCCCCAACGCCGCTCAGAAAGAGCTGGTGTGGGTGGGCCGCATCATGGTGTTGGCCGTGGCCGTAATCGCCATCCTGCTGGCCGCCGACCCCGACAGCAAAGTGCTGGGCTTGGTGTCTTACGCCTGGGCCGGCTTCGGTGCCGCCTTCGGCCCGGTGGTGATTCTGTCGGTGTTCTGGAAGCGCATGACCGCCAACGGCGCACTGGCCGGCATGATTACCGGTGCCGTGGTGGTGGTGCTGTGGGCGGAAAAAGTGAACCCCGCCCTGAAAGCGGCCAATCTGCAAACCATGTATGAAATCGTGCCCGGCTTCATCGCCTGCGCCATTGCCGTGGTGGCCGTTTCCCTGCTCGGCAAAGCGCCCAGCCAAGAGGTTCAGGAACGCTTTGAACAAGCCGACCGCGACTACCATGCCGCCAAATAAACCGGCCGTTTGATGACGTGCTCAGGCTACCTGAAACCGCAATAGGTGGGTTTCAGGTAGCCTGATTGGCATTCAGGTCAGCCAAACAGGCGGCCGGCGGCAAAACTTTGCCTTCCATCAAGCCCGCAAACATCGGTTTGGTTTATCATATCCACCTGATTTTCGCCTGAATGGCGGCCTCAAATTCAAGCTGAGACCTTTGCAAAACCCCCAGATGTGGATGCAGTTCAAGGCGTAGCAGCGCAGCGAGCGTGAACGCCAGGAATCCCTGTGGGACAGACATATCATGAAGATAGGCAAGCGAGCGAGCAGCGCACAACGCAGAAATGCGCCGCAGATGGGGTTTTGCAAAGGTCTCAGGCTACCCGAAACCCAGCCCAGCGCTTTCAGGTAGCCCATTTCCCGCACTCTACATCACGGAGATTCCCATGTTCCAGTTTGCCCATCCGCAACAAACCCCCTTGCGCCAAGCCATTACCGAAGCCTACCGCCGCGACGAAGTGGCGGCCGTGGACGATATGTTGCGGCAGGCGCAGATGAGTGCAGAAGAGCGCAGCGCCGCCGCAGACCTGGCTCGCCGCTTGGTCACCCAAGTGCGCAGCAGCCGCAGCAAATCTTCGGGCGTGGACGCGCTGATGCACGAATTCTCCCTTTCCAGCGACGAAGGCGTGGCGCTGATGTGTTTGGCCGAAGCCCTGTTGCGCATCCCCGACAACGCCACCCGCAACAAACTCATCCACGACAAACTGGCCGACGGCGACTGGAAAAGCCATTTGGGCCACAGCCCGTCCCTGTTCGTCAACGCCGCTGCCTGGGGCCTGCTGATCACCGGCAAGCTGACCAACCCCACCAACGAACAAAGCCTGTCTGCCTCGCTCACCCGCATGTTGGGTAAAGGCGGCGAACCCCTCATCCGCAAAGGCGTGGACTACGCCATGCGCATGCTGGGCAAACAGTTTGTGACCGGCCAAACCATTGAAGAAGCGCTGGCCAACGGCAAAGAACGCGAAAAACTGGGTTACCGCTTCTCCTTCGATATGCTCGGCGAAGCGGCCATGACGCAGGCCGATGCCGACCGCTATTACCAAGATTATTTGAACGCCATCCACGCCATCGGCAAAGACGCCGCCGGCGCCGGCGTGTATGAAGGCAACGGCATCTCGGTGAAACTTTCCGCCATCCACCCGCGCTATGTACGCGCCCAGCACGGGCGCGTGATGAGCGAACTGCTGCCGCGCCTGAAAAGCCTGTTCCTGCTGGCCAAGCAATACAATATCGGCCTCAACATCGACGCCGAAGAAGCCAACCGCCTGGAGCTGTCGCTGGACTTGATGGAAGCGCTGGTGTCCGACCCCGACTTGGCCGGTTTCCACGGCATCGGCTTCGTGGTGCAGGGCTACCAGAAACGCTGCCCCTTTGTGATCGATTATTTAATCGACCTCGCCCGCCGCAGTAAGCAGAAGCTGATGATCCGCTTGGTAAAAGGCGCCTACTGGGACAGCGAAATCAAATGGGCGCAGGTGGACGGCATGGACGGCTATCCGGTTTACACCCGCAAAGTGCACACCGATATTTCCTATCTGGCCTGCGCACGCAAACTGCTGGCTGCGCAAGATGCCGTTTTCCCGCAATTCGCCACCCACAATGCCTACACCTTGGCCGCCATTTACCAAATGGGCGAAGGCAAAGACTACGAATTCCAATGTCTGCACGGCATGGGCGAAACCCTGTACGACCAAGTGGTCGGCAGCCAAAACCTAGGCCGCCGCGTACGCATTTACGCCCCGGTCGGGACCCACGAAACCCTGCTCGCCTATTTGGTGCGCCGTCTGCTGGAAAACGGTGCCAACTCCTCGTTTGTGAACCAGATCGTCGATGAAAAAATCAGCATCGACGAACTCATCCGCAGCCCCTTTGATACCTTGGCGCAAGAAGGCATCCGCCTGCACCGCGCCCTGCCGATGCCGCGCGAACTGTACGGCCACGAGCGCGTCAACTCGCAAGGCATCGATTTGAGCAATGAAAACGTGTTGCAAAACCTGCAACAGCAAATGAATGCCGCCGCCGGACGAAGCTTTCAGGTAGCCTCTTTAATCAACGGCCAAAGCCGTCCGGCCGCCGCCGCACACCATGTGCCGAATCCGGCCGACCACGGCGATATTGTCGGCAGCGCCTCGTTTGCCGACGCCGGCTTGGCGCAGGAAGCGGTCAGCATTGCCGTGGCCGCCCAGCCGGCCTGGTCGGCCAAGCCCGCCGCCGAGCGTGCCGCCTGCCTGCGCCGCTTTGCCGACCTGATGGAAGCGCACACCCCCACGTTGATGATGCTGGCCGTGCGCGAAGCGGGCAAAACCCTGCAAAACGCCATTGCCGAAGTGCGCGAAGCGGTGGATTTCTGCCGCTACTACGCCAGCGAAGCCGAACTCACGCTACCTGAAAACACCCCCGGCCTCGGCGCCATGGTTGCCATCAGCCCGTGGAACTTCCCGCTGGCAATTTTCGTCGGTGAAGTGGCCGCTTCCTTGGCCGCCGGCAACAGCGTGGTGGCCAAACCCGCGGAGCAAACCAGCATCATCGCCCACTACGCCGTTTCCCTGATGCATGAAGCCGGCGTGCCCGGCGACGTGCTGCAGCTGGTGCTCGGCGCGGGCGATGTGGGCGCGGCGCTCACCCAAGACCCGCGCATCAGCGGCGTCATCTTCACCGGCTCCACCGAAGTGGCGCGCCTGATCAACCAAACGCTGGCCAAACGCAGCGACAACCCGGTGCTGATTGCCGAAACCGGCGGCCAAAACGCCATGATCGTCGATTCCACCGCCCTGCCCGAACAAGTGGTGGCCGATGTATTGAACTCCGCCTTCGACAGCGCCGGCCAACGCTGCTCCGCTCTGCGCATCCTTTGTCTGCAGGAAGACATCGCCGACCACTTCCTCGCCATGATCAAAGGCGCGATGAACGAGTTGCGCGTGGGCAACCCGCTGCGCCTCCACACCGATATCGGCCCGGTAATCGACGCCGAAGCGCGCGACAACCTGCAACGCCACATCGACCGCATGAAAGGGTTGGCCAAGTCCTACCACGAAGTGCCGCTCGCCGCCGATGCCGCCAACGGCACCTTCGTCGCCCCCGTGCTGTTCGAGCTCAACAATCTGCAGGAGCTGCGCCAGGAAGTGTTCGGCCCCGTGCTGCACGTGGTGCGCTACCGCGCCGGGGAGCTGGACGAGCTCATCGCGCAAATCAACAGCAAATGCTACGCCCTGACCCACGGCATCCACAGCCGCATCGACGCCACCGTGGCGCATATCCGCAGCCGCATCGAGGCCGGCAATGTGTATGTGAACCGCAACATCGTCGGCGCCGTGGTGGGCGTGCAACCCTTCGGCGGCCACGGCCTCTCCGGCACCGGCCCCAAAGCCGGCGGCCCCTTCTACCTGCAACGCTTAAGCCGGCTGAAACGCTGGCGCATCCCGCGCCTGAGCCGCATCGGCCAGGCCGACGAAGCCGCGCTGGCCCGCCTGCAGGAAGTGCTGGCCGCCCTGCCGCTCTCCCAGGAACAAAAACTGGAGCTGGCCGGCAAAATGGGCCAAGCGCGCCTGCACACCCTGCGTCAGGCCGAGCTGGCCCTGCTCGGCCCCACCGGCGAACACAACAGCATGAACTGGCACACGCCCAAGCAGGTGTGGCTCTACGGCGGCGACCTGGCGCAATCCTTTGCCGCCCTCGCCACCCTGGCCGCTTCCGGCATCCACACCGTGGTGGAGTCCGGCCACCCCTTGGCCGCCTATGCCGACCGTCTCGGCGGCCTGCTCTCCACGCACGGCCGCCCCGAAACCGCCGACATGACCCATGTGGTGGCATTGGAGCCGATGACGGCGGAATACCGCCAGGCGTTGGCCGAGCATCCCGGCCCGCTCACCCGCATTCACAACGCGGCCGACGGCTTAGACGTCTTGCGCCTGTTCTCCGAAGTGGCCTGCAGCATCAACACCACCGCCGCCGGCGGTAACGCCAGCCTGATGGCCATGCACGATTTGTAAAGCCTGAGACCTTTGCAAAAACCCCAGATGTGGATGCAGTTCAAGGCGTAGCAGCACAGCGAGCGTGAACGCCAGGAATCCCCGTGGGACAGACATATCATATAGATAGGCAAGCGAGCGAGCAGTACCCATAGGGCATAAACGCACAACGCAGAAATGCGCCGCAGATGGGGGTTTTGCAAAGGTCTCAGCCCGCCATCCCGCAACAGGCTACCTGAACACCACGCCGCCCCGCAGCGGCAGGCTTTCAGGTAGCCTGCTTCCTTTTGCCGCCGCCCTGCAACAGCCTCATTCTGAAAAAAAACAGCATTTCAGGTACAATGCCGCCGTTTTCCCATCCCATTTTCACCCATACACACACCATGCCCAAAATCACCGTCCTGCCCCACGCCGAGCTCTGCCCGGAGGGCAAAATCATCGAAGACGCCCCCAGTGGCCGCTCTCTCTGCGATCTGCTGCTCGAACACGACATCGAAATCGAGCATGCCTGCGAAAAATCCTGCGCCTGCACTACCTGCCACGTGGTTATCCGCCAAGGTTTCGACAGCCTGTCCGAAGCCAGCGAAATCGAAGAAGACCTGCTCGACCAAGCCTGGGGCTTGGAAGCCACCTCCCGCCTCAGCTGCCAAGCCTGCGTGGGCGACGAAGATTTGGTGGTGGAAATCCCCAAATACACCATCAACCACGCCCGCGAACACCATTAACAAACCAAACCCGTTCGCCCCGGGCCGTTGCGCCCGACACTTCCCAACCGCTTTTCAGGTAGCCCGCCATGAAATGGACCGACACCCAACGCATCGCCGAAGAGCTCTACGATGCCCACCCCGACACCGACCCCAAAACCATCCGCTTCACCCACTTGCGCGAGCTGGTGCTGGCCTTGCCGGATTTCGACGACGATCCCGCCCGCAGCGGCGAACGCATACTCGAAGCCATCCAGCAGGCTTGGATTAACGAAGCCGAATAACCTTCTCCCCTGATTACAGGCTACCTGAACGCCACCCCGCTTTCAGGTAGCCTGCTCTGCCGAATCTCATCTCCAAACACCATGAAAATCGCCACCTGGAACGTCAATTCCCTCAACGTCCGCCTGCCGCAGGTCAGCAACTGGCTGATCGAACACCGGCCCGACATCCTCTGTCTGCAAGAACTCAAACTCGAGCAAGACAAATTCCCCCTTGCCGCTTTCGAGTTGCTCGGCTACCGCGCCGTGTGGAGCGGGCAGAAAACCTATAACGGCGTGGCCATTCTCAGCCGCAGCGAAGCGGCCGACGTGCACACCGGTCTGCCCGACCTGCCGGACGACCCGCAACGGCGCGTCATCGCCGCCACCATCGACGGCGTGCGCGTGATCAATGTGTATTGCGTCAACGGCGAAGCGGTGGGCAGCGAAAAATTTGCCTACAAAGAGCAATGGTTCGCCGCTCTCAACCGCTTGGTGGCGCAAGAACTGGCGCAACACGACGAGCTGGTGCTGCTGGGCGACTTCAACATCGCCCCTGCCGACCGCGACGTGTACGACCCGGAAAAATGGCATGAAAAAATCCATTGTTCTTCCGCCGAGCGGCAATGGTTTGCTGAACTGCTGCAACTGGGCTTGGGCGATGGCCTGCGCCACCTGCATCCCGAAGCGCAAATGTTTACTTGGTGGGATTACCGCATGAATATGTTCCGCCGCAAGCTCGGCCTGCGCATCGACCATATTTTGTGCAGCCCGGCGCTGCTTGCCCGCTTGCAGCAATTGGAGGTGGACACTGCCACCCGCGCTCTCGAGCGCCCCAGCGACCATGCTCCGGTTTGGGCCGTTTTTGCCTGAACGGTGCCAATCTCGCCGCCGGCCGCCTTGGATGGGGAGGCGGCTGATCTTTGACCTAATTGTTAATTTTGTTTAAAAAAATCTGAATAAATAAATATTTAGACTAAATACTCGCTCTTATTTAAATTAACTTTTGTCAAATTTTTGCCAAATTATGGCTTAAGAATAACTTTTTTCGATAAAAAATGACGAAAGCCTAGACAGTAGATTCCAGCGTAGGTATAATTTGTCTCGCTTACATGGATTCCTGAATGGGGATGTGTGAGCAGTAAGTAGACGTTTTCCCGCAAGTTGGCCACCAATACTTCCTCCCTTGGTATTGGTGGCGTTTTTTTACTTGCGGGGTTTTGTCATTAAATCGTTAAGGCAGGCTTACAAATAAGATATGTTAGGCTACCTGAACCGTCCAATACCGTTTTATTTCCCTTCTTCCAAAGCCGCCAAGGCCTGAATCAGGGCGGCCATGCTGTCGGCCTGCATTTTCTCCATCAAATGGGCACGGTGCACTTCTACCGTGCGCACCGATACATTCAGCGTTTCCGCCATGGTCTTATTGGTGTGGCCCTGCAACAGCAGCCGCGCCACCGCCTGCTCTTTGGCGCTCAGCTGCTTGAAACGCCGGCGGTTCTGCCACAGGGCATAATTCGTTTCGCTTTGGCTGCGGGCGGCCGCCAAAGCGGCTTGCAGGCGTTGCAGCGACACCGGTTTTTCCAAAAAGTCCACCGCCCCCCGTTGCAGCATATCGACCGCCAGCGGTACGTCGCCGAAACCGGTCATCACCACCAAGGCCAGCGGGCTGTCTTGCGCCTGTAGCGCCTGCTGGAGCTGCTGGCCGTTCAGCCACGGCATATTCCAATCGCTCAACACCACGCCGGGCGTCTCCAGATCGGCCTGTTGCAAAAATTCGCGCGGATCCGCCCACAATTGCGGCCGGTAACCCAAGCTTTCGAGCAGAAAGCCGCAGGCATCCAGCACGGCGGCATCGTCATCGACCACATGAACGGCCAGATTAAGCATGTTTTTTCCTTTCAGGTAGCCTGATTTCGGCACGGGCGCCGCAGACCGCACCACGGCGGTTGCTCAGGTGCAGGCTGCCGCCGATGCTGCGCAGCAGGCGGTCGCAAATGGCCAGCCCCAGGCCCAAGCCGTCGTGTTTGCTGCTGCGGAAGGGCACAAAGGGCTGGGCCAGCACCGCTTCGTCAAAACCGCCGCCGTCATCTTCTATGCGGATGATCCAGCCGCCGTCTGCGGCCCGCTCCACCGTCATTTCCACTTGGCCCACCTGTTGCTGTTGGCTGTTGAGCAGGCAGTTCATCATCACCTGTTCCACAATGCTGGCCACGGTATAGATATGTGTTTGTCCGCTTTGGTTGCACCAATACAGCCGCGGCGGATCTTTTTGGCAGGCCAGCCAGTCGGCGCAGCGGCGCAACATGTCTTCCACCGCCACTTCGGCATACACATGCTCCGGCGTTTTCACCCATTGGCGCAGATTGCGGATGATGCCGCTGCCGCGTTCGGTGGTTTGGATGATGTTGGCCAGCGCACGGCGTACCGCGTCTTTGCCGCCGCCGCTGTCGAGCAGATGCAGGCCGCCTTCGGCGTAATGGCGGATGGCCGCTATCGGCTGGTTCAGTTCGTGCGCCAGGCCGGCGGCCATTTCGCCGGCGATGTTGAGGCGGTCGGCGTGCGCCAGCAGCCGGTCGCGCTCGCGCAGCTGGCGGTATGCCTGCCGCAGTTTTTTCCGCCGCCGGTAGGCCAGCCAGCTCATCCAGGCGTAATTGATCAGGGAAATCAACACGGCCAGCCCCAAGGCACCGGCGAGCAATTTGTTCTCTTGCAGCCATTTGCGGCCTTGGTTTTGCCAGCTCGGGTGCAGCGGATGGCGGCCCAATTCGGCCAACACCTGTTCGGCCGCCACAAAAGACACCGGCGGCGACCAGCCCGGCATGCCCTCGGCCGGGGTGTGGCCGAACAAAAGCCCCATCATGCGCGTGGCCTGTTCTTCGGGCACCGAAGGCAGCGCCGCCAATACCCAATGCGGAAACACAGGTGTGGCGGAAACGCAGCCATTCACGGTGGTTTGCACCGACAAAGGCCGGAAGCTTTCTGCCGGCAAGCCCTGCCGGGCCCGCCACTCTTCCATTAAACATAAAGGGGCAATGGCGGCGTCCACCTCGCCCCGGTGCAGCGCTTCCACCGTCTGCTCAATCGGATAACCGGTGAAAACCGGCAGGTAGTCTTTACCCGCGTGCAATCCGTGCTGCAACAGCAGGCGTTCGGCCAGCATAAAGCCGCCGAACGCCTGTTCGTCCACCGCCGCAACCCGCTTGCCGCGCAAGTCGCGCTCGTCTCGCCAAAGGGCTTCTTGGCGCACCCAAATCGCGCTGCCTACCTGCTCGGTCGCCCGCGGCGTGTGCCCGTTGGGGAAACGGGCCGTGGCCAGCCAACGCCAGCCCTCGGTGTCGGGCAGCACCACAAACTGGGCCTGCGGCCCGAGGGCAAAATCCACCCGCCCGGCCGCCAGCTCGTGCTGCCAGTCGGCCAAAGCCAGCGGCACCAGGACAAACTGTTCTTCCGGCTGTTTCTCGCCCAGCCAGTTCAGCCAGGGCTGCCACTGCGCCCGGGCGGCTTCCGTGCCTTGGGGCGCCAAAATACCCACATACCAAGTCTTGGCCGACACCGCCGCCGATAGCGACAGCAGCAAACACAGCAAGCCCAAACGCATCATGGCCAGGTTTCCTTCCGAGACGACCATCTGAGACCTTTGCACCTCCCCATCTGCGGCGCATTTCTGCGTTGTGCGCTGCTACGCCTTGAACGGCATCCACATCTGGGGGCTTTGCAAAGGTCTCTATCTGTAAATTGGCCCGGGCTTCGCCGCCGGCTGGCGGCGCGTTCCAGGCCGTTTCAGCCGGCCAGGCTGCCGGCAAAGGTTTTTTTCCGTTTCCAGAAACGCCAGCCGCTGCGGGCCGCCAACAGCAGGCGGCCGCCAGCGGGGCCGTCGGTTTGCAGGCAGAGCCCAGACAGGCGGCCGTGTTGCAGGTCTTGCCACAGCGGGGCGAACAGGCTGCGCTCCCAGGCTTCGAGCTGGCTGCAATAGGCGTGGACGTCGGTGCATTGGACGGCGGTGGCGAGCGCGTCGAGATACAGGGCGGTGTCGGCCGGCGGCAGACCGCGGGCGGCGGTTTCGGCCTGCCAGGCGGCCCAGCTTTCGGGTACGGGCGCGGTTTCGCTGCGGCTGAAGGCGGCCCATGGGCTGTCGCTGCCGATGAGGCGGGCGGCGCTGTGGCCGTTGTCTGCCGGCAGGCTGTCCCACAGCCACAGGCCGTTGATCGGCGGCAGGCCCTCGGCCTGGCGCTGTTGGTTGACGGCTTGGCCGTGCAGCCACATTTGGATTTCGGTTTGCCGCTGCAGCCATTGGGTTTGTGCGGGGCCGATAGCGCGTTGGGTGCCGTCGGCCTGGCCGACGATGTCCAACACGCAGGGGGCTTGCCAACCGGCGGCTGCGGGCAGATGCAGCAGCCACAAATCGGGGCGCAGCGGCTCGAAGCGCCAGCCGTCTTCGGCATACAGGCTGTTCAGGCCGTCGCACAGGGTGCGGGCTTCTGCTGCGCTGACGGCCAGCACGCGGTTGTCGAGTATCTGCACGCTGTGCATGCCGGCCTGCTGCCAAACCGGGCTGGCGAAGGCATAGGGCTGCGGGCTCAGTTGGGAGAGGTGGACGTTGAGCTGGCGGAAACAGAAATCGGCGGGCGCGGCGGGCGCGGCTTGGAAACGGCCGAAGCGCAGCAGTTTATCGAGATGGGGCAGCTTGAGCGGCGGCAGGGTGTCGGGGTGGGGCCAATGCAGGCCGGGCAGGTTGAGGGTAAACATGGCGGGCAGGGCAGGTGGGCAAACGCTCGGGTGGGGCAAACCGATGGGGCGGTTTCAGGTAGCCCGAGCAATGTTTGAGCGGTTAATGGATACGGTAAAGGGGAGAGGGGTTCCGGCTACCTGAAAAGCGGGATCGGGCTTTCAGGTAGCCTGTTGCGGGGGCGGGGTTTATTGCAGGCGGTAGCGCGAGAGCACGGCGCGGATTTTCGGCAGGGCGGCGCGGGCGGCATCTTCACCCAGTTTGATGGCTTGGGCGCGTTCGTCAAAGCCGCCGACCGCGCCCAGCCGTTGTACCTGCGGTTTGATCACCACGTCGGCGCCGGCCAGCTCGTTATTGAGGGCGGCGGTGTTCATGATGTTCAGGCTTTGGTCGAGATAGGAGAAAAAGCCGCTTTCGGTGAGGCGGGCGGGTTTGGCCGAAATGTCCACCGCAATCACCACATTGGCGCCCAAGCCGCGGGCGGCGCCCACCGGCACGGGGGCGGTGAGGCCGCCGTCCACATAGCGTTTGCCGCCGATGAGGGCCGGTTGGAACACATTGGGAATGCTGGCCGAGGCGCGCACGGCCTGGCCGGCGTTGCCGCGGCTGAACACCACGCTGCGGCCGCTGTCGAACTCGGTGGCCACTGCGCCGAAGCGCAGCGGGAAGTTTTCCATCGGCCGGTTGCCGACTTTGCGGTTGATGAAGTTTTGCAGTTTTTCACCGCGGATGAAACCGCTGGTGGAGAGGGTGAGGTCCACCAAATCGGTTTTCTGCATGGCATCGGCTTCCTGCGCCAAGCGTTCGGCATTCATGCCCGAGGCGTAGAGGCTGCCGACCACCGCGCCGGCGCTGGTGCCGGTAACCACTTTGACCGGAATGCGGTTTTCCTGCAGCACTTTGATCACGCCGATGTGGGCAAAGCCTTTGGAAGCGCCGCCGCCCAGGGCCAGGCCGATGACGGCTTGCGGTTTGGCGGTGTGCACCGGCTTGGGCGGGGCGGGTTTGGCGGAGCCGAAACCGAGGGTGCCGCAGGCAGACAGGCTGAGGGCGGCGGCAAGCGTGAGGAAGAAGCGTCGGGTGGCGGGCATGGCGGTTTCCTTTCGGCGGGAGGGGCAATGGTTTCAGGCTACCTGAAAGCCGATCATGTGTTGGGTTCTCGGCATTTATAGCAGGCTTTTTAAACGGTACAGGCAGTCCAGCGCCTGTTTCGGGCTCAGGTGGTCGGGTTCGACGGCGGCCAGCTCGGCCAGCAGGGGATGCGGGGCGGTGTCGGGCGGGGTGTCCGGGGTTGCGGTCAGCAGACTGTCGTTTTGTTCAATGTTGTCCGGCCAGTTGTGGAAAATATCCAGCTGCGGGCGGCGGGCGGCGGCTTCGGCCTCGTGGTGTTCGAGGTGTTTTTGTGCGGCTTTGAGTGCGCGCGGCGGCAGGCCGGCCAGTTTGGCCACGGCGATGCCGTAGCTTTTGCTGGCGGGGCCGGGCTCGATGTGGTGCAGAAAAACAATGTCCTGACCCTGCTCCAGCGCGGAAAGATGCATATTGAGGGCGGTGGCGTGGTGTTCAGGTAGCCCGGTAAGCTCGAAATAATGGGTGGCAAACAGGCTGAAGGAGCGGTTTTTCTGAATCAGGTGTTCGGCAATCGCCTGTGCCAGCGCGAGGCCGTCGAAGGTGGAGGTGCCGCGGCCGACTTCGTCCATCAGCACCAGAGATTGCTCGGTGGCGTGGTGCAGGATGTAGGCGGTTTCCGACATTTCCACCATGAAGGTGGAGCGGTTGCCGGCCAAATCGTCGGAGGCGCCGATGCGGGTGAAGATGCGGTCGATGGGGCCGATGCAGGCGCGTTCGGCGGGCACGAAGCTGCCGGTGTGCGCCAGCAGCACAATCAGGGCCACCTGCCGCATATAGGTGGATTTGCCGCCCATGTTCGGGCCGGTGAGCAGCATCAGGCGGTGTTTGTTGTCGAGGCGGGTGTGGTTGGGGGTGAAACGCTGTACCTGCCGCTCGACAACAGGATGGCGGCCGGCGTCGATTTCGATGCAGGGGTAATCGACAAATTCGGGCACGGTGTAGCCGTATTCGTCGGCGTGTTGGGCAAAACAACACAGCACGTCGAGCGTGGCCGCGGCTTTGGCGCTTTGCTGGAGCAGGGGCAGCTGGGCCTGCAATTCCTGAATCAGGCCGTCGTAAAGGCGTTTTTCCCACGCCAGCGCCTGCTCTTGGGCGGTGAGGACTTTGTCTTCAAAGGCTTTCAGTTCGGGCGTGATGAAGCGTTCGACGTTTTTCAGGGTTTGGCGGCGCTGGTAGTCGGTCGGCGCCTGTTCGGCTTGGGTTTTGGAGAGCTCGATGTAAAAACCGTGTACGCGGTTGAATTCCACTTTGAGGGTGGAGAGGCCGGTGCGTTCGCGTTCGCGCTGTTCCAAATCCAGCAGGAATTCGTTGCCGTGGTTTTGAATGTGGCGTAACTCGTCCAATTCGGCGCAAAAGCCGTGGTTGATCACGCCGCCGTCGCGCAGCCAGACGGCCGGTTCGGGCAGGATGGCGGCCTGCAGGCGTTCGGCAATGGCGCGGCCGGGCGGAAAGACAGCCTCTAGGGTGTGCAGCAGGGGGTTGTCGGGCAGGTGGAGGCCGGCCAGGGCAAATAGGCTGTCGCGCAGGCCGCTTAAGTCGCGCGGGCGGGCGGAGCTGACGGCAATGCGGGCGGCAATGCGTTCGATGTCGGACAGGGTTTTCAGGTAGCCTTGGATGGCGGCGTATTCGCCATTGAGGGCGGCAACGGCGGTTTGGCGGGCACGGATGTGGGCGCGGTTGCGCAGGGGGTGGTGCAGCCATTGGGCGAGCAGGCGGCTGCCCATGTGGGTGGCGCAGCGGTCGAGCACGGAAAACAGGGTGGGCGCTTTTTTGCCGCCCAGGGTAGCGGTGATTTCGAGGTTGCGCCGGGTGGCGGCGTCCATGCCGATGTATTCTTGTTCGGTTTCGAGCGACAGGCTGTCGAGATGGCGCGGCAGTTGCGATTGGGTGAGCTGGATGTAGTTGAGCAGGGCGCCGGCGGCGCCGACGGCGGGGGCGTGTTCGGCGGGGTCGAGGCCGAAGCCGAGCAGGTCTTGGCTGCCGAAATAGCGGGTGAGCAGGCTGAAGCCGCTGTCGGCGGCAAACTGCCAGTCGTGCAGGCGGGTGCTTTGCAGGGCGGCGGGCAGTTCGGGCAGGTGGGCGGCGGTTTCATCGCTGATCAGGATTTCGGCGGGCTGCAGGCGCGCCAGTTCGTCGGCCAGTTGGCCGGGGCGGATGATTTTGGTTTTGAATTCGCCGCTTTGCAGCGAGGCCCAGGCGAGGCCGAGTTGTTGTTTGTGCGTTTTGTGGCGGCAGAGGGCGAGGATGCGGTTGGTTTCTTTGTCTTCCAAGAGGGCGGAGTCGGTGAGGGTGCCGGGGGTGACGATGCGCACCACTTCGCGCGCCACCGGGCCTTTGCCGGCCCCCACTTCACCCACTTGCTCGCAAATGGCTACGCTTTTGCCCAGCTTCACCAGGCGGGCGAGGTATTGCTCGGCGGAGTGGTGCGGCACGCCGGCCATTTTGATTGGTTCGCCGTCCAGCTGGCCGCGGGTGGTGAGGGTGATGTCGAGCAGCTTGGCGGCTTCCACGGCGTCGTCGAAAAACAGCTCGTAGAAGTCGCCCATGCGGTAGAACAGCAGTTTGTCGGCGTGGCCGGCTTTGATGCTGAGATACTGTTGCATCATGGGCGAGACGGTGGGTTTGCTGCTCATGCGAGGCTACCTGAAAAAAGAAAACAGGGCGTTATTCTAGCGGCTGGTGCGGCTTTCAGGTAGCCTGATGCCTTGGCAAATCCCATTTGCGGCGCCTGCCTGTGTGGTGTGGCGCCCTTTGTGTGCTTATCTGCTTGATGTGTTTCTCTCGCAGGGATTCTTTGTCATGTGTGCTCGCTGTGCGGCTGCGTTTTGAACGGCTTCTGCGTCTGACATTCCGACGGCAAGGCGCTGGCATCTGCGGCCGGCTTGCGGGAAGGCGTTTGGCGAAAAACGGTGAATGGCTAGGCAAAATAGGCGGGCAGAGCAGATGAAAGCAGGTGTTTGTGTAGTGTAAAAGGGTTTGCGGCCAGATGGATCGGGTGGTTAAATTCAGCGTTTGCGTGTCTGCCGGGCGGCAGAAAGTGTCGCGGCGCGCGGCGGCTTGCTGGGTGGATGCGGCGGCCTTGTGCAGTATATTGTTCAATATTTCAAAAATATAAAAATTTTTTAAAGTGTAATCGGAAGAATGGCAGCGAAATTTCTTTTTTCCCGTCAATCGGCAGCAGTTTTGCCGCTGGTGTGTTTGCTGGCGGCCTGTCCGTCGCAATATGTTCCGCCCGGCGCTTCCTTGCCGCCCGTGGTCGATGTGCCGGCGGGCCAAGCTTATGCGCCGGGGTATGTGCATCGGGTTTCAGGTAGCCCGGCGGCTTATAAGGCAGTGGCGTTCGGCGCATTGCCCCAATGGACGCAACAGGATTTTGCCGCCAGTTTGCAGGCGTTCCGCAAGAGCTGCGAGCGTTTGCAAAGCCAGCCGCAATGGCAGGCCGTCTGCCGACAGGCGGCCGTCGTGCCCAACCAGTCGGCGGCGGCGAAAAGCTTTTTCGAGCGGTATTTCACGCCGTGGGAAGTGAGTCACAACGGTCAGCTCGGCGGCATGATTACCGGATATTACGAGCCGGTGCTGAAGGGCAGTGCAGCGGCTACTGCGCAGGCGAGATTTCCGATTTACGGCCAACCTGCGGACTTGGTCAGTGTGCCGCTTAACGGACAGCGCCAAGGTGTGGTGCGGATCAGATTGACGGGCGGCAACAGCGGCCGAATCGCGCCCGACGGCGAGTACACGGCCAATTTGGCCGAGTTTCCTTTGCAGGAGCGCAGCCGTGTCTTGAAAGGCCGGGTGGAAGGCAGCCGCTTTGTGCCTTACTTTACCCGCGCCCAAATCAACGGCGGGGCACTGAACGGCCGGGCGCCTGTATTGGCGTATGCCGAAGATCCGGTGGAGTTGTTCTTCCTGCATGTTCAGGGTTCGGGCCGGATCCGCACGCCGGACGGCCGTTATATCCGTCTCGGCTTTGCCGACAAAAACGATTACCCCTATGTGTCGATCGGGCGCTATATGGCCGACCGCGGTTATTTGCCGTTGGCACAAACCAGTATGCAGGGCATTCAGGCATGGTTGCGCAGCCACCCGGACCGTTTGGCCGAAGTGTTGGGGCAAAACCCGAGTTATGTGTTTTTCCGCGAGTTGCCGGCTGGCAACGATGGGCCGATCGGCTCTTTGGGTGTGCCGCTCACTGGCGGTTATTCCGGCGCGGTGGACCGCCGCTTTATTACCTTGGGTGCACCGATCTTTTTGGCCACCGCCCATCCGGAAACCGGTCATGCACTCAACCGCTTGATTATGGCTCAGGATACCGGCAGTGCGATCAACGGCGCGGTGCGGGTGGATTTTTTCTGGGGTTACGGCGACGAGGCGGGCCGGGTGGCCGGTAAGATGAAGCAGACCGGCTATGTGTGGCAGCTGCTGCCCAACGGCACCCTGCCCAGTGCGGGGTGAGTTGGATTGAATGAGTCAGCTGGTGTCGATGTCGACGATTGATCTATCTAATTTTTTATTGGAAATGCTTAAATAAATTGTCCATCTTGAGAGGTGATCTGGTTTGCGGTTTGGCTGCGATCAGACGATGAGCAAGACGGCGGTTTGATTTCAAACAAGTAAATCAGTATAGTTTGCCTGCTGTTTGGCTTTAACTTATTTTTGAATAAAGTGCGGTAGAGAGTAAAATGCGCAATTCGATTCAATCAAGATTCAGGAAGGAGGGCTAGATGGAGCCCATGATTCTTGTTCCCGTGCTGCTGGTGGTCTTGGGGGTGCTGATTGTGATGCAGCGGCGCCAAAAGCAAGCCGCTGCCGGCAAGCAGGACATTCAGAGTAAAAAAAGCCACCGACCGGGCGTGAAGATGGCCGGGGCAGCCGCTTCTCCTGCCAAGCGAGCGCCTGCGCCTTCTCCAGTTTCTTTTGAAAAAGAGGAAGAAATCCCCGTTCAAGAAGACTGGGGCTGGGATACTTCGTCAAACGAAGTGTTGGAGGGCGAAGTGTTGGCGGTTGCCCAAGAGGTGGATGCACTAACTGAATATAAAGTGTACAAACAGTTTGGCTACCATGAGAAAGCAGCTGAATCACTGATCCATTATCTGCATTCTGAAGTGGACGGTATCACAGACGGCGTGCGCAGTACCTTGGTGAATGAATTGGTACAGCTGTGGCTGGATGCGAAGAAACCCGATAGCTTGGGTGAAACCTTGAGTGAATTTTCGGAGATGTTGACCAAAACCCAATTGGAAGACTACATCAAGCAAGGTTTGGCTATTGATAAAAACAACCTGAATTTGCGTGTGCTGGCGGAAGAAAAGCTGGGCTGGGGTGTACAGCAGACTGCTGCACAGATTGGCGAAAAGAGCGGCTTGGATGCCAATCAGAGCAAAAGCAGTCGTTTTATTCGGCGTAAAGAAGCGGAGGTGCGGGCAGAGCCAGCCGCTGCGGTTGTCCGCCCGCGTAAGGATTTGGTAACCAATCCCGAGCAGCCCAATCATTTATTGGTGCGCGATGAAGAGAAAACTGCATTGATGGGCTTTATGAAGCCTGAATTGGGTTATCGCTTGATGAAAGACCGTTTGGCTTATGATGCAGCGGTCGGCTATGCCAACAAAGCCATCCGCCAGGCAGACAAGCCGGCTGCATTGATTATTGATGCGCTGAGTCTGGATTATAAAAACCGCAATATTGAACATTTTGCTCAACATTTGTGGCGCCTGTACTACACCTTAGGTCAATATGGCCGCCAGGTGAAGGAGCGTATGTTGGGCTGGGGTTTGAATTTGGGGGATCACGAGATCTTTTCCCAATTAGAAGCCAATCCAAATGAGGCCCAGCTGCGCGATATCGGTATTGAACACGGTTTTTTGGAGCGTGGTACCAGTATCAATAAAGCGCATCGCAAGGCATTGATTCAAATCAGAACCGATTCGGTGGGGGTGCTTCAATCTCCGGCTGAAAAAGCATTGAAGGATGTCGAATCTTTGCTGATGTACGGTCAGTTGGACGAGGCGATGACGGTATTGGAAGATTCCATCATCCAATATCCTGATGAATCGCAACTGTATATTACCCTGTTCGATATTTGTGAGCGGGCAGAGGAGTGGGAGCGTTTGGAGCAGGTATTGCATAAAATCCGTGCCAATGTCCAAAACCCGCCGGAAGAAGTGGTGCTGGCCATGAGCCAACTGTTGCAAAAAATCAATTATGGTTCTGTTCGGGCGTAATCCATGGATAACAATAATACAATCCCCAAAGTCAAAACGGTTCATATCATGTTGTTGGGCATGGATGACCGTCAATATGCCATGTTCCGCATGGCGTTCAAAATGCACGGTACCACCAATTATGAATTGGTAACTGAAGAGCAGGGTATCCCGCCGCAGCTGGTATTGGTAGATGCAGACCATGCGCCAGAGACGTGGGTCGCGGCAAAGGAGCGGTTTGCCCAAGCTAAGGTGGTTTATTTTTCGGCCACGCCGCCGAATACCACCGCCCCTTATCTGGCCAAACCGATTAAATTTGATACCTTGTTTTTGAATTTGAAAAACTTGCAGCAAGGTAACGGTATTTGGATTGCCCGTGCCGGCGCTCAGGCGGTGGAAGAGCCTGCCGCCGTACCGGCACCGAAAGCCGAAACCACCCAGCGGATTGAGCATTTCAATCCTGCTGACGGTTTGTTGGGGATGGTTAGGAAGGCTGCACGCCAAGAGAATGACGTTGCGGTGCTTCATGGCGGCAAACCTGTATTGCTGGTATTTCCTTCGATACAGAAGGTGCTGTTGGCAGCCGATTCAGCAGCGTTAAAAGCTTTGTGCGAACAAAAGTTTGTGGATTTGACTATGCGGCCGGTGGCCGAGGAGCATCTGAAAAACAAAGCCAAACTATCGGTGCAATCTTGTTTGTGGCAGCTGGCGGTTTGGACCGGCAACGGACGCTTCCCAAGCGGCATTGATGCCCATACGGTTTTCAAAATGAAGAGCTGGCCGAATCTCACCCGTTTGGCACCTCTGGCCGAATCGATGCGCTTGTCTGCTTTCCTAACCAAAACATCATCCAGCTTGACCATGTTGCACCGTTTGATGTCGATAGACAGCAAAGATTTGGCCGATTACTTGGCCGCAACCTATGTAACGGGTTACCTGATGGTGGATACGGATTCCGCGGCGGCGCATACCCATGCAGCCGGCACTGCTTCCCGTTCCGCAGCACCCGCTGCAGACTCCCCGCAGACACAGACAGAGGCCAAACCGGCAGAAGTGCCGAAACAGCGCGGCTTGCTGCAACGATTAATGAATAAGATTATTGGCCGATAAGGGAATAACACAATGGCAGAAAACAAGATTATCTTTACAGGCCCCGTAGGGGTAGGCAAAACAACGGCAATTGCCGCCCTGTCCGACGACCCGCCCATCAAAACCGATGCGCGTGCCTCAGACATGACCACTTCCATGAAAAGCCATACCACGGTGGCCATGGATTACGGCGTGATTCATTTGGACGAAAATACCAAGGTGCACCTCTACGGCACGCCGGGCCAAGAGCGTTTCGATTTTATGTGGGACATTCTCAGCCAAGGCAGCATGGGTTTGGTGCTGCTCCTGGACAATACCCGTGCCAATCCCTTAAAAGACCTCAAATTCTTCCTCGATTCTTTTCAGGATCTGTTGAAAACCGCCCCGGTTGTGGTGGGCGTGACCAAGATGGATTTGAAAGCCTCGCCCGAAGTAGAGGTGTATCAAAAATATTTGGCCCAGCACAATATGAACGTACCGGTATTTGAAGTGGATGCCCGTAATGAAAACGATGTCAAACAGCTGGTTACCGCCATGCTGTATTCAATCGATCCCGGTTTAGAGGTGTGAGTATGGATTCGACATTGCTGCTGCAACCCAATTTATATCCGAAAGTGACCCCGGCGGGTGCCTACTACGCGGTATCCAACAAAGGCCAAAGTGCCAGTCGTACTTTGTTGGGCAGTATTTTGCAGGCGGGTGAGGAGGAAACCGTCAATCAGGAAAACGTGATGCGCTGGGCGCAAACCGACGATTTGGACACTGCCCTCAACCTGCTGTACCGTATGCAGCGTTTGGAGTTTCTCTACGGTGAAGACGAACCCGAACAGAAAACCGACTTGTTAAGCGGTACCGGCCTGCCCAATATCTTGATGCATTTGTCAGACGTACAAAAAGCCCTGCTGGTAGACCAAGACGGCTTTTATTTCTCCAGTTCCGGTTTCAACCATGAGGCAGCCGAAGAAATTGCTGTTTTGGCCAGCGAAGCCGTTCGTCTTTACGAGCGCCACAGCCTGTTGATCAAAAACAACCTCAATATCTACCATAATGCAGTGGGCATTTGTGATCCGTCCGGCCAGAGCGAGCTGTCCTTCTTCCCGCTCTATATCGGCGATTTGAAGTTTATTCTGGTCACCGGCGGCGTACCACAGCTGCATAAAGACGAATTTGTCTCCTTGGTACGCGCCTTATATCAAATTGTGGATTCCGCAGCGCAAGCGGATACCTTCTGAAATTAAACAATTCATCGGGAAATCAAAAATATGCAACAACAACTCGTTTCTTCTGTTTTGAGCGATTTACACAGCTCCTCCGTAGACATCACCGCATCCGCCGTTATTTCCAGCGACGGCTTGCCGATTGCCTCCCTGCTGCAATCCAATATCGATCCCGACCGTGTCGGCGCCATGTCCGCCGCCCTGTTGGCTTTGGGCAACCGCACCACCAAAGAGCTGAAATGCGGCGAGCTGGAACAGGTGATTGTGAAAGGCAACGACGGCTATATTTTGTTGATTCAAGCCGGCGAAGACACCGTATTGGTGGTGACTGCCCGCGAAAGCGCCAAGCTGGGCCTGATCCTGTTGGATGCCCGCCGCGCCGCCCGCAGCATCCTCGATTTGGAAGCCTAATCGCAAACGAACGCTTCCCGCTGAATGTGCCGCCAGGCATGGGCAGTCGGAATAGAGGCTACCTGAAAGGCAAACGGCCCGGCCGTTGTTTTTCAGGTAGCCTTTGATATTGGAAAACCCTGCTACAATACCGCCCGTTTTGAAGCGAATGATTGACGGAAAATACCATGTTCGGACTATTCAAGAAAAAGAAAAAACCGGAAGAGCCGGCCTCGTTGCCTGTTGAAGAAGCGGTCTCCCAGCCGGCCGAGCCGGCTGCTGAAGCCGAGGCAGCACCTGAAGCGGTGTCTGCTGATGAAATGCAGCTCCAGCCGGCAACGCAAAGCGAGACGCCGGAGCCGATGCGCGTATCGGCAGCACCGGCTGAGGCCGATTTATCGGGCTCCGCCGATCAGCCGGCCGCCGCATTGCCAGTTGCTGCGGCCCAGCCGGCAGAACTGCCTGAGCCTACTCTGCCCACCGCAACGGTCGCAACACCGGTGGCAGAGCCCACCCCCGCTTTAGGCTGGGCGGCCCGTTTGAAACAGGGTTTGAGCAAGTCGCGTAATCAAATGGCCAAATCGCTGGCCGGCGTGTTCGGTGGCGGCCAGATTGACGAAGACCTGTATGAAGAGCTGGAAACCGTGCTGCTCACCGCCGACATGGGCATTGAAGCCACCGAGCAGCTGATGGCCGAAGTGCGCAAACGGGTGAGTCTGCGCGGCCTGAAAGACGGGCAGGAACTGCGCAGCGCCCTGAAAGAAGCGATTTACGATTTGATCAAACCGCTGGAAGCCCCCCTGAGGCTACCTGAAAGCGGCGGGCCGTTTGTCATCATGCTGGCCGGCATCAACGGCGCGGGCAAAACCACCTCCATCGGCAAACTGGCCAAATATTTCCAATCGCAAGGCAAATCCGTGCTGCTGGCTGCAGGCGACACCTTCCGCGCCGCCGCCCGCGAGCAGCTTCAGGAATGGGGCGCGCGCAACGGCGTTACCGTGATCTCCCAAGCCTCGGGCGACTCTGCCGCCGTGTGTTTCGATGCGGTAGAGGCAGCCAAGGCGCGCGGCATCGATATCGTGTTGGCCGACACCGCCGGCCGCCTGCCCACCCAATTGCACTTGATGGAAGAAATCAAAAAAGTGAAGCGGGTACTGCAAAAATCCATGCCCGAGGCGCCGCACGAAATCATTGTGGTATTGGATGCCAATATCGGCCAAAACGCGGTCAATCAAGTGATTGCTTTCGACGAAGCCTTAGGTTTGACCGGCCTGATTGTGACCAAGCTCGACGGCACCGCCAAAGGCGGCGTGCTGGCGGCCTTGGCCAGCCGCCGGCCGGTGCCGGTGCGCTACATCGGCGTGGGCGAGGGCATCGACGATTTGCGCCCCTTCCATGCACACGATTTTGTGGATGCGCTGTTGGATTGAGACGGTGTGAAACCCCGATGTGGAAAGGCTACCTGAAAGCATTTCAGGTAGCCTTTTTGTGGTGGTGCCGGAGGGAGAAGTCAGCCGGCCCCGTATAGTTGGAGACCTTTGCAAAACCCCCATCTGCGGTGCATTTCTGCGTTGTGCGTTTATGCCCTATGGGTACTGCTCACTCACTTGCCTATCTAGATGATATGAGACCTTTGCAAAACCCCCATCTGCGGCGCATTTCTGCGTTGTGCGCTGCTCGCTCGCTTGCCTATCTATATGATATGTCTTCGCTCGCTGCGCTGCTACGCCTTGAACTGCATCCACATCTGGGGGTTTTGCAAAGGTCTCGATATGTCTGTCCCACGGGGATTCCTGGCGTTCACGTTCGCTGCGCTGCTACGCCTTGAACTGCATCCACATCTGAGAGTTTTGCAAAGAGCTCAGGCTACCTGAAAACCCCATCATGGACTGGGCTTGGTTTAAGCGCTTGCCTGCAAATGCATCCGCATCACGCCGCGCACGGCGTTGGCGGCCACGATTTCGTCGGCCTGCATCAGCGTGCGGCGGGTCATCAAGCCTTCCTGCACGCTGTCGGTGTCGGCGCCCAGATGGGTTTCGGGGTCGGCCAGTATCCGCTGCCGCATCACGCTGTCGAGGATGTCCAGCGACAGCGGCGGGGTGTACCAGATGCTGCCGAAGCGCACGAAGATGCTGCTGCGGCCGCCTTCGAGCAGGTGGCCGTCTTCGTTGAACAGCAGGCTGTCGAAGGCGTCTTGGGCTTCGGCCTGTTGCCAGGCTTGGTCGAACAGGCGGCGGCGGCTGGTTTTGAACCGGCGCAGAAAGTCGTGCCGCGGCAGGCTGAGGGGGCTGAGGATGAGGTAAGGGGAGATGGCCGGCAATTCGTGCAGCGGCCGGAGGCTGAGTTCGGCGCGGCCGTCGGGGCAGTATTCGAGGCGCAGCAGGGCGGGGCGGTGGTCGGCCGCGGCCTGTTCGGCGATGTGCTGCCAGAGTGCTTCATCGGGCGGCGGGAAACGCAGGATGTCGGCGCTGTGCTGCAGGCGGCGGCGGTGCAGGGGCAGCAGCGGGCAGGCGCCGTGTTCGAGGCGCATGCTTTCGATGAGGGAAAAATCGGGCGGCAGGCTACTGAGAAAACGGGCTTTCCAGCCGCATTCGCGGTACTCGTCCTCGGCTTGGCTGTCGGTTACGATGCCGCTGCCAACGCCGAAAACGCCGCGGTAGCGGTTGCTGTCGGGCAGCGGGTTGAGCAGCAAGGTGCGGATGGCCACGTTGAGGGTGCCGTGAAAGCCGAGGCCGCCGGGACAGGGTTTCAGGTAGCCTATGCTGCCGGTGTAGAGGTGGCGCGGGCTGCTTTCGAGTTGGCGGATTTTTTCCAGGCTCATGTGTTTGGGTGCGCCGGTGATGGAGCCGCAGGGGAAGGTGGCGCGCAGGAGCTGGGCGGCGGTGGTGCCGGGGCGGGGCAGGGCGCGGATGCGGCTGGTCATCTGCCACACTTGGCCGAAGGGCCGTACGGTGAAAACTTCGGGCACGCTCACGCCGCCGGTGACGGCGATGCGGCCGAGGTCGTTGCGCAGTAAATCGACAATCATCACGTTTTCGGCGCGGTTTTTCGGGTCGAGGCGCAGGGCTTCGGCGCGTTCGGCGTCGCCTTCGTCGCCCAAAAGCGGAGCGGTGCCTTTCATCGGTTCGGTTTCCACGCTGCCGTCTTCGCCGATGCGCAGAAACAGTTCGGGCGAGAGGCAGAGCGTCCATTGGTGGGCTTCTTCAGGCAGTTTGGCGAGGAAGCCGTAGGGCACGGGCTGGCGTTGGCGCAGACGGCGGTAGAGGGCGGCGGGGCTGCCGTAGCTTTCGCTGTGCAGGCGGGTGGTGTAATTGATTTGATACACCTCGCCGTGGGCAATGGCGGCTTGGATGTCGGCAATGTGTTTCAGGTAGCCGGTTTCGTCGGTGTCGGCGGCGAGGGCGCAGAGGCCGGCGCTGTCGTCGGTGCTGTAGGCAGCCAGCCAATGGTTGAGCGCCTCGGGGTCGAGCAGGCTTTCTTCGGCAAACCAGTGGATGCCGGCGCTGCTGGGGGTGTGGCCCGGTTCGGGGTAATGCAGGGCGTGGCCGAATTCGTAGGGCAGGCAGAGGCAGACGTGCCAGCCTTGTGCCCAGCCTGCTTGCAGTTCGGCATCGAGGCGGTCGAGTTGGTCGGGGCTCAGGCGCAGGCTGCGGCGGTGCTGGGTGAGCAGGCGGGCCTGCCCGCTGTGGGCGTCGTCAAATAGGGCAAAATAAGGCATAGCGGGCGGTGGGGGAGTCGGGACGGCGCGGATTGTAGCACGGCGTGCATCGGGGCTGTTTGTGCCGTGGGTGCACAGTTAGAATAGGTTAAATCTCTGCCGGGTCATGGTTTTCAGGTAGCCTGAAACGCGGGGCTCGGGCTATGATGGCGCGGATTTTCAACAGTGCAACTCAGGAGAAACATGATGTTTTGGCAGCATTCAGTCAGCCGGGCGGCCGTGGCGGCCGCACTGGCCATGTGTACCCAGGCGGCATGGGCGGATTCGGTGCATCAGGTTTGCCAGCGCTATCTGCAGAGCGAGCCGGAGGAGCGGCAGGTGTCCGCACCCCCTTCGGCGGCCGCCATCCGCCACATTGAGGTGGCGCAGGTGCGCTCTGCCCTGAGGACGGCCGAAAAAATGATGCCGGCCACGGCGCCTGCTGCGATTGCCCCTGAAGCGGCGCCTATGCCGCGGCAAAACACCGAACGCTACGGCCATCAAGCAGCCAATCCGGTGCACAGCACGGCCGAACAGGCAGTGTCCACCTTCAGCATTGACGTGGACACCGGCAGCTATGCCAATGTACGCCGCTTTCTCACCCGCGAAAACCGCCTGCCGCCGGCCGATGCGGTGCGCATCGAGGAGCTGATCAATTATTTCGATTATGGCTATGCGCCGCCGCGCGACGGCAAGCCGTTTGCCGTGCACACCGAAGTGGCCGACTCGCCTTTCCGCAGCCAAGCCAAGCTGTTGCGCATCGGCATTCAGGCTAAGGAGATGAGTACCGCCGCCCTGCCGCCGGCCAATTTGGTGTTTTTGGTGGATGTATCCGGCTCCATGATGAGCCAAGACAAGCTGCCGCTGGTGAAATACACCCTGTGCACGCTGGCGCACCAAACCCGCGCCCAAGACCGCGTCACCCTGATTACCTATGCCGACGGCAACCGCGTGGTGCTGCCCGCCACGCCCGGCAACCAGCGGCAGAAAATCCTCAATGCGCTGGACAGCCTGAAAGCGGGCGGCGCCACCGCCGGCGAAAACGCCATGCAGCAGGCCTACCGCGAAGCGCAGCGCGGCCATGTGCGCCACGGCATCAACCGCATTCTGCTGGCCACCGACGGCGACTTTAACGTGGGCATCACTGACTTCGAAACCCTCAAAAGCATGGTGGCCGAAAAACGGCGCGGCGGCGTATCGCTCACCACCTTGGGCTTCGGTACCGGCAACTACAACGAGCACCTGATGGAGCAGCTGGCGGACGCCGGCGATGGCAACTACAGCTACATCGACGGCCCCGAAGAAGCGCGCAAAGTATTGCAGCGCCAGCTTTCCTCCACCCTCGCCACCGTGGCGCAAGACGTTAAAGTGCAGGTGGAATTCAATCCCGCCACGGTGAAAGAATACCGCCTGATCGGCTATGAAAACCGCATGCTGGCGCGCGAAGATTTCAACAACGACCAAGTGGATGCCGGTGACATCGGCGCCGGCCACAATGTGACCGCGCTGTATGAAATCATTCCCGTCGGGGCCGAAGGTTGGTTGCCGGAGCGCCGCTATCAGAACACGCCCGCCGCCGAGGGCAAGGCCGGCGAATACGCCTTCATCCGCCTGCGCTACAAACTGCCCGGCCAAAGCGAAAGTCTGCTGATCCACCAGCCGGTGGCGGTGGGCAGCGTGCCGTTGGCCCGGAGCAGCAACGCCACCCGTCAAGCCGCGGCCGCAGCCGCTTACGGCGAACTACTGCGCGGCGGCAAATACAGCGGCGCAGCCGGCTGGCCGCAAACCCTGTCTTTGGCCAAATCCGCCCAATCGCCCGACCGCTACGGCCTGCGCCGCCAATTCGTGGGCCTGATCGAAAAAGCACAGTCGCTCAGCAGCCGTCGGCCGCAGGAATAGGCTGAGATGATGAAGTAGGCTGAGCCCTTTGCACAACCCCACGCCAACAAACAGCCGGAACACCCTCTATCATGTTCCGGCTCTTTTGCTTAAAAAGCAGGTAAGCCACCTCTAAAGCTCCCTTAAAGTGCTTAATCATTAGGCGCTTCCTGCCTGTTTAGGCAGCCATAGGCACACTGAGCCTGTTGCCGCCTTCAGTAGGTTCACACACATCGCTTTCAAGTGGCTTTCTTCGGGCCACCTTCTGTAAACCAAAGTACGGGCACGGTCATAGCCGAATTTACGGCGCAGCGAACCGAAGCTTTGTTCTACCGCATAGCGCACCTTGGCCAACCGACCGTTGCTCACTCTCTCCTCTCGTAACGGACAGCCGCGGTGTGCTGTTTGCATGATGCCGTCTTTCAATCCCCGTTCTGCCAAACCTTGCCGGTTTGCTTGGCTGTCGTAGCCTTTATCCGCATAGACGGTTGAGTCTTTGGCTATGCCTGCCAACAAGGGGTAGCATATGTTTGCATTCATGGGCATTGGCCGGTGTGACGTGCAATTTCTCAATATACCCTTCCGCAGCAGACACGCAGTATATTGATTTCTTATTCGTATATATATAATCTTTTTGTTGGTAAATCATTTCCCAATAAGAAATCATGGATACCTTATTCAGCCTAAAAGTTTTCCGGCAAGTGGTGGAAAGCGGCAGCTTCACGCAGGCCGCCGAACGCTTGGGCATTTCCAATGCCATGGCCAGCAAGCATATCCGCCATTTGGAACACTCCCTGCACAGCAAACTTTTGCACCGCAACAGCCGCAGACTGCACCTGACCGAAGCCGGCGAAGCGTATTACCGGCAGTGCTGCTATGCCCTGGACACCTTGGAAACGGCGGCACGGCAAGCCGCCGGCGTCGCAGAAAAACCGCAGGGCATATTACGCCTGACCATGCCCCAATGGTTTGCCAATCCCCGATTCAGCCGTTGGTTACATGAATACCGTCAGTTCTACCCGGCCGTGGCGCTGGATTTGGTGCTGAGCAACCGCCATACCGACCTGATTGCCGACGGTTTCGACCTCGCTTTACGCGTTTCCAACGATCCCAGCCCTTCTTTGATTGTGCGCCCCTTGGCCGACATCGCGTTTCTTCTGTTGGCCGCCCCCGATTACCTCCGCCACAACGGCTGGCCGCAAACCCCCGAGGAAGTGGCGCAACACCCTGCCATTTTGCCCTCCTACACCGACATGAGCCGGGTGGAAATCCGGCACAAAAACAGCAGCCGCAGCTGTTTGCTGAAATTGCACTCTTCGGTTCACAGCGACAGCACGCTGATGATCGGCAGCCTGATTCGGGCCGGCTGCGGCATCGGTTTCCAACCCGAATGGTGTGCCTGCGAAGACTTGGCCGCCGGCAGGGTCGTCCAACTGTTGCCCGACTACCGGATCACCACGGTCAAACTTTATGCCGCCTATGTAGACCGCACTTTCCTCAGCGCCAAAGTCAGAAGCTTTATCGACTTTTTGGAAGCGAAAATCCGCGACAACACTGCAGAAAACGGTTGAGGCTACCTGAAAAGCAGATGGGTTTTTCAGGTAGCCTCAACCGTTCCACACAGTGTCAATCATGATGGTGGTGCGGCGGTGTCGAAGATTCGGGCAGGCCGCACAACACACCGTCCTCATGCCCGTGCGCCTCGCTTTCCACCTGAATATTGGTGTGCGTGATGTTCAGCGACCGCAGCCGCTCCGCCAAACGGCCCTGCAAATCGGTGATCTGCGCCACGGTCAGGCTTTCGTCCACCACCAAATGGCACGACAGGGCATGGACCGTGCTGTCGATGCTCCAAATGTGTACATCATGCACCGAGCGTACCCAAGCCTCAGCCTGCAAGATCGACAACGCCTCAGCCATGTCCGCTTCCGGGCTGGCCTCCATCAACACCCGCCAAGCCTGACGGACGGTTGACCAACCGCCGCGCACAATCAGCAGCGCCACCAGCAAACTACTGAGCGCATCCGCCCACAGCCAGCCCCAAGTCATCATCAATACCGCCGCCGCAATCGCCGCCAGCGAGCCGAGCAAATCGCCCAAAACATGCAGATAAGCGGCTTTCATATTCAGATTGTGGCCGACATCGCCGCTGCGATGCATATACCAAGCCACAAAGATATTGACCGCCAAGCCTGCGGCAGCGATCACCAGCATTTCCAGCGAGGCCACCGGCTGCGGCGACATCAGCCGCCACAGCGCCTCGTAACAAATATAGGCGGCAATCGCCAGCAGGGTCAGCCCGTTGAAAAAGGCGGCCAGAATCTCCAAGCGCTTAAAGCCGAAAGTGTGCCGTGGCGTGCTGCCTTTGCGCCCCCACGCCACGGCCAATAAAGCCAGCAGCAAAGATGCCGCATCGCCGAGCATATGGCCGGCATCCGACAACAGGGCCAAGCTGTTCGACCACAGTCCGCCGATGAATTCGACCAGCATAAAGCCGGCAATCAGAACAAAGCTGACCGCCAGCGTGCGCAAATTATCATGCTGGGGGTGGCCGTGGGCATGGCCGGAATGGGAATGCGAATGGGCAGACATCATGCGCTCCGGAAACATCACACACGGCTTATGGTACGGCAACGGCCCGTGCGCCGTCAATCAGACAGACGTAAAAAAGCCGCCGGCGGCGGGAAAGCGCGGCAGGCGGCTTGGCTATGTTTTCAGGTAGCCTGAGACCTGTGTTCAGGCGGCATCCACGGAACCGCTGTTTTGGTACAGCGTAAACAAAGGCACGTCGGCTGCACGGATTTTGCTGCCGCCGGGCAAATCGGTAAATTCCAAAATCGCAGCCGCCTCCACCACCTGCCCGCCGAGTTTGCGGATCAGATTGACACCGGCCAGCATGGTGCCGCCGGTGGCCACCAAATCGTCCACCAACAGCACGCGGTCGTTGGTGTGGATGGCGTCGGTATGGATTTCCACCGTGGCCTCGCCGTATTCCAGCGCATAACTCTGTTCCACGGTTTCATACGGCAATTTGCCTTTTTTGCGGATGGGCACAAAGCCCACATTGAGCTGGTAGGCCAAAGCGGCGCCGATAATAAAACCGCGCGCGTCCAAACCCGCCACCACATTGATGTCCTGATTCATATAACGGTAGGTCAGCAAATCCACCAGCAGGCGGAAATACTCCGGGCTCTGCAACACAGGCGTGATGTCGTGGAACAAAATGCCGTTTTGCGGCCAATGCGGAATTTTGCGGATTTTCTGCGCCAACATTTCAACAGTCATGACTTCGGGATGGAACAGCATAGCGGTAGCCTCTTTCAGGTAGCCTGCGGACGAAAACAAAGCGCGCAATATAGCACAAAAAGCCGCCGCCACACCCCGCCCAAGCCGAATTTGGTTACAATCGGCCTTCCTGCGTGTACAGAATATTCGTGTCATGGAAAACGTCCGCCCCAGCAGCACCGCCCCCGATTTAAACGACTACCGTGCCTGGTTCGCACCCTATGCCGCAAGGCAAAGCGAAACCGAACGGCAGATGCTACAGCGGGCGTTGGCGCTGGCCGAACAGCATTACCCGCCCGAAGCGCGCACCCACGCCGGCGAGCCGCTGCTGGCCAGCGTGATGGGCGCCGCACAAATGGTGGCCGAAATGGACCTGCTGCCCGAAGCCGTGGCCGCCACCCTGCTTACCGACATCTCCTCCTATTGCGCCGACTGGTCGCTTCAGGTAGCCGAACAATGCGGCGAAACCGTGTGCGGCCTGGTGCGCGGCATCGACGAAGTGCAGAAACTCACCCACTTCGCTCGCATCGACCAACTCGGCACCCCCGAAGAACGCGCGCGGCAAGCCGAAGCCATGCGTAAAATGCTGCTGGCCATGGTCAACGACATCCGCGTGGTGCTGATCAAACTCGCCCTGCGCACCCGCACCATGCAGTTTGTCGGCAGCACGCCCGACAGCCCCGAAAAGCGTGCCTTGGCCAAAGAAACGCTGGATATTTTCGCCCCGCTGGCCAACCGCCTCGGCGTGTGGCAGCTCAAATGGCAGCTCGAAGACCTCGGCTTCCGCCACTACCGCCCCGAAGAATACAAACGCATCGCCCGCCTGCTCGACGAAAAACGCGAAGAACGCCTGCAATACATCGCCGACTTCCTCCAACAGCTGCGCAGCGAGCTCGAGTGCTACGGCATCCGCCACTACGACGTGGCCGGCCGCCCGAAACACATCTACTCCATCTACCGCAAGATGGAAAAGAAAAAACTTGATTTCGACGGCCTCTACGACATCCGCGCCGTGCGCATTCTGATGGACAGCATTCCCGAGTGCTACACCACACTCGGCCTGGTGCACAGCCTGTGGCAACCCGTGCCCGGCGAATTCGACGACTACATCGCCAATCCCAAAGGCAACGGCTACAAAAGCCTGCATACCGTCATCGTCGGCCCCGAAGACAAAGGCGTGGAAGTGCAAATCCGCACCTTTGAAATGCACCAATTCAACGAATTCGGCGTCGCCGCCCACTGGCGCTACAAAGAAGGCGGCAAGGGCGACGCCGCCTACGAGCAGAAAATCGCCTGGCTGCGCCAGCTGCTCGACTGGCGCGAAAACATGGCCGAAAGCGGCAAGGAAGACCTCGCCGCCGCCTTCCAAACCGAGCTGTTCAACGACACCATCTACGTGCTCACTCCGCACGGCAAAGTGCTTTCCTTGCCCGCCGGTGCCACTCCCATCGATTTCGCCTACGCCCTGCACAGCAGCCTCGGCGACCGCTGCCGCGGCGCCAAAGTGGACGGCCAAATCGTGCCGCTGTCCACCCCGCTGGAAAACGGCCAGCGCGTGGAAATCATCGCCGCCAAAGACGGCACACCCTCCGTCAACTGGCTGTATGAAGGCTGGGTGAAAAGCAACCGCGCCATCAGCAAAATCCGCGCCTACATCCGCCAGCAAAACGCCGAAAGCATCCGCGAACAAGGCCGCCTGCAGCTCGACAAAACCCTAGCCAAAATCCAGCCCAAACCCAATTTGCAGGCATTGAGCGAAAAAGTCGGCTACAAAAAACCCGACGAGCTCTACACCGCCATCGCCCAAGGCGAAGTGACGCCGCGCGCCATCCAGAAAGCCTGCGGCCTGCTCAATGAGCCGCCGCCCGCTCCAGTGAGCGAACACAGCATCGTCAAGCGCTCCAAAATCAAAGCCGGCAACAAAAACGGCATCCTCATCGACGGCGAAGACGGCCTGCTCACCACCTTGGCCAAATGCTGCAAACCCGCCCCGCCCGACGACATCGTCGGCTTCGTCACCCGCGGCCGCGGCATTTCCGTGCACCGCAGCAGCTGTTCGGCCTTCCGCCACTTGGCCGCCCAAGCGCCCGATAAGGTCTTGGCCGCTGCTTGGGCCGGCCTGCAGGAAGGCCAAGTGTTTGCCGTCGATATCGAAATCCGCGCCCAAGACCGCGGCGGCCTGCTGCGCGACGTTTCCGAGGCCCTCGCCCGCCACAAACTCAACGTGACCGCGGTACAAACCCAATCGCGCGACCTCGAGGCCAGCATGCGCTTCACCCTGGAAGTGCGCCAAGTCAACGATCTGCCGCGTGTGCTGGCCAGCCTGGCCGAAGTGAAAGGCGTGATGAGCGTGTCCCGCCTTTAATGCCCGAAGCAAGGCCCTCAGCTCGCGCCCGTCCTCCTTTCAGGTAGCCTTTGCCGTCTCCATCCGATTACTTGAAGAAATCGCCCATGCCCGGCGGCAAACCCATGCCTTGGGTAACTTGCGCCATGTGCGCCTGAGTGGCGCCTTCCACCTTGCGCGCAGCATCGTTGAAAGCGGCAGCGATCAGGTCTTCCAGCATTTCTTTATCGGAAACGGCATCGGCAGCCAAAGCGTCGTCGATGTGGATGCGTTTGATCTGGTGGTGGCAGGTGAGGGTGATTTTCACCATGCCGCCGCCGGCTTCGCCTTCCACTTCGATATTGGCCAATTCGGCTTGCGCCTGTTTCATTTTTTCCTGCATTTTTTGCGCCTGCTGCATCAGGCCGCCCAGTCCGGCTTTGCCAAACATATGCTGACTCCTATGGATGTTGAATGGAATAAATAATGGGGAAGGGTATCTTCCGCGTTTTGTCTATCAAGCGGCCTTAGGGCGCGCTATTTTCGTGCAATTCTAAAGTATCGGGCAACCAGCGTGCGCCGAATAATGACAGAATATCCTGTGCTGCGGCATCCGCTTCCAGCGCCGCTTGCGCACGGTGGCGGTTTTCGGCCTGAATTCTGACTTGGCGCATGGCCGGGGTTTCTTCATACCGCCCCTCCTGCCAATCACACAAACGGATGTGTACCGGCCGCCCGTAGGCTTCGCTTAGTCTGTGCTCAATGCGCTGTATTTGTTCGCGTCCGCCAACCGCTTGGCCGGCTTCGGCCACCGCCAGCTGCAACAGACCGGTTTCGGCGTCAAAGCCGACAAAAGCCATGTGGCGGGCGGGCATTTGGGCGGCGCCGATTTTGCGCGCCAAAATAGAAACTATGGCATGCCAGTTGCTTGAATGGAGTTCCGGCAGCTGCAAAGCGGTAAAGTCGCCAACCGGTTCTTCGTCCGCTTCCATGTCGGCTTGTTCGGCTTGCAGCGGCACTGCTTCGGCAAACGGTGCCTCGGAAGGTTCGGCAGACAAACTATCTTGAACCGGCGGTAACGATGGTTTATCCGTCTCGGCCGGCATCGGCGCAGATTCGAACTCGCGCGGAATGTGTCTGTCCTCATCGTGCAACCACGGCGGCGTATCGTTTTCAGGTAGCCTTTCGGCTTCCGCCTCAACGGCAATGGGAACCGCAACAACTTCTACTTCAGCAGAAGCAGACGGGGATTCCGCTTCCTTAACCGCTACAACGGTTGACATCGCTTCTGCCGGCGGCAGAGGTGATTGGGTCGCTTCGCCAAGTGCCGACGCCGGTGCCGCGAACACAGGCTGATGCAATTCGGTGCCGTGGATTTCGCCGTCCGCCGGACAGGCCTCGGCAGCCAGCGGCGAAAACGCCAACATGCGCAACAAGGTCATCACGAAACCGGCGTATTCGTCGGGCGCGAGCGGCAAATCCTGCTTGCCGTGAATTGCACATTGGTAATACAGCTGAATCTGTTCCCCGCTCAAATGCGCGCCCAAGCGGCTCAAAGCGGCGTGTTCCGGGTCGTGCAGCAAGGTAGCCGGCACGGTTTTCCACAGCGCCAAGCGTTGCAACAGCAGGGCCAACTCGCCCAAAGCATTGTCGAAACCGATGGCGCGCGCGGCCATATCCTGCGCTTGGGCAATCAGGGCGGCGCCGTCTTGGGCAATCAGGGCCTGCAGCAGTTGGTACAGATACTGCTTGTCCACCGCGCCGATCATCTGCCGCACATCGGCTTCGCCCACCTGGCCGGAGCCCATGGCAATCGCCTGATCCAGCAGGCTTAAGGCATCGCGCATCGAGCCGGCGGCCGCCCGCCCCAACAGTGCCAAAGCTGGAGGTTCGTAGGCAATCTCTTCGCTGTCGAGCACATGCGCCAAATGGTCGGACACCTGTTGGGCGGTCATGTTGCGCAAGACAAACTGCAGGCAGCGGCTGAGCACGGTAACCGGCACCTTGTGCGGATCGGTAGTCGCCAAAATGAATTTCACATGCTCGGGCGGCTCTTCCAGAGTTTTCAGCATGGCGTTGAAAGCCGATTTGGACAACATGTGCACTTCGTCAATAATATAGACTTTGTATTTGCCGGCCGTGGGCGCGTATTGCGCGTTTTCCAGCACTTCGCGGATGTTGTCGATGCCGGTGTTGGAAGCGGCGTCGATTTCCAGCAAATCGACAAAGCGGCCTTGGTCGATATCGAGACAGCTTTGGCAGACGCCGCAAGGCTCGCCGTGCTGCGGCGCGGCGCAGTTGAGGCTCTTGGCCAAGATGCGGGCGATGGTGGTTTTCCCCACCCCGCGCGTACCGGTGAGCAGGTAGGCATGGTGCAGGCGGCCTTTGTCCAACGCGTTTTGCAGGGCCTTGACCACATGCTCCTGACCGACCAAATCGGCAAAAGTTTTCGGACGCCATTTGCGGGCAAGCACTTGATAAGCCATCGGCAGGCTACCTGAAAGACAGTTTGAAAGGCGGCGATTTTAGCATTTTTCCCCCGCCGCCACAGACAAAATAAAACCCCCGCCAAGGCAGGGGTTCGGTATCTGGCTCCCCGACCTGGGCTCGAACCAGGGACCTGCGGATTAACAGTCCGTCGCTCTACCGACTGAGCTATCGGGGAATGGGCCGGTATTATAAATGAAACCGCCCAGCGGTCAAGCCTTGCATGTGCCGGGCCGCATCGGCATCAATGCTATAATTTTCTTGTCGCCCCTCGCTGGGCCAATCTGATTTAAGGTTGATTTATGAACACTTCAAACATGCGTGGTTTTACCCTGATCGAACTGATGATTACCATTGTCATTTTAGCGATCTTGGCCTCCATGGCTTACCCCAGCTACGATTCTTTCGTCCGCAAAGCGCGAATGGAAGAAGCCAAATCCAGCATCATGACCACGGCCAAAGAGATGGAGCGCTATTATTCCCGCAACCGCACCTTCACCAACGCCCCCGATCCGGCCGATACCGACTATTTCGACATCGCCTTTGCCGCCAGTAGTCCCCAAGACAGCAGCTACGAAATCATCGCCACGCCCAAAGCGAACCATGTCCGCGAAGACAAAGCCATTTCCTATAACAGCATCGGCATTTTGGTCCGCTGCGACAAAGCCACCATGAGAAACTGCGAACACTACTGAGCAACTATTCAATTCGCGCCGAAAGCCGTTTATACTGAAACCTCCTCCACCGGCACAGACAACAGGAGCAACAGCATGAACGGCTTATCTTTTTCCCGAAAATCCGGCTTCACGCTCACCGAGCTGCTGATCACGATTGCCGTATTGGCCATTCTGGCCGCCATCGCCTATCCCAGCTACCAGTCTTTCGTGCGCAAATCCCGCCTGGAAGAGGCCAACGCCGCCCTCTTGGAAAACAGCCGCTTTATGGAACGCTTCTACAGCCGCCAGCGCAGCTTCAAAGCCAACTCCACCACCTGGCCGGCGCTGCCGGTAACGCAAACCGGCCACTTCTGCATCAAATTTCAAGGCAATGCCCGCGGCGTCCTGGGCGACAAATACACCATCAAAGCCGTCGCTTTCGACCCACAATATGAGCCCCGCGTGCTGTTGATCAACCAAGACCAAAGCGTGCGCGTGTGCGAAAGCAGCCGCAGCCGCTGCGACAGCCGTGACACCTTTTCCGGCGGCAGCGGCATAGACCGCAACTGCACCCTGTTGCATTAACACCGGCCGCCAACCAACCGACACTTTGCCACATCAGAACACCGGGCAATCGGCTATAATCCCCCCCCCTTTTTTTTTCAACTTTCAGGTAGCCCCATGGATCTCACCGAACTGCTGGCCGGCAAAATCGCCAATGCCGACTGCCTGCGCCTGATCGAGCGCGACCGCGCCGGCTTCAGCGCCGCAGAAACCGAGTTGCTGGCCGAAATACTGCGTGAGCACAGCTTCGACGTGGTGCAGCAGCAGGCCCTTGCCCAAGCCGTTTCCCAACAGGCCCGCTTCGATCCCGACGCCCTACACTACGAAGAAGACGACGAAGACACCACCGCCATCTGCCCGCACTGTCTCAACCCGCCGGTGCCGCCCCTGCGCGACTATCTCATGTGGCGCCAGCAGCAGGCACGCAGCTGAGCGCCCACACAGGCTACCTGAACCCGATTTGGAATCCCCCATGCGCATTATTTCCGCCAACCTCAACGGCATCCGCTCCGCCTACAAAAAAGGCTTCCACGATTACCTCGCCGAGGCCGGGGCCGACATCGTTTGCGTCCAAGAACTCAAAGCCCAAGAGGCCGACCTCTCCGCCGATATGCAACGCCCGCACGGCATGCACGGCGTGTGGCACTGCGCCGAAAAACGCGGTTACAGCGGCGTAGCCGTTTACAGCAAACGCCAACCCGACCAAGTACAAATCGGCATGGGCATCCCCGAATTCGATGCCGAAGGCCGCTTCGTGCGCACCGACTTCGGCAAGCTGTCCGTGATTTCCCTCTACCTGCCCTCCGGCAGCAGCGCGGAAGAGCGCCAGCAGGTGAAATACCGTTTTCTCGACGCTTTCTACCCCATGCTGCACGACATGAAACACAGCGGGCGCGACATCGTGGTGTGTGGCGACTGGAACATCGCCCACCAAAACATCGACCTGAAAAACTGGAAAGGCAACCTGAAAAACTCAGGTTTCCTGCCCGAAGAGCGCGCATGGCTCGGCAAAGTGATTGCCGAGCTCGGCTGGGTGGACATGTGGCGCACCCTCTACCCCGAAGTGCCCGGCTACACCTGGTGGAGCAACCGCGGCCAAGCCTATGCCAAAGACGTGGGCTGGCGCATCGACTACCACATGGTTACCCCCGAACTGGCCGCAAATGCCCGCAGCGCCCATGTGTATAAAGAGCAGAAATTTTCCGACCACGCCCCGCTGGTGGTGGATTACGATTACCCGTTCTAGGGTCTGTTGACATTTGGCTGATGCAGCGGTTTTTGAGTGGCAATTTTCGCATACCAGGTTCACTCGAAGAGGGCGGTTTGACACGCTGCGCTAGTCAAACCAGCCAGCGCAGCAAGATTAAACATCTTGCGCGCATTTTGGCCGCAGTAGGCGGAGATTTACGCCAGAAATACCGCCATCATACCCATTGTCAACAGACCCTAATCCCCGCAAGGAAAACACAATATGCAGGTTTACCGCTACCTAACCGGCCCCGATGACGCCTCTTTCTGCGCCCGCGTCAGCGCCACCCTGCAAAACGGCTGGCAGCTGTACGGCAGCCCGACCTTGTCTTTCAACGGCGAACGCATCATTTGCGGACAAGCCATTGTGAAAGAAGTCGGCGACGCTTACCAACCCGACCGGCCGCTGGATACCTATTGACGACGCACCCAACAAGCGGCCGGCGCAGGGCGCCGAGAACACACAACGCAAAATGGCACGGCAGGCCTGATTGGCCAAAGCCCCGGGCTAGCTGAAACCCCACCTCCGGCTTTGCCTGCCGCCCACACCCAATGTCTACACCCAAGGAGAATCTGTCATGAACCGTCGTCCGCGCCCCACTCTGCGTCCGCCCACGCCCGCCTACGTCATCGCCTCGTGGGCGGCACTGGCCATCGGCATGCTGGCTTATCTGATCGGCCTGTGGCGCGCCGAGATGCAGCTCAACGAAAAAGGCTACTATCTGGCCGTGCTGCTGTTCGGCCTCTATGCCGCCGTCAGTCTGCAAAAAACCGTGCGCGACCGCGAAGAAAACCTGCCGGTTTCCGCCCTCTATTTCAACATCAGCTGGTTCGCCCTGGCAGCCGCCATCTGCCTGCTCGGCATCGGCCTGTTCAATGCCGAACTCCTGCCCAGCGAAAAGGGCTTTTACCTGATGTCCTACACTCTAAGCCTGTTTGCCGTGGTGACCGTACAGAAAAACACCCGCGACTTGGCCGCCGCTCCCCGCTTTGCCGACGACGATTAACTAACTGAAACTTTTGCAACCCCCAGATACGGATGACGCTCAAGGCGTAGCAGCACAGCGGGTGCAAACGCCGGAAATGCCCGTGGGGCGGCCACATTCCAAGCTAAGCGAGTACGCCACCCCCACGGAGCAACGCACCAGGCAAAAATGTGCCGCAGATGATAACGATGCAAGCAAGCCCTCAGGCTACCTGAAACCACCTTCCCGTCTTTCCTCATGCCCACCGACGACCTTACCCTGTTTCTGCTGCGCGATGCCGACGAACCCGAGATGTGGATCGACCGTTGGGCCGTCAGTTACCCTTTGGTGCAGACGCTGGCCTGCCGTCGCAGCGACGGCATTGCCCTGTGGCAACGGCAGGTGCAGCAGGCTTGGGACGGCATTTCCGGCCAAGTGATGGCGGTGGCGCACGGCGCCGGCGTGTCGGCGCTGATGGCCTGGCAGTACCGCAGCAGCCTGCTCGACCAGCGGCGCATCCGCGGCATGATTCTGGTGTCGCCGCTGCCCGATGCCTGCCCCGACGATGCCGAACACACTTTCCTGCGCAGCCGCGCCAACTGCCCCGCCGCCTTGGTCTTGGGCCGCGCCGGCAGCAGCCCGCGTGGTACCGAAACTTGGGCCGCCGACGCGGCCGCCCGTTGGGGCGCCCGCCTGCTGCACGCCCCCCAGCCGGGTCGGCTGAATACGCCGCTGCACGGCTGGCAGTGGGGCATGAAGCTGATGCAGGAAATGCTGCTGGCGTAATTTTCCTGCTCCATTGCTTCCCGCCGAAACATTTTCAGGTAGCCCGAGGGCTACCTGAAAATGTTTTTAGTGTCCGTTTAAGGCGTGTCGAATCTATGCTTCGGCCACCGATTCGCGGGCATAGGTTTTTTCGCAGTAATGGCATTTCAGCTTGGTCTGCCCGCTGCCCTGGCGCACATAGAAACGGCTTTTTACCGGCTCGCCGTGGCTGGCGCAGTTTGGGTTGGGGCAGCGGAACACTTCGCTGATGGTGTCCGGCAGCTTGAGGTGCATTTTGCGCACCACTTCGAACTGTTTAATCACGTTCACCGTGGCCTCGGGCGCAAACAATGCCAGCCGGTTGGCGGTGTGGTCGTCCATCTGCACGCCGGTGATTTTGATGATGTCTTTTTGGCCGTGGCGGCCGCTGGGCAGGTTGAAGCCCACGGTGACCGCGTTGCCGTAGTGCAGCAGTTTGAATTGGCGCAGAATCGCCAGCGCCAAACCGGCGGGGATGTGGTCGATCACGGTGCCATCTTTAATCGCTTCGACACTCAGTTTTTGCATGCTCATGGTGTGCTTATCCTTGTGGTATTGGGTAAGGCTTTCAGGTAGCCTGAGACCTTTGCAAAACCCTCATCTGCGGCGCATTTCTGCGTTGTGCGCTGCTCGCTCACTTGCCTATCTATATGATATGTCTGCGTTCGCTGCGCTGCTACGCCTTGAACTGCATCCACATCTGCGGGTTTTGCAAAGGTCTCAGCCTGGCCGGTAGCCGGTTTAGCCGAAACGCTGTTGGGCGCGTTGCAAAAGCTGCTTCATCAGCGCGGTGCTGTCGTCCAAAAGGCCGTCGATGCCGGCCGGAGGCGGGGTGAAGGTCAGCCCCACCGTATTCAGCAGTTCGTCCACATCCAGCGTGCTGCCGCGGCGGACGGCGCGCAGCTCGATCACGGCCACGGCATACAGTTTGCCGTGCCGCTCGATGGTCTGCTCGACAAACAGACTCTGGCCGCGGCGCGCCACCAATTGCGTGTGCACGTTGAAGGTTTGCAGCGGGCCGAGCGAGCGGCGGTACACAATGGCGGTGTTGAGCACCGGCGCCATGATGCCGTTTTTCAGGGCGTATTTGAGAAAACCGGAACGGATGTTCAAATCCCAACGCGCCAGCTCCATATAGTTCAGGTAGCGGCTGTTGTTCATGTGCAGGTTTTCGTCCAAATCCAGCGGCCATACAAAAAAGCGGTGGCTCAAGGGCGTGCCCAACTCACGGATGCGCGGGTGGAAAAAGCTGCGCAGCCACAACCAGATTTTCAGAATCAGCAAGCCCATCGGTTTACACCTCCGGATTCAGAATCAGCGACAAAATCGCCTGCCGCGCAAACACGCCGTTGGTGGCCTGCTGGAAATAATAGGCATAGGGCGTGGCATCGACATCGGGATGGATTTCGTCCACCCGCGGCAGCGGATGCAGCACCCGCAGATTCGGTTTGGCGCCGGCCAGCATGGCGGCGTTCAGGTTGAACTTGCCTTGGATTTTGGCGAACTCTTGCTCGTCGAAGCGTTCGCGCTGCACCCGCGTCATGTAAAGAATATCGGCCCACTCCACCGCAGCTTCCAACGTGGGCAGCACTGCATAGCGGCAGCCGGCTTCGTCGAGTTCTTCGGTGATGTATTCGGGCATCGCCAAACTAGGCGGCGACACAAAGGCGAATTCGCAGCCCCAGCGCTTCATCGCCTGCGCCAGCGAATGCACGGTGCGGCCGTATTTCAAATCGCCGGCCATGGCGATTTTCAAACCCTGCAAGGTGCCTTGTGTTTCGTAAATGGTCACCAAATCGAGCAGGGTTTGGCTGGGGTGCTGGTTGGTGCCGTCGCCGGCATTGATCACCGGCACGGCGGAAAATTCCGACAACACGCGGGCGGCGCCGTCTTTAGGATGGCGCACCACAATCGCATCGGTGTAGCTGCTGATGATGCGGGCGGTGTCGGCCAGCGTTTCGCCTTTCTTGGCGCTGGTATTGGCGCCGTCGGCAAAACCGATCACCTTGCCGCCCAGTCGCTGCACTGCGGTTTCAAACGACAAACGGGTGCGGGTGGAGGGCTCGAAAAAGCAGGAACCGATCAGGCGGCCTTCCAGCAGATGCGCCTGCGGCTCGGCTTTGAGGCGCAAAGCGGTTTGCAGCAGGCACTCGAGCTGTTCGTTGCTCAAATCGGGAATCGAAATCAGATGTTGGCCATAAAGCGGATTGGGCATGGCAAAACCTTTTCGGCAGTCAAACAAAACGGGCGGCATTATCCGCTGTTTGCCGCCGAAAGGCTACCTGAAAGCCCGCCGATGGCATTACAATAAGCAGCCGCCGACTTGTGCGCCGCACCGTCTTAAGCCGCTGATTGCGCGGCAACAGTTTCCCCTTTTTCAGGCCGCGCATCCTGCCGCCGGCCGACCACAAGGAGTCTTGTCATGACCCGTTTCACCATCGCCAAAACCGCCGCCGGCCTGCACAGCCTAGACCTGCTGGGCAAAATGGCCAACCGCCACGGCCTGATTGCCGGCGCCACCGGCACCGGCAAAACCGTGACCCTGCGCAAAATGGCCGAAAGCTTCAGCGCCGCCGGCATCCCCGTGTTTCTGGCCGACGTGAAAGGCGATTTGTCGGGTATGGCAGAAGCCGGCGACGGCCAAGGCAAAGTGGGCGAACGCATGGCCGAATTCGGCATCGAAGCCGCAGGCTACCTGAAAGGCTTTCCCGTGCGCTTTTGGGATGTTTACGGCGAAACCGGCATCCCCGTGCGCGTTACCGTTTCCGAAATGGGCCCCATGCTGCTGGCCCGCCTGATGAACCTCAACGACACCCAAGAGGGCCTGCTCAATTTGGTGTTCAAAGTGGCCGACGACAAGAGCTGGCATCTGATCGACCTCAAAGACCTGCGCGGCATCCTGCAGCACGTCAGCGACAACGCCAAAGATTACCGCGCCCGCTACGGAAATGTTTCCGCCGCCAGCGTCGGTGCCATCCAGCGCCAGCTGCTGCAGCTGGAAAGCGAAGGCGCGGACCACTTCTTCGGCGAGCCGGAAATCAACCTGCAAGACTGGCTGCAAACCGAAGGCGGCCAAGGCGTGATCAACATTTTGAACGCCGAAAAACTGATGCGCTCGCCGCGCCTCTACAGCGCCTTTCTGCTGTGGTTTTTGGCCGAACTGTTTGAAACCCTGCCCGAAGTGGGCGATTTGGCACAGCCCAAATTCGTCATGTTTTTCGACGAAGCCCATCTCTTGTTCGACAACGCCGCCAAAGTGCTGGTGGAGCAAGTAGAACAAGTGGTGCGCCTGATCCGCTCCAAAGGCGTGGGCGTGTATTTCGTTACCCAAAACCCGCTCGACCTGCCCGACACCATTCTCGGCCAACTCGGCAACCGCGTGCAGCACGCCCTGCGCGCCTTCACCCCGCGCGACCAAAAAGCCGTGCGCGCCGCCGCCGACACCTTCCGCAGCAACCCCGATTTAAACGTCAGCGCAGCGATTACCGAATTGGGCGTGGGCGAGGCACTGGTGTCTTTTCTTGATGAAAAAGGCATGCCGGGCATCGTAGAACGCGCCTTTGTCTTGCCGCCGCAATCCCAACTGTCGCCGCTGAGTGCCGATGCGCGCAACCAGCGTTTCCAAAACGACATCCTCTACCGCCATTACCGTGACGTGGTGGACAACTTCTCTGCCTACGAAGCCCTGCAGCAACTGGCTGCCGAACAGGCCGCCGCCGAGCAGGCGGCACAAGCCGCCAAGACGCAGCAAAGCACCGCCGCCGCCACACAAACCAAACCGGCGGCCGGCGGCATAGTCGACGGCTTTCTCGGCGGCCTGTTCGGCGGCCGCAAACGCGCCAACCAAGGCGTGGGCTACAACATCGCCGACTCAGTGGGCGACCAGATCAACAAGCAGGTTACCCGTGCCATTTCCCGCAGCGTAATGGGCGTGATCCGCAACATCATCAAATAACGTGCTAAAGGGTACCGTCAGCTAGCCTGCGGATGTGTTTGCGGTCGAAAGGTTGGTGCAGCAGTTTTCGGCTTCGTAAGTCGGCTTTGCCACCGCGAGAAAATCTGCAGTTGTAGTAGAAGCTGTCTAGCTCTCTACGGTGGCATTGACCAATTTAACCACCAAAGGGCGAACGGCCAGCAGGCTGCAAAACGCAATCGGCCAAGTGATCAAATAAGATTTCAACAGGCGCATGGGATAGCCTGCATCTATCCCTGTGTTCAGAACCAGCAACACACTGCTGACGATGAGTACCATAATGGCCGATGCATAAAATGAAAATGCAATGCCTGCCCATTTTTTGGGGAGTTTGTTCATAAAGAATTCCTGAATGGATAGCACAAAATTTTGAATGGCTGCGGGCAATGAAAATCAAGGAAGCCCCTTTGCATTGCAGCAATATTAACAGATGCAACGGTTACCCGGGCTACCTGAAAACCGTGCAATCAATCATCCCCCAATATTTAAAATATTGGGGGATGATTTTTGTATGGCTAAACGGATTGTTTAAGCTTACTCATCTTCCGTGAGGAAGCCGCGCAGCTTCTGCATGGCTTTGACTTCGATTTGGCGGATGCGTTCTGCCGATACGCCGTATTCCGCCGCCAGCTCGTGAAGCGTGAGGCCGCCATCATCCTGCAACCAACGGCTTTCCACGATGCGGCGACTGCGGTCGTCGAGTTGGGCCAGCGCATTTTGCAAGCCTTCTGTTTGCAGCAGGTGATGGGCTTTTTGGGCGATTTGCTGGGTGGGCTCGTTGTGGTTGTCGGCCAGCCAATCGATGGGGGCGTAGCTGTCCTCATCGTCGCTGTTGTCGGCCAGCAGAGCCACATCTTTACCGGTCATGCGTTGTTCCATTTCCAGCACTTCGCTCATTTTTACGCCCAAATCGTCAGCGATGGTTTGCGCTTCTTCCGGAGACAGGGCGCTCAGGCTTTTGCGCATGCTGCGCAGATTGAAAAACAGTTTGCGTTGCGGCTTGGTGGTGGCCACGCGCACCATGCGCCAGTTGCGCAAAATGAATTCATGGATTTCGGCTTTGATCCAGTGTACGGCGAAAGAAAACAGACGTGCGCCGCGACCGGGTTCGTAGCGTTTGACTGCTTTCATCAGGCCGATGTTGCCTTCTTGGATCAGATCGGCTTGATTCAAGCCGTAGCCATCGTAGCCACGCGCAATCGATACGACAACGCGCAGATGGGAAAGAATCAGCTGCTTAGCTGCTTCTAAGTCGCCCTGCTGCTGACGCACGGCGAGAGAGTGTTCTTCTTCGGGGGTGAGTAGAGGAATGCTGTTTACGGTGTGAATGTACTGCTCCAAGCTGCCGTGGCCACTGGGTACGGGCAAAGCAAAGGCGGTGTTCAGAGTCATATATACTGCTTCCTTCTTGTTTGTGATGTGGTTCGGTGGATGCCGAACGGGGCATTCTAACACCATTTCCACGAAGCCATATTAAACACCAAAACCCTGTGAGCTTGGTTTATCAATAGGTAAAATTTTGTATTTTTATAAATACTATTTATTTTTTAAATTTGATTGAATCACTCGGGAATTTGGGATGATGGTGGGTGTGCCCTAGTTGAACGGCTGGTTTGGCTTATTCGATGGTGCCGCTTGCTTTCGCCCAAGCAGGAGCAGCGTAAGGGCGAGGGCCAAGCAGAAGCCGATGAAAGGCAGCGAGCCACCCATGCGCATAAAAGGGGTCTGGCCTTGATAACCTTGGACGGTGCCTTCCAGCACCATGCGGGTGTCGGCTTTGGCGGCAGCGACGATGCGGCCTTGCGGGTTGATGATGGCAGTGGCGCCGGTGTTGGTGGCGCGTACCATGTAGCGGCCAAGCTCGAGGGCGCGGGTTTGTGATTGTTGTAGGTGCTGGAACATGGCGTTGGATCGGCCGTACCAAGCCATATTGCTGACGTTGGCCAACAGGCTGGATTGTTTGGCCGAGGCGATGAGTTCGTCGCCAAAACCGTCTTCGTAGCAGATATTGAAGGCGACTTTTTGCCCGGCCAGCTCCAAAGGAGCTTGACTGGTCCCGCCGCGGTCGAAGTCGGCCAAGGGCATGTTCATCATTTTATAGAGCGGCTCAGTCAGCGCGGGCAGGGGCTTGTATTCGCCGAAGGGCACCAAATGGTCTTTGGCATAGTAGGGAATGTCGTCCGGCCGGTCGGGATGGTAGTGGCTGAGGTTGAGTACGGCGTTCAGGTAGCCTGTGCGCTCGGCATTGTATTGTGCCATGCCGATGGCTAAGGCGCTGCCGTTGCGTTGGGCTTCGTAGGCAAATTGGTCGAGCACGCCCGGATGATGGGTTTGTAAATCCTGCCGCATAAGAGGGAGGGCGGTTTCAGGTAGGATGAGGATGTCCGCCTGTGTGCGGGCTACCTGTTCGTAGTAGTTTTGAATGGTGGCGGAGAGTTGTTCTGGCTGCCATTTCAGGGTTTGCGGTACATTGCCTTGGGCTAGGGCGACGCTGTTGCTGCTGCCGTCGGGCGTGGTGAATGCGGTGTGGCGCAACAACCAGCCGCCGCCGAAGAGCATGCCGAGCAGGAGTGTGTAGAAAAAGCGTTGACGCCAAAAATGGCTGCGCAGGCAAAGGAACAGCCAAGCGCCGGACAGGGCGCAACCCAAGGTAACCAAATGCAGGCCGCCGACAGGAGCGTAGCCGGCCAGAGGGGAGAAGTCGGCAATTTGGCTGTACCCCAAGGCACCCCAGCCGAAGCCGGTAAGGGCGCGTTCGCGGGCAAATTCGGTCAATGTCCATAATAGGGGCAGCAGCAGACCGATGCGCCAAGGGTGAGATAAGGCCGATTTTTCCAGTAGCCAAAAGCAGGCGGCGGGATAGAGGGCTAAGTAGGCGGGCAGCAGCAGGGTAAGGGGCAGGGCGTATAGGTTGGGCAGGCCGGAGACATCGTGCAGTGCGGTGTGTACCCAATAAAACTGGGCGGTATAGCCGATTAGACCGAAGAGGTAGGCGCTGCGGACGCTGATGGTCGGGTGTAGCTCGGTCAGGAAAATAAGGGCGGCCAACAGCAGGGGCATCAACCAAAACTGGTAGTAAGGAGCAAAAGCGAGCGGGGTGGCGGCGGCAATCAGAAACAATGACGGCCAATAAGCAAGCGGACGGCGGAAGCAATCATCCAAGCGGGCGGCTGGGCTCATGTTTTCAGGTAGCCTTTTCTGATGAAGGAAGATGAATTCCGATTTTTATAGATCATTCGGTGAGGTGTCGGATTTTTATCAAGATATCCGGAGGAACCGAAGCGTGGCTGTTCTGGGCTTTTTCTCTATAAATAAGGCCAGTTAACAAATAAGGCCAGTTAACCGTGCAGGATGAGCGGGAGGTTGGCCGCCTCCCGTTTGGATACTTTAAGCAGGGTCTGCGGTGTAAGACTTCAGTAAACCTCGGAAAGCTTCGGCGGTCTCCGAGTGTTTCAAGCCATAGGCCAATGTGGCTTCCAGGTAGCCCAGTTTGCTGCCGCAGTCGTAACGTTTGCCTTCAAAGGCATGTGCCAATACCGGCTCGTGCTCCAGCAACTTGGCAATGCCGTCGGTGAGTTGGATTTCGCCACCTGCTCCGCGACCGATGGTGGTGAGCAAGTCGAAAATGCGCGGCGTGAGTAAGTAACGGCCCACTACTGCCAGATTGGAAGGGGCTTCCTCCGGTTTGGGTTTTTCCACAATACTGCTGATGCGTTGGTGTTGTTGCCAAGAATGGACTTCCACGATGCCGTATGAGCCGGTTTGCGACGGTTCCACGGTTTCCACGCCCAAAACGCTGTTGCCGGTTTGTTGGTAAATTTCCACCATCTGACTGATGGCGCCCTGCGGGGCGTCGATCAAGTCGTCAGCCAAAATCACCGCAAAAGGTTCGTTGCCAACCGCTGCCTGTGCACACAATACCGCATGACCCAAACCGAGTGCTTCGGCCTGGCGGATATACATGCAGGTTACGCCCGCAGGCAGAATATCTTGGACATGTGCCAGCAAGGCGGTTTTATTGCGTTGCGCCAGCTCGCTTTCGAGTTCGTAAGCTTTATCGAAATGATCTTCAATGCTGCGTTTGTTACGGCCGGTTACGAAAATCAGCTCCGTGCAGCCGGCGGCCACGGCTTCTTCTACGGCATATTGAATCAGCGGCTTGTCAACAATCGGCAGCATCTCTTTAGGGCTGGCTTTGGTGGCGGGCAAAAACCGGGTGCCCATGCCGGCTACGGGGAAAACCGCTTTTTTAATATTTGGAAAAGCATTTGTCGGCATATGGATTCTCTAGTTTCGTTGATTTTAAGTGGTAACGGATGGCAAACTGGGCGCGGATTATAGCAGAAGGCTACCTGAAAAACTGTGCTGGATAAAACTAAAGATTGGTGAGTGGGTGCGGGCGGATGTGATGAGGTTTTGTGGTTAAAATACCGAGAAATCGACGTTTTTTGATTTCGTTCGTTGACCCACTCTTGCTTGGCGGCATATAATTCCGCTCTTGTCGGCATGGTGCCGGCAGAATATTTTAACTCAACAGGACGAGAAAATATGCCAACTATCAATCAATTGGTACGCAAAGGCCGTCAAAAGCCCGTGTACGTCAATAAAGTGCCCGCACTGGAAGCGTGCCCGCAAAAACGCGGCGTATGTACCCGTGTGTACACTACCACCCCTAAAAAGCCGAACTCTGCTTTGCGTAAAGTGTGCAAAGTTCGCCTGACCAACGGTTTTGAAGTGATTTCCTACATCGGCGGTGAAGGCCACAACCTGCAAGAACACAGCGTAGTGCTGATTCGCGGCGGTCGTGTGAAAGACTTGCCTGGTGTGCGTTACCATACCGTTCGCGGCTCTTTGGATACCGCTGGCGTGAAAGACCGTAAACAAGCCCGTTCCAAATACGGTGCCAAACGCCCCAAGTAAATTAAATAAACCATGGCACGTCGGCTTTACCGTTTAGCATGATGTAAATGTGCGGCCGAGTAAGTGAATGCTTGTGTATGGGCATTCATGGGGTTGCCCCAACTGAATAGATATTTTAAGGAATTAAAATGCCAAGACGTAGAGAAGTTCCCAAGCGCGATGTATTGCCGGATCCGAAATTCGGCAGCGTTGAATTGACCAAATTCATGAACGTGTTGATGATTGACGGTAAGAAATCCGTTGCTGAGCGCATTGTTTACGGTGCTTTGGAACAAATTGAAAAGAAAACCGGCAAAGCTGCCATTGAGGTGTTCAATGAGGCCATCGCCAATGCCAAGCCCGTTGTAGAAGTGAAGAGCCGCCGTGTCGGTGGTGCCAACTACCAAGTTCCTGTTGAGGTTCGTCCTTCACGCCGTTTGGCTTTGGCGATGCGTTGGGTGCGTGATGCGGCCCGTAAACGCGGTGAAAAATCCATGGATTTGCGTTTGGCTGGTGAGTTGATGGATGCGGCTGAAGGCCGTGGCGGCGCCATGAAGAAACGTGAAGAAGTACACCGTATGGCTGAAGCCAACAAAGCATTCTCACACTTCCGCTTCTAATCCATATTTAGAAAGGCGACCAAAATGGCTCGTAAAACCCCAATTAGCCTGTACCGCAATATCGGCATTTCTGCCCATATTGATGCGGGTAAAACCACTACTACCGAACGTATCCTGTTCTATACCGGTCTGACCCATAAACTGGGTGAGGTGCACGATGGTGCGGCCACCACCGACTACATGGAGCAAGAACAAGAGCGTGGTATTACCATTACTTCTGCTGCTGTTACCTCTTACTGGAAAGGTATGGCCGGTCAGTTCCCGGAGCACCGTTTCAACATCATTGATACTCCCGGACACGTTGACTTTACCGTGGAAGTAGAACGTTCTATGCGTGTTTTGGACGGTGCGGTTATGGTGTACTGCGCTGTAGGTGGTGTTCAACCCCAATCTGAAACCGTGTGGCGTCAAGCCAATAAATACCAAGTTCCCCGCTTGGCTTTCGTGAACAAGATGGATCGCCAAGGTGCCAACTTCTTCCGCGTGGTGGAGCAAATGAAAACGCGTCTGCGTGCCAATCCTGTGCCCATCGTGGTGCCGGTAGGTGCGGAAGACAGCTTTGAAGGCGTAGTTGACCTGCTGAAGATGAAAGCCATCATTTGGAATGAGGCCGATAAAGGCACCACTTTCGAATACGGCGATATCCCGGCTGATTTGGTGGCTACTGCCGAAGAGTGGCGTCAAAACATGATTGAAGCCGCTGCTGAAGCCAGCGAAGAGCTGATGGATAAATACCTGGGCGGCGACGAGCTGAGCGAAGAAGAGATCATCGCCGGCTTGCGCCAACGTACTTTGGCTGGCGAAATTCAGCCCATGTTGTGCGGCTCAGCTTTCAAAAACAAAGGTGTGCAACGTATGTTGGACGCGGTTGTTGAGCTGCTGCCTGCTCCTACTGATATTCCTCCGGTACAAGGCGAAACGCCCGATGGCGAAAAAGCCACCCGTGAGGCAGACGACAATGCAAAATTCTCTGCTTTGGCGTTCAAAATGCTCAACGACAAATACGTTGGCCAGTTGACCTTCATCCGTGTTTATTCAGGCGTAGTGAAATCCGGTGACAGCGTGATCAACTCGGTTAAAGGTACCCGTGAGCGCATCGGCCGTTTGGTGCAAATGACTGCGGCAGACCGTACCGAAATCGAAGAAGTGCGTGCCGGTGATATTGCCGCAGCCATCGGTTTGAAAGACGTGACCACCGGTGAAACCCTGTGTGCTGAAGATGCTCCCATTATTCTTGAGCGTATGGAGTTCCCTGAGCCGGTGATTCACGTGGCGGTAGAGCCGAAGACCAAAGCCGACCAAGAGAAAATGGGTATTGCTTTGAATCGCCTGGCGAAAGAAGACCCTTCTTTCCGCGTGCGTACCGATGAAGAATCCGGTCAAACCATTATTTCCGGTATGGGCGAACTGCACTTGGAAATTATTGTTGACCGTATGAAGCGTGAGTTTGGTGTGGATGCGAATGTAGGTGCGCCGCAAGTGGCTTACCGCGAAACCATCCGCAAAGAAGTGGAGTCCGAAGCCAAGCACGTGAAACAGTCTGGCGGTAAAGGTCAATACGGTCACGTGGTGATCAAAATGGAGCCTTTGGAGCCGGGTGGCGAAGGTTACGAATTTATCGATGAGATTAAAGGTGGTGTGATTCCGCGTGAATTCATCCCCTCTTGCGATAAAGGTATTCGCGATACCTTGCCGAACGGTATTGTTGCAGGCTACCCCGTGGTAGATGTGCGCGTTCGCTTGATCTTTGGTTCTTACCATGATGTGGACTCTTCTCAAATCGCCTTTGAATTGGCTGCTTCTATGGCCTTCAAAGAAGGTATGAAAAAAGCCAGCCCGGTTCTGTTGGAGCCGATCATGGCGGTTGAAGTGGAAACGCCTGAAGAGTATATGGGCGATGTGATGGGTGACTTGAACCGTCGTCGCGGCATCGTGCTGGGTATGGATGATGACGGTATTGGTGGCAAGAAAGTGCGTGCCGAGGTCCCGTTGGCTGAAATGTTTGGCTACTCTACCGACTTGCGCTCCGCCACCCAAGGCCGTGCCACTTACTCCATGGAGTTCAAGAAGTATGCGGAAGCGCCTGCACATGTTGCCGCCCAAGTGACCGAGGCGCGTAAAGGCTAATCGGTCGTCAGGCTACCTGAAAATGCCTGATGATATGATTTTCAGGTAGCCTTTGTTCTTTGTGATCTTTATTAAATGAAGGAATTAGCTCATGGCTAAGGAAAAATTCGAACGTAGCAAACCGCACGTAAACGTTGGCACCATTGGTCACGTTGACCATGGTAAAACCACCCTGACTGCGGCGTTGACCACCATTTTGGCCGAAAAATTCGGCGGTCAAGCCAAAGGTTACGACCAAATCGACAATGCCCCGGAAGAAAAAGCCCGCGGCATTACCATCAACACCTCTCACGTAGAATACGAAACCGAAACCCGCCACTACGCCCACGTAGACTGCCCGGGCCACGCCGACTACGTGAAAAACATGATTACCGGTGCCGCCCAAATGGATGGCGCCATCTTGGTGTGTTCTGCTGCCGACGGCCCCATGCCGCAAACCCGCGAACACATCCTGCTGGCCCGCCAAGTGGGCGTACCTTACATCATCGTGTTCATGAACAAATGCGACATGGTGGATGACGCCGAACTGCTGGAACTGGTGGAAATGGAAATCCGCGACCTGCTCTCCAGCTACGACTTCCCCGGCGACGACTGCCCGATCGTACAAGGTTCCGCCTTGCGCGCCCTTGAAGGCGATGCCGCTTATAAAGAAAAAATCTTTGAACTGGCCGCCGCCTTGGACAGCTACATCCCCACGCCCGAGCGTGCCGTAGACAAACCCTTCCTGCTGCCGATCGAAGACGTATTCTCCATCTCCGGTCGTGGTACCGTGGTAACCGGTCGTGTAGAGCGCGGCATCATCAACGTGGGTGACGAGATCGAAATCGTCGGTCTGAAAGACACCCAAAAAACCACCTGTACCGGCGTGGAAATGTTCCGCAAACTGCTGGACCAAGGCCAAGCAGGCGACAACGTCGGCGTACTGTTGCGCGGCACCAAACGTGAAGAAGTGGAGCGCGGTCAAGTATTGGCCAAACCCGGCACCATCACCCCGCACACCAAATTCAAAGCCGAAGTGTACGTATTGAGCAAAGAAGAAGGCGGCCGTCATACTCCGTTCTTCGCCAACTACCGTCCCCAATTCTACTTCCGCACCACCGACGTGACCGGTGCCGTGACCTTGGAAGAAGGCGTGGAAATGGTTATGCCCGGTGAAAACGTGACCATCAGCGTTGAGCTGATCGCCCCGATCGCCATGGAAGAAGGCTTGCGCTTTGCGATTCGCGAAGGCGGCCGTACCGTAGGCGCCGGCGTGGTTTCTTCTATCATCGCTTAATCAGAAGGATATTGATCTATGGCTAACCAAAAAATCCGTATTCGTCTGAAAGCGTATGACTACAGCTTGATTGATCGCTCTGCGCAAGAGATTGTCGAAACCGCCAAGCGTACCGGTGCGGTAGTAAAGGGACCGATCCCATTGCCGACTAAAATTGAGCGCTTCAATATTTTGCGTTCTCCGCACGTGAATAAAACCTCACGTGAGCAGTTAGAAATCCGAACTCATTTGCGTTTAATGGATATTGTGGATTGGACTGACAAGACCACCGACGCGCTGATGAAATTGGATTTGCCTGCTGGCGTGGATGTGGAAATTAAGGTGCAGTAACGGCTTGAAGGCATTTTTTTCTTGATTCTATTTAAGAAAATACTGTATAGTAACGGACTTGGCGTTTGCCAAGTCCGTTTTTGTCCAATGGTCAATCAATCGTAATTGACCCCTTGTTATATATTATATTAAGGAAAAATCATGACTTTAGGTCTGGTTGGGCGCAAAGTGGGCATGACCCGTATTTTTACTGAGCAAGGTGCTTCTGTGCCGGTAACTGTATTGGATATGTCTGCAAATCGCGTTACCCAAGTAAAGTCCAAAGATACTGATGGCTATTCTGCTGTTCAAGTTACCTTTGGCGAGAAAAAAGCTAACCGAATCGGTAAGGCTGAAGCTGGGCATTTTGCCAAAGCTGGTGTGGAAGCTGGTCGTGGTTTGCTTGAGTTTGCTCTGACTGAAGAAAAGTTGGGTGAATTAAAAGCAGGCGATCAAATTTCTGTGTCTATGTTTGAAGTGGGACAGCTGGTTGATGTGACCGGTACCTCTAAGGGTAAAGGCTTCTCTGGCACCATCAAGCGTCATAACTTTGGATCGCAACGTACTTCTCATGGTAACTCGCGCTCTCATCGGGTGCCGGGTTCGATTGGTATGGCTCAGGATCCTGGCCGCGTGTTTCCTGGTAAACGCATGGCTGGTCAGTATGGCAATACCAAAGCAACTGTTCAGTGCTTAGAGGTGGTCCGTGTTGATGTTGAGCGTAACTTGTTGCTGGTAAAAGGCGCAGTTCCTGGCGCGGCAAACAGTGATGTGATTGTGCGACCCAGCGTGAAGGTAGGTGCATAATGGAATTGAAAGTAATTGATGCTAAAGGCCAGGTTTCAGGTAGCCTGGATGCGTCTGATGCTTTGTTTGCGCGTGAGTACAATGAAGCACTGGTTCATCAGTTGGTTACTGCTTTCTTGGCAAATGCGCGGTCTGGTAATCGCGCGCAGTTGACTCGCGCTGAAGTTAAGCACTCTACGAAGAAGCCGTGGCGCCAAAAAGGTACTGGTCGCGCTAGATCTGGTATGACCTCCTCTCCTTTGTGGCGCAGCGGCGGTCGTGCGTTTCCTAATAAACCCGACGAAAACTTTACACAAAAAGTAAACCGGAAGATGTATCGAGCCGGGATGGCGAGCATCCTATCGCAATTGGTGCGAGATGAGCGTCTTTTTGTGGTGGAGAGCTTGTCTGCTGATACCCCTAAAACAAAAGCTTTTGCCGACCAAGTAAAAAATATGGGTTTAGATCAAGTGCTTTTTGTTACCAAACAGCTGGATGAGAATGTTTATCTCTCTTCGCGCAATTTGCCTAATGTATTGGTTTTGGAAGCTCAGCAAATTGATCCGTACAGTTTGTTACGTTACAAAAAAGTTGTGGTGACTAAAGAAGCTGTGGCTCAGCTGGAGGAGCAATGGGTATGAATCAAGAGCGTTTGATGAAAGTGATTTTGGCTCCTGTTGTGTCTGAAAAGAGCAATTTGCTGGCTGAAAAACGTAACCAAATGACTTTCAAAGTGTTGGCTAACGCAACAAAAGCTGAAATTAAGGCAGCTGTTGAATTGCTGTTTGGTGTAGAAGTTGCTTCTGTAACAACAACTACTACCAAGGGTAAAGTAAAGCGTTTTGGCCGCACTATGGGTCGTCGCAGTGATGTCAAAAAAGCCTATGTGAGCTTGGTTGCCGGTCAAGAATTAGACTTGGAAGCCGCTGCCGCAGCTGCTGATAAGGAATAAAGAGAATGGCTATTGTAAAAATGAAGCCAACCTCTGCTGGTCGTCGCGGCATGGTTCGCGTGACTACTGAAGGTTTGTATAAGGGTGCGCCTTATGCTGCATTGGTTGAAAAAAAGAATTCAACCGCGGGCCGCAATCACAACGGCCATATTACCACTCGCCATAAAGGCGGCGGTCATAAACATCATTATCGTGTAGTTGACTTTAAACGAAATAAGGACGGTATCCCGGCAAAAGTGGAGCGTATTGAATACGATCCGAACCGTACGGCTCATATCGCTTTGTTGTGCTATGCTGATGGTGAGCGTCGTTATATTATCGCTCCGCGTGGCATTAAAGTAGGTGCTGTCTTGGTTTCTGGTGCAGAATCCGCGATTAAAGCGGGTAATGCCTTACCGATTCGTAATATTCCGGTGGGTACGACTATCCATTGCATTGAAATGAAACCGGGGAAAGGTGCACAAATTGCCCGATCTGCTGGCGCCTCTGCAGTACTCTTGGCTAAAGAAGGCATTTATGCCCAAGTCCGTTTGCGTTCAGGTGAAGTACGTAAAATCCATATTAGCTGCCGTGCAACCATTGGCGAAGTTGGTAACGAAGAGCAGAGCTTGAAAAAAATTGGTAAAGCTGGTGCGAATCGTTGGCGCGGTATTCGACCGACTGTTCGTGGTGTCGTAATGAATCCGGTTGATCACCCCCATGGTGGTGGTGAGGGACGTACTGGTGAAGCTCGTGAGCCTGTGAGCCCATGGGGTACGCCGGCGAAAGGTTATCGTACCCGTAACAACAAGCGCACAGATAATATGATTGTTCGTCGTCGTTACTCTAATAAAGGTTAATTGGTATGGCTCGTTCACTTAAAAAAGGTCCTTATGTCGATCTGCACCTGCTGAAAAAAGTAGATGCTGCTCGTGCAAATAATGACAAGCGTCCGATTAAAACTTGGTCTCGACGCTCTACAATCCTGCCTGATTTCATTGGTTTGACTATTGCTGTTCATAATGGCCGTACTCATGTACCGGTTTTTATTAGCGATAATATGGTCGGCCATAAACTAGGCGAATTCTCATTAACCCGTACTTTTAAAGGCCATTTGGCTGATAAAAAAGCTAAAAAGAAATAAGGGATAAATTATGAGAGTATCTGCATCACATAAAAATGCCCGCATCTCTGCCCAAAAAGCCCGTTTGGTTGCAGATTTGATTCGAGGTAAAGATGTTGCCCAAGCTTTGAATATTTTGGCTTTCAGTCCCAAAAAAGGTGCGGAGCTGATTAAAAAAGTATTGGAGTCTGCGATTGCTAATGCTGAGCATAATGAAGGCGCTGATATTGATGAGCTGAAAGTTGTTACCATTTATGTTGACAAAGCAGCTTCATTAAAACGTTTTCAGGCTAGAGCTAAAGGCCGTGGCAATCGAATTGAAAAACAAACATGTCATATCAATTTGACAGTGGGCAACTAAAGGAAAAGCTATGGGACAAAAAATTCATCCGACAGGCTTTCGTTTGGCTGTCAATAAGGATTGGTCATCTAAATGGTTTGCTAAAAGCTCAGACTTTTCTGCTGTCTTGAAGCAAGATATTGATGTACGTAATTATTTGCGTAAACGTTTAACGAATGCTTCTGTTGGTCGTGTTGTTATTGAACGGCCTGCTAAGTCAGCAAAAATTACCATTTACTCTGCACGACCTGGTGTGGTGATTGGTAAAAAAGGTGAAGATATTGAGATTTTGAAGCATGATTTACAAGCTTTGATGGGTGTACCTGTTCATGTCAATATCGAAGAAATACGTAAACCGGAGTTAGATGCACAAATCATTGCTGACGGTATTGCTCAGCAACTTGAGAAGCGTGTGCAATTCCGACGTGCAATGAAACGTGCTATGCAAAACGCGATGCGTGTTGGTGCTAAAGGCATTAAGATTATGACCTCCGGACGCTTGAATGGTGCGGATATTGCGCGTAGCGAGTGGTACCGTGAGGGTCGTGTGCCGCTGCATACTTTACGTGCCAACGTAGATTATGCAACCAGTGAAGCACACACAACTTATGGTGTGATTGGCTTGAAAGTTTGGGTATATACAGGTGAGGGTAAGGAAATAGCCCTTGCCCGTACCGAACAAGAAAGTAAACGCAGAAAGGGTAGTCGAAATGCTGCAGCCAACTAGAATGAAATATCGAAAACAGCATAAAGGCCGTAATACAGGCATTGCTACACGTGGCAATGAAGTGAGCTTTGGCGATTTCGGTTTAAAAGCTGTTGGACGTGGCCGATTAACTGCCCGTCAAATTGAAGCTGCTCGTCGTGCCATGACTCGGCACATTAAACGTGGTGGTCGTATTTGGATCAGAGTGTTTCCAGATAAGCCTATCACGGAGAAACCCATTCAAGTTCGTATGGGTGGCGGGAAAGGTTCTGTTGAATACTATGTTGCTGAAATTAAACCCGGCAAAGTTTTGTATGAAATGGATGGTGTTCCAGAAACCCTAGCAAGAGAGGCTTTTGCATTAGCTGCTGCTAAGTTGCCTATTTCAACGGTATTTGTTGCGAAACAGGTAGGTAAATGATGAAAAGTAAGGAACTGAACAATAAGTCTGTAGAGCAGTTGCAAGCTGATTTACTCGATTTATTAAAAGCACAGTTTGGTTTACGTATGCAGCATGCTACTGGCCAGTTGACTCAAGTTAATGAATTGAAAAAGGTCCGTCGGGATATTGCTCGTATTAAAACCATATTAACTGAAAAAGGTGTGAAATAATGAGCGAATCAAAAAATGTTCGTATTTTGCAAGGTAAGGTTGTTAGCGATAAGATGGATAAAACCGTCACTGTTCTGATAGAGCGGAAGGTTAAGCATCCGTTGTATGGGAAAGTGATTCGTCGTTCTAGCAAGATTCACGCACATGATGAGCAAAATCAATTCTCAGCAGGTGATGTGGTCCTAGTAGAGGAGTCTCGGCCGCTTTCTAAAACCAAATCTTGGAAAGTAAAGGAATTGATTGAAAAAGCAAAAACTGTATAAATTGTACAACATTTAGCTTTTTTTGGAGGCGAAGCTTGCAGTCATCTCTAGATGGCTGTAAACTTCGTTTTTCAGCTTTCGATTCTAGAAAGTTTCTTCCTTCGGGACCAAGACTGGTTTACTGGAACCTGCTGTATCGGGTTTTAGGTTTGCTGATAGCCCATGCTGGTTATAAGCTGATCTAAAAGTGGTAAATTAAGTTGGATTTAAAAAGGTAAAATCATGATTCAAATGCAGACCATTTTGGATGTGGCTGACAATTCTGGTGCGCGACGAGTAATGTGCATCAAAGTTTTGGGTGGCTCTAAGCGTCGTTACGCGAATGTCGGTGATATTATTAAAGTTGCGGTTAAAGATGCTGCGCCTAGAGGCCGCGTAAAAAAAGGTGATGTCTATAATGCGGTGGTTGTTAGAACCGCTAAAGGTGTTCGTCGCCCGGATGGTGCTTTAATTAAATTTGATAATAATGCAGCCGTTTTATTAAATAATAAGCTTGAGCCTATGGGTAGTCGTATTTTTGGACCGGTTACTCGTGAGTTGCGTACAGAGCGATTCATGAAAATTGTTTCATTGGCTCCTGAAGTTTTGTAAAGGTTAGGGCATGAAGAAAATTATTAAAGGTGACCAGGTTGTTGTTATTGCTGGCAAAGATAAAGGTAAGCAAGGTCAGGTAATTCGGGTTTTAGGTGATAAGCTGATCGTTGATGGCGTAAATGTGGTTAGGAGGCATCAAAAACCTAATCCGATGCGTGGTGTAGAAGGAGGTATTGTTGAGAAGATGATGCCTTTGTCTATTTCAAATGTTGCGATTTTCAATCCTGAGTCCAAGAAAGCTGATCGAGTAGGCGTAAAGCTTGTTGAGTCCGAAGGCGAAGTAAAGCGTGTTCGTATATTCAAGTCTAATGGCGCTCAAATTGGTGTTTAAGAGGTGATAGGTATGGCGCGTTTAAATGAATTTTATAACAAAACTGTTGTTCCGGAATTGATGAAACAGTTTGGTTATAAGTCAATTATGGAAGTACCTCGTATAGAGAAAATTACTCTGAATATGGGTGTAGGGGAGGCGGTTGCGGATAAAAAAGTAATGGAGCATGCTGTTTCTGATTTGGAAAAAATTGCAGGGCAGAAGCCTGTTGTAACAGTTGCTCGTAAATCCATTGCGGGATTTAAAATCCGAGACAACTACCCGGTTGGTTGTAAAGTAACTTTGCGCCGCGCTCAGATGTTTGAATTTTTAGATCGCTTAATCACTATTGCATTGCCTAGGGTTCGTGATTTTCGCGGTGTAAATGGGAAAGCTTTTGATGGTCGTGGAAACTATAATATGGGTGTCCGTGAGCAAATTATTTTTCCTGAAATCGAATATGATAAAATCGATAACTTGCGTGGTTTGAATATTACAATCACTACTACTGCAAAAACAGATGAGGAAGCGAAAGCACTCTTGTCTTTGTTTAAGTTCCCTTTCAAAGGATAATTATGGCTAAGAAAGCACTTATTAATCGAGAAGCTAAGCGTGCTGCGTTGGCTAAAAAATATGCGAGTAAGCGCGCAGCAATTTTTGCTGTTATTAATGATGCTGCCGCTACTGATGAAGAGCGTTTTGAGGCCCGTTTGAAGCTGCAATCCATCCCCCGTAATGCTGCGCCAGTGCGTCAGCGTCGCCGTTGTGCTATTACTGGTCGCCCTCGCGGAACTTTCAGGAAGTTTGGTTTGGGCCGCATTAAGATTCGTGAAATCGCCATGCGTGGTGAGATTCCTGGTGTCATTAAAGCAAGCTGGTAATGGGAGAAATTAAATGAGTATGCATGATCCTATTTCCGATATGTTAACCCGTATCCGCAATGCACAGCGCGCGAATAAAGCTGTAGTTGCAATGCCCTCATCAAAACTGAAAAAAGCGATTGCTCAAGTTTTGAAAGAAGAAGGCTATGTAGAAGATTATACAATTTCTGCTGATGCGAAGCCTGTATTGGAAATTCAATTAAAATATTATTCTGGTAAGCCGGTTATTGATCAAATCAAGCGCGTTTCTCGTCCCGGTTTGCGTGTTTATAAGCCGTCTAATCAAATTCCGGCAGTAATGAATGGCTTGGGAATTGCGATTGTAAGCACTTCCCGGGGTGTGATGACTGATCGCAAAGCCCGGAGTGAAGGTGTTGGCGGTGAGTTGTTGTGCATTGTTGCCTAACCAGAAGGAATTGTTATGTCTCGCGTAGCAAAAAATCCAGTAATCGTTCCTGCTGGTGTGGAAATTAAATTTGGAGCGGAAGTATTAACTGTTAAAGGTAAAAATGGTGAGCTATCACTTCCTTTAAACGGTGATGTAAATATTGAACAAAGTGATGATAAATTACTTTTTTCTCCATCTTCTGATAGTAAGCAAGCCAATGCAATGTCTGGAACAATCCGTGCAATTATAGCGAATATGGTCAAAGGTGTTGCAGAAGGCTTTGAAAAGCGCCTTCAACTCATTGGGGTAGGTTATCGGGCTCAAGCACAGGGCTCTGTGTTGAACTTATCTTTAGGTTTTTCTCATCCGGTTGTGTATGAAATGCCTCAAGGTGTGAGTGTTCAAACCCCCAGTCAGACAGAAATTGTTCTTTTTGGTGCCGATAAACAGGCGGTTGGACAGGTAGCAGCTGAAATTCGTGCATTTCGCCCGCCTGAGCCTTACAAAGGCAAAGGTGTTCGCTATGTTGGCGAAGTTGTTGTAATGAAAGAAGCTAAGAAAAAATAATTGAGGCCCATATTTATATGAATAAGCATATGACTAGACTGCGTCGGGCGCGTAAAACTCGTTCGCGTATCGCAGCATTGAAAATGGTACGACTGTGTGTTTTCCGTACAAATAATCATATCTATGCACAAGTAATTAATGCAGAAGGTGATCGAGTATTGGCCTCCGCCTCAACATTGGAAGCTGAGGTTCGCTCTGTTATTAAATCTGGTAGTACTGTTGAAGCTGCGGCCATCATTGGTAAAAGAATTGCAGAAAAAGCGAAAAATGCTGGTATCGAAAGAGTTGCATTCGATCGATCTGGATTTCAGTATCACGGTCGTGTGAAGGCCTTGGCTGAAGCTGCCCGTGAAAATGGCTTGAGCTTTTAAAACTAAATAAAATTCTGGAGTCTTTAAATAAGATGGCAAAAAATGAAATGGAAGAGCGCGGCGATGGCCTGATTGAAAAAATGGTAGCTGTTAACCGCGTGACTAAAGTGGTGAAAGGTGGCCGAATTATGGCCTTTTCTGCACTGACTGTAGTTGGTGATGGAGATGGTCGAATTGGTATGGGTAAGGGTAAGTCTAAGGAAGTACCTGTTGCTGTACAAAAAGCAATGGATCAAGCACGGCGTTCAATGATTAAAATTCCATTAAAAAATGGAACAATTCATCATGAAGTAATAGGCAAGCATGGTGCAACTAGGGTATTTATGCAGCCTGCGAAAGAAGGTAGCGGGGTGAAAGCTGGTGGGCCTATGCGCTTAGTATTTGATGCGATGGGTATCCATAATATTTCTGCAAAAGTACACGGTTCAACCAACCCCTACAATATCGTTCGTGCAACTTTAGATGGTCTATCCAAACTTTATACTCCGGCTGAAATTGCAGCTAAACGTGGATTGGCTGTAGAAGATATTTTAGGAGTCAATGGCAATGACTGAGCAAAAAAAGATTAAAGTGACCTTGGTTAGAAGTTTGATTGGTACGATCAAAAGTCACCGTGCCTGTGTTAAGGGTTTAGGCTTAAGGCATCGTGAACATACCGTTGAAGTACTGGATACTCCCGAAAATCGGGGCATGATTAATAAGGTAAGCTACCTTTTGAAGGTGGAGGGATAAGATGTTTCTGAATAGTATTCAGTCAGCAGAAGGGGCTAAACATGCACGACGCAGGGTAGGTCGTGGCATTGGCAGCGGCTTAGGTAAAACAGGCGGCCGAGGCCATAAAGGTCAAAAAAGTCGTTCTGGTGGCTTCCATAAAGTTGGTTTTGAAGGGGGGCAGATGCCCTTGCAACGCCGTTTACCTAAGCGAGGCTTTAAATCATTGACTGCTGCATTTAATGCAGAGCTGAAGGTTTCAGATTTGAATGCTTTGGCGGTTAATGAAATTGATTTATTAACATTAAAGCAAGCCGGTTTGATTCCGAATAATGCTTTGAGTGTTAAATTAATTGCTGGTGGTGAAGCAAAACAGGCTTTTCAGTTAAGCGGTATCAAGTTGACTGCTGGAGCGAGAGAAGCGATCGAGTCCGCGGGCGGTAGTATTAAATAATTAGGGTAAGTAACGTGTTAGCAAAGCAATCTACATCAGGAGTGGCTAAATTAGGCGATTTAAGAAGCCGATTGCTATTTTTGCTTGGTGCACTCATTGTTTTTCGTATTGGGGCACATATACCAGTTCCTGGTGTAGATGCTGCTGCATTGGCTCAATTATTTCAAAATAGCAATAGTAACGCAGGTATTTTGGGTATGCTGAATATGTTTTCCGGAGGATCTTTGGAAAGATTCAGTCTGTTTGCTATTGGTATTATGCCTTATATTTCTGCTTCTATTATTATTCAGCTTGGTTCAGAAATTGTTCCTTCCTTGAAAGCTTTGAAGAAGGAGGGGGAATCTGGTCGGCGTGTTCTAACTAAATACACCAGATGGGCTACATTAGCTTTGGCTTTTGTGCAAAGCTTGTTTGCTACGGGTATTGTTTATCAGCAAGGTATTGTTTCAATTCCTAAATTGGAGTTTTTTGTTTCTGGTGTTGTGTGCTTGGTTACTGGGACTATGTTCTTAATGTGGCTAGGTGAACAGATAACAGAACGTGGAATTGGTAACGGAATTTCTTTGATTATTACGGCGGGAATTATTGCTACTTTGCCGAGTAGTATTGGTCAGTTATTTTCTATGACGGCGGATGGAACACTGCATTATTTGACTGCATTATTTATTGTGTTAGGTGCGCTACTTCTGATTTATGTAGTTGTCTATATTGAAAGTGCTCAAAGAAAGATTCCTATTCACCATGCTAAACGGCAAGTGGGTAATCGCATTGTTCAAGGTCAAACTACTCATATGCCTTTTAAGCTGAATATGGCTGGAGTTATCCCACCAATTTTCGCTTCCAGCATTATTTTGTTTCCGTCTCAGATCGTTAGCTGGGCGGGTGTATCCGGTGCTGATAATTGGATTACCAGATTGGCAGCGTATCTACAGCATGGTGAACCTCTGTATGTGATTATTTTTGCCGTTGCCATTATCTTTTTTTGCTATTTTTATACTGCTTTGGTATTCAGTCCAAGAGAAATGGCAGAAAATCTGAAGAAGAGTGGCGCTTTTGTTCCTGGTATTAGGCCTGGTGAGCAAACATCGCGATATCTAGAAAAAGTTGTTTTGCATCTGACTTTTTTTGGTGCACTCTATATAACTATTGTTTGTTTGATTCCTGAATTTGTAACTGGAATGTTGAGTATTCCTTTTTACCTTGGTGGTACTTCGCTGCTTATTTTGGTGGTGGTGACGATGGACTTTGGAACACAAATTGCCTCATATCGTATGAATCAACAATATGAACATTTGTTGCGTAAGTCTGCGGCAAGAAGATAATTAGATTAATTTAATTTAAGAGATTTATGGCTAAAGAAGATACTATTCAAATGCAGGGGGAGATTTTGGAGACTCTTCCTAATGCAACTTTTAAAGTAAAGTTGGAGAATGGTCATGAGGTGTTGGGGCATATTTCTGGTAAGATGCGTATGCACTATATCAGGATCTCTCCCGGTGATAAAGTTACTGTTGAGATGACGCCTTATGATTTATCGCGTGCGCGAATTGTTTTTCGAGCCCGTTAATTTTAAAAAGGAAATGAAATGCGTGTTCAACCATCTGTAAAGAAAATATGTCGTAATTGTAAAATTATCCGCCGAAATAGGGTGGTACGGGTAATTTGTACAGATCCGCGTCACAAGCAGCGTCAAGGTTGATGTATCAAATCGATTGGCCTAAGTTTAGTGATGATTTGTTAATTAATTGGTTGCCAAATTAAGGAATTAAGTATGGCTCGTATTGCAGGGGTAAATATCCCTAATCATGCACATATCGTTATTGGCCTGCAGGCTATTTACGGTATTGGTGCTACTCGTGCCAAGTTAATTTGCGAGGCTGCTGGTGTGAATGCCAGCACCAAAGTGAAAGACTTGGATGAATCACAATTGGATGCTTTACGTGAGCAGGTTTCTAAATATGAAGTTGAAGGTGACTTGCGCCGTGAAGTAACGATGAATATCAAGCGTCTGATGGATATGGGCTGCTATCGTGGCTTCCGTCATCGTCGTGGTTTGCCCTGTAGGGGACAGCGTACGAGAACCAATGCTCGTACTCGTAAAGGTCCGCGCAAGGCAATTGCAGGTAAAAAATAATTTCTTTCTTAAGGATTTAATTGATGGCTAAAGCAAACACAGCCTCGCGTGTACGTAAAAAAGTACGCAAAACCGTAAGTGAAGGTATTGTGCATGTTCATGCATCTTTCAACAATACCATTATTACCATCACTGACCGTCAAGGCAATGCATTATCTTGGGCTACCTCTGGCGGCGCTGGTTTTAAAGGTTCGCGTAAAAGTACACCGTTTGCTGCTCAAGTAGCAGCAGAAGCCGCTGGTAAAGTTGCCCAAGAGTATGGCGTGAAAAATTTGGAAGTTCGCATCAAAGGCCCTGGTCCTGGCCGAGAATCTTCTGTTCGTGCTCTCAATGCTCTTGGTTTCAAAATTACCAGTATTACAGACGTTACCCCGTTGCCTCATAACGGTTGCCGTCCGCCTAAGAAGCGTCGTATTTAATTTTTGGAGTAGTGAGATATGGCACGTTATATCGGTCCTAAATGTAAGTTATCGCGCCGTGAAGGTACGGATCTTTTTTTGAAGAGCGCTCGTCGTTCTTTGGAATCTAAATGTAAACTAGACAGTGCACCGGGACAGCATGGTGCACGCCGTGGCAGACTGTCTGATTATGGTCTGCAATTGCGTGAAAAACAAAAAATTCGTCGTATTTACGGCGTATTAGAGCGTCAATTCAGACGTTACTTTGCTGAGGCTGCCCGCCGTAAAGGCTCAACTGGTGAGCTGCTTTTGCAACTTTTAGAATCTCGTTTAGATAATGTGGTCTATCGGATGGGATTTGGTTCGACTCGTGCAGAGGCTCGTCAATTGGTCTCTCATAAAGCCATTTTGGTAAATGGCCAAGTAGTGAATATTCCTTCATTCCAAGTGAAGCCTGGTGATGTGGTATCTGTTCGTGAAAAAGCGAAAAAACAGGCACGCATCTTGGAGGCGATGAATTTGGCTACTCAAATCGGCTTGCCCGGCTGGGTGAGCGTAGACACCGATAAATTAGAGGGAACTTTCAAAAATATGCCTGATCGTGCTGAATTGTACGGCGATATTAATGAACAGTTAGTGGTTGAATTCTACTCGAAATAATCCATTAACTCAGTGAGGGACCGTTAAATGCAAAACAGCACTTCCGAATTCTTAAAGCCTCGTCAAATTGACGTCGAGGCCTTGTCTGCTACTCGTGCTAAGGTTTCAATGGAGCCTTTTGAACGTGGTTTCGGATACACATTAGGTAATGCTTTGCGGCGTATCTTACTGTCATCAATGAATGGTTTCGCACCCACAGAAGTATCTATTGAGGGTGTCTTGCATGAATACTCGACCCTTGATGGTGTTCAGGAGGATGTGGTTGATATTCTCCTGAACATTAAAGGAGTGGTATTTAAGTTGCTCGGTCGTGACTCTGTTCAGGTTGGTCTAAAAAAGAGCGGTGGCGGTATTGTGACTGCAGGTGATCTCGAGTTGCCGCACGATGTTGAAGTCATCAATCCTGATCATATTATTTGCCATTTGGCGGATAATGGAAAAATTGAGCTCTCCATTAAAGTGGAAAAAGGCCGTGGCTACCAGTCCGTTACTAATCGTACGCGTAAAGACGATTACAAGCAAATTGGCGCCATTCACCTGGATGCAAGTTTTTCGCCGATCAGCAGAGTCAGTTTTGATGTGGAACCTGCGCGTGTAGAACAGCGTACGGATTTAGACTGCTTGATTTTAGACATTGAAACCAATGGCTCGATTGATCCTGAAGAAGCTGTGCGTAGTGCGGCTCGTATCTTGATTGATCAGATGTCTATTTTTGCTGATCTACAGGGTACACCGGTTGAAGAGGTTGAAGAAAAAGCGCCACCGATTGATCCGATTCTGCTGCGTCCCGTTGATGACTTGGAATTGACCGTTCGCTCTGCGAATTGCTTGAAGGCAGAAGACATCTATTATATCGGTGATTTGATTCAGCGTACCGAAACTGAACTGTTGAAAACCCCCAATTTGGGTCGCAAATCTTTAAATGAAATCAAAGAAGTTTTGGCTTCGAAAGGTTTGACTTTGGGCTCCAAATTGGAAGCTTGGCCGCCTGCCGGTTTAGATAAGCTTTAAGAATTGATGATAAAAGGATAATGACATGCGTCATGGTAATGCTAACCGCAAATTGAATCGCACCAGCAGCCATCGTGCTGCCATGTTGCGTAACATGGCCAACTCTTTGTTGACCCATGAAACCATCGTAACCACTCTGCCGAAAGCAAAAGAGTTGCGTCGCGTTGTAGAGCCTCTGATTACTTTGGGTAAAAAGCCTTCTTTGGCCAACCGTCGTCTGGCGTTCAACCGTACTCGTGATCGTGATGTGGTTGTGAAGCTGTTTGATGAGCTGGGTGTACGTTTTGCAAACCGGAACGGCGGCTATGTGCGTATTTTGAAATACGGCTTCCGTAAAGGTGACAATGCGCCTTTGGCTTTGGTGCAGCTGACCGATTTGGCTGCCAGTACTGAAGAGTCTTCAGAGCAAAATTAATTTCGCCTAACGTTGAGAAGGCGCTGAAAAGGGTCGATTTGCTTCGGCCCTTTTTTTATAAAAGCCGAGATTGATCAGATGACGGTCGCGTCGGCGCGTTTTTGCTATTATCTTTGTCGGGTTGTTATAATCAACCAGTCTTTACCATTCAATTTGAATTCAATATCTTATGAAATCTATCCGTAATATCGCCATCATTGCCCACGTGGACCACGGCAAAACCACCTTGGTTGACCAATTGCTGCGCCAGTCAGGCACTTTCCGTGCCAACCAACAGGTTGACGAGCGGGTGATGGACAGCAATGACATCGAAAAAGAACGCGGCATTACCATTTTGGCCAAAAATACCGCCATCGAATATGAGGGCTACCACATCAATATCGTCGATACGCCCGGGCACGCCGACTTTGGCGGTGAAGTGGAACGGGTATTGGGCATGGTCGATTGCGTGGTCTTGCTGGTGGATGCTCAGGAAGGGCCGATGCCGCAGACTCGTTTTGTCACCAAAAAAGCTTTGGCCTTGGGCTTACGCCCCATTGTGGTGATTAACAAAATTGATAAGCCCAGCGCCCGTCCCAGCTGGGTGATTGATCAAACCTTTGAACTGTTTGATAAGCTGGGCGCCAGCGACGAGCAGCTGGATTTTCCCATTGTCTATGCTTCCGGCCTATCCGGTTTTGCCAAGCTGGAAGAGGGCGACGACAATCAAGACATGCGCCCGCTGTTTGACACCATTCTCAAACACACGCCGCCCCCTTCCGGCAGCGCCGATGAAACCCTGCAGCTGCAGATTTCCCAGCTGGATTACGACAACTATACCGGCCGCTTAGGCATCGGCCGCATCCTCAACGGCCGCATCAAGCCCGGTCAGGTGGTGGCGGTGATGAACCACGAGCAACAAGTAGCCCAAGGCCGCATCAACCAGCTGCTCGGTTTTAAAGGCTTGGAACGGGTGCCTTTGGAAGAAGCCGAAGCCGGTGACATCGTGATCATTTCCGGTATCGAGGACATCGGTATCGGTGTGACCATTAGCGACAAAGACAACCCCAAAGGTTTGCCTATGCTCAGCGTGGACGAGCCGACCTTGACCATGGACTTTATGGTCAACACCTCGCCCTTGGCCGGCACCGAAGGAAAATTTGTTACCTCGCGCCAAATCCGCGACCGTCTGCAAAAAGAATTGCTGACCAATGTGGCTTTGCGGGTGGAAGACACCGAAGACGCCGATATTTTCCGTGTGTCCGGCCGCGGCGAATTGCATCTGACCATTTTGTTGGAAAACATGCGGCGTGAAGGCTATGAGCTGGCGGTCGGCAAGCCGCGGGTGGTGTACCGCGAGATTGACGGCCAAAAATGCGAGCCCTATGAAAATCTGACGGTGGATGTGCCCGACGACAACCAAGGCGCGGTAATGGAAGAGCTGGGCCGCCGTCGTGGCGAGCTGACCAATATGGAAAGCGACGGCAACGGCCGCACCCGTTTGGAATACCACATTCCGGCCCGCGGTCTGATCGGTTTCCAGGGCGAGTTCATGACCATGACCCGCGGTGTCGGCTTGATGAGCCATGTATTTGACGATTATGCGCCGGTAAAACCGGACATGCCGGGCCGCCACAACGGCGTGTTGGTATCGCAGGAGCAGGGCGAGGCGGTGGCTTATGCTTTGTGGAATCTGGAAGACCGCGGCCGCATGTTTGTGTCGCCGGGCGAGAAGATTTACGAAGGCATGATCATCGGCATCCACAGCCGCGACAACGACTTGGTGGTAAATCCGCTTAAGGGCAAGAAACTCACCAATGTGCGCGCCAGCGGCACCGACGAGGCGGTGCGCCTGACCACGCCGATCAAGCTGACGTTGGAGAGCGCGGTGGAGTTTATCGACGATGACGAATTGGTGGAAATCACGCCCAAGTCCATTCGTTTGCGTAAGCGTTATCTGACTGAGCAGGAACGCCGCCGTCACTTCAAAAAAGACTGATTTACCTGCTGGATGCGGCATCAATACTGGAAAGGCTACCTGAAAAGATTCAGGTAGCCTTTTCTGATTCGGTATGTCTTCATCATGCTTGCGAAGTGATTTTTGAGGCAAGCTCCGCCCCACCGGGATTTCCGGCGGTCAAACTGGCTTCGCTCATATGCACATCTAGATTTGCCAAGATCTCAGCGTTACTTTTCACTTACGCTTGAATCTGTCCAGCCGGTGGGTGATTCAATGCAGCTCGCGCAGAAAAATATGCGAGCAACGGCCGTTTTCTTGGTATTGGCGGCGGCGTTCCTCCGGCAGGTCGGTAGGCGAGGCCGTACGGAAACCGCGTTCGAGAAACCATTCCCCGGTTTGGGTGGAAAGGGCGAACAGTTTGTGCAGTTGGCGGCTTTGTGCCTGTTGCACCACGTAATCGAGCAGCCGTTCGCCGCAGCCGCTGTCGCGTGCTTCGGGTGAGATGGCGAGGCAGGCCAGCTCGGCCGCCTGTGCTTCGGGATAGGTTTTCAAGGCGACGCAGCCGCAGAGGTGGCGGTCGTCTTCCAATACGCTGAATTCGCCGATGTGGTTTTCTAAATAACCGCGGCTGCGCGGCAGCAGAATGCCTTGTTCGGCCAGCGGGCGGGTGAGGCGGACGATGTCGGCGATGTCGCTGCTGCGGGCGGGGCGGATGTTGAGGAACTCGCCGCCGGCAATGGAGGTGCCGGCACCGTGGCGGGTAAACAGTTCACGGATCAGGCTGCCGTCTAGGCTACCTGAAACAATCTGACAGCGCTGCACATGGTGGCGTAGGGCGTTGAGGGCGGCTTGCAGCAGGCGTTGCTGTTCGGGCGGCACTTGCTGTTCGTTGAGTAGTTGGCGTGCTTCTTGGGCGGTGAGGTTGGTGAGCAGGCGGTTGCCGGTGTCGGTGATGCCGGGCTGGGGGGTGATGAACACCAGTTTTTCCGCCTGCAGGGCGATGGCGGCGGCTTCGGCGATATCTGTCATGCTGAGATTGAAGCTGCGGCCGCTGAGCGAGTGGCCGATGGGGCTGATTAAGACCACCGCACCGTCGTCAAGACAGTCTTGCAGGGCTTGGGTGTCGATTTTGCGTACTTGGCCGGTATAGCCCATGTCGATGCCGTCGAGTACGCCGTAAGGGCGGGCGGTGACGAAATTGCCGCTGACGATGCGTAGGCCGCGGCCGCGGCCGGGCAGGCTGGACAGCCCTAAAGAGAGGGCGGCTTCGAGATCGGTGCGCAGCACGCCGCATACTTGTTTGGTGCGCTGCAGGGTGGCGGCGTCGGTGATGCGGCGGTTGCGGTGGTAGCGCGGGGTGTCGCCGTCCGCTTCGGTTTGCGCGGTGATTTGGCAGCGGGTACCGTGTACCAACACCAAGCGCACGCCGAATCCGGCCAATAGGCCGATGTCGGCGGCGAGGGCGGTGAGGGTATTGCCGGTCAGCAGGGCGCTGCTGATGCCGATGACCACGGTTTTGCCGCGCAGGGCATGGATATAGGGAGCGGCTTCGCGGAAGTGTAGGATGAAATCGTCGGAGGCGGCCTGCATATCAGCGCATCATCAACAGATAATAAAACAGTTGGATAATCAGCACGGTGAGCGCGACCAAAGAAGCCAGCGTCCAGTTGAAATCGTGTTCTTGCCGGCTGACCGGCGGCGTGGGATCGATGGGCTGGCCACCGTCTGTGGGCTGGTCGATGACGGCAGGCAGCAGGCCGGCCGCTTGGGGCAAGTGGGCGGCGCCGTCTTTGCCGGATACCAGGTTGAACACCAGACTTTGCGCCTGAATGTGGATGTTTTGCGTGTGGCCGCCGGGTGCGGCCGGGGTATTTTGCTGAATGGTTTTCAGCAGAGAATCGATATTTGGCAGCGTGGCAGGGGGCGGAGCTTGGTTGCCGGTGCGCTGCAACAAGGCCTCGATGGTGGCCGCCGAATCGGTACGGACGGTCGTGGGGCTGGCCGGCTCCTGATACAACTGGAACGGCAAGGGCTGGCCGGTTTCATTGTCGATGGTCGCATTGCGTTGGAGCAGGGTGCGGATGTCGGGCGCTTCGGTTTGCTTATCGGTAAGCGATACCGGTTCGGTTTCGGTAGTTGCTGTTTTGCTGGCGGTTCCGGCAGCGGGTGCAGGCGTGGGTTCGGTTTTGACGGGCTCAACCGCAGGCCGCGGGGACGGAGCGGTGTCGGCCGGTGCGCTTGCGGTTGGTGCTTGGGGTGCGGGCGGAACGGAGGTTTGCTCTGCGGTGTTTGCGGGTTTGCCGGCTGATTGTTGGGCAGACTGCTGGGCCGCCAAGGCTTCGGAATGTTGCTTGAGACGGGCCAGTTTTTCGCGCAGGGGGATTTTGGCGTGCCGCAGATCGGTGGTGTCGGCAGCGGGAACGGCTTGCGGCGCAGGCGGGGGCGGTTCTGCCGCCGGCTTGGCTTTGCGCGCCACCATAAACGGATGACCGCACCAAGCGCATTCAACTTGGCCGTTGGCGGCTTTGATGTCGGCAACGGCGTAGCTGTTTTCGGTTTCGCATTTCGGGCATTTGAGCGGAACGGTCTTCATCGGCGTTGTGGGCGGTGGTTGGGTAGAGGGCATTGTAGGAAGGATTGGCGGCGGCTGTCATCTTTCAGGTAGCCTGATGCCGCCAAGTGTCGGTTTTGTGTTGGTTCAGCCGTCCTTGCGCGTGCCGCTCAGGCGTACCCAGCCGCCGTCGGCCACGGGCGGCGCCATGTCGAACCATTCGGCGTAGATGCCGCTCAATTCTTCGGCTTGATCTTCGAGGATGCCGGAGAGGACGATGCGGCCGCCGGGGCGGGTGCGGGCGGCCAGCATGCTGCCGATCATGCGCAGGGGGTTGGCCAGAATGTTGGCTACGACTACGTCGTAACGGCCTTCGGGCAGGGCGTCGGGCAGGAAAAAGCGGGCGGCCACTTGGTTTTGCTCGGCATTGTCGCGGCTGGCGCGGATGGCTTGCGCGTCGATGTCCACGCCGTCGGCAGCGGCGGCACCCAGTTTGAGGGCGGCGATGGCCAGAATGCCCGAGCCGCAGCCGTAGTCCAGCACCCGCTCGCCGCCTTGCAGCTGTTCGTCCAGCCATTGCAGGCAGAGGTGGGTGGTGGGGTGGCTGCCGGTGCCGAAGGCCAAGCCGGGATCCAGGCGCAGATTGACGGCGGCCTCGTCGGCGATGTCGTGCCAGGTGGGGACAATCCACAGCCGTTCGGAAATACGGATCGGGTCGAACTGGGCTTGGGTCAGGCGCACCCAGTCCTGCTCGGGCAATTCGTCGATGTGGTAGGGCGGCACCGGCATCCGGCAGTCGGCGGCGGCGGCTTGAACCACGGCGGCGACATCGGCATCTTGGGCAAACAGGGCGAGGATGCGGCTGCGTTGCCACAGCTGTTCGGTGGGTTCGCCCGGCTCGCCGAAAATGGCCTGCTCTTCGTCGGTGCCGGCGTAGGCGTCTTCAATAGCGGCGGATAGGGCGCCGTGGGTCATCAGGGCGTCGGAAAAGGCTTCGGCCACCCGTTCGCTCACGGGAATGGCGGCTTGTTGGTAAGACATGGCGTGATGGGGTTGGACAGTTTGTAAGAAGGCCGCCATTGTAGCGGAAAGCGCGCGGTCTGCGCAGGGAAACGGCGGTTCAGGTAGCCTTGGGCAGGCTGAGACCTTTGCACAACCCCCATCTGCGGCGCATTTCTGCGTTGTGTGCTGCTCGTTCGCTTAGCCTTGTAGATGATAGGTCTGTCCCGCAGGGATTCCTAGTGTTCTCGCTCGCTGCGCTGTTACGCCTTGAACTGCATCCACATCCGAGGGTTTTGCAAAGGTCTCAGGCTACCTGAAAAGAGCATGACTGCGGCGCAGAATACAGCGAAACGACCTGCGGCATCTGCCAACGGTTTACAATAAGCACAACAGGCAATGAAGGAGAACAGCCATGCAGGATTTTCGTTTGAGGAATGTGGGACGACGGCCGAAGCAGGAGCGCATGCCGCAAGCTGCGGCGCCGGAAACCCGCGGCGCCGGCTCGCTGGAAGACCAGTTGTTCGGCGCTGCCGAGGCACCGGCGGCGGGTGCGTGGGCCGTGCCGGAAGTGCTCGGTTTGGCCGGGCCGGTGCGACGGGTGCTGGCGGTGCTACTCAACGGCGTATTTTTTGTGTTGGTGGCGGTGGGGGTGGTGATGGTGGCCGTGATGTTTTCGCTACCGGTTGATGACCGGGCGACGGGGGTGCTGCTGGGGATAATTTGTGCGGTGTATTTTGGCGGTCAGGCGTTCTCTATGGCGCGCAGCGGGCAGAGCTGGGGCAAGCGCTTGTTGGGCGTGAAGGTGGTGGATGAGGTAAACAGACCGTTGGGTTGGGGGCGTTTGCTGTTTGGGCGGGAGCTGCTTTGGCTGCCGATTATGCTGTTGTTGCCGTTTTTGGGCTGGCTGGTGCCGCTGGTGTGCGTGGTGATGCTGTTTTCCGACCGGCGGCGCCAAACCTTGCAGGATAAGCTGGCGAAAACCGTGGTGGTGCGGGTGTAGGCTACCTGAAAGACTGAGACCTTTGCAAAACCCTCATCTGCGGCGCATTTCTGCGTTGTGCGCTGCTCGCTCGCTTGCCTATCTATCTGATATGTCTGCACTCACTGCGCTGCTACGCCTTGAACTGCATCCACATCTGAAGGTTTTGCAAAGGTCTCAGACTGGGTGTGCCGCCTCGGGTTTTCAGGTAGCCTGTTGCGTGGGCGCAGGCGTTTGCGCCCATTCGCCAAGGGCCTGCCGCAGTTCGTCCAAACCGCTGCCGGTGAGCACGGAAATGCCGACGGCTACGGCTTGGCCGGCGGCGTTGCGCAAGATGCCTTCACGGCGCAGTGCGGGCGGCAGCAGGTCGGTTTTGTTGTAAACCAGCAGTTGCGGCAGCCCGTCGGCGCCGATTTCGGCCAGCACGGTATTGACGTCTTGGATTTGGCGTTCGTGGTCGGGGTGGGAAACGTCCACCACGTGCAGCAGCACGTCGGCCAGTGCGGTTTCTTCCAAGGTGGCGGAGAAGGCGGCCACCAATTGGTGCGGCAGATCGCGCACGAAGCCCACGGTGTCGGTGAGGATGATGCTGGTGTCGGCATTGAGGTACAGCCGCCGCGCGGTGGTGTCGAGGGTGGCGAACAGCTGGTCTTTGGCCAGTACGTCGGCTTTGGTCAGGCGGTTGAACAGGCTGGATTTGCCGGCATTGGTGTAGCCGACGATGGCAAAGGTTTTCACCGCGTGGAAGCGGCCGTCGGGCGAAGTGGCGCCGGCTTTCAGGCGTGATTTGCGGCGGGTTTCGCGTTGTTTTTTGACCGCCTCGAGCTGGCGGCGCAGGGCGGTGATTTTGGTTTGGATCAGGCGGCGGTCGGTTTCGAGCTGGGTTTCGCCCGGCCCTTTGAGGCCGATGCCGCCTTTCTGGCTTTTCAGGTGGCCGTAACCGCGCACCAGCCGCCCGGAAAGGTGGGTAAGCTGCGCCAGTTCCACCTGCAGGCGGCCTTCCTGGCTGCGTGCGCGTTGGGCGAAAATCGCCAGAATCAGGCCCGCGCGGTCCAAGACGCGGCATTGCAGGATTTTTTCCAGATTGCGCTCCTGGGTGGGCGTGAGCTCGTGGTTGAATACGGCCAGCTCGATATTGTGCTGCCGAACGGCTTCGGCCAGTTCTTCCGCTTTACCGCTGCCCACAAACAGAGCGCTGTGGGCGCGGTCGCGTTTGGCGGTTTCGGTGTGCACCAGTTCGCCGCCAGTGGCCGCCACCAGTTCGGCGGCTTCCTGTAGGGCGGCGCGGAAGGCGTGTTCGCGGCTCTCGTTACTGCCGCTGAAACTGTCGGACAGCATCACGCCCGCCAGCATCACGCGTTCGGGGCGCTCCAGGGATTTGTCGAGTTGGAAAAGGATTCGGCGGGACATGGCTGACTGTGCAGAAAGGGAAAGGGCGTTTATTATAGCCCACTTGTTCCGTACTTCAGACCGTGGCCCGGGTTACCTGAAACGCTTGTTGGGCGCCCAAGTGGTGAACGGCTGCTGACGGATGCGCCGAAATGAAGAGGAGACACCATGACCGAAACCGATAAGCCTGTGCTGTTGCGGCATTTGAACGATTTATCCCGCCAAACCATGCTGGAATGGATGGGCATTGAATTCATTGATGTGGGAGAAGATTTTCTGCTGGCCAAAATGCCGGTTCGCCCGCAGGTGCACCAGCCCTACGGCCTCTTGCACGGCGGTGCCAGCGTGGCCTTGGGCGAAAGCGTGGGTTCGACGCTGTCGAACCATGTTTTGACCGACAGCGGCCTGATGGCGGTGGGCACCGACATCACCGCCCACCATCTGCGCCCGGTGTTTACCGGCACCGTGTACTGCCGTGCGGTATTGCGGCGCAAAGGCACAAGCGTGCATTACACCGAGATGGAGGTGACCGACGAGAAAGGGCGGCTGGTGTGCGCCATGAGCATGAGCAATATGGTGGTGGCGCGCAAACAGGCTACCTGAAACCAACCGCGCCGGCCGTCGGCGGTGGCGTTTTGGTGTCAGGCAAAGGCGGAAAACCGAATCCGCGCTTGCATTTAAAACCTGAAAACATTAGAATTCCGCGTTTGCAAATTTGACCTTATTCTTTAGGAGTGTTCTTATGGCCAATAGCGCACAAGCCCGTAAACGCGCCCGTCAGGCGCAAAAAAACCGCGCCCACAATGCCAGCCTGCGTACCGCTTTCCGTACTGCGGTGAAAAAAGTATTGAAAGTGGTGGAAACCGGCGATAAAGCCGCCGCCCAAGCCGAACTGCAAGCGGCCACCAAAGTGATGGACCGCATCGCCGACAAAGGCGTGTTCCACAAAAACAAAGCCGCCCGTCACAAAAGCCGCCTGTCTGCCAAAGTTAAAGCCATGGCCTAAGCCCTGTGCTCCGATGTAAAAAACCGAATCTGTGCCAGATTCGGTTTTTTGTTTGTCCGTATGCTTGGCGTATGCCGTTTGGCCCGGCTACAGGAATGCCAATTTGCCCAAACGTGCTTGCGCCCGCTGATAAGCAGGGTCGCTTTCGATGCGGGCAACATAGGCGGCGATATTCGGCAGCGCCAGCGGGGTGCGCGACAGGGCGGCCTGCAAGGGAAAGCTCATCATGATATCGGCGCCGCTGAGTTCGTCGCCGAGCAGCCAAGTGCGGCCGGCCAACTGTTGCTCGACAAACTCGAGATGCAGTTTCAGTTGCGGTTGTAAAAAGGCATCGCGCACACCGCCGGTGATTTTGCGGGCGACGGGTTTGGCGAAAAACGGCATTTTGCGCTCGTCGATTTTGCGGAAGACCAGCGACATCACCAATAAAGGCATCAGCGAGCCTTCCGCATAGTGCAGCCAAAACAGATAGTCGGGGTAGACGGGGCTGTCTGCGGACGGCTTGAGCGGGCGGTCTTGGCCGTAGCGTGCCAGCAGGTATTCCACAATTGCGCCGCTTTCGGCCAAGACCCGGCCGTTGTCGTCAATCAGGGGCGATTTGCCCAGCGGGTGGAGGGTTCGCAGCCGCTCGGGCGCGAGCGAAGTGGCGGCGTCCCGTTCGATGATTTCGGCTTGATAGGGCAGATTGAGCAGTTCGAGCAGCCAAGCGATGCGGTAGGCGCGGGATTGTTTGAGGGCGTACAGGGTAATCATGTGGTTCTCCGGGTGGGAACAGCGGGGCGGGCGCACGGGCTGAGACCTTTGCAAAACCCTCATCTGCGGCGCATTTCTGCATTGTGCGCTGCTCGCTCGCTTGCCTATCTAGATGATATGTCTACGCTCGCTGTGCTGCTGCGCCTTGAACTGCATCCACATCTGGGGGTTTTGCAAAGGTCTCGGGCTACCTGAAACCGCCGAAAACGGCGGCGGTGCCGGTGCAGACGAACGGTTTTCCTGCGTCACGTCTGCAGGCGAATGGGCTGGACCTGTGTAAAACCTGTAGATGCGAATGCGGTTCAAGGCCTGGCCGCGCAAGGAGTCTGGGCGCAAGGAATCTGCATGGGACACACAGAACAGCTAGATGGGCAAGCGGGTAGCGCCGCCAGGGCACCAACGCACAATGCAGAAATGTGCCACAGGTGGGGGGGTACAAAAGTTTCGGTTTTGCTGTTGTTGGCCAAAGTTGGCATATTGCGATGCACAAAAAGGGCCGGTGGTTTGACACACAGGCTACCTGAACATTTTCAGGTAGCCTGTGTGTTTTTCGGCGGAGCCGGCGGCACGTCTTATGCTTTGAGGGTTTCTTGCAATTCGCCGGCTTCGAACATTTCCATCATGATGTCGGAGCCGCCGAGAAATTCGCCGTTCACATACAGCTGCGGGATGGTGGGCCAGTTGGCGTATTCTTTGATGCCTTGGCGCACGGCGTCGTTTTCCAGCACGTTGACGGTCACGAAGTCGGTGCAGCCGGCGGCCTGCAGGATTTGCACGGCGCGGGCGGAAAAGCCGCATTGCGGAAATTGCTTGCTGCCTTTCATAAACAGCACCACGCGGTTTTCGGTAACGACTTTTTTGATTTCTTCTTGGATATTGCTCATGGTTGTCCTCGGGGTGTGGGAGGGTTTCAGGTAGCCTGACGCAGCAAAACGGCGGCAAAAAAGCCGTCGGTTTGATGTTCGGCGGGATTGGGGCGCAAATATACACCTGTCTGCGGCATTTGCGTATCCCCCTTGGGCAGTAGGGCGGGCAGGCTTTGCCAGCCGGGCTGATCGGCGAGGAAGCGTTCGATTTGGGCTTCGTTTTCGGCGGCCAGCATGCTGCAGGTGGCGTAAATCAGGGTGCCGCCGGGGCGGACGAGGCGGGCGGCGGCGGCGAGAATGCGCGCCTGCAGCGCCGCCAGCTCGGCCACGCTGTCGGGCGACTGGCGGTATTTGAGGTCGGGGTTGCGGCGCAGGGTGCCCAGGCCGGAGCAGGGGGCGTCCACCAGCACGCGGTCGGCTTTGCCGTAGAGGCGCGCGAGGCGGGAGTCTTGCTCGTGTTCGATACGCTGTAAATGGATTTGGCTGAGGCCGGCGCGCTGCAGACGGGGCTTGAGATTGGCCAGCCGTTTTTCGGCCACGTCGAAAGCATACAGGCGGCCGCTGTTTTTCATCATGGCCCCCATGGCCAGGGTTTTGCCGCCGGCGCCGGCGCAGAAATCAACCACGATTTCGTTGCGTTTGGCGCCGCTGACGAGGGCGAGCAGCTGGCTGCCTTCGTCTTGGATTTCGATGCTGCCGTCGAGAAAGAGCGGGTGGCGGCCGAAATCGGTTTTGTCGTGCAGGCGGATGCCCCACGGCGAATAGGGGGTGGCTTCGGCGGCCAGGCCTTCGTCGCGCAGTTGGGCCAGCACCTTGTCGCGTTTGGCTTTGAGGGTGTTGACGCGCAGGTCGAGCGGGGCGGCTTGGGCGGTGCTGCGGCCGAAAGCGAGGATGGCGTCGTCGTGCCAGCCGTCGCGGCGCAGGGTGTCGATCAGCCAGGCGGGCAGCTCGGCGGCGGTATTCAGGCTGTGCGCCGCTTGGGCGGCGGTGTCGGCCAAACGGGTCGGCAGGTGGGCGGCGTGATGCTCTGCGGCCCAGGCGGCGAGCTGTTCGGGGGCGGCCAAGGCGCCGAAGTAGGCGGCGGCCAAGGCGGTGTGTTCGGGATGGCGGCCGGCCTGCGGCAGGGCGGCTTGGATTTTCTGCCGGTGGCGGATGGCGGCGAATACGGTGTCGGCCACGGCCTGGCGTTCTTGGCGGCCGAGTTGTTTGTGTTCGCGGAAGTAGGCGGCCAGTACGGCATCGGCCGGCTGGCGGAAGGCGAGCACTTGGGGCAGAACGTCGGCGGCGTGGCGGAGAGTGCGGGGGGAAAGCATGGGTTTCAGGTAGCCTGAGGATGGGTGGGGCGGGCAGCAGAACGGGGCAAGACCTTTGCAAAACCCCCATCTGCGGCGCATTTCTGCGTTGTGAGCTGCTCGCTCGCTTGCCTATCTATGTGATATGTCTGCACTCGCTGCGCTGCTACGCCTTGAACTGCATCCACATCTGGAGGTTTTGCAATGGTCTCGGAGCGGCAGAGATGCGCGCCCCGATGGTGCCGGCAGGCGGCTTATTTGGGCTGGATGGTCACGCCGTCGATTTTGGCGCTGCGCAGTTTCAGCTCGTAGGTGGTGCCGTCGTCGGTGTATTTGATGCGGGCGGGAATGTTGGCGAAATCGGGGGCGAAGGAGTATTCGATGGTGTCGTCGCCGCGCTGCACGCGGAAGCGGTTGACCGGAATGCTGCCGCCGTTGATGGTGTAGCTGGCGGGGGAGAGGCGGGTCATGCCTTGTACGGTGTAGAGGCGTTTGCCGTTGGTGATGTTCAGATTGGCGGGCAATTGGCCGTTGTTGAGGGCGAGCTGCCAGGCGAGGGTGAAGAGGTCGAAGGTGGGGCCGTTCATGGGCTTGGTTTCGGTGGCGCCGGCTTTGCCGTAGCTCACGGTTTTGGCGCCGTAATTGAAGGTGGCGCCGGCATAGGGGCGGCCGCGGCGGATGTCGCTGTAGCTGGCGGGGCTGAGGCGGTTGCCGGAAATGCGGCCTTGGGAGGTGAAGCGCATTTTGTACATGGGGGCGTTGATGTCGGCCACCACGCGGTATTGGCTGCCGTTGCGCTCGAAGGTCATCACGGCGGGCACGCCGTAGGGGCCGACGTATTGCAGTTCGGCTTTTTGCGGGAAGGCGGTGTCGGCTTGGGCGGGGGCGGCAAAGGCGCAGGCCAGGGCGAACACGGGCAGGCTGCGGCGGAGGGTGGGGGTCATGGGGTCTCTTTCGGGAAAAACGGAATCAAACGGGCGCCAATGTAGCACGGCGGCGGGTTAAGTCGTTTAAAGTTCCGTTAGGGCGTGTCGGCGGGTTTTCAGGTAGCCTGTTGGTGGTTTGTGTGGTGCGGAACGGGCAGTGGCTACCTGAAAGCGGATGTTTAGGCCAGCAAAGGCTCGGCGGCGTCTGCGGGGCGTTGGTTGCGCACGCGTTTGCCTTCGATGTGCAGGCGGCCGGCCACAAAGTCGGCCACGGCTTGCGGCAGCAGGCGGTGTTCGACGGCCAGTACGCGCGCGGCGAGTGCGTCGGCGTTGTCGCCGTCCAATACGGGCACCACGCCTTGGGCGATGATGGGGCCGTTGTCGAGCTCGGCGGTGACGAAATGAATGGTGCAGCCGGCCACGCGGCAGCCTTCGTCTAAGGCGCGTTGGTGGGTGTGCAGGCCGGGGAAGGCGGGCAGCAGGGAGGGATGGATGTTGATCAGGCGGCCGGCGTAACGGGCGCAGAATTCGGGGGTGAGGATGCGCATGAAGCCGGCCAGCAGCACGAGGTCGGGCGCGTAGCCATCGATCAGTTGCATCATGGCTTGGTCGAAGGCGGCACGATCGGGGTAGTCGCGGTGGTTGAGGGCGGCGGTGGGGATGCCTTGTTCGGCGGCCCAGGCGAGGCCGGCGGCGTCGGGGCGGTTGGACAGCACGGCGGCGATGCGCGCACCGGGAATGGCGGCCTCTACCACGGCCTGCATATTGGAGCCGCGGCCGGAAATCAGGATGACGATGTTTTTCATGGTCGGACGCAAGGAAAGGGGTTTCAGGTAGCCTGAGGCGGCATCAGCCCAGGCGCATCATTTCGATTTGTTCGAGGCTGCGGCCCAAAAAGCGTTCGCCTATGGTTTGGAAGCGCAGCGGGATGTCGCTCACGTAAAAGCGGTAGTCGGCCGGGGCGGGGTCGGGATTGAGCAGGCCGGCGGCGGCCAGTGCCCGGGCGGCGGCTTCGGCGGTGGTGGTGGCGGAATCGACCAGTTGCAGGCGCGGGGCTTCCTGTTTGACCAAGGGCTTGAGCAGGGGATAGTGGGTGCAGCCCAGCACCAGGGTGTCGATGTCTTCGGCCAGCAGCGGTTTGAGGTATTCGCGCACGGTGAGGCGGGTGACTTCGTGATCGAGCCAGCCTTCTTCCACCAGCGGCACCAAGAGCGGGCAGGCTTGCGACTGCACGCGCGCCTGCGGGTTGTGGGCGTGGATGGCGCGGGCGTAGGCATTGCTGTTGACGGTGGTGCTTGTGGCGATGATGCCGATGTGGTGGTTGCGCGAGGTGGCCAGCGCTGCTTCGGCGCCGGCGGCAATCACGTCGAGCACGGGCATGGCGCCGGCCATTTGGCGCACGCGCTGCCCGGCCACGGCGGCGATGGTGTTGCAGGCAATCACCAGCGCCTTCACTTCGTTCTGCATCAGAAATTCGACGATTTGGGCGGTGAAGGTTTCGATGGTGCTGCGCGATTTGACGCCGTAGGGCACGCGGGCGGTGTCGCCGAAATAGACGATGTTTTCGTTGGGCAGGCGCTCCATCAGCGCGCGCACCACAGTGAGGCCGCCGACGCCGGAATCGAACACGCCGATGGGGCGTTGGGCCAAAGCAGATGAGGACATGGCGGTAAGGAGAAAATCAACAGGCGGCGGATTGTACCACTTCGCGGGTGTGGAAGCAGAATGCCGTCAGGCTACCTGAACGGGGTTTCAGGTAGCCTGAGACCTTTGCAAAACCCCCATCCGCGGCGCATTTCTGCGTTGTGCGCTGCTCGCTCACTTGCCTATCTAGATGATATGTCTGTCCCACAGGGATTCCTGACGTTCACGTTCGCTGCGCTGCTACGCCTTGAACTGCATCCACATCTGGGGGTTTTGCAAAGGTCTCAGCCTGACGGCAGACAGCGTGTGGAAGCGGCTTTAATGAGCGTCTTTTTTGCCGAACACTTTGATCAGCGGCAGCACCACGGCGCAAACCACGGCACCGACGGCGATGCCGGTGATTAGGGCGGCGAGGTGGCCCATCAGGCCGCTGTCCCATTGGTTGGCGTGCAGCCAGTGGTGCAATTGCGGCCAGTAGTGGGTAAAGATGCCGCCGCCCACCAAGAACATGGCCAGGGTGCCGATGATGCTGAGCGAGCGCATAAACCACGGCATAAAGAGGATGATGGCTTTGCCCACCGGCGCGGTGGCCGGGGTTTGCATCAGACGCAGGCCGAAATCGTCGGCTTTCACAATCAGCGCCACCATGCCGTACACCACAAAAGTGATGCCGATGCCCACGGCGGAGAGCACCAGGATTTTGGTGGTGAGCGTGGAGGCGGCCACCACGCCTAAGGCGATGATGATGATTTCGGCGGAAAGGATGAAATCGGTGCGGATGGCGCCCTTGATTTTGGCGTTTTCGTCGATCAATTCATCGGGTGTGCTGCCCTCGTGGGTTTCGTGGCGGTGTAGCAGCTTGTGCAGCAGCTTTTCCACGCCTTCGAAACAGAGGTAGGCGCCGCCGATCATCAGCAGCGGCACAATCAGGGCGGGTGCGAACACCGAGAGCAAAAGGGCGGCGGGAATCAGAATCAGCTTGTTGATAAACGAGCCTTTGGCCACCGCCCACACAATCGGCAATTCGCGTTCGGCGCTCACGCCGGTGACTTGGTTGGCATTGAGCGCCAAATCGTCGCCCACCACGCCGGCGGTTTTCTTGGCGGCCATTTTGGTCATCAGCGCCACGTCGTCGAGAACGGAGGCGATGTCGTCGAGCAGGGTAAAGAGGGAGGCGAAAGCCATGTGCGGTTCCTTATGAATATGGTGTGTGAAAGTGTGCTGAAGGAAGCGGATTTTAAATGATAAACGGGATCAGGCGGTATTTTACTTCGGCCTGATAGCGCCGGTAGCGCGGATGGGCCGACAGCAGGCGCTCTTCGTAATGGATGCGGCACAGCTCGAGGGCGTAATACACGGCGAAAGCGGCCAGATTGAAAGCGGAACAGTGGCCGAGCAGAAAGCCGGCGTGGGTCAGGAAGTAGCCCAAGTAAATCGGGTGGCGCACCAGCCGGTAGGGGCCGCCGACCACAATGCCGCGGCAGGCGGGCAGAATGCCGAAGCAGCGGCCCAGCCACAGCTTGGCATACATCTGCCACACAATGCCCATTCCCATCACGGCGGCCGAGACGGCGGGCGGCACCAGCGCGGTGCCCGGTTCCAGATGCACCCAAACGAAGTAGAACGACAGGGCGGCAATCACCGCCAGCGAGGCGGGGGCAAAGCTGCGCGTGGCGGTGGGCTTGGCCAGCAATACCAGGCTCAGGGTAAGGACTTCGCCGACCAGCAGAAGCAGCAATACCGCATCGCCGGTGCGCAGATAGGTTTGCCACACTTGGGCGGCAAACCAGGCAATGCCGGCGAGGGCGGACAGTTTCATCACGCTTTCCAGCAGCAGTGGGCGTGAGCGGAGGCGGCGGAGCAGGGTGGTAATGGGCGGTCTTTCTCTAGATTGAAGGGTTTCAGGTAGCCTGCCGGGCGGTGGTGTCGATGGAATGGGGCGGCACCCGTTCCATCTGCCAGTGGGCCACCGCCCAGGCGAGCAGGTCTTGCGGTTTGTCCACCGCCGGAGCGGGCGGCAGGCGTAGATAGGCGGCCACTTCGCGCAGCAGGGCTTCGCGGCGGTGCAGATCCAAAGCAGGGGCCAGGGTTTGTTTCGACCATTTCTGGCCGTGCCCGTTGGTGAGCAGCGGCAGGTGGGCGTAGGCGGGCTGGGGGTGGCCCAAACACTGTTGCAGATAAATCTGGCGCGGGGTGGAGACCAGCAGGTCTTGGCCGCGCACGATGTGGGTGATGCCCTGTTCGGCATCGTCGGCCACCACGGCAAGTTGGTAGGCCCAGAAACCGTCGGCGCGCAGGAGCACGAAATCGCCGATGTCGCGCGCTAAATTTTGCCGGTAGCGGCCGACAATGCGGTCGGCAAAGCCGATGTCGGCGTCGGGCACGCGCAGCCGCCAGGCCGGCGTTTTGCCTTTGTCGGCGGAGTCGGGCGGGCGGCGGAAGCAGCGGCCGTCGTACACCGGGCCGTCGGCGCCGGGGCGGGCGTGCGCTTGCCATTGTTTGCGGCTGCAATAGCAGGGATAGACCAGCTGCTTTTGGCGGAGGGTGTCGAGCGCGTTGCGGTAGAGGGCGTGGCGGCGGCTTTGGTAGGCCACTTCGCCGTCCCATTCGAAACCGAAAGCTTCCAAGGTGTGCAGGATGTGGTCGGCGGCGCCGGCCATTTCGCGCGGCGGGTCGAGGTCTTCCATGCGCAGCAGCCAGCGTCCGCCGTGGGCGCGGGCGTCGGCATAGGAGGCCAGTGCGGTGAGCAGCGAGCCGATGTGCAAGAGGCCGGTGGGGCTGGGGGCGAAACGTCCGATATAGCTCATGGGCTACCTGAAAGCCGGGTGGAAAGGTGGCGGATAAGATGAATGGCTGGGTGGGGCAAGGGGGGCTGTCGGAGCTGATTGCCGCCGGTTCGCAGGCTGAGACCTTTGCAAAACCCCCAGATGTGGATGCAGTTCAAGGCGTAGCAGCGCAGCGAGCGAAGACATATCATATAGATAGGCAAGCGAGCGAGCAGCGCACAACGCAGAAATGCGCCGCAGATGGGGGTTTTGCAAAGGTCTCAGGCTACCTGAAAAGCTTTCAGGTAGCCTGCGGGGCGTGGTCGAGTGTGCTGCGCAAGGCTTGCAACACCGGCCAGGCTTGGGCTTTCAGCAAGGGCTGACGCAGCAGCACGGCCGGATGCGGCAGGATGAAGCAGGGGGTGGGGCCGATGATTTGTTTCACCAGCCATTGCTGCACCTCATCGCGGAAGCCGTCGCCCAGCAGCAGCACGGCTTTCGGCTGCGCCCAAGCCCATTCCTGTTCCAGAAAGGCGGCGCAGGCCACTTGCTCTGCGGGCGAAGGTTTGAGCGAAATGCGCGGGGTGCAGCGCAGCCAGGCGGTGCGGAACACCGATGCCGCATCCAGCCCAATCGCGGCCAGCATATTGTCGAGCAGGCGGCTGTGGCTGCCGCTGAACAGTTGGCGGGTGTCGTCGTCGTGCAGGGAAGGATTGAGGCTGAGCGCCAAAACTTGGGCCGGTAGGGCGCCGTTGCCAGCCAGCGCCTGTTTGCGTTCGCTGTGCAGCTTGCAGGCGGTGCAGCCGGCCGCTTGTTGGCGCAGTTGAGCTAAGTCGGTGAAGGTGGCGGGCGTGCGGGCTGCCCACAGACGCTGGGCCGCTTGCAAGGCGGTTTCGGCCGGCGGTTCGGGCACGGCCCCGGCATGGCCGTCGGTTCGCTGGTCGAGATCGTTCAACAGGGCAGCGCCTTGCGGGCTGGTGCGGCGGCGGGGTGCCGCGTCTGTTGAAGAGGTGCGCGCGGCTTGGTTTGCCGGCTGTTGTTGCGGCGGCAGCGGCGTGTCGGGCGCGCTAACAGGCGCTTGTGCGGTATGTGCCGAAGCGGCGGGTATGCTTGCTGCCGGCGACAATGCGGCGGGCTGGGGTGCTGGGGCGGCGGGCGGGTTGCTTACCGCAACAGGCGAAGCTGGCGTTGGCGCAGCTGTGCCGGCCGGCCGCACATGCGCGCCGCGCTTGAGCCACATCGGGCCCAAGCCGAGGGCTTCGTGCAGGTGCAGATAGCGGCTGCTCAGCATGGTTTCTCCATCAGAATGGCTTCTTCGCGGCTGCCGTCGGGCAGCGGGTAGTAGTTCGGGCGGCGGCCGCATTCGCGGAAACCGTGGCGGCGGTAAAGCGCTTGTGCGGCCAAATTGCTGCGGCGCACTTCGAGCGTAATGCGGCGCACGCCTTGGGCGGCGGCCTGCGCAAATAGCTGTTGCAGCAGCAAGGAAGCCACGCCGCGGCGGCGCATGGCGGGGGCGGTGTCGATCAGATGCAGTTCGGCCTCGTCCACGATTTTCTGCCACACCATCAGCCCGGCCAGTTCGCGGCCGTGTTCGGCCAGCAGCACGGTTTCGTGGGCGTGTGCCAAACAGGCGGCAAACTGGCGGGCCGACCAGGGCGAGGGGTTGCAGAGGGCATCCAATTCGGCCAGGGCGGGGCAGTCGTCGGGGCGGGCGGCGCGGACAATCATTTGGCCGCCCGCCGCTCGGCCTGTTCTTTGGCGGTGAGCGCCACTTTGTCGCGCACATACAGCAGTTCGGCTTCGGCGGCGGCCACGGCCGGATAGCGGCCGCTTAGGGCGAGCCGGAGGAAGTCGGCGGCGGTGGGCATCTCGCTGCGGCCGGGGAAGGGCGGCGGCTCGGCCAGGGCGAAGGCGTTGCCGATGCCGCATACTTCGCGCCCATTCAGGCTTTCAGGTAGCCGGATGCCGTGGGCGGGGCCGACTTGGTAGGGGCTGTGGCGCTGTCCGTTTTCGGTGTCGTACCAGGCGTAAAACACTTCGTCCATGCGTGCGTCGGTGGCGGCCAGCACGGCGGGGCGACCGGGGCAGAGCGCGGCGGCGGCGTCCAGCGAGGGGATGCCGATTAAGGGCAAATCGAAGGGCGCGGCCAAGCCCTGCGCCACGCCGGCGCCGATGCGCAGGCCGGTAAAGGCGCCCGGCCCTTGGGCGTAAACTAAGGTGCCCAAGTCGGCGGCGCCGATGCCGGCTTGGGCCAGCAGGCCGGCGATGCGCGGCAGAATCTGTTCCGATTGGCGGTTGCCGGCTTCAAGGTGTTCGGCATACAGCTGCCCGTCTGCCTGCAGGGCGAGCGACAGATAGGCGGTGCCGGTATCGACGGCCAGAATGGGGCGGGAAAAATCGGGTTGGGGCATGGTGGATTGGGTTTCAGGTAGCCTTGGGGGCGGTTTAGTCTTGGCGGGTGCCGAAGATTTTGTCGCCGGCGTCGCCCAGGCCGGGGATGATGTAGCCGTCTTCATTGAGGTGGCTGTCGAGGGCGGCGGTGTAGATTTTGACGTCGGGATGGGCGTCGTTCACCAGTTTCATGCCTTCGGGCGCGGCCACCAATACGAGGGCGGTGATGTGGCGGCAGCCTTTTTTCTTCAGCAGATCAATGGTGGCGACCATGGAGCCGCCGGTGGCGAGCATGGGGTCGAGAATCAGCGCGGGGCGCTCGTCCATTTTGCTGACCAGTTTTTCGAAATACGACACGGGCTGCAGGGTTTCTTCGTCGCGCTGCAGGCCGACCACGCTGATTTTGGCGGTGGGAATCAGGTCGAGCACGCCGTCGAGCATGCCCAAGCCGGCGCGCAGAATCGGCACCACGGTAACGGTTTTGCCTTTGATCTGCTGGCCGGCGATGCTGCCGCACCAGCCTTCGATGTCGAGGTTTTCCAGCTCGAAGTCGCGGCTGGCTTCGTAGGCCATCAGGCGTGCCAGCTCTTTGGTGAGGGTGCGGAAGCGGTAGGTGCTGCATTCGGCTTCGCGCATGAGGGTGAGTTTGTGTTTGACCAAGGGGTGGTCGATCACGGTGATATTCATGCTGTCTCTCGCGGGGAAAGGGGGAAAACGGGCATTATTATAGCGGCAACGGCGGGGTTTCGGACGGGAAAGGCTACCTGAAAGCAGAAGGGGTTTCAGGTAGCCTTTTGTTGGCGGGCGGTGTGGGTTGTGTGCGCTCGCTTGTCTTTCATTTCAAAAGAGCAGGCGGCTTATGTGCGACTCCAGTTGCGGGCGGCGTCCATATCGGCCCAGATGTGCTGCTGTAAGGTTTCGAGGCTGTCGAACTTCTGCTCGTCGCGCAGTTTGTGCAGAAAGTCCACCCGCAGCCGGCTGCCGTAAATCTGGCCGTTGAAGTCGAAAAGGTGGACTTCCAGTTTTTGTTTGGCGCTGCCGGGAACGGTGGGGTTGAGGCCGAAGCTGGCCACGCCGCGGCGGCTGCCGAAGGGGCCGTGGGCTTCCACCACAAATACGCCGCTGAGCGGATAGTGGTGCGGCGGCAGATGGATGTTGGCGGTGGGGCAGCCGAGGGTGCGGCCGAGCTTGGCGCCGTGCATCACGCGGCCGCTGAGGGAATAGGGGTGGCCGAGCAGGGCGGCGGCATCGGCCAAGCGGCCCTGATGCAGCGCCTGGCGCACGGCGGTGCTGCTGGCGCGGATGTTTTCCACCATCACGGAAGGGGTGCGTTCGGTTACCATGTCGGCGCAGCTTTGCAGCAGGGTGAAATCGCCGCGGCGGCCGGCGCCGAAGCGGAAGTCGTCGCCGATGAGCAGGTAGCGGGTGTCGAGGCGGCGCAGCAGCAGTTGGCCGATGAAGTCTTCCGCGCTCAGCGCGGCCAGCGCCTGATTGAAACGCAGCACCCAAACCGCATCCAGGCAGCCGGTGTCGCGCAACAGGCGCAGTTTGTCGCGCAGCGGGCTGAGGCGGAAAGGCGGCGGGGTGTGGTTGCGGCGGCTGAAAAATTCCTGCGGCTGCGGTTCGAACACCACGGCCACGGCGGGCAGCCCGCGCGCCTGCGCTTCGTGTTTCAGGCGTTGGAAAATGTGGCGGTGGCCGAGGTGGACGCCGTCGAAATTGCCGATGGTGACGGCGCTGCCGTGCGGGTGCGGCCAAGGAGTGTGGTTGCCGAAGCGGATAATCATGGCAAAGTGGCGGGCAAAAAAGGGCGTATTGTAAACCCTGTGTGGAGGAGAAACCAGCTTTGGAGGGGTGGAGCATCTATTTTGCTGCGCCCGCACAATCATTTAGCGATCAGCGGGCTGCCGCAGAAATGGCTGCCTGCTGCCGAATTAGCCGTTGCAGTGCGTGGGTTTTCTTGTACAATAGCCGCCGATTTTTACAAAACTAAACGTGCAGGCCGTCTGCCGTCCGATTGAGCAGGCCCTTGGCCGTTGCCGATAAAACACAAAAAAACAAAGGAAACCCCATCATGATTGCAGAATTCTTCCAACAGAATTTCCCCATCATTTACGAATACCGCGAGATGTTCTTCAAGGGCGCGCTGACCGCCCTGGGCCTGACCGTGGTGGCGGTGGTGTTCGGCACCATTCTGGGCCTGATCAATGCCCTGATCCGGGTGATTAAAGTGGAGCAGGGCAATTTCTTTACCCGCGCGGTGGTGTGGGTGCTTAAGCAGCTGTCCTGGCTCTACCTCACCCTCTTTCGCGGCACGCCGCTGTTTATCCAGATTTTTATTTGGTACCACATTTGGTCGCCCTTTGTGGTGCACCCGCAGCACGGCCTGTTGATCAGCGGCGACACCGCGGCTTATCTGCGCCAGAACTATGCCGCCCTGATTGCCGGCGGTTTGGCTTTGTCGGTGAATGCCGGCGCCTACATCACCGAAATTTTCCGCGCCGGCATCCAGTCGATCGACCGCGGCCAAATGGAAGCGGCCCGCTCGCTGGGCATGAGCTATGTGCAGGCCATGCGCTACATCATCCTGCCGCAGGCAGTGCGCCGCATGCTGCCGCCGTTCGGCAACGAATTCATCACTCTGCTGAAAGACAGCTCGCTGGTGTCGGCCATTGCCGTGGCCGAGCTGGCCTATGTGGCGAAAAGCGCCTCCGGCCGCTACTCGGTGTATGAAGAGCCGTATTACTTCATCGCGCTGGTGTATCTGGTAATGATCATGGGCCTTACCGCGCTGCTCTCTTGGTTGGAGAAGAAATACAGCGTCAGCCACGAACGTTGATTTGGCCGAGCAAACAAACACAGGCTACCTGAAACCTTTCAGGTAGCCTGTGTTTTGCCCGCGCTTGGCGGCGGGCGGTTTCGGTTACAATCCGCTTTTCTTTCATTTTGCCGTTTCCCTGCCATGCTCAGCTACCGCCATGCCTTCCATGCCGGCAACCACGCCGATGTGCTCAAACACCTGACGCTGTTTTTGGTGTTGCGCTACTTCAATCAAAAAGACAAACCCTATTGGTATATCGACACCCACAGCGGTGCGGGTTTGTATGATTTGTCGGCGCCACAGGCGCAGAAAGTGGGTGAATACCGCGCGGGCATCGGCCGTTTGCGGGATGCCGCTGCGCTGCCCGAACCCTTGGTGGCGTTTTTAGCGTATGTGCAGGCGGTGTTGCCGCAGCCGGACACCTATTGCGGCTCGCCTTGGTTGGCCAAGCATTTGCTGCGCGAAAGCGACCGTTTGCGCCTGTTCGAGCTGCACCCGGCCGATGCCGCCTTGCTGAAGCAGAATATGGCCGGCGACCGCCGCATTGTGGTGCAGCAGGCCGATGGTTATGCCGGGCTGACCGCCTTGCTGCCGCCGCCTACGCGCCGCGCGGTGGTGCTGGTGGACCCGCCTTACGAACAGAAACAGGATTATGCACGGGTGGTGCAGGCTCTGCAGGCGGCGCGCAAGCGGTTTGCCAACGGCTGCTATTTGTTGTGGTATCCCTGTTTGTCGCGTGAGGAAAGTCTGAGCCTGCCGGCCGTGCTGCAAAAAAGCGGCGCGGAAAACTGGCTGCGGGCGGAGCTGTATGTGCATGCGCCGCGCGCCGACGGTTTCGGCATGCACGGCAGCGGCATGTGGGTGGTCAATCCGCCCTATGTGCTGCACGACCAACTGCAGGCGGCGCTGCCGGTGTTGGCCGAACGTTTGGCGCAAGATAACGGCGCACGCTATCTGCTGGAACGGCAGGCGGTGTGAAGCGGGGAGGGGTGTCATCTAGCCTTCGGCAGGCGGGCGGGTATCGGAGCGGAAGATGATTGGGCGCGTGTTCAAACGGATAGTGTTCGGTGTGTTGCTGTTGCCGCTGCTGTATGCGGCGGCGGCCGAGGTGTCGGCCTATATTACGGTGTCGGCGGCGGTGCCGGCGCCGGAGGTGGGCGAAGGGGAAACGGTGTATCTGCTCAGCAACGGCGTGCACATCAACATCGCCGTGCCGGTGCGCAACCGCCATTTCGACTGGGCAGGCTACCTGAAACAGCCGGCCTGGCGCGAACAGCCCTATGTGTATATCGGTTGGGGCAGCCGCACGTTTTATACCCAAGTGCCGCAATGGTCGGATTTGACGCCGCAAACCGCGTTGAAAGCCCTGGCTTTCGATGACAGTGCTTTGCAGGTATGGGCCGGCGAGGCGCCGCCGCCTTCCGCCGCCAGCCGGGCCATCCGCCTCAGCGCTGCGCAATACCGTTTGCTGGCGGCCGATTTGGCGGCGCAGTTCGACGGCACGCGCCCGCTGCGGGATTATCCCGATTTTTATCCGGCGCACGGACGCTACCAGCCTTGGCTGACCTGTAACGAATGGATGCGCCAACGGCTGTACCGCATCGGCGTGCCCGTGCCTTTGTGGTCGCCTTTCGACCGCCCGCTGCTGTCGGCACGTTAGGCGCGCGCCCGGCAGGCCGGGCAACAGGCTACCTGAAAAGGTTTTCAGGTAGCCTGTTTCGTGTAAATGCCAATTTACATTTCAAGCATGGCATATCCGCCATGCCGCCTTTACAATAACGGCTTTGTTTGCGGCCCGCTTGGGCGGCACCGTTGTCTGTTGGAAGTTACCCATGAAAAACCGCGTCAAACACATCCATTTCGTCGGCATCGGCGGTTCCGGCATGTGCGGCCTGGCCGAAGTGCTGCACAATCTGAACTACATCGTTTCCGGTTCCGACCAGTCTGAAAGCGCCGTCACGCGCCATTTGGCCGGTTTGGGCATCCGCGTGTTTGCCGGCCACGCCGCCGAACATATTGCCGGCGCCGATGTGGTGGTGACCTCCACCGCGGTGCAGCAGGACAACCCCGAAGTGGCCGCGGCGCTGGCGGCCAAGGTGCCGGTGATTCCGCGCGCGCTGATGTTGGCCGAGTTGATGCGTTTCCGCGAAGGCATTGCGATTGCGGGCACCCACGGCAAAACCACCACCACCAGTCTCACGGCCTCTATTCTAGCGGCAGGCGGTTTGGACCCCACTTTTGTGATTGGCGGCAAACTGACCGCCGCCGGCACCAATGCCCAGCTCGGCGGCGGCGAATACATCGTGGCCGAGGCCGACGAATCCGATGCTTCGTTTCTGTATCTGACGCCGGTGATGTCGGTGGTGACCAATATTGATACCGACCACATGGACACCTACGGCCACAGCGTGGACAAGCTGCACCAGGCCTTTGTGGAATTCATCCACCGTATGCCGTTTTACGGCAAGGCGTTTTTGTGCATCGACAGCGAACACGTGCGCGCCATTCTGCCGCAGGTGAAAAAGCCGTTCGCCACCTACGGTTTGGAAGACAGTGCCGATATTTATGCCACCGACGTGCGCAGCGAAGGCGCGCAGATGTGTTTCACCGTCCATGTGAAAGACGGCAGCGTGGCGCCGTTTGCGGTGCGCCTGAATTTCCCCGGCCGCCACAATGTGCTCAACGCCTTGGCGGCCATCGGCGTGGCTTTGGAATGCGAAGTGCCGGTGGAGGCGATTCAGCGCGGCTTGGCGGATTTCGGCGGCGTGGGCCGTCGTTTCCAAAGCTACGGCGACATCGCGCTGCCCGGAGGCGGCTCGGCTTTGGTGATCGACGATTACGGCCACCATCCGGTGGAAATGGCTGCCACACTGGCGGCCGCCCGCGGCGCGTATCCCGACAAACGCTTGGTGCTGGCCTTCCAACCGCACCGCTACACCCGTACCCGCGATTTGTTCGACGATTTCGTGAATGTGCTGAATACCGCCGACAGCGTGGTGCTGACCGATGTGTATGCCGCCGGCGAAGCCCCGATCCCGCATGCCGACAGCCCGGCTTTGGCTCAGGTGTTGCGCCATCAGCGCGGCAAGCTGGAAACCGTGTATTGCGGCGGCGTAAACGAGTTGGCGCCCACCCTGCTGCAGATTCTGAAAGACGGTGATCTGCTGTTGAACATGGGTGCGGGCAGCATCAACAAAGTGCCGCAGGCCCTGATTGATTTGAGCGGCCGCCCCAAATGAGCGATTTCCTGAGCCGGCGGCAGGCGGCGAGAGCCCGTGCGGCATCGTTTTGGCAGGCATGGCAGCAGGCCGGCGTGCCGTGGCATGCGCTCTCTGCCGGCGAGCTGGCCAGGGAAGGCAACCGTTTGCTGCACGGTTATTTTCCCGAGGTATCCCTGCAGGTTGCAGACGAAGATGCTGCCGGTCAAGCGTTTCAGGTAGCCTTAAGCAGCGCCAACAAGATTTCGCCGATGGCCGATGCCGTTTTATTGGCGGAAGAGGCGCCTCCCTTGCCTTTTGCGCTTCAGGCACTGCTGCTCCGCCGCCCGCCGGCCGGTTTGGCGCAGCGCCGCTCGGCCTTCGGCGGCGCAGATGTGCGCGGCAGCCAGCTTCAGGTAGCCTGCTCGGTGGGCGGCGGCGGCTTGCTGGTGTTGGCGGTGCGGGTGGAAAACGGTTTGCCGCCCACCCACCGCGGCCAGCATGTGGCGGTATGGCAACTGCTGGCCGATGCCTTGGGGCAGTGGGATTTGAATGTGAAAGTGGAGGCCATCGAGCTGGTGGCCGAGATGCCTGCCGGGGCGGTGCCGCTGGTCGAGTTGCCGGCGGTGTTTGACGCGATGTGGCGCCAAGATTTGGGCCGCAACGGGGTGTATCCGTGGGCCAAGCATGATTATTCTGTGTATGAAGGGCAAAGAGCGGGCGGTTTGCGGCCGCCGGTGCTGTTGCGTAACGAGTCTGCCGCCGCCCTGCTCGGCCGGGCCGATATGGCTTGGTGTGTCAGCCTCAGCTGCGAGGTATATGACGAGATGAGTTTGGCTTGGACGGCGGAAATCGAATCTGCTTTCGGTGCTGCGGTCGGCCGTGACGGGCAGGGCATTGTGACCACGGCGTACACCGATTTGGTGGAGGGCGCTTATCAGGTGTGCGGCATGGCATCGTCCCCGGAGGCGGCCTTGGCGGCAGCAGAGGAAATCGCCGATCGTTATGTGCGCCTGAATGCGAGTGCGGCCTGTGAGTTCGACCCTTCCTGGCGGCATTACCGTTTTTAAGTTTTGGCGTGTTTTTCTGGTATTGTCTATTGCCGTCTTGTCATATTTAATAGCCGTAACATCATCATTAATAAAAATAAAATTCAGAACCACATCAAGGTTGTCTGAAACTAAAGAAAAGCCGCCGTTTTGGCGGCCGATGCGATAGGAGAACGTAAGATGGAGGCACTAAGGAGATCGGTTGCCGGCCGACGGAAAGCTTGGCCGGCAGAACAGGGAGACGCAAGCCGCTTGGCGCAGTGGCAAGCCAATGCCCGGGCTTTTTGGTCGGATTGGCAGCAAGAGTCACCAGCCTGGCGCGGCATGGATGCCGGGTGCTTTGTACATGCCGCCAACACCGTTTTGCAGCGGCATTGCCGCCGGGTGCTGCTGGAATTGGAGGGGGAGGCAGACGGTTCGGATGATGCCTGTCTGGTATTCACCGCCAACGGAGACTTGGCGCATTTTCCGCAAGTGCAGGCCTTGTTGGATACCGCTCCGCCAACGGCTTACTGCGTGCGCGGCTTTCGTCGGCGTGCGGCCGGATCCGGCCGGGAGTTGCTTATCCGCATGGCCGGTTTGTCATTGGAAACGGCCGATATTTGGGTGCGCTGCACCGAACGCCGGGAACGGGTGGCTTTGCAAGTGGCGTTTGCGAAACACATAGATACCGCCATGTGGGCGCATGCCAAGAATATGACCTTGGTGCTGCTGGATCATGTGGTGGGTGAATGGGATGCGGCGGTGAAGATCGGTGCGGTGGATTTTTCTGCGGATCCTGCTGCCGATGCGGTGCCGCTTTACGGGCTGCCTGAACAGCTGGATGCCTTATGGCGCGGCTGGGGCCGCAACGGCCTGTATCCGCCACCCGCTTGGCGATATGCCGGCTATCGGGCTGAAGCGGACGAGACAGCCGGGCTGGATGCGGTGGACTTTGTGCGCAACGAATCAGCCGCTGCTTTGTTTGGTCGGGCAGACATGGCCTGGTGTGTATCGCTGTCTTGCCATTTGGACGACAAGGCGGCGGCCGAGAGCTTGACGCAAGCGTTTTATGCGGAGGCGCAAGTGCGGCAAAACGGCATTGGTACGCTGGAGCGGACTGATGCACATGGTCTGCGTACGGTGTATGCGGTAACGGCAGAGCCGGCAGCGCTGCTGGCGAAGGCCAGGGTGCTGTGCGCCCGCTTCAGGCGGATCGGTGCGGTGTGTGGCTGTGAATACGATCCGACTTGGGCGCACTACCGCATACTGTCCTAGGGCGTGCCGTCACCAAGCGTTGCGGCGGTATTTTTGGTTAAAACCGGCATCTGCCGCGTTATCGGCAGAGGATCAGCAATAGGCTGGCAAGGTGTCCGCTTTTATGCGCATTGCGCTTGGTATTTGAGGTCTTGTATCGGCAAACCGCCGCGCCAGAAGAAGATGCACAGGCTCTCAGGCGGCAGACTGGGACGGAGTCTGCTTCAGGTAGCCTTGCTTTGCGGCAGGCTGCCTGAAGTTAGGGCTTAGAGATTTAGATAAATTTAGGCAGATAAGTGTGGCTTGGCGTGCCGCAACGGATTGAGGAAGTGATGATGCAGGATTTCGGCAAAGTGGCGGTTTTGTACGGCGGTTTTTCCGCCGAGCGTGAAGTGTCGCTCAAAAGCGGGGCGGCGGTATTGGCGGCCTTACGCAGCAAAGGCGTGGATGCCCATGGCTTCGACCCCAAAGAGCAGGACATCTGGCAGCTGAAGGCGCAGGGCTTTCAGGTAGCCTTCAATGTGCTGCACGGCACTTACGGCGAAGACGGCACGGTGCAGGCGGTATTGGATGCCTTGGGCATTCCCTACACCGGTTGCGGCGTGGCGGCTTCCGCCTTGGGTATGGACAAATACCGCACCAAGCTGGTGTGGCTGGCTTTGGGTTTGCCGGTGCCGGAGTTTGCCGTGTTGCGCGAAGACAGCGACTTTGCCGCAGTCGAGCAGCAATTGGGCCTGCCCCTGTTTGTGAAGCCCTCTACTGAGGGCAGCAGCGTCGGCGTGGTGAAAGTGAAAGAAGCCGGCCGCCTGCCCGCCGTGTTGGATGAGGTGAAACATCTGCACGGCGAGATTTTGGCCGAGCGCTGCATCGACGGCGGCGAATACACTTGTGCCATATTGGGGCAGGAAGCGCTGCCGAGCATCCGCATCATTCCGGCCAACGAGTTTTACGATTACGAAGCCAAATACCACCGTGACGACACGGTGTACCAGTGCCCGAGCGATTTGGATGCCGATCAGGAAGCGGAAATCCGCCGCTTGGCCAAGGCCGCATTTGATGCGGTGGGCGGCAAAGGCTGGGGGCGGGTGGACTTTTTGAAAGACCGCAACGGCAAACTTTATCTGTTGGAAATCAATACCGTGCCCGGTATGACCGACCACAGCCTGGTGCCGAAGGCAGCGGCGCAGGCCGGTTGGGATTTTGCCGATTTATGCCTTGAAATTTTGCGCCATGCGACTGTGGGATAACGCCGGTGCGCTCAAGCGCATCAACAACGGCTTATATGTGCTGGTGGTGCTCAGCCTGTTGGCCGCGGCCGTGGTGTGGATGATGAATTCGCCGTATTTTCCGATCAAATCGGTTAAAATCGACGGCCAGCTGCAACGCTTGGATGCCGCCCAACTCCAGCAGACCGCTCAGCGGCACATCCGCGGCAATATTTTTAAAGCCGATTTGCATGCCGCGCGCGAGGCGTTTGAAGCCCTTCCTTGGGTGGCTGAAGTGGAGATCCGCCGTATGTGGCCGGATACCGTTCAGATCCAAGTAAGCGAGCGTCAGCCGGTGGCGCGGTGGGAAGGCGGCGGCTTGGTGGACAGTGAGGGCAGGGCCTTTGATGCGCCCACCGACGAGCCGTTTCCGGTGTTCTCGGGTGCCGCCGGGGCGCGCAAAATCATGGTGGAAGAATACGACCGCTTTCGCGCCATTTTGGAACCGACCGGCTTGAAAATCGAGCGTTTGGATTACGGGCAGCGCGCCGCACGCACCCTCACCCTGGACAACGGCTTGGTGTTGCGCTTGGGGCGTTTGGATGCGGAGAGCCGTTTGCGCCGTTTCGTACAGGCCTGGCATGAGGTGCTGCACAGCCGTGCCGACAGCGTGCGCTATGTGGACCTGCGTTATAAAGACGGGTTTGCTGTACGCTACCGTAGCGGTGAGGAAACGCCGGCGGTACCGGAGCAGGCGGCATCGGCCGCAAACCCACACGGCGATGCCGAGCCCTGAGGCGGCATCGGGCTTCAAGTGGCCTGAGCGGCAAACATAACGGATTAGTGGAAGTGGAATAGGAAAATTATGGCAAAAGAAAAACAGTTGGTGGGGGCGCTGGACATCGGTACTTCCAAGGTCATCGCGCTGATCGGCGAAGTGCAGGACGACAATGAAGTCCATATCATCGGTTTGGGGCAGGCCCCTTCGCACGGCCTGAAGGCGGGCATGGTGACCAATATCGACGCCACCGCCCAAGCGATTACCCAAGCGGTGGAGGAAGCGCAGTTGATGGCGGATTGCCAGATCGACAGCGTCATCACCGGTATTGCCGGCAACCACATCCGCAGCATGAATTCGCAAGGCGTGGTCAAAATCAAAGAGGGCGAAGTGATGCAGGCCGACATCGACCGCGCCATCGAAACCGCCAAGGCGGTTAATATTCCGCCGGACCACCAAATTCTACACACCGTGGTACAGGAATACATCATCGACAACCAGCCCGGCGTGAAAGAACCGATCGGCATGAGCGGCGTGCGTTTGGATACGCGCATCCACATTGTTACCGGTGCGGTGACGGCGATGCAGAATATCCAGAAATGCGTGGAACGCTGCGGCCTGCACATCGACAACATCATGCTGCAACCCTTGGCCAGCGGGCAGGCGGTGCTGACCGAAGACGAAAAAGAGTTGGGCGTGTGCGTGATCGACATCGGCGGCGGCACCACCGACATTGCGGTTTACACCAACGGCGCCATCCGCCACACCGCTGTGATTCCGGTGGCGGGCGATTTGATTACCAAGGACTTGGCCCAAGCCCTGCGCACCCCTTACAGCGCTGCCGAATACATCAAAATCCATCACGGCGTGGCCTTGGCCAGCGGCGAAGGTTTGGACGAAATGGTAGAGGTGCCCAGCGTGGGCGACCGCAGCCCGCGTCAGATTTCGCGCCGCGTATTGGCCAGCGTGATCGGTCCGCGGGTGGAGGAGATTTTGGAATTGACCCTGAACGAATTGCGCCGTTCCGGCTTTCCCGAAGAAGTGCTGACTTCCGGCGTGGTGCTGACCGGCGGCGCATCTTTGTTGTCCGGCGTGGTGGATTTGGCCGAGGAGGTGTTCAACCTGCCCGCCCGTATCGGCGTGCCGCAGGAAATGGGTGGCTTGTCGGAGCGCATCCGCAATCCGCGCTACGCCACCGCCATCGGCCTGCTGCAAACCGCGGTCGAGCAGCGCAACGTGCACGGCTACCATCTGAGCCGTCCGGAAACCGGTGATTCGATCTTCCGCCGGTTGATTGATCTGGTGAAAAACAATTTTTGATTTTCCGTAAAATTTCCACACAAATACAGGCCGGAACGATATAATGCGGGCGTTTTTACGTTTTCAGGTAGCCTTCGGCAAGGTGCAATAAGGAGTGTTCAATGCAATTGGTTTATGACGTTGTCGAATCGGCAACCAGCCCTGCGGTCATCAAAGTAATCGGAATCGGCGGCGGCGGCTGCAATGCCATCAACAATATGATTGACAACACCGTTCAAGGTGTCGAATTCATCAGTGCCAATACCGATGCCCAATCCCTGCAAGGCAACAAAGCCCCCAAGCGCATCCAGTTGGGCACCAACCTGACCAAAGGTTTGGGTGCGGGAGCCAACCCCGAAGTGGGCCGCAACGCGGCTTTGGAAGAGCGTGAAACCATCGCCGAAGCCATTCAAGGCGCCAATATGCTGTTCATCACCACCGGTATGGGCGGCGGCACCGGCACCGGCGCCGCTCCCGTGGTGGCCGAAATCGCCCGCGAAATGGGTATTCTTACCGTAGCGGTGGTCACCCGCCCCTTCGAGCACGAAGGCAAGCGCATCAATATCGCCAAAGAAGGCTTGGAAACCCTGAAAAACCAAGTGGATTCCTTGATTGTGATCCCCAACGACAAGCTGATGAGCGCTTTGGGCGAAGACGTGACCGTGCGCCAAGCCTTCCGCGCTGCCGACAATGTGCTGCGCAATGCGGTGGCCGGCATTACCGAAGTGGTGACCTGCCCCGGCATGATCAACTTGGACTTTGCCGACGTGAAAAACGTGATGGGCATCATGGGCATGGCGATGATGGGTTCCGGTCAGGCGCACGGCATCGACCGCGCCCGTTTGGCCACCGAGCAGGCGATTGCTAGCCCGCTGCTCGACAATGTGACTTTGGAGGGCGCGCGCGGCGTTTTGGTGAACATTACCACCGCGCCGGAATGCCTGACCATGAAAGAGTATAAGGAAATCATGTCGGTGGTGAGCGAGTATGCCCATCCCGATGCCGAACTGAAATACGGCACGGCGGAGGATGTCTCTATGGAAGAGGGCGAAATCCGTGTCACCATCATCGCCACCGGTTTGAAAGAACAGGGCGAGCATGCGCAACACAACAATCTGCGCATGGTGAAAGCCGCCCAAGCCACCGGCACCGATGGCGGATTCCCCGAAATCGACAGCGTGATCCGTTCCGGCCGCAGCGCCCGTACCCTGAACTTGGCCGCTGCCGATTTTGCCAACCAATCTGTGCTGGATGATTTTGAAATTCCTGCGGTCATCCGCCGTCAGGCCGACTAATGCCTGCTTGGGCTTGACCAACAAAAAACCTGCCGCTTGGGCAGGTTTTTTGTTGGTTGTCTGCTTTTGTTTTTCCACGTTCTAGGAATTTGAGAGAAAACGAATAGCAGACAGATAGAGACCTTTGCAAACCCCCCAGATGTGGATGCAGTTCAAGGCGTAGCAGCGCAGCGAGCGAAGACATATCACATAGATAGGCAAGCGAGTGAGCAGCACACAACGCAGAAATGCGCCGCAGATGGGGGTTTTGCAAAGGTCTCAGATAGGCAAGCGGGTAAGTACCCTGTGGCATAAACGTAGAGCGCAGAAATGCGCTGCAGATGCCGTTTGTGGGGAGTGTTGTGGGTGTGCACGGCGGCGCCATGCGCAGGCATCAGGCTACCTGAAACCGTATGCTTGCTTTACAATACGACGGTTTCAGTTTGTGAGTCATCATTTTATGTCTGAACACCTGAGTGCCGCCCTTGGCGGTGAGGATACGCTTCTGCTGGGTGAATATGCCGAGCGCGCTTATTTGGAGTATGCCATGAGCGTGGTGAAAGGCCGTGCCCTGCCGGATGTAGGCGACGGCCAGAAACCGGTGCAGCGGCGGATTCTCTATGCCATGCGCGATATGGGTTTGGTGAATGGCGCCAAACCGGTGAAATCCGCGCGCGTGGTGGGTGAAATCTTGGGTAAATACCACCCGCACGGCGATGCGTCCGCCTACGACGCCATGGTGCGGATGGCGCAAGACTTTACCCTGCGCTATCCGCTGATTGACGGCATCGGTAATTTCGGTTCGCGTGACGGCGACGGCGCGGCGGCCATGCGCTATACCGAGGCGCGGCTGACGCCGATTGCCGAACTGCTGCTCTCCGAAATCAATATGGGCACGGTGGATTTCGTGCCGAACTACGATGGCGCGTTTGAAGAGCCGGTGTCGCTGCCCGCCCGCCTGCCCATGGTGCTGCTGAACGGCGCTTCCGGTATTGCCGTCGGTTTGGCCACCGAAATTCCCTCACACAATCTCAACGAAGTCGGCCGTGCGGCGATCGCCTTATTGGAGCAGCCACAGCTGGCGGTGGTCGATTTAATGCAGTATGTGCCAGCGCCGGATTTTGCCGGCGGCGGCCACATCATCACCTCCGCCAAAGATTTGCGTCAAATTTACGAAACCGGTAAGGGCAGTGTGCGGGTACGGGCGCGTTATGAAATCGAAAAACTGGCACGCGGGCAATGGCGTCTGATTGTGGCCGAGCTGCCGCCGCATACCAGTGCACAGAAGATTCTGGCTGAAATTGAGGAGCAAACCAATCCCAAGCCCAAAGCCGGCAAGAAACAGTTGAGCCAAGAGCAGCTGAATACCAAAAAACTGCTGCTCGACCTGTTGGAAAAAGTGCGCGACGAGTCAGACGGCACGCACCCGGTGCGCTTGGTGTTCGAGCCGAAATCCGGCCGTATTGATCCGGAGGTATTCGCCCACACCCTGATGGCGCAAACCGGGCTGGAGGGCAATGTGCCGGTGAATTTGGTGATGATGGGCCTGGACAACCGGCCGGCGCAGAAAAATCTGAAAACCATTCTGCAGGAGTGGCTGGATTACCGCATCCGCACCGTCACGCGCCGCCTGCGGCACCGTTTAAGCCAGGTGGAAAAACGCATCCATATTTTGGAAGGCCGCATGATTGCCTTCCTGCACATCGACGACGTGATTCGGGTCATCCGCGAATCCGACGAGCCCAAACCTGATTTGATGGCCGCCTTCGGTCTCACCGAAATCCAAGCCGAAGACATTCTGGACATCCGTCTGCGTCAGTTGGCCCGCTTGGAAGGCTTCAAGCTGGAAAAAGAGCTGGCCGATTTGCGCGAAGAAGCAGGCTACCTGAACAGCGTATTGGGTGATGAAAACGAAAAACGCCGGCTCATTATCCAAGAAATGCAGGCCGATATGCAGCAGTTCGGCGACCCGCGCCGCACCTTGGTCGAAGAGGCCAGCCGTGCCGCGCTCACGCACACCACGGCCGACGAGCCGGTCACCCTGATTTTGTCGCACAAAGGCTGGATACGCAGCCGTGCGGGCCACAACCTCGATTTGAGCCAAACCGCTTTCAAAGAGGGCGACAGTCTCAGACAGGTGTTGGAAGGCCGCACCGTGCAGCCGGTGGTGGTGGTGGACGACTTGGGCCGCAGCTATACCGTGGACGCAGCCGAGATTCCCGGCGGACGGGGCGACGGCGTGCCGCTGGCCTCGCTGGTGGAATGGCAAAGCGGTGCCGAAGTGGCCGCTTTGCTCACCGGTACGCCGGAGCAGCTCTTCCTGATGGCCGGTAGCGGCGGCTACGGTTTCATCGTCAAGTTCGGCGATTTGATCAGCCGCATCAAAACGGGCAAAGAAGTGGTGAAACTGGAGGCGGGCGAGCGTCTGCTGCCGCCTCTGCCTTTACCGCCTTCGGCGCTGATCCGGCCCGAAAGCCGGCTGGTGTTGGCCACCGCGGAAAAACGCCTGTTGGCTTTTGCGGTGGGCGAATTGAAAGTGATGGCCAAGGGCCGCGGCCTGCAGCTGATCGGTTTGAACGAAGGCGACCGTTTGCAGGCGGCGGTTTTGGTGGAAACGCCGGAATTTGTGGCCCACATTACGGGCAAACGCGGTGCGGTTCGCCAAGAGCGGCTGCGGGTAGCCGATATTGAAAACAAACGCGGCCGTAAAGGCCGGCTGCTGGATATTTCAGGTAGCCTGAACGGGCTTGGGGAGGCGTCATGAACGCAACGGCGCCAACACAGGAAGACTGGGACCGCCAGCTGGAGCGTTTACCCGGCTTGATGAATATTGCCCGGGTCAGCCTGTTGTTATCGCTGGTCACTTTTCATGTGTTGGTCAGCACGTATGGCGACGAGATCGGCTTGAAGCTGCGCGCTCTGCCGTTGTTCAGCGCCCCGTTTTACCTATGGGCGGTGGTGTACGGCACGCTGATTTTGATCAGTCTGTTTGCCCCCAACTGGCAGCGTCAGGGCACCCAAATGCCGAATGCCCGGGCGGTGGCCGACATCACCATGATTGCGTGGCTGATGCACATCGGCGGCGGCGTGGGCAGCGGTTTGGGGATTTTGATTCTGCCGTTTTTGGTTACGTCCTGCCTGATGAGCTACGGACGTTACTCGCTGCTGTATGCGTCTTATGCGGTTATGTTGTTGCTGCTGAGCACCGGTATGCTGTATTGGCCGTTTAAAGACGACAGCGACGCTTCTTTTATGGTGCAGACCGTGGTGCTCAGCGGCAGCTGTTATCTGGTGGCGGTGCTGACTTCGTTCTCCGCCTCTTTCCTCAATAAGGCCACCAGCAGCCTGAGCCGGCACCGCCGCGCATTCGACCGGCTAAAAGGTCTGAACGAATTGGTGCTGAACCACGTGAACGAAGCGGTGGTGGTATTGGATGTCGGACAGCGGGTATGGTTGATGAACCGCCAGGCACAAAATTATTTTCCGTGGTTGCAGCGCGAGCAACAGGCGCCAGCCTTTGCGTGGCTGGTGCAGCGTTGGCAGCGCTATCCCAGCCGTGCTTTTGTGACCCGTACCGAAATCGACGGACAGGCGGTACAGATACGTGCCCGCCCCTTGGTACGCGAAGACGAATCGCTGCTGATGCTGTTCATCCGTTCGCAAAAAGACTTGGCTGCCGAGGCATTGTCCACCAAGCTGGCGGCTTTGGGCCAGCTGACGGCCAATCTGGCCCATGAAATCCGCAATCCGCTCTCCGCCATCCGCCAATCCAACGGGCTGCTTTCGGAAGACAACGACAATCCGCTTACCGCCAAGCTGCACGGCATCATCGACAACAACATCGCTCGCATCGATAAAATGCTGGAAGAAGTGTCGAGCTTGAACAAAAGCGACCGTTTGAATCCGGAAACCATCAATTTGATGGCCTTCTGGCTGGCGTTCAAAAACGAATTCCTATTGATCCGCCCCCAAGCCGCACCGTGTATCCGCTTTCATATGGAAAGCGGCGGTTCGCCTGTGAAAGTGCGTTTTGACAGCGCTCATTTGCAACAGATTTTGTGGAATCTGCTCAACAACGCCTGGCAGCATGGCAGCCAGCAAAAAGGCTCGATTACCGTATTGGTCAAACCGTTACAGGATCGGCATGCCGTTTCGTTGATGGTGATTGACGACGGCCCCGGCGTGCCGGCGGAAAATCAGGCCCAGCTGTTTGAGCCGTTTTTCACCACCCGTGCCGAAGGCACCGGCTTGGGTCTCTATGTGGCCCGCGAACTGGCGCACGCCAATTTGGGACAGTTGGATTACCATCCGGCCGTGAAAGGCTTCGAACTGATTTTGCCGAGGGAAAACGATGAATAAAAACAGCTTGCAAAAACCCGTTTTGGTGGTGGACGACGAGCAGGACATCCGCGATCTGATGGAAATGACGCTGATGAAAATGGGCTTGTCGGTAGAAACCGCCCACGGCGTGGCGGCCGCCAAACAATGGCTGGCCGAAAAGAAATTCTCCTTGGTGCTGACCGATATGCGGATGCCCGACGGCTCCGGTTTGGAAGTGGTGGAATACATCAACGAGCAGGCTTTGGATGTGCCGGTGGCGGTGATCACCGCTTTCGGCAATGCCGATCAGGCGGTGCAGGCCATCAAAGCCGGCGCCTTCGACTATCTGCAAAAACCGATCACGCTGGCCCAGCTGCGCACTTTGGTCAAGTCGGCGGTGAAAATCAACGAAGAAGACCGCCGCCCGCCCGCATCCGATCCCGAGCCGGAGCCATCTGCGGCAGAGGAGATTTTGCCGCCGCCGGCGCCGGCTCCCAAACGCGCGTCGCCGCAGCCTAAGGCCGCAGCGTCCGTTCCGCCGCCCGCGCCGCCGGCAGGGCAAAAGGACATTCCGCGCCTCATCGGCCATTCGCCGCAGATTGAAGAAGCCCGGCAGATGATCCGCAAGCTCGCCCACACCACGGTGCCGGTTTATATTTCCGGCGAATCCGGTTCCGGTAAAGAGCAGGCCGCGCGCAGCATTCACGAGCTGTCCGACCGCCGCGAGCAGCCTTTTGTGGCGGTCAACTGCGGGGCAATTCCGGAAAACCTGATGGAAAGCGAGTTTTTCGGCTACAAAAAAGGCAGCTTTACCGGCGCCGACCAAGACCGCTTGGGCTTTTTCCAGCACGCCCACGGCGGCACGCTGTTTCTCGACGAAGTGGCCGATCTGCCGCTGCACATGCAGGTGAAGCTGCTGCGGGCGATTCAGGAAAAAGCCGTGCGCCGCATCGGCGATGCGCAGGAAGTGAAGGTGGACGTGCGCATCATTTCCGCCACCCATAAAGATTTGGCCGCCTTGGTGGCCAAAGGTGCTTTCCGCCAAGACTTGTTTTACCGTCTCAACGTGGTGTCGCTCACCATGCCGCCTTTGCGCGAAATGCGCGAAGACCTGCCCAAGCTGATCATGCAGCTCTTGCGCAAACACCGCCAGGGCGGCGACTACCAGCTGACTCAGGCCGCCAAGCAGGCCCTACTGCAATACAGCTATCCCGGCAACTTCCGCGAGCTGGAAAACATTCTCGAGCGCGCGGTGGCTTTGGCGGTCAACCAAACCATCGACGCACAAGACCTGCAGCTCACCAGTTCGCCGCTATTGCAGGAAGAGGACGACTGGGGCAGCGCCTTGGCCGCCGCCAACGGCGGGGCCGAGGAAGCCGTGCCGGCGGCCGAGGCGGGCGAAGCGGTGGGCGGCTTGGCCGACTTCGTGCTGGGGCGCACCCAGATTCAAGACTATCTTGACGATGTCGAACGCGCCATCATTGAGCAGGCGCTGCAGAAAACCCGTTACAACCGCACTCAGGCCGCGAAACTGCTCGGCATCAGCTTCCGCTCCATGCGCTACCGCATGGAACGCCTGAACATCGAATAATGCCCTTCGCCTTGGTTTCCCGCTTTTCAGGTAGCCTCAGGCTACCTGAAAGCCAATAACGCCATGATTCCCCTCTATATACTGATTGACGAACCGCTGCCCGACTATGCCTGCCACCCTGATTTGCAGTGTGTGACCGCCGAGCCGCAGGCGGGCGTGTACCTGCTGTGGGACACCGACGGCATGGCTTTGGCCAAAGCCGGCGAAAAAGGGCGGGTGCGGGTGGATTTCACCGCCGGTGCCGCCCGCCACCGCCGCGTGCAGGGCGGCGGCGAGTTGTTGGCCAAAGCGGTCAACCACCGCACCCGCCCGCAGGTGTGGGACGTCACCGGCGGCTTGGGGCGCGACAGTTTCGTGCTGGCCGGCTTGGGTTTGTCGGTGCGTGTATTCGAACGGCACCCTGCCGTGTATTGCCTGCTGGCCGACGGTTTGGCGCGGGCGCGGCAGCACCCCGATACGGCGGCAATCGCCGCCCGCATTAGCCTGCATGCGGCCGATGCGGCGGCCGCCATGCCGCATTTGGCCGAACATTCCGGCCGCCCCGAGGTGGTGTATCTCGATCCGATGTATCCCGAACGGCAAAAATCGGCAGCGGTGAAAAAAGAGATGGCGTATTTTCACGAGCTGGTGGGAACGGCGCAGGACGATGCGGCTTTGTTGGACGCGGCTTTGGCGGTGGCCGGCAAACGGGTGGTGGTGAAGCGCCCGCGTTTGGGCGAAACCTTGTGCGGCCGGCAGCCGGATTACCAATACAGCGGCAAATCCACCCGTTTCGATGTGTACCGGCCGCTGATGCTTGGCGGCGAGGAGGCGTAACCATGTGGCGGATGGCAGTGGGGTTGCTGCGTTTGGCGGCGGCATGGCTTGTGTTGGGGCTGGTGTCTTGGCTGCAATTCCGCTGGGCGTGGAACGGTTTGCTGGGCGGCAACGAATCGATCGCCTGCGCCAGCTGCCGTTTTGCCGACGATATACGGCTGTGGGCAGCCATCGTGGCCTTGCCCTTGGGCGTTTTGTTTGTCTGGCTGCCCGAGCGGCCGGGGTTTTGGCTGCTGCGTGGATTGCTGCTGTTGGCGGCGTGGGCGTGGGTGAACGACGCTTTGCTGTTTGATCGTATGTGGGGCGTGTTCCTGCCCGCCGAGCGCTTGGCCTACCAGTTGCACCACTCCGCTTTGCCCGCCCTGCTGCTGTCTGTGGCGCTGATGCTTGTGTGGCGGGTCGGCCGGAAAGTATTGTCTGCCCGTTTCCCTTTGTTGTTCAGGTAGCCCGAATGAGCCGAATGCCCCATTTCCCGATTCCGTTTGATGCCCAGGCCTGCACCGCTTTGCTTGAATTGTTGCAACAGCGTTTTGCCGTAGATGAAGCCGCCTGTGTGCCGCTGTATCTCAACTGCCTGCCTTTGGGCTACCTGAAAGAGCCTTGGCTGTCTTATGTGCTGGCCGACTGGCCGCACCGCTTGGCGCACCGTCAAGACGGCGTTTGGCTGGCGGCCGACGATTGGCTGATGCTGGCCGATGCGTTGCAGAATATGGCTCACGGCTGGCACAGCTTGGGCTACCTGAACGGCTGGCGCAACGAGAGGTTTGCGGTGGAAGACAGTAAGGGCCGGGCCCTGTTTGCGTTGGAACGGGCGGCATTCCGGCCGCTGGGTTTGTGCAGCCGCGCCGTGCACATCAACGGTTTGGCCGAAACCGAACAGGGCTGGTGTTTCTGGATTGCCCGCCGCAGCCCGTTTAAAGCGGTGGACCCCGATAAGCTCGACAATTTGGTGGGTGGCGGATTGGCTGCTGGCGAGCGCATTGAAGATGCTTTGCGGCGCGAAGGATTTGAGGAAGCCGGCCTGCCCGAAGAACACTTGGCTGGTGCCGCCGAGCAAAGCCGCGTGCTCAGCCTGCGCGCGGTGCCGCGCGGCCTGCACCGCGAATGGCTGCATGTGTTCGATGTGGTGTTGCCCGCCGGTTGGGTGCCGGAAAACCAAGACGGCGAAGTGGCCGAATTTATGCTGCTGCCCCCGCCGGCAGTGCTGGAAGCCATGCTCGCGGGCCGTTTTATGAACGATGCGCTGCTGGCCACGCTGGATGCCTGCCTGCGCTACGGCTTGGTGCCGGCCGATACGCCGCTGGCCGATTGGCTGCGCCGCCGCCGTGAGCAGGCCGGCTGAAGGCATTTGCGGGAATGCAAAATTGTGTCCGCCTGCTTGCCCCGCGCCGGGGGCTATAGTAGAGTGCTCCACGTCTGCCGTCCGGCAGGCACACACCGAAAGGAATTGTTATGAACATCAAACCGACCGCAGCCCTGATGCTGGCTTTGGCCCTGCCTGCCGCCGCTTGGGCCGCAGACGAAGTGAAGATTGCTACCGACACTTCGGGCCTGCCTGCGGAAATGGTGCAAAACATCGCCCACTCTTCCAAATCCATGGGCGTGAAAGAGCCGATGAATGTCAGCCTGAAAACCGAAAACGGCACCCGCTATGCGGTGGTGTCCGGCAGCTCCGCCACCACTTGCCGCGTGAAGCTGTCCAACGCCAACCCGCCCACCATGCTGGGTTTGTCCTGCCGCTGACCGGCACCGCTTCTCAGCCCAAACAGGCTACCTGAAACCTTTCAGGTAGCCTGATTTGTTGCGGGCGGCATACAGATACAGTAGGAGTGATTGGCCGTTGCAATAAAGCCCCGCCTGCATGCTGCGGCGGGGCTTTGGCGCGTTTTGCCGATCAGGCGTAGCGGATAAGCGACAAATCGCTGGTTTCGATTTCGGGCTTCACTTCGCCCACCAGGTCGGCGGTAATTTTGCCCGAACCCAAACCCATGGTCCAACCCAGCGTGCCGTGGCCGGTGTTGGTGAACAGGTTGGTGAAGCGGGTGGCGCCGATAATCGGCGTGCTGTCGGGCGTCATCGGGCGCAGGCCGCTCCAGAAGGTGGCGGCGCCCACGTTGCCGCAGCCGGGGAACAGCTCGTTTACCACCAGCTCCAGCGTTTCGCGGCGTTTGGGCGAGAGCTGGATGCGGTAGCCGGACAGCTCGGCCATGCCGCCCACGCGGATGCGTTCGTCGAAGCGGGTGATGGCCACTTTGTAGGTTTCGTCGATGATGGTGGACACCGGCGAGCGGGATTCGTCGCTCATCGGAATGGTGAGCGAGTAGCCTTTCACCGGATACACCGGCAGGCGGATGTCGAGCTGGGCCAAGAGCTGGCGGCTGAAGCTGCCTAAGGCGCAGACGTAGCGCTCGGCGCTGAAATGTTCGCCGCCGGCGGTGAGGCCGGTGATGCGGTTGCCTTGGGTGGCGATGTGCTGGATTTCGCGGCCGTAATGGAACACCACGCCGGCATCGGCACACATTTTGGCCAGGCGGGTGGTAAACAGGTGGCAGTCGCCGGTACCGTCGTTGGGCAGGTGCAGGCCGCCGGCAATCAGGTTGGCGGCTTGGGCCAGCGCCGGTTCTTTGGCGGCACAGGCGGCGGCACCTTCCAACAGCTCGAAGGGCACGCCGTAATCGCGCAACACCTGCATGTCTTTGGCGGCGGCATCGATTTGCTGCTGGGTGCGGAAGATTTGCAAAGTGCCTAGCTGGCGGCCTTCGTAGCCGATGCCGGTTTCCGCTTCCAGACGGGCGAGCATTTCGCGGCTGTATTCGGAAATGCGCACCATGCGGTCTTTATTGACGATATAGGCCGAGTCGGTGCAGTTTTGCAGCATCTGCCACAGCCATTGCAATTGGAACAGGCTGCCGTCGGGGCGCAGCAGCAGGGGGGAATGTTCTTTAAACAGCCATTTGGCGGCTTTTTGCGGAATGCCGGGGGCGGCCCAAGGCGTGGTGTAGCCGTAAGAGAGCTGGCCGGCGTTGGCGAAACTGGTTTCCAGTGCGGCGCCCTGTTCGCGCTCGATAACGGTAACTTCATGACCGGCCTGGCGCAGATACCAGGCGGTGGCGATGCCGGTGATGCCGGCGCCCATGACGATGACCTGCATGCGTTCTCCTTTGTTTTGTATGTTAGTGAATTGCGCAAGTCTAATGCTTTTCAGGTAGCCTTTTTCACTTTATTGATGTATTTTTAAAATGAAATATTCTGAAAATTAACTTTTAAAAAGGGAAATTCAATATGCTGAAGCAGGCCGATAAGATAGACCGCAAAATTTTGAAGCTGTTGCAGGAAAACGGCCGCCTGAGCATGACCGAGCTGGCGGAGCGGGTGGGGCTGTCGGCCACGCCGGTAACGGAGCGGGTGCGGCGGCTGGAGCGCGACGGCTACATCACGGGCTACCACGCCCGCTTGAACCCCGCCCGATTGGGTTACGGCCTGTTGGTGTTTGTGGAAATCAAGCTGCATTCCAAATCTGGCGATATTTTTGAGGAGTTCCGCCGCGAGGTGCTGAAAATTCCGCAGATTCTGGAATGCCATTTGGTGTCGGGCGAATACGATTATCTGCTTAAAGTGCGCCTGCCGGATATGTCGGCCTACCGCGATATGCTGGGCAAAATCCTGCTCCAGCTGCCTTCGGCGGTGGAGAGCCGCAGTTATGTGGTGATGGAGGAGGTGCGGGAAGGCGGGCTGCTGACCTGGGGGGAATAGGTTTGGGAGCGTGCCGGAGCGGGCAGGACGGTTTCAGGTAGCCTGAAAGGCAGGAGGGCAGCAGGCTACCTGAAAGCGGAAGGCGGTCTTATTCGGTCGGCCGTTGGCGCACGAAGGTGGCGAAACGCGGGGTGCCGTGGCGGGTAAAGCCGCGGTAGCGGTAGGTAATCGTGCTGCCGATGGGCGGTGGATGGGCACGGTCGTGGCGGCTGAAGCCGGAGCCGATGCGGAAGCGGCCGTGCCGGTTTTCGCAGGAAAGTGCGCCGAGCAGGCCTTCGTAACGGCCGCGCCCGGGGTGGTGCGCCACCACGCGGCATTCGGCGTCGTGCTCGCTTTTCATTTTTAGGACCAGCGGGCTGCGGCCGCGCGGATAAGGGGCGTGGGGATGGCGCAGAATCAGCCCTTCGCCGCCGCCGGCTTCAATGCGCTGCAACAGGGCGTGGGCGGCGGCGGCATCGGCCACCGGTATTTGTTCGATCAGGCGGATGCGGGTGTTCGGATGGTTTTTCAGGTAGCCCGAGAGGGCGGATAGGCGTTGCAGCAGGCCGCCTTCGGCGTCGGGCACGTCGAAGACGTGGTAGCGGATGGTCTGCCAGGCTTCGGGACGGTGGCCGCGGACGGCGGCGGAGGTGTGCTCGAAACGGCCGCGGCCGGCGTAGAGTTCGCCGTCCAGCGCGTAGGGCGGGAAGCCGCGGGTAAACCAGCCCGGTGCGGGCAGGATGTGGCCACCGCGGCTGATGAGGTATTGTCCGTTCCAAAAGGCGCGTACGCCGTCGAGTTTTTCGCTGGCCAGCCAGCCGCGGATGTCTTGGCTGCGGTATTCCTGCGCCAGCATCATGTCGGCGGGGCGGACGTTTTCGGCGGCAGCGGGTGCGGTAAAGAGAAACAGCAGACAGCACAGTCGGAAGAACAGGGATTTCATGGCACGGCTCCTGTGAACGGGTGGGGAAAGGGCTACCTGAAAGCAGGCGGCTGATCGGTTTGCAGCAGGAAGTTTCGGTAGTGTGCGGCGAATTCGTCTGCGTGGCTGAGGAAGGGGGCGTGGACGGCGCCGGGAATCAGCTGCAGCCGGCTGCGGGGCAGGTGTTGTTGCAGGTATTCGCCCATGCGCGGCGGGGTGAGGGTGTCTTTGTCGCCGAACAGCAGCAGGGTGGGGCAGCGGATCTGCGCCAACAGGGGGCGGGCGTCGGCCTGGGAGAGGGCGTTTAAGGCATCGGCCAAGGCCGGCGGGGCGGAGGCGGCGGTGAGTTTGGCGAGCACGGCTTCCTGCAAATCGGTGTGGTGCTTGCTGTAGAGAAATTGCAACTGGATGAATTGGCGGATATATTTGGCGTAATCCTGCTGAAACAGCGGCAGCATTTTGCCCAAGGCGGGCTGGTTGAGCCCGGCCGGGTAATCGGGCGCGGCCTGCAGTTTGGCAAAAGAGGCGGTGAGGCAGAGGCTGAGTACTTTGTGCGGATGCCGTGCGGCCAGATGCAGCGCAATCAGGCCGCCGAGCGACCAGCCGAGCAGGTGGACGGCAGTGGGCATTTGCGCGGCGTATTGATCGGCAATGATGTCGATGTCGAAACGGCCGTCATAAGTGGCGCCACCGTGACCGGGCAGGTTGGGGCAGACCACGGCGGCCGGTTGCAGGCGTTCGGCCAGCGGGTCGAACACATGGCGGTTGGCGGCCCAGCCGTGCAGCAGCCAAATGGGAGGGGTATCGGACATGGCTTGGCTTTCTCAATGGTGCCGTCGGCTCAAACAGGCCGCAGGCGGACAAAACTGCTGTGCATTATGCCATGCGCCGAGCGGAACGCAGGCGGTTTGCGCCGCCTGCAGCGCGGATGTGGACACGCTGCGGCTGGAGGCGGGGCGGCATTGCCCTTTGTGCGGCGTACCTTCGGCCTGGGGCACGCCCTGCGGCGCCTGCCAGCGCAAACCGCCGCCGCAGCAATATTTGCGGGCATCGTTCCGTTACGCGCCGCCGTTGAGCAATCTGTTGTATGCCTATAAATTTCTGGGGCAGAACCATTTGTACGCGGTGTTGGCCGAATGGATGCTGGCTGACATACCGGCATGGCCGGACGGCGGGGCGCCCGATGCGGTGTTGGCGGTGCCTTTGAGTCGGCAGCGCCTGCACCGGCGCGGTTTCAACCAAAGCGCCCTGCTGGCGGCCGCGGTGGCCGGTCAGCTGCAACTGCCGCTGCTGCCGCCTTCCGTGGTGCGCCGGCGGCACCGTGCGGCGCAAAGCACGCTGCCGAAAGCGCTGCGCCGGCGTAATGTGAGCGGGGTGTTTCAGGTAGCCGATTCCGAAGCGGTAAAGGGGCGTAAACTGCTGTTAATCGATGATGTTATTACCACCGGCGCAACACTGGCCGAATTGTCGCAAACCCTGATGCGCTCTGGCGCGGCGGCGGTTTACTGCTGGGTGCTGGCGCGGCCGGATTGAAAAAAAATTGACGCGGGCGGCCGGTGTGCGGCATCATGCGCCCCGTTGCTAAGCGGCTGATTTATTGTGAATCAGCCTTTTTTATTGGAATGAAAAAGCGCCTCAGGCTACCTGAACGGCAGATTTGACCATGTTTACCGTCGTTTTGTATCAGCCGGAAATTCCGCCCAACACAGGCAATATCATCCGCCTGTGCGCCAACAGCGGGGCAGACCTGCACTTGGTGAAACCGCTCGGCTTTCCGCTCGATTCCGCCAAAATGAAGCGGGCCGGATTGGACTATCACGAGTTCGCCAGCCTCACGGTACACGAAACCTTTGCCGACTGCTTGGCCGCTTTGTCGGGCAAACGCATTTTTGCGCTCACCACCAAAGGCCGCACCCGCCCCGACCGGGCCGCTTTCCGGCCCGGCGACGTGTTTTTGTTCGGCCCGGAAACCCGTGGCCTGCCGGCCGACATCCTCGACAGCCTGCCGGCGGAGCAAAAACTCAGGCTGCCGATGAAAGCCGGCAGCCGCAGCATGAACCTTTCCAATACCGTGGCCGTGATGCTGTACGAAGCATGGCGGCAAAACGATTACGCAGGTGGCGAATAAAACCACCCGCTCACAGCAACACACATCCCTACCACTCAAGAATGGAGCCCGTTTTGGCGAAACTGAAAAACGCATTTTTTATCGGTATGACCACCTGCATCGGTCTGTTTAGCAGCCTGATGAACACTGCTTCGGCAGAATCCTCAGGCAACCAGGCCAGACTCACCGCCCCGGTGTATCACGGCAACTCGGCCAATCTGCATCCCAGCGCCGTTGCCAAACCCGAAAGACTGCATCGTTCAGCCAACCGAAGCTATCAAGTGCGTGGCGTGCGCTATACCCCCGCCACCCGAGTTCAAGCCTTTACCCAAACCGGCCGCGCTTCTTGGTATGGCCGCCAATTCCACGGCCGTCTCACCGCCTCCGGCGAGCGTTACGACATGAACCTGATGACCGCCGCCCACAAAACCCTGCCGATTCCCAGCTACGCCCGCGTGACCAATTTGTCCAACGGCAAAAGCGTGGTGGTGCGCATCAACGACCGCGGCCCCTTCCACGGCAGCCGTGTGATCGACGTTTCCAAAGCCGCCGCCCAGAGCCTCGGCTTCATCAACAGCGGCACCGCCAATGTGCGTATCGAGCAAATCGTGCCTGAGCAACAACAGCAGGCCGCCGCGCCGGCGCGCGAAGCCGGCAGTATTTACGTGAATCTGCGCCGCTTCGACAACCGTGCCGACGCGCAAAGCTATCTGGAAGCAACCACCCGCCAGCTGCGCCACATGAACAATACCGCGCAACAGCTGCTGCTGGTGCCGCAGGACAGCGGCTTCGTGGTGCGCCTCGGCCCCTTCCAGCAGCAAGACCAGGCCGACCGCCTGAAACAGACCGTACTGGCTTCGGCTTAAGCCCGTCTGTACTTATCGGCGGCAGGATCGCCCGCACATACGAAAGGCTACCTGAAACAGTTTTCAGGTAGCCTTTTGCTGTGGGAGGCCGTTTGGCTTACAGGGTTAAGCCGCCGGTTACTTCCAATGCTGCGCCGTTGATGTAGCTGGCTTCGTCGCTGGCGAGGAAGGCGTACACATTGGCGATTTCGCTCGGGTCGGCCAGGCGTTTCATCGGCACTTTATCGGCCATGGCGGCCAATACTTTTTCCGGCATGTCTTTCAGGATGGGGGTGGACACGAAGCCGGGGCACACGGCGTTGACGCGGATGCCTTTTTTGCCCAGCTCGCGCGACCAGGTTTTCACGAAACCGATGACGCCGAATTTGGTGGCGGCGTAATTGGTTTGGCCGAAGTTGCCGTACACGCCGACAACGGAGCTGGCGTTCAGAATCACACCGCTGCCTTGGGCCACCATGGTGTCCACCAGCGCGCGGGCCATGTTGTAGGTGCCTTTCAGGTTGATGTCCACCACCTTGTCAAACTGCTCTTCGGTCATTTTCACCAACTGGGCGTCCATCACGATGCCGGCGTTGTTGACCAAGGTGTCGATGCGGCCGTGTTTGGCCAACACGGCGTCGCGCATGGCATGGATTTGTTCTTTATTGGTTACGTCTACCACGTAGCCGTCGGCTTTGCCGCCTTTGTCGGTAATGGCTTTCACCGCAGCATCGATGCCGGCCTGGTTCAGGTCGCACACAATCACGGTGGCGCCTTCGGCGGCGAATTTCTCGGCAGTGGCCAAACCGATGCCGCTGGCGGCGCCGGTAATCACGGCTACTTTGTTTGCTAAACGCATGAATGATCTCCTTCAAATAAAGTCAAGATGAGGTGGGTGGAATGCAGGCCGACCAAAGCGGCTGCGCCTATTATTTTTCCCGCCGGTAAAAACGGCTGTTCAGGTAGGCATTGGCGCCTTCGCGCAGCAAGACCAGCACAACCGCCGCCAAAGGCAGGGCCAGGAGCATGCCGACGAAACCGAATAGGCTGCCGAAGGCCATCAAGGCGAAAATCACCCAAAACGGCGACAGGCCGATGCTCTCGCCCACGATTTTCGGGGTGATGAAAAAGCTTTCCAAAAACTGGCCGACGGCAAACACGCCCCACACCATCAGCAGGCCCTGCCAAGAGGCGAATTGCAGCAGGGCGGCCATGGTGGCCAAGAGCAGGCCGGTGAAAGCGCCCAGATAGGGCACGAATACCAGGAGGCCGGCCACCATGCCGATGGCGAAGCCGGAATCGAGGCCGGTGAACATCAGGCCGAGGCCGTAGATCAGGCCCATGATCAGCATCACAGTGAGCTGGCCGCGCATGAATTGGCCCAGCACGCTGTCCATGCTGCGGGTGATGCGGGTGTAGGTTTCGATGTAGCGGCGGGGCACCATCAGCTTGATGCCGAAATTCCAGCGGGTCCAGTCGAGCAGGAAGTAGTAAAGCAGGAAGGGCAGCAGAAACACATTGCTGATTAAGGCCACCAGATTGCCGCTTTGCTGCACCAGGGTGGGCATAGCTTTCGATAAGGTGGCCTGGATGTTGCCCAAATTGTCTTGAAACCAAGAGGCGGCAAATTCCTGATCCAATACCCAGTCGGTATTCAGGTGGCCGTTGATCCACGGCAGCGCCTTGTCTTGAACGAAAGAGAACAGCACCGGCAGCCGCGCCACCAGATTGCCGAACTGCTGGATCAGCATCGGCACCACGATCAGGAGCAAGGCCAGTAAGACGAGCAGGGCGAACACCATCACCAGCATGGCGGCTATGCCGCGCTTGATGCCGCGGTCACGCAGTTTTTCCACCAGCGGATTGAGGATGTAGGCCAATACCGCGGCGGTTACAAAAGGGGTGAGGATGTCGCGCATATAGCCGACGGCCAAGCCGATAACCAGCAGCAGGCCGAAGCCGAACAGCCAAGGCATCCAAGGACGTTTTTTTGCCTGATACATTTACGCTATCTTCGATTGTTGCAGCGCGGCATTATCACGCGGAACGGAGCAAAAAACAAATATTTCTCAATTGTTTCGACAGGCGGTTTGGCGTTTGCTTTCAGGTAGCCTGCCAACAAAGCGACCCGCCTCGCTGTTAGAGAGCGGGCGGGTCGTGCGCAGGGCGGTGCTTGGATCACAAGCCGGCGGCGGCTTTCAGGCCGGCGGCTTTGTCGGTGCGCTCCCAGGTGAATTCCGGCTCTTCGCGGCCGAAATGGCCGTAGGCGGCGGTTTTGCTGTAAATCGGCCGTTGCAGGTCGAGCATCTGGATGATGCCTTTGGGGCGCAGGTCGAAATGCTGGCGCACCAAGGCGATCAGCGCGGCTTCGTCCAGCTTGCCGGTGCCGAAGGTGTCGATGGCGATCGAGGTGGGCTCGGCGATGCCGATGGCGTAGGAAATCTGAATCTGGCATTGGTCGGCCAGGCCGGCGGCGACGATGTTTTTGGCCACGTAGCGGCAGGCGTAGGCGGCAGAGCGGTCCACTTTGGTGGGGTCTTTGCCGGAGAAAGCGCCGCCGCCGTGCGGGGCGGCACCGCCGTAGGTATCGACGATGATTTTACGGCCGGTGAGGCCGCAGTCGCCCTGCGGACCGCCGATGACAAAGCGGCCGGTGGGGTTGATCAGGTATTTGGTGTCTTCGGTGAGCATCTCGGCGGGCAGCACCGGGCGGATGATGTGTTCCATCACCGCCGCGCACAAGTCTTCGTGGCTGATGTCGGGATCATGCTGGGTGGAGAGCACCACGGTGTCGATGCGTTTGACTTTGCCGGTGTCGGCGTCGTACACGCAGGTGAGCTGGGCTTTGGCGTCGGGGCGCAGCCAGGGCAGGCGGCCGTCTTTGCGCACTTCGCTCTGGCGCTGCATCAGGCGGTGGGCGTAGTAAATGGCAAACGGCATCAGCGTGGGGGTTTCGTCGCAGGCGTAGCCGAACATCAGGCCCTGGTCGCCGGCGCCCATGTCCAAATCCAAACCTTCGCCTTCGTTCACGCCTTGGGCGATGTCGGGCGACTGCTCGTCGTAGCACACCATCACCGCGCAGCCGTCGGCGTCGAAACCCAGCTCGGAGGCGTTGTAGCCGATGCGGCGGATGGTGTCGCGGGCGACCTGAATATAGTTGACGTGCGCCCGGGTGGTGACTTCGCCGGCCAGCACGCACAGGCCGGTGTTCACCAGGGTTTCGGCGGCCACGCGCGCGGCGGGGTCTTGGCTGAGGATGGCATCGAGAATGGCATCGGAAATTTGGTCGGCCACTTTGTCGGGATGGCCTTCGGAAACCGATTCGGAAGTAAACAGATATTCGCTCATGGCATGACTTTCGCTGATAAACATCAATATGGCCGGCTGTTCGGGCCGAGACCTTTGCAAAACCCCCATCTGCGGCCCATTTCTGCGTTGTGCGCTGCTCGCTCGCTTGCCTATCTATATGATATGTCTGCACTCGCTGCGCTGCTACGCCTTGAACTGCATCCACATCTGGGGGTTTTGCAAAGGTCTCGGGCCGATAAACGGGGCAGGGCGGCGTGGATGAGGCTACCTGAAAAGCCGTTCGGTTTCAGGTAGCCTGTTGGATGGTGGGGAATTTCCATTACAATGGCGCCTCTTCATGAGTGGTCGCCTGTGTGATGCAAACCCTGATTTTTTTATTGTGCCGTTTTCTTTCTGCGCTGCCTTTGCGCGTGCTGCACATCTTGGGCAGCATCGCCGGCCGCCTGTTTTACTGGCTGTCGCCGGCCGACCGGCGGCGGGTGCGCCGCCATCTGCAAGCGGCCGGGATTATAGCAGATAAGGCCATGGTCCAATCGGTTTTTCGGGAAACCGCCCGCGGCGCGCTGGAGTTGCCCGTTGCCTTTTTCCGCCCGCCCGCCGACATTGCCGCCTTGTTTCGCGAAGTGCACGGCTGGGAGCATGTGCAAGCCGCCCTCGATGCCGGCGAAGGCCTGCTGCTGATTACCCCGCATTTGGGCAGTTACGACTTGGCCGGCCGCTACCTCAGCCACCGCCTGCCGTTTCCGCTGACCGCCATGTATAAGCCGCCCAAAATCAAAGCGCTGGATGCCGTGATGCAGGCCGGCCGGGTGCGCGACAAAGGCCGCACCGCACCCACCAATATGCAGGGCGTCAAACAGATTATCCAAGCCCTACGCAAAGGTGAGGCCACCATTGTGTTGCCCGACCACGTGCCCGATGAAAATGGCGACGGCGTGTGGGTGCCGTTTTTCGGTCGCTACGCCTACACCATGACGCTGGCGGCCAAGCTGGCACAGGTAAAAAACGTGCGTACCCTGTTTTTCTGCGGCCGGCGTCTGCCGCACAGCGAAGGTTTCGCCCTCCACATCGAGCCTTTGCAGGGCAGCCTCAACGGGGACAAACACCACGATGCCGAAATCATCAACCGCAATGTGGAAGCCTGGGTGCGCCGTTTCCCCGCGCAATATCTGTTTGCTTACAACCGTTACAAACACCCTGCCGGCGCCCCGCATCGTCCGACCGACGAAGGGCAGGCTACCTGAAAACCGCAACAGGTTTCAGGTAGCCTGAGACCTTTGCAAACCCTCCATCTGCGGCGCATTTCTGCGTTGTGCGCTGCTCGCTCGTTTGCCTATCTGTCTGATATGTCTGCACTCGCTGCGCTGCTACGCCTTGAACTGCATCCACATCTGGGGGGGTGCAAAGGTCTCGGCCTGCTTGCATGGCTCAAGTGTTGTCGGCAGCAAGTTATCTGATGGCCCCAATCAAGGCTACCTGAAACGGTTTTTCAGGTAGCCTGTGTTATCATGCCCGCCTTTGTTTTACCTAGACTTTTACACGCACCATGCAGCAGCCCGACTTTACCCAAACGCTCTCCCGCGATCGCCATTTCTTGCAAAACGCCTTCAAAAACCCCAAACGCTTCGGCGGCATCGAAGCCGTGCAGAAAAAATACCAAAAATCGCACGACACGTTTTTAAAACGCCAAGCCGCGCTGCCCAAGCCGCAGTATGACGGCACGCTGCCGGTGCACGATCGTTTGGACGACATCAAAACCACCATTCAAAACAACCAAGTAACCATTATTTGCGGCGAAACCGGTTCGGGCAAAACCACCCAGCTCCCGAAAATCTGCTTGGAGCTGGGGCGCGGCACGGCGGGTTTGATCGGGCACACGCAGCCGCGGCGGTTGGCGGCGCGCTCGGTAGCAGAGCGGATTGCCGAAGAATTGGGCGGCAACATCGGTCAAACCGTCGGCTACAAAGTGCGTTTCAACGACAACACCTCGCGCGATGCCTATGTGAAGCTGATGACCGACGGCATCCTGCTCGCCGAAACGCAAACCGACCGCTATCTCACCGCTTACGACACGATTATTATCGACGAAGCGCACGAACGCAGCCTCAACATCGACTTTCTGCTCGGCTACCTGAAACAGCTTCTGCCGCGCCGCCCCGATTTGAAAGTCATCATCACCTCGGCCACCATTGATGCCGAACGCTTTTCCAAACATTTCAACAACGCGCCGGTGCTGGAAGTGAGCGGCCGCACCTTCCCCGTCGACATTCTCTACCGCCCGCTGCATTCGCAAGACGAAGACGAAGCGGAAATCGAGTTGACCGACGCGATTGTCGATGCCGCCGACGAACTGGCGCGGCTGGGCGACGGCGATATTCTGGTGTTCCTGCCCGGCGAGCGCGAAATCCGCGAGGCCGCCGAAGCCCTGCGCAAATCGCCACTGCGCCGTGATGACGAAATCCTGCCACTGTTTGCCCGCTTGTCGAACGCCGAACAGCACAAAATTTTCCACCCCAGCGGCAGCAAACGGCGCATCGTGCTGGCGACCAACGTGGCCGAAACCTCGCTCACCGTGCCGGGCATCAAATATGTGATCGACACCGGCTTGGCACGGGTAAAACGCTATTCTGCGCGCGCCAAAGTGGAGCAGCTTCATGTAGAAAAAATCTCCCAAGCCGCCGCGCGCCAGCGTTCCGGCCGCTGCGGCCGCGTATCCGCCGGCGTAGCCGTGCGCCTGTACAGCGAAGACGATTTCAACACCCGCCCGGCCTTTACCGACCCCGAAATCATCCGCAGCAATCTGGCCGCAGTCATCCTGCGCATGGCCGCGTTGAAACTGGGCGATGTGGCCGCTTTCCCGTTTCTGGAAGCGCCCGACCAGCGTTATATTAATGACGGTTTTCAGGTGTTGTTGGAGTTGGGGGCGGTGGAAGAGGCCGTCTGAAAATGCTTCAGACAGTAAAATGTAGCATGGTTATATTTGTTATAGTAATGAAAAAAAATTAAATCGTTATGAAAAGGATAACAGTATGGCGACTGCTAATATAAAGGTTACTCTTCTATGCCCAATTGAAAAAGTGTGGAATAAGGTAACTGATTTAAATGATTTTGCTTGGCGGAGTGATTTAATAAGTATAAGAATTATAGATGAGAATAAATTTGTGGAAATTTCTAAAGATGGAACTGAAACATATTTTAAAGTTACAGAATGTATTCAAAATCAAAGTTGGGCATTTGAAATAGAAAATGAAAATATCAAAGGAAATTGGACAGGGAAATTTTATTCTCATGGAGATAGAACAACTTTAGATTTTACCGAAAATATTGTGTCTAAAAAATTCATATTTAAGCTTTTTGTAGGGTTATATTTGAGGAAGCAACAGCAATTGTATTTTAAAGATTTAAAGAAAGCATTAAATTGTGAAGAAGCTAGCTCATAGTCGCGTGTAACTTGGGTTGCAAACCCAATAAAATTAGAGGCTGCCTGAAAGGTTGGGTTTTCAACCCAATCCACATACCGGAAATATCTGAGCCGGCACAACACATTACATAAGTCAGGCATTCATGTCCGACAACATTCAGAAATACAACGCAATGTGAGGCATAAATGCCCGATCTACGAATTATGCAAGATACGAAAGCCAACACAAAAAGCCTGCTTGAACCCCGCAACCGTTACCGCCTAACCAAACTCGGCGAACAAATGGCGCGGCTGCCCATCGACCCGAAGGTTGCCCGCATTCTGCTGGCGGCGCAAAAGCACGACTGTATGGCGGAAATACTTGTTATCGTGTCCGCCCTATCGATTCAAGACCCGCGCGAGCGGCCGCTCGAAACCCGCGAGGCGGCGAATAAGGCGCACGAACGCTTTACCGACAAGCAGTCCGATTTCCTCGCCTACCTCAATATTTGGGACAGCTTCCAGCGCGAGCGCGACAAAGGTTTGTCTAACAAGCAACTGGTGCAATGGTGCCGCCAATATTTCCTTTCCCACCTGCGGATGCGCGAGTGGCGCGAACTGCACCACCAGCTTGCCGACATTGCCGTGGAAATGGGTTTGACCACCAAAGAGCAGGCTTTCAGACGGCCTCCTGCACAACCGCAATTGCCGTCTGCGACCGCAGGAAGTCCCTTGGGGAAAAACACCGGCGATCAAGATTTATCAGCCAAACTCAAACAAAAACAACTGGATAAAAAACAGCGTCGCGCCCACATCCGTGCCGCTAAAGAAGCGGGCTACGAACAAATCCACCGCGCCCTGCTGACCGGCCTGATTGCCAATGTCGGCATGAAATCGCCCGACGGCCATGACTACACCGGCGCGCGCGGCGCGCACTTTCATTTGTTCCCCGCCTCCGCCCTGTTCAAGTCCAAACCCAAGTGGGTAATGGCGGCCGAACTCACCGAAACCACCCGCCTTTATGCCCGCGATGTCGCCGCCATCCAGCCCGAATGGATCGAACAGGAAGCCCCGCACCTCGTGCGCTACCATTATTTCGAGCCGCATTGGGAGCAGAAACGCGGCGAAGTCGTCGCCAGCGAACGCGTTACCCTCTATGGGCTTACCGTGCTGCCGCGCCGCCCAGTCGCCTACGGCAAAGTCGCCCCCGAAGAAGCCCGCGAAATTTTTATCCGCGGCGCATTGGTGGCGCAGGAATGCAATCTTCAGACGGCCTTTTTTATCCACAACAAAAAACTGATTAAAGAAATCAGTGAGTTGGAACACAAGTCGCGCAAGCAGGACGTGTTGGTGGACGAAGAAGCCTTGTTTGAGTTTTACAATCAGCGTTTACCGCAGTTTTACGAGCCGTCTGAAAAGGTAGGTCGGGCCTCCTTGCCCGACAACATAGGCCTGTCTGAAAACGTAGGTCGGATTCTTGAATCCGACAACACGATAAAAACAAAGGCAGATACGATACCGGATACCAATATCCGACCCACTCAAAATCCCCCCGTTTCAGACGGCCTTTCAGGTAGCCCGCATCACACAGGCCGTCTGAAAAACCCATTGCCCCTTGCCGACATTCGCACCTTCCAAAGCTGGCTCAAAACCGCCGAGCGCGACAACCCGCGCCTGCTGTTTCTCACCCGCGAAGACCTCATGCAGCACGCCGCCGCGCACATCACCGAAGCCCAGTTCCCCCACCATTGGCAAAACAGCGACGGCAAATTCAAACTCAGCTACCGCTTCGAGCCGCACCACCCACTCGACGGCGTAACCCTTACCCTGCCGCTCACCGTGCTCAACCGCCTCCACGCCCCCGCGCTCGAATGGCTCGTGCCTGGCATGTTGCGCGAAAAATTGCAACTGCTTATCAAAGCCCTGCCCAAACAAATCCGCCGCATCTGCGTGCCCGTGCCCGACTTCATCACACAATTTTTAGAAAGCAATCCCAACCGCCAAGAGCCGATCATCCCCCAGCTTGCCCGCTTTATCGCCAAAACCGCCGGCAACATGCGCCTGCTCGAGCAAATCAACCAAGACGAATGGAGCGCGTTCAAACTGCCCGAGCATTGCTATTTCAACCTACGCATCATCGATGACGGCGGCCAAGAGCTTGCCACCGGCCGCGATTTAGCCAAACTCCAACAAGAGCTCGGCCAAGCCGCCGCCGTAACCTTCCGCGACAACACCCAAGAATTCGAGCGCGACAACCTCACCAACTGGGACATCGGCACGCTACCTGAAAGCATCAAATTCGCCCGCGGCAAACAACAGCTCACCGGCTATCTCGGCCTGCAAAAAGAAAAAAACAACACCATCGCCCTGCGCCTGTTCGACACCCCCGAAGCCGCCGAACAAGCCCACCGGCAAGGCGTGATCACTCTTATGCAGCTCCAGCTCAAAGAGCACATGAAAGATCTCAACAAAGGCATACAAGGCTTTACCCAAGCCGCTATGCTGCTCAAACACATCAGCGCCGACACCCTGCGCGACGACCTCACCGCCGCCATCTGCGACCGCGCCTTTATCGGCGACGACGAGTTGCCCCGCAGTGAAAAAGCCTTCAAAGAACAAATCAAACGCGCCCGCAGCCGCCTGCCCGCCGTCAAAGAAGCCATGAGCCGCTACCTGCAAGACACCGCCGCCGCCTACGCTGAACTCAACGGCAAACTCGGCAAACACCCGCTCACCCACCTGCTGCGCGAACGCACCCAAACCCTGCTGTCCGCCGGATTCGCCGGCCGCACCCTCTGGAGCCAATGGCCGCGCCTACCCGTCTACCTCAAAGCCATGACCCTGCGCATGGAAAAATACAGTACCAACCCCGCCCGCGACCAAGCGCGCGAAGCCGATATTCAGGAATTGGAACAGATGTGGCGGGAAAAAGTAGAATCGCTGGCCAAACAAAACCAACCCGTTTCAGACGGCCTGAAAGCATTTCAATGGCAGATGGAAGAACTGCGCGTATCGCTGTTTGCACAGGAGTTGAAGACACCGTATCCGGTGTCGGTGAAGAGGTTGATGAAGGAATGGGAAAATGTCAAATAAACACTGACAACTCTTTTAAAGGTAGAATCTCATGAATTTAAAATCACTAGGAGAATACCTATGAACAAATTAGAAACGAAAATTACTCATTCGGGAGTACAAAATCATTTCAAAAATACAGAGCCTGAACAAGCTATAATTGAGCTAGCTTGGAACGGTTTCGATGCCAAAGCTAAAAATGTTGATATTATTTTAACTAGAAGTAAACTGGATGGTTTACAGGCAGTAACAGTGCTTGATGATGGGATTGGTATCGATATAGATAACATTCAGGACAATTTTGGTAAATTTAATGATTCTTCCAAAAAAGACAATGTTGAACAACATGGGTCTCGTGGTAGAGGACGCTTGGCTTTTCATAAGCTTGCAAACAAGGCTGATTGGTACACCAAGAATAAATTTGGTAAGCAAGCTAGGATTAGCATTAATAGTATCGATCTTATCCAATGTCCTTGGATTGAATTACAAGACACTACTCAACATTTATCTTTAAAAAATAAAAATACTGGAACATGTGTTGAATTGAATGAAATATTTCCGAGAGTTAGTATAGACGACAAACAATTAATAGAGAAACTATCTATTGAGTTTGGTTGGTTCCTTGCGCTACATGATACGCATACCCTAAAGCTTGGCTCTAATGTAATTAAAGCGCCTTCGCATGAATTATTTACTCATCAAATCTTAATTGATGGACATAAATTTGAGGTTAAACTTTTTTTATGGGATAAGAAGCCTACATCAGAGAAGTCATATATTTACCTTTTGAATAGTTACGATAAAGTTGTTTATAAAAAGTTGAGTAGTTTTAATAAAAAACCTGACTTTTACATCAGTATATATATTATTTCAAAATGGGCTGATAACTTCTCGACTCACGGTAATGATTTATTATCAGAAAAACCTATTTACACTCCATTGTCAGAGACATGGAAAAAAGTAGAGAGTGAATGTACTGAATTTACAAGGAAAATATACAATGATTTTCTAAAATCTATTGTTGAGGAAAAAATTGCCCAATTTGAAAAGAATGGTATCTTTCCCGACTATAAAGATATTTTGAGTATTGAACAAAAAGAATGGCGTAAAGAAAACACTAAACAGTTAGTACGTGAATTATATTTGGCAGATCCTAAAATTTTCAGTAATTTAAACAAAAAGCAGCAAAAAATTATCATTCAATTACTTGATAGATTATCTATTTCAAATGAAAATGATGGATTAATTGATATTATTGAAAATGTTTTAAACTTAGATCAAGAGAATACTAAAAAACTAGCGCAACAAATTTCCAAATCTAAACTAGAGCATATTATTAGCACAATAGAAATTTTGCAACGTAGAGAAAATGTTGTTCATAAGTTAAGAGAAATTATGAATATTCATTATAAAGAAGTTTTGGAAACTCCTGACCTTCAAGGAATTATAGAAAATAATACCTGGTTGTTTGGAAATGCCTATGAAACTATTGGGGCAGAAGAAGATAATTTTACAAAAAATGCTTATTCTTTGAGGAATACGGTGCCAGATATTTTTAGGAAAGTAACTCAAGAGGATTTAGATGGTGAAAATCTTGATACAGAAGAACTAGAAGGAATTCAAAGGCAAGTAGATTTATTTTTAGCACGAAAGGTTCCATTTGTATCGCCAACAGGAAAAAAATTTTTAGATGTATTATTATAGAAATTAAGCGCCCCTCAATTGCTTTAAACTATACTCATCTAAGACAGTTAGATGACTATAAAAGGATACTACAAAATCACCCTGAATTTAGTAGTGAAAATTTATATTTTGAGTTAATTCTTATTGGTAGAAAAATATCAAGCTCAGATACTGAAATTCGTGGACGCATTAATTCTTTAAAAAATAAATTAGAGCCTGGGTTGGTAACGGATGATGATAGATTTAAGTGCTATGTAAAAAATTGGTATTCATTATTAGATGAATTTGATTTAATAAATGGTTATTTATTAGAAAATCTCAAAACTCGACGAGAAAATCTTGGTAATTTTTCTGCAAAAGACCTAATTACAGATTTACATCAACAATCCCTATAATACAGCCAGCGTAGCCTGTATGTAGCGTGTGTGCCATCGGCACGCACGCGTTGTTTGCACTTCTTATAATCGCGTGCGTGGCTTACGCCACACACCCTACCAGTCATGATGCGGCAATTGATCTGTGGGTGGTGTTGAAAAAGGTCGGGTTGTTTACACTTTTTATGCTAAACAGCTTTTGTTTTTTGCGGAAATGATTGTTTCGTGATTTTTGAGCATTATCAAGAACTACGCGGCTTCGCCGTGCCTATCGGCATTCTTGACAACCCTCAAAAATCCCAAAATGGGTCTTCATGCAAAAAACAAAAAGTGTAAACAACGCTGTTAATTTCTACAGTTTTAAGGCCGTCTGAAAACACTTTCCATCAGCTTTTCAGACGGCCTTGTCTTACCTGCAATCTAAGCAGATACCGCTGCCAAGATATAATTTTTCCTTTGTTCGATATTGCTTACGGTTATTTCAGTCTTTCAGGTAGCCTTGCTAGAATGGCTTTTTAATTGAAAAAACCGGAGAGGAAATCATGGCCCGTTTAACTGTGCATAGTGTCGAATCCGCACCTGAGGCGGCAAAAGGTCGTGTGGAAACGGCTCTGAAAAACAACGGCTTTTTGCCGAACCTGATTGGCGTATTGGCCAATGCGCCGGCGGCCTTGGCGATGTATCAGGAAGTGGGTGCATTAAATGCCACCACCAGCCTGACTGCGGGCGAGCGAGAGGTGGTGCAGATTACGGCGGCGGTGCTGAATGAGTGTGGTTTCTGCAAAGCAGGGCATACTGCTTTGAGTACGAAAAAGAATTTGCTCGACCCGCAAGCGATTGAGGCTTTGCGCAATACGCAGGCCTTGGCAGACCCCAAGCTCAACCGCTTGGCCTTGTTTACCCAAGCAGTAATGGCAAACAAAGGCAATGTGGGCGATGCCGAGTTGCAGGCGTTTTTTGATGCGGGGTATAACGAGCAACAGGCTTTGGAAGTGGTGTTGGGCGTGGCGTTGGCCACTTTGTGCAATTATGCGAATAATCTGGCACGCACGGAAATCAACGAGCAATTGCAACCTTTTGCTTGATCAAGTTGTTGGGTTGTTTGAAGAGGCCGTCTGAAAGATTTTTTTCAGACGGCCTTATCTTTGAGTGGGCGAAACGGGGCGTGCGCTCAGCGCTTCGAATAAGTTGGATCAGTGCTTTCAGGTAGCCTGAAACGTGAAATCCATGCCCCGCAGAGGTTTAACCAGCGATTGCGGGCACTGTGCTCCGCTTGGTATGGATTTTCATCCCGCTCTGGTGAACGCAGGGCGGGACGTGTTTGGCCATCGGTTTGCCGTTGCCGGCTTAGCGTACTAAGGCCAGCAGTTCTTGGCCGAGAAAGCCGCCTTTGGCAACACCGGGCAGGGTGAAGAAATAGCCGCCGCCGAAGGGGCTGATGTATTCCTCCAAAGGTTCGAAATCGAGCAGTTTTTGCACAAAGATAAAGCCGTCGCTCAGGTTGGCCTGATAGCAGATAAACACCAAGCCCACATCGAGCTGGCCGGATTTGGCGAGGCCGCGCGAGTAGTTGAAGGGGCGGCGGAACAGTTGGTGGCGCTTGAGGAATTCAGGATCGCGCGGGTTGGCCAGGCGCATGTGACTGTCTTTGGGAATCACCCCGCCGGCAGGGTCTTTGCCGTAGTCGGGGGCGTCGTGCTCGTATTTCATGCCCAAGGGGGCACCGCTGTATTTTTCGCGGCCGAAAATGGTTTCCTGCTCCTGCAGCGGGGTGCGGTCCCAAAATTCGACGAAGTGGCGGATCAGGCGCACGGCCTGGTAGCTGCCGTTTTTGGCCCAGGCTGGTTCGTCCAAGCTGTTTTCCGCCACACCGGTCCACACAACCGCATCGGCGGTTTCGGAGCGGCTCACGTCGGGATTGGCCGAGCCGTCGTGGAAGCCGAGCAGGTTGCGGGCGGCGGAGCCGGGCGGCGATTTGGGCAGAAAGCCGTCGATGCACCAGCGGATCACAGCCAGTTGGGCGGTGTTTTTGATGATGTCGCGCAGGGCGTTTTGGCAGGTTTCGGGGGTGAAGGCGCAGATTTGCAGGCTGATGTCGCCGTCGCACCACTCGGCGGCCAGTTTGTCGTTGGGAAAACTTTTCATTTCCTGCAGGTGTTTGGGCTTGTGCGCCGCCAAGCCGTAACGCTCGTCAAATAATGAGGCGCCCACGCTGAGGGTAACGGTTAGTCCGTCGGGGCGGATGATTTTGCCGAGGATGCCGCTGCCGGCCGGCGGCAGTTTGGCGTCGCCGTCTTGCAGCTCGCCGCCTTGGCTGAGGAATTCGATGCGGGCGGTGAGGGTGCGGAACAGGGTTTCCAATTCTTTCGGGGTGTTGGCCAGCACGTCGAATGCGGCCATGATGCCGAATTGTTGGTGGGGCGTGGTGATGCCGGCCTGATGGGTGCCGTAGCAGTCGTAGCGGTGGGGGGAGTGTTCGCTGTTGCGGGCGTCGCCGACGGGTGTGGCCGAATGCTGGGTGGTTTCGTCACGCTCGCGCGGCCACATCAAGCCGCCGGCCGCGCCGATGGCGGCGCCGGCGCCAACGGCGGCAACGGTTTTGAAGAGTTGGCGTTTGGAGGGGGATTCGGGTGTGTTCATGGTGGTGTTGGCGTGAAAGAAAACAGCCAATCCGCTACGGGGAGGATTGGCCGGGTGGGGAGGATTTCAGGTAGCCTGATGGTGTCGGCCAGGCTACCTGAAAAGCGGGGGCACAGATTATTTCAATCCTAAGGTGCCGCGCAATTGGGCCAAATCTTCTGCCAAGGCGTTGATCGGCGCTTGTAAGGCTTTGCGGTCGGCTTCGCTCAATTTGTCGTAGGTGGCAAAGCCGTCGGCGGTTTTGTATTTGCCCAGCGTGTCGTTGACCGCTTTGAAGTTGGCGTCCACTTTGTCGAGCAGGGCTTGGTTTTTCTCGGCAATCAAGGGGCGGAACAAATCGACAATCTTCATGGCGCCTTCCACGTTGGCGTTGAAGTCGCTCAAGTCGGTGTGGCTGTAGCGGTCTTCTTCGCCGCTGATTTTGCTGCCGGCCACTTCCTCAATCAGCACGGCTGCACCGCCCACCACTTTGCTGGGCGGGAAGGTGAGGACGTCGATTTCGGCTTTCAGTTTTTTCACATCGCTTTCCAAACGGTCGGCAATGTCTTTCACGCCGTCGGTGGATTTTTCAATCCACAGGGCGTATTCGATGCGGTGGAAACCGGTGAATTCGGGGTCGGTGGGGCCGGCTTTGTAGTCGTCTTCGCGCGCGTCGATGGCCGGATCCAGCTCATTAAACAGCTCGGCAATCGGTTCGATGCGCTCGTAGTGGGTGCGGACATCGGCAAACATGGCTTTGGCTTTGTCGATTTCGCCGGCTTTCACCGCAGCCACGAAAGCGCCGGTTTTGCTGACCAGCTGTTCGGCCTCGGCCTGAACATAGGTTTTGTAGTCGGCCAAAGGTTGGGCCAGCTTTTCCATATCGGCTTCGCCGGCGGTTTGCTTGAAGCCGCTGTCGGTGACGGTCAGTTTGCCGCGCGGATTGTTGAGCAGGCCGCAGGTCATGGCGTATTCGCCGGGCAGCAGGGTAACCGTCATTTTGTCGGACAGGCCGGGGGCAATGTTTTCGCGCTCGTCCACCACCATCACGCCGTTGAGGATTTCCCACTCCAGCTTGCGGCCGCTGTTGTTTTTGATTTGGAACACCACTTCGCCGCTGGGCACGGTGAGTTCCATCGGCTCGCAGGCTTGGTCGTTTACGGCAATATTCACGCTGCCGTCGGCATTGGCGGCGGCGCCTGAGGCGGCCGGCGTTTCGGCGGGTTTTTCTGCGGCGGGCGGTTGGCAGGCGCTCAGGCCGAAGGCGGCCAGCACGGCCAAGGCGGTCAGATTCAGTGTTTTCATACAAACCTCATGTTTATCGGACAGGTTCAGGAGAGGCGGCCGCCGGGCGGCTGCCGCGTAAAAACAGGTATAAAACGGGAATCAGGTAGGCGAAGTACAGCACGAAATCGCTGAGCAGCGGGTGATGGGTATAGCCGAAAAAGCCGCCCAGCAACACGCCCAAGGGGCTGTCTTCGTGCAGATAGGCCGACCAATCCAGCGGCATCGGAGAAGACCAATCAAACGGGTTGACCTGCCAAAGATTCCAAACGCCGGCTTCATGCAGGGCGCGGAAGGCGCCGGCAAACAAACCGGCGGCCACAAAAATCAGGAACACGCCGGTCCAGCGGAAGAATTTGGCCAGATTGATGCGCATGCCGCCTTGATAAATCAGCCAGCCGATGACGACGGCCAGCACCAAGCCCCAAACCGCGCCTAGCGGCATATGCCAGCTTGGGCTTTGCTGGAAAACGGCGAGTAGGAAAAACACGCTTTCCAAACCTTCGCGCGCCACGGCCAAAAAGGCCATGCCCACCAAAGCCCAGCCGTGGCCGTTGCCGCGTTGCAAGGCGGTTTGAACCGACTGCTGCAGCTCTTGTTTCATGGAGCGGGCGGCTTTCTGCATCCATAAAATCATATAAGTGAGCAGGCCGACAGCCACTAAGCCGATCAGGCCGACCACCAATTCCTGCTGTTTCTGAGGGATTTCGCCGGTTTGACGGTGGATGACCCAGCCCAAACCAACACACAACAAAGCCGCCAGGCCCACGCCCAGCCAAACTTTGGGCATCAGGTGGGTGTAGCCGGAGTGCTTTAAAAAGCCGGCCACGATGCCGACAATCAAGGCAGCTTCTATGCCTTCGCGCAGGGTGATCAGTAGGGCGATCAGCATGGGCGGAGTCCTTGTGAACGAAGATTTGATTATAGAACTCTAAATATATTGAATGCAAATTATTTTCAAATGTATTACGGGCTTGAGCGATAAAAGCGATATGGATGAATCAGGATGAGCGGGAGCTGCGTTGCAACCGGCTGGGTGGTGACTGTGGCCGATAGATATCATGCCGGGCGCAGAAAACTGAGATGGTGCGGAGTCGGTGAAGCGGTGAGAAAGGGGGCCATGAGGTTTGTTTGCAAAAAAAAGGCTACCTGAAAAGCATGGGGGCTTTTCATGTAGCCTGTTGTACCGCAGGGTTTACCAAATATCGGATTTGATTTTGCGGTTTAGGCCGGGGTGTTCGGCAATTTTGAATTCCGGCGTTTTGCCGCGCTTGAGCTGGTTGCGGTAGTCGGTGAGCAGCAGCTTCACGTAGGGCGATAGCCAGAGGATGGCGATCAGGTTGATCAGCGCCATGATGCCCATCGACAAATCGGCCAAGTCCAGCACCAGGCCGAGCTCTTGGGCGGCGCCGAAGAACACCATGCCCAATACCAGCAGGCGGAAAATCAGCACCACGGTCGGGTTGTTGCGCATGAATTGCACATTGCTCTCGGCGTAAGCGTAGTTGCCGATGATGGTGGTGAAGGCGAACAGGAACAGCAAAACGGCCAGCAAATGCGGCGCGATGCTGCCGATTTGTTGTTGCAGGGCGGCTTGGGTGATTTGAGCGCCTTTGAGGGCCGGATCCAGATTGTCGGCCAGCAGGATGATGAAGGCCGAGCAGGAGCAGATAATCAGGGTGTCCACAAACACGCCCAGCATCTGAATCAGGCCTTGGCTGGCCGGATGTTTGGTGTCGGCGGCGGCGGCGGCGTTCGGGGCGGAACCCATGCCGGCTTCATTTGAATAAAGGCCGCGTTTGACACCGTTCATCATGGCAATCGAAATAAGGCCGCCCAAGAAGCCGGAGCCGACGGAGCGGAAGTCCAGCGCTTCGCTGACGATCAATTCGAATACGCGCGGTACTTCACCGATGTTGGTGATGATCACATACAAGGCGATCAACAGCCATAAGGCCGCCATAAACGGCACCAGGCCGGAGGCAATCTGCGCCACACGTTTGATGCCGCCGAAAATAATCGGCGCAGTGGCCAAAACCAGCAGGCCGCCCATCATGGGTTTGTCGATGCCCCAAGCCAGCTGGGCGGCATCGGCAATCACATTGGCCTGCAGGGCATTGAACACGAAACCGAAGGTGGCAATCAGGCTCAAAGAGAAGAGCACGGCCATCCATTTTTGTTTCAGGCCTTGGCTGATGTAATAGGCCGGGCCGCCGCGGAAACGGCCGGTTTCGGCGTCGCGCACTTTAAACAGCTGGGCCAGCGAGGATTCGGCAAAGGCCGAGCTCATGCCGACCAAGGCGGTGATCCACATCCAAAACACCGCGCCGGCGCCGGTCAGCCCCAGTTCGGGGTTGCGGGCGGAGGTGATGGCGATGGAGACGCCGACCACGTTGCCCATGCCGACGCGGCTGGCCAATCCGGTCACGAAGGCCTGAAACGGGGTAATGCTTTGGGCGCCTTTTTCGGCATGCCGTCCGCCCAGCATCTCGCGCACGCTGGGCGCAAACATGCGGATTTGCACGAAACCGGTGTAGAGGGTGAAAAAGAGGCCGGTGCCGATTAGCAGAATAATCAGCACTTCGTTCCATAGCAATCCGTTGAGCTTGTTGACTTGAGCGGTCAGCCACGGGATGAATTCGTCTGTCATCTAAAGGGGTCCTTTTGATTGTCTGTCATGCTGTGATGCTGTTGCGGGCCGTTGACTTGGGCCGTTTGGCGGCGATGCGGTCCACATGGTTTCAAACGGGCGGATTTTAATCCAATTTAATCGCTGCCTGCGTTTTCTTTACATAGGTGTAGGATGGGAAATCCGGCCGCGAAAAAGCCTCCGCATGGCGGAGGCTCGGTTGAATCCAAGAGGATTATTTCAATTTGGTTTCTTTGTACATCACGTGCTTACGGGCAACCGGATCGAATTTTTTGATTTCCAGTTTGCCGGGCATGGTGCGTTTGTTTTTGGTCGTGGTGTAGAAGTGACCGGTACCGGCAGATGATTCCAATTTGATTTTGTCGCGCATTGTTCTGTTTCCTTAGGGGCAAGGGTGAAAATTAAGCTTCGCCGCGAGCGCGCAGGTCAGCCAGAACGGCGTCGATGCCGACTTTGTCGATGGTGCGCAGGGCGGCATTGGAAATGCGCAGACGCACCCAGCGGTTTTCGCTTTCAACCCAAAAACGGCGTGTTTGCAGATTCGGCAAAAAACGACGTTTGGTTTTGTTGTTGGCGTGTGATACGTTGTGGCCGGACATCGGGCGCTTGCCGGTCACTTTGCAAACTCGTGCCATGGTTAATCTCCAAACTTCTAAAAAAGTAAAACGCGGTTTATACCATAAAAAACATATCGGATTCAAGCAGGCGACGATGAGGCTACCTGAAAACGCCATGGTGCGGCCGGAAATTGTTGCGTTTAACAAACAACGCCGTACGCCGAGCGTTTTCAGGTAGCCTGAGACCTGTGCAACACCGCCAGATGTGGATGCCGTGCAAGGCAAGCGAGCGAGCAGTAACCATAGGGCCTAAACGCACAAGGCAGAAATGCACCGCAGATGGGGGTTTTGCAAGGGTCTCAGCCTATTGGGCGCTTGGGGCGCTGCGCTGCTCGAGGCCGCCGCCCAAGGCTTTATACAGATCGGCCAGGTTTTCCAACATCTTCAGCCGGTTGCCCAACACGGCGTCGGCGGCGGCGTAGCTGCTGCGTTCGGCATCCAAAACATCGAGCGAGCTGGAAACGCCGTGGCGGTAGCGCAGGCGGATCAGGCGCAGTCGGTCGTTATAGGCTTTTTGGGTGTGCAGGTTGGCTTCATATTGCTGCTGCAGGGTTTCCCGCGCCACTAAGGCATTGGCAACGTCTTGGAAAGCCGATTGCACCGCTTTTTCGTAGGCGGCCACGGCGGAATGCTGGCGGATTTGAGCCACGTCTAAGCTGGCGCTCAGGCGGCCCCAGTTGAAGATGGGCAGGTGGATGGTGGGCGAGAAGGCCCAAGTGCGGTTGGCGCCGCTGAACAGATTGCCCAAATCGTTGCTGCCGGTGCCGATGCTGCCGGTGAGGCTGATGCTGGGGAAGAAGGCGGCGCGGGCAGCGCCGATGTTGGCGTTGGCTTGGCGCAGATTGTGCTCGGCGGCGCGGATGTCGGGGCGGTTTTGCATCACTTCGGAGACCAGTCCGGCGGGCAGGCGGCTGATGCGGAATTGGCGCGACAAGGGCAAGCCGGCCGGCAGATGATCGGGCAGCGGGCGGTTGATCAGCACCACCAAGGCGTTGCGCGCCTGTTCGCGCGCCCGCACGGCGGCGGCATGGTCGGCCTTGGCCGATTCGATGAGGGCTTCCATTTCGCGCAGATTCACGGCGGAAATCACGCCGGCGCGGTGTTGCAGCTGATAGAGGCGGTAGCTTTCCTGGCGGCTTTGCAGCACCTGTTCGGTCAGCTTGATGGATTCTTCGGCATAGCGTTCGTTGAAATAGGCTTTGGCCACGGCGGCCACCAGACTCAACTGGGCGGCATCGCGGGCGGCTTGGCTGCTGAAATAACCTTGCAGGGCGGCCTGATTGTTGCTGCGGGCTTTGCCGAACAGGTCGAGTTCGTAGGCGGCCACGCCCAGGCCGACGGAATAGGAGGCGGCGATATAGGATTGGCCGCTGGGGCTGAGGTCTTGCGCGATGCGCGCGCGGTTGCCGGCTGCGGTGGCGTTGAGGCCGGGCAGGGAGGCGGAGCGGGTGATGGCGTATTGGGCGCGGACGGCTTCGGTGTTCAGCGCGGCCATGCGCAAGTCGGGGTTGTTGGCCAGTGCCAGCTCGATCAGGCTGTGGAGACGCGGGTCGGCGAAGTAGTCGGCCCAGCCGACGGCGGCAGCCGGTGTTTGGCCGGCGGCGTAGTCGTAACGGAAGGTGGCGGGCACCTCCACTTGGGGCTGTTGGTAATCGGGCGCCAGCGTGCAGGCCGAGAGAACGGCGGCAGCCAGGGCGGCGGATAAAGGAGCGGATAAGGTTTTCATAAATGCATTTCCGGGGGTTTCAGGTAGCCTCCATTCAGGGCGGGCTACCTGAAACCATAGGTGTTAAAGCTTTCAGGTAGCCTTTGGTATGCAGCGGAAGGCTACCTGAACAACCGTGGTTTTAATGTGGCCGGTGGGGCTGATCGGCGCTGGTGATGCCGTCGGTACGGGGCTTGCCCGGGAACAGCTTGCGCACCACCACATAAAACACCGGCACCAGGAATACCGACAGCAGGGTGCCGATGCTCATGCCCCAGAATACGGTGGTGCCGATGGCGCGTTGGCTGGCCGAGCTGGCGCCGGAGGCGAAGTACAGCGGCACCACGCCCAAGATGAAGGCGAAGGAAGTCATCAGAATCGGGCGGAAACGCAGGTGCGCCGCTTCTACCGCCGCTTCCAAGGCGCTTCTGCCTTGGGCCTGCAGGTCTTTGGCGAACTCAATAATCAGAATCGCGTTTTTCGCGCTCAAACCGATGACGGTAATCAGGCCGACTTGGAAATAGATGTCGTTGAGGTAGAAAATCGGAATGCCCAGTGTACCGTTGACGAGATTGCGGCCGGCCACGCCGAGCACGATGCCGAGGAAGCCCAAGGGCACCACGAGAATCACCGCCAAGGGCACCGACCAGCTCTCATACAGAGCCGCCAATACCAGGAAGACGGCCAAGATGGCGAAGGCGTACAGCAAAGTGGTTTGGGTGGAGCCTTTGGCCTGTTCGCGCGCCTGTCCTTTCCACTCCACGCTGTAACCGCCTTCCAGTTCGGCAGCCAGGCGTTCGATTTCCGCCATCGCGTCGCCGCTGGCGTAACCGCTGCCCACGCCGCTGCTCAAGGCCATGGCGGGGTAGCCGTTGAAGCGGGTGCTTTGCTCCATGCCGGTGGTCCACTCCGCCTTCATCACGGTGGACAAGGGCACGGCGGTGCCTTCGCCGTTGGGTACGGTCAGGGCCAGAATGCCTTCCGGCTGCATGCGGGTGGCCACGTCGGCCTGTACCATCACTTTCTGCAAACGGCCTTTATTGGGGAAGTCGTTGACATAGGCGCCGCCCAAGGCCGCTGCCAAGGTGGTGCGGATGGCCGCCATATTGATGCCTTGTGCGGCGGCCGCGTGGCGGTCGATTTCCAGTTTCAGCTGCGGCGAGTCTTCCAAGCCGGAGGCGCGGCTGTCGGTAAACATGGGGTTGCCGCGCATTTTGGCCAGCAGTTGGTTGCGGGCATTCAGCAGCGCGTCATGGCCGGAGTTGTTGCGGTCTTGCAGGTAAAACTCCAAGCCGCTGTTGCCCAATTCGCTGATGGGCGGCGGGTTGACGGCAATGGCAAAACCGTCTTTTACCGCGCCGCTCATCATCAGCTTGCCGGTGATGATGCGGGAAACAATCGAGGCTTCGCTGGCGATGCCGGGGCGGTCGTCCCAGTTTTTCAGCATCACGAAACCCATGGCCATATTTTGGCCGCTGCCGAAGAAGCTGAAGCCGGAAATGGTGATCATGTCCTGCACTTCGGGCGTGTCGCGCAGCACGCCTTCCACAGCCGCAATGGTGGCGTCGGTGCGCTCTTTGGAGGCGCCGGCCGGCAGCTGCATGCTGACCATGATGTAGCCTTGGTCTTCAGAAGGCAGGAAGGAAGTGGGGATGCGGGTGAACACAAACAGGCCGATGGCGGTCATCGCCACCCACAGCAGCATCATGCGGCCGCTGCGGCGCAACAGGCTTTGCACGCGGGTGGAGTAGCGCTGGGTCATGCGGTCGAATTTGCGGTTGAACCAGCCGAAAAAACCTTCAGTCATGCGCTTGAACCAGCCGAAGACGCCTTTTTTCTCTTCATGGTGGCCTTTGGGTATCGGCTTGAGCAGGGTGGCGCACAAGGCGGGGGTGAGCGTCAGCGCCAGGAAGGCGGAGAAGCCGATGGCAATCGCCATGGTGAGGGCGAACTGGCGGTAGATGTTGCCGGTGGCGCCGCTGAAAAAAGCCAGCGGGATAAACACCGATACCAGCACCGCGGTAATGCCGATCACGGCGCCGGAAATCTGCCCCATGGCTTTGCGGGTGGCCGGCAGCGGCGGCAGGCCTTCTTCGGCCATGATGCGCTCTACGTTTTCCACCACCACAATCGCATCGTCCACCACAATGCCGATCACCAGCACCATGGCAAACATGGTCAGCACATTGATCGACATCCCCAAGTAGTAGATGCCGGCAAAGGCGCCGAGCAGGGAGATCGGTACCACAATAGTGGGGATCAGGGTGTAGCGGATGTTTTGCAGGAAAATAAACATCACCGCGAATACCAACAGCATGGCTTCGCCCAAGGTGTACACCACTTTTTTGATGGAGATGTCCACAAAGGTGGAGGTGTCGTAGGGGGCCGACCATTTCATGTCGCCGGGGAAGAAGGCCTGCAGCTTTTCCATGCGCTCGCGCACCAGTTTGGCGGTGGCGGTGGCGTTGCCGCTGTTGGACAGCATCACGGCCACGCCCACCATCGGCCGGCCGTTGAGGCGGGTGCCCGAACTGTAGCTTTCGGAACCGATTTCCACCCGCGCCACATCGCGCAAATAAACATTGGCGCCGCTGCCGGTGCTTCTGAGTATAACGTTGCCGAATTCTTCAGGCGTACTGAGTTGGCCTTCCGCAGTGATGGTGGCGGTGATGGCCTGACCTTGGGCCGCCGGCAGAGAGCCGAGCGAGCCGGCGGAAATTTGGGCGTTTTGCGAACTGATGGCGGCGGAGACGTCGGCAAACGACAGATTGAAACTTTGCAGTTTGGCCGGATCCACCCATACCCGCATCGCGCGCTGGGCGGCAAACATGCGCACCGCGCCCACGCCTTCTAGGCGTTGCAGCTCCGGCACAATATTGCGCTGGGTGTAGTCGGCCATTTCGGACAAGTCTTGGCTTTCCGAAGAAATGGCCAAGACCATGAGAAAGTTGGAGCGCGATTTGGAAACGGTTACCCCATATTGCTGCACGGTGGCCGGCAAGGTGGACAGCACTTCGGACAGTTTGTTCTGCACATTCATTTGTGCAAAGTCTTCGTCCACATCAGGCTGGAAGGTGAGGGTAACCGAGCCGGAACCGCTGGAGTCGGCGGAGGTGGACATATAGTCCAGCCCTTCCACGCCGTTCATGCTGCGCTCGATGACCGCCAATACGCTGTCCTCCATCACTTGGGCAGACGCGCCGGGATAAGTGGCGTTCAGCGTGATGGTGGGGGCGGCCACCGAAGGATATTGGGACACCGGCAGTTTTTTGATGGCAAACACGCCGGCCAGAATGATGAAGATGGAAATCACCCAGGCGAACACCGGGCGGTCGATAAAGAATTTAGCCATGTGCCTGCCCCTTTATTTTGCGGCCGATGCGGCTTGGGCGTCGGAGGCGGGGGCTACCTGAAGCGCAGGTTCGGAGGCCGCGCCCACTTCTTGCGGCTGTACCTTTTCCGCGCCGAGCATGCCGGCAATCATGGTGCCGTTCACCACCACTTTGTCGCCGTCCTGCAGGCCGTCGGTCACAATCCAATGGCTGCCGTCTTGGCCGGAAATGGTGACCAGTTTCGGTTGCAGGCTGCCCTCGGCGTTGACCACCATCACGGTATCGGTTTTGCCGCGGGTAACCGCCTGTTGCGGCACTTTATAAGCACGGTTGATTTGCGCCTGCGGCAGGCTGGCGCGCACATACAGGCCGGGCAGCAGGATGTTGTCTTCGTTCGGCACTTCTACCCGCAAAGCCACTTGGCCGGTTTTTTGATCTACCGTGGGGTCGGCGAACAAGAGACGGCCTTTTTGCGGATACACGCTGCCGTCTTCCAGCAGGATGTCCACTTCCACCGCGCCGTTAACCGCCACCATGCGGCCTTCGGCGATTTCACGGCGCAGCTTCATGGTTTCGGCAGCCGATTGGGTGACATTCACATACATCGGATGGGTTTGCTGGATTCTGGCCAGTACGGTTGCCCCGCCGGCGGTGACCAAATTGCCTTCCGATACTTCGGAGCGGCCGATGTAGCCGGAAATCGGCGCGGTGATGCGGGCATGGTTCACATTGACCCGCGCCGAGCGGATGGCGGCACGGGCAGCGCTCACATTGGCTTCGGCCGCCCGTTTGGCGGCCACGGCGGCGTCATATTCCTGTTTGCTGATGGCATCCGCCTCTACCAGCGGGCGGTAACGGGCCAGGTCGGCATTGGCTTTGGCCAGCGCCGCTTCGGCGGAGGACAGCTGTGCGCGGGCGCTTTCCAAACCGGCGGCATAGGCGGCATCATCCAATTGGTACAACACTTGGCCGGCCTGCACATGGCTGCCTTCCTGGAACAGGCGGCGCAAAATAATGCCGCTGACTTGGGCGCGGACTTCCGAAGAGCGGTGCGGTTCCAAGCGGCCCGGCAATTCGGTGCGGACGGTGATGTCTTCGGCCTTAACGGTGGTCACGCCGACCACCGGCGGTTTTTTCTCGCCCTGCTGCGCCTTTTTATCGCCGCCGCAGGCCGCCAAAGTCAGCGCGGCGGCCACGGCCAAAATGTGCCAACGCACAGCGGATTGTCCAAACGGTTTGATGTATGCCATGTTTGATTACCTTGTTGATGTCAGTTGTTCCGCAACAGTTCGGATTGGAAAGATTTGCCGGTCAGGCTACCTGAAAAAGGTGCGGCCAAACCGGTTTAGGCCGCCCCGGGCGGTTCGGGGCAGCCGTTTGAAAAATCAAGCCGGCGCATTATACATACAACGATGTATGCTTTGCCACGCCAATTCTTCAGGTGTGGCAGCGGCGCGACGGCGCGTTGGCCGTTTGGGCGAAACGGTTTGGACAAGGCAGGCTGTGCATGACACAATTCCGTGAACCACTACCAAACGAGTTTGGCACAGCCATGAGAAAAACCAAAATCGAAGCCCAAAAAACGCGCCAGCACCTGCTGAAAGCAGCATTAGATACCTTCTATTTGCGCGGCATGACGCGTTCTTCTTTGAACGAGATTGCGCAAAATGCCGGTGTCACCCGAGGCGCGCTCTATTGGCACTTCAAGAATAAAGAAGATTTGTTCGAGAGTCTCTTTCAGCAGATGTTTACCGAGATTTCCGCCCAATTGGCCGAAGACATCGAGCGCGGCTCGCCGGATATTTGGCAAAGCTGGGAAGAGGCCACCATCAATATTTTCGTGCGTTTGGAGTCGGACGAAGTATTCCGAAAATTCTGCAACGTGTTGCATACCAAATGCGAATATACCGAGCAGAACCATTCCATCGTCAAAATCATGCGCAGTTACCAAGACATGTGGCAGCGCCAACTTTGCCAAGTGCTGGAACTGAGTTTGGCACAGAAAAAGCTGCCGGAAAATTTGGACCGCCGTTTGGCCGTCACTTATATGATGTCGGTTATCGTCGGGCTGATTGATATTTGGATGAATATGCCCGAGCAGTTTTCCGTCAGCCAAACCGCACCGCGCATCATCCGTTCGGCCATGGCTTCTTTGCAGAGCAGCCCTGAGTTTTTGTTGCCGGAGAAGGGGAAAAAAAGCAGTTGAGCGGACGGCTTGCTGTGGGCTGAGACCTTTGCAAAACCCCCATCTGCGGCGCATTTCTGCGTTGTGCGCTGCTCGTTCGCTTACCTATCTATATGATATGTCTGCACTTACTGCGCTGCTACGCCTTGAACTGCATCCACATCTGGGGGTTTTGCAAAGGTCTCAAGCTGTCAATGTGGCGCGCCGCCTGTCGGTTTAACAGGCGGCGCGCTTATTTTTGCTTGCAAGCGGTTAAATGCTGCTGCCGGCCATCGGGCCGGGTCAGCGTTGGAGATTGATGCTGCCGCCGGCGTTCAGCTGGCCGTCGGCATGGTTGGCATTCAGGTAAGAGGAGGCCAAATCGGCGCAGCAGCCGCAACAGGTGGCCACGCCCAAGCTGTTTTGCAGGTCGTTCAAGGTGGTGGCGCCGGCGGCCACGGTTTCCTGAATTTGGCGGTCGGTAATGGCGTTGCAGACACAGACGAACATGATCTTCTCCACAAAACCCGATGGACGGGCAAATAATTGAGAATAAATTTCGTTCCTGCATCATAATCAAAAATAAATTCGCGCGCAAGCCTCCTTGTTCCGGAGTGCCGGGCAGACCCGACCGACACTTTATAGTAGAATGCGCTTCCTTTTTTGGCGATACCGCATTCATGAGTCACTCCACCGTTTCCCGCCCGCCTTTGTGGCCGTATTTTGTTTTGGCCGTCTTGGCCGTTGCGGCCGACCAAATCACCAAAATCATGGTGTTGAACCATATTCCGTTTCAGGCGCGGCTGCCTGTGATTAACGGTTTCTTTGATTTGACCCACGTTTACAATCCCGGCGCGGCGTTCAGTTTTCTGGCCGATGCCGGCGGCTGGCAGAAATATTTTTTCACCGGCTTCGCCGTGGTTGTCTGCCTGTATTTGGGCCGCAATATTCTGAAGCGCGAGTTTCGCGGATGGTCTGCTTGGGCGGCGGCCATGATCATGGGCGGGGCCATCGGTAATGTGATCGACCGGCTGCTTTACGGCCATGTGGTCGATTTCCTGCTGGTGTATTGGCGCAACCATTATTACCCCGCCTTCAATATTGCCGACAGCTTTATCTGCGTCGGTGCCGCCCTGTTTGTGTGGGCCGGTGTCCAAGAGGCGCGTCGGGAAAAGCGGCAACAGGCTACCTGAAACACACACGGATCCGATATCAATGAGCAAAACCATTATCCTGGCCAATCCGCGCGGCTTTTGCGCCGGCGTGGACCGCGCCATCAATATTGTCGAGCGCGCGCTGGAGGAATACGGCGCGCCCATCTATGTGCGCCATGAAGTGGTACACAATAAATTTGTGGTGGACAATCTGCGCGAAAAAGGCGCGGTGTTCATTGAGGAATTGAGCGACGTGCCCGAAGGCGCCACCTTGATTTATTCCGCCCACGGCGTATCCAAAGCCGTGCAGCAGGAAGCCGCCGAACGCGGTTTCCGCGTGTTCGACGCCACCTGCCCGCTGGTCACCAAGGTGCACAAAGAAGTGGCGCGTTTGGACGAGCAGGGCTATCAGATCATCATGATCGGCCATGCCGGCCACCCCGAAGTGGAAGGCACCATGGGCCAGCTGTCGCCGGGCGCCATGCTGCTGGTGGAAACCGTGGAAGACGTGGCCAAGCTGGCCGTGCGCGACAGCGAAAAGCTGGCTCATGTAAGCCAAACCACCTTGTCGGTGGACGAAACGCGCGACATCATTGAAGCGCTGAAAGCCCGTTTCCCGCACATCCGCAGCCCGCATAAAGAAGACATCTGCTACGCCACCACCAACCGCCAAGAAGCGGTGAAGCAACTGGCGGCCGACTGCGATATCGTGATAGTGGTGGGTTCGCCCAATTCCTCCAACAGCAACCGTTTGCGCGAAGTGGCCGCCCTGCGCGGCGTGGATGCCTATATGGTGGACAATGCGGGCTACCTGAAAGCCGAATGGTTTGCCGGCAAAAACCGCGTGGGCGTGACCGCGGGCGCGTCGGCGCCGGAAGTGCTGGTGCAGGAAGTGATCGCCACCATCCGCGGCTGGGGGCACGAAGCGGTTATCGAAGGCGAGGGCGAGGCGGAAAGCATTGTGTTTGTGCTGCCGAAAGAGCTGCGCTGATTGCCTTATGGATATGCAAGAGGCTACCTGAAAGGCTTTCAGGTAGCCTCTTTTGTTGGCGACTGCTTCTTAGGGCATCGGGCGGATGGTGAGAATCTGCTTGCTGTGGCCGAAGGGGCCGTGCAGGTCGTGCAGCACGCTGCTGGTGAGGCCGATGCCGTCGCTGCCGAACTGCTGGGTGGTTTGCAGACCGAGCCAAGCGCCTTGCGGACGGCGGTAGAGGTGGATTTGTAGGTCGATATTGGGGAAGGCCCAATCGCGGGCGGGCAGGCCGGTGCGCGGCACAATGCCGTTGGCGGTGTCCACCAAGCCCATCAGGCGCACGAAATCGTCGGTGGGCTCTCCTTCCACCATATCGGTTTGGTTGGTGAGCCAAACCAGGCCCTGGCCGTTGCGCCGGCCGCCGTCGCGCAGGCTGATGGAGCGGATGTAGCCGCCTTGCCAGTGGCCCATGTCCGGAAAATCGGGCAGCTCGTGCGGCAGGGCGACCGGGGTATCTTCCAAGCCGGCCACCGCGCGGGTGTCGCCGGTTTGCATGCGCCAGGCGCGGGCGGTAAGACAGGGGCGGCCGCCGGCTTCCATTTGCGCTTCGACCAGCTCGATGGTGCGGCCGGGGCGCAGGGTGCGGGTGACGATGCTGAATTCGCCGAAGGGAATCAGGCCGAGGATGTCGAGGCTGATGCGGCCGATGCGCAGATGATCGGCCGGGGCGTGGCGTTCGAGCTCGCGGGTGAGCAGGCCAGTGGCGGGCGCCATGTGCTGCTCGTGTTCGTTCCAAGCGCCTTGGGCGTGTTCGGTGCTGCGGTAATGGGCGACGCTGCTGCCGTCACTGCGCTGTTCGCGGCCGATGGCTTGGTAGTAGGCGGGCATGGTTTCTCCTTGTGAATAAAGCGGGGCTTTGTGGTCTCAGCCTGTGGCCGATGGCGCGGCAGGCTACCTGAAAACGGCAAGCGGTAGTCGGGCCGGTACTTAGCGGCGGCGTACCATTTCCCAGGCGGTCTGCACGGCGGCGAGCAGGCTGCCGCCGTCGGCACGGCCGCTGCCGGCGAGGCTGAGGGCGGTGCCGTGGTCGACCGAGGTGCGCACGAAGGGCAGGCCGAGGGTGATGTTGACGCCTTGGCCGAAGGAGGCGTATTTCAATACCGGCAGGCCTTGGTCGTGATACATGGCGAGCACAGCGTCGGCCTCCTGCAGCATAAAGGGTTGGAACAGGGTGTCGGCGGGGAAGGGGCCGCGGATGTCGCGGCCTTGGCGGCGCAACTCGGCCAGCTCGGGTTCGATGATGTCGATTTCTTCGCGCCCCAAATGCCCTTGTTCGCCGGCGTGCGGGTTGAGGCCAGCCACCAGAATCCGCGGTGCGGCCAGGCCGAATTTCCGCTGCAAATCATGATAAAGAATGTCGAGCACCGAGCGCAGCAATTGCCGGCTGAGGGCGGCGGGCACGTCTTTCAGCGGCAGGTGGGTGGTGGCCAGCGCCACGCGCAAGCCGCCGCCGGCCAGCATCATCACCACTTGCGGGGTGCTGCTTTTGTCGGCCAGGTATTCGGTGTGCCCGCTGAACGGCACGCCGGCGTCGTTGATGATGCCTTTGTGCAGCGGGGCGGTGACCATGCCGGCAAACAGGCCGCTGCGGATGCCGTCGTAGGCGCGGTCGAGCAGGGCCAAAACATAGGCTGCGTTGGCGGCATCCAACACGCCGGCCCGGCAGGGCGCGTGTAAGGGGGTGTGCAGCACTTCCAAAACGCCGGCGGGGGGGGCTTGTTCGGGGCGAAAAGGCCGGATGGCGGTGTTGAGGCCGAGCATGCGGGCGCGCTCGGCCAGCAGCTGTTGGTCGCCGAGCACCACGCAGCGGCAGGGCAGCTCGGCGGCGGCCAAGCCGAGACAGATGTCGGGGCCGATGCCGGCGGGTTCGCCGGAGGTAACGGCCAGAATGGGCGGGGATAGAGGCATGGGGCTACCTGAAACACAGTGATGAAGGCAGGAGAGGGTTTCAGGTAGCCTGCGCTCGAGTGGGGAGGCTACCTGAACACCGCCCGCCCGCGATGGGGCAAGGTATAGACGGCCAGGCCGGTATGCGTATGCTGGGGCGTTATTGTTGCGCCATTGGGGCAAACAGACAAGCGGTTTGCCCGCAAAGGAAGAGCCGGTTTGGCGTGCCGTGGCGCAAGGGGTGGCGGTCGGTTAGAATGTTTGCAAAATTTTGCCGCCCTCAGGCAGCCGGTTTGGCCTGGGCAGTGTGGATGATTTAGATGGACTGGCACAAGTTGGCCGCCAAGGTGTGGGAGAGATGATGCAAAAAACAGAAAAGCCGAGTTTGGCGGCGGTTTTGATTGTCAAAAACGAAGCTGCCGAGTTGGCGGCTTGTTTGGATACGGTGGCCGGCTGGGTGGATGAGATTGTCGTGTTTGATTCGGGCAGCACGGACAATACGCGAGAGATTGCTTTGCGCTACGGTGCGAAGTTCTATATGCAGCCGGATTGGCAGGGTTTCGGCCGCCAAAGGCGTTTGGCCCAGCAGTGTGCAGACAGCGATTATGTGTTTTGGTTGGATGCCGACGAGCGGGTTAGCCAGGCTTTAAAGTTGTCGGTGCAGCGGGTGCTGTCGCAGAACAAAAGCAATGTTGTCTATCGGGTAAACCGGCTGAACCACATATTCGGGCGGGCCATACGCCATTCTGGGTGGTATCCAGACAGGGTGGTGCGCTTATATCCCAAGGCATTGACTCAATATAGCGAAGCGGCGGTGCATGAATCCGTGGAAATTCCGGATGGGTGTGAAGTGTGTGATTTGGATGGGGATTTGATTCACTATACCTATCGGGATTTAAACCAATATTTGCGTAAATCCGCCCATTATGCCGATTTATGGTCGCAGGAGCGCCTGGCGCGCCAGCAGAAAGGGAGCCTGTGGGGCGCGGTGCTGCATGCGCTGGGAAACTTTTTCAAAATGTATGTTTTGAAAGCAGGGTTTTTGGACGGGCGTTACGGTTTTTTGCTGGCTGTTTTGTCGGCGCAATCGGTATTCGCCAAGTATGCTGCTTTGTGGTTGAAGCAGCAGGCCAACCGCCGTGCGCATATGGTGTTGCTGAGTCTTGCCAAAGGGTTTGGCGGAGGGGAGCGGCAGGCCGAGCAATTGCTGCGGGCGCTGCTTGAACAGTCCGGCGGTCGGACGGAGCTGGCATTTTTCGGCCGCAGGCAGGGTGAGCTGGCGCGGCGGTTGGCAGAGGGTTTGCCCGATGTGCGGCGCTTGAGCGGGTGGCGGTTATTGCGGTTGCTGTGGGGGCGGGAAAAGGTCGTCATTCACGCTTACGACGGCCGGAGCGTCCACTTGGGGGCCGTGCTGAAACTGTTAAGCGGCCGCCCTTTGGTGGTCACGAGGCATGTCAGCTTTCCCCTGAAGCGCCGTTTGTCGAGATGGAGTTACCGCTTGGCAGACAGATTGGTGTGTGTGAGCCGGCAAATAGAAAATACCATGCGGGTTCACCATCCGGCTTGCCAAACCGTTTACGGCTGTGTGGGCCGTTTGGAGGAGAATCTTGGTTTTGAAAAGACTTGGTTTGGCCCGCCTTCTCAACGACTGAAAATCGGCCATATCGGCAATTTCCAAGCGGTTAAAAACTTTCCGCTGACGATTGACTTGGCCAAGTTGCTGCCTGAAGCGGATTTTTATTTGATTGGTTCGGGGGAATTGGAAGAAGACCTGAAGAAACAGGCGGCCGGTTTGCCCAATGTATATTTTGTGCCGTTTACGCCTTATATGGGCAGCGTGTTGAAACATTTGGATGTGCAGATTGTGCCTTCTCATTCGGAAGGGTTGTCTATGGTGATTCTGGAGGGTTTTCAATACGGCGTGCCCGTTATCGCCCATGCGGTGGGCGGCATTCCGGAAATTGTTGCTGACGGCGAAACCGGCTGGTTGCTTGCAGATAATCAAGCAGAAGGCTACCTGAAAATATTGCAACATATTGTCAAGCATCCTGAGCAGCTGGCCGTATGCCGCGACAAGATTTTGAAAAATTGGGCCGCCTCTCCTTTTTCGTCAGAGCGGATGGCTGCCGAATACGAGGGCATTTATCGCCAGTTGTGGGGCCAAACCTAGGGCGTTGTGTCAGCATGCTCTGTTGGTTGGTAAAGCAGGTGCAACGGTGATTACCTTGCACCTGTCTTGTTTTCCGCTTATTTCCCGTCAGGACAATGCAAAATGGCCGCAGATGGGGGTTTTGCAAAGGTCTCAGGCTATCCGGCATACAGCACGAAAATGGCTGGCCGTTTGTGCAGATCGGGCAGTTGCGGCAGTTTTTTCCAGTCGGCCACGCTGCGGCTGACGATGGTTTGGCTCGGCAGGGTGAGGTCGCAGGCGGCGGTGAGGCGGGTGGCGGGGTGCAGCGCGGAGAGGGCGTCGGCCAAGAGGGCGTTGTTGCGGTAGGGCGTTTCGATGAAGATTTGGGTTTCGTTTTGCTCGCGCGAGCGTTTTTCCAGGGCTTTCAGGTAGCCTGTGCGTTCTTGTTTGTCGGTGGGCAGATAGCCTTTGAAGGCAAACGATTGGCCGTTGCTACCGGAAGCCATCAGGGCGAGCAGGATGCTGGAGGGGCCGACCAGGGGTTGCACGGCGAATCCGGCCTGATGGGCCAGCGCCACCAGCTGTGCGCCGGGGTCGGCCACGGCGGGGCAGCCGGCTTCGCTGAGCAGGCCGAGGCTGCGGCCTTGGTGCAGCGGTTGCAACAACTCGGGCAGGCTGCGCGGGTCAGTGTGTTCGTTTAAGGTGCGCAGATTGAGTTCGCGGATGGGGGTGTGCACGCCGAGGTGTTTCAGGTGGGCGCGGGCGGTTTTTTCGGCTTCGACGACGAAGTCGGTCAGGCCGGTAATCTGCGCCTGCTCTTGCGGCAGGAGGCAGGGGGTGTCGGGCGTGCCCAGCGGGGTGGGAATCAGATAGAGGGTGGGGGGCATTTCAGGTAGCCTTGTGCGGGGATGGGGTTGGATTTACAGCACGTCGATGCCTTCGGCATGCAGGAAGTCCACCAGTTTGAACACCGGCAGGCCGATGAGGGCGTTGGGGTCGGTGCTGTCGATGCGCTCGATCAGGGCGCTGCCCAGACCTTCGCTTTTGGCGGCGCCGGCGCAATAAACGGCGTCGGGTTCGCGTTTCAGGTAGCCTTCGATTTGCGCGGCGCTCAGCGGGCGCATGTGTACCACGGTGTGGTCGGTGTGCTGCTGTAGGCGGCCGCTTGCGCTGTTGAGGAGGCAGAGGGCGCTGTAAAATTCGATGCGGCGGCCGGATAATTCGGCCAGCATTTGTTGTGCTTTGGCGACGCTCATCGGTTTGCCGAGCTGGCGGCCGTTGCACCAGGCCACTTGGTCGGCGCCGATGATCAGGTGTTGCGGATAAGTTGCAGCCAGCGAGCGGGCTTTGCCGCAGGCCAGGCGCAGGGCGGTGTCGGCGGCCGATTCGCCCGGCAGCGGGGTTTCGTCGCAGTCGGGGCGGGCGGTATCGAAAGGCAGGCCGAGGGTGCGCAACTGTTGTTGGCGGAAGACGGAAGTGGAGGCCAAAATCAGGGGGAGCGGTGCAGACATGACGGCGGAAACGGAGCGGATGGGAAAGTGAAAAACATTTGACGCTAAAGCGGCAAAATTATATCATGGCGCGTTTATGTTAGACCCTATTTTGATTGATCCGGCCGCGTTTGCGCGCGAGCGGCAGAGCTTGGAAGGCGAAGTGGCGCTGGCCGATTTGCACGAGCGGGTGGCCGCACACGAATACCTGGCTTCCAATGAGGCCAAGGTGGCGTTCCGTTTGCAGGGCGGTGTGGACCGCTGGCAACGCCCTTATTTGGATTTGGCGGTGTCGGCCGATCTGCCTTTGGTTTGCCAGCGCTGTCTGCAGCCGATGTCTGTGGCTTTGGATGAGCAGGCGCACATTGTGCTGTTTGCCGACGAGGCGGCTCTCGATGAAGCGATGCTGGCCGACGATGAGTTGGAAGGCATGCTGTTGTCGCCCGAGCTGGATGTGGCGGAGCTGCTGGAAGACCAGCTGCTGATGGCGGTGCCCTATTCGCCGCGCCATGAAGACTGCAGCAATCAGGCATTGGCGGACATCAATCAAAACAACAAACCCAATCCTTTTGCCGTTTTGGCAGGGCTGAAAAACAGCCGCTAAGTATTTTTATTTTCAGGAGCTAGACATGGCCGTTCAACAAAACAAAAAATCTCCCTCTAAACGCGGTATGCACCGTTCTCACGATGCGCTGACTGCGCCTGCTCTGTCTGTGGACAGCGCCACCGGCGAAGTACACCGCCCGCACCACATTTCCCCCAACGGCATGTACCGCGGCCGTAAAGTGGTGAAAGCCAAGGACGAATAAGGCCTGATTGAAGGCAGCAAAAGCCAGAAGATTGCCCGTGCAATTGCTGGCTTTTTTGTATTCGGGCCGTTGCATTCGGCCGCACAGCGTTTCAGAACGAGGAAACCATCATGCCGGAAAAAATTTGGTATACCTACGACGACATTCACCGCGCCATCCGAAATCTGGCGGCAAAAGTGCAGGCATCCGGTACGGCCTACGATGCCATGATCGCCATCGGCGGCGGCGGTTTCATCCCGGCACGCATGCTGCGCTGCTATCTGAATATCCCGATTTATGCAGTGACCACCGCTTATTATCTGAATGATGCCGATTACGGCACACGCAATGAAATCAGCAAAATCCAATGGCTCGATCCGCTGCCGGAATGCCTGAAGGGTAAAAACGTGCTGGTGGTGGACGAGGTGGACGACAGCCGCGTAACGCTCGAATTCTGCCTGCGCGAGCTGCAAAAAGAAGATCTGGGCGTGATCGGCGTGGCCGTATTGCATGAGAAAATCAAAGCCAAAAAAGGCGTGCTGCCCGAAGGCTTGCCCTATTTCAGCGGCTTGGTAACCGAAGATTTGTGGATCAATTATCCGTGGGATGCCGAAGACATCGACGCCCATAATGCGCAGGCAGCGGCCGGCAAAGCGTCGGCCTGAGCGCTTTCATGTGCCTGAAACGGTTTTCAGGTAGCCTGAAGCGGCGCCGGGGTTCCGGCGCGACCAAACAAAACATGCACACGCTGTCCGGCATTCGGACAGTATTCGAACAGCAAGATGGATAATGCAATGATTACACTGGCAGTAGATGCCATGGGCGGTGACGAGGGCCTGCAGGTTACCCTGCCGGCGGTGACCGCATTTTTGGCCGAAAAAACCGATGTGTCGCTGGTGTTGGTGGGCGACGAAGCGCGTGTTCGGGCCGGTCTCGGCTCGCAGGCCGACCATCCCCGTCTAAGCATCGTGCATGCCGCCGAAGTGGTGGGCATGGACGAAGCGCCGCAGTCCGCATTGAAAAACAAGAAACATTCTTCCATGCGTTTGGCGGTGCAGCAGGTGAAAGACGGCCACGCCCAGGCGGCAGTGTCGGCCGGCAATACCGGTGCGTTAATGGCCACCGCCCGCTTTGTGTTGAAAACCCTGCCGGGCATCGACCGGCCGGCGATTGCCAAGTTTATGCCGTCCAAAGGCGGCAGCCTGACCTTGATGTTGGATTTGGGTGCCAATGTGGATTGCACTGCCGAACAGCTGGTGCAGTTTGCCGTGATGGGCGGCGAGCTGGTGGGTGCGTTGTATCCCGAACGCGGCCACCCGCGCATCGGCCTGCTCAATGTGGGCACCGAAGACATCAAAGGCAGCGGCGTGATTAAGGAAACCTACACCCTGCTGAACAACAGCCCGCTCAATTTCGTCGGCAATGTGGAAGGCAATGCCGTGTTTGGCGGCGAGGTGGACGTGGTGGTGTCCGACGGTTTTACCGGCAATGCTGTGTTGAAGGCCATTGAAGGGGCGGTAAAGTTTATCGGCGGCGTGATTAAAGAAGAGTTCAGCCGCAGCTGGCTTAACAAATTGGGCGCCTTATTGGCCTTGCCGACCTTGAAAGGTTTCAAAAACCGCTTGGACCCGCGCAAATTCAACGGCGCGATTTTCCTCGGCCTGCGAGGCATTGTGATCAAAAGCCACGGCGGCACCGATGCGGAAGGCTTCCGTTATGCTTTGTTGGAAGCTTACCACGAAGTGAAAGCCGGTTCGATGGCGAAAATCGAGCAGGGCGTGGCGGCCCAGTTGGCTCAGATGGAAGCCGCCAAAGCGGCGGCGGACGCAGCCGAATAGGCTACCTGAAAGCTTTGTGGCGAGCCTGTTGGCGCAACTTGACGGGCAGAGAATGGAAATGCTGCTTTGAGGCAGACAAAACCGCCGGCAGCGCCTACAATACGCGTTTTCGATTTTGACTCTAAGCACTATGACCTACGCCAAGATTCTCGGTACCGGCAGTTATCTGCCCGCCAAACGCATGAGCAATGACGATTTGGCCGAAATCGTTGAAACATCCGACGAATGGATTACCGCCCGCACCGGCATCAAGGCGCGCCATATTGCCGCGGCGGACGAAAAAACCAGCGATCTGGCCGCAGCAGCGGCACAACAGGCCCTGCGGGCCGCCGGCGTATCGGCGGAGGACATTGACCTGATTATTGTGGCCACCGCCACGCCCGATATGCAGTTTCCCGCCACCGCCACCATCGTGCAGCAGAAACTCGGCATCCACGGCTGCCCGGCTTTCGACATGCAGGCGGTGTGTGCCGGTTTTATGTATGCGCTGACCACGGCCAATGCCTACATCAAAAGCGGCATGGCGAAAAATGCGCTGGTGATTGGCGCCGAAATTTTCAGCCGCATTGTGGATTGGCAAGACCGCCGCACCTGCGTGTTGTTCGGTGACGGCGCCGGCGCGGTGGTATTGGGCGCATCTGAGGAAGCGGGCATTTTACACAGCATTCTGCGGGCCGACGGCCGCTACGGCCATCTCTTGCAGGTGCCCGGCCAGATTGCCGACGGCGGTATTGAGGGCCTGCCGTTTGTGCAGATGGACGGGCAGGGCGTGTTCAAATTTGCCGTAAAGGCCTTGGCCAAAGTAGGCGAAGAGGTGATGGCCGAGGCCGGCATCGGCGCCGAACAGGTGGACTGGGTGGTGCCGCATCAGGCCAACTACCGCATCATTGAGAGCACGGCCAAACACCTGAAACTGAGCATGGACAAAATCATCCTCACGGTGCAGGAGCACGGCAATACGTCCGCCGCGTCGATTCCGCTGGCTTTGGACCAAGGCATCCGCGACGGCCGCATCCGCCGCGGCCAAACCCTGCTGCTGGAAGGCATCGGCGGCGGCTTTGCCTGGGGCGCGGTGCTGTTGAAGTATTGAGGCACTGCACAGAACACCATACGATAACAACAGGCTACCTGAAACGCTTTCAGGTAGCCTGTTGCATGATACCGAGAACACAAACGCTTTATGAACAAACAAAAAAGACAAGAGATTTTCGAGCGGTGGCAGGCGGCCAATCCGCATCCGACCACCGAGCTGGTTTACCACAGCCCGTTTGAATTGCTGATTGCGGTGCTGCTGTCGGCACAGGCCACCGACGTGGGGGTCAACAAGGCCACCGCCAAGCTGTTTCCGGTGGCGAATACACCGCAGGCGATGTTGGATTTGGGCTTGGAGGGCGTGATGGCCTACACCAAAACCATTGGTCTGTACCAGACCAAGTCGAAACACATCATGGAAACCTGCCGCATTCTGCTGGAACGGCACGGAGGGGAAGTGCCGCAGACGCGCGAGGAGTTGGAGGCTTTGCCGGGAGTAGGGCGCAAGACGGCGAATGTGGTGTTGAACACCGCATTCGGCCAGCCGACCATGGCGGTGGATACGCATATTTTCCGAGTGGCGAACCGCATGAATTTGGCGCCCGGCAAGAATGTGCGGGAAGTGGAAGACAAGCTGCTGCGGGTGATTCCGAAAGTCTTTTTGCAGGATGCCCATCACTGGCTGATATTGCACGGCCGCTATGTTTGCAAGGCGCAGAAGCCGCAGTGCGAGTCTTGCATTGTAGCCGATTTGTGCGAGTACAAGGGTAAAACAGTGGCTGTGGTCAGTTGAAGAAAGGAGTAAAGGCTACCTGAAAGTTGTGATGCAGCTTTCAGGTAGCCTAGAGCAATTTCGATTTAATTCATTACATACCCAGCTGATTTGAAGTAATTGGCACACTCTTGAGCCGAGAACAGATCAACCAGCTGCCCCATGCGCTGCCACAGCGCACCCACCGTGCGCTCGCCCGCCCTGCGCAGCAGCGCCTTGAACTTGGCAAACAGCTTCTCGATGGGGTTCAAATCCGGCGAGTACGGCGGCAGATAGCGAATGCTGGCGCCCACGCCTTCGATGGCTTCTCGCACGCCCGCCACTTTGTGGCTGGAGAGGTTGTCGGCAATGACGATGTCGCCAGGGCGAAGTGTCGGGCACCGAAAGGTTTTGACCCACGCCAGAAACACGGCGCCATTGATGGGGCCATCGGTCACCATGGGGGCCGTCAGTGCATCACAGCGCAAGGCGGCAATGAAGGTGCTGGTCTTCCAGTGCCCATGCGGGGCGCTGGCCACGCAGCGTTGACCGCGCGGGGCGCGCCCGCGCAGCGGCGTCATGCAGGTGCTGCTCCAGGTCTCGTCCAGAAATACCAGGCGCCTGGCATCGAGCCGGGCCTGCTGCTGTATCCAGCTCGCCCGTGCCTGCTGCACGTCTTCACGTTCCTGCTCGCTGGCGTGCAGCGTTTTTTTTGAAGCTCAGCCGCCATTTGTTGAGCTGGTGCCACAAGGCCGAGGGTTTGATGCTGATGCCATGCTCGCCCAAACGCTCGCACATTTGCACCAAGGTCAGATCGGGATCGGCCTTGATCCAGTCGCGGATCATGCCCTCTACTGGCGCCAGTCGGGAGATGCGCTTGCCGCCTTGCTGCCTGCTGCTGCGCTCGCCTTCTTTTTCGAAGCGATCACGCACCCGATATACCCACATGCGGCTGACTTCATAACGACGGGCAATGGCGCTGGGGCGCTCTCCGCGCTCCAGCGCTCCCAGTACTCGATCTCGCAGGTCTTGCGAATAGGCGCGCATCTCATGCTCCGACTGCCAGAAAAAACCTATTATGTAACGTTTTTAGTCGAAGTTGCTCTAAGGCTTTTGCCAAACCCCATCTGCGGCGCATTTCTGCGTTGTGCGTTTATGCCCTATGGGTACTGCTCACTCGCTTGCCTATCTTCATGATATGTCTGTCCCACGGGGATTCCTGGCGTTCACGCTCGCTGCGCTGCTATGCCTTGAACTGCATCCACATCTGGGGGTTTTGAAAGGTCTCAGCCTGAGACCTTTGCAAAACCCCCATCTGCGGCGCATTTCTGCGTTGTGCGCTGCTCGCTCACTTGCCTATCTATATGATATGTCTGCGTTCGCTGCGCTGCTACGCCTTGAACTGCATCCACATCTGGAGGTTTTGCAAAGGTCTCAGCCTGTTTGATGAGACAGACGATGTGTTTGACCTCGCCGCCGAACGGCGTGTTTGCTCAGTATCTCAAAAACGGTTAGGCATAAAAACAGACCTCCAAACGGAGGTCTGTTTTTATGCCGGATCGTATCAGTGTACGTCTTTCCAGTATTCTTTCTTCAGGAAGTAGGCCAAAGGCAGCATTACGGCGAAGAGGAACAGCAGCACGATATAGCCGATTTGTTTGCGCTGGATTTGCGCCGGTTCGCCCATGTACACCATGTAGGCTACCAAATCTTTCATATCGTTGTCGTAATCGCGCGATACCACATCGCCGTTGGGCAGACGACGGCTCTTCAGACCGGTGGACTCCCAATACAGCTTGGGCACCATATTGCCGTGTGCGTCTTTTTCCATTACCGGATTGCCTTCTGCATCCAGTTCAACGGCGCGAATGCCTTGTTGCTCCCACAAGGGATGCGGCATGCCGACTTTGTCGAACACGGTGTTGTTCCAACCGGTGGCGCTGGTCGGGTCTTTATAGAAACCGCGCATATAGGCATACAGATAGTCGGCACCGCGGGAGCGGGCAATCAGGGTCAGATCGGGCGGCGCCTTGCCGAACCAGCGTTCGGCGTCTTTGGGATCCATGGCCGACTGCATCACTTCGCCGACTTTGTCGGTGGTGAACATCAGGTTTTTCTTGATTTCTTCTTCAGACAAACCCAAATCTTGCAAACGGTTGTAACGCATGCCGCTGGCCGAGTGGCAGGAGAGGCAATAGTTGGTGAAGATCTGTGCGCCGCGTTGCAGGCTGACTTGGTCGCCCAAGTCGATGTCTACGGGCTCGTAGTGGCCGCCGCCGGCGGCAAAGCTGCTTAAGGGTGCTGCCAGCAGGAGGGCAGCAAACCAGTTTTTCCAAGTTTTTTTCATTTGTGCCGCCCTCATCAAATCAGAATCGCAAACAGGTAAGAACCCACTACCGCAATGGCTACGTAAACGAAGAACATCACTTTGTTGCGGGTGGTGCTCATGGTTACGCGCTCAGGTACCTGACGGTCTTTGTCCATTTTGGTGTAAACGGGCATCAGCAGGAAGAAGGCGAAGTAGATGATGCTGAGGATTTGCGCCACAATGGTGCGGGTGTCGGTGGCCACTTTGGCCCCCAAAATACCCAAGCCGATGAAGGAAATGATGAACAAAACCAACATGGCCTTGAAGATGGGGCCGCGGTAACGCACGGATTTCACCGGCGAGCGGTCAAGCCAGGGCAGCAAGGCAATCAATACCACAGCGGCGCCCATGGCCAATACGCCCCATACTTGGGTGCCGGCGAAAGAAGGGACGGCACGCAGAATGGCATAGAAGGGGGTGAAATACCAAACCGGAGCGATGTGGGCCGGGGTTACCAAGGGGTTGGCCGGGTCGAAGTTCGGCGCTTCGAGGAAGTAGCCGCCGCCTTCGGGGGCGAAGAACATGATGGCGCTGAAAACGATCAGGAACACCACCACACCCAAAATGTCTTTGACGGTGTAGTAGGGATGGAAGGGGATGCCGTCCAAGGGAATGCCGTTTTCGTCTTTCAGTTTTTTGATTTCCACGCCGTCGGGGTTGTTGGAACCCACTTCGTGCAAGGCGATCAGGTGGGCGGCCACCAAGCCGACCAATACCAGCGGTACGGCAATCACGTGCAGGGCGAAGAAACGGTTCAAGGTGACGTCGGAAACGTTGAAGTCGCCGCGGATCCAGGTGGACAAATCGGGACCGATTACGGGAATGGCGGCAAACAGGTTAATGATTACCTGTGCGCCCCAGAACGACATCTGGCCCCAAGGCAGCAAATAGCCCATAAAGGCTTCGGCCATCAGCGCCAAGAAAATCAGGGAGCCGAACACCCACACCAACTCGCGCGGTTTTTTGAACGAGCCGTAAATCAGGCCGCGGAACATGTGCAGATACACCACCACGAAGAACATGGAGGCGCCGGTGGAGTGCATATAACGGATGATCCAGCCGCCGGAAACGTCGCGCATGATGTATTCCACGGCGGTGAAGGCGGCGGGGAGGTGGTATTGGTTCAGGTTGCCGTCGGGCTTGTAGTTCATGGTCAGGAAGATGCCGCTGACGATTTGGATCACCAGCACCAGCAAGGCCAGGGAACCGAAGAAATACCAAAAGTTGAAGTTTTTCGGCGCGTAATACTCGGTTACGTGCTCTTTCATCATTTTGGACAGGGGGAATCGGGCATCCACCCAGCCTAATAATGCTTTAGCCTTATTATTGGTTTGGTTTGTCATGATTTGCCCCTTGGATTAGTCTTCGCCCACCAAAATTGTGGTTTCGGAGAGGTATTTGTAAGGCGGGATGACCAGATTGGTCGGCGCGGGTACGCCTTTATAGACGCGGCCGGCCAAGTCGAATTTGGAGCCGTGGCAAGGACAGAAAAAGCCGCCTTTCCAGTCGGCGCCCAAGTCGGCCGGACCCAAGTCGGGACGGAAAGTCGGCGAGCAGCCCAAATGGGTGCAAATGCCGATGGCCACCCAGATTTTCTCTTTGCCTTCGATGGCGCGGGCGGGGTTTTTGCAGTATTCGGGTTGGTTGTCTGCCGCAGTGGAGTCGGGATCGACCAGTTGGCCGTCTAGAGAGGGCAGGTCTTTCAGTTGCTGTTCGGTGCGGTTGAGCACCCAAATCGGCTTGCCGCGCCATTCTGCGGTAACCAGTTGGCCGGCTTCAATTTTGCTGATGTCGATTTCGACGGGTGCACCGGCTGCTTTGGCCTTCTCCGAGGGGAAAAAGCTGAGCACGAACGGCGATGCAACGCCCAAACCGGCAGCGGCGCCCGCCCCGGCGGTAGCCAAGGTCAGAAACCGTCGCCGACCTTGATTGATTTCTTGATTATCCATTATCTCAGTCGTCCTAATACTGTGGAAATACCGAAGCTTTAAAACCCCGCAATTCTAACCGATTTTAAAGCGGGGCTTAAAGCAATATTTAAAATAAGGTAAAGTTTTGTGCCAAACTTTGATTTTAAGCAGGGTTTTGCTCGTCGAAAAAGCAGAAGTCCACCGCGAAATGTTGCTGCAGGCGGGCGCCCAGTGCCTGAATGCCGTAACGCTCAGTGGCGTGGTGGCCGGCGCTCACAAACAGGGCGCCGGTTTCGTTGGCCAGGTGATATTGGGCTTCGGAAATTTCGCCTGTCACAAAAGCATCTGCTCCCAGCTCGATGGCTTCTTGGAAGAAACCTTGTGCGCCGCCGGTGCACCACACCAGTTTTTCAATCGGCTTCGACCAGTCGCCGGCATGTACGACCGCTTGCTCCAGTTTGTCTGCCAAGCCCGCAATCAGTTGTTCGCCGGTTTGGGCTTGTGCCGGACGGCCGAACATCAGCAGGTTTTGTTCGCCGGTTTGGCCGTGTATTTGCCAATTCATCAAGGCGGCGAGCCGGGCGTTGTTGCCGACTTCCGGGTGGGCGTCCAGCGGCAGGTGATAGCCGGCCATATTGATGTTGTGGCGGATGAGGGCGGCGATGCGGCGGTGTTTCCAGCCGACAATCGGCACCGGTTCGCTTTTCCAGAACAGGCCGTGGTGAACCAGTAACAGGTCTGCGTTTTGCTCGGCGGCGAATTGAATGGCGGCCAGGCTGGCGGTAACCGAACCGACCACTTTGTTCACCGTATCGCGCCCTTCCACCTGTAGGCCGTTGGGGGCGTAGTCTTTGAAAGCGGAGACTTGCAGAAAGTCGTCGCACCAAGCCATGATTTCCTGACGGGCGGCCATGCTGTTTCCCTTTGCTCAAAATCGAAGCGTGATTATAGCCGAATCGCTGCCGCTGCTGAGAGAAAGCGGCGGCATGGTTCGCAGAGCAGGCTACCTGAAAGGTATGGTGCGGCGGCCGCTTGCGATACAATAGGCGCGGTTTTCCCAGACATCTCTATCATGCTGACTTACGTCCCGCCCGAACAACGTCCTGCTCCCCCCACTTACGAACGCCCTTGGCTGTTGCTCTTGCTGGCGTTTGCTTGGTTGTGGCCGGGGGTGTTCGGCCGTGATTTGTGGCCGGGCGAACCTTTGCTGTATGCGGTGATCGAGCAGGCGCAACACGATGGCTGGTGGTGGCTGCCGCAGGCCGACGGTTCGCCGCACTGGGAGACGCCGCCTTTGTATGTGTGGTTGTCGCTGCTGTTTCTGCGCGTGTTTGACGGCTGGCTGAATCCTTATGAAGCGGTGCGCTTGAGCAATGTGTTGCTGGCGGCGGTGTCGCTGGCGGCAATGGGCGGGGCGGGGCGCGCCTTGCTGGGGCGGCGCAACGGGCGCACGGTGGTGCTGGTGTTGATCGGTTGTCCCGGCTTGCTGATGATGAGCCACTTCATCGGCGGCCAGTTGGTGACTTTGTGCGGTTTGTGTTTGAGCTTTTATGCCTTGGCCTTGGCGCGGCAGAAAACCGTAAAGGCGGTGGCTTTGACCATGGCCGGCTGGTTGGTGTTGGGGCTTTCAGGTAGCCTGTTGCCCTTGGGAGCGGTGATGGCGGTAACCGCGCTGTTGGCGGCCCAAGCGGATTGGCGCAACAAGCGTTTTGTGTTGACCCTGCTGGCGGCTGCCGGTTTGGCCCTGCCTTTGCTGTTTGTTTGGCCGCTTTTCCTGCAGCGTTTGTCGCCGCAGGGCTTTGCGCTATGGTGGCAACAATATGCCTTGCTGCCGTTTGGCGGTTTCGAGCAATGGACGGTACGGTTTTCCGGCGGCTACTATTTGAAAAATCTGATTTGGTTCGCTTTCCCGGCCTGGCCGTTGGCGGTGTGGACGGCTTGGCGTTTACGCCTGCATCGCGAATGCTGGGGGCAGTTGTGCTTGTTGTGGCTGGGCGTTTTTGGCCTGCTGTTGTTGTGCTCGCCCCGTCGGGATGAGAATGATTTGTTGGTGTTGCTGCCGCCCTTGGCGGTGGTGGCGGCGGCGCAAACCGACCAGTTGCGTCGGGGGGCGGCGGCGTTTTTCAACTGGTTCGGCATCATGACTTTCGGTGTGCTGGCCGGCTTTATTTGGCTGGGCTTTTTTGCCATGAATTTCGGCTGGCCGGCCAAGCTGGCCGAGCGGGCGGCGTATTTCAGCCCCTATTACCGCAGCGACATCGACTATTTTCCGGTGTTGGTGGCGGTGTTGTTCACCCCTTTGTGGTTGTTGGCGATTACGCGCAAATATGTGCGCGGCCGGCAGGCGGTGACCAATTGGGCGGCGGGCTTGACCTTGTGTTGGTCGCTGATGCTGACCCTGTTTTTGCCGTGGCTGGATGCGGCCAAGAGCTACCGGCCGGTGGTGGTGCATTTGGAAGCCGCATTGCCTGCGCCGGGCTGTGTGTCGGCCACGGTGGAGAGCATCCGCTTGGCCTGGCCGCAATATGCGCAAACGGAGTTGGGCGGCGAAGACTGCCCTTATGTGGTTACGCTGCGCCAGCAGACGGTGCCGGACGGCTGGCAGCGGCTGGCAGAAGCGGGCCGCCCGCGCCAACGAGACGAAGTGCTGGTGCTGTGGCGCCGGCCGCTGTCGCCGCCATGATGGTGAATCCGCCGCTTCTCGCAGCGGGGTGCCTGTTGATTTTGAATTTTTGCAGGCTGCCGGCCGTTTTCAGGTAGCCTGATGTAGACAGAATACCGAGATACTGATTGGAAGGAATACCCATGAGCCAAACCAACCCCAATGTCGATGCCGCCGAAATCGACAAATTCAGCCAGCTTGCCCATCAGTGGTGGGACAAAACCGGCGAGTTCAAGCCGTTGCACGACATCAACCCGCTGCGCTTGCAGTTCGTGCGCGAACACGCCGACGGCTTAGCAGGCAAAACCGTGCTGGACGTGGGCTGCGGCGGCGGCATCCTGACCGAGTCGCTGGCGGCGGAGGCCGAGCACGCTACCGGCATCGATATGGCGGAAAAATCGCTTCAGGTAGCCGCTTTGCACGCTGAGCAGCAGGGCGTGACCAATATTGCCTACCGCTGCGTGAGCGTGGAAGATTTGGCGGCTGAGTCACCTGCTTCGTTTGATGTGGTCACCTGCATGGAAATGCTGGAGCACGTGCCCGACCCGGCCAGCGTGATCTGCGCCTGTGCCAAGCTGGTGAAGCCCGACGGCGTGGTGTTTTTTTCTACTCTCAACCGCAACACCAAATCTTATCTGCAGGCGATTGTGGCGGCCGAATACCTGCTTGGCTTGGTCAGCAAGGGCACGCACACTTGGCAGAAATTCATCGCCCCGGCCGAATTGGCGCGGATGTGCCGGCAGGCGCGGCTGGAGTTGGCCGCCACCTCGGGCATGAGCTACAACCTGCTGACACAGAAATATTTTCTGTGCGACAGCTTGGATGTGAATTATCTGATGGCCTGCCGGCCGTTGCCGGAGATGTGATGCCGCAAGCAAACAGGCTGTGAGACCTTTGCAAACCCCCATCTGCGGCGCATTTCTGCGTTGTGCGCTGCCCGCTCGCTTGCCTATCTAGATGATATGTCTGTCCCACGGGGATTCCTGACGTTCACGCTCGCTGCGCTGCTACGCCTTGAACTGCATCCACATCTGGGGGGTTTTGCAAAGGTCTCAGGCTGAGACCTTTGCAAAACCTCCATCTGCGGCGCATTTCTGCGTTGCGCGTTTATGCCCTATGGGTACTGCTCGCTCACTTGCCTATCTGTATGATATGTCTGTCCCACAGGGATTCCTGACGTTCACACTCGCTGCGCTGCTACGCCTTGAACTGCATCCACATCTGAGAGTTTTGCAAAGGTCTCAGGCTACCTGAACGGTTTCAGGTAGCCTGTTTGGGCTTCTTGGACAAGGCGGATTACTTGCCGGCTTTCACATTCAGCCACTGGTTGACCATCATGCGCAGGGCTTCGGGTTGCAGCGGAATCATGATGAAGCTGTTTTCCAAATCTCGGTCGGTGGGGAAGATGGAGGCATCTTGGCTGTATTGGCTTTCCATCAAATCGCGTGCCGGTACGCTCGAGGGGGCGTAGGTGACGAAATTGCCGTTTTGTGCGGCCACTTTGGGATCAAGCTGCCAGTTGATGTAGCGGTGGGCGTTCAATACATTGTGGGCATCGGCAGGAATCGCCCAGGAATCCACCCAAATGCCCACGCCTTCTTTGGGCATCATCACACGGATGGTGTGTTTGCTGCCGCTCTCTTCGGCGCGGCGCTTGGCAATGTTGAGGTCGCCGCCGAAGCCCACCACCACGCACAAATCGCCGCGTGCCATGCTGTCGATATAGCCGGAAGAGGAGAAGCGTTTCACATTCGGGCGGTTGGCGCGCAAAACGTCGGTGGCGGCTTGGATGTCTTCAGGTTTGTCGCTGTTGGGGTTGCGGCCCAGGTAGTTGAGCACCATCGGATACATTTCGGCCGGGCTGTCTAAATAGCTGATGCCGCAGCGTTTCAGCTTGCTGGTGTATTCCGGTTTGAAAACCAGATCCCATTGGTTGTCGGGCAGTTGGTCGGTGCCCAAGGCGCGGCGCACCTGTTCAACATTGATGGCAAACGTGTTGGTGCCCCAGAAAAACGGCACGGCGTAACGGTTGTCGGGGTCAACGTTTTGCAGCAGCTCCAGCAATTTGGGGTTGATGTGGCGGTAATTGGGAATCAGCGATTTGTCTACCGGCTGGTAGGCGCCGGCGGCAATTTGACGGCCGACGAAGGTATTGGACGGGCCGGCCAAGTCGTAACCGGAATTGCCGGTGAGCATTTTGGCTTCCAGGGTTTCGTCGCTGTCGTAATAGTTGTAGCTCACCCGCACATTGTATTTCTGTTCAAACTCTTTCACGGTGGCGGGGTCAACGTAATCCGACCAGTTGTAGATTTTCAACTCCTGCGTTTCCGCCAGTTGCGGCGCGGGTGCGGCCGCTTCGGGAGCGGAGGCGGCGGCCGCGGTTTCCGTGGGCGCGCTGGCGGCGGCAGATGATGAAGGCTCCTGTCCGCCGCAGGCGGCCAGGGCCAATAAAACCAAACCATATAAAAAGTTTTTTTGTGCGGTCAATTTGCGGTTCCTCTCTTTATTCATTCCGTGTTCAAATCAGGCAGATGCGAAGCCAGTATAAGGGATTCGCTTTGCTTTGAGTAGGCGCAGTACGGCAAAGAAGCGGACCGCCCGTTGCGCGGATGGCGTAGCGGGCGGCTTTGGTATAAGATATGCGCCATTTTTTCGCCTGTAATACAGAAGCGTATGCGGGCCGGACGGCCTGTTGCCAGTCCGCGCCGGTGGCGAGTTTTCAGGTAGCCTGCATCGGAAACAGGCTGCTTGTTCTTTAAAAAATATCCGATTTCCACCTATCTCACCGTTCAAACTTGATGAAACAGACTGCAAACCCATGAATACCAAACAACTGCGCCAAAAATTCCTTCAGTTTTTCGAAAGCAAAGGCCATCAGGTCGTGGCCTCCTCCTCGCTGGTGCCGCACGACGACCCCACCCTGCTGTTTACCAATGCCGGCATGAACCAGTTTAAAGACGTGTTCCTCGGCTTCGACAAACGCCCCTATAACCGCGCCACCACCGCGCAAAAATGCGTACGCGCCGGCGGCAAACACAACGACTTGGAAAACGTCGGCTACACCGCCCGCCACCACACCTTTTTTGAAATGATGGGCAACTTCTCCTTCGGCGATTATTTCAAACGCGATGCCATCCATTTTGCCTGGGAGTTTCTCACCTCGCCCGAATGGCTGAACCTGCCCCAAGAAAAACTGTTGGCCACCGTGTATGCCGAAGACGACGAAGCCTACGCCGTGTGGCGCGACGAAATCGGGCTACCTGAAAGCAAAATCATCCGCATCGGCGACAACAAGGGCGGCCGCTACGCTTCCGACAACTTCTGGCAAATGGGCGACACCGGCCCCTGCGGCCCCTGTTCCGAAATTTTCTACGACCACGGCGAACACATTTGGGGCGGTCCTCCGGGCAGCGCCGAAGAAGACGGCGACCGCTTTATCGAAATCTGGAACTGCGTATTCATGCAGTTCAACCGCGACGAACAAGGCAAGATGAACCCACTACCCAAGCCCAGCGTGGACACCGGCATGGGCCTGGAGCGCATGGCCGCCGTGATGCAGCATGTGAACAGCAACTACGAAATTGATTTGTTCCAAAACCTGCTCAAAGCCGCCGCCCGCGAAACCGGCACCGAATTCAGCATGGACGTGCCCAGCCTGAAAGTGATTGCCGACCACATCCGCGCCTGCGCGTTTCTGATTGCCGACGGCGTGCTGCCGAGCAACGAAGGCCGAGGCTATGTGCTGCGCCGCATCATCCGCCGCGCCGTGCGCCACGGCTACAAACTCGGCCAAAAAGGCGCGTTCTTCCACAAACTGGTGCCCGATTTGGTGGCCGAAATGGGAGAAGCCTACCCCGAATTGAAAGAGCGCCAAAGCCAAATCGAAGAAGCCTTGAAAAACGAAGAAACCCGCTTTGCCCAAACCTTGGAAACCGGCATGGCCTTGTTGGAAAACGCGCTTTCAGGTAGCCAAAACACGCTGGACGGCGAAATCATCTTCAAACTTTACGACACCTACGGCTTTCCCTACGACCTCACCGCCGACATCTGCCGCGAGCGCGGCATTGAGATGGATGAAGCCGGTTTCGAGCGCGAAATGGCCGCCCAACGCGCCCGCGCCCGCGCCGCGCAAAGTTTCAAGGCCGACACCCAGCTGGCCTACGAGGGCCAGGACACCGAATTCAGAGGCTATACCGAGCGCCAAACCGAAGCCAAAATCCTCGCCCTGTATCAAGACAGCGAACCAGTAAACGAATTGCACGAAGGCGATGTCGGCGCCGTGGTGCTGGACCACACTCCGTTCTACGCCGAAAGCGGCGGCCAGGTGGGCGATGTCGGCTATATTTTTGCCGGCGGCAACCGCTTTGAAGTGCGCGACACCCAAAAAATCAAAGCCGCCGTGTTCGGCCAGTTTGGCGTTTTGGTTTCAGGTAGCCTGAAAGTGGGCGATGCTGTGCGCGCCGAAATCGACAACGACATCCGCAACGCCAATATGCGCAACCACAGCGCCACCCATTTGATGCACCGCGCCCTGCGCGAAGTGCTCGGCAGCCATGTGGAGCAAAAAGGCTCGCTGGTGACCGCCGAGGTTACTCGCTTCGATATTTCCCATCCGCAGCCGGTTACCGCCGAAGAAATCGCCGAAGTCGAGCGTCGCGTCAATGCCGCTATTCTTGCCAATGTGGCGGTGGACGCCGAGATCATGAGCATGGAAGACGCGCAAAAAGCCGGCGCCATGATGCTGTTTGGCGAAAAATACGGCGACGAAGTGCGCGTGCTGAAAATGGGCGATTTCTCCACCGAATTGTGCGGCGGCACCCATGTGGCGCGGACGGGCGACATCGGCCTGTTCAAAATCATCAGCGAAGGCGGCATCGCCGCCGGCATCCGCCGCATCGAAGCCATCACCGGCCTCAACGCCCTGCAATGGGCGCAAAACCAAGAGCGTTTGGTGAAAGACATCATCGCCGAAGTCAAAGCGCAAACCGAGCGCGACGTATTGGGCAAAATCCAGGCCAATGCCGCCCAGAGCAAAGCGTTGGAAAAAGAGCTGGCCAAAGTCAAAGCCGAGCTGGCCGTGCACGCCGGCGCCAAACTTTTGGATAAGGCCCAAGACCTAGGCGCAGCCAAACTGGTGGTGGCCCAAATCGAAGCCGATGCCGCCGCCCTGCGCGAAATCGTCACCGACCTGACCGGCAAATCTGACCAAGCCATCGTGCTGCTCGCCGCAGTAAACGACGGCAAAGTGTCCCTGTGCGCCGGCGTGTCCAAACCCTTAACCGCTAAAGTGAAAGCCGGCGACTTGGTGAAATTTGTCGCCGAACAAATCGGCGGCAAAGGCGGCGGCCGTCCCGATTTGGCGCAGGCCGGCGGCGCCGACGCCGCTAAACTGCCGGAAGCGCTGAATAGCGTGGCCGATTGGGTGGGCGGCAAGCTGGCTTGATTTTGGTTTGATTGAAAAAGGCCGTCTGAATGTTTCAGACGGCCTTGTGAAATAAGTAAGCGTAGTAAGTGTAGGTTGGGTTGAAGCGCAGCGTAAACCCAACATGGCCATGTTTGCTTATTTTGACTCAATGTTGGTTTACGGCCTTTGGCCTAACTCAACCTACGCCATTTGCGTATTGGTGAAATTGCAGCGTCCGCCGCCGGAAATGCGGATTTTTTCGCCGATTTTCTGCGCATGATCCAGCAGCGCCACCGTCCGCCCGCACTGCCTGATACGCGCCGCACACATCATCCCCGCCGCATCGGCGCCGATGATGAGGGCATCGAAGTAAAGAGGGGACGAGGGCATGATGGGGCTTTCGGAGAAGATGGGGGAAGGGTTTCAGGTAGCCTGTGGCAGCTACCTGAAAGGCAGCAGTAGGTCGGATTCTTGAATCCGACAAAAGATTTGGGTTGACATAAAAGTCGGATACGAGTATCCGACCTACTGCTTCTGAGCCAGTTGAAAGCCCCAAATCGGGGCTTTCAGGTAGCCTTTACGTTAAGGAGTTGTGTGATGCCGCAAAACACCAAACCCATCAAACTCAAAAGCGCCGATTATCTGTATTTCAGCCGCTGCGGGCGCTATTTGGCTACCAGTAAAGTACAGGGGCGTATTGCGCTGTATGATGCGCTCGACGGCCGCCTGTTGTGGCAAAACAAGCCGCTGAAAAATATTGACATGCTGGCGTTTTCGCCATGCGGGCAGTGGCTTTCCGTGACTGCGGAAGGCGGCTATTGGTACGTGCTGGCGGTGGAAGACGCCGCGCAGGTGGCGGCAGGACGGCATCCGCGTCAAACACACGGTGTTTTCAACGCGCTGCATTTTTTGCCCGACGGCAGCGGCCTGTTTAATATTGAGCGTTATACCTATCTGGATAAGCAAGCCGCGCCGCCGCGCTGGGCAGACTGCCGGGAAGTCACTGCTTGGCGCTTTCCCGATGGCGTGTTGCAAGGCGTGCGGCAACTGGATTTGCCGTTTTCAAATTGTCAGGTATTTCAAAACCCGATAAGCGGCCGCTATGTGATGATGCACACGCTGCCTGCACCTTTGGAAAACGGCAACAGCACCGTTTCCTATGCACTGCATACTTGGCAGGGCAACCCGCTTACCGCTGAATTAGTCGATATTTCCCCGCCCGCCGTGGCTCGTGCGCCGGACGAAGCGCCGGGTGAGGGACGTTGGAAATGGATTGAGCATATCGGCTTTGCCGCCAACGGCGATATGGCGGTGCTGTTGCAACCCGGTTATGCCCATCCCGGTTACGCCTTGTTGCTTACCGACGGTGAAAATTTTGCTCCGCGTGCATTTGTCCCTTTGCCTGACTTGGAGGCAGGTTATTTTAAAAACTGCGCCGTGGGCACCGAAATCGTGGCGACGGCACATTATGCCGGCGAAACCGGCGGCGTGTATTTCCACCGCCGCGCCGATTTGTCCCTCATCGGCCACTGGCCTTATCCGGCAGGCATTACCGCCATTGCCTTTCATCCGGGCGGTACGGGCATGGCTTTGGCCGCCAGAGCAAAAAGCGTGTATTACCCCGATTTCCCGCAAAGCGAAACCGGCCTGATCGCTTGGTTGGGCAACGGGGCATAAACTAGAGCAACTTCGACTAAAAACGTTACATAATAGGTTTTTTCTGGCAGCCGGAGCATGAGATGCGCGCCTATTCGCAAGACCTGCGAGATCGAGTACTGAGAGCGCTGGAGCGCGGAGAGCGACCCAGCGCCATTGCCCGTCGTTATGAAGTCAGCCGCATGTGGGTATATCGCGTGCGTGCTCGCTTCGAAAAAGAAGGCGAGCGCAGCAGCAGGCAGCAAGGCGGCAAGCGCATCTCCCGGCTGGCGCCAGTAGAGGGCATGATCCGCGACTGGATCAAGGCCGATCCCGATCTGACCTTGGTGCAAATGTGCGAGCGTTTGGCCGGGCATGGCATCAGCATCAAACCCTCGGCCTTGTGGCACCAGCTCAACAAATGGCGGCTGAGCTTCAAAAAAAACGCTGCACGCCAGCGAGCAGGAACGTGAAGACGTGCAGCAGGCACGGGCGAGCTGGATACAGCAGCAGGCCCGGCTCGATGCCAGGCGCCTGGTATTTCTGGACGAGACCTGGAGCAGCACCTGCATGACGCCGCTGCGCGGGCGCGCCCCGCGCGGTCAACGCTGCGTGGCCAGCGCCCCGCATGGGCACTGGAAGACCAGCACCTTCATTGCCGCCTTGCGCTGTGATGCACTGACGGCCCCCATGGTGACCGATGGCCCCATCAATGGCGCCGTGTTTCTGGCGTGGGTCAAAACCTTTCGGTGCCCGACACTTCGCCCTGGCGACATCGTCATTGCCGACAACCTCTCCAGCCACAAAGTGGCGGGCGTGCGAGAAGCCATCGAAGGCGTGGGCGCCAGCATTCGCTATCTGCCGCCGTACTCGCCGGATTTGAACCCCATCGAGAAGCTGTTTGCCAAGTTCAAGGCGCTGCTGCGCAGGGCGGGCGAGCGCACGGTGGGTGCGCTGTGGCAGCGCATGGGGCAGCTGGTTGATTTGTTCTCGGCTCAAGAGTGTGCCAATTACTTCAAATCAGCTGGGTATGTAATGAATTAAATCGAAATTGCTCTAGCGTAGATATAAGGTCTCAGGCTACCTGAAAACCTTTCCAGGCGGGAAAGAATAAAAAAAGCGTGTGAACCGGGTTCACACGCTTTTTTTATCCATAAACCGGCCAAGCTCAAGGTTTCCAAGCTGCTACGTCGGCGCGCTCTTCGTCGGTCATTTGGGTGAGATTGCCCAGCGGCATGGTGTTGTTGGCGACGCGCTGTTTGAATTTGTCGGCCGCCATGCGGATTTCTTCCGGGGTTTCCAGCTTCATGCCCAAGGGCGGGGCGGCAAAGCCCAGTTTGGGGTCGGGCTTGGCGGCGTGGCAGCCTACGCAGCGCAGCTGGGAGATTTCCATGATGCGTTCGATGGGCACCGCTTCCGCTTGGGCCTGCTCTTGTCCGGCAGGCGCCGACGGCGGTTCTGGTTCTGTTTTCGGTGCGCAGATCCACACGATCAGCAGCAGGCAGGCGATGCCGAAGGCCCAATAGCCGTATTGTTTTTTGCCTTGGTGCATCACCACGAAGAATTGGCGGATGGAGGCGCCGGCAAAGATAAACAGCACCGCCACCACCCAAGACCAATCGGAGCCGTAGGTGACGGCGTAGTGGTTGCTCAGCATCAGGAACACCACCGGCAGGGTGAAGTAGGTGTTGTGTACCGAGCGCTGTTTGCCGCGTTTGCCGTCTAAGGCGTTGGGGGTTTGGCCTGAGCGCAGGGCGGCCACCATGCGGCGTTGGCCGGGGATGATCCAAAAGAACACGTTGGCGCTCATGCAGGTGGCCATGACTGCGCCGATGATCAGAAAGGCGGCTTTGCCGGAGAAAATATGGGTGGCCAAATAGGAGACGATGACCATCATCACCGCCACCGCCACGCTCAGAATGCCGTCGCGCGTCATATTGGGGCTGATCAGTTTGCACAATAGGTTGTACACCCACCAACCGCCGAATAAGAAGAGCAGGGTGACGAAGATTGCTTCGCCGTTGCTCATTCTCGCCGCCCAGCGCCACGGTGCGGACGGGTCGATCAGATTGAGTTGCGGATTGGAAAGGTACATCACGCTCAAGAGCGCAAAGCCGGACAGCCAGGTGGTGTAGGATTTCCAAAACGACCAATGTAAGTCGTCGGGCAGTTTTTCCGGGCTGGTGAGGTATTTTTGGTTGTGGTAGAAACCGCCGCCGTGTACGGCCCACATTTCGCCGCCCACGCCTTTGTCGCGGTCTGCTTGGGAGGCGGGTTTTTTCAGGCTGTTGTCGAGCATGACAAAATAAATCGACTCGCCCACCCATGCGATGGCGGCGATCACATGCAACCAACGCAAAAGCAGGCTGGCCATATCGGTCAGATAGGCGCTCATGGGTATTTCCTTGCAATAAAACAATAACCGTTTGCCGCGGGGCGTGTCCGAAAGCGGCGGAGGGTGCCCGGCGGTCAAACGGGATTTCGGGTTTCAGGTAGCCTTTAGCTGCCGCGGTAAGTGGAATACGTCCACGGTGTCACCACCAGTGGCACATGATAGTTTTGTGCGGCATCGGCCACGGCAAAGCGGATGGGGATGTCGTCGAGAAACGGCGGGAAAGATTGCAGGGCACCTTTGGCGGCAAAGTATTCGCCGGTGTAAAACACCAGTTCGTAACGGCCTTCGGTGAGGGTTTCGTTTTGCAGCAGCGGCTCGTCGCAGCGGCCGTCGTGGTTGGTGGTGGTGGTTTTCAGCAGGCTGCGCCCGTTTTGCTCCAAACGGTAAAGTTCGATACGCACGCCTTGAGCCGGACAGCCGTGAACGGTATCCAGCACATGGGTGGACAGTTTGCCCATCTGTTTTGCCTTTCTTATTGGTCGGGTGTTCCAATTGACAATATTGCCAACGGCTACTCATAATTGTCAACATATCGTAACATTCTTTCACAATCCCCCGGGAAGGCAGTCTGTATGAATCCTGATTATCCGCGCGACCTCGTCGGTTACGGCCGCAATGTTCCCCATGCCCAATGGCCGAATCAAGCCAAAATTGCCGTGCAGTTTGTACTGAATTATGAAGAAGGCGGCGAAAACAGCGTGTTGCACGGCGATCCGGCTTCCGAGCAGTTTTTGTCGGAGATCATCGGCGCGGCCGCTTATCCGGACCGGCATATGTCGATGGAGTCGGTCTATGAATACGGTTCGCGGGCCGGCGTGTGGCGGATTTTGAACGAGTTTGAGCGGCGCGGCCTGCCGTTGACGATTTTCGGTGTCGGCATGGCTTTGGAGCGCCATCCCGAGCTGACTCAAGCCTTTATCGACGGCGGCCACGAGCTGGCCTGCCACGGCTACCGTTGGATTCATTATCAAAACAAAAGCGAGGAAGAAGAACGGGCGCACATGCAGCAGTGCGTGGATTTGTTTACCCGCCTGCTCGGCCGCCATCCGGAAGGGTGGTACACCGGCCGCGACAGCCCCAATACCGCCCGCTTGGTGGCCGACGAGGGCGGCTTTCTGTATCACTCCGACTATTACGGCGATGATTTGCCCTTCTGGCAGCCGATTGCTAAAACCGACGGCAGCATCCATCCGCAGTTGGTGGTGCCCTATACTCTCGACAGCAACGATATGCGTTTTGCTAACGGTCAGGGCTTTATCAACGGCGACGACTTTTTCCATTATCTGAAAGACGCTTTCGATGTGCTCTACGCCGAAGGCGAAGACAAGCCGAAAATGATGAGCGTGGGCCTGCATTGCCGCCTGATCGGCCGCCCCGGCCGTTTCCTCGGTTTGCGCAAGTTTCTCGATTACATCCAAGGCCATGAGCGCGTGTGGGTGCCCACCCGTGCGCAAATCGCCCACCACTGGGCGGCCACCCATCCGTATCCGGGTTGATTTTGTACGCCATCAATATAAGCAAGAAGGGAGGCCGCATGGCCGTGACACTTGAGGAATTGAACCGGTTGCCGGTTGCCGAATTTACCGAAAAACTGGGCGCCATTTTCGAGCATTCGCCGTGGGTGGCCGAACAGGCCGCCGCCCGGCGTCCGTTTGCCGATGTGGCGGCGCTGCATGCGGCCATGGTGGACGTGATTGAAGCCGCCGGCGAAGAGGCGCAAGTGCGCCTCATCCGCGCCCACCCCGAATTGGGCGGCAAGCTCGCCATGCGCGGCGAGTTGACGGCGGAATCGACGCAGGAACAGGCCGGCGCGGGCCTGAACCAATGCTCGCCGGAAGAGTTTGCCGCACTGACCGATTTGAACCGCCGTTACGGCGAAAAATTCGGTTTCCCCTTTATTTTGGCCGTGCGCGGCCATAACCGCCAAAGCATCATCGGCGAATTCACCCGCCGCATCGAGTTGGCTCCTGAAGCCGAGCAGGCGGAGAGCCTGCGCCAAATTTATCGCATCGGTTTGTTCCGCTTGCAGGATTTGGTGCGAGATTAAACCGTATTCTGTCGGCCGCTGCTTTTCAGGTAGCCTTCCGATCTTTATCCATAAGGAAACATCATTATGTCGCAAACCCATCTGCCCGACGGCCACATCGTACAGGCCGATACCGTAGCCTTGCCCGAATTTGCCAGCCGTTTCGCCAATCTGGCCTCCGCCGATTTCGGCGCCAAAGTTTTGAGCTGTTCCGACGAGTGGTTTGCCGCCGCCCAACGCATGCTGCAGAGCGCGCCGCCGGTGTTTATCGTCGGCAAATTCGACGACCACGGCAAATGGATGGACGGCTGGGAAACCCGCCGCAAACGCTTTGAAGGCTACGACCATGCGGTGGTGCAGCTGGGCTTGCCCGGCCTCATTAAAGGCGTGGACATCGATACCAGCCACTTTACCGGCAATTTCCCGCCTGCGGCTTCCTTGGAGGCCTGTGCGGTGCAGGGCGAGCCCGACGCGCAAACCGAGTGGACCACCTTGGTGCCCGCCGTTGCGCTGCAAGGCAATTCGCACTGCTTCGTGGAAGTGGACAGCGAGCAGGTATGGACGCATGTGCGCCTCAATATCTACCCCGACGGCGGCGTGGCCCGCCTGCGCGTGTACGGGCTGCCCAAGGTGGATTGGCACAGCCGTCCCGCCGGCGAGGTGTATGAAACCTCGGCTTTGGCCAACGGCGGCCGCATCGTGGCGGTTTCTAACGCCCACTTCGGCGTGCCCTTCCGCCTCAATATGCCCGGCCGCGGCGTCAATATGGGCGACGGCTGGGAAACCGCCCGCCGCCGCGTGCCCGGTAATGAGTGGTGCATTATCGAGTTGGGCTGCAAAACCTTGGTGGAGAAAATCGAAGTCGATACCGCCCACTTCAAGGGCAATTATCCCGACAGCGTGAGTATTCAGGCAGCCGATGTGACTTTCGGTACCGACGAATCGGTGGTTACCCAGTCCATGTTCTGGCAGGAGTTGCTGCCGCCCAGTAAAACCGAGATGGACAAACAGCATTATTATGAGTCCGCCGATCTCAAAGACATCGGCCCGGTAACCCATGTGAAACTGAATCTCCACCCCGACGGCGGCGTGAGCCGGCTGCGTATTTGGGGCAAGCCGGTTTTGGAATAAGCGTTTCACGTTTTCAGGTAGCCTTTTGCGGCCCTAAACCTTGGCAACATCAGTAGGGGCGGTGGCATTGCCTATCCGCCCTACTGATGTTTTTGTTTCTGCCTGCGCGTTTTACAGGAGTACACCATGCAGGATTTAATGCTCGAACCCTTAAGTAAAGAAGCGTTCGCGCCGTTCGGCGACGTTATCGAAATCGACGGCAGCGATTGGTTCCATATCAACAACGGCACGACCGAGCGTTACCACCGCTTGGCCGATGTGGAAATTACCGGCAGCGACGGCCGCCCGATTATCAGCCTGGCACGGGGCGATGCCTTTGATGCGCCGCTGGTGGTGAAAATGCTGGAGCGCCATCCGCTCGGTTCGCAGGCGTGGATCCCGTTTAGTCGGGTGCCGTTTATCGTGGTGGTGGCACCCAACGGTGAGGACGACAAACCGGATACCTCGCGGATGCGGGCGTTTTACGCCGAAGGCAATCAAGGGGTGAACTATCATCAAGGCACGTGGCACCACCCGCTGATGAGTTTCCGCAGCCGGGGTGAATTTATCGTGGTGGACCGTGCCGGTACGGCGCCCAACTGCGACGAAGCGTTTTTCGACGATACCTGGCAGATACAGGGGCTACCTGAAAACGCATAGGCTTGGGATGTGTCGCCCGCAAGCGCTGCGCGGTCTTTGCTTGCGGCCTGAAACCTTTGCCAAACCGCCATCTGCGGTGCATTTCCGCGTTGTGCGCTGCTACGCCTCTGAAGGCATCCGCATCTGGGGGTGTTGCAAAGGTCTCGGTCTGGCAAATGCTGGCCGAGTATCCAAGCTGGCAGCTATTCCCGTCGCGTGTCCATGTTTTTTGTTTTACCCGCTTGCTGATGCCGCACTCTAAATAAATAGATGACATGCCTTAACTGAAATATTGACATATTTACACAGCTTAAATTAAAGTCAAACGCGCTTGAATACGGCTGCAAGCCGGTTGTGGCGGCTTTCCGAAACACTGGCCCGCGTCAAGCCCGCACATCGGATTGACTATCTTGTGCGCATTTTCTTTGTCCTCTTTCGGGATAAGGCAGCAGATGTGGACTGTGACCAAAAAGCCCGCATTAGGCGCATGGCCAACAGACCATAATCCTTTCCATCTTTTATTTTGTCCGGCGCGCTTCGCGGTCGGTTTCACACACTTTCGGGAGCCGTTATGTCCAAAACATCTTCCCCGTCGAATGGCGTTCATCCGGTAGACGAAAGACTGCCGAACGGCCAGCTTTTTGCCTTGGGTTTGCAGCACGTGCTGGTGATGTATGCCGGTGCGGTGGCCGTACCGCTGATTGTCGGGCGCGCCTTGCAGCTCTCGCCCCAAGAGGTGGCCATGCTGATTTCGGCCGACCTGTTTTGTTGCGGCATTGTTACCCTGATTCAGGCGGCCGGGGCCACGCGTTGGTTCGGCATCAAACTGCCGGTGATGATGGGCGTGACCTTTGCCGCCGTCGGCCCCATGGTGGCCATGGCCAATGTGCAGAGCGGCCCCGTGGGCGCACAATATATTTTCGGTGCCATCATCGGCGCGGGCATCTGTTCGATGCTGCTGGCTCCCTTGGTCAGCCGTATGCTGCGTTTCTTTCCGCCCGTGGTCACCGGCACCATCATCACGGTGATCGGCATCAGCCTGATGCGCGTGGGCATCAACTGGATTTTCGGCAACCCGTTCGGCCCGACTGCGCCTCAGGTGGTCAATCCCGAGCACGTCGCCTGGCTGGAAAGCGCCGCCCAAACTGCGGCCGCATCCATGCCGGAAGGTTTGAAACCGGCGCCTTCGGTCAACAATCCGCGCTATGCCCCCCTTTCCGGTATGGCCATTTCCGCCTTGGTGATGGTGGCGATTTTGCTGATTGTGAAATTTACCCGCGGTTTTTTGTCCAATATTTCCGTTTTGCTCGGCATTGTGCTGGGCTGCATCGTGGCCGCGACAACCGGTTTGATGCATTTCGACAAAGTGGCCGAAGCGCCTTGGTTCGGCATTGTGCTGCCTTTCCAGTTCGGCATGCCCATTTTTGACCCCATCATGATCGCCACCATGACCTTGGTGATGATTGTGGTGATGATTGAATCCACCGGTATGTTTCTGGCACTGGGCGAGATGACCGGCAAAGAGGTGAGCCGCGACGATCTGACCCGCGGCCTGCGCACCGACGGTTTGGGCACCTTGATCGGCGGTATTTTCAATGCCTTCCCCTATACCAGCTTCTCGCAAAACGTCGGCTTGGTGGCCGTTACCGGCGTGCGCAGCCGCTATGTGTGTATCGCCGGCGGCATCATTCTGCTGGTGTTGGGCCTGCTGCCGAAAATGAGCGCTTTGGTGGAATCCATTCCCACCGTGGTTTTGGGCGGCGCCGGTATTATCATGTTCGGCATGGTGGCCGCCACCGGCGTGCGCATTTTGGGCGCGGTGGATTTCAAAAACAACCACTACAACAGCCTGATCGTAGCCGCCTCCATCGGTATCGGCATGATTCCGCTGGTGGCTCCGAAATACGCGCAATGGCTGCCGCATTCGCTGCACCCGCTGATTGAATCGGGCATCGTACTGGCCTCCATCAGCGCCTTGCTGCTGAACGTGTTCTTTAACGGCGCCAAAGCCGACGAGCGGGAAATCATCGAAGCGGCCAAGCAGGCCGATGCGGGTTAAACCGCTACCAGTAGGTAAGCATAGGGCGGACGGCAGTGTCCGCCCTATATTTCAATCAAGATGGGTTAAATCAGTACCGAAAATACGGCCAAAATCGCAACAGGCTACCTGAAAACTGCTTTTCAGGTAGCCTGTTGTGCTGTCGTCAGCCTTACTGCCCGCCGTTGTTGCTGCGTGGATATTCGCTGGCGATGCCGTGCTGCTGCAACAGGGTTTGCAGGCGGACAATCTCCGCTTCCAGCTGCGGTTTGTTGGCCAGCAGTGCCCTGGTTGGAGCGAACACATAAGCCATTGAGCGGGCGCCGTCGCGCAGAACCACCTGCAGACGGCCGCTCGTCAGGCCAAAGTAATGGTGGCGGATAGAAAAGCGCACCTGCGCAATCTCGGCCAGTGGGTATTTTTTGCCCAAAGCGTTGTTGATCAACAGGTGGCCGTTTTCAATCACAAACGGGTCGAGATTCACGCCGTGTTTGAGGAGAAGGCGGTACGCCCCCCAGCCAATCGTGGCGCCAATCAGCAGAAGCCACACCACCATTTCGAAGGTATCGTTTTTCCGCCGGCTTTCGGCGGTGGCGATGATGTCGTGTTCGGCGGGCAGCAGCAGGCCTTCTTCTATCCAGCGATCAACGGTGTCGGTATTGGCGTGGCGCTGCTGCAGCTGTTCACGCAGCCGTTGTGGCTGTGGCACCAGATAAACGCCGCCGCCGCGGTGTTGGCTTCTTTCCAGCGTGTTGAAGTAATACACCGCCTCGCCTTTTTGCCACAAATGCCAATGCGGCTCGCCCCAGCGCTGCCAGCGGCCGGGGCCATCGTCGGCAAGGCGGGCAATTTGGGTGCGGTAGCCGGCTAGGCCGCTGCGCTGCGCCCAGTCTTCTTGCGACAGGAAGAAAATCAAATCACTGCCGTTGCTGCTCAAATAGCCGTCGTCGATTTCTTCAAAATCACGCCAAGGCAGGCGGTTGCCGGCCACTTTGCGGGCGCGGCGGCTTTCGTGGTCGTAGAAATACAGCCCCTTGGCATTGCTGAAAAACAGATGCTGGGCGTGAGAGTCGCTGCGGGAAAGCAGGCGGTAGGGCGGCCGGTCGGGGTTGAGGGCTTCGCCGTCCACAAACAGGGCGCCGCCCTGGGCGTGATAAAGCAGGTCAAAACCGCCCCGGGCTGCATAATGCAGCGTGCGCAGCGCCTCATCATCAGGCACATCCAGCAGGCGGGTTTGGTAAAACACGCGGCTGCCGTCGGTCAGATAAGGTGATGCGCGGGAATCAAGCCGTAGCGCTTCACGGCTGGCCGCCAGTGTTTGCGCTTCATAAGCGCGCGGTTCGTGACGACTGTCGATAATCGGGAAGGGTGTATGTTGCGCCTCGGCAATGGGTTCGCCGCGATAATAAAATCGGCTGCCGTCGGTGCTCAGCCACTGCGAATGCGGCAGTGCGCGGAAGGTTTTGCCAGCGTCGTCCAGCAGACGGAAAGGATAGTGATAATGGCTGATGTGCCGTCCTGCCGCGGCCTGGCGTACCGAGGCACCGATATAGCCCCAAAAGCCTGCCGAACGGCGTTCAGTGAAGTGGTCGCAGTAATAGGTACTGCGACCATCGCTGTAAAGATGGTTGCCGAGCGCCTGCACCGGCGGCTGCAAGCCCGGCAGCACTTGATGGCCGCAGAATACTTGCGTGGCATCCCAGCCAATTTGCGCATTCTCGCCGTTCAGCGCGGTGAAGCTTTCGGGGTCGGCCTCGGGCACCGGCAGCATGCCGTCGCTGGGCACCGAAACATAAATGCCGTTTGGGTGACGATAGAAATAAGAGCCGTTGACACGCTGATGGTTATGAAACCGGCTGCTGTCCAGCGAGCCGTTCTGCGGCTTGAAGAACAGGATCAGCATCGTCAGTCCCGCAAACAGCAGGGGCAGGACGAGGAGTATTCTCAGCGGGCGGACCAGGTTTCGGGTGTGGAGAGGCATGATGGCGGCGGAGCGGAGGGCGGTTTCAGGTAGCCTCGGTTGGGCTGGGCATTGGGGTTGGCTTAATCGTCGTCGCGATCGTCGCGGCCTCGTCTGCGGCGCCTGTCGTCGTCATCATCGTCATCGTCGCGGTCGCGGCGGTCGTAACGGTCATCGCGATCCCGTTCCCGGTCGTCATCGCGTTCGCGCCATTCGTCATCACGGCGGTCTTCATCGTATTCCCGTTCGTAGCGCGGTTCGTCGCGGTCTTCGCGCTCATGCCCGCCCATCCAGCCGCAGGCGGAAAGGACGGTGCAGAGGCCCATCAGGCAGAGTAGGGGGCGCAGGGGCATGGTGTGTTCCTTGTTGAAGTGTGGCGAAGGTGGATAGCTTATACCGAAACTGTGCAGCGGCGGCAATAGCTTAGGGCGGCTTAGTGTTTGCCAGCGGGGGCGGCCGTGTGTTAGGCTGCGCATCCGCGAAAGGCAGGCTACCTGAAAGCCTTGCCCGCGGGTTTGATTGACTGAATGAAGGAAAGTTTATGTCCAAACGCACCCAAATCAATAAAGGCCCGATTCGGGACAATGCCTTAAAGGCGCTGGTGAAATCCAATCTGTTCCGGCCCAAAATCCAGAAGCCGAAAAAAGGCAAAGGCGCATACAGCCGCAAAGGCCGCCAACCGTCAGGTTTTTTGATACCCTCAAAAAACCTGATTTTTTTATGGGGCTGAGCCATGGAATGGGTGCTTTGGGTGGCGGTGGCGGCGCTGCTGTTGCTGCCGGCGGCGGCCGAGGCGGGCATGGCCTACTACACGCGGGCGCGCTGTTTTGACGATTTGGCGGCGGTGCCGCCTTGTGATTATGCGTTGGTGTTGGGCACGGCCAAATATGTGGCCGGCGGCGGTCTCAACCGCTATTACCGCCACCGCATCGAGGCGGCGGCGGCTTTGTGGCAGGCGGGCAAAGTGGGCGCGGTGGTGGTGAGCGGCAGCGGTTTGGCCGAAACGCTGAGCGAAACCGTGTGTATGCAGGCCGATTTGGTGGCCTTGGGCGTGCCGGTGGCGGCGATTTGGCAGGATCCGGCCGGTCTGCGCACGCTAGACAGCGTGTTGCGCTACCGCGCCGCTTTCGGCGGGGCAACGGTGTGCGTGGTGTCGCAGCCGTTTCATAACCGCCGCGCCTTGGTGTTGGCGCGCGCCTGCGGGGCGGCGGCGGTGGCTTATCAGGCCCGCGCGGTGGGCATTCGGGGCGGTTGGCGCGTGCAGTTGCGCGAACGCTTTGCCCGCCTGCGTTTGTGGTACGATGTGCTCGCCCGCACCCCGCCGCGGCACAGCCTGGCTGCGGTGCCGATACGGCAGTATCCGGGCGGCGATGAGTAAAACGGGCTACCTGAAACCTGGATGGGGCTTTCAGGTAGCCTGCATAGAGAAAGAAAAGTATGAATCCGATTGAAATCGAATACCGGCGAGAAAGCGGCGTGGCCACGGTGTGGCTGAACCGGCCGGACAAGAAAAACGCCGTCGGCTTTGATGCGATGCGCGCTTTGGTGGCCGCCGCCGGCAAGCTGCGCGCCGACCGCAGCGTGCGCGCGGTGGTGTTGGCCGGCCGCGGCGGCACGTTTTGCGCGGGCATTGATTTGGCCGATTTGAACAATCCGGCCAACCGCAAAACGGCGGTGTGGGAGTTGATCAAACCGGGGCGCAGCCTGTTTCAGGCGGCAGCTTTGGTGTGGCAGGATTTGCCGGTGCCGGTCTTGTGCGCGGTGGAAGGGCATTGCCTGGGCGCGGGCGTGCAGTTGGCGCTGGGGGCGGACATCCGCTTCGCCACGCCGCAGAGCCAGTGGGCGGTGTTGGAAGCGCGGTGGGGAATTGTGCCGGATATGGGCATCAGCCGCACGGCGCAAGGCGTGGTGCGCCAGGATATTCTGCGCGAGCTGACTTACAGCGGCCGTGTGTTCAGCGGCGAGCAGGCGGCGGCCTACGGCTTGGTGACGCATTTGAGCGAGCAGCCTTTGGCAGCGGCTTATGATTTGGCGGCGGAATTGGCGCAGCGTTCGCCCGATGCCCATGTGGGCGCCAAGCGCATTGTGCAGACCATGCAGCACAAGCCACTGAAAACCCTGCGCATGGAAAAGATTTGGCAGCTCAAGCTGCTGTTGGGCAAAAACCAGCGGCGGGCGGTGAAAAAAGACCGCGATCCGCACACCGAGTTTCTGCCGCGCCAGTTTGATTGAACCAAGCATCCTGTTTTTCAGGTAGCCTGTGCAGCGGTGCAGGCTACCTGAAAACATATTGGAGACTTTTGCAAAACCCCCATCTGCGGCGCATTTCTGCGTTGTGCGTTTATGCCCTATGGGTACTGCTCGCTCGCTTGCCTATCCATGTGATATGTCTGTCCCACAGGGATTCCTGACGTTCACGCTCGCTGCGCTGCTACGCCTTGAACTGCATTCACATCTGGGGGTTTTGCAAAGGTCTCATTGGGGATTTATTCCTGCGGCTCCTGCGGCGGCTGGCGGATGTCGAGCTGTTTGTCGGCCAGCCACACCAAAAACAGAATCGGCACGCCGAGGGCGGCGGTAAAGGTGAAGAAGCCGTCGTAGCCGATGTTGTCGACGATGGCGCCCGAATAGCCGCCCAGGGTTTTAGGCAGCAGGGTCATGATGGAGCTGAACAGCGCGTATTGCACGGCGGTGAAGCGGATGTTGGTCAGCGCGGAGAGGAAGGCCACGAACACAGTGCCGGCCAGGCCGGCGGCGAAGTTGTCGAAGCCGACCGCCAGATACATGACGGCGTTGTTGTGCCCCGCCCAGGCCAGCAGCACAAACAGCAGATTGGTGGCCGCCGCCAATACGGCGCCCAGCATCATCATTTTCATGATGGGGAAACGCTGCGCCAACAGGCCGCCGGCAAAGCCGCCCACAATCGACATCAGCACGCCGAAGGTTTTCACCGCATCGGCGATTTCGTCTTTACTGAAGCCCAAATCGGCATAAAACACATTGGAAATCACGCCGGCCACGATGTCGGAAATGCGGTAGAGGCCGATGAGGGCGAGCAGCAGCACCGCGCGTTTGCCGTAGCGGCGGAAAAAGTCGGCCAGTGGCTCGATCCAGGTTTGTCGCACCACGTGCGCGGGCACGATGTTGGCGGCGGTGGCCAGCCAGCCGGTACCGATGGCGGCGGCGGCGGCCGAACCCAGGCGCAGGGTTTCCAGCAGCAGGGCATTCAGCGGCGTGCTGCTTTCAGGTAGCCAGGCGCCGACGGTGCGGAAGGCGAACACAAACACGCTCACGGCCAGCACAAACATCAACAGCAGGCGCAGATTGTCGGCCGCACCGAAGCGGTGTTTGGGCGCGGCATTGCCGGCGGGCTCGCGGATCACGAGGGTGGTGAGCACGCCCAGCCCCATCACGGCGGCCATGATCCAATAGGTGTCGCGCCAGGCTTCGTATAGGTAGTGCTCTTTGGCCGAGCCGAACCAGGTGGCCAGATACAGCGAGCCGGCGCCGGCCACAATCATGCCGATGCGGTAGCCGGCGTTGTAGGTGGCGGACATCACGGATTGCAGGGCGTTGTCGTTGGGGGCGGCTTCGATGCGGTAGGCGTCGATCAGCACGTCTTGGGTGGCGGAGGAAAAACCCAGCAGCACGGCGCCGGCGGCCATAAACGCCAAGGCATTGCCCTGAGCGGGGTCCACCGCCGCCATGCAGAGAATGGCGGTGATGATGAGCAGCTGGGCCAACAACAGCCAGCCGCGGCGTTTGCCCAAGCGGCGCGACAAAATGGGCAGGGGCAGGGCGTCGATCAGCGGCGCCCACACGAATTTGAAGGAATAGCCCAAGGCGGCCCAGCTGAACATGGTCACCGTTTTGCGCTCCACCCCCGCTTCACCCAGCCACAGAGACAGGCTGGAGAAAATCAGCAGAATCGGTACGCCGGCGGAAAAGCCGAGCGCCAGCATGATCCAGGCGCGGCGGTCGGCATAATTGCGCCAAGCCTGCCGGCGCTCGGTGGGGCGGGAAACGGTTGGGCTCATGGCGGGCCTCGTGGCAAACAAAGCGGGCATTATAAACAGATGACCGCACAGGGGATAGCCGGCTTGTATTCGGGCGGGCCCTCGGTTAGCATGGCGGCAGTGTTTTCGCCGCAGCGGCCGCAGCAGCGGGCCGGGCGGGAATCGGGCTTCTTGCCGGTTGCTGCCCAGGCATATGCAAAGCGGCCGGCGAACCACATCCATCCGTTTTATCCGGACACGCCCGAACAGCCGGCGCGTGACGACTGCATTTGAGGAGGCAAAGCCATGAATATCTGTATCAACGGCCAAACCGGCGATTTCCCCGGCCGCACCTTGGCCGAACTGATTGAACTGCACCGGCCCGCCAGCCCGTTTGCGGTGGCGTTGAATACCGAATTCGTGCCCAGAAGCGCCTATGCGCACACTGTGTTGAAAGACGGCGACCGGGTGGACATTGTGCGGCCGGTGGTGGGAGGGTAACAAGTCATGCCGGCGGTGCTTTCAGGTAGCCTGCCGGCCGGCATTCTTTTTGATAGATAGGCACGGAATGCTGTTTCAGATTCAGGCTGGACCTTTGCAAAACCCCCATCTGCGGCGCATTTCTGCGTTGTGCGTTTATGCCCTATGGGACTGCTCGCTCGCTTAGCCTTGTAGATGATAGGTCTGTCCCACGGGGATTCCTGGCGCTCACGCTCGCTGTGCTGCTACGCCTTGAACTGCATCCACATCTGGGGGTTTTGCAAAGGTCTCAGGCTACCTGAAAGCCGTGCGCATGAAAAAAGCAGACCCTTTTCGGGGTCTGCTTTTTGTTCGGCCGCGGCTTAGTGGCGGAAATGGCGCACGCCGGTGAGCACCATGGCGATGCCGTGTTCGTCTGCAGCGGCAAACACTTCTTCGTCGCGCACCGAGCCGCCGGGGTGGATGATGGCTTTGATGCCTTGTTCGGCAATCACGTCCACACCGTCGCGGAAGGGGAAGAAGGCGTCGGAAGCGGCGCAGGCGCCGTTGAGGTCGAAGCCGCCGTCTTGGGCTTTGCGCGCGGCGATGCGGGTGGAATCGACGCGGCTCATCTGGCCGGCGCCGATGCCGTAGGTTTGGCCGCCTTTACCGAATACGATGGCGTTGGATTTGACGAATTTGGCCACGTTCCACACAAACAGCAAATCATGCCATTCCTGCTCGGTAGGCTGGCGTTGGGACACCACGCGCAAATCTTCGCGGCGGATGCGGTGCAGGTCGGGGGTTTGCACCAGCAGGCCGCCGCCGACGCGTTTGAGTTCGAAGCGGTTGGCGCCGGCCAAAAGCGGCACTTCCAGCACGCGCACGTTTTTCTTGGCGGCGATGATTTCTTTGGCTTTGTCGGTGAATTTGGGCGCCATCAGCACTTCGAGGAACTGGCCGGTAACGGCTTCCACGGTGTCGGCGTCCACTTCGCGGTTGAAGGCGATGATGCCGCCGAAGGCGCTGGTGGTGTCGGTGGCGAAGGCCAGTTTGTAGGCGTTGAGCGGGGTGTCGGCCACGGCCACGCCGCAGGGGTTGGCGTGTTTCACGATCACGCAGGCGGGCGCGTCGAAGGCTTTGACCGCTTCCCAAGCCGCGTCGGCATCGGCGATGTTGTTGTAAGACAGCTCTTTGCCTTGCAGTTGTTGGTAGGCGGCCAGGCTGCCGGCGGCGGGGTAGAGGTCGCGGTAGAAGGCGGCGTGTTGGTGCGGGTTTTCGCCGTAGCGCATTTCCTGCACTTTCACCCAGCTTTGGTTGAACTGGGCCGGGAATTCGCCCACATTGGGCTCGCCGGAAAGTTTGCTGTCGGCCACGCTGGTGAGGTAGTTGGAAATCATGCCGTCGTATTGGGCGGTGTGGCTGAAGGCTTTGCAGGAGAGGCGGAAGCGGGTTTGCTCGGAGAGGCTACCTGAAGCCTGTAGTTCTGCAACCACGGCGCCGAAATCGGCATTGTCGGTAACAATGGCGACGTGGCGCCAGTTTTTGGCGGCGGAGCGCACCATGGTGGGGCCGCCGATGTCGATGTTTTCAATCGCGTCTTCCAGGGTGCAGCCGGGTTTGGCGATGGTGGCGGCGAAGGGGTAGAGGTTTACGCACACCAGGTCGATGTTGCCGATGCCGTGCTCTTCCATTTTGGCCACGTGCTCGCTCAGGTCGCGGCGGCCGAGGATGCCGCCGTGGATTTTGGGGTGCAGGGTTTTCACGCGACCGTCGAGCATTTCGGGAAAGCCAGTGTAGTCGGCCACTTCGATCACGGGCACGCCGGCATCGGCCAGGAGTTTGGCGGTGCCGCCGGTGGAGAGGATTTCCACGCCCAGCGCGTGCAGGGCTTGGGCGAATTCGACGGCGCCGGTTTTGTCGGACAGGCTGATCAGGGCGCGTTGGAGAGTGGACATGGGGGTTCCTTTATTGAAAGTAAGGGTCTGACATCAGGAAAGGGTATTCGGCCAGCCAGCCATCGGCAAGGGCGGCCGTCGGGCCGTGCGGTTTCGGCCGGTGGCCGATCAGGTGCAGGGCGTTGTGGTGCAGCATGGCTTCCATGTGTTCGGGGTGTTGGTACCAGCCGATTTCTGCTTCGCCGGCCGGCACTAAGGCGAATCCGGCCTGCAGTAGGGCGCGATGCAGCTGCCGGCGTTGGTCGGCGCTGAAATGCGGCGCCGATGTGGGAATCAGCCAAAAGTCTTGCATAAGCGGCGGCAGGCTACCTGAAAGCGGGAATGGGCGTAACCGAAATGAAAGCCATGCGGTATTCGCTTGGCCGCTCAGCGTTGCCGGCGCACCCGCTCCAGCTCTTTGAGCAGCGGGAGGTAGCGTGGGTAAAGCGGGGCGATGCGGGCACGGTTGTCGGGCGTGCAGAAACGGGCGGTTTCGGCCGCGTCGTGCGATTTGGGGTAGGGCGCGAGAAAGGCCTCTTTTTCCGCGCCCCGCAAACGCAGATCGGGGCAGCGGTTGAATGCTTCATTGCTGATGCGGCTGTTGAGTTCGCCGAGGGCATACCAGGCAATGATGGCGTGCTGCCGCGTTTGCTCGTTGGATTCGGTTTCGCAGTAGCGGCTGTCGTAATACATGTCGGCCGCATCGCGCAGCACTTGGCGGCATTCGTTTTCCGTCATCGGTTTGACGAATGAAATCTCGGCGTGGGCGGCACCGGCGGCGGCCAGCAGCAGGCAGAATACGGTTTTTTTCATTTTTCGGCGGCGTAGGGGAGGGGTGTCGGCGTAGAAGCTCGGTCGGGTTTTAATCCAGCAGGCCGTGCTCCAGCAGTTTTTTGCGCAGGGTGTTGCGGTTCAGGCCCAACATGGCGGCCGCCTTGCTTTGGTTGCCGCCGCATTGCGCCATCACGCAGCGCAGCAGCGGCGGTTCGACTTGGTTCAAAACGAGCCGGTACACATCGTGGGCCGGTTCGCCGTCTAGGTGGGCGAAGTAGCGCTTGAGATTGTGTTCGATGCAGTGGGCGATGTCGTGATTCTGGCTCATGGTGTCCGGTTCTTTTTTGTAGACGGTTTTAGGCCGTGCGCCAGGCGCAGGGCCAGTATTCGAGGGCGGTACGGCCGAGGAAGTCGGCCACGGCCCGGTATTGTGCCGCCTCGCTGTCCAGCGTGTTGATGTGGCGGCGGGCGGTTTCTCCTTGCGGCAGGGCGGCCAGATACCAGCCGATGTGTTTGCGGGCGATGCGCAGGCCGGCGGTGTTGCCGTAAAAGGCATACATGGCCTGCAGGTGGCCGAGCAGGGTGTCGCAGGCTACCTGAAAGGGCAGCGGCGGCGGCAGGCTGCCGTGGGCCAGATAATGCGCCACATCGGCAAACAGCCAGGGCTGGCCTTGGGCGGCGCGGCCGATCATCACGCCGTCGGCGCCGGTTTCGGCCAGCACGCGGGCGGCTTTCTGCGGGCTGTCGATGTCGCCGTTAACCCACAGCGGAATGCCGATGTCGCGCTTGACTTCGGCAATCAGCCCGTATTCGGCTTGGCCTTTATACATCTGCGTGCGCGTGCGGCCGTGCACGGCCAGGGCGGCGATGCCGGCGTCTTCGGCCAGGCGGGCGACGGTGCGGATGTTGCGGTTGTCATCGTTCCAGCCCAAACGGGTTTTCAGGGTAACCGGCACGTCCACCGCTTCCACCACGGCGTGCAGGATGTCGGCCACCAGCGCTTCGTTTTGCAGCAGGGCGCTGCCGGCGGCCACATTGCACACTTTTTTGGCCGGGCAGCCCATATTGATGTCGATCACCTGCGCTCCGCGCGCCACGTTGAGGCGGGCGGCTTCGGCCAGTTGGGCGGGGTCGCTGCCGGCAATCTGCACCGCAATGGTGCCCGGCTCGCCGCTGTGGTCGGCCCGGCTCAGGGTTTTGCGGGTGTGCTGGAGGCCGGGGTCGCTGGTCATCATTTCGCCCACCGCCCAGCCGGCGCCGAAACGGCGGGCGAGAATGCGGAAGGGTTTGTCGGTGATGCCGGCCATCGGCGCCAGCGCCACGGCGGGGGCGGCGGTGTAGGGGCCGATTTGCATGGTGTGGGATAAGGTAAAGACGAAGAGCAGATTGTACGGTTTTTAGGCAGCTGCCGCCAAGTATTGACAAGTTTGGCTTTCAGGTAGCCTTATGATTTGTTTTTGAAAACAGGAACGGTGGGCTGAATTGCGGGCGGTTTGGTGCCAGGCGGTGGAATCTGTAAAGTTTTGTTGCGGCTGCAAAACGACGGCGGCGGGCCGGCGGCCGTTTATTTGGCATACGGATCGGCTTCGCCTTCCGGGCGGGTTTTGAAGCGTTTGTGCAGCCAGAAATACTGAGCCGGCTGTTCGCGCACGCGCGCTTCGATAAAGTCGTTCATGCGCTGGGCGTCGGCTTCTGCTGAGTCGGAGGGGAAGTGTGCCCACGCGGGGTAGAAGCGCAGGGTGACCGTGCCGTCGGTTTCGCGGGTGGGGATGGCGGGGATGACTTTGGCGCGGGTGAGCGCGGCGATGCGGCTGAGGCCGGCGATGGTGGCGGTGGGGATGCCGAAAAAGCCAACAAATACGGAATCTTTGCGGCCGAAATCCTGATCGGGCAGGTAGAGAAAGGGGGCGGGCGAGGCTTTGATCTGCTTGATGATGGCGCGCAGCCCTTCGGTGCGGCCGATGAGGAAGACATTGTTGTAGCGGTGGCGGCCTTGGAGGATTTGTTCGTCCAAGGTTTTGTTTTTCTGGTGTGAATACATGCTGATCAGCGGCACGTCTTGGTTGAGGGCGTAAACGGCCAGCTCGAAGGCGGTGAAGTGGGGGTAGAGCAGAATCACTTTTTCGCCGGCGGCCAGGGCTTGGTCGAGATGGTGTTTGTCTTGATAGCGCACCAGCGATTTGAGCCTGGCGGCGGGAGCGTACCAATACAGGCCGTATTCCAGCACCAGCTTGGCCATGTGGCGGAAGTGGCGTTTGAGCAGGCGGCGGCGTTCGGCTTCGCGCCATTCGGGAAAACACAGGCGCAGATTGATTTCGCCCACCCGGCGGCGCGGCCGCACGGCGTAATAGGCCAGTGTGCCCACGGCGTCGGCCAGTTTCTGCAGCACGGTAAAGGGCAGCAGTTGCAGGAGGTAAAGCAGGAAAACGGCGGCTTTCATGGGCGGTTGGCGCGAAGAGGAGAAGGAAGGGAAGCGGCTGATTATAAGTGCTTTGCCAGGATTTGTGGTTTTCGGCATAATCCGCGCTTTGCATATTTTTGCAGAACTTGGCACGGTTTTCAGGTAGCTCTTGCCATGCGGCAGGCTAGCTGAACGGTTTGCGCCGTTCCCGACCGGGGCGGCTGTTTTGAACGGGCAGGAAGCAAAGGAGAAAAGAAAATATGTTCCGCCAACTGACTTTATTGAGCGTGCGCTTGGTGCAGCAATGGCTGCCCTCGCCGTTTGTTTTTTGTATTCTGCTGACGCTGGTGGTGTATGCCGCGGCGGTGGCGCTGACCGGCTAAGACCTGTTGGCGGCGGCCGGCTCTTGGGGCAAAGGCCTGTGGTCTTTGTTGGGCTTTTCCATGCAGATGGCGCTGATTTTGGTGACCGGCCATGTGCTGGCCAAGGCGCCGTTTGTCGGCCGCCAGCTGGACCGGCTGGCCGGTAGAATCCAAAGCCCGAAGGCAGCGGTGTTTGCCGTGACGTTGGTGGCCTTGGCCGGCTGCTGGTTAAACTGGGGCTTCGGCCTGATTGTGGGCGCGGTGTTTGCCAAAGCTTTGGCCCGCCAAGTGAAAGGGGTGGATTATCCGCTGTTGGTGGCGGCTGCCTATTCGGGCTTTTTGGTGTGGCACGGCGGCTTATCCGGCTCGATTCCGCTGGCGCTGGCCACCGACGGCCCTGATCTGGCCAAAATCAGTGGCGGCACGGTGGAAGCGGCGATTCCGGTGGCGCAAACCCTGTTTTCGCCCCTGAATCTGTTTATCGTGCTGGCGCTGTTCGTCGGCTTGCCGTTGCTCAATATGCTGATGATGCCGGCCAAGCCGGTGGTGGCCGATCCGGCCAAATTGGCCGAGCCGGAGCCGCCGCTGCCGCCTTTGGACACGCCCGCCCAAAAATGGGACGACAGCCGCCTGATGGCTTGGCTGTTGGTGGCGATGGGTGCGGTGTATCTATACGGGCATTTCAGTCAGGCCGGTTTCAATTTGGCGCTGAACGTGGTCATCGGCCTGTTCCTGTTTGTCGGCTTGCTGGCACACGGCACCCCTGAGCGCTACAGCCGGGCGGTGGAAGACAGTGCCAAAGGCATTGCCGGCATTGTGCTGCTGTTTCCGTTTTACGGCGGCATCATGGGCTTGATGACCAGCGCGCCTGAAGGCGGTGCCTCGTTGGCGGCCATGATCAGCCAATCTTTTGTGGCGGCTTCAACCGAGCGTACCTTCCCGCTGCTGGCTTTTCTGAGCGCAGGTTTGGTGAATGTGTTTGTGCCTTCCGGCGGCGGCCAATGGGCGGTGCAGGGCCCGATTATGCTGCCTGCGGGTGCGGCTTTGGGCGTGGCGCCGGAAGTGTCGGCCATGGCGGTGGCGTGGGGCGATGCGTGGACCAATATGATCCAGCCGTTTTGGGCCTTGTCGCTGTTGGGCATTGTCGGCTTGGATGCACGCGCGGTGATGGGCTACTGCCTGATGGCCTTGTTGTATTCGGGTGCGGTTATCGCCGCGGCATTTTTGATTTTTGCCTGATAACAACGGCTGCCGTGACAGACAAACGGCAGCCGTTTTTGTTTTTCGGCAGTGCCGACGGGACGCTGCCCCCTTTCAGATGCTGAGACCTTTGCAAAACTCCCATCTGCGGCGCATTTCTGCGTTGTGCGCTGCTCGCTCACTTGCCTATCTGTATGATATGTCTGTCCCACTGGGATTCCTAGCGTTCACGTTCGCTGCGCTGCTACGCCTTGAACTGCATCCACATCTGAGGGTTTTGCAAAGGTCTCAGGCTTTAAGACAAAGGAGTGGAAGATGAAGATTGTGATTGCGCCCGACTCATTTAAAGAAAGCCTGAGCGCCAAACAGGCGGCCGAAGCGATCCGGCGCGGGTTTGCCGCGGTTTTCCCCCAAGCGGCGTATGTGTGTGTGCCGATGGCGGACGGGGGAGAGGGTACGGCGGCGGCAGTGGTGGCGTCGGCCGGTGGCGAATGGGTGTCGGTGGCGGTGGACGGCCCGCTCGGCGCAGCGGTTACCGCGCGCTACGGCCTGTTACCGGACGGCACCGCGGTGATGGAGATGGCGGAGGCTTCGGGCCTGCATTTGGTGCCGCCTGCCGAACGCAATCCGCTGCTCACTTCCACCTACGGCACCGGCCAGATGATGGCCGATGCTTTACGGCGCGGGGTACGCCGCATCATGCTCGGCATCGGCGGCTCGGCCACTAACGACGGCGGGGTGGGTATGTTGCAGGCCTTGGGGTTCCGTTTGTTGGACCAAAGCGGGGCGGAACTGCCGCGCGGCGGGGCGGCTTTGGCCGGTTTGGCCGCCATCGACTGTTCGGCGGCGTTGCCTGAGTTGGCGGACTGCCGAATTGTGGCGGCCTGTGATGTGGACAATCCTTTGTGCGGCGATTTGGGCGCCAGCGCGGTGTTCGGCCCGCAGAAAGGGGCGGATGCGGCGCAAGTGCGGCGCTTGGATGCGGCGTTGGCGCATTATGCTGATGTGCTGGCGGCCAGCGGCCTGCCGGATTGCCGCGAGGAGGCAGGCAGCGGAGCGGCCGGCGGTTTGGGTTTCGGTTTGCGGACGGTGTTGGCTGCCGAATTGCGGCGCGGTGTCGATTGGATGGTGGCGGCCACCGGCTTGGCCGAGCAGTTGGCGGGCGCGGATTTGGTGATTACCGGCGAAGGGCGGATGGACGGTCAGACCGCCTTCGGCAAGGTGCCGCTGGGCGTATTGGCTGCTGCGCAGGCGCAAGGTGTGCCGGTGATTGCCTTAGCCGGCAGCGTAGGCCCGGATGTGGGGGAGCTGGCGGCGCACGGGTTTTGCGCGGTTTTCCCTTCGGTGGCGCGGGCGGCGGATTTGGCCGAGGTGTTGGCGGAGGCGGAGGCGCAGTTGGAACGGACGGCCAGGGAGGTGGCGGCGGTGTGGCGTTTGGGACGGGAGCAGGGGCGGAAAGCGGCGGTTTGATCAGGCTGAGGCCTTGGCAAAACCCATCTGAGGCGTATTTCTGCGGTGTGCGCTGCTCGCTTGCCTATCGTGTGATATGTTTGTCCCACAGGGATTCTTGGCGTTCACGCTCACTGCGCTGCTACGTCTTGAACGGCATCCACATCTGACGGTTTTGCCAAGGTCTCAGGCTTATTTTTCTCAAGCTGCGGTGTAAGTAACCCTTTTAATTTCTAAAGTTAATTTCTACATCTAAGATTTCAGGTAGCCTGTGCGCCCTGTTCGGCGGTTTACGTCTGCACCAAATAAGGCAAACCGCTCTCTGCGTCGCCCGCCGGCACCGTGCCGCCGCCGGTCAAGGCCAACACCAAACGCACCGCTGCCGCGCTTACCGCCGGCGCAATCATAAAGCCGTGGCGGAACAGGCCGTTTACCTCCACCAGCCGTGCGGCCGGCCGATAACGGATTTCGGGATTGTGGTGGTTGAGCGTCGGGCGCAGATTGGCCGCCAACTCCACAATTTGGGCTTCGCCGAAAGCCGGGCTGACGGCATACAGCGCCGACATCAATTCCAAACTGGAGCGCACACTCACCGGCGCCGTGCTTTCGCTTTCCAGTTGCGTCGCCCCGATCACAAACAGATGGTTTTCCTTGGGCGCGATATACAACGGATAACGCGGATGCAGCAGGCGCACCGGCCGCCGCAGCGACACTTCCGGCGCATACACGCGCGCCACTTCGCCGCGCACGCCGCGCAGACGGCTGCCGCCCGCAGACCCCCATACGCTTTTGGCGCCGATGCCTCGGCAGTCCACACACCAATCGGCATCTTTCAATTGCGCCGGCTCGGTCGCCGTCTGCCAATGGCAAGCCACGCCTTCGGCTTCCAAAGCGGCGGCCAATGCGCTCAACAATTGGCGGTTGTCCAACTGCCCTTCCCCGGGCAGAAACAGCCCTTCGGCAAAACGCCCCGCCAGTTGCGGCTCCTGTGCCGCCATTTCCGCGCCGCGCCATTGCGCTAAGGGCGCCTCGCCGGCATGCGCCCTGTGCAGATGGCGCACAAAACGGTCGGCCAAGGCTTTGTCTTGCGCGTGCCACACAATCAGGCTGCCGTTTTCCTGCATAAACACCGGCTCCGGCAGCGTCGGCAGCAGCGCGCGCCACAGCGGCAGACTCTGATAACCCAAGGCCACCACTTCGGGCGTGGCTTCCGCCGCTTCGGCCAAAGGCGCTAACATGGCCGCCGCCACATAAGCCGCCGCCCCGGCACCCGAGCGCGGGCCTTGTTCATACAGTGAAACGCGGCAACCGCTGCGGGCCAACTGCAGCGCAATCAGTCGGCCGGCCAAACCGCCGCCGACCACGGCAATGCTATTCATAAAAGATTCCATCCAACAAAAATCATGAAAACAGTGGATTTGCACAGTCTGCGTCAACACACCTCCGACTGAGGACAGCAAACCACAAACCGCAACGGCGGCTCAACAGGCCCGGGCGCTCTCACCCGCAGCCGCTATGCCTTGCCAGGCATCCACATCTGAGGGTTTTGCCAAGACGTCAAGGCACAAAACACCCGCTTCAAAAAACGTTCAGGCTACCTGAAACCTTTTTCAGGTAGCCTGAACGGCTGCTTGCCGCAGACGCTGGTGCCTCAAGCCGTTTCTTCATCTTCGGCATCCGTCGCAGCCGCCACCGTATCGGCCCCGCCGCCCATCACCGCTTTCAGGGCCTGATAGAGCGCGCGGAAGTTTTTCGGCGGCTTGTTCAGCTCGCGCTCTTTGCGCGTGTTGCGGATCAGGGTGCGCAGTTCGCCGGCATCGGCCGCCGGGTAATCGCGCATAAAATCGGTGAGCGCGGCATCGTCGGCCAACAGCTTTTCGCGTGCCTGCTCCACCCTTTGCAAAAAGGCGTTGTGGGCGGCGTTTTCACCGCGCAATTGAGCCAAAAACAGGCGGATCGGCTCGGGATCGACATCGCGCATCAGGCGGCCGATGTATTGGGTTTGCCGCTTGAGCGCGCCGTTGGCGGTGATTTTTTTATGCGCCTGCACCGCTTCGTACAACTCCTCGGGCAGTGCCATTTTTTTCAGAGTGTCGTTCGACAGCCGCGTCAGCGCCACGCCCAAATCCTGTAATTCATTCATCTCTTTTTTGCGGCGGGTTTTGCTGACCCATTCCTGATCGTGTTCGGGTGTGCTCATCTGTGGCTCGGAAAATCAATCTGCAAACGACGGCATTTTAACAAAGAATGCCGCCGGACTGCGCGCATTTCATTGATGCATCTCGGGCTACCTGAACACGCTTCAGGTAGCCCGAAACCTTTGCGCCACAGCCGCAGTCTGTATGGCCGATGCCGCCGGACACGTATGGCGCGGAGGTTTAACCGCCCTTACCGGCCTGTTCAATCAAAACAATGGCACATTCGTTTTCCGCATAAGGCTGATGACGCACCCCTTTGCTCAGCACAAACAATTCACCGGCACGGATGCGCACATCGTCACGCCCATCGGCAAAGCGCACGCCCATTTCGCCGGACAGCACCAAAATCACTTTATCGCTGCCGGCATGGCTGTGCCATTCGAAATCGCCAGCAAACTTAACCAGCCGAAAACCGAAGTCGCCTTGTTCGAATAGGGCAGGCTGCCAATAATCCCGGAGTTTTTCCAGCTCGGCGTATAAAGAAAGCGGGGCATGCATAAGGAAACGCTCCTAAAAATGTGGCTCTGCTGACCGCCAATCAATTAACAGCAGCGCAAATTTAGATGTCTTCTACCCGCTGGCCGGTAAGGGCGCGCTGGATATTGCGATCCATACGGCGGGCGGCGAATTCGTCGGTGGCCTGCGCCAGCATTTGCGTGGCGTGGCGGATGGCTTCGGCGCTGTCTTCAAAACGGTTTCGCAGCGCGGTAACCGCCTGCTCCACCGCAGCCAACTCGTCGACCTGCAGCAAATCGCTATCTAAGGCCAAAGCAGCCGACACCGCGGCAATCAGGCCTTCGGCTTCCACTTGGGCTTCGGCTCGGGCGCGCACGGCGGCATCGTCGCGGGCGTGCGAGAGGCTGTCTTTCAGCATGCGGGTGATGGTTTCGTCGTCCAAGCCGTAGGACGGTTTCACTTCGATTTGTGCCTGCACGCCGGTGCTTTCTTCGCGGGCGGAAACCGACAGCAGGCCGTCGGCATCTACTTGGAAAGTGACGCGGATGCGGGCGGCGCCGGCCACCATCGGCGGGATGCCGCGCAGGGTGAATTTGGCCAGGCTGCGGCAGTCGGCCACCAGCTCGCGCTCGCCTTGCACCACGTGAATGGTCATGGCGGTTTGACCGTCTTTGAAAGTGGTGAATTCCTGGGCGCGGGCGGTGGGCAGCGTGCTGTTGCGCGGAATGATTTTTTCGGCCAGGCCGCCGTAGGTTTCGAGGCCGAGCGACAAGGGGGTCACGTCCAGCAGCAGCCATTCTTCTTCGTTTTTGTTGCCGGCCAGCACATTGGCCTGCATGGCCGCGCCCAAAGCCACCACTTGGTCGGGATTGAGGTTGTTGAGCGGGGTTTGGCCGAAGAAGGCGGCCACCGCCTGCTGCACATGCGGCATGCGGGTGGCGCCGCCCACCATGATCACGCCTTTGATGTCGGCCTTGCCGACGCCGGCGTCTTTCATCGCCTGCTTCACCGGCTCCAAGGTTTTGGCCACCAGATGCTGGGTAAGCGCGTGAAATTCGGTGCGGGTGATCACGGTGTCAATGGTTTTGCCGCTGCTGAGAACCGCCTGAATGCGGGTTTCAGGTAGCCTGCTCAGGGTTTCTTTGGCTTCGCGGGCCAAAGACAGCAGCAGTTGGGCATCGTGATCGTCGGTAATCGACAAGCCGTTGGCTTCAATCAGATGGCAAAACAGGCGGTGGTCGAAATCGTTGCCGCCCAAGGCGCTGTTGCCGCCGGTGGCCTTCACTTCAAACAGCCCTTTGGACAGCTGGAGCACGGATACGTCAAACGTGCCGCCGCCCAAATCGTACACCACAAACGTGCCTTCGGAACGGTTGTCGAGGCCGTAGGCGATGGCGGCGGCGGTGGGCTCGTTGAGCAGGCGCAGCACATTGATGCCGGCCAGCCGCGCCGCGTCTTTGGTGGCCTGGCGCTGGGCCTCGTCGAAATAGGCGGGCACGGTGATGACGGCGCCCACCAAATCGCCGCCCAAACTCTCTTCTGCGCGCTGTTTCAACACGCGCAGAATGTCGGCGGAAACATCAATCGGGGTCTTCAAGCCTTGGCGGGTATGGATTTCGATCAGGCGCTCAGACGGGCCGAAACGGTAGGGCAGATGGCTTGTATCGATGTCCTCCAACTTGCGCCCGATCAGGCGCTTGGCCGAGCTCACGGTGTGTGCGGGGTCGCTTTTTTGGGCGGTCAACGCTTCGTAACCGGCCGCCACCGCCCCGTCGGGCAGATAACGCACCACCGAAGGCAGCGAGGCCCGCCCCTCGGCATCGGCCAAACAAACGGCGCTGCCGCTTTTCACGGTGGCCACCAAGCTGTTGGTGGTGCCTAAATCGATGCCTGCGGCGAGGCGGTGTTGGTGCGGAGCGGCAGACAGGCCCGGCTCGGCGATTTGAAGCAATGCCATAGATCTTTAGGGTGTGGAAAACCGTGGTCAAAAAACGGACGCATTCTAGCACACATATCCGAGTGTTTCGGTCGGAATTTAGCCAGTTCATCTTGCTCTTAGGACTGACACAGGCGTCAGAAACACTTGGCCAATCTCCACGCCAGCTTATGCTTGCATAATTGGGAGGAATATATGCTCCAATCAAACATAACCATCATACTGGTTACATTTTCCATAACAATTTAATTTTAAATAAATAAAAATGCTTTCTCATGGAATTGCAACATGATAACATCGCTTCAATTTGTTAAGTTTAATTAAGAAAAACTGTCTATTAAGAGGTGAGGCAATGCTGTGGATTATCGTGCTCCCACAATTTAATGTGGTAAAACTCGAAGGTAAAGAGTTGAAATTAGCCAATGAAATGGAAAAAAATGCCGGGAAATGTGTGAAATTCAAGAAATTATGGTTTTTGACACCTTAGTCTAAATTTTTAATTTTTGTTAATTATCTGCTGTTACCTATTCGTTTAAAGTTAAGGCCTGCCCGCAATACTCTCGGACAGGCCTTTCCATCAATTATACGAGGCCGATGGCCTGTTGGAAGATTCGCCTCAACACCCCGCCACAGTCATTTCCGCAATCAGGATGGAACCCACTTTATTCGCCGAACGGCGCAAGGCGTCATCGGCCACACCCGCAATGCTCGGCAACATATCTTGCAGGCGCGAAGCAATGGTAATTTCCTCCACCGGATAGGCAATCACGCCGTTTTCTACCCAGAAACCGGCGGCGCCGCGCGAATAGTCGCCGGTAATCGGATTCACCCCCTGCCCCATCAACTCGGTCACCAACAGACCGCTGCCCATTTCGCGCAGTAGGGCGGCTTGGTCGGCGTGGGTGTGGTTGAGCATCAAGTTGTGGGCGCCGCCTGCGTTGGCGGTGGTGGTCATGCCGAGTTTGCGGGCGCTGTAACTGCTGAGGAAATAGCCCTGAATCACGCCGTTTTCAATCACAAAACGCGGACGGGTACCGACGCCTTCGGCATCGAAATAAGTGCTGCCCAAGGCTTTGGGCAGATGCGGTTCTTCGCGCAGGCTGAGCGTAGGCGGCAGGATGGCGCGGCCGATGCTGTCGGGCAGAAAGCTGGTTTGGCGGTAGAGGGCGCCGCCGCTGAGGGCGCCGACCAAATGGCCGATTAGGCTGCCGGCCACGGTGGTGTCGAACAACACCGGATAGCTGCCGGTGGGCAGACTGCGGGCATTCAGACGGCGCACGGTACGTTCGGCGGCCAGGCGGCCGACGGCTTCCGGGCTGTCCAAATCGGCCGGGTCACGGGCGAGGTCGAACCAATAATCGCGCTGCATCCGCCCGTCGCTGCCGGCGGCCACCATGCTGCAAGACAGGCTGTGGCGCGAACCCTGGCGGTGTTGCAGAAAGCCGTGGCTGTTGCTGTAAACAAATTGATAATGGCCGGTTTGCACGCCGGCGCCTTCGGAGTTGGAAATGCGGGCATCGGCGCTTTGGGCCGCCGCTTCGCAACGGCGGGCCAATTCTATCGCTTCGTCGGTTTCCAACGGCCATTCGAAATAGCTGGCCAAATCGCCTGTTTCGGTGGCCATCAGCTCGGCATCGGCCAAGCCGGCGCAGTCGTCTTCGGCGGTGTAGCGGGCGATGTCGATGGCCGCGCGCACGGTGTCGGCCAGCGCGGCGGGTGAAAAATCGCCGGTGCTGGCCCGGCCTTTGCGCTGCCCCACATACACGGTAATGTCCAGCGATTTGTCCTGCTGGTATTCGATCTGCTCGATTTCCTGCAGGCGCACCTGCACCGACTGCCCCACCGATTCACTGATGTCGGCCTCGGCCGCAGTGGCGCCGCCGGCGCGGGCCAGGGAAAGCACCTGCTCGCACAGGGCCGATAATTCTGATTTAGAGTGGTTGAACATGCTGTGTTGTGCCTGCCAAAAAGAAAAGCCGCATTGTACCCGAGAGCGGCCATGGCCGGTATCGAACAGGCTACCTGAAAGAGCTCGCGCGGCGCAGAAACCTGCTTTGCTTGTTTTCAGGTAGCCTGTTTCGCACTTGCGGCTCATGCGGCCAGAATTTTCTCAACGATTTCGCGCGTGTCTTTCGACAAATCGGGCGCTTGCGCCAGCGCCTGCAACTCTTGGCGCATCAGGTTTTGGCGCCCGGCTTCGAGGCGGCGGCACAGATTGAATGCCTGCACCAGACGCGCAGCCACTTGCGGGTTGAAGGCGTCGATTCGGCGCACCTGTTCCGCAATAAAGGCATAGCCCGAGCCGTCTGCGGCATGGAAATGCGGCACGTTGCGGCTGAATGCGCCGAGCAGGGCGCGCGCCTTGTTCGGATTTTCCAGGCTGAACTGCGGATGCTGCAGGGCGGCCCGCACCTGTGCCGGCGTATCGGCGCGGCGGCTGGCGGCAATCAGGGTGAAGTATTTGTCCATCACCAGCGCCTGATCGCTGAATTTTTCGGCAAAGCGGTTCAACAGCGCATCGCGTTGCGGGCCGGGATGGTGGTTGGCCGCGCTCAACAGCCCCCATTCGTGGGTCATATTGCCGGCCAGTTCGGCGTAGCGTTCGGCCACGGTGTCGATGTGTTGCGGCTCGGCCCGCAGAATCAAGGCGCGGCAGACGTTGCGCAGGTTGCGCCAAGCCGCCAGCTTGGGCGTGTATTCGTAGCGCACCGCTGCATCGGCCTGCGCTTCCTGCTGCGCCGCTTCTTGCTCCAGCGCGTGAAGCTGCGGCAGGAAACGCACGGCCAGCGCGTCCAACAGCGCTTCGCGGGCGCGGTGTACCAGCAATGGATCGATGTTTTCGCGCTCCGCCCACAATTCGGCTTCGGGCGGCACCTGCAACAGCAGGGCGCGGAAGCCGGCCGCCAAATCGGCCGCCAACACTTCTGCCAAGGCCTGCATCAGCACTTCGTGCGCCGGCAGCGGGCTACCTGAAAGCAGCGCCGCTTCGTTGGCGGTCACCGCACGGCGGTACAGGGTTTGGCCGGCCTCCCAGCGGGCGAACGCATCGCTGTCGTAGGCCAAGAGCAGGCTCAAATCGGCATCGCTGTAAGGGTAGTCCAGCTGCACGGGGGCGGAAAAGCCGCGCAGCAGGGAAGGTACCACGGCCCGGCCCACGCCCTGCAAGACAAATTCCTGCTCGGCTTGATGCAACACCAGCACGGCCTCGCGGCAGGCTTCGCTGCTTTCAGGTAGCCTGAATTCGGTTTGCTCGCCCAGAGTGTCGGTTTCCGCGCTGAACAAGGCCACTTTCAGCGGCATCATCATCGGCTGTTTGTCGGCCATGTCGGGCGTGGGCGGAATGCTTTGTTTGACGGTCAGCACATAGTCGCCGTTGTCTTTCAGGTAGCCTGACGCCTGCAGCACGGGCGTGCCGGCCTGGCTGTACCACAGGGCGAACTGCCCGAAATCGCGGCCGTTGGCATCGGCCATGGCGGCTCGGAAATCGTCGCAGGTCACGGCTTGGCCGTCGTGGCGTTCGAAATACCGCCGCATCCCGCGTTGGAAGCCTGCCTCACCCAAAAAGCTGTGGTACATGCGCACCACTTCGGCGCCTTTTTCATACACGGTCATGGTGTAGAAATTGTTCATTTCCACATAGCTGGCGGGGCGCACCGGATGAGCGGTGGGGCCGGCGTCTTCGGGAAACTGGTGCTGGCGCAGCAGCGACACGTTTTCGATGCGGGTAAGCGCGCCGGCGCGGTCGGCGGAAAATTCCTGGTCGCGGAACACGGTCAGCCCTTCTTTCAGCGAGAGCTGAAACCAATCGCGGCAGGTCACGCGGTTGCCCGTCCAATTGTGGAAATATTCGTGGGCGATCACGCTTTCCACGCCGGCAAAATCGGCGTCGGTGGCGGTGCGGCTGTCGGCCAGCACATATTTGGTGTTGAAAATGTTCAAGCCCTTGTTTTCCATCGCGCCCATATTAAAGTCGCCGACGGCCACCACCATATAGATGTCCAAGTCGTATTCCAGGCCGAAGCGCGTTTCGTCCCACGCCATCGCGTGTTTGAGCGACTGCACGGCGAAATTCACCTTGTCGGCGTCTTCGGCACGGGTGTAAAACTCAATCGCCACTTCGCGCCCGCTCAGGGTGGTAAAGGTGTCGCGCGTGCACTGCAAATCGCCGGCCACCAGCGCAAACAGATAGCTGGGCTTGGCGAAGGGGTCGGCCCATTTCGCCCAATGGCGGCCGTTTTCGAGCAGGCCGCCGTCTGTCTTATTGCCGTTGGACAGCAGCACGGGATAACGGGCGGCGTCGGCGCTCAGGGTGGTGGTGAAGCGGCCCATCACATCGGGGCGGTCGGGGTGGAAGGTGATTTTGCGGAAGCCTTCCGGCTCGCACTGGGTATAGAGATTGCCGCCGCTGGCATACAGCCCCATCAGCGTTTTATTGTCCTGCGGATACAGGCGGGTGCGCACTTCCAGCACAAACGGTTCGGCAGGCGCGTCGGGCAGGGTCAGCGTTTCGCCGTCCAGCGTATAGCGGCTCTCGGCCAGCGGCTCGCCGTTGAGGTGTAGCGACAGCAGCTCGGCCGACCCCTGCAGCACCAAGTCGGCCCGCCCCTGCTGCGGCTCGATGTGCAAGCAGGCAGCGACATCGGTGTGGTTGTCGAAAATATCGAACGCCAAATCCAGTTGCGGCACTTGGTGCGCGGGCGCGCGGTAATCTTTCAGATAGTGGACGGTTTGCGGCACGACGGGCTACTTTCATCAAAAAACAAAAGCCGCATTCTAGCGGCTTTCGGCGGGGCATGAAATCATGCGCCCGTTTTGGTTGAGTAAGCAGGAAACAGGCAGAGAAGAGAAGAAATCTCAAGTGTGAACGCAGCGGTGGCGTGCTTTACTGCCAATGTGTCCTCGTTTTTTGCAAAAACGGGGTTGTAAGCAGGCGCAGAAGTGGCGGCGGACAGCGGACACCCCTCGATTTTTCCTGCTCTATTTTTTCGCCAACAGCCACCAAGCCAATGCGCCACAACACGCCCCAACAAAGAAAAGAACAAAATAAGAGCCATCAAGAATGACACAGGCAAGCAATCCCCCGATTACCTGAAAAGCCAATAAGCCAACAAGCCCGGCATCAGAAAATATAGATGCGCTTAAATGACGCAATCCCACCCTCTTGCCCATCAAAATAGAGACCGTTGATGCCATGCATAATGCATACCCAAGGACCAACAGAATCTTCTTAATGAAAAGAAAAACACCTTCATTCAGCGGCGTCAAGAGCATGGCGGCCGCAATGAAAGCCAAGCCCGCAAATCCCAGCTTTCTTGAGTTATTTTTCCCGTTTTCCATGATTGATCACCATCTCATGTGTCTGATTCTTGCATTGGCAAAGCAGTGGCTACCTGAAAGCTTTTCAGGTAGCCACTGCTTTGCGACGGGCTTGCCCGATCAATCCAGATTGCCCAACACGATGCGCAACATGCGGCGCAGCGGCTCGGCGGCACCCCACAGCAGCTGGTCGCCCACGGTGAAGGCGCTGATGTATTCGCCGCCCATGGCCAGCTTGCGGATGCGGCCGACCGGAGTGGTCAGCGTGCCGGTCACCGCGGCGGGGGTGAGATCGCGCATGCTGGCTTCTTTGGTGTTGGGCACCACTTTCACCCAATCGTTGGCGCCGGCGAGCAGGCTTTCGATTTCGGCCAGCGGCAAATCCTGTTTCAGCTTCAGGGTCAACGCCTGGCTGTGGCAGCGCATGGCGCCGATGCGCACGCACAGGCCTTCCACCACCACGCCGTCGGCCTGGCCGAGGATTTTGTTGGTTTCCACGCCGCCCTTCCATTCTTCTTTCGACTGGCCGTTGCCCAAGTCGGCATCGATCCACGGAATCAGGCTGCCGGCCAGCGGTACGCCGAAGTTTTCTTTCGGATAGGCTTCGCTGCGCAGAAAGTCGGACACTTTGCGGTCGATGTCCAAAATCGCGCTGGCCGGATCGGCCAATTCGCTGTGTACTTGGTCGCGGATGGCGCCCATGCCGCTGATCAGCTCGCGCATGTTTTTGGCGCCGGCGCCGGAAGCGGCCTGGTAAGTCATGCTGGAGGCCCACTCCACCAAACCGTTTTGGAACAGGCCGCCCAAGGCCATCAGCATCAGCGAAACGGTGCAGTTGCCGCCGATGTAGTTTTTCACGCCGTTTTGCAGGCCGGCATCGATCACGCCGCGGTTGACCGGATCCAGCACAATGATGGACTCGGCATCCATGCGCAGGGTGGAAGCCGCGTCAATCCAATAGCCGTGCCAGCCGCTCTCGCGCAGGGGCTGGAACACCGATTTGGTGTAATCGCCGCCCTGGCAGGTCACGATGATGTCCATCTCGGCCAACTGGGCAAGGTTGTTGGCATCCAGCAGGGTTTTCGCCGCCTGACCGAAGTCGGGCGCCGCGCCGCCGGGGTTGGAAGTGGTGAAGAAATACGCTTCGGGAATGTGGGCGAAGTCGTTTTCTTCGCGCATGCGCTGCATCAAAACCGAGCCGACCATGCCGCGCCAGCCGATAAAGCCTACTTTTTTCATACTGTGTTGTGCTCCTGAATCAATCATCTTTCTTGCCGGCCTCAGGCTACCTGAAAGCCGTCTGCCGCCCGCACTCCGGCGCCTGCCTCGGCGGCCGCTTTCCTTATATAAACGGTTTGCCGTCTCTTGAGGGCAAAAGCCACTCTCCGGCAGGCCGCAGAGGACGCCCTAAAAACCGGTTCCGTTTTAACGCTGCGCCGCACAAAAGTAAAGTATTTTCTCCGCCGAAACGGAGCGCAATTTGCCGACTAAGTGGCTAAAAATAATAAGTAACTGATATTTATAATTTTATAGTGAGAAAATTTCGCCCACAGCACCGAAGATTCCACTATGCGAAATAAACCTTCTGATTTTCAAATGCTTGTATTGATATTTTTTCTAAAAATATGCTAATGAAGATTTACAAACCGCGGAAAGCAGGGTAAAAGCCTGTTTATCCCCAGCCGCCTCACTCCAACGGCCGGCAGGGGCATCGAGCGGGCTGCACCGGGCAGCGGTGGCACCGTCCGGCAAGTTTACAATTTGAGGATTGAAAAATGAGTAACCATCATTTAGCCAAAGTTCTTGGCAAAAAAGAGGCGTTCATGCTGGCCTTCGGCGCCATGATCGGCTGGGGCTGGATTGTTCTGTCCGGCGGCTGGGTGCAGGAGGCCGGCAGCATCGGTGCGCCGCTGGCCTTGGCGCTGGGCGCAGGCATCATCATGGTCATCGGCCTGTGTTACGCAGAACTCTGTTCCGCCATGCCCTATGAAGGCGGCGAGCACGTATTCAGCTACCGCGCCATGGGCCATGCCGCATCTTTTCTGTGCACTTGGGCCATGATTTTGGGCTATGTATCGGTGGTGGCCTTCGAAGCCGTTGCCCTGCCTACGGTGCTCGACAACCTGATTCCCGGTTACCAAGTGGGCTACCTGTGGAACCTGATGGGCCAAGAGCAAAACACGGAAGACCTCGTGGCCGGCATCCGCGGCGGCGATGTGTATTTCACTTGGGCGTTGGTGGGCATGGCCGGCACCGTGGTGGTGACTTGGCTCAACTACATCGGCATCAAAACCGCTGCCCGTTTCCAAACCTTTGTGACCTATCTGATTTTGCTGGTCGGCTTGGTGTTCATCATCGCCGCGCCCATCAGTGGAGATGCCGCCAATCTGCAGCCGCTGTTTAACGAAACCCCGGTGGAAGGCAGCGTATTTTCGCCGATGATGGCCGGTATGCTGGCTGTCTTGCTGATTGTGCCCTTTATGTTTGTGGGTTTTGACGTGATCCCGCAGGCGGCGGCGGAAATCAATCTGCCGCAAAAAGACATCGGCAAAATGTTGTTGTTGTCTGTGGCTGCCGCCACCATCTTCTACTGCGCCATTACCTTCGGCGTGGGCATCGCCCTGAATGAGCAACAGTTGAACGATGCCTCTTTGCCCACCGCCACCGCGATGGAAGTGGTGTTCAACAGCCCGCTGGCTGCCAAAATCATGATTCTGGCGGGTGTCGCCGGCATCATCACCAGCTGGAACGCCTTCTTTATCGGCGGCAGCCGTGCCATCTATGCCATGGCGCACGCCAAAATGCTGCCCGCTTTCTTGGCGAAAACCCATCCGAAATACAAAACCCCGCACAATGCGGTGTTGCTGATCGGCGCGGCCACCCTGTTCGCTCCCTTCTTGGGCCGCAAAGCACTGGTGTGGTTTGTCGATGCCGGCAGCCTCTCCATTGTGATCGCTTATTTCATGGTGTGTATGTCGCTGCTGGTGCTGCGCCGCCGCGCCCCCAATATGCCCCGTCCCTTCCGTCTGAAAAAAGGCATTTTCATCGGTGCGGCCGGCTGCTGCTTGAGCCTGTTCTTGGGCTATATGTACCTGCCTTTCAGCCCCGCCGCGCTGACCAAAGAAGAATGGTGGATTTTCGGCGGCTGGATGGTATTCGGCTTCATCCTCTACTCCATCGCCCGCAGCAAATACGGCACAGAGGAATCCGACCGCATCATGGAAGCGGAGTGGGCCAACGAACATGAAATGGCTGCCGCACAAGCCAAGCAAAACGCCCAATAATCCGGCTGCACAAAGCAAACAGGCTACCTGAAAGTTTCAGGTAGCCTGTTTTTATGCAACGCTGTCAATACTCAACTCCCAACCTTAGATCTTGGCAAAACCGGCAGATGTGTGGATGCCGTTCAGGCGTAGCAGCACAGCGGGCGTGAACGCACAACGCAGAAATGCGCCGCAGATGGGGGTTTTGAAAGGTCTCAGAGTATTCCGGGCATCCGTGCTTAGAGCCTCGAAGCGCTTGGCAAGTTGGAGAACGGCACACTTCAAGGTGTGCATTCCCTCGACCTGGCTGTTGTATTTTTGCTGTTGCGCTGCAACAAATACCTGTCTTCAAAACGGTAATATGTTAAAATTTTTCGCTTTCTACCCTTTCTTTGGCCTGCTGCCGGGTTTGCCGGCGCGGGCGTTTGTTTCCTAAGGAGCACCACGATGAATATGAAAAAATGGCTGGCCACCGTCTTGGCTTGTTCTGCCGTTGCTTTAAGCGGCTGCGGCGACAACTCTTCCAACCAAACTGCGGCGCCGGCTCCTGCTTCCGATGCCTCATCCGCACCGGTGGCGGAAGCAAAAGTATTGCGCGTTGGCATGAATGCCGAATTTCCGCCGTTTGAGTCGCAAGACGCGCAAGGCCAGGTACACGGTTTTGATGTGGACTTGCTGAATGCTTTGGCCAAAGAAGGCGGCTTCCAGGTGGAATTTAAAAACCAGCCTTGGGACAGCCTGTTCAACAGCCTGAAAAACGGCGATGTGGACGTGTTGGCCTCTGCGGTTACCATCACCGAAGAGCGTATGCAGAGCATGGCGTTTACCGACCCCTATTTCCAAATCAGCCAAGTGGTGTTGGTGCAGGGCGATAAAAACATCGCCTCGGTGGAAGATTTGAAAAACCTGAGCCGTGTCGGCGTGGTGACCGGTAACACCGGCGATTTGGCCGCCGGCAAGATTTTGGGTGCCACCAATCCGAAAATCGCCCGCTTCGAAAACTTGCCCCTGCTGTTGAAAGAATTGGAAAACGGCGGTTTGGAAGCCGCCATCAGCGACAGCTCTGTGGTGATGGAGTTCATCAAAAACAACAGCGGCAAGAGCTTTTCGATGATTGAAATTCCCGATTTCGATACCGAAAACTACGGTTTGGCCGTGCGTAAAGACGATGCCGCCACTTTGGATATGCTCAACAAAGCGCTGGCCGCCATCCGTGCCAACGGCGAATACGACCGCATCCACAGCCAGTATTTCGCCAAGCCCGACGCGCCGACTGCCGCATCCGAAGCCGCTGCTTCCGAAGCGAAATAATTGTCCGCGTCCCGCACAATGATGGGCGACAGGCTACCTGAACAGCTTTCAGGTAGCCTGTTTTGCTACCGGGGCGCAAATGGCAAAATCCTGCAAACACGGGCGGTGGCCGCGTAAATTTTGTTATACTCCGTGCCGTTTTTTCCAACTTGTTTTTACCCGATTATGAATAAACGCAATCTATTGTCGGTACTGTCTTTATCGGCTTTGTTGGCCGCCTGCGGCGGCACGGCCGAAACTTCCGTGGTGGCCGGTGCGTCTGACGCTTCCGTGCCCGCTGCTGCGACGTCTGCCGCAGGCCAGCAATTGGTCTCCAGCGACGGTGCGGTGGTGTGGCAGGTGGCTGAAGGCTTCGGCGAACTGCCCGCCGAAGCGGACAAACTCTTGGAGGGCATGCCGAAGGACGCGCTCACGTTGCGCCATCATCACAGCGGATCGGACATCACGATTTATGTCGGCCAGGCCGGCGAACCCAAACAAGCTGCCGACGCTTATTTCGCCAAGCTGGCGGAAACGGTGAAAGCGGCGCCGGGTTTGGATGATGTGGTGGTGGACGCCCCCGCAGCCGACCATTTGGCTTACCGTTTCAGCCGCAGCGAAAACGGCGGCAGCTTGAACGAGAGCTGCAAAGTGCTGTACAGCGCCGGTGGCATTTACCACGCCTGTGCCGTCAGCCCCAGCGCCGATTTGGCTGAGCTGGATGCGGTGGTGGCCGGTGCCGCTTTGAAAGCCGAATAAGTCTTTGCCGGCCATTGCTATCTTCCGTCTTCAGGCTACCTGAAAGCACAGCCGTGTTTCAGGTAGCCTGAAGGCCATCTGCCTGCCGTAGCAGGCGTGAATGCTGTTGATTTTCCGCTGTCGCGATCCCGATGTCTGCTCCCGACCGTTCTTCCCGTCTGCTGGCCGAACTCGTGCGCTTGTTGCACGAGCGCGGCCATGTGTTTGCCACCGATCCCGCAGTGTTGGATCGGGCCTTGGCGCAATCTGCCGAGCCGCCCGAAGTGCGGATTGCGCAGCGGGCGCGTATGTTGGACCGCGACGGTGCGTTGGCGGCGGCGCTGGCCCGCACCGAGCAGCGCGCCCGCCTGTTGCGCTCCTTGCTGACCGCTTTGGCCGCATTCAGCGGCTTTGCCGCCGCCGCCGCCATCATGCAGCAAAGCGGTTTGAACTTTTTCTTGGTGCTGGTGGGCGTGTTGGGCATGAACACGCTGACGCTGCTGTTGTGGTTGGCGGCGGTGTATGGCCTGCGCCGCCGGCCGGCCGTGCTGCTGCCGCCGGCTTGGTTGGTGCGCGGCAACAGCCATTTTCAGGAAGCCTTGCTGGCGCTTTACACCGCGGAATGGCAGCAGCCGGCCGCGCGCTGGCAGGCCGGTGCGTTAAGCCACCGTTTTTGGTCGGCTTCCTTGGCCGGCATGGCGGCGGCGGTGCTGCTGTTTTTGAGTGTGCGCCAATACACGTTCAATTGGGAAAGCACGCTGCTGTCCGATCACAGCCTGGTGCAGTTGGTGGGCGCTTTGGCTTGGCTGCCGGAGCGGCTTGGTTTTCCCGTGCCCGATACGCAGGCTGTTTTGGACAGCCGTCTGCGGCACCACACGGCCAGTGCGCAGCAATGGGGCAGTTTGCTGCTCGGCAGCCTGCTGTGTTACGGCCTGTTGCCCCGCCTGCTGGCTTGGGGTGCTTGTGTGTTGCTGGCCCGCAGCCGGCCCGCCGGCCTGCCGTTGTCGTTGCCTTATTACCGCCAGCTGTTGCGCGGTTGGCAGCGTCGGATTGTGGATGCCGACGATGATTACCGGGCCGATGCGGTGCCGGTGCTGCCCCCGCCGCTGCCTACCGGCGGTGAGGCCGAGGCATGGGCGGTGATGCTGGAGCGGCCGTGGCCCGATGCGGCGTGGCACCGCCATGTGCTCGGGCGGGTGTGGCAGGATGGCGGCGTGGCCGACAGCCGCGACAGCGTTGCCGTGCTGCTCGATGATTTGACACGCCAGCCGGTGCAGCTCTTGCTCGGTGTCCGTGCCGTCAGCCTGCCCGACCGCGGTCTGCTGCGCCAAATCGACCGTTTGGCCCAAGCGGCGCAGGGCGGTGTGGTGGTGCAGCTGTTGTCCGTGGAATCCGAACACGACGCTTTGGCCGAGGCGGTGCCGCAATGGCAGGCCGCTTTGCAGGCGCGCGGTCTGCCCGTTTTACTTCCTCCTCATTTGTCCCAACAGGGTTTCAGGTAGCCTATGTCTTCCCCGCTGCAACTGGCCGTGGTCGGCCATACCAATACCGGCAAAACGTCTTTGCTGCGCACCCTGCTGCGCGACAGCGCCTTCGGCGAAGTGCGCCATGCGCCGGCCACCACCCGCCATGTGGAAGCCGCCGAAATCGCCGACGGCGGCCAAACCTTGGTGACGCTGTATGACACGCCGGGCTTGGAGGATGCCGGCGGGGTGCTGGATTGGTTGGAGGAGCACACTTCCGCCCGTGCCGACGGCGTAGAGCGTTTGCAGTCGTTTTTGGCTTCGCCCGAAGCCGCCGGTGAATTTGCCCAGGAGGCCAAAGTGCTGCGCCAGTTGTTGCGCAGCGACATGGCGCTGTATGTGGTGGACGCGCGCGAGCCGGTGCTGCCCAAATACAAAGACGAGCTGACCGTGTTGTCGTGGTGCGCCAAGCCTTTGATGCCGGTGTTCAACTTTATCCAAGGCCAAGATGTGCAGGTATGGAGCGAGATGCTGGCCCGCCGAAGCTTACACGTTTGGAGCGGTTTCGATACGGTGGCTTTTGACTTCGAAGGCGAAATCCGTTTGTGGGACAATCTGGCCACCATGCTGCCGGAGCGGACGGTGCTCGACCGGCTCACCGATTTGCGCCGCCGGGAATGGCGCGAACTCGACCGCGAGGCGCGCGAAGAAATCGCCCATTTTCTGCTCGACATGGCCGCTTATGCGGTGGAAACCGATGCCGAAGACGATCCGGAGTCGCATTGGTGCACTATGCAGCAGGAAGTGCGGGCCGCCGAAGCCGCTTTCCAGCAACGCCTGTTCCGCCTCTACCGTTTCTACCAAGACGATTACCGGCCCGACCATGATTGGGTGCTCCAGCCTTTCCGCCAAGATCCTTTCGACAGCGAACTGTTGAAAGAATACGGCATCCGCACCACCAAAGGCGCGGCCACCGGCGCCTTGATCGGCCTCGGCGTGGACGTGCTTACCCTCGGCACCTCTTTCGGCCTCGGCACCACCCTCGGCGGCCTGATCGGCGGTGTGTTGCCGAATGTGCAAACCCTGTCCGATACTTTCAGCGGCCGCCAACGGCTGCATATTGCGCCGGAAACGCTGACGCTGTTGGCCGCCCGTGCCCAGGCCTTGTTGTCGGTGTTGCAAACCCGCGGTCATGCGGCCCAAAGCGCCGTCAGCCTGCCGCCGCGCCGCACCCCATGGTCTGCGGAACGCCTGCCTTACGGCTTGGGCAAAGCACGCCGCCAGCCGCACTGGTCGGCGCTCAACGGTTACAGCGAGGAAGCCGCCCGCCAGGCCCGCAGCGAAGCGGCCGCCGGTTTGGCCGCCAAGCTGGTTCTGTCCGCCTGAGCCGGGTGCTTGGTACGCGGCACTGTGCATGGAGGCAGTGCTGTTTTACTGTGGCGCGGCGTCTTTCAGGTAGCCTGGCTTGGCGATACAATGCCGGCCTTGAACGGATTGGAAAGGAAATGGCATGATTGGCCGATTATCGGGCAAGTTGGTAGAAAAGCACCCGCCGCAACTGCTGATTGATGTGGGCGGGGTGGGGTATGAGGTGGACGTGTCGATGCAGACCTTCTATGCGCTGCCGTCCACCGGCGAGCCGGTGACCCTCTATACCCAGCTGATTGTGCGCGAGGATGCGCATTTGCTGTTCGGTTTCGGCAGCACGGCCGAAAGGGCGACTTTCCGCCAATTGTTGAAAGTGGGCGGCATCGGCGCCAAAACGGCTTTGGGTATTTTGTCGGCCATGAGCGCGGATGAGTTGGCGCAGGCGGTGGCGGCGGAAGACGTGAAAAAGTTGTCGTCGGCGCCGGGTATCGGCAAGAAAACGGCCGAGCGCATGGTGTTGGAGTTGCGCGGCAAGCTGGTGGCGGCGGATGTGCCGGCCTTGGCGCTGCCGGAAGCGGCGGCGGACAGCAGCGAAGACATTGTCAGCACTTTGCTGGCTTTGGGCTATAACGAACGCGAAGCCCGTGCGGCGGCAAAGGGGATTCCGTCGGATACGGAGGTGGGCGAAGGCGTGCGTTTGGCCTTGAAGAATTTGCTGAAGTAGCAGCCGGCTCGCTATCGGGCTACCTGAAATCTCGCTCCATCCATTACCGACAGCGCCTGTTTGCGTGATGCCCTAAAGGGGTGATGTTGATCGCTTGCTTATCTGTCTTTGGGATGGGGGTTTTGCAAAGGTCTCAGGCTACCTGAAAGGTGTTTGCGGCAGGCCGGCAAAGGCTGATAAAAAACCGCCCGTGATGAAACGGGCGGTTTGGTTTGCTTTCGGCTTAGCGTTTTTTGCCGGTAACGGTGGCAACGGCCAGGTTGCTGTTGCGGCGCAGGGCGGTGCTTTGCACGCCTTCAGGGTAGTTGACGTCAGACAGGTGCAGAATGTCGCCGGCCACCACTTTTTCGCAATCCAGCTCGAGGGCGGCGGGGATGTTTTTCGGATCCACCAGTACTTCTACGGAGCTGTTCAGCAGAGAAACACGGCCGCTTTGCAGTTTAACGGCTTGGGATTTCTCGGCATTGACAATGTGCAGCGGGATGCGGATTTTCAGCGGTTTGTCCAGTTCCACCACTTGGAAGTCGATGTGTTGCACTTCGCGGCGGAAGGGGTGCATTTGGAAATCGCGCACGATGACATCGTATTCTTTGCCGTCCAGGCTCAGTTTGACGATGGCGGTGTGGAACGCTTCTTTTTCCAGAGCATAGAACACGGTTTTGTGGTCTACGCTTACGGCCAGAGGCTGTTGGTTTTCGCCGTATACCACGGCAGGCAGTTTGCCTTCGCTGCGCAGGCGGCGGCTCGCACCGGAACCTTGTTGTTCGCGCACTTGGGCTTCGATTTTGAATGACATAAAACACTCCAAAGTGAGTAAAAAGTGAAAGCCGTCTGCCGGGCTGCGACCAACCCTGACGGCCGGGGGTTACGGGAGGAATAAGGCTCCCGGAGCAGTGACGTCCTCGTTGAAGAGGTACGACACGGATTCTTCGTTGCTGATGCGGCGCACGGTTTCGGCCAAGAGGCCGGCAATGGTGACTTGGCGGATGCGGTCGCAATTTTTGGCGGCCTCGGACAGCGGGATGGTGTCGGTGACCACCACTTGGTCGATGTCGGAAGAGGCGATGCGGCTGACGGCTTCGCCGGAAAAAACCGGATGGGAAGCATAGGCCAACACGCGCTCGGCGCCGCGCTCTTTCAGGGCGGAGGCCGCTTTGCACAGGGTGTTGGCGGTGTCGATCATGTCGTCCACAATCATGCAGGTGCGGCCTTGGATGTCGCCGATGATGTTCATCACTTCGGCCACATTGGCTTTGGGGCGGCGTTTGTCGATGATGGCCAAATCGGCGTTCAATACTTTGGCCACGGCGCGGGCGCGCACCACGCCGCCGATGTCGGGGCTGACCACGGTCAGGTTGTCGATGCGCTGCTGCAGGATGTCGTGAATCAGAATCGGGGTGGCGTAGATGTTGTCCACCGGAATATCGAAAAAGCCTTGGATTTGGTCGGCGTGCAAGTCAACGGTCAGCACGCGGTCTACGCCTGCGGAAGACAGCATATTGGCCACCAGTTTGGCGGAAATCGGCACGCGCACCGAGCGCGGGCGGCGGTCTTGGCGGGCATAGCCGAAATAGGGGATGGCGGCGGTAATCCGGCCGGCCGATGCGCGCTTGAGGGCGTCGGCCATGGTGAGGATTTCCATCAGGTTGTCATTGGTGGGCGCACAAGTGGGCTGCAGGATGAAGACGTCGCGGCCGCGTACGTTTTCCAGCAGTTCCACCGCGATTTCGCCGTCGGAAAACTTGCCGACGCTGGCGCGGCCGAGAGAGATATCCAAATGTTTCACCATATTGGCGGCCAGTTCGGGGTTGGCGTTGCCGGTGAATACCATCAAGCTGTCGTATGCTGCCATGTCTTCGTTACCTTGGTTGTTCGCGGGGTGGCGGATGCTTGGAAACATATTGCTTCCTTTTTGCACGGTTTGCGCGGGGAAAGCGGCAATTATACGCCGCTCGGCTGCGCCCATCAAAATTATGTGTTGGGTTGGTGCGGATAGGGTGGCGCGGCTGTTGTGTTTTGTACAGGGCCGCGGCCGGCAGGGTTTTGGCCGTGCCACACGTTTTCAGGTAGCCTGCGGCGGCCACTGTTGCTTGAACCGTGTTTTCCGGTGTTTCTGCCTGCTTCTTAAGCAGGCTGTATCCAGCAAAAAAAGCGTGTAATGCTTACACGCTTTTTTAAAATTTTGGCTGGGGATGTAGGATTCGAACCTACGAATGCCGGAATCAAAATCCGGTGCCTTAACCAACTTGGCGAATCCCCAACGCTTTATAAAAGTGGGTGGCTGGGGATGTAGGATTCGAACCTACGAATGCCGGAATCAAAATCCGGTGCCTTAACCAACTTGGCGAATCCCCAACGTTTACATATCAAGCATAGGATGGCGATCTAGGCCGCGTATGCAGTATGCCTGATGTGTTTGAGCAACTGTTTTATATACCGATTCCGCTGTTTCTTGTTCTGCAAAGCTGAGAAAAATACAGGCGCCAGAGCCGGTCATCAAAGGCGTGCCGTATCGGCGCATCAGCTCAAACACTTGCTTGACTTCGGTATATTCCTTCAAAACAACCGCCTGCATATCGTTGCGGAAAGGTTGTAGTGATTGGAAGCTCGGTATTATGCTGGGTTCGGAATCGCGTGTCAAGTCCGGATGAGAAAAAATCACGGCGGTGCTGACATGCACACTTGGTTTGACCACCACATACCATTGGGCGGGCAGGGCGATTTCGCTCAGTTGTTCGCCGATGCCGCGCACAAAGGCGTTGCGGCCGAAAATGAAAAACGGCACGTCGGCGCCCAGCTGCAGGCCGAGCGGCATCAACTGTTCGGCGGTCAGGCCGCATTGCCACAGGCGGTTGAGTGCCATCAAAACCGTGGCGGCATCCGAGCTGCCGCCGCCCATGCCGCCGCCCATGGGGATGCGTTTTTCCAGCCAGATGTCGGCGCCTTGCCGGCTACCTGAAACCCGCTGCAGCAGAGCAGCGGCGCGGTAAGTCAGGTCTTGTTGCGGCAGTACGCCGTCGGCGGGGGTGTGCAGCTGGATTTGGCCGTCCGGGCGCGGCAGCAGGTGGACGGTGTCGCACAAATCCACCAGGCGGAAAATGCTTTCCAATAAGTGGTAGCCGTCGGCACGGCGGCCGACAATGCGTAAATCGAGATTGAGCTTGGCCGGGGCGGGAAAGGCTTGGGCGGCAGCGGGAATCGGCGTATTCATAAAGTTTAGGGTGAGGGGCAGGCGGCGGGCGGGTTTTCAGGTAGCCCGATGTGGTCGAACACTAGGCGCAGGCTGAGGCCGGCGCGTTCGAGCAGCAGCATACGAACTTGGCCGTTGTCGCCCAGGTTGCGCTGGATGCGCCAGCCCAGTTGCTGCAGGCGGCCGTCGGGCAGGGTTTGGTAGGGTTCGCCGGCCACGCGCAGGCCGTTGGCCCAGCGGTCGATGTGGGCGATGGGCAGGTCGTAGCCGAGCAGTTGGCGGCTCAGTTCGGCGGCGTTGTCGGCGCGGTAGCGACGGCCGTCGGCGGCCACGGCTTGGACGCCGCTGCCGTCTTCGCACAGGTGGCCCAGGCTGTTGCCGAGCGGAGTTTTGACTTCAAAGAGTTGGACTTCGGCGGTGCGCAGCCAGTCGAAATTGGCGTAGCTGCCGCGTTCGTTTTCTTTGACGCCCATGCGGCCGGCGGCTTCGAAGGCGGGGACGTTGCCGTCTTCGCGCCAGGCGTCGGCGGCCATTTGGGTGCCGGTGCCGGCACAGGCGGCGAGGAGGAGGGCGGTGCCGGCGGCGGTAATGCGTTTGAGTCGGGTCATGGGGCTGTTCGCTGCGGCTACCTGAAAACACAAACCGGGCGGAATGTGTTTTCAGGTAGCCTTTTGGTTATTGACGGGCTTGATCGGCAGGCGTGAGTTCGACGCCCAGCCGTTGCAGGGTATCTTGCAATACTTTTTGGTTGCCGCCTTTGCCGGCAACGGTTTGCCAGATTTGGCGGGCTTCGTCGCGGCGGCCGAGCTGCCACAGCACTTCGCCCAAGTGGGCGCCGACTTCCGCTTCGGGCAGGGCGCGGTAGGCGGCTTCCAGATGGGGCAGGGCGGCGCGGGCGTCGCCTTGTTTGAACAACACCCAGCCCAAGCTGTCGCGGATGGCCGGCGATTGCGGGTCCAGCCGGTGGGCCTGCTCGATGTGGCGGCGGGCTTCGGCCAGATCGGCATCGGGCAGGGCGAGCATGGTGTAGCCCAGTGCGTTCAAAGTGTCGGCGTGTTTGGGGAAGAGGCGCAAGGCCTCGCGCAGGTCGGCCACGGCTTTATCGGGCTGCTCCAGCCGGTCGGCATACAGTAAGGCGCGGCTGTAGAGAACAGCGGCGGCCGATTCGGCGGAGCCGGCATCGGCGTTGCCGTGCTGTCGGTGCAGGCCGTTTAGGCGGTGCAGGGCCTCGGTGAGCGGCAGCTTGGCGGCAATATTGAGCTGGGCTTGTAACAGGTCGGCCGGGCCGTACAGGCCGTTTTCGTGCGGGTGCAGGGATTCGGCGCGCAGCAGCAGGTCGTCGGCGGCCGTCCAGTTTTCAGCGGCGGTTTCGATGTGGGCGGCCACCATTAGGCGGTCGAAAGCAGACTCGGGTGCTTCCATGCGGGTGTTCCACAAGCGGGCGGTCTCGAAGTCTTTTTCTTCCAATGCCCGGGTGGCGGCAAACAGGGCGGCGCGGCTTTTCTGCTGGCTGGTGCCCAATAGATAGGCTTTGTCGAAATAGTTGAGCGAAACGGCGGCGGGTTCTTTGCGTCGGGTGGACAATACGCCGGCCTGAATATAAAAGTCGGGATCGGGATTTTTGGCCAGCAGGCTTTGCAGCAGGCTGTAGGCTTCGTTTTCGCGGCCGGAGTGGATGAGGCTGTCCACTTTCAAACCCTGCCACATGGGGCTGAGGCGGTGGTCGTCGGTGCCGGCGAAAAAGTGGTGCAGTACTTCGGGGCTGCGGCGGGCGATCAGGCCTAGGGTGAGGCGGGTGGTGGGACGGATGTCGGTATCCAGCTGGGCCAGCCGGTTGAGTGCGGCGGCGGCGTCGCGTTTGCGGTTCTGTTGCGCCGAATAGATGGCGTCGGTCATCGCGGCTTCGGGCAGGGTGGGGAAGCGGAGGGCGGCTTCGTGCACCAGGCGGGCGTTGCGCGCATTGGCCACTTCAGGCTGACGCAGGGCCAGTTGGGCCAAACGCAGAAAGACGCCGCGCATGCGGTTGCGGTCGTCTTGAGCCAGCACTTCGGGCAGATTGGCTTCCACGGTGTTCAGGTCGCCTTTGGCGGCGGCCACCATCCAGCGCATGCGTTTCTGCTCGGGCGAGGGCTGCGGTTCGGCGCGCTGCCAGCGTTCCAGCATCTGTTCGGCCAGGCGGATGTTGCCGGCGAGGGCGATTTCGACGGCGCGTTCGGCCACGGCGGGGTCTTTGCTGCGCTCGAAAACGCGCAGGTAGCCGGCCAAGGCGGTGCCGCCCTGATTTTGCTGCAGGCTCATTTCGGCGGCTAAGGCGGTCATCATATTGTTGGCACGGTCGATGATGTCGCGGTGGGACATCTGCCCGCCGTCCGGCGATTTGCCGGCAGGTGCGCTCCAAACGGGCGCGGAAACGGCCAGGCAGGCCGCGAGCAGCGGAATCATGCGTTTTCGCCAAGACAGCATCGGTTCGTCCTCAACTTCAAATCAAACACGGTAAAGGGGCGTTACTTTAGCAGCAAGCGCCGGCAGCGGCCAGAATTCTTGCATGGTTTTGCGCTTGGCCGCGGCGGTGGAGAGGCTACCTGAAAAGCGGGTTTTCAGGTAGCCTTGGCGGCCTATTTGAACCTCTGATTAAGGAGTGGGTAAGTGGAATATCGTGAATACCGCCGTTATGATGCGGTGGGCTTGGCCGCTTTGATCCGTGCGGGCGAGGTGTCGTCGGACGAAGTGTTGCAGGCGGCGCTGGCGAGGCTGGACGAGGTGAACCCAAAGCTCAATCTGCTGGCGCACGATTTGCGCGAACGGGCGTTTGCCGACAGCCATCCGCAAGGCGGCGGCGCGGTGTTGGCGGGGGTGCCGTTTTTGCTGAAAGATTTGCTGGCCGACTGGGCAGGTGCGCCCACTTGGTCGGGCTCGCGCATGATGCAGCAGTATGTGGCCGCGCAAAACAGCGATTTGACGCAGGCTTATTTGGACGCCGGCCTGCGGGTGTTCGGCAAAACCACCACCCCGGAATGGGGCGCGTATCCGGTAACCGAAGCCGAAGTGTACGGCATCACGCGCAATCCCTGGCATCTGGCCTACACCCCGGGCGGCAGCAGCGGCGGTTCGGCGGCAGCGGTGGCGGCGGGCGTGGTGCCGGTGGCCCACGGCGGCGACGGCGGCGGCTCCATCCGTCTGCCGGCGCACAATTGCGGCCTGTTCGGCCTCAAGCCCACGCGCGGGCGCAGCAGTGCCGGGCCGTTGCTGGCGGAAGGTTGGCAGGGCATGGTGTGCGAGCATGTGTTGAGCCGCAGTGTGCGCGACAGTGCGCTGATGTTGGACATCGCTGCGCGCACTCAGCCTAAGGCCCTGTATGCCTGCCCGCCGCCGCCGGCAAACGGCTTTTCAGGTAGCCTGCAGAAGGAAACCGGGCGTCTGAAAGTCGCTTTTTGGCGGCGCGACTGGTTGTGCGGCGGCGGCAACGATGCCGGCACGGAAGCGGCTTTGGCGCACAGCCTGAAGCTGCTGGCCGATGCGGGACACGAGTTGGAGGAGGCATCGCCCGAGTTTGCCGCGCCCGAACTGCTCAACCGTGCGGCGCGGGTGTTGGTGATGGGCGAAACCGCCAAACTGTTTTACCACTACCGCCGCCAAGCCGGCCGCAAACTGCCGCACCGCCTGCTTGAGCCGGTAACGTGGGCCTTGATGGTGCAGGGGCGGCAGATCAGCGCCGGCGAAATGGCGTGGGCGCGCGATGTGATGTTGGCACAAGAGGGGGCGGTGCGGGCGTTTTTCGAGCGTTTCGATGTGCTGGCCACGCCGGTTTGCCCGCGCACCACGCCGAAAATCGGCGAAATGCTGCCGCCGCCGGCCGCGCAAAAGTGGATGCGTTTGTTGTTCGGCACGCTGGGCTTCGGTTTCCTTTTGAAGAATAATCCTTTTGTGGAAAAAGAAGCCGCCGTCACGCTCAATTATGTCGGCTACACTTCGCCCTTCAATATGAGCGGCAATCCGGCCATGAGCGTGCCGCTGTATTGGCACCAAGGCATGCCGGTGGGCACTCAGTTTGCCGCGGCGCATGGTCGGGAAGATGTGTTGCTGCGCTTGGCGGCTCAGTTGGAGCAGATGCAGCCTTGGGCGGAACGCGAGCCGCCGCTGTCATTCGGCTGACACGGTTTGGCGGTATAAGCGTGCTTTTAGGGCGCGCTTTCGGTTTGCTGCCCCCGCTGTTAAAATGCCTGTCTTTACCGAGGAGTGCCGAATGAGCCAATCCGCTTTGCTGGATGCCGTGAAATGGGACAACCAAGGGCTGGTGTGTGCGATTGCGCAAGATGCCGACAGTGGCCGCGTGCTGATGGTGGCGTGGATGAATGCCGAAGCCTTGCAGAAAACTGCAGAAACGGGTTTCGCCCACTATTACAGCCGTTCGCGGCAGAAACAGTGGATGAAGGGCGAGGAATCCGGCCACACGCAGCGGGTGTTGGCGTTGCGCCTGGATTGCGACGGCGATGCGGTGGTGATGCTGATCAAGCAGCAGGGCGGCATTGCCTGCCATACCGGCCGCGAAAGCTGTTTTTACCGCGTTTGGCAAAACGGCGGCTGGCAGGTGGCGGATGCGGTGCTGAAAAGCGAAGCCGAAATTTACGGCCAAACCAAGGAGTGAGACATGGGTGTGGTAAACGATCATGTGTTGACAGAAATCGCCGATGTGATTGAAGTGCGCAAAGATGCGGCCGCCGGCAGCTCTTATGTGTCGCAGCTGATGCACTTGGGCGAAGACGCGATTTTGAAAAAGGTCATCGAGGAGGCGGGCGAAGTGCTGATGGCCTCGAAAGACGGCAACCGCCTGCACATCATCAAAGAAGTGGCCGATGTGTGGTTTCATACCATGGTGCTGCTGTCTTACCACGGGGTGCGTGCGGAAGACGTGCTGATGGAATTGCGCCGCCGCCAGAGCATTTCGGGCTTGGATGAAAAAGCATCGCGCAAAAAGCCGTCTTAAACTGTGTAGCCGGCCATTGGCCGATCCGGCTTTCAGGTAGCCTGAGGCTACCTGAAACGCCATCTGAATATTGTGTGAGGAAAGAATCATGGGTTTTTCAAGCTGGGCGCATTGGCTGGTGATCTTGGTGGTGGTGGTGCTGATTTTCGGCACCAAGAAACTGCGCAACGTCGGCAAAGATTTGGGCGGTGCGGTGCACGACTTTAAAAAAGGCCTCAACGAAGGCAGCGAAGCCGACAAAACCACGGCGGCCGAGCAGCCGGCCCGCAACGAAGAAGACGCCGGCAAATCGGGCTAAGCCATGTTTGATTTCGCGTTCAGCGAAATGCTGCTGGCCGCGCTGGTGGCGCTGGTGGTGCTCGGCCCCGAGCGCCTGCCCAAAGTGGCACGCACCTTGGGCCGCTGGCTGGGCCGCCTGCAGCAGTTTGTGGGCAATATGAAAAGCGAGCTGGCGCAGCAGGCCGATTTGGCCGAATGGCAGCAGATGAAGGCAGACTGGTCGGCCACCGCCGGCCAGCTGCGCGAAGAAATGCAGCAGCTGCGCGAAGCGGCCGACCTGCCGGCTTGGGAGCGCTTGCCCGAGCAGCGCACGCCGGCCGATTTCGGTTTGGCCGACGACGGCTCGCCCTTACCGAAAACGCCGCAGACGGCCGGCTTCCGCCCGGTGTCGCTGCGGCGTCAGGCTTTGGCGCGCCGCCGCCAAGTGCGGCTGAAGCCGCAGGCGGCACCGCGTTTGCGGGCCCGTTCGGGGCGGCGCTGAGCGGTTTTCAGGTAGCCTGCCCTTGGAACCTTGGAACCTTGGAACATTATCTGTTGTGTTGGCGATCACTTTTAAGACGATGAATGTTCTTGGTGTTTTGTATGTAATCTGTGTGTTGATGACGTATGCGCTGTGTTTTTTCATGACGGCAAAAATTGCCCTCTTGTTTAAACGGGCGCAAGGCGATGCCTCGCCGCTTTTTCAGATCCCCAAAGGTTTTCCAAGATTCAAAACCAAGTGGTTGGACAGGTTGATTTCGTTTTTGATTTTGAATCTTATGAGCTTATTTGCCATGTTTTCGATGGGGCGTATTTTTGGAGGCACCGCCATTCCTATCTCTGTTTTTCAGAAAAATATCGGGTTTTACCTTCTGACGATTGCTACGATCAATGCGCTCAGCTTGAGCTTGATGCTTCTCTTTAATAAAACCGAATTCCTTATATTGAAGAAGTTAAACATCGCGTGGTATTACGAAGCGGTTTTGTGGACATTATTGTTGTTGCTGACCCTATATTCGGGGCTTTCCCTGCAAGCCGAAATAGAGGCGATGATGGTATGAAGATTGTAGGAAGGGATGGTTTTGAGGCTACCTGAAAACCTGTTTTGCTTTATGTATCCTGTACGGTCAAACTGTTATGTCTGATGTGCCGCAATCTGCCGCCGAAACCGCCGCTGCCGACGGGCAGACTTTGGTGGCGCATTTGAGCGAGCTGCGCCGCCGCCTGATGTATATGGCGGCCGGCGTTTTGTTGTGTTTGGCGGTGGCGCTGCCGTTTGCCAACGAGCTGTATACGCTGGCGGCGCTGCCGTTGATGGCCAATCTGCCGGCAGGCTCCAAAATGCAGGCGATCGATATTGTGGCGCCGTTTTTCGTGCCGCTGAAAGTGGCGGCGATGACGGCGTTCTTGGTGTCGCTGCCGCACACGCTTTATCAGCTGTGGGCGTTTGTGGCGCCGGCGCTGTACCGCCACGAAAAGCGGCTGGTGCTGCCTTTGGTGGTGTCCAGCGTGTTGCTGTTTGCGGCGGGGATGGCGTTTTGCTACTTCGCCGTGTTTCCGGTGATGTTCAAGTTTCTGCCGGCCACGGCGCCGGAGGGGATTCAGGTAGCCCCCGATATCGGCAGTTATCTGTCGTTGATTTTGGGTTTGTTTCTGGCCTTCGGGGTCACGTTTGAAGTGCCGGTATTGGTGATTTTGCTGTACCGCATGGGGGTGGTGGAATTGGCCACGCTGCGGGCGGCCCGGCCTTATGTGGTGGTGGCTGCGTTTGTGGTGGCGGGGATTTTGACGCCGCCGGATGTGTTGTCGCAATTTATGATGGCGGTGCCTCTGTTGGTGTTGTATGAAGCGGGGCTGTGGATGTGCCGCTGGATGAAGGTTCGCGCACCGGAGGAAACGGCCTAAGCGGGCGGCGTGCAGCGGAAAGACGGGATGAAAACATGCAAGTGAGTCGGAAAACCGCCCAATATTGGGCGGTATTCGGTTTGGTGGCGCTGATGGCGATCAGTCTGGCGTGGGAATTGTGGCTGGCGCCTTTGCGGCCGGGCGGCTCGTGGCTGGCGCTCAAGGCGCTGCCTCTGTGTCTGCCGTTGGCGGGCACGCTCAAAGGCAAGCTTTACACGTTTCAATACAGTTCGATGCTGGTATTGCCGTATTTGGCGGAAGCCATCATGCGTTTGTTCGATGCGGCGCCGGCTTCGCGCTGGTGCGCGGCGGCGGCCCTGGCGGCGGGCGCGGTGTGGTTTGTTGCCTGCCTGCTGTTTGTGCGGGCGGTGCGGCGGGAGCAGCGGCATGTTTAAGCCGCTGCGGCAGTCTGGAGTGATGTGGGCGGGCATGCTGCTGTTGGCGGTGGTGCCGTTTTTGTCTTCTTGGCGCACGGGGCCCCAGGGCGGTTGGCTGATTGAAAGCGGCTCTTTGCTGTTTGCCATGCTGTTTGTGCTGCTGACGGCGGTGCAGGGCGGGCGGCTGCGTTTGCCGGCGGTGTCGTGGTATTTTCTGGCGCTGGCCGTGTTTTGGGCGGTGCAGGCGCGGGTGTTGGCGCTGCCGTATGCGGAGATGTCGGACCTGACGGCGGCGGTTTGGCTGGGTATGGCTTTGCTGGCGTGGGCATGCCGCGTTCAGGTAGCCCGTTTAGGCCAACTGAAGGCGGCGGATATTTTTGCCTGGGCCTTGTTGGCGGGCGGGTTGCTGCAGGCGCTGGTGTGTGTGTTGCAGTTCGGCGAGTGGACCGCGTGGCTGCCGGGGCTGATGAATGCGCCGGGGCGTTATTTTGTGTTCGGCCAGCTCGGGCAGCGCAACCATTTGGGCCACTATATGATGTGGGGCGTGTTGGCGGCGGCCTATTTGTGGAGCCGCAAACAACTGCCGAACGGATGGGCGGCAGGGTGTACCTTATTGCTGTTGGGCGTGGTCGGGCTGATTACGTCGCGCACCATGCTGCTGTATTTGGCTGCGCTGGCCGCTCTATTGCCCGTGCTGTATTGGCGCGGCGGGCCGGCATTGAAACGTTGGTGCTTGCTGACGGGCTTGATGCTGTTGGGCGTGCTGTTGGCGCAGTGGCTGGTGATGCCGCTGCTGTCGGCGTTGCTGGACAGCGGCGGCAGCATAGGCGAGGCTTCCGGTTTGAACCGCATGGCAGGCGGCAATACGGCCAGCCCGGGGCGGGCGGCGGAATGGGCGAAGGCGTGGCAGGTGTTTTTGGCGCATCCCGTATTGGGCGTGGGCTGGCAGGGCTATTCGCATGAGAGTTTTGCCTGGGTGATGCGTGACGGCAGTTTCCGCGATTACGACCCCGGCGTGCTGTTCACCCACAGCCACAACAGTTTTCTGCAAATTCTGGCCGAGATGGGCTGGGTGGGCGGTTTGTTGGTGTTCGGCGGCTGGATCGCGGTGGTGTCGGGCTACCTGAAACGGCCTGTCAACGAAGCCTCGGCTTGGATGCTGTGCCTGATGACGGTGTCGCTGTGCCACAGTTTGCTGGAATATCCGCTGTGGTATGTGTATTTTCTGGCTCCGTTTGTGGTGATGATGAGTTTGACACCGGTGAAAGAGGCATTTGCCGGAGAGAACTCAGCATCGGCTGGGCGTTGGCTTTGGGGCGGCTTGGCAGCCCTGGTCGCGGCGCTGACGCTGTATTACGGCGTTGCCTATTACCGCTTGGCGCACGCCTACGGCAAACCGAGCGCCGAATGGCCGCATGAGCGGCAACTGGCCCAACTCGAGCGCATCGAGCGCTGGGATTACTTTCTGCGCTATTACGCCCACATGGGTTTGCTGCGCAAAGTGGATATTCAGCGCAAGCCGCTGCCGGCTTGGGGGCGGGAAGCTGCGCTGCGGGCCTCCCGATTCCGTCCTTATGCCAACACGGCGGTGCGGGCGTTTTATCTGGATCAGGAAGGCCAAGAACAGGAAGCCGCCGCCTGGCTATTGAATATGGGCCGCTATTACCCCACCATGATGCAACGCTATTTGGACGCCGCCACCGCTTACGGTGTATCCGAAGCCGTGGTCTTGCCCTTGCGGCAAGCGTGCTGGCGTTACCGTGAAACCGCCGCCGCTGCGCTGAAATGCGGTGGAGCAAATCAGTAAATATCTGAAATGAAGCATGATAAAGAGGCTGTGCCACGGCTTGCGCCTGGGGTATGCTTTCCCCGTCTATGCAAAGATGAGCAAAAACATTTGGCTTGCGTGTTGGTATCAGGCAAAGTGTTAAGATTGTTGAAAACACAAGAGAATAAATCCATTGTGTTTCAGGTAGCCTAACTGAAGGAGCGAATAATGAACCGAGTGTTACTGGTGGACGACGATGCCCTGCTCACCGAGCTGTTGACCGAATACCTGAGTGCCGAAGGCCTGGAAGTGCACAGCGTGGGTGACGGCGAAGCCGGCGTCAGCGAAATTTTGGGCGGCAACTATAATGTAGTGGTGTTGGATTCGATGATGCCCAAGATGACCGGTTTGGACGTGCTGAAAACCGTGCGTCAGCAGAGCAAAATCCCCATCATCATGCTCACCGCCAAAGGCGACGACATCGACCGCATCATCGGCCTCGAAATGGGCGCCGACGACTATGTGCCCAAACCCTGCCAGCCGCGCGAACTGCTGGCCCGCATCAATGCCATTTTGCGCCGCACCCGCCAAGCCGAGCCGGATGCCGCGCCGAACGTGATCTCGGTGAGCAACGTTACCCTCTACCCGGCCAAGCGCCAAGCCACCATCGGCGATGCGCCGCTGGAGTTGACCAGCACCGAATTCAACCTGCTGGAAGTGCTGATGCGCCATGCCGGCCAGGTAGTGAATAAAGAAACCCTGTCGATTGAGGCGCTCGACCGCAAACTGGCCAAATTCGACCGCAGCATCGACGTTCACATTTCCAGCATCCGCCACAAACTGGGCGATGCTTCGCTGATTCAAACCGTGCGCGGTTTGGGCTATCTGTTTGTGAAAAACTGATGCCGATGATGGCCGTATCTGCCGATCATCCGTTTGGCGCGTATTGCACGTGCGGGGCGGTGGTCGGCTTGCTTATGCGCGGTCAAGCCCGTTTCGGCCATACACATACAAGAGCGGGTCGAGTGGTTGGTTTGTTTTCAGGTAGCCTGATATGAAGTTGTTTCAGCGGATTTTTCTGACTTTTTTCGTGGTCATCATCGGCGGCATCATGGTGGCCAGCTTTTCGTTTTGGCTGGTGCAGGATACCGTGGCCGAGAGCCGTTTCCGCCAGCAGCGGGCATTTGAAACCGGCCTGCTCAACAGCGCGGTGACCGTTTTCCAAACCCGCGGCCTGCCGGGGGTGCGCGAAACGCTGCAGGACTGGAACAATACGCCGACGTTCGACAATATCCTGGTGATTGCCGGCGACAGCAAAACCGATGTTTTCAAACGCGATATTGATCCCGCACACATTTTTTCCGCCCGCAAATTCGCCGCCCGCCATCCGGAAACCCGTTTGGTTCGGATTGCGTACGACCGCTTGGGTGAAGAGTACATTTTCATGCTGCGCGATTGGGACAAGCAGCAGGCTTCCCGCCCGCCGCCGCCTTTGATGATTCCCGGCGTGGAGATGGCGCCGGTGTGGCACGAGTTCGTCATTCTCAGCTTCGTGGTGGTGATCGGCCTCTTGTTGGCCTACATTTTGGCCAACAATATTTCCAAGCCCATCAATATTCTCGAGCGCGGGATGAACCGTCTGGCCGGCGGCGATCTGGAAACGCGTATTGCCCACCAGCTGGTCGGCCGGCGCGACGAATTGGCCAATTTGGCGGTACAGTTCGACAGCATGGCGGGGCAGTTGCAAAAGTTGGTAGAGAAAGAGCGCCACCTGCTGCACCATGTGTCGCACGAAATGCGCTCCCCGTTGGCGAGAATGCAGGCCTTATTGGCGCTGATGCAGCTGCAGCCGCAAAAGCAGGAACAGAATATGCAGCGGCTCGAATCGGAATTGGGGCGCATGGATACGTTGGTCGGCGAGCTGCTGACGCTGTCGCGTTTGGAAACCGCCCATGCCGGCATGGAAAAAGACCCGCTCAAGCTGGTGCCGTTTCTGGAAAACCTGGTGGAAGACTCGCGTGCGGTGGCTTTGCAAAACCGGCAAACCATCGAGCTGCATTACAAACCTTCGGATGCAGGGGCGTTGGTCAGCGCGCATGAAGGCTATTTGTACCGCGCGTTCGACAATGTGCTGCGCAACGCCATGGCCTACAGCCCCTTGGGCGGCACCATTCGGGTCAACCTGTCTTCGCAGCGGCAGAACTGGGTGGTGGACATCGTGGACAACGGGCCCGGGGTGGACGAACAGCAGCTGCCGCATATTTTCACCGCCTTCTACCGCGCCGACAGCGGTGCGCACAAACAGGGCACCGGTTTGGGTTTGGCCATTGCCCGTCATGTAATCGGCCAGCATTGCGGCAAAGTGATGGCCTACAATGTGCAGCCGCACGGTTTAAACATCCGCTTTGAATTGCCGAAATTGAAGCCTGGCGCGGCCAAAGCGGATTGCGGCGACAAAGAAAAAGACAAGGAAGCCGAATAGGCCGCCCAAGGTTTTGCATGGCCGAATGGGTAAAACGGCATTCAGCCGCCGATACGGGAACGCCGTATCGGCGGCTTTTGCGTGCGGAGCGGGTAGAACTTTTTCAGGTAGCCAGAGGGGAATCAGTTGAACCTCAGGCTGAGACCTTTGCACCCCCCCCATCTGTGGCGCATTTCTGCGTTGTGCGTTTATGCCCTATGGGTACTGCTCGCTCGCTTGCCTATCGTGTGATATGTCTGTCCCACAGGGATTCCTGACGTTCACGCTTGCTGCGCTGCTACGCCTTGAACTGCATCCACATCTGAGGGTTTTGCAAAGGTCTCAGGCTACCTGAAGAGATCAGGCCGGGCTGGCCAGCCAGATAGCGCTGAGCATACGGCCGGTTTGGCCGTCGCGGCGGTAGGAGAAGAAAGTATCGCGTTCGAGCACGGTGCAGTGGTCGCCGCCGTAGATTTGGCCGATGCCTTCGCGTTGCAGTACCAGGCGGGCGAGGGCGTAGATATCGGCCAAGTATTTGCCGTTGCCGATGTCTTGAAAGGTGGCTTCCGCCGCATGGCCCAAGGGCAGGCAGAAGGCTTCCCAGACGTCCCGGCCGACTTCGAAAGCGTCGGGGCCGATGGCGGGGCCGAGCCAGGCCATGATTTCCAAGGGCGGCACCTGCATGGCGGCGACGGTGTTTTGCAGAATACCGCCGGCCAGCCCGCGCCAGCCGGCGTGGGCGGCGGCCACCACGCTGCCGGCGCGGTCGCAAAGCAAGACCGGCAAGCAGTCGGCGGTCATCACCGCGCAGGCGGCTTGTCCGCTGCGGTCGAAGGCGGCATCGGCATGGATCGGGGCGGCCACGCTGTCGGCGGCGGCCACCACGCGGTTGCTGTGGGTTTGTTCCAGATAAGCTAAGGGCAGCGGCACGGCTGCTTGTACGCGGCGGCGGTTTTCGGCCACGTCGGCCGGCCGGTCGCCGACATGGGCGCCCAAGTTCAGGCCGGCAAATACGCCTTGGCTGACACCGCCCCGGCGGGTGGTGATCAGGGTGCGGACGTTGGACGGCGCGGGCCAGTCGGCTTGCAGGAAGCCGTGGGTGTTTTCAGGTAGCCCTAAGGCGCTGTGCAGGGTTTTGTCGGGCAGCATGGGGTATCTCGGCAAGCGTGGCGGCGGATCGGGCGGGTTCTGGGGCTTATTCCGATGCGGGCGGGACGGGTTTGGAGGGCAGCAGGCCGGCTTCGCGCAGGCGTTTTTGCTGGGCGTCGTAGGCGGCTTTTTCTTTGCGGTAGATTTCTTGGATGCAGGCGTCGCCGCATTCGCTGCCGCAGCATTCCCAATCGGCGGGGGCTTCGGGTTCGGGCAGTAGCGGTTCGCCGGCAACAGAGGGCTGTTCGGGCTCAGTCATGGTCGTATCCTGCGGCAATGTCGAGCACCGCACTGTTGAATTCGATGGTGTCGCCGGCGCGGATTTTGGCGGTTTTGCGGGTTTCGATGCTGCCGTTGCGGCAGACCAAACCTTCGGCAATCAGGGCTTTGGCCTGTCCGCCGCTGTCGGCCAGGCCGGCCAGTTTCAGCAGGTCGCACAGGGCGATGTATTCTTGGTCTTCGAGATAAACGGTGGCGTGCATGATGTGTGGCGCTCGGGGGCTACCTGAAAACCTTCAGGTAGCCCGCATGGGGTCTTAATGGGGCTGGAGCAGGCTTTGATCCAGCGTGAGTTCGTCGTTTTTGTTGATGCCGATGTGGCGCTGGAGGATGTTTTCGGCGATTTGGTGCGCTTCGGCCAAAGAATGCATTTGGTAGGTGCCGCATTGGTATTCGTTGAGTTCGGGAATGCGGTTTTGGTCTTGCACGGCCAAAACGTCCTGCATGGCGGCCCGCCAGGCGGCGGCCACGCGCTCTTCGCTGGGGGTGCCGATCAGGCTCATGTAGAAGCCGGTGCGGCAGCCCATGGGGGAGATGTCGATGATTTCCACGTCGTCGCCGTTGAGGTGGTCGCGCATGAAGCCGGCAAACAGGTGCTCTAAGGTGTGGATGCCTTTTTCGGGCAGGATTTCCTGATTGGGCACGCAAAAGCGCAGGTCGTAAACGGTGATGTCGTCGCCTTTGGGGGTGCGCATGTTTTTGGCAACGCGCACGGCGGGGGCGTGCATACGGGTGTGGTCAACGGTGAAGCTGTCGAGCAGGGGCATGGCGGGGTTCCTTAATGGGGTGGATGGGGCGGCATCATAGCACAAGCGGTGGTGCCGGCTAATGAGGCCGAGGCCTTCGCAAAATCCCCATCTGCGGCGCATTTCTGCGTTGTGCGCTGCTCACTCGCTTGCCTATCTATCTGATATGTATGAACTCGCTGCGCTGCTACGCCTTGAACTGCATCCACATCTGGGGGTTTTGCAAAGGTCTCAGGCCTTAAGATTGGGCCGACGGCCAGGAGGAATAGGGGTGTTTGCTTAGATAAGCGTTGGTGTAATGGCCGTGGCTGGTGATTTCTTCGCCCAGCCAGGCCGGGCGGGGATAGGGGGTGTTTTCGTCGGGCAGCTCCAGTTCGGCCACTACCAGAGGGGCGTTTTCGCCGAGATATTCGTCGATTTCGAAGGTGAAGCCTTGGTAAGAGACGGTGTAGCGGTGCTTTTCCAGTTTAAACGGGCACAGGCCGGACAAAATGGCTTCGGCGTCGGCCAAGGGAATCGGGTATTCGAATTCGCTGCGGCTCACGTCGGAAAGATAGCCTTTTAGGGTGAGCCAGGCTTGGCTGCCGCTGATGCGCACGCGGATGCTGCACGCTTTGTCCACTTTCAGGTAGCCTTGGCGCAGGATTTGCGGGGCGCCGGCCAAGGCGCGCCAGTCGTTGTTGGCCAGCAGAAAGCGGCGTTCGATTTCTATGCTCATGATTTGAAGGCTCAGAAGGGTTTGTACACCACCAAATACAGCGCGAAGGCCATGATGAACACCGGAATTTCGTTGAATACGCGGTACCAGCGGTGGGAGTAGCGGTTGCGGTTGTCTTGGAAATCGAGCAGCAGGCGGTAACAGTAGAAGTGGTAGCCCAAAAGCACCACGGCCAGCGTGAGCTTGGTGTGCACCCAGCCTTGGCCCCACCAGCCGGTAACAAACGGAATGGCGAAGCCGGTGATAACGGCGCCGATGCCCAGCGGCGTCATGAATTTGAACAGGCGCTCGGCCATGCCGAGCAGATGGCGGTATTCTGTGCTGCCCGTGCCCACGGCGGCGAGGTTCACATAAATGCGCGGCAGGTAAAACAGGCCGGCAAACCAGGCGATGATGAAGAAAATATGCAGCAGTTTGAGCAGAAGATACATGGTCAGGCTACCTGAAAGGGAAGGCGGCTATTGTAGCCGAAGCGGGTGTGTGTCTGCCACGGCGGGGCCGGCATGGGGTGGGGATTAAGAAACGATGCGCCCCAGATATTCGCCGAGCCGCCACCATTGGAACACCATCAACGACACCACTTCGCCGGCCATGAATTTCAGACCTGTGCGCCCGTGATAGCGGCTGGTGGGCGTGGCTTCGGTTTGGTAGTTGAGGCCGGCGTAGCTGGCCATGGCGGCGGCGCGGGCCAGATGGTGGGGGTCGCTGACGATGATCACGCTGTCCAAACCGTTGCGGCGCAACAGATCGCGGGTATTGAGCAGGTTTTGCAGGGTGTCGCGCGAGGTGTTTTCATACAGAATGTCGCGCTCGGGAATGCCTTGGGCCAAAGCGTAGCGGCGGCCGACTTCGGCTTCGGTCATGAAGCCGGCTTTGGGTGTGCCGCCGGTGAAAATGAGTTTGCCCACCCGCCCGCTGCGGTAGAGCGTGATGCCGTGCTTGATGCGTTCGCGGAACACGGGAGAAGGGTTTTTGTCCCAAGCGGCCGCACCCAAAACCACCGCGGCATCGGCGCGGCCGGCGGTTTGCCCGGCGTAGTGCTGCACCTGCCAAACGCACCACACCGCCTGCGTCAGCACCAAGAGGAGGCTGATTTTGATGCCGCGCCAAAAATGGCGCCGCAGGCCGGAGCGGGGGAGTCGGGGCATGGCGGCTCAGTCGAACAGGGCGGTGATGTTGTCCAGCGGCCGGCCGATGGCGGCGCGTTGCCGGTACACCGCAATCGGGCGTTCGATCAATGCCGGATGGCGGTGCATGGCGCGGATGAGGGCGGCGTTGTCGGCACCTTCGAGGCCGAGTTCGGCAAACAGGCTGTCTTGGCGGCGCATCATCTGGGCGGCGTCGGTGAAACCGAGCTGCGCGAGTAAAGCCGCCAGTTCGGCTTCGGAGGGCGGCTGTTTCTGGTAGTCAATCACTTGAACGGGGGCGGAGCTGTGCTGTTGCAGCCAATCGAGGGCGGCACGCGATTTGGAGCAGCGCGGATTGTGATAAAGCAGGACGGTGTCGTTCATAATGTGAAGTCTGAAGAAAAAACGGAATATATCGTACAATACCTGCCGTGTTCAGGCTACCTGAAGGAGTGGATGATGCGCAAAAGCATCAGAATCGTGGCGTGTGCCGTTTGGCTGGCCGCAGCGGCTGCAGCGCAGAGTGCGGATTTGGTTGAGCACCGCAGCAACCGAAGCGTGTCTTTGGATGACGGCGGTAAACGGATTCAAGTGGTGAATGTTTGGGCCACTTGGTGCGTGCCTTGCCGTAAAGAGATGCCTTTGTTGTCCCGTTGGTATGGCCGCCAGCAGCCGGCACGAGTGCAGATGGTGGGCGTGGCTTTGGACAATGCGGCCAATGTGAGCCGTTTTCTGCAAAGCACGCCGGTGCGCTACCCGATTTGGCGTTACACCGGCGGCGACAGTACGGCTTGGATGAAGCAGTTGGGCAATCCGGTCGGCGCCCTGCCGTTTACCTTGGTGCGGGTGCAAGGTTGCCGCCATCAGCAGCCTTTGTTGGGCGAGGTGGACGAAGCCAAGCTGACGCAGGCGGTCAATGAAGTGGCGGCTCGTTGCCGCCTGTAATTGAAATGAAAAAAGAGGCTACCTGAAATGCTTTCAGGTAGCCTCTTGATCATTGGCGCCGCTTATTTTTTCAAAGAGTCGCGGATTTCGCGCAGCAGCAATACTTCTTCGGAAGGCGCGGCCGGGGCTTCTTCTACCGCCGGGGCTTCGCGTTTCATTTTGTTGATCAGTTTCACCACCACGAAAATAGCGGAAGCCACAATCAGGAAGCTGATGAGGGTGTTGATGAACAGGCCCACATTTAGGGTTACCGCGCCGTCGGCTTGGGCGGCCGCCAAGGTGGCGTAGCCGTCGGCAGGGGCGGATACGCCGTTTTTCAGGGTCAGGAACAGATTGGAAAAGTCCACGCCGCCGAGCAAAAGGCCGATGGGCGGCATGATGACGTCGTCCACCAAAGATTTGACGATGCCGGAAAAGGCGGTGCCCACCACCATACCCACGGCCAAATCAATGACGTTGCCGCGCATAATAAATTCTTTAAATTCTTGACGTAAAGACATAGATCTTCCCTCTTTCTAAAATAAAATATCCGTGGGCGCGCATCATAAAGCGTTTTGTGTTGGTTGCGGTTTGCTCGGGTTAAGGTTTGTTATTGAGTGGGCCTGTGGCATGGCGGGTGAATGGATGGGAAGGATAGGGCGTGCGACACCCGAGGTTCGAGAATATGGACACAAGTGAGGGCGGCGGCTAGAACGCCTGTGGATTGGTCTGTGAGAAATCTTTCCGTAATGTGTGACGCCGCAGTTCAGTCAAACTCACGCAGACGCCTCGGAAGCCTTGCCCTGCAAGGCGCGTTGCACGCCGTAGATGGCGCACAGCACCAGCCCGAAGCCCAGCAGCGCGGGCAGGCTCAGGCGCTGGTCAAGAAACACCCAGCCCAGCGCGAAGGCGCATACCGGGCTGAGCAGGCCCAGCGAGGACACCACCGCAGGCGGCAGCAGGCGGATGCCGCGGAAAAACAGCGCATAGGCCAGCACCGCGCCCACCAGGCACAAATACAGGTAGCCGCCCCAGTGGCGCAGGGTCAGCGCCGGCAGCGGCGCTTCCAGCCACAGCGCCAGCGGCAACAGGAACAAGCCGCCAGCCACCAGCTGCCAACCGGTAAAAGCCAGCAGCGGCATGGACGACTGCCAGCGCTTGGAAAACCACAGCCCCAGCGCCATCGAGGCCGCCCCGGCCAGCGCCGCGACCATGCCCAGCGCATCGAACCGCGCCTGCGGCGAATACACCAGCAGCGCAATACCGGCCACGCCCGCCAGCGCCCAATACCACGCCGCCCTGGGCTGCGGCTGCCGCCCCAACAGCCAGGACAGCGCCAGCACCATCAGGATTTGCGTCGAAGTGAGAATGGCCGCCAGCCCGCCCGGCAGGCGATAGGCGGCCACAAACAGCATGGCCTGAAACAGGCCGATATTGAGCACGCCCAACAGCAGCAAGCGCAGCCACTCGCCGCGCTGCGGCCAGCGCCGCGTCCACAACAACAGCAACAGCCCGGCGGGCAGACAGCGCAGCAAAGCCGCGTAAAAAGGCCGATCCGGCGGCAGAAATTCAGTGGTGACCAAATAAGTGCTGCCCCAGATCAGCGGCGCCAGCGCCGTGGTCATGAGCAGCAGGGGATAACGGGCGGGAGGCGGGTTCATGGAGGCTCCTGTCGATTTATCTTCAACTAAAGACAAATCCATTCTGCTCGCCATTTATCTTTAAGTCAAGATAAAATGACGACCTGTTGCCCGCCAAGGAACCGCCCATGAAGCCCCAACCCGATTACGAAGCAACGCCCGATGCCGTGGACGCCATCGTCGCCCAATGGCAGCGCGAGCTGCCTGAACTGCCCACCGCCGACATGGCGCTGATCGGCCGCCTCAAACGCTGCGCCGCGCTGATCCAGCCCCGGCTTGAAGCCGTCTTTGCCGAACATGGCCTGAGCAGCGGCGGCTTTGACGTGCTCGCCACCCTGCGCCGCAGCGGCGCGCCCTATACGCTAAGCCCCACCGCCCTGTTCGCGGCGCTGATGATCACCTCCGGCACCATGACCCAGCGCCTCAAACACTTGGAAGCGCAAGGCTGGATCCGCCGCCTGCCCAACCCCGACGACGCCCGCAGCCTGCTGGTGCAGCTGACCGACAGCGGCAAGGCGCTGATCGAAGCCGCCCTCCCCCCCCACGTGGACAACGAATCCCGCCTGCTCGCCGCCCTGTCGCCCGACGCCCGCCAGCAACTGGATGCCGGCCTCGCCGCCCTGCTGCGGGTGTTGGAAGAAAAAGGCTGATGCCCGCACAAAGCACTTTGCAGGCAGTCCCTCTCTTCATGCCGGCCTTGCCGGCGCCTGGCAACCGCCGGCAGGGGCAGGCACGGGGGCGTCGGCGTGGCTCGTGGCTCAGGCGCTTTGGCGCCGCGCTTGCTGGATGCGCTGGACACAGGCTGTGCGCTGTCGGCCAGTTCCAGCACATGCGGCAGCTTGGGAACACCTGGCCAGCCCGATGGCAGGGTGTGGGGATGCGTGGACGGGCCGCCGCTTTCGCTCAGCGGGACGCCGCTGCTGGCGTGCACCGCGAAGCATGAGCCGAGACCTTTGCAAAACCCCCATCTGCGGCGCATTTCTGCGTTGTGCGCTGCTACGCCTTGAACTGCATCCACATCTGGGGGTTTTGCAAAGGTCTTAGCCGCGGCAAGCTGCGCAGCTGCAGGGTTTTGATTTGCTGTCCGTCCCAGTCGCTGGACAGCAGCAGGCGCTCGTTGATCAGGGCGTAGTGGGTGCGCTTGCGCAGATGGGCATCGACCTAGAAGCGCCTCAGCATGAGATACAGCCCCAGGCCCGCGAAGATCAGGCCAAACAGCGGGATCAGCCCATCCCCCTCTTTCATTTGCAGCGCCTGCCATTCCCAGAAGATGGCAAAGCCGTCCCTCAGACAGGAGAAGGGGATGGCCCACGCATCGGCGCGCCGCAGCAGGGGCTGGGCGGCCCAGGTGGCCAGGCGGTAGAGCACGCGGATCATGGCAACGCGGCGGCGGACAAAGGGCTGGGCGTTGGCGCATCGCCGCCCACATCCGCCACCACCAATGCCGGTCCATCGCCGGGCGCTTGGGCCAGGCACTGCCCTTGCGGCCCCCAAATGGCCGATTGACCCACGGCGACGTAAGGTCCCGTGGAGCCGCCAAAGTTGGCCATGAGTACGTGCCAACCATAGCGCACGGCGTGGCGGCGAAGCTGGGCACTGTCGGCCTGCACCCCTGTGGCGGTGGTCAGAATGCCCGCGCTGTATAGGCGTGCGCCTTGTTCAGCGGCACGCTGGGCGTGGATAGGGTGATTGGCGTCGGCGCAAATGGCCAGTCCCACCGCCGTGCCGCCCAGCGCCACCACGCAGACAGGAGCATGGCCCGGTTGGGCAAAGGCGTCTTCCCCCGCGTGCAGGTGGTGCTTGCGGTACACGGTGCGGCCGCCATCGGCGTGCAACAGCACAGCGCCTATCCACGGCTTGGCGCCCGCTGGGGCAGCGCAGGCCAGTGGCAAACCCACCACGGTGTTTAGACGCAGGCGCTGCGCAGCTTGCGACAGGGCGTTCAGTACGGAGCTGTCGGGGGGCAGTGCGCAAGCAGCCAGGTACCCGGGTTCATAACCCGTCAGTGAAAGCTCGGGAAACTGCAACCACTGCGCCCCCTGCTCCGCCGCCTGTTCCATCCAGCGCAAGTGGTCTTGCACATTGGCCGCCACATCGCCCGCCACGGGCAGGGTCTGAGCTACGGCCACGCGGTGCAAAGCAAGGCTGGGCATGGCCAGGTATTTCGCGCGATCGACGCGGGCAGTTTTGCCCGGCGTGTTGATGTTTTCGATGTCGATTTTGTCGTCAGGCATGGAGCTTTTCCTTGATGGCAATGGGCGGATTTTTGAAGCCCATGCCTATCCACGCGCCCAATAGCTTGGCGTAAAACCCCAGCGATTGTTTGGGCAGATTGGGCAAGTCGTCGGGCAGCGCCGAGGCGTCGGCCAGGTCGCTCGCCATGGTGCGCATTTGCGGCTTGGGGCGGGAAGCCGCCGGCCACAGATGCAGGTAAATATCCAGCCAGTGCGCGCCCTTGAGCTCCATGAACATGGGCGTGTTGCAGCAGGTGGCGACCACGCGCCGGGTGCCTGAGTCGTCAGTGAGGCGAAATTCGGCCAGACGGTCAAAGCCCTCCACAAAGCGCACGCGGTCTTTGCGATACAGGGCGGTTGCCGTCGCGCCCAGAGGGGTGAGCAGGTTCTGCGCTTGCGGAAGAGCCGCCAAACGTCCGGCGGCCGCGCGGCAGCTGTTGCACAGGCATTCGGTCACCATGAACGGCGCGCCGACGACCTCGATGCGCGTCTGGCCGCAGCGGCAGGCCAGTGGAGTGAATGGGGTCATGAATGTTTCTCCTTCTGTGTTAAGGGCTGCCTGAAGCGCTTTCAAGCAGCGGTGCGCGGTCACGTTTGCGGTGCACCGTAAGTTTTCAGGTAGCCTGACGCAGCCACCAATACGTGGTGCTCGATATGCGTCCCATGGCAAGCACTGTCTGATCTGCCCCGACCAATGGACGCTGCAATATGCCGACAGGCGGCTCTTCTGGCAAGGGCGCAGTTTGGCAGACCCTTGCCACCGTGCTGGTAGTCAGGCCAACACTGGGCAATCTGGGCATAAGTCAACCGCTAAGTGTGCTGCCGGGTCACTGTGTATTCGAGCTGGCCAGTATTACGACACCGAGAGGACGTGAGCTTCGATCCAACAGACGCTCGTTTGGGCTTCTTCACCAAACGGCAGCCACATCTTGAGGGGCAAAAGATTCAGGCTACCTGAAAAATGTTCAGGTAGCCTGAATTTTTGTCTATATCGTTTGCGGCATTGAGACATGAGCGCAAAATATTCCATCTTGGTGCAAGTTTTTGTCTGCAGACGGCATACATCGGCCGCCCTGTTTAGCCGCTGCGCAAGCCATATCGCTGCCTCGGCGACAAGTCTCAAAGTGGATGCGCTTTATAAAGCAGAAAAACTAAAGCAGGAAAACAGTGGCCAAGCCGAGGAAAATCAGAAAGCCGCCGGAGTCGGTAACTGCGGTAATCAGCACGCTGCTGCCCAAGGCGGGGTCGCGCCCGCATTTGTCCATGATGACCGGAATCAGCACGCCGACGGTGGCGGCCAGCAGCAGGTTGAGCGTCATGGCCGCCACCATCACCAGGCCGATGCCCGGACTGTCATACAGCAACCAGGCAACCAGCCCCATGACGCCGCCCCAGATCAAGCCGTTGACCAAGGCCACGCTGACCTCTTTTTTCAACAGGTGGATGGCTTGGCTGCCGGTGAGTTGGCCCATGGCCATGGCGCGCACAATCATGGTGATGGTTTGGTTGCCCGAGTTGCCGCCGATGCCGGCCACGATCGGCATCAGGGCGGCCAAGGCGACGATTTTTTCGATGCTGCCTTCAAAGGCGCCGATGACGCGGCTGGCGAGAAAGGCGGTACACAGATTGATGGCCAGCCACATCCAGCGGTTTTTTACCGAGTCGAAAACAGGAGCGAACAGGTCTTCCTCTTCCTGCAAACCGGCCATGTTCAACATATCGGCCTCGGTTTCTTCGCGGATCACGTCCACCATTTCGTCCACCGTCAGGCGGCCGATGAGTTTGCCGTCGGCGTCGATGACGGGGGCGGTCACCAAGTCGTAGCGTTCGAAGGCTTGGGCTGCTTCTTCGGTGTCGTCTTCGGGGTGGAAGCGCACCACGTCGCGCGCCATGATGTGTTCCACCAGCTCGTCGGGGTCGGCAATCAGCAGGCGGCGGATGGGCAGCACGCCTTGCAGGATATCGTGGTCGTCCACCACGAAGATTTTGTCGGTGTGGTCGGGCAGGCTGTCGAAGCGGCGCAGGTAGCGCAGCACCACTTCGCAGGTAACGTCGGCGCGGATGCTGAGCAGTTCGAAGTCCATGATGGCCCCGACTTGGTCGTCTGCAAACGACATGGCGGCCTGTACTTGTGCGCGCTCTTCTTCGTCACGGGTTTGCAGGACTTCGGCGATGACTTGGTGCGGCAAGTCGTCGGCCAGCTCGGCCAGATCATCGGCATCCATGTCTTCCACCGCCGCCAGCAGCTCTTGGTTGCCCATGCTTTCGATCAGGGTTTCGCGTACGGCGTCGGACACTTCCAGCAGCACGTCGCCGTCGTCTTCGGGCGCAGCCAGCTTCCAGGCCAACACCCGCTCTTGGAGCGGCAGGGACTCGAGCACGGCGGCCATGTCGGCAGGGTGCAGTTCGTGCAGGGTGCGGGTGAGTTCGTTCAGGTAGCCGTTGAGGCGTTCGTCGGCCAGGGAGCCGCCGGGTTGGATGTCGGTATAAAAAGGCAGCAGGCGGTCGGCCAGCTCATGGATGCGGTCGATGTCGACGTTGAGGCGTTCAGCGATGGATGGGGTCGGGGTCATGCAGGCTCCGTTGCCGTGCGGCAGGAGCCGGACACGGTATTAAATGGTCTGGGTCGGAGAAAGAAAGGCGATGATCAATGAACTGGGAAGGTCCATAAATGAATGGCCCGTCCTAAACGGGCGTGATGAAAAAACGGGCAGTATTTTACACCTTTTTGTATGGCTGCGACACATCTTGTTTGATGGAGGTGGGCTGGATAGTTTCGTTTGACGAAATGTTGAGAAACATTGATTTTAGTAAATTGATTTTACAGAGAAGAATATTTCAAGTGCTTATTTAAAGAACGGCAGAGCTGCTGCAATTAAATCAAAATAAGAATTATTATCATATAAGATGGTGAAAAGATTGCCGTTTTTGGTGGTTTGTTTTGAAAGGGAGGCAGAAATTGGGTACAATGCCGCCCGTTTTACCAACATTTTCCGAAAAGGTGTGCACATATCATGTTGGCGAATTATTTTCCCGTCCTGATTTTTCTTTTGGTCGGCTTGGTAGCCGGCATATTGTTCTTAACATTGGGCAATCTGCTCGGCCCGAAACGCCACTATGCTGAAAAAGACGCGCCTTTCGAGTGCGGTTTCGAGGCTTTTGAAAACGCGCGGATGAAGTTCGACGTGCGCTACTACTTGGTGGCGATTCTGTTTATCTTGTTTGATTTGGAAGTGGCATTCATGATTCCGTGGGCCGTGGTGTTTAAAGACCTGATGGTTTCCCACGGGCAGTTTGCCTTCTGGTCGATGTTTGTGTTCATTGTGGTGCTCACGGTGGGCTTTATCTACGAATGGAAAAAAGGTGCGCTGGAATGGGAATAGAAGGCGTTTTGAATAAAGGCTTCGTAACCGCCAGCGCGGATACGGTGTTGAATTATGTGCGCACAGGCTCGTTGTGGCCGGTAACTTTCGGCTTGGCATGCTGTGCGGTAGAAATGATGCAGGCAGGTGCGTCGCGTTACGACCTCGACCGTTTCGGTATTATTTTCCGCCCGTCTCCGCGCCAGTCCGACCTGATGATTGTGGCCGGAACCTTGTGCAACAAAATGGCGCCCGCTTTACGCCGCGTATACGATCAAATGGCCGAGCCGCGCTGGGTGTTGTCGATGGGATCGTGTGCCAACGGCGGCGGCTACTACCACTATTCTTATTCAGTAGTCCGCGGTTGCGACCGCATCGTGCCGGTAGACGTATATGTGCCCGGCTGTCCGCCGACTGCCGAAGCCTTGATTTACGGCCTGATTCAGCTGCAAGGCAAAATCAAACGCACTTACACCATTGCCCGTAACTAGGAGAACAAGATGCACGTAAACGATTTGTATCCGGTTGTCCAAAACGTGTTGGGCGATAAAGCAAGCAAAGTGATCTTGGCTTTAGATGAAATTACCGTTGAATGCCAACCCGAGCACTACCTGAATATCATGACCACGCTGCGTGATCATGCCGACCTGCACTTCGAATCGTTGGTAGATTTATGCGGTGTCGATTACAGCACCTATAAAAACGAACCGTGGGAAGGCAAGCGCTTTGCCGTAGTCAGCCAGTTGGTGTCAATAAAAAACAACCAGCGCATCCGCGTGCGCGTGTGGGCGGCAGATGACGATTTTCCTGTTGTCGATTCCGTTACCGATATCTACAACAGCGCCGACTGGTACGAGCGCGAAGCCTTCGACCTGTTCGGTATTCTGTTTAACAACCACCCCGATTTGCGCCGCATTCTCACCGACTACGGTTTTGTCGGTCATCCTTTCCGCAAAGATTTCCCGATTTCCGGCTATGTAGAAATGCGCTACGACGAAGCCGAAAAACGCGTGATTTACCAACCCGTAACCATCGAGCCGCGCGAAATTACCCCGCGCATCGTCCGCGAGGAGAACTACGGTGGCTAATAAATTAAGAAACTATACCATCAACTTCGGCCCGCAGCACCCTGCCGCACACGGCGTATTGCGTATGATTTTGGAGCTGGAAGGCGAAACCATCGTCCGTGCCGACCCGCATATCGGCCTCCTGCACCGCGGTACCGAAAAACTGGCCGAAACCCGCACCTACCTGCAAGCCCTGCCTTATATGGATCGCTTGGACTACGTTTCCATGATGGTAAACGAGCAGGCGTATTGTTTGGCAGTAGAAAAGCTGACCGGTGTCGAAGTTCCTATCCGCGCCCAATACATCCGTGTGATGTTTGCCGAAGTAACCCGAATTTTGAACCACCTGATGGGTATCGGTTCCCATGCACTCGATATCGGTGCGATGACTGTATTCCTCTATGCTTTCCGCGAGCGCGAAGAGTTGATGGACTTATACGAAGCCGTATCCGGCGCCCGTATGCACGCGGCTTATTTCCGCCCCGGTGGTGTATATCGCGATTTGCCCGACTTCATGCCTAAATACGAATCGAGCAAATTCCGCAATGCCAAAGTGCTGAAGAAACTCAACGAAGCCCGCGAAGGTACCATGCTCGATTTTATCGAAGCTTTCACCGAACGCTTCCCTTCTTGTGTAGACGAATACGAAAGCCTGCTTACCGACAACCGTATTTGGAAACAGCGTACCGTCGGCATCGGCGTGGTTTCGCCCGAACGCGCCCTGCAAAAAGGCTTTACCGGCGTGATGCTGCGCGGTTCGGGCATCGAATGGGATATCCGCAAAAAAGCCCCTTATGATGCCTATGCCAACGTCGATTTCGATATTCCCGTCGGCGTAAACGGCGACTGCTACGACCGCTATCTGTGCCGCATCAACGAAATGCGCGAATCCAACCGCATTATCAAACAGTGCGTGCAATGGCTCAAAGCCAACCCCGGCCCCGTGATTGTCGATAACCACAAAGTCGCTCCGCCCAAACGCACCGAAATGAAAATGGGTATGGAAGACTTGATTCACCACTTCAAACTGTTTACCGAAGGCATGCATGTGCCCGAAGGCGAAACCTATGCCGCAGTCGAGCACCCCAAAGGCGAGTTTGGCATTTATATGATTTCAGACGGCGCCAACAAACCTTACCGCCTGAAAATCCGTGCGCCCGGCTTTGCCCACCTGCAAGGCATGGACGAAATGGCACGCGGCCACATGTTGGCCGACGTGGTAGCCATCATCGGTACGCAAGACATCGTATTCGGAGAGGTAGACCGATAATGTTATCCGCAGAATCTTTAAAACTGATAGATGTTGAATTGGCGAAATACCCTGCCGACCAACGCCGTTCCGCCATCATGGGTGCATTACGCATTGCCCAAGAAGAAAAACGCTGGCTCACGCCCGAAACCATAGAGTTTGTGGCCGATTATGTAGGCATCGCACCGGCAGCCGCTTACGAAGTCGCCACTTTCTACAATATGTACGACCTCGCCCCCGTAGGCAAATACAAACTCACCGTCTGCACCAACCTGCCTTGCGCTCTGCGCGGCGGAGTGAATGCCGCCGAATACCTGAAACAGAAACTCGGCATCGGCTTTGGCGAAACCACTTCAGACGGCCTCTATACCTTAATGGAAGGCGAGTGCATGGGCGCATGCGGCGATGCCCCCGTGATGCTGGTGAACAATCACAAAATGTGCAGTTTTATGACTGAAGAAGCGATTGAGCAAAAATTGGCGGAATTGCAGTAAGGGCTACCTGAAAGGCCGCCTGAAAAGAAAGGAAGCAAAAATGGAAGCAAAATGCTTGTGTGGTGTCGTATCCATAAAAGTTGAAGCTGACTGCAAGCTGCACGCCTGCCATTGCGGCAAATGCCGTACTTGGGGTAGTGGTGCAAGTTTTACCTTGACGGCCAAAAAACCTGAAATCAGTGGCAGCGAACATATCGGCCGCTACTGCTCGTCCGAATGGGCGCAACGCTGTTTCTGCAAACAATGCGGCACGCACCTGTTTGTTCAGGTGGGCGACGATTATTACATCAATGCGGGATTATTTGCCGATAACGCCGATTTTAAGCTGGAAAGCCAAATTTTTATCGACTGCAAAGCACCGTATTACGATTTGGCCAACGATACGCCGAAACTGACCGAGCATGAGTTTTTAGCCATGATTGGCGCGGAGAAATAACGGGCAGCAGGCCGTAGGTCGAATTCTTGAATCCGACGTTAGCAAGGTTGCAACTCGGAAAAATGTCGGATTAATGTCGGATTCAAGAATCCGACCTACAAAACCTTAAAGGCGTTTGAATCCGATACGGCGAAGCATTTTAAACACTTTAAAAAATCCCTTTTCAGACGGCCTCAATAAGGCTACCTGAACGGCCGTCTGAAAACCCAAACCGTATGGCAGCCATGCCAATACACAAACCAAAGGAAAACGCATGAGCCACCAAATTGTCCGCAGTGCCAAATTTACCGCCGAACGCGCATGGGGTGCTTTGGATATTGCCAATATGAACGGCACAACCGTGCGCCTGCATTGGACCGACCGGCCATACAAATGGCACATTAACGATGGCGAAGAAGTGTTCGCCGTGATGAGCGGCACGGTGGATATGCACTACCGCGAACACGGGCAGGAGCAAGTGGTGCGTTTGCAGGCCGGCGATATTTTCTTTGCCGGCATCGGTATGGAACACGTTGCCCACCCGCAAGGCGAAGCACGGATTTTGGTGGTGGAAAAAGAAGGCAGTGTGTAGAACAGGCCGTCTGAAAAAACTTTCAGACAGGCCTAACAAAACAAAGAATAGGTATATACGCACAACAGAATCCGACCTACAAAACATTGAAGGCATTTGAATCCGATACGGCGAAGCATTTTAAACACTTTAAAAACCCCTTTTCAGACGGCCTCAACAAGGCTACCTGAAAAGCCGTCTGAAAACCCTTCAGACAGGCATGTAAACAAAATATCAGCGCATAACCGCATCAGGCGGTTGGGCGGCAAAACAAAAGATTGAAGAAGATTAACCGATTAGGGCTAAGCAAATGGCTATTTTCCAATCAGGCGTGATTTTTGAAAACGTCGATACCCGTAATCCCGACTGTTGGCACTTGGAAGCATACCAAGCGCGCGGCGGCTACCAAGCGCTGCGTAAAATCCTGACTGAAAACATGTCGCAAGACGACGTGATTGCCGAAGTTAAAACTTCGGGCTTGCGCGGGCGCGGCGGTGCGGGCTTCCCCACCGGTTTGAAATGGAGCTTTATGCCCCGTTCCTTCCCCGGTGCGAAATACGTTGTCTGCAACACCGACGAAGGCGAACCCGGCACATTCAAAGACCGCGATATCATCAACTTCAACCCCCATGCGTTGATCGAGGGCATGATTATTGCCGGATACGCAATGGGCGCGGAAGCGGGCTACAACTATATCCACGGCGAAATCTTCGAAGGTTACCAGCGTTTTGAAGAAGCCTTAGCCGAAGCCCGCCAAGCCGGTTTCTTGGGTAAAAACATCATGGGAACGGATTTCAGCTTCGAGTTGTTTGCCGCCCACGGTTACGGCGCATATATCTGCGGCGAAGAAACCGCCTTGCTGGAGTCGCTCGAAGGCAAGAAAGGCCAACCGCGCTTCAAACCGCCGTTCCCCGCTTCATACGGCCTGTACGGAAAACCCACCACCATCAACAACACCGAAACCTTTGCTTCGGTGCCGTTCATTATCCGTGACGGCGGACAAACCTTTGCCGACAAAGGCATCGAAAACGCAGGCGGCACCAAGCTGTTTTCCATTTCCGGCCACGTTGAACGCCCCGGCAACTACGAAGTGCCGTTGGGTACGCCGTTTGCCAAACTGCTGGAAATGGCCGGCGGCATGAAAGACGGCAAAAAACTCAAAGCCGTGATTCCCGGCGGCTCGTCTGCGCCCGTACTGCCCGGCGAAGTGATGATGACCTTGAATATGGATTACGATTCCATAGCCAAAGCAGGTTCCATGCTCGGTTCGGGCGCGATTATCGTGATGGACGAAGACGTGTGCATGGTCAAAGCCCTCGAACGCTTGAGCTACTTCTACCACGAAGAATCCTGCGGCCAATGCACCCCCTGCCGCGAAGGTACCGGCTGGCTTTACCGCGTGGTGCACCGCATTGCCGAAGGCAAAGGCCGCCCCGAAGATTTGGACTTGCTCGATTCGGTCGGCAACAACATGGCCGGCCGCACCATCTGCGCCTTGGCCGATGCCGCCGTATTCCCCGTGCGCAGCTTTACCAAGCATTTCCGTCACGAGTTTGAACACTATATCGAGTACGGAAAACCGGCTAAAGAGCATAAGTGGTGTTGAGATGGGGTTGATGTAATTGAAAATGAAGAATAGCAATATGCCGGGTTGAACAATCCAGTTGGCTTAAACTAAAAACTGTTTAAAAAAACAAAATACAAAAATGCGCCACAGTACCCGTAATCCCGCATTGCAGCAAAATGCGCGTGAATTAAGGCGGAATATGACCTTGGCCGAGCGGCGGCTTTGGCAGTGTTTGCGGGGCAGGCAGCTAAACGGTATCAAGTTTCGCCGTCAGCAGAGCATAGGCAGCTATATTGTTGATTTTGTCAGCATGGAACATAGGCTGGTGGTTGAGTTAGACGGCGGGCAGCATGCGGAGCGAACTGAATACGACAATAAACGCACAGAATTTCTCAACAACCAAGGTTATCGGGTAGTGCGCTTTTGGAATAATGAAGTTTTGCAACAGACAGAAGCAGTGCTGGATAAAATTGTTGGAATGTGCGGTGGTTGGGAAAAATAGTTTTTATTAGCATAGCAAGCATATAATAAAGGCCGTTTGAAAATGAAAGCATGATAAAAAGCGGTTTGAAAACAAGGTAAACAATAAAATAACCGGCAGCATATTCCCCTTCCCGCCGGCGGGAAGGGGTTAGGGGAAGGGTGGTATGTTAGCGTTTCTGTAACAGAATTACGGAGCATGCTCTGTTAAGGAAACGTAAGGCAGAAAGTAGTAAGGCAAACCGCAATGTAAACACCCCCCACCCCAACCCTCCCCCGCAAGCGGGAGAGGGAGCAGACCACCGAAGCCCTGAATATTTCAGACGGCCTCATGAAGTTTTTAAAAAACCGTAACTAGGAACATTAACCATGTTACAAATTGAAATCGACGGTAAACAGATTGCAGTCAAGCAGGGTGCGACCGTAATGGAAGCGGCGCACGAGCTGGGCACTTATATCCCGCATTTCTGCTACCACAAAAAATTATCCATTGCCGCCAACTGCCGCATGTGCTTGGTGGAGGTGGAAAAAGCCCCCAAACCCCTTCCTGCCTGTGCCACGCCGGTAACAGACGGCATGGTGGTGCATACCCATTCCGCCAAGGCCAAGCAGGCTCAGGAAGGCGTGATGGAATTTCTGCTCATCAACCACCCGCTGGATTGCCCGATTTGCGACCAGGGCGGTGAGTGTCAGTTGCAGGATTTGGCCGTGGGTTACGGTAAATCGTCGAGCCGTTATCAAGAAGAAAAACGCTCGGTTGTGCCCAAAGATATGGGGCCGTTGGTGTCGGCGGAAGAAATGAGCCGCTGTATCCACTGCACCCGCTGTGTGCGCTTTACCGAAGAGATTGCCGGTTTGCAGGAAATCGCTATGGCTAATCGCGGTGAGTTTTCCGAAATCATGCCGTTTATCGGCAAAGCGGTGGAAACCGAATTGTCCGGCAACGTGATTGATTTGTGTCCGGTGGGTGCCTTAACCAGCAAACCGTTCCGCTACGATGCCCGCTCTTGGGAATTGAGCCGCCGTAAAACCATTTCCGCGCATGATGCTTTGGGCAGCAATTTAATTGTGCAAACCAAAGACCACACCGTACGCCGCGTGTTGCCGTTGGAAAACGAAGCTGTGAACGAATGCTGGATTTCCGACCGCGACCGCTTCGCCTACGAAGGCCTGTATCACGAAAGCCGTCTGAAAACCCCGAAAATCAAAAACGGCGGCCAATGGCATGAAGTGGATTGGCAAACCGCGCTCGAATATGTGCGTAAAACCTTAGATTGCATTCAAAAAGAAGACGGCCAAGATGCGGTAGGTATTTGGGCCAACCCGATGAATACCGTTGAAGAACTGTATCTGGCCAAAAAACTTTCAGACGGCCTCAATATCAAGCATTTCGACACACGCCTGATGCAGCAAGACAGCCGCCTTGCGGGCAGCTTGAAAGGTGCGCAATGGCTGGGTCAAAACATTGAAAGTTTGGGCAATGCCGATGCCGTGCTGGTTGTAGGCGCGAATCTGCGCAAAGAACAACCGCTGCTGACTGCCCGTTTGCGCCGTGCCGCCAAGTCTTATATGGCTTTGAGCATCATCGCGAGCAGCAAAGAAGAATTGCACATGCCTTTGTTGGCGCAAGAAGCCGTGCACCCGAACGAATGGGCAGGCCGTCTGAAAAATATGGCGCAAGACCTTGAAAACGCCGTTTCAGGTAGCCTGAAAAATGCCGAAAAAGCGGCAATCGTGTTGGGTGCCGAAGTGCAAAACCACCCTGATTATTCTGCGGTTTATGCTGCCGCTCAGGAATTGGCCGATGCCACCGGTGCGGTTTTGGGTGTTCTGCCGCAAGCCGCCAACAGCGTGGGTGCGGATGTGTTGGGCGTGAACCGCGGCAACAGCATTCAAGAAATGTTGGCGCAACCGAAAAAAGCCGTGTTGCTGTTGAATGTAGAGCCTGAAATCGATGTGGCAAACGGCGGTAAAGCGGTCGCTGCATTGAAGCAAGCCCAAAGCGTGATGGCATTTACGCCGTTTGAAAGCGAAACCTTGCGCGAAGTGTGCGATGTGATGTTGCCGATTGCGCCGTTTACCGAAACATCGGGCAGCTTCATCAGCATGGAAGGCCGTCTGCAATCGTTCCACGGTGTGGTAAAAGGCTTTGCCGATTCGCGTCCGTTGTGGAAAGTTTTGCGTGTGCTGGGCAATGTGTTCGAGCTGGAAGGCTTCGAATACGACAGCAGCGAGCAGGTGTTGAGAGAAGCGGTAAACAAAGAAAGCCTGCCTGAAAAACTCAACAACCGCACTACTTGGCAAGGCGAAGCCGTTCAGACGGCCTCCGGTTTGGTGCGCGTAGGCGGTGTGGGCATCTACCATACCGATGCGATTGTGCGCCGCTCCGCTCCGTTGCAAGCGACTTCACATGCACAAGTGCCTGCCGCCCGTATTCATCCGAACACCTTGGCTGCTTTGGGCTTGCAAGACGGCGAGGCCGTGCAGGCAGGGCAGGGCGGCGCAACGGTTGGTGTGCGTGTAAGCGCCGATGCGGGCTTGCCTGAAAATGTTGTGTATCTGCCGCTGCATACTGAAAATGCTGCGTCGGGTGCGTTGATGAACACTATCGAACTGACGCGGGGTTAATCATGCAGGAATGGTTCCAAGCCTTGTTGGGTAATGAGATCGGCTTAATCGTTTCGATTGTGCTGAAAATCGTGATTATCTTGATCCCGTTGATTTTGACGGTGGCGTATCTTACCTACTTCGAGCGTAAGGTAATCGGCTATATGCAGCTGCGCGTCGGCCCGAACGTAACCGGCCCGTTTGGTTTGATTCAGCCGTTTGCCGACGTGTTGAAGTTGCTGTTTAAAGAAGTTACCCGCCCCAAACTGTCGAATAAGGCATTGTTTTATATCGGCCCGATGATGTCGCTGATGCCTGCGTTTGCAGCTTGGGCGGTGATTCCGTTTTCTGATGAATGGCTGCTGACCAATGTGGATGCGGGTTTGCTGTATATTCTGATGATTACCTCTTTATCGGTGTATGGTGTGATCATTGCGGGTTGGGCTTCCAACTCCAAATATTCGTTCTTAGGTGCCATGCGTTCTTCAGCCCAAACCATTTCTTACGAAATTGCCATGGGTGCGGCATTGGTATGCGTGGTAATGGTTTCGGGCAGCATGAATTTCAAAGAAATTGTTGCCAGCCAAGCCCAAGGCATTGCCGGCGGTTCGATTTTCTCTTGGAACTGGTTTGCTTTGTTCCCCGTATTCATCGTGTATCTGATCTCCGCCGTAGCCGAAACCAACCGTGCACCGTTCGACGTTGCCGAAGGCGAGTCGGAAATCGTGGCCGGTTTCCATGTGGAGTATTCGGGCTTTGCATTTGCCCTGTTCTTCCTTGCCGAATATATTTTCATGATTCTGATCGGTGCGCTTACCGCCATCATGTTCTTGGGCGGTTGGCTGTCTCCGTTCCCGCAAAGCTGGGGCCTTATCGGTACGCCGAGCGCATTTTGGATGTTCTTGAAAATGGCCTTTATCCTTTACGGCTATTTGTGGATTCGTGCCACTTTCCCGCGCTACCGTTACGACCAAATTATGCGTTTGGGCTGGAAAGTGCTGATTCCGGTAACTTTTGTGTGCATCGTATTGCTCGGCTTGTGGATGATTTCGCCCTTGAGTTTGTGGAAATAAGGGAGAGAGTGAATTATGGCTAATTTAGTAAAAACCTTCCTGCTCGGCGAATTGGTAAAAGGCATGGGCGTTACGCTCAAGAACTTTTTCGCCCGAAAAGAAACGATTATGTTCCCCGAAGAAAAAACGCCGCAGTCGGTGCGTTTTCGCGGCTTGCATGCCCAGCGTCGCTATCCGAACGGGGAAGAACGCTGCATTGCCTGCAAACTGTGTGAAGCGGTTTGCCCGGCAATGGCGATTAATATCGAAAGTGAACAACGCGAAGACGGCAGCCGCCGTACCACCCGTTACGATATCGATTTGACCAAGTGCATTTTTTGCGGCTTTTGCGAAGAAGCCTGCCCGACCGATGCCATTGTGGAAACCCATATTCTCGAATACCACGGTGAGAAGCGCGGCGATTTGCACTACACCAAACCCATGCTGCTGGCGATTGGCGACAAATACGAGGCCGAAATCGCCAAACGCAAAGCGGCCGACGCGCCTTACCGTTAAGCAAAAATGCGGTGTACGGTTTCAGACGGCCTAAGCTGTTTGAATATCCGTAACAAAAGAAGAGGGCGGGAAATGGAACAGCACATCAACTTTATTACTTTGGGCGTAGACGATTTGGCAGTATCGCGTCGTTTTTACGGCAAGGTGTTTGGTTGGTGCGAAACGGAAGACGGCAATGAAAACATTGCATTCTTTGAGGCGGGGCGCGGTTTGTTGTTTGCCCTGTTCGATAAAAATGCGTTGGCCGCAGATGCACAAGTGCCGTCTGAAAGCAGCGGCTTCCCCCGTTTTTCTTTGGCGCACAATGTCGGTAGTCAAAATGAAGTAGATGCACTGTTTGAACGTCTGATTGCCGCAGGTGCGCAGGAAGTGAAAAAGCCCCAAAAAGTGTTTTGGGGCGGTTACAGCGGTTATATCGCAGATCCCGATGGTTTTTTGTGGGAAATTGCGTTTAATCCGTTTTTGAAAACATTGCGTTGAGATAAGAAACAGGCCGTCTGAAAACCTTTTCAGGTAGCCCGAACCGCCAAGAAAGATTTAAAAAACCAACCGAGAAAGAGTACGTTTTATGACCTTCTCCCTAATCATGTTTTATGTGCTGGCCGCCGTGATACTGTTCGGCGCGGTGAAAACCGTTACCGCCAAAAACCCCGTGCACGCATCGCTTTATCTGGTGCTGACCTTCTGTATGTCGGCCATGATGTGGATGCTGATGCAGGCCGAATTTTTGGGCATTACCTTGGTAGTGGTATATGTGGGTGCAGTAATGGTGCTGTTCCTGTTTGTGGTGATGATGTTGAACATCGACATCGAAGAAATGCGCGCGGGCTTTTGGCGCAATGCCCCCGTGGCATTTACCGTAGGCGTGTTGATGGCAGTAGCGCTTATTTTGATTTTGGTTGCACCTGATACCAATTTGGCCGCATTCGGCCCCATGAAAGATATTCCCGCCGATTACAGCAACGTGCGCGATTTGGGCAGCCAAATTTACACCACTTATTTGCTGCCGTTCGAATTGGCTGCGGTGCTGTTGGTGTTGGGCATGGTGGCAGCGATTGCATTGGTACACCGCAAAACGGTTAACCCAAAATATATTAATCCTGCCGATCAAGTGAAAGTGAATGCCAAAGAAGGCCGTATGCGTATGGTGAAAATGGAAGCTGTGGTGCATAAGCCCGTACAGCCTGAAACAGATTCAGACGGCCCGGCAGAGGAGGGCAAAGCATGATTACGATTACGCATTATTTGGTGCTCGCCGCCTTGCTGTTCGGCATCAGTGCGATGGGTATCTTTATGAACCGCAAAAACGTGTTGGTATTGTTGATGTCGATCGAGTTGATGCTGTTGGCAGTGAATTTTAACTTTATCGCATTTTCACAATACCTTGGCGATACCGCGGGGCAGATTTTCGTGTTTTTCGTGCTAACTGTTGCGGCAGCCGAGTCTGCCATCGGTTTGGCGATTATGGTATTGGTATTCCGTAACCGCAACACGATTAATGTAGCGGATTTGAACAGTTTGAAGGGTTAATCGGGAGAAATAAGAAAAATGAACGATATGAGCTTATATCTGGCGATTGCTCTGATTCCGCTGGCAGGTTCTCTGCTGGCCGGTTTGTTCGGCAATAAAATCGGCCGTGCCGGTGCGCACACGGTAACCATTTTAGGCGTAGCCGTTTCCGCCGTATTATCGGCTTATGTGTTGTGGGGCTTTATTAACGGCTCGCGCACCAAATTCGATGAAAATGTATACACATGGTTAACCATGGGCGGGATAGATTTTTCTGTCGGATTTTTAGTAGACACTTTAACAGCCATGATGATGGTGGTGGTAACCAGCGTTTCATTAATGGTGCATATCTATACCATCGGTTATATGCACGACGAGAAAGTAGGCTACCAACGCTTCTTTAGTTATATCTCGTTGTTTACATTCAGCATGTTGATGCTGGTGATGAGCAATAACTTCATTCAGTTGTTTTTCGGTTGGGAAGCCGTAGGTTTGGTTTCTTATCTGCTCATCGGTTTTTATTTCAAACGTGAAAGCGCGATTTTTGCAAACTTGAAGGCTTTTCTGGTTAACCGCGTAGGTGACTTCGGTTTCATCTTAGGTATCGGTTTGGTATTGGCTTATTTCGGCGGCAGCTTGCGTTATGCCGATGTGTTTGCTTATTTGCCAAATGTAGTAGGCATGCAGATTTTCGGTTGGGATTTAATTACCGTAACCTGCCTGCTTTTATTTGTGGGTGCGATGGGTAAATCTGCCCAGTTCCCGCTGCATGTTTGGCTGCCCGATTCGATGGAAGGTCCGACACCTATTTCTGCATTGATTCATGCGGCAACTATGGTAACGGCCGGTTTGTTTATGGTATCGCGCATGTCGCCGATTTATGAATTGTCTACTACGGCACTTTCGGTGATTATGGTAATCGGTGCGATTACTGCGCTCTTTATGGGCTTTCTCGGTACGATCCAAAACGATATTAAACGCGTGGTGGCTTATTCTACCTTGTCTCAATTAGGTTATATGACTGTGGCCTTGGGCGTGTCTGCCTACTCAATCGCCATGTTCCATGTGATGACCCATGCTTTCTTCAAAGCATTGCTGTTCTTGGCAGCGGGTAGTGCCATTATCGGTATGCATCACGACCAAGATATGCGCCATATGGGCAATCTGAAAAAATACATGCCGATTACCTGGATCACTATGTTGATTGGTAACTTGTCTCTTATCGGCACGCCGCTGTTTTCAGGTTTCTATTCGAAAGATTCGATTATTGAAGCCGTGCATTTTAGCGATCTGCCCGGTAGCGGCTTTGCTTACTTTGCCGTGCTCGCCAGCGTATTCGTTACAGCTTTTTATGCATTCCGCCAATACTTTATGGTTTTCCACGGTAAAGAAAAGTGGCGTGAAATCCATCATGAACACCATTCAGACGGCCACGATGACGGTCACCATCACGGCTTGGGTAAAAACGACAATCCGCACGAAAGCCCTTGGGTGGTTACTTTGCCGCTGATTTTGTTGGCGATTCCGTCGGTAATCATCGGTTATATTGCCATCGAACCTATGCTATACGGCGATTTCTTCAAAGATGTGATTTATGTCAACCATGAAGCGCATCCGGTTATGGCGCAAATGAAAGAAGCATTCCACGGCCCATTAGCTATGGTTTCACACAGTTTGCAGACACCGGTTTTATATTTGGCAATCGGCGGTGTTGTAGCAGCATGGTTTCTGTATGTGCAAGCGCCCCATTTGCCGGCCAAGATTGCTTCGGCATTCAGCCCGATCTATAAACTTTTGGATAATAAATACTATTTAGATACGATTTACTACAACGTATTTGCCAAAGGCAGCCGCGCATTGGGCAACTTCTTTTGGAAGGTTGGTGACACAGCCATTATCGATAATGGTATTGTCAATAATTCAGCCAAGCTGGTGGGTGCGGTTTCCGCACGGGTTCGCAAAATGCAAACCGGCTTTATTTATACCTACGCTACGGTGATGGTGTTTGGGTTGTTGGTGCTGATTGCCATCTTCTTTAAAGACTTGCTGATGAAGTAACGGTAGGGATTCAATTTCAATTATCAGGTTATGAATATGTACGATCACTTACTCAGTCTGGCCATTTGGGTGCCGATAGCAGCCGGCGTGCTGGTCTTGGCTACCGGCGGCGATCAGCGAGCCGGCCTGGCTCGCATCTTGGCCTTTATCGGTTCGTTGGCCGGCTTTCTGGTTACCATTCCGCTGTTTACCGGCTTTGACCGTTTACACGGCGGCTATCAGTTTGTCGAAAAACTGGCTTGGATCCCCTCATTGAACATCCACTATGCTTTGGGCGTAGACGGTATTTCTGTGTTGTTCGTGATTCTGAATGCTTTTATTACCCTGATGGTGGTGTTGGCCGGATGGCAGGTGATTCAGAAACGGGTGGCGCAGTATATGGGTGCCTTCCTGATGATGTCAGGTTTGATCAATGGCGCTTTTTCCGCCCAGGATGCCATTCTGTTTTATGTGTTTTTCGAAGGCATGCTGATTCCGCTGTATCTGATCATCGGCGTGTGGGGCGGCCCGCGCCGTGTGTACGCTTCCATTAAGCTGTTCCTCTACACCTTGCTCGGCTCCCTGTTGATGCTGGTGGCTTTGATTTATCTGTCTACACAGGCTGACGGCAGCTTTGCGATTACCGATTTGCAGCGCATCGCCAAAATTGACTTGCCGGTGCAGCAATGGTTGTTTGTGGCCTTTTTCCTTTCTTTTGCGGTGAAAGTGCCGATGTGGCCGGTGCACACTTGGTTGCCCGATGCCCACGTGGAAGCGCCGACCGGCGGCTCCATGGTGTTGGCGGCGATTACCCTCAAAGTGGGCGCTTACGGCTTTTTGCGTTTTATCCTGCCGATTCTGCCGGATGCCGCGCGTTTCTTTGCGCCGGTAGTGGTGGTGTTGTCGCTGATTGCCGTGATTTATATCGGCATGGTGGCCTTGGTGCAGACCGACATGAAAAAATTGGTGGCCTATTCTTCCATCAGCCATATGGGTTTTGTGACCTTGGGCATCTTTATGTTCAGCGGCATCTTTTCAGGTAGCCCTTTGGGCGAACTGAACCGCTGGGGCTTGGAAGGTGCGATTGTGCAAATGATCTCCCACGGTTTTGTGTCGGCCGCTATGTTTATGTGCATCGGCGTGATGTATGACCGCCTGCATACCCGCAATATTGCCGATTACGGCGGCGTGGTGAACGTGATGCCGAAATTTGCCGCTTTCATGATGTTGTTCGGCATGGCCAATGCTGGCTTGCCCGCCACTTCCGGCTTTGTGGGCGAGTTTATGGTGATCATGGGCGCGGTGCAGGTGAATTTCTGGGTGGGCGCTTTGGCGGCGCTGACCCTGATTTACGGCGCAGCCTATACTTTGTGGATGTACAAACGCACCATTTTCGGCGACATCACCAATCCCGAAGTGAGGGAAATGAAAGACATTAACTGCCGTGAATTTGCCATTCTGGCGATTTTGGCGGTGGCCGTACTCGGCATGGGCCTGTGGCCCCAGCCCTTTATCGAGGTGGTGCATCAGGCGGCCAACGATTTGATCGCCCAAGTGGCCCAAAGCAAGATTTGAGGTGTGTGAATGAACTGGACTGATTTGAATTTAAACATCGCCATGCCTGAAATCGTCTTGTTGACGGCATTGTGCGTGGTATTGCTGGTGGATTTGTGGCTGTCGGATGCCAAGCGCGGCGTCACCGCCCTATTGGCCATGTTGGCCGTGGCGGTAACCGCTGTGGTTCAGGTAGCCGTTTGGCCGGGTGAAGCGGCTTTGGCTTTCAATGGCATGTTTGTGCTCGACGGCTTGTCGCTGGTGGCCAAATTGGCCATGTATGCTGCGGTTTTCATGTTGTTTGTGATGTCGCAAGGCTACCTGAAAGGCCGGCAAATCTATAAAGGCGAATTTTACACTTTGAGCCTGTTTGCCTTGCTCGGCATGTGTGTGATGGCCAGTGCCACCCATTTCCTGACCTTGTATATCGGCTTGGAGATCCTGTCGCTGTCGCTGTATGCCCTGATTGCCCTGCGCCGTGAGGATGCCTTTGCCAGCGAGGCGGCGCTCAAGTATTTCGTACTGGGCGCTTTGGCTTCCGGTCTGCTGCTGTACGGTATTTCCATGATTTACGGCGCCACCGGCACCTTGTCGTTGCCGGATGTGTTGTCTGTTTCGCACAATCTGCTGATGGTCGACGGCCAAGCCGCCAGCCCGTGGTTGTTGAAGCTGGGGTTGGTGTTTGTGGTGGTGGCCATTGCTTTCAAGCTGGGTGCCGTACCTTTCCATATGTGGGTGCCCGATGTGTATGAAGGTGCCAGCACCGCGGTGACCGCGCTGGTGGGCACGGCCCCGAAAATTGCGGCCACGGTGTTTGCCTTCCGCATTTTGGTCAACGGCTTGGGCAGCAGCAGCGAAGATTGGATGATGATGTTGAACCTGTTGGCCGTCGCATCGCTCTTGGTGGGCAATCTGGCTGCCATCATGCAGACCAGCATCAAGCGCATGCTGGCTTACTCGACTGTGTCGCACATGGGTTTTATCCTGCTCGCCTTTATGGGCGGCACCCAAGGTTTTGCCGCCGCTCTGTATTACGCTTTGGCTTACGCGCTGATGGGCATGGTGGGCTTCGGTGTGTTGATGCTGCTGTCGAAAGACGGCCAAGACTGTAACGAAATCAGCGATCTGGCCGGCTTGAACCAGCGTAATGCTTGGTATGCCTTCTTGATGCTGCTGGTGATGTTCAGCATGGCCGGCATCCCGCCGCTGATGGGCTTCTATGCCAAGTTCGCCGTGATCAGCGCTTTGGTGGCCAAGGGCTATGTGTGGCTGTCCGTGTTTGCGGTGGTGATGTCGCTGATCGGCGCTTTCTACTATCTGCGCGTGGTGAAGGTGATGTATGTGGACGGCACGGAAGAGCGTGCGCCGTTTATGATGACTGCCGCCGGCAAAGCGGTTTTGTCGGCAGGGGCGCTGCTGTTGCTGGTATGGGGAGTGTTGCCCAAATCGGTCATGGATTGGTGTCTGTACGCGATTGAGAAAACATTCTAAATCTCTGACACAGGCTACCTGAAACCTTCAGGTAGCCTGAATTGTTTATGGCGGTGGCCGGTTGAGGGGGGAGGAACTATGGGAACAGGCTGTTGTGCGGCCCCTGGTTTTTTGCCCCATGCTGCTTTATAGTTTGATAAGTTTGCTAAAGGAGTGCCTGTGATGACAGCACCCATGTATGTTTTGTTGGCGGTGGCGCTGGTGTGTGCCAATCTGCCCTTTGTCGGCAATCGCTGGTTCGGCGTGAAAAAACTGCCGAAGAAACGGTTTCCCCACCATTTGCTGGAACTGGCGGCGGGTTTTCTGTTTGTGGGGGCATTGGCGTATGCCTTGGAGGCACAAAGCGGTGTCGTGCACGACCAAGGATGGGCTTTCTATGTGGTGGTGCTGTGCCTGTATTTGATTTTCGCTTTTCCGGCTTTTGTGTTGCGCTATTTCTGGCACGGGCGCAATCGGGAATAGGAAGGCCGGCAAGCTTGCTTGTGTGTGCCAACAGTAAACAGGACGGGCTGGCTGCTGGTTTCCGGCTGTCTAAACCAATGCTGAGGCGTCCGCTTGGGTGGGACGTGAGCCGAACCAGGGTTGTTCAACGGATTTCACTTGATGTTATTGCATAACATAATGTATTCAATCAATAAATTTTCATGAATCGCCCCGTTTGGATCAAGTCGGATTTATAATTCGTCGCGGACACGGTCAATCTGCCGCCTGTCCAGCCACCCATATTCCCACTTTAGGAGAAGCCCCATGAGCAAGACCATGAAAGCGATGACGTATTACGGCGAAAACGATATCCGTTTCGAAGAGCGCCCCGTTCCCACCATCATCGAGCCTACCGACGCGGTGATCCGTGTGACCAAAACCACCATCTGCGGCACCGATCTGGGCATTTGGAAAGGCAAAAACCCGGAAATCGAGGCGGTGGCCCGCGAGAAAACCGGCGAATGGAAGGGCCGGATTTTGGGACATGAGGGCATCGGCGTTGTGGAAGAGGTCGGCCCCGCCGTCAAAAACTTCAAAAAAGGGGATAAAGTCATTATTTCCTGTGTCAGCCGTTGCGGCTCCTGCGAAAACTGCCAGAAACAGCTGTATGCCCATTGCCGCAAAGACGGCGGTTGGATCATGGGTTATATGATCGACGGCACCCAGGCCGAATATGTGCGCACGCCTTTTGCCGATAATTCGCTTTACCACTTGCCCGACAGCCTGAATACCGATGTGGCGGTGTTTCTGTCTGACGCTTTGCCCACCGGCCATGAAATCGGCGTGCAGTACGGCCAAGTCAAACCCGGCGATGTGATTGCCATTGTCGGCGCCGGCCCGGTGGGCATGGGTTGCCTGCTGACCGCCCAATTTTATTCTCCGGCCACGATGATTATGGTGGACATGGATGAGAACCGCCTGCAAATGGCCAAAGAAATGGGTGCCACCCATACCGTGAACCCGGCCAAAGAGGATGCCGTGGCCAAGATCATGGAGATCACCGAAGGCCGGGGCGTGGATTGTGCCATGGAAGCGGTGGGCTTGCCCGCCACTTGGGATGTGTGTCAGAAGGTGGTGAAAGAAGGCGGCCATCTGGCCAATGTCGGCGTGCACGGCAAACCGGTCAGCTTTGAAATCGAGCGCTTGTGGATTAAAAACATTACCGTCACCACCGGCTTGGTCAACGCCAATACCACCGGTATGCTGTTGAAGTCTTGCGAAGCCAGCAAGCTGCCGATGGACAAACTGGCCACCCACCACTTCCCGTTCAGTGACATGGAAAAAGCCTATGATGTCTTCAAACATGCGGCAGACACCAAGGCAATGAAAGTCATCATCGAAATGTGATGCCGCCGCCATGAGGCTACCTGAAAGCAGTTCGCTGTTTTCAGGTAGCCTTTTTATTGGTGCCGCTTGTTGAAACGCAGCAGCCGGCCGTGTTGTGGCGCCGCTTTGCGCTATAATCGCCGCTTTGTCTGAACTGCTTCTTTGCACGACCATGCTGCTCAATCTTTCCCTGCGCGATTTCGTGATTGTTGACGAACTGCATTTGGATTTCGACACCGGCTTTACGGTATTGACCGGCGAAACCGGTGCCGGTAAATCGATTACCTTGGATGCCATCGGCCTGCTGTTGGGCGATAAGGCGGATTTTTCACAGGTTCGGCATGGTGCGAAAGAAGCGCAATTGTCTGCTCTGTTCGACCTTTCCGAGCTGCCTGCGGTGCGGGCGGAGCTGCAGGAGCAAGGCCTGTTGGCAGAAGGGGCGGAGGAGCTCTCTCTGCGCCGCATCATCGATGCCAAGGGCAAAAGCCGAAGTTTTATCAACAATCAGGCCGCCACCTTGGCGCAGCTCAAGCAAATCGGCAGCCGCCTGATCGACATCCACGGTCAAAACGCCCACCATTCGCTCAACACCGAAGCCGCGCAGCGCGATCTGTTGGATGCCTTTTCAGGTAGCCTGGATTTGGCGGCGCAGGTCAAAACCGCCTACCGAGCTTGGCAGGCGGCACAAGAAGCCTGCCGCCAAGCGGCGGAGCAGGCCGAGCAATTGGAAACCGAGCGTGAGCGTTTGGCTTGGCAACACGGCGAATTGGAGAAGCTGGCCCCGGCGGAAGGCGAGTGGGCGTCGCTTTCCGCCAGCCATGACAGCCTGGCCCATGCGGCCGATTTGTTGCAGGCGGCGGAGAGTGTGCGCGAATACGTGGATGGGGAGGGCGGTTTGAACAGCCTGTTGTCCCGTTGCCAGAAACAACTTGCCGACCTGAGCGGCATCGAGCCCCGTTTTGCCGATAGTTTGGAGATGTTGGGAGAGATAGAGGCCCAATTGGGCGAAGTGGCCGCCAATATGCGTGCGGTTTGCGCCCATGTGGAAATCAACCCCGCAGAGTTGGCCGCCCAAGAGGCCCGAATGGGCGAGCTGATGGGCATGGCGCGTAAATACCGCATCGAACCGGAGGCCCTGCCGGCCAAATTGGCCGCCTGGGCGCAGGCATTGGCCGAGTTGGCGGCAGCGGCGGATTTGGGCGCCTTGCAGCAACAGGCGGAGGCCGCCGAAGCGGTTTATCGGGAAGCGGCCGGCCGGCTGTCGGCCGCCAGAGCCGCCGCCGCCGCCGGTTTGGCCGCCGAAACCACCGCCCATATGCAGCATTTGTCGATGAAGGGCGCGCAGTTCCAGATTGCTTTGTTGCCCGCCCAGCCTTCCGCATACGGTTTGGAGCAGGTGCAATACCAAGTGGCGGCCAACCAGGGCAGCCCCTTGCGCCCGCTGAGCAAGGTGGCTTCGGGCGGGGAATTGGCGCGCATCAGCCTGTCGCTGCAGGTGGTGACCAGCCAATATACCCAAGTGCCGACTTTGATTTTCGACGAGGTGGATACCGGCATCGGTGGGGGCGTGGCCGAAACCGTCGGCCGGGCCTTGCGGCGCTTGGGGGTCAAACATCAAGTTTTGGCGGTTACCCATTTGCCGCAAGTGGCCGCCTGCGGCGAACAGCATTGGCAGGTGGTCAAACACATGGAAAACGGCCAGACCGCCAGCGAAATCCGGCGGCTGGACGGTAGCGGGCGGGTGGAGGAAATTGCCCGTATGCTCGGCGGCGAAACTATTACCGTCACTACCCGCCGTCACGCGGAGGAAATGCTGGCTTTGGCGCAAGCAGACGGCGGGGCGTAGGCATTTGCCGTGTTAAGGCCTGCGGCATTGGATGAAGTTGTGTATGGCTTGAGGCATTTGGCTGCGGCATGTTTTAAAGCCGGAGACCTTTGCAAAACCCCCATCTGCGGCGCATTTCTGCGTTGTGCGCTGCTCGCTCACTTGCCTATCTATATGATATGTCTGCGTTCCCTGCGCTGCTACGCCTTGAACTGCATCCACATCTGGAGGTTTTGCAAAGGTCTCAGCCGGTAAAAAATGTCAAATGTTTGCAGGAGCGCTGGGATGGCGGTGCATTTTCTATATAATGCGCCCGTCTGTCTGAAGGCCGGCGGCTTTCGGATAGGGTTCTCCCACTCCGAAAGTACCGGGATGGGAAGCAATCTGTTTATTGCTCCTAACACCACATAAGGAAGAATGTCATGAAAAAAGCCGTTTATGCCGCTTTTGTTGCCGCCGCTGCTTTGGTAGCCGGCAGCGCCCAGGCCCAAACGCCAGATGTGAAACACGAAGACGCGGTACGCACCGCGTCTGTGCGCTACACCTGCCAAGGCGGCAAACGCCTGACCGTTACCTACGGCTTCAACCGCCAAGACCTGCCGGTTTATGCCTCTGCCTATATGCACGGCAAACGCCGCTACATGCCGGTGAACCTGAATGTGTCCGACAACGTGGAAACCACGTTTGGCGACGAAAACAACTTCAAACTGAGCACCGAATACTTAGACCGCCGCAACTACCGCAGCCGTTCCGTGATGGTGACTTCGCCCGGCCAAGAAATCATCTACAAGAGCTGCCGTCCGCGCCGCTAAGCGGTTTGAAACCGTAGAAGCCGAGCCGCCCGCATTTTTGCGGGCGGTTTTGTGTTCCGCGCAGGGCGCCGGCCGGCGGTTTTCAAAGCCGCCGAACTGCGCTAAAATGTCGCGTTTTGATTTTTACCCGTTTATTTGAAAGAGATACCGAATATGAAAACCGCACAAGAACTGCGCGCCGGCAATGTGTTTATGGTGGGCAACGATCCGATGGTGGTGCAAAAAACCGAATACATCAAAGGCGGCCGTTCTTCGGCCAAAGTGAGCATGAAGCTGAAAAACCTGCTCACCGGCGCCGCTTCCGAAACCATCGTTAAAGCCGACGACAAATTCGACGTGGTGGTGTTAGCCCGCAAAAACTGCACCTACAGCTATTTTGCCGATCCCATGTATGTGTTTATGGACGAAGAGTTCAACCAATACGAAATCGAAGCCGAAAACATCGGCGACAACCTGAAATTCATCGTGGACGGCATGGAAGACGTGTGCGAGGTTACCTTCTACGAAGGCAACCCGATTTCCGTGGAGCTGCCCACCATCATCGTGCGCGAAGTGGAATACACCGAGCCCGCGGTGAAAGGCGACACTTCCGGTAAGGTCATGAAAACTGCCCGTTTGGTTGGCGGCACCGAAATCCAAGTGATGTCTTACATCGAAAACGGCGACAAAGTGGAAATCGATACCCGCACCGGCGAATTCCGCAAACGTGCCTAAAACTGCTCCGTATCAAAAATCGGGCTACCTGAAAGCTGTTTCAGGTAGCCCGATTGCTTCACGATACTGTTAATAATCGCGCTGGCTGGAAAGCACGCGGCCGGTTTTGGCATCGATGATGACATCGTATTCGCCGTCGCGGCCCATCACGTCCACTTCGAAGTAGGCGCCTTGGGTACGGCTGTATTCGAAATCCACTTTGCCGGCCTGGCCACCGACCTTATCGGCCGCGATTTTGGCGGCCTGCTCGTAGCTGATGTATTGGCTGCGGTTTTGCTGGTAGTGCAGCTCGTCGTTGTCGGCAAAAGCGGGAACGGATGCGGCCATCAGTGCGGCGGCCAAGCCCCAGGCGATATTTTTACGGGTGTGCAACATGGTGAAACCTCCATAATGGGAAAAGAATAAGGCAAACAGCAGGCGCTGTTTGGCGATGGGGGTATTCTAGGCGGGGAAAATTAGCGCCGATATAGGAAAGGGTCAGGATAGGTTATCCCAACCGCAAAAATTTGTAATCGCGCAGGCAGTTTCAGGTAGCCTGCCTTTTCTTCCTTTTGTTAAAATCGCGGCTTCTTTTCCGACCCCGAAACGGCCGCCTCTCATGTCTGTTTACACCAGCGTTTCCGACTCTGAATTGCGCATTTTCCTTGAAGACTACGACCTCGGCGGCCTGGTGTCGCTGCAGGGCATCGCGCAAGGCGTGACCAACAGCAACTACTTCCTCACCACAGAACGCGGCCGTTTCGTGCTCACCATTTTCGAGGCGCTCACGCAGGAAGAGCTGCCGTTTTTTCTGGAGCTGAAACAGCATCTGAGCCGGCACGGCGTGGCCTGTCCTGCGCCGGTGGCGCGGCGGGACGGCCGTTTCGACGGCACCCTGGCCGGCAAGCCGGCCTGTTTGGTGAGCTGTCTCAACGGCCGCGACACCGCGGTGCCGGATGCCGCACAATGTTTCCACACCGGCGCCATGCTGGCACAGATGCATTTGGCCGGCCAGTCGTTTCCGCAGCACATGGACAACCCGCGGCACGCCGCTTGGTGGCAGCGCGAAAGTGCCCGCCTGCTGCCGTGTTTGGATGCCGAAGATGCGGCCTTGCTGCAAGACGAAATCGCGTTTTTGGCCGCCCACCCCGACGGGCATCTGCCGCACGGCATCATCCACGCCGATCTGTTTAAAGACAATGTACTGCTCAACGGCCACCAGGTAGCCGGATTCATCGATTTCTATTACGCCTGCTGCGGCAGCTTTGTGTACGACATCGCCATCGCCGTCAACGACTGGGCGCGGCTGGCCGACAACCGCCTGTCGCCCAAATTGCGGCAAGCGTTTCTGGACGGCTACCAAAGCGTGCGTCCTTTGAGCGAGGCGGAAGCGGCTTATCTGCCGCTGGCCCACCGTGCCGGCTGCGTCCGTTTTTGGGTATCGCGCCTGCTGGACTACCATTTCCCGCAGGGTGGAGAGATGACCTTTATCAAAGACCCGAATGTGTTCCGCGATTTATTGCTGGCGTTCCGCGATGAGGACACAAGCAGGGCCGTGACGGCGGAAGCGGCCGACCTGGACGGAAAAATTTTCCGCACCGTCTGCAACGCCGATAACGGCGAAGTGGGCGGCGAAACACGTTTCCATTACCGCCAACAAGGCGAAATGGTGTGGGCCGAATATGCCGGCGGTGAGATCCGCAAAGGCTTTCTCATCGGGCGCATGAGCACGGCCGACACCTTCGAATTCACCTACCAGCACCTGAACCGCGCCTGGCAAATCCGCAGCGGCCGCTGCCGCAGCCGCATTGAGCGGCAGGCAGACGGCCACCTGCGTTTGTACGAAAGCTGGCAATGGACGGACGGCAGCGGAAGCGGCGGAGAGTCGGTGTTGGAAGAATGTCGTTGAGCAGGCTACCTGAAAAGAGGGCGGCAGAGCAGGCGTTGCGCCTGCTTTTTGATGCCTTTCGTTTGGAAAACAAGGCTGTGATTTCCGAAAAACGCACGTTCGCAGCATATTGCTGTGCTGAGTGTTTACTTTGCCGGTGTCCCATATAGAGATTGCGCACTCCAAAAGCCATAATGGCCGATTGGATTTTTGCCGGCGCATCTTAATAGGTGACTTCAATACGCACGGTGTCTTGATACTCGCCCGGCCGATAGTCGGCGGATTCAACCTTGCCGAAGACGGGGTAGGTTTGTATGGTGCCGGTGCCCTGACCATGGGCGCGCAAGCCAGGTGCGAATCCCCAGCGGTTGTCGTGATCCGGCGGACTGCTGCGGTGCAGACTGTAAGGCACGCCGGTGCTGCCGCCGCTCTTTGGCTGCATGCTGCTGTATCCCTCCTGCTGTGCGTTATCGGAAGTGAGGCCGATGGTGTAGGGCGTACCTAGGGTACACTGCAAACGCATCTGGGTTTCCCCTCTGAGGTTTTTTGTGGTGGCGGGAACGCTGCCGAAATTGAGGTCGTCGGCTTCTACATAGCATTGTTTGGTAACGGTGGCTTGCAAGGTAAAAGGCATACGGGTGTCACCGGTGCCGAGAGCGCCGCAATCATTGCCGGCAGGCTCAAACATTAAAGCGGTTGCGGCGTTTAGAAACGTACTTTGGTATTGACCGGGCTGGACGGTTTTTTGGGAGGGTACAGCTGTTTCCGCTTCAATTCGGGCGTAAAACACCATGCTTTCCGTACCGACACGGCGGCCTGTTCCGCCGGGAATATTGATTCGAGTGTTGAGTGTTGCCCTAGCTGTGGTTGGGTTGCGGTGTGACGGGGTACCTAAAAGGGTAGAATAGTTGTTATCTATGTAGAAGTTGTACCTCAGTTTTTCGTTGTTGCCACAACTATTCAGGTTGCACATATAACGTTCGTTGATAGGGGGTTGGACAGAGCCGACCCTGCCGCCGTCTATGGCCAGGCAGACATGGAAATGCCGGGTGGCGGGATTGTCTGTTTCGCAGCGGACGGTAACATTGACTGGGATTTGTTTGGCCGAGTGTTCAAGTACATCGATGTTGCCGAAATCGATGGTCGTGCCGCCGTCAAGCGTGGCTGTGCACTGTTCTGCGCCCCATGCGGCCGGCGGCAACAGCAGGGCGGTCAAACAAGCCGATACATAAGCAGCGGCTTTTTTGTTTAAGGCAAACATACAATTTCTCCCAAATCGGGCAGCCAGGGGTTTTCAGGTAGCCGGTAGTCGATGCTGAAGCGGCAGTGTTGGCCGTCGGGCTGCACGGCGGTGAAGCCGTTGCGGCCCTCTTGCAGAGATTCGACGAACACGCGGCCGTCGAAGCCCACCACGGCCACGGCTTGGCCGTCGGTGTTGATGAGGTTGCTGCCGGGGGGCAGCCATTGGCCGTTGCCATTACGCAGGCTCCAAGAGGCGGCTTGGTAGCGTTTGAGCGGAAACGCCACCGCCACGCCGCTGCCGGCCGAGGGTACGGCCACCGCCTGATGGACTTCGGCCTGCATATCGGGCGGCAGGGCGGTGATGTCGATGCTGAGGCGGTTTTCCTGGAAGGGATGCAGGTGCGGCACCAGCAGGCGGCCGTTGCGGTTGGTTGTGCCGGCCGGGCTGTTAAACAGGCTCACGGGCACGCCGGCCACGCCGCCGGTATTCACCACGGCAAAGCTGCCGTGTACTTGGCGTGAGGCAAACAGGCTACCTGAAGCCCAGACCAGGCCGCCGTTCCAGCTGCCGTCCCAGCGGGTATCGCGGCGGCTGTGCTCGAGGCTGAGCCAGCCGTCGCCGTATTGGCTGTGGTAGTGTAGGCGGCCGTCTGCCCGCTGTTGGCGGCGGCCGGCGTATTGTTCGGTCTGCCAGCCGATCTGCCACGAGGCGTTGTTGATGCCGTTGCTGTGGCGGCTGAGGGCGGCGCGGTGGCGCTGACTGCCGTCGCTATGGCGGTGGCTGTTGAGCGAGAGATGATGGCGGCTGTCGAGACTGGCCGACAGGCTCGCATATACGCTGTGTCGGGCTTGATGTTGCTGGGTGCGGCTGGCGCCCAGCGAGAGGTACACGCGCGGGGTTAAATTGTATTGCCAGCTGGCGGTGGCGGCGCGTTCGGGCGTGTCGTCGCCGCTGCGGCTGTAGAGGTAGGAGGCGCCGAAGCTGCCCAGTTTGCCGCTGTTCCACGACAGCGACAGCGAGGCGCTGCGGTGGCGGATGTTTTTCGGTTGGTAGGCTTGCGGCTGTAACAACACATCCATGCCGGTGAAGCCGTCGTTGTGCAGACGCCAACCTGCCCCCAGCGACCAGCGGCGGTGGTGGGTGTTGAAAAACAGGCTGCTGCTGTGACCTCGCCGGCCTTGGAAGCGGCTTTCGGCATGGCTGGCATCGAGCTGCCCCCAGCGGCCGAGCACGGTGCTGGCAGCCGCTCCGTATTGGTGGTAACCGCCGCCGCCTTCCGCATGCAGTTGCAGGGTGAGGAAGTGGCTCAGGCCGCGCCGCCAGGTGGCGCTGCCCACCGGCTTTTTGTGGTAGGCGGAGGAGCCGGTGCCGTAGCCCTGCCGCAGATAACCGGCTTCCAGCGACCATTCCTGCAGGCCCTTGGCCAACAGACCGCTGCCGCTGTACAGCGGCAGATCCACCACCACGGTGCGGCCCAGAATGTCGGTGGCCACTACGCTGGCTTGGCCGCTGCCGCTGATGCCGGGCGGCAAGGTCAGCTCATACGGGCCGGCCGGCACCGATTGGCTGGATTGTTTGACGCCGTTTAAATACAGATCAACGGTGGAGGGCAGGGTGGCCGCGCCCACATAGGCCTGCAGAGGAGCGGTGCGCCGCCACGGCTGTACCGAGTAGCTGCGCGAAAGGCGGAAGCCGCCGATGCGCGAAGCACTGCCGCCGCCCAGCTGGCTGGTGGCTACATCGCCGATGCGCAGTGACAGCCCTTGCTCCGGCCACACGCTTTCCCAATAGGTGTCGAGACGGGTGAGGCTGCGCTCTTTGCCGTGAGCGCCTTCGTTTTGCCGCCAACTTTGGGTGTGGCTCAGGTAGCCTGCCGGCGTGGTCAGGCGGGCTTCGGCCAGCAGGCCGTGGCTGCGGCTGCCGCTGCTGTGGCCGCTGATGTGGGTGTCGTAATTAAGCACCGCAGCCCAGGTGGGGCGGGCGATGAGGTAATCGGCACTGTCGTTACGGGCGCCGATGCGGGTGGTGGCTAAATCCAGCCATTCAAGCGGGGCAGTGAGCAACAGCTGCTGTTGGGCGGTGCGGTAGTCCGCCGCCAAGCCGGGCAGGCTGTCCACGGCCAGCCACGGGGCGGCAGAAGGGGTGCGGCCCGGCGGCAGCCAAGCCGGCGCCAGTTCGGCCGATTCAGACTGCGCCTGCGCCAGCACCGCCTCGGGCACGGCAATGCCCAAGGCGGTCAGGGTGTCGGCCTGCACATACAGGCGCGATTCGTGTTCGGCAAACACAAACACGCCGTTGGCCGCGCGGCCGTTTACCGAAACCTGCGGATACACCGGCATCCAGGCGGAAAAAGCGGCTTCGATTTCGGTTTGCGTGAGCGGCGGCAAAGGCGAAGCCGCCGTGCTGGAGCCGATCAGACAGAGGCACAGCGCCAACGGCCGGAGGCGGCCGATGTGTTTAGGGTGCGGCAAACTCAACCTCCGGTTGTTCGATGCGGTCGTTGACTTGTACCGAAAGGCTGCCTTGGCGCACTTCGGTCGGGGCTACATCGAAAACGCGCCGCCAAGTGCGGCCCGGCAAGACATAGCCGGCCAAACCGTCTACCAGCGGGCGGATTTGCTTGCCGTCGGCAGCGGTCAGCACGATGCGTCCCAGTTGGGCATAGGCTGTGCCGTGGTTACGGGCGCTCAATTCGGTTTTGCCGCCCACGGCGCGCCACTGCCAATGCAGCTGTGTGGGCGGGTTTTCGCTTTGGTTCAAAAAGAGGGGCAGCGAATAGCGCAACACAAAGTTCAGCCCGGGGCGGGGCGTGTGTTGGGGCGGCGGCAATTCGTCGATGACCACACGGTAGGCCGTTTCTTCCGCTGAGGGCGGGCCGGTGCGGATCAGGCGCAGCTGCTGCTCGGCGCCGGGGGCCAGGCGCAACATGGGCGGGCTGGCCACCACGCCGTGGTCGGGGGCATAGACATCCTGCCCCTGTTCGTCCTGCGTCCAGCGGAACACCCGCACCTGCGCGGTCATGGCTTCGCCGCCGGTATTGGTGAGCGTGACCACCGCGGCCTGTTGCGAGGCGGGCAGAACCAGGGAAACGGGGCTGACCTGCAAACCGGCGGCCTGGGCGGCGGGTGCCGCCCAGGCCAAAACGCCGGCCAACAGGCAAGCCATAGTAGGGAATGGCTTGACAATCATAAGATGCTTACATCAAAGATTAGTAGGTAACGGTTACCTGAACGGTGTCGTTGTAGCGGCCTATCGGTTTGTCCAGTAACTGGCCGGCTTCAATTTTTCCGTACACGGTAAATGTGGTGTTATTTGCGTTTACAGAACTCCCAAAACCCGTACCTGTTTCACGAACCAAGCTAGCGCCTTCATTGCCCCATGCATTGTTATAAGTGTTATCTTTGTGTAGGGAGTAGGCAATTTTTTCGTCACCGTCAGTTCGTTTCATTGTGCCGGTACCGTCATTGTTCGAAGTACTGGTAGGCATAAGGCCGATGCTAAAACTTGTGTCTTTGCTACATTTAACTGTCAAAGCGTTCCCAGTGTCTTTTTGAGCACCTGAGGCCGTTATCTCCCCGGTTTGGCTACCAGGATATTGGCCGAAATTGATGTCGGCACCTGTTGGTGATTCAAGAGTGCCGCTATGGGTGTTGACCTCACAGGCTTTGATAATTTCGATGGTGGTTTTAAAGTTACCGGTTGCGGTTTCGGCCCAAGCAGGGCTGCCGGCTAATAAAGCGGCGGCGAAAACGGGTTGCCATAATTTCATATTTTTTCCTTCGTTTGAATCAAGTTGTCGTGATGTTGCTTGGACAGAAGCCGGCACTGATTGTGTGCCGGCTTCTGTGGGCGGGTCCGAAAAATCGTTGTGCGCCTGCCCGCCGCATGGCTACCGAGAGACAGGCGGCGTCTGTAAACATACAGCTGTTGATCTGCCGTAAAACCGGTGGTGTGGCTGATAACAGGCCGATTTAACGGATGCGGGCATTATCTATTATTACAATAAATTACACAAATATATTTTTTATTAACCAAAATTTATTAATCATAAATATTGTAAGTCTTTATCGGCGCGGGGTTTTCGGCTGATGGATTTTGGCGAATGCCAACGGCAGGCTACCGGAAAACGGTGGACGTCATCTGAGGGGTGAAGCCCTGGCTGAACCTGATGGGGTGCGCTTGCTGTGTTGCTGCGCCTTGCATGGCATCCACATCTGGGGCAAAGGTCTCTCGGTTTTGGCCTTGCCAAACCGTTTCGCCGGTTTGCTGAGGATACAATTGGGGCTACCTGAAAACGGGGTTTCAGGTAGCCCTTTGAGCAAGTTCTTACGTATGGCGGCGTGGTGCTGGCCGGCTAAACGGTGTGCTTCGGGTGATGCTGTTGTTGGTGCTTCACCACGTTCATGCCGGCGGCCACCAGGCTGCCGATGTCGGCCACATTGGCAGGCAGAATCAGGGTGTTGCCTTCTTTGGCCAGTTTGGCGAAAGCTTCCACATATTGTTCGGCCACTTTCAGGTTGACCGCTTCGTTGCCGCCGGGCTGGCGGATGGCTTCGGCCACCATGCGGATGGCGTCGGCGCTGGCTTGAGCCACCAGGCGCAGGGCCTCGGCTTCGCCTTGGGCGCGGTTGATTTGGGCGACTTTCTCACCTTGGGAAGCGTTGACGGCGGCTTGGGCTTCGCCTTCGGATTTTTTGATGTCGGCTTCGCGTTCGCCGGTGGCGAGGTTGATCTGTTCGATTTTCAAGCCTTCGGATTGGGCGATGCGGGCGCGCTTTTCGCGTTCGGCGGTGATTTGCGCCTGCATGGAACGCAGGATTTCCTGTGGCGGCACCAAGTCTTTGATTTCGTAACGCAACACTTTTACACCCCAGGAAACGGCGGCTTCGTCGAGCGAGGCGACCACGGTGCGGTTGATGTCGTCGCGCTCTTCAAAGGTTTTGTCCAATTCCATGCGGCCGATGACGGAGCGCAGGGTGGTTTGCGCCAGCTGGGTGATGGCGGTGATGTAGTTGCTGGAACCGTAGGAGGCCAGTTTGGCATCGGTTACCTGAAAGTAGATGATGCCGTCTACGGTGAGCTGGGTGTTGTCGCGGGTGATGCACACTTGGCTGGGCACGTCGAGCGGGATTTCTTTCAGCGAGTGTTTGTAGGCCACGCGGTCGAGGAAGGGGATGAGGAAGTTGAGGCCGGGCTTGAGCACGGCGTGGAAGCGGCCGAGCCGTTCGACCACGTGGGCTTCCTGCTGCGGCACCACGCGGAAGGCTTTGAAGCCGAATACGGCGAGGACGATAAATAGGATCAGGGGTAGGCTCAACCATTCCATGATGTCAGTTCTCCTGTGGGGTCAGAATCAGCACATTGCCGTCTTTGCCGGCAATGCGGGCGGTTTGCCCGGCTTGGGCGGGGAAGTCGGCACGCGCCTGCCAGGGTGCGCCGCGGTATTGCACCAGCCACAGGCCGTCGGCTTGGCGGCTGTGCAGGATCACGGTGTGGCCGATGTCCAAATCGTCATCGCTTTTCTCGGCGGGGCTGCGGTGGTGGTTTTTGCGCCAGCGGTAAACGCAGAAGATGCCGACGGCGGAGAGCAGCGCGGCCACCGACAGCGACACTTGCCAGCCGGCGTCAAACAGGCCGGCAGTGAGGCCGGCGCCGAGCAGCGAGGCGGCCACCACCAAGAGATAGACGGTGCCGACAAACATTTCCAGCACAAACAAAACGGCGGCGGCGATCAACCAATACATCATCAGCGGATTCCTTATGTGGCGGGTGCAGGCACAATGTAAAAGACGGGGCGGCTTTTGGCAAGCGGGCTACCTGAACGCCTGAAGGGGTTTCAGGTAGCCTGATTTTCAGGTAGCCCCTAAGGCGGCGGGCTTATTTGTCTAAACCTTGCTGCACCATTTGGGCGGCGCGCAAGACGGCGCGGGCTTTGTTTTGGGTTTCCTGCCATTCGGCCTCTTCGTCGGAATCGGCCACGATGCCGCCGCCGCTTTGCACATAGAGCATGCCGTCTTTGATGACGGCGGTGCGGATGGCGATGGCCAAATCCATGTCGTTATTGAAACTCCACACGCCCACGGCGCCGCCGTAGATGCAGCGTTTCTCCGGCTCCAGTTCTTCGATGATTTCCAGGGCGCGTACTTTGGGGGCGCCGGAGAGGGTGCCGGCGGGGAAGGTGGCGGCGAGGATGTCCATATTGCTCACGCCGTCTTTCAGCGTGCCTTCCACGTTGGAGACGATGTGCATCACGTGCGAATAGCGCTCGATCACCATTTTGTCGGTTACGCGCACTTGGCCGGTTTGGCTGATGCGGCCGACGTCGTTGCGGCCCAGGTCGATCAGCATCACGTGTTCGGCGGTTTCTTTTTCATCCGCCAACAGTTCGGCGGCCAGCGCGGCGTCTTCCTGCGGGGTTCGGCCGCGCAGGCGGGTGCCGGCAATCGGGCGCACCACCACGCTGCTGCCTTCGCGGCGTACCAGGATTTCGGGCGAGGAGCCGACCACGAAGAAGTCGTCGAAGTGGTAGTAAAACAGATAGGGCGAGGGGTTGAGCGTGCGCAGGGCGCGGTAGAGCGAGAGCGGGTTGTCGCTGAAGGGCTGTTTCATGCGCTGGCTGGGCACCACCTGCATGCAGTCGCCGTCGAGGATGTATTGGCGGATTTTCTGCACATAGCTTTTGTAGCGCGCTTCGCCGGTTTCGTGTTCCGGTTCGGTGGCGGGGCTGCCGAGCGAAAGGGGCAGGGCGCAGCTTTGGCGCAATCGGGTGCGCAGCTCTTCCAAGCGGGCGCGGGCTTTCAGGTAGCCTTCCGCTTCGGCGGGGTCGGCGTAAACAATGAGGTAGATTTGGCCGCTGAGGTTGTCCACCACCACCAATTCCTGCGACAGCATGAGCAGGATGTCGGGCGTGCCGATGGTGTCGGGCTTGTGCGGCTGTTGCAGGCGGTGGGCGAAGTGTTCGAAGTGGTAGATGGTTTCGTAGCCGAAGTAGCCGACCAGGCCGCCGGTGAAGCGGGGCAGGCCGGGGATGTCGGGCGTGTTGAAGCTTTGGTGGTAGGCTTCGATAAAGGGCAGCGGGTTGCCTTCGTGCACTTCCACCAGGCGGTGTTGTTCGTAGCGCTCTACTTTGCGGCCGCTGGCTTTGAGGTAGGTGTGGCAGGGCAGGCCGATGAAGGAATAACGGCCGAAGCGTTCGCCGCCGACCACGGATTCGAGCAGGTAGCTGTAAGGCTGGTTGGCGAGCTTGAGGTAGAGCGAGAGCGGGGTGTCCAAATCGGCCAGCAGCTCCTGCACCAGCGGGATGCGGTTGTAACCGGCGGCGGCTTGGGCTTGGTATTCTTGCAGGGTAATCATTTTTTCAAGAGATTCTATTTCTGGAGAATATTCATTTTTGGAAAATTTGTTCTCTGTGGAATTGCATATACTCAAGAATTTCCGGTTTTTTTTCTTTATGAATAAGATTTTCAAACAAAATCTTTGCATCAGTATTGAGGCCGATTTTTTCTAATAAATTACTAGGTAATTTTTTTGAAACCAGAATTTTTCCTTGATTGTCAAAAGTGATAAATCCTTGGTCGAATAACTTATCAATATGGGCGGATAATAATAATCCGTTTGAAGGGTCATAAGCCTCATTATTTTTGCATTCTGAAAACCTTTTGATATGAGAGGCTGTTAGGAGATAGTGAAAGTCAATATTTGTGAGAGCACATTTCCCTCCCCATAAGTTAATCAAGTTTTGTCTATATTTTCCTTGTTGAGTTCGCTGTTTAATAATTCGTTCTGTAACAATACGAATATCCGATGGATTTTTTGGTGTTGGACTAGATTTGTTAATGTCCAGTGCTTGAAAAATAATTGTGAAGTTTTCTTCTGCCTCCTGAGCTAAGGTTTCGCATAGTTCCTGCATTGATTGGGGAAATTGAATTTCTTCTCCACTATTGACTACAAAGAAATCGTAAATGGCTTCTGCATCCTCCAGTTGGGGAAAAGATATTTTAAAAAATCTCTTATCCTTATCTTCATTTTGGTAATGATGTTTGAATTTACTTGGAATTCCCCAGCTTTGATAAGTGGTTTTTTTACTAATGCGATCACGACTTAAGCAGTTATTTTTCCATATGTATTCTGTTTCTGAAATAATTTCATTAAAATTCTTTTTTTTCATCTTTAATTCTCTAAATTAATAAGCTGTGATATAGGCCGTCTGAAACGTAATCCAGACGGCCTGATATTCGAAATAGCAGAGTTTTACTCCTCCGGCTGTTCGCCGTCGGTTTCATCGAGCGTGCCTTCGGTGATGGCCACTTCGATGCCGGCTTTTTCGCGGATTTTGGCGTTGATTTCGTCGGCTACTTCGGGGTTTTCCTTCAGCCACACGCGCACATTGTCTTTGCCTTGGCCGATTTTGGCCCCGTTGTAGCTGTACCAGGCGCCGGATTTCTCCACGATACCGTGCACCACGCCCAAGTCGATCAGTTCGCCTTCCCAGCTGATGCCTTCGCCGTAGAGAATGTCGAATTCGGCTTGGCGGAAGGGTGGGGCAACTTTGTTTTTGATCACTTTCACCTTGGTTTCGTTGCCCAGCACGTCGTCGCCTTTTTTGATCTGGCCGGTGCGGCGGATGTCGAGGCGCACCGAGGCGTAGAACTTGAGGGCGTTGCCGCCGGTGGTGGTTTCCGGGCTGCCGAACATCACGCCGATTTTCATGCGGATTTGGTTGATGAACACCACTAAGGTATTGGTTTTCTTGATGTGGCCGGTGAGCTTGCGCAGAGCTTGGCTCATCAGGCGGGCGTGCAGGCCGACGTGGTTGTCACCCATTTCGCCTTCGATTTCGGCGCGCGGCACCAAGGCGGCCACCGAGTCGATGACCACCATGTCCACGCCGCCGGAGCGCACCAGCATGTCGCAGATTTCCAGCGCCTGCTCGCCGGTGTCGGGCTGGGACACCATCAGCTCTTCCACTTTCACGCCCAGTTTGCGCGCGTAAATCGGGTCGAAGGCGTTTTCGGCGTCAATGAAGGCGCATACACCGCCGTTTTTTTGGCATTGGGCGATGGTTTCCAAACACAGCGTGGTTTTGCCCGAAGACTCGGGGCCGAAGATTTCCACAATGCGGCCGCGCGGCAGGCCGCCCACGCCCAAGGCCAAATCCAAGCCCAGCGATCCGGTGGAAATCACTTCCAGATTTTCGTCTTTATGGCTGCCGTCCATCTTCATGATGGAGCCTTTGCCGAACTGCTTTTCAATCTGGGCCAGCGCGGCGGCCAGCGCCTTGCTCTTGTCTTGGTTTTTGTCTTCAGCCATTGCGGATACCTGCGGATAAACGGTTAATCTTGAAAGCGCCGATTATCGCATAAAGCCGCGGTGCTGTGGGCGGGCGCGTTCAGGTAGCCTGCGGCTTGAAGCGCGCATCGGATGCTGGCAATATGCCGTTTTTTCAGCGAAAGGCTTTGAGCGCGATGAGCGACGACCACTCCACTCCCGCCGACGGCAGCGCGCGCCGCGGCATCAAATCTTTTGTTTTGCGCCAAGGGCACATGACTGCCGCCCAGCAGCGGGCGATTGATGACAACTGGCCGCGTTTCGGCGTGGATTATCAAAACGCGCCGCTGGATTTGGCCGCCGCTTTCGGCCGCGAGGCGCCGAAAATTCTCGAAATCGGTTTCGGCATGGGCACCGCCACGGCCGAAATTGCGCGCCGCCTGCCCGAAAAAGACTTTCTGGCCATTGATGTGCACGGGCCGGGCGTGGGCAATTTGTGCAAGCTGATGGCCGAGCAGGGCCTCGCCAACATCCGCGTGATGCGCCACGATGCGGTGGAAGTGGTGGAAAACATGTTGGCCAACGGCAGCTTGGACGGCATCCACATTTTTTTTCCCGACCCTTGGCACAAAAAACGCCACCACAAACGCCGCCTGATTCAGCCGCCTTTCGTGGCGAAATTATTGCCCAAGCTCAAAAGCGGCGGCTATGTGCATCTGGCCACCGACTGGGAAGAATATGCGGTACAGATGTTGGAAGTGTTGAACGGTTTCCCCGAGCTGGCCAATACCGCCGCCGATTATTCACCGACGCCCGACTACCGCCCGGAAACCAAATTCGAAGCCCGCGGCAAACGCTTGGGGCATGGGGTATGGGATTTGGTGTTTGTGAAGCGTTAGAAGTTAGTGAGCATCTCCGTGGCGGTGGTATTTTCGGCCAGGGTGCTGAGTCTGCCGCATTGATCACGCGAGGCAGCAACCCATGCCGGCAAGGTTTATCTTGCCGGCATTTTTACTTGGCATCTGCGGTTTTTCCTCGGGTAGCGAAGTAGACTGAAAATACCGCCACAACACGAATTGGCAAAAGCTGAGGGCCAACGCTCGCTAGATACTTGTACTGGTTCATGCATTCATTTATACTATAATTTCTGTTAATGCAGAAATTATGAAAGGATGGGGAAATGTCCATTACCATGTACTACGACAGCGATTGCCCGCTGTGCCACACTGAAGCGCTGAAAATGCACAGGCGGCGGCCTGATGCCGTCAGAATTGTTGCAGTGGATGATGCCTTGGCCGAATTGGCGGCAGCCGGCATTTCACGTGTTCAAGCGATGACTTATCTTTGTGTGTGCGACAGCAACGGCGGCTGGCATACCCATATGGATGCCGTACGTCTGCTTTATCGCAGCGCGGGGCTGGATTCGTTGGCCGGTTTTTTGAGTTGGGGCCCGGTGAAGTGGTTGAGTGATCGTTTTTATCCCGTTTTGGCCCGTAACCGCTACCGTATCCCCAAGCCGCTGATCCGCCTGCTCTACGGCGGAGTGTGTGATAAGGGCAGTTGTCGGATTCCGCCTGCCAAGCGGTAAAGCCGTTTGCCGAATGGCCCTTGCGGGTGATAGTGGAAATGCCGGTATTGTGCTATGGTTCCCATACTGCGTTGAATCAACAAAATAAGGGAGTCTGTTTATGCTGCGCAATTTTTCCGACAAATACTCCGGTAACGATGACAAAGGTAATTTCGAATTGCATTGCATTGTGATGATCATTGAAGACAACGCCCGTCAGCAATGGGCGGCAAGGGTCAAGGTAAGCAAGAAATACGATTGGAGCAACAACCGCACCGTGGTGGTGGAAGAATTTATCAAAGAGCTGGCACGTGAATACGATGCCCAACATGCGGTGCTGACGGCTTTGGAAGATTTTCCCATGTTCCGCGAAAAACTGCTGGAAGGTTTCCAAATCAAATAATGTTCTGAATTTTTAAAAGTATTCGGCGGCTGCTTCACAGCCGCCGTTTTTGATTAGGCGCTTTCTGTTCACTGTGCTGAGTGATGACACTTTCTACAAGATGTCTCCTCTGATCATATTTGAACGTTTCATGTTTTAGAGCGTGTCGTCAAAGTGTTGCGGCGGTATTGTTGGTCAAAACCCGCATCTGCGGTGTATCCCCCAAGGGGACGCAGAAAATGCTCGCAAAATGTCCCATTTTGCTGTGCTGGTTGGTTTGACTGGCGCAGCGTGTCAAACCGCCCTCTTCGAGTGAGCCAGGCGGCTGTAAGTTTTGCCTCGGTAGCGCAGCAGACTGGCGAAGCTAAAAACCGCTTCGTCAGCATGATGACGGCACGCCCGAGCCAGATATCCGGATCGGGCTACCTGAAAAATTTCAGGTAGCCTGCATGCTGTATGAAAGGCAGACTTCTGAAAATTCATTGATCAATATTTATATATAAGACATTAACTTAATTTCAATATTGCTTCTGTTTCTCCGTGCGCGGCAAATAAACCTTGCGCCGAGCAAAATAATCAAACTATAATTTCAGTAAATACAGAAATTATAGTTTGATTGCTGGTGGCATTGAAGCCATCTTATCCGATGGCGCAACCGCAACCATTGACCTGTGTTATGAAGCCCGATACCCGGCCTGCTTGCTGCCCACATCTTCCGTGCATGAGCCTGTGTTTCCGTTGTGGAAAGCCGGTCTAAGCCCGTCAGCCGTTTGGCATAATCGGTACTGATTAAAAATCAGGCAAAGCAAAACCGATACCCACACGCGCCGGGGAAGCCGATTGGGATAAGCTGTGGATAAGCAAGCGAACACATTGAGGGTATTGGCAGATTTTTCCATTGCCTAAAAAACAGACAAATTCGCCGCCTTGCTGGCTCATGACATCAGCCGCCCATGCGGCCGCCGCTTTCCCCCAGCCGTTTGGATAACACCGTAGAGAGGCTGTGGATAAGGCGCTTAAGTTGCTTACCGAAAAAAGAAAATGCCGACTGCCGAAAAAATCGGCAAAAAATTTCCTTAATTATTTCTCTTAAGGCAGAAATTTATGAATAATCAGCCCTGTTATGTTTCCGCATCCTTTGGCGGTTTATGGCTGTGGAGCGGGCTGCAGCCCATTCTCACCGCCCGCAACGAAGCTTTGCAATTATTGGCCGATGTCGGTCTGCCGCCCGAATGGCAGATGCCTGCGCTGGCGGCCGCTTCAGCTTGGGACGTGCTGCTCGGCGTGTTGTTGTTCAGCCCTTGGCGGCAACACCGCCTGCTGTGGGCGGCACAGGCGGCCACCATTGCGGCGTATAGCCTGATTGTGGCGCTGTGGCTGCCGGCCAATTGGCTGCACCCCTTCGCTCCCCTGGTGAAGAATTTTCCCTTGCTGGCCGTAACGATTTGTCTGGCCGGCGCGCAACAAACGTCTGGTCCGACGCGGCCTGAAAACCGCCCCGTTTCTGAAAGGAGTGTGTCATGAACACCTATCTGATTGTCAAAACCCTTCACATCCTCTCCGCCACCCTGATGGTGGGCACCGGCTTCGGCACCGCCTTTTACCTCTTCTTCGCCAACCGCAGCGGCAACGTACAGGCACAGGCCGTGGTGTCTCGGCTGGTGTGCCGCGCCGATTGGTGGTTTACCACCCCAGCGGTGATTTTTCAGCCTCTCTCCGGCCTGTGGATGATCCGGCACGCCGGCATGGACTGGAGCATGAGCTGGATTGTGTGGACCTTGGTGCTTTATACCTTGGCCGGACTGTGTTGGCTGCCGGTGGTGGTCTTGCAGCTGCGGATGGCCAAAACCGCCCAAGCGGCAGCCGAACGCGGGGAGCGCCAACTGCCCGATGCCTATTGGCGCGATGCGCGGCGTTGGGAGCTGTTGGGCTATCCCGCCTTCTGCGCCATGGTGATTGTGTATTTTTTGATGGTTCTGAAACCCGTTTAGAGCGTGGCGCGCTTGGGCCTGCACAACGTTTCGGGGTGGAAAACCACGCACGCAAGGAAGAAAGCGCAGCAAATGAACGCTTTGCGAGCATGGCCGATACAGCAGGCCCGGATTTCGCCCCACGAGACCGCCGTCATCGTGCATGACAAAAGGCAACCTCAGGCTACCTGAAAGCCACCCGACCAATTTTCTTCACTTTGTCAGGAGTTTGTGATGTATTCCCCTACCCATTCTTCCCTTGCCGTCACCGCTGCCGTGGTGCTGGTTTCGCTTACTGTCAGCGGTATTTGCTGGGCCATTCTCGGCCGGCCGTTGCGCAAAGTACTGGCCTTTCTCTGCGACGATCCGCGCCCGGAGGTGAAGGAAATCAGCGGTATGTTCTGGCAGCGGCTTTACCTCAGCCTCACCCTGCTGCTGCCCATGCTCTGCGTGTTGCTGTTTGCCCCGCGTTTCGGCCAGAGCCTGGCGAACAACCTGCTGTATGCCCTGCGTTGGGCCATTTTCGGCGGCGTCGGCCTGCTGTTGGTATTGGCCTATCTCGTCCGCCAGCAAATCCGTTTGCTGCAAAGCGGTCCGAAAGCGCCCGTGGCTCAAACGGGCGGCAAACTCCACCTCAAACGCGGTCAAATGCCCGATTTCGCCCCAGCAACGCCGGCCGCCTCGCCCCGCCACGACGACGGCCTGCCGCCCTTGTTCAAATAACCTTATCCCGTCTGCCATTCACCATCGGAGCCATCATGAACATCCTACTTTTTGGCGGCAGCGGCTTTATCGGCGCCCCCACCGCCCGCCTGCTGCAACAGCAAGGACACCAAGTCAATATGCCAAGCAGCCGCGAATTCAACTTTCTGCAGCCTGATTTCACGCGCCTCACCGGCTACCTGAAAAGCGCGGACGCGGTCATCAATGCCGTCGGCATCATGAGCCGCCACCGCAGTGTTCTGGAGACCGTCCACCATCATACACCGGCCAAATTGGCCCATCTGGCGGCGGAACATGGTGTGCCGCGTTGGGTACAGCTGTCCGCCCTCGGCGCGGCTGCCGACCATCCGGTGCCTTTCCTCGGCAGCAAAGGGCGCGGCGACTACGCCGTAGCCGGCAGCGGCCTCAGCACGGCCATCGCGCAACCTTCCGTGGTGTTCGGGCGCGGCGGCGCCAGCTGCGAACTGTTTATCCGCCTGGCCCGTCTGCCGCTGCTCTGCCTGCCTGAAGGCGGCCGTTTCGCGCTGCAGCCGGTCCACCTCGACGATGTGGCCGAAGGTCTCGCCAAGTTGGCAGTCGGCACCGCAGGCGGCTGCATGCCATTTACCGGCAGCCAAACCTGCACGCTGGCCGGCTACCTGAACCTGCTGCGGCGCAACCTCCACCGCAAACCGCCCGCCCGCATCTTCTCCTTACCCCGGCCTGTGGCCGAGTGGGGTGCCGCGCTGGCGGAGGTGCCCAGCAACGGCTTACTCAGCCGCGACAGCCTGCGCCTGTTGCGTGCCGGTTCGACGGCCGACTGCGCCGGTTTTGCCGCCCTTTTGGGGCGCCCGCCGCAGTCCGCTGAGGATTTCGGCCGTTAAGCTGTTGCCCAAACTGCACATTCCGTACCCCTTCCCCCTGCTGCGGCTACCACAGACAGGGGGATTTTTGGTATATTCCGCGCCAACATCAGGGCGCACCCAAAAAAGCGCCCGAAAACAACAAACAAACACACAATAAAGCGGCCGGACACACCGGCCGCAAGACATACCTACACACATGAAACACATCCTGCTTTCCTTTGACTCCGCTCGCCCTGAGTGTTTGAGTGAAATCGACCCTGCCTGCCACATCTGGCTGTTTATTCCGGCCGGCCAGGAATATATGCCCATGACTTGGTGCGAAGTGCTGTGCCGTTTCGGCAAACGGGTGCATTTTGTCTTTTTACCGCCCGGCAGCGCCGCCGACCCCGGCTTGGTTTGGGCCTATCACTTGGGCCGCATCGCCGCCCAAGACCCCGATGCCGCGATTTGCCTGCTGTCGGACGACAATCGCCAAGACATTGTTCTCCAAAGAATGCGCGCGCAACAACATTGCCTGGATGTGGTCCGCTTCGATTGAGCGGTGCCGATAAAGGCACAGCAAACATAAAGGCACAGCAAACAGGCTACCTGAAAGCTTTTCAGGTAGCCTGAACGGTTGCTGCATCAGTTTCTGAATAAAGCCGGTATCCAGATCGGGAATGCCGGCTGTTGCGGTGACCCTACCTTCTTTCCTTCCGTCCGGTATGGATGCGGCGGTAAACGCCCTTTCTATATTGGGGCGAGTACTTAGGGGAGGGCACCGGGGGCTGCAAGAGCCGCTCCCCGTTTGGCGCCGCAGCCTATTGTTCGTCGCCGTTGGGCAGCGGGCCGTCTAAATACCAGCGGGTGCGGTTGGCGAGGTTGCGCCAACGCTCGCGGTGGCGGTTCGGTTCGTCTTCAAACATATTGGCGCCGGTAACGGTTTTCTGCCGTCCGCTTAGATAATTGGTGCTGACCATGGTTTTCTCGCCGCTGTTGCGCATATATGAGACCTGATCCAGGCCGATGAGCCGGAAGCGCCGGCCTTCCAAGCGGAAGGTGTAGGTATTGTTTTGCACACCCCAGCTGCCGCAGCTGAGCCAATAATGCAGCATCACCGTCAGGCGGCCGTTTTTGATGCCGATGCCGCCCTCTTCCAGCGGGTCTTGCAGGCAGGGTGTTTCGGTGCTGCCTGCCGGCGGCAGCCAGTCGCGGTTGGCCGCCGCCAGTTGATAGCCTTGGCCTTGGCGCAAAAACACCAGCAGCTGGCGCGGGTTGGTGTCGAGTTCGGAAGCGCCCAGCCCTTCATTGCGCACCATCTTGGCCGGGTCCTGGCCGCGGACCACGATGACGGCATCGGCCTGGCCATCGCCGTTCAAATCGCCCTCGGCGCTGTAATCCAGCTTCCAGCCCTGCGGCACCAACGCGGAAAAATCAGCTGCCTGTGCCGGCACGGACAATATGGGCAGCAGCATGGCGAGCATCAGCGGACGTTTCATTTTGTTCTCCTTTGCTTCATCAGATCACACAGAACGGCCAGTATAAAACCTCTGTTCACAAAGGACAACAGGCTACCTGAAAGTGTTTCAGGTAGCCTGTCGGGGTGCGGGGCTGGGGAGCCGCGGTGCCGCCTTATTTCAATACTTCGGCAATCGCGTTGGCCACGTAATCCACGTTTTTGCTGTTGAGGCCGGCCACGCACATGCGGCCGTTGTCCACCATATACACGGCAAACTCGCTTTGCAGGCGCGCCACCTGTTCGGGGGTAAGGCCGGTGAAGCTGAACATGCCGCGCTGCTTGGTGAAATAGCTGAAATCGCGGCCGGGCACTTTGGCGCTTAACACGTCTTGCAGTTTTTGGCGCATGGCGCGGATGCGGTCGCGCATTTCGTACACTTCGCCCACCCATTGTGCAAACAGTTCGCCGTCGTTCATGACGCTGCCCACCACATAGGCGCCGTGGGCGGCGGGGCTGGAGTAAATGCGGCGCACGGTGAATTTCAGCTGGCCCAACACCAGTTTGGCTTCTTCTGCGGTGGGGCATACCACGCTTAGGCCGCCCACGCGCTCGCCGTAGAGCGACAGGTTTTTGGAGAAAGAGTTGCTCACAAACACGGTCAGGCCCATGGCCACTGCTTGACGGATGGCATAGGCATCGCTCTCCATGTCGTCGCCGAAACCTTGGTAGGCGATGTCCATAAACGGAATCAGCTTTTTGGCTTGGACGATGGCCAGCAGCTCATCCCATTGTTCGCGGCTCAGATCCACGCCGGTGGGGTTGTGGCAGCAGGGGTGCAGCAGCACCACGTCGTTCTCGTTGAGGGTGTTGAAGAAGGCCTTCATCTCTTCGAATTTCACGCCGATGGTGGCCGGGTCGTAATAGGGGTATTTGCCCACTTCAAAACCTGCGCCCTCGAAAATGCTGATGTGGTTGCCCCAAGTCGGGTTGCTCACGTAGCACTTGGCTTGCGGAAACCATTGGTGGATAAAGTCGGCGCCCACTTTCAGCGCGCCGGAGCCGCCCAAAGCTTCGATGGTGGCCACGCGGCCTTCGGCCACGGCTTGGCTGTTGTCGCCGAACAGCAGTTTTTGGCAGGCGCTGCGGTAGCCGGCCAAACCTTCCATCGGCAAGTAGCCGCGCGGACGCTGTTCTTCGGCAATCGCTGCTTCTACAGTTTTCACGCATTCGAGCACGGGCAGGCGGCCGTCTTCGTCATAATAAACGCCCACGCCGAGATTCACTTTCTCGCTGCGCGGGTCTTGGGCGTATTTTTCCATCAAACCGAGGATGGGGTCGCCGGGATAAAATTCGACGTGTTGGAACATGGTGGAAATCCTTTTCAATAAGGCATAAACGGGAAAATGTGCGGGCGGTATTGTACGCCTCCGGCGCGGTTTCAGGTAGCCTTGCGCACAGGAAAACGCCCCGCCTGCGGGCAGACAGGCGGGGCCTCAGACGGCTTTATTCGGCCACGGCTGCCAAAACGGGTTTGCCGTCGGCATCGATCAATTCCAGCTGTTGTCCCTGGCGACGGTAGCCGCGCGTTTGTGCCAGCGCGGCGGCGGCGTCACGGTCAAGCTGCATGGCCTCCGGTTCGCACATTTTCAGTGTGCTGGCCGCCGGCCCGAATACCAAACCGCCCTTGGGCAGGGTAAACGTGCCGAACAGATTGTTGCAGCCCAGATTGAGGGCGTAACGGCCTTGCGCCGCATCCAACCACAAGGTGCCCTGTCCGGCGGCGAGGTTTTTTCCGTTCACATGCGATACCCGCCAATTGCCGTTTAGGCCCTCTGCCTGGGAGTTGGCGGCCGATGACGGTGCCGCTGCGGCAGCGTCCGGATGGGCTTGGGCGCAAGCCGCCAATAAAGCGGCAGCGGCAAAAATAGCGATTGCTTTCATTCAAATTCTCCTGGATAGGGGTACACAAAATCAGAGTGGTGCGCCGGATGGCGCATTCAACGGCATTGGGCAAATTTGTTGCGGTTCAGGTAGCCGATGTGCCATTCGTCCGGCTGCCCGTCTGGTGCGGGGCGGATGTGCAGCGCATAACGCTGTTTGTCCTGTTGTGCCAGCACTTCGCCGATATTGTGGATTTCGTCCACGTCCACGCCGTGCTTGTCGTCCACATGAGACACCGCGCCGGCGAAATCGAAATCGCGGTAGAAATCGCTGCGTTTGGCCTCGGCAATCGCCGCTTGGCTGCTGGGCGCCACAATCAGCATTTTGTGGTGGTACTCCTCAAATTCACCCGGCCGGTAGCCGCCCAAATTGATAAAAAACAGCTGATTGCTATCTGCCCGCGCCTGCTCGCGCGGCACCACACGCACCGCATGGCCGCCCACCTGGCTCACTTCGCGCCAGCAGTCGATGTGCCAATTGCCGGCCGCTTCCGGCCATGCGGCCTCAAAAGCCGGAATCAAATCAGCCGGGTGCTCGGCAATACCGAAAAACACATCGTGCTGCTCAATCAAGCGGCCTTTCGGCGTGGCGCCCAATTTCAGCATAAACAGTTTCATGGCTTGTGCTCCATCTTGCCTTTCCATCGCCTCAAGTCCTAGCATCCGTTTGCGGATCATGCTTCAGGTATGGCCTACTCTACACCCATCTGGCCCGGCCGGCGTAAGAATTTTGTTTGTGCCAGCTGTTTTTTTACCGTTGAGGGGCTAAGCAGCATATTTTTTATATTGGCAAACAATGATGTAAATTTTATTGAATCCAAATAGGGTGTCAACTTGTCAGAAAATGCGGATAGGCCGCGTCAGAAACGCCGTTGGCAAGCTGCTTGCCAACGGCCATCTTTTTCTATGATCGATTTCCCAATTACTCAACTGACGAAAACCAAAATGACTCGAACAAATACCCTGCGCCCCCTGACTGTGATGATTACCGCTGCCGTGTTCGGCCTGACCCACGTTTCCGCTTTTGCCGATGAAGCCGAGCTGCGCCGCGACATCGAACAAAACCGCCACGCTATCGAAAATCAAGCGAAAAAACTGGATGAGTTCGACAAAGTACTCAAAAACCACGGTGACCGCATCAAAGAAATTTCGGACACAGCGGATGCCAATGCCCAAACCGCCCTGCAAGCACACATCCTGGCCTCGCAAAATGAGCAATTAGCCCGACACCAACAAGAAACCCTTTTGGCTTTGGGTAAGGCAGATCAGCAGATCAACAATCAGCTCAAGCAGCAAGCCGAACACATCCGTGCCCACGACACAGCGCTCGAACAAGCGAAACAACAAAACCAACAAACACAAGAACAGGTGGCCCGACACAGCGCAAATCTGAGCCAGCTCGATCAGAAACTCTCTGGCATCCAGAAAGAGGTCTCCAGCGGAGTGGAAACAAACGCTAAAACTGCCCTACAAGCCCTAAATTTGGCTTCGCAAAACCAGAAAACAGTAGAAAACCAACAAGAGGCCCTCCAGGTTTTGAATCAAGCAAACAAGCAGATCAACAGCCAGATTAACGGCCAAGCTGAACAAATCCGTGCTGGTGAAACTGCGCTGGAGCAGCTCAAACAGCGCACCGACAACCAAGCCAAGCAAGTACGGCAAAACCAACAAGCCATCCAAGCTTTGCAGCAGAGTGTACCGAGCCATGAAAAACTGGCCCAAATCGACCGCAATGCGGAACGAATCGGCCAATTGTCGCAACGCCTGAGTGATCTGGATCGGGAAGTGCAGCGCGGCCTGGCCGCCCAAGCCGCACTGAGCGGTCTGTTTCAGCCTTACGGTGTCGGCAAGGTCAACCTCTCGGCCGCCTTGGGCGGTTACCGCTCGCAAACGGCCGTGGCCGTAGGCGCGGGCTACCGTTTCAATGAGATGTTGGCTGCCAAAACCGGGGTGGCGTTTAATGTCCGGGGCGGCGGCTTGAGTTACAACCTCGGCGTTAATTTGGAGTGGTAAACACCCCGTGCGGCGGGGGTGGATACCGAACTGCCGCTGCACATCATCAAACCAAACCTAAACCTGAAACAGGCTACCTGAAATGTTTTCAGGTAGCCTGTTTTGCAAATATTCTCGTGTTTGGCGTGGAAAGGTATCGGCGGAAAAGCGCTTTGCGTATCCGCCTCAGAAGCCGTTTTCCATCATGATTTGGCCGGGGATGCGGTTGCGGTGCATGGTGAAGCCGAGATTAAGCAGGGCTTGGAAGGTGTCCTTCACCATGGCGGGGTTGCCGCAGATCATGAAGCGGCTGTGTTCGGCGGAGAAGGGCAGGCCGATGGCGCGGTTGAGCGAGCCGTCGGCGATGAGTTCGGGCAGACGGCGGTTGAGCGGGGCGGCATCGGGTTCGCGGGTAAGCACGGGGATGAAGCGCAGTTTGTGGGCGTAGTCGCCGACCAAGGGGTGTTGGCTGAGCTGGTGTAAGGCTTCTCGAAAAATCAGTTCGTCTGCATAGGAGACGGAATGAACCAGCACCAGGTGCTCGAAGCGCTGCCAAATTTCGGGCTGTTGCAGGATGGAGAGGAAGGGGGCGATACCGGAACCGGTGCAGAGCATGATGAGGTCGCGTCCGTCGGGGAAACGTTCGGGCAGGAAAAAGCCGGTGGCGGTTTTGTCGAGCAAGAGGGTGTCGCCGGCTTTCAATTCGGCCAGGCGGGCAGACATGGGCCCGTGTTCGATGAGGACGGCGAAGTATTCGAGGGTGTCGGCGTATTCGGCGGACACCACGGAGTAGGCGCGCCAGATGAAACCGCTGCCTTCAGGTAGCCCGAGGCGGGAGAATTGGCCGGCGCTGAAGCGGTATTCGGCGGGGCGGGTGAGGGCGAAGGTCATCAGTTTGGGGGTGTGGTGTTTGACCCAAAGCACGGTTTCTTCGGTGTATTTGGCGGCTGGAGCGGCAGTCATGGTCAGGGTGGTTGCGGGTTGGTGCGGGAATGTCGGAGTAAATGGGTGGTACTGCGGTTTTTTCAAGCATTCAGGCCGGGGGTGGGCGCAGGCGGAGACAGCGGTGGGATAGGCAGGCGAACAATAAAGGAAGTAGGAATGCTGGGAAGAGGTGGTGTGCGGATATGGAGCTCGTGAGGAGAAGTGAGGGAGAGCGGATGAGGGTGAGCGCTTATGGCCATACTGCCGGCAGCTATGGCCACAAGCGGATGCGATTTTCAGGTAGCCTGGGAGCGGGAGCCTTCTTCGCAAGATATTCTTTTGGCATTCATGCGGTAGCGGCCGTCTCGAATGCTTCGGGGGGGCGTTTGCTGTGTTCGGTTTTTTCAATAGTGCTTTGTGCCGGGAGTCGGGCTACACAGATTAGTGACGGTCGGTTGGGCTTGTTACAGGCTGGATGGGTTTAGCGGCTTTGCAGGCTTTCCAATTCTTTTTGAGCAGCAGTGACCGCATCTTCCAAGGCTTTGATTCGCTCAAGATAGCGCGCGTAGTTGCGCTCGTTACCGTAGCGGACTTTGCGGCCTTCTTCCAAATTTTGTTTGGCTTGGCTGAGCCGTTCTTCGGCGGCACGGATCGCGGCGGGCGATCGGGCGGGAGATGGGGCCGTTTCTGTGCTCAGAATCGTAACGGAAGGCCCTGTTTGTGTGACGGAAGAGCCGGTATGTGCTGAGGTTGGATTGGGCGCGGCAGGGGTATAAATGTTTGGTTTCCCCAAGTTGGCGTCTTTGCAGTTGGGGCCGGGCGTGGCCGTGTAGGTGCGGCGGCCCTGGCTGTCGGTGCATTCGTAAGTGGCGGCAGCGGCGGGGACGGCGAGCAGACAGCAGGCGGCCAACAGGCTGAGGGATTTCATGCGGGTATCCTTTGCATCGCCGGATAGGCGGTTTGCGGGGTAAAAATGGGGAACAGGCTACCTGAAACGCCGGAAACGGTTTCAGGTAGCCTGAATCTTTATTTCCAATAACGCCACCAGGGGATGTTGTTGGGGCGCCATGCTTGTTCCAAATAAGGGCTTTGCGGGAAGTTTTGCGCCAGTACGCGGCGGGTGTCGTCGCGCAGTTGCGGTTTTTCCAGTTTGTCGTAAGCCTCGATCATCATGGCTAGCGCTTCTTCTACGTAGCGGGTGTTTTGGTATTGGCTGATCACCACTTGGGCGCGGTTGGCTGCTGCCAGGTAGGCGCCGCGTTCCATATAGTAGCGGGCGATGGCCATTTCGTTGCCGCCCAAGGCGTCCACCAGCTGCGTCATTTTCTCGCGGGCGTCGGCGGCGTATTTGCTGTCGGGATAGCGGGTAACCAGTTCGTTGAAGGCGTGGTAGGCATCGCGGTTGGCTTTGGGGTCGCGGTCGGACCAGTCTTGCGAGGCCAGTTTGTTGAGGAAGGATTTGTCTTCGTTAAACAGAATCAGCGCCTTCAGATAGAGGGCGTAATCGGTGTTTTGATGGTGCGGGTGCAGGCGCAGGAAGCGCTCCACGTGGGCCAAGGCCTGAGCCTGCTGTTCGTCTTTGTAGTAGGCGTAGGTGGTGTCGAGCTGGGCTTGGGCGGCGTAGCGGGTATTGGGGAAGCGCGATTGCAGGATTTCGTATAACTTGACGGCGCGGTTATAATTGCCGCTGTGCAATTCGTCGTTCGCTTCGGCATACAGACGTTCCACCGGCCAATCTTGTGTGGCCTGCGCCTCTTTGTCTACTGCGGAGGTGCTGGAGCAGGCAGACAGGGCCACGGCCAAACCGGTAACCAAAAGAAATTTTTTCATGCAGAACACTTCTTCCTATGTCAACAATGACGCCGATTATAACGATGATTTCGAGTTTTCGGCAGCCTCCGATACAGAAAATTGTTTAAATTTCACCGTGCCCGTCGCGCTGGCCGGCCAGCGTTTGGACGCGGCTTTGGCCAAGTTGATGCCCGATTATTCGCGCAGCCGCTTGAGCGCGTGGATCAAAGACGGTGCGGTGTTGTTGAACGGCGAAACGGCGCAGCCCAAGGCCAAGCTGATCGGTGGCGAAACGCTTCAGGTGGCCGTGCAGCAGAGCGAGGAGAACCTGGCCTTCACGCCGGAAGCCATGGATTTGGACATTGTTTACGAAGACGACAGCGTGATGGTGCTCAATAAGCCGGCCGGCTTGGTGGTGCATCCGGCGGCGGGCAACTGGAGCGGCACTTTGCTCAACGGCCTGTTGGCCCATTGTCCGGCGCTGGCCGCGGTGCCGCGCGCGGGCATTGTGCACCGCTTGGACAAAGACACCAGCGGGCTGATGGTGGTGGCGAAAACGCTGCCGGCACAAACCCATCTGGTGCAGCAGCTGCAGGCGCGTACGGTGAAACGGATTTACCGTGCGGTGGCCGACGGCGTGGTGCCGTTCGACGGCAAAATCGACACCCTGATCGGCCGCGACCCGCATAACCGTTTGAAAATGGCGGTGGTGAAATTCGGCGGCAAACCGGCCGTGACCCATGTGAAAGTATTGGAGCGCTATCGGGCGCACAGCTATATCGAATGCGCGCTCGAAACCGGCCGCACTCACCAAATCCGCGTGCACATGCGCGAGGCGCGCCATCCGCTGGCCGGCGACCCGGTGTACGGCAATCCGCGCCATCCGGCTTCCGACGAAGTCAAAGCAGTGGTGAAAGGTTTGGCGCGTCAGGCGCTGCATGCCTACCGCTTGAGTTTTGTCCATCCGCAAAGCGGCGAGGAAATGTCGTTTGAAGCGCCGCTGCCGGAGGATTTCTACCATCTGCTGTCGGTGTTGCGCCTGGAGGCGGGGCTGGATTCTTCTCTGAGCCATGCCGAGGAATGGCAGGCAAAATTTGCCGAAGATGAAGACTACTGGGATGAAGACGATTACGATGTGGAAATCGTGTATGTGAAAGAATAGCAATGACGGAGGCTACCTGAAAGCATGAATCGGCTTTCAGGTAGCCTGTTTAAGATAGGATGAGGATTGCTGGCCCTCAGGGCTGTTTGATTGTGTCAGTTTTTTAAGGAAAAAATATGCAGTTTTCTGTTCAAACCGAATGCTTGGAAGCCGGTGTCGCTGCCCGGCTGTATGTGTGCACCGATGCCTGCCCGTGTACCGAACACGCCGCCGATGCCACGGTGGCTTTATTGTGCGGGGAGTTGTCGGACGATGAGCGTTTTGCCTCGGCGCGGGTGCCGGCGGCGGAAGGCTTTTGCGACGTGGCCGTCTTGCGTTTGAAAGACGGCACCCGCGCGGCCATGGAGAAAGCTGCCAAGGAAGCCGCCGCGTGGGCGCAGAAGCGGCCCCAGGTAGCCGTGTGTCTGAATGCCCTATGCGAACGCGAAGCGCCGTTGGCCGCCGGTGTGCTGGCCTTGGCCTTCGGCGAGGCGGCGTACCGCTTCGATCATTTTAAGTCGGAAGCCAAGCCGGCCAAGCTGACGGCCGTCTTCTTCCGCCACAGTCGTCATGCCGATGCGGTGGAGTCGGCCCTGCGCCAAACCGAAGCCCTGCTTTACGGCATCAATTTGTGCAAAGATTTGGGCAATACCGCGCCGAATGTCTGTACCCCCTCTTATTTGGCCGAACAGGCGAAAAAAGAAGCCGAGCAGGCCGGCGCACAGGTGAATATTTTGGGCCGCGATTATATTGAAGCCAATATGGGCGCGTTTTGGTCGGTGGCCAAGGGCAGCGTACAGCAGCCGCAGCTGATCGAATTGGGCTGGTTTGGCGCGGCCGACCGCGAGGCGGCGCCGATTGTGCTGGTGGGCAAGGGCATTACCTTCGATACCGGCGGCATTTCGCTGAAGCCCGGCGAGGCCATGGATGAAATGAAATACGATATGTGCGGCGCCGCCAGCGTGATCGGTGTGTTTACTGCCGCCGCCCGCGCCAAACTGCCGATCAACCTGATTGCGGTGGTGCCGACTTGCGAAAATATGCCCGATGCCGGCGCCAGCAAGCCGGGTGACATCGTGACTGCCATGAACGGCACCACCATCGAAATTCTGAACACCGATGCCGAAGGCCGCCTGATTCTGTGCGATGCGCTCACCTATGCCGCCCAATTCAAACCGCGTGCGGTGATTGACGTGGCCACGCTCACCGGCGCCTGCATCATCGCTTTGGGTCATGCCGCTAGCGGCCTGTTGGCCAACAATCAGGAGCTGGCCGACACCTTGCTGGCCGCCGCCCGCGAAAGCAACGACAAGGCTTGGCAGTTGCCTCTGTTTGACGAATACAAAGAGCAGTTGAAGTCCAATTTTGCCGACTTGCAAAACATCGGCGGCCGGCCGGCCGGCACCATTACCGCAGCCGCCTTCCTGGCGCATTTTGCCCAAGATTACGCCTGGGCCCATTTGGACATTGCCGGTACGGCGTGGAAATCGGGCAAGGACAAAGGGGCAACCGGCCGGCCGGTGCCGCTGCTGTGGCAGTATTTATGCGAGGAGGCTGGCATCTAAGGCCGGCTGCGTCGGTTGGTGCCGCCGCACGCCATCTTCCCAACTTCAGGCTACCTGAAAGGTTTTCAGGTAGCCTTTGTTTTCGCCTGCGGCATCGGTAAGGGCACGTAGTCGGTTGGCATGAGTGTGTTTCTGTCAATGGATGTTGGGAATCTGTGCAGCTTCGTCATCCACGGCGTTTTCTGCGTTCATGTCCGCGGACTGTGGCGGGGATGACATCTATATTGTGTGCGTGCTTGACTTGATGCTTGCTGGAAATCAATGTTGGGTTAGATAAAGCAGGCAATTTTAAACTTTGTTAAATGTTAATGTAAGGTTGTATCTATAAGGGTGGAAACGTCTGGTATGTGCCCGAGGCTGTTGAAATGCTTAAGTAGAATATTGCGCAAATTACGCAAAAAATAATTTTCCACCTATTGGATACCCCAACTCTGCAATTTGTATTGGTGCATAGAAATCAGCATTTGCCTATTGATAAACTCTTTTTTATAAAATTTTGTGTTTTAAAATTGAAAATGAAAAGATGAAAATTCTAAAACCTGAATAACCTAATTTTAAGTAGTATCTTTAATCTAAAAGATGATAATTTTCAAAACTGTATTGCGTTCGGTCAAATTTCCGCAAATTTACCTTTGTATATTTTTGTTAATCTTGGTAATATAGCTCTACCGACAGGACCGTGTCGCTGCCACTTTGAGGGCGGTTGATATTTATTTTGTTGTTTTCAAAATTAAAAATGCAGCGGAAATAAGAAAAACCTAGGTTCTGCCATCCGCAGCAAAATACGGTCTGGAGGTCGGCGGGAAGATGCCGCACGCTCGGCGGCTGGATTTGATCCACTATTTTCATCATTGGAGTGCAGGGGTATGCAGAAGACACATTCGGCACAGAGAGGCAAATACCGAAGCATCACACTTTCGCTTCTGGTATTGCTGGTTATTCTGTTCGGAGTGCTGGCAGGTAACTACTATCTGACCAGGGAGATTACAAACAATACCAACCGGATCGAAGTGATCAACCGGTTGGACGACAATATGCAGAATATTCTGACGGAAGTGCAGAAGCTGGCTTTGATCTCCGAGGCCAGCGGCGATGCTTACCGCAAAACCACCAATTACCATCAGACTTTGGGCCGCATCCAAAGCTATCAACTGGAAGTGAACAGTTTGCTCGGCGTGTTGCAGGCCGGCGGCCAATATTTGCCTAAAGGCAATGTGGGCGGCAAAGTGAGCCATTTGAGCGCCAAGGTTTCGGGCAATGAGTATGAGGCTTTGCAAAGCTTCGGCGCGCGCTGGAAAGACTACCAGGACAAAATCAGCCTGCTGTCTTCCTATCACAATATCCTGCTGAACCGCTCGGTGGCCCAATATGTGCAGATCAACCACGGCGAAATCCGCGCCTACATTGAAGATGCCTATCTGAGCAATGTGGAGGAAAGCAACCGTTTGGCCCGTTATGCCACTATTTTGCAAGCTGCGACCTTGGCGGCCTTCATTACCTATTTGCTGGTATTCGTTTACTACTTTGTGCGCCGTCTGCGCAAAGCCGATGCGCAAATCGATTTGGCTTTCCGCGAGATCAGCGAAATCATGGAAACCGTGGACATCGGCCTGTTCCTGCTTGACCGTAACTTGACCATCGGTGATTCCTATTCCGTGGAATTGGAAAACCTTCTGGCACGTCGCGACCTGCAGGGCCAGAACTTGATGGATGTGTTGGACAACATGGTGTGCGAAGAAGATTTGCAGTCAACCCAAGCATTCATCGGTCAGTTGTACAACCCCCGCGTGAAGGAGCGTTTGATTTTCAGTCTCAATCCTTTGGATTGCGTGCCCTTACAGGTAGCCGGCCGTCGGGGCAGTATCGAAACCCGTTACTTGAGCTTCCGCTTCAAGCGCATTTACCAAGAGCAGGAAATCGAACGGGTATTGGTCAACGTGAGCGACATCACCAGTGCGGTGTTGCTGGCTCAACGCAGCGAGCAGGAGCGGGCGCAAAACGATATGCAGCTGGAAATGCTGGGTGCGATTTTGAGCAGCGACAGCGAGACCATCAAAGACTTTATTGCGCGGGCCAGACAGCACGCTTGGGACATCAATGCCGTACTCAAACGCCAAGACGGCTCCAGCTCGGTAGCGTTGCGCGAGAAAGTCAATGCCATGTTCCGCTCGGTGCACAGCCTGAAAGGTGAAGCAGGTGCGTTGAAACTGCATGGTTTTATCGCCTTGGCGGAAAACATCGAATCACAACTGGTGCAGCATCGCAGCAACCGTTCGCTGACCGGTGAAGATTTCTTGGGGCTCACCGTATCGTTGGAAGAAATGCTGCACTTGATCCAATTGATTGAAAGTTTGGTGGAACGTACTTCCAATTCGCCAGAGCTGAATATGGCCGGCAACTCAAGCGACAATTACTACAGCAAATTGGTTGCCGACTTGGCCAAACGGAACCGCAAGCAGGTGGACTTCATCTGCAAAGGCGTAGACAACATGAAAAACGAAGGTTTGCGCAATATCGTGCGTGAAATCTCAGTACAGCTGCTGCGCAATGCCGTGGTGCACGGTATCGAAACGCCCGAACAACGTACGGCACAGCGTAAGTTGGCTACCGGCCACGTACGCATGGAAGTGACATCGGTAAACGATATGTTGGTATTGAATGTGGAAGACGACGGTAAAGGCATCGATTATGAAGCCATCCGCCGCAAGGCCGTGGAATTGGGTATTTATGATGCCGATCAAGCCGCCACTTTGGAGCAGAAGCATTTGGTGCGTTTGATTTTCCATCCCGGATTCAGCACCGCAGCGGAAGCGACTTCGGATGCCGGTCGCGGCGTGGGCTTGGACATCATTAAAGACCGCGTGATCAGTTTGGGCGGCAAAATCCATGTGTCCAGCCTGCCCAATGCCTATACCCGATTCAGTTTCTCGTTTCCGAAAGACATTCCCTGGGTGATGAAGGAGTTGGTAACACCATGAAGAAGATAATGATTGTGGATGACTCGAATGTGATCCGTAACCGCATCAGCCGGGGTTCGAACGGCTCAGACTTTCAGGTGGTCGCGACGGCCAGTAACGGTTTGGAAGCGGTGGACCTCTATAAGGAACACCAACCGGACTTGGTGACCATGGATCTGACCATGCCGAAAATGGATGGTTTGGCCTGCATCGCCGCGATTACCGAGTTGGATGAAGATGCCAATATTTTGGTGATTTCGGCCCTGTCGGACAAAGCCACCGGCATCCGGGCTTTGGAATTGGGTGCCCGCGGATTTATTTGCAAACCTTTTACAGACAGCGAACTGTCTGAAGCCTTGGAAGAAATGACTTGGAGTGACTGAAATGAGCGAAAAAAAACTGCAAGTGTTTATCAATAGCGTACAAAAATACTTCAGCCAAATCATGGATGAAGACGAGCTGGTGGTCGGCACTCCTTACTTGGTGGAAAACCGTGTGCCCTCGGCCAAAGACTACACCGGTGTGATCAGCATCAGCGGCCGACGCAACGGCGTGGTGTATTTCACCGCACCAAAAGACCTGTTGGAGCGTTTGCTGGTGTTGATGGGCGAGCCCGATACCGGCGAAGCCATGATGGTGGATTTGGTGGGCGAAGTGGCCAACACCATCGCTGGTAACGCGCGCGTTGAATTCGGCGAAGACTTTGAAATTTCCGTGCCGCTGATTTTGCGCGGTCCGCCTAATGAAACCATGTTGCCGCGTGATAAAGAACGCTCTTTTGTGGTGCCGGTCAATTGGCGCGGCCGCAGCGCATCGATTGTGGCGGCGTTCCGCAAAAACTGAGCCGCTTCAGCCAATTGTGACGAATGGTCAATCAGGCTACCTGAAAATCTTCAGGTAGCCTGATTTTCGCTGGCAAGATTGATGAGACATCAAGCCCGCTATGATGCGTTGGCCGTTCAAACCAGTCATCAGGTTTTCAGGTAGCCTGAGACCTTTGCAAAACCCCCAGATGTGGATGCAGTTCAAGGCGCAGCAGCACAGCGAACGTGAACGTCAGGAATCCCCGTGGGACAGACATATCGAGACCTTTGCAAAACCCCCATCTGCGGCGCATTTCTGCGTTTGTAAGCGCGCGGCGGTTTTGTCCGTGTTTTGCATTTTTTTTGTCAAGCGCTCGGACAAAAGTAGCGCGAAATTTTAGCGGCGGTTTTGTCCGCCGCCCTTTGAAATTATAAAACCCCCGTTGCCAAACGGGGGTTAATTTATACTTTGCTCTCCAGCCAAGCCCAAGCGAGGCAGCGCTCGAAGTCGGCCAGCATCATGATGTCGTCAAACGATGCGCCGCGCTGCATCATCTCCAGCTCCGGCATCAGTAGGTTTGCCGCCAAAAACGGGGTTTGCGGCGGATTGCCGGAGCCGCCGGCCAGCGACCACGCCTCGGCTTTGGCCTTGCTGTGCCGGCACACCACAAAGCGCAGGGCGTCTGCCTGATCGGCATGGCCGACAGAAACGACAAACTCAATCATCTTTCCGTTGTAGCATCCGACACCTCTGCCCGCTCGCTGCGGCAGTTGTGGCCAAACAGAAGGCTACCTGAAGGGTTCAGGTAGCCTTAAGGCAAAATTACCTTATCCGAATTACTGATTCGGGTATGAGCGGCAATGTTCACGTACCCGTTCAAGTCGGCCTAGGTTTTGTCCAAGTTGGTTAACTCCAAATTTTCTCCATCATCGTTTCAGGATAGACAATAAAATTTCGTCAACCAAACGGTTGTTAAGAAAAACCCCTTGCGGGCGCAAGGGGCTATTTTAAAGTTCAATTTAATCTTCTAAATCTTCATCAGAAAAATGTTGTGCCAACTTGGCAAACTCTATTCCTAATTTCTGATTTAATCCAAATAAATTAAAAAAGTTTTGAGCAGCCGACTCATATTTCTCTTGGTATAAAAAGCGGGCAGCTATTTCATTTTCTCTGGCAATTTCTTGATTTATATTAGAAATGTTTTCTAGAATTTTTCTTTTTGACTCACTCATTATGGCCTCTAGGTATGAAATATTAAAATCAATAATTTGAATAAACTGTTTAAATCATTGTTATTGCTTTTATACATATTTCTACAGCCTTTGTCAAAGAATATAAAATAACAGAATAACTAAACTTAATACTCAAATCAAGGGTGGGCTACCTGAAAGGCAGCCCACCCCACTCAAGCAAGGCAGAAATCCCGCTTATGTATCCAGTCGCTGCCAGTGGCGTTGATGACGATAGTTTTGCCGCCTCCGCCATTGTTGCCACGTTGCCACCATATTGCGCAGGAATAAAAGGCCGGCGACAAAATTCAGCGCCCGCACCGGCCACACACAGGCATGGCCAATGCGCTCGCACCAGTTACACAGCTTGGTTTCCATGGCGTTCTCCTTTTTTTGCGATGGCCGCCAAATCATTTGGCGAAAACCGCCAGCTGTCCGGCAGGCCGAGCACATGGCCGGCCCACTCGCTGCAAAACCAACGCTCGGGACGGTGGGCGGTGCGCAGGACAAAGCCGAGCGCGCCGGGCCAGTCGTAGGCTTGGCCGTGGGTGGCGGCGTAGTGAGCCTGCAGGTCGATGGCGAGGCTCTCGCGGCTGCTGATGGGGATGAGGTCCCACTTGTCGGCCGGCAGAGGCATGGTTTTGTGGCGCACGCCGCCGTCGCGCACGGAGGCGGAGTAGCAGCCGTATTGGCCGCCGCCGAGGTGGGTGACGAGCTCGCAATGGCTGTACGGGCCGCGTGTCATCACGCGGGTGAGCCAATCGGAGGCGCGGGCCAGCAGGTCGTAGGGGCGACGGATGGTTTTGCGGCCACGATAAAGAGCAAGGTAGATCATGCGTCACCCCCGTGCAGTTGCTCGCCGACGGAGGCCACCGCCGCCAGTATCTCGTTGCTGCGTTCGGTAACGGCCTCGGTGCTGTCGAGCTGTTGCAGCTCAAACTTGCGCATCCGTAGGGTGGCCAGCTGGTCGAGCGCGGCGTGCAGCTTGGCTGCTTGTTGCAGGATGATGTCGGTGGCCTGTTGCGGCTGCAGATTGGCCGGGGTGGCAAAGGCGGCCACTTGGCTGGGCACCTCGCCGGTGTAGCCGGCATCGGCATAGGCGCGGGCTTGGCTCTCGCGCAGCTCGTACTCGGCGCGGAATCGCAACAGGGGCTGGGCCACGCCGTACACGGCGGCGTTGATGCGCTCGGTTTCCTCGGCGCGGTGGGCGTCCAAACGCTCGGCGGCTTTGGCGGGGTTGAGCGTCCACGCCGCGCCGTCCCACTCGTGGCAGCTGTCGGGCGGTGGCAGCAGGGTGAGGCCCTCGGGCAGCTCGCCCACGGTGTCAATGGTGAGGGCTTGGCCGTCGGCGGTGCGGTAGGCGGTTTGGCCGCGGTGGTCGGGCAGGTATTGCCAGCCGCTGCCCGTCCATTTGGTGGCCATGCCCTCGCGGGCCTCCGGGGGCGCGGTGTCGATGCAGCCGCCGGGAATCAGATAGCTGCCATCTCGGGCATACACATCGAGATCGGCCTCGGCTTGGCCGACGTAGATGCCCGCGGCGTCGAGTTGGCAGACGGGTTTGGTCCACGGGATGTTTGCAGTCATGGGGTTTTCCTTTCAGGTAGCCTGATGATTAGATTTTGATAATGGCGAGCAGCGCTACGTTGCGGGGGCGGGTCTCTGTGCCGCCGGTGGCATAGGGGCTGGTCAATTTGGGCTGTGCCCAGCCGTTGTCTCCCCAGCCACTACCGTCACCAATGATGTCGCTGTGTTGCAACTGATCCGGGACATCATCATCCTGCTCAAACAGATCCGATCGCACCACAGCCAAGGCGTCGCTGCCTGTCACGTCAGATGATATAAATTTGTGCACGTGCCGCTTAATCTCATCCGTCTGTACGGAGCCGATAGCACGACCGGCATCTACCCCGCGCCCGTCATCCCAGCCCCGCACAAACTCGCCTCGTACATCCGGCAAATTAAAGGTGGTGCTGCCGTCGCCGCTGCCGTAGATGGTGCCGATGGCGGCAAACAGCGGGGCGTAGGTGGTGCGGGAGACGGCGGCACCGTTGGCCTTCAGCCAGCCCGCCGGCGGGTTGCGGCCGGCGAAATACATGACGGTGCCTGGCGGGGCGGCTTGAGTGACGTCGGTACGGCTGGCGGCGTCGGTGATGCCGTAGCCGGCAAGGGTGGTCGGCCGGCCGCGCACGTCAGCCCAGTCGGCGCCATCCACTCTGTACCACTGCTGCATGGGATGCGTGTGATATCCACCACGGGCGTACACCCCGCCAGTGTGCGCGATATAGAGCTGGGCTTTGCCGTTTCCGGATGCCAGCGAGAGGCCGAGACCGTATTTGTAGGCACCGTCGGGCATACCGTCGTTGCCGTTGTTGACGGAGATGATGCGGTTGTATCCGACCGTGCCGGTAAAGGTGCCGGATTGCGTCAAGATGGTGTCGGCGGCTTTGGCGAGCTCGTGGTTGGTGCTGCCGATACGCACATAGGCTTTGGCGGTATCCGCAAATAGGCTGCTGATATGTTGGCCGTCCTCACCGTAGTTAGAGATGGCCGCCCAACGTAACGTGCCGGAAAATTTGCTGTTGGATACAGCACCGTAGTTGCCGTTGCCGGGCGAGCGCTCGTAATTGCCAAAAATCAATTGTTGATAGACATTGTTGCGGCCGTCGCCCAGCTTGAGCTCGCCGGCGTTGTTGAGTTTTTTGCCGTTTAGGTCAACGTGCTTGGCGGCGCCGGTGTAGGGGACGGCACCGGCGGCCATTAGGCCGCGGATGGCTTGCAGCAGTTGGCCGTTATTAGCCCTATCGGGGTTGATACCGGCCGCGCCCAACACGGCCAGCACCTCTGCCTGCACTTGATTGAGCCACCAAGCCGGCAGGATGGTGCCCAGCTCGCTGACGCCGTCGCCGTCGTGAAATAATTTGTCTTGCGTATCAATGGGGTGCATATCATCTGCCTTATCGGTAGGTAAATCGGATGGCGGTGTGGGCGGGCTTGAGCTCGTTAAACATCGTCTCAATCACCGCATCGCTGTAATCGCTCAAGCGGCTGCCGGCGGTGCTGCTGCCGGCGCGGAAACGCCAAACGGTCTGCCGGTTGGCGGCCACATCCACCCACCACACCCACATGATGTCCTCTCTGGCCAAGCGGTGGCCGGCGCGGTTAACACCCGCCCTAAAGGGCTGCGGCTCGCTGATGTGGATGGTGTAACCGGCTGCAGCGGCCAGCGCGGTAAAGTAGGGGATGCTCAAGCCGCCGGTGGCGTTGAGCTTGGCCAGTACGTCGGCCACGCGGCGGGCGTAGTTGCCCGGTTGCGGCGGCGTGATGGCCAACAGCTGCTCCCAGCGCGGCAGATAGCCCGCAGCAGCGGGGGCGTAGCAGGCATCCAGCACGCGTTCGGCGTGGTATTGCAGGCGGCGGTAGGCCTCGGCTTCCGCCTGCCGCTGCGCCGTTTGGCCGGCGGCGGCGGTGTCGTAGCTGACCGGCGGAAAACACTGGGCCAGCAGGGCGGCGTAATCGCTCATAGGGTGCCCAACTCCAATCCGCCAAAGGTCAGCCATTGCAGCTGCGGCGTAACGGTGGCCTCGGTATTGCCGGCCGGCGCGCTGACCACGCGGTCGCGCACACCGGCGGCCAAAGTAATCACGCCCTCAATGTGGCTCTTATAGACCGCCTCGCCGGGCTTGAGCTTGGCAAAGTAATCGCGCAATGCCTGCTCAATCTGGGCTTTGACCGCCGGCAGGGCGTAACCCGGCAGCAGGGATACCTGCGCCCGGATGCTGACCGGCACCGCCGTGGGCGAGAGCGCCAGCGAGTGCTTGGCCGTCACCGGGCGCCGCTCGTCGATGTAGTCCTGCACCGCTTTGACCACCTGTGGCGACGGCAGGCCGGCGGCGGTCAGCACGGCCACGTCCACCGTACCCAAGCCGCGGCGCAGCGGGTACACAAACGCCTGCTCCACGCCCGGCACCTCCATTGCCCAGCGGTAGTAGTCGTGGGCATTGCCGCCGGCGGGCGGGCGACGCAGGCGCGACAGCAGACGCGCCAACAGGGCGGCATCGTCCTCGGTATCGGTGCCCCCGATCATCTGCACCACGGTGGCTTCCGTCTCGGCGCCGGCGGGGGCGCTTTGCAGGCGGACCACGGTGTGCGCGGGCAGGTTGTAGGCCGCACCCACGGCCACCGCTTGGCAGGGCAGCTCGGCCGTACCGCTGCTGATCACCGCCTCTTGCAGGGTGCGGTAGAGGCGGCCCTCGTATTGCACGGTGAGCCCCAGCGGCAGACGGGTGCCCGCTTTGCCGCGCACGCTTACCCGCCCGCCCGCGGCGGCGCCCGGTTTGCGTTGGATGCCGTACATGGCGCAATGGCGCTCCAAATAAGCGGGGTCGGCGGTATGGGCAAAGGCTTGGCGCAACACCCACTCTTGGTGCTGGTATTGGCCTTCCGCCAGCGCCGCCAAAGCGGTGGCGCGGGCGTGGTTGTCGCTGCCTGGATGGACGTGGGCGGCCGGCGCCATGTTTTGCAGGTCGCGCAGGTATTGCGCGCGGATCTGCTCTAGGTTGTAGGTGCTCATGCCAGCGATACCTCGTAGTCCAGATTAACCGGGCGGCCGCCGGGATCAACCGCAGCCACATGCAGCTTGAGCCAGCCCGGCCGCAACAGAGCGGCGCTCACCGCCACCGAGCGGGCACGGCCGGCCGACAACATCGGCTGCAGGGCCTGCTCGGCATACTGCCGCGCCAACACCTCCACCCGCGTCAGGTGCTTCTGCCGCCGCAGCTCGTGCAGGCGGCTGCCCAAGGCGGGGTCGCCCCAATAACTGCCCAGCGGCGTCATCAGGCGGATATAGGTCTCGTTTTCCAGTCCGGTTGCGGACTGGTCGGCCACATAATCGCCGGTGTAGGGGTCAAGCAAAGCGTCCATACCCCTTATTGTGGGATATGGACGCTGCTTTACCCGCTTGAGCGGCCTCACCGGGTTTGGGCCTATTGCTTAACTCTCCGTGCTATGCGCTAGGATGACAGCCAAAAAATGGCCGTAATCGCCGGAGATAGCCTCCTCTGTTACCTGCTTGCAATCTACCGGACTCCACCCTTGATACATCGCATTAATCGTCCAGCCGGCAATCAGCGAAAATGCGTCGCCGTCTAATCCGGCAAAATCCATTTTGACTTTACGGGGTGGGTTAAATAAGTTGTTTGCCGCCATGTTTAACCGCCCTCAACAATGGTTTGCGCCTGTACTTTTTGCGCGCTCACGGTTTGCGCCTGCACCGTGCCGCTGGTGGTGTAGTCGCCCTCAATCTGGCGGATGTCGCCTTCAAAACTGGCTCCGCTGCCGCCCTTAACCTCCATGCCGCCGTTGCCGTTAATTTGGCCGGACGCCGTAATCTGGTTGGTACAGTCCACATTGGGCGCGTCGATATTGACCCCGCCGGGGGCCTTGATGTTGAGCACCTCGCAATCAATGTCGATGATGCGGCCGAGCTTGAGCACGATTTTGGCGCCGTCGATGTTATAGACCGCAGTCTCGCCCTCTTGCAGGCCGGTGATGCGGTAGGCGCCATTGGTGGTGGTGACGATAATGCCGTGGCTGGTTTTGCCGCCCAAGGGCACCACCACGCAATCGCTGCCGGCAGGCGGATGGGCCGTAAAACCAAACTGCTCGGCGTGCTCCAAATCCTGCACCGTCTCGCCGTCTAGGCCCTCCAGCTGGATGCGCTGCACCCCGCCGCCGGCATCGGTGCGCCGCACTTGGCCGCGGAAAGCCTGCCGCAGCGCGCCGAAAGCGCGTTTGATGCGGTTATCCACCTGTTTAGCGTCCATTAATCATCCCTTAAAAGACATTTAATCCAATATTTGCAATTGTTTCTCAGCGCTTCCGCCGTTGCGGCGGCGGCCGCTGCGCCGACGGCGGTTGCCGTTGCCCTGTTGTCCCTGCCGTTTGGGCGGGTCGGCATCCAATACCCAAGCGCCGTCCTCTTTAAGGGTCAGCACGGTGTGGGTGGGCTGGCCGCGACCGCCGGCAAACTTACGCGCCATCAAAAAATAGATCGCGTCCAAGCCGTCCGGCTCGCTCATCACGCGGATGCGCTGGCCGGGCTGCCACAGCACGCCGTCGTCATTGCGGTGACCCTTGACGGTGGCGGTAATGGTGAGCGCCTCCAAGCGGCCGTCGGCCAGCCGCTTTTTGGCTTTGCGTTCCGCCTCGGCCTTGTCGTCCACATCGGCCTCCACCACAATCAGCGGCCGGTGCAGCTTAAAGCCCTCGTCTTTGGCGGTGGCGCGGATATTGTGCCGGCCGCTGTGGCTCTGCCCCAGCACCGTCACCTCGCTGTAACGCGGCGACAGGTCGCGCTCCACCTCCAGCTGCTCGATGTTGTTGCCGCGCCCGTCCAGCCGCAGAATCAAATCCGCCACCGGCGGCGCGGTGTAATCGGGGCCGCCTACCACCAAGGTGCCGTCCGGCTCGACCCACGGCCACAGGCCGTTGGCCTCGGCATACTGCACCAAGGCATCCCAAGCGCGGCTGCCCGGCTCAATCTGCACCTTGTGCGTGCGTTGGGTGCGGGCGGCGTCAATGCGGATTTGGGTGAGCCCCAGCGGCTTGACGATCTTGTCGATGATTTGCGGCAAATCCATGTCCTGCGCGTCAAAGATGGGGCAGGAGCAGTCCAACAGCACGGCCGCCTCGTCGCGGCCGGTGATGGTCAGGGTTTTGCCGCCCTTTTCGGTGCGCGTCTCCACCCGGTCGATGCGGCCGGAAAGCACCGTATCGCTGCCCACCCGCACCTGTACCTTGTCGCCCGGCTGCACCGCATCAGGCTTGGCATCCACCGGGCGGCCGAGGGTAACGGCAAAATCGTCGGCCGGCGTGAGCAGGTCGCTGTCGATGTCGTAATCCGTCCACTGGCCGTGGGTCTGCCCGTTGATCAGCAGGGAGACGGTGTTATCGGGCGTAGGCATGGATCAGGCTCCCGCGCGGCACAAAGTTGGGGTGGCGGATCTGCGGATTGAGGCGCACCAGCTCGGCCTGCCGGCGGTAGTCGCCATACCACGCAAACGCCAGCAGATGCAGGCTGGTATCGGCGTGCGCCACCTTTTGCACCAAGGGCGGGCGCAGATTGATGACGGCCAGCGCCTGCTTTTGCAGGGTGTGGGCGGTGCGGCGCACGCTTTGCGCCAGCTCGGCGGTGTGTTCCAGATACGGGCGCGCGGGCAGCAGGCCTGCCGCCTCAAATCGCTGATACACGCCCTCGGCGGGCTGCGCCGGCTCTTGGTAGAGGTCGAGCAGGTGGCCGGCCATCTCGGCGGCCTTGTCCGGGTTGGCCAGCATCATGCCGCAGATGCGCTGGGCGGTGAGACTGCGCATCAATGCCTCGCGGCTGTCGGCCAACACCTGCGACACCTCGCGCGGGGTCAATACCGGCTGCTCCAGCTCCAGCGCCAACAGGTCGGCCGCCTCGCTGGCCAAGTTGGCGGCGCCGACGGTGGCAATCAGGCCGCACAGCGCCGCCACATCTTCCACCCGCGCGCCTTGGTGGTCTATCGGCGCGCGGTTGCCGGCATCAATCAGGCTGCTGTGCACTTGGCGCGGCACATCGGCCGCACGGCGGGTGGCTCCCGCCAAATCGCGCCAGCCGTCCAGCGTTTTGCCGCCGCGCCGGTACAGACCGGCCAAGCCGCCAAACACCGACAGCAGCTCCGTCATCAACACGCGCGGGCTGTTGATTAAGTCCAGGCTACCTGAAAACACGCCGTTAATCTGGCCGTACAACACGCCCACCGCCGTCAGCGCGGCGGCGTGAAAGGCATTCCAACGGCGCTGCTGGCCGCGGATGCCGGCCAGCGCCTTGCTAAACACCTCAAAGCCCTGCCAAGCGGCCAAATCGGCAAAGTGGTCGATCTCGTCGGCCATCGCCAAAGGCAGCTCCTGCGCAAAAAACGGCGCCGCCGCCACGCTCTGCCGGAAACTGATGCGGATGGTGGCGTAATCCGGGCTGTCCTCATGATGCCCCACCTCAAAATCGGCCACCACGCAATCGGGCACGCTGCCGTAAATGGGGTGCACCAGCTCGCCGCCGCCGCCCTCACGCAACACCTGAATCAGCTTTTGCAGGCGGCCCTCGTAATCGTCGCCGTAGAGCACGGCGGTGATGTCCATCGTCAGCGCCTCGCAGCCGGTGTCCTCGATGTCGGAGCCGTCCACAAAAGGGTAGCTGTGCTCGGCCAGCGCGTGCACGCCGCGCAGGGCATCCTCGGTGGCCTCAAACGGCACGCCCTTGTAGCTGGCATCCAGCAGGGTATCTTGCCAAGACATATCAATTCCTCCGGCCGTCGCGGGCGGCGGCTTGGTTGAGATAGGCGGCGATGTTGCCGTTTTGCACCGTTACCGTAATCGGGATGGGCGTACCGGCTGCGGTAAGCATGCGCGCGGCGGCGGCGCCTACTTTTTCTGCCGCCTCGTTGAGCTGTTGGGCGGCGGTCTGGTTGTCGGCCACCGCCTGCATATATTGGTCGCCGGCCTGCTGGTAGGTATCCACCGCCAAGCCAAACTGCGCCATAATTTGCGCCATTTCGGGGTCGCCCGCGGCGGGGTCTTTGCCCTGTCCGCGCATATGATCCACATAGGCGCGGGCGTGGTCGGGACTCATGCCCGCACGGCGGCGCAACGCTTGGGCCTCCACGTCGCCGCGCAGATAATCGGAGATAGGATTCAGCCAGGCGGTGTGCTTGCGGATGGCCTCGGCGCGCTCGCCGTATTTGTCGCGCTCGCCGGCCCATTGGGTAACGTCATACATGGCGCTCAAAGGCAGTGTGGCCCAAGCCATCGCCCCAAAAGCGCCCCCGCGCGGCATCATCCGCGACCAGCGGCTGCCTTGGGCGGCCGCCTGTGCTGTGGCTGCCGCTTGGGTGGCTGTGGCCGCAGCACGCGCGGACGCTGATGCAGCCGTTGCGCCACTGGCCATGCTGCGCAGCATGGAGCCGGTATGCCAAAGCCCGGCACCAGCCATAATGGCACCGGCGCCATAGCCAGCGCCGACGGCCGCCTGTGCCGTCTCCGGGTTTTGGCGCGCCCAGTCGGAGAGCGCCTGCGTCCCGTCGGCCAGCTTGTCGGTGGCCGCGTTAAAGGCGCCGTACTCGGCATCGCGCAGCGTGACCTTGCTTTGCTCCACCCTAAAGCCGGAGCCTTGGGCAACAAAGTCATAAGCGTTATTGACCGATCTGGCGGCATTGGCCTGTCCCTGTTGCAGCCGGGCAGCGGCCTGCGGGTTGTTGGCCAGCGCCAACAAGGCCATCAGCGCTTGGCGGTCGCTAATCAGTTGGCCGACGGCGGTGCCGTCCACCAGCGCTTTTTGGCTCTCCAGCAGCGCCATTTTGGCCTCGTCGCCTTGGGCGGCATTGAGCTTTTGCGCCAGCTCGCGGCTGCGCTCGTCTTTGCTGACCAGCTCGCGCACAATGTCCACCAAGGCATCCAGCGAGTTCATTCCTTCCGCCTGACGGCTATTCATTTCTTTTGTAAAATCAAAGCCTTTTTGCCCGTTAATAGTGATGCCACGGGCTTTGGTGATGGTCTCTTGGCTATTGATTTTAGCCAGCAAATTGACCAGATTGTTGCCCGCCTCGTCGGCGCTGCCGGACGTCATAAATGACAGCTGGTTGGCATTGAGCAGCGCCGAAAAATTGTCCAAGGTCGGCGCCATGCCGGCGTTTTTCATGGCGGCCAGTTGCTGCGGCAGCCAGCGCGCCATATCGCGCAGCTCGAAACCGCCGTCCACACCGGACTGCATCGCCCGGTCAAGCAAAGCGGGGATGTCGCTCTCCGTAAAACCTGCCTGCAACGCCTTGCTGACCAAGGTAGCGATTTGCTCGCCATCTGCATTGGCGGCAGCGGATGTGCGCATGACGGTAGGCAACAGGCGCAACACCGCCTCGTCACTCATCGTGCCGCTGGCGGCCATCGTATTCATGGCGGCCAGCGTTTCCTCGCGGCTGCGGCCGCCGGTGTGGGCGGCGGCGCTGACCGATTGGTGGATTTTTGCCATGCCTGCCTGTTTTTCGGCCAGGCTTTTGCCGGCATACATGGTATTGGTGGCGTGGCGCAGCTCGGTGTCGTAATCCATGGTGCGGCGTACCGGCTGCGCCATCACATAAGCGCCGGCCGTCAACGCCGCGCCGGCCGTAACCGCGCCGCCCACCAAACGGCGGCCGCCGCCTACTGCCCGCTGCCAGCGGCTGCTTTGCGCCACGCCTTGGCCCAGCTCGTTGTTGAGCTGGCGGATTTTGTTGCGCGTGGCCTCCGCCGCCCGCGCCAGCTCGCGCTGCGAGAGGGTGCCGACGCGGGACAAACGGTTATAGGCCGCCTGCGTCTGCTGGATCTCGCGGCGGATTTGATGCTCGGAGCGGATACCGAGCCGGGCATAAGCGCCGTATATCTGCTGGTGCTGCCGGCCGGCCTGCGCCCACGCCCGGCTCTGCATCTGTGCCGTGCGCTGCGTCTCGCGCTCCAAACGGCGCAGCCCTTGGCTGGCGTTGTCCCGAAAACGGGCAATCAGCTCGACAATATTGCGGCTCATGTTTTGCGCCTCTTGCTCACATAAGTGGTGGTATCAGACGGCCCGGCCGGCACGGATGCCGGCGCGGGCGCTGCGGAGATAATGGGCGCCGCCGGCAACAGCGGGCGGCGCGCGCGCTGGATCAGGTCGGCCTGCCGCACAAAGGCAGCCAGCTCGGGCAGGCTCATGGCCTGCACCCGGCTTTCAGGTAGCCCGAATTGCCCGAGCATCAAGACGGCGTGGCAGTAGTAGTCGGGCGGTGCCGCTTTTTTGCCAGCAGCTCTTTGGCCAGATAGAGCACATCCATATCGTCGGCAATCAGATGGTCGGTTAGATAAGCGCCGGTCAGCGCCTCGGGCGGCACACCGCCCAAGCGGACAAACGAGCGCGCCTGCCGCTCCATCGCCAGCTCAAAGCCGGAGAGGCCGGCGGCAATCGCCATATCGTCGCGCACCGTTAAGAGGCGCAGCTCAAAATCATGGTGGTATTGCCCATCATATTCGACGCCGTATTTCAGGCTACCTGAAACGGTGCGGCCGTCGGCGGCAACGGCCAAGCCGCACTCGGCGACAGCCTGCTCCAGTTGATCATCGGGGGCGGTGTTTTTTGCGGACATAAAAAAGCCTTTAAACGCAGGTTAAACCAAACAATAAGAGAGGTTTAATTATCGTTTAAAGGCTTGCAGGCAGCCGCTTGAGCGGTTTCAGGGGGTAGTCTAATCCTATTTACGCTTTAGTGTACTTTCGGCGTCGGCTAAGGCATTCCGGCATGCCAGCATCGACTGGCGATAAGCAGCATAAGGCTCTTTATCAAAAGTTGATGGGCCGCTGCCGCTGATGGTTAAAATTTTTACCAACTCTTCGGCGTCTTTTGCGGCTTTACCGCACGCGGAAAACGGGTCACCCTCCGCGTTTTCGGCGGCATAATATCCGACCGCCTCGGCAATATTGGCTTGGTATTTGGCTACATCCCCCGCCTGCGGCATTTGCCCGCGCAAAAACCGGTCAAAATCGCTGTCCAATCCTTGTTGCAAAATACGGAAACGGGCGGCACGCTCAAAATAAAAAGCCTGTCTCTCGTCCGTAAACTCGTACTTATCGGCAAAAAAATACTTGCGCTCTTGTGCGTCAGGAGCCGTTGGTAATTGCGCCTCTTTGTGTTGCCCAGCCGGTTCTGTTGGCTCCGGCTGCCCACAGCCCGCCAACCCCAAAGCCAAAACCGCACAAACCCATAATTTCCGCATTATCTTTCTCCAAAACAAAGCCCTGCCAAATCGGCAGGGCTGCAATATTAACGCATCTTAACGCTTTCAGGTAGCCTACTCCACCACTTTGCGCGTAGCAAAGCCGGTGATGTCCACCACCAACTCGTTGTCCACGGTGTAGGTTTTGCCCACCTCGGTCACGCAAAAGCCCAGGTAGCTTTCCGCCGGCGCGCCCTTGATGTCGGGCACGCTGGTGATTTTGGCGTCCTCGATGTCGCCCCAATTGACCACGGTGCCGTCGGTGGGCACCACGGCGGTGATGCTGATGTCGTATTGGCCCACGCCGCGGCAAAAGCCCTTGGTGCGGAGGGTGCGGCTCATCACCTTAACCGGCTTGCGGCCGGTGCTGTCCTTAACGTCCAGCTTGGTGATGTCCACCTCGGCGGCGTCCACATACAGCGTGATGCTGCCTACATACTCTGTTGCCATTGTTTGGCCTCCTTATTACAGATACAGGTCCATCACCATGCCCACCACATGCAGGCCGTTGACCACGTCGGCCGGGATGCGGCAATTGAGCATGCCGGTGTTTTGCAGGTCGCGCTCCACAATCAGCTTGGGCAGATTGGGCTCCACCTGCTCCAAAATCTCCAGCTCCTCGCAGCGCATCAGCACATCGATCAGCTCGCTGCGCACGCGCGGCGGGGTTTTGTCGGAGAGCTTGTCGCGCGGGAAACGCAGGGCAATGCGCTGAATGCACGCCTTGGAGACGTAGATCAGGGTGCGCACGGTGGTCACATCGAGCAGGCTCTCGTCGGGCGTGCCGTTGGCGGTTTTGGTGTAGGTGGTGATGGCGCGCACGATTTGGGCGCGACTGCCGTCCGGGCTGGTCTCCACCGGCGCCACGCCGTTGTAGAGGGCGTTTTCCTGCTCGGTGCGCATGGTCTTGTCTTTGCTCGCACACACGCCGATGCCGGAGAGCGCCAGCGTATTCAGCGGGCGGGCGGGGTCTTCCTCGCTGGCCATTACGGCGGCAAAGGCGGCGGCCAGCTCGCACGGCAGGCTGGGGCTGCCGCGATACCAAGCGCACACCATTTGGCCGTGGTTGAGTTTGCCGGCTTGGGTGGTGGCGGCGGAGAGGCTGCCGGTGTCGCCGTAGATGCCGATGGCCCAGCGTTTTTCCATCGGGCTGCCCACTGTCTCCAGGTGGGTGCGTAACTTGATAAGGTTGGCCTCGTCGCGGATGCCGCAGGCGATGATGTCGTGGCCTTCGGCCACAATGGCGGTAAGCGCGGGTTGGATGTCGGGGTTGGCGTCGCCGCTGGCCATAGCCGTCACTTGGGCGGTGAGGCCGGCGGCGGTGGCGGCGGCGCTGATGCCGATGCTGTTGCCCTCGGTGCCCTTGTTTTTGGCGGTCAGGGTAACGGTGCCGCCGCTGGCTTTGGCCGTAACCGGCAGCTCGGGTTTGGCGTCAATCGCGGCCTTGAGCGCGGTGGCCACTTTGTCGGCGGTGTCGCCGGCGGCCACGCCCAGCGTGAGGGTGTCGGCGTTGGCAATGCTCACGCGCAGCACGCCCTGCGTGGTGGCCGGGCCGCCCAGCGCAATGGTGCCGGTGGCGGCCACGCCGCCGCTGTGGTCGGCCAGCGTAATCAGGCTCAAGGCGGCATAGGGGTAAGCCTTGATGGCGGCCTCGGCCATCAGATGCGCCTGACTGCCCGCGCCGCAGCGTTCGGCCACCTCGGCCGCGGAAAACACATCCGCCAAGGTAGATACTGCGCCCAAACCGGCGGCGGTGTGCTGGGCAATCAGCACCACGCGCTGGCGGTTGGTGGGCAGGTTGCGCACGGCCAGCTTGGTGTTCCATTCGGCGTACACACCAGGCTTGCGCGTAGAGGCGGGGATTTTGTCAAAGGTGATGTTTCTACTTGCCATTTTTTTCGGCTCCTTTTTGCGGGGCGGCGGCCTCGGGCGTCACGCGCACCAAATCGCCGTAGTCGAGACAGCGCAGGTAGTAGGCGGTTTCCGCCACCGCCACCGGCGTATCGTCGGTGATGTAGCGGTGCGGCTGGCCGTCCATCGGCACCTTGAGGCCGGGGGCGGCCTGTACCAATAAGCTCATGCTGGGCTCCTTATTTGAGGGAGACCTCCGCCTCCACGGCGGGGTCGGGTTGCTCGGGCGGGCTGTGTACTTTGAGGCGCACGCCCGTCAAATCGGGATCGGGCGGGCTCAAAGCGCCGCTGTAATCCACAAACAATTGGTCGGGGTGTTGCGGGCTGTCCGGCGTCTGCGGCCAGGCGCCGTTGGGCAGCGGCTCCTCATACCAGTGGGTGTCAAACTCGCAGGCAAACACGCTCATCGCCTCGTTGTGCTCCAGCCGCCCGTTAAACAGAGTGCGCACCGCGCCGGGTTGCAGATAATCGCAGGGCAGGCCCAAATCCTGCCGGGTGAGCAGGCGGCGGATGGCGTAAATCAGGTCGTAGCTGCCGATCTCCCAGCGCGAGGGGCCGCCGGTGCGGCTGGCCGCCTCACTGCGGTAAGAGCGCGCCGCGCACATCACCACAAAACGACCTTCAGCCTTGTATTTGCCGCGGGCGGTATTGGATGGCTCGGTTTTTGGGATGCCGCCAAAGGTCACCCACACCGCCGGCATCTGCTGCACCACCTGATACAGCCCCTCGTCGTCCAGCTCGCCGCCGTAGCTGTGCACGCCGGTCACCAGCTGGCCCATGCCTTGGCGCAGGCGCTTGATGATGGCGGCCTCAATAGACGCTATCACGGCCAAACACCTTGTCGGACGGGCTGACAAACAGCACCGTGTTGTCGGTGGCCGGCGCCGCATCGGCAGGCAGGCCGCTTAGGCCGGCTTGGCCCTTGGCCACCATTTTCAGGTAGCCTGTGGCGGCCTCGTAGCGGCTTTGCACGTCATTGGTGAGCTGACGCATGCCGGTGGCCAAGCGGTAGCGGGCGATGTCGCAGCAATACACCGTGAGGATGCGCGGCACCTCGGCAAACGGGCGGGTGTAGCGGTTGAGGTAGCCGTCTATCTCCGCCGTGGCGTCGTCCAAGGCAGTCTGCGCGGCGGCATGGTCGATCCGGCCGCTGCGCACCAAGTCGGTGAGCTGCACCATCACGCCCTCGCCAAAGCGGGTCACCATATCCTGTACGGTGGCGTAGCTCATGAGGCGGGCTCCTCTGCCGTCAGCACCACGCCTTGTGCCACCAAGTGCGGCTCGGCCAGCAGGCGCTGCCAGTTGGGCTCGCTCAAGTCTTTGCGCTCCACCAAGCGCCACGCGCGGCCAAACTCCAAGCCGCAGCGGTAAAAACGCTCGGCGGTGCGGGTTTTGACGTAGGCGGCTTCGGCGTCCTCTGTGGGCGGCTCGCCGCTGGGTTGAGGTACCAAGGGTCGGGCTTCCGGCGGCGGTGCGGCCTTGTCGGCGTCGCCCGGGGCAATATCGGGTGGGATTAGGGTGTCAGACACGGCTTGCGCCTGATCCGCATCGCCTGACGGCGGCGTTGCGGTTTGTCCTGCCGGTGTGTCGGGTTTGCTTGCCTGCGCGCTTGGTTTATTGGCGGCCTTGTCTTTGGATTCGCCGGTTTGGGTTTTGTCGTCTTTTTGACGGGCCATATTTGCTCCTTATAAGGCATAAGGCGGCTTTAAACGCTGTTTAAGGCCGCCTGAAACGGGGTTACAGCAGCCAAGGCGATACCAGCACTTTAGCCTTGCCTTTGTGCACATTGGTCTTGCCGGCGTCGGTGCGCTCTGCCTCCAAAATGGCTTTGGCGGCGTCCTCCAAGGTGGGCGGCACCAAGAGCACGGTCGGGCGGATGGCCAGCGGACGGCCGCCGTCGGCTTTTTGGGCCAGCATGCCGGTATAGACCTTGGCAAAGTTTTCCGGGGTCAAATCCTCGCTGGATTTGGCCGCCATCTGCCAAAAGCCCACGCCCACGTTGTAGCGCCCGTCCACGCCGTAGCGGTACTCATTGCGCATAAACACGTTTTCGTCGGTGTCGGCGGTCATGGCGGTAAATTTGGCGGCCTTACGCTCCTGGAAAATAAACGGCTTCAGGGCGCGCGAGGTGTCGAGCAGATACCAAGCGGTGCCGCTGCCGGCGTAGAGGTTGCTGGCGGTGGTTTTGCTGCCGGTACCGTCCACTTTTTCGGCGACCGGGTGGTCGGTATCAAAAAAGTTTTGGCCGTCGTAGCACAAGGTGTCGTGGGCGTTTTTGATCAGGCCGAATACCAGCTCGTCGGGATGCACTGCGGTGGCGCGGCCCATCTCGGTAAACAGCGGCGCATAAATGCCGAGGTTGTCGTCCTCGATGTCGTTGCGGTTGACCTTGATGGAGCTTTCGTAGTGCTTGTTGGCAATCGCATACGCATGCGCCTGCATATCGTTAAACACACGGTCGCCCACCCACTCGCGGAAGCCCGGCCATTGGCCCAGCCAGCCGTAGGTATTGCTGGCGGTGGACGACGGCACCACGGTGGCGAGGTCGCGAAACTGGCTCTCAGCCATCGCCAAGCCGTCCTGAAAGTTTTTGGCAAAGCCCGTCTTCAGGGCTTGCAGGGATTGCGGGGTGATAATCATGCGTTTGCCTCCTTGGCTTTGGCGTAGTCATCGGGGGAGATATTGAGCGCGGCTGCAACGGCTGCCTCTTCCGCGCTCAAGCCGGCCTTGCCGGCGGCGGTCGGGATGCCGCCGCTTTGCATGCTGCTCAAGGCAGCCAGCGGCTGGGCGGTGGCCAAAAAGTCGGCCAGTGCCTGCGGATGGGTTTTGCCGAGGTTTTCCGCCCACGCCTTTTGGGCGGGCAGCAGGCGGCCGTCGGAGAGGGCGGCGGTAATCAGCGCCGTGGTTTTGTCGGCCTCCTGTTGTGCCAGCTGCTGGCTCAGAGCCGCCACTTGCTGCTGCAGGCCTTTGAGCACATCCAAAGGCACGGTTTGTGCCGATGCCGCGGCGGTATTGGGGGCGGTACCCGGATCTGCCGGCGGGGCGGCAGGCGGGGCGGGATCGGCTTGGCCCTCGCCTTTGTCGCCGTCTTTTTTGTCGGCGGCCTTATCAGCCGCCTTATCGGCCAACAGCTCGGCCAAGGGCTTGCCGCCGGTGGCGGCTTTGAGCTGCTCCACGGCCGCCAGCTGCTCCGCCTCGGTGGCGGTTTCGGGCAGATTGAGCAGTGCGAGCATCTGCTTTAACGCTTCATTCATGGGGTCTTCCTTTGGGGGGTTGGTTGCGGGGGTCACAAACAGCTTGGAGGCGGCGGCCAGCGCCACCGGGTCGAGCTCGTCCAGCGCGGGGGTGTTGGTCAGGGCCGGCGGCAGCAGTGTGGTGATATCGCCGGAGGGAAGATAATGAAACATCGGAGAAATGTAGCGATACTCGCCCTCGGCAATCCGCTTTTTGGCGGCGGCCGTCCACTCCACCTCCGCAAACAGACCCTTGCCCTCTACCCACTCCAGCTTGCCCAACCAACCGGAGGCCGGGTTGGGCTGTCCGTTGCTGGCGGCGTAGAGCGTCTGGTGCTCGTAGTCCACCATCAGGCGCACCGCCCGGTTGTTGAGGGCAGCCACAATCGGCGCGGCCAGCTCGGCCGTCATACGCCAGCACGGCGCATCGGCCGGGCGGCCGTCGTTGCCTCTAAACTCGCCAGCCGGAAACAGTTGGATGCGGTTGGCCGCGCCGTTAAGCTCTACGGCACAGGCGGCAACCAGCGGAGGATGGGGGGTCTGTCTGCTCATGGCCGCATTGTCGCGGCGGCGGCCGGATGCAGCCGGTTGAGCGGTCTCACCCGGCAGCGGAGCCGATACGCGGGCGCGGGATGATTAAGGATGCGTGTTTAGACGGTGTTTAGATTGGCCTAGGATTGCGATTGGCCGCCCGTCTGGTATCTCGGCATGGGCGGCAACAAAAAACGCCCGTTTAGGGCGTTTTTGGGGCGGGCGACGGAATCAGATAGGCGGCCGGTCTCAAATGGTGGCCAGATAATCGCTGACGGTCTCCACCAAATCGGCCTCATCCTCGGGCGTGAGCACCATAAACGGGCGGGCGGGGATTTTGCTGCCGGGGTGGTTGACCTTTTTAACGGGATACATACCGGTCGCCCATGCCAGGGCTTTTTTGTTGCGCGGGTAAATCACATGGGCTGCCGTCTGGCCGCCGAAATTGTGGATGGCAGCATAAACCACATTGGTGCCCACCACCGCGCTGTCGTTGTCGCTCTGCTCGGTGATGCTGTTGCGCAGGCGGCCGGTGTTTTGCAGTATTTTGCCGCCAATCACCTTTTTGTTGTATCGCGCTTGTGAGACGCGCCCGCGTTTGGTAAGTGCTCCCGCGCGTGACAACCAGCTGCCGGTTTTCAGGCCGGCCCATTCCGGGCGGCCCTGTGCATTGAAATTATCATCCACCGCACGGTGCAGGCGGGCGGCCACCGAGCGCATCAGCGGTGCACGGTGGGTCAGCTTGTCGGCAGCGTCGTCAAGCGCCTGCTGCACGGCGGCTGTGTTGATTTGTATCTCAATCATAATATATACTTAAGCCAAAGAGTGATGCACCCGGGTTACCAAATGGAAAGGGAGCGGGAGCGTTAAGCTCCCGCGTGATCCTGTTCGAATCAGGCAAAGGGTGTATCACTTTTTCCAGATCAAATCATACTGGCTCAAGTTTTGGACTTGTTGGCCAGTCACAACAGAGCCGGTGTTAACCATATTGGTGGTTACCCGCTCTTTTTTATTGCTTACCGGGTGGCGTATCTTGAGCTCATAATCCAGCGTGACTACCAATTTGCCGGGCTGACCCGGTAAGTCGTAAATAAACAACAGGCCGTCCTGCTGCCCCGGATTATTGGACTTTGCCAAACGTATTTCATCGGGGGCGGCCAAGTGCTCGGGCAGCCGCTCCCAAAAATCCATCGGCAAAGGCTGTTGCTTTTGCCCGCGCCAAGCGTGCCACAGCCGCTCATCGCTGGCCGAAATAACCGCCGTCTGCGGCATCAACTGCCGCGCCGCCAGCGCGTCCAACACCGGCAAAGGCAGTACGCCCACATGCATAAACTGGCCGCTGGCATAGCCGTCGGCCTGCGCCTTGGCCACCATCTGTGTCATCTGCGCCACCAGTGCGCGCATGGTTGCCGGCTGCTTGAGCGTCTCACTCACCGCCATGCTGGCAATCCTCGGCGGCAAATCCACCGCCCGCTGCAATTGCAGCTGCCCCAGCTGCGCCAGATGGCGGCGGCCCACATTGCCGTCAAAGCCTTTATCGGCGGTAAAACGGCTGCCGTCCGGCAGGCGCAGCGCCTTGGCCGGCACGCTGTCGCCCCGCTTGTTGATGATGATGTGGGTGTCCTCAATCTGCCCGCGGCTGTCATTGGCCGCAAGGCCGCGCTTGTCCAGATCGCGCCGGCTGTAGGCGGTTACCGTGCAGCGGCAGTTGTAGCCGTTGGGCGGGTAAAACGCATCCCAAAACGCATCGTCTATGTGATAGACCAAACCGTGCAGGGCGCGGTGGCGCGGGCGGGTGCGGCTGTCCATCACGGCGGTGTATTGCAGATAAGGCATATGGGCTTTGTTGTCCTGCAGCTCCTGCCAGCGGCCCGCCATAAAGGCGCTCTGCATATTGGTGCGGTACACGGTTTCCAAGCGGGCGCGGGTCAGCCCTGTGCCCGCCACCTCGCCGCTGGCGGTGTCCACCAAGTCGCCCGCCTGGTCGAGCTGCAGCCCCTTGGTGCCAAACCGCGCGGCCACATCATCGCGCCAAGCGGCAAACGGCTTGCCTTGGCGGGCGGCATCCGCCATCGCCTGATGCAGCTCGCCCACCAAATCCTGCCGGTAGAGGCCGGCCACCGTCTGCGCCTTGGCGGCCGCCTCCCGCGCCCGCTGCGGCCAATCGGCCGGCACCGTGTAGCCCAGCGTCTCAAAATAACGCACCGCCCGCTCGGGCGTGAGCGTAAACGCATAGCCCAAATCCGCCTTATTGCCCACCCATCTGCCCCCATAGGTCGGCCACAAACAACACGCGGCCCAAAGCCTCTTGCAGCTGCGCGGTATCCAACAGCGGCCACGCCGCCTCCAGGGCGCGGGCAGCCTTCTCGTAGCTTTGGCCCTGCGCCACCGCCTGCCCCAGCGACTTAATCAGCGGCTCCAGCTGGGCGGGCAAATCCGCCGCCGCCAAATAGCGGTCCGTGCCCGCATCCAAGGCGGCCTGATCCGGGTAGATGATCTCGCCGTGGCGGCTCAAGGCTACCTGACGGTAGCGGGCGGATGCCGCCGCAGTATTGCCCTTGCCGCGCACCTCGGGCGGCAAGGCCATATCCGGGCGCGGCAGGCTCAACACCGGCTCGCCCTCGGCCGCCTGCGGAATCGCCAGCTTGTCGTGCGCCCACTCCAAGGGGATCTGCATGCCCAAGCCCACCAGCTCCGGCAGGCTCTCGGCATACATCGCCATGTCCTCCGGCTCGCGTGAGTCAAACTCAAAATAAGGGATACGGGCGGGATCAACAGCGCCCTTATTGATTTGCAGCAAAGGCCAAATCAGCTGGCGCGTGATGGTGGCGGCCAACTGCTTGGCGTCGGACACCAAGAGATCGTGCCGCACTTCGTTGTGCACATTGCCCAGCGCATTGGTGCTGGTTTTGCCGTCGGCTTGGCTGGTGAGCGTGCCGCCCAAAATCACTTTAGACTGCGTGCGCTCGCACCAGTCCGTCATCGCCATAAAGGTGTCGCCGCTGCCGTTGGCCGCGTTGAGCATCTCCAGCAGCATGGTTTCGGGGATGATGCCGGCGGCGTTGTGGCCAATGCCGGCCAAGGCGCGCAGCAGGGTGCGCTTGTCCTCCTCGCTGGCGCCGGCCGGATATTTGCCCAGCCGCACCGGCAGGCCGTAAATCTCTAAAAACTCGGCCAAATCGCGGACGGAATAATTTTTGAACAAATACGGCCAAGCCAGCGTACGCATCAGACCGCCGCGCGCCAAAAAGCCGCTGCGCGCCTGATGGCGGTGCACAATCCAGCCCAGCGGCCACAAATCCTGCGGCGGCTGGCCGTCCACGCCGAGCAAGCGCACGGTATCGTCTTTGAGCGTAAACCAGCCCTGCGGGCGGTGGACAAACTTTTCAGGTAGCCACAGGCCGCCGATTTGCCGCCAGCCGATCTCCACCGCCGCAAAGCCGTGGCCGAGCGCGTCGAGCAGGTCAAACATCAGCGCCTCAAAATCATCCAAGCCGGCCAGCCACTCGCCCACTTCTTCGGCCAGCGCCTTTTCGGCGGCCGAGGCGTTTTTGGGTGCCACCACTCGCCAGTCCAAACCAATCAGCGCCCGCTTGCGCTTGCTCATCTCGGCAAAAATATGGCCGTCTTTTTCTTCCATGTCCGCAAATAGGGCCGACTGGGCGGCGATGTCGCCCTCTTCGGCGGCCTGCAAAATCTGGTGCAGTTTCAGCGGCGTCAGCCCCTTGCTGGGGTGCTCGGCAAAGGTGCCGTGGCGCGCCATCAGCGCGGCGGCTTGGCTGCCGCTTTTGGGGGCGTGTTGTTTGCCGCCTTTTGCGGCATTTTTGTCATTTTTTGAGGCCATAAAAAATCAGGGCAAGATGCGGTTAATCTTGCCCTGAATTATCTTTTGCGCCGTGGCGGCCAGCCGTTTGAGCCGCTTCAGCGGGTGCGCGGACGGAGCGGCAGCCGCCAGCACATCCGCCGCTCGTCAAACAGCAGCTCGCCATCGGCACGCATCCGGTGCAGCTCCTGCCACACCGCCAACCAAGACGGCCGCGGCTGCAAGCGCCCCAAGCCGTCCTGCCAAATCACCGAGGCGGTACACCAGTCGCGGTACACCAAAAAATGCCGTATCCGCTCGCGCATCACCACGCCCCGCCGCCAAAAGACAATACGCCGTCGCCACCGCCTTCCCGGCGCGGCACCGGAATATAGTCCACCGCGCCGAAGCCGCTGGTGGCCAGCATCCACAGCATGTGCAGCGCGTCCGGCCCGTCGTCGTGATCGGCCATCGGAAAATGCCGCAGCTGCTCAATCAGCGTGCTTTGGCTGGAGTGCAGGCGGATTAAGCCGTTGGCCATATGCGGTTGCAGGCTCTCAATCCGCAGCAGTTTGTCGCTCACCGGCTTGATGCCGCGCGCCGGCACCGGCACGCCCGCCGCCGCCCCGCGCTTAACCAGCTCGGTTTTTAAAAACTCCTGAAACTGCACCGTCTCAATGCCCCACAGCAGGCAGCGGAACACTTTTTGCAGGGCGATCACGTCCTCAATAATGCGGTCGGGCAGGCGTTTGTGGATGCGCGCCTCCACCACGTCGAGTACGCCGGTCTGGCGGTTAAAGCCGCCCACCAAGATGGCGGATGGGTCGCGGCTGGCGCCGGCCTTGCCCAAGCTGGGGTCGCAAGCCCCGTAAAACACCCACTTATCATCGCGCTGCACCCAAAAGCACAGGCTCTCGGCAAACGGTGCGGCATCGCCGGACACCGGATCGTTTTGATACTCGCTGTCAAAGGTGGCGTGGCCGTCGCGGGCGCGGATTTTCATCAGCGCCAACACACCGCGCGCCGCCCAAGAGGTCTGCGCGCCGACCTCCATCTCGGCCTGATGGGCTTGGTAGTAGGCATCGGCCACCGCCTCGCCGTCGTTGCGGTAGAGCTCCTCCCAACGGTCCCACAAATCCATGCGGTCGGGCCAAGAGAGCATCGCTTTAAATTTAACCGTCGTCCAAAACGGGTTTTTGAGGGTGCGCGCCAGCACGCTGTCGTAGTGCAAAATGGTGCCGATATACACCACATCATACTTTTGGCCGACGCCGCCCAAAGGCAGCACGGTCTTGGTCAGCCAAGCGTTGAGCTTGTCGCGCTGCTCCGGGCTGCGCACCTGCTCGTCGTTTTCGATGTCGTCCAAAATCGTGAGGTCGGGCCGGTAGGGGCCGTGGCGCAGGCCGCGCAGTTTTTTGCCGCTGCCCGCCACCTGCACCTTGATGTCGCCGGCAGTCACAATCGTGCCCGCCTGCCACACCCGCCCTTGGCCCACCGCCTCGCCAAAATCGGTACGCAAACGCGGGTTAAACTCCAGCTCGGCCTTGATGGCCTCCAGCATCGGATACGCCTGATCAATACTGTCCATCACAATCACGATATAGTGCTTGCGCCCGGTGACAATGCACCACAGGCTAAACAGCTGCGTCACCAGCGTGGATTTACCCTCGCCACGCGGCGCACCGATGGCGTCCGGCTCGCCCTTTTCAGAGCGCAGCATTTCAGGTAGCCTGCGAAACAGGTAGCGGTGCAAATCCGACTTTTCGGCCGCCCGCACATAATGCGGGAAATAGGTATTAACGAAATACTCGTAGCCGTGCACCGGGTCAAACACCTTGGCGCGCCGCTCGGCAATCGCTGCCGGTGAGGGGTTGAAACCGACCACCTCTGCCTCAATAATTTGGCGCAGCTGGTCGGAGAGGGCGGTCAGCGATTTTAGAAACTCTTTATTTTTCATATTTAGAAAGGAAATCGAATGCCAACTAATATATTTTTAGACTCCTACCAAGACCACTTAACAGTGACAGAAAAACAGCATATGTCGTTACGTCCTAAACTATCAGAACAAGATGACAGGATTTTTCTAAAAACTCTTGGTCAAAATGAAATGGATGCAACAGAGATTGCTCAATTTGTAAATATTCCATCTGTTGATGATGTTATCGGCTCAATCTCAAGGTTGCATCAGAATCATTTAATCCCTAATCCTTTGCCTAAACCTCTAACAAAGGATCATAAAATCCACTTCTATCGTAGTTGCTCGGAAATAAAAGATGCAATTGGATCAAAATACTGCAATTATTTGAAATCATCAGATAGCTAATTTGGTTTAACCAAACCGCTTTTCGACTTCCGCCCCAAACGGCTCCAGCACGTCCACCAGTGCCGCCAAATGTTTGGGGTGTTTTTGCGCCATATACTCGGCCAGCATCTCCAACACCTGCAGCGCCGTCGCCAGCTGGCTGGTTTCCGGCAGGATTTTGGTGTTGGCGGCCACGGTCTTGTTAAACGCATCGGCCAGGCTGGATAAGAGCTTGACCTTTTCGACGGGCGAGAGCTCGGCATCCACCTGCAACAGCTCCATCGTGTGGTTGTACTGCTGCAAAAAGCCCGCCATCATCGCGCGGCCAAGGTCTTCGATCTTGCCGCCGGCCAGCGTGTAGGCAGCGCGCAGCTTGTCCCAATCGTCGCCACGGGCCTTGGCCTGCTCGCGCCAGCGCCGCGCCGTGGCTTGGGTGATGCCGCACATCAGCGCGGCGGTCTCCAAGCTCTGGTTGCCGCTCACATAGAGCTGGCGCAGCTTGTCGCGGGTCTCTTGCGGGTGCGCCATATCACAATCCAAACTTGGCCTTAATCATCAGGATGCCGGTGGTGACAATGCCGCCCATCACGCCGCCGCTGGCCGCGCCGGCCACCATCGCCGTGCGGCGGCAGTCGGCGTGGATTTGCTGCAACTGGCCGTCCATGCGCTCCTGATTTTTGATGGTTTGGTCCTGCTTTTCGCGGATTTCCAGCAGCAGGGCCATCACCGGGTCTTGCCGGGGCATATCGTGTTTTTGCATCTTATTTGTCCGCCTTTCTGTCCAACTTTTCATACACTTTTGCCACGTCGGTTTTGATCTCTTTTAGCAGAGCCAACACCTCGCCTTTGTGGTCGCGGGCATCGCCCTTGGTTTGGTAGTCTTTTTCCACCGCGTGCAGGCGCTCGCGCAAGGCGCGGCGCTCGTTTTCGGCCTCTTTAAATCGGTCGGCCAAGGCGCGGATGTAATACCACAGCAGCGCCATCAAAAAGCTCATCGCGCCGCCGAATACGGTCTCAATCGTCAGGGGCATTACGGCCAGCCCTCCTCAAAATAGGTTTGACACAACACGCAGCGCGTACAGCCCGGCACCGCTTCCTGCCGCTCGGGCGGGATGGGCGCGCCGCAATCCTCGCAATGGCTGCGGCGGTAACAGCCGCCCAGCTGCCCGCGCGTATGCTGCAGGGCGGCTTCGCGGTGGCCGGCCTCTGCTTCGGCCGCCAAATCCATCTGGTCCATCAGCGCCCCTCCTGCCCCTCGCCATACCAGCGCTGCCAGCCGTCGAGCTGTGCCTCCAGCTTGCCCACATACGCGCCAAACTCGGCGGCATGCGAGAGCAGGTCGGCCGGGCTGCCCGATGCCGGCGGCAGCGGCCGCAGGGGCGACACCAACAGCGCCGCCGGTGCCGGCGGCATCACCGGCATCTCCACCGTGCGCACCGGCGCATCAGTAGCCGAGGGCGCGCCGGTAGAGGCGCAGGCTGTCAGGGCCGAGGCCGCCAACACAAGCGCCAGCTGCTGCATCCGATTGCACAACATCCGCTATCTCCTGTTTCATTCGGCCCGCTTGGCCATCCAAACGGGCATAGGTATGCGCCAGCTTTTGGCTTTGCACTTGGGCAAAGTCATGCCAGCGCTGCTTTTCGGCGGCGGCGGCCGCCAATTGGGCGCGGTAGGCCAGCTCCGCAGCCAGCTGCTTTTGCCGCCACTCCGCCTTAACCGCCGCCATCTCGGCCTCGGCCGCCGTGTCGCGCTTCAGGTAGCCCGCACGGTAGGCCAAGCCCGCCGCCAGCAACACCACCCACAGCGGCCACAAACGGCGCAGCCAAAACCAAACACTACTCCACGGCATCACGCTCTCCCTGTTTGATGGCCGCCACCTGCGGCACTGCGGCAATGCCGCGCTTAATCAGGGCGTATCCGCCCACCATCGCGCCGTATGCCCACCATGCCCACTCCGGCGTGTCGGGCATCACGGCAAATTTGTAGGTCATCACGCCGGCCGCCACATTGGCCCACAGCTTGGTGTGGCTGATTTGGCCGGTAGCCGGATTGCTGATGAGTCCCGCCAGCCACTTAAGCATGCTCATGCCTCATTGCGGCTGTAGCCGCCCTGATGCGCCAACACCGGCAAGTTGTAGCGGCTTTTGTGCGGCATGCCGCCGCCGTTGGGATACACCGGCCACACAAACGCCACCGCCCGCGCCCGCTCAAATTTGGCAATGCTGACCTTATTGCCTTGGTTGCCGCCCAAAATCAGCAGATTGCCTGCGCGGTCGCGGCCGACCACAAAGCCCACATGCCCGCCGCCTTTGCGGCCGAATACCGCAATACAGCCGTAGGCCGGCGCCTTGAGGCGCACGCCGGCATCCACCCACGCCAGGGCGCGATACCAGTGCTTGGGCAGGGCACGCCCGGCATGGCGGCAGCAATGCGCCACAAACGTGCCGCACCAAGGGGTCTCATCATCCCGCCACCACGCCTTGAGCGTGTTGAGCCAGTGGGTGATGGTCGGATTGTGGTTTTTGCCCGGCACCTCGGCCAAGCCCTCGTATCGTCTCGCCTCGATAATCCAAGGCAAATCTGTAAAAACCATAAAAAAATCCCAAGTCGTCAAACTTGGGATGATTATTGAGTAAGCCGCCGCCGACAGCCGTTTGAGCCGCCTCACCCGGTCAAAACAGGCTGTCCTGCACGTCTGCCGTTTGGGTCTGATCGGTGCGGTTGAGGATGTCCCACACCGTGCGGTCGGTCAGGCGGTGGCTGGCGGCCAGATTTTGTACCGCCCAAAACGCCGTCATGCCGTCTTTGCCGGTGAGCTCGTCAAACTGGCGGCGGATTTTGCGGTCGCGCAGCTCGCGCACCGCCCGCTCGCACTTGGGCAGCCACAGCTTTTCACGGTCGCCGAACTGCTCGCACAGCTTGTCCGCCGCCCGCTCGCCCACCACCTCGGCCAGCGCCGCATGGGTGGCCCGCCCCAATTTGCGCACATTTTTGGAGACCGGGAAGGTGGTGCCGCCGTAGGCGCGCAGCAGCGCAAGCGTCGGCTCCGCCCCAATCAGCGTCACCATCTCCAGCACGCTGCCCGGCAGCAGGTGGCGCACCGCCGCAAAGTCCTGCTCGTCGTACTCGTCAAACGCCGCCATGCCGCACCTCCCGTTTGCGGTTGGCGTGGATTTGCAGCGCCGCCACCAGCTTGTGCAACTTGTCGTCCGGCAGCCAGTGCACCTGATCCACGCCAAACATACGTTTGGCCATGCCGTGGGCGTAGGCCCAAGTCAGCCCGTTATCGAGCAGCAGCGCCTCCACCTTGCGGATCATCGCATCCGCCGAGCCGCGCGGGCTGGGGCGGCGGCCGAGATTGGGCCGCGCCGGCTGAAAACCCTGCCGCCCCATTGCTGTCAGCACTTTTTCCAGCTCGCGCAGCCCCATCTGGGCACACGAGTTTTTGCCGGTCTCGCGCAGCAACAGCGCGCGGTAGGTGTCGTCGTCCAAGCCAAGCTGTGCCTTGGCCACATGGATTTTGGCCTTGAGGCCGTTTAAATTTTGTCGCATCATCGCCCCCGATTCTGTTAAAATACAATTCTCTGTTTTGTTTTCCGTGGCCGCTGATGCTTGTGCGTTGGCGGCGTTTTTTTTGCAAACCGCAAACTGGAGCGGGCTGGGTGCAACCCGCTCGGATTTGCGTTTTTTAACAAATTACACTTTTACACCATTGGTAACAGTCATCTATTGACCTTATTTTTCAGCGCACCGGCGGCTTTAAACTTGACCGCGCGGCCTGCCGGGATGGTGATGGCCTCGCCCGTGGCCGGGTTGCGGCCCTGGCGTTCCGCTCGCACCGCCACCGAAAAACTGCCAAAACCGGGAACACTCACATCTAGGCCGTTGGCCAGCGCGGTGCTAATGACATCCGTTACCGACGCCAACGCCCGCTCCGCCTCGGCTTTGCTGGTATTGCCGTGTGCCGCAATGGCAGCAATTAGCTCTGATTTAGTCATGGTTTAATCTCCTGTTTAAAGGGTTTGTAACAGCGGCAAACCGTGCCGCGCGGGTTAATGTTTTTTGGGTGGCGGGCTGGCCAGCAACTGTGCTGCCATCACCGCCTTACTCAACAAAACGGCCGTGTGTTGAGCGGCGGTTAAATTGCGGGCACCTTGTTCCGGCAGGTCGCCCTCAAAATCCACAGCCGCACCGTCCGGTTTGTCCTCAATAATGATGGTAATTTTTGCCATTTTTAATCCTCCCAACCGCCTAAATACCCGGCCAGCTCCTCAATCATGGCCGTCAGATTCCGCGCCGCAATCAGCTGGCTGGCATCGGCCAATTCTGCGGCACCTGCCCCGCCTTGCTCCTGCGACGCCTCAATCAGCACGTCCAGATACCGGATGCGCTTAAGGGCAAAGTCTTGGGTGAGGGTAAAAGCCACCTGTTCGCGCCACACCAAGCCCAGCTCGATCACGGTTTTGCCGCTCTTGGCCAGCTGCACCACCTCTTCGGCGGTCAGGTCTTGGCGGCGCACCTTAATCTCGGGCGCCACATCGCCGTGGCCGCGCAACACCGCCTCGGCGTCCAGCTCAAAACCGCCCTCGGCCTCGCCGCGCAGCAACCATTCGGTCATCAGGGCGCGGGTGGTGGCACGGGTGCGCGGCCGGTGGGCTTCCAGCCCGCCCAGCGCCTCGCGCAGCTTGGTGAGCAGCTTTTCCGCTTTGGAGGCGGCGGCGCTGTCCACCAGCATCAGGCCGTTGCACAACAGGGCGTATTGGCGGCTGCTGCGGGTAAAGGCACGCGGCAGCAGGTCGTCGGTGATTTGCTCTTTGAGTTCCTGCTTTTCTTTGCGGCCTATGTTGCGCCCTTCGGCCGCTTCGATTTCCGCCACCTTGTCGGCCAGCACATCGCGCACCACGCCGGACGGCAACACCTTGTCCTCGCGCTTGAGCGACAGCAGCAGGGTATCGGCCACCGCGTGCACCATCTCCGGCCCAAAGGCCGAGGGCGGGGTAAAGCCCTCGCTGTACCAGTCCAGCCCTTGGCAGGGCGCGAAGCGGGCATTGTCCAGCGCGTCTTCCAATTCGGCAGCGGCCGGGGTTTCAGGTAGCCTGAAAATGCTGCATTGCTTAATCCACATGACAAGACTCCTTGTCGGACAAAACTTTCTCGCCGTTAATCCAGCCGTCGTCAAAATCACATTCCGCCGGTCGCACCCGTACCGCATGCCCTTTGACATCGTCCCAGTCCATATTGTTGGCCGCCCAATCCTCCACTTCGTAGTCGTGGGCAAACAGGGCTTCGGTTTTCGCCTCCGCCTCGTGGCGATGCAGACCTAGATGACGCACTAAATAGGTGATGCGGCTCTCGGCGATGATTTTGGTCGGCACCCGCCATACCGATTGGTCGGGCATGGTAACAAACAGATATTGCTTCATTTTTGCTCCTTCATCTCACACCCCCGCCAAATCCGGGTCGGTGGGCTCCACCACAAAATCCTCCACCCCGCTCACAATGCGGATGCCGGGCACTTGCCCATCGGCAAACAGCTCCGCCTCGTTCAGGATGGCGTCCTTATTGATTTCCTCTTTGGTGCGCACAAAGCGCGCCAGATTGGTTTTTTCTTTCAGGTAGCCCAACACCGCCGCCACGCCGGTTACCTTGACGCTGGGCGGCGCCACCCGCCATTTGACCAGGCCGGTGACAAAATCCACCGTCTTGCTTTTGCCGTTTTGGGTCAGCTCGCCACGGTTGGCCTCGCAAAATGCCTGCACGCTGGCGGTGAGCTCTTGGATCTCGGCCTCATGCGGCGCGGCCAAGTCGCGGTAGTGCTGCTCCAGCTCGGCTTTTTTGTCGCCCATCTCGGCCGACAAACGCTTGACCTCGCGCGAGAGGTCGCCGATGCGGCGGATGTGCGCCGCTGCTTCCGCTTTGTCTTGGGCCGCCACAATCAGGGCGGCGGTTTTGACGCGGGTTTTAGTCGTTTTAGCCATGTTTACAATCCTTTCCATATGCTTTTTTGGATGATTTGATAGAGTTTTTTCAGGTTTTCCCGCCCCCTGGCCTCCTGCTCCGGGGTGGCGTGGTATTGGTAAGTGAGCAGCTTGGGCTCGGGTCTTGGCGGCAGGCGCTCAATCAGCATTTTCGGTGGCGGCCAGCGTTCGGCGTCTAAGGCCAGCTGCGCAAAGGCGGCGGTGATGCGCCCGGCATCTTGCTGCCTGTCCCAGCCGATGCGCAGGGTGGCGATAGCCTCCAGCCACACTGCAGCAGTCAGCTTGATGCCTTCTTCCGGCGGTGCGCCTTGCAGGCGCAAAGCCACCAGCTTTTGCAGGCCGCGCAGCACCTCGTGCTGGACAAACGGTGGTAAGGGCTTAGGTGTTGGGGTCATGGATTTCAATCACCATTTCTTCCAGCGCCGCCATTGCGCCCACGGTTTTGCTGGCCGGTGTGACAGCGGGTCTATCTGCCGCCGGCGCGCTGGCCGGCATCGGCACCGCCTCGCCTTGTCCCTGCCACTTGCTGATCACCTCCAGCAGGTAGCCGTGGGACTTGAGCGGGGTGACCAAGTTGCCGTTGTCACGGCCGGCCAACACCTCGCCAAAGGCATAAGCCCAGGCGGCGGGCGGTGCGGGATAGGTTTTGCCGTTGCGCTGGATGTGACCGGCCTGCATCATCGGCAGCAGCTCCGCCATCAGCGTGGCCATGCGTGATTGCGACAGCGCCGACGATGCGGGTCTAAACAGGCCGAGGTAGCGCACCAGCCCGGTGCTCATCGGCCCGCCGATTTGCGCCACCGCCCACAAAGACTGCCGTGCCTCCTCATGGGCAATCAGCGCGTCTAGGGAGTTTTCGGCACCGCAACAGGGGCAACGGGTTTTCATGCTTTTGCCTCCTTGGCTGCCATACTGTCGATTGATTTATCATGATGTATTTCAAACATTTGTTTGCATTGAGGGCAGTCGCCGTAGCCCACATCCAGCCCCATACGGTGGAAAATACTGGGCTGACAGCCTAATGCCGCCCGGCAATAAGGGCACTCAATGTCGTAATGCGTTTTCATGCTTTTTCTTCTTTCAAAAATGCAAACCAATGGGTGCGGCCATGACGGCCAGTAGGGTGTCCAAACAAAGGTTTATGCGGGGTCAGCGCTAAAATCTGCGATACTTTGACTTGGTCTTCGTTCCACTTAAAAATCAACACACCACCGGGTTTCAGTACTCTGAAACATTCGACAAACGCACGGCGCAGGTCGTTTTGCCAATCCCCGCCAAGAGTGCCGTATTTTTTAGCTAACCATGATTGTTTGCCCGCGCTCACCAGATGAGGAGGATCAAGTACCACCACCCGGAACTGGCTATCGGCGAAGGGCAACGCAGTAAAATCAAGCTGTACATCCGGACTGATTTCCAAGTAGCGCAGGTTGCCACGGTCTTTCAGATTGTGTGTTTCGATTCTGATGTCTCCAAACAAGCAGCGTGGGTCTTGTTTATCAAACCACATCATCCGGCTGCCGCAGCAAGGGTCTAGGACTGTTGGCATTTCAGGTAGCCCCCAATCTCTTCAGGTCTTCGCCGCCCATCGCATGATGCAGTTGGGCGTGCTTACCTTTTTCATGTCCCAAAAAGCGGTCAAGATTGCCCGCCTGCTTGGCGTGGCCGCCGGGCGTGCTCTCGCGGGTTTTCGTTTGGTTTAATCCCAAGTTATCGCCAAACTGCTGCAACAGCGCCTGCTCGCGCTCGCCGTTGGCAAATTTGCCCACTTTGCGTTGCACCCCCAAAATCCAGCCCTTGCAAAACTCGTCCGCCCTGTAGGTTTTGTTTTTGGCCAACCGCACCCGCTTGAGCACGGTGGCCATATAGTCTTTGCGCGCCGCCTTAACTTGGCGCAGCAGCACATCGTAGGCATACGCCGCCAGCTCGGCCTTGTTGTCTACGCCGTAGTAGCGGATGCGCGGCTCTCGCCAATCCCCGCCCAAATACCACCCACAGCCAAACGCCCCGGCCACCGTATTGGCCAGCATCGCCTGCCAGCCTGGCATCTTGGCTGCCGTGCGGCCGGCGCAGCTGTGCTCGCGGATGTCCGACAACGCCACCTCCGCATCGCTGATGCCGTGCTGCCGCATCAATGCCTGCGCCTGCTTCAGCGCCTGTGCCGCTTCGTGCTCGTTGGCTGATTGAGACAAAGCCAAACACTTCTTGATTTTCTCCAGCGCCTTTTCTTTGTCCATCTCACGCCTCCATCGCCAAAAACTGATTCACAAACCCCACCACCCGCAGCATCTGCGCGCGGCTTAAGGTCATTTCGGTGCGGCCGCCGGCCTTGCGGATCACAAACGAGCCGTCCAAAAATCCGCCCACATTGATTTCCTCCGCCCAGTAGGGCTTCTCGTTGGCATTGGCCTGCAGCGGCAACATCGGCACCGCTACGGTTTCTTCCTGCTGCTGCACCGCCGCCGGCTTGGGTTCGGGCTTTGGTTTCCGGGCTTCTTCCGCCGGCTCGGTGCCGGCCAATACCCAGTGTCCGCGCCCTAGATTGACCAGCACGCCGGCTTTTTTCAGGTCGGTCAGCACATCGCCCATATTGCTGATGTGCGGCATGGCCTCTTTCAAATCCTTGGGCGACAGTTGTCGGCCGGGGCGGTTTCGGAAATAAGCGGCCACCTGTTCACGCTGAGTAGGCTGGGCAGGTTCTTGATCCGCCGCCTCGGGTTTGGGTGTTACCTGCTCCGCCGCCCGCCGCTGCGCCCACCATTCGCGTGACCAGTACAGGGTGCTGCCGGCAACGGTTTCGCTGTCGATAATGCCCAGCTCTTCCATTTTCACCACCGCATCGGTGAGCAATTCACCGCTGATGCCGCTGGACGTGGCAATGGCTTCCAGCGACATATTGCCGCCGTGCCGCATCGCTTCGCTAATGCGGCCGATGGCCTGCTTTATCTTGTCTTCCATTTTTACGTTTCCTTTTATTTCAATGCCTTGTAAAAATCACAAGGCAAAAATTTTTTACTCGCCCGTTTTTTTAACGGTCGATTGCTTGCGTGCTGCGGCCATCTCTCTAATCTGCTGCTGTCGCTGCATCTGCCGTATCCGCTGCCGCGCCCGGTAGGCCGCAATTTCTGCGCCGCTAAAACAGCGCCCTCGGTTTGGGTTGTATTTCATTTTTCTGCCTCCTGTTCGTCGGCCGGCTCATACACCACGCCGGCCATGCGCTCTAAATCATCCATTTGGGCATACACCGCCCGCAGCTTCGATATTTCGGTTTCCCACGGCTCCGGCAGTGATATTTTTTCCACTTCCATCGGCACCGGCTCCGGCCCGCAGGCGGTCGGGATCACACTTAAGCCCAGCCCAATCAACAGCGCACCCACCGGGCGTGCCACCCACAGTCTTAATGTTTCCGCTCTCATGTTTTGCTCTCAATTCTCCGGCCGTTTCGGACATTTCTGGCAGGCGCGCCATTGCGCCATCTTGCCGGGGTTGTGCGTCGGCGCCTTGCCAAACGCCGTCTGTTTGCAGATTTCCAGCGTGATTTCCGCTGCCCGGTGCGGGCAGTGGGTTACTGCATACACCTCGAGCACCCGCGCCGCGATGCGGTCGGTTTTGCCCTTGTATTTGCCGGACAGCACCAAGCTTACCGCCGTCTGGCTGTAACCCAGCTTTTCCGCCACCGAGCGCGTGCTGGCCGCCGCCGTCACCTGTTGCAACAGGCTCATCCAATCCGCTTGCTCACTCATCATCCGGCACCTCTCTCATTACAATCTCATCCAAATTCGGGTCGTACAATTCGCGGGCCAAATACAGTCTCGGTGCCCGTCCGCCCGTGTTTTTCAGCAGCACAAACTTTTTGCCGCCTGTATCTTTCAGGTAGCCCGCCCGCGCCAGCGTGCGGATATACTCTTTAACCGTTTTTTCGCGCGCCTCGTGCGTCATGCCCACATGCGCCGCCAATTCGGCCGCCGTAAAGCGGTGCAGGATTTTGATCGTGCGCCACAGCGTCTCTTGCAGCGGCTCGCGCGCCGGCGTGCCGTCTGCTTTGAGGCGCGGCGCATCGCGGCCCACGTCTTTGTGCAGGCGGTAGGCTTTGCGCGGCCGCGTGTAGCCCGGTATCTGCAAATCCCGCTCCGCCACCAGCCCGGCCAACACCAAGGCCCGCAGATAGATATGTGCCGCCTGCCGCGTTACCCCGGCCGTTTCCGCCAGCTCCTCCACATACCAGTCTTTGTCGCGCCGCTCGCGCAATGCCTGCCAAATCAGCCGGCGCGGCTGGCGCGGCTTGCTCAATCCGATGCCGCTCATACCCGCACCCCGCGCTTGGGCGACTCGCCCTGATAAAACTCAAACGCCGCCGCCTGCTGGGCATCCGCCAGCGAGAGGCGGTCAAAGCCTTGGCTGTCGGCCAAATCCGCCAAATTAACCAGATTGACCGTTACCCGCCGCACCGAGCCGTGCGCAATCTGCACCAAGTGGCGGATTAAATCCGGCTCAATCTGCACCTGCGGCGCATATACCTTGGCCAGCAGCACCGCGTCCGCCTCGCTCACCGCCTGCGCCGGCACCCATGTCAAAACGCGGCCGTGGAAGCGCTCAAAACGCTTGAGCTTATTGGGCAGCATCTCTTCGCCCACCAGCATCACCGGCGCTTGGCTGCCCTCATAGATGTCGCGCACCAGCTCCACCATGCCGGCCTTAGTCACCAAATGGTCGGCCTCGTCGATAATCAGCGGCCGTTGGCTGGCCGCCAGCTGCTCGCAAATCACATCCAAACAGCCCGCCGTAGTGCGCGCCGCCGGCACGCCCATTTCAAAGCAGACCTTTTCGAGCAGCGTTTTTTTGCTCCACACGCTGCGCAGTTGCAGATAATAGGCGTGGGTCTGATTGGCCACCGCCACCGTTGCCGTGGTCTTGCCAAAGCCCGATGGGCCGTAGAGCACTCCCAAGCCCGGCAGGCCGTCTTGGCGGTTAACCAGCTTATCCATCGCCACCGTTACCAGCGACAGGTTGTTAATATTGGCAATTGTCATTACAATAATCTCCGTTTAATTTCCGTTTAAACATCTTGCGAAACGGCATGGCGGCAATCCGTGCCGTTTCGCTCATTCAAGGTGATCAATATGTCCGGCAATCCAAATTTAAGCGCCACCGAAGCCCTGCAAATCAGGGTAGAGGTACTGGAGCAAACCAATGAAATGTTCCAAGACCTGCTTGTATGGGTCATCTGCGAAAGCATCAAAGCAGGCAACTCACGCCCGGAAGGTTTTAATAACTTCATTGAGGAGCTGCGCCGCCGTCATCCTGACTCCGAGGCAGAGCTTGGCTATCTGTCTGATGTGGTAAATGGCACGCTTGCCCACCACGGCTACCGCTTAGGCGGTTGAACCTCTCTTGTGCCGCCTGTTTCCTGTTGAGAGCCGCTGCCTGTCTGGCTTCTTCAGGCAAATAAACTTCAGTTTGTTTCATACATATCTCCTAAATATAAAAATTACCCGCCCGCCGCCCTGCGGCTCAACGCGCGGTACTCCTGACTGCTCGGATAACGGCGCACCCACACTTCCGCGCGCCCCGTCAAACCCGGCCGGTCTTTCATCTGCTCATACAGCCGCAGCCTTTCTTCCGGGGTGGCCGGCGGTGTCCATGCCGCCTCGGCGTCTTCCGCTGCCGGCAATGCCGCCGCTTCCGTTTCCGCCCCCGCCTGCAAAGCCGCCAAGGCTTCCTCGCCGCGCTGCGCCAAATCCGCCATATTCAGCACCATGCCGCCGATATTCAGGCTGCTTTCCTGATGCGTGATGGCGCGCACCGGTCGGGCAGATTCCAGCGTGTCCGCCCTTTTGCCCAGCAACTTGAGCTGCGCATCCACCCGCTTGTCTTTGGCTTGGTCCACCACCGACACCGGCACATAATCCACCCGGTTGCCGTTCCATTCGGCCGTGCACACCGGGCGGCCGCAGTCGTCGTAAATCCACACCTTTTCGGCGCAATGGATGTCGTAAGCCACCCGCACCAAATCGCCGTGATACTCTTCCAATCGGGCGCTGTAGTATTGGTTGTTGCGAAAATGCACCATGCCGCGCCGTACCGTGCGCAACACCTGCGGCATAAACAGCAAGTGCTTGTCTTCCGGCTTCAGCGGCACGATTTCCGCCCCTTCCTCCACCTTCAGCGCCCACATCTCGTTGGGCGTCATATGCCGTTTGATGCCCGCCACATCTAGGATTTTGGGCAGGCTGCGGTGCGGCCGGTTGTTGTAGCGCTCGACGTGCCAGTTGCAAAACGCCTCAAACTCCGCCCAAGTCGGCAGCAGATGCGGATTGAGCGATTGGATATTGGCCAGCGCCGGCACGCCCTTCAGGCTCACGCCCTGCCGCACCAAAGCACGGCTGGTTTTGTGCACCTGCTGTTTGGCCTCCGCGTCCATATCCTTGCCCATATACGATTGCAGGCTTTTGGCCGCCTCCACCCATACGGTCTGATGCAGCCGCTCGATCACGCCGCGTGCCTGCGAGCTGTAAGGCAGCGAGTGCATCATCGTCATGCCCAAGCGCCCCATTAAGCCCGTGGCTTCATCGGTCATCATCGCGTTTTTGTAGCCCTTGCCGTTGTCCACATACAAAACCGCCCCGATGCCGTTGCTTTCGCAGGCGTGGCTCAAGGCCATCAGCACCGCCATCCCGCTCTCCGCCAAATCCACGCTCCAGCCCACAATCTTGCGGGTGGCCACGTCGGCAATCGTGGTAATCTCCGGCCGAAACGGCTTGCCGCTGTCCGGGTGCAGCACCTCGGCATCAAACGTATGGCCGTCCGCCGTGTAGATGTCGGTGGGCGCCAAATGCAAAAACTCGCGCACCACATAGGGCTTGATGTTTTTGATTTCTCGGCTGCCCATCCGCCCCTTTTGGCGGCTCACATTGCCCAATTTGTCCAAAAAGCGCCGCACCTGATGCACGCTCGGCAGCTTGGCCAGCGGCTCTTCAGCCAGATGCGCCATGCAAAACCGCTCGTAGGCCGCCTGCACGCTGGGTTTCTGCGGCTGCTGGTAAAAATGCAAAAACAGCCCCGCCCATGCCGGCATCGCCTGACTGGCCTGCTTCACTTTCGGCACCAGCGACTGCGTTTCCTCCCGCCGTTGAAACCAGCGTTTCACCGTGCGGCTGGTGGGCAGCCTGCCTGCCGATGCCCCGCGCTCGTCGCGCGCCAGCTCAAACATCCGTGCCAAATGCTCAAAGCCCGGCATCTGCGCCTGCGTCAGCACCGTTTGGATGGCTTGCTCCATCTTCACGCCGCTTTGCTGCATCACATCTTCCACCGCCTTCAACACCCCTTGCCGCGCCCCGTCCACCAGCCGCTGTTTCTCGGTGGTGGCGGGCATTTCCGCCACCACCGCCGGCAGCACCGGATCGGCCAAGGCCGGCAGCGGTGCCGGCGCCGAGGCGGCCAGTAGATCGGCCACCTTTTTTTCCTGTATCTGTTTCATCACCTCGGGCGGCGGGGCGTACTCTTTGCGTTTGCCGCCTTTGCCGCCTTGGCATTCGGTTTCGATGTAAGGCCAGTTTTCTTTGGTGGCTTTGTATCCCAGCCCTTGTACCGACTTGGGCAAATCCAACCCCATTCCCACGAGCTCAGACAGCGCGTAGTGCGTTTTCATGCTGCGCCCTCCTCATATAGATAACGGTAACGAGGACGGATACGTTTGCCGTCTTTTGTCCATCGGTCTGGCCATAATTCATGCAGCGGCTTGCCCATAACTTTTGCGATTGCCCGCTCACCAGACAAACTGGGCTGTCGTAGAGCCAAACGTACCGCTCCGGCGCCCACCTTTTCTTGCCGCGCCACATCAGCCAGCGTATAGCCCGCCATCCGCAGCCGCGCTTTAATCATTTCTGGATGCATTTCCTTACTCCCCAAAAAATCACTTAATCGGCTGTCCGGTCGCGCCGGGCAGCCTGTTAAGCAATCTCCTTCCTGCGGGACAAACAACCCGCATTTCTCGGCTTTTTTCCAAGTTGTTAAAGAGCAGTAGCAAATCAGGTACAATCTTTTTTAAAGTTTATGTTTGCTATGTCTAAACATTATAGCTTTAAAGTAATCTTTTTCAAGCTTTAAAGATAAATAAATGCCTTATTTTTAATAAATATTTGATTTTTAACTGATTAAACTTTTTAAAGCTTTTTCTAAAGCTTTCCAGTTTAGCTTTAAAGAAGGGTTAGGAAATGAATCACCCCATAGAAAGGAGTGTCTCGGAGATTCGGGACATCGTAAAAAGAGCCGAAGAGCAGTCTGTACTATTGAAAATCCCCGGTACGGCGGCCGGCATTGATTACAGAGCAAAAAAAGAAGAATGGTTGTTTCGCGAAGTGCCGACACAGGGCGGTAAAAGCGGTGTGAAGCGCGTATATACTTTGCCAAGCTATATAATTGATGAGTTAAGAGAAAATGGATTACTTCATCTGCTTGACCCATCTGGGCTACCTGAAAAAACCGAGCCCGCAGAGGCAGGCACGGAGCGCCGGGAGCCATTGGCGGCCGACAGCGACAACGTACCCTACGTCATGCGCCCGCACGTCAAAACCTATGATGCTTGGGCGGAGCGGCAGGACAAAGAGCGCATCGTCCCCGTGCGCTACCACGTCAATGTTTTCGGCAGCGCCGGCAACGGCTACGAGCTATTCAGCGACGTGGAGACCGAGGCCATGTGGTTCCGCGCCTCTTTCTTTGATTACTTGGGCGTCTCGCCCGATAAGTGCTTCTGTACCCGCGTCAAAGGCGACAGCATGCACCCAACCTTGCTCGACCGTGGCACCGTGCTCTGGCAAATGGCCAACCGCTACACCAGCGAGGGCATCTACCTGTTCCGCCAAGTCAACGAGCTGCGCATCAAGCGCCTGCAAATGGTCAACCGCCACACCGTGCAAATCGTCAGCGACAGCAGCGACAAAGACATCTACCCCACCACGCTGCTGGATTTGTCCGAGCTCCAAGACCACGAGTTCGAGATTTACGGCCGTTATTTATGGGATTGCGGCATCGCCCACTAACTTTGGATCATTCCGCAAACATTTTGCGGACAAAAAAAGCGCAAAATTGATTATTTCCCAATCAATTTTGCGCGCATTTTTCGCAATTCCAGTTTTTGCCTATTTTTCGCCTTGTTTTTTGATTCCCTTAGATTTTTACCCGTTTTTTGTGCTGTCCTGTCATGGACAAAACAATCACCCCCCCACAGCGTTGTGCGCTGCTCGCTCGCTTGCCTATCTATATGATATGTCTTCGCTCGCTGCGCTGCTACGCCTTGAACTGCATCCACATCTGGGGGTTTTGCAAAGGTCTCAGGCTACCTGAAACAAAAAGCCGAGGGCCGTTTCGCAAACCAAGAAAAAAAGCAGGTTGGGCAACCTGCTTTTTTTGTTGGCCGGCGGGCTCAGCGTTCGGCCAGCCAGCGGCGGATGCGTTCCACGCCTTCCTGCATATGGGCGGTTTCGCGGGTGTAGGCAAAGCGCAGGTAGTGGCCGGTGCGGTGGCGGCCGAAGTCGATGCCAGGGGTGCAGGCTACCTGAATATCGGCCAGCATCTGTTTGGCGAAGGCGTAGCTGTCGTCGGTGTAGCGGGAAACGTCGGCCCACAGGTAAAACGCGCCCTGCGGTTTGGCGTCAATGGGAAACAGGGGGTTGAGCGCCTGATAGAGGAAGTCGCGGCGGGCTTTGAACTGCTCGCGGATGCCGTTCAGGTAGCCTTCATCGAAGGCGGCTAGGGCGCCGTATTGGCTGAGGGTGGGCGCGCAGATAAACAGGTTTTGCGCCACGACTTCGGCGGCGCGTACTTTGTGTTCGGGCACGATGACCCAGCCCAAGCGGGCGCCGGGCATACAGAAGTATTTGGAAAAGCCGTTGATGACGTAGGCGTCGGGGTTGAACTGCAGGGCGGTGGCGGCTTGGCCGTCGTACACCAGGCCGTGGTAGAGCTCGTCGGAAATAAAGGCGGTGCCGTGCGTGCGGCAGTGTTCGTTTAGGGCCTGCAGCCGTTCGGGGGTGTAGAGGTTGCCGGTGGGGTTGGCGGGCGAGGAAATCTGCAGGGCGGCCAGTCGGCGGCCGTGCAGTTGGTCGGGATGGAGTTGGTAGTGGTCTTCGGCGCCGACGGGGAAAAACTCGGGTGTCACGTCGAGCAGGTGGGCGAAGTTTTGGTAGCAGGGGTAGGAGGGGTCGGTGAGGCCGAGGCGGCTGTCGGGCGGCAGGGTGAGGGCGTAGGCGATGAGGAAGGCGCCGCTGGTGCCGGGGGTGAGCAGGATGCGCTCGGGGGCAACATGTACGCCGTATTCGTTTTGGTAGTGGGCGCTGATTTTTTCGCGCAGCTCGGGCAGGCCGAGGCTTTCGGTGTAGCTGAAGCGGTTGTCGGCCACGGCCTGCTGCAGGGCGGCTTTGACGGCGGGGGCGGGCGGCAGGTCGGGCTGGCCGATTTCGAAGTGGACGGCGTGGGGATAACGGGCGGCTTCGCGCACGATGTCCATTACGATAAAGGCGTTCATTTTTTGGTCGCGCATAGGGGGCTTTCGGACGGGGTAATCATATTGAAGGCTGAGACCTTTGCAAAATCCCCATCTGCGGCGCATTTCTGCGTTGTGCGCTGCTCGCTCGCTTGCCTATCTATATGATATGTCTGCGCTCGCTGCGCTGCTACGCCTTGAACTGCATCCACATCTGGGGATTTTGCAAAGGTCTCATATCATCTAGATAGGCAAGTGAGCAAGCAGTACCCATAGGGCATAAACGCACAACGCAGAAATGCGCCGCAGATGGGGATTTTGCAAAGGTTTCAGCCTGAGATTTTGGCCAGACCTTATCTGTCGTGCCTTTCCGCTTAGGGTATTGGTGCTTTCTCCAGTTTTGCAAAGTCTAGGCCAGTTTGGAGCCGGCAGTTTTGTCTGTGCTTGTCAGACTGCCGTGTGGCGTTGTCCGAAAATCGCGCTGCCGATACGCACGTGGGTGGCGCCGCAGGCCACGGCGCAGTCCAAATCGGCGGACATGCCCATCGACAACACGTCCAACGCCAAACCGCGTTGCTGCAACATGGACAGCAGCTCGCCCATGCGGGAGAACTGTTGTGTTAACTCTTCCGGCCCGCTGCCGGTGCGTGCTACGCACATCAGGCCGCGCAATTGCAGGCGCGGCAGTGAGGCTACCTGAAAGGCCAGTGCGGCCAGTCTATCCTCATCCGGGGCAATGCCGTGTTTGCCGGCTTCCCCGCCGATGTTCACTTCAATCAATACCTGCAAAGGCGGCAGATGCGCCGGCCGCTGTTCGCTCAGGCGGCGGGCGATTTTTTCGCGGTCCACCGTGTGGACCCAAGCCGCATATTCGGCCGCAATCCGGCTTTTGTTCGACTGGATGTGGCCGATGATGTGCCATTGCAGATCGTGCAGGTCGGCCAATTCCTTTACCTTGCCTTCAAATTCTTGCAGATAGTTTTCGCCGAAGTGGCGTTGGCCGGCCGCATAAAGGACACGGATATCGGTAGCGGGAAATGTTTTGCTCACCGCCACCAACTCGGGCAATGGGCGTTGCTTGGCGGCAGCGGTTTCGGCCAACTGGCGGCGCACCGCCGTAAGGCGTTCGCAGAGCGTGTTCATGGCTTTGTCTTTCGCGTGAATCGGCTGTAAACGACACCTTACTGAAAAATTTTCCGGAAAACAAACTTTTTCCTTTATCAAACCGAGTCGATGTATTTACAATAAACGAGCATACGAAATACTACATATTTTTACCATAATGATTTTCATCAAAAAGGGAGCTTGAGCAAGATGCAGATTACCGACCTGCTGGCTTTCAGCGTAAAAAACAAAGCCTCAGACTTACACCTTTCCGCCGGCCTGCCGCCCATGATCCGCGTGCATGGCGACGTGCGCCGCATTAACCTGCCGGAAATGAATGCCGAAGAGGTGGGCAATATGATTGCTTCCATCATGAATGACCACCAGCGCAAAAATTACCAGCAAAATCTGGAAACCGACTTCTCCTTCGAGCTGCCCAATGTTTCGCGTTTCCGTGTCAATGCCTTCAACACCGAGCGCGGTCCGGCAGCCGTTTTCCGTACCATTCCCAGCCGCGTGCTCACGCTGGAAGAGCTGAACGCGCCTTCCGTGTTCAAAAAGATTTCCGATACCCCGCGCGGTTTGGTGCTGGTAACCGGCCCCACCGGTTCGGGCAAATCCACCACGCTGGCGGCGATGATCGACTACGTCAACAGCAATCAGGCCAGCCACATCCTGACCATCGAAGATCCGATCGAGTTTGTGCACGTCAGCAAAAAATCGTTGGTCAACCAGCGCGAACTGCACCAACACACCCACAGCTTCGCCAATGCCTTGCGCTCCGCCCTGCGTGAAGACCCGGACATCATTCTGGTGGGTGAGATGCGCGACCCGGAAACCATCGGCCTGGCGCTGACCGCTGCCGAAACGGGCCACTTGGTATTCGGCACCCTGCACACCACCGGTGCGGCCAAAACCGTTGACCGTATCATCGACGTTTTCCCGGCCGGAGAGAAAGAAATGGTACGCTCCATGTTGTCGGAATCCCTGCGGGCGGTGATTTCGCAAACCCTGCTCAAAACCCGTGACGGCAAAGGCCGGGTGGCGGCCCATGAAATTCTGATTTCCACCCCGGCGGTGCGCAATCTGATTCGCGAAAACAAAATCGCCCAGATCGGCTCCACATTGCAAACCGGCCAGTCGCACGGCATGCAGACCTTGGATCAAGCTTTGCAAAGCTTGGTCAAACGCGGCACCATCAGCTTGGAAACCGCCCGCAGCAAGGCGCAAAACCCCGACCAGCTCTCTTAATCCGCCAATTCAACAAGGGAAAATATCATGTCGAACGAACAACAAAACGAACGGGATGTGGCCAGCTTGCTGTCGGATATGGTCAGCCGTTATCAGGGAGAGGCGCCGCCCGAGCCGCAGCCGGTTGCTTCCAGCGAAGTGTCTTTCGATTTCCATGACGATGACGGCATCACTTTCGAAGTTGTGGAAACCCCTGCATGGGAGGCTTCTTTGGCGGAGAGGCAAGCCGTTCCCGACATCCCGCCGCTGCCTGAAGCCGCTGCTGCGCTGACGGTGCCGGACTTGCCGGTAATCGAAACGCAGACGCCTGCCGAGCCTGTTCCGGTTGCGCCCGCCGCCGTTCAACACACCATGACGTCCGAGGCGGTGACCGTGGTGCTGGATGAACATTCCGAACCGCCGCCTGTCAAAGCCGCCGAAACTGTTGTATCTGCCGCGGTGCCGGCAGCCGCAGCGGTGGCGGCTGCGGCCGGTGGGCAGCAAAAAGTTGCGGTGGCGCCGGCCAAGCCGCAGGCTGCCGCACCCAAAGCTGCACTTAAGGTGGAAGGTTTGCTGCGCGAACGCGCCCAATTGCACCCGCTGTTGGAAAAAATGGCCGAAGAATCTTTAAAACGCAATGCTTCGGATATTTTCATCAGCAGCAACTTCCCGCCGTCCTTCAAAATCGACGGCACCCTGATTCCGGTACCGCTCAAGCCGCTGACGGAAGACGAAGCCGCCCAGATTGTGTATTCCACTTTTAACGATGAGCAAAAAGAAGCGTTTCCGAAAGAGCTGGAATTGAACTATTCCCTGCAGTCGAAAAGCGGCATCCGCTTCCGTGTCAACGCTTATCATGAGCAGGGCCGCATCGGTTTGGTGATGCGTCGCATCACCACCGATATTTTGACCATCGACGATCTGCAGCTGCCGCAATCTCTGAAAACGCTGGCCATGCGCAAACGCGGCCTGATTATTTTGGCTGGTGCCACCGGTTCGGGTAAATCCACTTCCCAGGCGGCGATGCTGGACTGGCGCAACAAGCATTCCGCCGGCCACATCGTGACCATCGAAGACCCGATCGAGTACATCCACAGCCCGATTAAAAGCATCATCACCCAGCGCGAAGTCGGCCTCGATACCCACAGCTGGGGCGCGGCGGTGCAGAGCGCGATGCGTCAGGCGCCCGACGTGGTGGTGGTGGGCGAGGTGCGCAACGAGATGTCGATGGAGTATGCCCTGCAGCTGGCGCAAACCGGCCACCTGTGCTTCTTCACCATCCACGCCACCAATGCCAGCCAAACCGTTGAGCGGATCATGAACCTCTATCCCGAAGAGCGTCATCCGCAGATTCTGATGGACTTGGCATTGAATTTGGTGGGCATCATCGGCCAGCGTTTGGTGTTGAAAAAGGGCGGCAAAGGCCGTACCGCAATCGTGGACTTGCTGATCAACACCCCCGCCATGCAGGACCACATTTTCAAAAACCAGCTCATGGAAGCCCGCGACCTGATGGAGCGTGCGGAAGACGACGGCATGCAAACCTTCGACCAAGATTTGTTCCGCCTGTATATCAACGGCGAAATCGATTACGACGAAGCGCTGCGTCAGGCCGAATCCGCCAACGACCTGCGCCTGCGCATCAAGCTTTACGAAGAAGGTCGCGCCAGCGAGCACATCTTCGAGCGGGTGGGCGATTTGAACCTGATGTAGGCCGTATAGTGTCCGGCATCTGTGCATGTTGTCTCAACAAATCGCTGCACAAGCTTGTTTGACTGCACGCCCTAAAGCCGCCGCACAACAGGCTACCTGAAACCGCTTTCGGGTTTTCAGGTAGCCTGTTTCGATTGGTATGCTGGCGGCGGCCGTGGTTCGGTTCGTCTGCGCACGAATCACACATCAAGCAGGCAGCCGCATCTGCCATCCGCCTCGGGCGGTTATTTTTACCACCACACCCACCTCACACACATGGACAAGGAATACCGCAAAGGCCTGATTTACGCCTGCGTCTGCTATCTGATTTGGGGCCTGTTTCCCATCTATTGGATTCCCCTGCTGCAACAACCCATCGGTGCCGACCAGCTGCTGGCGCAGCGGATTGTGTGGGCCACGGTGTTGGCGGTGCTGGCCGTACTGCTTTGGCGCAAAGGGCGCGAATTGCGCACCGCCTGCGCCCGGCCGCAAACCTTGGCCGCATTTGCCGCCTGCGCCCTTATTCTCGGCTTCAACTGGCTGCTGTATCTGTATGCGATTACCCGCCATCAGGTGTTGCAGGCCAGCTTGGGCTATTTTATTTCCCCGCTGATCAGCGTGCTGCTCGGCCGCCTGTTTCTGGGCGAAACCCTCAAGTGCAGCCAGCAGCTGGCCATTGTCTGCGCCGCCGTCGGCGTGGTGTGGCTGGCCACATTGGGCGGTCAAATGCCTTGGCTGGCTTTGGGTTTGGCGGTCAGTTTCGGCTGCTACGGCCTGATCCGCAAACTCTCGCCTTTGCCGGCGCTGACGGGGTTTGCGCTGGAAAGCCTGATGCTGTTCCCGTTTGCCCTGCTGTATCTGCTGTGGCAGCACCAACAGGGCGGTTTGGTGTTCGCCCAACTGCCTGCGCTGCCGTTGGCGCTGGTGGTGGGCAGTGGTGCCGTGACCATGGGGCCGCTGTTGCTGTTTGCCGCCGGCGCGCGCCGCATCCGCTTGTCCACGCTGGGCATGGTGCAGTATATTGCGCCCACTCTGCAGTTTATCGTGGGGCTGACGCTGTTTGACGAAGTCTTCGATCTGCACCGCTTTGCCGGCTATGTGTGGGTATGGGTGGGCGTGGGCCTGTTTATCTGGGGCAGCCGTCCGCAACGCGCCGTCCGCAGCGGGGCGGCGGCATAAACACGGCGGCTGCTTTTCAGGTAGCCTGCTGGGCATACACAATAGGCTACCTGAAAGGATTCGGGCAGCCTGTTCAATATTGGAAACGGATAATTCATGAAAGTCATGATTCTGGCGGCCGGCCGCGGCGAACGGATGCGCCCGCTCACCGACACCTTGCCCAAACCCATGCTGCCTTGCGGCCGCGAGCCACTGATCGGCTGGCATCTGCGCCGTTTGGCGGAGGCGGGTTTGCGCGATATTGTGATCAACCATGCCTGGCTCGGCCACGAAATCGAGGCCGGCTTGGGTGACGGCAGCCGCTACGGCGTGCGCATTGCCTATTCGCCGGAAGGCGAGCAGGGCCTGGAAACCGCCGGCGGCATCGCCACCGCTTTGCCTTTGTTGGGCGACGCCCCGTTTCTGGTGATCAACGGCGATGTGCTGACCGATTTGGATTTCCACGCCGTGCGCGCCAAAGCCGGTTTGCCGGCCGGCTGCCTGGCCCATTTGTGGCTGGTGCCCAATCCTGCCCACAATCCGCAGGGCGATTTTTTTCTGCACGCCAACGGCCGTGTCGGCAGCGAGGCCGATGCGGACGCCGAAGCGCTGACCTTCAGCGGCGCCGGCATCTACCACCCGGCCTTGTTTGCGCAAACGCCGCCCAAGCAGGCGGCCAAACTGGCGCCTCTGCTGCGGCAGGCCATGCGCCAGGGACAGGTGCGCGGCGAGCGGCACAACGGTTTGTGGCTGGATGTCGGCACCCCCGAGCGTTTGCAGCAGGCGGCAGCCATCACAGCGGCGTGGTAGCCTTTTGCCGCCCGGCAGGCTACCTGAACACCCTCAAGGAGGAATTTTGATGAGCATTTATTTTCTGGGCGCCGGCAATATGGCCGCCGCCATCATCGCCGGTTTGTGCCGCCGCGGCGGTTTCGACATTCGCGCGGTGGACCATAACAGCGCCAAACTGGCCGATTTGGCCGCCCGCTACGGTATCCGCACCGATACGGCCTTGCCGGCCTTGGGCAGCGAAGACGTGTTGGTGCTGGCGGTGAAGCCGCAAGACATGCGGTCGGCGGTGGCCGGGCTGGCGGTGGGCGGCGCTTTGGTGTTGTCGGTGGCGGCCGGTTTGAGTTGCGACACCTTGAGCGCTTGGCTGGGCGGCACCCGCCGTTTGGTGCGGGTGATGCCGAATACGCCGGCACAAGTGGGGCAGGGCGTGTCCGGCCTGTTTGCCGATGAAGATGCGTCGGCGGAAGACCGTGCTTTGGCCGAAAGCATCATGGCGGCCAGCGGACAGACGGTTTGGCTGCCCGACGAAGACGGCCTGCACCGCATCACCGGCATCAGCGGCAGCGGCCCGGCTTATGTGTTCTATTTGATGAATGCTTTGGCCCAAGCCGCTCAGGGGCAAGGGTTTTCGGCTGCAGAGGCGCGCAGCCTGAGTTTGGCGACGTTTAAAGGCGCGGTGGCCTTGGCGGAGGAGAGCGGCGAGGAGTTTGCTGTGTTGCAGCAGAAGGTAACCTCCAAAGGCGGCACCACTTATGAAGCCTTGAGCACCTTCGAGCGGCTTCAGGTAGCCTCGGCCATTCAGGCCGGCGTGGAAGCCTGTGTGGCGCGTTCCGAAGAATTGGGCCGGCAATTGGCTGTTAAGGAGCCGCTGTGAGAACATTGTTGAGCGTGGTGTTGCTGTGGGTGGCCGATGCGTTGGCCATGCTGTTGTTGGCCCGCTGTTTGCTGCAATATGGCCGGCTGCATTTTTTGCATCCTTTGGCGCAGTTTTGCAGCCGCAGCACCGACTGGCTGGTGCGGCCGCTGCGCAAAATCCTGCCGCCGCTGGGCCGTTGGGACACGGCCTGCCTGTTCGGCGCTTGGCTGGTCTATCTGGCCGCCTATGGCTTGATAGCCGTGTCGGCACTGCCTGAGGTGCCGCTCAGTCCGCGGTTGCTGGCGGCCCATCTGTTGTTCAGCGTGTTGGCGTGGAGCAAAGCGGCGGCTTATGTGCTGTTGGGCGGTTTGGTGTGGCGCATGGTGTTGTCGCTGGCCAATCCGTATTCGCCCCTGATGGCGGTGTTGCAGCAGATTTATTTGCCGCTGTGCCGTCCGTTTGCCTTTTTGCGCATCGGCCGTTGGGATTTTTCCGCCAGCGTGCTGGTGTTGGTGCTGTGGTGGTGGGTGGTGTGGTGGCTGCCGCAGATGATGACGCGGCTAAGCTTGTTGCTCTTGCAATAATCGCTCCGTCTGCTATATTCCCGCTTTCGCAAAATAAGCCAATCCCCTTTACGACAGGAGAGAAAACCAATGGCGAAACTGACCGAACAGGACATCCTCAACTGGAACGGCCCGGAAGACGACTACATGAACGCCGATCACCTCGCATTTTTCCGTGATCTGCTGGTGCAGCTGCAAGAGGAGTTGATTCAGAAAGCAGCCGATACCACCGGCCATCTGCAAGACCATGAGGCGGCGCCCGATCCTGCCGACCGCGCCACGCAGGAAGAAGAGTATGCGCTGGAGCTGCGCACCCGCGACCGTGAACGCAAGCTGTTGAACAAAATTCAAGCTTCCCTGCGCCAGATTGATGAGGGCGATTACGGTTTCTGCCAAGACACCGGCGAGCCCATCGGCCTCAAGCGGCTGCTGGCCCGGCCGACCGCCACCTTGTCGGTGGAGGCGCAAGAGCGGCGCGAGCAGATGAAAAAACAGTTTGCCGATTGATGGGTTTTCGTTCCGGCCTGTTTGCAAACCGCAGACAGGCCGGAATGCTTTGTATGCTGTGGCGTGATGGCGGTTTCAGGTAGCCCGAGACCTTTGCCCAATTCCCGTCTGCGTCGTATTTCTGTGTCGGGCGCTGCTATGCTTTGAACCGCATCCGCATCTGAAGATTTGGCCAAGGTCTCAACCATGTTGGTTGATTCGGTAGGCGAACGGGGTTTTATTGTTATACAAATCAACGCACAAAAAATAAATGGCTTGTCGGGGTTTGACAGGTTTTTAAAAACCCGTATAATTCGCGGCTTCAAACAGAGCGGCGAATTAGCTCAGTCGGTTAGAGCAGAGGAATCATAATCCTTGTGTCCGGGGTTCGAGTCCCTGATTCGCCACCAAAATTTAGGGGGTATAGCTCAGTTGGTAGAGCGCTTGCATGGCATGCAAGAGGTCAGCGGTTCGATCCCGCTTACCTCCACCAGAATAAAGAAAAAACCGGCTGCTTCAACAGCCGGTTTTTTTTATTCCCATTGTTTGGGGCGGAGAGGGCCTGCGTTCTGCCGCTTCATCAGAAATTCATGGATGTAACGAAGGGAGTGTCATGTCTCAACAACTGATTTTGGTTTTAAACTGCGGCAGCTCTTCAGTGAAGGGCGCCGTGTTGGACAACCATAATGGCGAGGTGTTGCTCAGCTGTTTGGCCGAGAAAATCAACCTGCCGGATGCGGTCATCACATTCAAGGCAGACGGCGGCAAGCGCAGCGTCAGCCTGGCTGGCGATCCCACGCACACCGGGGCTGTGGCAGCCCTGATGGCCGAATTAAAAGATCGCGGTTTGGACGGCCGCATCGGCGCGGTGGGGCACCGGGTGGTGCACGGCGGCGAGCGCTTTAAAGCTTCTTGTTTGATTGACGATGAAGTGATTGCCGGCATTGAGGCCTGCATTATGTTGGCGCCGCTGCACAACCCCGCCCACCTGCTGGGTATCCGCGCCGCGCAAAGCATTTTCAATCAAGTGCCGCATGTGGCGGTATTCGATACCGCCTTCCATCAAAGCATGCCCGAGCATGCCTACACCTATGCCGTGCCGCGGGCGCTGTACCGCGATTACGGTTTGCGCCGTTATGGCGCGCACGGCACCAGCTACCGCTTTGTGGCAGCAGAGGCGGCCCGCCAACTGGGCCGCAGCGAGCAGGGTTTGCGCCTGGTGATCGCCCACCTGGGCAACGGCGCGTCGATTGCCGCCGTGCGCGACGGCTGCTCCTGCGATACCAGTATGGGTCTCACGCCTTTAGAAGGTTTGGTCATGGGCACGCGTAGCGGCGATATCGATCCTTCTGTGTTTCTGTTCTTAAACGAAAATGCGGGCATGGACATGGCGGCGGTTACCGATTTGCTGAACAAAAAAAGCGGCCTGCTCGGTATTTCCGAATTGTCCAACGACTGCCGCACGCTGGAAGAAGAGGCGGCGAAAGGGCATGAAGGCGCCAAACTGGCTTTGGAAATTTTCGCCTACCGCTTGGCCAAATATGTGGCCGGCATGAGCGTGGCGGCAGGCGGTTTGGACGCTTTGGTGTTTACCGGCGGGATTGGCGAAAACTCCGACCAAATCCGTGCGAAAGTGATCGGCTATTTGGGCTTTATGGGCTTGACGGTGGATGAAAAGGCGAATTTGGCGGCCCGCTTCGGCCAGAGCGGCATCATCAGCCAAAGCGGCTCCGCGCCGCTGGCGATGGTGGTGCCGACCAATGAAGAATTGATGATTGCGCAGGATACCGCGCAGCTGGCCGGCATTGCGGTTTGAGTGAACAGCATTAACAATTAGAAGATGAAACAGGCTGAGACCTTTGCAAAACCCCCATCTGCGGCGCATTTCTGCGTTGTGCGCTGCTCGCTCGCTTGTCTATCTATATGATATGTCTGCACTCACTGCGCTGCTACGCCTTGAACTGCATCCACATCTGGGGGTTTTGCAAAGGTCTCAGGCTACCTGAACAGTTTTCAGGTAGCCTGTTTGCATGAGAGCGGGCGGCAGAAGAAAGTTTATACCGTTTGCGAATAACGGGCGGCGGTGGTGCGGTGGCGCAGGTGGTGGTCGAACACCATGGCGATGTTGCGGATGAGGAAGCGGCCTTTGGCGCTCACGCGCAGGCCTTCGGCATCCAGCTCCAGCAGGCCTTTGGCCGCCATCCCGGTCAATTCGGGCATTTCGGCGGCGAAGTAGTCGGCAAACGGCCGGCCGCATTCGGCGGTGTAGTCGGCAAACTCGAGACCGAAACGGCACATCAGGTCTTGGATCAGGCGGCGGCGCAGCAGGTCGTCATCGGTTAAAACATAGCCGCGCATGATTGGCAGGCGGCCGGCATCGAGGGCGGCATAGTAGGCTTCCAGTTCGCGTTCGTTTTGGCTGTAAGTACGGCCGATTTTGCCGATGGCCGACACGCCGACGGCCACCAGGTCGCAATCGGCATGGGTGGAATAACCTTGGAAGTTGCGTTGCAGGCGGCCTTCGCGCAAGGCCACGGCCAACTCGTCGCCGGGTTTGGCAAAATGATCCATGCCGATGAAGACGTAGCCGGCCTGATCGAGCCGCTGTACGATTTGCTGCAACATGTCGAGCTTGGTGTTGCTGTCGGGCACGGCGTCGGTGTCGATGCGGCGCTGGGGTTTGAAGAGATGGGGCAGGTGGGCGTAGTGATAGACCGCCAGGCGGTCCGGATCAAGCGCCAGCACTTTATCCAGGGTCTGCTGCATGGAGGCGGGGCTTTGGTGCGGTAGGCCGTAAATCAGGTCAACGCTGACCGAGCGGAATCCGGCTTCGCGGGCGGCTTCGATGACGGTGCGGGTTTCTGCTTCGCTTTGGATGCGGTTGACGGCCTGCTGCACCTGCGGGTCGAAATCCTGAATGCCTACGCTCATGCGGTTGAAGCCGAGCCGGCCGAGAAACAGAACGGTTTCGCGGCTCACTTTGCGCGGGTCGATTTCAATCGAGTATTCGCCTTCGGGCAGCAGGGTGAAGTGTTGGCGGATGAGGTCGAACACGAAGGCAAGCTGGTTTTCGTTGAGGAAGGTGGGGGTGCCGCCGCCGAAGTGCAGCTGGGCCAGCGGCGGTTTGCCGGTCCAGTTTTGCGCCTGAAGGGCAAATTCTTGTTTCAGGTAGCCTAAATAGCGGTCGGCGCGGGCGGTGTCTTTGGTGATGACTTTGTTGCAGCCGCAGTAGTAGCAGATGGTGTTGCAAAACGGGATGTGAAGATAAAGTGAGAGCGGGTCGTCGCTGCGTTGGCGGAGGGCTTGGCGGTAATCCTGTTCGCCAAACTCGGTGTGAAAGCGATCTGCGGTGGGGTAGGAAGTGTAACGGGGACCGCTGGCGGGCAGGGAGGCGATCAGTTCGCGGTCGAAAACGAGGGTTTGGCTGGTGTTGCTGTGTTTCATGATGTTAAGCGGCGTCGGATTGCGTTGCCTCCTAAGGAGCAGGAGGGGAGGGATAAACGGAATCAATGGTAGGATTTGTGTTTAAAAATGGTTAGAATAGACAAAATTTCCAACCGGGTGCACATTGCACAAAAAGTTCTTACTATAAACGGCCTGCCGGCAGGGGCATTGATATCGGTCAAGCCTTCTGCATCCGGTGGGATAGATTTACATAAGGCCGCACACACACGATGACTTATACCAAAAATGTTTGCTCCAAATGTTCGCTCAAGGAGCTCTGCCTGCCGGTGGGGCTGATGGCGGAGGAAATGCGCCAGTTGGATTCGGTGTTGCGCCAAAGCCGCCGTTTGAAGAAAGGCGAATATCTGTTCCGCAGCGGCGATGAGTTCCATTCGCTGTATGCCGTGCGCACCGGTTTTATGAAAACCACCATCGCCAGTTTTGACGGGCGCGATCAGGTTACCGGTTTTTTCATGTCCGGTGAGTTGGTGGGTTTGGACGGTATTTATCATAAGCAACATACTTGCGATGCGATGGCCTTGGAAGACAGTGAAGTGTGCGAGCTGCCGTTCGAGCGCATGGAGGAGCTGGGCGTGGCAGTGCCCTCGCTGCAATCGCATTTTTACCGCTTGATCAGCCGTGAAATCCTGCGCGACCAAGGCGTGATGATGCTGTTGGGCAATATGCGTGCAGAAGAGCGGCTGGCGGCGTTTCTGCTGAATTTATCGCAGCGGTTGCAGCAGCGCGGTTTTGCCGCCAACGATTTTATTTTGCGTATGTCGCGCGAGGAAATCGGCAGTTATTTGGGGCTGAAGTTGGAAACGGTCAGCCGCACCCTATCGCGCTTTAATCAGGAAGGTTGGATTTCGGTGGAGCACAAGCACATTTGCCTGCTGCAGCCGGAGAGTTTGCGCAAACTGGTGGGCGGCTGTAAGCAACAAAAAGAAGCGGAAGAAGCAGAGTAAACCCGGTTGTGCCGCATGCATGGATTGGCGAAAGCATATGTTTCACAGAAAGGCTACCTGAAACGGATTTCAGGTAGCCTGAATTTATGGTAGGCGAGACAGCTGATGGCTGCTTGAAAATGTCTGCTTAGAGCAATTTCGATTTAATTCATTACATACCCAGCTGATTTGAAGTAATTGGCACACTCTTGAGCCGAGAACAAATCAACCAGCTGCCCCATGCGCTGCCACAGCGCACCCACCGTGCGCTCGCCCGCCCTGCGCAGCAGCGCCTTGAACTTGGCAAACAGCTTCTCGATGGGGTTCAAATCCGGCGAGTACGGCGGCAGATAGCGAATGCTGGCGCCCACGCCTTCGATGGCTTCTCGCACGCCCGCCACTTTGTGGCTGGAGAGGTTGTCGGCAATGACGATGTCGCTAGGGCGAAGTGTCGGGCACAGAAAGGTTTTGACCCACGCCAGAAACACGGCGCCATTGATGGGGCCATCGGTCACCATGGGGGCCGTCAGTGCATCACAGCGCAAGGCGGCAATGAAGGTGCTGGTCTTCCAGTGCCCATGCGGGGCGCTGGCCACGCAGCGTTGACCGCGCGGGGCGCGCCCGCGCAGCGGCGTCATGCAGGTGCTGCTCCAGGTCTCGTCCAGAAATACCAGGCGCCTGGCATCGAGCCGGGCCTGCTGCTGTATCCAGCTCGCCCGTGCCTGCTGCACGTCTTCACGTTCCTGCTCGCTGGCGTGCAGCGTTTTTTTTGAAGCTCAGCCGCCATTTGTTGAGCTGGTGCCACAAGGCCGAGGGTTTGATGCTGATGCCATGCTCGCCCAAACGCTCGCACATTTGCACCAAGGTCAGATCGGGATCGGCCTTGATCCAGTCGCGGATCATGCCCTCTACTGGCGCCAGTCGGGAGATGCGCTTGCCGCCTTGCTGCCTGCTGCTGCGCTCGCCTTCTTTTTCGAAGCGATCACGCACCCGATATACCCACATGCGGCTGACTTCATAACGACGGGCAATGGCGCTGGGGCGCTCTCCGCGCTCCAGCGCTCCCAGTACTCGATCTCGCAGGTCTTGCGAATAGGCGCGCATCTCATGCTCCGGCTGCCAGAAAAAACCTATTATGTAACGTTTTTAGTCGAAGTTGCTCTAGAGCAGGAACGCCAATGGTTATCATCTGCAAGTTAATGTTTTTCGTCACTTTTTCGTCTTTTTGAAGTAAAGCTGTGTAAATATTCAGGCAGATGGTAATCATTGTTATATTTAATTGAAAACCAGTATCAGATTAAGCCTTTATATTTTATAAGGATTTTATTTTAACCTATATGGGAAAGGTGGTTGTTTTATAAAAGAATTATTCGCATTAAAAAGCGGAGATGAGAATTTTCTCAATAAGCCGCGTATAATGCGCAGCCATCAACAGCGGGCCGCCGTAAGGGCGTTGCTCTGCGACCTCACATCACTTAAGGAGCAAAACCATGCAAGGCAATAAAGCAGTTATCGATTATATGAACGAGATGTTGGCCGGCGAATTGGCCGCCCGCGACCAATACTTCATCCATTCCCGTATGTACGCCGAATGGGGCTACACCAAGCTGTTCGAGCGCATCGGCCACGAAATGGAAGACGAAACCCTGCACGCCGAAAACTTTATCCGCCGCATTCTGATGTTGGGCGGCACCCCCGTGTGCGTACCCAGCGCCATCCGCGTAGGTAAAGATGTGGCCGAGATGCTGCAGTTTGATTTGGAAACCGAATACGAAGTGCGCGACAACCTGAAAAAAGGCATCAAGCTGTGCGAAGAGCAGCAAGACTACGTGACCCGCGAGATGCTGGTGAACCAATTGAAAGACACCGAGGAAGACCACGCACATTGGTTGGAGCAGCAGTTGCGTCTGATCAAGCTGGTGGGCGAGCAAAACTACCTGCAAAGCCAGCTGTAAGCCAACTATTTGAAGGAGTATTGCCATGAAAGGCGACCGCGACGTTATCCGCCAGCTCAACCGCAACCTCGGCCTGCTGTTGGTGACCATCAACCAATATTTCCTGCATGCGCGCATTCTGAAAAACTGGGGTTTTGAGGAGCTGGGCGGCTATTTCTACAAACAGTCGATTACCGAGATGAAGGCGGCGGACGATCTGATCGAGCGCATTCTGCTCTTGGAAGGCCTGCCCAATCTGCAAGAGCTGGGCAAGCTGCTGATCGGTGAGAATGTGGAAGAAATCATCCGCTGCGATTTGCAAAAAGAGCAGGAAAAGCACACTGCGCTGGTGGAAGCCATCGCCGAGTGCGAAGCGAAGCAGGACTATGTTTCCCGCCAGCTATTGCAGGCGCAAAAGCATGAAAACGAAGAACGCATTGATTGGCTGGAAACCCAGCAGGAGCTGATTGCTTCCGTGGGCTTGGTCAATTATCTGCAAACCGGGGCGCAAGAGGACTAAAACCACAACCACTGCCAAAACCTCCGATTCCGGTATCAGGCTACCTGAAAGTATTTCGCTTTCAGGTAGCCTTTCTGCTGCTTGCCGAATGCACCGCGCCTGCTTACAATCGCCGCCTTTTGTTGATTCCCTTTGGTGAAGCGATGAGCGATTCGGAGCATTTGTCGGGCGCCCGCAAATGGCGGCTGGCGCTGCATTATTCCTATCCGATTGCCTTGGGCTATGTCCCCGCGGCAGTGGCCTTCGGCGTGCTGATGAGCGCCGCCGGTTTGCCGGCTTGGTTGTCGGCGGCTTCCAGCCTGATTGTGTATTCCGGTGCCGCGCAATATGCCTCGGTGGCCATGTTTGCCGGCGGGGCCGGTGTGTTGGCGATGACGCTCAATACTTTCATCATCAATCTGCGGCATGTGTTTTACGCCATGCCGCTGTTAGACGATCTGCCCGAGCGCAAATGGGTGCGTTGGTACAGTCTGTTTGCGCTGACCGATGAAAGTTTTTCGGTGCTGACCACCTTGCCGCCCCCTTTGCGCCGGCCGTTGATGGGGCGGATTGTGTTTTGCAACCAGATGTATTGGGTGCTCGGCACCCTGGCCGGCGTCGGCGTGGGTGGCGGCTTGGGCGAGTGGATCCCGAATTTGGGCTTTGCGTTGAACTGCCTGTTTGTGATTTTGGCTTACGAGCAATACCGCAACCGCCGCGAATGGTGGCCCTGCTTGTTGGCCGCCGTCGCTTTTTGGGCGGCAGGCGCCTTCACGCAGCAATATCTGCTGCTGTTGGCCGTGGCTTTGAGTGTGGTGTTTATCGTGTGCCGCTCGGCGGTGTGGACAGGGAGGGCCGGTGAATGACGGCACAAGCTTGGCAATGGTGGCTGACGGTGTTGCTGATGGGCGGCGTGACGTTTGCCTTGCGCGCCGCGCCTTTGATGCTGCCGAAAAGCTGGTTGAAAGCCAAATTGCTGCAAGACGTGAATGCCGCCCTGCCGTTGGTGGTGTTGGTGTTGCTGATTTTGAGCGGCCTGAGCCGGCCCGATGGCGGGCAGGGCGGGCTGCGCTTGGCGGCCGAACTGGCCGCTTTGCTGGCCGTGCTCGGCATACACGTCTGGCGGCGCAATATGCTGCTCAGTTTGGCCGCCGGCATCGGCGTGCTCAACGGCATTCTGTGGTGGGCCGGTCTGCTTTAGCCGCGGTCAGCAAAAAACGCCAGCAGCCCGTGGCAGGCCGATGGCGCTTGGTGTCAGGAGCACAAGAGGCTACCTGAACGCTGCCGGCGGTTTATTCTTCGCCCTCATCGTGTACGGCGGCGCGGGCTGCCTGCTGCCGGCCTAGTTGCCACAAGATGCCGCCCACAATAATCAGGCCGATTTTGATGCCCCAAGCCGGGCCTTCGCCCCACTGGTAAATCCAGACCAATAATTTGGGCACGAAATTGAAGAAGTTCAAAATGATGGCGAACACGCCCAAATACACCAAAGCACGGCCAAAACTCTGCATCGTCCAACTCCTTATCTGTGGGTAAAGAAAACTGCCCCGCCGCCTGTTTCAGGCAGCTTGAGCGGCTGGAAGGCCGCGCATCCGCAGCAGAAGATGCGCGACATTCTACACGGCGTACCGCAGTGCCGAAACCCTGCCTGCCGATTGTTTCCTGCAGCGGCGGCGGGTACAATCGCCTGCCCGCGCGGTTGCGGGCGTTTTGCGATAAGGGATGTATGATGAAAGTGGCGATTGTCGATTACGGTATGGGCAACCTGCATTCTGTGTATAAATCGGTGGAAGCGGCCCGCCACTTGGCCGGCGTCGATGCCGAAATCGGGCTTACCGACTGCCCCGATGCGGTGGCGGCAGCCGATAAAATCGTGTTTCCCGGCCAAGGCGCCATGCCCGACTGCATGGCCGCGCTGCAAAACAGCGGCCTGGGCGAGGCTTTACAGGATGCGCTCAAGCACAAGCCTTTTTTCGGCATTTGCGTGGGCGCACAGCTGCTGTTCGAGCACAGCGAAGAAGGCGATACCGCCGGCTTAGGCTGGTTTGCCGGCGAGGTAAAACGCTTTGCGCCGGACTTGCACGATGCAGCCGGTGAGCGTCTGAAAGTGCCGCACATGGGTTGGAACAGCGTACGCCAAACTCGTCCGCATCCGCTGTTTCGCGGCCTGGCCGACGAGACCCGCTTTTATTTTGTGCACAGCTATTATTTTGCGCCTGCCGATCCAGCGCTGGTATTGGGCGAAAGCGATTATCCCAGCCCCTTTGCCTGTATTGTCGGCCGCGACAATGTGTTCGCCACCCAGTTTCACACCGAAAAAAGCCACGACGGCGGCCTTTTGCTGTTGCGCAATTTTCTGAATTGGGACGGCCAGGCCTAAAGGCCGGTCTGTGCCGCGCCTTCTGAATCCTTCAGAAGCAACAGCCGATGCGCTTTGAAATGTAAGAATTTGTCGGTTTCTAATAAATTCAGTAAAATAGCCGCCTTTCAGGTAGCCTGTTTCTTTTGTTTACCCACGGAATATCCCCATGCAGCTGATCCCCGCCATCGATTTGAAAAACGGCCAATGTGTGCGCCTGCGCCAAGGCCTGATGGAAGACGCCACCGTTTTTTCCGACCGTCCGGCCGAAATGGCGGCGCATTGGTTCAAACAAGGCGCGCGCCGTCTGCATTTGGTGGATTTGGACGGCGCTTTTGCCGGCGAGCCGAAAAACTTTCCCGCCATCAGCGAGATTTTGGAAGCCGTCGGCAGCCACATTCCCGTGCAGTTGGGCGGCGGCATCCGCGATCTGGCCACCATCGAACGCTACCTGAAACTCGGTCTGCACGATGTGATCATCGGCACCGCGGCGGTGAAAAACCCAGACTTCGTGCACGAAGCCTGCCGCGAGTTTGCCGGCCACATCATCGTGGGCCTCGATGCCAAAGACGGCAGAGTGGCGATTGACGGCTGGGCCACGGTCACCGAGCATCATGTGATTGATTTGAGCCGACGTTTTGAAGACGACGGCGTCAACAGCATCATCTACACCGACATCGGCCGCGACGGCATGATGAGCGGCGTCAATATCGAAGCCACGGTCAAGCTGGCCGAAGCGGTACGCATTCCGGTGATTGCTTCCGGCGGATTGACCAATCTGGACGACATCCGCGCCCTGTGTGCGGTGGCGGACAAAGGCGTGGCCGGCGCCATCACTGGACGGGCGATTTACGAAGGCAGCATAGACTTTGCCGAGGCACAGCGTCTGGCAGACAGCCTCATTCAATAATCCGATTGTTTTGTTTGTTTTTTGACAAGGGAGCGTATCATGTTGGCCGCATTTGTATTGGGCTTTTGGTGTATCTGGCTGGGCGACCGGGAGCCTAAGATTTTGTTTGAAGGCTTGTTTTTCGCCATCCTCGCCATCGTCATCAACGGTTTCATGAATTGGCAGATACCGAACCCCGACACCGTGTGGATGGTGCATTGGGGCGTGGTGGCGGCTTGGGCGGCGCTGATGCTGTTTTTGTCCGACACCTTCGGCGGCAACCTCGGCCTGCGTCTGGTGATTGCCTTGGTGGCCGGCGGCGGCTATTTCTGGCTGGAGCAAAACGGCTGCGGCATGGCGGCCGGCTGGCTGGGCGAAAGCGCGCAGCAGTGTATTTCCGGCACGCCCGCACCGCAGCCCAATTCTTGATGATCGGCATACCATCAGGCTACCTGAAACGCCTGGCTGCGTTTTCAGGTAGCCTGCCTGTTTTCTTCCCCTTCCCTATCGGCATACGGCGCGGACCATGCCGTTGTTTTTCTTGAGGAGCCCCAGATGGCATTGGCCAAACGCATTATTCCCTGTTTGGATGTGGACAACGGCCGCGTGGTCAAAGGCGTGAACTTTGTCGGCCTGCGCGATGCGGGCAATCCGGTGGACGTGGCCAAGCGCTACAACGACGAAGGCGCCGACGAGCTGACTTTTCTCGACATCACCGCTTCATCCGACAACCGCGACACCATTTTGCACGTGATCGAAGAAGTGGCCTCGCAAGTGTTTATTCCGCTTACCGTTGGCGGCGGCGTGCGTTCGGTGGCCGATGTGCGCCGACTGCTGAATGCCGGTGCCGACAAAGCCAGCATCAACACCGCCGCCGTCACCCACCCCGATCTGGTGAATGAAGCGAGCAGTTTTTTCGGTTCGCAGGCGATTGTGGTGGCGATTGATGCCAAAGCGGTCAATCCCGAAAACACGCGCTGGGAAGTGTTTACCCACGGCGGCCGCAAAGCCACCGGCATCGATGCGGTGGAGTGGGCGAAAAACATGCAGGCGCGCGGGGCGGGCGAGATCCTGCTCACCAGCATGGATCGTGACGGCACCAAAATCGGTTTCAACCTGCCGCTCACTCGCGCCATCAGCGAGGCGGTGAGCATTCCGGTGATTGCATCCGGAGGCGTGGGCAATGTGCAGCATCTGATTGACGGCGTACAGGAAGGCAAAGCCGATGCGGTGTTGGCGGCCAGTATTTTCCATTTCGGCGAAGTCAGCATCCGCGAGGCCAAACTGGCGATGCAGGCGGCGGGCATTGAGGTGCGCTTGTAAAAACACTGAGCACGAAGACAAAAAAGGCGGATGGCGGCATCCGCCTTTTTTGTCGGCGCTTTAACGGCGAATCGCTGGCTTCCGCCGGCGCTTTCAGGTAGCCTTCAGCCTTGGATTTTCGTTTGAGTCTACCTGAAAGGATGTGTGATGACGCTGCTGCCGGCCGTGCGCCAATTTCTCGATGTGGTCAACCATCAGCTCTTGCCCGCCGCACAAGCGCGGGGCTTCCGGCCCAATGTGATCAATGTCCGCGAGGCTTTGGCCGGACTGACCTTCCGCTATGTCAGCCGGGCGCAGGAGGTGGCGGCGGTGTGGGACGACACCGTGCCTTCACCTGCGGCTTATGCCGTGCCGGTGCGGATTTACCATCCCGCACCCGAGCAGGCCTTGCCGGTGTTGGTGTATTTTCACGGCGGCGGCGGGGTGGCGGGCAGCGTGAGCGTGTACGACCAGATTTTGCGCCGCGTGGCGGTGCAAACCCGACATGTAGTGGTGGCGCCCGAATACCGTTTGGCACCGGAAAACCCTTATCCGGCGGCGCAGGAGGATGCGCTGACGGTGTTGCGCGGCGTCCGCGCCTTGCTGACCGGGCGCGGCATCCGCTTTGCCGACCGCATCAGCGTGGGCGGTGACAGCGCCGGCGGTTCGATTTGCGCCAATCTGTTTTGCTGCACCGATGCGGCCGAGGTGCGGATTGCCGGCCAGGTGTTGGTGTATCCGAGCGTGGATTTCACCATGAGCCAGCCTTCGGTGGCCGAATTTGCCGAGGGTTATCTGCTGACGGCGGAGCGGATGCGCTGGTATTTCGACCGTTATTTCCTTGACGGCGCAGACCGCCGTGCCGCTTCGCCCCTGCACCGTGCGGTGCTCAGCCCGATTCCGCCTACCTTGGTGCTCACTGCCGAGGCTGATCCGCTGCGTGATGAAGGCCGCGCCTATGCAGCCAAATTGCAGGCCGCCGGTGTGTCGTGCCGCCATGTGGAGATGGCGGGGGTGATCCACGCGTTTTTGAATTTGGAGGATTTGAATCCCGAGGTGTGCGCGCAGGCATACGCCGAGATGGCGGCGTTTTTGAACGGTTTGGCGGAGTAGGGCGCTTGTCTGTGTGTGTTTGCGTTTTCAGGTAGCCTTTGCTTCGGTGTACGGGCTGAACGGTTGGGGCGAATGGTGTTTATTGAAACTGCTGTGTGAAGTGGAAGCAGGCGCGGTGCTTTTCCACAGCGGCAGGCTACCTGAAAGGCTATGCTCAACGGATTTGGCGGCAAACAAAACGGCAGTATGTGGCGAGCATGCTGCCGTTTTGCCGTGTGCAGAGGGGGTTTACGGTCATCAAATCCAAGTGATCACGATGTCGTCATCCAGCCACAGTTTGTTGCCGCGGTATTCGTAGGCGGTGTAGTTTTCTTGCTCCCAGCCGCTGCCACGGCTGTCGGTTTGTGCGGTTTTCTGCCAGTGGCGGTTGAGCACCACGCCGTCGCCGCGGGTGTCGTGGCGGGTGTCGGCGCGAACCCAGATATCGAGGGCGCTGTGGTCGCTGAGCAACTCTTCTTGCAGCAGATGCAGGGTTTGTTTGCCGTTGTAGCGCAAGTCCACCACTGCGTTGTCGGCAATGTGGCCGAAGTCGAGGTAGGCCTCTTGGTTAAGCTGATAAAAGCCGTTGGCGGATTCGGCGGCGATGGTGTCGGCCAGCTGGCTGTCGGCGGCGGCATTGGTCTTGCGGATGACGGCATCCAGATGGCCGGCAGTATAGCGGAAGACGGTTTCATCGCTGAGGGTGCCGGCGTGCTCGCCCCAAATGGCGAGGGCGGCGCCGGCGATTTTGCTGCTGTCGGTCATGGCGTTGGCGTGGTTGTTGCTGTCCCAAACCCCCAGATGCCAGTTTTTTAAGATGTCGCGTTCGGCGAAGTTGCCCGGCTCCGAGGTGGCGCCGTTGCCGCTGTCGGGCGTGGCGTAGAGGTAGTAGGAATTGTAGTTGAGTACGTCGAATCCGGCCTCTGCCAACTCGGGCATATCGGCGCGTACGGCGCGGCGCGCGGCGATTTGGGCGGGATCGGCGCTGGCGTTGTCCATGAAGCCGTCGTAATCCCAATAGGTAATTTGGATACTGGAATCAAATTGGGGCAAGGCGGATTTGATGACGCCGTCGTTCCACATACGCGGGGTCAGCCCCAGGGTTTTCAGGTAGCCTGAGAGTTGGTTGGCGTAGGCCACGAATTCGTGGTGGTTGGCCACGCTGTAGCCGAATTCGTCGCCACCGATGTGGAAATGCCGGCTGCTGTCGCCGAAGCGGCCGGCCACTTCGCCGATCAGGGACTGGATGAAGGCGATGGCGCGCGGCTCGGTATAGTGGATTTGGTTGGCGATAACCGGCGATTGGATGATCTGCACTTGGTCGGGCGGCAGCAGGGCGAAGATGCCGCCCATGTGCGCGGGGCTGTCGATTTCGGGAATCAGCTCCACGCCTTGCGCTTTGGCGTGCTGTACGATGTCTTGCAGCTGGGCAAAGCTGAGGAAAGGTTGGCCGGTTTTGGGATTGGTGTAGATGCCGTTGCTGTCGCGCACGGCATCGGCGGCGCGCTGGTTGAGCACCAGGCTTTCCAGGGCGTAGTTTTCGTTGCCCGATAGGTGCAGGTGCAGGAAGGTACCGCCGGCTTTGGCAATGGTGTCGATGTATTGTTTGATGACTTTGGGCGAATAGAAATGGCGGGCGATGTCGAGCATCAGGCCGCTTTCTTTGGCCGCGAGCACGGTGCCGGCGGGAGTGCTGTGCGGTTGCTCGGCCGTGCCTGCGTGATCGGTATAGCCGGCTTGGACGGTGATGTTTTTGCCTTGTTCTGCCCGGGTCAGGGTGTGGGTTGGGCCGGTGGCGCCCGGGATGGCCCGGCCGTCGGCGAACCATTGGTAGCCGGGGTTACCTGAAAAACCGTCGGGCTCGTGCAGTACGGCGGTCAGGGTGTGGCCGACTTTGGCTGTTCCGCTGATGCTGATGTCGGCGTTGGGTGCCGGAGCGGGTGCCGGAGCGGGTGCCGGAGCGGGTGCCGGAGCGGGTGCCGGAGCGGGTGTCGGAGCGGGTGTCGGAGCGGGTGCCGGAGCGGGTGCCGGAGCGGGTGCCGGAGCGGGTGTCGGAGCGGGTGCCGGAGCGGGTGTCGGAGCGGGTGTCGGAGCGGGTGTCGGAGCGGGTGTCGGAGCGGGTGTCGGAGCGGGAGCTGCTTCCGAATGGCTGCCGCCACTGCCGCCGCCGCCCGCAGCTGCGGCGAGGCCGCCCAAGGCCAAGGTGCCGATGCCGATCATGCCGGGAGTGGATAGGCCTGAGCTTTCGGAGGTGGTGACGGTTTCGGCCAAGACATCAGGAGCGGCCCATGGTTGTCCGTCGATGGGCACCCATTTGCCGCCTGCCAAACGGTAAGCCTGTTCGGGGGTGTTGAGAAACAAGTTGCTTTGTTGTTTGGCGTGCAGCAGCAGGCCTTCTTCGTCGCCGAGCAGTACTTGAAGATGATCGCCTTGTACTTGAATGGCGGGCAAGCGGTCTGCATGGTATTCCAGTACGAAGGCGGTATCGTCTTGTTGAGGCAGAATGTGTTGGCCGTCAATCTTTTGCCGATTGGTGATGGTTTTGTTTTTTACAGTCAGTAATTGGGTCATCGATATTCTCTGAAATCAATCCAATTTGTATTGGATATAGAAGAAGTTGTTAAATGATCTGGATATGTTGCGCTTCCAGCTCCAGCGCGGGATCGAGGCGGGCGATAACGGTGGAGGCTGCCGCACCGCTGCCGTCAGGGTCGTAGGCGAGTTCGCCAGTGTTGGCGTTATAAATCACGCGGTGCTCGGCGCTCCCGGCTTTGCCGCCGACGGTGAAGGCGCTTTCAGCGAGTGTGCCTTTGTCGAGTGCGGTAAAGGCATCGCTCTCGAGTTGCAATAGGTCGCCTCCTTGCCCGTTAAAACCGCTGAGGGTTTTCACGCCCTGCCCGTCAATCACAAAGCCCTCTTGTCCCTCTGTACCGCGTTCAAGATTGTTCAAATCCAGTTCGGGTTCGCTTTGGATTTTCAGCATTTTGGCGCTGCCGCTTGGTTTGCCGTCGTCCACGATGTTGAGAGTGAAGCTTTCTTTGTGGCTCGCGCCTGCGATGTCTTTGGCGGTGATGGAGAGGCCGATGCTTTTGCCTTGGTCGTGGTCGAGTTGTTGACCGTTTTTGAGTTTCAGGTAGCCGTTTTCGATTTCAAAGCGGCCGTCGCTGAAGTTGAAGGTGTGGCGGTCGCCAATATCGGGATCGGCGACGTGCACTTTGCCGATGATGGCGCCTGGATTTTTTTCGGCAACACTCGCGTGTTCGAGCGTGATGCCAGTGGGGGCGTGGTTGGCAGGCGCTTGGTAGGCGGGGTCGGCGGTGATGTTGAGGTTGAATTCGCGCACGATGCTTTCGCCGCTTTGGTCGGTGACTTCGATGCTGAGGTAAATTTTGCCGTCGCTTTCGCGGTGGCGGTACACGCTTTCGCCTGGTTTCAGGCGCAGTTCGCCGTCTTTGACTTCAAAGCGCGGGTCGCTCACGCGGTAGCTGTGGCGGTCGCCGTGGTCGGGGTCGTCGATGGGGGTGATTTTGCCGACGACGGCGCCGCTGCGGTTTTCGGCGATGGTGCTGCCTTGCAGGTAGAAGAAGGCAGGCGGGTGGTTGGGCGCGAGGCTGCCGACGGGTGCGGTGGGCAGGCTGTCGGCGGTTTCGTGATGTTGCGCGTTGTCGGTGAAGGTAACGCGCACGCTGATGGCTTTGCCGCTGTCTTCGGGGCGCACGGTGTAGCGTTCGCTTTGTGCGCCTGCGATGGCTTTGCCGTCGGCCAGCCATTGGTAGTCCAATTTGGTTTTGTCGTAGCCGTCGCCGTCCATGACATGTGCAGTCAGTATTTCGCCGGTTTCAGCCTGACCGCGAATGTAGGCGGCGGCTTTGTAGGTGTTTTCGCTGACGGTGTTGTTGGTGCCGTGGTTGGCGATGGCGCTGCCGCCGTGCAGGATGTTGTTTTCAACCACAACGCTGCTGCTTTTCGCATCCAGGCGGATTTCGCGGCTGCCACCGGTGACGCCATGGGTGATGTCGGGCTGGTAGATGGTGTTGCCTGCGATACGGCCGCCTTGCAGGCCGAGCACCCAAATGCCGTCGCGGTTGTGGTACATCTGGTTGTCTTCGACGATGACGTTGCGGATGGAGGTGCCTTCGTATTGGCTGCCGGAAATGACGATGCCGAAGCCTTGGTTGTGCTTGAAGGTGTTGCCGCGAATTTCCACGTCGCTGACATGGTTGTCGCCTTTGTTGGGCTCGATGTTGATGCCCGATTGTGGCATATGACCGTGGGTGTTCAAAAATTCGGAGTCGAGAATTTTGACGTGATGGCCGCCGTTTAAGGAAATGCCTTGGCGGCGGTTGTTGTCGGCGGTAACGTGATAAAAGGTGATATGTTCGCTGGCCGGATCTTGGCTTGAGTTTTTATTGACGTAGAAGCCCAGCCCCCAGAAGTTTTTCGCGGCGACGTTTTCCACCACAACGTTTTGCGAAGACAGGATATTCACGCCGTTGCCCCACAGGCCGACGATGTCCTGATGCTCGTCGCGATCGCCGAGCAAGGTGCCGCCGATGATATGGGCGTTTTGCACCTTGTAGAGGGTGAAGATGGTGTAGTAAGCGCTGTCGTTGGGGATGGCTTTAAGCACGGTATCGTCCGCCATTTTCACGGTAACATTGCTCTTTAACATCAAGCCATTGCCGGTGGTAATGATGCCGTATGCCCCTTCATGGGCCAAGGGGTTGATCATATACGTGCCGGCGGGAATTTCCACCACGCCGCCGCCTTTTTCTGCCACCGCATCAATGGCTTTTTGGATCGCGGCAGTGTCGTCGGTCTGGCCGTCGCCTTTGGCGCCGTAAGCGGCGTCTTTGACATTGGCGATGAAGTCGGTGGTCGGCTTGGGGACGTGGACGCCGAGTTTGCCGTCATTCGCGGGCGGATTGGGCGTGCCTGCAATGGGCAGGGTCGGCACTTCGTATTCGGTGGTTTCGCGTGCGCCGCCGTCTTTGTCGAAGCTTGCTTCCACGCTGATGCGTTTGCCCGCGTCTTCGGGGCGCACGGTGTAGGTCGCGGCGGTCGCGCCATTGATAGGCTTGCCGTCGGCGAGCCATTGATAGCCCAAGTTGCGCGGCGCGCCGTCGTCGTTGTGCACTTCGGCGGTAAGCGTCGCCCCTACTTTGTTTTCTCCGCGCACAAAGGCTACGGATTCAAAGGTGTTGCCCGAAACACTGTTGTTTTGCCCGGCATCGATGATGCTGCCGGTTTTTACGGTGTTACCGGTCACGGTGTTGTCATGGCTGTTCGCGTTCAGCGCCAGCGAATGCTGGCTGCCGTAGTACCAGCCTTTGCCGATGTCGCTGATGTGGTTGTTGGTGATGGTGTGGCCGCCGGTGTTGTTGACCACGATGCCCGCGCCGCCGGTTTTGATGGTGTTGCCGTCGATGACGATGTTGCGGATGTCGGCGTTTTCAACGTCCGCCCGCTCCAGCAAGGCGATGCCGTAGCCGGTGTTGTTGTCGAATGTCGAGTTTTTGATGGTGACGTTGCTCACCTGTTGCTGGCTTTCCGGCTCAATGTCGATACCGGCCATCGGCGGCGTGCCGCCCTGTCCGCCGGTGTTTTTGAAGGCGGAATCCTCAATCAGCACTTTGTCGGCAGAGGTGATCGAAATGCCCTGGCGGCGGTTGCCGTCGGCAGTGAGTTGGTAGACGGTAACGTTTTCGCTGGGCGTGCGCGGCAGGCTGCCGCTGTCGCTGATGTGCACGGCATCGCCCCAAAATTCGCGCGCGATGACCTTCTCAATGACCACGTTTTTGGCGCTGGCAATCTTGATGCCCGAGCCCCATTCGCCTTGGGCATTCAAATGGCTGTGGCGGTCGCCCCGTAAAGTACCGCCCATGATGGCGACGTTTTCGGCGTTGTAAATATTGAAAATATCGTAGTGCTTCTCCCCATTGGGGATGACTTGCATCACCGTGTCGCCCGCCATGCGGATGATGACGTTGCTTTTCACTTGCAAACCGGAAGTGCGAGGCACATCGCCCGGCCCGAGCACGCTGGTCGCCGCGCCGTTAATCATATAGGTGCCCGCTGGAATCTCGACAATGCCGCCACCTTTGGCAGCCACGGCATCAATGGCTTTTTGGATCGCGGCGGTGTCGTCGCTTTGCCCGTCGCCTTTGGCGCCGTAAGCGGCGTCTTTGACATTGGCGATAAAGTCGGTCGCAGGTTTAGGGACGTAGACGCCGAGTTTACCGCCATTGGGCGGTGTGGGAGGATTGGGTGCGGGGTAGTTGGGGTCGTCCTGCACGTTGATGGTGAAGGTTTCGCTGTATTTATCACCGGCTTTATCGGTGGTGGTGATTTCCAAGGATATGGTTTTTTCTTGCGCGAATTCGACTTTGATGCCGTCTTTGAGCTTGAGGTTGCCCTGGACATCGACTTCAAAGCGCTGGTCGTTCACGGTGTAGGTATGGCTGTCGTTGGCGTCGGCATCGGTGGTGCTGAGCTTGCCCACCACAGCGCCGACCTGGTTTTCAGGTAGCCTGTTGGCGGAAAGCGCGATGTCCGTCGGGGCTTGGTTGGCGGGCGGCGTGGGCGTGTCTTCGGTAACTTGGGCGGTGGCGGCGCTGGTCGGGTTTTCGGCGGTGTTTTTGGTATCTGTGTAAGTGGCCTGGACGCTGATGGTTTTGCCTTTTTCATTGGCGGTCAAGGTGTAGGTGGACTGGGTCGCATTGGCAATCGCTTGGCCGTCAGCGAGCCATTGGTATTGCGGGCTACCTGAAACGCCGTCGGCGTCGCTGATTTTGGCAATCAGCGTTTGCCCGACTTTGGCGTCGCCTTCGATGGTGATGCTGCCGTTGGGCTTGGGCGGTTGCGGGGGCGGATTGGTATTGCCGCCACCGGAAGGCGGAGGCGTGGTGTTGCCACCGCCGGAGGGCGGAGGTGTAGTGTTGCCACCACCGGAAGGTGGCGGTGTGGTGTTGCCATTATCTGCAGGCGGCGGTGCGGGTTGATTGGATTGGTCGTTGTTTTCATTGCTGCTTTGTGCGGCGAGTGCCAAGCCGCCGAGCGCCAGAGTGCCTATGCCGAAAGCAGTCAGCGCAGAAACAGATGCGCCTTCGCTAGCGGCCATCCCCACCACTTCTTCCGCCAACACGTGTTCCACCGGCAGCACGCTTGGCGCTTCGACTATGCCGTAAGCCACATATTGGCCGTTGCCATTCATGCCGAGCAGCGGATTCTTCAATCCACTTTCGTCGAGCAGGAAATAGTCTTCAATCCGCAAAGCCTGCTGGCCGTCGATATGAACCAGCAGGTCGTTGCCCGTCCTGGCCGCTTCGACATTGGCTGGTGCCATTCCGCCCTCGCCCGCCAATTGATATTGCACCTGATCCTGGGCGCGAATCGCGAGCGGTGTATTGCCCAGGCGGTGGGCTGCCAAAGTTTGTCCGTGTTGGTTGACGATGGTGAGGGTGGCGGCCATGGCAAATCCTTTGTTGATGGCGACTTGTTGGTCAATTTCTCATCCATAATTGCTTATGCTGAGAATATTTTCGATACAAGCATTTAATATTTATAGGAAAGATATGAAGTTAAGTGTTTCTTACTTCTACTGCCGCAGATAACGAATGCAATATTTTTGTATAGCAATTTCCACGCCAGTTTGGTTTCAGGTAGCCTTGTGAGTTCTGTTTTGGGTACGACAAAAAACGCCGGGAGAGCGGCTTCAAGTAGTCAATTTATGATGGGGGGTTGTTCTGTTTGCCTCGGTTGCGCAAGTGCGGTGCTTTTCTGTACCACATAAGGGTTTGTGTAACACCGATTTGTTCATCATCCCCAAATCCATTAAGACCTTTGCAAAACCTCCAAATATGGAGGCAGTTCAAGGCGTATCTGAGCCGCGAATGTGAACGCTAGAGCAATTTCGATTTAATTCATTACATACCCAGCTGATTTGAAGTAATTGGCACACTCTTGAGCCGAGAACAAATCAACCAGCTGCCCCATGCGCTGCCACAGCGCACCCACCGTGCGCTCGCCCGCCCTGCGCAGCAGCGCCTTGAACTTGGCAAACAGCTTCTCGATGGGGTTCAAATCCGGCGAGTACGGCGGCAGATAGCGAATGCTGGCGCCCACGCCTTCGATGGCTTCTCGCACGCCCGCCACTTTGTGGCTGGAGAGGTTGTCGGCAATGACGATGTCGCCAGGGCGAAGTGTCGGGCACCGAAAGGTTTTGACCCACGCCAGAAACACGGCGCCATTGATGGGGCCATCGGTCACCATGGGGGCCGTCAGTGCATCACAGCGCAAGGCGGCAATGAAGGTGCTGGTCTTCCAGTGCCCATGCGGGGCGCTGGCCACGCAGCGTTGACCGCGCGGGGCGCGCCCGCGCAGCGGCGTCATGCAGGTGCTGCTCCAGGTCTCGTCCAGAAATACCAGGCGCCTGGCATCGAGCCGGGCCTGCTGCTGTATCCAGCTCGCCCGTGCCTGCTGCACGTCTTCACGTTCCTGCTCGCTGGCGTGCAGCGTTTTTTTTGAAGCTCAGCCGCCATTTGTTGAGCTGGTGCCACAAGGCCGAGGGTTTGATGCTGATGCCATGCCCGGCCAAACGCTCGCACATTTGCACCAAGGTCAGATCGGGATCGGCCTTGATCCAGTCGCGGATCATGCCCTCTACTGGCGCCAGCCGGGAGATGCGCTTGCCGCCTTGCTGCCTGCTGCTGCGCTCGCCTTCTTTTTCGAAGCGATCACGCACCCGATATACCCACATGCGGCTGACTTCATAACGACGGGCAATGGCGCTGGGGCGCTCTCCGCGCTCCAGCGCTCCCAGTACTCGATCTCGCAGGTCTTGCGAATAGGCGCGCATCTCATGCTCCGGCTGCCAGAAAAAACCTATTATGTAACGTTTTTAGTCGAAGTTGCTCTAGGAATCCCAGTGGGCAGACATATCACACGTTGGGCAAAAGAGTGGGCTGCACCCCAGGGTGTCAACGCGCAATGCAGAAATGTACCGCAGATGGGAATTTTGCAAAGGCTTCAAGCGCTTTTTCAGCGGAAGCGGGCTCAAAAAATGCCGCCCGGATAAAGGCGGCATAGTGGCAAAGATGAAGATATTTGCTGTACAGGCTACCTGAAAGTAGGCGAGGCTTGCTTTCAGGTAGCCTGTATGGTGTTGGAGGGCTTAGTCGGCAATCAAGTCGAAATTGTCTTTAAACTGTGCGTTAGGCACTTGTACAATCAGCGGGTCCACCTGACCGATGGCTTGTTCGTCCTTACCCGGGTAATCCAGCGAATGCAGGAAATAGCGGATGCAGTTCAAGCGGGCGCGTTTTTTATCGTCCGATTTGATGATGGTCCACGGCGCGTCGCCGGTGTGGGTATGGAAGAACATGGCATTTTTGGCTTCGGTGTAGTCGTCCCAACGGTCGAGCGATTCGATGTCCACCGGTGACAGCTTCCAATGTTTCAAAGGGTCGTCGCGGCGGGAGAGGAAGCGGCGCAGCTGTTCTTCACGCGATACGGAAAACCAGAATTTGAACAGATGGATGCCGCTGTTGACGAACATACGCTCCAATTCGGGTGCCTGGCGCATAAACTGCAGATATTCGTGCGGCTCGCAGAAGCCCATCACGCGTTCCACGCCGGCGCGGTTGTACCAAGAGCGGTCGAAGAACACCATTTCGCCGGCGGTGGGCAAGCGTTCGATGTAGCGTTGGAAATACCATTGACCGCGCTCGCGTTCGCTGGGTTTTTCCAGTGCCACCACGCGGGCGCCGCGCGGATTGAGGTGTTCCATAAAGCGTTTGATGGTGCCGCCTTTGCCGGCGGCATCGCGGCCTTCGAAAACGGAAACGATTTTCTGGCCGCTGTCTTTCACCCAGCTTTGTACTTTCAACAGCTCGATTTGCAGAATGCGTTTTTCTTTTTCGTATACACGGCGGCTGATGCGGGTGCGGTAGGGATAGCTTTCCGGCAGCGGGGCACTGGAAGAGTTTTCGCAGGAAGTTTTGCCTTCATGCTTCAAGACTTTTTCCTCAAACACGCTGAGCTGGTCTTTTTTATCGCCGAGATCGACGGCTTCGAAAGGTTTGAGTTGTTTTTCTGCCATAGGGTGTTCCTTTTGTGGATGGGTGGATGGAAAAATGACACGGTAAAACAATAACTGTCTGCTGCTGCCGGGGCCGCTTTGCCGGCGCCGATCAAGTGCCTCGAGCCAAAACTTTATCCGACCGTATTCTACTCCCAAGCGCAGGGAAAAACACGGTTTGGCGCCAAAATTTCTCCGGGCGGCGCCATCGGCAAAACAGGCTACCTGAAAGCTTTCAGGTAGCCTGTTGTCCTTATGCTGAAGCGGGGTATTTTTTACTGTAGCGTTTATTGATAAACCACTGTTGGGCAATCGTCAGCAAGTTGTTTACCACGTAGTAGAGCACCAAGCCAGCGGGGAAGAAGAAGAACATCACGGAGAACATTAAGGGCATGATCTTCATCATTTTCGCCTGCATCGGGTCGGTGGGCGGCGGATTGAGCAGGGTTTGCACATACATGGTCACCGTCATCAGCACCGGCAGCACGAAAATCGGGTCGGGCCGGGCCAAGTCGTTGATCCAGCCCCAGGGGGCCTGACGCAGCTCCACCGAAGCAAACAATACCCAATACAGGCCGATGAACACCGGAATCTGCAACAGCATGGGCAGACAGCCGCCGAGCGGATTGATTTTTTCGTCGCGATACATCTTCATCATGGCCTGCTGCAAAGCCATGCGGTCGTCGCCATGCTGCTTTTTCAGCATCTCCAGCTTAGGCGCCACGGCACGCATTTTGGCCATCGAACGGTAGGAGGCGTTGGTCAGCGGCAGCAAGGCGGCTTTCACGATCACGGTAAGCAGCACAATGGCCCAACCCCAGTTGCCGACTAGGCTGTGCAACCAATTCAGCAGCCAAAACAGCGGCGAGGCGAACAAATGGGTTTTGCCGTAATCTTTGATCAGCTCCAAATTGTCGGCCACTTGGATCATGCCGGAATATTCCTGCGGGCCGGCATACAGGCCGATGGGGAAGCTGAGTTTTTGGCCCGGCGCGATTTCCGGCAGCGGCACGCGCACGCCGGCAGAATACAGATTGTCGCTGCGGCGTTTCACGTCCAAGAGGCAGTGACCGTTTTGGCAGATGCTCTGTCCGTCTTTGGGCTGCAGCACCCAAACAGAGGAGAAGTAGTGTTGGGTAAAGCCTACCCAGCCGGAGGTGGCGGTGCGTTCGTAATCGGCCTGGTCTTTGCGCGATTCGTAATCGCTGTCCAAATCGTCAAACGCCACTTTCTGAAATTTGCCTTCGGGGGTGTAAACCACGGGGCCGGTGTAGGTTTGGTCGAAGAAGCCGGCGCCTTCCGGCTCGCTGTTGTCGCGCAGCAGACGGTAAACGCTGTCGAGCTTAAGCGGCTTGTCGGAAGCGTTGGTGATGTCGAAACGCACATCGATCAAATAGCTGCCTTGGCGGAAGGTGTAGATTTTGTCCACCTGCACGCCGTTGGTTTCCGGCGCACTCAGGCGCACTTCGGTGGTCTGGCCTTCGGTTTTCTGGCTGGCTTGGAAGGGAACGTCTTTGAGCAGGTATTGGCCGTCGGCATCCAGCAGCATCGACTGGGCAACATATTTGTGCCGTTCGCTGTTGGTCAGCAGGGTGAAGGGTTGCTCGGCATCGCCGGTGGCATTGTGGCGCTGCAGCACCAATTCGCGCAGATCGCTGCTGTTCTCGTCGATGATTGCTTGGAAGGTGTCGGTCTGAACCGCTACCGGCGTGGTTTTGCCCAAATCGGCACCGATGGCGGGCGCTTGTGCGGCCGCAGTTTGCTGCTGGGCGGCAGGCTGTTCGGGTTGCGGTTTGGGGAAAAAGTATTCCCACGTCAGCATCACGGCCATGGCGATGGCAACAAACACCAGCATGCGTTTGAAATCGGAGGGTTTGGTTTCGTCCATTATGTGCGTTCCGTATTGGTATCGGGACAGGCTACCTGAATGGCTTTCAGGTAGCCTTAGCTTAAGTAAGGCGGCGGCTGCCGTGTCTGTTTCGAGCACGGCAAGCTGCGGTGTGGTGTGTTTTGATGCGGCGGCTGGACAGACGTTTCATTTGAGTCTGTTCAAAGGGCGGGGTTAAGGCACCGGATCATGCCCGCTGCCGCCCAAAGGGTGACAGCGGCAGATGCGCTTACAAGCCAGCCAGCAACCTTTTAAGGCGCCGTATTTCTGTACAGCCTCCAGTGCATACTGCGAACAGGTAGGCGTGTAACGGCAGCGCGGCGGCAACATCGGGCTGAGGGCGTAGCGGTAAAAACGGATCAGCCCGAGTAAAATTTTATCCATGGTGTTTATGCTCGACGGCTTGATCAAGCTGCCGCCAAACTTCGGCACGGCCTGCTGCATTGAAAGGCTGGCGTACCCTGACCACAATGTCGTTGGCGGCCAAGCGGTGGCGGTTGAGGCGGAACCACTCCCGCACGGCCCGCTTCATGTAGTTGCGGCGGTTGGCGCGTTTGGCGGTTTTCTTGGGCACCGCCAAGCCCAAACGGGGATGCGGCAAACCGTTGGGCATTTGCCAAACCTGCACCGCTGTTTTGCTGTTTAGCCTGCGCAAAGCAAAAACGGAAGAAAACTCTTCCGTTTTTAATAGGCGGTACCGTTTGCCGAAACCCCGGTCCACAGTTATACGGCCAGGCGCTTGCGGCCTTTGGCGCGGCGGGCGGCCAAGACGGCGCGGCCGCCGCGGGTTTTGGAGCGCACCAAAAAGCCGTGGGTGCGTTTGCGTTTGGTCACAGAAGGTTGGTAAGTGCGTTTCATGTGGGTGCTTCCTAACAGATGATTCGAAATCTAAAGCTGCGGATTACACCCGATTTCGGCTGGATTGTCAATCTAGAAACAAGTAAAAAGCGCGCCGCACCGCCATAGCGGGCAGGCTGCATTTTCGGTATAATCCGCCGACCTTTCAGCCCCCGCCGCCTGCGGCCTTGACCCTCCCGAATCTGCATCCGATGACGCTCGAACAATTTTGGCCCCGCTGCCTGCATCATTTACACAACACGCTGCCGGAGAAGCAATACCAAACTTGGATTGCTCCCTTGAGCGTGGGCGAATCCGATGCCGGGGAGTGGGTGGTTTATGCCCCCAGCGTGTTCGTATTGAATATGCTGCGCCAAACTTATGCACCGCAAATCCGCAGCCTGATGCAGCAATGGCTACCTGAAAACCCGCCCACCCTGCTGCTGCAAAAGGGCCGGGGCCGTCAGTACGAGCGCGCGGCTGGCGAAACGGATGCCGTTAACACCAATGCCGCCATCGCCGGGATGCGGCCGGCCTTCGATGCTATGGAAGGCCGAGTTGAAGAAAAAAACGAACAAGCCATTGCCTCGGCTGCGGCTCCTGCCGAATTAAAAGACCAGCGCAGCGCTGTCGACATTGTGGCCGCCCGTCTACATCAAATTTTGGCCAACGAAACCGGCGGCGAAAAGAACAGCGCCGGTAAGGCGGAAACCCCGTCGCCAGCCAAACCGGCCGCCGCCAAAAAAAGCAGCAAGCCCAAAACCGCAGCCGAAGAAGAGCAGCAGCAATGGTATGAACAGAGTAATCTGTCGCCCGACTATACCTTTGAAAGCTTGGTGGAGGGCAAAGGCAACCGCTTGGCCGTGGCCGCCGGACAGTCGATTGCCGAATCGCTGGGCAAAAGCCAATACAATCCGTTTTTCCTCTACGGCAGCACGGGCTTGGGCAAAACTCACTTGGTGCAGGCCATCGGCAACCGCGTGCTCGCCCTCAATCCGCGCGCCAAAGTGCGCTACATGCACTCCGACGACTATCTGCGCAATATGATGTCGTCCTTCCGCAACAATGCCTACGAAGCCTTCAAGCAGCAATACAAACAATACGATCTGCTGATTATTGACGACATCCAGTTCATCAAAGGCAAAGAGCGCACCATGGAAGAGTTCTTCCATCTCTACAACCATTTCCACAGCCACAAAAAGCAGATCATTCTCACCTGCGACGTATTGCCCACCCTGATTGAAGAGTTGGACGAGCGCCTCAAATCCCGTTTTTCTTGGGGGCTGACCCTGGAGCTGGAGCCGCCCGAATTGGAAATGCGGGTGCAGATTCTGCAGAAGAAAGCCGCCCTTTCCGGGGCGGATTTGAGCGAAGAAGCCGCCTTTTTTATTGCCAAACACATCCGTTCCAACGTGCGTGAGCTGGAAGGTGCGTTTAACCGCGTGCTGGCCCGCAGCCAGTTTACCGGCAAGCCCATCGACCAAGCACTGGCCGCGGATGCGTTAAAAGACATCGTTGCCAGCAAGCATAAGCTGATTACGCCGGAACTGATCATCGCCACCGTGGGCAAATACTACGGTGTCAAAGACAGCGACCTCATCGGCAAAAAACGCAATCAAAACATTGTGCGCCCGCGCCAAATCGCGATGAATTTGTGCAAAGACCTGACCGACCTGAGCCTCTCGGCCATCGGTGAGGCCTTCGGCAAACGCGACCACAGCACCGTCATCAACGCAGTGGAAAAAGCCGGCCAACTGCGCGAGAAACAGCCCGAGCTGGCCAAAGATTACGAAAAACTCCTGATCTTAATCAAAAATTAATCCGAAGGGATTTACCATGTTGATTTTACAAGCCGAACGCGACACTCTGCTCAAACCGCTGCAAGCCGTGACCGGCATTGTCGAACGCAAACACACCCTGCCGATTCTGTCCAATGTGCTGATCGAGCGCAGCAACGGCCAAACCAACATTCTCGCCACCGATTTGGAAATCCAAATCCACACCCACGGCCCGCACACCGATGCCGAAGATTTCCGCATCACCACCAATGCCAAAAAGCTGCAAGACATCCTGCGTGCTCTGCCCGAAGGCGCCATCGTGGCCTTGGATTGGGCGCAAAACCGCCTTACCCTTAAAGCCGGCAAATCCCGCTTTGCCTTACAAACCCTGCCGGCAGAAGACTTTCCTCTGATGAGCGTGGGCGAAGAAGTGGTCTCTGCCTTCACCCTGCCGCAGGAAACCTTCAAAAACATGCTCTCCCAAGTGCAGTACGCCATGGCCGTACAAGACATCCGCTACTACCTCAACGGCCTGTTGATGCAGGTAGAAGGCGACAGCCTGCGCTTGGTGGCCACCGACGGCCACCGCTTGGCCTACTCCGCCGCTGTGATTGATGCCAACCTGCCCAAGGCCGAAGTGATCCTGCCGCGCAAAACCGTGCTCGAGCTGTTTAAACTGCTCAACCGCCCCGCCGAGCCGGTTACCGTGGAACTGCTCAACAACCAAGTGCGCTTTCGTTGCAACGACACCGTTGTCGTCAGCAAAGTGGTGGACGGCAAATTCCCCGATTTCAACCGCGTGATCCCGCAAGACAACGACAAAATCTTCCAGCTTAACCGAACCGACCTGCTCGGCGCACTCGAGCGCGCCGCCATTTTGGCCAACGAAAAATTCCGCGGTGCCCGCCTGCAGCTGCGCCCCGGCCTGCTCAGCGTCTTGTGCAGCAACAACGAGCAGGAAGAAGCGCGCGAAGAATTGGAAATCGCCTATCAGGGCGGCGAATTGGAAGTCGGCTTTAACATCGGCTATCTGATGGACGTGTTGCGCAACGTGCACTCCGACGACATCCAGCTGGCCTTCGGCGACGCCAACCGCTCCACCCTGTTCACCATCCCCGACAATCCTGATTTCAAATACATCGTGATGCCGATGCGGATTTAATGCCCATCTCATTGTGTCAACAGGCTACCTGAAAACGTAAACCGTTCAGGTAGCCTGTTTTCATTGGCAAAACCGCATCCTCATCTTTCGCCGCAGCATATTCCACAATGTTTCGGCTGATTTTTCCTGCAAGTAAGTCAGGGCGTATTTAAGATTGCCTGAGACCTTTGCAAAATTCCCATCTGCGGCGCATTTCTGCGTTGTGCGCTGCTCGCTTACTTGCCTATCTATGTGATATGTCTGTCCCACGGGGATTCCTGGCGTTCACGCTCACTGCGCTGCTACGCCTTGAACTGCATCCACATCTGGAGGTTTTGCAAAGGTCTCTGCCTGATTTTCCGCCAAGCTGACTGTTTCTGAGGCTTTCCCCTTTGACAGCCAAATTTTTACTACAAAATTTGGCTGTTTCCCATGCTAATACCCTCCGATATTGGGCATCTCTGCCGGTGCATAGAGGGCTTGCTGGCAGCCCTTAGATGGGCTTGTACCAGCTAAATTAGGCTGATTCAGTAAAAATTTGCCATGATAAGTGCTTAATATGAAGATTTTTTTATCACCCCTTAATCAGATAATCAGAATATGCTGCGCCTCCAGTTCGAGGTTGGGGTCGAGGCGGGCGATGCTTGTTGCCGCTGCCGCGCCGTTGCCGTCGGGGTCGTAGGCGAGTTCGCCGGTTTGTGCGTTGTAGATGACGCGCTGCTCGGCGCTGGTCGCTTCATGCCCGATGGTGAAGGCGCTCTCTGCCAGTGTTCCTTTTTCCAGTGCGCTGAAGGCATCGCTCTCGAGCTGCAACAGATCGCCGTGGCTGACGTTGAAGCCGACGATGGTTTTGACGCCGTCGCCGTCCACAACGAAGGTGTCTTGGCCGTCGGTGCCGTATTCGGCGACGGTGAGGTTGAGTTCGCGCACGAAGCCGGCGCCGCCGCTGTCGGTGATTTCGATGGCCAGCGATACGCTTTTTTCGTTGGCGTCGTCGATGCTGACGCCGTTTTTGAGCTTGAGCTGGTCGGCGACGATTTCGAAGCGTTCGTCGTTGATGCGGTAGCTGAAGGTTTCGCCGGGGTCGGCGTCGTGCACGCCCATTTTGCCGATAACATGGCCGGGCGTTTCGTCGGCGATGTATTGGCCGACGACGTAGGCCCATTGCGGGGCGTGGTTGGGCTGCGGGCTGCCGACGGGGTTGGTTTCGGCGCTGGTGGCGCTCTCTTTTTCGCCTGCGCCGTCGGTGAATTCGACGTGCACGCTGATGCGCTTGCCGTTATCGGCATCGGTGAGGCGGTAGCTGCGGTTTGTGGCGCCGTCGATGGCTTTGCCGTCGGCCCGCCATTGGTAGCGCACGTCGGCGGAGACGATGTCGCCGTCGTAAACGTGGGCGGTGAGGGTTTCGCCGCTTTTGACCAGGCCGCGGATAAAGACGTCGGCTTTGTAGTCGTTATTGCGAACGATGTTGTTTTGACCGAGGTTTTCGATGCCGCCGCCTTCGATGCGCTTGCCGTGTTCGGTATAACCGCGCGGATAGCCGCCGCCGTAGATGGTGTTGTTTTCGACGACGATGTCGCGGCTCATGTCGTCCAGACGCAGTTTGCGGATGCCGCCGGTGGGCGCGGTCGTGACGTTGGCGTAGTGGATGGTGTTGCCCGCCACGCGCCCGCCTGCCAAACCGCCGATCCAGATGCCGTCGTTATTGCCGGTGAAAGTGTTGTTTTCGATATTGATGTTTTTGGTGACGGTGTCGGCATACCGTCCGCCGGGGTCGTGTTTGCCGTTGAACTGCTCGCCCGAGACGACGACGCCGAAGCCGGTGTTGCCTTCGAAGCGGTTGCCGCGAATGTCGATGTCGGTGGTGCTGCGTCCGGGGTTGGGCTCGACGTCGATGCCGGATTGCGGCATATGCCCGCTGGTGTTTTTAAACACGGAATCCAGCACTTTCACGCCTTTGGCATCGGTGATTGAGAGGCCTTGGCGGCGGTTGTTGTCGGCCACGACGTTGTAGAAAGTGACGTTCTGGCTTTGCGGATCGGCGCCGCTGTTGATGCCGACGTAGAAGCCGTCGCCCCAGAAGTCTTTGGCGGTCACTTTTTCGATCACCACGTCTTTGGAGGAGATGACGCGCACGCCGTAGCCGTATTGCCCGGTGAGACCCTGATGCTGGTCGCGTTCGCCGATCAGCGTGCCGCCGATGAGATGGGCGTTGTCGGCTTTGTAGAAGGTGATGAGGTTGTAGCGCTCCTGATCGGTGGGAATGGCTTTGAGCACGGTATCGTCGGCAAGCTTCAAGATGACGTTGGGCTTCATCATCAGCCCGCTCGGGTAGTTGCGCGACAGGCTGTGCGGCCCTTGTTGCGCGGTGGCGTCAATCATATAGGTGCCGCCCGGCATTTCCACCACGCCGCCGCCCTTCTCGGCCACGGCATCGATGGCTTTCTGAACGGCGAGGGTATCATCGGCCTTGCCGTCGCCTTTGGCGCCGTAAGCGGCGTCTTTGACATTGGCGACGAAATCCGTGGTCGGCTTGGGCACATGCACGCCAAGTTTGCCGCCGTTGGCGGGTGGTTTGGGCGCAGGCGCGGTGTAATTGGGATCGTCTTTAACGGCGATGGTAAAGGGTTTGCTCAATTCGTTGCCCGCACGGTCAATGGCGGTGACGTTCACCTTGATGCTTTGCGTTTGGGCGTAGTCGAGCTTTTGATCGGGTTTCAAACGGATAAGGCCGTAGGCGTCGATGTCGAAGCGCTCGTCGCTGATGCGGTAGCTCAAATCGTCGCCGCGGTCGCCGTCGATGCCGCGCACGCGCCCGGCAACAGCGCCGTTTTTGCCTTCGATGACTTCAAGCGCTTTGCCTGCCAACTCCAGCGCGGTGGGTGCGGCGTTGTTTTTGAAGCTGTCGATGGGCGGCGTGGGTTTGCTGACGGCGGTTTTGGTTTGTTTGCTGCCGTCGGGGAATTCGACGCGCACGCTCAAAGATTTGCCGCTGTCTTCGGGGCGGATGGTGTATTCGCGTGCGGTGGCGCCGGCTATGTCTTTGCCGTTGATTTGCCATTGATATTTAATGAATTTGGGCAGAGGAACGCCGTTACCGTCTTCGGGCTGCGCAAAGACGGTGGCACCGGTTTTCAGCGCGCCTTTGATAAAGACGGCGGCTTTGGTGTGGTTGCCGCTGACTTGGTGGCCGCTGCCTTCCAGGCTGCCCGCTTCATAGGTGCGCAGTTTGCCGCCGTAGAGGGTGTTGTCTTTAACGATGATGTTTTGCGAGTTGTTGTACACATCAATGTCGAAATAAGGAATGGTGTGGCCGTTATCCAACATGATGTTGCCGCTGATTTCGCCGCCAATCACATGGTTGAAGCGGATGGCGTTTAAGTTGTCATCCATGCGGTTGTTGATGACGCGCACATTTTCCACCACGGCATCCTCATCAGCGGAGGCGATGACGCCGAATCCGGCATTGTTTTCAAATACGGAATCGATGATCTCCACATTGGTGACTTTGTTGGGCACTTTGGTCTTGCCATCCGGTAACTCCAAGGGCGAATCTTTGCTGGGATTCGGCTCGATGTCGATGCCGGATTCGGGATTGGCGCCGTAGGTGTTTTTGAAGACGGATTTGATGACTTTGATATTGTCGCCGCCGGTGATGGAGAGCCCTTGGCGGGTGTTGTTATCGGCGGTGACGTTGTAGAACACCACATTGTCGGGCTGCGGCTGGTCATATTTATTGCGACCCAGATAGAAGCCATCGGTGAGGAAGTTTTGCGCGGTCACGTTTTCAATCACCACATTGCGCGCGGAATACATCGAAACGCCGAAGCCGCCGCCTTGATTGGCATCACGACCGCCGTCCAAGGTGCCGCCGATAATGTGGGCATTGTCCACATTGATCATGCGCAGCACAGCGGATTGGTCGGTCGGCAATTCATTGGGCATGGCTTTGAGCACGGTATCCTCGCTCATGCGCAAAATCACATTGCTTTTCATCGCAATGCCGCCCACGCCACGGTTGGAGTTGGCGCTCACCATATACGTTCCGGCCGGAATATCCACCACGCCGCCGCCTTTGGCCGCCACATCGTCAATGGCTTTTTGAATGGCGGCGCGGTCATCGGTTTTGCCGTCGCCTTGGGCGCCGAAGTCTTTGGCATTCACCACCACATCGGTCATAGGTTTGGGAACGTATACGCCCAATTTGCCGCCATTGGGGGCGGGATGGTTAGGGTCGTCCTGTACGTGCAGGGTGAAGCTTTCTGTGTACTTGGCACCGGCTATGTCGGTGGTGGTGACGGCCAGCTTGATTTGCGGTTCTTGGGCGAAATCCACCTTTTCACCGGCTTTCAGTTTCAGTTCGCCGTTTACGACTTCAAAGCGCTTATCGCTGACGGTGTAAGTGTGCGTATCGCCGGCATCGGGATCGATAGTGGCGAGCTTGCCTACCACCACACCTGCCTTGTTTTCAGGCAGCCTGTTGGCAGACAGGGTGATATCGGTCGGCGCTTGGTTGGGCGTAGGCTGCGGTGCGGGATGGTTGGGGTCGTCCTGCACGTGCAGGGTGAAGTTTTCTGTGTACTTGGCACCGGCTTTGTCGGTGGTGGTGATGGCCAGCTTGATTTGCGGCTCTTGGGCGAAATCCACTTTTTCACCGGCTTTCAGTTTGAGTTCGCCGTTCACCACTTCAAAACGCTTGTCGCTGACGGTGTAAGTGTGCGTATCGCCGGCATCGGGATCGATAGTGGCGAGCTTGCCTACCACCGCACCCGCTTGGTTTTCAGGCAGCCTGTTGGCAGACAGGGTGATATCGGTCGGCGCTTGGTTGGGCGTAGGCTGCGGTGCGGGATGGTTGGGGTCGTCCTGCACGTGCAGGGTGAAGTTTTCTGTGTACTTGGCACCGGCTTTGTCGGTGGTGGTGATGGCCAGCTTGATTTGCGGCTCTTGGGCGAAATCCACTTTTTCACCGGCTTTCAGTTTGAGTTCGCCGTTCACCACTTCAAAACGCTTGTCGCTGACGGTATAGCTGTGGCTATCGCCTTGGTCGGGGTCGGTAGTGGTGAGTTTGCCGACAACCGCACCGGCTTTGTTTTCAGGCAGCGTATTGGCAGACAGGGTGATATCGGTCGGCGCTTGGTTGGGCGTGGGCTGCGGTGCGGGATGGTTGGGGTCGTCCTGCACTTGCAGGGTGAAGTTTTCTGTGTACTTGGCACCGGCTTTGTCGGTGGTGGTGATGGCCAGCTTGATTTGCGGCTCTTGGGCGAAATCCACTTTTTCACCGGCTTTCAGTTTGAGTTCGCCGTTCACCACTTCAAAACGCTTGTCGCTGACGGTATAGCTGTGGCTATCGCCTTGGTCGGGGTCGGTAGTGGTGAGTTTGCCGACAACCGCACCGGCTTTGTTTTCAGGTAGCCTGTCGGCAGACAGCGTGATGTCGGTGGGCGCTTGGTTGGGCGCAGCGCCGATGACGAGTTCGAGATTGGCAAGTTCGTTGGGATTGTTGGCCAAATCAACAAAAGCATCGTCGGCCACGGTCACGCTGGCTTTGCCTGCTGCGCCTGCGGTGAAGGTGGCGGTAAAGGTGGTGTCATCCACTTGGCGGAAGTTGGAGAGCGTGCCGCCTTGGACGATGACGTCATCAGCAGCAAAGCCTTTGACGGGTTCGCTGGCTTTGAAAGTGAGCTGGGTGCTGCCGCCGGGCGTCAGCGTGGACGGCGTGGCGCTGATGGCAAGCGTCGGCGCGGTGGTGTCGGTTGCGGGTGGCGGCGCGGGGGTATCTTCGATAACGGGCGCAGTAGCTGTGCTGCTCGGTTTTTCGGCGGTGTTTTTACCGTCGGTGTAAGTGGCTTGGACGCTGATGGCTTTGCCTTTTTCATTGGCGGTCAAAGTGTAAGTGCTTTGCGTGGCGCCTTGGATGGGTTGACCGTCGGCGAGCCATTGATAATGCGGGCTACCTGAAACGCCATCGGCGTCGCTGATTTTGGCCGTCAGCGTCTGTCCAACCTTGGCTTCACCTTCAATGGTCACGCTGCCGTTGGGCTTGGGTTGCTGCGGGGGCGGAGTGGTATTGCCGCCACCGGAGGGAGGAGGATTAGTGTTACCGCCGCCAGAGGGTGGAGGTGTGGTATTGCCACCGCCGGCAGGCGGAGGGGTGGTATTGCCACCACCAGAAGGCGGTGGATTGGTATTGCCGTTATCCGCAGGCGGCGGTGCGGGTTGGTTGGATTGGTCGTTGTTTTCGCTGCCACTTTGTGCGGCGAGTGCCAAGCCGCCGAGTGCCAAAGTGCCGATCCCGAAGGCGGTGAGCGCAGAAACAGATGCGCCTTCACCAGCCGCCACACCCACGCCCGCTACTTCTTCCGCCAACACGTGCTCGACCGGCAACACGCTTGGCGCTTCGACTATGCCGTAAGCCACATATTGGCCGTTACCATTCATGCCGAGCAGCGGATTCTTCAATCCACTTTCGTCGAGCAGGAAATAGTCTTCAATCCGCAAAGCCTGCTGCCCGTCGATATGGACCAGCAAATCATTGCCCGCTCTCGCGGCTTCCACATTGGCCGGCGCCAAGCCGCCCTCGCCCGCCAGTTGGTATTGCACTTGATCCTGGGCGCGAATCGAAAGCGGCGTATTGCCCAAGCGGTGGGCTGCCAAAGTTTGTCCGTGTTGGTTGACGATAGTGAGGGTGGTGGCCATGGCAAATCCTTTTGTCGATAACAGTTCGCGTGAGAAATTTCCTAACTAAAAAGCGCTTATAGTGAGAAAAACCATCGCAATAATCGCTTATCTATGGAAAAAATACCTATTTCAAAAGTCTTTACTTCTATGAATCATGAACGGAATATTGCTATATAGCAATTTCCGCGCCAGTCCGGCGCTTTTGCTCTATCGGGGAAATGTGGCCGGTCTATGACCGCTTCCCCAAAAATCCTGTGCCAATTTTGCGGAAGCGGTCATAGGATTCCTAGCCTCCTCTGTAAACGTTTGTTTTTTATTAAAAACGCTTTTTTAGTAAAAAATCACCATACAAAGCGCTTCGCATGGTGATTTTTTACCGCTCTTATCCCGTTAAATAATCTGGATATGCTGCGCTTCCAGCTCCAGCGCGGGGTCGAGGCGGGCGATGATGGTGGCTGCCGCGGCGCCGCTGCCGTCGGGGTCGTAAGCGAGTTCGCCGGTGCTGGCGTTATAAATCACGCGGTGCTCGGCGTTCCCGGCTTTGTCGCCGACAACGAAGGCAGTTTCGGCGAGTGTGCCTTTGTCGAGTGCGGTGAATACGCTGCTTTCCAGTTGCAGCAGGTCGCCGTGGCCGGGGTTGAAGCCGGTGATGGCGGTGATGCAGCCGCTGTCGAGCAGGCATTCGCTGTCGATGACGAAGGTGTCTTGCCCTTCGCTGCCGTGCTGGATGCTGCCGAGGTTGTCGAGGTCGAGCAGGTTTTCTTCGCCGATGAGGGCTTTGTCGGCAGCAAAGAGGCGCGCGCCTTGCGGTTTGGCGCTTGCGGCGGGGCTGATGCCGCCGTTGGCGTTCACGCGCACGCTGTTGAGGCTTTCGTAGGGTTCGCCGTAGGTGTTGTCGGCGGCCCAGGCGATGATTTCGCTGCCGGTTTTGAAGGCGCTGACGGGGATTTCAGTACGGCCGGTTTTGGGGTCGAAGCTGCTGCCCGGAGGGAAGCTGGAGTAGTCGGACCATTCGCCTTCCCAGGCGCCGAAGTCGAAGAATTTGTCTTCGCCGGCGGGGCTGGTGTAGTAGATGCGCATTTTGGTGGCGTTTTTGTCGGGCTGGAAAACGAGTTTGCCGCTGGCGGTGCTGATGTCGACAGGTGCGGGCATGGTGCCGGCTTGCGTGGGGTCGGTGTTGTCTTCGATGCGGGTGGTGACGCTGCTGTCGGCGCCGAGGCGGACATTGCTGCTGAAGCCGGCGATTTCGACGCGGTAGCTTTCCGCGCTTTCATCTGCGCTGTCGCGCAGCGGACGCAGGAAGACGCCGAGGTCGGTTTGGCCTGCTTCGATGGTGACGCTCCAGGGTTGGTCGCTGAGGAAGTCTTTGCGGTCGGTGTCGATGTGGACAAGGCGCAGTTCCACTTCTATCGGCTCGTCCAGGGCTTTGCTGAGGTGGAGGTTGTAAGCGGTTTGTTTGCCTTCGAGAATGCTGTTTTCAAGGCTTTGCAGGGTGAGCACGGGGCGGTTGTCGGCGGCGACGGGCTGGCTCGGGCTGCTCTCCACGCTTTCCGCATGGTCGTGGCCGTCGGTGTAGCTGGCGGTGACGGTGAGGGTTTTGCCGATGTCGGCCGCCTTGGGCACATAGGTGGCGCCGCGCCCCACTTCCTGGCCGCCGGCTTTCCAGATGTAGGTGATGTCGCCGAGGCCGTCGGGGTCTTGCAGGGTGTGCGAGGCGCTCAAGGTTTGCCCTTCCAGCACGTCGCCGTTGATGCGCACTTCGCCGGTCGGACGCTGGTTGAGTGCGGGATAGGCGGGATCATCCTGCACGTTGATGGTGAAGGTTTCGCTGTATTTTCCACCGGCTTTATCGGTGGTGGTGATTTCCAGGGCGATGGTTTTTTCCTGCGCAAATTCGACTTTGACGCCGTCTTTGAGCTTGAGATTGCCCTGGGCATCGACTTCAAAGCGGTTGTCGTTTACCGCGTAAGTGTGGCTGTCGCCTGCATCGGGATCGACGGTGGCGAGTTTGCCGATCACCGCACCGGCCTGATTTTCAGGTAGCCTGTCGGCGGACAAAGTGATGTCTGTGGGCGCTTGGTTGGCAGGCGGTGTGGGCGCGGGGTAGTTGGGATCGTCTTGAACTTGTAGCGTGAAGGTTTCGCTGTATTTTTCACCGCCTTTATCGGTGGTGGTGATTTCCAGGGCGATGGTTTTTTCTTGCGCGAATTCCACTTTGACGCCGTCTTTGAGCTTGAGGTTACCTTGGGCATCGACTTCAAAGCGCTGGTCGTTTATTACGTAAGTGTGGCTGTCGCCTGCATCGGGATCGACGGTGGCGAGTTTGCCGACAATCGCGCCCGATTTGTTTTCAGGTAGCCCGTTGGCGGACAAAGTGATGTCGGTGGGCGCTTGATTGCTGACGTTCTCCACTGCCGGTGTGGCGTCGCTTTCGGCGCTTTCCGTTTGCCCCGCGTTGTCGGTAAAGCTCACTTTCACGGTGAGGGTTTTGCCGCGGTCGGCGCCACTCGGCGTATAACGCGCCGCCGTTGCGCCGTCGATGGGCACGCCGTTGGCCAGCCATTGATATTGCAGGTTGGTGGCTTTGCTGGTGCCGTCGCCGTCATAAAACTGCGCGGTGAGTTCTTCGCCGTTTTGCGCGTTGCCGCGGATAAAGACGGCGGCTTTGAATTGGTTGTCGGCAATGGTGTTGCCACTGGTGTCGCGCGGCATGATGGTGCCGCCGTAGAGGGTGTTGCCGGTGATCTCCACGTCGCGGGTGGGGCGCGGATCGGGGTTTTTCACGGCATGATAATCGCCGTTGTAAAGGCGGATGCCGCCGGAGTCATGATGATGGGCGTCGGGGTCGATGTGGATGGTGTTGCCTTTGATGCTGCCGCCCTCCAGTCCGCGCAAGATGATGGCGTCGCGCGGGTTGCCGCTTAATGTATTGTTTTCAAATACGACATTTTGCACGCGACTGCCCGCCGAGTTGTTCGCCACCAAAAAGCCAATGTGGTTGTCGAGGAACTGGTTGCCGCGGATTTCCACGTTGCTGACGTCCTGCCCTGCATTGGGTTCAAGATCAATGCCCGCGCGCGGGTCGGTGCCATCGGTGTTTTGGAAGATGGAGTTTAGAATTTTGATATTTTTTCCGTGGGTCACGCTCAGTCCTTGGCGGCGGTTGTGATCCGAGGTGACTTGATAGACGGTAACGTTTTCGTTTTGCGTGGGGTGGGTGCTGTCTTTGCCGAGATATATGCCGTCGCCCCACATGTTTTTGACGGTAACGTTTTCAATGGTGATATTGGTGGCGGCCATCAAGCGAATGCCGTGTCCAGCTTCGCCGTCGGTGCCAGTGTGTGTCTCGCGATCGCCTTCCAGCGTACCGCCGATGATGTGGGCGTTGTCCACATTGCGGAAACGGATGAGATCGTAATGGGTTTCGCCGTTGGTGATGGCTTTCAGTACGGTATCGTCTGCCAGACGCAAAATCACATGGCTTTTCATATGCAAGCGATTATTGACGGCGTCCACCATATAAGTGCCGGCCGGAATCTCGACGATACCGCCACCTTTGGCAGCCACGGCATCAATGGCTTTCTGAATCGCGGCGGTGTCGTCGGTTTTGCCGTCGCCTTTGGCGCCGTAAGCGGCGTCTTTGACATTGGCGATAAAGTCGGTGGCGGGTTTGGGGACATAGACGCCGAGTTTGCCGTCGTTGGGCGGTGTGGGCGGTGTGGGTGCAGGATAATTGGGGTCGTCTTGGACTTGTAAAGTAAAGGTTTCGCTGTATTTTCCCCCTGCTTTATCGGTGGTGGTGATTTCCAGGGCGATGGTTTTTTCCTGCGCAAATTCCACTTTGATGCTGTCTTTGAGCTTGAGGTTGCCCTGGGTATCGACTTCAAAGCGCTGGTCGTTTACCGCGTAAGTGTGGCTGTCGTTTGCATCGGGATCGACGGTGGCAAGTTTGCCGATCACCGCGCCGGCTTGGTTTTCAGGTAGCCTGTCGGCGGACAGCGTGATATCGCTGGGGGCATGGTTTTGCGGCATGGGCGGCGTGGGCGCAGCGCCGATGACGAGTTCGAGGTTGGTAAGTTCGTTGGGGTTGTCGGCAAGATCGACAAAAGCATCGTCGGCCACGGTCACGCTGGCTTTGCCTGCTGTGTCTGCGGTGAAGGTGGCGGTAGAGGTGGTGTCATCCACTTGGCGGAAGTTGGAGAGCGTGCCGCCTTGGACGATGACGTCATCAGCGGTGAAGCCTTTGACGGGTTCGCTGGCTTTGAAAGTAAGCTGGGTACTGCCGCCGGGCGTCAGTGTGGACGGCGTGGCGCTGATGGCAAGCGTCGGCGCGGTGGTGTCGGTTGCGGGTGGCGGCGGTGCGGGCGTATCTTCAATCACTTGAGCAGTAGCAGCGCTGCTCGGTTTTTCGGGGGTATTTTGTCCGTCGGTGTAAGTGGCCTGGACGCTGATGGCTTTGCCTTTTTCATTGGCGGTCAGCGTATAAGTGGATTGAGTCGCACCTTGAATGGGTTGGCCGTCGGCGAGCCATTGATACTGCGGGCTACCTGAAACGCCGTCGGCATCGCTGATTTTGGCGGTCAGCGTTTGCCCGACCTTGGCTTCGCCTTCAATAGCGATACTACCGTTGGGCTTGGGCGGTTGCGGCGGCGGATTGGTATTGCCGCCGCCGGAAGGCGGAGGTGTAGTGTTACCACCGCCGGAAGGCGGAGGCGTAGTGTTGCCACCACCGGAGGGTGGAGGTGTGGTGTTGCCATTATCTGCAGGCGGCGGTGCGGGTTGATTGGATTTGTCGTTGTTTTCATTGCTGTTTTGTGCGGCGAGTGCCAAGCCGCCGAGCGCCAGAGTGCCGATGCCGAAAGCGGTGAGCGCAGAAACAGATGCGCCTTCGCTAGCGGCCACGCCTGCCACTTCTTCCGCCAATACGTGCTCCACCGGCAACACGTTTGGCGCTTCGACTATGCCGTAAGCCACATATTGGCCGTTACCATTCATGCCGAGCAAAGGATTTTTGAGGCCGCTGTCATCGAGCAGGAAATAGTCTTCAATCCGCAAAGCCTGCTGGCCGTCGATATGGACCAGCAAATCGTTGCCCGCCCGTGCTGCTTCCACATTGGCCGGCGCCAAGCCGCCCTCGCCCGCCAGCTGGTATTGCACTTGATCCTGGGCGCGAATCGAAAGCGGCGTATTGCCCAGGCGGTGAGCTGCCAAAGTTTGTCCGTGTTGGTTGACGATGGTGAGGGTGGCGGCCATGGCAAATCCTTTTTTATAAAAGATAAAGTGGTAATTTTTCTCACGCAGAAGCGCTTATGTTGAGAATTTTTCTCACTATAAGCGCTTGATGATGAGAAAAAATATCTATTCCGGAGGTTTTGATTTGATGCATCATGAACGGAATATTACTGTCTAGCAATTTCCGCGCCAGTCTCGCGCTTCTGCTCTATCGGAGTGTTGCTTGCCACGATAAGGCCATGGCGGGATTGCCATTCTTGCGAGCAACTGCATCTGCCGCTTGCGGAGTATCAGGACAACGCTTTTAAGCGGTATGGTTTGGATGTCGGCCTGTTTACTACGCCTTGAACCGCATCCACATCCGGGGGTTTTCCAAAGGTCCCGGCTTATGGCAAAGTATCCGGCCGATTGATAAGGAGACCGATATGCGATTTTCCCCCGTTGCCAAAAAAACCGCATGGTGGTTGTTGTTTGCCGTTACGACGGCGGTGTATGTGACCATGCTGACCGTGACGTTGCCGAAGTTGCAGGCATTTTCGGGCGGCTTGTCCGTGCCGGATATGATGGCTTCGGGCTACGATGCCGCTTATCTGAACATGTTGTTCGACCGCTTGGGCGAGGTCGGGCGGCATTTTTATCTGCGGCGGCAGTTGGCGCTGGATATGCTGTATCCCATTTTGTTTGCCGCCGCCTATGGCGTTTTGCTGGCGTATTTGCCCGCCAAGGCGGATTTAAGCCGCGCATGGGCGAAGCGGCTGCCGCTGCTGCCTGTGCTGGCTGGCGGGTTTGATTATCTGGAAAACGGTATGTTGGCGCTTATGCTGCACCGCTATCCCGATATTTCCGCCGTGCAGGCGGTATCGGCATCGGCGTTTACCGCGGCCAAGTCTTTGTTCGGCGCTTTGACGTTGCTGGCGGTAGCCGTATTGCTTGCGCTATGGGGAATCAGGCGGCGCAAGGCGGTTTGCTGACCTGAAAAAGACCGTCCGGAAACCTGTTGGGGTTTCCGGACGGCCTTTTTCATGATGCCGAAAATCTTACCGGTAAGACTGATAGACGCTGCTGCTGCCGTTTTTCGCTACCAGTAAAACATCATAAGGATGTTTTCTGTTTTGATACATGTCGCCGTCCATGCCCGGCGAGCCGAGCGGCATACCCGGCGTTGCCAGGCCCAGGGCGTCGGGTTTTTCCGCCAGCAGGCGGCGGATGTCGGCGGCGGGGGTGTGGCCTTCGATCACATAGCCGCCCACTTTGGCGGTGTGGCAGGAGGCGTACTGTTGCGGCATGCCGAATTGCTCGCGGACTTCGCGGTTGCCGGTATTGTGTACGACGACTTTAAAGCCTTCGCCTTCCATGCGCTTCGCCCATTCGGTGCAGCAGCCGCAATTGGGGTCTTTCCAGACTTCGATTTGATGGGGGGCGGCATGTCCGCCGGCTGCGGCGGTATGCTCCGCCTGCGGTGCGCCGTTCTGTCCGGGCAGCCATGCGAATACCGCTGCGGCGGATGCGAAAGCCAGTGCGCCCAAAGCCCACGCTGTTTTTCGGGTAAAGAATGTTTTCTGTTGCATATCGTATTCCAAACTGAATTCACGGGTTGGGAAATGGTCGGAAGCAGGGCGGTTTATTCCACCCGCAATTGCCCCATCATGCCCAAGTTTTCGTGTTCGAGAATGTGGCAGTGGAACATCCGTATGCCTTTGTCAAGCTGTACCGTGCGGAATTTGAGCGATTCGTAAGGCCGGAGGTTGACCGTATCTTTCAAGGCTTTGGCGACTTGTTCCGTCCTGCCGTCCAGGGTGCGCTCGGTTACGATGAACTGTGTGCCGTGCAGGTGGAACGGGTGGTCCATGTGGGAGTCGTTGATGACGGTCCATTCTTCGGTTTCGTTGACCCGGCTGGTCAAATCGATGCGGTTCATGTCGTAGCTTTTGCCGTTGATCAGGAACATATTGTTCATTCCCCGCCCCATCCGTTCGCTCAGGACGACTTGTTTGAACGATGTCGGTTCGCCCAGGTCGGCAATCGGGCGCAATGTTGCGGGCAGTTGCACGGCGGCGGCGTTTTTCAGCGAAATGCTGCCGAGGTTGCGGGTTTCGGCTTGGAAAGGCTGCATCATTTTTTTGCGGTCATACGGTATGTCTTGCAGTTCGGACGTTCCGTCCGCCCCCCGAACCACGACTTCGTAACGTTCACCCGGGGCGATCAGCAAGGAAGATACCGGTTCGGCAGGCCGCTCCAGCAATCCCCCGTCCGTGCCGACGACAATCCATTGCGCGCCGGGAACCGCCAAATGGAGATAGCGGGCGTTGCAGGCGTTCCAGATGCGGATCCGCTGCGTGCCGCTGATTTCGATGGCGGGGCGGAATTGTCCGTTGATCAGGGTAAATTGCCCTTCGCGTCCGTTCATCCAATCCATCATGGTGTTTTCGGGCAGCCTGCCTTCGCTGTCCAAACGCAGGTCGGAAAACAGCCAGTGCTGTTCGGGCAGGTTTTTGAGCGGATCGTCCGCCGAACGCACGATAAGCGCGCCCGCCAAGCCTTTGTAAGCCTGGCTGGAAACCAAATCGTGGGCGTGGGTGTGATACCAGTAAGTGCCCGCCGAACCTTCGGGCAGGGTAAAGGTATAGAGGCGGCGCTCTCCGGGCTTGACCGGATCATTGGGGTTGCCGTCCTGATCGGGCGGTACGGGCAATCCGTGCCAATGCACCGTGGTTTCTTCGTTCAAGCGGTTGACAAATTCGATACTGACCGTATCGCCCTCCGTCAACTCGATCAGTTGTCCGGGCAAGTGGCCGTTGTAAGTGAAGAAAGCGGTCGGTTTGCCCGGAAGCAGCTCGATTCGGTGCTCCGCCGCCGTGATGTTTGCCCGAAAGTGTTTTCCGTTCCTGCCGGGCAGCAACGGCAGGGGTTTCAACGGCCCGCCTTGGGGCAAGGCATCCGGCGGCAGCAGTGCCGCCTGCCCTTCCGCCATCATGCCGCCGTGCATTGCGCCCATCGGACCGTGATGCCCTCCGCCCGTGCCGTGTTCGCCCGCCCGGAGATAACCGGAACGCAGCAATGCCGCCCCTGCGGCGGCAGAGATGCCCAAAGTTAAAAATTGCCGTCTGTCGATGGGTTTCACAATACTTCCTTTCGTTGATGGAACAAGTCATGCATTCGCAGCACGGCACGGGCTTCAGCCCGTTCCGGGCGGCAGGCAAAGGCTACCTGAAAGCGGCACACGGTGTAAATCCGCCGTCGGTACGCCCCTCCCCCGCCGATATAGGCATCTGCACGAATATGAGCCCAAACAGGGCTGCAAGGTATTGAAATTACGGAATACCGTTCCTTCCCCCGCTGCGGGGAGGGTGTATTTAATTTAACCTATTATTTATAAAAAAGAAGGCGTACAGATACCTATGCCCCGCCGGCGGGGGAGGGTTTGTTCGGTTGGTCGCCGTTCGGTTGTGTCGGGGTTCGTCTGAGGCTCACCGCCGGGCTCATGAACGACGGCTGTTTGTTTATGGGGAAACCTGCCCGGCCTGCGTATCTTTCAGGTAGCCTTTTCCCTGCGCGGACGGTGTTGTTACCGCCACAGCGTCCACACTATCAGCGGCGAAGTGAGTACCGCGAACCAGGCGTCGCCCGTGCGTTCTCGGCAGTACAGTTGCCGGCTGAGGAAGATGCCGAGATAGCACAGCCACCACAATGCCATGGCGCGCATGCCGATCGCCGGCCACGACCATGTCCGCCCATGCATGGCGGCTTGGTAAAGGCAATAGCCGAGCAGCGGCCATTGTCCCAGCCAGCAGCAGATAAAGGGAAGGTGTTTGTTCATGGGCGGATGGGAGGTGGTATGATGGTAATTTTTCTCATTTATAAGCGCTTACTATGAGAAATATTCTCATAGTAAGCGCTTTTTGATGGTAAAAAATGACTATTTTTAAGGAAAATATGTTTTTCGAACATTGACCTGTGCGGGAATGGGAGATGGCAAACTTGTCGGGCAAAAAGTGCCCGGCCTACATATCTGCGCATTCTGCGTGGTTTGCCGGCCACCCCCACCCCGGCCCTCCCCCGCTTGCGGGGGAAGGTTGGTTCGATCAGCTAGCCGCTTAGAGGATGTGCAGGTTGCTCAGGATGTCGTCTTCCATCAGGCGCAGGCCGTTATGGCTGTCGATGCGGATGTGGTGTTCTTGGCTGCCTCCCTCACCGCTGCTGTGGTAGCTCAGCGTTTGGCTGGCGGTGTCGAAGCGCACGCTGTCGGCCTCGATGTTGCGGCTGCCGCCGATGAGGCGGATGAGGTCTTCGCCGGCGTGGAAGTCGAGGATGTGGTCGGCTTTGAGGCTGGCGTGGGCGTCGGCGAGGAAGACGAAGCTGTCCGCGCCCGCACCACCTTCGAGGCGGTCGGCACCGTTGAGGCTGATGAGGGTGTCGTCGCCGGCGCTGCCGTCGAGGTGGTGGCGGGCGTCGGGGTCGCTTTGCGCGAGGAGACGCGGGGCTTCCTGGTCGAGCCAGTCGGGCAGTTGGTCGGGGTGGACGCTGCCGAGGAGGCCGGCGAGCTGTTTTTCGGCGCCGGGGGCGATGAGGATGTCGTCGCGTTCCAGATGGGGGTTGTCGGCGCTGCGCAGCTGGATGTGGCCCTGGGCGTCGAGGTGGGCGATGGTTTGCGCTTCGTAGCGGCCGTCGTCGTGGTGGTGGACGGCGACGACGACGAGGTCGCTGCCTTTTTTGAGGAGGTCGGCCGGGAGGGTGAGCTGGCCGTTGGTGCCAACCTGGATGTTGTCGGGCGCCCAGTCGTCCCATTTGCCGCCGTATTGGCCGAGAACGAAGCTTGTGGTTTCGCCGTCGGCTTTGGTGTAGTAGAGGTTGAGCGCGTTGGTTTTGGCGGCGGGGGTGACGGTGATGCCGGCGGCGCTCATGGCGATGGCGGCGGGGTCGGGGGCACGGGCGGCGTCTTGCGGGGTGCTGACGTCGGTGATTTGGGTGGTGACGGCGGTTTGCGCGCCGATAACGGCGTTGCCGCCGACGGAGACGATGTCGATGCGGTAGCTTTCGCCGCCGTCGGCCACGGTGTCGCGCAGGGCGTTGAGGTAGAAGCTTTGTGCGCGGTTGCCGGCGCGGATGGTTTCGGTCCAGGTTTCGCCGAAGAGGACGAAGTCTTTGCGCTCGCTGCCGCCGAGGTAGCTGACTTTGAGCACGACGTCGATGGGGTCTTCGCTGGGGCGGTCGAGTTCGAGGGTGTAGGTGCCGCTTTTGCCTTCTTCGACGCTGGCGCTGCCGCTCAGGCTGACGGCGGCGGGCGGGAAGGCGTATTTGAGGTGGATGGGGGTGCGTTCGCTGAGGTTGCCGTTGTTATCGGCCACGGTGTAGTACACGGGGCTGGGCGAGTATTCGGGGGTGTCGTTTTTTGGGGTGTAGCGCACTTTGCCATCGACGATTTCCCAGACGCCGTCGTAGGTTTCGATGCGGTTGCCGCTGCCCTGGTAGCTGTGCAGGGTGAGGCTGGCGCGGTCGAGGGTGGCGTTGCCTTGCGGGTCGGTGTCGTTGGCGAGCACGTCGATGTCGATGCTTTGGCCGATGGCAAGGGGGTGGTGGTCGGCCTGGGCGTTGGGGTGCTCGGCGGGGTCGTAGCGGTCGTAGCCGGCTTTTTGGCTGGTTTCGTCGCTGCTTAAATTGCCAAGATGGCTGCGCGCACGGACGTCGCTACCGTCGCGCACGCCTTGTGCGCCGATATTGAGGGCGAAGCTGCCGTAGTCGTCGCCGACTTGGACGTGCTCGGGCAGGCTGCCTGCCGCCGTCCATTCGCCGTCGGCGTTTTTGCTGAAGCTAAGGCGCTGCTCCTGCCCTTTTTCGTCGGTGTAGCGCACGCTGAGGCCGTCGGCGTTCCAGGCCGGGGTGATGCGCACGCTGCCCGGTTCGATGCCCTGGAAGATATTGGGCGCGGAAGGCGGCGTCGGCGTGGTGTCGCTCACCTGGGTGCTGACACCGGCGTCAAAGCCGAGCGCCGCGCCTTGCGGGTTGGCAAGGGCTACCTGAAAATTGCCGCGGCTGCCGCTTTTGCCGTCGTCGGCCACGGCGACGTTGAAGCTGGCCGTGGTTTCGCCGGCGGCGATGGTGATGCGCTGCTGGCTGACGCTGAATAGCCCTTCTTCGCCGGCGGGAGCGAGGATTTTCACGTCCACGCTCACGTCGGTGGCCGCCGCTTTGCTCAAGCGCACGGTGTATTCGCCGCTTTCCCCTTCACTCACGCGCTCGGCGCCGCTGAGCGAGAGGAGCGCGGGCGGGGTGGCGCTGTCTTGTCCGGCGGTAAAGGGTTCGGCGGCAGCGGGATAGTCTTTCCAGTTTGCGCCGATGGCTTGGGCGTTGACGGCGCTGCCGTCGCGCACGGCATCGGGCGAGAGGGTCAAGACGCCGCTTTGGCGGTCGATATAGACGCCGCCTGTGCCGTTGGGCAGAGCCGTGCCATAGCTGCTTTCGGCAAAGACCCAGCCGTCGAGGTAGGAGGAATAGGTGTAAAGGGTTTTTTGTGCGCCGTTTTCGTCGGTATAGCGCACGACCATTTCCACGGTGGCTTGTGCGCCGTCCATATCGGGGGTGATGACCACGCTGCCTTCGAGGCTACCTGAAGCGAGCTTGGGCGGATTGGGCAGGCTCACGGCGGCGCCCGAATAGTCGTAGGCGGCGGTGGTGTACGGGGTGTGGCTGTTGCCGGAAACGGTATTGAGCTGGCTGTAGTCTTTGAGGGCGGCGGCGCTGAAGGTGAGCGCGCCGGTTTGCGCGTTCAGCGCGATGGTGGTCGGCAAGGTGCTTTGCGCTTGCCAGGTGTCGCCGTGTTTCTCGATGATGAGGGTTTGGCGGCCGTCGTTTTCGCTGTCGTAGCTGACGCTGAGGCGGTCGGTATCCGTGCCGGGGGTGACGCGCATCGCGCCGTGCTCGGTCAGACCGGCGTTGGCGGGATCGCCTTTTTCAAATAGGGGTTTGCCGGGGGCGTCGTGCGGGATGGTGTGGGTGCTGGTGTGGCTCACGCCGCTGACGCGGTTGTGCGATACGGCGGTTAAGGTGCTGCCGTCGGCTAATACCCGCGGCTCGAATTGCAGGGTGCCGGTTTCGCTGTTGAAGATGATGCCGGAATCGGTGGTGACTTCCGGCTCCAGCGTCCAGCGGATGCGGTAGAGATCGCGGGTGACGGTGAGGGTTTTCTCGGCGCCGCTTTCGTCTTGGTAGCGCAGGGTGAGCACTTCAGTGTTCTGGCCGGGTTTGACGATAAGTCCGCCGATATCGCTGCCGTAGTCGCTGTGGTAGCCGCCGGGGAGGATGACCGGCTCGTGCGGCACCTGGTTGCCGACGGCGTCGATATAGGGATAAAAGCGCACGCCGGCGCTTTCCGCGCCGCCGATGGTGTTGGCGGCGAAGCCGTGCTGGAGGTCTTTAGCCAATTCGCCGGGCACGAAGAATGCGCCGGTGTTGCTGTCGAGCGTGGTGCCTTCAGGTAGCGTACCTTCGGCCTGCCATACGCCGTTTTGCTTGTGCCAGCGCACGGTATGCTCGACGTCTTGTTCGTCGGTATAGCGCACCCAGGCGCTTTCGGCGTCGGGCTGGGGAATGACGGTGAAGCTGCCGCGCAGTTCGTAGTTGCCGTGTTCGATCAGCGGCTGCGCCACGGCGTCGGCGACGATGGCGCGGATGGTGGCGGTGCTGCCGCGATGTTCGTGGAAGCCTTTGAGGTCGGTATATTTGACGATGACGCTGAAGGCGGAATCGAGGTCGCTTTCGCGGATGAGATAGGTGGGGTCGTTGGCGCCGGGGATGTCTTCAAACTGCTGGCCGTCTTTGCGCAGCGCGCGCCATTGGTATTGCACTTCGTTTTGCGGCGGCACGCCGTCGGCGTCGGTAATCAGCGCGGAGAGGGTTTTGCCCACTTGCACTTCGCCGCGGATGGCGACGCTGCCCAGATGATGCTCGCGCCCGGCATATTGGATATGCGGCGTGATGGCGGCGTGGCTTTCGGGGTAACCGGCGTTGTCGGCGTATTGGACGACGACGCTGATTTTGTGGTTGATGTCTTTGTTTTCCAAGGTGTAGCGCGAGGTGGTGGCGCCGTCGATTTTGTCGTTGCTGCGGTACCACTGGTAACGCACGCCGCTCGCGGGCACGCCGTTGTCGTCGCTGATCACGGCGGTGAGCGTTGCGCCCGAGTGCGGCTCGCCTTCGATGCGCACGCTACCGGGGCGATTGCTATCGGGCGGCGCGGGGTAATTGGGGTCGTCGCCCACCTCCAGAATGAAGGTTTTCGTGAGCTTGCCGCCGTGGCTGTCGTCGCTGGTGACTTTCAGGGTAATTTGCTGTTCTTGCGCGTATTCCACGCGTTCGCCCGCTTTGAGCTTGAGCGTGCCGTCGGCGGAGATTTCAAAGCGCGGGTCATCGACGGTGTAGCTGTGGCTGTCGCCCTGATCGGGATCGCTGGTGGTGAAGCGGCCGATAATGGCGCTGGCCTGGTTTTCAGGTAGCTTGTTGCTGGTGAGCGCAATATCGGTGGGCGCCTGGTTGCCCGTGGGCGGCAACGGCGCGGCATCGGCCACCGGCGCGGTTTCGGCGCTTAGCGGCGATTCGTCCTGGTCGGCGCGGTCGGTGTAGCTGGCGCGCACAGTAATGGGGAGGTCTTTTTCCGCGGCGGTGAGCTGATAAGTTTGCGCTACGGCATTGGGAATGGGGATGCCGTCCGCGTACCACTGGTATTCGATGGCGGCAGCATCCACGCCGTCGGCATCTTCCACTTGCGCGGTCAGCGTTTGCCCGACGCGCGCTTCGCCGTTGATCACGACTTTGCCGTTGGGCGCAGAAGGCGGTGCGGGCGTATCTTCGATGACGGGCGCGGTGGCGGCGCTGGTCGGGTTTTCGGCGGTGTTTTGGCCGTCGGTGTAGGTGGCCTGAACGCTGATGGCTTTGCCTTTTTCATTGGCGGTTAGCGTGTAAGTGCTTTGCGTGGCGTTGGCAATCGGTTTTCCATCGGCTAGCCATTGATACTGCGGGCTACCTGAAACGCCATCGTTGTCCGTGATTTTGGCGGTCAGCGTTTGCCCGACCTTGGCGTCGCCTTCAATGGTGATGCTGCCGTTGGGTGTGGGTGTTGGCGGCGGTGCGGGCGTGTCTTCGATGACTTGTGAAGTAGCAGCGCTGGTGGGGCTTTCGGCGGTGTTTTTGCCATCGGTATAGGTGGCTTGTACGCTGATGGCTTTGCCTTTTTCATTGGCGGTCAAGGTGTACGTGGATTGCATAGCGCCTTGAATGGGTTGACCGTCGGCCAGCCATTGGTATTGCGGGCTAGCTGAAACGCCGTCGCTGTCCGTGATTTTGGCGGTCAGCGTTTGCCCGACTTTTGCTTCGCCTTCAATGGTGATACTGCCGTTGGGCGTGTGTGTTGGTGGGGGTGCGGGTGTGCCTTCAATCACTTGTGCGGTGGCGGCGCTGGTAGGGCTTTCAGCGGTGTTTTTGCTGTCGGTATAAATGGCCTGCACGCTGATGGCTTTGCCTTTTTCATTAGCGGTCAGCGTATAAGTGCTTTGCGTCGCACCTTGGATGGGCTGACCATCGGCGAGCCATTGGTATTTCGGGCTACCTGAAACGCCGTCGGCATCGCTGATTTTGGCGGTCAGCGTTTGTCCGACCTTGGCGTCGCCCTCAATGGTGATGCTGCCGTTGGGCTTGGGCGGTTGCGGAGGCGGAGTGGTGCCGCCGCCGGAGGGCGGAGGATTAGTGCCACCCGAAGGCGGAGGATTGGTGCTGCCGCCGCCGGAGGGTGGAGGATTCATGCCGCCGGAAGGAGGAGGTGTGATGTTGCCGTTATCCGCAGGCGGTGGTGCGGGTTGGTTGGGGTCGAGCGGAGTTTGCGGTTGGTTTTTATCTGGATTTGTGGCGTTGTTTTCGCCGCCGTTGGAGGCAGCAAGTGCCAAGCCGCCGAGCGCCAGAGTGCCGATGCCAAAAGCAGTCAGCGCAGAAACGGATGCGCCTTCACCAGCCGCCACACCCACGCCCGCCACTTCTTCCGCCAACACATGCTCCACCGGCAGCACGCTTGGCGCTTCGACTATGCCATAAGCCACATATTGGCCGTTGCCGTTCATACCGAGCAAGGGATTTTTGAGGCCGCTGTCATCGAGCAGGAAATAGTCTTTGATGGTCAACGCCGCTTCGCCGTCAATCCGCACCAGCAAGTCATTGCCCGCCCGCGCGGCTTCCACATTGGCCGGCGCCAAACCGCCCTCGCCCGCCAATTGATATTGCACCTGATCCTGGGCACGAATCGAAAGCGGTGTATTGCCCAGACGGTGGGCTGCCAAAGTTTGTCCGTGTTGGTTGACGATAGTGAGCGTGGCGGCCATGGCAAACTCCTTTTGTCGATAATGAGTTAAATAAAGAAAAATTTCTTATGAATTTTGATTATGATGAGAAATAAAATAAATCAAACTTGTTTTCTGATAAAAATAAATATTGTTCGATAAATTTGTTTTTCGTTACTGAAGATGAGAAGCGCAATATGGCTGTGTAGCAATTTTTGCGCCAGTTTCAGATATTGTTGATTTTTTGCTCTATCAGGATGAGACCTTTGCAAAACCCCCATCTGCGGCGCATTTCTGCGTTGTGCGCTGCTCGTTCGCTTGCCTATCTATATGATATGTCTGCACTCACTGCGCTGCTACGCCTTGAACTGCATCCACATCTGGGGGTTTTGCAAAGGTCTCATATCATATAGATAGGCAAGCGAACGAGCAGCGCACAACGCAGAAATGCGCCGCAGATGGGGGTTTTGCAAAGGTCTCAGGATGAGTGACGCATACCGAGACTTGTGAAACCTATCTGGTATAGAACGCTTGGCATGATTGTTATGGTGGAGAAAATTGAAAATTCTTATCGGGAATAAGGTATTTGAAAAGAAGGCTTAATGGACATTTGGGTTGGTAAAAACCGCTGTAATCCTTAGCATACAAGGCTTTCAGCGGTTTTTTGCCAATGTTTGTTAAAAATGCCCGTTTTGCCATCAAAACACCCTTATCAAATACGGAAGAAAAAACGGTAGGCAAAGATATAAATGTTCTGCCTGCAACAAATTTCTCCCGGTCTCAAAGACACTCGACAATGACTGTCTTTTGTATGAGTACATCCACCTCAAACAAACTTATGCCCAACTGGCCCATCGGCACCGTTGCAGCTTAAAAACCATACAGCGCCGCCTCAAACAAGCCAGCCTGCATCGGCCGCCGCCGCCCCATCCGGTTGCCAACATCATCATGGACACAACCTACTTCGGCAGAGCTTTCGGCGTCATGGTGTTTATGAACAGCCTCAACGGCCAAGTGCTGCACAAGCAGTATGTGGCAAAAGAAAGTACCGTACTCTATGAACAAGGGTTAAAGGCTATTCTCAATAAAGGCATTGCCATTCAAAGCATCACTGCCGACGGCTTCAAAGGATTGAGCACACTGTATCCCGACATTCCTTTCCAACTCTGTCAATTTCACCAACAGCAAACCGTCCGCCGCTATCTGACCCGCCGTCCAAAGTCGGACGCAGGCAGAGAGCCGAAAGAGTTGGCTGACAGTTTGTTTGGCTACAGCAAAGCCGACTTTGAGAGTGAGCTGTTTTTATGGCATGCAAGACATCGCGACTATTTGAACGAACTCAGCTACAGCATAGACGGACACCAAAAGTGGTACACCCACAAAAGATTGAGAAGTGCTTACCACAGTCTGAGGCGCAACCTGAGCTATTTATTCACGTATCAACAAAATCAAAAACTGATGATACCGAACACCACCAACCGCTTAGAAGGGAAATTTGGCGAATTGAAGACCAAAATACGCTGCCATGCCGGGATGAGTATGGAATCTAAAAGACTGTTTATAGATAATTTCTTTGGAGTTTAGGAAGCAAAAAAGAGCTCAAAAACCAACCTAAATGTCCATTAGAGCAACTTCGACTAAAAACGTTACATAATAGGTTTTTTCTGGCAGCCGGAGCATGAGATGCGAGCCTATTCGCAAGACCTGCGAGATCGAGTACTGGGAGCGCTGGAGCGCGGAGAGCGACCCAGCGCCATTGCCCGTCGTTATGAAGTCAGCCGCATGTGGGTATATCGGGTGCGTGATCGCTTCGAAAAAGAAGGCGAGCGCAGCAGCAGGCAGCAAGGCGGCAAGCGCATCTCCCGGCTGGCGCCAGTAGAGGGCATGATCCGCGACTGGATCAAGGCCGATCCCGATCTGACCTTGGTGCAAATGTGCGAGCGTTTGGCCGGGCATGGCATCAGCATCAAACCCTCGGCCTTGTGGCACCAGCTCAACAAATGGCGGCTGAGCTTCAAAAAAAACGCTGCACGCCAGCGAGCAGGAACGTGAAGACGTGCAGCAGGCACGGGCGAGCTGGATACAGCAGCAGGCCCGGCTCGATGCCAGGCGCCTGGTATTTCTGGACGAGACCTGGAGCAGCACCTGCATGACGCCGCTGCGCGGGCGCGCCCCGCGCGGTCAACGCTGCGTGGCCAGCGCCCCGCATGGGCACTGGAAGACCAGCACCTTCATTGCCGCCTTGCGCTGTGATGCACTGACGGCCCCCATGGTGACCGATGGCCCCATCAATGGCGCCGTGTTTCTGGCGTGGGTCAAAACCTTTCGGTGCCCGACACTTCGCCCTGGCGACATCGTCATTGCCGACAACCTCTCCAGCCACAAAGTGGCGGGCGTGCGAGAAGCCATCGAAGGCGTGGGCGCCAGCATTCGCTATCTGCCGCCGTACTCGCCGGATTTGAACCCCATCGAGAAGCTGTTTGCCAAGTTCAAGGCGCTGCTGCGCAGGGCGGGCGAGCGCACGGTGGGTGCGCTGTGGCAGCGCATGGGGCAGCTGGTTGATTTGTTCTCGGCTCAAGAGTGTGCCAATTACTTCAAATCAGCTGGGTATGTAATGAATTAAATCGAAATTGCTCTAGAAGCTAAGTTCTCTAAAAACCAACCCAAATGTCCATTAAGCCGAAAAGAAAAATACGGTGCACGATGAGCATAATTTAGGCTACCTGAACGGATATTTCAGGTAGCCTGCAGGAAAAGGAAAAACAGTTATGCGCGTTGCAATGGTTGTTGAACCAGGGCTAGTGGTCGATGAGTATCGGGTTGCCGGCTAAATGGCAACGCGCTCTGGAGCGGCTGTGGCGGTTTCGTCTTCGTCCGGTGTGATTTCGGCCAAAACGAGTTTGCGTTGTGCCTCCGCTTGTTGGGGCTGACCCATTTCGTCGAACACTTTGGCCAACACCAAACGCGCCTGCGGGGTGGCTTGGGCATTGAGGCTGGCCTCCAGATAGCTTTGTGCTTTGCCCCACAGTTTTTTGGCATAGGCCATTTGGCCGAGATTAAACAGCAGATGGGCGTTATCCGGGGTTTGGGTGAGCCAGGATTCGGCGGTATCCATCACTTTTTGCTGCTCTTTTTCGCTTAAATAGCGGGCCGCTTCAATCATATGCGGAAGCAGTTGGCTATTGTGGGTTTCGGGGTAATGGTGTTTGACCCATTTGACGGCACGGGGGTATTGGCCGGTTTGTACGAATTTGGCGGCAATGTCGGCACACAAGTCGCCACGCTTGAGGTCTTCGGGGATGCGGGCCAGACAGGCTTTCATGGCGGGGTAGTCTTGTGCCAGAGCCAACAGTTCGCGGTAGGCCCATTCGCGGTATTGGGCGGCTTCGGCGCTGTTGAGGGCAGCGGCTTTTTCCAGTTTGGCCACTCGGTCGAGCACTTCCAGCGGATTGTTTTGTTCGAACATGTAGCGCAGTTGCAGACGTACCAAGCGGGTCAGTTTGGGGTTGACGGCCGCAGCGGCGTTTAAGGCGGCTTCGGCGGCGGGGTAGTCGCGGCGGTTGAGTGCGGATTCGGCCAACAGCAGATGACGCGAGAGTTGGTTTTTGTCGGGCAGCCCGGCAATGTCTTTCAGGTAGCCTTCGCGTTTCTCTTCGTCGCCGGCCTGATCGGCACTGTGGGCGGCCAGCATCAAGGCCAGTACGCGGTTGTCGCCGGCTTGTTTGTTGTCGAGCACTTTGGCCGCTTCGCGTTCAGCTTGTTGGAATTTGCCTTCGAAAAAGGCCAAGCCGGCTTTGTTCAGCGACTCGGCGGCATGGCGGGCGCTGCGCTTGCTGCCGAAGCGGCGCAGGCGGCCGGGTACGGCGGTGACGCCGTCAATCAGGCGCAGCAGCAGATAGAGCACGGCAACGGAAACAATCAGGGCGCCGACAAACAGATGCAGCGACATGGCGACCATGGTTTGGGTTTGGTCAATCACCAGATACACATTGCCGCTATAGGTTTGCGCCGCCAAAACCAAGCCGACGGCCGCAGCGAACAGCACGATGATCCAAATCAGGCCTTTCATGATTTCACCCCTCCCTGAACGGCGGAAGCGGCATCAGCAGGCGCGGCGGCCGGTGTTTGCGGTGCGGTATTGGGCGTGGTTTCAGTGGCAGCCGGCGCCGAAGCGGCGGCCGGTGCCGAAGCCGTTGATGCGGCAGTATCGGAGGCGGCGGCTTCAGGCAGTTCGGGCAACGCCAAACCCTCGCTGCCGCGTTGCTTGCGGTAGTCGTCTACCGCTTTTAGGCTGGCGGCCAGCAGATTGGCCGAATTGCCGCTGCCGGTTTGCAGGGTTTTCAGGCCTTCGATTTCACGCAGCCAAGCCTGCACGGCGGGAGCGGAAACGTCGAAGTATTGCTTAACGGCTTGTTCGGCGGCCGCCAAGTCGCTTTGATAGGTTTCGCTTTGGTGCTGCATGAGGGAGACGCGTGCGCTCAAGAGGCGCAGACGCAAATTCTCACGCACGTAGAAAACCTGCTCCGGGGACATCAGCATCACATCGGGGTTGTCGAGATGGCGCACTTCCACCATGCTTTTGAGGCCGTCCACGGTGCGTGTCCAGGCATTCTGCCACCAAGAGGCGTTGCTGTCGGCCGCGGTTTGCGGGGCGGCTTGGGGCGGACGCAGCGTGCTGTCGAGCATCAGCGGCAGGCCGCCGACGGCGGCTTCCAAGCGGTTTAGGCGCAATGCGCCACTGGAAACATCCAGATAAGGGCGCTGTTTCAAGGCGGCCAGGTCGGCGCTGACGGCTTGCTTCAAAGAGAGCAGCTGCGGCTGCTCGAAGCGGGCCAAACGGCTGTCGATGCTTTCCAAGGCGGCAACGGCGGCCGGCACGTTGTCGGCAATCGCCAGCTGTTGGGCGGCCAAATTCAGGCTGAATTCGGCTTCGTCCACCAGCCAGTCGCTGCGGCTTTTCAGCAGCTCTTGTAACACACGGCCGTTGCGTTCGGCATCGCCCTGTTGGCGACGCAGCTCCGCTTGCAGCTGCATCAGGGCGCTGTCGCTGCTGTGCTGTTTGCGCACGGCATCGGCCAAGAGGGCGGCGTTTTTGGATTCGCCCAACGCGGCTTCGCCGATTTTTTGTTCGAACTGCATCTGTTGGCGGGCCAAAACGTCTTGGCCCTGCACAAACAGAAAGCCGACAGCACCCAGGCCGAGGAGGGAGAGCAGCAGGGCCAACGCGGCCATGCCTTTGCCGCCGGATTGTTTGACCACTACCGGCGCAGCTTGCGGGGCAGGCGCAGTGGCGGCCGGCGGCAGGGCCGGTTGGGGGGTGGGCTGCACGGTTTCGTTTTCAGGCTGGCTCATGCGGTTCCTTTCTCAATATTCTGACGGGCGCAGGCGGGGGCTTCCATTTGTTGTTCGGAAAGAGCGGCCAAGGCGGCGCTGAGTTCCGAGGGAGAAGCCAATAATTGTATGCGTTGTGCGCCGTGTTGGCGCAGCGCGGCTGCGATGCGCGGATGATGGGTGAAGTATAACAAGGTTTTCAACGCCTGGGCGAGATTCGGCGGGGCTTGGCCGAACAGCAGGCCGACCAGTTCGGCTGAGGTGACCCACGCCGCATCGGGCGGATTGTCGGCAGAAAACGGCCACGGCGGAGCAGCGGGCAGACGGCGGTAGATGTCGGCACAGGCTACCTGAAAACCCCGGGCGGTGAGTTGTTGGCGCAACCAGTCGCGTCCGCCGCTGCCGCGCACCAGCAGGATCTTGGCCTGTGGCGGCAGCTGTCGCCACAGGGGCAGGGCGAGCACGGCTTCGCTGTCATTGCCTTGCGGCGGGGCGGCAATGCCGCTGAGGCCGGCGCGGGTCAAAGCGGCGGCGGTGCCGGCGCCGACCGCTACGTGGAGTGCGCGGCCGGGTGTGGGCAGGGTACCGGCGGCGGTTTCTACGGCGGTGGGGCTGACCCAGAACACGGCGTCGGCATCGGCGATGCGTGCCGGTAAAGCAGTCAGTGCGACGGCATCGGCTTCGATGCGGATCAGCGGCAGCGGCAGCGGCTGCCAGCCGGCGTCAAGGCACGCCGCGGCATCTTCGCGCAGGCGGTTTTCGGGGCGGACAATCAATAAGGCAGGCATGGAGAAGGGTGACAAAAAGTTTTCAGGTAGCCCGAGAGACCTTGGCAAGCTGTTATCTGTGGCGTATTTCTGCGCTCGCTGCGCGGCTATCTTTGAGCTGCATCATCGCAAGGCGGTGAAGGTCTCCGCTTTGTCAGCATGGCCTCAGGCTACCTGAAAGCCTGTTTGGAGAAGCCGAACAACAACACCATGCCGCATAAGGTGGCCGATAACATCATCAGCGGCATGGTCTCGGCGCTGCCGTCGTGCAGGCGGGTGGTGATGAAGCCCACGCTGGCGGCGATGAGGGCTTGGCTGGAAAGCAGGACGCCGTTGGCGCTGCCGCCTTCCTGTTGGAAGTGCTGCATAAAGCAGGCCTGAGTATTGGCGGTGACCAAGCCTTGCGAACCTACCGATAACATCACCAAGCCCACAAAAAGCGCCACCGGAGGCAGGGCAGACAATTGGGTGAGCACCACCAAGGCGGTGTTGGCCGCAAACTGCACCCCGATGCCGATGAGCAAAATCCGCGCCGGCTCGCTGCCGCGGCGCAGACGCAAGGCAGTCAGGCGGTTGAAGGCGGTCATGGTGATGATGTTGAGGGCGAAAACCAGCGCATAAATGCCTTTTCCCATGCCGTAGAGCGTCATATACACATAGGGCGACTCGGTGAGAAACGCAAACATGGAGGAAAAGCTGAACGCTTGGAAAAACAGAAAGCCCAAGGCTTCGGGGGTGCCGAACACGCGGCGGTAGCGTCCGGCGATGACGGCGGTTGGCGAGCCGGCCGGCGGCGAGGCCGGCTTGACGGCAGGCAGGAAGCGCCATTGCAGCCACCACACCGAAGCGGCATACAGCAACAGAAAAACGAATACCGCCCGCCAGCCGCCGATTTGCAGCATCAGCCAGCCGATAATCGGCGCCAACAGCGGCGCGGCCATCATGATCACGCCGATCAGGGCAAACATTTGCGCCGCCTGCCGTCCTTCATATAGGTCGCGCACCACCGCGCCGCTGATCACCGCCACCATGCCGGCGCCGAAGGCTTGCGCCAGCCGCAACAGCAGGAATTGTTCCAAGCTGCCCAACAATGCCAAACCCAAGGAAGCGAGGCAATACAGCAAGAGGCCGCTGAGCGCCACCGTCCGCCGGCCGGACCAGTCCGACCAAGCGCCACCGATCAGCACGCCCAAGGATTGCCCGACCAGAAACAGGCTTAAATTGGTTTGGATATCGGCTTCGCCCACCGATAGGGTGGCGGCCATTTCGGTTACCGCCGGCAGGTAGGCATCGATGGAAAACGGCATGATGGCGCTCATGGCGGCCAGCAGCAGGGCCATGCGGCGGTCGGACAGTGTTTGTGTGGGTGTCATGGAACGGAAAACGGCGGGTAGGGGAAGCCGGCTGGTCAAGCAGGGCGCGGGCAGGAAGGCGGCATGGGAAACGGGGCGGCGGACGGCGCCCCGGCTGGAGGGTGGTTATTTAGTCGGAGGCGTTTGGGCCGCCGCCGACGTCAAAACAGGCTTTCAGGTAGCCCAAGCCTGCTGCTTCCAAGTCGGCAAGCGGGATGAAGCGCAGGCTGGCGCCGTTGATGCAGTAGCGCAGGCCGCCTTGTTCGGCCGGGCCGTCGGGGAAAACGTGGCCGAGGTGGGAGCCGGCTTCTCGGCTGCGCACTTCGATGCGCTGCATGCCGTGGGAGTGGTCGGGCAGTTCGTCCAGCGCGTTCTCGCCGATGGGGCGGCTGAAGCTGGGCCAACCGCAGCCGGCGTCGAATTTGTCGGTGGAAAGAAACAACGGGGTGCCGTCCACGATGTCCACATACACGCCGGGTGAAAATTCGCGTTCGTAAGGGTGGGAAAACGGTCGTTCGGTGGCGCTGTTTTGGGTGACTTCGAAAGACAAGGGGCTCAGGCTGTCGAGCAGCTCGGGCTGTTTTTCTGCGGCACTTAAGGGAACGTTGGCGGCGGCGAGATTGATGTGGCAATAGCCGTGCGGATGTTTGCCCAGGTAGTCTTGATGGTGGTCTTCGGCGGGGAAAAACTGGCGCAGCGGCTCTAGGCCGAATCGACATTCAACCCACCCACAAGGTAATTGATGCGAGATAGAGGAAAGCCAGGAAGTGAGAGGGCTTGCGGTCAAAACGAGTGGCGATGCGGCGGAACTGCTTGAGCCTGGCAAAGCAACGCTCGATGCGATTGCGTAGCCGGTAGCGTGCTTTGTCGTAGGCACGCGGCTGCTGGCAGCTGCGAGGCGGGATCACCGCCTGGGCGCCGAGCGACTGGATCAGCGCCACCAGTTGCCGGCTGTCATAGCCTTTGTCGGCCAAGACGTACTTGGGCTTGAACCCGGCCAGCAGCGCTGGGGCTTGCGTGATGTCGTTACGCTGGCCGCCAGTGAGGATGAATCGCACCGGTCGGCCCTGGCCATCTGTCGCCATGTGGATCTTCGTGCTCAGACCTCCTCGGCAACGCCCCAGAGCCGGGTGTGCCGCCCCCCTTTTCCGGTCGCCGCCTGTGCGTGCGCCCGGACAATGCTGCTGTCGATCATCAGATACTCGTTGCTTCGATCCTGAATCAGGGACTGGAACACCAGCTCCCAGATACCCTTGGCCGCCCAGCGGGTGAAGCGCTTGTGCACGCTCTTGTAGGCTCCGTAGCGCGTGGGCAGATCGCTCCAGCGCGCCCCGGAGCGCAACACCCACAGCACGCCATTGACGAAGCTGCGGTTGTCCGCTGCCGTACGCCCGGGGTCACCGGCCTTGCCTGGGAGCAGATCTTCGATCCGCTCCCATTGGGTTTGGGTTAATTCGTAGCGGCGGGGCCGCGGATGCTTGGTCTTGGTCATCCGCCAAAGATACCAGATGAATGTCGATTCGGCCTAGGGCTACCTGTAAAGACTGGCGGTAGTGCCGTTGCAGCCGTTGCAGGGCGGCTTCGGCAACAGGACGGTCGGCCTCGTCGGTGTAGTAGATGCCGGTGCGGTATTGTTCGCCGATGTCGTTGCCTTGGCGGTTGAGACTGGTGGGGTCGATCAGGCGGAAGTAGTGGGCGAGCAGGTGGGGCAGGGGCAGCCGCGTGTCGTCGTATTGCAGGCGGACGGTTTCGGCGTGGCCGCTGTTTTCGCGGCATACCTGCTCGTAGCTGGGGTGTTCGGTGCGGCCGTTGGCATAGCCGGAAACGGCGGATACGATGCCTTCGATGCGGCGGAAATAGGCTTCCACGCCCCAAAAGCAGCCGCCGGCCAGATAGATGTCTCGGATCATGATGTGTGTGGTGAGGTGGATGGGTGTTTCAGCTGGTCTGAAGCCTTTGCCGCCGCGCCTTGAACGGCATTTGTATGGAAGCGTTTGGCCAAGGTTTCAGGTTTTGTTTGTTTTAATGATCAGGGTTTGCGCACGTAGCGGGAGCTGTCTTCCCAACGGCCTTTGACCAGTTTTTCTTCGGTAACCAAGATGGTGTATTCAGAGCGGAAGCCGTCCCACGTGCTGCGGCCGACTTCCTGCCAGCCTTCGTCGGGGAAGATTTTCCATTCTTCGAAGGTGCGGAAGCAGCAGCCGGTTTGGGCGGTGGTGATCAAAATCTGGCGGCGGGTGTCCACTTCAAACAGGCCCACGCCGTACAGCGCCAGTTCGCTGAGGTCTTCGTCGAAAGTGAAATGGCCGCCCGGCCGCTGGGTGTAGATGTCGTAGCTGGCGCTGCGGTTGAGGCTGTTGTTGCCGTTGCGCACGGCGGCATCGACTTGGCCGTCGAAGTTGAAGTCTTTCATCACCAGCAGCGATTGGCTGTTTTCGGCGCTCAGGGCGGTACCGGCCGCCGGCAGGTTGTCGGTATTGAGCAGCAGGTGTTTGGAGTCGATGCGTTGGCGGAAGCCGTCTTTATGCAGAATGATGTGGCCGTTGCCTCTGCAGACTCTTTGGTCGCAGCGGTCGATGGTGACACTGGCCTTCCAGCCGGTAGGCAGGCCGGAGAGCTCGAAACTGCGGCCGTAGGCTTGGAGGGTGAGGAAAAAAGAGGCGATCAGGATCAGTGTTTTCATGGCGGTTTCACACAAGTTTGCAGACTGGAAAAGTAAGTGTGTTACTTATTTTGTTGTGGTTTTTGTAGGGTGCGGGTTTGCCAGCGGCCGTTTTCCCATATTTCTTCGGTGATTTCAAGTTGGCCCGGCGTGGTGGTGTCGTGCGTGGTGCGGCGGATATTGTGCAGTTTGCCGTCGGGCAAAACCGCCCATTCTTCCTGCAGATGCACGCAGCAGCCGATGCGGGCGGTGGTGGTCAGCACTTTGCGCGCGGCATCGGTTTGGAACAGTCCCATGCCGAGCAGGGTTAAATCGCTGAAGTCTTGGCTGAACAAAAAGCGCTTGGCGGTGTTTTGCAGGTACACGTCGTAGCCGGGGCTGAGGTAGAGCCCCTGATTGCCGTTTTACACCGCCACGTCGGCAAGGCCGTCGAAATTGAAATCGCCGATGGCCAGCGGGCTGTGCAGATAGGGCAGGCGGCTGCCGTCTGCCGGCGGGACAAAGCCGGCATCCGCAGACTCGAACTGCTGCCGGAAACCGTTGCCGCTTAAGCGGATGACGGCCGGGCCGTTGCAGGCTGTTGCGGTGCAGTTTTTAACGCTTATTTCGGCCCGCCAACCGTGCGGCAGATCGGCCACGACAAACTCCTTGCCGTAGCTGGCTGCGGATAAGGCGAGCAGGGAAACAAACAGTCGGGTTTTCATGTCGGCATCCGGAAACAGGCCGCTAGGAAGCGGATTTAAACATATTTTGCAACGATTTACAAAGCATCTGTGGCCGGGCGGCGGCCGGACAGGGGGCGGATAAGGGGAGGGCGGCGCAAACTGCCGCGGATAGGGCGTTTCTGTTGCCTGCGGCTGGGGCAAAGATTGTTAATACGGGTGGCGGCCGAAGACAAACCGTTGGCTGTGGCTGCCGTTGCAGGGCGATAAGACCAGCGGGCCGCCGGGCTGGAGGTTGTCGAGACAGAGCGGTGCGGCGCGGCTGCGGATGCTGTGGCCGTCGCTGTGCCATTGTTGGCTTGGGCTGTGGCGGCAGGGTGAGGTAACGGCGCGGATGCCGGTTTGCAGCAGGCCGTGTTCGGTATCCACGCACAGGCCGGCGGCGTTGCGCAGGAGGAAGCCGTCGAAGGTGAAACGCTGGCTGTGGCGGCCGTGGCAGGGCGCGGTGTTCAGGTAGCCCGGATGGGCGGCGTCGAGGCAGCCGCTGTCGGCGGCGCTGCGCAGGGTGGTATGGCTGGGGAGGGGGTGCGGATAGGCGGCATCGGGATAGAGGCCGCGCTCGCCGTAGATGACGGTGGTGCCGGGCGGGGCGTGGATGTGGACGGTTTTGTGTACGGTGTGGCGCGATTCCACCGGCAGATTAAGGTTGAGATAGCGTCCGTCCGGGGTGTCGAGATAGGTGCAGCCGGCAGTGAGCAGCAGTAAGCAGGCGGCGGGGAAGGAGGGGCGGAGGTTCATGGCAGGCTACCTGAAAACGGGATGCCGGCGCAGCGCCGGGTTTATAAACAGTCGGCCAGGAATTTACGCATCAGGCGGCATTCGATGCCGACTTCGGGGTTGAGCGGCAGCACGGCTTCGCCCAATACGCTGTAGCCGTTGAGCAGATAAAAGGGCTCGGAATTGAGCGAGGCGTAGAGCTTGAGCATGCCCAAGCCGGCTTCGTGGGCCAGCGATTCGGCGCGGCCGAGCAGGGCGGTGCCCAAGCCTTGGTTGTGCACGAAGGGGTGCACATAGAGAGCGTCGAGCTGGGCTTCTTGCAGGTTGAGCTGGAAAAAGCCCTGGATATGGCCTTTGTATTCGATCACCCACAGGGTTTTCCATTGGTCGTGCAGGGTGTCGAGGTAGCTGTCGGGAGAGAGCAGTTGCAGCCAAGCCTGCAGCACGGTGTCGTCATAGGCGCGGGCGCAGGTGTAGCGCACGGCGTATTGGTGTGCGTTGTAGATGTGTTCGCAATCTTGCGCTTGGGCGGGGCGCAGAAGGGTAATTAGGCTCATGGCGGCGGGGCGGAGTGGGGAAAGGCCTTGATTTTACTGAATCGGCAAGGGCGGCGCAAACCCAGCCGCCGGATGGCCGGAGGCTACCTGAACAGGAGACGCTGTCCGGCCAGGAATGCCTGCATGAGGGGATATGGTTTCCCTTTCAGGTAGCCTGACGGTTAGCGGCACAGGCGGGCAGGGCGGCGGCGATGGCTTCGGCCATGCGGCGGCTGGCGCCTTGGTGGGCTTGGATGAAACCGGCGGCTTGGGCGGCATAGCGCTGCCGTTCGGCAGGATCGGCCAGCCAGCGGCAGACGGCGGCATACCAGTCGGCCGGGGTGGCGACTTGAAGGGCGGCGCCGGCGGCCACTGCGCCGGAGCAGGCGGCGGCAAAGTTGTAGGTGGAGTAGCCGAACAGGGCGGGTTTGCCACAGGCAATCGGCTCGATGATGTTTTGGCAGCCGGTGTCCACCAAGCTGCCGCCGACAAACGCCATATCGGCGGCCAGATAATAGGCGAACAGTTCGCCCATGCTGTCGCCGATCCAGACTTGGGTGTCTGCCGCCACGGCGGTTTCGTCGCTGCGTTTTTGGGCGCGCAGGCCCAAGGCTTGCGCGGTGTCGAAGGCGTTTTGGAAACGCTCGGGGTGGCGCGGCACGATCACCAGCAGGGCGTCGCCCCGATAGGCGCGCCATTGTTGCAGCAGCAGCTCGGCTTCGTCCTGGCCTTGGTGTTCGCGGGTGCTGGCGCACACCACCACCGGCCGCCGGCCGATGCGCTGGCGGAATTGCGCGGCCAAAGCGTGCATGGCTGCGGGCGGAGCGATGTCGTATTTGCTGTTGCCGCACACTAGGGGCGTGGCGGCGCCGATCTCGGCCAAACGGCGGGCATCGGCTTCGCTTTGCGCCAGCACGCGGCAAAAGCCCTGCATGGCGGGGCGGAACAGGCCGGGCCAGCGCCGGTAGCCGCGGGCGGACCGCTCCGACAGGCGGGCGTTGGCCAAGAACAGCGGCAGGCCGGCTTGGCGGCAGGCATGGATGAGGTTGGGCCAGATTTCGGTTTCCATCAGGATGCCGAAGCGCGGACGGTGCTGGGCCAGAAAGGCGGCGGTCCACTCGGGGTGGTCGTAGGGCAGATAACGGCATTGCGCCTGCGGGAACAGTTGTTCGGCGGTGGCGCGGCCGGTGGGGGTCATTTGGGTGAGCAGCAGCGGAGCATCGGGGAATTGCCGTAGCAGTTCGGCTACCAAGGGCTGGGCGGCGCGGGTTTCGCCCACGGAAACGGCGTGAATCCAAATGGCGTTTTGCAGCGGTTCGTCCACTGGCTCGCCGAAGCGTTCGCCTTGATGGCGCAGGTAGTCGGGCGAGCGGCGGCTGCGCTTGTTCAGCAGGTGGCGGGCCAGCGGGGCGCCGAGGCGGCGGGTGAGGAAGCGGTAGAGGCGGAACGGCAGGGTCATAGTTTCAACTAGCTTGTTGGGGCGGCATTCAGGTAGCCTGCTGTGGCCTTGTGCCGCCAATAGGCTACCTGAAAAGCGATCAATCGAAGCGGATGGTGTAGCGCGCTTCGCCGCCGACGGAATCGGTGCCGACGCGGGCGATGGCCTGCAGCGAAGCGTTGATCTGCCAGATCAGCTTCACGGCCTGGTTGGCGCTGGTGACGCTGTATTCGTAGCCCAAATACAGCTCGTTGGTGAGCCGCTTGCCGAAGGTGATGATTTGCTCGGCCGGGTTGAGCTCGCCGGTTTGCGTGTTGCGCGTGCGGCGGGTGGTCATGCCGAAGTCGTCCACCAGGCCAAGTTTGTCGTTCACATTGCCGGCCAAGAAGGCGCCGGCGGCGGCGGCCACGGCGGCTTCGTCGCTTTCGTTGCCGCTGCTGGCGCGGCCGAGAATCAGCCAGGTGAGTTTGTCTTTGTCGCTCATCGGTTCGTTGGCAATCAGGCTCACGCGCGGATTGCTCAGGTTGCCGAGCACTTCCACGCCGGCGCCCACGGGCGAGAGTTTGCGCACCGCACGTAGGTTGAGGTTGGGGTCGGACAGCGGGCCGACAAAGGAAATGGTGCCTTTTTCGATCACCAGATCCTGGCCGTAGGCCTTGTATTGGCCGCGCACGATGTTGACGCTGCCGACGGCGCGCAGGTCTTCCCGCGGCTGGGCGGTGACGGTGAGCTTGCCGCCCAGCATCACGTCCAGCCCTTCGCCGCTGAAACGGAAGTTGTCGTTCAGGTCGAGCTCCAAATTGAGCGCAATGGGTGTGGGGGCGGCGGCCTGTTCGGGTTTGTCTTCGCCCAATACCACCACGTCGTCGTCCAAACCGGGCATGCCGGATTTTTGGAAACCGAAGTGGCCGCTGTCGGCTTTCAGGGTGCCGCTCAGGGCGATGCCGCGCTGCGGGGTGTAGAGCAGGGCGGCGTCGCCGCTGAGGGTGAGCTTGCGGTTGGGGGTGTCGAGAATCTGGTAGCGGTTGAACAGGGCGGTAACGTCCACATCGGGCGTGGTGCCGGTGAGGTTGACGCGGCCTTTGAGTTCGACGCTGCCGTCTTTGCGTTTGAAGGCCAGCGAGTCGATCAGCCAGTCGCGCCCTTGGAAGCGCGAGTTCAGGCTGCCGTTGTCGAGAATGACGCCGGTGTTGCGGTCGCGGTAGTAGAGGTTGCTGCCTTTGGCGGTGCCGTTGAGGCGCGGCTCGCCCACGGTGCCGCTGACGGTGGTGTCGATGTTGAGGCGGCCTTTGGCGCTCATGCCGGCGGGCATCAGGTAGCGCAGGTTGTCGAGATCGGGCACGTCGATTTTCAGGTAGCCGCTGATGGGGGCGGCCACGATGCTGCTGCCGAAGGTTTGGCTGATGGCCACGGCGGCATCCACATTGCCGTAGCGGGTTTGCCCGGTGAGACGGTTGTCGATGCGGCCGCTGTGGAAGCGGGTGTCGAGCACGATGTTTTGCAGGCCGAGCGCTTGCTGGCGGTAGGCGATGACGGCGTCGCCCGACTGCTGGCGCAGTTTCAGGTAGCCGGTGGCGTTTTGGCCGTAGTTGATGTCCCAGTCGCCGCCGATGACCAGATTTTGTTTGAAGGCGGGCGGCTGTTGGCTGTTGTTGGCGGTTTGCAGCAGGTTGTCGAGTTCTTCCAGATGTAAGCCGCTGGCGCTGCCTTTGGTGGTGATGCCGCGGCGGGCTTCCCAGACGAAGTTTTGCAGGTTGAGGCTGCCGCGCATGGCGGCCCAGCGGGCGTTGGTCATCTGCACGCGCTCGGCGCCGGCTTCGAGCTGGATGGGGTTGAGCAGCTTGAGGTTGAAGGCGCCGCCGATATCGAGCTGGCCGACGCGGCCGCGCCATTGGTGCTGGTCGTTCAGGCCGCCGGCGGCGGCGAGGTTGAGGCGGTAGGGTTTGCCGTCGAGCAGCAGGCTGGCGTTGCCGCCGAGAGTGTGTTGGCGGCCGGTGCCGTCGGCTTTGAGATCGACGAGGTCGATTTGGGTGCTGCCGATTTGGATTTGGCGGCCGTCGAGTTGGATGTTGAGCGGTTTGGCCAGATCAGGCGAGCCTTTGAGGTTGAAGTCGAGGCGGCGGATGCGCACGGCGTCGCGCACGGCCAGGCCGTCGGCGTGGCCGCGCAGGTCGGCGGTGAGCTGGCTGGGTTCGCCGGCCAGTATGCCTTGTGCTTTCAGGTAGCCTGCCAGGCCGAAGCCGAACAGGTCGAGATTGGGGGCGTCGATGTCGAGGTTGAGTTTGTCGCCGGCTTTGCCGAAGCTGCCTTTGGTTTGGATGCGGTTGCGGCCGAGGGTGAGGTTGATGTCGGCTTGGGGCAGGTGGCCGTCGCGGTAGGCCAGCTCGGCTTTGCCGCCCAGCGCGGCGCCGGAGAGGCGGCTGTCTCGCCAAACCATGTTGAGTTTGAGGTCGCTGCCGTCGGCCAGGGTGCCGCTTAAGTCGATGCTGCCGTTCACGCTGCCGGCGGGCAGGTCGGCCATCACGGCGGCGGGGTTGAAGGCGCGCGAGGCTACCTGAAGCATGATCGGCTGTTGTTGGAACAGGCCGATATCGGCTTCGGCGGTGAGTTCGCCGCCGTTGGCCGGGGCGATGCGCACGTTTTCGAAGCGCAGCGAGCGCTGGCGGTTTTCGCGGTCGGTGAGCAGGCGGAACAGGCCGCTGGTGGCGGTTTGGCGGTCGCGCAGTTCCCAGCGGGCTTCGGGGTTGTCGAAGCTGCCGCGGGCGGTGATGGTGCCGTCGATGAGGAAGGGCAGCTGCTGCTGCACCACGTCGTGCACTTTGAACTGCTCCACAGCGGCGGTGAGGTTGAGGGCGTCGTTTTCGGCGGCGGTATCCAGGGTGCCGTTGAGGATGAGGCGGCCTTTGGCGGCCAGCAGGGCGGCTACGTTGTGCAGCTGCAGTTTGCCGTCGGTGCCGATGTGGAGGTCGCCGTTGAGGCTTTCTACAGGAATGCCGTTTTGGTCGAAACCGGCCGGGCTGTGGTTGCGGAATTCGATGACGCCGCTGAGGGTGTCGGCTTGGACGGCCGGTTCGACGGCCAGATTGAACACCAGCTCGGCTTCGGGCAGGCCGTCGTCGAAATCGGCGGGGTTGAGGTGGCGGCCTTCGAGGTTGAGGCTGACGATTTTGCGGTTCAGCTGCGGTTCGAAGGGGCGCAGGCCGCCGCGCAGCACGAAGTGGGCGGCGCTGTCGCCGCTGCCGTTAAGTTGCACGTGTACATCGGGCTCGGCCAGGCTGCCGCTCAGGGAGGCGGCGCTGGTGGCGGCTTCGCCCTGTAAGTCGCCCTGGCCTTCGATGCTGGCTTCTAAAGCGAAGGGAGAGGCGGTGGCGATGGCGGCCTGGCCTTTGAATTCGTGCCACGGTGTGCGCAAAGCCTCGATGTTCAGGCGGTGCTCTTGGTGGTCGTAGCGGTAGCTGAGGACGGAGGGCAGCAGCACGGTGTTGTCTGGGGTGCCGCTGCTGATGCGGCCCACTTCCAGCGCGTCAATTTGTACGCCGAGGGGCAGGCTGATGCTTTGCGGCAGTTGCGGCGGCGGGCTTTCTTCGCGCGGGGGTACCGGTTTGCCGGCAATGTGGATGTCGCCGGCGGCCAATTTGCGGATGTGCAGCTGCCGCTGCCAGAGCGCTTGCGGCTGCCAGTCTAGGCTGAGGCGGCTGATGTCCACATCGGCGCCTTCGGTGGCTACCTGAATCCCCTGGCCTTCAAAGCCGCGCCACAAGGTGCCTTGCAGCTGCTGGATGCGGATGTCCACGCCGAACCATGAGGGAATGCGGGTGAGGCCGAAGCGCAGGCCGGATTCGGTGCCGCCCAGCCAGACCAGCAGGCCGGCGGTCAGCATCAACAGCAGCAGGACGGCGGCGGCCAGTCGTTTCCACCACGAACGGCGTTTCGGGGCGGGCGGCGGGGTTGGGGTGTCGGCGGTGAGGACGGCGGTATCGGACATGGTGCGGTGTGTGGTGGGTTCGGGTGGGTTTCAGGTAGCCTGCATCTTTGCTGAAGCATGGAAAACGGTGCAGGCGGTTTGATTTAGGCGTGTTCTTCGGCTTCGGCTTGGCGGCGGTATGCTTCCGCACGCTGCATATTGGCTGCGATGTCTTTTTTTTCGCTGTCGTACAAGCCGGCATAAATGGCCCAAGCGGCAATGGTGGCGAGAATCAGTAAAAAAGTGAGCGGTACAAAGCCGTCATGCAGCATGTAAAGCGCCAGCAGGCCGATAGCGGGCATCGCCAGCGCCGAGAGCAGGGCGGATTGGCGGGCTGTAGCCAGATGTTGCGGCAGTTTCTCCGCCGTCCACGCATCGGGGTCGAACAGCGCTTCATTCACCGGTGTGCGCCACATAAACCAAGTAATGTAATAAAACAGGGCGGGAACAACCATACTGGTTGAGAAATCGGTGAAGGCCTGCCAACCCAAGAGGTTGCCAATTACATAGACGGGCATGAAGAGCAGAATAAAGCCGAACAGATGCGACAGACAGCGGGCGGCCTGTTCGTGCAAGAGCTGGCGTTGGCGTTCGTCTAGGCCGTCTCCGTTATAGAGGCGGAACAGCTTAAACAAGCGGGAGGATTCAGTTTGCCTTTGCATCGGGAGTGTCTCCGTTGTCGGGCCAAAACAGGGCGTTCAGGTCGGTATCCAGCACCTGTGCCAGGCGGATGCACAGCGACAGGCTGGGGTTGTAGCCTTGGTTTTCCACCATATTCACGGTTTGCCGCGAAACGCCGACGGCGTGGGCCAACGCTTGTTGGGATAAGCCTTTGGCCCGGCGGTATTGCTTGACTCTGTTCACGGGTTTGGCGCCGGGGTTGTCAAATATAGGCGACATTTTGCGGAGGTATTGGGATATTGTCAAATATAGATGACATTTCTGTTGCGTTTTCAGGTAGCCCGACGACGGTGCGCCAGGCTACCTGAACAGGCCGGTGGTTTAAAAACGGGTGCCTAGGCTGATGTGCCAGCGCAGTTTGCGGTCGTGGTGGCCGTAGGCGATGTCGAAGGAGAAGGGGGCGATGGGGCTGAACCAGCGCACTCCCAGGCCGCTGCCGTGCCGCCAGTTGAGGTGGGCGAAGTCGTGGTTGACGGCGCCCATGTCGTGGAACACGGCCAGCGAGAAGTTTTTGCTGATCGGGCGTTGGTATTCCAAGCTCACCACGCCCAATACGCGGTCGGGCAGCACCGAGCCGTTGGGGCCGTTGAGGCCGATGCTGTCGAGTTCGTAACCGCGCACGCTGGTGGCGCCGCCGGTGCGGTACATCAGCACGGAGGGCACGGATTTGTCTTGGCCGGAGCGGGTGTAGCCCAATTCGCCGCGGGCGATGAAGGTGCCGATGTTTTTGTTTTCCGGAGTGAAATAGTAGCCGGCGCGGCCGTAAACGCGTTGGGTGCTGGCGGAAGAGAGCAGGGTGCCCAAGGTGGTGCCGACTTTGCCTTCGAGATAGTAGCCGTTTTCGGGCCGCAGCAGGGTTTCGATGTTTTGGCGGCGCCAGGAAGCGGTGAGCATCAGGGCGTTGCTGCGGCCGAAATCTTGCCCGCCCGTGATGCGGCGGGATTCGGTAATGTATTCGAGGCCGATGCGCGATTCGATGCCGTTGCGGTCGCGCACGCGCCAAATGCCGGCTTGGGCGGTTTCTTTATCCAGCTTTTGGGTGGTGGAGCTGTCGTAGTTGAGGCTGGCGGTCCAGTAGTGGCCGTTGCTGTTGCGCGGTTGGCTCAGGCCGATGCCGGCGGTTTTTTCGTAACGGCCGATGTCGGCGGCGGCGGAAAACACATAGCCGCGGGTAAACACATTGTAGTGTTCGTAACCCAGGCGGATGCCGGGGCCGTCGGCCGAGTCGTAGCGCAGGCCGAGGTCAACCTTCTGGCGCGGTACTTCGGTGACCGACACCACCAGCGGCACGCGGTTTTCCACCATTTTGGCAAAGTCCACTTCCACTTGGGCGCGGCTGTAATGGCTGTCTTGTTCCAAGGCCTGCTGGTAGTCGAGCACTTTGTCGAAGTCGTAGGGCTCGCCTGCTTTGAATTGGGCCAGGCCGGTGATGACGGATTCGGGATAGCGCTCGTTGCCTTGGATGTGAATGTCGCCGAAATACACCGGCTGTTTGCTGTCCACGCTTACCGACAGCACGGCTTTGCTGGTTTCGGGGTTGATGGTGGCGCGGCTTTCGCTGAGGGTGGCCAGCGGGTATTTGTGGCGGCGCACCGCGGAGAGCACGGCGTCTTTGCTGCTGCTCCATTCGCTGTTGACGAAGGGGTCGTCGATGGGCAGCGACCAGTTGGCCATGGCGCGTTTGTAGTAGGCGGCCAGATCGCTTTCCTGCAACACGCCGCCGACGATGGAGACTTCCACGTCGTCAATGGTGGTGCGCGGACCGGGGCGTACGCTCACCAGCCAGCCGCTGCTTTTGGGGGCTACCTGAATCTCGGCGCGGAAATAGCCTTGTGAGCGCACCATCTGTTTCACTTCGTCGGGCGCTTCTTCGGCCAAAAACTGCATCTGCTCGCGGTCGATGTCGGCTTCCGGCTCGGTTTGGCGGGTAATCAGCGACAGGTGTTCGCGCAGCATGGCGGCGATATCCTCGGGGGCGTCGATTTCGATGGGAAAGGGCAGCCGCTCGGCCGGGGTGTCGGGTGAGGGAATGTCGGCCGCCGCTTGAGCGGCGGCTTCGGCGGGCGCATCGCCGGCGGGTGTCGGCTCGGCATGGGCGGCCAGGCCGGCCAGCAGGACGGAGAGAACGGCGGCGTGAAGCGGGCGGATCTTCATGAATTCGGTGTGGGCGGGCAAGATAAAGATTAGGGTGGCTCAGGGGCGACGGGCGGCCGGGCATACCGGCGGATTCGGTGCGGGCCAAAGGGCGCGAATATTAGCATTTTCAGGCGTTGTTTTGAAGGTTTCGGCGTCTTGCATCCGGCAGGGAAACGGCGGTTTTACATAAACTTGCTTCTCGGCGGGCGGGTGGGCAAAGCCGGTTTTCAGGTAGCCTGCCGCCTCATATAACGGTGGCTTCTATCGACAGCGCAAAACGGTATTTTGAACCGGCGGCGGCGGTGTTTATGATGCCGCCCCTGCCCGTGTTTGCCGAAAGATATTCGAAAAAGGGCCGTTTGGCGTGCCGCGATGCGCACATGCCGGGCGGCCGCGGTGCCGGCGGGCAGGATAACGCTTGGATAAGGAGTGATGATGACTGATTTCAGATGGGGCCGTTTGGGCCAGCGATTGGGGCTGGGCGGCCAAGTGGCTTTGGCCTTGCTGGCCGCAGTGGTGTTGGCTTTGCCTGCGCGCGGAGCGGCTTGGGGGGCGCATTTGTCGGTGGCGGGCGATTTGCTCGGCATGCTGTTTGTGGGTGCGCTCAAGGCGGTGGCGCCGGTGTTGGTGTTTGTGTTGGTGGCGGCGGCTTTGGCCCGCCACCGCACGGGCAGCGGCAGCGGTATCCGTCCGGTGTTGGTGCTGTATGTGGCGGGCATGCTGTTGGCCGCTTTGGTGGCGGTGAGCGCCAGCTTTCTGTTTCCGTCTTTTGTGCCCCTAAGCGGGGTGGAAGCCGCCAGCCGGCCGGTGCCTTCCGGTGTGGGCGAGGTGTTGCGCAATTTGGCGGGCAAACTGGCGGTCAATCCGGTGCAGGCGCTGGCGGAAGCGAATTATGTGGGCATTTTGTTGTGGGCGGTGTTGATCGGCTTGGCTTTGCGCCATGCCGGCGAAGCCACCCGCAATATGCTGGCCGATGCGGCGGAGGCGGTGTCGCGCGTGGTGCGCTGGATCATCCGCTTGGCACCGCTGGGCATCTTCGGTTTGGTGCTGACCACGGTATTGAACACCGGTTTGGAGAGCCTGGGGGCGTATCTGCATGTTTTGGCGGTGATTGTGGGAGCGATGGTGTTTACCGCTTTGGTGGTGAATCCGCTGATTGTGTGGGTGAAAATCCGCCGCAATCCTTATCCTTTGGTGTGGACCTGCCTGAAAGAAAGCGGCTTGATTGCCTTTTTTGTGCGCAGTTCGGTGGCCAATATTCCGGTGAATCTGGCTTTGTGCAAAAAGCTGGGCTTGGATGAGGAGACCTATTCGGTGTCGATTCCGCTGGGGGCGACCATGAATATGGAAGGCGCGTCGATTACGATTACCGTCCTCACGCTGGCGGCGGTGCACACATTGGGCATTCCGGTGGACTTTCTGACCGCCTTCCTGCTGGTGTTGGTGGCGGTGGTGGGTGCCTGCGGGGCATCCGGCGTACCGGGCGGCGCGCTCCCGCTGGTGCCGATGGCGTGCAGCCTGTTCAATATCGATCACGATGTGGCCATGCAGATGGTGGCGGTGGGCCTGATCATTATGGTGGTGCAAGATCCGTGCGGCACGATGTTGAACTCCTCCACCGATGTGGTGTTTACCGCGGCGGCCGACCCGTCTTACCAACAGCGTCCGCAGCTGGCCGCCGAGCCGGTGCAACAGGTTTTATAACCGGCGTAAGGGAAACGGCCGATGGGGCAGGAAGGGCTGGGCAGCCGTTTCCTGCCCTGTTTTTTGCCTGTTCCCGGCGGGCGGGCAGACCGAGACCTTTGCAAAACCTCCAGGTGTGGGTGCAGTTCAAGGCGTAGCAGTGCAGTGAACGTGAACGCCAGGAATCCCTGGACAGACATATCATACAGACAGGCAAGTGAACGAGCAGTACCTCTAGGGCATAAACGCACAACGCAGAAATGCGCCGCAGATGGCGGTTTGCAAAGGTTTCAGCCTGATTTATCTACACATCTGTTTTCTGTAAGCCATTGCTTGCGATTCATTGATCTTCAGTTTATTGGCACCCTTTATCCGCTTGACGGGGAGAGATATGCCCTTGCTGCAAATGCAGCACCCGGTCGCAAATGCCCAAAGTGGACAGGCGGTGGCTGACCAAAATCACGATTTTGTCGGCCTTCAAGCGCAGCAGGGTTTGCAGTATCAGCGCTTCGTTGAGGCTGTCCAGATTGCTGGTGGGTTCGTCCAGCAGCCATACCGAAGCATCGTGCAAAAAGGCGCGCGCCAGGCTGAGACGTTGTTTTTCGCCGTCGGAAAACAAGCCGCCGTGTTCCGGCACCATCGTATCGTAGCCTTGCGGCAGGGCCATAATCCGCTCGTGGATATTGGCCATTTTTGCTGCCGCCTCCACCTCGTCGCGACTGGCGCCGCGCCGGGCCATCACAATGTTTTCGTATACCGAGCAATGGAACAAATAGGTGTGCTGGCTCAGATACACCATATGTTGGCGCAGGCTGTTGGTATTGATGTGGCGCAAATCGCAGCCGTTGAGGCGGATGCTGCCGTTATGCGGATCAAACGCACGAAGCAGCAGCTGCAACAGCGTGGACTTGCCGCTGCCGCTGGCGCCGTGTATGCCGATGATTTCGCCTCGATGCGCATGAAAGCTGACATCGTGCAACACCGCTTGGCGTTCATAATCAAAGCCCACCCCGTTCGCTTCCAATGTTTTTACTTCGCTTAAATCGGTTTGGTTGCGCACCTCCTCCACCGCCGCCGGTTCGGCCAGCAGCGCCAACACCCGTTCGGCGGCGGCCAGGGTTTGCGGCAGACCGGCAGACAGATTGCTCAAGGCCACAAACGGGCCGTAACTGGCCAATAGGGTAATCACCGCCGCCAGTGCGCCGCCAAAGCCAATTTTCCCAACGGCCAACAAATACAGCGCCAGCGCCAGCATCAGCAGATTGCCTCCGGCCAGCAGTGCTTCGGTATAACCGCGCACCGCCGCCTCATGCCCTTTGGCGCGGCGGAAAGAAGCGTCCAGTTGCCGGCTGTGTTGCTCCAGCGCCTGCAAACGCGTGTCGCGCAGGCCGAATACCACCACCTCGCGCATGCCGCGCACGGTATCGAGGAAAAACGCCGACAGCGCCCCCATTTGTGCACGATATTCGCGGCTGAGCGCCTGCTTGCCCCGTGCCAGCCGCCGTGGCAGCCAATAGGCCAAGGCGGTGTACACCAGCAGGGCCAGCACAGCCAGCGGCCAGGCGATTTGCGCCAGAAACACGCTAAAGGTTAGCGCCGAGAGCAGTGCAATCAGAATCGGTGCGATGGTGTGGGCGTAAAACACCTCGATCAGCTCCACATCGGTGGTGATCACGCTCACCAACTGGCCGGCATCGTGGCGGTTGAGTTTTTGGAAAGCCTGGCGGCGCAGGGCGTCGAAGATATGGTTGCGCAGCAGCGCCAACAGCTTGAAGGCCACATAATGCCCGCCCAACTGTTCGCCGTAGCGCAACACCCCGCGCAGCAACGCGCAGCCGGCCAGCAGGCCGAACACACCGGCCAGCGACGGCGACCACGGCGGCGCTTCGCCCAGCAGCAAGAGCACGCCCATACAGGCCGACAACATCAGCGCCCACAAGGCCATGAAGCCAGCCCAACCGAGCAGCACGGTCAGCAGCAAAGCCGGGGTCAGCGGCCCGACCAGACGCAGCAGGGCGCCAACCGTGCGCCAGCCCGATGCAGATTTACTCATGGTACGCTCCTTGGCGGTAAACGGCTTCCAAAGCCTGTTGTTGCCGGAACAGCTGCGCATACAAACCGTTTTGCCGCAGCAGTTCGTCATGTATGCCCTGCTCAACTAGCCGGCCGCGGTCGAACACATACACCCGGTCGGCTTGAACGGCGGCGCTGAGGCGGTGCGACACCATCACCAGCGTTTTATGCCGCTTCAGGCGGGCAAAGGTCTGCAAAATCAGCTGTTCGCTGTCGATGTCGATATTGCTGGCGGCTTCATCCAGCAAATAGGCATCGGCGTCGTAAAGCAACGCCCGCGCCAACGCCAACCTTTGCACCTGACCGCCGGAGAGATTGCGCCCCTGATCGAGCAGCATCATCTCCAAGCCGCCGTTGGCGCGCACAAAGCCGTCGAGATTCACCGAGGCCAGCGCCGCATACAGCGCCGCATCGTCGGCTTCGGGGCAGACCATCAGCAAATTGTCGCGCAGGCTACCTGAAAACACATGGCTGTGGTGGCCCACCCAACACACCCGTTGATGCACATCGTCGCGGTTCCAATCATCCAGCGGCCGGCCGTTGAGATACACCGTTTGCGGCGGTGCGGTTTGCAAACCGGCCAGCAGCGATAGCACCGTTGATTTGCCGCTGCCGCTGGGGCCCACCAGCACCGTCAGCTCGCCCGGCTGCGCGCTGATATTCACGTTTTCGAGCACCGGCGGGCCGTCGGCATAGGCAAAGTTCAAATTCTCGGTACGAAACGACAAGGGCGGCTGCAAGCGTGCAGTTGTTGTTGTTTGCGGCGCTTCCGGGCTGTCGAGCAGGCTGAAAATCTGGTCTGAGGCGCTCAAGCCGGTCATCGCCACATGGAAATACGAACCCAAGAGGCGCAGCGGCAGGAAGAACTCCACCGCCAAAATCAGAAAGGCAATCAGCGCCGCCAAACTCATCTGCCCGGCCTGAAACTGCCACAGTGCCACCCCGATGCCCGCCGCCGCGCCACCATAGGCCAGAATATCCATTAATGACACCGAATTGAGCTGCATCAGCAGCACCCGCATGGTGATTTGGCGGAAACGCTGCGCATCCTGATGCATCAGCGCCGCTTGATGGCCGTCGTCTTGAAACACCTTCAGCGTGGGCAAACCCTGCAAATTGTCGAGAAAGCGGCTGCCCAAATGGGTGTATTCGCCCCAGTAGCGGCGAAACAGCTTTTTGGCGGTGATGTTGACCGCCGCAATCGACAGCGGAATCAGCGGCACGCACAACAGCAGCGTGAGCGCCGCCGGCCAGTTGAACCACACCAAGAGCGCAAACAGCGTCAGCGGCGCCAGCAGGCTGTAATAAAACTGCGGCACATAGCGGCCGAAAAACACCTCCAGCTGCTCCACCCCCTCGGCCGCCGACTGGATGGTGGCTGCCGTAGCCGGCGGTGGTTCGCTGCGCCCGTACAGCCGAATCAGTTTGTGGTAAAGCAGCAGGCGCAGGCGGTGTTTGATTTGATGGCTGGCCAGATAGCTGTAATGCACCGCCCGCTGCCCGCTGAACGCACGCAGCAGCAGTGCGGCTATCAGACACAGTAGCAGCCAAACCGCATCGCCGGTTTGCCAGCGGCTCTGCTGTGCCGCCTGCAACAAATAGGCCGCCGCCAGCGCCGAAACCATGGCGGCCAGCAAACCCAGCCAGTTGCAGGCTACGGTCAGATAAATCCAGCGCCGGCATTCCGGCACCAGATTCAATAATCGTTTATCCAGTTTCATCAGTGGGATTCCCCCGATAAAAGTCCATCATCTATAGCCGTCGGTACAGAGACGTAGGTCGGATTCTCGAATCCGACATTTATGCATCATCACAATGATTGAACATTTCCGTGATAGTAATCATTTTGTCGGATACAAGTATCCGACCTACGTCTGCTGCCGGCAGTTAAAACGCATAGTTCAGCTTCAACATGGCCTCGTGGCTTCGGTAGTCGTTTACCCAAGAACTGCTGCGGTTGCGTGTGTGCTTGAGCGACAACACCGGGCTAAACCCCGGCCAAAGCGGCCGTGCCGGTTTGATGTCCAGCTGGTAGGTTTGCGTGGTGTCGCGGCGGCGGGTTTGCAGCCAAGCGTGCTCGGCGCGGTAGCTGCTGCGGCGCAGGCTGGCTTGCAAAGTGGTTTCCAGGTGTTGCCCCCAAGTTTTGCTCACGCCCAAGCGCAGGCCGTGGCGGCGGTAAGAATCTACCGCCTCGCGGCTGCGTTTGTCCAAATAATCGTAACCGCCAAACAGCAGCCAGTTATTGGGCAGGACGGCGGCGCCATGCAGCATGGCCAGGGTTTGCGGGCCGTTGAAATGCCGGTGTTCTTCGGCGCGATAGCGGTCGTGGCGGCGTTCGGCATATAGGCTGGCAAAGCCGTTGCGGCCGATTTCGCGCCCCCAGTTGAGTTGCAGGCCGCTGCTGCTGTGCTGCACATGTTTGCCGGCCACGGCTACCTGAAACGCCGGGCCGATGCTGAGGCTGTGTTGCCGGTTTTGATACACATAGGCCGGGCTGACGGACAGATGGTGTTCGTTGTGCTCGCTGTGACCGCGATACCAGCGGCCAAAACCGTGGGCTTGCAAACGCAGGGCATAGTGGCCGTGTAGCGACTGCTGGCGGTTCAGTGCCCATTCGTAGCCCAAGCCCTCGGCATTTACTGCTGCCGGCGTGGTGGCCGGCAGCAAGATGGTGTGGCATTGCAACTGCCCATTGGCACCCACCAGCGGCACGCCGTTGTGGTCGGTTTGGCATTGTTGTTGCGGCCGCCATACGGTGCGCTGCGAAGATTGGTTCAGATTGCTGGCATATACCGGCCCCAGTGCCAGCGAGCCATGCCAGGCATCGCGTTGGTTTAAAGCCTCGACAAACTGGCCGATTTTCTGATTGACCGCCGGCTGGCCGGGCACTTCCAAGCCCTCAAACAAGGCGCGGGCTTCGCGGTTTTGCTTATCGACAAACAGCAGCCGCGCCAAATCCAGCCGTGCGCGCGCAAACTGCGGATTGCGCGCATACAGTTGCCGGTAAAGCGCGATTGCCTGCGGCATATCGTTGGCCGCAATGGCCAGATTGGCCTCGGCAAACAGCACCATGTCGGCCTCATGGTTGGGTTGTTGCCGGTACAGCGCCAGCAGGCGGCGGATTTCGTCGGCCTGTTGCGCATTGATGGCTTGCAATAGCGCCAGCATCAACGTTTCCGGCGCGGTGGCCGCCGTGGCCAAAGGCAGCGAAACATCGCCCACGGTTTGCTGCTCGCGTTGCTGTTGTTGCGCGTTAATGCCCTGTTGTAATTGGTAAAAAGTATCATCTTGATTGGCTTGGGCGGGCAGGGCGGTTAAGAGCAGCAAAACGGCGGGCAAGCAACGCTTGAAAACAAACAAAGGCATGACACACTCTCTCGGAGAGGCCCGGCGGGCAAAATATCAGGCTGCCTGAAATTTCAGGCAGCCCGGACGCTGCGACCGGGGCCATCCGCCCCGGCCAAAGACTTATTGCTTGGCGCCGCCAAAGGCGGTATCCAGCTGGCTGTTGCCATTAAACTTGGCAATACCGGCCAGCGCCGCACCCTGGTTGCCATAGAAATGGCCTTGGGTGGTGCCGTTGATGCTGCCGTTGGCCTTGGCTGCGCCGCTAAACGAAGCATCGGCGGTATTGATGGTGGCATTATTAATGGTAATGCTTAAATCACTGCGCGACAGGGTGCCGTTAAGGCGATTATTGCCAAAGTCGGCGGTCAGCTGGCCTTGCAGCACTGCGGTATTGTGTGCCACATGGTTGTTAATGCCTTTAACCGTATAGGTGGCGGTGCCGCTGGTGGGCAGATTGGTGGTTTTGCCCACGCCGCTGTAGAACACGGTGCGGTTGCTGCCGGCGCTGCCGTTGGCCGCACCCGCCGCCACATCAGCCCATTCGCCAAACCACACATCGTTATTGCCCACTTGGGCAAACGACATGCGGCCCAGCTTGGAGTGGTCGGGCATGCCCGGAATCCAGCTGTAAAGACCGGTCATATTGTACATACGGCCCACATACACGCCTTGATTGTCTTTATGCATGATATTTTTGGAGACATACCAGCGGCCGGCCATGCTGGCCATTTTGTCCAAAGCCACCATTTTATTGTTGGCGGTATTGCCGGTTTGGGTCTTGTCAAACACCACCAAACCGGCTTTGCCGTCTGCCGTTGCGCCAACATCGATATGGCGGCCTTGCGGCAAGGGATTGGGGATGTTGGCATAGAGATCGGGCGCTCCGGCAAAACCGGGGTTGGCCAAGGCGGCACTGCTGCCAAGCAGGGCGGCTAAAGACAGGGTGATTGCTTGCACTTTCATGGCATTACTCCTTATGGAAAAGAGAAAAAAGGAAATTGCATTTACCTAGACAACGCCATTTCGACGCTGCCGCAGCGCAGTATAGATCATTCAATTTTAAAAGTAAATAATAATTATTATTAATTATAAAGAAAGTTGAACATTCTGAGCCTGTCGGAAATCTTTTGGCTGGACGTAGTTGCCTTATAGTTTGGGTTAAGGCGTAGCGCCAGTCCAACGCTTCTATTTCGGAGGATGGATTGTTGGGTTGCGGCGTACCGCCCAAGTCAATCTGCGGGTCTCAAACCGGAGGCTACCTGAAATCTTTCAGGTAGCCTCAAAACGCCGGCTTGGCTTACCATTTGCCGGAAATGCCCAGGCGGATGCTGCGGCCGGGGCCGGGCATAAACGAGCGGGAAAGCGGGTCGAGGTAATAGCGGTTGGTCAGATTGGTGCCGGACAATTCGGCGCTAAAATGCTTGTTGATGCGGTAGCGCACATAGGCGTCCCACAAGGCCACCGGCTGCCAGCGCACTGCGCTGCCGCCGCCAAAACGTTGTTCACAATGTGATTTGTCGCCAGGCCAGTGGGCAAAGCAGTCTTCACGGGCGCTTTTGTCGCGGGTGTCGTAAACGCGGCTGTGGTAGGTCAGGCGGCTGCCCACTTCCAGTTTTTCATCCCAGAAACGCGCCCCCAGATTGGCCACCACCGACCAGCGTGGTGCCACCATATGCTGCAGGTAGCCGTTTTCGGCCATGCCGCCGTTAAAGCAGCGCAGCCTCTGCTCTTCGCCGGTAATCACGCTGCGCCATACTGCATCGTCGCATACCTGATTTTTCAGATTGCGGGTTACCGCCAAATCGGCAAAGATGCGGCCGAAATCGGCGCGGCTTTGAAATTCTACGCCGGTACGGATTTGTTTGTCGTACTGCTGGATAATGTATTTGTCGTCGCGGTCGTAGATATTACGGGTGGTGTTGTGGAAATAGCCCAGACGCATATCGGCATAGCGCGCTTGGGGCAGCAGGCCGGTGAAGTCATGCACATAGCCCACTTCCCAGTTTTTGCCCCGCTCCGGTTGCAGGGTGCGGTATTTCGACAGATCAAGCTGGGTGCTGAAGCCGACTGTGCCTTCGAAGATGCTGGGGAAGCGTACGGTTTCAGCATAGCGGGCATAGAGTCGGCCCCTGTCGCCGATTTGCGCCGTCAAGCCCAGCATGGGCAACCAGCGGCTGCGTCCATAGCGGCGGCTTAATTCAGCCACCTCTTGATCATTTAATTCTTTTTCAGTTGTTACTTCTCCTCCCGGTTTTACATTTGGGCACTCAACCCCATAGTTTGTGTAACGTTCTTCAAACTCATCCTTGTCACAACGGTAAATTCGTCTAACGGTTCTGCCGTCCAATGGATTTACAGCTTGTGCATCCCAATCCGTTGAGAAATTGGGATGGTCTTTATAATGCAAGCGGCCATACGAATCGAGCTTCCATAAACGATCAACCCCTTCCACAAATAAATCTTCGCCTGTTTCTTTATGACGCAGTACGGTGACAGTTCTGTGCAGTCCTTGGTCGAACCATTCTTTTACTTCAGGGTCGAGATCCGAAGCGCCGTTACCATGCTGATCCCACTGTTGTTTAAACCGATTGTATAAATCTAATTGTTCAGGCGAAGCAATTTGAGCATATCTGACCCGCTCCCCCAATGTCATAGACGGTTTGTAATTGGGATTGGCTTCTTTCAGCCTATTGATAAACGATTGCAGGTTCTCATCACGCACTTCAGAACGGCTTTGGCGGGCGCCGGCTTCAATGGTGAGCCAGGAAAACGGGCGGTAGCGGAAATTAAAACCGAAATTGACTTCCTGGCGCCTGCCGGAACGCGGCGCGGCAACATTATAGGTTTGGGTATTGTAGTTGATGGGGTCTGAACCGTTATTGGTAGCCTGCAAACCGTCGCTAAAGGTTTTATTGGGATTGTTGAAAAACTCGTCAAAATTGCTGTGCCCCTTCAGGGTTTCATACTGGATATCGCCCATCAGGGTTAATTCCAGATTGTCGCGCAGCCTCATCCGGTTGGAGAGCTGGAAGCCGACACGGTTGTTTTGGGCGTGATAGGCCTCGCCGGCAATGGTGTTAAAACGGTTGTCGACATTTTTCAAATAATCGGCCGGATCGGGTTTGTTCGGCACCGGCACGCCCATGGCGCGCAGGCGTTCTATCAGCACTTCCCGCCAATTGGGGTCTTGGATGTCGATGCCCATGGCGGCCGGGTCCAGGCCCATGTTGCGGAAATCATCTACGGACAGACTCATGAATTGGTCATATTGATTACGGTCTCCGCTAAATTGGGTATCGATATACAAAACATCACCGGGCGCGCCGCCGGCGGAGTTGGTTTTGGAGCGGGTGCGGGTGGTCCACAGCGAGGCGTTTAGGTCTATCCAGCGGCTGTCTTGCGGTTTCCAGCGCCAATCCAGATTGTAAGCCTGCTGTTTGACCCAGGCCTCCGGCCATTGCAGCACGGTGCCGAAAGTATCGGGGGTAACGCCCAGGCGCGAAGGCATCACTTCGCCAAAGCGGGTATGGGTATGGCGCAGGCCCAGTTTCAGCGTATGGCCTTCGGCCGGCCTGAGGGTGAATTTGCCCAGCCAAGAGCGGGTATTGAGCGAGGTGTTGGTGACTTCGCCGCCGGGGTGATACAGCAAGGCAATCCACGGCATATAGGGGTCGCGGTTTTGGGTCATGATCTGGGACAAAGGCGTATTCGGGTCTTTGCCCTGGCCATAGTCTTCGCCGCCGTTTTTGCCGGAAAAATAATTGCCTTTGTTGCGGTAGGCATAGGCCAGCATGGCATCGAAATTTTCCTGTTTGGTGGCGGCGGCAATACGGAAGGCTCTGTCGCCGAAGAATTTGTTTTGCCCGTCAAAGCGCTGGGCTTGGCGGTCGCCTTTGCCGAAATACAGCCGCCACATACCGCCGGTCACATCATTCGGGCTGCTCAAGGTGCGGTAATCCACGCTGTTGCCGTAGATGTTTTTTAAGGGTTCGATGGAGTTGTTGCCGGTTTCCACCCGCACTTCCAGGCCGTATTTTTGCCCTTCGGGCACAATATCGTCGGCATCAATGGTTTTCATCGCCATGGCACCGCCGATGCCGCTTCTGACCTCGCGGTTCAGCGAAGGGCCTTTTTCCACATACACGCTGCTGATGATATTGGGGTCCACATAGTTGCGGTTGTTGACGCCGGCATAGCCGCGCCAAACGGTAATCGATTGCTCGGTGCCGTCCACGGTGACCGGAATGCGCCCCTGGCCTTGCACGCCGCGGATATTGGGGTCGATGGCGCCGCTGTTGCGCGAGTCGCCGCTGTGCACGCCCACCATGCCGCTGATCAGGTCGGAAACGCTGTTGCCGCGATAGGTTTCGATTTCCCGCCTGCCTTTATAGACATTGCTGATGTCGCGGGTATAGACGCGGCTGTGGCCGATTTCGTCTTTGGGAATGCGCCTGCCTTCCACCACAATGGTGGGCAGGGTGGTTTCATTGCTTGCTTCGGTACCGTCGGCAGCAGCGTCCAAATAAGCGGCGGGCGGGTGGGTTTCCTCTTTTGTTTCGGTATTGTCGGCCGCATAGGCGGGCATGGCCAAATAGGCGGTGGCCAGCGCCACAATGATGGGCTTGGGCGACAAGCAAGGCGGAAAACGGCGTACAGCCATAATAAAACCCCTTTCAGAATTCGATTTTTTGGTGAATCCCCCGGCAGTAGGTACGACGAGGGCGGACGGATAATTAATTTGTGTAAATTATTGCAATAATATCATTGGATAAAAATCATTATCAATACTAAATTAATCTTTGGTGTTGATTCTATTGTCTCAGCAAGAGTCTTGCGGGTGGATGCTTGGCAGGGGAGAGCCGAGACCTTTGCAAACTTCCCTCATGGCCAAGACGAAAATCTCCGAAACCGTGGGCTGTGGTTTCGGAGGTTGAGTGAGATCAGGTTTGCAAAGATTTCAAGCTTGGAAAGGCAAACACATCCGGCGGGCCGGGCAGAGGTCTCGGGCTACCTGAAAGCGGGTGTGATCCCATATAAGATTTGATATAAATCAAAGAGTCGGGCACAAAATCGGCCGAGTGTGTCGCTTTGCGCACAATCGTGTCGCCGAAACGGGGGGATATAGGTAAAAAAATGTCTGTTCCTGCCATCTGCCGTTAGAATCGCATACTTTTTTACCGGTTTCTCGGTTAGGGAATTCATCTATGGCAAAACAAAATTGGGCGGCTGCTTTAGACCGCATCGGTTTGGTGATGCAGATCGTGATCGGTCTGATTTTGGGTGTGCTGGTGGGCTGGCTGTCGCGCGACACCGGCATGGGCGGTGCGGTCGGCGAATTGGGTCAGATTCTGGGCGGCCTGTTTGTGGGCGCGCTCAAAGCGGTGGCGCCGATTCTGATTTTCGTGTTGGTGACGGCAGCCATTTCGCAAAGCCGCAGCGGCACGGCCACCAATATGCGGCCGATTCTGTTGCTGTATCTGTTCGGTACTTTTGCCGCAGCGCTGGTGGCCGTGAGTGCGAGCTTTGCTTTTCCCTCCACGCTCACCCTGAGCGGCGTGGAAGCGGCCACGCGCGAGGCACCCGGCGGCATCGGCGAAGTGATGCGCAATCTGTTGATGAAGCTGGTGTCCAATCCGATACAGGCCCTGGCCGATGCCAACTACATCGGTATTTTGGCGTGGGCCTTGGTGTTGGGCGCGGCTTTGCGCCAAGCCGGCGAGCGCACCCGCGAGCTGATTGCCGACTTGGCGGCTGCGGTATCGACGGTGGTGCGCTGGGTGATCCGCTTCGCGCCCTTGGGTATTTTCGGTTTGGTGCTGACCACCATTATCGTGGAAGGTTTCAGCGGCATCGGCCGTTATGTGCACCTGTTGGCGGTGCTGCTGGGCGCCATGCTGTTTGTGGCGCTGGTGGTGAACCCTTTGATTGTGTTTGCCCAAACCCGCAGCAATCCTTATCCGCTGGTGTTCACCTGCCTGCGCGAGAGCGGAATGACGGCCTTCTTTACCCGATCCTCCGCCGCCAATATCCCGGTGAACATGGCTTTGGCGAAAAAGCTCGGCCTCAATGAAGACACTTATTCGGTGTCGATTCCGCTGGGCGCCACCATCAATATGGCCGGTGCGGCCATTACCATCACCGTGCTCACGCTGGCGGCGGTGCACACTTTGGGCATTGAAGTCGATTTCTGGACCGCGGTCTTGTTGAGCGTGGTGGCCTCGCTTGGCGCCTGCGGCGCTTCCGGCGTGGCCGGCGGCTCGCTGCTGCTGATTCCGATGGCGTGCAGCCTGTTTAATATCGAAAACGACATTGCCATGCAGGTGGTGGCGGTCGGTTTCATCATCGGCGTGGTGCAGGATTCCGCCGAAACGGCCTTGAATTCGTCCACCGACGTGCTGTTTACCGCCGCTGTGGATCAGGCCCGCCGGCGTTGAGCCGGTGGCGTTTGCCTTCCGGCCACGAATCAGGCTACCTGAAACGCTTTCAGGTAGCCTGATGGTTTATGTTTAACCTGATGGTTTATGTTTAATCGGTATCCGGTTTCCTTTTATTCAGGAGTATTTCCATGACCCGTATTCTCTTCGTCTGCCTCGGCAATATCTGCCGCTCGCCGATGGCCGAATACCTTTGCCGCAAGATGGCGGCCGAGCAGGGTATTCCCTTGCTCACCGCCAGCGCCGGCACCTCCGGCTGGCACGACGGCGAAGGCATGCATTGCGGCACCGCCGAAGTATTGGAATCGGCAGGCATAGCCGGCAACGGCTTTGTCAGCCGCCAGGTGCGCCGCAGCGACTTTGAAGATTACGACTATCTGCTGGCCATGGATGCCGACAATCTGGCCGAGTTGGAGCGCCTGTTCGGCCGCCATCCGCAGAAAATCTTCCTCATCACCGACCTGCTGGCCGATGCCGCTTACGACCATGTGCCCGACCCTTGGTATACCGGCCGTTTCAACCAAACCCGCGACATCCTCACCGCCTGCTGCCGCGTGTTGTTGGCGCGGCTGGCGGCGGGGCAGCCGCTGCGTTCGCCGTCAGGTGAAGCGGCCGCTGGGCCGTAGTGAAAGTGCCGGCGGAATCGGCTAGAATATGCCGGCTTGAATCAGGCTACCTGAAAGCCTTTCAGGTAGCCTGTTGATTTTGAATTTAAATATCCGCATACAGAAGGAAGACACACCATGCCCGCCTACCGCTCCAAAACCTCCACCCACGGCCGCAATATGGCCGGCGCGCGCGCTTTATGGCGTGCCACCGGCGTGGCCGACGAAGATTTCGGCAAACCGATTATCGCCATCGCCAACTCGTTCACCCAATTCGTGCCCGGCCATGTGCATCTGCATAATATGGGGCAGCTTGTGGCGCGCGAAATCGAAAAAGCGGGCGGTTTAGCCAAAGAATTCAACACCATCGCGGTGGACGACGGCATTGCCATGGGCCACAGCGGTATGCTCTACAGCCTGCCCAGCCGCGATTTGATTGCCGATTCGGTGGAATACATGGTGAACGCACATTGTGCCGACGCACTGGTGTGCATTTCCAACTGCGACAAAATCACCCCCGGCATGCTGATGGCCGCCATGCGCCTGAACATTCCCACCGTGTTCGTTTCAGGCGGCCCGATGGAAGCGGGCAAGGTGATCGGCGTGGCCAACATCACCGATACCCGCAAGCTGGATTTGGTGGATGCGATGGTGGATGCCGCCAACGATGAAGTGTCCGACGAAGAAGTGGCGGCGGTAGAGCGCTCCGCCTGCCCGACCTGCGGCTCCTGCTCCGGCATGTTTACCGCCAACTCAATGAACTGCCTCACCGAAGCCTTGGGCTTGTCGCTGCCGGGCAACGGCTCGCTGCTGGCCACCCATGCAGGCCGTAAAGAACTGTTTTTGGAAGCAGGCCGTCTGATTGTGGACATTACCAAACGCTATTACGAGCAAGACGACGAGAGCGTATTGCCGCGCAGCATCGCCACCAAAGCCGCGTTTGAAAACGCCATGAGTTTGGACGTGGCGATGGGCGGTTCCACCAACACCGTACTGCATCTATTGGCTGCCGCTAGCGAAGCGCAAGTGGATTTCAAAATGGCCGACATCGACCGCATCAGCCGCCAAGTGCCGTGTTTGTGCAAAGTCGCCCCAGCCACGCAGAAATACCACATGGAAGACGTACACCGCGCCGGCGGTGTGATGGGTATTCTGGCCGAACTCGACCGCGCCGGCTGCCTGAAAACCGACGTTTCCACCGTTCACGAAAAAACCTTGGAAGACGCGCTGGCGAAATGGGACATCACCAACCCCGCCAACGAAACCGCACATCAGCGCTACAAAGCCGCACCGGGCGGCGTGCGCACCACCGAAGCCTTTTCGCAAAACCGACAATGGCCTTCGCTCGACCTCGACCGCGAAAACGGCTGTATCCGCAGTAAAGCCCATGCCTACTCGCAAGACGGCGGCTTGGCCGTACTGTTCGGCAACATCGCCGAACGCGGCTGCGTGGTGAAAACCGCCGGTGTGGACGACAGCATTCTCACATTCACCGGCCGCGCGCGCGTGTTTGAAAGCCAAGATGCCGCCGTGGCAGGCATTTTGGACAACCAAATCGTTGCGGGCGACATCGTGATCATCCGCTACGAAGGCCCGAAAGGCGGCCCGGGCATGCAGGAAATGCTCTATCCCACCAGCTACCTGAAATCCAAAGGCTTGGGCAAAGCCTGCGCCCTGCTGACCGACGGCCGTTTTTCAGGCGGCACTTCCGGCTTGAGCATCGGCCACGTTTCGCCCGAAGCGGCGGAAGGCGGTGCCATCGGTTTGGTGAAAGAAGGCGACACCATCGAAATCGACATTCCCAAGCGCAGCATCCGCTTGGCTGTTACCGATGAAGAATTGGCCAACCGTCGCGAAGAAATGGAAGCGCGCGGAGCCAAAGCGTGGAAGCCCGAAAACCGCGACCGCCACGTTTCCGCCGCCTTGCGTGCCTACGCCGCCATGACCACTTCCGCCGACACCGGCGCGGTGCGCGACGTATCGCAGGTGGAGCGCCGATAAGCACAGAGCAAACAGGCTACCTGAAAAACCGATTGCGCGTTTTTCAGGTAGCCTTTATGGTGTCAGCCGGATGCTCAAACCGAGTAGGTTGGGTTGGAGCGCAGCGCAAACCCAACATGGGCAAAAGCTTGATTGTATGGAATGATTGTTGTTGGGTGACGGCCTGCGGCCTAACCCAAGCTACGGCTGGAATCCGACCCATAAGCCATGCGGCATAAAGAAAAATCTTTCCGGTAGCCGCAAATGCCTTGTCGGATACGAGTATCCGACCTACGGTTTGGCGCAAGAGGCAGTTTTGATATCTTCAAGGCAGCCGCCAACCCCTTGGCGTATCCATCCACCTCAAAATAAGGAGAGCATCATGCGTTCTGTATTGTTGACCGCCGCTTTGTTGGCCGCCGCATCCGCCGCCGCGCAAACCCCGGCTGCGGCCTCTGCCTCCGCGCCGGTATCGGCGCAATGTCTGAACTGGCTGGATGAAACCGCCCATCTGATGACGGCGGGCGAAGTGTGCGAAAGCGGCGAATTGGCCCAAGCCTATCGGGCGGCGGGCTTGGTGCGCATGCACGTGATGCGGCAGCAATGCGGGCAAATGGATGAGCAACACCCGCAGTGGCAGGCACAGTGGCGCCGCCATCCCGCCTTTGCCCTGGACGACCCGGCACGGCGCACCGAAGCCGATGTGCGCGCTTATTGCCAAGCCCACCGCAGCACCGCCGCTGGGATTTTCCGCCGCTATGCGCCCACCTTGCAGCAGGATATCCGCGAAATGTGGCGAACAGCTGTGCAGGGAGCGGACTGAACGGCCGCCGGTTTCAGGTAGCCGGAGCGGGGTGTGACAGAGGAGCAGGTAATGGGGCATCCGGTTTTGGAATGGCGCTTTCGGGCGGAATCGCCTTGGCTCTTGGTATTGATTGCGCTGCCGTGGCTGGTGGTGTTGCTTTTGTTGTGGCAGGCGTTGCGGTCTTTTGAGGCGGGCGGGGCCGTGTTTCTGCTGCCGGCAGCTTTATTTGCTTTTGTCGGCGGCGCGGCTTGGCGGTTGTGGTTCGCTTCTTGTCGGCGCACGCGCGGCGGCTGGGAATACATCCGTCTTGATGAGGATGCGCTGTCTTGGGCCATCGACGGGCATGGCTCGGGCAGGGTGGAGTACGCATGGCTGACGGTGGTGGGCGGCGTGCGGAGCTGCCACGGCGTGTATTTGCAATACGTCCCGCCGGGGCATACGGCGCTGTTGCCGCAAACCGTGTGTTTGGATGTTCGCCGCATCCGTCAAGCCGGCTGGATGGGGGCTTTGGCTATAGAGCGGGCCATTCGGAAGCGTTGCCCGCCGGGGAATTTGTACCGGGTGTAGGTGCCGTTGGGGCAAAAATAGAAACAGGCTACCTGAAAAGCAGACTTTCTGCTTTCAGGTAGCCTTTATTTGCACGGCTGCCTTATTCTTGATGCTTCAGCTGCGGCAGTACCGAACCTTCGCCCAAGGAAAGCAGGCCGCTTTGGGCGTAGAGGCCGAGTTTGGCGCGGGTGTCGGTGATGTCGAGGTTGCGCATGGTCAGCTGGCCGATGCGGTCGGCCGGGGTAAAGGCGGCGTTTTCGACCTTCTCCATGCTCAAGCGTTCGGGCTGGTAGGTGAGGTTAGGCGATTCGGTGTTCAGAATCGAGTAGTCGTTGCCGCGGCGCAGCTCGAGGGTGACTTCGCCGGTGATGGCGCTGGCCACCCAGCGTTGGGCGGTTTCGCGCAGCATCAGGGCTTGGCTGTCGAACCAGCGGCCTTGGTAGAGCAGGCGGCCGAGGCGCAGGCCGTTGATGCGGTATTGCTCGATGGTGTCTTCGTTGTGGATGCCGCTTAAGAGGCGCTCGTAGGCGATGTGCAGCAGCGCCATGCCGGGGGCTTCGTAGATGCCGCGCGATTTGGCTTCGATGATGCGGTTTTCGATTTGATCGCTCATGCCCAAGCCGTGGCGGCCGCCGATGCGGTTGGCTTCCAAAAACAGTTCCACGGGGTCGGAGAAGGTGCGGCCGTTCAGCGCCACGGGCACGCCTTCTTCGAAACGTACGCGCACTTCTTCGGCTTTCACTTCAACGTTTTCGTCCCAGAAGGCCACGCCCATGATGGGTTTCACGATTTTGATGCCGCTGTTGAGGAATTCCAGATCTTTGGCTTCGTGGGTGGCGCCCAGCATATTGGAATCGGTGGAGTAGGCTTTTTCCACCGACATTTTGTAGTCGAAGCCGTTGGCAATCAGAAATTCGCTCATTTCCTGACGGCCGCCCAATTCGTCGATAAAGGTTTGGTCGAGCCAGGGTTTGTAGATGCGCAGGCTGGGATTGGTTAAGAGGCCGTAGCGGTAGAAGCGTTCGATGTCGTTGCCTTTGTAGGTGGAGCCGTCGCCCCAGATGTTGACGTCGTCTTCTTTCATGGCGGAAACCAGCATGGTGCCGGTAACGGCGCGGCCCAGCGGGGTGGTGTTGAAATAGGTGGCACCGCCGGTGGTGACGTGGAAGGCGCCGCATTGGATGGCGGCAATGCCTTCGTGGGCCAGCTGGCTGCGGCAGTCGATCAGGCGGGCTTCGATGGCGCCGTATTCTTTGGCTTTGCGCGGAATGGCCTCGTAATCGTCTTCGTCGGGCTGGCCGAGGTTGGCGGTGTAGGCGTAGGGCAGGGCGCCTTTCAGCTTCATCCACAGGAGGGCGGCGGAGGTGTCGAGGCCGCCGGAAAAGGCGATGCCGACTTTCTGGCCGGCGGGCAGGTTTTGCAGAATGGTGCTCATAAACGTTTCTTGCTTGGATTAAGTGGCAGGGAAAAGGCGGTATTATTCTCTGAATTGCCGATGCAGTAAAGCGCTGTCGGGGCGTGGCGGCCGGCGTATCCGGCTTGTCGGCTGACGGGGTTTCAGGTAGCCTGAGACCTTTGCAAACCCCCATCTGCGGCGCATTTCTGTGTTGTGCGCTGCTCGCTCGCTTGCCTATCTTCATGGTATGTCTGCGCTCGCTGTGCTGCTACGCCTTGAACTGCATCCACATCTGGGGGGTTGCAAAGGTCTCAGCCTGCCGCGGGCCGAATCACTTTTTCAGGACGGATGAACACATGCCTCCTTCTTCGACTGCTTATCCGTATCGCCGTGTGGCGTGGTCTTATGTTTTGTGCACCGGCGTGCTGGCCGGGGTGCTGTACTCTTTGCTGTTGGCGCTGTGGAGCGAGGGCTGGGAAGCGCCGACGCAGATGCTGATGACGCTGCTGTCGGCCAAAACGCTGTGGTTTACGCTGCTGATGGTCTTGAACGGCGCGCTTTGGTTTGCTGCCTGCGGGCCGGCTGCGGCGGCGGTGGCGCTGTCGGCGCGCCTGCATCATCATCCGATCGGCCTGCTGCTGCCGGCTTTGGCCGCCGCTGTCGCGGCTTTGCTGCCGTATTGGTTGTTTTCCGTGTCTAAGCTGCCGGTGATGTCGCTGCCGGGCTGGATGCCGTTCGATTTTTACGGCCTGAAAGACCCGCCCGATGTTCTGCCGGCCGTGGCCGGCGGGGCGGCGGCCTGGTTGGTGGGCTGGTGGGTGCTGCCGTATGCGGAGGGGGAAGAAGCGGCATAAGGCGGTATTCATCGTGCAGCTAAGATAATCGGGCTACCTGAAAAGCGTGGAGGTGCATGCCGTGCTTTCAGGTAGCCCGATGGTTTGGGCGCTGCGGCGGCTGCCGTTTCGGCCGGCAAATCTGTTAAAATGCGCGGTTTCCCGAATTGCCGCATGGTGATGTTTATGTCGTCTATTGCCGAACAGGTGCGCTGCCGCCGCACTTTTGCCATTATTTCCCACCCCGACGCGGGTAAAACCACGCTCACCGAAAAGCTGCTGCTGTTTTCGGGCGCGATTCAGAGCGCCGGCACGGTGAAGGGCAAAAAGTCGGGCAAGTTCGCCACTTCCGACTGGATGGAAATCGAGAAACAGCGCGGCATTTCGGTGGCCTCATCGGTGATGCAGTTCGATTATCACGACCACACCGTGAACCTGCTCGACACCCCCGGCCACCAAGACTTCTCCGAAGACACCTACCGCGTGCTCACCGCGGTGGACAGCGCGCTGATGGTGATCGACGCGGCCAAGGGTGTGGAGGCGCAAACCATCAAACTCTTGAACGTCTGCCGCCTGCGCAACACGCCCATCGTCACCTTTATGAACAAATACGACCGCGAGGTGCGCGATTCGCTGGAACTGCTGGACGAAGTGGAAAACATCCTCAAAATCCGCTGCGCGCCGGTCACCTGGCCCATCGGCATGGGCAAAAACTTCAAGGGCGTGTACCACATTCTCAACGATGAGGTGTATTTGTTTGAGGCGGGCGGCGAAAAACTGCCGCACGAGTTTGAAGTGGTGCAGGGCATAGACAATCCGCGGCTGGACGAATTGTTTCCGCTGGAAATGGACAATCTGCGCGCCGAAATCGAGCTGGTGCAGGCCGCATCGAATGAATTTGTGCTGGAAGAATTTCTGGCCGGCGAACTGACGCCGGTGTTTTTCGGCTCCGCCATCAACAACTTCGGCATTCGCGAAATCCTCGATTCACTGATTGACTGGGCGCCGGCGCCGCAGCCGCGCGACGCCACCGTGCGCATGGTGGCGCCGGCGGAGGAGAAATTTTCCGGTTTCGTATTTAAAATCCAAGCCAATATGGACCCGAAACACCGCGACCGCATCGCCTTTTTGCGCGTGTGTTCCGGCAAATTCGAGCGCGGCATGAAGATGAAGCATCTGCGCATCAACCGCGACATTGCCGCTTCCAGCGTGGTGACCTTTATGTCGCACGACCGCGAGTTGGTGGAAGAAGCCTACGCCGGCGACATCATCGGCATCCCCAACCACGGCAACATCCAAATCGGCGACAGCTTTTCAGAAGGCGAACTGCTGGCGTTTACCGGCATCCCGTTTTTTGCGCCCGAGCTGTTCCGCAGCGTGCGCATCAAAAACCCGCTGAAAATGAAGCAGCTGCAAAAAGGTTTGCAGCAGCTGGGCGAAGAAGGCGCGGTGCAGGTGTTCAAGCCGCACAGCGGCGGCGATTTGATTTTGGGCGCGGTGGGCGTGCTGCAGTTTGAAGTGGTCACGTCGCGCTTGGCGGCCGAATACGGCGTGGATGCGGTGTTCGACAGCGCTTCCATCTGGTCGGCGCGTTGGGTGTCTTGCCCGGACAAGAAAAAACTGGCCGAATTTGAAAAAGCCAATGCCGCCAATCTGTCGATTGATGCCGGCGGCAACCTGGCCTATCTGGCGCCCAACCGCGTGAACCTGAACCTCACACAGGAGCGCTGGCCGGATATTGTGTTCCACGAAACCCGCGAGCATTCGGTGAATCTGAACGATTGATGCCGGATAGACGGCAAACCCATCAATAAAGGCTACCTGAAACGCTTTCAGGTAGCCTTTATTCTGTGTGCCAAGTTTAGAGCAATTTCGATTTAATTCATTACATACCCAGCTGATTTGAAGTAATTGGCACACTCTTGAGCCGAGAACAAATCAACCAGCTGCCCCATGCGCTGCCACAGCGCACCCACCGTGCGCTCGCCCGCCCTGCGCAGCAGCGCCTTGAACTTGGCAAACAGCTTCTCGATGGGGTTCAAATCCGGCGAGTACGGCGGCAGATAGCGAATGCTGGCGCCCACGCCTTCGATGGCTTCTCGCACGCCCGCCACTTTGTGGCTGGAGAGGTTGTCGGCAATGACGATGTCGCCAGGGCGAAGTGTCGGGCACCGAAAGGTTTTGACCCACGCCAGAAACACGGCGCCATTGATGGGGCCATCGGTCACCATGGGGGCCGTCAGTGCATCACAGCGCAAGGCGGCAATGAAGGTGCTGGTCTTCCAGTGCCCATGCGGGGCGCTGGCCACGCAGCGTTGACCGCGCGGGGCGCGCCCGCGCAGCGGCGTCATGCAGGTGCTGCTCCAGGTCTCGTCCAGAAATACCAGGCGCCTGGCATCGAGCCGGGCCTGCTGCTGTATCCAGCTCGCCCGTGCCTGCTGCACGTCTTCACGCTCCTGCTCGCTGGCGTGCAGCGTTTTTTTTGAAGCTCAGCCGCCATTTGTTGAGCTGGTGCCACAAGGCCGAGGGTTTGATGCTGATGCCATGCTCGCCCAAACGCTCGCACATTTGCACCAAGGTCAGATCGGGATCGGCCTTGATCCAGTCGCGGATCATGCCCTCTACTGGCGCCAGCCGGGAGATGCGCTTGCCGCCTTGCTGCCTGCTGCTGCGCTCGCCTTCTTTTTCGAAGCGATCACGCACCCGATATACCCACATGCGGCTGACTTCATAACGACGGGCAATGGCGCTGGGGCGCTCTCCGCGCTCCAGCGCTCCCAGTACTCGATCTCGCAGGTCTTGCGAATAGGCGCGCATCTCATGCTCCGGCTGCCAGAAAAAACCTATTATGTAACGTTTTTAGTCGAAGTTGCTCTAAGGCATCAGCATGCCGCCGTTGACGTGCAGGGTTTGGCCGGTGATGTATTTGGCTTGGTCGCTGGCCAGAAACAGTACCGCATCGGCGATGTCTTGCGGCTCGCCGAAGCTGCCCAGTGCGGTTTGCGCTTCAAACATTTTGCGGGTTTCTTCCGGCAGGGCGCGGGTCATGTCGGTGTCGATGAAGCCGGGCGCCACGCAGTTGACGGTGATGCCGCGGCTGCCGATTTCGCGTGCCATGGATTTGGCAAAGCCGATCAGGCCGGCTTTGGCGGCGGCGTAGTTGGCCTGGCCGGCGTTACCCATGCTGCCCACCACGGAGGTGATGTTGATGATGCGGCCGTGGCGGGCTTTCATCATGCCGCGCATGGCGGCTTTGCTGGCGCGGAACACGGATTTCAGATTCACCTGCATGATTTCGTCCCACTCTTCTTCTTTCATGCGCATCAGCAGGTTGTCGCGTGTGATGCCGGCGTTGTTCACCAGAATGGCCAGCGGCCCGTGGGTTTTTTCGAGCTCGGCAATCAGGTTTTCGATGCTGTCGGCCTCGGCAATGTTGAGCACGCGGCCTTCGCCGCCCCATTGGGCCAGCCGCTCGCTGATGGCGGCCGCGCCGCTTTCGCTGGTGGCGGTGCCGATCACTTTGGCACCGGCGCGGGCCAAGGTGTCGGCAATGGCGGCGCCGATGCCGCGCGAGGCACCGGTAACGAGGGCGGTTTTGCCGCTTAAATCTTGTGTACTCATGGATATTCCTTGTTTGAATGAAGGGCTACCTGAACAGCTGGCGTTGTGCAGCAAGGGGTGGTTTGTTTTCAGGTAGCCTGTGTGGCGGTTGGGAAACGGTTTGCAGTCTGCGGGCAAGCGGTTTTTGACCACGGCGGCCGACAGACTGAGTAGTCTCTTAGACGGCCGCCGCGGGCAAATCTTGCACGCGGGGCGCGATTAATGGCTGTCGATAAAGGCCTGCACCTGCTCGGCGGAAGTGAGCGCGGTGCAGACGGCCGCTTTGTCGATGCGTTTGGCCAGACCGGCCAACACTTTGCCGGGGCCGCATTCGGCCGATTGGGTGATGCCTTCGCGCACCAACAGGGCGACGGTTTCGGTCCAGCGCACGGGGCTGTAGAGCTGGCGGACCAGCGCGTCTTTGATTCGCTCGGGATCTTGGTAGGCGGCGACGTCGGCATTGTGGATCACGCGGATGGCGGGCGCGGCCACGGCCACGCCGGCCAGGGCTTCGGCCAGTTTGTCGGCGGCCGGCTTCATCAGGCGGCAGTGCGAAGGCACGGAAACGGGCAGGGGCAGGGCGCGTTTGGCTCCGGCTTCCTTGGCGGCGGCCATGGCGCGCTCGACGGCGGCGGCGCTGCCGGCAATCACAATCTGGCCGGGGGAGTTGAAATTCACCGCTTCCACCACTTCGCCCTGCTCGGCTTGGGCGCAAATATCGCGCACTACTTCATCGTCCAAGCCCAACACGGCAGCCATCGCGCCTTCGCCTTGAGGCACGGCAGACTGCATCAGCTCGGCGCGCAGGTGCACCAGTTTGACGGCATCGGCAAAGTCCAAACTGCCGGCGGCCACCAGGGCGCTGTATTCGCCCAAGCTGTGGCCGGCCACCACGGAGGGCTCGCGGCCGCCGAGTTCGCGGTAGGCGCGGTAAGTGGCCACGCCGGCGGCCAGCATCAGCGGCTGGGTGTTCACGGTTTGGCCGATCAGCTCGGCATCCTCGCCGTTCATCATCGCCCACAGGTCTTGGTTGAGTGCGGCGGAGGCTTCGTCAAAAACGGCTTTCACCACGGGCAGGCTGTCGAAGCCGCTCATCATATTGAGGCTTTGCGAGCCTTGGCCGGGGAAGAAAAAAGCGAAAGACATGGTGTTTCCTTGTAATGAAAATCGGGTGGCGGCCTGAATCAGGCCCTTACTGTATCACAGGCAGACAAAGGCAGAAAAAGGCTGCTGCCCGCCGTTGCCAAAAATGGAATGATTATACCAAATCGTTTGGGCGGCCGCTCAGGCTACCTGAAAGCCGCGGCATGCTATCATGCCGGCCTTATTTGATGTTTGCAGGGGACAGGCGATGATTATTGTGATGCAGCGGCAGGCCGACGAAGCGGCGGTGGCGCGGGTGGTGGACTTTATCCGTTCGCGCGGCTTGAGCGAGCATGTGTCGCGCGGCGACGAGCGCACCATCATCGGCGCGGTGGGCGACGAGCGGGTGTTTGATCCGCAGGAATTGCAGGCGCTGCCGCAGGTGGAGCGCGCCATCCGCATTTTGGCCGACTGGCGCATCATCAGCCGCGAAAGCCGGCCGGACAACACCGTGCTCACCGTGCGCGGGCACCGCATCGGCGCAGGCGGCTGTTTGACCATTCCGCAGGCGGGCTGGGACGGCAGCCTGCCTGAGGCGGGCATATTGTATACCGATCCTTTTTTCGCGCATCCCAGTCCGTATTACGCGGCGCAGCAGGCGGGCGAGAAACAGCGCCAGCAGCAGATGTCGGCTTTGCTGGCGGCGGCGCATGCCGCAGGCAAGGCGGTGATTGTGCGCATCCGCGACGTGCGCCAGATTCAGGCGGCGTTGGCGGCACAGGCCGATATCCTTTATTTGGGCGGCGAGCTGATGACCAACCGCGTTTTGCAACAGGAAGTGGGCCTGCTCAATGTGCCGCTGATTTTGTGCAAAGACAAGCATCATCGGGCCGAGGAATGGCTGAGGGCGGCGGAACACATTGCGCTCAAAGGCAACCACCATATTTTGCTCGGCGAAAGCGGCACGCTGAGTTTCGACCCGCAGGCACCGCACCGTTTGGATACCGAAGCCATCTGCAAAGCGAAGAAAATCAGCCATCTGCCGGTGATTGCCAACATCATCCGCCTGCCGCACCGCTATATGGACGCCGAGGTGCTGCATGCCTTGGCCGAAGCGGCCGGTGCCGACGGGGTGATTGCCTGACGGGCAAAGACTGTTAGCGATGTCGGCCGGTCGGGCGCTAGGCCGAATCGACATTCATCTGGTATCTTTGGCGGATGACCAAGACCAAGCATCCGCGGCCCCGCCGCTACGAATTAACCCAAACCCAATGGGAGCGGATCGAAGATCTGCTCCCAGGCAAGGCCGGTGACCCCGGGCGTACGGCAGCGGACAACCGCAGCTTCGTCAATGGCGTGCTGTGGGTGTTGCGCTCCGGGGCGCGCTGGAGCGATCTGCCCACGCGCTACGGAGCCTACAAGAGCGTGCACAAGCGCTTCACCCGCTGGGCGGCCAAGGGTATCTGGGAGCTGGTGTTCCAGTCCCTGATTCAGGATCGAAGCAACGAGTATCTGATGATCGACAGCAGCATTGTCCGGGCGCACGCACAGGCGGCGACCGGAAAAGGGGGGCGGCACACCCGGCTCTGGGGCGTTGCCGAGGAGGTCTGAGCACGAAGATCCACATGGCGACAGATGGCCAGGGCCGACCGGTGCGATTCATCCTCACTGGCGGCCAGCGTAACGACATCACGCAAGCCCCAGCGCTGCTGGCCGGGTTCAAGCCCAAGTACGTCTTGGCCGACAAAGGCTATGACAGCCGGCAACTGGTGGCGTTGATCCACTCGCTCGGCGCCCAGGCGGTGATCCCGCCTCGCAGCTGCCAGCAGCCGCGTGCCTACGACAAAGCACGCTACCGGCTACGCAATCGCATCGAGCGTTGCTTTGCCAGGCTCAAGCAGTTCCGCCGCATCGCCACTCGTTTTGACCGCAAGCCCTCTCACTTCCTGGCTTTCCTCTATCTCGCATCAATTACCTTGTGGGTGGGTTGAATGTCGATTCGGCCTAGGGTTTTCAGGTAGCCTGACGGGTGGATATTCGGGGGAGCCCTTGAATCATTTTATAAGTTTTAGAGCCAACACTATTTGCCCCTCCATGCCGTTGATGGCACGGAGGGGTAAATATTGATCGGGCTACCTGAAAAGCGGTTGCTTAGCGAAAAGTGGGGCGGCCAGCTTCAGGACAAGGCTTCCTGCCACTGCTCCAACAGCGCCTGCCATTCGCCGGCCTGCTTGTGGCCGGCTTCGATGGCGGCTTTCAGGTGGCCTACCGCTTCGCCGGCGTGGGCACGCACGCCCCAGCCGTGGTAATACAGACAGGCCAGATTATAAAGCGCCAGTGCGTCTTGCTGTTTGGCGGCTTTTTTCAGCCAATGGGCGGCTTTTTCCAAATCTTTGCCCACAAATTCGCCGTGGAAGAACATCATGCCCAGATTGGTTTGCGCTTTGGGCAGGCCGAATTCGGCGGCGGCTTTGTAGAGGGCAAAGGCTTTGCCGATGTCTTGGGTAACGCCCAGGCCGAAATGGCAGGCGAAGGCTTGGCGGTAGTTTTCTTCCGCCAGCTGGGTTTCGGCATCGGGCAGGTGGTAGAGCGGGTCGGACGGACGGTGGGTGGGCGCGGTGGGCTCGGCCAGTTTTTCTTTGGCGGCTTCGTGGCCGTTTAAGACTGCCTGTTCGTACCATTGCTTGGCCAGTTTGTCGTCTTTGGCCACGCCCAAGCCGTAGCGGTAAACGTCGCCCATTTGATACATGGCGTCGGCATTGCCCAAGCGCACGGCTTGTTCGAGGCAGCGGATGGCGGCGTCGAAATCCTGACGGATGCCCTGGCCGGTGAGCAGCTGTTTGGCCAGCAGGTTGAGGGCTTCGGCATCGTTGGCGTTGGCTGCTTGGATGATCCAAGGAATAGCCTGTTCGGGGTCGGCGGCGCAGCCGATGCCGTTGAGCCGCATGCTGCCGGCTTTGGATTGGGCGGCCACCACGCCTTTGGCGGCCACGCGCTCATACCAATGCAGGGCTTTGGCTTTGTCCATGCCGCCGAAGCGGCCGGTTTCATACAAACGTGCTAGCTGCCATTGGGCATCGCCGTAGTCGTGTTCGGCCGCCTGTTTGAGCCAGGCCACGCCTTGGCGCACATCGGCTTTGGTGCCCAGGCCGTTGAGCAGGGCGTAGGCCATGTGGTATTGGGCTTGTGCTTCGCCCAAAGCGGCGGCGCGGGAGGCCCAGGCGAAAGCCTGCTGGTGCTGGCCATGGGCGGCGGCGTTTTCCATCAGCCAGATGAGGGCGGGCGGAAACTTTTGTGCGGCCAGATGCTGCATCACCTGGCTGGCGGCCAGCACGTCTTGCTGCATGCCTTCACCGTTGGCCTGCATCATGGCCAGGCTGTAGGCGGCGTTCAGGTAGCCTGAAGCGGCGGACTGTTCCAGCCAATACAGTGCTTCGGCATGATTCTGTGCCGTGTGGCGGCCGTGGCGCAGGTTTTCACCCAATTCGTATTGGGCCTCGGCCATGCCCCATTCCGCGGCCTGCTGCAAATCGGCCATGCCCTGCGCTTCGGTTTCTTCGGCAGCCAGGTAGGCTTGTGCGCGGCGGTAATAGGCATCGGCATCCGGCAGGCTTGCCGGCGTCTGTTTTTCGGCTTTGCGTCCTAATCCGAATTTGATCATCCGTTTTCCCAGTTTTCCGGTTGATGTTTGTGCGGCAAAGCAGCGGTTTTCAGAGATACGTGCCCGCCTTTGCCGAAAGGTGTCGGGTTTCTGCCTGAATTAACGGGCAAAAACGGGCAAATTCTAGCATGCCTGCGGCGGAAACTGTGGCGTTTGCCCGAATGGGGCAGCCAATTGGCACAATTCGCGCATTCATTGATTTCCGTCAAAGTGGTTTTTGCCGGCTTGGTTATAATCGGCTCCAGATAAAAATTCCAATATTCAGAAATACTCGGAACCCAAATCCATGCAAGTTTTTTCAGAATTATTCAGTTCTTCGGTAGGCATTGCCTCTTTTATTACCATCGCCGCGATTGTGGTGATTGCCATCTTCTTATTCTTTTGGGTGAAACGCCGCGTAGATGAAGACAGCAAAAACAATCAGCGTTGATGAAACAGTTTCCTCTTGATGTGTGTGTGTTTTGGTGTGGCTAAGGCCGCACCTTTTTTTTGCCGGGCAAAGCCGGTATTGTTTCAGTATTGACAGAAATAACAGTGCCTATTTAAAGTGGCGCACCTGATTGTTTATGAACACCCGACCTAGATGAAACTCAATCCCGCTACCGAAAAATTCGTGCTGCACTGGGGAGAAATGGGCACCCAGTGGGGCGTGAACCGCACCGTTGCCCAAATCCACGCTTTGCTGTTTATCATCGGCCGGCCGATGCATGCCGAGGAAATCGTGGAAACTTTGGGCGTGGCGCGCTCGAATGTGAGCAACAGCATCCGCGAGCTACAAAGCTGGAAGCTGGTGCATACCGTGCACATCATGGGCGACCGCCGCGACCATTTCGCCACCGACACCGATGTGTGGGCCTTGTTCCGCACCATTGTGGCCGAACGGATGCGCCGCGAAATCGAGCCGACCGAGCAGTTTTTGCGCCAGCTGATGGAAACGCCGGAGTTTCAGCAGGAGAGCGGCGAGGTGCAGCAGCGTGTGCGCCAGACCCACGAGTTTGTCGGTACGCTCACCAGTTGGGCCACCGAGATGCTGAAGCTGTCCACCGCTACCTTGAGCAAGGTATTGAAACTGGGCGCCAGTATTCAAAAGCTGTTGCGTTGAGGCTACCTGAAAGGCTTTCAGGTGGCCTGAGACCTCTACCGATCCCTTATCTGCGGCGCAGGTTTCTGTCCTAGCATTTACGCTCGCTACACTGCTGCGTTTTGAACTGCATCCACATCTGGGGGTTTTGCAAAGGTCTCAGCCCTCAAAACGTTGTTCCGACCAAACAAAAGGCTACCTGAAACGCCGGCTGCGGAGTGCAGCCCCGTTTCAGGTAGCCTTTATTCGCTCAGCTTAGTGGCCGATGCGGGCCAGATTGCGCATCAGCGCGGAGAGCATGGCGAGGTCGGTTTGGCCGTAGCGCTGCATATCGGCGATTTGGGCACGGGCGGCGGCGATGTTCTCGGCCGTTTGTGCGCCGTTTTCGGCATTCAGGAAGCTGCGGGCCAGGGTGAGGTGGATGTTTTGGGCATCTTCGCGCACGGCGAGGCAGGCTTGGTTTTGCCAGATGTTGTCGCGTGGCAGGGAGGCGATGGCCCGGTAAATCCAGCTCATGTTCAGCCGCTCGGAGAGCATGAAGTAGGCTTTGGCCACGGTGGCCACCGGTTTGCCGCTCTCTTCGGCCAAGTCCAGTACGCTGAGGACGTTTTCGGCAAAGGGCAGGCGGGCCAAGACGGCGGCCTCTTCTTCGCTGAATACGCCGTAGCCGCGCAGTTCGGCTTCGCGCTCGGCTACGCTGGGGTGCTCGTCGGCACGCACGCGTTCGGGCAGCTGCTGCATGAAGTCGGCCACGCCTGCCCGGTAGTGCCCGATGATTTGGCCGATGTCGCCGAAGGGGCGTTTGTTGCGCAGGAGTTGGCGGGCCACGCGGTTCATCAGGCGGGCGACGTCGGCCATCAGGCGCATCTGTACGTTGGCCGGCAGACGGTTGTCGAGCGCCTGCAGGGCTTGGAAGCGGGCTTCGCCGTCCAAGAGGGCGTCGGCAATCCAGTAGGCGCGGACCACATCGGCGGCCGAGGCGTTGTTTTCTTCACTGAAACGCTGCACAAAGCTGATGCCCATGCGGTTGATGACGCGGTTGGCCAGCTGGTTGGCGATGATTTCGCGCTTCAGGTAGTGCTGCTTCATGCCGTCGCCGTAGCGTTGTTGCAGGGCTTCGGGGAAGTAGTGGGTAAGCACGGGCAGGAAGTTTTCGTCATCGGGCAGGTCGCTGTCCAAGAGTTGGTCTTGGCAGAGGATTTTGCTGTAGGCCAGGAGCACGGCCACTTCGGGATTGGCCAGGCCCAGGCCGGCAGCGGCGCGTGCTTTGACGGCCTCGGCGTCGGGCAGGTGTTCAATGGCGCGGTCAAGCCCGGCATGCTGCTCCAGATAGTGCATCAGGTCGTTGTGGGCGTTCAGGTAGCCTGCGGGGTCGAGTTGGTTCATGGCCAGGATTTGGGTTTGCAGGTAGTTGTTTTGCAATACCAGTCGGGCCACGTCGTCGGTCATTTCCTTCAGCAGGCGGTCGCGCTCGAGCAGGGTCAGGCGGCCGTTGCGCACTTCTTCGCCGAGCAGGATTTTGATGTTGACTTCGTGGTCGGAGCAATCTACGCCGGCGGAGTTGTCGATGGCGTCGGTACAGCAGCGGCCGCCGCTTTGCCAATATTCGATGCGGCCCAGTTGGGTGGCGCCGAGGTTGCCGCCTTCGCCCAATACTTTGGCGCGCATCTCGCCGCCGTTCACGCGCACGGGGTCGTTGGCGCGGTCGCGGGCGTCGGCGTGGGTTTCGGAGGCGGCTTTGATGTAGGTGCCGATGCCGCCGTTGTAAACCAGCTCGACTTCGGCTTTCAGCAGCTCGCGGATCAGGTCGTTGGGCGCCATGCTGTCTTCGTTCAGCCCCAGCCATTCCTTCACTTCGGGTGAGAGGGAAATGGATTTGGCGCTGCGCTCGTACACGCCGCCGCCTTGGGAAATCAGGGCGGGGTTGTATTGGTCCCAGCCGGCCACGGCTTCAAACAGGCGTTTGCGCTCGGCATAACTCTTGGCCGCATCGGGATTGGGGTCGAGGAAGATGTGGCGGTGGTTGAAGGCGGCTTTCAGGCGGATGTGTTCCGACAGCAGCATGCCGTTGCCGAATACGTCGCCGCCCATGTCGCCGATGCCGACCACGGTGAAGTCTTCTTTTTGGATGTCTTTGCCCAAATGGCGGAAATGGCGTTTTACCGATTCCCAAGCGCCGCGGGCGGTGATGCCCATGCCTTTGTGGTCGTAGCCGGCCGAGCCGCCGGAGGCAAAGGCGTCATCGAGCCAGAAACCGTGTGCTTGGGCGATGCCGTTGGCGGTGTCGGAGAAGGTGGCCGTGCCTTTGTCGGCGGCCACCACCAGATAGGGGTCGTCGCCGTCGCGGCGGTGGACTTGCGGCGGCGGCACGATGCGGCCTTGCTGGCGGTTGTCGGTGATGTCGAGCAGGGCATTGATGAAGATTTTGTAGCAGGCCACGCCTTCGGCCAAATAGGCCTGGCGGTCGGCCGGGTTGGGCAGCTGTTTGCACACGAAGCCGCCTTTGGAGCCGTTGGGCACGATGACGGAGTTTTTCACCATCTGCGCTTTTACCAAGCCCAGCACTTCGGTGCGGAAGTCTTCGAAACGATCCGACCAGCGCAGGCCGCCGCGCGCCACTTTGGAGCCGCGCAGGTGGGTGCCTTCCACGCGCGGGCTGTACACCCAGATTTCGTACATCGGCCACGGTTTGGGCAGGAAGGGGATTTCTTTGGACTCGATTTTGAAGCTGATGTCTTGTTTCAGGTAGCCTGCTTCGTCGGTTTGCCAGAAGTTGGTGCGGCGCACGGCCAAAATCACGGTGCGGAAGGCATTGAGAATGCGGTCGTCATCGAGATTGGGCACTTCGGCCAACAGGGTGTCGAGCTCGGCATCGATGGCTTGGGCGCGTTGCGGGTCGGCATTGTCCGGATGCAGCCGGGCTTCAAACAATGCCACCAGTTTGGCGGTAATGCCGCTGTGGCGGGCCAGGGTCTGTTCGATATAGTTTTGGCCGAAAGGCAGGGTGGCCTGCTTGAGGAATTTGGCCAAAGCGCGGATGAGTACGCTGCTGCGCCAGGAAATGCCGGTGGCGGCCACCAGGGCGTTGAAGCGGTCGTTTTCCACTCGGCCGGCCCACACTTCTTCGAATAGGGCCAACACTTGCTCGCGGGTGTCTTCTTGTTCGATGAATTCGCTGCTCAGGCCGTCGGCGAGGCTGAGTGAGAAGTGGCTCAGGCCGACGCTTTGGTTGTCGGTTTTCAGGCGGTAAGGTTCTTCCGCATAGACGGTAAGCCCCATGTTTTCCAGCATGGGCAGGGTTTTGGACAGGCTGGGGCTGCGGTCGGCCACATACATTTTCAGCCAATACGGCGCGTTGCTGTTGTGGCTTTGGTCGCCGAAGCGGGCCACCAGTGCTTTGTCGGCCAGTTGTTCGGCCGAAGCGACATCGGCCAGCGCTTCCTCGGGCGTGAAGGCTTCGCGGTAGCCGGCGGAGAAAGCGGTGCTGTATTTCGATACGGTATCGGCCGGCAGCTTGCTGTTTTTGGCGGCGCTTTGCCAGTCGCTGTACCAACCGCGTACCAGGCCGTTGATACGGCTTTCCAATTCGGCGCTGTCGAATTCGGGCAGGTCGGCGGCTTGGGTGCGGAACAGGAAATGTACGCGGGCCAGCGGGTTGTCGCCGGTAAGTTGCACTTCGAATTCGGTTTCGGTGGCGGCGAAGGCCTGTTGCAGCAAATCGCCGATGCGTTGGCGCATTTCGGTGCTGAACTGCTCTTTGGGCAGGTAAACCAAGGCGGAGACATAGCGCTTGAAGTCGTCCACGCGGGCAAACAGGCGCACGCGGGGGCGTTCGGTGAGGGAGACGATGCCGGCGGCGATTTCGGTGAGATCATTGTTGCCGATTTCGAACATCTCGTCGCGCGGATAGGTTTGCAGGACATAGCGCAGGGTTTTTTCTTTGTGGCTGCCGCGCACGAAGTCGCAGTGCTTCAGGGCGTAATCGGCTTTGTTGCGCAGCACGGGGATGTTCCACACGCTGTCCAGATAGGCTTGGGCGGTATAGAGGCCGATGAAGCGCCATTGGCCGACCACTTTGCCGTTTTCGTCCAGTTTCTGAATGCCGATGAGGTCGTAATAGGCGTTGCGGTGGATGCGGCTGCGGCGTTGCGATTTGTTGAGGATGAGGCGGTCGCCGAGCAGCCATTTGGCTTTGTCGTCTTCAGACAAGCTGGCAAAACCGGTGGAGTAGGGCTGCACGCCGCGTTTGGCCAATACGCCCAAGGCGGTTTCCGGGCGGGCTTGCAGCTGCAGTTTGTTGTCTTGGTCTTGGACCAGGTCGTATTCGCAGAAACCCATCAGCAGGAAGTGGTTGTCGGCCAGCCAGCTGAGGAAGGAGACGGTTTCGGCGTCGCTGCTGTTGCGGCCGCCGTTGAGCACCATTTGGTTGACCAACAGCAGTTGGCCGCGCAGTTTGTGTTCGCTCTCCACCACGCTGCGCAACTCTTCGATCAGGTCGCGGATTTTTTCGGCCAACGCTTGGGCTTGGGCGGTGGTGGTGTCGGCCAGGCGCAGCACGATCAAGGATTCGAGCTGGCCGCCGTCGCTGTCGTTGGCGCGGTGCATGGCCACGGCTTTGCCGTCGGCGTCGCGCTCGACATTGAAAATGGGGTGCACCATGGCCGCCAGCGACAAGCCTTCGCGGTTGAGCAGCAAAGAGAGCGAGTCGATGAGGAAAGGCATATTGTCCGCCACAATTTCGACTACGGTGTGCTCCGGAGTGAAGCTGCCGGCCACGCCGGGCGAAACCACGCGCACCGCCACTTCACCGGCTTTGCGCGGCATGCGCACCAAGCGGCAGTGCGAATCGGCGCCGGCCACCAAGTCGGCATCGTCGTATTGGGCCAGGCCGCCGAAATCGGCGTTTTCATAATAGGTTTCGAGCACGTGCAGGAAAGCGTCGGGATAGCTTTGCGAACGGGCTTGTTCGAGCAGGCGGTTGATATGGGCGGACTGCTTCATCTCTATATCCTCGGGGATGGTTGGTTTTTAAGATGGAACGGGCAGGCCGGAAACCGGTTGTGCGCGGCCAAGCTGCGGCGGCACGGCGGGCCCGGAATGCCTCGGGATTCGGTAAGGCCGAAAGTACGCCGCATCATACCCAAATCGTATGCGGCAGGCTACCTGAAAGCGGGAAAACCGGTAGAAAAGACGGCGGTTTGATGTGTGTTTCGTACAATTGCTTTAAACCGCCGTCCGGAGAGCCCGGAAACGGCGGTTTTGTGTTCTGCACCGCGATACTTTGCGGTGTGGGAGAGGAGGCGTTTTTTAATGATGGTGGCCGTGCGCACCGTGTGCGTGGCCGTGTTCGATTTCTTCGGCTTCGGCCGGGCGCACTTCGGTCACGGTGGCTTTGAAGCGGATTTTCATGCCGGCCAGGGGGTGGTTGCCGTCCACCACGGCTTTGCCGTCGGCCACGTCGGTGACGCGGTACACGATGACGTCGCCGGTTTCGGGGTCGTCGGCTTCAAACATCATGCCCACTTCCACTTCGACGGGGAACACATCCAAAGATTCTACGCGCACGAGTTCGGGTTCTTGTTCGCCGAAGGCATCATCCGGCTGCAATACCACATCCACGCTGTCGCCTGCGGCTTTGCCGTGCAGGGCTTCTTCTACCAGCGGGAAAATGCCGTCGTAGCCGCCGTGCAGGTAGGCAATCGGTTCTTCGGTTTTGTCGATCAGCTGGTCGTTGGCGTCCAACATTTCGTAATGCAGCGTGACGACGGTGTTTTTTTCAATATTCATAGCACGGGGCCTTTTGTGGGTGGGGTGGGAAAGGCGGTATTGTACCGCATCGCTGCGGGGAAGGGGGAGAGCGGTTTCAGGTAGCCTGCGGGCTGCCGGAGTCAGCCGATGCGTTTGAAGGGCGGCAGGCAGGCGAGCAGCTGTTTGCCGTAGCGGGCGTAGAGCACGCGGTTGTCGAGGATGGTGATGCGGCCGTAGTCGCTTTCGGTGCGGATCAGGCGGCCGACGGCCTGAATCAGTTTGATGCTGGCTTCGGGCACGGTCACCTCCATAAAGGGGTTGCCGCCGCGCTGCTCGATCCAGCGGCTGCGGGTTTTTTCGATGGGGTGGTCGGGCATGGAGAAGGGCAGTTTGGCAATGATCACCTGCACGCAGGCGTCGCCGGGCAGGTCGAGGCCTTCGGCGAAGCTGTCGAGGCCGAAAATAATGCTGGCGCGTCCTTCGGCCACGGCGCGGCGGTGCTGCTCGAGCAGCACGGCTTTGGGCAGGTCGCCCTGCACCAGCAGCAGGGGCAGCAGGCTTTCAGGTAGCCTGTGGGCCACATCCTGCATTTGTTTGCGCGAGGAAAACAGCACCAGGGTGCCGATGGCTTCTTCGGGGTTGATCAGTTTGGGCAGCCATTCGGCCACGGCTTGGGTGTGGGCGGCGGCGTCTTTGGGGCTGGCGGCCACGGCCGGGATGTAGAGTTCGCCCTGGCTGAGGAAGTTGAACGGGCTGTTGAGGGCGAGGGTGGTGGTTTCAGGTAGCCAGACGAGGCCGGTTTGGCGCAGTAAATGGTCGAAATTGCCCAGCGACTGCAGGGTGGCGGAGGTGAGCAGGGCACCGGCGGCGCGCCGCCACAGGTGGTTGGCCAGATAGGAGGCGCTGCTGATGGGGCTGGCGTGGAAGAAGTAGTCGTTTTTGTCGTCGAGGCGGCGGGTGATCCACTTGGCCAGCGGCTCTTCGCCTTCGGCGGGTACGGTGGCCAGCAAATCCCAGGTGGCGCTGATTTGCTCGATGCGGGCGCGGAAGATGCCGAATTCGCTGCTGAGGCGGTCGATTTGCGCGCCGTCTTGGTCTTTGTCGCGGCGGGCGGCGGCCAGGGCGTCGTTGAGGCCGTTGGCGTGTTTGTAGAGGCTGCGGGCGGCGGTGGCGGTGTTGGCAACGAGCAGCGCCAAGGATTCGGGAATGCGTCCGTCCTGCCACAGCCACACGGATTCGTTGTTTTCCGACGGGCGCAGTTCGGGTTCGCCGGAGAGGTGGAACTGCCATTCGTGCAGGCTTTCCAAGAGGGCGGCGGCGGCTTCGTCGGCCAGATTGGCCAGCTCGGCTTTGTCGGTAAGGGTAGCGATTTTGTCGGTAACGGCGGGCAGTTTTTCCAAGGCCCAAACCGCTTGGTTCCAAGAGTGTTCGGCGGCGAACTGGTTGAGCGCTTTTTTGGGCAGGTGGTGGGCTTCGTCGATGCAGTAGAAGCTGTGTTCGGGCGCGGGCAGAATCACGCCGCCGCCCATGCCGATGTCCACCATCAGCAGGTCGTGGTTGGCCACGATGACGTCCACGTTTTCCAGCAGGTCGCGCGCGAGGTAAAACGGACATTCGGGGCGGTTGGGGCAGGCGGCTTTGAGGCAGCCGTAATTGTCGTTGTTGACTTTGGCCCACAGGGCGTCGTCGATTTTTTCCGGCCAGGTGTCGCGGTCGCCGTCGAAGCGGCGCGCGGCGAAGTCGTCGGCCAGCCGGTGCAGCAGTTGCAGCTCCTCGGGTTTGGGTTTGCTGTCCCACAGTACGGCGGGGGATTCGAAGCCGAGCAGGTTTTGCTGGGCGTGGTTTTGGGTGAGCTGGTAGAGCTTGTAGGGGCAGAGGTAGCGGCCGCGGCCTTTGGCCAGCGCAAACGTCAGCGCCAGGCCGCTTTTTTCCACCACAAAGGGCAGGTCGCGCCCCACCAGCTGCTCCTGCAGGGCCACGGTGGCGCTGGAAACCACCAGTTTTTTGCCGCGCGTCTGCGCCATGATGCCGCCGGCCAACAGGTAGGCCAGGCTTTTGCCCACGCCGGTGGGGCCTTCGATGACAGCAATGCTTTCGCCTTCGCGCCGCGGGGCGTCTTCGCCTTCCTGACGGTTTTGGCTGCGCGAGAAGGCGTTGGCCACGGCGGCCAGCATTTCGCGCTGTGCCTGGCGCGGGCGGAAATGGGGCAGGTTTTCGGCGATGGTCTGGTAGTGGCGGCGGATGGCGTCTTTTTCGGTTTCGGTGAGCATGGGGTGGCGGAACGGGCGGCAAAGGCGGGCATTATAGCGGAAAGCGGCAGGCGGGTTCGGCGGCGTGGCGGGCTACCTGAAAGCGCAGTAAAATGCACGGTTTTGCTTTCAGGTAGCCTGAAGATGTCGGAATTGACGGATTATTTTCGCAACGAAGCGCCAGGTGCGGCGGCGGAGACTTTGGATTTTTGGCTGCACGAGTGCAGTTTGGATGAGGCGCCGACTGCGGTCGAGGTGGCCGAATGGCAGGCGGTGTTTGCGGCGCGGGGCGGTAAGTTTCTGCGTCTGGCGGAGCAGTGCCGGCAGTGGCTGGCGGAGGAGGGGGCGTGAACCGTTGGTTGTTGTTGGCGGTCTTGTGGTTTGCCGCCGGGGTGTACGGTTTGATTTTCCGCGAAACCGACGGTGGCGCACCGCCGATTCCCCATTTCGATAAGGTGGCGCATTTCGGCCTGTTTTTCGGGCAGTTTTGGTTATTGGCCAAGGTGTTCATGCAAGAGCGACGGGCGATACCGTTTGCGGCTTTGTTGGTGCTGGCGCTGGCCTTGGCTGCGGGCAGCGAATGGGCGCAGGGCGCGTTGACCCAAACGCGCGCCGGCGATTGGCGCGATGCGCTGGCCGATATCTCGGGTGCCGTGGCGGCCCTGTGGCTGGCGCGCAAGGTGGCGGCGGCTAAAGCGGCGGTTTGAAAACAGCAGCTGAAAAATTCGCTTGCCAAACACCGATTGGCTCAATATAATTGCCGCCTTTCGGAATGTAGCGCAGTCTGGTAGCGCACTTCGTTCGGGACGAAGGGGTCGGAGGTTCGAATCCTCTCATTCCGACCAGACATAAAAAAGACTTGGCCGCTGCCAAGTCTTTTTTGTTATCCGCCAGGTGATGCGTTTTGGCTCTGCGGGAATGGCGGTCGATTTGGCATGCCACGATTCATTAAAAACACACAATCCATAAAGACACACAATATGATTTATCAAGAACTTCAGAAGCTTTGGCAGCAGCAGCTGGGCATTCTCACCGAGTCGCCGGTGGTGATTGCGCGGCGTCTGATGCTGTTCAGCCAGCCGTTTTGGTCGGTGGAAACCGCGCAGGAATACCAGCGCATGTATTGGGAAAAATACCTGGCTGCCCAACAGCTTACCATGTCGTGGGCCAGCTTTTGCATGCATGCGGGGCAGGCGATGCTGGTTTCGCCCGAAGTGCCGACGCCGAAAACTTATTACCGCTGGGCGGGCAAAACCGCCAAAGCCGCCAACCGCGCCTTGTCGTCGGTGAGCCGGCGTGTGCACAACAACCGTGTGCGCTTGAGCAAACGCCGCTAAGCGCTTGGGCGCCGTTTTTCAGGTAGCCTGCAGGCTACCTGAAAAGCCTGAGACCTTTGCAAAAGCCCCAGATGTTTATTGCCATATTACCGAGAAGCTTATGAATGCCTTACTTCAAGACCTGCAGGCCCGCGGCCTGATTGCGCAGACCACCGATATCGACGCCCTGTCTGCGCTGTTGGACGAAAAAAAGATTGCGCTCTACTGCGGTTTCGACCCGACGGCCGATAGCCTGCACATCGGCCATCTGTTGCCGGTGCTGGCCCTGCGCCGTTTCCAGCAGGCCGGCCACCAACCCGTGGCCTTGGTCGGCGGCGCCACCGGCATGATCGGCGATCCGAGTTTTAAAGCGGTGGAACGCAGCCTCAACAGTGCGGAAACCGTACAAGGCTGGGTGGAGAGCATCAAAAACCAGCTCAAGCCTTTCCTGGTCTTTGAAGGCGACCATGCCGCCATCATGGCCAATAATGCCGACTGGTTTGCCCAAATGAACTGTTTGGACTTCCTGCGCGACATCGGCAAGCATTTCTCCGTCAACGCCATGCTGGCGAAAGAATCGGTAAAGCAGCGCATTGAGCGCGACGACGTGGGCATTTCCTTCACCGAATTCGCCTACGCCCTGCTGCAGGGCTACGATTTTGCCGAGCTGCACCGCCGCCACGGCGTGATGTTGCAGATCGGCGGCTCCGACCAATGGGGCAACATCACTTGGGGCACCGACCTCACCCGCCGTCTGCACCAGCAAAACGTGTTCGGTCTGACCCTGCCGCTGGTGAGCAAGGCTGACGGCACCAAATTCGGCAAAACCGAAGGCGGCGCGGTGTGGTTGGATGCCAAGAAAACTTCGCCCTATCAGTTTTACCAATTCTGGCTCAAAGTGGCCGATGCCGACGTTTATAAATTCCTCAAGTACTTTACTTTCCTCAGTGTTGAGGACATCGACGCCATTGAAGCCCGAGACCGCGCCAGCGGCAGCAAGCCCGAAGCGCAGCGGATTTTGGCCGAGGAAATGACGCGCCTGATCCACGGCGAAGCCGCCTTGGAAGCGGCGCAACGCATTACCGAGAGCCTGTTTTCCGGCGACGAAAGCGGCCTCACCGAAAACGATTATGCCCAACTGGCCTTGGACGGCCTGCCGGCTTTCGAGGTTTCAGGTAGCCTGAATGTGGTGGAAGCGCTGGTATTGAGCGGTTTGGCTAAGTCCAACAAAGAAGCGCGTGAGTTTGTGAAAAACAAAGCGGTCTTGCTCAACGGCGAAACGGCGGCGGCCAACAATCCTGATCACGCTGCCGAGCGCCCCGACGACGCCTGCATGATTACCGAAGCGCACAAGCGTTTCGACCGCTACACCATTGTGAAGCGCGGCAAGCGCAACCATGCCTTGCTGGTGTGGGCGTAAATTTCGGCGGGGTGCGTTTTGCCTGATGCGGCAGACAACCGGTTCAGATGGCCTGAAATACAACTGATAAGGTGGCGTATTGACGGGTGCGGCGAATAAATGCTTGCCTTGCCGTCATAAATTGCCCTAAAATTCGCGGTTTTCTTATTGACCGATTTTTTCCGAAGGAATAGTCATGGTAGTAATTCGTTTGGCTCGCGGCGGTTCCAAGCACCGTCCTTTCTACAACATCGTGGTAACCGATTCCCGCAGCCGTCGCGACGGCCGTTTTATTGAGCGTGTGGGTTTTTACAACCCCGTTGCCAATGAAAAACAAGAGCGTGTACGCCTGAACGCCGAGCGCCTGAACCACTGGGTCGGCCAAGGCGCGCAATTGAGCGATGCCGTTGCCAAGCTGGTAAAAGAACAGAAAGCGGCCGCTTAATTTTCAGGTAGCCTTCAATGAGCAGTGCCGATAATCAATGGGTAGCCATGGGCTATGTCAAAGGTGCATTCGGAGTCAAAGGCTGGCTGAAAGCCGCCGTCAGCACCGAATACACCGACAGCCTGTTGGATTACCCGGTTTGGCGTTTGCGCAAAGACGGCGATGTCCGTAGCTATACCCTGGAGGCAGGCAAAGCGGTCGGCGACGAACTGCAGGTGAAACTGCAGGAAATCGATGATCGGGATGCCGCCCAATTGTTGCGCGGCTACACCATCGAGGTGGGCCGCCACGAATTCGCTCCTGCGGAAGAGGGCGAATATTACTGGACCGATTTGGTCGGCATGACGGTACGCAACCGTGATGGCGAGCTGCTCGGTTCGGTGAGCAATTTAATGGAAACCGGCGCGCACGACGTGCTGGTGGTGGACGGTGCTTACGGCCGCAAGCTGATTCCGTTTGTATCCCACTACATCGATACGGTGGATGCCGAAGCCCGCTGCATTGTGGCGGATTGGGGTACGGATTACTGATGCACATCCAAGCCATCACTCTGTTTCCGGAAATGTTCCGCAGCATTACCGATTACGGCGTTACCGGGCGTGCACTCAAGCAGGGCTTGTGGCGGTTTGACAGCATCAACCCGCGCCAGTTTGCCGACAACAAGCTCGGCTATATCGACGACCGGCCTTTCGGCGGCGGTCCCGGCATGATCATGATGGCCGAGCCGCTGGATGCCGCCATACGGGCGGCTCAGGCGAAACAAGCCGGCAAAGTGGTGTATCTGAGCCCGCAGGGCGTGCCCTTGACCCACCGCAAGGTGCAGCAGCTGGCCGCTTCAGGTAGCCTGATTTTGCTGTGCGGCCGCTACGAAGGCGTAGACGAACGCTTGTTGCAGCAGTCGGTGGACGAAGAAATCTGCATCGGCGATTTTGTGGTGTCCGGCGGCGAACTGCCGGCCATGATGCTGATGGATGCCGTGTTGCGCCTGGTGCCGGGCGTGTTGGGCGACATGGCTTCGGCCGAACAGGATTCGTTTGCCGACGGCTTGCTGGATTGTCCGCACTATACCCGTCCGGTTGAGTTTCAAGGCATGGCGGTGCCGGCTGTTTTGCGCAGCGGCAACCACGGCCTGATTGCCGCGTGGCGTTTGGAACAAGCGCTGCGCCGCACCTTAGCGCGACGGCCGGATTTGCTGGCCGCGCGTGATTTAACCCCAGAGGAATCTAGGCTCCTGCACAAAATCCGGCAGGAGGAACGAGATATCCCATCATAACTTAAGGAAACATCATGAATTTGATCCAACAACTCGAGCAAGAAGAAATTGCCCGTCTGAACAAAGCCATCCCTGAGTTTGCACCCGGTGATACCGTGGTGGTGTCTGTGCGCGTAACCGAGGGCAGCCGCACCCGTCTGCAGGCTTACGAAGGCGTGGTGATCGCCCGCCGCAACCGTGGTCTGAACAGCAGCTTCATCGTGCGTAAAATTTCCAGCGGCGAAGGCGTAGAGCGTACTTTCCAACTGTATTCGCCCAATGTGGAAAAAATCGAAGTGAAACGCCGCGGTGACGTGCGTCGCGCCAAGCTGTACTACTTGCGCGGCCTGACCGGCAAAGCCGCCCGCATCAAAGAAAAGCTGCCGAGCCGTAAAAAAGACTAAGCAGCCCTCATTTTGCCAAACCTGCCTTCGGGCAGGTTTTTTTCATGCCGCTCCAGGCCTTTCAACCTCTCCGCCTGTGCCTGCCTTGGCCAGCACGGCCGCAAGCCCTTTTCCGAGAAGGCGCAACAGATATCAACAGATATCAGGCAAGCGGATGGGCGATAGCGATCAGTTCTCAGCCATAAACGCTGCCGGCAGAAATGCGCAGCGGATGGGGGAAGGTTGCCGCTTGTCAAAAAGACGTCATCAAAACGCCCTATCATGCCCCAACCCACAGACAACAGGAAACCGGCATGGCAGAACATATTTCTTCTCACTTCCATCAAGAACTGGAAACCGTACGCAGCGAAGTGATGCGCATGGGCAGCTTGGTCGAGCAGCAACTGCAGGTGGTGCTGGCCGCCTTCTCCACGGGCTCGGCCGACGGCTTGTCCGCGGTGATCGAGGGCGATCATGCCATTAATGCTCTGGAAGTGGCGATTGACGACCATTGTCAAACCATCATTGCCCGCCGCCAACCGGCTGCCGGCGATTTGCGCTTGGTGCTGGCGGTGAGCCGTATTATTGTGGATCTGGAGCGGATGGGCGACGAGTTGAAAAAAATCGCCCGTATGGCGCATCCGCTGTTGGCGGAAAACCGGATTGCGGTTGGCGAACTGTACGATACCCACCGTTTGGCCGGTATGACTGCCAGCATGATCCGCCGCGGTTTAGACGCATTTGCCCGTTTGGATGCCGGCGCCCTGCCAGATTTGAATGCGGCCGACCGGCATTTGGATGCCGCCTACCGCCGCCAATTCCGCCTGCTGCTCAGCCATATGATGGAAGAGCCGGGCCAAACCGGCATCTTGCTGGATGTGACGATGATGAACAAACGCATCGAGCGCATCGGCGACCACGCCAAAAACATTGCCGAGCATGTGGTGTATCTGGTGCGCGGCATCGACGTGCGTCACCGGCCGCCGGAGGCCATCCGGCAGGATGGGCTGCCGGATGGCGATCTCTCTGAAAACATACCTTAAGATTTTAGTTTCTCCCATTGTCGCGGCCACGTCCCGATGTGGGGGCAACAGGGTCAAGCCAAACAGCAGGCTACCTGAAACCGATAGAAATCGGTTTCAGGTAGCCTGCTGTTTTGTATCCCCCATCTGCGGCACCTCTCTGCGTTGTGGGTTGATGCCCTGGGGGCGGCTCACCCGCTTGTCCATCTATCTGATAGGTCTGTCCCACAGGAATGCCCGGCGTTCACGCTTGCTGCGCGGCTACGCCTTGGACTGCATCCATATCTAGACGTTTTGCAAAGCCCCGGCCGGTTTGCCAACCTGCTGCCGTCATATAGCCGGAATTTCTTTAGATAGCGTGAAAGATTCTTTCTGTTTTGCGCCCGTATTCTCTACAGTAGCGCCTTTCCCATCCGCCGTCTTTATCCGCTTATGAGCCTGCTTTCCGCCCGCCACATCACCTTAGCCTACCCGCAAAACGGCAGCCTGCACACCGTGTTGCAGGACTTTTCGCTCGACGTGGCCGCCGGCGAACTGGTCGGCCTGATGGGCCCCAGCGGAGTGGGCAAATCTTCCTTGCTGCGGGTATTGGCCGGTTTGGCCAAGCCGCAGGCCGGCGAAGTGCGCCTGTTCGGCGAATTGCTGACCCGCCCGCATCCGCGCTTGGGTTTTGTTTTCCAGCAGGCCGTGTTGCTGCCTTGGCTGAACGTGGCCGACAACACCGCCTTCGGCCTCGATTTTGCCGGCCAACCCAAGTTGAGCCGCGACGAGCGCCGGGAACGGGTGGCACAGGCTTTGGCGGAGGTGGGCCTTAGTCATGCGGCCCAGCAGTTTCCCGGCGAGCTTTCCGGCGGCATGGCGCAGCGCGTTTCTTTGGCGCGCATTTTGGCGAGACGGCCGGACATCTGGCTGCTGGACGAACCGTTTTCCGCCCTCGATGCGGTTACCCGCAGCGAAATGCAGGCCTTGCTGCGCGAGCTGGTCAGCCGCCACCGCGCCTCGGCCGTGATGGTGACCCATGACATTGATGAAGCCCTGATGGTGGCCGACCGTGCGGTTTTAATCGGCAAACGCCCCGGCCGCCGCATCGGCGAATGGCGGCTGAGTCTGCCCCACCCGCGCCATGAATCGTTGTTGCAGATGAATGCCGAGCGGGTACAGATTCTGCAGGCGCTGCACGATGCCCGCAGTGACAGCCGCCAGATGGAGAGTGTGGAGTTTGTGATTTAGGGCGTGCCAGGCCAAACCGCTTACCCCGACCACAACCGAGCTTTGCGTATTGCCCGCCGTTTCCTTCATACCGAAACAGGCTACCTGAAACCGAATACGCCGATGGCGGGCGTTCAGGTAGCCCATTGCCTTTCAAGGATGTCTCATGACTTCGCGCCGTGATTTTCTCAAACTGGCCGCCCTGTTCAGCACCGCCGGCAGCCTGCCCCTGCTGCAGGCCTGCGGACGCCGCGCCGAGCAACAGCCCGATGCCCCGCTCACCATCGGCTACCTGCCGATTACCGATGCCACGCCGCTCTTGGTGGCCCATGCCCGCGGGCTGTTTGCCGAGCAGGGCATTCAGGTGGCCAAGCCTGTGCTGTTCCGCAGCTGGGCCTCGCTGGTGGAGGCCTTTCTCAGCGGGCAGGTCAACCTTATCCACCTGCTCTCGCCGATGAGCATTTGGGCGCGCTACGGCAGCGGTTCGCCGATCAAAGTGGTGATGTGGAACCACATGGCCGGTTCGGCACTTACGGTGGCGCCCGATGTCCGCCGCATTGCCGATTTGTCTGGCCGTACGGTTGCCATACCGTTTTGGTATTCGATTCACAATGTGGTGTTGCAGCAATTGCTGCGCGCCGAAGGTTTGCAAGTGGTGGAACGCACGCCGCAGCCCGGCGAAGTACGGCTGGCGGTGATGGCGCCGGCCGATATGGTGGCTGCGCTGGCCGCCGGCACCGTGGCCGGTTTTATTGTGGCCGAGCCCTTCAACGCCGCTGCCGAAACCAAAGGCGTGGGGCGGGTGCTGCGTTTTTCCGGCGACGTTTGGCGCGATCATGCCTGCTGCGTCACCTTGATGCAGGAGCGCGACATCCAAACCCGGCCGCAATGGGTGCAGGGTGTGGTGAACGCTTTGGTGGAGGCGCAGGCTTTTGCCGCCGAACACCGCAGTGAAACCGCCGCCTTGCTGGCCAAAAGCGGCCCCCACCGCTATACCCCGCACGAAGCGGCGGTTTTACAGCAAGTGTTGGCGCCTGCCGATGCCGCTTGGGCGCGTTACCGCGAACAAGGCATCATCCGCCACCCCGAATGGGCGCAAAAACGCATCGATTTTCAGCCCTATCCCTTTCCCTCTTATACCGAAGCCTTGGTGGCAATGCTGAAACAAACCCATATCGCCGGCGTCAACCGTTTCCTTGATACGCTGGACCCCGCCTTCGCCACCCGCGATTTGGTGGACGACCGCTTCGTGCGCAGCGCCATCGAACGCGGCGGCCACCGCGAACGTTTCGGCCTCAGCGGCTGGACGCGGCAGGAAGTCATTGCCGTTTAGCGGCCGTTTGCCCGGCACAGGTCTTAGGCTACCTGAAACCCTTTCCGTTACCTTGATAAGGAACACCATGCCCGCCCTGAAAAATACCGCCCTCAGCCTGCTCGGCCTGCTGATTCTGCTGCTGTTGTGGCAGGCCGGCAGCAGCCTCTTGGCGCGCCAACTGCCCTTGGCCAATCTGCTTGCCCCTTTGCCCGCCATGCAAAGCCTGCTCGACCTGCTGCTCGGCGGTCAGTTGCACGCCCATGTGCTCGCCAGCTTGAAACGGGTGGCCGTCGGCCTGTTGTGGGCCTTGGCCATCGGCATTCCGCTTGGTTTGCTGGTGGGTCAGTCGGCGTGGGCGGAAAAACTCAGCGGCACCGCTTTTCAGTTTTTGCGCATGATCTCGCCGCTGTCTTGGATGCCGGTGGTGGTGATGCTGTTCGGCATCGGCGACGCCCCGATTTATTTTCTGCTCGCCTTTGCCGCCGTATGGCCCATTTTGCTCAATACCGCTGTCGGCGTGAAGGCCATCAGCCCGCAATGGCTGATGTTCGGCGCCTCGCTTTCCGCCACCCGCAGCGAAATGCTGTGGCGCATCATGCTGCCCGCCGTGTTCGGCCACATCCTCACCGGCCTGCGTCTGGCCATCGGCGTGGTGTGGATTGTGCTGGTGCCCTGCGAAATGCTCGGCGTCAACGAAGGCTTGGGCTACTTTATTCTCGACACCCGCGACCGCCTGGCCTATGCCGAACTGATGGCGGCCATCCTGCTCATCGGCCTGCTCGGCTGGCTGCTCGACAGCGCCACGCGCCGATTGCAACAACGCTGGGCGCACAGCTGATGACGCCCTTCGGCCCGGCTGGCTGACTGCGGGCCAACGGCCGCAAACCGAGAACAGGCTACCTGAAACCCCGCCATCCGGCAGCGGGTTTCAGGTAGCCTGATACCTTTGCAACCCCCATCTGCGGTGCATTGCTGCGTTGTGTGTTGATGCCCTGGGGGGGCGGCTAACCTGCTTGCCCATCTATCGAATAGGCTTTCCCACAGGAATACCCGGCGTTCACGCTCGCTGCGCTGCTGCGCCTTGAACGGCATCCACAGCTGGCAGTTTTGCGAGGGTCTCAGCCTGTTGCTTGGCGGTCCGCTTGGACAGCGCCGGACAAGCGGGTAAACTGGGCCGACCGATTGGACCAGCAGGAGGGCATGATGAAAGCGTTGCGTATATGGGCTGTTTGGGTTTTGGTGGCCGCTTTGGCGGGCTGTCAGGCGGCCGGCGACACCGTTGAGGTGTACCGCAGCGACGGCGCCCGCCAATGCGAAGGCGAGGGCATCGGTCTCGACGCCATGCAGCCGATGCTGGGTGGGATTCCAGTGTATGCCGCCCGCAAAGACCACGTGTATGCCGAGGTGTATCCGGAAGTGTGCGGCGCGCCGATGAGCAGCGTGAATGTGTACACCATCGACCGCGCCCACTGGCCGCAGGCCCAGGCGCAAGGGTTTCTGTTGTTCCCGTCTGGGGACCAGCACTAAAGACTCGGTCGGATTATTCTGCATTGCAAAATTCAGTTTTTTTCTGCGGAACCTGATGCTATAATCGATTCCGTTTTTTTGGCCGTATGCGCCCAGATCCTGTCCATCATCTTCTTGCGCCGGTATTTTTCGAGACCCAACTCCTGTCTATCGGATGGAAATACGCGCCAGATTGGACACGGGTAAGTTTGACCATGCTGCAGGCGCGGCTTTCGGCCGGATAGCGAAGCGGAAGCACGCCGGAATGGAGATTTTGAACAGGCTCTCAAGCTGCGCTACAATCCGCGAAACTACTTTCAGGTAGCCCATCAGAATAAAAACCTTTAAGGAAGAAAACCATGACCGAAACCATCGAACGCGACAGCATGCAGTACGATGTGGTGATTGTCGGTGCCGGCCCGGCCGGTTTGTCTACCGCCATCAAATTGAAACAACTGGCCGAAGCGGCCGGACGGGAAATCAGCGTGTGTGTGGTGGAAAAAGGCTCCGAAGTGGGCGCACACGTTTTGTCCGGTGCGGTGATCGACCCCAAATCGCTCACCGAACTGATTCCCAACTGGCAGGAGCTCGGCGCCCCGCTTACCCGCCCGGTTACCGAAGACCGCTTCCTGATTCTGAGCGAAACTGGCTCGCGCCAAATGCCCACCCCGCCGAATTTTCAAAACCACGGCAACTACATCATCAGCCTGGGCATGCTGTGCCGCTGGCTGGCCGAGCAGGCCGAAGGCTTGGGCGTGGAAATCTACCCCGGCTTCGCCGCCGCCGAAGTACTCTACCATTCAGACGGCAGCGTGAAAGGCATCGCCACCGGTGATATGGGCATCGGCAAAGACGGTGAACCCACGGCCGACTACGCCCCCGGCATGGAGCTGTGGGGCCGCCAAACCGTGTTTGCCGAAGGCTGCCGCGGCTCGCTGAGCAAACAGCTCATCAAACAGTTCGCCCTCGACAAAGACAGCCAGCCGCAAACTTACGGCATCGGCATTAAAGAATTGTGGGAAGTCGATCCCGCCCAATCCAAACCGGGCACCGTCACCCACACCGCCGGCTGGCCGATGGACAACCACACCTACGGCGGCTCCTTTCTCTACCACTTGGACGACAACAAAGTGGCGGTCGGCTTCGTGGTGGGCCTCGACTACCAAAACCCCTACCTGTCGCCGTTTGAAGAATTCCAACGCTTCAAAACCCACCCCGATATCCGCCCGATTTTCGAAGGCGGCCGCCGCATTGCCTACGGCGCACGCGCTTTGGTGGAAGGCGGCCTGCAGTCGCTGCCCAAACTCACCTTCCCCGGCGGCGTATTGGTGGGCGATGCCGCCGGCTTCCTGAATGTGCCGCGCATCAAAGGTTCCCACGCCGCAATCAAATCCGGCATGTTGGCCGCCGAAGCCGTGTTCGGCGTGTTGGACGAAGTGGAAGAAGCGGAAACTTCCGGCAAAGAAGCCGCTGCCTACACCGCCTTGTTCCAAAATTCCTGGCTGCACGATGAGTTGCACCGCGCGCGCAATATCCGCCCAGCCTTCAAATGGGGCTTGTGGCCGGCCATGATTTACGGCGCCATCGACACCTATCTGTTTAAAGGCAATGCGCCGTGGACCCTGAAGCACCACGGCACCGATCACGCCAGCCTGAAGCCGGCCGCCCAATGCCAGCCGATCGCCTACCCGAAACCGGACGGCAAAGTGTCTTTCGACCGCCTCAGCAGCGTGTTCCTGTCGGCCACCAACCACGAGGAAAACCAACCGGCCCACTTGAAGCTGACCCGCCCCGAAGTGGCCATCGAAACCAATCTGAAAACCTACGCCAGCCCGGAAACCCGCTATTGTCCGGCCGGGGTGTATGAAATCGTGGAAGAAGAAAGCGGCCCGCGCTTGCAGATCAACGCGCAAAACTGCGTACACTGCAAAACCTGCGACATCAAAGACCCCACCCAAAACATCACTTGGACCTGCCCCGAAGGCAGCGGCGGCCCCAATTACGCCGAGATGTAGGCAACAGAGAGGCAAGTGGGAGCAAAGGTTTCCGATTCCGGGCCGCCCCATACAACAGGCTACCTGAAACACTGCTTGACGCAGGTTTCAGGTAGCCTGTTTTGTGTTGACCCTTGGCTGCCGCGCGCTTTATTGCAGAGGTAGGGCGGCTTTGGCGGCGGCCACCACATCGCTGCCGAACAAGGCGTTGACGTCGGTTTCGTCAAACACATACTGCTCGCCGCAAAAATCGCAGTCTATGCCCACGCTGCCTTGCTCGGCCACCACGCTGCCGACTTCCTGACCGCCCAGCAAAAGCAGCATATCGCTTACCTTGCCGCGCGAGCAGGTGCAGGCGAATTCGATGTTTTCCGGCGGAAACACGAGCGGCGGGGTTTCGTGGAACAGGCGGTAGAGCAGGTGGGGGGCGTCGAGATCGGTGAGTTCGGCGGCGTTCACGGTGTCGGCCAGGGCGGTCACGTGCGCCCAAGCGTCTTCTGTCAGATTTTCTTCGGGCAGGCGCTGCAGCAGCAGGCCGCCCACATGGGAGGGGGAAGCGGCCAGCGAAATATGGGTTGCGAGCTGCTCGGAGCGCTGCATATAGCCGGTGAGCATATCGGCGATGCTGTCGCCTTCCAGCGGCACGATGCCCTGCCACTGTTCGCCGTCGTCGGGCTGGAGGGTGATGGCGAAAATGCCGTCGCCGCCGAGCAGGTCGGTGAGGCTGCGCTGGCCGCTGAGGTCGGCCTGTTCGTTCCAGCGCGCGGTGGCGCGGCAGGTGCGGCCGGAGTTGGCTTCGGCCACCAGCATTTTCAGGTCGCCGCGCCCCTGTACCTGCAGAATCAGAGTGCCTTCGAGTTTGAGGTTGCTGGAGAGCAGAGCGGCGGCGGCCAGCAGTTCGCCCAAGGCGTTGCGGATGGCATCGGGATAGTGTTTGCGCGCCACGATGTGCTGCCAGACCTCTTGCAGCCGGATGTGCAGGCCGCGCACGGGCATGTCGTCGAAAATAAAGCGGGTGCGGCAGTCGGCAGTGTGGGCGGGAGCGGGTGTGTTCATGAATGGCTTTCGGATGGTATCGGAATCAGCAGCCAATATGGTTCGCGGCGGCGAAATATCAAGATCTGCTGAGGGCGGTGGCGGCGGTTTTGCGGCTATAATGCGGCTTTCAGGTAGCCTGTATGCTTTTTTAGGGGCACGGTTGAGGCTAGCTGACAGCCTGTTTTTATCTGTTTCGGGAGAATCCTGATGACCATTATCGTAACCGGCGCGGCCGGCTTTATCGGCAGTAATATCGTGCGTGCGCTGAACGAGCGCGGCATCCGCGACATTGTGGCGGTGGACAATTTCAGCCGGGCCGATAAATTCCGCAATCTGGTGCAGGCCGACATCGCCCATTATCTCGACAAACACGAATTCATCCGCATGGTGCGCGCCCACAAATTCAGCGGCGACGACATCGAGGCGGTGTTCCACCAAGGCGCCTGTTCCGACACCATGTGCCACGACGGCGTGTATATGATGGACAACAACTACCAATACACACTGGATCTTTTGGATTGGTGTCAGGACGAGCGCATCCGCCTGATTTACGCTTCTTCGGCCGCAGTGTACGGCAAAGGGCAGGTGTTCCGCGAGGAGCGCGAGCTGGAAGCGCCTTTGAATGTGTACGGCTATTCCAAATTTCTGTTCGACCAGATTCTGCGCCGCCGCATGGAGCAGGGCTTGGGCGAGCAGGTGGTGGGGCTGCGCTATTTCAATGTTTACGGCCGCCACGAGCAGCACAAAGGCCGCATGGCTTCGGTGGCCTTCCACCATTTTCACGAATACCGCGAGCACGGCCGGGTCACCCTGTTCGGTGCCTACGACGGCTACGGCAACGGCGAGCAGAGCCGCGATTTCATCAGCGTGGAAGACGTGGTGAAGGTGAATCTGTTTTTCTTCGACCGCCCCGAAAAAACAGGCATTTTCAACTGCGGCACCGGCCGCAGCCAGCCGTTTAACGATTTGGCCACCGCCACCGTCAACGCCTGCCGCGCGGCCGAGGGCTTGCCGGAATTGGCTTTGGAAGAATTGGTGGCGCAGGGTTTGATTGTGTACCGCGATTTTCCGGATGCGCTCAAAGGCAAATACCAGAGCTTTACCCAGGCCGACATTTCCGCCCTGCGCGATGCGGGCTATCAGGAAGAGTTTGACGATGTGGCTGCCGGCGTAAAACGCTACGTGGCTTGGTTGGCCGAGCAGGATTGAGGGTTTGCCGCTGTAGTTTCAGGTAGCCTGCAGGCTACCTGAAACCCGGAATCCACATGATGGATGTCGGCTTTGCTAGGCATAAAAACAGGCGGGTGATTCCCGTCTGTTTTTATGCCGCCGCTTTTTCTGCCGGCGGGGCGCTGCCGTTTTGTTTGCGCCGCAAATACACCTGTTTGCGCACGCGGGCCACCACTTCGCCTTGGCTGTCGATGACTTCGTTTTCAAACCAGTGCAGCACTTTGCCGCCGTCGGCGGCGCGCGCCAACAGCTCGGCCAGCACGGCGTCGTCGAGGCGGAATTCCACCGCCACCGTGCCGCGGCCGGGTTTGACGAATTCGATTTCCGCCGCTTTGTCCCACACGATGTAGCCGCGGGGCAGGGCGTGCAGAATCAGCAGCATCCAGAAGGGGTCGGTCATGGCAAACAGGCTGCCGCCGAAATGGGTGCCGACGTAGTTGCGGTTCCACCATTTCTGCCGCAGTTCGATGCGGGCGCTGCGCCAGTTGCGACTCATGTCGGTGACGCGGATGCCGGTGAACAAAAAGGGCGGCCAGAGGTTCATGGCCAGTTTCATGGTTCGCGGGGTCATTTTCATGTGGCGGGCTACCTGAAAATCTGTTGGCGGTAGGGGGAAAATAGAAATACCGCTTTCGCTGCGGCGAAAGCGGTATCGGGGCAGGGGATTAGTTTTTGTCTTGGTCCACCAGTTTGTTTTTGGCAATCCAAGGCATCATGCTGCGCAGTTGGGCGCCGACTTTTTCGATTTGGTGGTCGGCGTTCAAACGGCGGCGGGCGGTCATGCTGGCGTAGTTGGTGTTGCCTTCCTGGATGAACATTTTGGCGTATTCGCCGCTTTGGATGCGGTAGAGCGCTTTTTTCATCGCTTCTTTGGTGGCGGGGGTGATCACTTCCGGGCCGGTTACGTATTCGCCGTATTCGGCATTGTTGGAAATGGAGTAGTTCATGTTGGCGATGCCGCCTTCGTACATCAAGTCCACAATCAGTTTCAGCTCGTGCAGGCATTCGAAGTAGGCCATTTCGGGGGCGTAGCCGGCTTCCACCAGGGTTTCGAAGCCGCATTTCACCAGCTCGACTGCGCCGCCGCACAAGACGGCCTGTTCGCCGAAGAGGTCGGTTTCGGTTTCTTCACGGAAGTTGGTTTCGATCACGCCGCCTTTGGTGCCGCCGTTGGCTGCGGCGTAAGAGAGGGCGATGTCGCGGGCTTTGCCGGAGTTGTCTTGGTAAACGGCGATCAGGGAGGGCACGCCGCCGCCTTTGAGGTATTCGCTGCGCACGGTGTGGCCGGGGCCTTTGGGAGCCACCATGATCACATCGACGTTTTTGGCGGGAACGATTTGGTTGTAATGTACGTTGAAGCCGTGGGCGAAGGCCAAAACGGCGCCGTCTTTCAGGTTGTTGTGGATTTCGGCGTTGTAAACGGCGGGCGCGCTTTCGTCGGGCAGGAGAATCATCACCACGTCGGCGGCTTTGGTGGCTTCGGCCACGCTGCGTACATCGAAGCCGGCTGCTTGGGCTTTGTTCCAGGAGCCGCCTTGGCGCAGGCCGATCACCACATTGACGCCGGAGTCTTTTAGGTTGGCGGCGTGGGCGTGGCCTTGCGAGCCGTAGCCGATGATGGCCACGGTTTTGCCTTTGATCAGGGAGAGGTCGGCGTCTTTATCGTAAAACACTTGCATGGAACGTTCCTTCATAAACAGTTAGATAAAATCGGTGAAATCTCGCGGCACACGGGCGGGCTGTTGGCGGCGCGGCGGCAGGCTGCGGGTGGCGGCTGCCGCACGGTCACGTTGCCGTAAAGTGCGGCATACTACCTGAAATTTGCAGCCTTGGCAGCTTATTTGGACAAAAATTTTTTGCTTGCTTTCGGTTTGCTTGGGCAGCGGTAAAAATTTGGACAAATTGTCTTATTTGCTTGTGCGGAACATGGGAGAGGCTACCTGAAATGCGGTGTGCCGCCGGCATGGGGCGAGGGGCGGAAAGGGTTTATAATGCGGCCTTTTCCGGATGATCCCCATATAGGTGTGCGTGATGACGCTCCAACAAGAACTCGGCTTGTTCCTGCTGCCCGCCGGCGTGTTTCTGATGTGTTTTGCCGCGCTGTGGCAGATGTATGTGATGATGACCGAAAGCTATACCCTCAACCGCTTTAAAGACAAACAGCTGGTGTGGGCGGTCACGCTGCTGTTTTTCACTTTCAGCATAGGCGTGTATTGGCTGTGCCCGAATGCACGCAAAAAAGGCATTTTGTTTTTTATTCTCGGTGTGGGCGGTGTGGTGTGTTATGTCTTGGGAAGGATGTGGCTGCCGTTTGCCAAATAAGCATGCAGGCTACCTGAAACGGAAAAACCGCTTTCAGGTAGCCTGTGCTGATGAAGGCTTAGCAGAATAACCATTGTCAAAACCATCTGCGGCATGTCCTCAGACAGCCGCACTGTTTTGTTGAAAGAACAATACTGTGTATCCGATTTCAGAACCTTACCGCAGCGGCCTGCTGGCCGTGTCCGACCTTCATCAGATTTATTGGGAAGAATCCGGCAACCCGCAGGGCCTGCCGGTGATTTTTCTGCACGGCGGCCCCGGAGCGGGCGCATCGCCCAAAGCGCGCGGTTTTTTCAACCCCGCCGCCTACCGCGTGGTCATCATCGACCAGCGCGGCTGCGGCCGTTCGCTGCCTTATGCCGAAACGCGCGACAACACCACTTGGGATTTGGTGGCCGACATTGAAAAAGTGCGCAAGATGCTGGGCATCGAGCGCTGGCTGGTGTTCGGCGGTTCTTGGGGCAGCACGCTGGCGCTGGCTTATGCGCAAACCCATCCCGAGCGGGTGCGCGGCCTGATTTTGCGCGGCATTTTCTTGGGCCGGCCCAGCGAAATCCGTTGGCTGAACGAAGCCGGCGGCGCGGAATACATTTATCCCGAGCAATGGCAGCATTACCTTGCTCCCGTGCCCGAACAAAAGCGCGGCAATATGGTGCAGGCCTACCACGAGATGCTGTTCGGCTCGGATCACGCCCAAGCGCTGCGGGCGGCGAAAGCCTGGGCCGAATGGGAAAGCTGGCTGGTGCAGTTTGATCCGCAGCCGGTGGAAGAAGATGCCGAGCAGGCTTTGGCGATTGCGCGCATCGAAAACCATTATTTCGTCCACGGCTGTTGGTTGGACAACGATAAGGCATTGCTGGCGAATGTGGACAAAATCCGCCATCTGCCCACCGTGATTGTGCAGGGCCGTTACGACATCTGCACGCCGATGCACAGCGCCTGGGCGTTGAAGCAGGCGTTTCCCGAAACCGATTTGCGCATCGTGCAGGGCGGCCATGCCGCGTTTGAAGGTGAAGTGGCCAAAGGCTTGGTGCAGGCGGCGGATGAGTTTGCCCTCCTGTTGGCTACCTGAAAAGGCACCGGCCATTGGTTATTGCCGCGATGCTTGGATTGGCAATCATGTATTTGCCTTGGGCTACCTGAAAACGTGTCGGCTGTCTGTTGGCGGCTTTCAGGTAGCCTGCGGCCGCAGGCTGCCGGCATCTGTTTTATGTTGATGATTTCCCCGTTTCTTTTTGCATGACGATTCTGTGTTTATGAGCCCGTTTCCCATCCCCGCCCCCGCCCAAAAATCCCGCTGGCTCGGCCTTTCGCGCGGCAGCCTGCCTTTGATGCTTACCGAATGCCTGCCTGAACAACCCGTAAAAATCATTCTCACGCAAGATGTGGAGCAGGCCTTGCGCCTGCAAACCGCGTGGCAGTTTTTCCGCCCGCAGGATAATGCGGTGTTTCTGCCCGATTGGGAAACGCTGCCCTACGAACGTTTTTCGCCGCATCAGGATTTGGTTTCGGAGCGGCTTTCTGCCTTGTGGCAGCTGAAAAACGGGCAGGCCGACGTGTTGGTGGTGCCGGTGGCCACCGCCATGCAGAAGCTCGCGCCGGTGTCGTTTCTGCTCGGGCGCACGTTTTGGCTGAAAACGGGTCAAACGCTCGATATCGACGCGTTGCGCGAAAACTTGATTGAAGCGGGTTACAGCCATGTTTCCAACGTGATTGCCGCCGGCGAATTTGCCGTGCGCGGCGGTATTTTGGATATTTTTCCGATGGGCGCGGAGTTGCCCTACCGCCTCGATATGTTCGGCGATGAAATCGACAGCATCAAAACTTTCGATCCCGACACCCAGCGCACGCTTGCTCCGGTAAGCGAAATCCGCCTGCTGCCCGCGCACGAGTTCCCCACCGATGACGACGCGCAAAAAATCTTCCGCAGCCGTTTCCGCGAAGAAATCGAGGGCGACTACAACGCCGCCGCCGTGTACAAAGCCGTGAGCAACGGCCATTTCGGTGCGGGCGTGGAATATTATCTGCCGCTGTTTTTTGAAAACGAATGCGCCACATTGTTTGACTATATCGGCGAAGAAGCCGTTGTCGTGTGCCTCGGCGACGTACACACCGAAGCTGCGCGCTTTTGGGCGGACGTGAAAACCCGCTATGCGATGGCGCAGGGCGATGATGCTTACCCGCCTTTGCATCCACAGCATTTGTATCTCAGTGAAGACCAGTTTGCAGGCCGTCTGAAACCTTATCCGCAAATTCTGCCCGACTTTCACGGCAAGCAGCACCAATTGCCCGATGTGGCCGTGAACCGCCAATCCGAAACCCCGCTCGCCGCCCTGCACGGTTTTCAGACGGCCTTTGAGGGCAGGATTCTGTTGTGCGCCGAAAGCGCAGGCCGTCGCGAAACCATGCTCGGCTTTTTTGCCCAGCACGGTCTGAAACCGAAAAGCGTGGACGGCTGGCAGGCGTTTTTAAACAGCGATGCGCCGCTGTGCATTGCCGTCACGCAGTTGGCGTACGGGTTTCAGCTGCCGTCTGAAAACGCGGGCGGTGTTTCCGAATCGGCCGAAGCCGTAGGTCGGATTCCCGAATCCGACAAAACGCAATCGGCACAAATGTCGGATACAAGTATCCGACCTACGGAAGCCCATTTTTCAGACGGCCTTTCAGGTAGCCTGCCCATTGATGCAGAACCCGTAGGTCGGATTCTCGAATCCGACAAAACACAATCGGCGCAAATGTCGCGGCCTACAACCGGCCTCGCCGTCATCACCGAATCCGACCTCTACCAATACGTCGCCCGCAGCCGCACCGCACGCCGCAAGAAGCACGCCCAAGTTTCAGACGGCCTTTTGCGCGATCTGGCCGAAATCAACATCGGCGACCCCGTGGTACACGAAGAGCACGGCATCGGCCGCTATATGGGCTTGGTCAGCATGGATTTGGGCGAAGGCAGCACCGAAATGATGCTGCTCGAATACGCCAACGAAGCCCAGCTTTATGTGCCCGTGTCGCAGCTGCACCTGATCAGCCGCTATTCCGGCCATGCCTATGAAAACGTGCAACTGCACCGCTTGGGCACCGCAGCATGGAGCAAAGCCAAACGCAAAGCCGCCGAAAAAGCCCGCGACACCGCCGCCGAACTGCTCAATCTCTACGCCCAACGCGCCGCACAAGAAGGCTTTAAATTCCAGTTTAACGAATTGGACTACCAAGCCTTTTCAGACGGCTTCGGCTACGAAGAAACCGAAGACCAAGCCGCCGCCATCGCCGCCGTACTCAAAGACCTTACCCAAGGCAAACCGATGGACAGGCTAGTGTGCGGCGATGTCGGCTTCGGCAAAACCGAAGTCGCCTTGCGCGCCGCCTTCGTGGCCGTGATGGGCGGCAAACAAGTGGCCGTACTCGCCCCCACCACGCTGCTGGTGGAACAACACGCACAAAATTTCAGCGACCGCTTCGCCGATTTTCCCGTTAAAGTCGCCCAGCTTTCCCGCTTCAACAGCAGCAAAGAAACCAAAGCCACGCTCGCCGGTATGGCTGACGGCACAGTCGATATCGTCATCGGCACGCACAAACTCGTGCAAGACGACATCCAATTCAAAAACTTAGGCTTGGTGATTATCGACGAAGAACACCGCTTCGGCGTGCGCCAAAAAGAGCAACTCAAACGCCTGCGCGCCAACGTCGATATCCTCACCCTTACCGCCACCCCCATTCCGCGCACCCTCAGCATGGCACTCGAAGGCTTGCGCGATTTCTCGCTCATCACCACCGCACCCAGCCGCCGTTTGGCCGTTAAAACCTTCGTCAAACCCTTCAGCGAAGCCAGCGTACGCGAAGCCGTGCTGCGCGAACTCAAACGCGGCGGGCAAGTATTCTTTTTGCACAACGAAGTCGAAACCATCGAAAACATGCGCGAACGCCTGCAAGAGCTGCTGCCCGAAGCCCGCATCGGTGTCGCCCACGGCCAATTGCGCGAGCGCGAACTCGAACAAGTGATGCGCGACTTCCTGCAACAGCGGTTCAACCTGCTGCTGTGTTCCACCATCATTGAAACCGGCATCGACATCCCCAACGCCAACACTATCATCATCAACCGCGCCGACAAATTCGGCCTTGCCCAACTGCACCAATTGCGCGGGCGCGTCGGCCGCAGCCACCACCAAGCCTACGCCTACCTGCTTACACCCGAATACATCACCAAAGATGCCGAAAAACGCCTCGATGCCATTTCCGCCGCCGACGAACTCGGCGCAGGTTTTACCCTTGCCATGCAGGATTTGGAAATCCGCGGTGCCGGCGAAATCCTCGGCGAAGGGCAAAGCGGCGAAATGATGCAGGTTGGCTTCACTCTCTACACCGAAATGTTAAAACAAGCCGTGCGCGACCTCAAAAAAGGCCGCCAGCCCGACCTCGACGCACCGCTGGGCGTAACCACCGAAATCAAACTGCACAGCCCCGCGCTCTTGCCCGAAAGCTACTGCCCCGACATCCACGAGCGGCTAGTGCTCTATAAACGCCTCGCCACCTGCGAAACCAAGGGCCAAATCAACAGCGTGCACGAAGAACTCGTCGACCGCTTCGGCCTGCCCGAACAACCCGTCAAAACCCTAATCGAAAGCCACCGCATCCGCCTGACGGCCAAAGAAATGGGCATAGACGCAATCGATGCCACCAGCGACGCCGTTACCCTTACCTTCGGCAAACACCACAACATCGACCCCGCGCAGATTATCCTACTGATGCAAAGCAACAAAAACTACCGCATGGCCGGCGCAGACAAATTGCGCGTAAGCGCGGTGATGGAAGATGTGGAAACAAGGATTCAGACGGTGAAAGCGGTTTTGAAGAAATTGGGGGAGAAGTAAACGGGCTGTTGGAAAGAAAAGGCCGTCTGAAATTTCAGACGGCCTCAGGACTAACCGTAGGGCGGGAAGGGATGCCCAACCTACACGGAATAAACACCACGGGCTACCTGAAACCTTTCTGCCAAGCAGGAATCGGTTTTCAGGTAGCCTGTTATGCTTTGCTTGATGTGATATTAAATCACGCCTTCTTCGCGCCAGCGGGCGATGTCTTCATCCGTGTAGCCCAAGCTGCGCAATACGGCATCGGTGCTGCTGCCCAAAGCCGGGGGCGGGCTGTCGTAGCGCACGGGTGTGGCGGAGAGTTTGACGGGGTTGCCGAGCATGCGCACGGGGCTGCCTTGCTCGGCGAAGTCCACCACCATTTGACGGTGCTGTACCTGCGGCAGTTGCAGGGCTTCGGCGATGTTGTTGATGGCGCCGCAGGGCACTTGTACCGCTTCCAGTGCGGCCAGCCATTCGTCGCGCCCGCGTTGCCTAAAGGCTTGCGCCAGCTCGGGCACGAGGAGGTCGCGGTTGCGCACGCGCTGCGGGTTGGTGGCGAAGCGTTCGTCTTCGTGCCAGCGGCCGCCGAGCACGCCGCAGACGGCGGCAAATTGTTTGTCGTTGCCGCAGGCCAGAATCAGGTGCTGGCCGCCGGCGGTTTCAAACACTTGGTAGGGCACGATATTGGGGTGGGCGTTGCCCAGGCGCGGCGGCACCTCGCCGGAAGCGAGGTGGTTCATGCCCACATTGGCGAGCATGGCCACGGCGGAATCGAGCAGCGACACATCCACATGCTGGCCTTCGCCGGTGTGCGCCCGCGCCAACAGGGCGGCCTGGATGCCGATGGTGAGCTGGAGGCCGGCAAACAAGTCCACCACCGCCACGCCCACTTTGTGCGGCAGGCCGTCGGTGGGGCCGGTGATGCTCATCAGCCCGCTCAAGCCTTGGATGATGTAGTCGTAACCGGGCTTGGCGGCATCGGGGCCGGTTTGGCCGAAGCCGGTGAGCGAGGCGTAGATCAGGCGCGGGTTGACGGCTTTGAGCGATTCGTAATCGAGGCCGTATTTTTTCAGGCCGCCGACTTTGTAGTTTTCCACCAACACGTCGGCTTCGGCCGCCAGCCGGCGCACGATGGCCTGCCCTTCGTGGCTGGCCATATTGATGGTGAGCGACTGTTTGTTGCGGTTGACGGTGCCGAAGTAGGCGGCGGTGCCGTCGGCAAAGGCGGGCGGCGACCATTGGCGGGTTTCGTCGCCGGCGCCGGGCCGCTCCACTTTGATGACTTCTGCGCCCAAATCGGCCAGCGCCTGGGTGCAGGAAGGACCTGCCAATACGCGGGAAAGATCCAATACTTTAATACCGTTTAGAGCAGTCGGCTGCATGATGTTTCCTTTTTGATTATTGATGGTCATTGGTAAACAGCGATTGAAATCGGGCGGGTGCTTTCAGGTAGCCTGTCCTGCAACATCCGCATGGTTATGTAAATATAATGTACAACTATGTTAATATTTCCAGCCTTATCGGTTTATTATATTGACACAATAACACACATAGGAGCAAACCATGCCGCTTACCAAACCTTTGTTGATTTCTGTTTTTGTCTGCCATGCCTTGCTGCTGGCTTCCTCGGCAGCCGCTGCCGAGACAGCATACGGCAGCTACGGTAAGGAAACTGCACTCACATTGGTGCGCGAACATGCCGGAAGGCTCGCTGGCGACCCCAAAGAAGCGGTGGCCGCCCAATATATGCTGGAACGGATGCGTGTAGCGGGTCGTGCCGAGCCGCAGGCGCAGGAGTTCGGTTTCACCGCCCGCCGCGGCACGTTGGCCGGCAGCCGCATCACCAGCCGCAATATTGTGGTGAATCAGGCCGGCAGTGGCAACACCGGCCGCGTGCTGATTGTCGGCGCGCACTATGACTCGGCGCCTTCCGACCGCAGACTGGATCGCTCACGGTTGGAAGGTTTGGACGACAATGCCTCCGGTGCCGGCGTGCTGACCGAGTTGGTGCGTCATCTGGGCGGTATCGAAACCGAGCATGACATCCGATTTGTAGCATTTGGTGCCGAAGAGTACGGGCTGATCGGGTCGCGCCATTTTGCCGCACAATTGACTGCCGAAGAGAAGCAGAAAGCCTTGGGCATGATCAATCTGGACAGCTTGGTTACCGGCGACAAGATGTATGTTAACGCCGGTGATCGGGCGCATGACAGCGTCAGCGGGCAATCGGTAGCCGCTTACAGCGGTTTGCGCGAACACGCTTTGGCCGTGGCCAAAGAGCTGGGCATTGATCTGCATGTCAACCCGGGCGATAAAAACGTGCCCGGCACCAATACTCCTTATAAGCCTTATGGTGTCGGCTGCTGCAGCGATCAAGAGGCTTTTGACGCCGCCGGTTTGCCGGTGGCCGGCTTTGAAGCAACCAACTGGGATCTGGGCCCGGATTTCGATGGTTATACCCAAACCGACAACCCCAAGATTCCCGGCGGCAGTACTTGGCACGATCCGGCCGAGGACAACGAAGCCTTTTTGGGCAACGCCTTGCCGCCGGGGCGTTTGGAACAGCGGATGCGTGATTTCTCCCGTTTGGCGACGCGCCTGATTGTGGAGCAAACCAATGCCGACCTTCTGCAATCCGTCAAGAGCGCTGCGGTAACGCAAAATGCCTTCAACCGCCACCTGCACGACAGTGCCGTCCAAGCCCAATTGCCCGTTTACCGCCGCGCTGCGGTATTGCAGGCAGGTTGGGGCGGGGAAGAAGCCGCCCGCGTTTGGTTGGACGGTGACTACCGATACCGCGATGCCGATTATGCCGTTTCAGGTAGCCACATTCATGCCGGGGTGTATGGCGAATATGCCGTTCGGCCGCAATGGGCACTTGGCGGCGGCCTGCGTGTGGCACATCATTTGGGCGGCAGCGGCTCAATCGGCAAAGAACGTGCCTATGGCTTGCAGGCCTATTCTGTCTTCGGAGCGCCCGAACAAGGCTGGTCGAACATCACGGTGCTGGGTTGGTTCCGTCATTCTGCCGATTTGGAGCGCCATATCCGCTTGGGGGGCGGTAATGTTCCGACCATTATCGACAAAAGGGAAATGGGTCGTGCACGCGGTTCTGTTTTTAGCCTGAGCAATACGCTGGCCTATCATTTTGGTCAGGCCGATGTCTTGCGCCACGGGCCTTACTGGGGGGTGAACTACCGTTACGCCACCATTAACGCCCACCGCAGCGGCGATGCAGGTTCGCGCACCGCATTGGACATCGGCAAAACCCGCGATGAGCAATGGGACAGCGAATTGGGTTACCAATTGCAATACCGCTTTCATGCCGGAAACAAACCGGTGTCGCTTTACGGCCAGCTCGCTTATGTGCGTCTGTTCGGCCAGCCCGGTCTTGAAAACGTAACCGCGATTTCTCGTGCCGACGGGCGTGCTCGCAACGGGCAATATCAGGCAGATGAAGACAAGAGCTACGGTCGCCTGCAAATCGGCGCGGCCAGCCAATTAACGCCCAAGTTGAGTGCTTATGTGCATGGAGACACCACCTTGGCGCGCCGTGAGCGGCGAAGCGCCATGCACCTGGGCGTGCAATACCGTTTCTAAAGCCACCACAGCAAACCGGCCGGCTGCCGATACAGCCGGCTTTTTCATGCCCGCGATAAGGAAGCGGGCTGGCGTATAGCGCGACGGCGTATCTTACTTACTAAGGATGTTGGGTTAAAACTTGTCGGTTCATGGCCGATACGGGTTTACAGATTGTGAATCCGGTTCTGCAGTCGCTTCTTTTCCGGCCTGTTGTAGGCAGCGCCGTTTGGCAGCGTTGGAGGCCATATCCAGCGGGCTGCGCCCATTGCATTCGCGGACAGCCGGATCGGCGCCGGCGGCCAGCAGGATTTTGACGGTGGACAGTTTGCCGTGGCTGGCGGCCCAGTGTAGGGCGGTGTAGCCGTGGCGGTCGGCCGCATTGACGTCGGCTCCGGCGGCCAGCAGGCAGCGCACCACGGCATCTTCGCCCCAACTGGCGGCGCCGGATAAGGCGGTTTCGCCGCTGGAATCGCGCCAATTGACATCGGCGCCGGCAGCCAGCAAACGGCGCACGCGGCTCACTTTCCCGGCCCAGGCGGCGGCGTGCAGGGCGGATTCGGCCCCGCCTTCTTCGGCACTCAGGCCGCCGGAATTTTGGAAAAAATGGGTCGGCATGATGCATCCTTTGAACAATCTGTTTGCGGCACCGCCTAAGCAGCGGATTGTTGTAGAGCCTGTTGGCCATTCACCGGCACGGCGGTGTTTAGCTCCGCCGGTCTGCTGCACGCCCGAGAAGGCAAAAAACACAGCAAGCTTACACAGCTGGCGCACATTTCGTTGCCTTTTGTGGGATTCGCGCCGCAGACAGGGACTTTTGACCGCAAAAACCGTCGCAACGTAGGTTGTGAGCAGGCGCTTAGTACAGCGCGCGGTCGATGCAGCTGGCGCAATCTTGCCGGCTGTCGGCGGCACAGGCGGCGTGGTGGCGGATGCCGCGGTCGTGTTCGAGACGCTGTTGGCGGGTGCACACGCTTTCGCGCGCGCCGCCCAAGGCTTGCAGTACGCCGATGCCGGCTTCCTGGTAGGCATCGAGCGCCACATCATTCGCCTTCTGAATGGCCGACAGGCCGGCTTCGCCCATGGTGTGTTTCAACACCCGGTCGCCGATATTGTCTTGGCCGCGGTGGCCCATGCGGGCGGCTTGGTTCATCACGTTTTGGGTTTGCCCCCAGCGTTGGCGGCAGGTTTCGTCGAGCGCCATCGGGCGGTCGGCGGCGGGGGCGGCCGCCCATTCCTGTGCCACGCAATCGGTGGCGCTGGCGGCATGGCTGCCGAAGTGGCGCAGCCCTTGGCCGACATCGTGCGCGATTTCGCGTAAAGAGTCGGCCGCAGCCGGGGCGCTGAACAGTGCCAGTGCGGTCAACAGCAGGCCGAATGCGCGGAGGCGTTGAAACAACATATTGGATGGTGTGCCGTAATGAAGAGGGCGGAATATTTTGACGGCATAGCCCTGCCGGGCAAGCGCCATGCCGTCAAAATATTCAGGCTGAGACCTTTGAAAACCCTCATCTGCGGCGCATTTCTGCGTTGTGCGCTGCTCGCTCGCTTGCCTATCTACATGATATGTCTTCGCTCGCTGCGCTGCTACGCCTTGAACTGCATCCACATCTGAGGGTTTTCAAAGGTCTCAGGCTACCTGAAAGCCTGATGCTGCTTTCAGGTAGCCTGCGTTTCGGTTTAACCGAAGGCGGCGATGCCGGTTTGGGCGCGGCCCAGAATCAGGGCGTGTACGTCGTGCGTGCCTTCGTAGGTGTTGACGGCTTCCAAGTTCATCACGTGGCGGATAACGTGGTATTCGTCGGCAATGCCGTTACCGCCGTGCATGTCGCGGGCCACGCGGGCGATGTCCAACGCCTTGCCGCAGTTGTTGCGTTTGATCAGGGAGATCATTTCGGGCGCGGCTTTGTCTTCGTCCATCAAACGGCCCACTTGCAGGGCGGCTTGCAGGCCTAGGGCGATTTCGGTTTGCATATTGGCCAGTTTCATCTGCACGATTTGGGTGGCGGCCAGCGGGCGGTTGAACTGCTTGCGGTCCAAAGTGTATTGGCGGGCGGCCTGCCAGCAGAATTCAGCAGCACCCATGGCGCCCCAGGCAATGCCGTAGCGGGCTTTGTTCAGACAGCCGAAGGGGCCTTTCAAACCGCGGATTTCGGGGAAGGCGTTTTCTTCGGGCACGAACACTTCGTCCATCACGATTTCGCCGGTGATGGAGGCGCGCAGCGAGAACTTGCCTTCAATTTTGGGTGCAGACAGGCCTTTCATGCCTTTTTCCAAGATGAAGCCGCGGATTTCGCCGGCGTCGTCTTTGGCCCACACCACGAACACATCGGCAATCGGGCTGTTGGTGATCCACATTTTGCTGCCGCTCAGGGAGTAGCCGCCGTCCACTTTTTTGGCGCGGGTTTGCATGGAAGCGGGGTCGGAACCGGCATTCGGTTCGGTGAGGCCGAAGCAGCCGATCAGCTCACCGGTGGCCAGTTTGGGCAGAAATTTTTCTTTCTGTTCGTCGGTGCCGTAGGCCCAGATTGGGTGCATCACCAAGCTGGACTGTACGCTCATGGCGCTACGGTAGCCGGAATCCACGCGCTCTACCGCGCGGGCGATCAGGCCGTAGGCCACGCTGCTCATGCCGGCACAGCCGTAGCCGTCAATGGTTACTCCCAGCAAACCCAGTTCGCCCATTTGGCGCATGATGTTGCGGTCGAAGTTTTCTTCGCGGTTGGCCATCAGAATGCCGGGCATCAGCTGCTCTTGGCAGAACGCTTCGGCCGATTCGGCCACCATGCGTTCTTCTTCGGTGAGCTGGCTGCTCAGCAGTAGGGGGTCTTCCCAAGTAAACGGTGCACGGGTTTGTGCCATGATGATTCTCCTTGAAATCAAATTGAAACAGAAAAATATTCCGCCAGTCGAAATATTGTTTTACAATACGGAACGAAATATAAGCAAAAACGAAAGGGCTGTAAAGTGATAAATACCATTTCCGCCGAAATCCAGCGCGCCGAAATTGAGAACGACCGCCAATTCGTGACCGCGCTGGCCCGGGGTCTAGGCATTTTAAGCGTTTTCGAGAACAGCAACATCGCGCTGACGCACCAAATGATCTGCGAACGCACCAAGTTGCCCAAGGCCACGGTGTCGCGCCTGATCTACACGCTGCTGTGCACCGAGTTTCTGGCGCAAGACCCGGACGGCGGTTACCGCTTGGGCATGGCCGCCATCCGCATCAGCGCCACCGCTTGGGCGCAATACGATTTGATCCGCCACGCCCAACCCCTGATGGCCGCCTTTGCTGCCGAGCACCATGTGTCGGTCAACATCGCCAAAGAAGAAGGCGGCGAAATGCTGTATCTGGCCTGTTGCCGTAGCCCGGCGCGCCTGGCGGTGCAGCTGATGGTGGGCAGCAAAGTGCCGGCGGCCCAAACGGCCATCGGCCGTGCGTATTATGCCGTAGCCGATGATTTCCAGCGAGCGCATTTGCGCCGTCATCTGCCGCCGCTGCCTGAAATGGAAACGGCGCAGCAGCTGGAGATGCTGGCCGGCCATGAGGCGTTTTACCGCGAGCACGGCTATACGCTGTCTGCCGGTGAATTTTCGCCCGATATTTTGGCCGTGGCGGTGGGCGTTTACAATCGGGCGGAACAGCGTTACACTCACGCTTTGAATGCCAGTGTGCCGGCCAGCCGCTGGCAGGAGGCGGATTTTGTGCGCGAGATTGTGCCGGGCTTGCAAAAGCTGGCTCAGGAAATCAGCGCGGCGTGATTTGATGCCGGTGATCGACCGGGCAGTGTGTGATGAGAAAAAGGCTACCTGAAAACGTTTCAGGTAGCCTTTTGTTCTCCTTTATTGTCCATGTAACGCATATTGGCGCTGCAGGCTTTACTTCTTGGTGGAAATGCCCAGCAGGCGGTAGATCGGGCAGAAGTTGATCAGTGCGGTGGCCACGAAAATGATGCCGATCCAGCCCCATACGCCGATCACGCCGGTCAGGCTCAGGGCGATCAGGGCGATGCCGGCAATCAGGCGCAAGAGGCGGTCGGCTTGTCCGAGATTACTGTTCATGGATGTTCTCCTTTAAATAAGCAGGGATGAAACGGGGGTAAAAGATTAAGCACGGTTCCAAGGCATGCAAGCCAATAGTTTGGCCATGCCGCAGAAGCCGGTGAGACCGGCGAACAGCAGGCCGGCGCCGACAAAAGCACACAAAGCATAAAACCATGGCGAAACGGCAAAGCCGAGCACGGCGCCCAGCAAAACCAGACTGCCGGCGGCAATCTGCACTTGGCGCATGATGTCCAGCGGTTGACCGGGTTTGACCTGCACCGGCAGGCCGGCTTTCGCCCAAGCATTTAGACCGCCTTCTAAGATATACACTTCAGGGCAATCGCCCGCGCATTGGGCGAGGGTGGCGGCGTTTTGTCGGGTGCGCATGCCGGACAGGCAGCTGAAGATTACTGTACGGCCGGCAGGCAGGGCTTGGTGAGACAATTGATCGAGCGGCAGGGACAATGCGCCGTCAATGTGGCGGTGGGCGTATTCGCCGCTGCTGCGGATGTCTACCAAGACGGCGCCATCTTTCAGTTTCTCGGCGGCTTGTTGCGGGGTGAGGGCGGATAAAGCCATGATGCTTCCTTGCTAGGATGGTTGCGGTTCATTTGGGCAGAAACTGTCTTTCAATACGGAAACAATGCGCGCCACTTTTTCGTCGCATACCGAGTAATACAGGGTTTGACCGTCGCGCCGGTAGGCAATCAAGCCTTCGTCGCGCATTTTGGCCAAGTGTTGCGAGAGGGCGGACTGGCTGAGCGTGGTGCATTCGTGAATCTGCCCCACGCTCATTTCGCCGTGCGCCATCAGCAGGCACAACACCTGCAGGCGGTGGGCATTGCCCAAAGTGCGCAGAAATTCTGCGGCGGCAGCGGCCTGTTCGGCTAGGGAAAAAGCTTGTTGTTCCATAATTCAGTTTTTTCTAATTTAGAATAATCTAAAGTAAAAGTCAAGCGGGTTCTGTGTAGCCACTCTATTTCTGCTTTTCAAAGAGACAAGGTTCGGGTCTGCTCTGTTCCCGTTGCCGGCGGCTCGCTGCCTTCTGCCAGGGCTTGGCGCCAGGCTTGGATGGCGGGCAGCAGCAGATCGGCTTCCGAGGTGTAAAAGCGTTCGCGGCCGCCGAAGCGGCGGATGTTGTCGCGTTGGCGCTGCATGATGTCCACGTCTTGGCCGATGATGAGGTGGGATAAGGGCTCGAATACCAGCCGCACCAAAGGCCCGAGACGGCCGTAGCGGAAGCTGATGACGGTGTGCACTTCGGTTTCGTTTTCGCTTATCGGGGTGCAGCTGGAGGTGATGATGTAGTGTTTGCGGTCGGAGAAACGGTAGTCCACGCGCGAGGTGGCCGGTGCGATGAAGCGGTCGGTGTGGCGCATTTCGGTGCCGCTGTTTTGCAGCAGCCGCCACACCCAGCTTTGTTCGCGCGGCTCGTTTTCGTATTCCACCTCGGCCCCGTCCGCCAGATGGCGCAGGGTGGCGCGCACCGGTTTGCCGGTGGCAGAGCGGAACCAGGAATCGTGCACATACACGGCGTGCGGACAGTCGAGAAAGTTCTCCAGACACTGGGCCACCGGTGCGGCGAAGCGGGTGCGCATGCGGAAACTGGTCCAGCCCGCTTCGTTCAGATGCGGAAACGGCAGCGGCGCCGGGGTGGCGGGGTTGCCGGGGCAGAGCCAGACATAGCCGTCTTGGGCGGTGCAGTGCACGGTGGGAATGCGGATGGCGGGCAGCGCTTGGCCGTCCAGCGCGGGAATACGGGCCAGGCGGCCATCGGCGGCAAACTGCCAGCCGTGGTAGGGACACCGGATTTGCCCGTTGCACACTTTGCCGGCCGACAAGGGGGCATTGCGGTGCGGGCAGCGGTCTTCCATGGCGGCGAAGCGGCCGTTGCCCGCATGGAACACCACATAATGGCGGTCGAACAGGGTAAGGCATTGCGGTTTGCGCCGTACATCGCGCTCGGTGGCGGCGATGTACCAGTAATTGTGTAGAGACATGGCGGGCAGGGGAAAGGCTACCTGAAAGCCTGTGGTGCTTATTCCGTTGTGCAGGGCGGTTTCAGGTAGCCTGCGGCTGAGTGGCAAGAAAACGGATTATAGCCAAAATCGGAACGGGGCGTTCCGGCCAGGTTTGCCAGGTTGGCTGACCGCCAAAGTCGTACGCCCGGGCAGGCGGCAAAATCGGCATTGCGGTAAACTGGCCGGGCTTTTCACTCTTTCCCGTTGCGTGCATGACCCGTATCCGTTTTTTCCCCGCCACCGAAGCCGACGATGCCGAACTGCGCGCCCTGTTGCGGCGCAATGTCATGGACGGCCCCATCTCGCTCACCTTTCGGCGCGAGCCGTCTTATTTTGCCGCGGCCGCCATCCAAGGCGCGGAGGCGGAAATCTACAAAGGCGTGGACACCGACAGCGGGCGTTTGGCCGGCTTGGGCGGGCTGTTCCGTTTTCCTGCCTATTTCAACGGCGAATTGCGCACCATCGGCTATCTGGCCGACCTGCGCTTGGAAGCGGCTTACCGCAACGGCCTTGCCCTGCGCCGCGCCTATGATTTCCTGCGCCAACAGCAAGCCGGCCGGCCGTTGCCGGTATATACCAGCATGATTCTGCAAGACAATCGCGCCGCTTTGTCGATATTGGCCGCCCGCCGTGCCGGCCTGCCCGATTATCTGCCGCAGGGGCGGGTGCATACGCCGATGATTCAGCTGGCGTGGCCGAAAGCCGCCGTTCAGGTAGCCGGGGTAACGCTGGCACGCGGGCGCTCGGGCGATGAAGAAGAAGTGTTCGCCTTTATCAACCGCGAACATGCGCGCCGCCAGTTTGCCCCGCATTACGGGCCGGCCGATTTGCACAACGGCCGTTTGCGCGGTTTGCAGATAGAAGATTTTCAGATTGCCCGCCGCGGCGGCGAGATTGTCGGTGTGCTGGCTGCGTGGGATCAGCATGCCAGCCGCCAGATTCATGTGGAAGGCTATCGCGGCGCCTGGCGTCGGCTCAAGCCGTTTTACAACGCCTTATGCCGCCTCACGCCTTATCATCCCTTGCCGGCGCCGGGCGGAATGTTGCCTTATTTTTATGTGTCGTTGGTGGCGGTGGCCGGCGATGATATGGATGTTTTCCGCGCCCTGCTGCGCGCGCTTTACCGTGAACGCCGCCGCGGACCGTGGCACTATATGGTGTGTGCCCTGCACGAGCGCGATCCGCTGCTGCCGGTGTTGGCCGAGTATCGGCGCATCGAGGCGGGCGGCGAGCTGTTTACCGTGGTGTTCGATGCGCAACAGGCCGAGCAGCCGGACGGGCGGGTGCCGTACATCGAGCCCGGGGCGTTGTAGCCGCCGGGCACGCGGTGTTCAGGTAGCCTCTCCAGTAATGTCTTGCCACGAGAGGCCGAAACGGGCCAGATATTTGCGCAGGCGGTCGCTGTCGTTGGGGGTGGCGCGTTGGGTGCGGGACACGTTAAACAGCGCCCGTCCGGCTGCGGCCATGTTTTTGTGCCGGCGGCATTCGGTCAATACGTTTTCCAGTTGCATGATGTCGAAACGATCCCATTGTTCGATGTTTTGCCCTTTACGGGCCAACCATTCGGCCAAGTCGTTTTCAGGTAGCCCGCGATAAGACGTCATCGGGCTACCTGAAAGCCCTGCCTCGTCTGCCCACAGCCATTGCAGCCGCACGATTTCCGCTTCCACCGATTCGGTTTGAATCCGCCCCTGCGGGGCAAGTGTGGCCAGCCGCAGGATGCTGGCGGCCAAGTCGCGGAAGTTGCCGCGCCATAAGGCTTGCGGCGACAGGGCGAAATCCAGATAAGCGGCGTAAGCTTCTTTGTTAAACCGGGTGGCGCGGCCCAAGTCTTGGGAGGCGAGGGCAAGCTGGTGTTCGATGTTCGGCTCGATGTCTTCGCGCCGGTCGGCCAGCGCGGGCAGGGTGTATTGCCAGACGTTGATGCGGGCGAACAGGTCTTCGCGGAAGCGGCCGGCGCGCACCTCTTGGCGCAAATCGCGGTTGGTGCCGGCAATCAATTGAAAATCGCTGTGCACTTCGCTGTCGCTGCCCATCGGGTAAAAATGTTTTTCCTCAATGGCTTTGAGTAGCATGGCTTGCTCGTCCAAGCCCAGCTCGCCGATTTCGTCGAGAAACAGTACGCCGCAGTCGGCGGTTTTCAGGTAGCCTTCGCGTTTGTCGGCCGCGCCGGTAAACGCGCCTTTTTTGTGCCCGAACAGGGCGGATGCGGCGCCGTCGCCGCGCAGGGTGGCGCAATTCACATCCACAAACCGCCCGCCGATTAAATGACGCGCTTTTTTCAATTCGTAAATCCGCCGCGCCAGCATGGATTTGCCCGCGCCGGTGGGGCCGCTGAGCAGAATCGGCGAAGGCGAATGGAGCGCCACTTGTTCGATTTCGGCAATCATGCGGTTAAACGCCGCATTGCGCGTGGCAATGCCGCTTTTCAGATAGCGCACGGCATCGGCGCGCACCGCCGCCAGCCGTTCGGCCAGCACATCATAACGGGCCAAATCCAAATCAATCAGCTCATAGCTGCCGACATCGCCTTCCAGCATGTTTTGCCGCTGCCTTTTCGGCGGCGCGGTTTGCAGCAACACGCCGGGAATCTGGCGGCTTTCCACCAGCAGAAACAGGCAAATCTGCGCCACATGGGTGCCGGTGGTGATGTGCGTCCAATATTCTTCATGCTCGGTATCAAAATCATAAGCTGCCGCCCAAGCGTGCAGCTTGGTGTAAACCTCGCTGAAATCCCAAGGGTTATCCAATTCCATCGGCACCAGGTTTACCTGTGTGTGCGGTGAGCATTCTCCAATGTCGGCCTGCACCAGCTCGGCCAAATCGCGGTATTTTTCGGCATAAAACAGCTCCATACGCCCAACGGGCACGCTGCTGCGCTGCCCGATGGCCACATTCGGCCGCCATTTCTGCCAGCGGCCGTGGCCTTTGCCGGCATCCAGCTGGGTGCCGATGAAGCTGATCACCACGCGCGTTTTGTTGCTATCCATATTTCTATAAAAATATCTTTAAAAATAGATTTTCATTATATCTAAAAATTGTCAGAAATATTTTTGAAAATTTATTTACAATAAATTCATTTTGTTATAAGAAATTTTGCGGTGTATTTTTGCTTTGGCATGCCGCTTGCAATATGGCTTTCAGGCACGCTGCACAAATGCCGAAGGAATTACAGCTTATGGACGCTCGAGGTTGCGGGTTCGAGTCCCGTCTCTGCCGCCACACTATGGCAGAGTAGCTCAATCGGATAGAGCGCGAAATATTTCTTCAATTCTTGTTGTGCGGCGTGCCGCCGAATAAACAGGCCGCCTGATTGCGCATGCTTTCAGGTAGCCTGAGACCTTTGCAAACCCCCCAGATGTGGATGCAGTTCAAGGCGTAGCAGCGCAGCGAGCGTGAACGCCAGGAATCCCCGTGGGACAGACATATCATCTGGATAGGCAAGCGAGCGAGCAGCGCACAACGCAGAAATGCGCCGCAGATGGGGGGTTTGCAAAGGTCTCAGCCTTCCCGAGAGGGAGACTTTTCGGTGCGGCCGGCAAATGCCGGAGGAATTACATGGGTCGCGGGTTCGAGTCCCGCCTTTGCCGGTAGGCAAAGTGGCTCAGCAGGGTAGAGCGGTGGATTCATTTCTCCAAGTTTAGTTGTTGGTTGCACCTTCTTTTTCGGCGGATGCCGGCAGGACTGCAACCTCAAACCTGTCTTGCCACCCCTAGCCGCCACTTATTGTTGGGGCTGCCCGAAGGTTCGGGCGGCTTCGGAAAGGAAAGCGATATGGCGAACAGCAATTTGTTTCAATCCATCAAAAACCGTTTGCGCGGCCAAAGCCTTCAAGAAGCCGCCGCCGATACACGCAACCAAGCAGGCGGCTTGGCCTATGCTTTAACGCCCAAGCAGCAGCTTGCCCAGCTGGCGGCCACCGGTTGCCTGAACAACACCTATTACGCCGATGCCGAAGACCAGCTGAATCAAATCATCGAATTGGCTGCACAGCTGGATGCAGATTTCATTGCCCAAACCGCGCTCTATGCACGCGAAAAAGCCTATATGAAAGACATGCCCGCCTTGCTGCTGGCGGTGTTGGCGCAGAAAGACGTGTCCATGTTGGCCCGCGTGTTCGACCGGGTGGCGGACAACGGCAAGATGCTGCGCAACTTCGTGCAGATCATCCGCAGCGGCGCAGTGGGGCGGCAGTCTTTCGGTTCGCGTCCGAAAAAGCTGATCCAGCATTGGCTGCTCACCGCCGATGAAAAGCAGCTGCTCAATGCTGCCATTGGCAACCGGCCTTCTTTGGCCGATATCGTGAAAATGGTTCACCCCAAACCGCAGGAAAGCTGGCGTGCGGCTTGGTTTGCCTGGTTGATCGGCAAGCCGTTTGACGCAGCCGAGCTGCCGCCGCTGACCCGGGCTTTTGAGGCCTACAAACGCGAACGCAGCGGCCCGCTGCCCGAGGTGCCTTTCCAAATGCTCACCGCTCTGCCTTTGAACAAGGGCGATTGGGCGCAAATTGCCCGTAATGGCTCTTGGCAGCAGGTGTGCCAAAGTTTAAACACTTTTCATCGCCACGGTGTGTTTGAAAAGCAGGCTAACATCAAACAGGTAGCGCAAAAACTGCGCGATCCGGCCGCCATCGCCCGCGCCCGCGTGCTGCCTTACCAACTTTTGACCGCTTTTCAGGCAACTTCCGACCAGCTGCCCGCCGCCATCCGCGATGCCTTGCAGGATGCAATGGAAATTGCCGTGCAAAACGTGCCGGTGCTGGACGGCAAGGTGGTGGTGTGCCCCGATATGTCCGGCTCCATGCACAGCCCGGTGAGCGGCTGCCGCGGTTCGGCCACCACAGTGACCCGCTGCATCGATGTGGCGGCACTGATGTCGGCGGCCGTATTGCGGGCCAATCCGCAGGCGAGGGTGCTGCCGTTTGAAATGGTCACGGTTAATGTGCGGCTCAACCCGCGCGACAGCATCATGACCAATGCCGAAAAACTGGCGGCTGTCGGCGGCGGCGGCACGGCGTGCAGCGCGCCGTTGTCGAGACTGAACAGCGAAAAAGCCCAAGTGGATTTGCTGATTATGGTGTCGGACAACGAAAGCTGGGCAGACCGCGAACAGCGTTGGGGCGGGCGGACGTCCATGATGAAGGAATGGACGGTTTTGAAAAAACGCTGCCCCCATGCCAAGCTGGTGTGCATCGACCTCCAGCCCAATACCACCGCCCAAGCGCAGAACCGGAGCGATATTCTGAATATCGGCGGTTTCTCCGACAGCGTGTTCGGCCTGATCGGCGAATTCGCCCGCCACGGCATGCACGCCGACGGCTGGGTGGCGGAAATCGAAAACACAGCCCTGCCGGCGGTGCAATAGGCTTTCAGGTAGCCTGACAGGCTACCTGAACAGCGCACCCAGCCCGCAACTGAAGACCGTGTTGATATAGATATGGAATGAGAAAACAGATGAATTACCAAGAAATACAAACCGAAAACGGCTTGCCGATCAAAATGTGGACCAAAGGCGTGCCGGTGGAGGCGGCGGCCGAGCAGCAGTTGCGCAATTTGGCGCAAATGCCGATTGTGTTCAAACACATCGCGGCAATGCCCGATGTGCATTACGGCATCGGGGCCACCGTGGGCTCGGTGGTGCCGACCTACCGCGCCATCATTCCCGCCGCGGTGGGGGTGGACATCGGCTGCGGCATGATTGCCTGCAAAACCACGCTGACTGCCGCCGATCTGCCCGATAACCTGTCTGCCGTCCGCAGCGCCATCGAGCGCGCCGTGCCGCACGGCCTGACACCGAGAAAAATGGGGCGCGACAAAGGCTCATGGGATACGCCGCCCAACGAAGCGGATGTGGCTTGGGCGGCGCTGAAAAGCGGTTTCGACAAAATCTGCGCCAAATATCCGGTGTTGAAAAACACCAATAACTACCGTCATATGGGCACTTTGGGCACCGGCAACCATTTTATCGAGCTGTGTTTGGACGAGCATCAGGCGGTGTGGATCATGCTGCATTCCGGTTCGCGCGGGGTGGGCAATGCCATCGGCAGCCTGTTTATCGAATTGGCGAAGAAAGATGCCGAGCGCAATAATGTGCACCTGCCCGATCAAAATCTGGCTTATTTCGAAGAAGGCAGCCAGTATTTTCAGGATTACTGCGAAGCGGTGGAGTGGGCGCAGAATTTTGCCCGCGCCAACCGCGAAGTGATGATGAGCCGTGTGATTGCGGCGGTGCGCAGCGTGATTACGAAGCCGTTTGAAACGCATTTGGAGGCCGTCAATTGCCACCACAATTATGTGCAGCGCGAAACCCATTTCGGGCAGCAAGTGTTTGTGACCCGCAAAGGCGCGGTGTCGGCCAAGGCGGGGCAGTTGGGCATTATTCCCGGCAGCATGGGTGCGAAAAGCTATATCGTGCGCGGCAAAGGCAATCCGGAGAGCTTCGAGAGCTGCAGCCACGGGGCGGGCCGCAAAATGAGCCGCACCGCGGCCAAAAAAACCTTTAGCGTGGACGACCACATCGCCGCCACCGAGGGTGTAGAATGCCGAAAAGACGCCGGCGTGATTGACGAAATCCCGATGGCGTATAAAGACATTGATGCGGTCATGGCCGCCCAGAAAGACTTGGTGGATGTGGTATATACCCTCAAGCAGGTGGTGTGCGTGAAAGGCTGAGGCCGAAAACAGGCTGGTCAAACCGGCAGTGCCCGGGTATAATCCGCGCTTCTTTGGCGGGTCTCCCCGCATGATGGTCTGGGACAAGGGGTCAGGTGCGGAAGCAAGCAGCCCATCTCGGATTCAGCAGTGCCGGGGTTCTGGCTCGCCACCCTATTTTGAAGGCTGCTCCTTTGGGAGCGGCCTTTTTGTATGCCAGTTTGCCGTGTTTTGCGGCCAGCTGAAGGTTGCGGCTACCTGAAAAGTGGGGCGGTAATGGCGCAGCGCTTCGGCGAGCCGGCAACAGGCTGAGACCTTTGCAAAACCCCCAGATGTGGATGCAGTTCAAGGCGTAGCAGCGCAGCGAGCGTGAACGCTAGGAATCCCCGTGGGACAGACATATCACACGATAGGCAGGCGAGCGAGCAGCACACAACGCAGAAATGCGCCGCAGATGGGGGTTTTGCAAAGGTCTCAAGCTTTGGAGGGGCTGCATGCTTTAAGCGGCTGCGGCCATCTGTTATAGTGGCCGGCCTTTTGTTTCAGATGAAAGCCGGGCGGCCGATGGGTAAGCGCCAAGCGTCCCGCGGGCGGGTGTTCCCGCCAGCTTTGTTTCCCGATGTGCTCACCGCCGATGATGCCCTGTTGCGGCGCATTGCCGCCGCCGATTACGGCATGGAGGCGGCGCGCCATTTTGCGGCGCTCAAAGAAGTGATGATGCTGCAAAACGGCTATCTGTCGCTTGAGGCGGATCAGGCGTTTTATCCTGCCGAAACCGTGGAATTGACGGCCTATCGGGCTTCGGATTCCCGCGCTTACTTCATTTGCCATCTGATGTTGGTGCAAAGCACATTGGCCGGCACGGCTTGGTTCGGCTTGGCTGGCTACCGGCAGCATTATCTGGATTCGCGCGCCGGATTGCCGATGAGTGTGCAGCGGCAATTGGATGCCGCCTATGCTTTGGCAGAAGCGCGCGGCGAAATTTAGGGCTTGAGACCTTTGAAAAACCCGCATCTGCGGCCTTATCCCCCAAGGGAACGCAGAACAGGCTGGCAAGATGTCCCATCTGGCTGCGTTGGCGGGTTTGGCTGGCGAAGCGAAAAAACCGTTTCGCCGGCAGGAAGACGACACGCCCTACAGCCGCCGGCTTGAAGATTGGATTGTTTTGTGAGGATTGAAAAAATGTCAGAAACTTTATTGCCCAGTGCCCCCACTTTGGAAACCATCCGCCGCCACCGCTCCATCCGCAAATACACCGGCGAGCCGGTGTCGCCGGAAATGTTGGCAGCGGTGCTGGAAGCGGGGCGGGCGGCCAGTTCTTCCAGTTTTATGCAGTGCGTGCACATCGTGCGGGTAACAGACCACGCGGTGCGCGAACGCTTGTTTCAGATTGCGTCTCAGCAGAAGTATGTGTTGGAAGCACCTGAATTTTTGGTGTTCTGCATGGACTACACCAAGCACCGCCAGCAAGTGCCGGAAGTGCAGTTGGACTACACGGAAGTGATGCTGATCGGCGCCGTCGATGCCGGCATCATGGCGCAGAATGTGCTGCTGGCGGCCGAATCTCTCGGTTTGGGCGGCGTGTATATCGGCTCGCTGCGTAACGATATTGCGGCAGCAGCCGAGGTGTTGGGCCTGCCGGACACGGTGGTGCCGCTGTTTGGCATGTGTTTGGGTCATCCCGACCAAGAACCGCTATACCGTCCGCGTCTGCCTTTGGCGAGCCTGGTGAGCGAAAACCGCTATCGGCTGTGTCCGCCGGAAGAGCTGGCGGCCTATAACGCCGAATTGGCCGAGTATTACCGCCAGCGCAGCGGCTTGGATTTGGATTGGCAGAAACAGGTGGCCAATACGCTGGCCAAGCCGGTGCGCCCGCACATTCTGCCGTTTTTGCAGCAGCGCGGTTTTGCCAAGCGCTAAATGCTAAACGCTTTCAGGTAGCCCCACAGGCTACCTGAAAGCCGGATGGAAGGAAAACAATGTCGGTCGGCCATTATGAAAACTTTCCCGTCGGTTCGCTGGCGCTGCCACGCCGCCTGCGCCGCCCGGTGCATGCCATTTATGCCTTTGCCCGCACGGCCGACGACATGGCTGACGAAGGCGAGGCCGAAGCGTCTGCCCGCTTGGAACAGCTGGCCGGCCTGCGCGCGGAGCTGGACAGAATGGCCGCCGGACAGACGCCGCAAACCGCTTTGATGCAGCGCCTGCAGCGCGAGGCGGTGCAGCCTTTTGCCTTGCCGCTGGTGCCGTTTTACGACTTGCTCTCCGCTTTCGAGCAGGACGTGGTGAAAACCCGCTACGCCCATTTCGGCGAACTGGTGGACTACGCCCGCCGCAGCGCCAACCCGGTCGGCCGCCTGCTGCTGCACCTTTACGGCCAAACCGACGAGCGCAGTTTGGCCCAGAGCGACGGCATCTGCACCGCTTTGCAGCTGATCAATTTCTGGCAGGACGTGGCTTTGGATTGGCAGAAAGGGCGCGTGTATCTGCCGCAGGAAGATTTGGCCCGCTTCGGCGTGAGCGAGGCGCAAATTGAAGCGGGCAAAGTGGATTTCGCCTTTCAGCGCCTGATGGCCTTTCAATGCGAACGCGCGCACAAAATGCTGAAAGCCGGCTCGCCCTTGGGCAAAACCCTGCCCGGCCGCATCGGCTTCGAACTGCGCATGATTGTGGTGGGCGGGCAGCTGATTCTGCAGAAGCTCGACGGCGTCGGCTACGATGTGTTCCGCCAACGCCCGACCTTGGGCGTGAAAGACGGCTGGCTGATGGTCAAGCGGGCTTTGCTGAGGAAGTGAATCGCAACCGCGACCTACCTTCTCGTGTGCATCTTTGAATACTCAAACCGAAGGCTTTGGCCTTCGGTTTTTTCATGCGCGTTAAATGTCCATAACCGGCGGTAAAGTATGTCGGGGTAAGCGGCTACCTGAAAAGCAGGGCATCAGGCTACCTGAAAAGTGGAGAATGGGGCTTTCAGGTAGCCTGAGACCTTTGCAAAACCCTCATCTGCGGCGCATTTCTGCGTTGTGTGCTGCTCGCTCGCTTGCCTATCGTGTGATATGTCTGCACTCGCTGTGCTGCTACGCCTTGAACTGCATCCACATCTGGAGGTTTTGCAAAGGTCTCAGCCTAATGTTTGCCCGAGCGCCAAATCGACCAAATAATCCACAGGCTGTTGGCGAAGGCCAGCAGATAGCCGACGAAGCCGAAAAAGGAGAGGCCGAACAGTTTGGGGCCGGTGTTGCTGGACAGCACGATGGAGGAGCCGACGATGAGGGCGGCGGTCACCACGCCCATGGTGAGGCGGTTGGCCACGCGGTCGAGATGGTGGTTGAGGTCGTCCAGGCGTTTGAGGTCGAGGTTGACGTTGAGTTTGCCATTTTGGATGCGGCGGTTGAGGCGCATCAGGTTTTCCGGCACATCGTCGATGAGCTGGGCCAGCATACGGCTGTGGATGCGGGTTTTGCGCCAGAGTTGCTGCGGGGAAGCCCGCTGTTTGAGCACGTTTTGCACAATCGGCTTGGCGTGCTCCAGCATCTCGAAATCGCCGTCCAGCCGTTTGACTACGCCTTCGAGGGTGATCAGGGTTTTGAACAGCATCACCAAGTCGCCGGGCAGAGTGAGCTCGTGGGTGCGCATGATGCGGGTGATGTCGTTGATCACCTGGCTGATGCGTAAATCGCGCATGGCGGTGTGCTCGTAGTTGAGCAGCATTTCCATCACGTCGCCGCCGAGCAGGTTTTCGTCGGGCAGCTCGCCCTGCGCCCAGTTGGCCAGCACATACTGCATGGCGAAGGGGTCGCGGTTCATCAGCGCTTCGATGAGGGCGATGATTTCGTTGCGGCGGGCGCTGTTGAGGTGGCCGACCAGGCCGAAATCGATCAGGCCGATGTTGAGGCCGGGATAAATAAAGATGTTGCCCGGATGCGGGTCGGCATGGAAAAAGCCCTGCCGCAGAATCATGCCCAGCAGCACGTCGGTCACGCGGCAGGCCAACAGATGGCGCTCTTCGGCGGAAAAAGCGTTGCAGTCGGTGTCTTTCAGCAGCGGGGCGTCGATGAATTCCTGCACCAGAATCTGGCGGTTGCTGTATTCGGCATATACCTTGGGAATGCGGACGTGCGGATTGTTGCGGCAGATGGCCTCGAAGCGTTGCAGATAGCGCAATTCCACCGATAAATCGGTTTCCCGCGCCAGACTTTTGGCAAAATACTGCACCATCTGCACCGGGTGGTAGCGGCGGCTTTCGCCGATTTCCGATTCGATAAGCTGTGCCAAATGGGTTAGAATGCGCAGGTCTGCCTGAATGGTGGATTCGATATCCGGACGTTTGACTTTCACCGCCACCCGGCTGCCGTCGTGCAAAACCGCGCTGTGCACCTGTGCAATCGAAGCGCTGCCCACCGGCCGCGGATCAATAGAACGGAACACTTCTTCCAAAGGGCGGCCCAGCTGGCTGGCCAAGAGCGCGCGCACTTCCTCAAACGGCATCGGGCTGACATTGCTTTGCAGCTGTTCGAATTCCTCAATCCATTCGGCATTGAAGATATCGACGCGGGTGGACAGAATCTGCCCGAGCTTGACGAAAGTCGGCCCCAACTCCTCAAATGCCAACCGAAAGCGGCGCGCCGTGCTCAGATAAGCATTTTGCGCAGCGGCTTCCGCTTCTTCCCGGCCGAACCAGGACGCATGGTTCAGTTTGATGCGGCGGATGAATTCGCCCAGGCCGTGACGGGCCAGAATGGCAACGATTTGGCGCAGGCGGCCGATGTCGCCCATGGCGGAGAAAGCAGGTTTGATCATATCAACCGGTCGAAAGTAAAAAGCAAATCCGGCGTCATGCCGGCATCTGTGCAAACGGCACACAGCATAACATAAGCGTTCCGGCCAGGGGCGCGAAAATGGAAACCCAGTATCGATGAATCGGATAAAACAAATAGGCCGCTGGGCCCTCACCGTCTGCCTACTCGGCTGGTCGGTCTCGGCTTGGGCGGCGCCCGAAGGCTTGGACAGCGATGCGCTGGACAGGCTGATCCGCGAGCGTACCGGCAGCAGCCAGGCACCGGCATCTTCCGCTCCCGCGCCGCAGCAGTCTGCCGCCCCGGCCGACGAAGCCGGCGATCTGATCATGAACGCCATGAGCCTGATCGGCGTGTCTTACCGCTTCGGCGGCAATTCGCCCACCCAAGGTCTCGATTGCAGCGGCTTTATGCAATACATCTTCCGCCGCAGCATGGGCATTACCCTGCCGCGCACATCGGCCGAAATGGCGCGTGTCGGCCAGCAGGTGGACCGTGCCAACCTGAAGCCCGGCGACATGGTGTTTTTCCGCACCGCCGGCGGCGGCCGCATTTCCCATGTGGGCATGTATATCGGCAACGACCGCTTCATCCACGCCCCGCGCACCGGCAAAGACATCGAAATCACCAGCCTGAGCAGCCGCTATTGGAGCAGCAAATACGCCACTGCCCGCCGCGTCAGCCGTTCCGGCCGCTTCACCCAGTAGGCCGCCGCATGAGTATGCCCGAACTGCCGAAATGGTATGGCGACAACGGCGAGATTGTGTCGTGTACCGAAAAGGTGAAAGTGATGCGCGAAAACATGCAGGAGCTTTACCAGCTGGCGCAGGATGCGTTTGAAGACGCGCTGTTGATGGGTTGCGGCGAAGCACAGGTACGCGAATTTCTGCTGGAATTGGTGCGCTCGGTGGAAAACCCCTACCGGCCGTCGGAATAAATTCTGCCCAAAGCGGTTTGATGTTGCAGGCTACCTGAAAGCTGAAAAGCAGGCTGTTTTCAGGTAGCCTGTAGCACCGTTGAATCTACTATTTTCAAGCCAGTCTGAATTGATTAAGGAGTCAGCCATGTTTAGCCATATAGTCATCGGCAGTAATGATATTGACCGTGCGCAAGCCTTCTATGACGGCGTGTTGGCGGTGCTCGGCGTGGGCAAGGGCAAACGCCAACAAAATGCCACCGGCCAACAGCGGGTGCTGTATTTTCATGCCGCGGGCTTTTTGGGTATTACTGAGCCGATTAATGGCGAGCCGGCCAGCGTGGCCAACGGCAGTACCATCGGCTTTGCCTGCTCTTCTATTGAGCAGGTGCAGGCATTTTATGATACTGCCATTGCCTTGGGTGCCACACCGATAGAAGACGCCCCTGGTATCCGCACACCGCCATTTGGCAAGGTTTACTTAGCCTATGTGCGTGACTTGGACGGGCATAAGCTGTGTGCGGCCTACCGCCTGCCTCCTGATGGCGAATAAATTGAATAGATTTGTCTGATTGCTGTGTTTTTGAAATCGGTTTGGGAGTCGTCCAATGTCTTCCCCTTGCGTCAAAATCTATACCGCCGCCCAAATGCGGGCGCGCGAGCAGGCCGCGGTGGCGGCCGGCACGCCGTTTCTGCAACTGATGGAAAACGCCGGCCAGGCCGCGGCGGCGGATTTGCTGCGCCGCTGCCCTGAGGCCCGCCGCGCGCTGATTGTGTGCGGCAAAGGCAATAACGGCGGCGACGGCCTGGTGATGGCGCGGGTGTTGCAGCAGAACGGCTGGCGGGTGGCGGTTTGGTTGGTGTTGGGCGAAGATTTGTCGGACTTGGCCGAAACCAACCGCCGCCGCTTGGCCGGTTTGCCGGGCGTGGAGCTGACGGTAGGCAACAGCCTGCCGGAGAGCCTGCATACCACGGATCGGGATGTGGTGATCGACGGCATTTTCGGCACCGGTTTCAGCGGCGCTTTGCCGGCATCGGTGGCCGGATGCTGCCGCCGCATGAACGAAATGCGCGGTTTGAAAGTGGCGCTCGACATCCCCACCGGCCTCAACGGCGATACTGCGGAGGCGGATGCCGACACCTTCTGCGCCGACCTGACCTATGCCTATGCCTTTGCCGCCTGCAAGCCCGCGCATGTGCACGCCAGCGGCAAAAACTATTGCGGCGAGGTGTGCTGTTTGGACATCGGCATCGATTGAGTTTTGTCTTGCGTCGCGGCCACCCAACAAATAATAGAAACAGGCTACCTGAAAACCGATGATTCGGTTTCAGGTAGCCTGTTTGCTATGGGCAAAGATCAAGTTTTGTTTTCTGCCTGCTGCCGCTGCCAAACCGCCACCATGGTTTCGGCGGCAGCCACGCAGTCGGCCAGCGGGGCGACGAGGGCGATGCGCACATAGCCGCGGCCGGGGTTGCCGCGTGCGGTGTCGCGGGCGAGGAAGCGGCCGGGCAATACCTGAATCGCCGCTTCGCGCCACAGGGTTTGTGCGAAGGCTAAATCGTCGCCGTCGGGGATACGCAGCCAGATGTAAAACGAGGCGTCGGGGCGGCTGACTTCGAAGGCCTGCGCCAACACCGGCAGCACGTGCTCGAATTTTTCCCGATACAGGCGGCGGTTTTCGGCGGCGTGGGATTCGTCGTTCCAGGCGGCGATGCTGGCCAGCTGCACCGGCACACTCATGGCGCTGCCGTGGTAGGTGCGGTAGAGCAGAAAATCTTTCAGCAACGCGGCATCGCCGGCCACGAAGCCGGAGCGCAGGCCGGGCGCGTTGGAGCGTTTGGACAGGCTGGTGAAGCTGACTAAACCGCGCAGACCGCGGCCTTGTTCCACGGCCGCCTGCAGGCAGCCGACGGGCGGCTCGCCGTCGAAATAGATTTCCGAATAGCATTCGTCGGCGGCGATGATGAAGCCGTAGCGGTCTTGCAGGGCGAACAGTTCGGCCCAGTCTTCGCGCTGCAGCACGCTGCCGCTGGGGTTGTTGGGCGAGCAGACAAACACCAGGCGGGTGCGCTGCCAAACGGTTTCGGGCACGCTTTGCCAGTCGGGCTTGAAGGCGGGGGCGGGGCAGTCGGCAAATTCGATGTCAGCGCCGGCGAGCAGGGCGGCGCCTTCGTAAATCTGGTAGAAGGGGTTGGGGCTGAGCACCACCGGTTTGGGATCGGCACTGCCGTCGATCACGGTTTGCACAAAGGAAAACAAAGCTTCGCGGCTGCCGAGTACGGGCAGGATTTCGCTGTCGGCGTCCACGCGGATGCCGTAGCGGCGCTGCAGAAAGGCGGCGCAGGCGGCGCGCAGTTCGGGCAGGCCGGCGCTGAGCGGATACACGGCCAGTTGGGGCAGGGCGGCTTGGAGGGCGTCGGTGATGACTGCGGGCGTGGGGTGTTTGGGTTCGCCGATGTGCAACGGCACGGGCGGCAGGCCGGCAGGAGCGTCGATGCCCTGCATGGCGGCACGCAGGCGGGCGAAAGGATAGGGCTGGAGGGCTTGCAGGCGGGGATTCATGGCGGCGGTTTGGGAAGAAAGAGATCGGATGGTTTTCAGGTAGCCTGTGCGTTTGCTGTGGAAACAGGCTACCTGAAAGTGCGCATTCAGTTAGAGAAAACCTAAGCCGATACGGGCAGGGCTTCGATGACCACGCTTTCGCCGGCGGCGCTGCTCAAGACGCTGCCAAGCACGGCGAAAAATTTGCTGCCGTCGCGGCCGGCCACCCAGGCACCGTCTTGCAGGGCGAAGTGGTAGCCGCCGCTTTTGGCGGCAATCCACAGCTCTTGATTGGGGGTGTGGCGGTTGATGACGATCTGGCTGCCGTCGGGCGCATCGATATTGAGCACGTTGCCGCGGCTTTCGCAGTCGAAATCGGCGCCGCTGTTTTCGAGCTGGTCTTCGATGTGGGCAAACAGGCGGTCGGAATAATGCAGAAATTCGCTTTCGGTCATGATGATTTGTGCGGTGCGGTATTTTTGTTTAAGATGCCGCATCTTGCCACAGCCGCCTGTTTCAGGCAATTTCAGCGAGTTGTTTATGCGTGCGAAAACCTTTTCTATCTTGGCGGTCGCGGTGCTGCTGGCGGCCTGCGGCTACAAGGGCGATCTGTATCTGCCCAAAGAGGGCGATCAGGCGCGCTTCGGGCCGGTGCAGACCGGCTTGCAGTTCTCGCCGCCCGCGCCCATGCCGCACAGCGAAACCCCGCCGCCGATTCCCCTTGATCTCGAGTAAATCCATGACCTTACGTTGCGAAAACCTGGCTTTTGCCGAGCTGGCCGAACAGTTCGGCACCCCGCTTTATGTGTACAGCCAAGCGGCGCTGACCGATGCCTACCGCGCCTATACGCAGGCCTTTGCCGCCTTAAACCCGTTGATCTGTTATGCGGTGAAAGCCAATGGCAATTTGAGCATTCTGCGCCACTTCGCCGCGCTCGGCTGCGGTTTCGACATCGTCTCCGGCGGCGAGCTGGCGAGAGTGCTGGCGGCCGGCGGCGAGGCGGGCAAAACCATTTTTTCCGGCGTGGGCAAAAGCGAAGCCGAGATGGCGTTTGCCCTGCAATCGGGCGTGAAGTGTTTCAATGTGGAGAGCCTGCCGGAATTGGACCGCCTCAATGCCGTGGCCGGCCGTTTGGGCCTCAGCGCTCCGGTTTCCCTGCGCATCAACCCCGATGTGGATGCGCAAACCCATCCCTATATTTCCACCGGCCTGAAAGCCAATAAATTCGGCATCGCCATGCAGGACGCCGAAGCGGCCTACCACCATGCCGCCGCGCTGCCGCATCTGAACGTGGTGGGCATCGACTGCCACATCGGTTCGCAGCTCACCAACCTCGCCCCGCTTTCCGAAGCCTGCGAACGCCTGCTGGTGCTGATCGACAAATTGTCGGCAGCGGGCATGGTGCTGGAACACATCGATTTGGGCGGCGGCGTGGGCATTGTGTACCAAAACGAAAGCGTGCCAGACCTGCACGCCTATGCCGAGGCGGTGCAACGCCTGCTCGGCGGGCGCAAACTGTCGCTGATTTTGGAGCCGGGCCGCAGCCTGGTGGGCAATGCCGGCACTTTGCTGACGCGGGTGGAGTTTGTGAAACAGAATGGCGACAAATCCTTTGTGATTGTGGATGCCGCCATGAACGATTTGATGCGCCCCGCGCTCTATCAGGCTTACCACCACATTGAAAACGTATCGCCGGCAGCGGGCGAGCCTTTTGTGGCCGATATTGTGGGGCCGATTTGCGAAACCGGCGATTTTCTGGCGCAAAACCGCGCCATCGCCGCCTGCGCCGGCGACCTTTTGGCGGTGCGCAGCGCGGGTGCTTACGCCGCCAGCATGGCCAGCAACTACAACACCCGCCCGCGGGCGGCCGAAGTGCTGGTGGACGGCGATCGGGCGAAGCTTATCCGCCCGCGCGAAACCGTGGCCCAACTGTTGGCTGCCGAAGCGGCCTGTTTGCACGATGATTGAAAAGATAAGCCGCATGGCGGTTTGCGGGCGGGCAAAAGGCTACCTGAAAGGCTGTTCAGGTAGCCTTTGCCTTGTTAGCGGCCAAGTATGGCTCGGCCTTGGTGCCAGAAAGGAGCGGGCATGACGGCTGTATTGGGCACGCCGCCGCTGCCGCCGAAAAGCGTGGCCCTGTTGGCTCGGGCCGGCATCCGCAGCGTGGCCGATTTGCAGGCTTACGGCGCGGCGGCGGCTTTTGCCCTCTTGCGGGCGGAGGGGCTGCCGGTGGCCGAAGCGGTGTTGTGGCGCTTGGGCGAGTTGGCCGCCGGCCTGCCGGCTTTTTCCTTGGACGAGAGTGGTAAACAGGCTTTGCGTGCACAGCTGAAACGCACGCCGCCGCAGGCGCTGTTTCCGCCCGCCGAAGAAGCGGCGCATTTTATGCGGCTGGCGCTGCGGCAGGCCGAACAGGCTGCGGCGGCAGGCGAAGTGCCGGTGGGTGCGGTGGTGGTGCGCGGCGGGCAAGTGTTGGCGGCGGCGGCCAACCGCTGTGTGGCCGAACACGACATCAGCCGCCATGCCGAAATTGCCGCGCTGTCGGCCGCCGGACGCGCGCTCGGCAATTACCGGCTGGAAGGCTGCGATCTGTATGTGACGCTGGAGCCGTGCGCCATGTGTGCCGGTGCGGTGATGCAGTCGCGCATCCGCCGCCTGATTTATGCCGCCGCCGAACCGCGCAGCGGCGCAGCGGGCAGCGTGCTCAATCTGTTTGCCGAGCCGCTGCTCAACCCGCACACCGCCGTGCAAGGCGGCGTGTTGGCCGAAGAAGCGGGGGCGCTGTTGCAGGCGTTTTTTCGGGCGCGGCGCGGTTAGCGCTTTGGGCTGGTGAAAGGCTGAGACCTTTGCAAAACCCCCATCTGCGGCGCATTTCTGCGTTGTGCGCTGCTCGCTCGCTTGTCTATCTATATGATATGTCTGCACTCACTGCGCTGCTACGCCTTGAACTGCATCCACATCTGGGGGTTTTGCAAAGGTCTCAGGCTGCCTGAAAAATCAGAGACAGTTTTCAGGTAGCCCGAAAGGCAAAACCGCCGTCATTTCTGTCTGCGCAAAAATAGACAGCGGTTTTTTGTGGATCAGGTTGATCCTTATCCTGGGTTACCTGAAAAGCCAGAAAGCAGGGTTTCAGGTAGCCTGAGATGGCGGGCAGGGCTACAGCATCTGCCCGTTTTGCTTGGCTTCCAATATTTCCCAGCGCTCCAATTTTTCCAGCAGCAGGGCCTCGAGGGTGTCGTGGCGTTGTTGCAGTTCGGCGGCGCGGGTGTAGTCTTTGAAAATGTCGGGTTCGGTCAGTTGGGCGTTTACTGCCGCCTGTTCGGTTTCGAGGGCGGCGATTTCGTCGGGCAGGGCGTCGAGTTCGCGTTGTTCTTTGTAGGAAAGTTTGATGCTGCGGTTGGCTTTGGGGCGGCTTTTTTCGCTCTCGCCCGCCGGGGCGGCGGTTTTGGGGGCGGCGGAGGCGGCGATGTGCTGTTCGCGCTGTTTGGCGTCCAAATAGTCTTGATAGCCGCCGATGTATTCTTTCAGGTAGCCGTTTCCCTCGAAAACAATGCTTTGGGTGATGACGTTGTCGAGAAACATGCGGTCGTGGCTGACCAGAAACACGGTGCCGCTGTAATCGCGCAGCAGTTCTTCCAGCAGCTCTTGGGTGTCGATGTCCAAATCGTTGGTGGGTTCGTCGAGTACCAGAATATTGGCGGGTTTGGTAAACAGTTTGGCCAATAGCAGGCGGTTGCGTTCGCCGCCGGAAAGGGAGGAGACGGGGCTGTGGGCGCGGGCGGGGTGGAAGAGGAAGTCTTCCAGATAGCTCATCACGTGTTTGCGTTTGCCGCCGATGTCCACATAGTCGTTGCCCTGGCCGAGGGTGTAGAACACGGTGTCGTTTTCGTTGAGCGCGCTGCGGAATTGGTCGAAATAGGCCACTTCCTGTTTGCTGCCCAGGCGGATGCGGCCGGAGGTGGGGGAAAGTTCGCCCAAAATCAGTTTGAGGAAGGTGGTTTTGCCGATGCCGTTGGGGCCGATGAGGCCGATTTTGTCGCCGCGCTGAATCACGGCGGAGAAGTCGCGCATGATGACGTGGTCGCCGTAGGCAAAGCCGGCGTGTTCGAGTTCGGCGATGATTTTGCCGCTTTTTTCGCCGGCATTGAGTTTGAAATTCACCTGGCCTTGGCGTTCGCGCCGCTCGGCGCGCTGGCGGCGCAATTCTTCCAAGCGGCGCACGCGGCCTTCGTTGCGGGTGCGCCGCGCTTCGATGCCTTTGCGGATCCAGGCTTCTTCTTGGGCGTGGAATTTGTCGAACAGGCGGTTGTGTTCGGTCTCCACCGCCAGCTCTTGCGCTTTTTTTTCGCTGTATTTGGCGAAGCTGCCGGGGTAGGAGCGCAGGGTGCCGCGGTCGAGTTCGACGATGCGTTTGGCGATGTTGTCGAGAAAGCGGCGGTCGTGGGTGATCACCACCAGGCTACCTGAAAACTGCTGCAGCAGGTTTTCCAGCCAGATGATGGCGTCAATGTCGAGGTGGTTGGTGGGTTCGTCGAGCAGCAGGAGGTCGGGTTTCTGCACCCAAGCTTGGGCCAGGGCCACGCGCTTTTTCTGGCCGCCGCTCAAATCGCCGATGCGGGCGTGTTCGGGCAGGCCCAATTCGCCGATGGTTTGGCGGATGGCGGCGTCGAACTGCCAGCCGTTTTCGGCTTCGATTTGGTTGTGCAACTCGTTGAGCTCTTTAATCAGCGCTTCGTCGCTGCCGCCGGCCAGCTGTTGGCTGATGTGGTGGTAGCGGCGCAGCAGCTCGCGCACGCTGCCCAGGCCTTCGGAAACGGTGTCGAACACGCTGGCTTCGTTGTCGAAAAAGCTTTCCTGCGGCACATACACGGTTTTGAGGCCGTTTTGCATGACGATGTGGCCGTCGTCGAGCTTTTGCACGCCGGCGAGGATTTTCAGAAACGACGATTTGCCGGCGCCGTTGCGGCCGATGAGGCCGATTTTTTCGCCGGCATCGAGCTGGAAGGCGGCGTGGTCCAACAGCGGCACGTGGCCGACGGCAAAGCAGGCGTTTTCTACGGCGAGTATCGTCATTGCAGGGGGTCTCTGTTAAGATAAAGAGCGCGATTTTAGCATTAAGGAGAAGCTGATGGCTTGGCTGGTGTGGCTGCTGCTGCTGGCGGTGGCGGCGGGCTTGCCGGTGATGGTGTACAACCGCTTGGTACAGGCGCAAAACCGTTATCAGAATGCGTTTGCCCAAATCGGCGTGCAGCTCAAACGGCGGCATGATCTGATTCCCAATCTGTTGGCGGCGGTAAAGGGCTACCTGAAACACGAAAGCGAAACGCTGGAGCAGGTCGCTCAGGCGCGTAATCAGGCCGCCGCCAGTCTGCCGGCAGCGGATCCGGCCAGCCCGGCCGCTTTGCAGCAGTTGGCGGCGGCGGAAAACCGCTTGAGCGGGGCTTTGCGCGGTTTGCAGGTGCAGATTGAGGCCTATCCCGAATTGAAGGCGGCCGAAACCATGCAGCAGTTTGCCGAGGAAATGGCGAGCACAGAAAACCGCATCACCTTTGCGCGGCAGGCGTACAACGATGCGGTGATGGAGTACAACACGCTGCGGCAAGTGTTTCCGAACAATCTGCTGGCGGCTGCGTTCGGCCACCGCCAAGACGCGCCGCTGCTGGAGTTTGACGATGCGGCGGCTTTGGGCCAGGCACCGCAGGTGCGCTTTTAAACCATGGGGCTACCTGAAAGTGTTTCAGGTAGCCTGTTTTGCTTAGGGTACGTCGTCGCAAAGCCTTGCGGCGGTATTTTGGGTGAAAACCCGCATCTGTGGCGTTAAATATGTTTGCAAGATGTTCCATCTTGCTGTACTGGCGGGTTTGACTGGCGAAGCGTGTCAAACCGCCCTCTTCGAGTGCGGCTGGTATACGTGATTTTTGCCGCCCAAGACCGCTTCACAAGCAGACTTGGGACAGGTTTTGAGACGAGAAAGACACATTTTCGATGAGCGATTTGGCCCGATTTTTGGAGTATGCCGCCGCCGCACCTGAAGCGGAGGCTTTCCGCCAACGGCGCGAGCTGCTGCAAAGCGGCGGCACCGCGTTTGCCGAGGCGGCGGTGTTGGTGGGTTTTGTGCCGGAAACGGCGCAGGGCAGCAGCGTGGTGCTCACGGTGCGCAGCAGTCATCTGCGCAGCCACGGCAGCCAAATTGCCTTTCCCGGCGGCCGCTGCGACGAAGGCGATGCCGATGCGGCGGCCACGGCGTTGCGCGAAACCGAGGAGGAGCTGGGCGTAGAGGCAGGCATGTGGCGGATACACGGCCATTTCCCCAACTGCTATGTGCCCAGCGGTTATAAGGTGACACCGGTGTTGGCCACGGCCGAGCAGCCGCCGAGCTACCGGCCGAATCCGCAGGAGGTGGCGGCGGTGTTCACCCTGCCGCAGGATTGGGCTTTGGATCCGCAGCGCTATGTGTTGGAAGACTACCGTTACCACGGTCGCGCCTTGCTGATGCCGGCTTTGCAGTATGGCGAACACCGGATTTGGGGCGCAACGGCAACGGTGCTGTACCAGTTGGCGCTGTTGCATGAGGCGTGGCGCGGTTGAGAATGGCGGCGATATTGACGGACAGTTTGTTTTCATGTTCCGCCAGACCAAACAGGCTACCTGAAAGCGTTTCAGGTAGCCTGTTTGCTGTGTGCACGGCGGTCAGTTTCTCGGCAGCCAAGCCCAAGTCATTTCGACTTCTAAGGGTTGTTCGCCGCTTTCGTCATAAATGCGGCAGGGGATGACCAGATTGCCGCGCTCTTCCGTTTGGATCAATGCGGCGCGGGCGGCGGACAACTCGGCCACTGCGTACATATCGCCCACGCTGCGGCGGGTGTAGCGGGCGGTCATGGATTTGAGCAGAATCAGTTTGTCGTCGGGCGCGTTCATGATGGTGACGAAGCCGGAAGCGGTTTCGGCCAGCAGCGCCATCACGCAAGCATGCACGCCTTGAATGTGGTTTTGCACCGGGGTTTGGTTGCGCACGCTCACGCGCACACGCTCTTGCGTGAGTTCGTCGAAGCGGATGTCGGTGGTGGCGAGGAAGGGGACATATTTCGCCATGGCTTGGCTTTGGGCGGCAATGCGCTGCTCTTCGGGCAGGTTTTGCAGGGCGGCCAGCTGGCGGGTCATTTGGTTGTCGATGCGCATGGTTTCTCCTTTGATTCGGGGGTTGATTTGGGTATCATAACGCCCTATTTGACGCTTGTCGGAACTTTATTAGCATGCAGATTCTAAACTTTACCAAGATGCACGGTTTGGGCAACGACTTTATGGTGGTGGATGCCACCGCCCAAGTCTTTGATCCGGCAAGGGCGCCGATTGCGGCTTGGGCCGACCGCCACACGGGCATCGGTTTCGACCAGCTCTTGCTGGTGGAGCGGTCGGCGGCAGCGGATGCGGATTTCCGCTACCGCATTTTTAATGCCGACGGCAGCGAAGTGGAGCAGTGCGGCAACGGTGCGCGCTGCTTCGCCCGTTTTGTGCACGACAAGGGTTTGAGCGACAAACCGGTTTTGCAGGTGGAAACGGCCAAAGGCCGCATTGTGCTGAAGCTGGCGGCAGACGGCGGGGTAACGGTGGACATGGGCCGGCCGCGTTTTGCCGCGGCGGAGATTCCGTTTCTGCCGGCGGCAGGGGAGGCGCAAGACGCGCTGAGCTACCGCCTGCCATTGGCTGACGGACCAGCGGTTTTTTCGTGTGTGAATATGGGCAATCCGCATGCGGTATTGATGGTGGAGAATGTGGAAACCGCGCCGGTGGCCGATTGGGGTGCGCGTTTGGAGCGGCATGAGCGGTTTCCCGAGCGGGTGAATGTGGGATTTATGCAGGTGGTGGACGAGAGCCATATCCGCCTGCGTGTGTTTGAGCGCGGTGTGGGCGAAACCCTTGCCTGCGGCACGGGCGCCTGTGCGGCGGCGGTGGCCGGCATCCGCTTGGGCGTGTTGCGGCGGGAGGTGGCGGTCCGGGTGAGCCTGCCGGGTGGTGATTTGCGGATAGAGTGGGCGGACAACGGTCATGTGCTGATGACGGGGCCGGCGCAAACGGTATTTGAAGGAACGGTAACTTACTGATGAAAGAAGAAACGATATTGGCTTATCTGCAGGCGCATCCCGAATTCCTGCTCAACCATGCGGAGGCGCTCGGCATCCGCCCGCAGGAGGGCAAGGTGCAGTCGTTTGCGCAGGCGCAATGGCAGGCGCAACAGCAGAAAACCGCCAAAATGGCCGGACAGTTGGTGCAGATGATACAGGAAGCCGATGCCAATTTCCAAACCACCGCCCGCCTGATGGCTTTTGCCCGCCGTTTGTTGGCCGCCACTACGCTTTTGCAGGTGTGCCGTGCGGTTTCAGGTAGCCTGAGCGAAGATTTTGCTTTGCCCCACCACCGTTTGCTGCTGTTGGAAGAACCGAAGAAAAAAGCGGTGTTGCCGGAGGGCAGTTTGTTGGCGGAAGGTGCCGCGCGGGAGGCTTTGCAGGCTTTAACCGCGCCGGTGTGCGGTCAGCGCATCGCCCGCCCGCTGATGGCTTTGCTGCCCGAGCAAGGCCGCGGCTTGGAAAGCTTCTTGCTGCTGCCGGTGGCGGTGGGTGGACGCAATATCGCCGCCGTGGTGGCGGGCGATGCCGACGAAGGCCGTTTTGTGGCGGGCATGCCGGTGGATTTGGTGGGTGAGCTGGCGGCTTGCACGGCAGCGGCATTGGCCCGCACGGGCGGGTGGAAATAATGGCTTGGCTGGATCCGACCCTCTGGCTGTTGTCTGCCTATATTGCGGTGTTTGCGGTATTGAGTTTCCGCAAGCAGCAGTTTAATTGGCTGTGGGGCAGCATTGTTTTGTGGCTGGGCTTCGGGGTGTTGTCTTCGCATCTGTTGCCGGGCGTGTTGGGCATCACCCATTTGGGCAATGCTTATCCTGTATATGGCTACATCACTCTGGCGGCGCTGTTTCCTTTGGCGGCCAATTGGCAAGCCGATCCGCAGGGCAGGGGGTATCTGCTGAACGGTTGCGGCGGATTTTTGGCCCTGTTGGCGGTATCCGGTTGGGTGCAGCATCTGTCTTTTGCGTTGTTGCTGACTTTGTTTTATTGGCAGGCGCTGATTCTGCTGCCCTCAGCATTGTTGAATTATGCGCTGCTGCCGCTGCATTGGATGGCCTGTCAGGCAATGTTGATGCTGTTGATGTGGCTGCACCGGCGCATCGGCCAGCAGCCGGTTTTCCTGTTCAGCGCTTTACAGCTGCAGGGCGTGTTTCTGATTAGTTTGCTGATGCAGGCGGTGTTGTTTGTTCATCCGCAAGTGTTGTGGTGGTTGATCGGATGGCTGTTCAGGTAGCCTGAGACCTGTCTCAAAGCCCATCTGTGTCGCATTGCTGCGTTGGGGGCTGCTGATCTGTCTCATGTGTTTGTTCGGCGGGTTTTGGGCGTTCACATTCGCGGCGCTGCTGCGTCTTGTAACGACACCGTTCTCTGAGAAGCAAAAATCGCGGCCTGTTGAGGGCGGTTAAAAAGCGTTAGTCAATCGGGAGCTTGCTTGGGCGAATTATGTGTATCTGCTTATTTTTGAATCGGTAAACGGTTCTCGGGTGCGGGCGGCCAGGTAAAATTTTGGCTGCCCGCTTTGCAATTTCGGATTTGTCCCTATAATAGCTAGCACTTTCGGTGCTTCACGATGTGGGGTGTCGGAAGTCATAGACGTTTTCCCGTAAGTTGGCCGCCGATATTGTCCTCCCTTTGGTATCGGCGGTTTTTTTTCGCCGGTTGGGCGCGGATGCAATCTGCGGGGACGCATGTTAGAATACGCGCCGTCCTGCAACGGGCTTTTTTATTTTGTTTAACCGGCCCTGCTTGTCTGAAACCCTAACCATGCGCCTGTCCGGCATAGGGCGTGTGTATGGTTAGTGTTTTAGCGGCAGCGGCCTTTCATATGAAGGAAACACGATGTTTGCGAAACACACGAAAACATTCCAATACGGCAACCAAACCGTCAGCATCGAAACGGGTGAAATTGCCCGCCAAGCCGCCGGCGCGGTGAAAGTGTCCATGGGCGACACCGTGGTGTTGGTGGCGGTCACCGCCAATAAAGACGTCAAGCCCGGCCAGGATTTCTTCCCGCTGACCGTGGATTATCTGGAGCGTACTTATGCGGCCGGTAAAATCCCCGGTGGCTTCTTCAAGCGCGAAGGCAAACAGAGCGAAAAAGAAATCCTCACCAGCCGCTTGATCGACCGCCCGATCCGTCCGCTGTTCCCCGCCGGCTTTTACCACGACATCCAAATCGTAGCGACCGTGGTATCGGTTGATCCCGAAATCGATTCCGACATTCCGGCCATGATTGGTGCGTCTGCCGCTTTGGTGCTGAGCGGCGTGCCCTTTGCCGGCCCGATCGGTGCGGCGCGGGTAGGCTACCTGAATGGCGAATATGTGCTGAATCCGAGCAAAACCCAATTGCAGCAGTCGCAGTTGGATTTGGTGGTGGCCGGTACGCAAAAAGCCGTGTTGATGGTGGAGTCCGAAGCGCAAGAACTGCCCGAAAGCGTGATGTTGGGCGCGGTGGTGTACGGCCACGAGCAAATGCAGGCCGTGATTGGAGCCATCAATGAGCTGGCCGACGAAGTCAACCCCGAAGTGTGGGATTGGCAGCCCGCCGAAACCGACAATGCTTTGGTGGAGAAAATCCGCGAGATCGCCGGCGCCACCATCGGTGAAGCATTCAACATCCGCCAAAAACAAGCCCGTTCCGCCAAGCTGGATGAAGCTTGGGCGGCGGTAAAAGAGGCGCTGATTACCGAAGAAACCGACACTCTGGCCGCCAATCAAATCAAAGGCATTTTCAAACAACTGGAAGCCGATGTGGTGCGCGGTCAGATTTTGGACGGCCAACCGCGCATCGACGGCCGCGACACCCGCACCGTGCGCCCCATCAACATCCAAACCGGCGTGCTGCCGCGCACCCACGGTTCCGCCCTGTTTACCCGCGGCGAAACCCAAGCCTTGGCGGTGGCCACTTTGGGCACCCAGCGTGACGAACAGATTATTGATGCCTTGAGCGGCGAGTACACCGACCGCTTCATGTTGCACTACAATTTCCCGCCGTACTCCACCGGCGAAGTGGGCCGCATGGGCGCACCGAAGCGCCGCGAAATCGGCCACGGCCGCTTGGCCAAACGCGCGCTGATTGCCGTGTTGCCGTCTCCTGAGGAGTTCAGCTACACCATGCGCGTGGTTTCCGAAATCACTGAGTCGAACGGTTCGTCTTCCATGGCTTCCGTGTGCGGTGGCTGTTTGAGCCTGCTGTCTGCCGGTGTGCCGCTGAAAGCCCATGTGGCCGGCATCGCCATGGGTTTGATTTTGGAAAACAATAAATTCGCCGTACTGACCGACATTTTGGGCGACGAAGACCACTTGGGCGATATGGACTTCAAAGTGGCCGGTACCACCGAAGGCGTCACTGCGCTGCAAATGGACATCAAAATCCAAGGCATCACCAAAGAAATCATGCAGATTGCTTTGGAGCAGGCCAAAGAAGCGCGTCTGCACATTCTGGTGCAGATGAAAGAGGCCGTTGACGGCCCGCAAGAGCTGTCTGCTCACGCGCCGCGCCTGTTCACCATGAAGATCAACCAAGACAAAATCCGCGATGTGATCGGCAAAGGCGGTGAAACCATCCGTGCCATTACCTCGGAAACCGGCACCGAAATCAATATTGCCGAAGACGGCACCATCACCATTGCCGCTACCAGCACCGAAGCCGGCGAAGCGGCCCGCCAACGCATCGAGCAAATCACGGCGGAAGTGGAAGTGGGCAAAGTGTATGAAGGTACCGTGCTGAAAATTTTGGACAACAATGTCGGCGCCATCGTTTCCGTGATGCCAGGTAAAGACGGCCTGGTGCACATCAGCCAAATCGCCCACGAACGGGTGAAAGATGTAAACGACTATTTGAAAGTCGGCCAAACCGTGAATGTGAAAGCTTTGGAAGTGGATGACCGTGGCCGGGTGCGTTTGTCCATTAAAGCACTGCTTCCCATGCCTGAAGCCGAAGCTTAATCATCTGGCGGTACGTCCATATTACTGATGTCAAACAGGCTACCTGAAACTTTTCAGGTAGCCTGTATTCAGGTTGGGCGGTCTGTTTTGAGCTTATTGTGAAATTGTTTTGGAGTTGTGTGCGGGTTGGTTATTTTATTGTCTGATAAAATTTCCTTGTTATTCATGGTGGTGATGGATTGGGTGGGATTTTTTTGTGATTTGTGGTTGACTGTGTTTGGTTGGGGGCGTATAGTTCGCCTTCTTCGCTGCTTCGGCAGCAAAAATTTTGCTCTTTAACAGTACAGATTACCGATAAGTGTGAGTGCATTGAGCCTCACACTGCGACAAAAACAGACAAGATGTAGATTAACTACATTGTGTTGGTTTCTTTGAAGCAGACCAGAAGTTATTAAGTTAGAGATTGAACATAAGAGTTTGATCCTGGCTCAGATTGAACGCTGGCGGCATGCTTTACACATGCAAGTCGGACGGCAGCACAGAGAAGCTTGCTTCTTGGGTGGCGAGTGGCGAACGGGTGAGTAACGCATCGGAACGTACCGAGTAGTGGGGGATAACTGTCCGAAAGGATGGCTAATACCGCATACGCTTTGAGAAGGAAAGCGGGGGATCTTCGGACCTCGCGCTATTCGAGCGGCCGATGTCTGATTAGCTAGTTGGTGGGGTAAAGGCCTACCAAGGCGACGATCAGTAGCGGGTCTGAGAGGATGATCCGCCACACTGGGACTGAGACACGGCCCAGACTCCTACGGGAGGCAGCAGTGGGGAATTTTGGACAATGGGCGCAAGCCTGATCCAGCCATGCCGCGTGTCTGAAGAAGGCCTTCGGGTTGTAAAGGACTTTTGTCAGGGAAGAAAAGCTTTGGGTTAATACCCTGGAGTGATGACGGTACCTGAAGAATAAGCACCGGCTAACTACGTGCCAGCAGCCGCGGTAATACGTAGGGTGCGAGCGTTAATCGGAATTACTGGGCGTAAAGCGAGCGCAGACGGTTTGTTAAGCAGGATGTGAAATCCCCGGGCTCAACCTGGGAACTGCGTTCTGAACTGGCAGGCTAGAGTATGTCAGAGGGGGGTAGAATTCCACGTGTAGCAGTGAAATGCGTAGAGATGTGGAGGAATACCGATGGCGAAGGCAGCCCCCTGGGATAATACTGACGTTCATGCTCGAAAGCGTGGGTAGCAAACAGGATTAGATACCCTGGTAGTCCACGCCCTAAACGATGTCAATTAGCTGTTGGGGTGCATGACACCTTAGTAGCGTAGCTAACGCGTGAAATTGACCGCCTGGGGAGTACGGTCGCAAGATTAAAACTCAAAGGAATTGACGGGGACCCGCACAAGCGGTGGATGATGTGGATTAATTCGATGCAACGCGAAGAACCTTACCTGGTCTTGACATGTACGGAATCCTCCAGAGACGGAGGAGTGCCTTCGGGAGCCGTAACACAGGTGCTGCATGGCTGTCGTCAGCTCGTGTCGTGAGATGTTGGGTTAAGTCCCGCAACGAGCGCAACCCTTGTCATTAGTTGCCATCATTTAGTTGGGCACTCTAATGAGACTGCCGGTGACAAACCGGAGGAAGGTGGGGATGACGTCAAGTCCTCATGGCCCTTATGACCAGGGCTTCACACGTCATACAATGGTCGGTACAGAGGGTAGCCAAGCCGCGAGGTGGAGCCAATCCCAAAAAACCGATCGTAGTCCGGATTGCACTCTGCAACTCGAGTGCATGAAGTCGGAATCGCTAGTAATCGCAGGTCAGCATACTGCGGTGAATACGTTCCCGGGTCTTGTACACACCGCCCGTCACACCATGGGAGTGGGGGATACCAGAAGTAGGTAGGGTAACCGCAAGGAGCCCGCTTACCACGGTATGCTTCATGACTGGGGTGAAGTCGTAACAAGGTAGCCGTAGGGGAACCTGCGGCTGGATCACCTCCTTTCTAGAGAAAAGACGGGGCTTGGTGCATTCACACTTATCGGTAAACTGTGAATTAGAGATGCGAAACTGGTTGGGGGAACCCGACGAAGTTGGAGTAATCTGGGTTTGTAGCTCAGCTGGTTAGAGCACACGCTTGATAAGCGTGGGGTCGCAGGTTCAAGTCCTGCCAGACCCACCAAGAGATTGGGGGCATAGCTCAGTTGGTAGAGCACCTGCTTTGCAAGCAGGGGGTCATCGGTTCGATCCCGTTTGCCTCCACCAAAAGCTGATGGCAAATAAAAACGAGTTTGAAGAGCTGGTTTTTATTTGCGATTAAAAGTTGCATTGATCTTTAACAAATTGGAAAGCCGAAATCAACAAACAAAGACAATGTTGGTTTTACCCGCCCGAAGCGATTCATTTGTCTTCAGGCAGCCTGCAAAGGCAAGGGTGAGACCACAGTAATTTGGGTGATGATTGTATCGTTTGTCTGTGAGTGCAAAAGGCACAGACGAACACACAACAAGCAGTAAGCTTTATCAAAGTAGAGAGCCTAAGTTAAACCGACTTGTCAACGGAAGGTTTAGCGAAGTCAGCAGGTTCTTCAAATGATAGAGTCAAGTGAATAAGTGCATCAGGTGGATGCCTTGGCGATGATAGGCGACGAAGGACGTGTAAGCCTGCGAAAAGCATCGGGGAGCTGGCAATAGAGCTATGATCCGGTGATGTCCGAATGGGGAAACCCACCGTATTCTGTACGGTATCCTTATCTGAATACATAGGATAAGCGAAGCGAACCCGGAGAACTGAACCATCTAAGTACCCGGAGGAAAAGAAATCAACCGAGATTCCGCAAGTAGTGGCGAGCGAACGCGGAGGAGCCTGTATACGATAGCTGTTGGGATAGAAGAAGGACTTGGAAACGTCCGCCATAGTGGGTGATAGCCCCGTATTCGAAATTCCAGCAGTGGTACTAGGTATACGACAAGTAGGGCGGGACACGTGAAATCCTGTCTGAAGATGGGGGGACCATCCTCCAAGGCTAAATACTCATCATCGACCGATAGTGAACCAGTACCGTGAGGGAAAGGCGAAAAGAACCCCGGGAGGGGAGTGAAATAGAACCTGAAACCTGATGCATACAAACAGTGGGAGCCTCTTAATGGGGTGACTGCGTACCTTTTGTATAATGGGTCAACGACTTACATTCAGTAGCGAGCTTAACCGGATAGGGGAGGCGCAGGGAAACCGAGTCTTAATAGGGCGATCAGTTGCTGGGTGTAGACCCGAAACCGAGTGATCTATCCATGGCCAGGATGAAGGTGCCGTAACAGGTACTGGAGGTCCGAACCCACGCATGTTGCAAAATGCGGGGATGAGCTGTGGATAGGGGTGAAAGGCTAAACAAACTCGGAGATAGCTGGTTCTCCCCGAAAACTATTTAGGTAGTGCCTCATGTATCACTTCCGGGGGTAAAGCACTGTTATGGCTAGGGGGTCATTGCGACTTACCAACCCATGGCAAACTAAGAATACCGGAAAGTGCAATCATGGGAGACAGACAGCGGGTGCTAACGTCCGTTGTCAAGAGGGAAACAACCCAGACCGCCAGCTAAGGTCCCAAATGACAGATTAAGTGGTAAACGAAGTGGGAAGGCCCAGACAGCCAGGATGTTGGCTTAGAAGCAGCCATCATTTAAAGAAAGCGTAATAGCTCACTGGTCGAGTCGTCCTGCGCGGAAGATGTAACGGGGCTCAAATCTGTAACCGAAGCTGCGGATGCGCGCTTCATTAAATGAATTCAGATAGCTTGCCGGAGCGAAGCGACGGAAAGCATTTATTAAAGTGGAGTTTATTTAATGAAGCGCGCATGGTAGGGGAGCGTTCTGTAGGCCTGAGAAGGTGCATCGTAAGGTGTGCTGGAGGTATCAGAAGTGCGAATGTTGACATGAGTAGCGATAAAGCGGGTGAAAAGCCCGCTCGCCGAAAGCCCAAGGTTTCCTACGCAACGTTCATCGGCGTAGGGTGAGTCGGCCCCTAAGGCGAGGCAGAAATGCGTAGTCGATGGGAAACGGGTTAATATTCCCGTACTTTGATTCAATGCGATGTGGGGACGGAGAAGGTTAGGTTAGCAAGCTGTTGGAATAGCTTGTTTAAGCCGGTAGGTGGAAGACTTAGGCAAATCCGGGTCTTCATAACACCGAGAAGTGATGACGATTGTCTACGGACAAGAAGTAACTGATACCACGCTTCCAGGAAAAGCCACTAAGCTTCAGTTGAATCAGAACCGTACCGCAAACCGACACAGGTGGGCAGGATGAGAATTCTAAGGCGCTTGAGAGAACTCGGGAGAAGGAACTCGGCAAATTGATACCGTAACTTCGGGAGAAGGTATGCCCTCTGAGGTGAAGCACTTGCTGCGTAAGCTTTGGAGGGTCGCAGAGAATCGGTGGCTGCGACTGTTTATTAAAAACACAGCACTCTGCTAACACGAAAGTGGACGTATAGGGTGTGACGCCTGCCCGGTGCTGGAAGGTTAATTGAAGATGTGCAAGCATCGGATCGAAGCCCCAGTAAACGGCGGCCGTAACTATAACGGTCCTAAGGTAGCGAAATTCCTTGTCGGGTAAGTTCCGACCCGCACGAATGGCGTAACGATGGCCACACTGTCTCCTCCCGAGACTCAGCGAAGTTGAAATGGTTGTGAAGATGCAATCTCCCCGCTGCTAGACGGAAAGACCCCGTGAACCTTTACTGTAGCTTTGCATTGGACTTTGAAGGCACTTGTGTAGGATAGGTGGGAGGCTTAGAAGCAGAGACGCCAGTTTCTGTGGAGCCGTCCTTGAAATACCACCCTGGTGTCTTTGAGGTTCTAACCCAGGTCCGTAATCCGGATCGGGGACCGTGCATGGTAGGCAGTTTGACTGGGGCGGTCTCCTCCCAAAGAGTAACGGAGGAGTTCGAAGGTTACCTAGGTCCGGTCGGAAATCGGACTGATAGTGCAATGGCAAAAGGTAGCTTAACTGCGAGACCGACAAGTCGAGCAGGTGCGAAAGCAGGACATAGTGATCCGGTGGTTCTGTATGGAAGGGCCATCGCTCAACGGATAAAAGGTACTCCGGGGATAACAGGCTGATTCCGCCCAAGAGTTCATATCGACGGCGGAGTTTGGCACCTCGATGTCGGCTCATCACATCCTGGGGCTGTAGTCGGTCCCAAGGGTATGGCTGTTCGCCATTTAAAGTGGTACGTGAGCTGGGTTTAAAACGTCGTGAGACAGTTTGGTCCCTATCTGCAGTGGGCGTTGGAAGTTTGACGGGGGCTGCTCCTAGTACGAGAGGACCGGAGTGGACGAACCTCTGGTGTACCGGTTGTGACGCCAGTCGCATCGCCGGGTAGCTAAGTTCGGAAGAGATAAGCGCTGAAAGCATCTAAGCGCGAAACTCGCCTGAAGATGAGACTTCCCTGAGGGCTTGACCCTCCTGAAGAGTCGTTCTAGACCAGGACGTTGATAGGTCGGGTGTGGAAGCGCAGCAATGCGTGAAGCTAACCGATACTAATTGCTCGTGAGGCTTGACTCTATCATTTGAAGAACTTTGGATTCGGACATCGGATATCGGCAAACCGATATCCAACATCACGAATCAAAGTAATAAAAAGATAAAAGCTTACATAAGACTTGATGACACATCATCGCACCGTTGATTAAACAATAAATAAGTGAAGCAGCGCTTCATAACGGCTTACCAATTTGACAGTTTATGTTTGGCGGCCATAGCGAGTTGGTCCCACGCCTTCCCATCCCGAACAGGACCGTGAAACGACTCAGCGCCGATGATAGTACGGATACCCGTGTGAAAGTAGGTCACCGCCAAACCCCATTACTAAAGCCCCCTGAATATCAGGGGGCTTTTACTTGTGCGGACGTAACGGGACAGTAAAGGATTGATTGTGCTTGTTTGAGGGGAAGGGTGCAGGCAATTGGGCGGCCAGGGTGCCGGCAAGCGATTATGCCGGAATCCCTAGGCCGAATCGACATTCAACCCACCCACAAGGTAATTGATGCGAGATAGAGGAAAGCCAGGAAGTGAGAGGGCTTGCGGTCAAAACGAGTGGCGATGCGGCGGAACTGCTTGAGCCTGGCAAAGCAACGCTCGATGCGATTGCGTAGCCGGTAGCGTGCTTTGTCGTAGGCACGCGGCTGCTGGCAGCTGCGAGGCGGGATCACCGCCTGGGCGCCGAGCGAGTGGATCAGCGCCACCAGTTGCCGGCTGTCATAGCCTTTGTCGGCCAAGACGTACTTGGGCTTGAACCCGGCCAGCAGCGCTGGGGCTTGCGTGATGTCGTTACGCTGGCCGCCAGTGAGGATGAATCGCACCGGTCGGCCCTGGCCATCTGTCGCCATGTGGATCTTCGTGCTCAGACCTCCTCGGCAACGCCCCAGAGCCGGGTGTGCCGCCCCCCTTTTCCGGTCGCCGCCTGTGCGTGCGCCCGGACAATGCTGCTGTCGATCATCAGATACTCGTTGCTTCGATCCTGAATCAGGGACTGGAACACCAGCTCCCAGATACCCTTGGCCGCCCAGCGGGTGAAGCGCTTGTGCACGCTCTTGTAGGCTCCGTAGCGCGTGGGCAGATCGCTCCAGCGCGCCCCGGAGCGCAACACCCACAGCACGCCATTGACGAAGCTGCGGTTGTCCGCTGCCGTACGCCCGGGGTCACCGGCCTTGCCTGGGAGCAGATCTTCGATCCGCTCCCATTGGGTTTGGGTTAATTCGTAGCGGCGGGGCCGCGGATGCTTGGTCTTGGTCATCCGCCAAAGATACCAGATGAATGTCGATTCGGCCTAGAGCAATTTCGATTTAATTCATTACATACCCAGCTGATTTGAAGTAATTGGCACACTCTTGAGCCGAGAACAGATCAACCAGCTGCCCCATGCGCTGCCACAGCGCACCCACCGTGCGCTCGCCCGCCCTGCGCAGCAGCGCCTTGAACTTGGCAAACAGCTTCTCGATGGGGTTCAAATCCGGCGAGTACGGCGGCAGATAGCGAATGCTGGCGCCCACGCCTTCGATGGCTTCTCGCACGCCCGCCACTTTGTGGCTGGAGAGGTTGTCGGCAATGACGATGTCGCCAGGGCGAAGTGTCGGGCACCGAAAGGTTTTGACCCACGCCAGAAACACGGCGCCATTGATGGGGCCATCGGTCACCATGGGGGCCGTCAGTGCATCACAGCGCAAGGCGGCAATGAAGGTGCTGGTCTTCCAGTGCCCATGCGGGGCGCTGGCCACGCAGCGTTGACCGCGCGGGGCGCGCCCGCGCAGCGGCGTCATGCAGGTGCTGCTCCAGGTCTCGTCCAGAAATACCAGGCGCCTGGCATCGAGCCGGGCCTGCTGCTGTATCCAGCTCGCCCGTGCCTGCTGCACGTCTTCACGCTCCTGCTCGCTGGCGTGCAGCGTTTTTTTTGAAGCTCAGCCGCCATTTGTTGAGCTGGTGCCACAAGGCCGAGGGTTTGATGCTGATGCCATGCTCGCCCAAACGCTCGCACATTTGCACCAAGGTCAGATCGGGATCGGCCTTGGTCCAGTCGCGGATCATGCCCTCTACTGGCGCCAGTCGGGAGATGCGCTTGCCGCCTTGCTGCCTGCTGCTGCGCTCGCCTTCTTTTTCGAAGCGATCACGCACCCGATATACCCACATGCGGCTGACTTCATAACGACGGGCAATGGCGCTGGGTCGCTCTCCGCGCTCCAGCGCTCCCAGTACTCGATCTCGCAGGTCTTGCGAATAGGCGCGCATCTCATGCTCCGACTGCCAGAAAAAACCTATTATGTAACGTTTTTAGTCGAAGTTGCTCTAATCAGCTTGAATCTTTCAGGTAGCCCCAACGCCGTGAAAGAAATGCCAACTCGGTACGAGTGTGTCACTGTGGGCTGGAAATCTTTTGCAAAACACCGCTATCGGCAGCGCATCCCGCGTTGTGCACTACTTGTTCACTTAGAAACAAATCAGGTATCCGGCATTTTGCCGGATACCTGATTGATGTGCCTGCAAAACAGTTTAAATTTTCAGAATCCGCTCACCGCGGCCGATACCAGCGGCACCGGTGCGTACGGTTTCCAAAATCAGGCCTTTGCTGACGGTTTCGAGGAAACTGTCCAATTTGCTGCTGGTGCCGGTGATTTCGATGGTGTAGGTTTTGTCGGTTACATCCACTACTCGGCCGCGGTAGATTTCGGTCAGGCGCAACATTTCGTCGCGGTCTTTACCGACGGCGCGGATTTTGACCAGCATCAATTCACGCTCGACAAAACGGCTGTCATTCAGATCGATGACCTTCACCACTTCAATCAATTTGTTCAGCTGTTTGGTGATCTGTTCCAAAACCGCTTCGTCGCCACGGGTGACAATAGTCATGCGCGACAGAGTGGGGTCTTCGGTGGCGGCGACGGAGAGGGAGTCGATGTTGTAATCACGGGCGGAGAATAGACCGACGACACGGCTCATCGCACCCGATTCGTTTTCCATCAGGATGGATAAAATATGTCTCATGGTACGCTCCTTGTGTCGTAATCGCGGTCGTTCACATCGTTTACATCGCTGTCGGCTTTGCTTTCACGCATATGTGGGGGCAGCACCATTTCGTCCAAGCCTTTGCCGTTGCCCACCATGGGGAAGACGTTTTGGGTGCGGTCGGTAATGAAGTCCATAAACACTAAGCGGTCTTTCAGCGCCAAGGCTTCTTTGAGTGCACCTTCCACATCGGACGGCTTCTCGATGCGCATACCTACGTGTCCGTAGGCTTCGGCCAATTTCACGAAATCGGGCAGTGAATTCATATAGGATTCGGAATAGCGGTCGGAATAATAGAACTCCTGCCACTGGCGGACCATGCCCAAATAGCCGTTGTTCAGGTTAACCACTTTCACCGGCAGACGGTATTGGTAGCAAGTGGAAAGCTCTTGGATGTTCATCTGAATTGAGCCTTCTCCGGTGATGCAGCACACGTCTTTGCTCGGGTCGGCCAAGTAGGCGCCCATGGCATAGGGGAGGCCGACGCCCATGGTGCCCAAGCCGCCGGAGTTCAGCCATTGGCGCGGACGCTCGAACGGGTAGTATTGGGCAGCGAACATTTGGTGTTGGCCGACGTCAGATGTGATAATGGCATCGTTGTTGGTGAGGCGGGCCAGGGTTTGTACCACTTGCTGCGGCAGAATCACATCGCTTTTTTCCTCGAACCACAGGCAGTCGCGGGCGCGCCAAGCTTCAATGGTGTGCCACCATTTTTCTAGCGCGGCGGGGCTGAGGGTCAGCTCTTGTTTTTTCCATAAGCCGATGATGTCGCGCAAGACGTTTTTCACGTCGCCCACAATCGGCACGTCCACTTTCACGCGCTTGGCGATGCTGGAAGGGTCGATATCGATGTGGATGATTTTCTTCGGTGTCGCGGCAAACTTAGACGGTACGGAGATCACGCGGTCGTCGAAGCGTGCACCTACGGCCAGCACCACATCGGCCTGCTGCATGGCCAAGTTGGCCTCGTACATGCCGTGCATACCCAACATGCCGACAAACTGGCGGTCCGAAGAGGGATAGGCACCCAAGCCCATCAGAGTGCCGGTACACGGCGCGCCGGTGAGTTTCACCAACTCGGTCAATTCGGGAGCGGCATTGCCCAATACCACCCCGCCGCCGAAATAAATCAGCGGCCGTTTGGCTGCGGCCAAAACCTGCACCGCTTTTTTGATTTGGCCGGTATGGCCTTGGGTGACCGGCTGGTAGGAGCGGATAAAAATGTCTTCTTGCGGATAGCTGAATTTCGCCATCGCCTGGGTGATGTCTTTCGGGATGTCGATCACCACCGGGCCGGGACGGCCGGTTTGGGCGATTTGGAAGGCTTTCTTGACGGTTTCCGCCAATTCGCCCACGCTGGTAACCAAGAAGTTATGCTTCACGCAGGGGCGGGTAATGCCGACCATGTCCACTTCCTGGAAGGCGTCGGAGCCGATGGCGGGCGTGCCTACCTGGCCGGAAATCACCACAATCGGAATCGAATCGGAATAAGCGGTGGCAATGCCGGTAACCGCATTGGTGGCACCCGGGCCGGAGGTGACCAATGCCACGCCGACACGGCCGCTGGTGCGGGCATAGGCATCGGCTGCGTGTATCGCCGCCTGCTCGTGCCGCACCAAAATGTGTTTGAATTTATTGAGTTGGAATAATGCGTCGTAAATTTCCAGCACGGCGCCGCCGGGATAGCCGAATACATATTCCACACCTTCGGCTTTGAGACTCTGCACCAGTATTTGTGCACCTGATAATTGCATAATGACCTCTTCTGTGTTGCACGTCTCCTGATAGGCAGCGGCAGCCCCACCCCAGCACGGTAATGCTCTGATTGCCGCCGCACGGTTTTGGGTACGCAGGGCGGCAATGGCCGGTGGCAATCTGTCCGCTACATCAATCAAGCGAGATGCAGGGCTTGTGTTAAAAAAGGAAAAGGCAAGATACCGCAGTGCAGCATAAAAAACAAGGGGGATAAACGAAAAGGCGACAGCGAAACAGACTGAGACCTTTGCAAAGCCCCATGCCAACCAACAGCCGGAACATGCTTCATCATGTTCCGGCTGTTTTTGCGTAAAAAGCAGGCAAACCACCCCTAAATCCCCTTCAAGTGCCTAATTCCTAGGCACTGCCTGCCTGTTCAGGCAGCAACAGGCACACGTATCCTGTTGGCTGCTTTCAACAGGTTCACACACATCGCTTTCAGATGACTTTGCGCCCTTACTTTGCTCAACCCGAAATAGGCTGCCCGGGCATAGCGGAATTTGCGGTGCAACGTACCGAAGCTTTGTTCCACCACATAGCGCACTTTCGCCAAAACGGCTAATGGTCGGATGGTGTCAATGCGGTATTTCATGGTCTTTGTCTTTCTGCCCGTAGTTTCAGGTAGCCTGAAGGGCGGGGATGGCGCGGGCTGAAAATCCAGCTTTCCCGATAAAACAATCCTTTATTTGAAACCGTGGGCGGCATTGGCCCTGCCGTGCCGTTTTGGGGCATGGCAAGGCGGGTGACGGGGATTAGATAAGCTGGATCAGCTCTCGGGTGATTTCGACGGTGTTGGCCGTGGTGAACAGCATATGTTCGCTGACACCTTTCAGGATGTGTTCCTTCGGCTGGGTGGCCTCAATTTCACTGGCCAGCGAACAGTAGGCGGATTGCGTGGTGTTGGTGCATTCGATCGCTTCGGCCACCATTTCGCGCAAGCTCTCACGCTCGGTTGGCGCGAGCTGTGCGATTTGGGGCTGGGCCAGATTGATCAGGTTGTGTAGCACGCTGCCAATGGCAGAAAAACTGGCAGTGCGTTGGATGGGGGAAATTTGGGATTGAGATTTCATGATGTTTACTTTCGTGAGAGATTGAGAAACCCATTAGGGGGCGGTGCTCTCTCTGGTGTAAACAAAACCAGCCTGCGCCTTACGGTTGGCAGACACCGCCATAGCTTGATTGGTGCGCGAAATGGATGCACTTCAGGCTACCTGAAGACTAGGCGATAAAAAACGGCGTTTTACCCGTGCCGTTTCGGGTGTTTACATTAGAGAGAGCCGCCAATGTAGCGCTCAATCTTCGGGGTGTCAAATGGTTTCTGCTTCGGTTTTAAGGTTTGTGCGGTTAAATGTGGTTGTATTGCATTTTGTACGCTTGGCGCGTATAGTTTGGTTTTCCATATGGGGCTTACAGTGAAAGCCGTATTTGTCGAACTGCCGCCGTTTTCGCGTTACCGCAGCGATTACTTCACAGACGAAAGTTACCGGGCATTTCAGAATGAATTGCTGCTCAATCCTGAAAAAGGGGACGTCATTCAAGGCACGGGCGGACTGCGGAAAGTGCGGGTTGCCGATATGCAGCGCAATAAAGGCAAACGGGGCGGCTCGCGCGTTATTTACTATTGGTTTTCTGCCCGCTCCCATTTCTTGCTGTTTACCGTCTACGGCAAGGATATGCAGGACGATTTAAGCCCGGACGAACGTAAAGCACTTGCGGCCATGCTGCGAACCATCAAGGAAACACCACTATGAAACGCAATTTATTTCAAGAGCTGCAAGAGGGCATGGCTGCCGCCGAACAGTATTTGCAAGGCAAAGCCACCCTGAAAACCGTTACCGTGGAAAAATCCGAACCGGTACACATCGAACCGGCGGAAATACGCGCAATCCGTGAACAGCTCAATCTTTCGCAAGCGGTGTTTGCTGCCAAGCTGCGCACTTCCGTTCGCACCTACCAAGGCTGGGAACAGGGCAAAACCCGCCCCAATCCTCAAGCAGCCTTGCTGCTGCGCATGGTGCAAAAGTCACCCAAAACCTTTAAGGCCATTGCTTCGGCCTAAAGCTGCAATCCGTTGCCGCCTGCCCCGTTAAAGCCCATGCTTGGCGGGGCGTTTTGCTTTGGGCTACCTGAAACACCAGCAGCAAGGGGGTACTCAAACTGAGGCACCCTTTACGCCGCTCACCGCAGCCACCGCACCGGCAAACCGCACGGCAAGGCCGCTGCTTGCGCCTAGGATGGCTTTGGCTTGCCGGTGTAAGGGGGGGTAGATGCCGATTCAGCCGGAAACGCGCTAAAAACGCAGATTTGGGGCTTTGCTTCCGCACGGTTTTCATGCGGCCGTCTGAATTTAAGACGTTCGTCTGATTTTCAGACGGCTACAGCTGCCACGCAAACGGAAGCTGTGCCTGCAAGGCGGCAAACAGGGCCTGATTGCGCTGTTTTTCCAGCTTGCGGATATACAGGCTTTTGCCCGCTTGGCTGCCAACTGCTGCGGATGCCGCCTCCACTTCGGCCAGCTCGGCCAACTTCGCCTTGATTTCATCGCGCCGCGCTATGCCGGTGGTCCAGTACTGCCACAGCACGGCTTCACATTCGGCTTGGTACTGCCGCACCGCTTCCCGCACTTCGGCCTTGACCTTACGCGGATTGATGGTAAACAGCCAAGCGGGCAGCTTCTCAAGGGGCAGGCACAGCATGGGGTAGCGTTTACCGTCTGCGCCAGTTGTGGAGATAATCACCACAACTGAAGCAAAGCGGTTTTGCAGCTTGGCTTGCTGGCCTTTCCAATCCAAACCCATACCCTGCACCATGGGCTTCATGGCGACAAAGGGGCGGCCTTCATGCTCGATCAGGGTTAAGGCGCGGTCGTAGAAGGGGATGGTGATCAATGCAGGCATGGCGGCACCTCCGCTGCTTGTTGCTCGGCGGCCATTTGAAACAGCTGCTTTTTCCGCTCTTCGTAGGGCAGGCCTTGCCCGGCGTCCCGCAGTTCTTTAATGCGGGCGGTGGCCGAATTGATGCCCACGGCATGCAGGCGGTACACGGTAACCGGCTCGCCCGCCCGAAGCATCTGCAAAATGCGCTGGTGTTGAGTGCTGGAAGTGGTAGAATCGCCCCGCGTTCCCACCGCAAGGCTGCCTGCAAAGGCGGCTTTTTTGTTGTCCATAGCTAGCCCTCCCGTGTAGCGGCCAGCTGCTCGATATAGGCGCTGATTTCACTTTCCAGCCAGCCGGTAGAATTGGCGGCGATTTTGATGGGCTTGGGAAAGTCGGGGCGGTAGTGGCGGCTTTTGGGATTGTTCCAGTTCCACCATGTGCCTACAGATACGCCGAAGCGGGCCGCGCCTTCTTTGGCACGGATAAAGCGGGGTGGATTGATTGCAGTTTGCATAAGTGCCCTTTCATGTGGTTAAACACTACGGGCAAAAAGATAGCCGCCTCGGCGGGCGGCTTCACGGTAGCAGCGTGTTGATTTCCTGAAATAGCGTGCTGATTTCCGTAAATCAGCTAGTTCATTTCTGTATTCTTGAATTTATCAATCCATGAATCAACGGTTTTCTGGGTAGGCGTGTCCGGGGCAGGAATCTGGTTTTCCGCTATCAAGTCCATAATCATTCGGTTTAGCTTAGCCTTGCCGCCACGCTCTGCCAAAAGCTGCTTGTTTTCAGCCAGTAGCGCATTAACGGCCGCAATAGTACCGGCTTTCGCATAAGGGCTTTGCTTGGCCTTGCCTGCTTTGCGGGCACGATTGACAATAGTCTTTTGCACTTCTATTTTTGATTTGGCAACTTCTCTAACTGCACGCTCCAATCTCCTTGCTGAATGTTTTTTAACCTGATAGTCGATTTTTTTTAATTCTCTCTCTTTCTCAAGCTCTTTTTTTAATACTGCATTCTCTCTTTTTAAATCTAATATCTGGGTTGACATATCTTCGCAAATAGTTGATAGCTGTTGAATGCATACTTCAGGGTTTTGGCTTAAGACTTTGCAACCTGAAATATTTTCTAAATTTCTTAAATACTCAATAGTTATTTTTTGCTCTATTAAAGGTTTTGTTTGTTCTGCTTTATCCCTCCTTCTCACTTCTTTATGTAGTAACTTTTCATATTCTTTCCTCAATTCAGTAGCTTTCTGCTGCTCAGAAACCGCCTTATCTCTAAGTCTTTTTATTTTGCAGTGCATAGCCTGTATTTCATTAATAAATGTTCGTATTTTTGAGACTGCTTTGTTAGGGTTAATATACCCTTTATCAATGGCACGCTTTAAGTAATTTTCCTCTACTTTTGATGTACTTTTCTTTATATACATACCTGACTTGGCAGCTTCAATTACCTCTCTTCCTACGCTCCAGTCAGTCCATTCTTTTTCTAATTTTTTTATTTCCTCAGTATTGAAAATTTGATAATCATGCCCCGTTTCGCTTAGCTCTTCCATTTTTACCAGTTCGTACATTTCGGATTACCTTTCAAATATCAAACGGGTTAATCAGCTTGATGCCTGGCATGTTGGCTTACATCATCTGTTCAATAATCCATGTTTGGAACAGCGGATTATTCACCACCCATGCGCCGCCGCTTTTGGTTATTAGCTCCTTGCGCTCAAGCTTCCTGATATTGCCCTGTATCACCGCGGGGCTGATAGCGTCCAAGCCTGCCCGCTCGGCAATCGCGCGGCGGGTTTCGCTGCTGTAAAGGGCGGCGTTGCCTTGCGCGGCCTGTTGCAATATCAGTTGCTCCATGGCGGTTAAACCCTGCCATAAAGCGGGGTAATTGCTGTTTTCGTGCATTTGGGCAATGCGTGCATCTGTGGCCTGCCCGATACTCAAGGCGGGGTTTAATATCATGTCTTGAATGGCTGCCCGCATATAAAGCGGGGTGTGCCGCATGGCTTCAAATGCCCGGTAAAGTGCATCATGGTCTAGCTGTTTGCCTGTGCGCTCTTGGTAGGTATCGGCCAAAAAGTCGGTAAATTCCCGTCCTAAATGGGGAAAATCCAGCGCGTGGGCGAAATGGAAAAACGGGGCTTTGTTGTCGTTAAACATGGCCCGCAGTCCGTTTGTACTGCTGCCGGTGAAAATGGTTTTGATGCGGTCTTTGTGTATGTCCAAGCCTGTACGCAAAGACTTAATCAAGCCTTCAGTGTGGCCAATGCGTGCCAGTTCCTGCACTTCGTCCAATAACAGCAGACTGGGGCGGTTATCGGCGGCAATCATGCCGATTAGCTCGGATAAGCGCGGCATGGCCTCGTTTGCCGTCTGACGCTCTATGCCTACGCCCAAAATATCAACTTTGCTGATACTGCCGATCAGGGTTTTAGCCTTGCCGCCCGTTTGTATTTCGGCAGCAAAGCGGGCTAGGGCTGCCTGAAAGTCTGCGGCAGGGGCAGCGCTATCCATAAACGAAAAATAGAAAGTATTGAAGCCGCTTTTTTCAGCAAGCGGCACAATGTCCTTAAGCAAAAATTCCGTTTTCCCCATGCGGCGCGGCGCAAACAGGGTAAAGGCGTGGGTGATACCGTCTTTCAAGCTGCTAACCAATTTGGCAGCGTAGTCGGCGCGGGGGAAATACAAGGGGTCTTGCATGGCGCTTGCCCTATCGGGTTGTGTGGGATTAGACACAATTATACAGCAAACATCTAATTAGCCATCGGACATCTAAAAGTGTCTAATTGCCCAAACACCAGCAGGCAGATTTGCTGCTCTGCGGCTACTTGCGCGTGGGCTGGTGTTGTCTTTTTTGGCCGCTCAAGCCTTGGCGCTGCCCGTTTGGCTTTTCGGTGTCAGTGTGATTTGTTGCCGCCAAGGTACGGGGTTGAATTGTTAAGAAACTGGGTAACCACCGGTAACCACCAGGTAACCACCAAAATCAGTAGTGGTGGTTACCCTGAAACGCCTGACTGGTAAGGGTTTCAGCTTCGGGTAACCACGGTAACCACCAAAAACGCGTTTTACTCGCGTATAGGGGTTTGCTTTCAGGTAGCCTGCACCGCCGCCTTGGCTGCTTCATACCGCGCTTTCAGCCAGTCGCTGTACCACTGCATCATTTCGCGCCGCTGCGGCAGGTATTCGGTGCGGTGGTAGGCGGCCCGCACTTTGTTTTGCTCCACATGGGCAAGCTGCCGCTCGATTACATCGGGCGGGAAGCCGTTTTCATTCAGCACATCGGTTGCCAAGCTGCGGAAGCCGTGCGGGGTGGCCATGCCGCTATAACCCATGCGCCCCATGGCATAGCTCAAGGTGTTTTCACTGTGTGGCTTGGCCGGGTCTTTGTAGTTGGGGAAAAGGTAACGGCTGTGGCCGGTAATGGTATGAAGCTGCTCCAACATCTCAAGCGCCCAATCAGACAGGGGCACGATATGGGCGGCCCGCATCTTCATTTTGGCCGCTGGTATCTGCCATTCCCGCTTTTCCCAATCTATCTCTGCCCATTCGGCAAAACGGATATTGCCGGGGCGAACAAACACCAGCACGATCAGCAACAGGGCAAGGCGTGTTTCTTCCCGCATCGGCTCGGCCAACAGGCGGCGGTAAAACTCCGGCAGTTCTTTTTGCGGCAAGGCGGGCTGGTGTTGGGCTTTTTCCTTCACAATGGCACCGGCCAAGGCAAAGGCGGGATTGTCGGCAGCACGGCCGGTTTGAATGGCGTAATTGAAAACGGACTTGATGCGCTGCAAGACACGGGCGGCAGTTTCCGGCACGCCCCGCGTCTCTATCGCCCTGATTGCTTCCAGCAGCAGCGGCGCTTTGATGTCTGTAATGGGCAGGCGGCCCAGCATGGGGAAGGCATCGACTTCCAGCGAATGCAGCACACGGGCGGCATGGGTGGCGGTCCACCGTGGCAGTTGGTGTTGATGCCATTCACGGGCGATTTTTTCAAAGCTGTTTACCGCAGCGGCCCGCCGTTCCTGTTTGGCTTTCTGCTTGGCTGCTGCCGGGTCTTGGCTGTTGGCAAGCTGCTGTTTTGCCTTTTCACGCGCCGCCCTTGCTTCGGCAAGACCGATAGCGGGGTAAGTGCCAATTGATAAAGTTTTCTGCTTGCCATCAAACCTGAAATTCAATTGCCAGTATTTGCCACCGTTTGGCTTGCATACCAGCGATAAGCCGCCGCCGTCTGATATTTTTTGAATCTTGCCGGTCGGCTTCAGGTTTTTTATTTGACGGTCGTTTAACGGCATTTGTTGGTAAAAAATAAGGGCTGTTGGTAACAGCACGGAAATTTTACCAACAGAAAAAGGTAGATTCAATTAGATTGCGATAGACGGCATTCGACGATAAAGCAAGCTGCTTTTCCTCTGAAAGCCTTGCCTGTTATGGGTTTGGTAGATTGTATTAGACGGCGTTAGACAAAAAAATAACCGCTAAAAAGCGGTTAGTGGTGCCCAGGGTCGGACTCGAACCGACACACCTTTCGGCGGGGGATTTTGAGTCCCCTGCGTCTACCAATTTCGCCACCTGGGCCGGTGATGAAGATGCGCATTATAGCGGTTTTTGCCGCGTTGTAAAGCGGTTTGCTGTTGGGAAAATATTTCAATGCTTAAGATAATGTTTTTTATATAAATAAAATCGGAGACATGCAGCTTTAAGTTGCAATGCTATAATCGCACTTTCCATTAAGCCAATGGGCAGAACAATGAAGTTTCGGGCATGGGCTCTGACGGCATCTTTATTCTTGCTGGCCGCCTGCTCGGACGGACCGGCGGATGCGGTATCCGAGGCATCGGCGCCGGTTGTCCGCTTTGAAGGCAGCGATGTGCGTGGGGAAAACTTGGGCGGCGATTTCCTGCTCACTGCGCACAACGGCCGCACCATACGTTTGAGCGATTATCGCGGCAAAGTATTGGTCTTGGTGTTCGGCTTTACCCATTGTCCGGATGTTTGTCCCACCCATCTGTTGACCTATGCCCAAGCCATGGCCAAGCTGGCGCCTGAAGAGGCGCAGCAAATCCAGCTGTTTTTCGTGTCGGTTGACCCCGCACGGGACCGGCCGGAGTTACTCGCCCAGTATGTGCCTGCTTTCCACCCCGACTTCATCGGCCTCACCACTGCCGATGGCAGCGAAGAAGCCGCGTTTGCGGTGATGAAGCAGTTTCGCGTCAGCGCCGCCAAGCAGGCACCGCGTGAAAACGGCTTTTATCTGGTGGACCACAGCACCGGCACGTTCCTGCTCGACCGCCAAGGCCGCGTGGCGGTATTGGAGCCATGGGGCAAAACCGTAGACCAACTGGCACACGATTTGAAACTCTTGCTGGCCGAAGGCACCACCCAACCTTGATTCTGTTTTCAGGTAGCCCGATACAGGCTACCTGAAAACCGTGAACTTTCGATTGATTAATCTGTTATGACTGCCGCTTTAACCATTGCCTTATCCAAAGGCCGTATTTTCGACGACACCTTGCCGCTGCTGGCTGCCGCCGGCATTGTTCCGACCGAAGACCCCGAAAAATCGCGCAAGCTGATTATCGACACCAACCATCTGCATATCCGCCTGGTGATTGTGCGGGCTAGCGATGTGCCCACCTATGTGCAATATGGCGCCGCCGATTTCGGCATTGCCGGCAAAGACGTGCTCACCGAACACGGCGGCAGCGGTCTCTATCAGCCGCTCGATTTGCAGATTGCCAAATGCCGCATGATGGTGGCCGTACGCCAAGGCTTTGACTACGCCGCCGCTTCCACGCCCGGCAGCCGCCTGCGGGTGGCCACCAAATACCCCAACATCGCCCAAGAACACTTTGCCCGCAAAGGCGTGCACGTGGACGTGATCAAACTTTACGGCTCCATGGAGCTCGCGCCCTTGGTCGGCCTGGCCGACGCCATTGTGGATTTGGTTTCCACCGGCAACACCCTCAAAGCCAACCATCTCGAAGCCGTGGAGCAAATTCACGATATTTCCAGCCGCTTGGTGGTCAACAAAGCCGCGCTGAAACTCAAATACCATACCATCCAGCCGATTATCGACGCCTTCGCCCGCGCCGTGAACGGCGAATGACCCAGGCTACCTGAAAGGCACCTATGCAGAAAACCGACCAAGCCCGCCTCGCCGTATTGATTGACGCCGACAATGCTCCCGCCGACATCATCGACCGCCTGCTGGAAGAAATCGCCAAATACGGCATCGCCAGCGTCAAGCGCATCTACGGCGACTGGAGCAGCGGCCTCAACAAATGGAAAGCCGCGCTGCTCCCGCATGCCATCATTCCCGTGCAGCAGTTTGCCTATACCAAAGGCAAAAACGCCACCGATATGGCTTTGGTGATCGACGCCATGGACCTGCTCTACAGCGGCAACTTCGACGGCTTCTGCATCGTCTCCAGCGACAGCGACTTCACCCGTCTTGCCAGCCGCCTGCGCGAAAGCGGCCTCACCGTTTACGGCTTCGGCGAAAAGAAAACCCCCGAAGCCTTCCGCAAAGCCTGCGACAAATTCATCTTTACCGAAATCTTCCGCCCCGAAAAACAAACCCCCGCCAAACAGAAAAACCCGGCCAAACACACCAACAGCCATACTGCCGGCAGCGACAGCGACGTGGTCAAACTCATTAAGCGCGCAGTCAAAGAAAACGCCGACGACTTGGGCTGGGCCAATCTCGGCCCCATAGGCAGCTACATCAACAAAATCAATCCCGATTTCGACGCCCGCCTCTACGGCTACGGCAAATTGTCCGACCTCATCAAATCCCTGGATTTATTTGAACACCGCACCGACAACAATCAGTTGCAAGTTCGCCGCCGCAAAAACGACGCGCCGCCCGCAGCCGACAGGCTACCTGAAAGTGCTGCTGCCCCCTCGGATGCCCCCCAAGCAAGCGCCGAACCCGTCGTCCCAGGCGAAAAAAGCAAAAAACGCCCGCCCCGCAACCGCGCAGCAGGCGATACATCCGCAGCGTCCGCCCCGGAAACTCCGCCAACAGCCGACAAACCCGCAGCGGCCAAAACGGCCAAACCCTCTTTCAGCAAACTGATTCCTCTGGTGCAACAGGCCGTAGAGCAAGCCGCCGATGCCGAAGGCTGGGCGCGCCTGAGCGACGTACTGAAACAGCTCGCCCCGAAAATCAATCCGCACAGCTACGGCTTTGATACCGACCGTGCTTTGGTGCACGCCATTTACAGCGATTGGTTGGAAATCAAAAAAGCCGGCCGCGGCGAACGCATCCGTGTAAACAAACGCTTTGTGAGCAAAGACGGCAGCCATCCTCCGCCTGCCGTTTGAATATGCCGTAAAAAAGCTTTCAGGTAGCCTAAGGCTACCTGAAAGCTTTTTCATACCGTGGCCGGATTTATTTTACGATTTCCACCGGACCGTGGTCGTCGCAATGATCGCCGTGCTGATGATGCAGGCGGCCGTTCACAATGTAATCAATATGGTCGCCGTGCGGCACTGCCTCGTGTCCGCAACCTTCGCCGTGAACATGATCGCCGCACTGATGGGCATGGTTGCAGGCATCGGGATTGGTTTCGTTTACATCCAACACGTGTTCGTCATAATGGCCGTTGTGCTCGTGGTGCAGATGGCCGTCGTGCAGATAGTCCACATGATCGCCGTGTTTGATGGCCGTATGGCCGCAACCGGCGCCGTGGACATGATCGTGGTTTTCGTGGGTATGGCAGTTGCTCATGGCAGGCTCCTTGTGCTTGTGTGTGGAATAGGCAGCCACCATACAGGCGCGGTGCTCTTGTGTCAATAAGTTTTTGATTTATATCTAAATTTGATTTAATATAGCATAACAATCCACATCATTTGACTGTGTGATTGCGTTTGCCGTCATGGCATAAAAACGGCATAATTTCCTGCTTAACGATGCCGCTGCCGGTAATGCGGAAAAATTTTGAAAATCCTTGATGGTCAAAATTTTTGCTGCCAATTCCTCTTTGCCTTATCACCCAACCCGATTGAATATTCATGAAACACCTCACCACCCAATCCGCCGACTTTCAAGCCGAACTGCAAGCCCTGCTGGCTTTTGAAACCGCACAAGACCCGAAAATCGACCAAATCGTGGCCGATATTTGTGCCGATGTGCAACAACGCGGCGACGCCGCCGTGGTGGAACACACCAACCGTTTTGACGGAACCTCCGCCGCCAGCATGGCGGAATTCACTTTGCAGCAAAGCGATTTAAAGGCAGCATTTGAAAGATTGCCGCAAGACGTTCAGGTAGCCCTGACCACCGCAGCCGCCCGTGTAGAAAGCTACCACCAGCATCAAAAAATGAGTTCGTGGCAATACACCGACGAAGACGGCACCCTGCTCGGCCAGCAAATCACCCCGCTCGACCGCGTCGGCATCTATGTGCCTGGCGGCAAAGCGGCTTACCCCAGCTCGGTCATCATGAACGCCATGCCCGCCCATGTGGCCGGCGTGCCGGAAATCATCATGGTGGTGCCCACACCCAAAGGCGAGCGCAACGACATTGTGCTGGCCGCGGCATTCGTGGCCGGCGTTACCAAAGTATTCACCATCGGCGGCGCACAAGCGGTGGCCGCCTTGGCTTACGGCACCGAAACCGTGCCGCAGGTGGATAAAATCACCGGCCCCGGCAACGCCTTCGTGGCCGCCGCTAAGCGCCGTGTGTTCGGCGTGGTGGGCATCGACATGGTGGCCGGGCCGTCTGAAATTCTGGTGATTGCCGACGGCAGCACGCCGCCGGAGTGGGTGGCGATGGATTTGTTCAGCCAAGCCGAGCATGATGAAATCGCCCAAGCGATTTTGATTGCCACCGATGCAGGCTACCTGAAAGCCGTTGAGGCGGCGATGGCCAAATTGATTGAGGAGATGCCGCGCCGCGCCATCATCGAAGCCTCGCTAAACAACCGTGGCGCCATGATTTTGGCCAAAGATTTAGACGAAGCCTGCGAGATTGCCAACTATATCGCGCCGGAGCATTTGGAACTGTCGGTAGAAAACGCGCAACAATGGTCGGCCAAAATCCGTCATGCCGGGGCCATCTTTATGGGTTGCTACACCAGCGAAAGCCTGGGCGACTACTGCGCCGGCCCCAATCATGTGCTGCCCACCAGCCGCACGGCACGTTTTTCCTCTCCGCTGGGCACTTACGATTTCCAAAAACGCAGCAGCCTGATTCAGGTTTCCGAACAAGGCGCACAGAAGTTAGGCAAAATCGCCAGCGTCTTGGCGCATGGCGAAAGATTGACCGCACATGCCCGTGCGGCGGAGTTCCGCTTGGAAAAAGAATAAAGATAAAGATAGAGCAGTCGGCGCATTTTAGAGTCTGTTAACAGCGTAGCGGTGTGACATTGCAGCGGTATTCTGGTGCTGCAAATCCGCTTCGCTACCCGGTTAGAACCATGTCTGCTGCGTTGAAATGCGCACAAGGTGTCCAACCTTGTGCGCATTTGTGTTTGGCGCAGGTGGTTTTACCGCGAAAAACTGCTTCACAAACCACACCGCTTTGCCCTTCAATGACCCTAGTCGGGCAGCCGTAAAGTTTCGGCGCGTACACCGTTGGGGGACACCAGAAGGCATCCGCCTCCGCTGCCATACCAATCTTGCAGTACGTAACGGGTAAAACTGCGGCCGTCGGGCAAAGTATGGTTGTGGACGGCCGGGCGGTGGGTGTGGCCGTGGATCAAGTCGGCGGCGGGATAGTGCTGCATCAGGGCGGCGATGCCTTCCGGTGTGGCATCGGACATTTCGCTTTTGCCGTTTTCGGCTTTGCCCAGCTCGCTCATTTGGCGTATTTGCGAGGCCAACAGGCGGCGCTCGGCCAAGGGTTTGCCTAAGACGGCGGCTTGCCAGGCAGGATGGCGCGATTGGGCGCGAAACTGCATATAGGGCAGGTCGGCGGTGCACAATTCGTCGCCGTGGGCGATGACGTAAGGGCGTCCGTAGAGGGTAATCAGGCTGTGTTCGGGCAGCAGCTGGATACCGCAGCGGCGGGCGAAGTCGGCGCCGAGCAGAAAGTCGCGGTTGCCGTGTACGAAATAGGCGGGCGTGTGCCGGGTAAATTCGGCCAAGTGTTCGGCGATGCGGACGGCAAAGGGAGCGTCATCGTCGTCGCCGATCCAGGCATCGAAGAAGTCACCGAGGATATAAAGCGCGTCGGTTTTCCCTTGCCAGCGCTGGAGGTGGTGCAGAAACAGCTCGTTCAGCTCGGGATGCTCGGCAGACAGGTGCAGGTCGGCGATAAAAACGGTTTGGTTCATGTGGCGTGCTGGTTTTTAGAGTGGAAGGCTACCTGAAAGCAAACAGGCTTTGATAATGCTCGGCTTGGAAGCCGACGCTGACGCGGTTTTGGCTGACCAATACCGGCCGTTTGATGACGGAGGGATGAGCCTGCATCAAGGCGATGGCGCCGGAGGGGGTGCTGGCGGCGGCTTTTTCTTCATCACTCAGTTTGCGCCAAGTGGTGCCTTTGCGGTTGAGCAAAACATCGGCTCCGACTTCGTCCAGCCATTGTTGCAGCAGCTTTTCATCGGGCGGATCGGTTTTGAAATTGACGAAAGTGTAGGCTTGTTGATGCTCGTCAAGCCAGCTGCGGGCTTTTTTGACGGTGGCGCAGTTGGGGATGCCGTAAAGCGTAATCATTTTGTGTATAATCCTTAACGGGATGGCAGAGGATGAAATGGGCACTATTGTACGGGTTGCCTGTTTTATTGTCATGATGCCGCACGGTCGGTTGGATGAATCGGTTGTGCACAACCTGTATTTGAGGCGATTGGAAGGAGTCAATATGAAAAAATTTTGGGCCGCCGGCCTGATCGGCATGAGCGTATTGTTGGCCGGTTGCAGCAACAGCCATGAGGCCGGTAAAAGCCAGTTTAAAAATGCCATTGAGCGTTACAGCAAAAACAGCGGGGTTTGTCTGCCTTTGGCTTTGAACGTGAGCAGCCAAGATGTTCACGACGGTCATGTGGTCGGCCGTCAAATCATGCTGGGCATGGACCGGATTGTGTTGGAAACCCGTAATATTCATGGTGACCGTTTGAACGAAACCGCATTGAAGCAGATGAAAATTTTGGAAGATGAAGGTTTCTACCAAAAAGACAAAAACAGCGCGGAAAATGAAGCCGTGTTCAATATTACCGCCAAAGGTCAGGCGCAAACCCGCCCCGGTGCGCACGGCCCCTTGTTCTGCATCGGCAAACAGCGCATCGAAAATGTGCTGTATTACACCGAGCCGGCCACCAACGCGGTGGGTTTGACCGTTTCCCAAGTGGTGTATGAAGCAGACGTGAATTTGGAAAGTTGGGCCGACCGTCTGTTGAGCCGCGGCAGTGCCGACTGGAAAGACAGCCTGCACACCCGCCGTACCGAGCAGGCCACCATGGTGAAAACCAACGACGGCTGGCGCGATTTGCGCGAATTGCCGCGCCCCGATCTGCCACTGCCGCAATAATCGGCGGCAGGTTCGCCACCGCTTTGCCGGCGGAGGGATGAAAGGAAAGAAACGGCCGGAACCTTTATTGGGTTTCGGCCGTTTGCTGTGGGCAGGATTGGGCGTTATACCGCTTTGTCGGTTTCAGCCGTTTCTTTGCCGGAGTTGTCGGCAGTTTCGGCGGTATCTTCGGCCGGGGTGTCTGCTGCGGCTTCAGCTGCTTTTTCAGCCTGTTCGCCGGCTGGGGGAGTGGTTTCAAGCATCCAAGCTGTCATGGCTTCGGCCTCTTCTGCGGTAAAAGCAGCAAAGCCTTCGGGCATATCGAGCGACTCCAAAATCAGCGCGGCGGCCGGTTTGTCTGCCATGCCGCAGAAAGCCTGCTGCAGGGTGTCTTGCAGATCGGCGTGTTTGGGATGCAGCACAAATAAGTGGGAGACATTGCCCAATTGGCTTTCTTGCAGCACGCGCAGGTTGTCGCGGGTGTGTTTGGAGAGATGGTGGTAAATGTCGGCGGTGAAGAAGCCGGCTTGGGCTTCGCCTTTAAGCAGAGCGGAGGCCACCAAGGAAAGAGAATCGGCTTCGCTCAGGCGGATGCCTTCGGTGTTGAGGCAGGATTCCCGCAGCAGACGCAGGCCGATGTGGTGGATGTCTTGGTTGGGACGGCTTTGGATCAGGGCGTCTGTGGGCAGTTCGCACAAGCTTTGGTAAGGCGAATCGGCCGCCACCGCCACCAATACTTCGTCGTAGCGGTTGATTGGGCGCACCAGCGGCAGCCAGCCTTGCTCGCGGATGAGGCGGGCGGCCAAAAAGGCATTGGCATACAGCAAGCCGATATTGCCTTCGGCCAGCAGGGAGTTCATTTCGGAGTGGGCGGCGGGCAGCTCCAAGGAGAGGGTGCAGCCGCTTTCGCGTTGGAGGTGGCTGCTGAGCAGATACCAGTGGCTGAAGTGGTCGGGCAGATAATCGGGCGCGATCAGAAAGGGGATGGATGATTTGTCAGGCATGGTTTTCCCGGCTTGATGAATAATGTGTGTGGCGTACGTTATATCTAAAGCAGCTAGAGAATGCAAGTGGCGAACCGCTTGTTTTGCAGAGTAAAACAGGCTACCTGAAAGCGGCGATTCCGTTGGATGCCGTGTTCAGGTAGCCTGTTTGGCCGGCCGGTGCGGATTATTGGCTGATGACGTCCACCCCTTGCGGCGGGGTGAAGCGGAAATGGTTGCGCGAGAGATTCGGGCGGGTGTTGAGGTTGGAGAAGCGGATGGTGGTTTGGTTGCCGAAGCTGTCTTTCAGGCGCATTTCGGCCAGTGCGTCGCCTTTGAAGCCGATGCGGATGTATTGGTAGCCGGCGTTGGAGCGCTTGGGGGTGGCCAATACATAGTCGATGCCGCCGGTCGAGCCGTCTTCTTTCAAAGTGTAGCTGGCTTCCAGTGCGTCTTTGTTCGACAAAATGGCGGCCGGGCTGTCGCCGATGGCTTGGTTTTGTGCGGTTTTGGTGATTTGGGCCAAGTCGATGTCGTACAGCCAAATGTGTTGGCCGTCGCCGACGATGGTTTGTTTGTAGGGCTGGTTGTATTCCCATTTGAACAGGCCGGGGCGCAGAATACTGAAACTGCCGCGCGCGCTTTGTGTTTTGTTGCGGCTCTGTACGCTTTGGCTGAAGCTGCCGCTGATGCCGTCGGTGTCGGCGTTGAACTTTTGCAGCGCTTCAATGCCGCCGGCTTGGGCGAGGGTGAGGCTGCCGGATAATACGGCGGCGGCCGCCAGTTTGATGAGCCATTTATTTTTCATCGGTTTGCCTTTGCTGGTGTCGGAAACAATGCGGCGCATTGTACCACCCTGCCGTACGGCGGCCAGCGGGGTGGCGGAATGTAAAGAAAACCGGCGTCGGTTTTTTTCAGCAAGCGCAAGCGCTTAGTTTGAAAACACGGCTGCACTTTTACCCCGATTTAATCTGCCGGCCGATAAATGCTGGTGCCTGTGAGGCCGGATGTGGGCAGGGCAGGGCGGTTTTCAGGTAGCCTCAGGGGGAGAGACGGCTGCTCGGCTTGCGGCTGCTGCTATATAATCCGCCCCCATGCAAGCCGTTTCTTATGCCGATATCGAGGCCGCCCTGTTAAGTAGCGAGCCGGAAGACAAAGCCGCCCGCGCGATGGCGCTTTACGACCGTGCCCGCGCGGCGGGTGTGGAGGCTTCTGTGCCTTTGCCGCATGATTTGAGGCGGGCGGGTTGTCCGCCGCGCCCCGAGTTGGTGCCGCCCGAAGCGGTGACCACCCGCAAAATGACCACGCCCGAAGGCTATGCCGCATTATTGCACTCGGTGTGCCACATTGAGTTCAACGCCATCAATTTGGCTTTGGACGCCGCTTGGCGCTTCCGTTCGCTGCCGCCCGCATTTACTTTGGATTGGCTTCAGGTAGCCTCGGAAGAGGCCCTGCATTTCCGCCTGATGCGCCAACGCTTACAGGCGCACGGTTTTGATTACGGCAGTTTCCCCGCCCACGGGCATTTATGGGAAATGGCCGACAAAACCGCCTACGATCCTTTGCTGCGCATGGCGTTGGTGCCGCGCGTGCTGGAAGCGCGCGGTTTGGACGTCACCCCCGCCATCCGCGCCAAAATCGAGCAGAAGGGCGATATCGAAACCTGCGCCGTGCTCGACATCATCTACCGCGACGAAGTGGGCCATGTGGCGGTGGGCAACCGCTGGTATGCCTATTTGTGCGCACAGCGCGGCCTAGAGCCGGTCGCCCTGTTCCGCCGCCTGCTGCAACGCTACGACCTGTTTATTTTCCGCGGTCATGTGAACCTCGAAGCCCGGCAGCAGGCCGGTTTCAGCGAATTCGAGCTGGCCATGCTGGAAAGTTTCGAGCGCGACCGCAAGGTTACCTGAAAACAAATTGGATTGAAAAACAAGGAACCCAGATGATTCAAGCCGTATTGTTCGACCTCGACGGCACTTTGGCCGACACCGCCCTCGATTTGGGCGGCGCACTCAATCGCCTGTTGGCCAAAAAAGGCCTGCCCGCCATGCCGATGAGCGCCATCCGGCCGATTGCCAGCCACGGCGCCAACGGCCTGATCCGCCTCGGCGCCGGCATCACTCTCGACCACCCCGAACATCCGCAGTGGCGCCGCGCCTATTTGGATGAATATGAGCAATGCTTCTGCCAAGACACCGTGCTGTTCGGCGGCATCAACGACATGATCGAAGGCCTACACCGTAAAGGCCTGGCTTGGGGCATCATTACCAACAAACCGCATACCTTCACCCACCGCCTGGTGCCCACTCTCGGCTTCAGCATTCCGCCTGCCGTGGTGGTGAGCGGCGACACCTGCGCCGCGCCCAAGCCCAGCGTGCTGCCGATGCACCACGCCTGCGACCAAATCGGCATTGCGCCGCAGCACTGCCTGTATGTGGGCGACGCCGAGCGCGATATGCAGGCCGGCCGCGATGCCGGCATGACCACGGTATTGGTGAACTGGGGCTATATCGCCGCCGACGATGCGGTGGACACCTGGCCGGCCGATTACCGCGTGGACCAACCGGCCGATATTTTGAACTTGGTTTGAGCGCCGCACGGGCTACCTGAAAACAGACAACGCTGTTCAGGTAGCCCGAATCCGGCCGGCTTGCTGTGCCGGCATTTTGAATGTAAGGAACTTATTATGTCTTTCGGCCTGATCATCATCGGCGACGAAATCTTGCACGGCGGCCGTATCGACCGGCATTTCGCTTTTTTCAAACAAGCGCTTGAGCAACGCGGCCTGCAACTGGCTTGGGTGCAGTATCTGCCTGACGAACGCCCTTTATTGGTGCGCAAACTGGCGCAGAGTTTTGCCGAGGGCCTGCCGGTATTCGTGACCGGCGGCATCGGTGGCACGCCCGACGACCATACCCGCCAGGCCGCCGCCGAAGCGCTGGGCCTGCCGATTGAGCGCCATGCCGAAGCGGCGGCGTTGATTGAGGGCGTGTCCTTGCAGCGCGGCGACGCTTTGGACAGCGAAGCGCACCAAATCCGCCTGCGCATGGCCGACTTCCCGCAAGGCAGCGCCTTGGTGCCCAACCCCTACAACCGGATTGCCGGCTTCGCCATCCGCGAACATTACTTCCTGCCCGGCTTCCCGGTGATGGCACACCCGATGGCCGAATGGGTATTGGACACGCTGTATCCGCAGCTGCACCACCAAGCCCGCCGCAGCCAGCGCGGCGTGCGTCTTTACGGCTTGCCGGAGTCGGCCATTACCGAGCTGATGGAGCAGATTGAGCAACAGCACGCCGGCATCCGCACCTTCAGCCTGCCCACACTGGCCGCCGAAGGCGAACGCTATTGCATTCTGTTCGGCCTCAAAGCCGAAGGTGCCGATGCCTGCGCCAAATTGCCTGCGGTGTGGGCTGATACTTTGGCGGCGCTGGCCGACTTGGGCGCGGAGATTGGCGAAGAACAGGCTGTCTGAAGAGCCTTTCAGGTAGCCTGTGTGCTGCTGGCAAATTAAAGATGAACGAATCGAGAAAGTAATCGGCGATGTGGTCCCTTCCTTTACGCATGATATGGTTTGCCTTGGCGGCTTTTGTTTTATTGCGCTTGGGCTTGTTGTGGGCTTATCCCGAACATTTTGCCGATTTGTCCCTTTGGCAAAAGGCCGGAGCGTTTGCCCAAGGCCTGCGCTTTGACGGCCAGTTGGCGGTATTGGCGTTTGCGCCATTTTTATTGCTGCTGATGATTCCGTGGCCGCGGTTGCAGCGGCGCGGCTTCCGCAAAACGGTGTCTTGGCTGGCGGCGGCGGTGTTGGCCGTATTATTGGGCATCGGGGTGGCCGATTTGGCCTACTTCGGCGAAGTGGGCCGCCATCTGGGCGGAGAGTTGTTTAGTCTGGGCGGCGACTGGGGCTTTGTCTGGCGGGCGGCGGTTTCTTCCCGTTTGGGCCACACCTTGGGCGGACTGGCTATGCTGTTGCTGGCTGGCTGGCTGTGGCAGCGTCTGGTGGCCGGCAAAGCAGTGGCTTGGAACGGAACATGGCAGCGCGGCGCGGCGCAATCATGTCTATTGCTGGTGTGTTTGGTGTTGGCGGCGAGGGGGACTTTGGGGGGCGGCAAGCCCTTGAGTACCATTGACGCATTCAAAGGCCAAACGCTGGCGCAAGCCAATTTGGCGATCAACGGGCCGCTGGCTGCGCTGAAAGCCGGTGACCAACAGGCCGCTCCTTTGGATCTGCTGTCTGCCGAAGAGATGGCGGCGGTGGCGCACACCCAGCCGGCACAGCCCTTTCTTTACCGGCCTGCGTCCAACGCGCCCAGCGGTAAAAACGTGGTGTTTATTTTGTTGGAAAGCTGGAGCAGCCGCTACATCGACGGTTTGGCCGGCAGTGCCTATGGCGCCACGCCTTATCTGGACAGCCTGATTCCGCGTGCGCAGGTATGGGATCGTTTTTACGCCGCCGGCCAGCGCAGCATCGTCGGTATCCAGGCGGCGCTCACCGCCGTGCCGGCGCTGCCCGGTCAGCCGAATCTCGGTTTCGGTTTGGAAGTCAACCGCATGAGCCGTATCGCCGCCTTGGCCGACGCACACGGCTACCGAACCCTGATGGCGCAGTCGTCTAAGCGCCGCTCCTTCTACATGGACGGCATCGCCCATGCGCTCGGCTTCCGCGAATATTACGGGATGGAAGACGTGCCGCTTTTGCGCAGTTATGCCGAGCAGGCGCCGTATGGCTGGGATTACGACACCCTGCAGTTTGTCGGCCGCAAGCTCAGCGAAGGCCGGCAGCCGTTTTTTGCCTTTGTGTTTACCGGCACTACCCACGAACCGTTTGCCGACCCCGGCCGCGAATTTCATCTGGCGCCCCATCAATCCAGCGGCGAACAGGGCTTTCTGAATACCTTGCGTTACAGCGACTGGGCTTTGCAAGAATTTATGACGTATGCCGAACAGCAGAGTTGGTACCGCAACACCGTATTTGTGATCAGTGCCGACCACACCCTCAATGCGGGCCCGGGCGGCCAAGGTGCGGAAGCCTTCCATATTCCGCTGTTGATTTTCGCGCCCGACGGCAGTTTGCCGCTGCAGCGCCACAGCCGCTTGGCCAGCCAATACGATTTATTGCCTACCTTCATCGACCTGTTGGGCTGGAATGAGCCCGTGTCCGCCTTCGGCCACAGCCTGCTGCGGCCCGATTCGCAACAACCGCTGATGATGACCAAGGGCGACATCAGTGTGATGCTGGCCGAAGGGGCCTACGCCGAGTTCAACCGCCGCCACCTGCTCACCGAAGAAGGCGGCGATGCCGAACCTCAACGGCGTTTACTGCAATGGCGTATGCAGACGGCAGATACTCTGCTGAGGCAAAACCGTTGGGCGGAGGAGTGAAGCATATTGTATTCAGTTGGCCGGACGGCTTTAATCAGGGAAAATCACCTCTACAAGAAGTATTTGAAAAGAGCGACCGAATATACTTTTCCAGCTTTCGCCGGCCTTGATTATGATATGGAAATCTCCTTGACCACTCATTTTCTCAGCGGCGGTTTGGCTACCTGAAGCTGCCATTGCCCAGCCGATTCTTTCATTTCTCTCAATTCTCATAAATCCTTCCCGCAGCCATTACGCCTAACCCCAAGTTAGACGCAATGCTTGAACATACCATGCCGCGCAAAGCGGCTTTCCTTAAGGCTCCGGTCTGATTTTCCTGCCAACCGCCCTGCCTTTTTCTTTTTTCTTCAAACAATAAGCAAAATAACCCGGATGGGTAGCCTATTTCAGCACATTGTCTTTTCAGGTAGCCTTCAGGTTACCTGAAAAGACAATTCACAATGGACACAACCAAGGAGCCATCATGTTGACATCTCGCCATTATGCACTCTGCCTGGCCGCCACGCTGTGGCTGGCGGGCTGTTTCGAATTGGAGCCGCTCACCCACCAAAGCTGGAAAGAGGAGGTGGAGCTGAGCGACGGCACGGTAATTTTGGTGGAGCGGCGGCTGGCATATAAAGAAGGCGGCTTCCTGCCGGACAGCAGCGCTAAGATTTTTAAAAATGAAGTGGAGGTGCTGGATGCCAAAGGCTTGCCCCCTCCGCCCGTATGGTCGGACAAATGGGAACCGATGGTCTTGGATCGGGATAAGGACGGGGTTTGGTTTATGGTGGTGATTCCCATTCATTGTTTCGACTGGAACAGCAGTTTCGCCTATCGCCAATACAAGGCTTATAACGGGGTTTGGCAACAGGTGGAATTCGATATGGGCTTGAATCTGCGCCGGCCGAATATCGAGTGGTATACCAAAAAAGAAATGCCGGAAATGCTGCGCTTGCGCGACAAACCGGAATGGGAGAAAGGGGGAGAAGCACATCCCAAATATCGAATTATCGATACTTCATACTATGTTTCTTGCTAGCTTATTAGATATAAACTTAACCAATCATTCAGCGTAGAAAACCCATGCTTACTGCAAAAGAATACGCCCAATTGGCCGTCCGAGCCAATGAGCGTACCCATGCCAATAAAATTGCGGTTAATCTACTTCAGCTTCTTTCTGTTGGTCCGTCTATCTGAGCAGTACGCTATCTAGAGGCAGGTGAAAAGCCATAAGGCTGGCGGGCGGAGAGGCATCAGCGCAGCTGCGGCATTACGGCGAGAATGGCGCTGAGCATGGCTTCGCCCAGGCGCAGGGAGCGCTGGCCGTTCCAGCCGAAATCGTCGTCGGGCAGGTTGTGGTTGTCTTTAAACGGCATTTCCAGGGTGTAGGCCAGGCAGCGGAAGGTTTCGCCCACGTAGGCGGTGGCCATGCCGAGGTTGGCTTGGCCGGGTGCGTCTTTTTCATAGCCGTGCTCGTCTTGGAAATCGGGGCTGGCTTGCAGCAGGGCGGTTTTGAAGGCGCTTTCCAAGTCGGCGATGCGTTCGTTGTAGGAAGGCACGCCCTCGGTGCCGGCCACGAAAACATAGGGCAGTTCTTCGTCGCCGTGGATGTCGAGGAACATATCGACGCCGGTTTCGTGCATTTTCTCGCGCACGTAATACACTTCGGGGCTGTGGGCTAAGGTAGGCTCGGCCCATTCGCGGTTGAGGTTGGCACCGGCGGCATTGGTGCGCAGGTTGCCGAGTACGGAGCCGTCGGGGTTCATATTGGGCACCACATAGAAAGTGGCGCGGTCGAGCAGGGCGCGGGCGGTGGGGTCTTGGTGGTCGAGCAGGCGGGCGAGGAAACCTTCGATAAACCATTCGGCCATGCTTTCGCCGGGGTGCTGGCGGGCGATGACCCAGATTTTCAGGTCGCTGGCTGCTTGGTTGCCGATGGTGAGCAGGTTGAGGTCGCGGCCCTGTACGGTGCTGCCCAAGTCGTCGATTTGGCACAGGCCGCTGCCTTGTGCTTCGCCGAGCAGGTTGAGGTGCTGCTCGTGGGAGTAGGGCTCGAAATAGGCGTAATACACGCTGTTGGCCAGCGGGGTGTGTTCGATGATGAGCTCGCCGTTTTCATAGCGGGTGGGCACGCGGAACCAGTTGCTGCGGTCGTAAGAAGCCACGGCTTGGTAGTCGGGCCAGGCATAGTGGTAGGTGGCGGTGCCGGCGTCTTCGATGCGCAGGGTACAGGGCTGGTAGGCCGCGCCTTGCAGGCGGAAGTAAAACCATTGTTTGAATTCGGAGGCGTTGTCGCCGCGCAGATTGAGGCGGATGTTGCTGCTGTCGGCGGCGTCGATCACGGTGATGGCGCCGGCATCGAAGTTGCTGCTGATTTTGGGCATGTCGGTTTCCAGCTTGTTAACTTGTTAAGAGGAAGAAAGGGGAACGGCGGCATTGTATAGCATCGGGCAGGCGGGGAAAATGCTTTTCCCGCCCCGGTGGGGCAGGATGTCTGGCTTATGTTGCGGGGCAAAAAAGCTGGATTTTTTCCGGCAGGGGTTCTAAACTGTGCAGCGCACAAAACAAACCGCTGGTCGGAACAAGGAGAAACGCCATGTCAGCCAAACACGTGATCAAAAAATACCCCAACCGCCGTCTGTACGACACCGCCATCAGCGGCTACATCACCTTATCCGATGTGAAACAGATGATTTTGGAAGGCGAAGACATCGAAGTGCGCGATGCCAAAAGCGACGAAGACCTGACCCGCCAAGTGCTGCTGCAGATTCTGCTGGAAGAAGAAACCGGCGGCCGCCCGATTTTGAGCAACGACATGCTGCGCCAATTCATCCGCATCTACGGCCACACTTCGCAATCCATGCTCACCCCGTTTTTAGAACAAAACATGCGCATTTTTGCCGACTGGCAGCAGGGCATGCAGAAACAGATGCAGGGCGGCGGCCAAAACTGGCTGCAACCCTTCGCCTTCCCGCCCGCCGCCGCTTCGCTGGCCGAATGGCAACAGCAGCTTCAAAAACAGTCGCTGCAGTTTTGGCAGACCATCGGCTGGTTGCCCAAAGAATAAGCGCGTACCGGCGGCCGTTTCGGCTGCCCGCCACGCAGGGTTCAGGCTACCTGAAACCCTTTCTGTCACCCACTACAACAGGAAATCCCCAATGAAAGTATTGTTACTCGGCGCGCCCGGCGCAGGCAAAGGCACTCAGGCGCAATTCATTACCGCCGCCTTCAATATTCCGCAAATCTCCACCGGCGATATGTTGCGCGCCGCCATCAAAGCCGGCACCCCGCTGGGCTTGGAAGCCAAGAAAATCATGGACGAAGGCGGTTTGGTGCGTGACGACATCATCATCGGTATGGTGAAAGAGCGCATTGCGCAAGACGACTGCAAAAACGGCTTTTTGTTCGACGGCTTTCCGCGCACGCTGGCGCAGGCCGAAGCCATGCGCGAAGCCGGGGTGGATTTGGATGCCGTGGTGGAAATCGACGTGCCCGACGACGTGATTTTGGAGCGCATGAGCGGCCGCCGCGTGCACCTGGCTTCCGGCCGTACCTACCACACCAAATTCAACCCGCCGAAAACCGAAGGCAAAGACGACGTAACCGGCGAAGACTTGGTGCAGCGCGATGACGACAAAGAAGAAACCGTGAAAAACCGTTTGGCGGTTTATCATGAACAAACCGCCGTCCTGATCGGCTTTTACAGCGGCTTAAGCGGCAGCAACGCGCCCAAATACATTAAGGTGGACGGCACCCGTCCGGTAGAAACGGTGAAAGCCGAAGTATTGGGTGCCTTGGGCCAATAATGTTTGCCTAGACAAGCTTTCAGGTAGCCTTTGCGCCTATTAAAAAAGGCTGCCTGAGTCATCAATATTCAATCGACAATTAAGACAAAGCCGATGCCGCATTACCCCATCCGCATCATCGATGCCTTTACCGACACTTTGTTTGGCGGCAACCAGGCTGCGGTGATGATATTGCCGCATTGGCTACCTGAAACGTTGATGCAGGCGGTAGCGGCGGAAAACAATCTGGCGGAAACCGCCTTTGTCGTTGCCGAAGGCGAAGCATGGCATTACCGCATCCGATGGTTTTCGCCGTTAACGGAAATCGACTTTTGCGGCCATGCCACCCTGGCGGCGGCTTGGGCATTGTTTGACGACCATCCGCAGGCGGAAACGCTGTATTTTCACGCCGAGGCGGTGGGCGAATTGGCGGTGACGCGCTATGCCGACGGTTTGCAGATGCGCTTCCCTCCGCGCCTTGCCGAAGCGGTGGATTCCGTCCCGGAAGCGCTGGGCAAGGGCTTGAGCATTGCGCCCCGCGAAGTGTTGCGCAGCCCGCAAGCCTATTTTGTTGTCTATCCGCATGCCGCTGATGTGTTGAATGTGCGCGCCGATGACCACATCCTGAAGCAGCTTGCCCCTTACGATGTGGTGGTGACAGCGGCGGCCGAGCCGGGTAGCGGGCATGATTTTGTTTCACGCTATTTTTGGCCGGCCAACGGCGGCAGCGAGGATGCCGTGACCGGCTCGATTCACGCCGGGCTGGCGCCGTTTTGGGCGCACCGATTGGGCAAAACCGAACTGACCGCCTATCAGGCCTCGGCACGTGGCGGCCGCCTGCATTGCCGTGTTACCGATGATGCCGTGTATATTACAGGCCGCTGCGTGGTTTATCTGGAAGGCAGGATAGATCTGCCCGCATCGTCCCCGCCTTTGGGTGCGTAACGCAAAGATTTGAGGCTAGCTGAAACCAGATTGAGAGTGACTGTGATGGATTTGAAAACATACCTGTTGCCGGCCGTACTCTGTCTGCCTTTGGCCGCTGCCGGGCAGGGCGTTTACCCGCAATGCCTGAGGCTGGTGCAAGACACGTGGCAGCTGATGGCTTTTATCCAAGTGTGCGATGAAAAAAGCCTGCCGTCGGATGCGGTGCTGGAAAATGTGGCCGAACAAATGGGCAAACAGATCGAAATCTGCGACCGGCAGCTGGATGAGTCGGCACAAAAACGGCTGCAACATGACTTGAGCACCTATCTTGAGCGGCAGCAGAGCCGCGGCATTGATGAAAACGCCGTGCGCCGCCAATGCAGCAACATCGACCGCACCTTGGACGATATGCTGAAGCGCTATCAAAGCCAAACCCAAGGCCGTCCGTAACAGCACGGGCCGGCTGTGAGGCTACCTGAAACCGCATCGATAGTTGCTGTAATGGGCTTAAAACATACCTACTTCCGGCCTTACTCTGCCTGCCCTTGGCCGCTGCCGTGTGAATGAAATTTTGAAACGCTACCAGCCTTGAGGATAATCTTGTGAACAGAAAACTGATTGTGATGCTGGCGCTGCTGGCTGCGCTGCCCGCTGCCGCCGAAGACTATATGCCGTTTACCGAGCGTTACGGCCACCAATTCGAAAACGAGCGGGCTTGGAACGAAGCGGCGGTTACCCTGCCCGACTATCCCGAGGCCGGGCGCGGCAACTGGTTTCAATTATATGTGAACCCAACCTATGCCAATCAGGCCGAAGTGCTGCTGCCTTTGGAAAAAGCCGCCGACGGCAGCCTGCGTTATGTGCTGGCCATCCGTTCGCCGGGCGGCCAGCCGAACTACACTTACGAAGGCATCCGCTGCCATGACCTGCATCAGCGCCCGTTTGCCTTTGGCGACAACAGCAACCGCCGCTGGATCGCCCCGCGCAACACGCAATGGCGGCTTTATGACAACTACCGCACCGCTGCCGACCCCGTGCGCGGCCGCCTGATGCGCATCTTGTGCGAAGACGGCATCCCGCGCAGTGCCGAAGAGGCCGAGCAGCTTTTGCACCGCTTCGGCAAACGCTCTTAAACCCCTGCCCATCAGGCTACCTGAAAACCAATCACGCGCATTTCTGCGCAGGTGGTTTTCAGGTAGCCTGAGACCTTTGCAACACCCCCGTCTGCGGCGCATTTCTGCGTTGTGCGTTTATGCCCTATGGGTACTGCTCGCTCGCTTAGAGCAATTTCGATTTAATTCATTACATACCCAGCTGATTTGAAGTAATTGGCACACTCTTGAGCCGAGAACAAATCAACCAGCTGCCCCATGCGCTGCCACAGCGCACCCACCGTGCGCTCGCCCGCCCTGCGCAGCAGCGCCTTGAACTTGGCAAACAGCTTCTCGATGGGGTTCAAATCCGGCGAGTACGGCGGCAGATAGCGAATGCTGGCGCCCACGCCTTCGATGGCTTCTCGCACGCCCGCCACTTTGTGGCTGGAGAGGTTGTCGGCAATGACGATGTCGCCAGGGCGAAGTGTCGGGCACCGAAAGGTTTTGACCCACGCCAGAAACACGGCGCCATTGATGGGGCCATCGGTCACCATGGGGGCCGTCAGTGCATCACAGCGCAAGGCGGCAATGAAGGTGCTGGTCTTCCAGTGCCCATGCGGGGCGCTGGCCACGCAGCGTTGACCGCGCGGGGCGCGCCCGCGCAGCGGCGTCATGCAGGTGCTGCTCCAGGTCTCGTCCAGAAATACCAGGCGCCTGGCATCGAGCCGGGCCTGCTGCTGTATCCAGCTCGCCCGTGCCTGCTGCACGTCTTCACGCTCCTGCTCGCTGGCGTGCAGCGTTTTTTTTGAAGCTCAGCCGCCATTTGTTGAGCTGGTGCCACAAGGCCGAGGGTTTGATGCTGATGCCATGCTCGCCCAAACGCTCGCACATTTGCACCAAGGTCAGATCGGGATCGGCCTTGATCCAGTCGCGGATCATGCCCTCTACTGGCGCCAGCCGGGAGATGCGCTTGCCGCCTTGCTGCCTGCTGCTGCGCTCGCCTTCTTTTTCGAAGCGATCACGCACCCGATATACCCACATGCGGCTGACTTCATAACGACGGGCAATGGCGCTGGGTCGCTCTCCGCGCTCCAGCGCTCCCAGTACTCGATCTCGCAGGTCTTGCGAATAGGCGCGCATCTCATGCTCCGGCTGCCAGAAAAAACCTATTATGTAACGTTTTTAGTCGAAGTTGCTCTAGCCTTGTAGATGATATGTCTGTCCCATAGGGATTCCTGGCGTTCACGTTCGCTGTGCTGCTACGCCTTGAACTGCATCCACATCTGGAGGTTTTGCAAAGGTCTCAGCCTGATTTTTAGGGTCGTTTTAGGTGTTTAGCTCTGGGCACCGCGTCGGCGTTCAATCACAATACCCACTTCGCGAACATCGGGCAAGATGCCCGGTTTGACCACGCGCAGGCGCACGCGTTCGCAGCGGAAATTGTTCAAAATCAGCGTGGCTACATATTCGGCCAAGGCTTCGAGCAGGAAGAACTGTTGCGCTTTGACGCCGGCGCGCACGGTGTCGGCCACTTCGCCGTAATGCACGGTGTCGTCCACTTCGTCGCTGGCGCCGGCGGCGGAGAGGTCGGTATGGATGTCGATGTCGAACAGGATGGTTTGGGGGCGGGTACGCTCCCAGTCGTACACGCCGATCAGGGTATCTACTTTCAAACCGTGTAGGAAAACGGTGTCGTTCATGGCTTGGCCCTCGTGATAGAATCCGCTTCCCATTTTATGCAAAGTAATAGCGCTATGTTGGATTTATTTTCTGCGGCCGATTGGGTGGCCGTGGCGGCGGCCTATTTGTTGGGTTCGCTTTCGTTTGCGGTGCTGGTGTCGAAATATTACGGTATGGACGATCCGCGCACCTACGGCTCGGGCAATCCGGGCGCCACCAATGTGCTGCGCAGCGGCCGCAAAAAGGCAGCGGCGCTCACGCTGTTGGGCGATGCACTCAAAGGCCTGGTGGCGGTGCTGCTGGCACGTTGGCTGCAAGATGCGGCGGGATTGAGCGATGCCGGCATTGCCGCGGTGGCGGTGGCGGCTCTGGTGGGCCATATGTGGCCGGTGTTTTTCGGTTTCAAAGGCGGCAAAGGCGTGGCCACCGCCCTGGGCGTGTTGTTGGCGCTGTGTTGGCCGGTGGCGCTGATTTGTGCCGCGGTGTGGTTGATATTGGCTTTCGGCTTGAAGATTTCTTCCTTGGCCGCGTTGGCGGCCACCGCCATCAGCCCGCTGGCGGCCTATTGGCTGGTGGACAAGCCCTCGTGGGTGTGGGCCGTGGTCATCATTGCCGTGTTGGTGCTGGTGCGCCACCACAGCAATATCCGCAATTTGTTGAGCGGCCGAGAAGGAAAAATCGGCGAAAAAGCGGAATAGAAACCATGCCTTTATTATTTTTACATCGCACAAACACATCACGGCGTATATGAGGGAGCTTGGGGCGGGAAGAAAAACAAGAAGAATAGTGACCAGGAGAAAATCATGATGAGCCGTAAAATTTTCGCCATCCTACACAAGCGTCTGTGGCCGCATTTGCAGGCGCAGGGCTTTCAGCACCATATCGGCCGCAGCTATTACCGTCTCGCTGACGGACAGGTGTGGTATGCCGCCAGCCGCGCATTGAATGCACATTTGCAGCATATCGGGCGGCCAAGCGCCGACAGCACCTTTGATTGCGTGGCTGGCATTTACCATTTCGATGCCGATGAGCAGGCCATTGTCGAGCGTTATTTGCAGGCGCGAGAGCCTTATTGGGGCACGCAATATCTGATGAGCGTGCAATGCGATGGCGCGCCAAGCCAGACCGGCGGCGGGCGCAAAAAGGATATGAGCCTCTGGCGTGTGGCGGCCGACGGCAGCAACCTTGATGCGGTGATGGACGATTTTGAAGCCGCCTTCGTGCAACAGGCCTTGCCGTTCTGGGTACGCATGAGCAGCGATGCAAACGCTGCCGCCGCTCGGCGCTACAACGCGGAAAAACGTGCGCAAGCCCAAGAGTTTCGCGAGGGCTATTTTGATGCCTTGGACAGCGGAAAAGCCAAGGAAGCCGAAGAATGCCTGCGCTACTGGCTGCTGCGCGATGCGCCCGATTATGTTGCCTATTGGGACGCTCACGGCGGCGACCCGCTGCGCAAAACCCAAAGGAGCACGCCATGACCCTGCCACTGCTTGCCAACCTTCTTGCACGTTTGAAGCATACACCGTCATTCTTCTCCAATACAATCCAGTTCGCACGGATATTGTTCTGGAGTTCAGCGACAGCCTCGCCGGGTATGCGCATCATTAAGACATGAAAGATACGGTGAGACAGGCGCAAATGGAAGGCCGCATTTGGCTTTTGGTAGCGGCTGCGGCGTCGGTGCTGATGATCACCATGGGCATACGTATGTCGCTCGGGCTGTTTGTGCAGCCGATTGTGAGCGACACCGCGCTCAGTATTTCTGCGGTGAGTTTCGCCATGGCGGTGACCCAGCTGATGTGGGGGGTGTCGCAGCCGGTAACCGGTGCGCTGGCCGACCGTTACGGTGCGTGGCAAGTGATGTTGTGGGGCACATTGCTGCTGGCCTTGGGCTGCGCTTTGGTGCCCTGGCTGCCCGGCACCTGGGGGCTGACGCTAACGGTGGGCGTGATGGTGGCCTTGGGTGCGGGCGCGGGCAGTTTTTCGATTCTGATGAGCCAGGTGGCCAACAAGGTGCCGCCGCATTGGCGCGGAACGGCCTCCGGCATGGTGAATGCGGGCGGCTCCTTCGGCCAGTTTTTGTTTGCGCCGCTGGTGCAGGGGCTGATTCTGCTGCCGGCGGCGGGCTGGCGCGGTGCAATGTATGTGTTGGCCGGCATCAGCCTGCTGGCGATTCCGGTGTCGCGCTTCCTGACCCGCGGCGATGCATCGCCCGAGCGGCTGCCCGCCGGCGCGGCGGCCGACGGCCAAACTCTGAGGCAGGCGCTGGCGCAGGCGTTCCGCGACCGCAGTTATATTCTGCTGCATCTGGGTTTTTTCACCTGCGGTTTCCATATTGCGTTTTTGGTGACCCATTTGCCGACAGAAGTGGCCTTGTGCGGGCTGCCGCCGGCGGTGGCGTCTTGGTCGCTGGCCATCATCGGCATGGCGAACGTGGTGGGCAGCGTGTTGGCCGGCTGGTGTGTCGGCCGCTGGCGCAGCAAATACATTCTGTTTTGGATGTACGCCTCGCGTGCGGCTTTGGTGGCGGCCTATTTGATGATGCCGCGCACTGATACCGTGTTTTACCTGTTTGCCGCCGGGCTGGGCTTGACTTGGCTGGCCACCGTGCCGCCAACGGCGGCGATTGTGGGCAAGTTGTTCGGCTTGCGTTATCTGGCCACTCTGTTTGGTCTCACCTTGCTGTCGCACCAAATCGGCGGCTTTTTCGGGGCTTATCTCGGTGGCTGGGCGATTACCCGCTTCGGCGATTACGGCTGGATGTGGTATGCCGATATGGCGCTGGCCGCGGCCGCAGCTTTGCTAAACCTGCCGATTCGGGAGCAGAAAGTCGCGCGCCAGCAGACGGCGGGCGGCTAAAGTGGTGGCGCCTGATGAGGAGTAGAGGCTACCTGAAAGCCTTGTTTTAGTGGAAATCCGAGTGATGCGTTTTCAGGTAGCCTGTTGTTTCTGTAATCTGTTTCGGCAAACCCACTTAGCAAGCGCCGCCATGCCCTGTTAAGGGAATGGCGGCGGTTTGCTTACTGCGTCCCAATACATACCCAAAATGCCACAGGCTACCTGAAAGTGTCTGCCGGCCGCAAACCGGCCCGCATGCTTTCAGGTAGCCTGTTGTGCCGGGTAGGCCTTATTGGTTGCGCAGTTTCCAGCCGGAATGCAGCACGGCGAAGGAAAACATGGCGGTGGCGGCGGTGAAGGCGGCTACTACGCCTAAGGAGAGCCAGGGCGAGATGTCGCTGGTGCCGAAGAAGCCGTAGCGGAAGCCGTCGATCAGGTAGAACACGGGGTTGGCGTGGCTCACGGCCTGCCAAAACGGCGGCAGGCTGTGGATGGAGTAGAACACGCCGGAGAGGAAGGTGAGCGGCATGATGAGGAAGTTTTGGAAGGCGGCGAGCTGGTCGAACTTTTCTGCCCAAATGCCGGCCAGCAGCCCCAAAGAGGCCATAAAGCCGCAGCCGCACAGGGCGAAGGCGAGCACGAACAGCGGCTGCTGCGGCCAAGGCAGGCCGAACCAGGCGGTGGCGAGCAACACGCCGCCGCCCACAACCAAGCCGCGCACTATGGCGGCGCCGGTGTAGGCGGCAAACAGGGTGAGCGAGGAGAGCGGCGGCAGCAGGATGTACACCAAATTGCCGGTGATCCGCGACTGCATCAGACTGGAGGAGGTATTGGCAAAAGCGTTTTGTGTCATGCTCATCATCGCCAGGCCGGGAATCAGAAAGGCGTTGTAGGCCACGCCGGGCAGGGCTTCGATGTGGCGGCCGACGGCGTGGGCGAAAATCAGCTGGTAGAGCAGGGCGGTGAGGATGGGCGCGCCCAGGGTTTGCAGCCACACTTTGGCAAAGCGCATGATTTCTTTACGCAGCAGGGTGTAAAAGCCGATGACGTTCATGCTTGCTCCTCCCCAGCGGTGAGGCTGATGAAAACCTGTTCCAAATCTTTTTCCAATACGGCGAGGTGTTCGACGGTGATCTGCTCTACTTTCAGGTAGCCTAAAATGTCGGCAATCTGGTTGTAGTCTTTCAAGAGCAGGGTGTATTCCGGTGCGGCGTCGTGGATGCAGGTGTCGCGCAGGCGCGGCGGCAGCGGGGCGGATAGGCGCAGCTGTACGCGCACGCCTTGGTCGTTGCGCAGCAGGCGTTCGGTTTTGTCCAAGGCCACCAACTCGCCGCGCCGCATGACGGCGATGCGGTTGCAGTATTGCTCGGCTTCTTCCAGGTAGTGGGTGGTGAGGATGATGGTGTGGCCTTGGCGGTTGAGGGTTTGCATAAAGGCCCACAGGCTGTGGCGCAGCTCCACGTCCACGCCGGCGGTGGGTTCGTCGAGGATGATCACCGGCGGGCGGTGCACCAGCGCCTGCGCCACCATCACCCGCCGTTTCATGCCGCCGGAGAGGTTGCGCGTGTTGGTGTCGGCTTTGTCGGCCAGCCCCAAATGGTGCAGCAGTTCGTCGATCCAGGCATCGTTTTTGCGGATGCCGAAATAGCCCGACTGAATCCGCAGGGCTTCGCGCACGGTGAAAAAGGGGTCGAACACCAATTCCTGCGGCACCACGCCGAGCAGGCGGCGGGCGGCATCGCTTTGTTTGACGACGTCGCGATCCATCACGCGGATGCTGCCGCCGCTCAGGCGGCTGAGGCCGGCAATGGCGGAAATCAAAGTGGTTTTGCCCGCGCCGTTGGGGCCGAGCAGGGCGAAGAATTCGCCCGCTTCCACGTCGAACGACACGCCTTTTAAGGCGGTGAAGCCGTTGGCATAGGTTTTGCGGGCATCGCGTATCTGTAATGCAGACATAAAGGCTACCTGAAAGCCGCTTCGGGGCGGCAAAACGGGGCATTATAACGGATGGGCGGCCGGGAAAACAGGCGGCGGCGCCGTCCATAAAAACAGCATGGCGGGCCGGCCATGCTGCGGAACAAACACTTGGGATGCTTATTTATTTTTCTTTTTGCCGCCTTTTTTCGTATCGGGCGCTTCTAAGCGGCCGAGCACGAAGTCGTGCAGCAGGTCTTTCTTTTCCCAGAAAAAAGTTTGCATTTTATTCAGCGAATAGATTTTTTGCACCATGGCGGGCAGGCCGGCGTGGATGATGGCGGCCACTTCGCGGTTGCTGTCTTCGTGATCCATGGCGGCTTTCAGGCTGAGGTTTTTGTCTTCCAGATAAGCCTGCAGCTGTTTTTTGACGTAGGCGTTGATTTCAAACTGTTTGATCATGTGGTGTTTCCGTTTTAGTAGATGGGTATTGGAAGGGCGCAAGGATAGTGGAAAAGGCCTCAGCCCGTCCACAACCGCCAGAGGGCGGATGCGCCGAATACGGCAAGCACAATCCATGCCAAATGACGGATGTGCCGCTGCCAGCGGCGGCGGAAGGCGGCCGGCAGCAGCGGGCGCAGCAGCCAAACGGCGGCGGCACACAGAGCAATCAGTTTCCAGAGCGTGGCAGACATGGGCGCTGAAGGCTTATTCTTTTGCCGCTTCTTTGGCCGACAGTAAATCGAGCATGTCGCGGAAACGCGCTTTGCCTTCTTCTTGGCTGACGATGGGCTCGCCGCCTTTGCGGCCGAGGAATTTCAAATCCTGCTGCGGCATTTCGTCGATGAAGCGGCTGGGTTCGGGAAAGTGCCAGTTGCCCTGTTTTTTGCGTTTGATGCAGTGGGTGAGGGTGAGGCGGTATTGGGCGCGGGTGATGCCTACATACATCAGGCGGCGTTCCTCTTCCAGATTGCCTTCCTCCACGCTGTCGGCATGCGGAAACAGCCCTTCTTCGCAGCCCACCAGAAACACATTCGGATACTCCAAGCCTTTCGAGGCGTGCAGGGTGGACATTTTTACCGCGTCGGTTTCTTCCCCGTCTTTGCCTTCCAATAAGGTCATCAGGGCGATGGTTTGGGCGATTTCGATGATGGTTTTGCCGTCCTGTTCGCCTTTTTTGGCCAGCCAGGCAGCCAAATCCTGTACGTTGCGCCATTTGATGTCGCCGCTTTTGCCTTCTTCCTGGGCATACAGGTAGCCTTCGTATTGGATGTCGGCCAGCAGGCCCTGTATCCATTCGCCGGCCGCTTCACTGTCGGCGCGCCGGCGGTAGTCGGCCATCAAGGCCATGAACTGCTGCAGGGCGTCTCGGCTTTTGGCGGGCAGTTCGGCCAGGGCGTCCATGCTTTCGGCGGCGTGATACAGGCTGCAGCCGTAGCGGCGCGCGTAGTCGTTCAGGTAGCCCAAGGTGGCGTCGCCGATGCCGCGTTTGGGCGTGGTGGCGGCGCGCAGAAAGGCGGGATCGTCGTCGGGGTTGGCGCACAGGCGGATGTAGGCGAGCACGTCTTTGATTTCGGCTTTGTCGAAAAAGCTCTGGCCGCCGGAGAGGCGGTAGGGAATGCGGGCGCTGCGCAGGGCTTCTTCAAACAGACGGGCTTGGTGGTTGCCGCGGTAGAGGATGGCGAAGTCGGCATAGGCTGCTTTGCCGCCGCTTTGCGCGTGCAGGCGGGCAATGGTGCCGGCCACCACTTCGGCTTCGTGCTGTTCGTTTTGGCAGGCCATCACGCGGATTTCTTCGCCCAGGCCGTATTCGCTCCACAGGGTTTTCGGAAACAGTTTGGGGTTGTTGGCGATCACGCGGTTGGCCACGCGCAGGATGCGGGCGGTGGAGCGGTAGTTTTGCTCCAGTTTGATCACCTTCAGGCGCGGGTAGTCGGTTTGCAGCAGACGCAGGTTTTCCATATTGGCGCCGCGCCAGGCGTAAATGCTTTGGTCGTCGTCGCCCACGGCGGTAAAGAGGCCGTCGCGGCCGGTGAGCAGCTTCATCAGGGTGTATTGGCAGGTGTTGGTGTCTTGGCATTCGTCCACCAGCAGGTAGCGCAGGCGCAGCTGCCATTTGTGGCGCACCGGGCTGTGGGTTTGCAGCAGCAACACGGGCAGGCGGATGAGGTCGTCGAAATCCACCGCCTGATAGCTTTCCAGCGTGGCTTGGTAGGCGGCGTAGAGTTGGGCGGTTTGCCGCTCCCATTCGTTGGCGGCGTTTTGCAGGGTTTGATCGGGTGTGAGCAGGTCGTTTTTCCACAGCGAAATCTGGTGTTGTGCGCGGAATACGGCGTCGCGGCCGCTGCTGCCCAAGAGTTCGGCGATGATTTTGCCGCTGTCGGAGGCGTCGAAAATGGAGAAGTGTTTTTTGTAGCCCAGCTGCTCGGCTTCCTCGCGCAGCATGCGCATGCCCAGCGAGTGGAAGGTGCACACGGTCAGCCCGCGGGTCTGCTTTTTGCCCAACAGGCCGTGGATGCGCTCCTGCATTTCTTTGGCGGCTTTGTTGGTGAAGGTGATGGCGGCGATGTTGTGCGGGGCATAGCCGGCCTCGCGGATCAAATAGGCGATTTTTTCGGTGATCACGCGGGTTTTGCCGCTGCCTGCGCCGGCCAGCACAAACAGCGGGCCGTCGAGATAACGCACGGCTTCGAGTTGTTGGGGGTTGAGCTGGGTCATGACAGGCTACCTGAAAGCGGAAACAAGGGCGCGATTATACGCAGCGGTGCGCGGTTTCAGGTAGCCTGATGAAGTGGTTTACGCTTGGGGCGGGCGGCAGCTAGAATGACCGCTCTGAATGGAAAAACAAGGGAGAACAAGATGAAATGGATGGATGTGTTGATACTGCCTTTGTCTGTTTTGGCCGGGTGGTGGATGAAGGCGGCGGGCTATTCCTGGGTGTGGGCGGTTTTGGTGTGTGCGGGCATGGGGCAGCTGCTTATGTGGCTGTATGTTTTTGTGTTGCTGTGGTGGTTTTATACCTTGCCGCAGCGGCCTCAGGCGGTGGCCTTGGCGGAAACGCGCTTGGTGAGGCTCAAACATTTCGACGCCCTGCAGGCGGATTTGGATGCGCTGGGCTACCGTTTCCGCACGGTGTTCCGCATGGGCGGCAGTTTTGACGGCGAGGCGGCCTGTTGGTTTCACGAGCGGGAACGGATTTTGGCCGTGGCGCAGGGCAACCGCTTGAGCAAACGGCCGGAATACCGCCTGATCCGCTATTTCGACGACGGCCATCCAATCAGCATGAATGCTGTGTTTGCCCCCGTGCCCGAGGTGTTTTGGGAGCCGGGCGGCGAGACCTATCTGTTTTTCAATTTCCCGCCGCCGGCGCTGCTGCACAAAGCCTTGCTGCAACAAAGCGGCGGCCGGCGCAGCGAGCGGTTTTGGCTGGCCGATGAGGCAGCGGTGTTGGCTTCGGAAGCGCGGGATGTGCGCTTGCTGGTAGAAAGACTGGCAGCGCAAGGCATGCTGCGCCCCGTGCAGGCAGACGGCCGGCAGCGGCTGAACCTGCGCGGGGTGTGGACGGTGTTCCGCCACCAAGTGTTTCCGTTTAGTTTGCCGGCCACGTTTCGCAGCGATGACAAAAGCCGCCCGGTGTTGGAGCGGGCGGCTAGGCCGTGAATTAAGTTTTTGCCGAGATATGAAGACAAAGGCTACCTGAAAGCGGGTTTCAGGTAGCCTGAGTGCATTGCTGTTATTGGCCGGCCTGCTTGGCGGCCACCCTGCGGCGGCGGTTTTCTTTGGGGTCGATGAGCAGCGGGCGGTACACTTCCACCCGGTCGTGCTGCCGCAACGGGGTGTCGTTGGCCACTTTTTTGCCGAAGATGCCGATAGGGGCGGCGGCAAAATCGACATCGGGAAACTCCGCCGCCAACGCGGACTGCAACACGGCTTGGCGGGCGGTGGTGCCGCAGGCTACCTGAAACGCCAGCAGGCGTTGTTTGCCGGGCGCGGCATAGGCCACTTCGATGTCAAGCATAGCGTTTGTCGGCTTCTTTGATGAAGGCGTCCACCAGCGTGCCGCTGATGTGGCTGAACACGGGGCTGATCAGGGCGGAGAGCACGCTGCTGGAAAATTCGTATTGCAGGCGGAATTCGATTTTGCAGGCGTCGTCGCCCAGCGGGATGAATGTCCAAGTGCCGCGCAGGGTTTTGAACGGGCCTTCGAGCAGGTTCATGCGGATTTCGCGGCCGGGGATATTGTGGTTGTGGGTGGCGAAAGACTGGCGCACTTTCATGTAGTCCATAAACAGCCGCGCCTGCAGCTCGTTTCCGCTGCGCGAGATGATTTCGGTTTTGCTGTACCACGGCAGAAATTGCGGGTAATCCTCCACTCGGTCCACCAGCTCGAACATCTGCTCGGCGGTGTGCAGCACCAGCACGTTTTTTTCTATGGTTTTGAGCGACATCACGCGATTCCGGCAACAGAAAAGGCGGCATTATATCGCCCGTCCGGTAAGGAATCCACCGCCACCGACTAAGGCTTTCAGGTAGCTTGAAAGGCGGCCGGACTTGGCGTGGGCCGGCTTTTAACAAAACTTAATCTGTCTTTGCTCGGCAGAATGGCAGGGGTGGCGGTTTTTCCCTATAATCCGAAACCTTTCGTTTGTTTTGCCGCCAGTTTCCCCGCCATGACCCACCCTTTCATCGAGATGCAAGACGTCGCTTTCGCTTACGGCGAGCGGCCGATTCTGAAAAATGTGAATTTTCAGATTGCACGCGGCGCGTTTGCCGCCGTGATGGGCGGCTCCGGTAGCGGCAAAACCACTTTGCTGCGCCTGATTACCGGCCAGGTAACGCCGACGGAAGGCCGGGTGTTGGTGAACGGACGCGATTTGGCCGCTTTTTCGGCGGGTGAGCTGTTTCAGCACCGCAAAAACATGGGCGTGCTGTTTCAGTTTGGTGCGCTGTTTACCGATTTGACGGTGTTCGACAATGTGGCTTTCCCTTTGCGCGAGCAAACGCGCCTGCCGGAAGAAGTGATCCGCGATTTGGTGTTGCTCAAACTCAATGCGGTGGGCCTGCACGGCACGGCCGAGCTGATGCCCAGCGAATTGTCGGGCGGCATGGCGCGGCGGGTGGCCTTGGCGCGCACCATCGCGCTCGACCCAGCGCTGCTGCTGTATGACGAGCCGTTTACCGGCCTGGACCCGATCTCGCTGGGCGTGATTGCCGAATTGGTGAGCAAAATCAACCGCGCCCTGCAGTCCACCAGCGTGATGGTGACCCACGACATCCGCCAATCTTTGGATATTGTGGATCAGGTGATTTTCGTGGCGCACGGCGAGGTGGTGTTTTCAGGTAGCCCTCAAGAAATGCGGCACATGGATTCGCCCTGGGTACACCAGTTTGTCAACGGTTTGCCCAACGGCCCGGTGGCGTTCCGTTATCCGGCGGAAAACAGTTTGCAACACACATTGCTGAAACGGTAGGGCATGGATTTCTTTCGTACAATCGGCCGCAAGGTCTTGGCTTTTCTACAGGAGTTGGGCAGCACCACGCTGTTTCTGTTCTCGGTGCTGGCCCGCTCCGGCACCTTGTTGCCGCGCTTGCGCTTGGGCATCCGCCAAATGTATTTCTCCGGCGTGCTCTCCATCGTCATTATTGCGGTGTCCGGCCTGTTTGTGGGCATGGTGCTCGGTTTGCAGGGCTATACCCAGCTGGCCAAATTCAAATCGGCCGACGTGCTCGGCTATATGGTGGCGGCTTCGCTGCTGCGCGAATTGGGGCCGGTGTTGGCGGCGATTCTGTTTGCCAGCTCGGCCGGCGGCGCGATGACTAGTGAAATCGGCTTGATGAAAACCACCGAGCAGCTGGAAGCGATGAAGGTGATGGCGGTGGATCCGGTGGCGCGGGTGGTGGTGCCGCGTTTTTGGGCCGGGGTATTGTCGATGCCGCTGTTGGCCTCCATCTTCAATGTGGCCGGGATTTACGGCGCCTATCTGATCGGCGTGAAATATTTGGGCCTGGATGCCGGGATTTTCTGGTCGCAGATGCAGGGCAATATCGATTGGACGTATGACGTGGCCAACGGCTTGATCAAATCGTTGGTGTTCGGCACGGCGGTGGCGCTGATCGCGGTGTATCAGGGCTTTCATTGCCAAAGTACGCCGGAAGGTATTTTGCGGGCCAGCACGCGCACCGTGGTCAGCTCCGCGCTGACGGTGTTGGCGCTCGACTTTGTTTTAACTGCCGTTATGTTTACCGGATAAACTGAAATGAAAAGAAGCACATTGGAATTGTGGGTGGGGTTGTTTGTGGCGCTGGGCATTGCGGCCGTGGTGTTTCTGTCTTTCCGCGTAGCCGGCGGGCAGGCTTTCGGCGGCAGCCGCTCGGCCTACACGGTTTCCGCCTATTTTTCCGACATTGGCGGCTTGAAAGTGAAAGCGCCGGTGAAGGCTTCCGGCGTGGTGGTCGGCCGGGTGTCCGGCATCCGTTTGGATCCGCAAAGCTATCAGGCACAAGTGATGCTGGAACTGAACAGCGAATACCGTTTCAGCAGCGATGTTTCGGCTGAAATCCTCACCTCCGGCCTGTTGGGCGAGCAGTATATCGGCCTGCAGCAGGGTGCCGACGAGGTGGAATTGAAAGACGGCGACACCATTGAAATCACCAGTTCCGCTTTGGTATTGGAGCAATTAATCGGCAAACTGATGACCAGTTTCGCCGAAAAAAATGCGGCGCCGAATCCGCCGGCCGCCGCTGAACAACCTTAACGCATCACAAGCCACGGCTGAGAACCGGCCCGCGCACATCCAAGAAGATCTGAGAAAAAAGAAGAAAGGACACCAAATGAAAAAATCCGCTTTTGTTTCCGCCCTGAGTATGGGCATTTTGAGCATCGGCTTAGCCTTTGCCACCCCGCAGCAGGCGGTGGACCAACTGAAGGAAAACAGCACTCAGGTGTTGAACATCCTCAGCCGCGCCAACGGCGGGAATGCCAACCAAGTACGCCGCCAGGCAGAAAATTACGCCATTCCTTATTTTGATTTTGCCCGCATGACCGAACTGGCGGTGGGCAGCCCGTGGCGCAATGCCAGCGCAGCACAGAAAACGGCCTTGACCGAGCAATTCAAAACCCTGCTGATCCGCACCTACTCCGGCACCATGTTGGAATACCGCAATGCGCGCGTGAACATCCGCCCCAATGCGGTGGTACGCGGCCGCAGCGTGATTGTGACGGCCGACATCACCCCTTCCGCCGGAGGGAAAGCAGTGGTGATGGATTACACCATGTACCAAAGCGGCAACAAATACCGTGTTTATAATGTGGCCGTGGACGGCGCGAGTTTGGTGACGGTGTACCGCCAGCAGTTCAACAACACCATCCGCCAAAAAGGCATCGATGGTTTGATTGAAGAATTGCGCAGCAAAAACGGCGCTTAAACCGATGCAGACGGAATGTCGTGATCATACGGTTTATGTGGGCGGCGAGGTAACGGTGAATACCGTGACCGCGCCGCTTTACCGCAATTACTGTCGCCAGCTGGCGGCGCTCGGTAACGAGGTCCGTGTGGATTTTTCCGGCGTCGTCAAAGCGGATTCGGCCTGCTTGTCGCTGTTGGCGGCTGCTTTGCGCTGTGGGGAGGAAAACGGCGCCGCTGTTTCGTTCCTCCGGTTGCCGGCCGCGGTGACCCTGCTGGCGGAACTGTACGAAGTGGATGATTGGATAAGAACATGATGAACAGGACTTTGACGCTGGCCGTGTTGTGCGGCAGTTTGTCTGCGTCGCCGGTGGTTTGGGCCGAAGGGGTGGCTTACGATCCGTATGAGGGCTATAACCGTTTTATGTTCGGCGTGAACGATGCGGTGGACCGCGCCGTGCTCTCGCCGGTGGCGCGCGGCTACCGTGCGGTGACGCCACAGCCCGTGCGCAGCGGCATCGGCAATTTTTTCAATAATCTGCGTGATTTGGTGAGTGCGGGCAACAATCTATTGCGCCTCGATATCGCCAAAGCCGGCACCGATTTGGTGCGCTTCGGTCTGAACAGTACGCTCGGTTTCGGCGGTTTGATCGACATCGCCGGAGCGGCGCAGATGCCGAACCACAAAACCACTCTCGGCGACACTTTTGCCTCTTGGGGTTGGAAAAATAGCAATTATTTTGTTTACCCGCTGCTGGGGCCGAGCACGGTACGCGATGCGGTCGGCACCACCATCAGCAATTTGTATCCGATCGAAGGCGTCGTGTTTACCCACGCGCCCACCCGCTGGACCGCCGTTGGCCTCAAAACCGTGGACACGCGCGCCAAGTTGTTGGAGCTGACGGATGGCGTGGAGCAGGCCGCCATCGACCGTTATGCTTATGTGCGTGATGCGTTTATGGCCGCCCGCGCCCGCCAAGTGGGCAGCGAATTGCCGGGCAGCGACGATTACGTACCGACCTTTGAAGAGGAAGGGGCGGCCGACTCTCAGCCCGTCGATTTCTCTGCTGCAGGCGCGGTCCAAAGCGAGGCGTTGCCGCAGGCTCAGGCCGGCGATGCCCCCTCTGTCGAAGCTCAGGCAGCAGAGTCCGCCGCCCCCGCCGAACCGGCAGACGGGCGGGACAGCGTCGTGATCCGCGATTTGCCGCCGAACACCATACACATCACCGTTTTGTCTGCAGAGTGAGTTTTCAGGTAGCCTGAGGCCGTTGCCAAACCTCCAGATGCGGGTGCAGTTCAAGGCGTAGCAGCGCAGCGAGCGAAGACATATCATCTAGATAGGCAAGCGAGCGAGCAGTACCCATAGGGCATAAACGCACAACGCAGAAATGCGCCGCAGATGGGGGTTTGGCGAAGGTCTCAGCCTGTACGGCTGCATCCGCCCCTTGCCCACATCTTGTTGAGGAGAACCTTCTATGTACGAAACCAACCGCAGTGTTTTCCTGCTGGTGCCCCAAGTTCCGTTTTGGAATTGGCTGACCAGCATTCCCGGTATCGATTTGGCTGATTTTACCTTGGAAGATTTGCAGGCCGATGCCAATGCCTATCTGGTGGACCCCTGCGACGATTTCGAGGAAGTGTGGGCCGAAATCGAGCCGAAGTTGGAAACCATTTTTGCGGCCGAATTGGCCGACTGGTGTGAAGACGAAAGCCTGTGGCCGGATCTGCACCCTGATATTTTTAACGAATGGTTCGATATCCAGCTTTCTTCCATCGTGACCGACCTTTCCAGCCAAGCGCTGGAGCGCGAAGCGTTCGTTCCGCTGCAAGTTCAATAAGCGAACAGCCGCTCTTCCCTCTGCTGCCGCCTGCCCATTTGCAGCGGCAGCATTTGAATCTCAGGCTACCTGAAACCGATTAAATCAAGGAATCCCATGCCCCATCACCTCTCTGTCAAAGTGCGCGGCTACCATCTCGATGTGTTCCAACACGTCAATAATGCCCGCTATCTCGAATTTCTTGAAGAGGCCCGCTGGTCTTATTTCGAGGATCGCGGCCTGACGCCGCTGTTCTTCGAAAACGGCTATGCCATGGCGGTGGTCAACATCAACATCCATTACCGCCGCGCCGCCCTATTGGATGATGTATTGGACATTGAAACCGCTTTTGCCGCCGTCAACCAGCGCAACGCCGTCATCCGTCAAACCGTGCGCAAGAGCGGCAGCCAAACCGTGGTGGCCGAGGCGGAAGTGGTATTCGTGGCGGTGGACACCGAAGCCAATAAGGCCATCGAATTTCCGCCCCAATTGCGCGAACGCTTGGAATCTCTGATTGTTGCGAAAGAAACCGCATGAAAAAATGGCTTCCTTTCATTCTGTTGGCCGCTTTGGCCGCCGCTGCGGCCTTTATTCTGTTTGCCCCCAAAGGCAAGCCGGCACCGGATTTTGCTTTGCAAAACCTGAGCGGCCAAACCGTTACCCAGGCACAGCTGAAAGGCAAAGTCAGCCTGGTGAATTTCTGGTTTCCTTCCTGCCCGGGCTGCGTCAGTGAAATGCCCAAGTTGATTCAAATGTCGCACGATTACCAAAGCCGCTCGCCGGATTTTCAAATCATCGGCATTTCCATGCAGATAAGGAGCGATCCGCTGCCGGTGGTCAAGCAATATGTGCAAACCCACCAAGTGCCCTTTACCGTGCTTTACGACGCCGAAGGCCGTGCCGGCCAAGCCTACAATATTGTGGCCGCGCCGACTTCGTTTCTGATAGACAAAAACGGCCACATCGTAAAAACCTTTGTCGGCGAACCGGATTTTCCGAGTCTGTACCGACAGGTGGATGGCTTGCTGGCCGAGTAAAGACAATATGGCTAACGGGCTGAAAGCTTTGCCAAACCCCAGATGCGGATGCCCTTCAAGGCGCAGCGGTCTAGCGAGTGTGAGTGTCAGGAATCCCGGTGGGGCAGACACATCAGATATAAGGCTAAGCGGGTGAGCCGTATCCCGAGGGCATCAACGTACAACACGGAAATGCGCCGCAGATGGGGGATTGGCAAAGGTTGCAGGCTAGCTGAAAACAGAAATGCATCTGTCCGCTAGAGTCTTGTTGCTGGCAGCGCATTGGTATGCGGCGGCTTTGCTCGGCTCTCTGACGGACATGACAAATAAAAACCGTGTCATGGCTGACACGGTTTTTTATTAGATTTGGCATCTAAATATTCATACACAGAACGGGCTGTCGCCGATTAGTTTTTGCTGAACCAATCATCCAGTTCTTTTTCGGCTTGCTCTTTGGTGTAGCCGTAGCGTTCTTGAATTCGACCGGCCAATTGGTCGCGTTTACCTTCTACGACTGTCCAGTCATCATCGGTCAGCTTGCCCCATTGTTCTTTGGCCTTGCCTTTTAATTGCTCCCATTTTCCTTCGATTTGATCCCAATTCATGGTGAATCCTTTCTTGATTGATGGTTATTGGTACTGCTAAATAAATTACATGAAAACACCGCTGGCGATTTCATGCCCCTTAGTTGGCGATAAAGGCGGATATTTAAAGCTTTATTCTGTTGTATTTACAAATGCAAGCAAATAATTTCCTTAATATAAGCGGGTTGGGATTTTATTTTTACGGAAAGCAACAAAAAAGCTTTTTCATGCCATTTTGTGAAATTTTTTAAATGTAGGAATATTGGGTTATATTCAGCTTAAGTTGAATGAAAAATAAGGAAATCATGTTAGTATGCACTGCATACGGGATGAATTCATTAAGAGTTTAATTGTTGGTTTTAACTCTGGTATGCATCAAACATTCTAAATTTTATACATCGCATAAGGAGCGAAAATCATGTTGCGTTATTCAGTTATCTTTTTTGTGATTGCCATTATTGCTGCCGTATTGGGTTTTGGCGGTATTGCCGGCAGCGCAGCCGGTATTGCCAAAATTCTGTTTATCGGCTTCTTGATTTTGGCGATTTTGTCTTTTATTTTCGGCCGCAAGCGCTAAATCATTGAGTCAGCTTTAAAGCCTAAAAGGCTACCTGAAAGTTTTCAGGTAGCCTTTTGTTTTGCCGGCTGTTGAATCAGGCGGTTTCCGCCATTTGCAGGGCTTGTTTGATGTCGACGGCCACGATGCGGGAAACGCCTTTTTCCTGCATGGTGACGCCGATTAACTGTTCGGCCATTTCCATGGTCAGGCGGTTGTGGGAGATGTAGAGGAATTGGGTGTGCGCCGACATTTCTTTGACCAGATTGCAGAAGCGCGCGGTGTTGGCGTCGTCCAGCGGGGCGTCCACTTCGTCGAGCAGGCAGAAGGGGGCGGGGTTGAGGCTGAACAGGGCGAACACCAGGCTCATGGCGGTGAGGGCTTTTTCGCCGCCGGAGAGCAGGTGGATGGTGCTGTTTTTCTTGCCGGGCGGGCGGGCCATGATGGAGACACCGGCCGACAGCAGGTCGTCGCCCACCATGTGCAGGGTGGCTTCGCCGCCACCGAACAGGGTAGGGAAGAAGGTTTGCACTTTTTCGTTGACGGCGTCGAAGGTGTCTTTGAAGCGGGCCTTGGTTTCGTCGTCGATTTGGGCGATGGCTTCTTCGAGCAGGGCGATGGCGGCTTGCACGTCTTCGCTTTGACTGCGGTAGTAGCCGTCGCGTTCGCGGGCTTCGGCCAGCTCTTCCAAGGCCGCTAGATTGACGGCGCCCAGCGCTTGGATTTTTTGCGCCAGCCGGCCGATGTCTTGGTTGAGTTCGCTTAAATTAGCCGAGGCTTGGGCTAAGGCGGCGAGGGCATCGAAATCGGCTTGGCGGCCCACCAGGTTTTCGTGGAAGCGTTTGGCGTTGAGCAGGGCTTCCTGTTGGCGCAGGAGGGCGTTTTGGGTGGCGTTTTGCAGGCGGGGCAGCGCTTGGGCAATTTCCTGCTGTTTCAGGTAGCTTGCACGGCCCTGCTCTTGGGTGTGTTGCAGCCGTTCTTGGGCGGCGTGGATTTGTTCTTGCAGGGTGAGGCTTTGTTCGCCGAGGATGTCGAGCTGTTCCTGCTGACCGTTGTCGTTTTGTTCGGTTTCGAAGGCCAGCGCCAACTCGGTTTGCCGCTCCTGCCAGTCTAGGGCTTGCTGTTCGAGTGCGCTGATTTGGTGTTGCAGGGTTTGGCGGCGTTGCTGCTGTTTGTGCAGGGCGACTTCCACCAAGCCGTATTGGCGGTTGGCCTCGAGCAGGGCCAACTGTGCCTGTTTGAGCGCGTATTGGCCTTGCTGGCGTTGGGCGCCGAGGTTTTGCTGTTGGCCGGCGAGGTCGGCAAGGGCGGCCTCCAGCGCGGCAATGTCGTCGTGCAGGCCGTCGCTGCCGTGTTCGAGCACCAGCTGTTCTTCTTCCAGCAGGGCCAATTCCTGCTCGATGTGCTGGCGGCGCAGCTGGCCCTGGTTGGTGCGGGCCAAGAGTTCGTTGGCTTGGGCTTGTGCGGTTTGCAGTTGGGCGGCGTGGTGGCGCTGCTGGTTTTGCTGGTGTTTGTATTGATGCTCTTGCTGTTGCAGGGCGGCCTGCAGGCGGCTGCGTTCGGCGTCGGCGGCGGCCAGGCGGGGGGCGAGGGCGTCGAGTTCGGCACTCAGTTCGTCGTGGCGGGCTTTGTGGTGGATCAGGTTTTGGCTGCTGTGGCGGTCGTAGAGGACGCCGCCGATGCGGTCGATGCGGTGGCCTTCGGGGGTGAGCCAGAGGTGGCCGGGCGGCAGTTCTTGTTGGCGTTCAAGCGCGTAATCGAGGTTGGGGGCGCACAGCACGCCGTCGAGCCAGTGTTGTAAGGCTACCTGAAAAGCGGGTTCGGCACGGATTTGGTGGATGAAGGCTTGGGCCGGCAGGGTTTTTTTGGCCGCTTGGCCGCCGGCGGTAAACCAGGCGGCGCGGCCTTCGGGCAGGGGCTGAGGCGGACGGAAGCCGGCCGGTACGGCACGGGCGTGCAGACGTTCGGCGAGGATGACGGAGAGGGCGTGCTGCCAGTCGTCGGGGGTGCTGAGGTGCTGCCAGAGCTCGCTGCCGGCATCGGTATCGGTGGCGGCCCAGAAGTCGCCGTCGCTTTGGCTGCTGTGCAGCAGTTGGGCCAGCGCCTGTTGTTGGGCTTGGGTGGTGAGGTGTTGCTGGTGCAGGTTTTGGTGGTGCTCGGCGGCTACCTGAAACTGCTGCCGGCCGACTTCCAAGGCGGCTTCGGCGTCTTGCAGGGCGGCTTCGCCGGCTTCGTACAGGCTTTGCCAGTATTCAGCCTGCTCGCGGGCGGTTTCGGTGTCGGCCTCGGGCGGCAGATTGAGGGCTTGGTTTTCCTGCAGCAGGCGGTCGCGGCGGTTTTGATGCTGGCGCCGGCTGTGGGCGGCGTGGGCGAGTTGCTGCTGTTTGAGCGCCAATTCGCGTTTGAGGCGGTTGCTTTCGTCCTGTTGGCTTTGGAAGGCGCTGTCTAAATCGTGTTGGGCGGTTTCCCGCTCGGGCAGGCCGTTTTCGTGTTCGGCTACCTGAAGCGCCCATTCTTCGAGTTCGGCTTGGGTGTCTTCGATTTCGCCGGCGAGGGCGGCCAGCTCGTGATGCAGGGTTTGCTGTTCTTGGTCGATTTTCTGCAGGGCGGCTTGGGCGGCCAGGCGTTCGCGTTCGCTGCGCTGAAGCAGGTTTTGGCGGGCGCGCAGCTGTTCTTCCAAACGGGCGGTTTGTTCGCGCAACACGGCGTGCTGTTTGTTGAGCTGGTGGACGTACTGTTGTTGTTCCTGTTCGGCTTCGCGCAGTTGGCGCACGGTGTCGGCTGCGGCTTCGCTTTCGGCGGCCAGCGCGTCTTGTTCGGCTTGGGCGGCCTGTTGCTGCTCGGTGGCGGCATCGGCTTGGGTCAAGGCTTCCTGCCACTGCACGTAGTCGAGCAGGTCTTGCTGTTGGGCGAGTTGGGCGCTGAGGGTTTGGTAGCGTTCGGCTTGGGCGGCCTGCTTTTCCAGCTTTTCCACTTGGCGGCCGAGTTCGCTTTGCAAGTCGGCCAACCGTTGCAGGTGTTCGCGGGTGTCTTTGAGGCGGTTTTCGGTTTCACGGCGGCGTTCTTTATATTTGGAGACGCCGGCGGCCTCTTCGATGTAGGCGCGCAACTCTTCCGGCCGCGCTTCGATGATGCGCGAAATCATGCCTTGTTCGATGACGGCGTAACCGCGTGCGCCCACGCCGGTGCCGAGGAAGAGGTCGGTGATGTCGCGGCGGCGCACCACTTGGTTGTTGATGTAGTAGCTGGATTCCCCTTGGCGCGTGAGCTGGCGTTTGATGCTGACTTCGGCATACTGGCCCCACGGCCCTTGCAGGCTGTGGTCGGCATTGCTGAACACCAGTTCCACCGAAGCGCGGGGCGCAGGGCGGCGGGTGGCCGCGCCGTTGAAGATGACGTCTTGCATGCTTTCGCCGCGCAGCTGTTTGGCCGAGGCTTCGCCCAATACCCAGCGCACGGCGTCGATTACATTGGATTTGCCGCAACCGTTGGGACCGATTACGGCCACCAGCTGGCCCGGCACGTGGATGGTGGTCGGGTCGGTAAACGATTTGAAGCCGGCAAGTTTGATGTGGGTGAGGCGCATGGGAACGGGCGGGGCGGAAAAAGGGGCGTATTTTACCCGAATCGGGGCAGGCGGGCATCGGCCGGCGGCTTTCAGGTAGCCTGTGCGGCTTGGCGGAATGCGGGATGGGGGTGTTGCAATCTTTCCAGTTTCCGCCGCGTGGGGGCGTTTTGTTTTGTCAGCCGGGGAGGTTTTATACTAAAATCGCAAGCTTTTGAATCCAATCACGAAGCGAATGAGTAAGCAGAAAAAAACCGTGACGGTGATGGTGCTGGACGAACAGCGCACCGAAACTTTTGTGATGAGTGCCGGCCGTTTGAAGGCCATCAAGCCCGCTTTGGTGGGCTTGTCGTTTGTTTCCGGCATCTTGTTTACCGGGCTGTTGGCCTTGGGCTGGCAGCATTATCAAAGTTATGATCGCCTCGCCGTACACGAACGGGAAAACGTGCGCCTGAGCCGACAAATCGAGGACTTGAAGCAGGCGCGCTCCGAAGAAATCACCGCCAGACTCGCCCAGTTGGCCCAATCCGAACAGGCGGTGCAACATCTGCAGCAGTATCTGCAGCAACGCGGCGTGAAAGTGGAGCTGCCCGACATTCCGGCTGCCCAGCCGGGTAAAGGCACGGCCCAGGCCGGCGGACCGGAAATCGTGCTGCCCTCGGCCGATACGCCCGAATTCAAACAAGCGTTGGACCGGCTGTTGCAAGCGGCTGAAACCGTGCCGCTGGGCCGCCCGGCCGCCGGCTCGATTTCTTCGGGCTTCGGCCCACGGCCCAATCCATTCAGCGGCCGCGGCAGCGAATTTCATAACGGTCTGGATTTCCGCGGCAGCATCGGCGATCCGATTATCGCCACGGCTAACGGCAAGGTGGAGTTTGCCGGTACCATGAACGGCTACGGCCAAGTGGTGCGCCTGCGCCACGGCCACGGCTACAGCACGGTGTACGGCCATCTTTCGGCGATTGACGTGCACGTGGGCCAGCAAATAGAAGCCGGCGATTTGGTGGGCAAGCTCGGCTCCACCGGCCGCTCCACCGGCCCGCACCTGCATTACGAAGTGCGTCTGAACGACGAGCCGCTTGATCCGGCCGGTTTTTTGAGCCTGGCCGCGCGTTAAAAACATGATTCGGAGAACATGATGTTTCACAGCAAAGGAAAAAAAGAGCTGCCGGTGGCGGTGGACGCCATCGACACCATTATCGGCGCGCAATGCCGGATTCAGGGCGATGTGCTCAGCCAGCAGTCGGTGAAGATTGACGGCGCGGTAGCGGGCAATGTGCAGGCCGGCGGCATGGTGATCATCGGCGAGGCCGGCGCGGTATGCGGCGACATCCGCTGCGGCGAGCTGATGGTATTCGGCCGGGTGGAAGGCTTGGTGGAGGTAAACAAACTGCAGCTGAAAGCCACCGCCCATGTGGCGGGCAACATCCGCACCCAAACCCTGCTGGTGGAAGAAGGCGCGGTGTATGCCGGCGACATCCGCATGGAGCAGGCCGCCTCGGGCGCGCCGCTGCCGCTGGAAAACAAATCGGACGCGGAAAGAGGAGCCGATCCGGTTTCTGCCTGAGAACCTGCTCACAGTCTCCGCTGACAAAATAAGGCTACCTGAAAACCAGCGACGCAGAAATGCGCGTGGCTGGTTTTCAGGTAGCCTTTTTGCCGGTTTGGCGCGGCGGATTAGCGTTTAGAGAAGTCAAGCAATTTGCCGTTTTGGTCGAAATCCAGGCTGTATTCGGCGCGGTCGGTTTCGATGTTGCTGGTTTCCCAAGAGCGTTTTTGGGTAGGGACAAACAGAGAGAAGTAAATGTGGTCGGCCTCGGTTTCTTTGGCCTGCACCTCTACGGCTTTTTCATGCCACACTTTGGCGATCTCGGCCACGGTGGCGAATTTGATTTGATCCAAGGGGGTCACGTTTGCCAACATATCGCCGTCGCCGGAAAGTTTTACCGGCTGCGGTTCGCTCCATTGGCCGTTTTTATAGATGTAGTGGTCGATGTTTTCCGGATTGTTCGGGTCTTGGATGTTGATTTTGATTTTCGAATCATAACTGCCGCCGTAGAAATGAACATTTTGGAACACATTCAGCGGTTTGCCGCCGAATTGGGGCAGGGCCTTGAGTGCGTCTTCCGCAGCCTGCAGGGCTTGGGCGTCCCGTAGCAGATTGACGGCCGGGGCTTCGGCTTGGGCGGACGCTTCGCTTGGTGCTGCTGCTTCGCTGCCGGATGTGCTTTGTGCAGGAGTTTGGGCATCGTTTTGGCTGCCGCAGGCCGCCAGGCCCAAAGCGGCAGAGATGCACAGTAACCACAGTTTTTGATTTATTTTCATCTTGTTGTCCTTTTCTTTTTTCGGTTGAGCGGCCGCGTGATGCCGCCGCGGGCGGTATTGTAAAGAAAAATAGAGTACTTAGCAAAAAGCAGTGTGCTGCGGTTTAAACGGCCACTTCCACGGTTTGCGGCTGCAGGCTGTGCAGGGCGGCGGCGGGAATGGCCACCAGAAAGCCGCGTTTGCCGCCGTTGATGTAAATGGTGTCGAGCGCCCAAATGCTGTGTTCCACATACACGGGCAGGGCGGTTTTGCTGCCGAAGGGGCTGGTGCCGCCCACCAGATAGCCCGTCCATTTGTTGGCCTGCTGGGGTGTGGCGGGCTCGATGTGTTTGGCACCGGTTTGGCGGGCCAGGTTGCGGGTGGAAATCTGGCGGTCGCCGTGCATCAGGGCAAACAGGCCGCGGCCGTTTTCGTCTTGCAGCACGATGGTTTTGATGACCTGGTGTTCGGCTACGCCGAGTGCGGCGGCGGAATGCGCGGTGCCGCCGTGTTCTTGATAGTCGTAAAGATGGGGCGTGAAGCCGATGCCGTGTTCGCGTAAAAAGCGGATGGCGGGGGTAACGGGGTATTTGCTGTTTTTCGACATGGGCGGTTTCAGGTAGCCTTTGGCTAGGCGCAAAAGCGGCATTATAGCGGCGCGGCTTTTCAGGCGGGGGCAAATCCGCTACGATGCGCGGCTGATTGATGTTGATTTAAGAAGGAGAAAAGCCATGACTGTGCAGCATTATCAGCCGACGCCGCGTTTGTCGGACGCCGTGGTGGCCAATGGTTTTGTGTTTCTGGCCGGCCAGGTGCCGACCAATCCCGAAGCGGATGTGACGGCGCAGACGGAAAACGTCTTGGCGCAGATCGACCGGATTTTGGCCGACTGCGGTTCCGACAAAGCCCATATCTGCGAGGCGGTGATCTACCTGCCCGATTTGGCCGACTACGACGGCATGAACCGGGCGTGGGATGCCTGGGTGACGCCCGGCAAAACGCCGGCCCGCGCTTGTGTGCAGGCCAAATTGGCGAATCCGGATTGGAAGGTGGAAATCAAGCTGACGGCGGTGCAGAAGTAAGCCGCGTTGTTTGAACAATGCCGAAAGGCTACCTGAAAGCCGCTGCCGTGTGGCGGAGCTTTCAGGTAGCCTTTTTCATTTTTGCGAGATGGGGTTCTTGGAGGCCTTAGTCTCTGTCTGTGTGTGCTATGCGGATGGCGGAGTTCCGCTTGGCCAATCAGAGTTTGGGCAGCAGGGCGCAGTCGAAAGGGTGGGCGAAAAAGGGGCGCAGCAGGCGTTGGTAATGGGGCAGTTGGCTGAGGTGCTGCGGGTCGCGGCAGTGGAAGGCGAGGTAGAAGCCGCTCAAGACTTCGGCCTGCTGTTCCATATTCAGGCTGCCGAAATCGGGCACGCCGGCTAAAGGCGGCAGGCGGTAGGCGCGGCGTTTCAGGTAGCCGCCGCTCAGGGCGATTTTGAGGCCGCCGAGCCAGACGGGAAAGCCGTTTTGGTATTGCCAGACGTGGGCCAGTTCGTGCATCAGCCAGCCGCGCAGGGCGGGTGTTTGGGCCGTAAAGTCGGCGCAGCTGCAGCGGGCGGGAAAGTGGATGTGCCCGGCGGGCGCCATGGCGGTGTGTCGGTCGGGCAGCCACCAGCTGCCGAAATGCAGGCGGATGCGGGCGTAGTCGAGGCCGTCGCCGTAAATCAGGCGGGCGGCGGCGGTTTCGGCGGCGGTCAGCGGGCGGGAGCAGGCGGGCATGGCGGGGTGGTCAATGGTTTCAGGTAGCTTGATGGGCGGGGTAAAAAAGAGCGGCACTGGGGTTCAGGGCGGTGTGCGAGTTGCTGCTCGGTCTTTAATTGTTTCAGGGTTTCAGTAGGTGTTAAGGGCGTGTTTTTCTGTTGCTTACAGGCTGAGACCTTTGCAAAAACCCCATCTGCGGCGCATTTCTGCGTTGTGCGTTTATGCCCTATGGGTACTGCTCGCTCACTTGCCTATCCGCATGATATGTCTGTCCCACAGGGATTCCTAGCGTTCACGTTCGCTGCGCTGCTACGCCTTGAACTGCATCCACATCTGAGGGTTTTGCAAAGGTCTCAGGCTACCTGAAAAGGTTTCAGGTAGCCTGTTTCCTGCGCTGCCAGCGGCGGATGGTGCGGTAGCGCCACAGCAGGCGCACGGCGGTGTAGCCGATGGCGGCCAGGCTGAGGCCGAGCACGGGCACGCCCACCAGCAGGGGTTTGCCGTATTCGGCCAGCCATTTGCCGATTTTGTGCCAATAGCCGGCCTGTTCCCAATCGGGCAGCGGCGGCAGGCCGGCGGCGGGCTGGCCGGTGAGCAGCAGGCTGCCGATTTGGTAGCCGGCGTAGTAGAGGGGCAGGTAGGTAAAGGGGTTGGAATAGAGGGTGGTGACCATGGCCAGGGGCAGGTGGGTGCGCAGCAGCCAGGCGATGACGAAGGCGGTGGCCATTTGGGTGGGGCCGGGCATCAGGCCGCCGAACAGGCCGATGGCCACGGAGAGGGCGGCGCGGCGGCGGTTGAGCGTCCAGAAGCAGGGGTGGTCGAACAGCGGGGCGAAAGGTTTGGCCCAGCGCGAGGCGAAGATTTCTTCGCGCTTGGGCAGCTTCCAGCCGAAAGGCAGTTTCATGCGTTTTTTCCGCAGCAGGCTTTGTATTTTTTGCCGCTGCCGCAGGGGCAGGGGTCGTTGCGGCCGGTTTTGTGGGCGCGGCGGGCGGGTTGCGGTTTGTTGATGACGGCCTGCCAGTAGCGGTAGGCGGCGGTGAAGACGTCGGGCAGCTCTTGGCGTAGCTCGGCCAGGTCTTGTTCGCTCAGCACCACTTCGCCTTCTTCGTAAACGTCGCTGAAGGCCATCACGGGAAAGAGCAGGTCTTCGAAGTTTTCGTCGTTGAGGGTGGCGAACCAGTCGGTGGGCAGGCAGTCGAGGGCGTAGAGGTAGGCGGCGCAGACGGGACCCCAGTCGGGCTGGCCGTTTTCGTCGGTAAAGAGGGTCAGTCGCGGCGATTCGTTTTGCTGCATGTCGTGGCGCATTTGGGCGGCGCAGGCATCCAAGAGGGCGGCGATTTCTTCGCGCTCTTGGGCGGTGAAGTCGTCGTCGCCCAAGATTTGGGGCAGCCAGAAAGCGGATCCGCTTGGATCGGGGCCGCTGATGCAGGCGATCAGGAAGCCTTGGGCTTCGTCTATCGGCATGGCTTCGCCGTGGTTGCCGTGTTTGTCGAGCAGGGCGCTCAGGCGTTCGGCCTGTTGCGGGGTGAAGAGGGACATGGCGGTACCTGTTATGGCGGTAGTAAGGAAAGGGGGATTGTCTGCCCAAATGGTGGCGGCCGGCGGAAAATCACGCGGCGGCCGTGTAATATTGTGTTCAGGCCGCAGTGTTGAGCAGGCGCAGGGCTTTCAGGTAGCCTGATTGTGCCTGAATCAGGCCGATAAAGCGGCCGCCGGGTGCGTAGGCGCGTAGGGGCGTGTGTTCGGGCGTGCCCTCGGCGGCGGGCGGGGTTTGGCCGTGGCACAGCCTTTGGGCGGCGGTGTCGTCCAGCGCTACGGCGGGCAGGTGTTGCACCAAGACGTCGCAGGGCAGCAGCAGGGCGTCGCGGGCGGCATCGTCGAGTTCGGCCAGTTGCGGCAGGGTGCGGCTGTCGGCGATGTCGAAGCCGGCGGTGGCGGTGCGGCGCAGGGCGGTGAGGTGGGCGAAGGTGCCCAGGTGTTTGGCCAGGTCTTCGGCCAGGGTGCGGATGTAGGTGCCTTTGCTGCAGCGCACGTCGATGACGGCGCGCGGCGGGGCGAATTCGCGGATGTCGATGGCGTAGAGGGTAACGTGGCGGGCGGGGCGCTCGATTTCGATGCCGCGGCGGGCGTATTCGTAGAGCGGGCGGCCTTCGTGTTTGAGGGCGGAAAACATCGGCGGCACCTGGCGGATGGGGCCGGTAAAGTGTGCGCAGGCGGCTTGGAATTCGGGCAGGGCGAGGGGCTGATCGGCGCGGGCGATGATCTCGCCTTCCGCGTCGCCCGTGGTGGTGGCTTCGCCCAGTTTGAGGGTGGCGGTATAGGCTTTGTCGGCGTCGAGCAGGTATTGGGCGAACTTGGTGGCCTCGCCGAAGCAGACGGGCAACAGGCCGGTAGCCAGCGGATCGAGCACGCCGGTGTGGCCGGCTTTGGCGGCGCGGTAAAGGCGGCGGGCCTGTTGCAGGGCGGTGTTGCTGGACACGCCTTGCGGTTTGTCGAGCAGCAGCACGCCGTTGAGCGGACGTTTGGCGGAAGACATGGGCAGAAACCGTTGTGGGAAAAGGGGGCGATTCTATTACATTTCCCCGTGCGGGGCGGGGAAATATCGGCGCCGGCTGTGGCGGCCGATTGGGGCCGGCGGGCCGGGCAGCAGCCTTTAGCGCGTTGATTTATTTCGGCCGTCCGACTAAACTGCGCGTTTTTTCGTCTGCCGGCGGTATCATGCCCGAATTGCCAGAAGTTGAAACCACCCGTTGCGGCATTGCGCCGCACATCGAAGGCAAAACCCTGCGTGCGGTGGCGGTGCGCCAGCCCAAGCTGCGCTGGCCGGTGCCGGACGATTTGGCGCGGCAGTTGGCGGGCAGCCGCATTCTGCGCATCCGCCGCCGCGCCAAATACCTGCTGTTTGAGTTTGCACACGGCGTGATGTTGCTGCATTTGGGCATGTCGGGCAGTTTGCGCGTTTACGCGCCCGAACACGCGCCGCCGCCGGGCAAGCACGACCATGCCGATTTCACCGCAGAAGATGGCACCGTGCTGCGCTTCCGCGACCCGCGCCGCTTCGGCGCGATTTTATGGTTTGCCGGCGCGGCCGAACACCATCCGCTATTGCAGAATCTGGGCCCCGAGCCGCTGGAGGAGACGTTTGACGCAGGCTACCTGAAAGCCGCGCTCGAGCGCCGCAAAAGCCCGATCAAAACTGCTTTGATGGACAATGCCGTGGTGGTGGGCGTGGGCAATATTTATGCCAACGAGGCTTTGTTTGCCGCCGGCATCTCGCCCTTCCGAGCGGCCTGCAGCCTCAGCCAAGCGGATTGCCGCCGCCTGTGCGAAGAAGTGCGCATGGTGCTGCGCCGGGCCTTGGCCGCCGGTGGCAGCACGCTGCGCGACTTTGTGAACAGCGACGGCAAAAGCGGCTATTTCCAACAGCAATACCAAGTGTACGGCCGCGCAGGCGAAGCCTGCCGCGTGTGCGGCACGCCGGTGGCCAAAGCGGTTTTGGGCCAGCGCAGCAGTTTCTATTGCCCGGTTTGCCAGCATTGACTTTTGTCTTTTCTTCCCCTGATTGATGAACGACTATTCCACTTCCCTGCCCGTGCGCTTTTGGCGCATTTTCCGTGTGTTGCTGTGGTTTTTTGCCGCATCGCTGCGCCTGTTTTTTTTGCCCGCCGACTACAGCGAAAGAAGCCGGGCCATATTGCAGCACACCGCCCGCCGCCTGTTGGCGATTCTGCACATCGAAGTGGACGGGCCGTCGCAGTTGTCGCTGCCGCCGGTGTTTCTGGGGGTGGCCAACCATGTGTCTTGGCTGGACGTATTCGCCATGATGGCGCTCTATCCCACCGTGTTTATCGGCAAACGCCAAATCCGCTCTTGGCCGCTGATCGGCTCGGTGGCGGCGCGGGCCGGCACGGTGTTCATCAACCGCGACAGCCGCAACGATGTGCGTCCGATCAACGAAGCCATCCGCCGGGCGCTGGCCGAAGGGCGCACCGTGTCTTTTTTCCCCGAAGCCAAAACCAGCCACGGCCTGAGCACCCTGCCGTTTAAGGCCGCACTGTTCCAGCCGGCGGCGGAAAGCGGTACGCCGGTGATGGCGCTGGGCCTGCGTTATTACGACCAGCTGGGCAACCGCAGCACCAAGCCCGCTTATGTGGGCGACATGAATTTGTTGGTATCGCTGTGGCGCATCGTGTCGGTGCCGGCCATCACCATCCGCGCCGATTTTTCCGAGCCGCTGCTGCTGGACGACGAAGACCGGATGGCGGAAAACGGCCGTTTCCTGCTGAAAGACCGGGCGGAAAGCTTTATCCGCGATACCGTGGCACAGCATTGATTTTATGTGTTTGAGTGACCTTGATTTGAAGAAAGGAAGTAACATGAATCTCCCTGCCCTGAACTTTCCGGATAAGAATTTAAAATTAAATAAAATTACGCAGAAATTTTCTTTTTTGGCGTGTATGGGGCTGCTGTGCGTGCTGATTTTTTTGGGCATGGCTTGGTGGCTGAAGGGAATGGCGCAGGAAATCTACGCTGACTACCGTATCGGCCAAAACCCGCAGGTATTGGCCGATGCCCGCATAGACGGCGAGTGCAAAACGCGTAAATTCGCCTTTACCGACTGCGCCGTGACCATTCAAGCTCAAGGCCGCACTTGGCAGAAATCTTTTGCCTTTTTCGATTTTTCCAATGAGGGTTACCAAGTGGAAGCCGTAGTCGCCGCAGACAATCCGGATTTGGTGAGCATTGATTTGGCGGTGGAAACTTTGGGCAACCGTGCCCTGTTTTTCGCTTTTTTTGCCGCGGTTTCCCTCTTCGCTTTGTGGGCGGCTTATTTCATGCTCTTCATCAGCCTGCCGCGCCAACGCCGGGTGGTGGCCGCTTTCAATCAAGCCGATGCCCGGCCTTGGCAAGTTGTGCCGGTGACCACGTTTAAGCAAGGCCAAAAATACCGAGTAACGCTGGACGGCGTGCAGCGGGATGTTGTGCTGCAATTCAATAAAGTCCAACCTTGGGTGCTGGAAGAAGGCGCGGAAGGGCCGGTTTTGCTCGGTATCGCGCCGCAAGGCGGCGGCAACCCCGTGCCGCTGGATCAAAAACTCTCCGCCATTGAAGGTTTGAGTAAAGCCGAACGGCAGCATCTGATTGCACAAATCCGGCAGCAGTTGGGCGGATAAACCGCTTTCAGGCCGCTTGCAGATTTCCGATACCGATTGACTCACGAGGTCTTGCTATGAACCGCAACGAACAGCTTTTTGAACGCGCCAAAGCCGTGATTCCCGGCGGCGTCAATTCTCCCGTCCGTGCCTTCGGCAGCGTGGGCGGCGTGCCGCGCTTTATCCGCAAAGCCGAAGGGGCGTATGTGTGGGACGAAGCCGATACCCGTTATATCGATTATGTCGGTTCGTGGGGGCCGGCCATTGTCGGCCATGCCCATCCCGAAGTGATCGACGCGGTGCGCGAAGCAGCGCTGGGCGGCTTGTCGTTCGGCGCGCCCACCGAAGGCGAAATCGTCATCGCCGAAACCATTGCCGAGCTGCTGCCCAGCGTGGAGCAGGTGCGGCTGGTGAGTTCCGGCACCGAAGCCACCATGTCGGCCATCCGCTTGGCGCGCGGCTTTACCGGCCGTGACGCCATCATCAAATTCGAAGGCTGCTACCACGGCCATTCCGACAGCCTGCTGGTGAAGGCCGGCAGCGGCCTGCTCACTTTCGGCAACCCCAGTTCCGCCGGCGTGCCCGCCGACTTTACCCGCCATACCCTGGTGCTGCCCTATAACGACGTGGCCGCCCTGCAGCAAACCTTTGCCGAGCTGGGCGACAGCATCGCCTGCGTGATTTTGGAGCCGATTGCCGGCAATATGAATCTGGTGCGCGCCACGCCCGAATTTGTGCGCGAACTGCGCCGCTTAACCGCCGAGCACGGCAGCGTGCTGATTTACGACGAAGTGATGACCGGTTTCCGCGTGGCCTTGGGCGGCGCCCAATCGCTGCACGGCATCACGCCCGACCTTACCACCATGGGTAAGGTCATCGGCGGCGGCATGCCGCTGGCGGCCTTCGGCGGCCGCCAAGACATCATGGCCTGCATCTCGCCCTTGGGCGGCGTGTATCAGGCCGGCACGCTGTCGGGCAATCCGGTGGCGGTGGCGGCCGGGCTGAAAACGCTGGAAATCATCCGCCGCGACGGTTTCTATGAACAGCTCGCCGAAAACACCCGCCGCCTGACGGCCGGTTTCCAGGCCGCCGCCGATGCGGCCGGCGTGCCGTTCAGAACCGACTGCGAAGGCGGTATGTTCGGCCTCTATTTCGCCGACTTCCTGCCTAATAACTACAAAGACATGGCGCGCACCGACACCGATGCCTTCAAGCGTTTCTTCCACGGCATGCTGGCGCGGCGGGTGGCCTTCGGCCCGTCCGCCTTCGAGGCCTGCTTTATGTCGGCCGCCCACACGCCCGAATTGATCGACGAAACCGTGGCTGCGGCGCGGGCGGTGTTTGCCGATATGGCCGCTTAAGCCGCATTGTCCGACAGGCTACCTGAACCGCCCGGCAGGCGTTCAGGTAGCCTGATACCTTTGCAAAACCCCATCTGCGGTGCATTCCTGCGTTGTGCGTTTATGCCCACGGATACTGCTCGCTCGCTTGCTTATCGTCTGATATGTCTGTCCCACGGGGATTCCCGGCGTTCACACTCGCTGCGCTGTTACGTCTTGAACTGCATCCACATCTGAGGGTTTTGCAAAGGTCTCAGCCTTTCCTTTTTCCGGCCCGCTTCCGTATAATCCGCCTGTTTTTGCCCCGTCCGATGGAGAATGCCGATGACGCCCGCCCCGCTCCCCGATGCAGACAGCCGCCCGCTCACGCCCGGCTTTCCGCCTCCAGTCCGTCCGCTGAAATTTTATGCCGTGGTGCCCGATGCCGATTGGGTGGCGCGCATGGTGGCGGCCGGCGCCGATACCGTGCAGTTGCGCAACAAAACCCTGAGCGGCGAGGCTTTGCGGCAGGAAGTCCGCCGTGCGGTGGCCGCCGCGGCCGGCAGCGGCAGCCAGCTGTTTATCAACGATTATTGGCGGCTGGCGCTGGAGGAAGGCGCTTACGGCGTGCACTTGGGGCAGGAAGATTTGGATGCCGCCGATTTGCCCACTTTGCGAGATGCCCGCATCCGCCTGGGCATCAGCACCCATTCCGATGCCGAGTTGGCCCGCGCCTTGGCGGTGCGGCCCAGCTATGTGGCCTGCGGCGCGATTTTCCCCACCACCACCAAAACCATGCCCACCGCCCCGCAGGGCTTGGACAATCTGCGCCGCTATGTGGCCCAGGCGGGCAACACGCCTACGGTGGCCATCGGCGGTATCGATTTGCACAATGCCGCCGACGTGCTGGCCACCGGCGTGTCTTCGCTGGCGGTGGTGCGCGCGGTGACCGAAGCGGCCGATCCGGCCGCAGTGGTGAAGGCGTTTCAGGCCTTGTGGCCGCAGTAGGGCCGGCAGCGTTTCAGGTAGCCCGCTTCAGCCGGGCGGTTCGGACATTGCTTAGCCGGAGCCGTTATCTGAGCGGGTTATGCCGGAGGGAAAATAAGCAAGACGGTTTCAGGTAGCCCGATGCTGCGTCGGCAGGCTACCTGAAAACATAAGAACCTGTTCATGGTCTCCGTTGCGGCGGTATTTTCGGTCAAAATTCCGCATCTGCCACGTTGAAAATACTTGCAAGATGTTCAATCTTTAGCGCATTTTCGCCTTGCATCTGCGGTTTTTTCCTCGAAAAACCGCTGCGCAAGAAGACTATGAACAGGTTCTAAGGGGCGACTGCCCTGTTGATTGGATCAGTTGAACAAAACGAAAGGAAAAACCATGCAAAGCAAAGCGATTTTGGGCGAACAGGAAGTGCAGGCCATTTTGGCCGCCGCCACCGCCGAGGCGAAGAAAAACGGTTGGAATGTGGCCATCAGCGTGGTGGACGACGGCGGCTTTCTGCTGGGCATGACCCGTTTGGACGGCTGCGCGCCGATGGGCAGCCTAGTGTCTTTGGAAAAAGCCCGCAGTGCCGCCATCAGCCGCAAAGAAACCAAAGTGTTTGAAGACATGGTCAACGGCGGCCGCTATGCGTTTCTGACTGCGCCGCTCTCGGGCTGCATGGAAGGCGGCGTGCCGGTGGTGGTGGACGGCCATACCGTCGGTGCGGTAGGCGTATCCGGCGTGGCCAAAGAGCAGGACGCACAAATCGCCAAAGCCGGCGTGGCCGCCGTTGCCTAAGCGTTTGGCCGTGGGCGAGCGCCACCGGTTTTATCGTCCGCCTGAGCTGCCGGGTTGGGAAATCCGCTGCGGTTCGGGCGGCGGTATCGTTTACGGCCTGCATACCCACGTTACTTGGTCGCTGGGTTTGGTATTGCACGGCCGCACGGTGTACCGTTGCGGCAGACACCATTATGCCGCCCGCACGGGCAGCGTGATGCTGATGCCGCCGGATACCCCGCATGCCTGCAACCCCTACGGCGGGCAGCCTTGGCATTATATGATGTGCTATATCCCGCCCGAAGCTTTCCGGCAGGCTGTCGGTAGTGGCATTCCGGTTTTGGCCGACGGCGCTCCTTGGCGCAGCCGTCGCTTGGTTGCGGCGATGCTGGCCTTGTTGCGTTCGGTCAGGCAGGCCGACGGCCGTGCCGAAGTATGCTGGCAGGCACTGGCTGCGGCGCTGAAGCGTGAGGCGGCTCAGGCAAGGCCGCAGTGTGCGCCTTGGCGCGGCTTAATCGACATTTTGGAGGCATCGAATCCGGCGATTCAAGATGCGGATGCTTGGGCGCAAGCGGCGGGCTTGAGCCGGCGCCAGTTGTCGCGCCGTCTTGAGACAAGCGGCATGAGTCCGCACCAATGGCTGCTCAGCCGCCGCATTGCCCAAGCCCAAGCAGCCATTGCGCGGGGCGCGCCGCTGGCGCAGGCGGCTCAAGATTTCGGCTTTGCCGACCAGGCGCATTTCCAGCGCCGCTTCAAACGCTCGCTGGCCGTGACGCCGGGGCGCTATTCACAGCATCAGCCCGATGCCCAACAGCAAGAGCACACTTAATAAACGGTTGAGGGCCCGCATCCGCCGTGGCGACTGCGCATGGCGGCGCAGCAGACAGCCCAAACCGATCCAAGCCGCCAAAGAAAGCCAACACACCGCGCCGTAGGCCGCCGTCAGCCAATACAGATGCTGCGGGTTGCCGCCGGCATACAGCCCCACTGCCGCCGCAGCGGCCAGATAGGCTTTGGGATTGAGCCATTGCAGCGCCAGACCGGTGTGCCAATCGGCCGGCCGACGGCGGGCATCGTCTAATTGCCCGCTGTCGCGCCACAGCAGCCAGGCCAGCCACAGCAAAAACAGCACGCCGCCGATGTGCAGCGCGGTCTCCAGCCACGGCCAGGCGCGCAGCAGCGGCTGCAGGGCGGTGCCGAGTATCAGCAGTTGCAGCATAAAGCCGACGGTGGCGCCGGTGATGAAGCGGAAGCTGCTGTTCAGGTAGCCCGATAAGGTATTGCTCAGGGTGAGTAGGTTCACCGGTCCGGGCGAAATGGAAGAAGCGAGGGCGAAGCTCAAAACCGAGGCCCACCATGTCCATGCGGGCATATCCGTCTCCTGTGTGGATTGTGCGGAATACGGATGGTGGCGCAAGAACAGGCGGGCGTATTGAAGAAAACGGCCGTACCGGTGCGGTGGTTTAGTCAGCCAATCAGGCGACCTGAAAGTATTCAGGTAGCCTGATTTTGGGTGAAAAGGTTTATCGGGCAGAGGGCGTGGCGGTTTGGTAGCGTCCGCCCATGGCTTTGTAGATCATCGCTTCATGTTTGAGCGTGGTATAGCGGGCTTGAAGCAGGCTGTGTTCGGCGGCGTATTCGCTGTTGAGTGCTTGCAGCCAGTCGCGCAGGCTACTACGGCCGTGCTGGTAGCGCACTTGGTGGTAGCGGCTGTTTTCCCGTGCCAGGCGCAGGGCCTCGCGTGCGTTTTCTTGTTGCTGCAGGCTGTGGCGGTAGAGGCGGTATTGGTTGTGGACTTCGTGCAGGCCGGTGAGCAAGGCTTTTTCAAAAGCCAGTTTGGCCTGCTCGAATTCGGTTTCGGCAATGCGGTTTTGCCAGCGCAGGGTGGGCCAGTTGAGAAAGGGCAGGCTGATGCCGATGCCGCCGCCGAGCACGGGCACTTCAAACAGATTGGCGGCGCGGTTGGCGCTGTGGCTCAGGGCGGCGTTGAGGGTGATGCGGGGATACCAGCTGCGGTATTGGGCGGTTTGGTTTTTGAGTGCGGCTTGCAAACGCGCTTCGGCGGCGAGCAAATCGGGGCGGTGGGTGAGGGCGGTAATGGGAATGTCCAGATTGGGGTCGCCGTTTTTGATTTCCGGCAGCTGGAAGTGTTCCGGATCGGGCCCGAACGACCAATTTTGTTCGGGGTCGCTGTTGAAGATTTGCGCCAACATACTGCGCGCGGCGTGGCGGTTTTCCTGTAGTTGGCGCAGTTGGTCTTGGGCGGAGAGCAGGGCCTGACGCGCCTGTACCGGCTCGTTGGCCGACACTTTGCCGTGACGGTGGCGGCTTTCGGCAATACGCAGGATGTTTTGGTAGTTGTCCACTGCCTGCTCTTGCAGACGGATGGCGCGGTTGAGGTAGGCAATGTGGAAATAGCCGTCCACCACATTGTTGATGACGGCCAGCCGCGTGGCGGCCAGGTCTTCGGCGGTGGCGCGCTGCACCCAGATTTGCGCCGAGGCGGCGGCATTGAGGCGGTGCCACAAATCCAGCTCGTAGCTCAAGCCGAGCTGGCTGCTGTAGCTTTTCGGGGTGTTGTTGCCGGTTTGCAGGTTGCGGCTTTGCGATACGCCCAGGTTGGCGTTGACATCCGGCACCAGATTGGCGCCGAGGATATTGGCCTGATAAAGCGCTTTGTTGACGTTGAGGGCGGCCTGTTTCAAGTCGGTATTGTGTTCGAGCGCCCGTTTGACCAAAGCGTCCAGTTTCGGGTCGCCGTAGGTTTGCCACCAATCGTGCTGCATATGCGCCCGATAGAATTCGGCGAGGGTGTCGTCGGCCACGACTGCATTGGGTCGTTCGCGCATGGCTTGGTGCAGGCCGATGCCGGTGTCGGGCGTGGTGTCGATGGCGCAGCCTGCCAAGCATAAGGCGGCGAGGCAGGCGGCGGAAAAGCGGGCGGAAGTCAAAGTCATGATGGATTACCGTTGGCGGTTTTCAGGTAGCCTTGGGTTGTGTGCGTGGCGGAGCGCTATTGGGCAACAGGCTACCTGAAAAGTTCAATCGCGCGACAAGGCCGCGATGGGGTTGAGTTTGGAGGCGTTTTTGGCCGGAATAAAGCCGAACAGAATGCCGATGGCGGAAGAGCAGAGCACCGCGGCGATGATCGACAGGGTGGAAAACGACATCGAAAATTCGGCGGCAAACAGATTGAACAGCAGACCCACCAGATAAGAGAGGGTGATGCCGATCAGGCCGCCGATCAGGCAGATGAGCACCGACTCGATGAGAAACTGTTGCAGGATATTGGCCTGCCGGGCGCCGATGGCCATGCGGATGCCGATTTCGCGGGTGCGCTCGGTGACCGATACCAGCATGATGTTCATCACGCCGATGCCGCCCACCACCAGTGAAATTAAGGCGATGCTGGAAATCAGCAGCGTCATGGCGCGCATGGTGCTTTCCACGGTTTTTTTCACGCTGTCGCTGTTGCTGGTGAAGAAGTCTTCCTTGCCGTGGCGCACGATGAGCAGCTCTTTCAGGCCCTGCTCGGCCACCGAGCTGCTGACGTGGTCTTTGATTTTGACGATCACCGAGTTGATGTGGCTGGAGCCGGTGATGCGCTGCATCACGGTGGTGTAGGGCGACCACATTTGCAGGTTTTCGCCCGCACCGAAGCTGTTGGGGTCTTCGATGGTGAGGCCGATGATGTGCAGCGGGCGTTTGTTGAACAAAATGGTCTGCCCCAGCGGGTTGCGGCCGTCGGGAAAGAGCTGCTTGCGGGTGTTGGGGTCGATCACCACCACTTGGGCGCGCTGATCGACATCGCTTTGGTCGAAAAACCGCCCTTCGGCCAGCTTGATGCCGCGCACGCTGAAAAATTGTTCGCCTGCGCCGATGATTTGGGCGCTCACGTTGATGTTGCGGTAGGTGGCGGTGCCGTTGCTGGCCGTCATCGGGGTGACGCTGTCCACATAGCCTTGTTTGCCGATGGCTTCGGCATCGCCCACCGACAGCGTGCGGATGCGGTGGCGCGTGCGGTCGCCGAAGCCTTTGCCGGGATAAACCGCGATGGTGTTGGTGCCGATGGCGCTGATGTCGGCCAAGATTTTGTCTTGCGTGCCGCGTCCGAGCGCCACCACCGAAATCACCGAAGCGATGCCGATGATGATGCCGAGCATGGTGAGCAGGGAGCGCATTTTGTGCGACATGATGGCCTGCACCGACATGCGGAAGGCTTCGGCAAATTGGTCTTGGTAAAAGCGCCAGGACGACTGTTCGCCGCGGCTCTCGATGCGGTGAACGGCCTGATGCGGCTGTTTGCTGGTGTCGGCCACGATGCGGCCGTCGTGGATTTCGATCACGCGGTTGGCGAAAGCGGCGATGTTGGGGTCGTGGGTGACCAAAATAATAGTATGGCCTTTTTGGTGCAGCTCCTGCAGGATTTCCATCACCATCACGCCGCTGGCCGAATCCAGCGCGCCGGTGGGTTCGTCGGCCAAAATGATTTCGCCGCCGTTCATCAGCGCACGGGCAATCGATACCCGCTGCTGCTGACCGCCGGAAAGCTGGTTGGGGCGGTTGTGTTCTTTACCGGCCAAACCGAGGTCGGCCAGCAATTGGGTGGCGCGCGCTTCACGCTCTTTCTGCGCCATGCCGGCGTATACGGCGGGCAGGGCCACATTGTCGCGCGCGGAAAGGGCGCCCAAGAGGTTGTAGCGCTGGAAAATAAAACCGAATTTGCGCCGCCGCAGTGCCGCCAGCTCGTCGGCGCTCATTTGGGCGGTTTCCACACCGTCTATGGTGTAGGAGCCGGAAGAGGCGCTGTCAAGGCAGCCCAGAATGTTCATCAGGGTGGACTTGCCGGAGCCGGACTGGCCGATGATGGCGATGAAGTCGCCTTTCTCAATGGTAAGACTGACGTCTTTCAACACGTGTACCCGGCTGTCGCCTTCGCCGAAAGAACGGTTGATGTTGCGGCATTCGATAAGACTCATGGGGGATTCTTTTGTTTTTCGATCAGAGGAAAAATCTATAAATCAGTGCGTTACAATATTGGCAATGGAGGCAGTGGTTATCGGTTTGATGTGGTTTTTCATCTCAAATAAAATCCGCATAAATAACGATATTCATGATTTCTAGAAAATGCAAGCGCATCTTTTTTTGAAACTAAGCATGGCCATCATTGATCAATAGGCCATAGAGGCAAGAAAAAGAGCGAATCCATGTCATGGATAGATGGTATGGTTTTCTATTAATCAATCAGACTGCGTTTATCTATTATGGGTAAAGAAACGGTGAATGAAATAAACCCCAGATTTGGAAAGTATAGTCTATCGGCTTTATGGATAAGTTCATTAATTCTTTTTATTTTACTGCTTGCCGCAGTGCTCTCAGATTCTTTATCCGATTTTTTGGGTAAAAAAAGCATATTGGCTATCATCGCTATGCTATTTATCTGGATCAATATGCATTTTACCAAAGTCGTCTCAATTCAAATAAGCGGAGATTGGATAAAAATAATTGATGAAAAATCCAATAAGGTTACGGTATTTTTAGAGAATAATATTGACAATTATCATTTCAGTATCTCGAAAAAAGGGTGGTTGGATGTTTTGAGAGTAAAAGTAGATGGAAAGAACAAATATTTCTGGTTGGGCGGCGTGGGTTTTAATGAGGCAGGTCAGGATGCGGTATTAAAAAATAAGAGATATTTATTAGAAAGGTTGGAACAAGCGCTGCCAACCAAGCATAAGGTTGAAACCATAGATTCCATCATATTGTTTTCAGGAACCAAGCTGCCGTATATATTGGCTGCTATTGCTATTGGAATGGTATTGTCTTTTTTGGTTTATGTTTTCTTTTATATGGAATAAAAAAATTTTTGACTTTGATAATATGAAGATATTGCGCAGTCCAAGATGAAAATCAATTTACATGAATCAAACAAAAAATATACCGGCGGATAAGCTCATAAAAAGGCTTCGTAAGGTGGCGAATCCAATGCGAGGCAATACGGTTTTCATAAAACGCTGTACGCATATCATTTACCCCAAAATCTGACCGGAAAAATGCGGTTCAAGCGTTTTCAGGTAGCCTGCAAGAGGTATCGGTGGCAGGGCGGTGTCGGAAGCCAACCCTGCCTGCTGTTGTTCTGCTATTCGCTGCTCAGCCAATGAATGGCAATGCGGCCGTTTTCCCGCCGCAGCGTGGCTTTGTTGAGGCCGAGGTTGCCGCCGCGGCCTTCTTGCGCCACCACTACTTCATTGGCCGAAACCCATTTGACATAGCGGAAGAAGGCATCATCGTTGGGGCGGATAATGCGGTTGCCGGCCGGCAATGCCGGCGGCCATTCGGCTGCCTGGGCATCCAGCTTGTGCCGCAGCGCCGCGTAGGCGGCTGGCAAGTCGTCCGCGGCGTATTCGCATTCCCATACTTGCATATCGGCTTCTTCTACTTTGGTGGTACAGGCCAGTTGGTTGTCGGCCGCTGCGGCGCTTAGGGCGGCTGTCAGTAGCAGGGGCAGGAGTAAAGGGCGGTAAGACATGGAGGCTCCTTTGTGGTTGCGGTTAGGGGCGGTGGTGGGGTTTCAGGTAGCCTCTGCGCAGGCTGAGACCTGTGCAAAATCCCCATCTGCGGCGCATTTCTGCGTTGTGCGCTGCTCGCTCGCTGTGCTGCTACGCCTTGAACTGCATCCACATCTGGATGTTTTGCAAAGGCCTCAGGCTACCTGAAGCGCTTACATCATCGGGCCGCCTTTCCAGGCTTTGATGTCGCCGTCGCTTTCGGACACGATTACTTCTTCGCCTTCTTTCAGGCCGGAGGTGATTTCGGTGCGCACGCCGTCGCTGATGCCCACGCTCACGCGGCGTTCTTCAGGCCGGCGTTCGGCGGTGAGGATGCGCACGAAGCGTTCGCTGCCACGCTGTTTGACGGCCATCGCCGGCACGGAAAGCACGTTCTGGGCTTGGTTGATGACGATGTTGTTTTGCGTGGTCATGCCGATGGCGAGTTTGCCGTCGTCGTTGGGCACCAGGGCGCGGGCGTAGTAGTAGATGGCGGTGTTGGTGGTGTCGGTGCTGGTGGTGTAGCCGCCCTGCGACATGGTGGTGAGGCCGGGATCCACGCTGTCCAGCTCGGCTTCGCGTTCGTGCTCGGGATCGGCCAGGGTGGTGAACAAGAGGCGTTGGCCGGCCTGCACTTTGGTAACGTCGCCTTCGGCAATCTGCATTTTATTGAGCATGCGGCTGAGGTCGGCAATCTGCACGATGGTGGGCGTGGTTTGGTTGGCATTGACGGTTTGGCCTTCTTCCACGCGTACGGACACCACGGTGCCACTGATGGGCGCGGTGATGCGGGTGTAGCCCAAGTCGGCCTCGGCAGTGTTGATGGCGATGCGGGTTTGGCGGATCAGCGATTGCAGCTCGGCCACCCGGGCTTTGGCCGCGGCATGGGCGTCTTGGGCGTTTTCCAGCTCTTGGCGCGAGGTGGCGTTTTCGGCCATCAGGGCTTGTTCGCGGTTGAGCTGGCGGCCGGCGGTTTGCAGGGCGATTTGGGCGGAAGCGAGCTGGGCGCGGTAGGTATCGAGCTTGGCGCGGTGGGTGTTGAGGGCGTTGGCCTGGGTGGTGGCGTCGATTTCGGCAATCAGGTCGCCTTGTTTTACCTGCTGGCCGATTTTAACGTGCATTACTTTGATTTGGCCGGAAGCTTGCGCGCCGACGTCCACCAGTTGGGCGGCGGAAATTTCGCCGGTGGCGGCCACGGTTTGGCGCAGGTTGTCGCGGCGGGCGGCTTCGGTCAGGTAATCGATTTGCGGCTCTTGGTTGCGGTTCATCCAAAAAAAGAGGCCGACAATCAGGGCCAGCAGAATAACGGCGCCTGCAATCCATTTGGTGCTTTTTTTCATGTTGCCAAAATACTTTCCGGCAGATGCCCGAGGAAAAGCGGTATTGTAGGCAAACTGCACATGGCGTTAAACCGCCTTAACATAGGATTACCCGCCATTGGCGCAATTGCCCGCCACAGCGGCCTCCAGTAAACTGCCGCCCGTTTTGGTGTTTCAGGTAGCCTGAAAATGTTTGATGAGCGACCCCTGCTGCGCGTGGTGGCAGGCATTGTGTATAACCATGAAGGCGAACTGCTGCTCACTTCGCGCCCGGCCGGCAAAGCTTACGCCGGCTATTGGGAATTTGCCGGCGGTAAGGTGGAGGCGGGCGAAACCGAATTCGCTGCCTTGCAACGTGAATTGGCCGAGGAGTTGGGCATCATGGTCCATCGGGCGCGGCCGTGGCTGGTGAAAATCCACAGTTACGAGCACGCCCGCGTGCATCTGCGTTTTTTCCGCATTCCCGCCGACGGCTGGCAGGGCGAGCTGCAGGCGAAAGAGGGCCAAGAATGGGCCTGGCAGCAGCCGGGGCGCTACACCGTGTCGCCCATGCTGCCGGCCAATGCCGCTTTATTGGCCGCTTTGGCGGTGCCTGATGCGCTTTCAGGTAGCCTGAGTGCCGGGCTGGGCGACGGTGCGGCTTATCGGGTGGTTCCTTATGCTTTGAGCGAACCCGGCCATGCGCGGGTGTTGCTGACGCGGGAAGAGGCGGCCAAACTCGGCCGTTTGCCCGCAGCCGACAGCGTGTGGCTGGCGGTGGCCGATGAAGCCGGTTTCGCGGCGGCGCAGGATGCCGATGTGGTGGTGTGGACGGTGGGCGACGATGCGGTGGCGGAAACGCTTTGCCGGGTAGTGTTGGCCGGTGTGGCGCTGCCGGTGGTGGCTTTGGCCGATGCTGTGCTGGCTGAGCGTTACCGCGAGTGCTGGTTGGCCGCCGGCGTGCACGGCGTGGCGGTGGCGCAAGAGCGTGCTGATTGTTGAGGAGCAGAGATGTCCCGTTTGGGTTTGAATCAGAAGAAAGCTTTGGCGGTGGCGGTATTACTGTTGGCGTTTGCCGCCGCCAAACTGTTGGCGCTGCAATGGTTTACCCAACAGAAACCCGCTGTCAGCCAAACCGCCGCGCCGTGCGTGCCGGCACAGGGCTGTACCTTGCCCGACGGCAGCCGCCTGCATTTTGCCGCCCTGCTCAAAGGGCCGTTCGACATCGAATTGCGCCAAGTGCCGAACGGGGTGGACAAGGTGTCGGTAAGCTTTTCCATGCGCGATATGGACATGGGCTTCAACCGCTATGATTTGCAGCCCCAAGCCGACGGCAGCTGGCGCGCCAAAGCCGTCCGCCTGCCGCTGTGCACCGACCAGCGCCGCGATTATTTGGCCGACATCACCGTAGGCCGACAAACGTTTCAGGTAGCCTTTGAGGCGCGATAGCGTGCTTAAACGGCAGTTTGAAACGGCCGCCTCCGTCAATCGCCTGCAACCGCTGTTCCTCCATACCCTGCATCTTCCACATCCCCGCTCGGGCCATGTAGAGAATGCAGGGAAATTTTATCCATACATAAATATAAGGAATTGAACTCAGTTCTGGAGGTTTTCAGGTAGCCTGAGACCTTTGCAAAACCCCCAGATGTGGATGCAGTTCAAGGCGTAGCAGCGCAGCGAGCGTGAACGCCAGGAATCCCTGTGGGACAGACATATCATACAGATAGGCAAGTGAGCGAGCAGTACCCATAGGGCATAAACGCACAACGCAGAAATGCGCTGCAGATGGGGGTTTTGCAAAGGTCTCAGCCTGCCAGCAAAACAGAGAGGGCGGCCAACACACAGGAAGGCCGGGTGAGGGCGCGGCGGATAAAAGCCGGTGACAGAAGGGCGCGCATCATCTTGAATTTCCTTGCTACAAAGTGGTTCAAAACAAGTATGCTACTGCTTTTGCGCCACCGCCGCCACATCGGCCTTGCCATTCTGCTTCAGGCTTGGAATAATCCGCCCGCTTGATTTTCAGGCGGGTAGCCGGCCGATATGCATAAGAGAAACGTCAAGATGCAGGCTGGGCGCCCCCCATACCAATAACACAGATACAGGAGAAATTTGATGAGCGCCATCAGCAGCGTGATCGTCTTGTCCAAAGACGGCATGAGCCCCCTCAAAGACCAAATGCACATCACCGGCAGCATGACGCTGGTGTTTGACAATTATCCCTTCGACGATTGGGAAACCGCCCTCAACGATCCGCGCGTGCAGGCCGTGGTGCTGGACGCCGCCAAACTCACGCAAAAGCAGCTCAAAACCATCGGCGATGCCCGCCAAAGCCTGAGCTGGCGCGCCGAAGTGCCGCTGTATCTGTGGAGCGACGACGAAGGCAAAGCCGCCCATTGCCCAGCCGCCCGCCGCCTGCCGCTGTCGCGCCGCGACGGCAACGCCGTGCGCGACGCCGTGGCCGCCGACCTGCAAAAACAAAGTGCCACCCCGTTTTATTCCGCCCTGCAAAGCTACGTCAACCGCAAGCCCGATTCCTGGCACACCCCCGGCCATTCCGGCGGCGATTCGCTGCGCCACAGCGCTTGGGGCAGCGATTTCTACCATTTTGTCGGCCAAAGCATGTGGCAGGCCGACTTGTCGGTTTCCGTGCAGAGCCTCGACTCCCTGCTGCACCCCGAAGGCGTCATCGAAGAAGCGCAAAATCTGGCTGCCCAAGCCTTCGGCGCCCGCCGCACCTATTTCGCCACCAACGGCTCCTCCACCGCCAATAAGGTGATTCTGCAAACCCTGCTCACCCCCGGCGACACCCTGCTGCTCGACCGCAACTGCCACAAATCGGTGCACCACGGCGTGATTTTGTCGGGCGCGCGGCCGGTGTATCTGGACAGCAGCACCAACGAAGCCCTCGGCCTGTTCGGCCTGGTGCCCAAGCAGACCATTCTGCGCGCCATCGAAGAACACCCCTACGCCACCGCGCTCATTCTCACCAGCAGCACCTACGACGGCCTCTGCTACGACCTCAAACCGATTATCGAAGCCGCCCACGCCAAGGGCATGAAGGTCATCATCGACGAAGCCTGGTACGGCTTTGCCCGTTTCCACCCCGCCTTCCGCCCCACCGCGCTGGAGCTGGGTGCCGACTACGTGACCCAAAGCACCCACAAAACCATGTCCGCCTTTTCGCAGGCCAGCATGGTGCATGTGAACGACCCGGCGCACGACCCGCACCTGCTGCGCGAAACCTTCAATATGCACGCTTCCACCAGCCCGCAATACAGCATCATCGCCAGCCTCGACGTGGCCCGCCAGCAAATGGTGATGGAAGGCTACGGTTTGTTGTCGCAAGCGCTGGGCATCGCCGCCATGCTGCGCGAACGGATCAACGCCCTGCATCATTTTCAGGTAGCCTCCATCGACGAACTGATGCCCGACAGCATCCGCCGCGACAATGTGCGCCTCGATCCCACCAAGATCACCATCGACACCCGCGCCAGCGGCTTCTCCGGCAACCAAATCCAACACATCCTGTTCGAGCGTTTCAATATTCAGGTGGAAAAAGCCACCTTCGCCACCGTCAGCGTGTTGGTGACCATCGGCACCACCGCCGAAAAAGCCATGCGCCTCATCCATGCCCTCAACACCCTGGATCAGGAGCAGCCGAAACGCAAAGCCAGCCTGAAAGGGCCGCCGCTCAAAGTGCCGCATTTCAGCCGCTTGGCCTGCCTGCCGCGCGACGCCTTCTACAGTGACGGCGAACGCCTGCCGCTGTTGAACGGCAAAAAAGCCAATCCCGCCCTGATCGGCCGCATCTGTTGCGACCAAATCGTGCCCTATCCGCCCGGCATTCCCGTGTTGGTGCCCGGCCAGGAAATCAGCGCCGACATCCTCGATTTCCTCGCCCGCATGCAGGCCGGCAGCGACGACAAAGAAATCCACGGCCTCACACCGGACGGCAGCATCCGCGTGTTGAGCACCGCCGAGCAGGCCGAACTTTCGGCCGAATAGGCCGTCCGGCTTGCCGCCTGACAATCACCTATCGGGCTACCTGAACAGCATTTTCAGGTAGCCCGATGTCGTTGCCGGCCCCGTCCGGCGGGCTTTGGTGTATGATGCCGCCGTAGCCCGCCCATTCTGAACACAAGGAGACCAACATGGCCACCCAAGACGATTTGAAACGCATTGCCGCCCAAAAAGCCGTCGATTTCGTGCCGGAAAACGAATACATCGGCATCGGCACCGGCAGCACCGTCAATTGCTTCATCGAGGCACTGGCCGCCAGCGGCAAGCGCATCAAAGGCGCGGTATCCACCTCGCAAGCCACCAGCGAGCTGCTGGCCAAGTTTGAGATTCCCGAAATCCGCCTCAGCGACGTGCTGGGCCTGCCCGTGTATATCGACGGCGCCGACGAAGTGAACCACACCCTGCAAATGATCAAAGGCGGCGGCGGCGCCCTGTTGGCCGAGAAAATCGTCGCCAGCGCGTCCGAGCGGTTTATCTGCATCGCCGATGAAAGCAAATACGTTTCGCGCCTGGGCAAATTTCCTTTGCCGGTGGAGGTGATTCCCCACGCCCGCTCGCTGGTGTCGCGCCAATTGCTCAAACTCGGCGGCGAACCCGAGCTGCGCATCGGCTTCACCACCGCCAGCGGCCACGAAATCGTGGATGTGCACGGACTGACCATTAACGAACCGCTCACCCTCGAAGACACCATCAACAAGATCCCCGGCGTGGTGGAAAACGGTCTCTTCGCCCGCCACCCTGCGCATGTTTTGGTGCTGGGCAAAACCGGCGGCGCGGAAGTGATCCAAATCGGCAGCTGGTAAACCGTTCTCCATTCTGTTTTTGGCAGACGCCATATCGTAAAACAGGCTACCTGAAGTTTTCAGGTAGCCTGTTTGTGTATTTAAAGAGGGAAGCGGGCTTCCCTGTTGGTTTATAGCAGCTCTGTCGGCACGGCCAGCAGGGCTTCGCCGCCGCGGGCGATTTGGGCGGCGTAGGTGTGGATTTGCGGCAGCACATAGGCGAAGTAGGCCTGCGCAGTGTGGCGGCGGGCATCGGCAAAGGCTTCGCCGAAGCCGCTGTCGCCGGCGACCAGGTATTCTTTGGCCAGTGCGGCGGCGCCGAGGGTGCAGCCCATTTGGTGCAGATAGGCGTGGGCGTTGGCGGCGGCCAGCTCGGGGTTGGCGGCGTATTGGGTAAGAATGGTGTCCACGCTGCTGCGGGCGGCGGCGAGGGCTTGGCGCAGGGTGTCGGCCAGGCCGGCGTCGGCAGCGGCCAGCTGCTCGGCCGTGCCTTGGGCTTCGTCCAGCAGGGCGTAGGCGGTGCGGCCTTGGTCGGCGGCGGTTTTGCGGCCCATCAGGTCAAGCGCCTGGATGCCGTTGGTGCCTTCGTAGATGGCGGTGATGCGTACGTCGCGCACCAGCTGGGCGGCGCCGGTTTCTTCGATGTAGCCCATGCCGCCGAATACCTGCATGGCCTGATTGGTGAGCGTGGTGCCGTTGTCGGTGCTCCAGGCTTTGACGATGGGAATCAGGTAGCCCAGGCGCGCTTGGGCGGCTTGGCGGGCGGTTTCATCGGGGTGGTGGTGGGCGAAGTCGATGGCGGCGGCGGCCTGCAGATAGAGAGCGCGTTGGGCGGCAAGGGTGGCTTTTTGCACCAGCAGCATGCGGCGCACGTCGGGGTGGTGGATGATGGTCACCGCGCCGCTGCCGCCGGCAATGCTGCGGCTTTGCACGCGCTCTTTGGCGTAGGCCAGGGCGTGCTGGTAGGCGCGTTCGGCCACGGCATGGCCTTCGATGCCCACGCCGAGGCGGGCGTGGTTCATCATGGTGAACATATAGGCCAAGCCTTGGCCGGCTTCGCCCACGAGGTAGCCTTCGGCTTCTTCAAACTGCATCACGCAGGTGGGGCTGGCGTGGATGCCGAGTTTGTGTTCGAGCATCACGGCGTGGGCGTTGTTGCGCGCGCCGAGGCTGCCGTCTTCGTTTACCAAATATTTGGGCACGATAAAGAGGGAAATGCCTTTCACGCCGGCGGGGGCGTCGGGCAGGCGGGCGAGCACCAGATGGACGATGTTTTCGGTCAGCTCGTGGTCGCCCCAGGTGATGAAGATTTTTTGGCCGCTGATGCGGTAGGCGCCGTTGCCGTTGGGCACGGCTTTGGCGGCCACTTGGGCCAGATCGGTGCCGGCTTGGGGCTCGGTCAGGTTCATGGTGCCGCTCCAGCGGCACTCGCACATTGGCGGCAGGAAGCGTTGTTTTTGCTCTTCGGAGGCGTGGGTGGCGATGGCTTCGACCGCGCCCAAGGTGAGCATGGGCAGCAGGGAGAAGGCCAGGTTGGCCGAACACCACATTTCTTCACAGGCGGCGGCCACGGCTGCGGGCAGTCCTTGTCCGCCGTATTCGGCAGGGGCGCGCACGCCGGCCCAGCCGGCTTCGCGGTAGGCTTGGAAGGCAGCGGCCAAGTCGGGATGCACGGTTACTTGGCCGTCTTTCAAAACGGCGCCGTTCAAATCGCCGGTGCGGTTGGTGGGCGCCAGCACTTCTTCGGCAAATTTGGCGGCTTCTTCCAGCACGGCGGCGGCGGTGTCTTCATCCAGGCCGCTGTTGCCATGGGCCAGCACATCGGCCAGCTGGCCGTGGGTGCGCAGGGCAAACAGCAGCTCGTTAACGGGGGCGCGGTAGTTCATGCTTTCTCCTTTGCGGATTTGTGATTGTTTGTGGGTTTGAGACTGGGCAGCATAGCAAAGGGCGCGGTGCTTGCAAAGGCAAAAAGCCGATGATCTACTCCAGTTTCCCGGTGCGACAAGGCTACCTGAAACTACGGTTTGCGGGGGCGGCGGCAAAGCGGGAATCGGCTTATAATCCGCCCTTTGTTTTTGCGTGTGGAATGATATGGACGACCGCCAGCTGCTGCGTTACAGCCGCCACATTTTGTTGGACCCAATCGGCATTGAAGGCCAGCAGAAACTTTTGGACGCCACGGTGCTGGTACTCGGTTGCGGCGGCTTGGGTGCGGCCGCGCTGCCGTATCTGGCCGCCGCCGGCGTGGGCCGTCTGCTGATTGCCGACCACGATACGGTGGACGACACCAATCTGCAGCGCCAGATTACCTACACCGAAGCCGACATCGGCCAAGCCAAAGCCGCCACCATGGCAGGCTACCTGAAACGGCTGAATGCCGACTGCCGCGTGGAAACCTACGGCCGCCTGGACGAAGACGGCCTGCGCCGTCTGCTGCCGCAATGCGATGTGGCCTTGGATTGCAGCGACAATTTCGCCGCCCGCCACGCCCTGAATGCCGCCGCCTGGGCCACCCGCACGCCGCTGGTGTCCGGCGCGGCGGTGCGTTTTGAAGGGCAGGTGGCGGTGTATCGGCCCGACCGGGACGGCCAGCCCTGCTATGCTTGTCTGTTCGACGGCAAACAGGCGGACGACGGCGCCTGCGCCACCTTCGGCGTGTTCTCGCCCTTGGTCGGCATCATCGGCACCACGCAGGCAGCAGAAGCCTTAAAAATACTGATGGGCCTGCCGGTTGAAAGCGGTGTGCTGCGTTGCTACCAAGCTTTGAGCGGAGCGTGGCAGCATTTCCGTTTGCAGCAAAATCCCGAGTGCCGGGTGTGCGGCGGGCGGTGAAAGCAATGCAAACAGGCTACCTGAAAACTTTCAGGTAGCCTGTTTGGTATCGTCATTAAAATAAGGACGGGACAGGGTTGTTTGCGCCTTGCCGTACGGTCTGCACCGTCTTCGGCTGGCCGCCTTGTTTCATGCAGTGTTATTCGACTGTAAAAGCGGTTTAGAAATCAAAATCCATCTGTTCCGGCAATTCGATTTGCGGGGCATTTTTTTCCGCCGCCAGCTGCAACAGTTTACGCTTGCGCATACGGCACAGGCGCAGCACGTTTTGTTTTTGCGCATCCGTCAGCTTCAGCCAGTACAACCGTTCCTCCCGGCTGCGCAAACAGCCTTTGCAGTAGCCTTTGTTGTTCACCTGGCAGACGCCGATGCAGGGGCTGGGGATGCTGAAAAATTCGAGTTGTTCCATGATGGCGTGGCAAGCAGGCGGCGGAAGACCGTATTGTAAGCGAAACCGCGCGCTGCGGCAGCGGTGGCGGCATATACAGCGGCTTTTATCCGGCCAAGGGAAAGTGATAAAATCCGCCCCCTGAAAAACCACACCCACAGGATAAAGATTATGGCCGGCCACAGTAAATGGGCGAACATCCAGCACAAGAAAGCCCGCGTTGATGCCAAACGCGGCAAAATTTTTACCCGACTGATCAAAGAAATCACCGTTGCCGCGCGTTTGGGTGGCGGCGACCCCGCCTCCAACCCGCGCCTGCGTTTGGCGATGGATAAAGCGTGGGACGCCAATATGCCCAAAGACAACGTGCAGCGCGCCATCGACAAAGGCACCGGCAATCTGGAAGGCGTGGACTACATCGAGCTGCGCTACGAAGGTTACGGCATCGGCGGCGCCGCGCTGATGGTGGACTGCATGACCGACAACAAAACCCGCACCGTGGCCGATGTGCGCCATGCCTTCAACAAATACGGCGGCAATTTGGGCACCGACGGCTGCGTGGCCTTCAATTTCGCCCACCAAGGCTATCTGGTGTATGCCGACGCCGATGAAGACGCACTGATGGAGGCCGCATTGGAAGCGGGTGCGGAAGACGTGATTGTGGACGAAGACGGCATCATCGAAGTGGTGACCGCGCCGGCCGACTGGGCTCAGGTAAAAGCTGCCTTGGAAACCGCCGGTTTTGAGTCGCAAGACGGCGACGTCACCATGCGGGCGCAAAACGAAACCGTGCTCAGCGGCGAAGAGGCGGTGAAAATGCAGAAGCTGATTGATGCCTTGGAAGATTTGGACGATGTGCAAAACGTTTACACTTCCGCCGTTTTGCAGTTTGAAGCATAAAGCGGAAACAGGCTACCTGAAGGCTTTTAGGTAGCCTGTTTCGCATGCTTGCCCGCTCTTTTGTTTTGCTTGGCGAAACCTTTGTTGCGCTGGCGGAATTTTGATTGACACCGCTGCACGGGAAGCGTACCTTACACCCGTTTCATTCCTATTGCCCGCCGCCGCTTTTCAGGCAGCCTGAAAAGCGGCGGTTCAAGCGTAATCCATCTGTTGTTACGATTTTAATGAAAAGGAGACCCTGATGACTTCAACAGCCGAACTGAACCAACAACGCAAAGCCGTTTTGCCCAACGGCTTGGGCGTAATGTGCGACTTTTTCGTGGAAAAAGCGCGTAACGCCGAGCTGTGGACCACTGAAGGCAAGCGCTACATCGATTTTGCCGGCGGCATCGGCGTATTGAATACAGGCCATCTGCATCCCAAAGTACAGAAAGCCGTAGCCGAGCAGTTGGAGCAATTCAGCCACACCTGCTACCAAGTGATTCCTTACGCCCTGTACGGCAAAGTGGCCGAGCGCATCGCCAAGGCCGCTCCGGTAGGCGGCAACGCCAAAACCTTCTTCGTGACCACCGGTGCCGAAGCCGTAGAGAACGCCATTAAAATCGCGCGCGCCAAAACCGGCCGCCGCGCCGTGATCGCCTTCCAAGGCGCCTTCCACGGCCGTACCAACTTTACCTTGGGCCTGACCGGCAAAGTGGCCCCCTACAAATTGAACTTCGGCCCCTTCCCCGGCGATATCTATCACATCCCGTTCCCGAACAAATTGCACAACATCAGCGAAGAAGAATCCCTGAACGCGCTGCACAAGCTGTTGAAAGTGGACGTGGCTCCCAGCGATGTAGCGGCCATCATCATCGAGCCGGTACAAGGCGAGGGCGGTTTCAATGTGGCCCCGTTCAGCTTCCTGAAAGAATTGCGCAAACTGTGTGACGAGCACGGCATCACCCTGATTTTCGACGAAGTGCAATCCGGTTTCGCCCGCACCGGCAAACTGTTTGCCACCGAACACACCGGCGTGGCGCCCGATCTGATTACCTTGGCCAAATCCCTGGCCGGCGGTTTCCCGCTGTCTGCCGTGGTGGGCAAAGCCGAGTTTATGGATGCCCCGCTGCCGGGCGGCCTGGGCGGCACTTACGCCGGCAACCCCTTGGCCTTGGCTGCCGCCGATGCGGTGATGGACGTGATTGAAGAAGAAAAACTCAATGAGCGCGCCACCGTATTGGGCGACAAAGTGAAAGCCAAATTCGAACAATTGAAAGCCGACATCCCGCAAATCGCCGATATCCGCGGCTTGGGCGGCATGGTGGCCGTAGAGTTCATGAACAACGGCCAGCCTGATGCCGATTTGCCGAAAAAAGCGCAAGCCATCGCTTTGGAAAACGGTCTCATCATCCTGACCACCGGCATGTACTACAACGTGATCCGCTTCCTGTTCCCGCTGACCATCGAAGATCAGGTATTCGAAGAAGCCATGGGCATTTTGGAAAACGCCCTGCGTCAAGCCGCCAAGGCCTGAGTATAGGCAGAAAAGGCTACCTGAAAGATTCACGGCTTTGCCGCGGCGCTGCTTTCAGGTAGCCTTTCTTGATGATGAATAAGGGCGCAAGGGATTCGGCTTTTGCCGGTGTTTTGCCGGTCGGTTGCGGCCGAAGCCCGAAGCGCGTTGAATTGTTCCGATGCCGAGGAAACCCACATGATTACCCAACTTAAAGACCCTTCCCTGTTCAAAACCCAATGCTATATCGACGGTCAGTGGTGCGACGCCGATAACGGCGCCACCATCGAAGTGACCAACCCCGCCACCGGCGAAGTGCTGGGCAGCGTGCCGAAAATGGGCCGCGCCGAAGCCAAACGTGCGGTGGACGCCGCGCAAAAAGCGCTGAAAGCCTGGCAAAACAAACCGGCCAAAGAGCGCAGCAATATTCTGCGTAAATGGTTTAACCTGATGATGGAAGCCCAAGAAGATTTGGGCATCCTGCTCACTTTGGAGCAAGGCAAACCCTTGGCCGAAGCCAAAGGCGAAATCGCCTACGGCGCTTCTTATTTCGAATGGTATGCCGAAGAAGCCAAGCGCATTTACGGCGACACCATCCCCGGCCCTTCGCCCGATAAGCGCGTGCTGGTGCTCAAGCAGCCCATCGGCGTGTGCGCGGCGATTACCCCCTGGAACTTCCCCAACGCCATGATCACCCGCAAAGCCGCGCCCGCTTTGGCTGCCGGCTGTACTTTCGTGGTGCGCCCCGCATCGCAAACCCCGTTCTCAGCCTTGGCGATTGCCGTGCTGGCCGAGCGTGCCGGCGTGCCGGCCGGCGTGTTCAGCGTACTCACCGGCAGCTCCACCGAAATCGGCGAAGTGTTCACCAAAGACGACATCGTGAAGAAATTCAGCTTCACCGGCTCCACCGAAGTGGGCCGTTTGCTGCAAGAACAGTGTGCCTCCACCATCAAGAAAACCTCGATGGAGTTGGGCGGCAATGCGCCGTTTATCGTGTTCAACGATGCCGACATCGACGCCGCGGTGGCCGGTGCAATGGCATCCAAATTCCGCAACGCCGGCCAAACCTGCGTCTGCGCCAACCGCATCTACGCCCAAAGCGGCATTTACGACGAATTCGTGGCCAAATTGACGGCTGCGGTGAACGGCTTGAAAGTCGGTAACGGCCTGGACGAAGGCGTGAACTTCGGCCCGGTGATCGACCAAAACGCGGTGGCCAAAGTGGAAGAACACATTGCCGACGCGGTGGCCAAAGGCGGCGAAGTGGTGGTCGGCGGCAAACGTCATGCGGCAGGCGGCCTGTTCTTCGAACCCACCATCGTACGCAACGCTACGCCCGACATGAAAGTGGCGCGCGAAGAAACTTTCGGCCCGCTGGCGCCGGTATTCAAATTTGAAACCGAAGAAGAAGTGCTGGCTTATGCCAACGACACCGAATTCGGCTTGGCTTCCTACTTCTATGCCCGCGACATCGGCACCATCACCCGCGTGTCCGAAGGTTTGGAATACGGCATGGTGGGCGTGAATACCGGCATCCTCTCCAACGAAGCCGCGCCTTTCGGCGGCGTGAAACAGTCCGGCCTCGGCCGTGAAGGCTCGAAATACGGCATGGACGATTATGTGGAGCTGAAATACGTATTGCTCACCATCTGATGTGTGGCTGTTCGGCAGCAGGCCGCTTGTGCCGGGGCGGATGATTCCGCCACGACAAACCCATCGGGATTTTTCCTGACCGCGGCAAAATGCCCATCAAAAAAGCAGGCTGGTACGCCTGCTTTTTCTTGTCTGCGGTCTCAGCCTGTTGGCAGGAAAGTGCGGCTCAGCCCAATTGCGGAAACAGATTTTTCAGGCCGGCGAGGATGATTTCGATGGCCAGGGCGGCCAACAGCAAACCCATCACGCGGTTGACGATTTTCATGCCGGTGTCGCCGAGCAAGCGGCTGACCTTGGTGGCGGCTTCTAGGCTGAAATAGCAGATGAGGGTAATCAGGAAGCCGGCGGCGAGAATGGCGCCGGTTTCATACCAGTTGCGCGCCTGGCTGCTGTAAATGATGACGGTGGAAATGCCGCCGGGGCCGATGATCATGGGCATGGCCAAGGGCACCACGGCGAAGGCGTTTTTGGTTTCCGGCGGCGCGATGCCGTCGGCCGAGGGTTTGGCCGGGTTGTCGTTGCCGTTCATCATGGCCAAGGCGATCAGGAACACCAAAATGCCGCCGGCGATGCGGAAGGAGCCGATGCTGATGCCCAGGATGCCGAGCAGGCGGTCGCCGGCCAGCGCAGCGATGCAAATGATGATGAAGACGCTCAACGAGGTGATGCGGGCGGTGTTGCGCCGTTCCTGGCGGCTGTGCTGGGCGGTGGCGCTGACAAAATAGCCCAGGGCGGCAAAGGGGTTGATCAGGACGAGAAAGGCGAGAAAGATTTTGATGATTTCGGCGCTCATGAAGTTTGGTCGCTAGGGCCGCCGGCAGGCGGTTTGGGTGGTGGATGGGAAGGGAAGGCAGGCTACCTGAAAGGCTTTCAGGTAGCCTGAGACCTTTGCAAAACCCGCAGATGTGGATGCAGTTCAAGGCGTAGCAGCGCAGCGAGCGTGAACGTCAGGAATCCCTGTGGGACAGACATATCAGACAGATAAGCAAGCGAGTGAGCAGCACACAACGCGGAAATGCGCTGCAGATGGGGGTTTTGCAAAGGTCTCAGCCTGTTTGTGGTATTGCCTGGTTATCAGTTACGTTTTTGGTTGGCAATCCCCATCAGCATGGCGATGATGATCATGATGGAGAGGGTGGCGGTACCGCCGTAGCTCACCAGCGGCAGGGGCACGCCGACCACCGGCAGGATGCCGCTCACCATGCCCATATTGACGAAAATATAGCAGAACAGGGTCATGGTGAGTGCGCCGGCGAGGGTGCGGCTGTAAAGGGTGGGGGCTTGGGCGGCGATGTAGAGGCCGCGGGCGAGAATAACGGTGTAAACGCCCAACAACAGGATGTTGCCGATGAGGCCGAATTCTTCGCCGTAAACCGCGAAAATAAAGTCGGTGGTGGCTTCGGGGATGTAGTCGAGATGGGTTTGCGTACCGTTGAGCCAGCCTTTGCCCCACACGCCGCCGGAGCCGATGGCGGTCATGGACTGCAAAATGTGGTAGCCGGCGCCGAGCGGGTCTTTGGTGGGGTCGAGCAGGGTCAGCACGCGGGTGCGCTGATAATCGTGCATGCCGTACAGCCAAATCAGGGGCAGGGCGGCGCAGAAACCGATAACGGCGGCGAACAGCGCTTTCCACGGCAGGCCGGCGAAGAAGATGACGAACAGGCCGGAGGCCATGATCAGGGTGGCGGTGCCCAGATCGGGCTGCTTCAAAATCAGAAAACCGGGCAGGCCCACCAACACCAAGGCGATGAGGTAGTGTTTCCAGCCCAAATGCGCCTCGTGCTTTTGCAGATACCACGCCACCATCATCGGTAGGGCGATTTTCATGATTTCGGAGGGCTGGGGGCGGATAAAGCCGAGATTGAGCCAGCGTTGGGAGCCGTTGACCGTGACGCCGAAAAAGTGGACCGCAATCAGCATCAGCAGGGCGAGCACATACAGCGGCGGGGCGAAGTTGCCCAACAGTTGCGGCCGGGTGCGGGCAATCAGCCACAGCAGGCCGAAGCCGATGACGGTGTGCACGGTTTTGCTTTCCAGCTGGCGCAGGCTTTGGCCGTCGGCGGAGTAGAGCAAAAACAGGCTCATCACGTAAATGGCCAGCATGCTGTAAAACAGCCAGAGATCCATGGGATCCCAGATTTTCTGCCAATAACGGCGGATGGGGTGTTCGGATTCGCGGTTCATGGTGCGATGCTTTCTGGAGCGGCAGGACGCGCGGGCGGGCTACCTGAAACCGTGCGGTAGGCCGCTTCGATGCGTGCGGCTTCGACAGTGGGGCCGCCGCCGTTGTTTTGGCTCATCGGTTCTACCAAGGCCACCGAGGGCTTGGGCAGCGGCAGCTCGCGGCCCGCCTCGCCGCGCAGTTGGAGCAGATAGAAGTCGCTCAATTGGCGCGCAATCGGGGCGGCGGTGGCGCCCCAGCCGCCATTCTCGAGCAGCACAGCGATGGCGATCTGCGGTTTGTTCACCGGAGCGAAGGAAATAAACCAGGCGTGGTCGCGGTGTTGTTCGGCCAGGGCGGCGGCATTATAGGTGGCGCCCTGCTTGATCTGCACCACTTGGGCGGTGCCGGTTTTGCCACCCATGCTGTAGCGCAGGCCGCTGCCCAAACGCCAGGCGGTGCCGCCGGGGCGCAGCACGCGCTCCATGCTGTGTTTGACGTATTCGAAATATTCGCGCTTGAAGGGCAGGGTAGCGCTGGGGCGCGGCTCAACCAAGGTGCGGGTTTGGTTTTGGTGGTCGAGCAGTTCCTTGACCAAATGGGGGCGGTACATCACGCCGTCGTTGGCCAGCACGGCGGTGGCATGCGCCAGCTGCAGGGGGGTGTAGGTGTTGTAGCCTTGGCCGATGCTGATGGTCACCATGTCGGCGGCTTTCCAGCGGCGGGTGGCTTCGTTGGCGTTGGCAAAACGCCGCGCTTTCCATTCGGGGCTGGGCAGAATGCCTTTGTATTCGTTGGGCAGGTCGATGCCGGTGGGCTGGCCGAAGCCGAATTGGGCCAGGTAGGGGTAGGTTTTTTCTATTCCCATCTCATAGCCCAAGCGGTAGAAAAAGGTGTCGGACGACACTTGGATGGCTTTGCTCAAATTGGCCGAACCGTGACCGCGACGCACCGAATCGCGGAACAGGTGGCTGCTGCCGGGAATGCTCCAGGCGCCGGGAGAGGGCAGCACGGTGTCCATGGTGATGTGTCCGCTTTGCAGGGCGGCCATGCCCATAAAGGGTTTGAAGGTGGAACCGGGAGGATAGAGGCCTTGGGTCACGCGGTTGATCAGGGGGCGCTGCCAGTCTTCGTTGAGTGCTTTCCAAGTATCGCTGTCGATGCCGTCGATAAACAGATTGGCGTCGTAAGTGGGCTTGGATACCAGAGCCAAAATACCGCCGGTTTGCGGATCGATGGCCACCAAGGCGCCGCGGCGGTTGCCCAACAGGTCGCTGGCTTTCTGCTGCATGCGGATATCGAGCGACAGGCGCAGGGTTTGGCCGCTGGCGGGCGGCACGCTTTTGAGGGTGCGCACGATGTTGCCTTGGGCGTCTTTTTCCACTTCCCGATAGCCGGGCAGGCCGTGCAATTGGCGCTCGTAGAAATTTTCCAGCCCCATTTTGCCGATGTGGGTGGAGCCTCGGTAGAGTTCGCTGCGCGCTTCTTCTTCCAGCTTCTGCATGTCGCGGTCGCTGATGCGGCCGATGTAGCCGAGGATGTGGGTGGTCAGCTCGCCGTAGGGGTATTCGCGGAAGGTGCGGGCGTTGACTTCGACGCCTTTGAAACGGAACAGAACGGCGGCCAGGCGGGCGGCTTCCTCGGTGCTGAGTTTCAGTTTCAGCGGTATGCGTTCGTAGGAGCGGGATTCGGCGCGGAAACGGCGGAAACGGCGCAGGTCGCCTTCGCTGATGTCGGCATAGGGACGCAGCGCTTCCACCAGCTCTTCGATTTTCATCTCCAGCTCGTTGGGGATCACCTCAAGCGAATAAGCCGGGTAGTTGTGGGCCAAAACCACGCCGTTGACATCGGTGATTTCTCCGCGTATCGGCGGGGTGGGGATCAGGGAAATGCGGTTGGTGGCCGCTTTGGCCACAAACTCTTCATGTTTGGCTACCTGAAGATAGACGAAACGGGCAATCAAGACGGCAAACAGCAGCAGAATCAGGGTAAAAGCCGCCATCAGACGGATGATGTGGTCTTGCTGCCGCCGGCGCGGCTGCTTGGAAGTAAAGTGGCGCGAAGCGTTCATGAGCGGGTACGGCGGTAATGGGCCAAGGCCAGCATCATTTTATTCAACAAGGGCCAGATCAGGCCGGCAAACAGCGGCGGCAAGCCAATCGCCAGCCAATCGGGCTGTTGCTGTTGGAACAGGGTCACCAAGGTGCTGACCGATTGGCAGACCAAAAGCGCCAAAGCCACGGCCACGGCCTGCAGGCCGAAAGAATACAGCACGATTTGGCGCTGTTTGTGTTGGATCAGAAAAGCGGTCACCGTATAGGCTAGCGCATGCTGGCCTAAGGCGGAGTTGGTGCCGATGTCCATCAGCAGGCCGAGCAGGAAAGCAGCACCGATGCCGATAAACTGGGGCCGGTGCAGCAGCCAGTAAATCAAGAAGATGGCCGAGGCCTCCGGCAAGATATAGGCCAAGGGGGCGGGCAGGGGGATAAAATCCAACAGCAAGGTCAGAAAAAAGCTGAGGACGACCAACCGTTTCGGGGTGGCGCCGCGGAATTCGTCCATTTCGGTCATGACTACTCTTGCGGGCTGCTGGCCGGGGCGGCGGGAAGAGCGGCCTCAGCGGAGGTTTTTTGCGGAATAACCAATACATAGCGGCTGCTGTGCAAGCCTGCGGCGGCTTCGATGGCGGCACGGTAGTAAGGGGTGCCGGAATTGCGCTCTGCTTGGGTGACCCTGGCAACCGGAATGCCGGGCGGATAAATGCTGTCGATGCCGGAGGTGACCAATAAATCGCCGGCCGCCAGCTCGGCGGAAACCGGGAAATAGCGCAAATCCAAGCCGCCGCCGCGGCCGTAAACCAAGGTGCGGATGCCGCTTCGGGCAAGCATGGCCGGAATCACAGCTTGGTTGTGGCTGATCAGGGTGACTTCCGCCGCTGCGGGCTGGACGGAAGTGATTTGGCCGAGCAGGCCGTGCTCATCGCTGACCGGATCGCCTACCCTTACGCCGTCGCGGCTGCCGCGGTTGATCAGGAAACGGCCGGATTGTGCGCTGCTGGCCTTGGAGACGATTTCGGCCACCATCACGTTGGGCATCAGCAGCGGTTGCAGGCGGTGTACGCTTTTCAATTCGCCCAATTCGCGCACGGCAGGTTGCTGCAATTGCAACTGCATACTCAAACGGATGTTTTCGCTGCGCAGTCGGGCGTTTTCCCGCAGCAGATTGTGCTTGTCGCCCAACATATCCGTACCGTAGCGCACCCATTCCACCGGCTGGTTGGCCGCCCATTGCAGGGGATAGAGCGCGGTGGCTACATAGGCTTTGGCCTGTTGCAATGCGGCGTAACGGCTGTCGAGCACCAAGAGGGCGATCGACAGCATGCTCAGCAAAACCAATTTGCCGGCCGGGCCGACGGCGGGTTTGACGAAATGGAGTTCTTGCGACATAAGGGCAGGCTACCTGAAAGGCATCAGGGATTGGCCACGAAAACGGAATTCATTTTGCCGATCATGTCTAAGGCTTTGCCGCTGCCGCGCACCACGCAGGTGAGCGGGTCTTCGGCGATGGTCACGGGCAGGCCGGTTTCCTCGGCCAGCAGGCGGTCTAAGCCGCACAGCAGGGCGCCGCCGCCGGTGAGCACCAGACCGCGGTCGGCAATATCGGCGCCCAATTCCGGCGGTGTTTGCTCCAGGGCGTTTTTCACCGCCTGTACGATTTGGTTGAGCGGCTCGGCCAAGGCTTCCAACACTTCGTTGGAGCTGATGGTGAAGGCGCGGGGGATGCCTTCGGCCAAGTTGCGGCCTTTGGCTTCGATTTCGCGCATGGTGTGGCCCGGGAAGGCGGAGCCGATGGCTTTTTTGATTTCCTCGGCGGTGGCCTCGCCGATCAACATGCCGTAATTGCGGCGTACATAGTTGATGATGGCTTCGTCAAACGCATCGCCGCCCACACGCACGGAATGGGAATACACCACGCCGGACAGGGAAATGACGCCCACTTCGGTGGTGCCGCCACCGATGTCCACCACCATGGAGCCGGTGGGTTCTTCAATCGGCAGGCCGGCACCGATGGCGGCGGCCATCGGTTCTTCAATCAAATACACGGCCGAGGCGCCGGCTCTTTCGGCTGAGTCGTGGATGGCTTTGCGTTCTACTTGGGTGGAGCCGCAGGGCACGCAGATGACGATGCGCGGCGCGGCGGCAAAACGGCTGTTGTTCACTTTGCGGATAAAGTGCTTCAGCATTTTCTCAGTGACATTGAAATCGGCAATCACGCCGTCTTTCATCGGGCGGATGGCTTGGATGCTGCCCGGTGTGCGGCCCAACATGCGTTTGGCTTCCACGCCAACGGCCACGGCAGCATTTTTATTGTGAAAGTCGTTGGGCATGGCCACCACGGAAGGTTCGTCCAGCACGATGCCGCGGCCCTTAATGTAAATCAGGGTGTTGGCGGTGCCTAAATCAATGGCCAGATCGTTGGAAAAATATTGGGTGAGAAAACGGAACATGGGAGGATTCCTAAATAGGGTGTTTTTCAGATTTGGGCGCACGACCGCGCGGCACGCTTTCAGGTAGCCTGCTCGGGCCGCCATGTTTTGAATTGGGTTTTGGGCTATAATCCGCAGCCGTCTTAGGCTGTCGGCCTTGTCAAAAAACGCGCAATGATACCCGAGATTGGGTGTTTTGCTAAAGATAATTTAAGGAAATTTTATGTCGCTTACACTTTCCGATGTGGAAAAAATCGCCCGCCTGTCGCGCCTGAGTTTGAGCGATGCGGAACAGCAGCAGAGCCTGCAGGAATTGAACGATATTTTTGCCTTGGTGGAAAAGATGCAGGCGGTCGATACCGACGGCATCGAGCCGATGGCCCACCCGCACGAAGTCGCCCAGCGCCTGCGCGACGATGTGGTTACCGAAACCGACCATGCCGCCGAATATCAGGCGGTGGCGCCCGAGGTGCGCAACCGCCTGTATATTGTGCCGCAAGTGATTGAAGAGTAATCTGCCGGCCAAAACCAGCTGCCGGGCGGCGATGAGGCCAACGCCGTTCGCTCGCTTGAGGCCGTTGCGGTGGCGCTTAACTTAAAGTGTGGCAGGCACACCGCGCAGCGCACAAAACTGGCACTTCGATATGGTTGCAGGCGGCGCGGCCGCAACGGCGACGGCGCACCGGCCTGGCTCGTCGGCTTGGCATTCACGATATTGCACACCAACTGAGCCATGGTTAAGCGGCAAGCCTATTTGCTTTTCAGGTAGCCCGTTTACAGCATGAGGCTACCTGAAACATCTCATTACATCCAAATCATCCAGAAACTATTGACATTATGGTTCATTACACCCTGAAACAAGCCAGCGAATTGCTGCAAGCTAAAAAAATTTCCGCCACCGAGCTGGCGCAAGAATACCTCAACGCCATCGACACCCGAAACCCCGCCATCAACGGCTACACCACTCTGAATAAAGAACTAACGCTTGCCGAAGCCAAGGCCGCAGACGAACGCTTGGCCGCCGGAAACGCAGGCATCCTCACCGGCGTACCCATTGCCTTTAAAGACATCTTCTGCCAACAAGGTTGGAGAAGCGCGTGTTCCAGCAAAATGCTCGATAACTTCGTTTCCCCCTACACTGCCACCGTCGTACAAAACCTGCTCGACGAAGGCATGGTAACGCTCGGCCGCACCAATATGGACGAATTTGCCATGGGTTCGACCAACGAAACTTCGTTCTACGGAGCCACCAAAAACCCGTGGAACGTGGAAAACGTGCCCGGCGGCTCTTCCGGCGGTTCCGCAGCCGTGGTAGCGGCCCGTTTGGCACCGGCGGCATTAGGTTCCGACACCGGCGGCTCCATCCGCCAACCCGCTTCGCATTGCGGCATTACCGGCATCAAACCCACCTACGGCATCGTTTCCCGTTTCGGCATGGTGGCTTACGCCTCCAGCTTCGACCAAGCCGGCCCGATGGCACAAACCGCCGAAGACTGCGCCATTCTGCTGAATGCCATGGCAAGCTTCGACGAACGCGATTCCACCAGCTTGGAACGCGCCAAAGAAGACTACACCCGCAACTTAAACCAACCCCTCAAAGGCTTGAAAGTCGGCCTGCCCAAAGAATACTTCGGCGAAGGCATGAGCGCAGACGTACAAAAAGCCATTCAAGCAGCCATCGACCTGCTCAAAGCACAAGGCGCAGAAATGGTAGAAGTGAGCCTGCCGCAAACCGAGCTTTCCATCCCCGCATATTATGTTTTGACCTCGGCCGAAGCCAGCACCAACCTATCCCGCTACGACGGCGTACGCTACGGCCACCGCGCCGCCCAATTCGGCGACTTGGAAGAAATGTACAGCAACACCCGCGCCGAAGGCTTCGGCAGCGAAGTCAAACGCCGCATCATGATCGGCACCTACGTTTTGAGCCACGGCTATTACGATGCCTACTACCTCAAAGCCCAAAAACTGCGCCGTTTAGTCACCAACGATTTTCAGACGGCCTTACAGCAATGCGACATCATCCTCGCGCCTACCGCCCCCACCGCCGCGCCCAAACTGAACAGCAACATTAACGACCCTGTGCAGATGTACCTTTCCGACATCTACACCATCGCCGTCAACCTCGCCGGCCTCCCCGCCATGACCCTGCCCGCAGGCTTCTCTTCAGACGGCCTGCCTATTGGCGTACAGTTAATTGGCAATTATTTCGCCGAAGCGAAATTGCTGGGCGTGGCGCATCAGATGCAGTTGGAAAGTGATTGGCATATGCAGTCTCCGGTTTGAGCTTTCAGGTAGCCTGAGACCTTTGCAAAACCCCCATCTGCGGCGCATTTCTGCGTTGTGCGTTTATGCCCTATGGGTACTGCTCGCTCGCTTGCCTATCTAGATGATATGTCTTCGCTCGCTGCGCTGCTACGCCTTGAACTGCATCCACATCTGGCGGTTTTGCAAAGGTCTCAGCCTTTAAATATACTGAATAGCGAAAGAATTATTGGAAAAGCTTAATTAGCAAGAAAGATCTCCTATGACCTGGGAAACCGTAATCGGACTGGAAATCCACGTCCAATTGAATACCAAATCCAAAATTTTCAGCGGTGCTTCCACCGCTTTCGGTGCCGAGCCGAACGCTCACGCCAGTGTGGTGGAATGTGCTTTGCCGGGCGTGTTGCCGGTGATGAACCGCGAGGTGGTGGAAAAAGCCATCAAACTCGGTTTGGCTTTGGATGCAACAATCAACCAAAAAAACGTGTTTGACCGTAAAAACTATTTCTACCCCGACTTGCCCAAAGGCTATCAAATCAGCCAATTGGATTTGCCGATTGTGGAACACGGCAAGTTGGAAATTGTGGTGAGCGACGAAGTCAAAACCATCAATGTAACCCGTGCGCACATGGAAGAAGATGCGGGTAAATCGGTGCATGAAGGCTTGAGCGGTGCAACGGGCATCGATCTCAACCGCGCCGGTACGCCTCTGCTGGAAGTGGTTTCCGAGCCGGAAATGCGTTCCGCAGCCGAGGCTGTGGCTTATGCCAAAGCTTTGCACGGCTTGGTAACGTGGCTGGATATTTGCGACGGCAATATGGCGGAAGGCTCGTTCCGTATCGATGCCAACGTATCGGTGCGCCCGAAAGGCCAACAGGAATTCGGTACGCGCCGCGAAATCAAAAACTTAAACTCTTTCCGCTTTTTAGAGCAGGCGATTAATTATGAAGTGGAAAGCCAAATCGAGATTATCGAAGACGGCGGCAAAGTGCAGCAGGCAACGATGCTGTTCGACCCCGATAAGGGCGAAACCCGCGTGATGCGCCTGAAAGAAGACGCGCACGACTACCGCTATTTCCCCGACCCCGATTTATTGCCGGTAATGATTTCAGACGGCCAGCTTCAAAAAGCGAAAGACGAAATGCCTGAGCTGCCGTCTGAAATGGCACAGCGTTTCGTAGCCGATTTCGGCGTAAGCGACTACGATGCCCGCTTGTTAACCGCCAGCCGCTCTCAAGCCGCTTTCTTTGAAACCGCCGCCCAAGCCAGCGGACAAGGTAAATTGGTAGCGAACTGGATGAACGGCGAATTGGCCGCTACATTGAATAAAGAAGCTTTAAGCCTGTCTGAAAGCCCGATTCAAGCCGACCGCTTGGCCGGATTGGTGGCGAAAATCGCCGACGGCACCTTAAGCAACAAACTCGCCAAACAGGTGTTTGAAGCGATGTGGGGCAGCGATTTGGATGCTGAAGCCATTATCGAACGCGACGGTTTGAAACAGATGACCGACACCGGCGCGATTGAAAAAATCATCGACGAAGTGTTGGCCAACAACGCCAAATCGGTGGAAGAATTCAAAGCCGGTAAAGAAAAAGCCTTTAACGCGCTGGTGGGTCAAGTGATGAAAGCCAGCAAAGGCAAAGCCAATCCGCAACAGGTGCAGGAATTGCTGAAAGCGAAACTGGCTTGAGCAAAATCGGCTTGCAGAGACGGAGCCGAGCCATTAGGCTACCTGAAAGCTGCTTTCAGGTAGCCTGAGACCTTTGCAAAACCCCCATCTGCGGCGCATTTCTGCGTTGTGCGTTTATGCCCTATGGGTACTGCTCGCTCACTTGCCTATCTATATGATATGTCTGTCCCACGGGGATTCCTGCGTTCACGTTCGCTGCGCTGCTACGCCTTGAACTGCATCCACATCTGGGGATTTTGCAAAGGTCTCAGCCTGATTCTATGCGGCACACAATGGAAGGACGAATCCGAAATGAACAAATACATTCCTCTGGCCTTGGCGGTATTGCTTTCCGCTTGCGGTTTCCGCTTGGCCGGTAGCGATCCGGCGGTGTCGGCCGAGCTGTCGCAGCGCGTGTGGGCGGTGCAGGGCGGGGCCATGCAGCAGGTGTTGGAAACCGAGCTGCTGCGCCGCCATGCGCGGGTGGACAATGCGTTTGCCGGTGCGCTGCTGCAAGTGAAAGATGTACAAACGCGGCGTGATATCCACAGCATCAATTTGTCCGGCACGGTGAAGGAATATATGCTGGTGTTGCGGGTGAAGGCGGAAGTGCGTTTTGAAGGCCGCGAGACCGTGCACCCGTTGGATGTGACCGTGCGCCGCCCATTGGACTATCACGACCGCGATATTTTGGGCAAACAGGAAGAAGAAGCGCTGTTGTGGGCGGAAATGCGGGTGGATGCCGCCGAGCAGCTGGTGCGCCGTTTGGGCTACCTGAAAGCCGAATAATGGCTGCTTTGGACATTAGCCGTCTGGAAGAAAGCTTGGCCGCGCCGCTGCATCCGCTGTATGTGATTCACGGCGAAGAAGATTTGCTGCGGGTGGAGGCGCTGGATGCTTTGCGGGCCGCCGCCAAGGCGCAGGGCTACCTGAACCGCGAAGTCTATACCGCCGACAGCGGATTCGATTGGCAGGAACTGTTGGCCTCGGCCGGCAGCATGGGTCTGTTTGCCGATTTGAAACTGATTGAGGTACACATCCCCAACGGCAAGCCGGGCAAACCCGGCGGCGAGGCTTTGGAGCGGCTGGCCGCCGATCTGCCGCCGGATACGGTGCTGCTTGTGATGCTGCCCAAGCTGGAGCGGGCGCAGCTGCAAAGCAAATGGTTTACCGCGCTGGCCAAAGCGGGCACCGTGGCGGAAGCCAAGCCCGTGGCCGGCAACGCTTTGCCGGCTTGGTTGCGCGGCCGTTTGCGGCAGGCCGGTTTGGCTATCGAAAACGAAGCGTTGGCCTTGTTTGCCGCCAAGGTAGAGGGCAATTTGTTGGCCGCCAAACAGGAGGTGGACAAACTAGCCTTACTTTATCCGGCCGGGCATTTGCTCACTGCCGAGGAAACCGAGCGCACGGTGGCCGATGTGGCCCGCTTCGATGCCTTCCAGCTCACCGAGGCTTGGATGTCGGGCGAGGCCGAGCGCGTGTTGCGCCTGCTCGAAGGGCTGCAGGCGGAAGGCGAAGAGCCGGTGTTGCTGTTGTGGTCGGTGGCGGAAGACGTGCGCACCCTGATTCGTTTGGCTGCCGCCTTCAAGCAAGGGCAAACCGTGGCACAGGTGCGCAACAGCCTGCGCTTGTGGGGCAGCAAACAGCAGTTGGCTCCGCAGGCGGTGCGCCGCATTGCCCCCGCCCGCCTGGTGGCCGCCCTGCAGCAATGCGCGGCGATTGACCGCATGATCAAAGGTGCGGAAGAGGGCGATGCTTGGTCGGCGATGCGCACTTTGTTGGTGGAACTGGCGGCGTAGGCTCCGCCGGTTAAGGCCTACGGCAAGCTACCTGAAACCTCAGGGCGGTCTGCCGTTTGCCCGGCCACGACAAAACGCGAAAGTGTGGTACACTCGCGCTTTTCATTTTTTGCCGCCGGCCGAGATCGGCGGCCAACTGAATCTCCCGTACGGGCGCAGCCCCGGCGGAATCTTTCATTTCATTAAGGATTAACCATGAGTATCACCGTAGAAAAATTGGAAGGTCTCGAGCGCAAGCTGGTGCTGGATTTGGCATGGAGCGACGTAGAAGCCGCCGTACAGAAAAAACTGCAAGCCACCCAACGCCGCGCCCGCGTGGACGGCTTCCGTCCGGGCAAAGCGCCGCTGCGTATGATCGAGTCCATGTACGGTGCCGGTATCCGCGATGAAGTGTTGAACGAACAACTGCGCCAAAAATTTGCGCAAACCGTTTCCGAAGAAGGCATCAAACTGGCCGGCCTGCTGGCGTTTGACGCTTTGGAACAGCAAGACGACGAGAAAAGCTTTAAAGTGGCCGCCACTTTCGAAGTGTTCCCCGAAGTTAAGCTGGGCGATTTGAGCGGCAAAGAAATCGAAAAAGTTACCACCGAAGTGGGCGAAGCCGAAGTGGAAAAAACCATCGACATCCTGCGCCAGCAGCGCACCCGCTTCAACCGCGTGGAGCGCGAAGCGCGCGACGGCGACCGCGTGATCATCGATTTTGCCGGCAAAATCGACGGCGTGCCTTTTGACGGCGGTTCTTCGCAAAACTACCCCTTCATTCTTGGCCAAGGCCGCATGCTGCCGGAATTCGAGTCCGGCATTTTGGGCATGAAAGAGAATGATGTGAAAGAAGTGGAAGTGAACTTCCCCGAAGACTACCACGGCGCCGATGTGGCCGGTAAAACCGCGGTATTCGTGATCACCCTGAAAAACGTGGCCGAAGCCGAATTGCCGCCGGTTGACGAGCAATTCGCCAAATCTTTGGGCATCGCCGACGGCGACGTGGTCAAAATGCGCGAAGAAGTGAAGAAAAACGTGCAGCGCGAAGTGAGCCGCCGCGTAGAAAACCAAACCAAAGAAAACGTGATGCAGGCACTGCTGGACGTGACCGAAATCGAAGTGCCCAAAGTGTTGGTGCGCGAAGAGGCCGCCCGCTTGGCCGACGATATGCGTCAAAACTTTGCCAACCAAGGCATGGACACCAAAAACCTGGATCTGCCGGCCGATATGTTCAACGAGCAGGCCGAGCGCCGCGTGGCCTTGGGCCTGATTTTGGCCGAGCTGGTGAGCAGCCAGAAGCTGGAACCCAGCGAGGAGCAGATCAAAGCAGTGGTGGCTGATTTCTCCGAAAGCTACGAAGACCCGCAAGAAGTGGTGGAATGGTATTTTGCCGACCGCAGCCGCCTGCAAGGCCCCACTTCTTTGGCCGTAGAAGTCAATGTGGTGAAGTATGTGTTGGAGCAGGCCAAAGTGAACGAAAAGGCTTTGGCTTTCGACGAGGTGATGGGCCAGCAGGCTTAAGCAGCCGTCCCGAATCGGGCTACCTAAAATCTTTTGCTGCGCAGAAATCCGCGCGTCTCGTTTTCAGGTAGCCTCACAACCTGCTCACCATCTTCTGTGCAGCGTTGCCGAATCCGCACGGCTGTCGAACAGAAGAGGGTGACAGGTTTTTAACCATTATGGAGAAGCCCATTATGTTGCCCGAAATCACCAATAGCTATCTGGTGCCCACCGTCATCGAGCAGAGCGGCCGCGGCGAGCGCGCCTTCGATATTTATTCGCGCCTGCTCAAAGAGCGCATTATTTTTCTGGTCGGCCCGGTCAACGACCAAACCGCCAATCTGGTGGTGGCGCAGCTGCTGTTTTTGGAAAGCGAAAACCCGGATAAGGAAATTTTCCTCTACATCAACAGCCCCGGCGGCTCGGTGACTGCCGGCATGTCGATTTACGACACCATGAATTTCATCAAGCCTGACGTGTCTACTTTGTGCCTAGGCCAGGCGGCCAGCATGGGCGCGTTTTTGTTGTCGGCCGGTGCCAAAGGCAAGCGTTTCGCCCTGCCCAACAGCCGCATCATGATCCACCAGCCGTTGATCAGCGGCGGCTTGGGCGGTCAGGCTTCCGACATCGAAATCCATGCCAAAGAGCTGCTCAAGCTGAAAGCCAAGTTGAACGAATTGATGGCGCAACACTGCGGCCGCACCTTGGAAGAGCTGGAGCGCGACACCGACCGCGACCACTTTATGTCGGCCGATGAAGCCAAACAATACGGCCTGATCGACCAAGTATTGAGCAACCGCAGCGAAGTGAAGTAAACGGAATAGGGCGGTTGTCAGAGAGTATTGCCGCTTGCAGGCTACCTGAAAGCAACAACGTTTGTTGCTGCGATTGCCCGCCATCGGCCAGTCAGGCGGCCGCCCGCTGTGAAGCCGCCGCTTTTGTAACGGAAATTGTCTATGTCAGCCGTTTTGATCCGCGATTATCTACGCACTCAGGGCCTGAAGCTGCCGCTGGAAGCCGTTCAGGTAGCCTTGCTGACCGCCCAAACCGTGATGGCGGGCGGCCAGGCCTCGATTGAACCGCAGCTGCTGTGGTATCGGCACGCCGATGCCGGTTTGACCGAGCATTTGCCGGAAACGCCCGAGCACACCGATTTGTTGCGCCGCGTGTTTATGGCGCTGGATTCTTTCCACGAGGCCGCGCCGGCCAGCCTGGCTGCGGTTTATTGGCTGGCGGCACCGGACAAATTGGTGCGCTTGTGCAGCCGGGGTGAAGAGGCGGAAGACGTGGTGGCGGCCGAGCAGGATTTGGCCGCAGAGGCCGTCCGCCATTTGGCGGCGCGCAGTGCGCAAACCGGCTGGCTGAACCAAATCGACGACGTGGCTGCTTGGCTGCGCAGCGGCGATTTGGCCGGTGCCAGACATCAAGACGGCAGCCAACTGGCCGTGCCCGTGTGCCAAAGCAGCGGGCGGGTGTTGGGCGTCGTGTATTTGGAAAGCCGTCGTCTCTCGGGTTTTGACGACCAGGCCCTCAGCCATTGGAGCGGTTTGGCGCTGGCCTTGGCCGAGCCTTTGGCCGGATTATCGTCGCCCGCAACTTCAGCACAAGAAACAGAATGAATCACTCCGACACACACACACAAGGCCTGCGCTTTGTTGCCGCCTGCCGCTTGCCTACCGAATACGGCCTGTTTTCGCTGCACGGTTTTGAAGAAATCGCGAGCGGGCAGGAGCATGTGGCTTTGGTCATGGGCGATGTGGCGCAAGGCGGGCCGGTATTGTCGCGCATCCATTCCGAATGCCTGACCGGCGATGCGCTGTTTTCGCAGAAATGCGACTGCGGCCCCCAACTGCAGGCCGCGATGCGGGCGGTGCAGGCCGAAGGACGGGGGGTGATTGTGTATCTGCGTCAGGAAGGGCGCGGCATCGGCTTGATCAATAAAATCCGCGCCTACAAGCTGCAGGATGCCGGCATGGATACGGTGGAAGCCAATTTGGCTTTGGGGCTGCCGATTGATGCGCGCGATTTCACCCTGGCCCGCGATATTTACCGCCACCTCGGCGTAGAAGAAGTGCGCCTGCTGACCAACAATCCGGAAAAGCTGGCCACCATGCGCCGCAACGGGATTAATGTGGTGGAGCGGGTGCCGCTGCAGGTGGGGGTGAATCCGGAGAATGAAGGCTACCTGAATACCAAGGCCGAAAAGCTGGGCCATTTGCTCAAGATTGCCGAGTAAGGTCACGGCAGGGCGTGCAGGCACACCTTGAGACCTTTGCAAAACCGCCATCTGCGGCGCATTTCTGCGTTGTGCGTTTATGCCCTATGGGTACTGCTCGCTCACTTGCCTATCTATGTGATATGTCTGTCCCACGGGGATTCTTGGCGTTTACGTTCGCTGCGCTGCTACGCCTTGAACTGCATCCACATCTGGGGGTTTTGCAAAGGTCTCACCTTGCTCATACCGGCCGCCCATTTGTTAAACAGCATCCGCAGCCGCCATGCCTTGTGAGGCTTGGCGGCTGTTGATTTCGGGCCAAGATTACGATTGGGGCGGAGGTTCTTTGGGGTCTTTCCCGTAAACTTGATTGAAAAAACGGCATTCATCCGTTTCATCCTGCCATTTTTGCCGGCGCAGTTGGCGGGAGTAGAGAAACAGCAAGACGAGCAGCAGCAAGACGAGCAGCAGCAAGATCAGAAGCAGAGCATACATCATGATTTTCCCACACAGATATTGTTATTGATTTTCGGCTGTCGTGCAGCTTGTTGCCGATTATAGCGGCATGTTTTCTGACCCGTCCACGCCGTCGGGCGGGAAGAGGGGAATCCGTGTTGCGCATAAAAACGAGAAGGGGTGCCGGAGTCAGGCCTGCCATGGCGCAAAGGCAGTGTAGAGCTGCCACAGCGCCCAAGCGGCCACGCACAAACCGGCGCCTAAACGGAACAGGCGGTTTTGCAACAAGGAGCGCAATTGGCCGGCAAACCAGCCCATCAGCAGCAGATTGGGCAGCGTGCCCAAGCCGAAAGCCAGCATCAGCAAGCCGCCGTCGATCAGATGGCCGCTGCCCAAGGCGTAGAGCGAGGCGCTGTACACCAAGCCGCAGGGCAGCCAGCCCCACAGGATGCCGACAGCCAGGCAGCCGGCATGGCTTTTGATGGGCAGTAGGCGGTTGAGCAGCGGGTTGAGCCGCCGCCAAACGGGGCGGCCCAGGCGTTCGATGTGCACAGCGGCGTGGTTGAGGCCGGCCAAATACAGGCCCAGCAAGAGCAGCAGCACATTAGCGGCGGCAAACAGGACTGTTTGCAGGCTGCGGGTGTGGTCGAGCGAAATACCGAATTGACCGAGGCCGCCGAGCAGCATGCCGATCAGCACATAGCTGCCGATGCGGCCGATATTCGTCAGCAAAATCAGCCGCCAGCGCGGCAGATGCGGCGGCAATTGCAGGGCGAAGGCGCTGCTGAGGCTGCCGCACATGCCGGCGCAGTGGCCGCCGCCGAGAAAGCCGACGGCGGCAAGGGAAAGCAGGGTAGCGGTTTGCATGGCGGGTATGGGGGATGGCGGGGAGGCGATTATATAGCGGGATGCGGGCAGGCGCACGGATGGCTTATAATGCACTGCCTGCAGGCAGCCTGCACGGTTGGCGGCCGGATGTGCCGGCCTGTTGCCGTGATTGGATCTAAGGAAACCGACATAAAACATAAAAAAGGAGAGGGACATGAAAGCGGTGATTCGTATTTTTACCTGTGCCGTATTGCTGTTTTTATCCAATGTCGCGCTGGCGCAACAACCGGCAGGGGCGGCAATACAGGAAATCCACCGACGCAGCAACCCCAGTCATCCCGGTTATGATGGTGATACTGCACCAGTCCAGCCTAGGGAGGTCTGGCAAAATAAATATGGTGCATTGGCTGCTGATTTTGAAGCAGGTCGCTCTGGTACATCAGAAGATGAGGACAGCATTCAGGCTGCTCGTAGAAATGCCTTGCAGCGCTGTGGGACGAGAAATTGCAAGATAGTTGGTTCAATTACAAATGGCTGTCTAGCTGTTGTTCACGGTAATGGAATTACGGGGATAGTGGGAGGAGAGACAGCTAGACAAGCAGTGAGTGAGGCGATGCGAAAATGTCAATCAGATGGTCGTTCTTGTGAAGTCCAATACTCTCATTGTAACTTTCCTGTCCTTATCAGAGTCAGATAAAAGCCAATGCTCATGAAGATGCTTGGGTGGTAAGGCAAAAGGCATCAAGGAAACCGATAGGAAGATGATTGTTCGTATTGCTCTGCGTTTGGGTTTGGGTATGGGCATCTAGAGCCCGGCGCAGCAACAAGTCGGCCTGAGACCTTTGCAATAGAAGACGGTTCCGGCCGGTGCTGTATGATGCCCGGCCGCTATCTGATGAAGCCGCCATTTTGACCGTTTGTTTTTCAGGTAGCCTCAGCCGCTGCCCAATCCGCCTAAATACACCATGACCCGTTTAGACAATATCCTCCCTTTTGCCCACCGCCTGTGGGCGGCTTGGCTGCCGGAAGGCGGCTGTGCGGTGGATGCCACCGCCGGCAACGGCCACGATACGCTGCGTTTGGCGCAATTGGCTGGGACAAACGGCTTGGTATATGCGTTTGATGTGCAGGCCGCGGCTTTAGAAGCCACCCGGGCGCGTTTGCAGGCCGCGGGGCTGGACGACGGGCGGGTTTGTCTGGTTGAGGCAGGCCACCAGACCTTGGCTGATTATGTGGCGCGGCCGGCCGATGTGGCCGTTTTCAACTGCGGCTATCTGCCCGGCGGCGACAAAAGCCGCACCACCCAAACCGACACCACCCTGCAGGCCGTGGCACAGGCCTTGGCGGTGCTGAAGCCCAGCGGTTTGCTGACCGTGGCGCTGTATCCCGGTCACGAAGAAGGCGCCCGCGAGGCGGAGGCGGTGCGGCAATGGCTGTCGGCGTTGCCGCAGCAGGCGTATGCGGTGCTGCATTACGGCTTTCTCAACCGCCGCAACCGACCGCCGTATCTGTTGGCGGTGGAAAAACTGGCGGCGGCGCATCCGGCGACCTTGCGGTCGCTTGACACTTAGGGCGTGGCATCAGGCGCGTTACGGCGGTATGGGCGCTGAAAAATCATGCCTGCGGTATTGCCGATGTTGGCCGGGTGTCCGGCTGTTTGGCGCCCATTTCGTGCGGCATACGCGGTTTTTAGCGCGAAACCGCTTCCTCAAGCATGCCGTTGCGCTGCCGACAGAGCCAAAACCGTTTATCCGGCACAAGCGGGCTGCTTTCAGGTAGCCTCAAAAACAATCAGGAGTAGGAATCATGATGTATGTAGCGGCCAAACACAGCCATTTATTGTTTGTCGTCATCACGGCGTTGCTGTTTAATTTGCGTTTCTGGCTGCGCTTTTTCCGGCCGCAGCGGCCGCTGCCCAAAGCACTGCGGATTTTGCCGCATGTGAACGACACCCTGCTGCTGCTCACCGGCCTACTGCTGATGTTGGCCGCCGGCTGGGTGCCGTTCGGCAATGCGGTGTGGCTGGGCGTGAAGTTGGTCTTGGTATTGGTGTATATCGGTTTCGGTTTTCTCTGCATTAAAAACCCGCCGCGTTCGGCCAAATCGAATGCCGGCTATGTGTTGGCCATGTTGTGCTTGGCCGTCATTTATTATCTGGCGCGTTACAAACCCTTGTGGTTTTAATGCGGTATCCTTTATAAGGAGCAGGCCGTGCGTTTGTTGTTGGCGGAAGACGACCGCATGATTGCGGAGGCGGTTTCAGGTAGCCTGCAGGATGCCGGCTATGTGGTGGACCGGGTGGCAAGCGGCACGGAGGCAGTGGCGGCGCTGGCCGGCCAGCCTTATGATTTGATGCTGCTGGATTTGGGTCTGCCGGGGCAGGACGGCCTGCAGGTGCTGCAGGCTGTTCGCGGCGGGCGCAACCCGGTGCCGGTGCTGATTGTGACGGCGCGCGACGATTTGGGCAGCCGCCTGGCCGGCTTGGACGGCGGCGCCGACGATTACATTGTGAAACCTTTCGATATGGCCGAACTGCTGGCCCGCATCCGTGCGGTATTGCGCCGCCACGGCGGCCAAACGGCGCGGCAGCCCGGCAACGGCGTGCTCACGCTGGACCCGGCCACTTATCAGGTGTGCATTCTCGGCCGGCCGGATGCCGTGTTGTTGAGCAATAAAGAATTTGCCGTGCTGCAGGCCCTGCTGATGCGCCCCGGCACCATTCATTCGCGCAGCGATTTGGAAGACAAGATTTACGGCTGGGGCGAAGAGGTGGAAAGCAATGCCATCGATTACCTGATCCACGCCCTGCGTAAAAAAATCGGCAAAGAACACATCAAAAACATCCGCGGCGTCGGCTGGATGGTGGCGAAAGAAGGGCAATCGGCTACCTGAAAACATTCTGAAAATATTTGTTTTGCCCTGACTGCCGCCGTTTCGTTTTCCCGCCCGTCCCTCTCTCTTTTCTTTATGACCGCTCCCCTTGCCCCGCCCTCGCGTTGGTTGCCGATTTTGCTGGCGGTGTCCATCTTTATGCAGATGCTGGACGCCACCATTCTCAATACCGCGCTCCCCGCCATGGCGGCCGATCTCGACGAATCGCCGTTGCGGATGCAGTCGGCGGTGGTGTCTTATGCGCTGACGCTGGCCTTGCTGATGCCGATGAGCGGTTATTTGTGCGACCGCTACGGCACCAAAAAAGTGTTTGCCGCCGCCATGCTGCTGTTTGTGGTCGGCTCGCTGCTCTGCGCCGCTGCGCCCAGTCTCAACCTGTTGGTGGCGGCGCGGGTGGTGCAAGGCATGGGCGGGGCGATGCTGGCACCGGTGCCGCGCCTGGTGATGCTGCGCAGTTACGACAAAACCCGCCTCTTGGGGGTGATGAATTTCGTCATCATGCCTGCCTTGCTGGGGCCGATTTTAGGCCCGCTGGTGGGCGGCTATCTGGTGGACTATGCCAGCTGGCATTGGATTTTTTTGATCAATGTGCCGGTGGGGCTGGCGGGCTTGTGGATGATCAGCCGCCTGATGCCGGATTTTTACGCGCCCAACGGGCAGGTACCGCGTTTCGATGTGCACGGGTTTCTGCTGTTCGGCAGCGGCGCGGTGAGTTTGAGCCTGGCGGTGGAACTGCTCACCCATCCGCAGCGCGGGCCGTTTGCCGTGTGCTGTGCGGTTTTCGGGGGAGTGGTTTTGTGGCTGTATTGGCAGCACGCACGCGAAGGCGGGGAACAGGCGCTGTATCCCTTGCAGCTTCGGTTGGTACGCACCTTTCGTTTGGGTATTTTGGGCAATTTGTTTTGCCGCTTGGGCATGGCGGCGGTGCCGTTTCTGCTGCCTTTGCTGTTACAGGTAGCCTTCGGCCGCAGCGCCAGCGTGGCGGGTTGGCTGCTGGCGCCGGTGGCCTTGGCGGCCTTGGTGAGCAAGCCGTTTATCCAGGCCTTTATCCGCCGCTTCGGCTACCGGGCGGTGCTGGTGTGGAATACGCGCCTGATCGGACTGATGATTATGGCCTTGGCGCTGCCCACCGCCCAAACGCCGCTGTGGCTGCTGGTGCCGCTGCTGTTTGCGCTGGGCATGTGCAATTCGCTGCAGTATTCGGCCATGAACACGCTGACCATTGCCGATTTGCGCCCGCAGCAGGCCGGCAGCGGCAGCAGCCTGATGGCGGTAAACCAACAGTTGGCCATCGGTTTCGGCATTGCCTTGGGCGCTTTGTTGTTGAATGTGATCGGCAGCCGTTTGCCGGCGGATGCGGGCATCCATATTGCGTTCCGCCTCACCTTTCTGTTGATCGGCGGCATCACGTTTTGCGCCAGCTGGGTGTTTGCCCGCCTGCATCCGAGCGACGGCGACAATCTGGTGCGCCAAAATTGAGCGGGCCGGTCCCAAATTTTCCTTGCGGGGTGTCCGGTTAATCTCTTGAGCCTATTTCCGCCTTGCCCTGAGGTTGTGCATTGAAAACCGTTGCGCACGAACATGATGAACAGCTTCTGAGGGAAAGCCGATGAAGATGCTGCCCTTCCTTTCAGGCTACCTGAAAGCCGCTTTGCTGCTCTGCTGCTGCCTGCCGGTATGGGCGCAGGCGGCGGAACAGGGCGAGGTGGTGCGGGTGTGGGACGGCGACACGCTGCACCTTCGCGATGCCGACGGCCGCCGACGCAAAATCCGCCTGGCCGACATCGACGCCCCCGAAATCAAGCAAGCCGAAGGCCGTGCCTGCCGCGACCGTTTGGCCGGCCATTTGCTTTACCGGCAGGTGCGCTTCGAAGTGGTGGCGCAAGACCGCTACGGCCGCGAGGTGGCACGCATTTGGCAAGGCGGGGACGATGCCAATCTGCGCCAGATTGCGGAAGGCTGTGCCTGGCACGACCGCCGCCGCGCCGCCCGACGGCAGCCACCCGAGCAATATGCCCGCTATGCCGCCGCAGAGCAGGAAGCCAGATGGCAGCGCAGCGGTTTGTGGCAGCGCCCGCGTCCGCAAGCGCCTTGGCAATACCGCCGCCGTCAGGCGCAGAGGAGGGCAGACAGCCCCTAAATGCCGGGCTTTATCTGAACAGCGGCGGTTTGTGTCCCGCTGCAGGCTACCTGAAAACGCGGTGCGGCAAAATCCGCTATAATCCGCCGCCTTGTTTCCGTAAAGAACCGCCCGCCATGCTTCAATTTACCCTGCACAAAAAAGACGGCCACGCCCGCCGGGGCACGCTCACGCTCAACCACGGCAGCATCGAGACGCCGGTATTTATGCCGGTGGGTACCTACGGCTCGGTGAAGGCGATGACGCCGCAGAATCTGCACGACATCCAAGCGCAGATTATCTTGGGCAACACCTATCACTTGTGGTTGCGCCCGGGTTTGGACGTGATCGAACAATTCGGCGGTCTGCATCAATTTATCGGCTGGAACAAGCCGATTCTCACCGATTCGGGCGGTTTTCAGGTGTTTTCGCTGTCCGATATGCGTCAGCTCACCGAAGAGGGCTGCACCTTCAAAAGCCCGATCAACGGCGACAAACTGTTTCTGTCGCCCGAAATCTCGATGAAAATCCAAACCGTGCTCAATTCCGACATCGCCATGCAGCTCGACGAATGCACGCCCGGCGAAGCCACGCACGAGCAGGCGAGACAATCGCTGCAAATGAGCCTGCGCTGGGCGGAGCGTTCTAAAAAAGCGTTTGAAGATTTGAACAACCCCAATGCCCTGTTCGGCATCGTGCAGGGCGCGATGTATGAAGACTTGCGCGAAGAGTCTTTGCGCGGTTTGGAAGAGTTGGATTTCCCCGGCTTGGCCATCGGCGGCCTTTCTGTGGGCGAACCCAAGCCCGAGATGTACCGCATGTTGCGCGCGGTCGGCCCGATTTTGCCCGAGCATAAACCGCACTACCTGATGGGCGTGGGTACGCCCGAAGATTTAGTGTACGGCGTGGCGCACGGCATCGATATGTTCGACTGCGTCATGCCCACCCGCAACGCCCGCAACGGCTGGCTGTTTACCCGCTTCGGCGACATCAAAATCAAAAACGCCAAGCACAAGCACGACACCCGCCCGCTGGACGAAAGCTGCAGCTGCTACACCTGCCGAAACTTCAGCCGCGCCTATCTTTACCATCTGCACAAAGCCGGTGAAATCTTGGGTGCGCAATTGAACACCATCCACAATCTGCATTTCTACCAAGTGATCATGGAAGAAATGCGCGAGGCCATCGAGCAGGGCAAATTTGCCGATTGGCAGGCGCAATTCCATGAAAACCGGGCAAGAGGGAGCGATTAAAAAGGCGGCTGTGTATGCCGCCAAGAAGTGTTTAGCATCACTAAAATGTAAAAATTTGTTTTGTTTTGTTTTGTTTTGTTTTGTTTTGTTTTGTTTTGTTTTGTTTTGTTTTGGTAAAATTTTGTCTTTTAAAAATAATATATGTTTAACAAAGAGTTATTTCGATTAAAAACTTTCTGCCAGCAATGAGTTAACGTTTGGTTTACAGTATAATGCTCTACGTTTGCTTTGCTTCCCATTGCAAGGACAGACATTTTCCCCTTCGCCGCTGCTTCCTCCCTGAGCAGCGGCATTTTTATTGATTTCGGATAGTCAACAGCCCTATGGATTCGCCCGCATGGCGGCCAGTACGGGGGCGGTGTCGGGGCGGAAGCCGCGCCACAGATAGTAAGATTCGGCGGCCTGTTCCACCAGCATGCCCAAGCCGTCGGCGCCGCGGCGGGCACCGGCCTGTCCGGCGAAGCGCAGAAAGGCGGTGGGTTCGGCGGCGTACACCATGTCGTAAGCCAGCTCGCAGGCCGACAGTACGGCGGGGGCAATTGCCGGCAGCTCGCCGCTGAGGCCGCCGGAAGTGGCGTTGATCACCACGTCGAAGCCGCCGGCGGGCAGGTCGGCCAGTGGGCAGGCTTGGGCACCGAACGCTTCGGCCAATTCCTGCGCTTTGCCGGCGGTGCGGTTGGCCACCGTCAGCGAAGCCGGGCCGGCCTGCAGCAGCGGCAGCATCACGCCGCGGGCGGCGCCGCCCGCGCCGAGCAGCAGTAGGCGTTTGCCGGCCAAGGCTACCTGAAGATTGGCAGTGATGTCGCGCAACAGGCCGGCGCCGTCGGTATTGTCGCCCGTGATGCGGCCGTCGGCCTGTTTGATCAGGGTATTGACCGCGCCGGCGGCGCGGGCGCGTTCGGAAAGGCTGTCGGCCCAATGGCAGGCATCGGTTTTGAACGGCACGGTAACGTTTGCGCCCTGCCCGCCGGTGGCAAAAAAGTCGGCGGCGGCCTGCCCGAACGCACCGGGTTCGGCCAGAATGCGTTCGTAACGGATGGCGGTGCCTTCCTGACGGGCAAACATTTGGTGGATCAGCGGCGAGCGGCTGTGGGCAACGGGGTTGCCGAAAACGGCGTAAAGAGGGGCGGACATGGCGGTTCCGAAGGCTGGCAAAGCGCGGATTATGCGCCATTGCCGGCCGGGAGGCTACCTGAAAAAACAACACGGGCGGCTTGCAAAAAGCGCAAGCGCCACCATTTGCCGGTCTGTTGCGGTTTTTCACGCAAGTGGCGGATTTGCTGTTACAATCCCATCCCTGTTTAGAGCTTGCTCTCATCAAAACTGTTTCATTCCAATAACTCTGTAACCACATATTAAAAGGAGCCTTTATGCAACCGCGTAATGCTTACGACTACACCGAAGCCGGCCGCAGTGTTTCCGCACAAAACACCGTGCTGCGCAAAACCTACGGTCTGCTCGGTTTGTCTTTCATTCCTGCCGCCGCCGGCGCGTTTACCGCCATGAGCACCGGCCTGAGCATTTACAGCTTTGTCGGCAACCGCTGGATTGCCTTGGCTGTTTTCTTTGCTTTCTTCTACGGCATGAGTTTTCTGATTGAGAAAAACCGTTACAGCAATGTGGGCGCTGCCCTGCTGATGGTGCTCACCTTCGGTCTGGGCTTTACCCTCGGCCCGATTCTCAACTACAGCCTCGCTTTGAGCAACGGCATCGAGTTGGTGGGCATCGCCGCCGTGATGACCGCGGCCGTGTTCCTGACCATGGCGGCGCTGGCGAAAACTTCCGCCATCCAAACCAGCAGCCTGGCCCGTTTTGTGACCATCGGCTTTGTGGTGGCCGTCATTGCCATGGTGGCCGGTTTCTTCGTGCAAGTGCCGGCACTGGCGCTGACCGTATCCGCTTTGTTTGTGCTGGTGAGCTCGGCTTTGATCATGCTGCAGGTACGCATGGTGATTGAAGGCGGCGAAGACAGCCACATCAGCGCGGCGCTGACTTTGTTTGTGGCCATTTACAACATCTTCAGCAGCTTGCTCAACATTCTGTTGTCTTTTGCCGGCGAGGATTAATTTGCCGCTTTAGCCATCGCCAATAGGCCCGCAGGCTACCTGAAAGGTTTCAGGTAGCCTGCGGTTTTTTTATCCCCTTTATCGGCGGCGGACTAAGGCAACAGCTTGCCCAGTTCGGCCACAATGGCGGCGGCGGTGTCGGGCTTGCTCATTTCGGGCAGGGCGGTTTCCCGATGTTCGCTGATGAGGGTCACTTGGTTGACGGTTTTGCCCATGGTTTGGGCCACTTGGTTGGCGATAATCAGCGGGATGCCTTTTTTCAGCCGTTTGGCGCGTGCGTATTCCACCACGCGTTCGCTTTCGGCGGCAAAGCCGACGCAGTAGGGGGCGTGGGGCAGGGCGGCCACGCTGGCCAGAATGTCGGGGTTTTCGGTCAGCTCGATCACCGGCGGCCGGCCGGAGCCGTCTTTTTTCAGTTTTTGCGCGCTGCGGTTGCCGACCTTATAGTCGGCCACTGCGGCCACGCTGATGAAGACGTCGCAGCCGGCAATCCGTTGGTGCACGGCGGCAAACATGTCGTCGGCGCTGTCGGCGCGCACGGTTTCGGCCAAGCCGGCGGGTAAGGCTACCTGAAGCTGGCCGTGTATCAGGGTAACTTCGGCGCCGGCGGCGCGGCAGGCGCGGGCCAGTGCCACGCCCATTTGGCCGCTGGAGAGGTTGGTGATGCCGCGCACGGGGTCGATGGCTTCGAAGGTGGCGCCGGCGGTCAGCAACACGCGCTTGCCGGCCAGGGTTTTCGGCGTCCACAGATCGGGAATCAGCTCGGCCAGTTCGGCCGCCTCGGGCATACGGCCCACGCCGGTTTCGCCGCAAGCCTGTTCGCCGTATTGCGGTTGGATCACGGTGATGCCGTCTTGTTGCAGCCGGGCGATGTTTCTTTGGTTGGCCGGGTTGTGCCACATTTCCACGTTCATGGCGGGAGCGACCGCCAGCGGGCAGTTGCGGGCGGCGGCCAAATTGGTCAGCAGATTGTCGGCAATGCCGTGGGCGATTTTGGCCAGGGTATTGGCGCTGGCCGGCGCGATCAGCATCAGGTCGGCGCGGCGGCTGAGGTTGATGTGGGCCATGCCGTTGCCTTCGTGGCGGTTGTCGTGGGTGTCGGTGAGCACGGGTTGGCCGCTCAAGGCCTGGAAGGTGAGCGGAGAAACGAATTCGGCTGCGGCGCGGCTCATGGCCACGCTGACGGTGTGGCCCTGTTTTTTCAGCAGGCGCACGAGTTCGCAGGATTTGTAGGCGGCGATGCCGCCGCTGATGCCGAGCAGAATGTGTTTGGCGGTCATGGGCGTGGGGGAATGAGATGAAGAAAGGCGGCATGGTATCACTAAGGTGCTTGGGATGCAGCCGCCTTGTCGGGCGCGGTATTCGGGCTACCTGAAAAGAGATGTCATTGCCGCAAGGGCGGATTTCGGTCATTTAATGTCCATGCCTGGGCGGAATGAGCTGCTGGAGCGGCAGAAAAAAGCAGTCAGATGGCTTCTGGGCATTGCCCTGAGGGGGCGGCTCTAATACAATCCCTTCTTTGTTATGCAATGTAAAGGCGGAACGTGCCGCCGTTTGCTGTTTGCGTTCACCGACTTCACCCACAATGGAGCCCATGCCACCATGACCGAAAAACATTCCGGTGCTACCCAAGCCGCCCCGTATCTGCAGATTCAGGGCTTGGTGAAAACCTTTGGCGACCAATACGCGGTCGATCACGTGGATTTGAGTATCGACAAGCATGAAATTTTTGCGTTGTTGGGCAGCTCGGGCAGCGGCAAATCTACGCTACTGCGCATGCTGGCCGGCATGGAAACCCCGACTCAGGGCAAAATCATTCTCGACGAACAAGACATCACCCATCTCGCGCCTTACGAGCGCCCCATCAATATGATGTTCCAAAGCTACGCACTGTTCCCGCACATGACGGTGGAGCAGAACATCGCCTTCGGCTTGAAGCAGGACAAAATGCCGAAAGAGGAAATTGCCGCCCGGGTGGAAGAAATGCTGCGCTTGGTGCAGATGAGCAAATACGCCAAGCGCAAGCCGCATCAATTGTCGGGTGGCCAACAGCAGCGCGTGGCGCTGGCCCGTTCGCTGGCCAAACGGCCCAAGCTGCTGCTGCTCGACGAGCCTTTGGGCGCATTGGACAAAAAACTGCGTCAGCAAACCCAGCTCGAATTGGTGAACACGCTGGAAGAAGTGGGCGTGACCTGCATCATGGTGACCCACGATCAGGAAGAGGCGATGACCATGGCCACCCGCATTGCGATCATGTCGGAAGGCCAGTTGCAGCAGGTGGGCACGCCCAGCGAAATTTACGATTTCCCCAACAGCCGCTTCACCGCGGAATTCATCGGCGAAACCAATATTTTCGAAGGCAAGGTGGTGGTGGACGAAGCCGACCACGCCGAGATTGCCTGCGGCGAATTGGAGCACCGCATCCTGCTCAACCACGGCATCACCGGCCCGGAAGACCAAACCGTGTGGGTGAGCATCCGTCCCGAAGACATCAATATGCACAAAGCGCCGCCGGCCGGCTTGGGCGAGCACAACCGCGCCGCCGGCACGGTGGAAGAGATCGCCTATCTGGGCAGTTTTGCCATCTACCACGTGCGCCTGCCCAGCGGCCGCATCATCAAGAGCCAGGTGCCGTCTTCGCGCTGGTATCTGCAAAACGAAACCCCGCCCACTTGGGAAGAAACCGTGTACCTGAGCTGGCCGGCCAACCAGCCCGTACCGCTCACCCGCTAACCGATAAGGCTACCTGAACATGAAGTGGAACGATTTGAAAACCAAGTTCAAGCCCGGTCAGGGGCTGGTAATCGGCATTCCCTATCTGTGGCTGCTGGTGCTGTTTCTGATCCCGTTTTTCATTGTGCTGAAAATCAGCGTGGCCGAGCAGGCAATCGCCATTCCGCCCTATACGCCGCTTTATACGGTGGACGAAGATTTCGGCCGGGTGAACGTGGCGCTCAGCTACATGAACTATGCCGATATTTTCGACAATTTCTGGTCTTCGCTGTGGCTGGAGCTGAACCCGTTTACCGAGGAAAAAGGCAGCAATCTGTATGTGCGGATTTATCTGTCTTCCATCATGACCGCGCTCACCACCACCCTGATCTGTCTTTTGGTGGGTTATCCGGTGGCCTATGCAATTGCGCGCTCCGGCGAAAAATGGCGCAATGTGCTGCTGCTGGCGATCATGTTGCCGTTTTGGACTTCGCTGCTGCTGCGGGTGTACGCCTGGATGGGCCTGCTCGGCCAAAACGGCATCATCAACAATATGCTGCTGCAGGCCGGCATCATCAGCCAGCCCTTGGATATGTTTTACAACGCCTTCTCGCTGAATCTGGTGATGGTGTACACCTATCTGCCGTTTATGATTCTGCCGCTCTACACCCAGCTGCTGAAAATGGATTTGCGCCTATTGGAAGCCTCTGCCGATTTGGGCGCGGGCCCCATCAAATCTTTCCTCACCATCACGCTGCCTTTGTCGAAAAGCGGCATCATCGCCGGCTCGATGCTGGTGTTTATTCCCGCAGTGGGCGAATTTGTGATTCCCGAGCTGGTGGGCGGGCCGGAAAACCTCATGATCGGCAAAGTGTTGTGGCAGGCATTCTTCGCCCAAAACAACTGGCCGCTGGCTTCCGCGCTGGCCGTGATCATGGTCTTGCTGCTGGTGGTACCGATTGCGCTGTTCCACCATTATGAAACCCGTCAGTTGGAAGGAGTGGGCCGTGGCTAAAAGGCTGTCTTTCTCATCGCTGTTTTTGAAAGCCTCGCTGTTGTTGGGTTTGGCTTTCCTGTATATCCCGCTCGTGATGCTGGTGGTGTATTCTTTTAACGAATCGCGCTTGGTAACCGTGTGGGGCGGTTTCTCCACCCAATGGTACGGCCGCCTGTTGGCCAACCGCGAAATTCTGGATGCGGTGTGGCTCTCGGTGCGTATCGCCCTGATTTCCGCCTTCGCCGCCGTGGTGCTGGGCACCATGGCCGGCTATGCCTTGGCCCGCATCAAGCATTTCAAAGGCAGCACTCTGTTTGCCGGCATGGTGTCGGCGCCGATGGTGATGCCCGACATCATCACCGGCCTCTCGGTGGTGATGCTGATTTACCAAGTGCAATCGCTGTTGCAGGGTGCAGCCGTTTCCTGGCTGCAGTTCGAGCGCGGCTGGTTTACCATCTGGCTGGGCCACACCACGCTGTGCATGGCCTATGTAACGGTGGTGATCCGCGCCCGTCTGGCCGAGTTGGACCAGTCGCTGGAAGAAGCGGCCAAAGATTTGGGCGCCAAGCCGTGGAAGATTTTCTGGGTGATTACCCTACCGCTGATTGCGCCGGCCATCGCCTCGGGCTTTCTGCTGTCGGTTACCCTGTCGATGGACGACTTGGTGATTACCTCCTTCCTTTCCGGCCCCGGTTACACCACCCTGCCGCAGTTGATTTTTTCGAAAATCCGCTTAGGTTTGGACCCGCAGATGAACGTATTGGCCACCATCTTGATTGCCGTGGTCGGCACCTTGGTGGTCGCCGGCAATTATCTGATGATGCGCCAGATCACCAAGCGTGAGCGCGAAACCGCCCAAGCCTACCGGCAAGCGGCTGCCGAAGCCGCTGCGCAAACCCGTTCTTGATTCAGCCTGCAACGCCGCTGTGTGCGGCGTTGTGTTTTTTCAGGTAGCCCGATAGGCTACCTGAAACCCACAGATTGCCATTCAGGAGGACGTCCATGAAGCCCGCCGATTCCTATTACGCCGCCAGCTGCGTCTATCCCGACCGCTATCCGCCGCTTATGGACGACATCGAAACCGACACCTGCATCATCGGCGGCGGTTTGGCCGGCGTGTGTACCGCGCTGTCATTGGCTGAAGCCGACACCCGCGCCGTGTTGCTCGAAGCCAAACACATCGGCTTCGGCGCTTCCGGCCGCAACGGCGGCCAGGTGATTCAGGATTACGCCTGCGGCATGGACAAGCTGGAACGGCTGCTGGGTGCCGAGCGGGCGGGCGATTTGTGGCAGTGGAGCGGCGAAGCGGTGGATTTGGTCGAGCAGCGCGTCCGCCGCTACGCCATCGACTGCGATTGGCAGCGCGGCTATGCCACGGTGGCCGTGAAACCGCAGCACATGGCGGCCCTGCAGCAGTGGCGCGACACCGCCGCGCAACGCTACGGCTATCACGGCTATACCGAATGGGACCATGGCGAAGTGTGCCGCCACATCGGCAGCAACCGCTATTGCGGCGCCCTTTACGACACCGATTCCGGCCACCTGCATCCGCTCAACTACACCCTCGGCCTGGCCAAAGCCGCCGCCGGGCAGGGCGCGCTGCTATTCGAGCAAACGCCCGCCGTCAAGCTGAGGCGGCAGGAAGGCCTGTGGCGGGTGGAAACCCCGCAAGGCAGCGTGGTGGCGCAGCATGTGGTGTTGGCGGTGAACACCTTCCCGGTCCGTTTCGGTTTTGCCGCGGCCGACCAATACCGCAGCCGTTATATATTGCCGGTGGGCACTTATGTGATCGCCACCGAGCCTTTGGGCGAGTGGAACGGCGATATTCTGCCCGGCAACATCGCCGCCTGCGACACCCGCTACGTGCTCGACTATTACCGCAAAAGTGCCGATGGCCGCTTGCTGTTCGGCGGCAAAGTGAACTACCGTCAGGCCGAGCCGGACGCCGAAACCCTGCGCCGCAGCATGAGGCAGGACATGCTGAAAGTGTTTCCGCAGCTGGCCGAGGTGAACATCGATTTTGTGTGGGGCGGGCGGGTGGACATCAGCATGAACCGCGCCCCCGATTTCCGCCGCATCGGGCCGGAGCTGTATCTGTTGCAGGGCTTTTCCGGCCACGGTGTGGCGCTGACCGGCTTGGCCGGCCAAGTGTGCAGCGAGGCCATTCTCGGGCGGGAGCAGCGCTGGCAGGTATTTGAATCCATCGCCCACCGCGCCTTTCCCGGCGGCATATTGCGACAGCCTGCGCAAATGGCCGGTTTGGCTTGGCATCGGTTTTTGGATTTGTTATGACCGTTTGGCAAGCCGACTCATGATTCTAGAGCCAATAAAAATCGCTGAAAGCGCCATAAATAGGCGCTTTCAGCGATTTGCTTACCCAAGCATGCCGGATATAGGCAACAACAGGCCCCTGCCTCCCGCTGCCCGCAGCGCCGCCTCTGCGGGATAAGGGAAATGCCGCCGGCCGGTTTGATAGGCTTAGAGCAACTTCGACTAAAAACGTTACATAATAGGTTTTTTCTGGCAGCCGGAGCATGAGATGCGCGCCTATTCGCAAGACCTGCGAGATCGAGTACTGGGAGCGCTGGAGCGCGGAGAGCGCCCCAGCGCCATTGCCCGTCGTTATGAAGTCAGCCGCATGTGGGTATATCGGGTGCGTGATCGCTTCGAAAAAGAAGGCGAGCGCAGCAGCAGGCAGCAAGGCGGCAAGCGCATCTCCCGGCTGGCGCCAGTAGAGGGCATGATCCGCGACTGGATCAAGGCCGATCCCGATCTGACCTTGGTGCAAATGTGCGAGCGTTTGGGCGAGCATGGCATCAGCATCAAACCCTCGGCCTTGTGGCACCAGCTCAACAAATGGCGGCTGAGCTTCAAAAAAAACGCTGCACGCCAGCGAGCAGGAGCGTGAAGACGTGCAGCAGGCACGGGCGAGCTGGATACAGCAGCAGGCCCGGCTCGATGCCAGGCGCCTGGTATTTCTGGACGAGACCTGGAGCAGCACCTGCATGACGCCGCTGCGCGGGCGCGCCCCGCGCGGTCAACGCTGCGTGGCCAGCGCCCCGCATGGGCACTGGAAGACCAGCACCTTCATTGCCGCCTTGCGCTGTGATGCACTGACGGCCCCCATGGTGACCGATGGCCCCATCAATGGCGCCGTGTTTCTGGCGTGGGTCAAAACCTTTCGGTGCCCGACACTTCGCCCTGGCGACATCGTCATTGCCGACAACCTCTCCAGCCACAAAGTGGCGGGCGTGCGAGAAGCCATCGAAGGCGTGGGCGCCAGCATTCGCTATCTGCCGCCGTACTCGCCGGATTTGAACCCCATCGAGAAGCTGTTTGCCAAGTTCAAGGCGCTGCTGCGCAGGGCGGGCGAGCGCACGGTGGGTGCGCTGTGGCAGCGCATGGGGCAGCTGGTTGATTTGTTCTCGGCTCAAGAGTGTGCCAATTACTTCAAATCAGCTGGGTATGTAATGAATTAAATCGAAATTGCTCTAGCGCGTCAAAACACCTTTTCGAGTCTACCCGGCATCTGCGGATGATTCCTCAGAAAACCGCTGCGCAAGCCTGCTGACCACAGCGCTTAGCGCAAACCGAGCCGGTCTAAGGCCTGTAGCAGATCGGCCGGTTGCCAGCGGTTGGCGGCGGCCAGCATCATCAGCACGGTGGCGGTTTCGGTGTTGCAGCGGCCGCCGGCCAAAGCGCCGGCGGCCGTTAGCGGACTGCTTTGGGCATAGCTGCTGTCGGCACGGCCGTGCGGAACCTGGCTGATGTTGAGCAGCAGGTGTTCACGGGTGAAGCGGCGGACGGCGGCGAGCAGGGCTTCGTCGGCAGGGGCGTTGCCGTGTCCGTAGCTGTGCAGCACGGCGGCCTGTTGCGGGAAGTGGCTGAGGCTGTGGGCGGTCATGGCGCTGTTGCAGCCGGGCACCAGCCAGTGGTGGCCGACGCAGATGTTCGGATCAAACTGCCTCGGCAGCGGGCCGAGCGAGACGGCAGACCGGCCGGGTTGCCAGCTGCCGAAGTGCGGGTTATGGAAGCCGGCGGCGGTTTCGGTGCTGCATTTGCTGCTGCCGACGGCGGGAAAAAGTTGGCCGTTGAAGGCGATCAGGGTTTCGTGCACGTCTGGGCGCAGGAGGGTGGACACGGCGGTGTGCAGATTGTGCGGGGCGTCGCTGCCGGTTTGGCTGTAGGGCTGTTGCGAGCCGGTGAGAACGACGGGTTTGTGTTGGTTGTCGAAAGCGAGTGCCAACAGGTTGGCGGTATAGGCCAGGGTGTCGGTGCCGTGCAAGAGCAGGATGCCGTCGCAGCGGGGCAGGGCATGCTCGAGAATCTGCAGCCATTCTATCCAGTGTGCGGGGGAGAGGGCGGAGCTGTCGATAAGCGGCTGGCAAACGTGCCAGTGGAAGCGGGCGTGGCGGCCGAAGGGCGTCAGCGCGGTTTCGACCAGGGCGGTGTCGGGGGTAAGGCCGTTGGGTGTTTGCCGCATGCCGATGGTGCCGCCGGTATATAAAACGAAGATGCGTTTCATGTCGGGAACAGGGGAGATGATGAAGAATCAAGCTGAGACCTTTGCAAAACCCCCAGATGTGGATGCAGTTCAAGGCGTAGCAGCGCAGCGAATGTGAACGCCAGGAATCCCCGTGGGAAAGACATATCATCTGGATAGGCAAGTGAGCGAGCAGTACCCATAGGGCATAAACGCACAACGCAGAAATGCGCCGCAGATGGGGGGTTTGCAAAGGTCTCAGGCTACCTGAAAATGTTCAGGTAGCCTGATGGCGTGGGGCGGCTTATTGGCCGACTTTGATCAGCTGTACGTCGAAAATCAATACGGAGTTAGGCGGAATGCTGGGGTTGCCCTGTTCGCCGTAGGCCAGCTCGGCGGGGATGTAGAAGGTGTATTCGCCGCCTTCTTTCATCAGCTGCAGGCCTTCGGTCCAGCCTTTGATGACTTGGTTGAGGGCGAAGCTGGCGGGCTGTCCGCGTTTGATGGAGCTGTCGAATACGGTGCCGTCGATCAGGCGGCCTTCGTAGTGAACGGTTACGGTGTCGGTGGCTTTGGGTTGTTTGCCGCTGCCTTCGGTTTTTACGCTGTACTGCAGGCCGGAGGCGGTGGTTTTCACGCCTTCTTTGGCTTTGTTTTCATTCAGGAAGGCTTGGCCTTTGGTCACGTTGTCTTTGGCGGCTTCCTGCTGGCGGTTTTGCAGTTTGGCCATTTGGTCTTCTTGGAATTTTTGCATGATGGCCAGTGCTTCTTCTTCGGAGAATGCCATCGGTTCGCTGGCCAAGGCGGCGTTCAGGCCGGTGATGAAGGCGCTTTGTTCCACTTCCAAGCCGTTTTTCTTCATTTCTTGAACGGAAGCGCCGATTTCGTAGCCCATCAGGTAGCTGGCTTTTTGTGCATCGGTATCCAAACCGGCGGCCGGCGCGGAAGCGGCGGGTGCGGAGGCGGTAGCCGGTGCGGAAGCGCCGGTGGGGGTGGAAGCTGGTTGGTTGCAGGCGCTCAGGGCCAGCAGGGCGGCGGCCAGCAGGCCGAGACGGGCGGTGTGTTTCATGAACTGTCCTGTAGAGGCTGAAATGTAAAGATCGCGATTACAGCACAGTTGCCGCGGCTTTTTCAAACGGTTTTACCCGAATTAAGGTTTTGCCTGCATGGCGAGGCCGGGCGGATTTTCAGGTAGCCTGCAGCGGGCGCGGCGGGCTTGTCAAATCTTCGGCTTTGGTGCAAAGTGCACGCCGTTTGCCCGCTTTGTTTTGCCACTGTGTTGACGAAAAACGCGCCCCATGTCTGAATTTTCTTCCCATCACCGTTTGGATACTTTGCTGAAGGTGGAAACGCCGGAGGCGGTGGACATCTATCTGCGGCCGGCATCTGTGTTTGCCCGCGCCCGCGCCTATGCGGTGGATTTGCTGATCCGTGTGCTGTGGTTTGTGGTTTCCACTTCTTTTTTGGTTTCGATGTTGGGCTTCACCGAGACAGGACAGCATATGTTTATTTTTTTTATGCTGCTGAACCTGTTTTTTGTAACCTGGCTGTATTCCGTGTTGTTTGAAGTGATGTGGAACGGGCAGACGCCGGGTAAAAAAATCTTCGGTTTGAAAGTGGTCAACGACAACGGCACCCAAGTGAGCTGGTCGGCTTCGCTGTTGCGCAATCTGTTGCGTCTGTTTGACGCGCTGCCTTTTTTCTACGGCGTGGGCATGACGGTGGCGCTGAGCAATCCGTACGGCCGCCGTTTGGGCGATTTATTGGCTTCCACCGTGGTGGTGTATGTGGACAAAACCCGCGGCAAAATCGAGCGGCTGGATTTGGGCGAAGTAGAGGCGTTACCGCCGCCGGTGGCGCTGACCCGCGAAGAGCAGCAGGCGGTGTTGAGCTTTGTGGAGCGCCGCCGTTTCCTTACCCGTGCGCGCACCGAGGAGTTGGCACAGATGATGGCCCTGTCGATTTTCGGCCGCGAAGAGGCCAATGCCGAGCGCCTGCTGTTGGGTTTGGCCAAATATTATGCCGGTGAAGAAAGAAAGGATGCGGTGTGAGACAGTTGTTTTTCGAAGAGCAACACCGTCCGTTTTGGCAGGCTTTCGAGCAGGATTTGCAGCAATTCGAGAGCAAACGCGTTACCCCGGCACCGGACAAAATCACAGCTTTTATGCAGGATTACCGCACCGTCTGCCACCATCTGGCGCTGGCGAACGACCGCCATTATTCGGGCGGCTTGACCGACTATTTGCAATATTTGTGCGAACGGGCGCACCAGATTTTATACAGCAGCCAGAAAACGTCGCTGGCCGCCCGTTTTACCGCTTTTGTACGGCGCGATTTCCCGCGGGCGGTGCGGACCGAGAAAAAGCTGGTGTGGCTGGCGCATGCTTTGTTTTATGTGCCGCTGATGGCGGCGTTTCTGCTGGTGGCCTTTCTGCCCGAGAGCAGCGATAAAGTGGCCGGCTTGGGAGGCGGCGAAGGTTTGGCCGAAGCTTATGAAGAAATGCGCCAGCAGTATGAGGACCGCACCAACCGCGAGGCTTGGCAAAATTGGGTGATGTTTGCCTATTATGTGTGGAACAACATCAGCATTGCCTTTCAGAGCTTCGGCAGCGGCATTTTGTTCGGTTTGGGCACGGTGTATGTAACGGTATTCAACGGCTGGGTGATCGGCGGGGCGATGGGCTATATGGTGCATCAGCCCGCCGGGCCGGCCTTTTTTTCGTTTGTCGGCGCCCACGGCGCGTTTGAGCTAACCGGTATTGTGCTGGCCGCTGCCGGCGGTTTGCGCTTGGGTGCGGCCTTGTTGAGGCCGCAAGGCTTGTCGCGCCGCGATGCCTTGCGTATTCAGGGTAAACAGGCGGTGATGCTGATGAACGGAGCGTTTCTGATGCTGTTTATTGCGGCCTTGATTGAAGGATTCTGGTCGCCGCTCACCAGTATTCCGATGTGGCTGAAATATGCGGTGGCAGCCGTTTTGTGGCTCTTGGTGTATGCTTACCTGCTGTTTGCCGGCCGCAAAGGTGCGGGAGGTGCGGCATGAATATTTGGGAAGCCCGCCTCAATTTCCGCCCGCGCAGCAATTGGGAAGCCTTGGATTTGGGCACGCGCCTGTTTCAGGAACGTCCGTTTCTGTATATGGGTTTGTGGGCCACCTTTTCTCTGCCGCTTTATTTGGTGTTGACGGCCGTGTTGTGGCAAAACCCGTTCCTGGCCGGTGTGCTGATTTGGTGGCTGAAGCCGCTGTTTGAAGGGCCGATTTTGGCCGTGATGTCGCAGCAGGTGTTTGAGGCGCCGCCGTCTTACCGCGAATGCGTGCGCTTGGGTTGGAAACGGCTGTTCCGCCCGCGACTGTTGGGCGATCTGACTTGGCGGCGGCTCAGTTTCCGCCGTACGCTGGTGCTGCCGGTGACCATGTTGGAGGGTTTGAGCGGTAAGGCGCACCAGCGGCGCTGCAATGAATTGTCGCGCCAGAGCGGGGCGTCTGCGGCCTGGCTGGGCTTTTTCGGCATCCATTTCGAAATGATTGTGGCCTACGGGCTGTTGGTGGCGGTGTTTTGGCTGTGGTTCGACAACCCGGCTGAAAACGTGGTGGGCCATCCTTTCAGCAATCTGCGCGCCATGGCCACTTTGGAGGAGTTGGAGCGGATGTTTGATCAGGACGAAGGCCGCCTGTTCGCCCATGTGCTCAACGCGGCTTATGCGCTGTTGCTCTGCTTTTGGGGCCCGCTGTTTACCGCCTGCGGCTTTACGCTGTATCTGAACACCCGTACCCGTGCCGAAGGCTGGGACATCCGCTTGGCGGCGCGCAAAATCCAAGAGCGGCTGGCCGGATCGCGTTCGGCTTTGTGGGGCGTGTTGCTGGCGGTGCTGTTGGGCATCGGCTTTTCAGGTAGCCTGGAAGCGAAAAACCTGCCCGACCGGCAGCAGGTGGAGCAGGTGCGCGAGCAGGTGTTGAACCGGCCGCCGTTTCCGCATATCGGCGAGGAAACCGAATATTGCTGGCGCAGTTGCGATAAAAGCAGCGGCCGTCCGCCGTCTTTGTCTTGGGACAAGCAGCCGGTCCGGCAAGCGCCGGCCTGGTTTAATGCGGTGATGTATGCCTTGGTGGGGTTGTTGTTGGCCGTGGTGCTGTGGTTGCTGCTGCGCTGGTATCGCGAAAACGGCGGTTTCTCTCGGCACGGCGGCGAGGAAGTGCCGGAAACCCTGTTCGGCATGAAGATTACGCCGGAAAGCCTGCCGGACGATGTGGCTGCGGCGGTGTTGGCCGAATACGAGCGCGACCCGCGTGCGGCGTTGAGCCTGCTGTATCGCGCCAGCCTCTCCCAAGTGGGTCACCGCTACGGCCTGCCGCTGCGGGCCAGCGACACCGAAGGCCAGGTACTCAAAAGGGTGCGCCAGCGCCAGCCGCAGTTGCTGGATTACTGGCGGCTGCTCACCGATAATTGGGTGGCGCTGGCTTATGCCCACCGTCAGCCGGGGCGTGAAACCGTGCACGAATTGTGCCGGCAATACCGCGCAGTATTGGGGCGCGTGCCGCTTTCAGGTAGCCTGCCGGCGGCAGGGAAGGGGGGCGCATGAGCCGGGCGAAAAAAATAGGATTGGGGCTGTTGTTGGTTTTGCTGGCCGGCGCGGTGTTGGTGGCGGCCAATCTGGTGACCGAAAGCCGGCGCGACTGGAAGGAAATGGATCAACAGGCGGCGGTGAAAGAGGGCTCGTTTTACGGCCTCAAGCGGCTGTTGCAGGCTTACGATTCCGAGCTGGAGGTGGAGTCGGCCAGGGTGCTGACCGGCTGGAGCAAAGCCTACGGCGACAACCAGCTGATGGTGGTGGCACAGCACGATTTGGGCACCCGCGAAGATGCGCAAGACCTGCTGGCTTGGGTGGCGCGCGGCAACCACGTGGTCTTGCGCCTGCGCCACTACGAAACCGATACCGGGGATGCCGACCATTTCGTCCGCGTGCTGACCGACAGCCTGCGCGTGAAAGCGCAAGCCGGGCAGGAGCTGGAGCAGGAAGACAGCGACAAACAGCGGGTGGCGATCGAGCCGGCCTGCCGTGCCGATATGCAGCGGCGCTTGGAAGCAGCCCGCGCGGTGGCGCGCGATGCCATGGATGAGCAAACCCAGCGCCTCGAAATCCGCTCCTGCAGTTACCGCCTTAACCGCATCCGCCTGCCCGAGGGCGGCACGCTGCACGTTTTGCCGAGTGAAAACGATTGGGACGGCACCCGCTATGTGCCGCAGCAAAACAGCTCGGTTTGGTTTCGGGGAGAGTCGCAAAACGGTTCGCAGCTGGTGGCTTTGCGCCACGGTAACGGCAGTGTGGTACTGAGCAGTGACTTGGATTGGCTGGAAAACCCGCAAGTGCCGATGTGGGACGAAGCCAGCCTCAATCTGTATGACCACGCTTATTTGGCGGCGTATCTGGCAGAGGGTGTGGATAAAGTGTGGCTGGTGCAGCGTTTGCGCAGCGCCCAGCCGCCGCTGCACCAGCCGATATGGCTGAAGCTGTTGGTGGCGCAGCCGGCAGCGGTATTGCTGCTGTTGCTGATGGGCGGCGTGCTGTTGTGGCGGATTGCGGCCCGCGTCGGCGTGGTGCGCATCTTGCCGCCGGCGCCGGAACGCTACCTGAATCAGCATCTGTTGGCACAAGGCCGCTTCCTCAGCCGCCATTTGTCGCGCGAGGCGATTTTGAAAGACTTGCAGCGTGAGCTGCTTACCCAGCTCCACCGCCGCCACCCCGGCTGGCAGAAGATGCCGCTGCACAGCCAAGTGGCGCTGTTGTGCCGCCAAACTCAGCTGCCGCCGAAAGTGGTGGAACCGTGGCTGAAAAAACTGCCCGAGCGCGTCAGCCGTGCCGAATGGCTGGCCATGCTCGACAGCCACCAACGGATCATGCGCCATCTGCCGCAGTCTTGGTATTAACGAGCCGATAAACGCTTTTCAGGTAGCCTGCAGGCTACCTGAAAGCCCGCAGCCATTGTGATGAATGTGATGATTGGATTTTCAAAAAGGATGACTCGATGACGGACATCAATCTTTCCCGGCCGGCCCAGGCCCCCGCCTCGCCCGCCATGCAGCAGGGCGTCCGTGCCGTTCAAGTGCTGCGCCAGCGCCTCAATGACGTGCTGATCGGCCAGGCGCGGGTGGTGGACGAAGTGCTGACCGTGTTTCTGGCCGGCGGCCACGTGCTGCTCGAAGGCGTGCCCGGCGTGGGCAAAACCCTGCTGGTGCGCTCCTTGGCGCAAACCTTTGCCGGCGAATTCCGCCGCATCCAGTTCACGCCCGACCTGATGCCTTCCGACGTTACTGGCCACTACCGCTACGATGCCCACAACAACCGTTTCGAGTTGCGTCAAGGCCCGGTGTTCACCCACCTGTTGCTGGCCGACGAAATCAACCGCGCACCGGCGAAAACCCAATCCGCGTTGTTGGAAGTGATGCAGGAGCGCAGCGTGACGCTGGACGGCCACACCCATCCGCTGCCGCGCCCGTTTATGGTGTTGGCCACCCAAAACCCGATTGAGCAGGAAGGCACTTATCCGCTGCCCGAAGCCCAGCTCGACCGCTTTATGTTCAAGGTGCTGATCGGCTACCCGAACCCGCAAGACGAAGCGCGCATGGTGTCGGCCGTGATCAACAGCCAGGGCAACGATATTCTGAAAGACAACCGGCCGCGCCATGTGTTCCAGCCCGGTCAAATCGAGCAGCTGCAGAAGCTGGTGACCCAAGTGGCGGTGGACCCGCAAATCATCGACTACGCCGTGCGCTTGGTCACCGCCACCCGCGATTGGCCGGCGCTGTCGGTTGGCGCGGGGCCGCGCGCCGGCATTGCCCTGATCAGCTGCGCCCGCGCCTACGCCCTGATTGCTGACCGCGACTATGTGACGCCCGACGACATCAAAGCCATCTGGCTGCCCGCCATGCGCCACCGCGTGCGCCTTTCCACCCAGATGGAGATGGAGGGCATCGAAGTGGAGCAGGTGCTGAACGAGTTGGCCGCTTCCGTGCCCGCGCCGAGACTGTAAGGCCCGCCGATGAGACCTTCCAAACTGCTGGTGGCGCTGGCGGCCGCCTTGGCGGCGGTGGCCGTGGCCGGCGTGATTTTAGGCTACCTGAACCAAGACGCGGGCCGCTGGCTGGCCCGCGGCTGCGGCATCGGCGGCGGGTTGTTGGCCTTGGCCGCGCTGGCCGACGCTTTCATGGGCCGCCGCCATCCCGCCCCCGTGATTGAGCGCCAGCTGCCGCACCAGTTTATCCAAGGCCGTCCGCACACGGTGGAAATCAGCTTCATTCCGCCGGAAAAAGGGCTGTGGCGGCGGCCGCAAAACCTGCTGCTGGCCGATCTGTTTCCGCCCGATTGGGACACCGATACGCCTGAATTGGTGTTGGATACGCTGCCCGGCCGCATCAGCACCGTGCGTTACCATCTCACCCCGCGCCGGCGCGGCCATGCCGTTTTTCAGGGCGTGGAGTATTGGCTGAACAGCCCATTGGGTTTGTGGCAGCGCAAATACCGCCGGCAGGTGGCCGATCCCGAATCGGCCAAAGCCGCCGTGTTGCCTGATTTCAGCCGTATTCTCGGCGCCGATTTGATCGGCCTGCAGCGCTGGCTGAATCTGGTGGGGGTGAAAAAACTGCCGCGCCGCGGCTTGGGGCAGGACTTCCACCAACTGCGCGATTACCAAGACGGCGACGACATCCGTAACATCGACTGGAAAGCCACCTCCCGCATGAGCCGGCCGATTGTGCGCACTTATCAGGACGAACAAGACCAGCAGCTGATTTTCTTGCTCGATTGCGGGCGCAATATGCGCCTGCAGATGGAAGGCAAAAGCCATTTCGACCATGCCCTGCAGGCCATGCTGCTGCTCTCCTACACAGCGCTGAAGCACGGCGATGCGGTCGGCCTGCTCACTTTTGCCCATGCCGAGAGCCGTTTTGTGCCGCCGCACAAAGGCATGGAGCAGCTGGGGCGTTTGGTGCAGGGCGTGTTCGACATCGAGCCTTCCCAGCAGGCGGCCGATTTTGAAAACGCGGTCAATCTGTTGCTGCAAAAGCAGAAGCGCCGTGCTTTGGTGGTGGTGCTTTCCCACCTCAACCATGATGACGACCGGCATTTGATGCAGCACATCCAACGCCTGCGCAAACACCATATGGTGTTGTTCGGCGGTTTGCGCCCGCAGGCGCCGGAGCAGGTCCGCCGCACCCCGTTGCGGGTTGAAGAAGACGCTTTGTCTTATCTGGGAGCCTTGCAGTATGAGCGGCACACGGCCGAAGCAATCCGAAAATTCGACATCGCCCGCATCCACGCCGTGCATGTGCTGCCCAGCCAGCTGAGCACCGAGCTGATCAACCGCTATTTGCAGTTGAAACGGCGTCAGGCCTGGTAGCCTGCTGCTGTGTTTTGGCGATATAGAAAACCGCTTATCTGACCGTTTCAGATAAGCGGTTTTTGTCGTATCGGGTTTAAACCGAGAATGAGGAGCCGCAGCCGCAGGTGGTGGCGGCATTCGGGTTGCGGATGACAAATTGCGAGCCGTGCAGGCTTTCGGTGTAGTCGATTTCCGCGCCCACCAGATATTGATAGCTCATGGGGTCGATGAGAAAGACCAGGCCGTTTTTTTCAATTTGGAAGTCGTCGTCGTTGGTGATTTCGTCGAAAGTGAAACCGTATTGGAAACCCGAACAGCCGCCGCCGTTCACAAAAACGCGCAGTTTCAGATCGGGATTGTTTTCTTCCGCAATCAAATCGGCCACTTTGGTGCAGCAGCTTTCGGTAAAGATGATGGGGCTTTCGTCTGGGGTGGACATGGTGATTCCTTTTCAGTGTGTGGGTGCAGAATTGTCGCCCAAACCGAAGGCGGGGGCAAGTCTGCGGGGATGCCGGCCAGATAAGGGCGGTTTGTGTTTCTTAAAGGGGCCAGCCATGGGCGGTGTTGAAGGTTGAAACAGGCTACCTGAAAGCGTGAGCTCGCTTTCAGGTAGCCTGTTGCTGCGTTGGATGGTTTTCAGCGTTGCTGGCGTTTGGGGTCGTTGGGACGCCATTGGGCGGCCAGCTTGTCGAGGATGCCGTTGATGAATTTGTGGCTGTCGGTGCCGCCGAAGGTTTTGGTGACTTCGATGGCTTCGTTGATGATCACCGGATAAGGCGTTTCCGGCATCTCGCGCAGCTCGTAGGCGGCCATCAGCAGCACGGCGCGCTCGATGGGGTTGAGGTCTTTTTCGTCGCGGTCGAGCAGGGGACGCATGGTCTGCATCAGTTCGCGCTGTGCCTGATGGGCGCCGAAGAAGACGTTGGTAAACAAGGCATCGTCGGCTTTGGCGAAGTGTTCGTTTTCGCGAATGTTTTTGGCCGCTTCGGGCGCGGGGCTGCTGTTGAGCGCGGTTTGGTACAGCGCCTGCACCACGTATTCGCGGGCGCGGCGGCGCGGGGTTTTATTGGTTTTCATGACGTGTCCTCGGCAGGGCGGGCATCAGGCGGGGAAGTTTTGGCTCAGGCGGTTGACCAGATTGGCGCATTCCACCGCCACCACCGCGGCATCGTCGGCTTTTTCGCGGATGCGTGCGTGGGCCTGCTCGTCGTTTTCGGTGGTGAGAATGGCGTTGGCAATCGGGATGTTGAAGTCGAGGCCGACCCGGCTCACGCCGGCGCCCGATTCGTTGGAAACCAGCTCGAAGTGGTAGGTTTCGCCGCGGATGACGGCGCCCAAGGCAATGAGGGCGTCGTAATCGCCGCAAGCGGCCATGTTTTGCAGCACCAAAGGCACTTCTAAGGCGCCGGGCACGGTGGCCACGGTGATGTCGGCTTCGGCCACGCCGAGAGCGATGAGTTTTTCGGTGCACACGGTCAGCATGGCGCTGCCGATTTCATTGGAGAAGCGGGCTTGTACGATGCCGATGCGCAGGCTGGTGCCGTCGTGGTCGGGAGAAATGATGTTCATGCGGGTTCCTTGCAAATGGAAATGGGGTGGATGGCTCGTGCCGGACTCGAGACGCCCGGCATCGCCGCCGTTTGTCGGATGGATGAAAGGGAGGGCGGTGAGGCTACCTGAAAGCCTATGGGCGGGAGGATTGCGGTTGCCAGTCGGGGGCGGGAACAAAGCCGTTTTCGGCTTCGCTCCATTCCCAAGCGCCTTCTGCTTCCTGCAGCAAGGGCTGGATGTCCGGATGGCGTTCGCTGATGTCGGCCATGCTGCAGACGGCGAAATTATCGGGGTCGGCGGCGTATTCGTCGCTTTCGTCGCCGGCGAAAAAGCGCCAGCCGCTGTCTTGCTCGAACACCGGCGTTTCGCGGTAGAGAAAGCCGATGCGGCGGCCGTGTTCGCTGATTTCTTTGCTGGCGATGCAGCGGCCGAGGGCGGCGGAAAGGGCTTGGGCAAAGGGATTCATGAGAAGGGAGCAGCGGGAAGCAGTTTGAACAGACAAGGGGCCGAATTCTACACCAAACGGCGGGTGAGAGGTGTTTAACCTTGTTTTGTTCATATTCCCGCCTGAACTGTGCAGTTTTGTCGTCAGGGTGCAGTATCGGTTCGTTATCAATATCAATATCAATATCAATAGATACCGGCTGAGTCTGATATTGGGCTTCTTAATGGGTCGGCGTAACCGGCAGCGGCGGGTTGGCGATAAAAATCCGCAGATACACCGGCAGGTAGAGCATGAATGCCAGCAAAAGCAAAACGGCCGGCAGATAAAAAGCCAGCCATTCATAATATTGCAGCCAGTAGGCGGCAGCGGCGCTGCGGCTGAAGGCAGCCCCCGTAATCAGCAGCAAGCCTGTGCGGCTGGTAAACAGATAATGCAGTTTGAGGTTGCTGTGTACGGCTCCGTTGATGCTGAACACCTGCATCAGCATTGCGCAGATATCCGATAATGCAACAAGCGAAAGGAGCGGCGCAAAAAGGGCAACAGGCGCATCAACCATAATCCTAAGCGGCCGATCCGTTTCCATTCGGGAAAATCGGTAAGCATATATTTGGCAGAAACCAAATGCAGATTCGGTGCCCAAGTTTCCATTTCGCGATCATCGTCGCAACCGAACAGAAAACGGGCGCGGGTGTGTTTGACGGTATCGTGGCGGTCGGAATGACGTGCTGCCCAGTTACTGCAAACATCAAACAGGATTTCGCTTTTTGGGAAGCGCTGTGCCAAATCCACCATCAGTTGCCGCACGGTTGCTTCGGGAAAATACATCAGTACGCCCTCAATTACGAATAAGAACGGAGATTGCGGATATTGACAACGCAATTCATCCATCCACGCCGTATCAAATGCCGATGCAGCCAACAGGGTTTCATTGCTTCGCGGCGGCAACAGGTGCTCTCGTAAAGCGATCACCTCAGGCAAATCGAGCTGGTAAAAGGGGGAGTGCTGTGCAACATCACCGATTCGCTGGCAACGCCCGTCCAACCCGCAACCGAGTATGACCACCACGCCGTTAGGATGGCGACAGATGAAATCGGCCGTGCATTGGTCAAAATAGCGGGCGCGAATGGCCGTGCCGATAATGCTGCCTTTTGCTTGATCGAATTTAGTAAAGTCATAATCCAGCTGCGGTACCAGTCGCATAGCGGTTTCGTCGTACAGAATCGGGTCGGGCTGCTGCGCGGCGAGATATTTCATATACAGCGGAATCAGTAGGGTTTCACTGACGGTATTGTTTATTTTCAACATCGTTATTCCTTTCTTACTGCTTTCGGTTAAGGCATTGGGTAAAACAGACGGGCTACCGAGGCGGCCAACAAGTTGAGACGGAACATACGGTGCCGGGGCATGATTCACTCCTTATTACTTTCGTCAGAATATGTAAAATATACTATCTATAATAATGATTATCAATAAATATTAAGTATAAAAATTTTTCTAACTAACAGATTTAACAATATTTTAATTTATCTATTCCTGCATCGGTTACAGATGTATGAACAATACAGTGCGGTAGATTTGGACAAACAGTGCATCGCGACAAGGCCTTGGTTTAAAGAACCTACGTATTGGTACAAAAATAACCGGCAAATGCCTTAATCTTGACCACTTAGTTGGCTTGACTGCCAAAGTTGTCGGCCGGTCTTTTGCGAAGCAGGGGAGCGCTATCTAAAAGAAAGCTTTTCTTTTGTATGCAGGGCCTATCGGAGCAGCCGCAGTCACGTATAATGCACCTTTCCGAATTTCGTTCCGAGGAAGACCGATGAGCCTGCCGCAAATGTCGCCGCAATACCAGCAGCACCTGCTGGATTTCGAAACCCTGCTGCTGAGCAAACAAACTGCCATCGAAGCGTGGTTCCGCGCCCAGTGGCGGCGCCACAAGCCGCCGTTTTATGGTTCGGTGGACATCCGCAACAGCGGCTACAAAATGTCTTCCATCGACATGAACCTCTTTCCCGGCGGCTTCAACAATCTCAATCCGCGCTTCAGTCCGCTGGCCGCTGCCGCGGCCACCGATGCTGTGGAGCGCGCCTGCGAAACCGCCCGTTCGGTGCTGATCGTGCCGGAAAACCATACCCGCAACACCTTCTATTTGGAAAACGTGTATGCGCTGAGCAATATTCTGCGCCAAGCTGGTTTCGAAGTGCGTTTGGGCAGCCTCAATCCCGACATCACCGAGCCCACCGAATACCAAACCGCATTGGGCAATACCATTGTGCTGGAGCCGCTGCAGCGCACCCGCGGCCGCGTGCATTTGGCCGACGGCTTTTCGCCCTGCTTGGTGTTGCTGAACAACGATTTGTCCGGCGGCGTGCCCGAAATCCTGCAGGACTTGGCGCAAACCGTGTTGCCGCCCCTGCACGGGGGCTGGACCACCCGCCGCAAAACCGCCCATTTTGCTGCTTATAATCAGGTGGCTGCCGAGTTTGCCGAGCTGGCCGGCATCGACGAATGGCAGATCAATCCCTATTTCGAGCGCATCAGCGGCCTGGATTTCCACGAGCGCGAAGGCGAGGACGCATTGGCCGAGGCGGTGGAACGTATTTTGGCCAAGATTCAGGCCAAGTACGACGAAAAAGGCATTCCCGATGCGCCGTTTGTGATTGTGAAAGCCGATGCCGGCACCTACGGCATGGGCGTGATGAGCGTGAAATCGGCCGACGAAGTGCGCGGCCTCAACCGCAAAAACCGCAACAAAATGGCCACGGTGAAAGAAGGGCTGGCGGTGAGCGAAGTGATTGTGCAGGAAGGTATTTACACCTACGAAACCTTGGGCGGCGCGGTGGCCGAGCCGGTGGTGTACATGATCGACCGTTTCGTGGTGGGCGGTTTTTTCCGTGTGCACGAAGGGCGCGGCGCCGATGAAAACCTGAACGCCAGCGGCATGCGTTTCGTGCCGCTGGGCCAGAATATGCCGCAAACCGACAGCAGCGCGGACGACCCCGACGCGCTGGCCGGCAGCAAGCGCGTGTTCGAGCAGTGGGAAACCCTGGGTGCGCCCGACGGCAAACAGACGGGCGATTGCGAAAGCAACCGCCTGTATGTGTACGGCGTGATGGCGCGGCTGTCGCTGTTGGCGGCGGCGATTGAGCTGGAGCAGACTGCTCCTTAATCCGCAACAGGCTACCTGAACAGGCGAAACCGTGTGGAACGGCCTTTCAGGTAGCCTGAACACCATGTTTTTTATTGTTTTCTTTGATTGATTCCAGCATGAGTTTTTCTTCCGAACAGCGGCAGGCGGTGGCCGATTTTTTGTCTGAGCTGCAAACGCGCATCTGCACGGCCTTGGCCGAGGTGGACGGCACACAGGATTTTCTGGCCGACGAATGGCAGAGCCGGCTCGGCCGCGGCTGCAGCCGGGTGTTGAAAGCGGGCGCGGTGTTCGAGCAGGCCGGGGTGAATTTTTCCCATGTGCGCGCAGACGCCATGCCGGCGGCCGCCACCGAGCGCCGCCCCGAGTTGGCGGGAGCGCCGTTTGAAGCGATGGGCGTTTCGCTGGTGGTGCATCCGCGCAATCCCTATGTGCCCACCAGCCATGCCAATGTGCGCCTGTTTGCCGCTTATCCCGAAGGGCGCGAGCCGGTGTGGTGGTTCGGCGGCGGCTTTGATTTGACGCCGTTTTATCCGTTTGAAGAAGACGTCCGCCATTGGCATGCCTGCGCGCGCGCAGCCTGTTTGCCTTTCGGCGAGGCGGTGTATCGGCGCTACAAGCAGTGGTGCGACGAGTATTTCTACCTGCCGCACCGCCGGGAAGCGCGCGGCGTGGGCGGCCTGTTTTTCGACGATTTGAACGAATGGGGCTTCGATGCCTGCTTCGATTTTGTGCGCGCAGTGGGCGAGGGCTACCTGAAAGCCTATCTGCCGATTGTCGAACGGCGCAAACACACGCCTTACGGCGAGCGCGAGCGGCAGTTCCAGCTCTACCGGCGCGGCCGTTATGTGGAATTCAATCTGGTGTGGGACCGCGGCACCCATTTCGGCCTGCAAAGCGGCGGCCGCACCGAAAGCATTTTGATGTCGATGCCGCCGGCCGTGCGTTTCGAATACGGCTACCAACCGGAGCCGGGCAGCCCGGAAGCGGCCTTGGCAGGCTACCTGAAAGCCCGCGATTGGTTGGCCGAAAGCGATAAACAAGAGGAGCAATAAAGATGCAAACCGAAGCCGTGATTCAACATATTGTCGGCTGGCTGGCCGATTATGCCCGCCAAGCCGGCGCGCGCGGGTATGTGGTGGGCGTCTCCGGCGGCATCGATTCCGCCGTGGTGTCCGCCCTGTGCGCCCGCACCGGTTTGGAAGTGTTGTGTTTGGCGCTGCCCATCCGCCAAAAGGCGGATCAAGTCAGCCGCGCCGACATCCACATGGCCGATTTGCAGGCGCAGTTTGCCCAAGTGCGCGCCCTTAATGTGGATTTGACGCCTACTTTTGAAGCCTTTGAAGCCACGGTGGCTAACACCGAAGCCGGCAACAAGGCGCTGGCGCTGGCCAACACCCGCTCCCGCCTGCGCATGGCGGCCCTGTATTATTACGGCCAGATCAACGGCCTCTTGGTGGCCGGCACCGGCAATAAGGTGGAAGATTTCGGCGTCGGTTTTTTCACCAAATACGGCGATGGCGGCGTGGACGTCAGCCCGATCGGCGATTTGCTGAAAACCCAGGTTTACCGTTTGGCCGATGCGCTGGGCGTGCACGAAACCATCCGCCGCGCGGTGCCCACCGACGGTTTGTGGGACGTGGAGCGCACCGACGAAGAGCAGATGGGCGCCAGCTATCCCGAATTGGAATGGGCGATGGAGCAGGCGGAAGCGGGGCGGACGGCGGCCGAGTTTACTGGCCGCGAGCGCGAGGTGTTGGAGATTTACACCCGCCTCAACCGCGCCACCCAGCATAAAATCCGACCGATTCCGGTGTGCGCCATTCCGCCGGCGCTGTTGGCTTAAGCGGCTGTTTCAGGCTACCTGAAAACAGGCAGCCAAGATTTAAATCATGATAAGCCGCAGCAAAAACCCGCTTTCAGGCTACCTGAAAGCGGGTTTTTGATACCGCAAAGGGTTTATTGTGCGGCAGAAGCAGCGGAGGCTTCGGAAGCCGGTGCAGCGGCTTGGGCCTGCTCACCCCAGGCAGCGGGGTATTTGTAGCCGGCGAAGCGTTGGCGGGCATAGGCTTTGAACTCGTCGGAGTTGTAGGCGGCTTCCACGTCTTTCAGCCATTGGGCGTCTTTGTCGGCAGTGCGTACGGCAGACCAGTTTACATAGGCGAAGCTGGGTTCTTGGAACAGGGCTTCGGTCAGTTTCATGCCGGAAGACATGGCGTAGTTGCCGTTGACGATGGCGAAGTCAACGTCTTGGCGGCTGCGCGGCAGGTTGGCGGCTTCCATTTCCACCAGTTGGATGTTTTTCAGGTTTTCGGCGATGTCGGCTTTGGAGGCTTTCAAGGGGTCGATGCCGTCTTTCAGTTTGATCCAGCCCAATTCGTTCATCATCACCAGGGCGCGGGCGAAGTTGGAAGGATCGTTGGGCACGGACACGGTGCTGCCGTCTTTCACTTGCTCCAGCGCGCTCAGTTTGCCCGGATACAGGCCCAGCGGTGCGGTGGGCACTTGGAAGATTTCGGTCAGGTCCAGATTGTGTTCGGCTTTAAAGCCGTCCAGATAGGGCTTGTGCTGGAACACATTGATGTCGATGGCGCCTTCGGACAAAGCTTGGTTGGGGGTGACGTAGTCGGGGAACTCGGTCAGCTTAACGGTGTAGCCCTGTTTTTCCAGCATGGGCTGGATGGATTCTTTCACCATGTCGGCAAAATCGCCCGGGGTGGTGCCGAAGCGGATTTCTTTTTTCGCTTCGGCGGCGGCCGGCTGGCTACCTGAAGAAGCGGCAGGGGCTTCGCTGCTTTGGTTTTGGCCGCCGCAGGCCGCCAGGCCGAGGCCGACCACGGCGGAAAGGGTGAATTTCAATAAAGCGTTCATAAAATCAAGTCTCCTGAAATGAGAGTGTGGTGAAAAAATCAGCGTTTGTCCAAACGGGCGGAAAGGTAGTTGCCGGTGGCTTGGATGATGATGACCAAAGCGGAGAGCAGCGCCACCACGGCGGCCATCACCTCGGGCATATAGCGTTGATGGCCGTAGCGGATGCCCAAGTCGCCGATGCCGCCGCCGCCGATCAGGCCGGCGGCCGCACTTTCGCCCAAAATGGCGATCATCAGAATGGTGATGCTCAATACCAGGCCGGAACGCGCTTCGTTGAGCAGCACTTTGGTGATCACGGTGAAGGGGGAAGCGCCCATGGCCAAAGCGGCCTCCACCACGCCGCGTGGAACTTCGTTCAAATTTTGCTCCACCAGGCGGGCAAAATAAAAGCTGGCGGCAATGCTGAGCGATACCGAAGCGGCCAGCGGGCCGAAGGACGTGCCCACAATCAGGCGGGTGAGCGGCATCAGCACGATCATCAGAATCACAAACGGGAAGGCGCGCATAAAGCTCACCACCCAGCTTAAGGCGCGGTTGAGCGGCGCGTTGGCGAAAATCTGCCCGCGGGCGCTGGTAAACAGCCACACACCGAGCAAGCCGCCGACCAAGATGCTGACCACGGAAGACACGCCCACCATCACCAAAGTTTGCCAGATGGCTTCGTAAAAATCGGGTTGCAGGCGTTTCAGGTTTTCCCAAGCAGTGGTTTGGTTCATCTCAATCCTCCCTCACCAGTTCGCAGCCGATGGCCGACTGCGCCAGAATTTCGCGGTTGCGCACTTCGGCCACTTCCAGCAGCCGGCCTTGGTGCAGCAGGGCGGTGCGCTGGCACAGGCGGCGGATGACGCTCATTTCGTGGGTGACGATGACGATGGTGACATGGAAGCGCTGGTTGATGTCTTGCAGGCAGTTGAGCACGCTGCGCGTGGTGGCCGGATCGAGGGCGGATGTCGGCTCGTCGGCCAGCATCACGGTGGGGCGGGGCGCCAGCGCGCGGGCGATGCCGACACGCTGTTTTTGGCCGCCCGAGAGCTGGGCGGGGTAGTGGCCGGCACGCTCCGAGAGGCCGACGATTTCCAAACATTCGGCCACGCGGGGGGCGATGTCGGCGGTCGACCAGCCGGCAATTTCCAAAGGAAAGGCCACATTGCCGGCCACGGTGCGGTTGGCCAGCAGGTTGAACTGTTGGAACACCATGCCGATGTTTTGCCGTTCGCGGCGCAGTTGGGGCGCGTTCATGGCGGTGAGGTCGTGGCCGTTCACCACCACGCGGCCGCTGTCGGGGCGCTCCAGCAGGTTGATCAGGCGCAGCAGGGTGGATTTGCCGGCGCCGGAATAGCCCATCAGGCCGAAAATCTCGCCTTGGGCGATTTCCAGGCTCAGGGGGTGCACGGCGGTAAAACGGCCTTGCCGCGCCGTGGTGTAGCTTTTGCTGACGGAGTCTAAAATAATCATGGAAAAAAACTAAATAAAGCCCATTGCATCAGCAATGGGCTAACAGATTCGGGCATCGGCGCGGCGTTGATCCGTGCGGCCGGCTACGCTTTAGCTGTTTTAACGCCCGCAAGCTGTGTCAAATCGGCGTAAATCAAAGGAGGCGCACTATAGCGGTACAGGGCTGTTTTGTCAAGCATATGGCAGGCTGTTCGGCCCGCTTTCGGGCTACCTGAAAGCCGGTTTGCCGTTATAATGGCCGCGTTTTTGCTTTCAGGTAGCCTGATTATGCCGCCCAAAATCACCCTGATTGCCGCTGTGGCGCAAAACCGCTGCATCGGCGCCGACAACGCCATGCCGTGGCATCTTCCCGAAGATTTTGCTTTTTTCAAGGCCTGCACCCTGGGCAAACCGGTGGTGATGGGGCGCAAAACCTGGGATTCGCTGCCGCGGAAACCGCTGCCCGGACGGCGCAATTTGGTGGTCAGCCGCCAGCCGGGCTGGCAGGCGGCGGGCGCGGAATGCTTTGCCAGCTTAGACGAAGCCTTGGCGGCATTGGCGGGCGAGGCCGAAATCATGATCATCGGCGGCGCGCAGATTTATGCGCAGGCGCTGCCTCTGGCTACCGATTTGCGGCTCACCGAAGTGGCCTTAACCGTGGACGGCGACGCTTTTTTCCCCGATTTTTCCCCTGTGGAATGGCGGGAAGTGGCGCGGGAGCCGCAGACCGGCGCCAACGGCACGGCCTTCGATTTCGTGCATTACCGCCGCATCGGGCTACCTGAAACGCCGTCGGCATAAGAAGGTGCGTTCTGTATGGCTGTGCACCACCTGATCGAACGGCATTGGCAGCGCCCGCGCGCTTGGCTCAGCGTGCTGCTGTGGCCGTGGGCCCGGCTGTTTGCCGCAGTGGCGCGTTGGCGTCGGCAGCGTTACTTGAATGGGCGCAGCGCGGCGGAGCGCCTGCCCGTGCCGGTGGCGGTGGTGGGCAATATCCATGCCGGCGGCACCGGCAAAACGCCGGTGGTGCAGGCGTTGGTGCGCCAGTTGCAGCAACGGGGTGTCCGCGTCGGCATCATCAGCCGCGGTTACGGCCGCACAGGGCAGGGCGTGGCGGTGCTGCGGCCGGACAGCACGGCGGCAGAGGCGGGCGACGAACCTTTGCTGCTGTACCGCACCACGGGCGCACCCACGGCGGTGGCCGCCCGCCGTGCCGATGCCGGCCACGCTTTGCTGGCGGCCCACCCCGAGTTGGAGTTGTTGATTGCCGACGACGGCTTGCAGCATTATGCCTTGGCGCGCGATTTTGAAATCGCGGTGTTTCCCGCCGCCGATGTCGGCCGCCGCTTGGACAGCCTGCCCAACGGCCCGCTGCGCGAACCGCTGAGCCGTTTGGATCAGGTGGATGCGGTGGTGTACAGCGGCGGCGGCGCGGAGACAGCGGTTTTGCCGCTGCCGGATGCGGTTTACAGCTGCCGCAGCGTGATGGAAAACGGCCGCCCTTACCGCTTGGGTGCGCCGGAGGACGTTTTGCCGGCAGGCTACCTGAACGGTCGTCAAGTGGTGGCGGTGGCGGCGATTGCCCGGCCGGAGCGTTTCTTCCACACCTTGCAGGCCGCCGGCATCGAATTGGCCGCCACCGTGGCCTTGCCCGACCACGCAGCGTGGTCGTTCGAGGGTTTGCCGGGCGCCGATGCGTATTTGGTTACCGAAAAAGACGCGGTCAAGCTGGCGCCGACCGGCACGGCGGAAGTATGGGTGTGGCCGGTGCGGGCGCAACTGCCGGAGGCTTTGGCCGAACGGCTGCTGCAACGCTGCCTGCCGCAACATCCGCGCGCCTAAGCCGCCCGTTACGCGGTACAATGCGCCCTGTTTGCAACGCGGCCGCCCGCCGCCAAAGGATTCCGACCATGGACAAAAAATACCTCGACATTCTCGTCTGCCCGCTGACCAAGGGCGCGCTTGAATACCACGCCGACAAACAAGAGCTGTGGAGCCGTCAGGCCAAGCTGGCCTATCCCATCCGCGACGGCATTCCCACCATGCTGGAAAACGAAGCCCGTCCCTTGAGCGAAGAAGAGCTGCAGGCATGAGCGGCTTCAGCGTCATCATTCCCGCCCGCCTGGCTTCCTCCAGGCTACCTGAAAAGGCGTTGGCCGATTTGGGCGGCAAACCCATGGTGGTGCGGGTGGCCGAACGGGCGCAGTTAAGCGCCGCCGGCCGCATTTGGGTGGCCACCGACCACCCCGATATTGCCGCTGCCTGCGAACGCCACGGCGTGGCGGCGGTGATGACCGATGCCCGACACGACAGCGGCACCACCCGCTTGGCCGAAGCGGTGCAGTTATTAGGCCTGCCCGATGACGAAATCGTGGTCAATGTGCAGGGCGACGAGCCGCTGATCGATCCCGAACTGATTAACCGCACGGCCGATCTGCTGGCGGCATCCTCCGCACCGATGGCCACCGCCGCGCACCCGATTGCCGAGGTGGCCGAGTTTCTGAACCCCAATTGCGTGAAAGTGGTGCTCAATCGACAGCAGCAGGCGCTGTATTTCAGCCGTGCGCCGATTGCCTATCCGCGCGATGCCTTTGCCGGCGGCCAAAAGGCGCTGCCCGCAGGATATGCACCGCTGCGCCACATCGGCCTGTATGCTTACCGCACCGCTTTTCTCAAGCAGTATGCCGCGTTGGCGCCTTCGCCGCTGGAGGGCATCGAGTCTTTGGAGCAACTGCGCGTGTTGTGGCACGGCCATGCCATTGCGGTGGCGATCACCGAACAGGCACCGGCGGCCGGGGTCGACACGCCGGAGGATTTGCAGCGGGTGGCGGCTTATTTTGCTTGATCAGATTCAGGCTACCTGACAAGCGTGCTGCTGAGTGCTTATCTGGCACAAACAGCCGAAACTTGGCCAAGTTTCGGCTGTTTTGTTTGGCTTAATCGCTTGGTTTGCAGAACGATAGAATAAAGCGGAATATGTGTTGGCAGGCAGGGTCAATCGGCGGCATGGGCGTAGAGGCTACCTGAAAAAGTTTCAGGCTACCTGAAATGAGGCGGGTGTTTTCAGGTAGCCTTGGATGCAAAAAAACGCCCCGCAGATCATTGCGGGGCGTTTGCTGTGTCAGCTTATTTACCGCCGACGGAAATTTCCTGCCACAGGCGCACGCTCAGGCGTTTGGCGTTGTCGCTCATTTGCGGCATCACGAAGCCGTTTTTCATGTCTTCGCTGTTGGGGAAGATGGAGCGGGTGGCCACGATGGCGGGGTCCATTTTCTCGCGCGCCGGTTTGCTGGCGGGGGCAAAGGTAACGAAGTTGCCGTTTTTGGCCGCCACTTCGGGGTCCAGCGTCCAGTTAATGTATTTGTGGGCGTTTTCCAGGTTGCGGGCGTCTTTCGGAATCAGCCAGGATTCGATCCAGAAGCCCATGCCAGGAGGCGTCAGCACTTCGATGTTGACGCCGTTTTTGGCTTCTTCGGCACGGGTTTTGGCGATGTTCAGGTCGCCGCCGTTGCCGGCGGTCAGGCACACTTCGCCGCGGGCCAGCTCGTCGATGACGGCGGGGCTGAAGCGTTTCACGTCGGGACGGATGGCGCGCAGCACGTCGGCGGCGGCTTTGATGTCGTCGGCGGAGGCGCCGGCCGGGTCTTTACCCAGGTAGTTCAGCACGATGGGGAACATTTCGCTGGGGGTGTCCCACAGGGAGATGCCGCATTGTTTGAGCTGGTTGGTGTATTCGGGTTTGAACAGCAGGTCCCATTCGTTTTCTGGCAGCTGGCCGCCGAGGATTTCGCGGGCTTTGTCGGTGATCGCCAAGGTGTTGATGCCGGAGAAGTAGGGCACGGCGTATTTATTGCCCGGGTCGGCGGTTTCCATCATTTTCAGGAGTTCGGGGTCGATGTTGGCGTAGTTGGGAATGAGGTCTTTATTGACGGGCTGATAGGCGCCGGCCTGGATTTGGCGTGGCAGGAACGCGATGCCGGGCACCACCAGGTCGTAGCCGGTGCTGCCGGAAAGCACTTTGCCTTCCAAGGTTTCGTTGTTTTCGTAGTAGTCGTAATTGACTTTGATGCGGTTTTGCTCGGCAAAGTCTTTTACCGTGCTTTCATCTACGTAGTTCGACCAGTTGTAGATGTTGAGGGTGCCGCCGGCGGTGTCATCGGCGGCTGCCGTTTCGGATGCGGCGGGCGTGGGGACGGATGCGGCGGATGCGGCATCGCTGTTTTGCGGGGCCTGATTGCTCTGGCCGCCGCAGGCGCTTAAAAACAGACCGAATAAGGCGCTGAATAAAAGGCTTTTTTTCATTATGTTTGCAGTTCCTGTCAAGACATGGGTCGGTTGGCAAAAACGGCAGGGTTTCCCCGGCCGCAAAAAAGTCGCGCATTTTAAAGAATCGCGCTTTAATTGGCAATGTCGGCTGGACAAGGGGGGGCGATGCGGGCACAATAAGCGCCGCTGTCTGCGGCCTGGGCGCCGGCATTACCGGGCCGGTGCGGTGTAAGGGGCGGGCGGCGGATTCCCGATATGCAAGTTTTATTAAGCGATTCCGAAAAACGATAAGGCGACGGCACCACTGCGTCTTAAAAACCCGTTTTTTAATTTTAGGAGGACAGTATGCCGCAAATGTTGATTCAGGTAGCCGGCATGGCGAACAAAACCGATGCCGACCGTTTGGTGGCCAAGGGTGAAACCGTAGCCGGCGTGAAAATGGTGAATGCCAACCATGAAGACGGCCGCGTGGTGATTACCCATGGCGAGGGTTTCGATGTGGAAGCCTTTAAAGCCGCGTTGAACGGGGAAGGTTTTTCTGCCTGAACCGCCGTTCGTTAGATGATGCCACAGCCCCTGCGGGGGCTGTTTTTATTGGTTTGGGAAAGTTTGAGAAATCGGTTCGTGGTGTTCAGGTAGCCTGAGATTTTGCTGCGGCTTGATCATTGCTTGCCGGTGTCAGTCGAATAAATCCGCTTGTCCGGCTGCCTGCGGCGCCACCCGGGCTTCGGTTGCGCCGTGTGCGAAGCGGATGTGCAGCATTTGCCCGGGGCGCAGGCGGTGGGCGTCGCGCACCACTTTGCCGTGGCGGTCGCTGACCACGCTGTAGCCGCGGGCCAAAATGTGTTGCGGCGAGAGGGCGCTTAAGAGCGCCTGCTGTTCCTGCAAGCTGGCGAGTCGTTGTTGCAGCAGGGTGGCAAACTGGTGTTTCAGCTGCTGCTGTTGGCGGACTAGCTGTTGGTGGGCAGATTCGGGGGCGGGGCGGTACAGTCGGTGCACATTCGCCAAATAGGCAAGTTTTTCCTGTCGGCCCTGCCAATGGCGGCGGGCGGCCTGCTGCAGCTGGTTGCGGCAATTTTGCAGCCAGATGCGCTGCTCCTGAATTTGCTGCCGCGGATGGCGCAGGCGTTGCGCGGCCCAATCCAGTTTTTGCGCGGCATCGGCATAGCGACGCAGCAGCATCTGCTGCTGTTGGCGGCGGATGTGGGCGAGCCGGTTGATGAGCTCCAAACGGTTGGGGCTGACCAGTTCGGCGGCGGCGGTGGGCGTGGGGGCGCGCAGGTCGGCGGCGAAATCGGTGAGGGTGAAGTCGGTTTCGTGGCCGACGCCGCTGACAATCGGAATCGGGCTGGCGGCCACGGCGCGCACGGCAGCTTCTTCGTTAAACGCCCACAAGTCTTCGATGCTGCCGCCGCCGCGGCAAACAATCAACACATCCGCCGCGCCGTGGCGGGCGGCCGCTTCGATGGCTGCGGCTACCTGAAACTCGCTGCCCGCGCCCTGCACGGCGGTGGGGTACACCACCACGGGAATGGCGGGGGCGCGCCGCCGCAGAGTGGAGACCACGTCGCGCAAAGCGGCGGCGGCCAGGCTGGTCACGATGCCGATGCACTGCGGATGGGCGGGCAGCGGCCGTTTTTTGGCGGGGTCAAACAGCCCTTCGGCTTGCAGGCGCTGTTTCAGCCGCTCGTAGGCTTCAAACAGCTGCCCCAAGCCTTTGTGGCGCACGTCGCTGACGTTGATTTGAAATTCGCCGCGCGCTTCGTAAAGCGTGATGCGGCCGCTCAACTCGATGTGGTCGCCTTCTTTTAAAGGCGCGGCCAGGCGTTGGGCGGCGTATTTGAACAGGGTGCAGCGCACCTGCGCCTGCTGGTCTTTGAGCGAGAAATAATAATGGCCGCTGGCCGCTTTGGTGAGGTTGGACACTTCACCGGCAATCCACAGCCCGAACAGGTGTTGTTCCAGCAGATTTTTGGCCAGGGCATTGAGTTCGGAAACCGAGAGGGCGGCGGGGGCGGACAGTTCGGGCATGGCGGGCGGGGTAGGGCAAAAAGCCGGCATTATAGCCGAGCTTGGGCGGGTGCAAAGATTTGCGCTGCCACTGTTCGCTACCGCGGCTTTCAGGTAGCCTGAGGCGTCGGCTTTGCGTTAGAATACACCCCTTTCCATCATACGGCCGCCCGCTTGCCTAAGCCGGGCGGCAAGCTTTCATTCCAGCCAGAGCCGATCATGAGCGAAACCCGCCAAAACCTGATTGAATTTCCTACTGATTTCCCGATTAAAGTCATGGGCGCGCAGCATCCCGAATTTGCCGCCACTATTTTGAATGTGGTGCGCGAACACGCCCCCGACACCGAGGAAAAACACCTCAACACCCGCGACAGCAGCAAGGGCAACTACCTCAGCTGCACCGTGACCATCCGCGCCGAAAGCCAGGAGCAGCTCGACAATCTCTACCGCGCTCTCACTGCCCATCCGATGGTGAAAGTGGTGCTGTAGTGAAAACCGTCACTCTGGGCCTGGCCGACTACGAGCCGGTCTTCCACGCCATGGAAGCGTTTACCGCGGCGCGCACCGCAGCCACCGAAGACGAATTGTGGGTGGTGGAGCACCCGCCGGTGTTCACCCAAGGCATGGCCGGCAAGGCTGAGCACCTCTTGGCCGCCAGCGAGATTCCGGTGGTCAAAGTGGACCGCGGCGGCCAGATTACCTACCACGGCCCCGGCCAGCTGGTGGTGTATACGCTTATCGACTTCAAACGCCGCCGCATCAGCGTGCGCGATTTGGTGAGCCGTTTGGAAAACGCCATCATCGCCACCCTCGCCGACTACGGCATCGCCGCTGCCGCCGACCCGCAACGCCCCGGCGTGTATGTGGCCGGCCGCAAAATCGCCTCTCTCGGGCTGCGCATCAAACACGGCGCGGTGTATCACGGCTTGGCGCTGAATGTGAACATGGATTTGGCGCCGTTTCGCCAAATCAACCCCTGCGGCTATGCCGGCATGGAAATGGTGCAGATGGCCGACTTGTTGCCCGCCGCCCCCGCTCTTGACGAAGTGGCGGCCAAGCTGACCGCGCACCTGACACAACAATTACAGGCTACCTGAAACGCCGTGCGATGGCGTTCAGGTAGCCTATTTGAGAAACCTGTTTGAGAAAGCCGAGCCATGCGTTTTGCCCTGATTTCCGATATCCACGGCAATTTGCCCGCCTTGGAGGCGGTGTGTGCCGATATCCGCAGCCAAGGCTGCGATGTGATTGCCAATTTGGGCGACTGTCTGTCCGGCCCCTTGTGGCCCTTGGAAACCGCCCGTTTCCTGATGGCGCAGGACTGGCCGACCATTGCCGGCAATCACGAACGGCAACTGTTGACCCTGCCGCCGCAGCGGCAGAATCTGTCCGACCGCTTTGCCGCCGCTGCCCTGGGCGAAGCCGAGCGTGCCTGGCTGGCCGCCTTGCCGCCGCAGCGGTATTTGCGTGATGACGTACTGCTGTGCCACGGCACGCCGCACAGCGATGTGCACTATCTGACGGAAGACATCTGCGACGGCCAAACGGTATTGGCGGCCGCCGGCGTGATTCGCGAGCGCCTAGCCGGTGTGCGGGTGTCCCTGCTGGCCTGCGGCCATACCCATATTCCGCGCAGCCTGCATGTGGACGGCTGCCAAATAGTGAATCCCGGCAGCGTCGGTTTGCCCGCTTATGACGACGACCATCCGCCGCACCGGGTGGAAAACGGCTCGCCGCACGCCCGCTATGCGCTGGTGGCGCAGTCGGCACAGGGTTGGACGGTGGCGCTCCACAGCGTGCCCTACGACCATCGGGCCGCAGCGGCCAAAGCGCAACAAGAAAACCGCCCCGATTGGGCGCACGCCCTGCAATACGGCTATTTGCCGGCTGCCTGAGCCATACCGCCACACACATGAATCCACACCATCCAACGAGACTGTTATGAGCACCGAACCCGCCAAGCCCCTCGACAACGCCCAAGGCGTGAAGCACAAAGGCGCCGCCAAAACCGCGCGCATTCCGATTAAGGTGGTGCCGCTGGAAGAAAAGCTGAAAAAGCCCGAGTGGATCCGCGCCAAGCTGCCCACCGGCAAGAAGTTTTTCGAAATCAAAAACATCTTGCGCGACCAAAAAATGCACACCGTGTGCGAAGAGGCCAGCTGCCCCAATATCGGCGAGTGTTTCAGCAAGGGCACGGCCACCTTTATGATCATGGGCGACATCTGCACCCGCCGCTGCCCCTTCTGCGACGTCGGCCACGGCCGCCCCAATCCGCTGGATCCCGACGAGCCGAAAAACCTGGCCGAGAGCGTGGCGGCGATGAAGCTGCGCTATGTGGTGATCACGTCGGTGGACCGCGACGATTTGCGCGACGGCGGCGCCCAGCATTTTGCCGACTGCATCAACGCCATCCGCGAACGCAGCCCCGATACCAAAATCGAGATTCTGGTGCCCGATTTCCGCGGCCGCCTCGATATTGCCTTGGACATCCTGGCCAAAAACCCGCCCGATGTGATGAACCACAATCTGGAAACCCACCCGCGCCTCTACAAACAGGCGCGCCCCGGCTCCGACTACCAACATTCGCTGGATTTGCTTAAGCGCTACAAAGCCATGGTGCCGCAGGTGCCGACCAAGTCCGGCATCATGGTGGGGCTGGGCGAAACCGATGAGGAAGTGCGCGAAATCATGCGCGATATGCGCGCGCACGACATCGAAATGATTACCGTCGGCCAGTATCTGCAGCCGTCCAACGGCCATTTGCCGGTGCTGCGCTATGTGACGCCGGCGCAGTTTAAGGAATTCGAACAGGAAGCCTACGCCATGGGCTTTACCAACGCCGCCATCGGCGCCATGGTGCGCAGCTCCTACCATGCCGACGTGCAGGCGGAAGAAGCGTTGAAAGAAAGTGTGAATTTCAACGATAAATGAAACTGTACATTGCTATCTGGTATTCTACCTGTATAGCCCCAGACTTTGAGGGTTCAATTTTCTTCCCTGAATATGTTTCAAATTTTGGTACAGGAATAGGTACATACGGCCAATTAACAGCAGCTTCTGACTCTATCATTTTGGAAGCTAAAAACCCAAAGTGTAAAAAATAAACAGAGAAAAACACCTTCTGTTTCATTTGAAATAATGAGAGCTGCTATAGTCTATTTTACTGAAAAATAATAAGATAAAAATCTGAAAGCAAAAAATATTAAACATACCAGTATATTACTTCTCTAACTACAGGTCAAAGTTGTCAATAGTCGTATTTGGATTCAAAAAATAAATAGAATAAAAGGTTCTAATTGCACAAATTGAAATTCAACAAGATTTTTCTGGTTGATTGAATTTGAAATGAGAGAGAACAAGTTTTTAACATTGGTTATGATATATATTTTAGATTCAATATCTAATGCTGCCATGAAAAAATTCATCTCAGGCCTGTGAAGCACAGTTGCCTAGTATTGAAGAGATATGCTTTATCCATCAAATCTGCTCAAAAATTTCCAGTTAAAATATTCTGGAGCCATTTTTGTCAAAATTAAGTTATAAATACTAAAATGAAACTCAAAAAAATATCTTTTGATGAAAAAGGATTTCGTAAGTTAAAAAATATTGAAATTCCCATTGCTCCGTATATTACTGCGATTGCAGGGCATAATGGTATTGGAAAATCTACTATATTAGGTCTGATTGCTAACTGCTCTGGGCTTTCTAAAGGGGAGAAAAGTTTTTTCGGGAAAGTATTTCAATCTAATTTTCAAGAAGCTTTCCATTTGGATTATTTTCAAGATTATGAAAATTATACGAATGGGACTAGAAAAGCAGATACGCCTAAGGTTACTGTTCAATATTACGTCGAGACAAATCAAAATGGTAGTTTTATTGAACTCAATAAGATATGTACAGTAAGTATACAAAAACATGCCATCAAAGATAGGCTATATAAAAATCATATGATTAAGGTATCAGAAGATAAGCATACCGATCCAAATCATGCTCTTGATTTAGAAGACATTGATGATAATTCGCTATCTTCAACTTCTGAGTCAATGATTAATATTTGGCGGTTACGTATTATTCCACGAACGCAGCTACTATTTAGCAACCCAGAAATTGAAGCGTTGGATGAAAAGCTTAAAGGAGCTGGTAAAATGCCAATTCCTACCCTGTACTTGGGAATGAGTAGAATGACGCCCATCGGTGAGTTTGATGCAGAACTTATCGATAAAAAAACCATTAGAAAAATGGATGAAGAAGACAAAAAATTTATTGTTAATTCTTTTAAAGATGTGTTATATTTCGATGAATCTGATAATGAAATTACATCTCACTCATTTGCGAGCTCCAAAAAAAGCTCATATCTTCCTTCTTTTCAACATCACTCTTTTACAGTTTCGCTGGGGCAAGATTCGCTGAGTTCAATAGTGACTGCCTTAGCTTCATTCAATTATTTGAAAAGAACTTCCCCTCAAACTTACAGTGGAGGTATTTTGGTAATTGATGAGGTTGATGCTGGATTGCACCCTAGAGCACAAGAAAAATTGATAAATTTACTTCATGTACAAGCTAGGAAGCTTAATCTTCAAATTATCTTAACCACGCATTCGTTAACCGTTATTAAGACTATCTTATCCAAAAATGAACATCCAGGAGATAAGGTGAATGATGTTGTGTACTTGCAAGACTCAAGCTTTCCTAGGCTTATGGAAAATCCTACATATACAAAAATTAAAAATGATATGCTTGTGTTAGCTCCTTTTGAAGATAAGCTAGAAAAAATAAAGCTTTATTTTGAGGATGATGAAGCATTATTTTTCTTTAAACAAATATTAAAATACAAAAATATCATTCATAATACAGACTACTTTGGGAAAGAGCTGGAGCTGATTAGTTTAAGTGTTGGATGTGATATTTTATTAAAGCTGCATAAGGGAGATCCATATTTTCAAAGTGTTATTTTAATTCCAGATAATGATGTTTTCTCTGGCGAAGCCAATCGAAAAATAATTGAAGATAATCCAAATATATGTCCATTACCGAATGACTCCATCTTTACTGACAATACAAAATCTACTGAGCGCAGCCCAGAGATGATTCTGTATCATTTCTTGCAAAGAAAACTTGAGGGGCGTGACGATGACTTCTGGAAACGAATGCCTGGAGTCTATACAAGCGATTATGTCAGAGATAGAGTCATGACTTTGGCGTTGAATTCTAATCGGGATCAAAATAAGAAGTGGTTTAAAGATAATGTGAATTTTATTGAAAAAAGTGGCATCATCGTAAAGTGGTGTGAAGAAAATGTAATACAAGTGGATATATTTTTAGAGAAGCTTATTGAAGCAGTAAATATTGTTTCATGTTCTAAAAGCTACCATCAAAATCAGCTGGCTAAATAGATCGGTTTATTTTATACTTAACAAGTAAGTAGATAGTAAATAAAGGTTTTTCGGTGGCTGGACATTCAAATCCTCTTACCCCTCTACGTTACCCTGGAGGAAAAGGAGCTTTTGCACCTTTCGTAAGGGCTGTAATGGATGTCAACAATCTAACGGGAGGGCATTATCTTGAGCCTTTCGCTGGTGGATGTGGTGTGGCTTTAGATTTACTTTTCAATGGATATTGCTCTGATATCCATATTAATGATTTGGATTTAGCTATTTATAACTTTTGGGACTCTATTACGAACGATTCAGAAAATTTTCTAGCACTTTTGTATGATGTGCCACTATCTATTGAAGAATGGGAAAAACAAAAAATCATATTGAAGTATCCAGAAGAACATTCTTCATTGGCTCATGGGTTTGCTGCTTTTTATCTAAATAGAACCAACCGATCAGGTATTTTAAAAGCTGGGGTAATTGGAGGAAAAAGTCAAAATGGAACTTATAAATTAGATGCCCGATTCAATAAAGAACGATTGTCCAAATTAATTATTCGCATTGCGCAATATGCAAACCATATCCACATATACAATGAAGATGCTTTATCATTGCTGAAAAAAGTAAATACTTTATTGCCAGAGAAATCACTTATTTATCTGGATCCGCCATATTATGTAAAGGGGCAAGGGCTATATAGGAACTTTTATAATCATAATGACCATGTAAATATTTGTGATGCTTTAGGTTCTGTAGATCGAAAATGGATAGTCTCTTATGATAATTGCTCCGAAATAAAAAAAATCTATAAGAAATACAGGCAAGATGATTACTTCTTGACCTATTGTGCATACAATAAGGTAAAAGGGTCGGAGGTCATGATTTATGGAGATAATATAAATATTCCAGAAAAGAGATTATTAATTAAAAAGTAAATCTCAGAAATTATTAAGAAATATATTATTGGGGCTGAAGTAGATTAGCAGTCATGCTAGGCGCCAAAATGAAGATAACATACTGTAAGTTAAAGAATATTCTCTAAAAATTGCTTGAATATTTTGTATTGGAAGGCACCACACGTTCTGCTGCCGATATCTTGAGTATTCAGCCCAATACGGCCATTCTCTATTTACCGCAAAATCAGTCTTGTTATCAGCCATCATTTGGCTTTGGAAGCAGATCAGGTTTATGAGCACGCCATGGAATTGGATGAAAGCTATTTCGGCGGTAAACGTAAAGGAAGGCGTGGTAGGGAGCAGCAGGTCAAGTGGTGGGTTTCGGTATCTTTAAACGTGGGGGGCAAGGTTTATACAGTTGTAGTGAATTAATGCCAAAAAGGAAAGCTTATTTCCTTTTATTAAAAGGAAATCACTCCTGATAGCGTGGTTTATACGAACTGTTAGAGTAGTTACGATGTGTTGGATATCAGCGGTTTTACCATCATTTGCTGACCGGCAAAACCATATCAACAGTATTGAGAATTTTTGGAATCAGGCAAAATGTGTCTTGCTTAAATACAACGGAGCCGACCGAAAATCTTTCCCTCTGCTCTTGAAAGAATGCGAGTTTCGCTTTAACTTCGGGATCAAAGCAGCAGTTAAAAATTCTGCGGTTTTGGTGTGATATTTAGGGCTAATCTATTTTAGCCCTTTTACCAATGTAATTCACAGAAAGCCAAACTGCTTGATGCGGTGTTTTCAGGTAGCCCGAGACCTTTGCAAACCCCCAGATGTGGATGCAGTTCAAGGCGTAGCAGCGCAGCGAACGCAGACATATCATCTAGATAGGCAAGCGAACAAGCAGCGCACAACGCAGAAATGCGCCGCAGATGGGGGTTTGCAAAGGTCTCAGGCTACCTGAACGTATTTTCCCATTTAGGTAACCCGTATGCCCGATCACGCCTTGCTGCACAAGCTGTCGGCTTTTTTATCGCCGCACGAAATCGCTGCCGATGCCGAAGCGCTGCTCACCGACCAACGCCGCCGCTATACCGGCCAGGCCGCGGCGGTGCTGCTGCCCGACAGCGTGGCGCAGGTGCAGCGCATTGTGCGTTTCTGCGCCGAACACCGCATTCCCATCACCCCGCAGGGCGGCAACACCGGCCTGTGCGGCGGGGCGGTGCCGCAGGGCGGGGTGCTACTCAACCTGAGCCGCTTAAACCGCATCCGCCGCGTGAATGTGGCCGATAACGCCATCACGGTGGAGGCCGGCGCGGTGCTGCAGACGGTGCAGCAAGCGGCGGCGGCGGCCGGGCGGCTGTTTCCGCTCAGTCTGGCCAGCGAAGGCTCCTGCCAAATCGGCGGCAACATCGCCACCAATGCCGGCGGCCTGAATGTGCTGCGCTACGGCAGCATGCGCGATTTGGTGTTGGGCTTGGAAGTGGTGCTGCCTGACGGCGAATTGGTGTCGCATTTGGCGCCGCTGCACAAAAACACCACCGGCTACGATCTGCGCCATCTGTTTATCGGCAGCGAAGGCACGCTGGGCGTGATTACCGCGGCCACGCTGAAGCTGTTTGCCCGTCCGCAAAGCACGGCCACGGCCTGGGTGGGCGTGGACAGTATCGAAGCGGCGGTGGCGCTCTTAACCCTGATGCAAGGGCAGTTTGCCGAGCGCCTGTGCAGTTTTGAGCTGCTCAGCGCGTGGGCGCTGGAGTTGTCGGCCTGTTACAGCGGTATGCAGACGCCCTTGGCCGCCGAATGGCATGTGCTGCTGGAGTTGAACGACAGCCTGCCGGCGCGGGACTTGGACGGCAGCCTGGCCGAATGCCTGATGCAGAACGGATTTGACAATGCGGTGCTGGCGCAGTCGGGCAGCGAACGGCAGATGCTGTGGCGGTTGCGGGAAAACGTGTCGGCCGCGCAGCGCGATTTGGGCGCCAGCATCAAGCACGACATTGCGGTGCCGATTGCGCGGGTGGCCGAATGGGTGCGCCAAACCGGCGCAGCGCTGGAAGCGGCCTTCCCCGGCATCCAAATCGTGGTGTTCGGCCATCTGGGCGACGGCAGCCTGCATTACAACATCTTCCTGCCCAGTGTGCTGGATCAAGAAGTGTACCGTTACGAGGCGGCGGTGAACGAAGTGGTGTACCGCCACACGCTGGCCTGCGAGGGCACGATTGCCGCCGAACACGGCATCGGCCAGGTGAAAAACCACTGGCTGCCGCAGGTGCGTACGCCGGCCGAAATCGCCCTGATGCGGGCGGTGAAGGCGCAGCTGGATCCGCACCAATTGATGAATCCGGGCAAGTTGTTGCCGCCGATGTAAGCCGGGCTACCTGAACAGGCGCATGGTGCGTTTCAGGTAGCCTGTATCAACTGAGGAATCGAATGAAAACACTGCAAGACTGGCTGGGCCATCTGGAAAACGCCTACACCGGCGGGGTGGCGCACAGCAACGGCGTCATCGACATGGGGCTGGAGCGGGTAGGCGCGGTGAAAGAGAAAATGGGGCTCAAGCCCGCCTGCCCGGTGGTGGTGGTGGCCGGCACCAACGGCAAAGGCTCGGTGTGCGCTTTTCTCGCCCGCATTTATACCGAAGCCGGCTTCAAAACCGGCGTGCTCACCAGCCCGCACATTTTGCGTTACAACGAGCGCATCCGCATCGATACCCGGCCCGTGGCCGACGAGGCGATTACCGCCGCTTTCGAGCGCATCGAAGCGGCGCGCGGCGACATCCCGCTCACTTATTTCGAGTTCAACACGCTGGCGGCGGTGGATATTTTCTGCCGCGAACAGGTGGAGGTGATGATTTTGGAAGTCGGCCTCGGCGGGCGTTTGGACGCGGTTAACGTGTTCGATGCCGATGTGGCGGCGGTGACTTCGGTGGATTTGGATCACCAGGCTTTTTTGGGCGACACGGTGGAGCAGGTGGCGTTTGAGAAAGCCGGCGTGTTCCGTGCCGGTAAACCCGCCGTGTGCGCCCAGCATCCGCCGCCCGAATCGCTGCGCCGCCACGCCGAAGACATCGGCGCCGATCTGCTGCTGGTGGGGCGCGACTATGGTTTTAGCCGCTTGGAGCAGCAACAATGGTCATTTCACTGGCATCCGCAACAGAGTGCCTGGTTTTCAGGTAGCCGCAACCGCAACGCCCTGCCGCTGCCGGCGTTGCGCGGCGCCTATCAGCTCAACAACGCGGCCTGTGCGCTGGCGGTGTTGGAATGCCTCAACAGCCGGCTGCCGGTGGACATCGGCGCCATCAAGCGCGGCTTGCTGACGGTGGTGAACCCCGGCCGCTTCCAAGTGCTGCCCGGCCGCCCGCTGACCATCCTGGACGTCGGCCACAACCCCCATGCTGCGCGGGCGATGCGGCAGAGTCTGATGGCGCTGCCGTTTGCCGAAAAACGGCTGGCGGTGTTCAGCATGCTGGGCGATAAAGATTTGGCCGGCGTGGTGTCGCTCTTGAAAGACCAGTTCGACGAATGGCTGGTGGCCCCTTTGGCCATGCCGCGCGGCCTCAGCGCCGAAGCGCTGCAGGAAAGGCTGGCGGCTGCCGGTGTGGAGAATGTGCGCCGGTTTCCCGATGTGGCTTCGGCCTACCGCGCGGCTTTATCCGAGGCCGGGGAAAATGATAGAATCGCCGCATTTGGTTCGTTTCACACGGTAGCGGAAATCATGGCCCTGCTGCCGCCACAGGAATAGCTTATGCCGCCCCAATACAACCCCCGCCTGCGCCGCTTGGAAGAATACGAGCAGATGAAGCGCAAAAACCGCCGCCGCTTGGTGGGCGCTTTGCTGATGGCCGGCATTGCCGCCCTGCTGCTGGCCAAAGTGTTGGGCGGCAGTGAAAACACCGATGCGCCGGGCAGCATTACAGTGAGCGACGGGGGCACAGAAGTGTCTCCGCCGGCTGTTCAGGTGGCCCCGGCGGATGCCGAAGAAGCGGCGGCGCGTTCCGAAAGCGAAACCGTCGGGGAAGCGACCGAAGCCGCCGTGCCGGTGCCGCCTGCGGACAGCGAAGAGCAAGACGAAGGCAAACAGACCCGGGTAACCGTGTTGCCCAATCCGCTGACCAGCAAAACAGCGCCGGTTCCGCCGGAAAGCAAACCGGCGCCCGCCCCGCGCGAAGCGGCCAAGCCGGCCGATGCACCGCCTGCCAAAGCGCCTGTTTCGCGCGAGGAAAGCGCGGCGGCGCCGGCCAAAACGGAACCGCCGAAGTCCGAATCTCCCCAACCTGCCGCCCAGCCAACGCCCAAGCCGGCCGAAAGCCGTGCCGCCCGCCCGCCGAGCCCGCAGCAGGGGGAAGAAGGCCGCCGTCAGAATGCCGCCAAACCGGCGGGTGAGCGCGAGCGCCGTCAACAGGCGGAGTCTCCCGCCCGCCGTCCGGCGCCAACCGCTTCAGGTAGCCCCGATCGCCGCGAACCGTCGAAGAACAGCCGGTCCGGTTTGAGCCCGGAAGAAATTTTGAACAACCGCGCCGCCCGCCAAGCCGAATCCGGCCGTTCGGACCCGCAAGACATCCTCAACGGCCGCAGCGAGCCGCGCCGCACCGTGATCCAAGTGGGCGCCTACACCAGCGAAGAGCAGGCGCGGGCGGTGCAGAAACGCTTGGCCGATGCCGGCGTGAGCGCCTATGTGGCGCCTTCCGAAAGCAACGGCAACCGGCTTTACCGCGTGCGCACCGGCTCTTACCCTTCTGCCGTCGCCGCCAATCAGGCCTTGGGCAAGATTAAAGCGCAGGGCTTGGACGGCATGCTGTTGGAACGCTGATGACGCTGTTTGACTATTTGGCCTTGGGTACGGTGGCCGCTTTCACCCTGATTTCCCTGTTTCGCGGCGTGTTGCACGAATTGGTGGGGCTGCTGTCTTGGGTGGCGGCCTTTATTGCGGCCCGCTTCTTGGCCGTGCCGGTGGCCGATACCGGGTTGCGCAGCATCGAGCCGCCTGCGCTGGCGGTGGTGGCTGCTTTTATTTTGGTCTTTTTGGCGGTCCGCCTCGGCATGATGCTGTTGCAGTCGGTGCTGTCTGCCGCCGTGCGGGCAGTCGGCCTGGACGGTGCCAACCGCCTGCTGGGCGCGGCGTTCGGCGCGCTAAAAGGTGTGTTGGCGGTAACCGTGGCGGTGTTGGCCTGTGCTTTCACCGAGCTGCCGCAAAGCCCTGAATGGCGCGATTCGCAAACCGCCTTTGTTTTTGAAGGTTTGGCCAGCTTGGCCGTGCCTTATCTGCCGCCTTTCGTGGCCGAGCAGATCCACTATCAGCCTTTATCGACGGAGTAAGTTTATTATGTGTGGTGTTTTGGGTATGGTGGCTTTCGAGCCGGTCAACCAGTTGCTCTACGACGGTCTGCAGGTGCTGCAGCACCGCGGGCAGGATGCGGCCGGCATCGTAACCGCCGAGGGCAGCATGTTCCATATGCATAAAGGCAAGGGGATGGTGCGCGACGTATTCCGCACCCGCAATATGCGCGACCTCACCGGCCATGCCGGCATCGCCCATGTGCGTTATCCCACCGCCGGCAATGCCGGTAACGATGCCGAAGCGCAGCCGTTTTACGTGAGCTCGCCCTTCGGCATTGTTTTGGCCCACAACGGCAACCTCACCAACACCGAAGAGCTGTATCAAAACCTGTGCCACCGTCACCTGCGCCACATCAACACCGGCTCCGATTCCGAAGTGCTGCTCAATGTGCTGGCGCACGAGCTGCGCCAAGCGGTGCAGGGTCGTGCCACCTTGAGCGTGGACAATATTTTCGACGCCGTCGCCAGCCTGCACCGCCAAGTGCGCGGCGCTTACGGCGTGGTGGCGCTGATTGCGGGCTACGGCATGCTGGCCTTCCGCGACCCCAACGGCATCCGCCCCTTGGTGTTGGGCAAACACACCGATGCCGACCAGCGCACCGCCTATGTGGTGTCGTCCGAGTCGGTGGCTTTCCCCAGCTTGGGTTTCGAGCTGGAGCGCGACATTGCGCCCGGCGAAGCGGTGTTTGTCGGCTTCGACGGCAGTTTCCACAGCCGCCAATGCGCCGAGCGCCCGTGCTTACTGCCCTGTTTGTTTGAATACGTGTATTTCGCCCGCCCCGATTCGGTGGTGGACGGCGTATCGGTGTACCAGTCGCGTTTGAATATGGGCGTGACGCTGGCGGAAAAAGTCAAGCGCAGCCTGAATTTGGATGAAATCGACGTGGTGATGCCGATTCCGGATACTAGCCGCCCCAGCGCCATGCAGCTGGCCCACCATTTGGGCAAACCTTATCGCGAAGGCCTGATCAAAAACCGCTACATCGGCCGCACCTTCATCATGCCGGGCCAGGCCACGCGCAAAAAGTCTGTGCGTCAGAAACTCAACCCCATGGAATACGAATTTGCCGGCAAATCGGTGCTGTTGGTGGACGATTCCATTGTGCGCGGCACCACCAGTCGCGAGATTGTGGAAATGGTGCGGGCGGCCGGCGCGAAAAAAGTCTATTTCGCCTCCGCCGCGCCCGAGGTGCGGTACCCCAATGTGTACGGCATCGACATGCCCACCCGTGCCGAACTGATTGCTAATGGCCGCACCGCCGAGCAGATCGCCGCCGAAATCGAAGCCGACGGCGTGGTGTTTCAGGATTTGGCCGATTTGGAAAACGTGATCCGCGAATTGAACCCCGCCATCGAAGGATTCGATTCTTCCTGCTTCAACGGCTGCTACGCCACCGGCGACATCGATGAAGCCTATCTGCAACGCCTCTCCAACGGCAAAAACCAAACCGGCATCCGCGCCGGCTTGGTGGAGCACAGCGTGTTGGGCCAAAGCCGCGGCGAGGAATAAACGCTGCCCGTATCCACAGGCTACCTGAAAGCGGTTTACCGCTTTCAGGTCGAGGCCTTTGCAAAACCTCCAGATGTGGATGCAGTTCAAGGCGTAGCAGCGCAGCGAGTGTGAACGTCAGGAATCCCTGTGGGACAGACATATCATCTAGATAGGCAAGCGAGCGAGCAGTACCCATAGGGCATAAACGCACAACGCAGAAATGCGCCGCAGATGGGGGTTTTGCAAAGGTCTCAGGCCGGCAAAGCCGGCCTTGATATATGTTTTCGCTCAGCCTGCTTTTTTCACGGATATTATGACGCCTTACCAATACTGCGAAGACAAAGCCGCCGCCAGCGGCTCCAGTTTTCTGGCCGGCTTCCGCTTCCTCAATGCCGACAAACGCTGCGCGATGACGGTGCTCTATGCCTATTGCCGCGAGCTGGATGACGTGGCCGACGATTGCTCTGATGCCCATGTGGCGGCGCAGACGCTGGCTTGGTGGCGGCAGGATCTGGCCAAAGCCTTTCATGCGGATGGCGTGCCCGAACACCCCGTGCATCAGGCTTTGCGGATGGAAGCGCCGAAATACGGGCTACCTGAAAGCGAATTGGCCGCCGTCATCGACGGCATGGAAATGGATGTGCAGCCGCGCCGTTACGCCGATTTTGCCGCGCTCGCGGAATACTGCCACTGCGTGGCGGGCGTGGTCGGCCGGCTGATTGCGCGCATTTTGGGTTTCCGCGATCCGGCGGTATTGGCCTATGCCGACAAAATGGGCCTGGCCCTGCAGCTGACCAACATCATCCGCGACGTGGGCGAAGACGCCGCCATGGGTCGGCTGTATCTGCCGGTGGAAGATTTGCAGCGCTTCAAAGTGCCGGCGGCCGACATCCTGCAGCGCCGCGCGGGCCCTCAGTTTGCCGAACTGATGGCTTTTCAGGTAGCCCGTGCGCGGGAAACGTACCGCGAAGCCGTGCGCCTGCTGCCGGCGGCAGAACGCAAAAACCAGCGTGCCGGCCTCATTATGGCGGCGATTTATTACGCGCTGCTGAACGAAATCGAGCGCGACGGCGCCGCCAATGTGCTGCGCTACAAGCTGGCGATTCCCAAACCGCGCAAAATCCGTTTGGCATTGAAAACCTGGCTCATGGGGTTCCAACCGTGAAACGCAAACCGAATATCGCCGTTATCGGTGCCGGCTGGGCCGGTTTGGCGGCGGCCGAGCAGTTGTGCGGCCGCGCCGAAGTCACCGTATTCGAAGCCGGCAAAACCGCCGGCGGCCGCGCCCGTGCGCTGGCCGGCGAAGGCAGCGGCTTTGCCCGCCTGGACAACGGGCAGCATATTTTGCTCGGTGCCTACCGTCAGGTGCTAGCCCTGCTGGCGCGCTGCGGCGTGGCTGAAGAAGATGCTTTTCTGCGTTTGCCGATGCAGTGGCGGATGCACGGCGGCCTCTCTTTCGCCGCCAAAAACCTGCCGGCTCCGTTTCATCTCTTGGCCGGCGTGCTGACGGCCAAAGGCGCGGGGCAGGGCGGCCGGTTGGCTTTGCTGCGCCAGATGCGTGCGCTGCAAAGTTATTCGGCGCCGCCCGACATGAGCGTGGCGGCCTGGCTGCGACAGCAGCAGGTGTCGCGCCATTTGTGGCAGATGTTCTGGCAGCCCTTGGTTTGGGGCGCGATGAACACCGATTTGGAGCAGGCCGCTTTGTGGCGTTTGCAGAATGTGCTGCGCGACGGCGTGTGGCACAGTAAAACCGGCAGCGATATGCTGCTGCCGCGGCGCGATTTGGGCAGCCTTTTGGTGGCACCCTTGTGCCGCCGTTTGGCCAAACACGGCGTGCGCCTGCGGCTGCAAACCCGGGTCGGTGCGCCGGAAATCGGCCTTTCAGGTAGCCTGAAGCTGGCCGGCGAAACCTTTGATGCGGTGGTGGTGGCGGCTGCGCCTTATCATGCGCCTGCCCTGCTGCCCGCAGGTACGCCGGCCGAGGTGCATGATGCCTTGTCGCAGCTGCGCTATCACGCCATCACCACCGTTTATCTGCGTTATGCGCAGGCGCCGAAGCTGCCCGCGCCGATGACCGGCTTGGCCGAGGGTACCGCGCAATGGCTGATCGACCGCCACGCCCTGGGCATGGGTTGGCACGAGTTGTCGGCGGTGATTTCGTTGTCGGAACAGCACGGCGCGCTCAGCCGCGAACAATGGATAGAACGGGTGCACCGCGATGTGCTGCGCGTTTGTCCCGATTTGGGCGAACCGCTGGCCGGCTTTGCGCTGACCGAAAAACGCGCCACGTCCGCCGCCGTTGTCTCCGCACTCGCCGTTCCGCAGGCCTGGTTGCGGCAGCAGCGCGTTTATCTGGCCGGCGATTATCTGCACCCGCGCTATCCGGCCACGCTGGAAGCGGCCGTGCAAAGCGGCGAACAGGCCGCGGCCCTGTTGATGGCCGATTGGGCGCGTTTGGGCCCGGCAATGTTATGATGCTGCCCTAAGGTCTCAGCCTGTCCGGCACCACCCTGTTTTCACTGAATTCCCTACCGTAGCGAGAAAACCCGTTTATGAAACTGCAAAACAAAGTGATTCTGGTCACCGGCGCTTCGCAAGGCATCGGCGCCGAAGCCGCCCGTGCTTGCGCCGCCGAAGGCGCCACCGTGGTGCTGGTGGCCCGCCATCAGAAAAAGCTGGAAAAAGTTTACGACGAAATCGTGGCCGCCGGCTGGCCGGAGCCTTATGCCGTGGTGTTCGACCTGCTGACTGCGGAAGAAAAAGAATTTGCCCAGCTGGCCGCCACCGTAGCCGAAGCCACCGGCCGCCGCTTGGACGGCATCATCCACAGTGCCGCCTATTTTTACGCCCTCTCGCCGCTGGATTTCCAAACCGTGGCCGAATGGGTCAACCAATACCGCATCAACACCGTTGCGCCCATGGGCCTGACCCGCGCCTTCCTGCCGCTTTTGCAGGCTTCCGAAGACGCTTCCGTGGTGTTTGTGGGCGAGAGCCACAGTGAAACCCCACAGGCTTATTGGGGCGGCTTCGGCGCCTCCAAAGCGGCATTGAATTATTTGTGCAAAGTGGTGGCCGACGAATGGTCGCGCTTTCCCAATATGCGCGCCAATGTGCTGATTCCCGGCGCCGTCAACTCCCCGCAGCGCCTGAAAACCCATCCCGGCGAAGCCAACAGCGAACGCCGCAAACTCAGCGACATCGCGCCGGCTTTCGTGTATTGGCAGAGCGCGGAAAGCAAAGGCCGCAGCGGCGAAATCGTGTATCTGTAAGCGGTTTTCCGGCCACAAAAAACTTCAAGCAAGCTGTGCCTGCAGCTTGCTTGAAGTTTTTTTTGCGTTTCGGCTTGTCCGCAGCCGCTGCTTCAATGACTTTCAGCAATGTTTTTGCCGAATTGGAGCGGAGCGGTTGGCCGTGCCTCCGGCATGGGGTTAAACCGGATCAGGCCGCCGCCGCAGCACCCATTTGATGTCGTCGCCGAGAGTCTCGACGCTGCGGGTTTGCCATTGGGGCGCACGGCTGAGCACGTCCGGGTTTTCAGGTAGCCCGAACAGGCCGCGGGCGCTGTGGCCGAGGATTTTGGGGGCCTGGTAGCAGACGATTTCGTCCACCAGGTCTGCGGCCAGAAAAGCGGTGTGGAGGGTGTGGCCGGCTTCGAGCATCAACTCGCCGATGCCTTGTTCGGCCAGGTAGGCGAGCAGGGCGGGAAGGGAAGGCCGGCCGTCGGCATCTGTGGGGAGGCGGTGCAGGCGAACGGCGGGGAAGGCGGCAAAGCGGCCGTCGGTATCGGCGGCGGTGAGGATGAGGGTGGCTTGGCCGTCTTGGATGAGGTGGCTGTGTACGGGCGTGCGCAGGCGGCTGTCGAGCACGATGCGCAGGGGCTGGCGCAGGGTGGGGAAGCTGCGCACATTGAGGCGCGGGTTATCGGCCAGCACGGTGCCGACACCGGTGAGCACGGCGCAGCTTTCTGCACGCAGGGTTTGCACGTCTTGGCGGGCGGCCGGGCCGGTGATCCATTGGCTGCGGCCGTCGGCCAGCGCGGTTTTGCCGTCGAGGCTGGCGGCGGTTTTCAGTTTCACGAAGGGGCGGCCGCGTTCGATGCGGGAGAGAAAACCGCGGTTGAGCTCGCGGGCTTCGGCTTCGTACAAACCGCAGGCTACCTGAATACCGGCTTCGCGCAGCATGGCCAAGCCTTTGCCGGCCACCAGGGGGTTGGGGTCGCGCATGGCGGCCACCACGCGGGCCACGCCGGTTTGGATGAGGGCGGCGGCGCAGGGCGGGGTGCGGCCGTGGTGGGCGCAGGGTTCGAGGGTGACGTAGGCGGTGGCACCGCGGGCGGCGTTACCGGCTTGGCGCAGGGCGTGCACTTCGGCGTGCGGTTCTCCCGCGCGCAGATGGAAGCCCTGGCCGATGATTTGCCCGCCGAGGGCGATTACGCAGCCGACGCGGGGATTGGGCGAGGTGGAAAAACGCCCTTGTTCGGCGAGGGCGAGGGCGTGCCGCATATGGGCGTGGTCTTGCGGGGAGAAATTGTTTGGGGTCATGGGCGGTGGTAAAAGGGGAAGGGCTATTCGGAGCGTGTTGTCAGAAAGCGTGGAGACGGTATGGGAGAACTTCCCCACCGGGGGCATCGCCCTCTGCGGAGCAATGGAAATGCCCGCAAGATCGGGCATCTTGCGAGCATTTTCGTGGTTCACTAGGACCAAATCTCAGTTTGGCTAGCAGGAACATGCTGCAATGCTTAGCGTTTCATCATGGTGAAACCACGATTTCAGCGTATTTTTTGGCAATTGCCCATTTTGCACTCCCACACATCGCCATCGGCACCCACTTGATGCATGGGATTCAGGCGCACATGGTCGGGGCTGCTGTGGCCGACCGTCGCGGCGCAGCCGGAAAGGGCGAATACGCTCAACGCTGTCAATAAACCGATAAACCATTTCTTTTTCATTGATACACTCCCGTGGCGCCACGCGCCACACTGTCTATGCCGCACATGGCCCACACTTCTTTCAGCGGTTGGCACTCATGCACGGGGTGGGCGCGATCCGCCTGGCACATCTGCCGCGCGCGGGCGGCCAGCATCTGCCGCCAGGCCGTTACTTGCGCATCACTCACTGCGCTTTGCGGATTGCCGCGCTCCTCCGCGCTTAAGTGTGCAACGTAGAAGCGGCGGTAGAGTTCGCCGTCGGCACGGTAGCGGTTGATCTGATTGCCTGAGGGATGGGCAAAACCTTCCGCCACCGCCACGCAGCTGTTGCCCGCTTCGGCAATGATGCGGCAGCGGCTGTTTGCATCGTCTGCGCAGCGTTGCAAGGTTTCGTGCCGCACCCGTTCGAGATTGGGTTCGCCGCGTGCGGCATTGGTGCCGTAGCTAGCCGCGCGGCTGTCGATGATGCGGTGGCCTGCACGATGCCGCTCTTCGCGGTGCGGCTGTGCGCCAATGGCAAAGGCGACATGGCGGGCGTCGTTGAAATAATAATAGCCGGTAATGCGTACGCCGCCCTGATTGGTGCCGTTTTGAGCAGGGGTTTGCAGGCCGGGTCGAATGTGGTGATGATAAATATCTTGCCGGAGTCTCTCTTGTGCTGCCCGGTTCATCTGCTGCTGGGCAGCGTTTTGAGCCTGCACGCTACCTGCAATCAGCAGGGCGGCCAATATGGGTATTTTGTGCATCACGGTGCTTTCTCCTTGTAGACGTTTGGGAGCCTTCATTCTACTGTAATAAGCGTTTTATGGTAGTAAAAACCTTAATATTTTAGCAATCTCAATCAAAGGATGGGTTTCAGGTAGCCTGTGCGGTCAGGATTAAACAGAGGGGGCGGTTTCGCCGGCGGTTTTGGCCGGGGCGGGAGCGTGGCTGATAGTGAGGGTTACGCTGTCGCGTTCGGCATCGTAGCCAATCAGCACTTCGCCGCCGCCGCTGAGGCGGCCGAACAGCAGCTCGTCGGCCAGGGCGCGGCGGATTTTGTCCTGAATCAGGCGCTGCATCGGACGGGCGCCCATTTGCGGATCAAAGCCTTTGTCGGCCAGATAGGCGCGCAGCTCGGGCGTGAAACGGGCTTCCACCTGTTTGTCGAGCAATTGCTGTTCCAGCGCCAGCAGGAATTTGTCGGTTACTTTGGCGATGATCTCGCTATCCAGCGGGGCAAAGGCAATCACGGCGTCTAGGCGGTTGCGGAATTCGGGGCTGAAGGTGCGCTTGAGGGCTTCGCCTTCGTCGCCGGCCTGCCGTTTGGCGGTGAAGCCCAGGGTGGGACGGCTGAGGCTGTCGGCGCCGGCATTGGTGGTCATGATGATGATGACGTTGCGGAAATCGGCTTTGCGGCCGTTGTTGTCGGTGAGCGTGCCGTAGTCCATCACCTGCAGGAGGATGTTGTAGATGTCGGGATGGGCTTTTTCCAATTCGTCGATCAGGAGCACGCAGAAGGGCTGTTTGCTGACGGCTTCGGTGAGCAGGCCGCCCTGTTCGAAGCCGACGTAGCCGGGCGGTGCGCCGATGAGGCGGGCCACGGCGTGCGGTTCCATGTATTCCGACATATCGAAGCGGTGCAGCGGCACGCCTAGGGTGTAGGCCAGCTGGCGTGCCACTTCGGTTTTGCCCACGCCGGTGGGGCCGGAAAACAGGAAACTGCCGATGGGTTTGTCGCTGTGGCCCAAGCCGGCGCGCGACATTTTGATGGCGGCGGCAAGCGCTTCGATGGCGGCGTCTTGGCCGAATACCATGCTCTTGAGGTTGCGTTCCAAGTGGCGCAGGGTTTCTTTGTCGTCTTGGGAAACGGTTTTTTCGGGAATGCGGGCGATTTTGGCCACCACGGCTTCAATCTGGGCGCTGTCTATGGTTTTGCGCTGCTTGGATTTGGGCAGGATGCGCTGGGCGGCGGCGGCTTCATCGATGAGGTCGATGGCTTTGTCGGGCAGGAAGCGGTCGTTCAGGTAGCGTGCCGACAGCTCGGCCGCAGCCTGCAGGGCGTTGGGGCTGAAGCGGATTTGGTGGAAGGCTTCGAAGGCGGGTTTGAGGCCTTTGAGGATTTGTACGGTTTCCTGCACGCTGGGTTCGTTGATGTCGATTTTCTGGAAGCGGCGGCTGAGGGCGTGGTCTTTTTCGAAAATGGTGCGGTATTCGCTGTAGGTGGTGGCGCCGATGCAGCGCAGCTGGCCTTTGGCCAAAGCCGGTTTGAGCAGGTTGGAGGCATCCAGCGTGCCGCCGGAAGTGCTGCCGGCGCCGATGATGGTGTGGATTTCGTCGATAAACAAAATGGCGTTTTCGGTGTCGGCCAGTTGTTTGAGTACGGCTTTGATGCGGGCTTCGAAGTCGCCGCGGTATTTGGTGCCGGCCAAAAGGGCGCCCATGTCGAGGGCGAAAACGGTGCTGCCGGCCAGGGCTTCGGGGATGTCGCCGTGAACCAGCCGGTAGGCCAAGCCTTCGGCGAGCGCGGTTTTGCCCACGCCGGCTTCGCCCACCAGCAGCGGGTTGTTTTTGCGGCGGCGGCACAGGGTTTGCAGCAGGCGCTCCATTTCGGCTTGACGGCCGATGAGGGGATCAATGCGGCCGGCGCGGACTTCTTCGTTGAGATTGACGGTGTATTTGCCCAAGGCGTTTTGCGTGTCTTCGGCCGGCTCGCCCGCTTCGTTTTTGGGCGATTCCTGCTTGTCCTGTTCCGAATCGGGGCGGATGCCGTGGGCGATGTAGTTGAGCACTTCGCTGCGGCCAACGCCTTGCAGATCAAGGAAATACACGGCATGGCTGCTTTTTTCAGACAATATGGCCACCAAAACGTCCACCGGCCGCACCAGGCGTTGGTCGGCCGATTGGGCGTGCAGAATGGCGCGCTGCATCACGCGCTGGAAGCCTAAGGTGGGTTCGGTTTCGGTGCGCGGCAGCGCGGCTTCGGGCAGCAGCGGGGTGTTTTCCTCAATGCTTTCGGCCAGTTGTTTGCCGAGTAGGGTCAGATTGACACCGCAGCCTTGCAGCACGGCTTCCGTATCACGGTCTTCGCGGATCAGCGAAAGCAGCAAGTGTTCGATGCCGATGAATTCGTGATGCCGGGCGCGGGCTTCGGCATAGGTGATTTGCAGGATGTGTTCGAGTTGTTCGGAAAGCACGGTTTAAACCTCCTCGACGGTGCTGAGCAGCGGATGGCCGGCCTGCTTGGCCCGGCTGTGCACTTGATGGCTTTTGGTTTCGGCAATGTCTTTCTGATAAATGCCGCACAGGCCCTTGCCTTCGTGGTGTACTTGCAGCATCACGGCCACGGCCCGTTCTTCGGGCAGTCGGAAAATGTCTTGCAGGATGCCGACCACGAAATCCATGGGGGTGTAGTCGTCGTTAATCAGAAAAACGCCGTATTGTTTGGGCGGCGGCGTGTGTTGTTCGAGCCGGTCTTGCTGCCGGGTGGTGTCGGTATGGGGGGCAAACATATTGATATTATTTAGAGTAATGCGGGTGTTGGGTGAAAATATAAAAGAAACGGTGGAAGGCTACCTGAAAACGGCGGTCGGCAACACGCCGATGAAGGCAATATATGGGAAGAAAATCATCTTTCTGTGTTTTTTTTGCTATTTTTAACTTTTCATTCAAACATTGCTTGACTAGAGTTAGGAAGCTAGGTAAAAAGTCTTCCGCAAACCAGGCAGCTTGAAAGTTTTTTCAGAACAAGCAGCTTAAGCCACCTTACGGATATTGTCGTTTACCTGCTCTGCCGCTTTGCTTTTTTGTTTTTGTTTTATTCAGAATAGGATTTTTTCTATGGCAACAGGTACTGTTAAATGGTTTAACGATGCCAAAGGTTTCGGTTTCATCACTCCCGACGAAGGCGGCGAAGATTTGTTCGCCCACTTCTCAGCCATCAATATGAACGGCTTCAAAACTCTGAAAGAAGGCCAAAAAGTTTCTTTCGATGTGACCACCGGCCCGAAAGGCAAACAGGCCGCCAATATTCAAGCGGTTTAATCTCCGCTGAGGGAAAAGCAGGCACGGCCTGCTTTTTTTACGGCCGTGCTTCGCGCATTCGGCGGGGCGCCTGATTGTAAACCAAGGAAGGAAAAACGTGCAGAGCAAAATAAGGCGGGGCATTTACTGGCATTATAAAGGGAAGCGGTACGAAGTATTGGACGTGGCCCGCCACTCGGAAAGCGAGGAATGGCTGGTGGTGTATCGCGCCTTGTATGGCGATTACGGTTTGTGGGTGCGGCCTGTGACCCTGTTTCTCGAGCCGGTGGCCACGCCTGAGGGCGAGGCGCCCCGTTTTGCTTTGGAAAAGGCTTTTTAGGCTACCTGAAAGCCATCTAAGCATTTGGTATCACTGGCGGTTTTTTAAAAATTTCGTTACAATCCGCTCCCTTTTTATTTTCATCATACACTGCCGAAATTGCCATGAAATTTGTTTTTCCTTATTCCGCACTGGCTTTAGCCGCCGTTTTTCTGCTGCACGGTTGCGGCGGCGGTCATGATGAGCAGGCTGCGTCCGAGGTATTGGTGCAAACCGTTGCCGTGCCCGACGGACAAGGCGGCACCGCCACCATGCTGCTGCCGGACTTTATCAAACTGGTGGAGCAGGAGGGGGGCGCAGTCGTCAGTATTCAAGCTTCCCGCGACGAACAGGCCATGGCCGACACCGGAATGCCTCTGGACGGCCTGCCGGAGAACGATCCGTTTTACGAGTTTTTCAAGCGGCTGCAGCCGCATGCCGATCCTGCCGAGCAAGAAGACAATCACAATTTCGGTTCCGGCTTCATCATCAGCCCCGACGGCTATATTCTCACCAACACCCATGTGCTGAGCGGCATGGACAACATCAAAGTGGTGCTGAACGACCGGCGCGAGTACCGGGCCGTGTTGGTGGGGTCGGATACCCAATCCGACGTGGCTTTGCTGAAAATCGACGCGCAGAATCTGCAGGTGGTGAAAATCGGCGATGTGAAAGCGTTGCGCGTGGGCGAATGGGTGGCGGCGATCGGTGCGCCTTTCGGTTTCGACAACAGCGTGACGGCAGGTATTGTGTCGGCCAAGGGCCGCAGCCTGCCGAACGAGAGCCATATGACACCGTTTATCCAAACCGATGTGGCGATCAACCCCGGCAACTCAGGCGGTCCGCTGTTTAATCTGAAAGGGCAGGTGGTCGGCATCAATTCGCAGATTTACAGCCAGTCCGGCGGTTTTATGGGCATTTCGTTTGCGATCCCGATTGATGTGGCGATGAGTGTGGCCGAACAGCTGCGCACCACCGGCAAGGTACAGCGTGCGCGCATCGGCGTGGTGATTCAGGAAGTCAGCTACGATTTGGCCAAATCGTTCGGCCTGCAGTCGGCCAACGGTGCGCTGATTGCCGAAGTGATGCCGGACGGGCCGGCGGCCCAAGTCGGCTTGAAGCCCGGTGACATTGTGTTGAGCGTGAACGGCGAAGCCGTGAAGTCGTCCAATGATTTGCCGGTGTTGGTGGGCATGATGCCGCCCGGCACCACGCTGACTTTGGGCATTTGGCGCGACGGCAAACAGCAGGATGTGGCTGTGGTGTTGGCCGCGAGCCAGGAGAATCATACCCTGTCTGCGCGTGAAAGCCTGCCGGAATATATCGTAGGCGAGGGCGGCGGCTTTGCCGTTGAGCAGGCCGGTTTGCAGTTGCTGCCCACGGCACAGGGTTTGGCGGTGATTCATGCCGGCGGACCGGCCCAGCGCGCCGGCTTGCGTCGCGGCGATGTGGTGTTGATGGTGGACCGCCAGCCGGTGCACGATAAGGAAAGCTTCCTCCGGGCTTTGGGCGAGGCGCATGACACCGTGGCCTTGCTGGTGCGCCGCGGCGACAGCAAAGTTTTTGTGGCTTTGGATTTGCGCGGTTAAACCGGGCTTTTACGGCAAACAGGCTGAGACCTTTGCAAAACCCCCAGATGTGGATGCAGTTCAAGGCGTAGCAGCGCAGCGAACGTGAACGCCAGGAATCCCCGCGGGACAGACATAATCATATAGATAGGCAAGCGAGCGAGCAGTACCCATAGGGCATAAACGCACAACGCAGAAATGCGCCGCAGATAGGGGTTTTGCAAAGGTCTCAGGCTACCTGAAGCGCTTTAGCTACGCAGAAACTCGCGCAGCTCGTTTTCAGGTAGCCTGTTGGTATTGAGGTGTCATGAGCGAAGGTTGTGGGCGGAGTTTTGCACTACATCCGGCTCAATTCGCGCTGCAAGGCTTGGATGTTTTGTTGGCGGTCGAGCACATCGCTTTGTAGGCTGTTGATGCGGGCCTGGTGGGCGGCGTAGGCGGCACCGTTGCCGCGTGGCAGGGTGCGGCTTTCGGTGAGCGCTTTTTGTGCATCGGCCAGTGCCCGGCGTTCGTTGGCCAGCTCTTGTTCGAGAATCATGCGGCGGCCGCTGTTGGTGCGCGTGGTGGGTGGGGCGACCACGGGTGCGGCAGGCGCCTGATAAGCGGCGCGTTGCGAAGCGGCAGGTGTGCGCACCGGTGCGGCGGCGCGCTGCGGGGCGGGTGCGGCAGCGGTTTCGGCCTGCGGCTGTCTTGCCGGGCGCGGGCGTTCGCTGCTGTAGGAGCCGATTTTCGGCAGATCGGCAGACCGGCAGCCGGGGCCGGGTTTGTTGCTGTAGCGGCCGTCGCCGCATTCGTACACAGCTGCGGTTGCAGGCAGGCTGAGCAACACACACAAGGCCAGCAAAACAGGTGTTTTCATTTTGTTTTCCCTTTTATTTTAAGCCGGTGGCGGCAAATTCCTGCTCAACCGCCAGCCGGGTCTGCTCCAGTTCTTCCTGCCAGAGCAGCCAGTTTTCTTCCAAGCCGTTTAATTGTACTTTGAGCGCGGCCAGCTTGGCTAAGTGTTCTTGCAATTTGGCTTTATTGTGTTCCGTATAGGCATCTTCCTGCGCCAGAAAGGCTTCGCTTTCCTGACGTTGCCGGTCGAGCTCGGCTATTTCGCGCTCGGCCCGCTCGATTTTCTGTTGCAGCGGTTTGCAGCGGCGGGTGCGTTCTTGGCGCAGCTGGGCTTCCAGCCGTTTGTTGTCTTTGCGGCTTTGTCCGGCGGCGGAAGCGGCGGGTTGTTCGGCGGCCTGCTCTTGGGCCAAACGCCATTGGCGGTAGTCGTTGAGGTCGCCGTCGAAGGTTTGTAGGCGGCCTTGGTGGATGAGGAGGAATTGGTCGGTGGTGGCTTCGAGCAGGTTGCGGTCGTGCGACACCACGATTAGGGCGCCTTGGAAGCTTTGTAAGGCCAGCGTTAAGGCGTGGCGCATGTCTAAGTCGAGGTGGTTGGTGGGTTCGTCGAGCAGCAGCAGGTTGGGCTTCTGCCACACGATCATGGCCAAGGCCAGACGGGCTTTTTCGCCGCCGGAAAACGGGGCGATGGGCTGCATGGCCATGTCGCCGACAAAATTGAACCCGCCGAGGAAGTTGCGGATGTCCTGCTCGCGCACGTCGGGCGAGAGCTGTTGGATATGCCAGACGGGGCTTTGGTCTTCGCGCAGGATGTCGAGCTGGTGTTGGGCGAAATAGCCGATGTTCAGTTTGTCGGCGCGGATGATCTGCCCGGCTTGCGGGGTGAGGCTACCTGAAAGGGCTTTGATCAGGGTGGATTTGCCGCTGCCATTGACGCCGAGCAGGCCGTAGCGGGCGCCGCTTTCCAGCGACAGGCTGGTGTTGTGCAGCACGGTTTCGCCGCCGTAGCCCAAATCGACCTGATCCAGCTTGAGCAGGGGATTGGGCAGGTGTTCGGGCTGCTCGAAAGAGAAGGAGAAACTGCTGTCTAAATGGGCGGGTGCGATGCGCTCCAGTTTGGCCAGGGCTTTCATGCGGCTTTGGGCCTGTACCGCTTTGGTGGCTTTGGCTTTGAAGCGGTCGATGAAGGATTGCAGGTGTTTGATGTGGGCTTGCTGCTTGCTGTAGGCCGCCTGCTGTTGTGCCAGCCTTTGGGCGCGTTCCTGCTGGTAGAAATCGTAGTTGCCGCCGTAGCTTTCCAGCTTCTGCCCGGCCAGCTCGATGGTGTGGGTGGTGACGGCGTTGAGGAAGTCGCGATCGTGCGAGATGATGATTTGGGTGCAGGGCAGGGCGGCCAGATGGTTCTCCAGCCACAATACGGTTTCCAAATCCAAGTGGTTGGTGGGTTCGTCGAGCAGCAGCAGATCGGCGCGGCACATCAAGGCCTGGGCGAGGTTCAGGCGCATCCGCCAGCCGCCGGAAAAAGCGCTGACCGGTTTGCCGTGTTCTTCCTGGCTGAAGCCCAAGCCGCTGAGCAGTTTGGCTGCGCGGGCGGCGGCGGTATAGGCGCCGATTTCTTCGAGACGGGCATGGCATTCGGCCATGCGGATGCCTTCGCCGCTTTGTTCTGCGCTTTGCAAGGCCGATTGCCAGTGTTGCAGTTCGGCGTCGCCCTGCAATACATAATCGAGGGCGGATGTTTCCAGAGCGGGTGTTTCTTGGGCAACGGAGGCCAAACGCCAGCCGGCTGGCAGGCGGATGTCTCCGCCATCGGCCACGATTTCGCCTTTGATGAGGGCGAACAGGCTGGATTTGCCGCTGCCGTTTTTGCCGATTAGGCCGACACGGCGGCCGGGCGTGATTTGGGCTTGAGCTTGTTGGAGCAAAACTTTCAAGCCGCGTTGCAGGGTGAGGTTTTTGATTTCGATCATGAGGAATACGGGCTACCTGAAACGGGGTTCGGGCAGCTTGGGCAAGCTGTAATAAAGGTTGGTGTGCCGGATGCGGTGTCGGGATAGCAAACCGTAGCGGCTGAAGTTTGAGGCTACCTGAAACAGGATTTCAGGTAGCCTTTGTTGTGTTGCGGCCGCAGATCAGGCAGTGAGCGTGCCTTTGGTGGAAGGCATTTTGCCGGCCATGCGGGGGTCGTGTTCTACCGCCATGCGTAGGGCGCGGCCGAAGGCTTTGAATACGGTTTCGGCTTGGTGGTGGGCATTGACGCCGCGCAGATTGTCGATGTGTAGGGTCATCATGCTGTGGTTCACCAGACCGTGGAAAAATTCGCTGAACAAATCCACATCGAAGCGGCCGATCATGGCGCGGGTGAATTCGATGTTGTAGGTGAGACCGGGGCGGCCGGACAAATCCAACACCACGCGGCTTAAGGCTTCATCCAGCGGCACATAGCTCATGCCGTAGCGGCGGATGCCGGTTTTGTCGCCAAGCGCCTGCTTTAAGGCTTGGCCGAGGGTGATGCCAATGTCTTCCACGCTGTGGTGGTCGTCAATATGCAGATCGCCTTTGCAGTGGATGTCCAAATCAATCAGGCCGTGGCGGGCGATTTGGTCCAGCATGTGCTCCAAAAACGGAATGCCGGTATCGAATTTGGCACGGCCGGAGCCGTCGAGATTGAGGGAAACGGTAATCTGGGTTTCGCTGGTGTTGCGGGTAACGGTGGCGGTGCGCATATCGTGATCCTGATGAGGCTGTGTCGGAAGCGGAGGCTACCTGAAAACGAAAAACGTTTATTTTAGCGGATTTTTGTGATCCGGCCTATTTGCTTGAAATTCCATCTTTCAGAAGAAGTAGAAGGAGGCAGTGAGAAAAATTGGGCATTTGAAAGATAGAAGCCACACTTACTGATAATGTTATGATATATTTACTCCACATAAATTTTCTTAACTTAAAATAACGAAAATAAAATTATTCTACAAGGGATATTTCATCATGGTTGTTCAGCCTATCCGAATTTACTACGCCCATTCCGCTGAAAACCGGCCTGAACAAAAACGGCAAACCTTGCAAAGCCTTTTCTCTAAATATGAAAAGATAGCTTCAAGGTTTGCCGTTTTTTTATGTAAATTTAACTTAACTAGGAAGAAGATGAATGGCTGAACATTTTATTGCCCACGTCCGCCGTTCCGATAATGCGCCTCAATCTGTGGCCACCCATCTTACCGAAACCGCTGCGATTGCCAAGCTGTTGGCTGGGAAACTGGGCTTGGATCTGTCTGGTGAACTGTTGGGATTAATGCATGATTTCGGTAAGTATTCATTGAAATTCCAAAAATACATTCACGATGCAACTGGCTTGATTAATCCGGACTTGGACGAAGAAGAAAGTATGCCGGATGGTACGAAAGTCGATCACTCCACAGCCGGTGCGCAATGGGTTTATCGAAGCTTGAAGCAGTTTGGCGTTCGTCAGGGTGGAGGGGAGTTATGCGGGCAGATGCTGGGACTATGTATTGCTTCTCATTATGGTATCGCTTTGGTAGCAAGTAAGGAATATGGTGAATGCCGATGAAAGTATTTATGGCGCATGTGCGCGTTAGCGATATCGACAAGTTTCAAGTTCATGATGTCAGAAAACATTTGCAAAAAGTAGCCAAGCTTGCCGCTCAATTTGCTGGTGCGCGAGGGAGAGTCTTTGCTTACTATGCAGGTCTGCTGCATGATTTAGGCAAGTTTCAAGCGGCCTTTCAGGATTATATTGAAAGAGTCAGTGGCTTTAAGAAAGAAGATGCTCATCTAGAAAACTTGGAGGAAAGGGGAGTAGCAGCCAAGATTTCGCACTCGACAGCGGGTGCCAAGTATGTGGTGGGGGCTTTTGATCCATTTTTTGGGCACTTATTGGCGTATTTGATTGCCGGACATCATGCGGGTTTGGCAGATTGGAATGATAAAGGGAGCTTAAAGCATCGTTTACAACAGGCGGATCAGGAATTAGAGAGTGCGTTGCTGGGAGTAAGAGAAGGTGGATTTGATGAGCAAATCCAAAATCTTTCCGATGATGATCTGTTGGCAGATTTTCAGTCGTTTTTTGCGGAAAACGACAAAATTTTAGCCGAACTTCATGTCTGGATTCGGTTTTTGTTTTCTTGTTTGGTGGATGCCGATTTCTTGGATACCGAAGCGTTTATGAATGGCTATGCGGATGCGGAGATGGCAAGGCAAGCCGGCCTGCGACCAAGTTTTCCTGAGTTGTCGGAGTTGCATAGTCGCTATCAGGCGTATATGGAAGCATTGGCAGCAACGACTGATAAGACTTCTGTACTCAACCAGGAACGCAATCAAATTTTGATGCAATGTTTTCAGGCGGCTGAATGGAATGAGTCATTTTTTGGTTTGACGGTGCCAACTGGTGGCGGCAAGACTTTGGCCAGCCTCGGTTTTGCACTCAAGCATGCATTGAGGTTTAATAAAAGACGCATTATTTATGCGATTCCGTTTACCAGTATTATTGAACAAAATGCCAATGTATTTCGCAAGGTGTTGGGTGATGAGGTGGTGCTGGAGCATCACAGCAATCTGGAGGTGGATGAAAAAAAGGAAACGGCACGCAATCGTCTTGCTGTTGAAAATTGGGATGCGCCACTGATTGTGACCACCAATGTGCAATTGTTTGAAAGCCTTTTTGCTGCTCGTCCCAGTCGTTGCCGGAAAATCCATAATATTGCTGACAGTGTGGTGATTTTAGATGAGGCGCAGCAAATTCCACGGCCATTCCAAAAACCGATTACAGATGTGATGCGAGTGTTGGCGCGTGATTATGGCGTGACGTTTGTGCTGTGTACCGCTACACCGCCCGAGTTAGGTAAGGACGTCGATGTTTTTGGAAGAGTTTTATTGGAGGGGTTGCCGCAGGTTTACGAAATCATTGCGGATAAAGCTGCATTGGCAAAGCGTTTGCAGCGTGTTCGCATTAGGCTACCTGAAAAAGATGATCCCAAGAAAAGCTGGCAACAGGTTGGTGATGAAATTGCCGAGCGCAATTGCGTGCTGGCTGTGGTCAATACGCGCAAACATGCTCGTAAGTTGTTTGCCGCCCTGCCTGCAGATGGCATCAAGCTGCATTTGTCTGCCAATATGTGTGCCGCACATCGGGCGGAAGTAATTGCTCTGATTCGCCGCTATTTGCAGCTTTATAGCGATGGCAAACTTGCGCAACCGCTTTGGGTGGTCAGTACGCAGCTGATTGAGGCGGGTGTCGACTTGGACTTTTCGGTGGTTTATCGCGCCATGGCAGGTTTGGATAGCATTGCGCAGGCGGCTGGGCGCTGCAATCGCGAAGGAAAGCTGCCGGGTTTGGGAGAGGTGGTGGTGTTCCGAGCAGAGGAGGGTGCGCCCAGTGGCAGTTTGAAACAAGGACAGGACATTACCGAGGAAATGCTGGCGGCAGGTTTGTTGAACGATCCCTTATCGCCCGATGCATTTGCAGAATATTTTCGACGTTTCAATAAGAAAGGGGAGCGTGATCAGCACGGAATTTCCACATATCTGATGATGGAGCAACCCAGCGAACAAAATCCATTGGCTATTAAATTCCGTACCGCCGCAGAAAAATTCCGTTTGATTGATGGTCAAGGCGTGGCTCTGATTGTGCCGTTTATTCCTTTAGTTTGGGAGGAAAGAGAAAACCTTCCTAACATCGTTAAGACATATGAACTGACTGAATTTTTTAAACATTGTCTGGACGGGGTGCCGGTTGAGGAGTGGGAAGGCATATTAAAAAAACGGCGCTATCCGTCTACTCTCGATGAACACTTCGGAAAAACGGATAAACCACCTTTACCCGAGCCGTTTGAGACATGGTTATCGTATTTGGAAAGTGATCCACTAAAGTACAAATGGGTATACCGCAAGTTGCAGCGCCACACGATTACCGTACATGAAAACGAGTTGAAAAAGCTGCCGGTAAATGCTGTGGTGGAACGGGCAGGGTTATTGGTGCTGGACGTCGGATATTATGATGAGGTGCTTGGAGCAAGTATGGATGACAATTGGCTGATGTCTCCTGAGTGTTCTGTTATGTAAAGGAAACGCCCCTAATTGGGAAGGGGCGTTTTTTATCATGGAATATTCCAAAATACGTTCATGGTTTCAACACACATTTTCACGCAAGGAAAATGAATCAACATTGTACAGGTGACATCAATAAGCCACAAATTGTGTTTGACAGGTATGTTTACGTTTGAATAATATACGTTCATGGAATTAAAAGGAGAAGGGTAATGAGCTTTATTCTAGAAGTTAGCGGTGATTTTGCCTGCTTCACCAGGCCGGAGCTCAAGGTAGAGCGTGTCAGCTATCCGGTGATTACGCCTTCGGCTGCGCGCAATATTCTAATGGCCATCTTATGGAAACCGGCTATCCGTTGGCGGGTGTTGAAGATTGAAATATTGAAGCCGATTCAGTGGGTCAATATTCGCCGTAACGAAGTGGGCAGTAAAATGAGCGAGCGTAGTCAGGGTTTGTATATCGAAGATAGCAGGCAACAGCGTGCATCAATGCTGTTGCGCGATGTGGCCTACCGCATTCATGCCGATTTCGATATGACCGATGAAGCGGGGCAGGGTGATAATCGCAAAAAGTTTGTAGAAATGTTCGAACGCCGTGCAATAAAAGGACAATATTTTCATCAGCCTTATCTCGGATGTCGGGAGTTTCCTTGTAATTTTAGATTATTGGAAAAAGCGGAAGACGGACTGCCACGTGAAGACATTACCCAGGATTTCGGCTTTATGCTGTATGACATGGATTACAGTAAATCCGATCCGCGCGACTCCAATCGCGCCGAGCCAATGTTTTATCAATGCAAGGCCGAGCATGGCGTCATTATTGTGCCGCCTGCCGGTAGTGAGGAGGTGAAGCGATGATGCTTCATGCCTTGACTCGCTATTATCAGCGTAAAGCCGTTTCAGAAGGTGGAGTGGCTCCGGAAGGATTTGAGAAAAAAGAGATTCCCTTTGTAATTGTTCTCGATAGGCATGGACGCTTCATCCAGTTGGAAGATACTCGTGAAGCGAGAGGTAAAAAAAAGGTTGGCCGTGCTTACTTGGTGCCCAAGGCTTCTGCGCGCAGTGGCTCCAAATCCTACGAAACCAGCAATGTTTTGTGGGATCACTATGGGTATGTGTTGGCTGCAGCCAAGGAAGTTGACGGCATAGCCAAAAAAATGCCGGATGCGGCGGCGGCTGAGGCTGAAAAAAACCGTATATTGGCAGATAACCAGCATGCAAGTTTTGTGGCCAAGGTTGATGAGCTGAAAGAAGCGTTGCCGGATGATTTTGGTATTGCGGCAGTGGCTACGTTTTTGGCATCGACGGAAGAAAAAACAAAGGTTTTCCAATCGAAAAATTGGGCTGAGTGCTTGAAAATCAAAGGCTGTAATTTGAGTTTCCGTCTAGTTGATGAGGTTTCGGCTTTGGTTTGCCAATCAAAAGCCTTGCAAAATTACTTGGCGGCAGAGAAGGAAGGAGAGGAGAGTGACCAGCAGGAAGGAATCTGCTTGGTTACTGGTCAGAAGGCGCCGATTGCTCGCCTGCATTCGTCCATCAAGGGGGTAAATGCCAAGCCGTCTCCTTTTGCTTCGGTTAATTTGGCGGCTTTTGAGTCGTACGGTAAGGCGCAGGGATTTATTTTTCCTGTCGGCGAGCAGGCGATGTTTGAATACACCACTGCGCTCAATATGCTGCTCGCCAGTGATAACCGCTTTCGTATTGGTGATGTGACCGCCGTGTGCTGGAGCGAAAAACCCACGCTTTTGGAGAGTCGGGTTGCTCTCATGATTAATGGCGGCGGCAAAGACAATCCCGACGCGCATATCGACGAAGTGAAGTCGCTTTATAAGAGCTTGCACAACGGAAAATATGCTGAGCCGAATGCCAAGGACAAGTTTTACCTGTTGGGTTTGTCGCCGAACGCGGCGCGGATTGTAGTACGTTTCTGGCATGAGACCACGGTAGCAGCATTGTCGGAAAATATTGTCCGCTGGTATGACGATTTGCAGATGGTGCGCGGCGAAAAATCACTTTATCCCGAGTTTATGCCGTTGATGCGCTTGCTGTGCAATTTGGTATTGGAAGGCAAGGCGGAAAATTTGCCGCCGGATTTGATTTCACAGGTTACCCAAAGCGCTTTAAGTAATCGTCCGTTGCCAGTTAGCCTGTTGCAAATCGCTTTGCGCCGTAACAAGGCCGAGCAAAAAGTAACTTATGGACGGGCATCATTGATTAAGGCTTATTTAAACCGCGCTGTCCGGGCGGGTAGTTTGAAAAACATGAAGGAGTTGACAATGAGTTTAGACCGAGAAAGAGGGGATATTGGTTATGTACTTGGGCGGTTGTTTGCCGTACTGGAGAAAGCTCAGGGGGAGGCCAATCCAAATTTGAATGCCACCATTGGCGACCGCTATTTTGGTTCGGCCAGTAGCACGCCTGTCGCAGTATTCGGCACATTGATGCGCTTGGTGCCGCACCATTTGAGCAAGCTCGAACATGAAGGCCGTGCTGTGCAGCTGAAATGGGAAATTCGGCAGATTTTAGATCAATGTCAACACTTTCCCAGCCATCTCAATCTCGAACAACAAGGTTTGTTCGCTATTGGTTATTACCATGAAACCCAATTTTTATTTACCAAAGATGCTTTGAAAGATCTGTTCAACCAAGCCAAATCTGCTAAGGAGTGATTCAAATGACTATTGAAAAACGTTACGACTTTGTTTTTTTGTTTGATGTACAAGACGGTAATCCCAATGGAGACCCCGATGCAGGAAATTTGCCGCGCATCGATCCTGAAACTGGCATGGGTTTGGTTACTGATGTTTGCCTGAAACGCAAAGTGAGAAATTTTGTGCAAATGACACAAAGCCCGGAGCAGCACGATATTTTTATCCGCGAAAAAGGGATTTTGAATAACCTGATTGACGAAGCGCATGAGCAAGATAACGTTAAAAGCAAAGAAAAAGGCGAAAAAACCGAGGCTGCCCGTCAATATATGTGCAAGCGTTACTACGATATCCGTACCTTTGGCGCGGTAATGACCACCGGCAAAAATGCTGGCCAGGTGCGCGGCCCTGTGCAGCTTACCTTCTCGCGCTCCATTGATCCTATTATCACGCTGGAGCATAGCATCACCCGCATGGCTGTGACCAACGAAAAGGATGCCAGCGCAACCGGTGATAACCGCACCATGGGACGCAAATTCACCGTGCCTTATGGCCTCTATCGTTGTCACGGCTTCGTCTCTGCCCATTTTGCCAAGCAAACTAGCTTCAGCGAAGCAGACCTAAACCTGTTTTGGGATGCGCTGATCAATATGTTTGATCATGATCATTCCGCCGCGCGCGGGCAAATGAACGCACGCGGTCTGTATGTCTTCGAGCATAGCAGCAGCTTGGGTGATGCGCCTGCCGATAGCCTCTTCAAGCGTATTCAAGTAGCCAAAAAAGAAGGTGTCGACGTTGCCCGCAGTTTTGATGACTACACAGTAAGCGTCAATGAGCAAGACCTGGCTGCCACCAAGTTACACCGCAAACTAGGTTAACCATGCGCTCCATCCCGCTCTCCGCCCTGCAACACTACGCCTTTTGTCCGCGCCAGTGTGCCTTGATTCATAACGAGCAAGCATGGGCGGAGAACTACTTGACCGCACAAGGCCGTGCGTTGCATGAGCGGGTGGACGGCGGCGAGCCGGAAACGCGCAAGGGCGTGCGCTTCGAGCGCAGCGTGCATGTGGCGGCGGAAAAATTGGGTGTGCACGGCGTGCTGGATATGGTCGAGCGCGATATGCAAACAGGCCGCCTGAAACCCGTCGAATACAAACGCGGCAGACCCAAGCCCGAGCCGTCCGACGAAATCCAGCTCTGCGCCCAAGCCCTGTGCTTGGAGGAAATGACCGGGCAAACAGTGGCAGAGGGCGCATTGTGGTATATGCAAACCCGCCACCGCGTGCCGGTGGTATTTTCAGACGGCCTCAGGGCGGAAACGCTGCATACCATCGCACAAGTGCGCGGGCTTTTGGAAAGCGGCATCACCCCGCGACCCGAATACGGCAAACGCTGTAAAGCCTGTTCGTTGATTGAGGTTTGTCAGCCGAAGTTGATGGAGAAGGATAGGTCGGTGGGGTATGTGAAGGGGGTGTTTGGAGATAATGATTTAGTTTAAAAAGAAGGATGAATTATGGAAATTAAAAATCTTAGAGATTTGATTGATGCTTTGAATAAGTTGGGTGAGCCTGAACTTGGATATACTCGTTTTTTTCGTGGACACTCAAGGTCTTCTTATAGATTGGAACCTGGCATTTATCGTTCTGATAATATTAAAAGCCCTAGTGATCCGTTATATCTGATAAAAAATGAAGATAAAATTATTCGAGATGCTCTGACTAACTGCCCAGATGCTTTCAGTTCAAGTGATACTCTTTTTGAAAAACTGGTAAAAATTCAACATTATGGATATGCGACACGTTTATTAGATTTAACATCCAATGCGTTAGTTGCACTTTATTTTGCTGTGCAAGAAGGTAATAATGAAGCCAGTGATGGCGAATTGATTATTTTAGATATCCCTGATGCTGAAATAAAATATAATGATAGTGATGTTGTGGCAATTTTATCTGCGATTAGTTTAAGAAATAATTCATTCTCTATTGAGAATTATATAAAAATAGCTAAATTGCAAGCTATTATTACGTCTATAACATATATTTTAACAAATAAAAGGGAATCTATTTCAAGTGAAATGGAATCTAGGTTAGGAAAAATTGATTTTACGAATTATCAAAATATTACAAGAGGGAAAAATGTAGAAGAATTATCTAAAATCTACAGAGATTTGATTTCAGATAATTCAATAGAAAATGATGTATTGTTTGTGAAAAGTGTTGAAGAGAAATATGATAAAGAATTTAAGGAGTTTTTTAATAAGCAATCGGAAATAGCTAGATTGTTACATGATATTAGGAATGATAAGCCTAGTTTTGCTCCTATTATTAATCAGAAAGATTTGGCTCGAGTGGTATGTGTTAGGGCTAAATTAAATAATCCAAGAATTGTAAGGCAACAAGGAAGTTTTTTATTGTTTGGAATGAATAATAAAAAAGAAATCCAAGCTGAGGTTAGTAGTGATTGGAAGCGCTTATCAAAGGATGGTGAATGTTTCATTATTAAAAGCGAAGCAAAGCAAAGGATTTTAAGAGAGTTAAAGGCATTTGGCATCAGCCGACAGAATTTGTTTCCGGAATTAGATTCACAAGCTAAAGATATCATGGAGAAATATATTGTTTATGAGCAGTCAGCGTAGGGCGCGTAGCCTTAGACACGCACATGTTGATAGATTGTGTGTTTTTGATTCCATGCCGTCTGAAAACCTAATTTTTTTCAGACGGTCTTAGAAGTTGTCAATGGAGAAAGTGTGTCTTGCGCTACACGTATGGAGTAGGTCGGGCATAAATGCCCGACCTACGGAAGCTACGGTAAAACCCTTTTCAGGCAGGCATTTATCAACCCAATGCCTGTCTGAAAACAATAAATACGTTATTTTTCAGCCAGCGTAGGTCGGATACTCGTATCCGACAAATGTTTGATATTTTCGTTGTCTCAAATTATTGCGATAAATTTGAAAATGTCGGATTCAAGAATCCGACCTACCTTGTTTCAGGTAGCCTAAGCACCAACCTCAAAAAGTGCGGTCAAAATTCAAGGAGTTTTTCAGGCCATGCGCAAGCTGCAAAACACGCTCTATATCACTACCCAAGGCAGTTATCTGCATAAGGAGCGGGAAACGCTGGTGGTGGAGCAGGAGCGCAAGAAGGTGGCGCAGTTGCCGGTGCATGCGATCGGGCATATTTTTTGTTTCGGCAATGTGCTGGTGTCGCCGTTTTTGATGGGGTTTTGCGGTGAAAACAATGTGAATCTGGCGTTTTTTACCGAAAACGGACGGTTTTTGGGGCGTTTGCAGGGGAGGCAGAGTGGTAATGTGTTGCTGCGGCGGGCGCAGTATCGGCTGTCGGAGCAGAATCCCGTGCCGATTGCGCGACATATTATTGCGGCGAAGATTCAGTCTGCCAAGCGGGTGTTGCAGCGGCGTTTGCGCAATCATGGCGAGCATGCGGAGGTGTTGGCGGCGGTAACGGCGTTGAATTTTAGTTTGCAGCAGTTGAAGCGGGCGGAGTGTTTGGACAAGGTGCGCGGGATTGAGGGCGATGCGGCGGCGCGTTATTTCGGGGTGTTCCGGCATTTGCTTGCGGAGAAAAGCGGTTTTGATTTTGACGGTCGCAACCGCCGTCCGCCGCGCGATGGGGTGAATGCGCTGTTGTCTTTTCTGTATGCGGTGCTGGGCAAGGATATCAGCGGGGCGTTGCAGGGCGTGGGCTTGGATCCGCAGGTGGGTTTTCTGCATGCCGACCGGCCGGGGCGCGACAGTTTGGCGCAGGATATTTTGGAAGAGTTCCGCGCGTGGTGGGTGGACAGGTTGGTGCTTTCCCTGATTAACCGCGGGCAAATCAAGCCGCAGGATTTTGTGCATGAGGCCAGCGGCGCGGTGAATATCAAACCCGAGGCGCGCAAGCTGGTTTTTCAGGCCTTGCAGGCGAAAAAGCAGGAGAAGATTATCCATCCGTTTTTGCAGGAAGAAGTGGAAATCGGCCTGTTGCCGTATATTCAGGCGATGCTGCTGGCACGCCATCTGCGCGGGGATTTGGCGGAATATCCGCCGTTTTTGATGCGTTGAGTTTTTCAGACAGGAATTTTCAGACGGCCTTTCAGGTAGACTATTGAGGCCCTCTGAACATTTATTGGTTTTTGGTTCATGCGGATAAATAAGGAGATGACGATATGATAAAGCTTGACCCGATAATTGCGGTAAAAGATGTTGCAGCCAGCGCAGATTGGTATGGCAATGTTTTTGGTTTTAATAATGTGCACGACGGCGACAATTATTTTGCGATATTGGCCACGCCGGAAAACGATATTGTTCTTTGTCTGCACGCTTGGGAAGCGGACGGCCATCCGACCATGATCAATCGGAATATCACGGCAGGTAACGGTTTACTGCTTTATTTCAGAACGGCTGATTGGCAAATCATTAGGAATAATCTTGAAAAAATCGGCTGGGCGATTGAAGAAGATATTCATCAAAACCCCAATTCCCGCAAGCAGGAATTTTCTTTCCGCGACCCTGACGGCTATTTTATTACGGTAACGGAATGGCATGTTTACGAAGGATAGTTTGGATAAGGAAGGGGTGGGATTTTCAGGTAGCCTGTAATGCCGGTCTGAAAAATAAAAGGGAAATACCATGCTGATGTTGATTACTTATGATATTTCGCTGGAAGACGCAGATGGGCAGGCGAGGCTGCGACGCATAGCCAAGCATTGCTTGGACTACGGCGTGCGCGTGCAATATTCAGTATTCGAGTGCGACGTAACGCCGGATCAGTGGGTAAAACTGAAAGCCAAATTATTGGACACTTACCAGCCCGAAACCGACAGCCTGCGCTTTTACCATCTGGGCAGCAAATGGCGGGGCAAGGTGGAGCATCATGGCGCGAAGGCGGCGGTGGATGTGTTTCAAGATACGCTGATTGTGTGATCGCTGACCCGTGGTTCTCATGAAAATGCGGGGAGGTTAGCGATGCGGGATTGTTTTTTAACAATCAGGAAATTAGGAAAGCGGGTGTGGCGGAATAAGGCTGTGTTATACTGCTTTTCGCGTTTTCGGGAGGCTTTAGCGAATCAGGGCTAAGCAAGCCTTGATGGATAAAGGTTTCTGAGAACGAATCAGCCGCCTTCGGGCGGCTGTGTGTTGAAACGATTGCCCAACACAATGCCCGCAACACCCCGCAGTCAGCCGCCTTCGGGCGGCTGTGTGTTGAAACTGTCCCGAGTAGTCATTAAAGGTTTCAAACATATCAGCCGCCTTCGGGCGGCTGTGTGTTGAAACAAAAAATTCAGCACCCATGCCAGCTGCGTGTGGAAATAACGAGGCAGATAAAAGCAAAACGGTGTACCCAAGTCCGGTGGAGCGGATGCAGAACATACCTGTAGAATATGCCTTGCTCGACAAAGCTTGTGATACAAAGAACATTGGATTGTTGGCAGTTGACGGCTATCTGTACCGTATCACTTGCGGTATTCTGCCAAAGTTTGCAGGCAAGGTTTGCTTTGCGGATGGATATTGCCGATACCGGCGATACACGATTAATCCGCTTTTTGTTGCAATAACCAATCGTACAAATCTTTTTTGTGCGTACCGCTGATTTCGGCGGCTAGGGCGGCGGCCTTTTTGGGTGGCAGTTCGGCGGCCAGCAGCTGCATGATGTGCTTGGCCTGCGGCGTGAGCGCCTGTTCGGTGCGCTCAAGCGGCGGGTGTAGCACCAACACCATTTCGCCGCGGCTTTGGTTGGCATCGGCGGCTACTTGCGCCTGCACATCGGCCACGCTGCCGCTGAGGAAGGTTTCAAATGTTTTGCTGATTTCGCGGCCGAGCACCAGTTGGCGCTCCGGAAAAGCGGCGGCCATCTCGGCCAAAGTGGCTTCGATGCGGTGCGGCGTTTCAAACATGACCACGGCATAGGGCACTTCCCGCCATTCGGCCAAGCGCCGCTGGCGCTCGCTGCTTTTGGGCGGCAGAAAACCGGCGAAATAGAAATCCGGCCGGGTCACGCCGGCCACGCTGAGAGCAGCCATCACTGCGCTGGCGCCGGCCACCGGCACGGCGGAAAAACCTGCGGCGCGTACCCCCTGCACCAGCTTCGCGCCCGGATCGCACACCGCCGGCGTGCCGGCATCGGAAATCTGCGCCACCACCAGCCCTTCAGCCAGCGCGGCGATCACCCGTTCCGTCATCTGCCGCTCGTTGTGTTCGCGCACGCTCAGCAGCTTGGCCTGAATGCCGTAGGCGCCCAAGAGCTGTTGGCTGACGCGCGTGTCTTCTGCGCAGATGAGGTCTGCCCGCCGCAATACCGCCAGTGCGCGCAGGCTGATGTCGGCCAGATTGCCGATGGGGGTGGCGGTCACATACAGGGTGCCGGGCGCGATTTGGCCGGCCGCCTTATCCAGAATTTTTTGCCACATGGTTTTGCAGAATGGTGAAAACGGTGCGGACTATATCATGAAAGGAGGGCTGATGCGGCTCAACCATCCCCGTGCGCAAGCAGCGGAAGAAGCGGCTTGCGGCTACCTGAAACGCTGCGGCTGCCGCATTCTGGCGCGCAACTGGCATTGCCGCTACGGCGAGATCGACATCATCGCGCAGGAAGGGCAGACGGTGCTGTTTGTCGAAGTGCGGCAGCGCAGCGGCCAAGCCTTTGGCGGGGCGGCGGCCAGCATCACGCCGGCCAAGCTGGCCAAACTGTCGCGCAGCGCAGAAGCCTGGCTGCAACAGCACGCACCGCATGCCGATTGCCGCTTGGACGCGGTGCTGTTAGACGGCAACGGCCCGCCTCAATGGCTGAAAAACATCGGTGTCTGAACAGATGCCATGTGCAAGAATCGGCAAAATCGGGCGAGGCAAGCTTGCTGATGACACGCTTCAAGGCAAAAAGCTTTATAATTCCGCCCTTTTCGTCCCTTTAAAATCTTCCCCGCCGCACGATGACAGACAAACTCCCGCCCGACGCCCTGATCGAAGCCGCGCTGCTCACCCAGGCCGAGCCGCTCGGCGAAAAAGCCATGCGCGAATTGTGCGAGCCGCCGTTGTCGGCCGATAAGCTGATTGATGTGTTGGCCGTGCTGAAAACCCGCTGGCAAAGCCGCGCTTTGGCATTGGTGCATACCCATGAAGGTTGGCGTTTTCAGGTAGCCCCTGCCGCGTTTGAGCGTTTGGGCAGCCTGCAGGAGCAGCGCACGCCGCGCTATTCGCGGGCGGTGATGGAAACCCTGGCCATTATTGCCTATCAGCAGCCGGTTACCCGTGGCGACATCGAAGCTATCCGCGGGGTGGCGGTGTCGCAAAATGTGATGCAAACCCTGCAGGAGCGCGGCTGGATCGAAGTCATCGGCCACCGCGATTCCATCGGCCGGCCGGCTTTGTGGGCCACCACTGCGGTGTTTCTCAGCGATTTGCGTTTGGAAAGCCTCAACGAGCTGCCGCCCTTAACCGAATTGGGCGAATTGGTGTTGCCCGAGCTGGCCGAACTGCCTGCGGGAGAAGCAGAAAAAGAGGCGGAAGAGAGCGTATCCGATGCCGGCCCAGAGGCTACCTGAAAACCGCTTGGGCCGAAAAATCAGTTTGATGTCGGTTGCGGGCGGGCGTTGCATCAAAAACCCGCCCGCAGCCGCTTTTTATCCTGCCGCAAACAGCCGCAGAAGAACCGTTGATCACGAGTTAGGAGTTCCACCATGAAAAAAACGTCCCCCACCAGCAAGCGCGAATGGCGCGACGGCGGCCGAAGCAAGCCGGCCGGCCGGCCGGCGGCCAAGAAAAACCTTTCAGGTAGCCCGAAAGGCAAGCCTGCGCGCCAAGCCGCACAGCAAGAAGCAGTGGCGGCGCCGAAAACCCGGGTGGCCAAGGCGAAAAAGTTGGTGGTGCGCAATCCGAACCAAAAAATCATGGAGCGTGCCCGCGATTTGAAAGAGCAGCGCAGCAATTTGGACAGCATCGAGCCGGTGCGTCTGCAAAAAGCGCTGGCGGCTTCCGGCGTCGGCTCGCGCCGCGAGATGGAGGCTTGGATCGAGCAGGGTTTGGTGACGGTAAACGGCAAAACCGCCCAATTGGGCGACAAAGTATCGCCCGAAGACCAAGTGGTGGTGAAAGGCAATGTGATCAAACTGAAATGGCCCGACCGCCTGCCGCGCATCATTCTCTATTACAAGCAGGAAGGCGAGATTGTGTCGCGCGACGACCCGCAGGGGCGCGTGAGCGTGTTCGACCGTTTGCCGCAGGCCGCGAGCAGCCGCTGGGTGGCCATCGGCCGTTTGGATATCAACACCAGCGGCCTCTTGATTCTCACGACTTCCGGCGAGTTGGTAAACCGCTTCGCCCACCCCAGTTTCGAGGTGGAGCGCGAATATGCGGTGCGCGTGCTCGGAGAATTGAGCGTGGAGCAGATGCGCATGCTGACCGGCGAGGGCGTGATGTTGGACGACGGTTTGGCGGTGCTGGAGCGCATTCAGGAACAGGGCGGCGAAGGTGCGAACAAGTGGTACAACGTGGTCATCAAAGAGGGCCGCAACCGCGAAGTGCGCCGCATCTTCGAGAGCCAGGGTCTTACCGTGAGCCGCTTGGTGCGCGTGGGTTTCGGCCCCATCGGCCTGCCCAACCGCCTGAAGCGCGGCCAGTTTTACGAGCTCAATCCGGCGGAAGTGGCCGGCGTGATGCGCTGGGCCGATATGCGTTTGCCGGGCGACAAACGGCGCCGTTGAGTATGAAAAGAGAGTTTGATGATTAAAGTTTATGGCTTGGCCGAGCAGCTGAATCCGGTCAAAGCGCGTATGTCGGATGTGCTCCACGACTGCCTGACAGCGGTATTACAGTTGCCGGACGATAAGCGTTTCCAGCGCTTTTTTCCTCTGCCGAGCGAAGATTTCATCTTTCCTGCAGACCGTTCCGCACGGTTCACCCAGATTGAAATCCATCTGATGGAGGGGCGCAGTACGGAAACGATCAAACGGCTGATCCATGAAATTTTCCGGCGTTTTGAGCAAGAGCTGGCGTTGAGTCCGCAGGACGTGGAAATCACCGTATTGGTACAGCCAAAAACCTGTTGGGGATTTCGCGGCATGACTGGAGATGAAGTAAAACTGAATTACCGTTTGGATCTTTAAGATGACTGAAAGGGCTTGTTTCAGGTAGCCTAAATACAGAAATTAGACACATTGTCTATAAATTTACTCCTTACTCTGATATAAGGCGAGCTGCTTGGCGATTTTTAGACAAAACAGCTTGCCCTTTGTCTAAAGCGCAAGCATAATAGCCGCCGTTTTCCCGTTTCACACGACGATTGTTTAGAAGCAACACAACCATGAGCGCACAAACCCTTTACGACAAACTCTGGAACAGCCATGTGGTCCGCGAAGAAGAAGACGGCACCGTATTGCTGTATATCGACCGCCATCTGGTGCACGAAGTCACCAGCCCGCAGGCCTTCGAAGGCCTGAAAATGGCCGGGCGCAAGCTGTGGCGGGTGGACAGCGTGGTGTCCACCGCCGACCACAACACCCCCACCGACCATTGGGACGAAGGCATCAAAGACCCGATTTCCAAACTGCAAGTGGACACCTTAGACGCCAACATCAAAGAATTCGGCGCCCTGGCGTACTTCCCGTTTAAAGACCAAGGGCAAGGCATTGTGCATGTGATGGGGCCGGAGCAGGGCGCCACCCTGCCGGGCATGACCGTGGTGTGCGGCGACTCGCACACCTCCACCCACGGCGCGTTCGGCGCACTGGCGCACGGCATCGGTACTTCCGAAGTGGAACATGTGATGGCCACCCAGTGCATCACCGCCAAAAAGTCCCAATCCATGCTAATCGAGGTTTCAGGTAGCCTCAAGCCCGGCATCACCGCCAAAGACGTGGCGTTATACATCATCGGCCAAATCGGCACCGCCGGCGGCACCGGCTACGCCATCGAGTTTGGCGGCGAGGCCATTCGGAGCCTGTCGATGGAAGGGCGCATGACGCTGTGCAATATGGCCATCGAAGCCGGCGCCCGCTCCGGCATGGTGGCGGTGGACGACAAAACCATTGATTATGTGAAAGACAAACCCTTCGCCCCTAAAGGCGAACAATGGGAGGCCGCCGTGGCCTACTGGCGCACCTTGGTGTCCGATCCCGGCGCCGAATTCGATAAAGTGGTGCGCCTCAAAGGCGAAGACATCGAACCGCAGGTGACCTGGGGCACATCGCCGGAGATGGTGCTGGACGTCAACGGCAAGGTGCCGAACCCGGCCTTGGAAAGCGATCCGGTCAAACGCGAAGGCATGGAGCGCGCCCTGAAATACATGGGCTTGAGCGCCGACACGCCGGTGCAGGACATTGCCGTGGACGTGGTGTTTATCGGTTCCTGCACCAACAGCCGCATCGAAGATTTGCGCGAAGCCGCCGCCGTGGCGAAAGGCCGCAAAAAAGCCGCCAATGTCAACCGCGTGCTGGTGGTGCCCGGTTCCGGTCTGGTGAAAGCGCAGGCGGAACAAGAAGGCCTGGACAAAATCTTCACCGAAGCCGGTTTCGAATGGCGCGAGCCGGGCTGCTCCATGTGTTTGGCCATGAACGCCGACCGCCTGGCCCCGCAGGAGCGCTGTGCCTCCACGTCCAATCGCAACTTCGAGGGCCGGCAAGGCAATGGCGGCCGCACCCATTTGGTGAGCCCGGCCATGGCCGCCGCCGCCGCCGTGGCCGGCCACTTTACCGACGTGCGCACCCTGATGTGATTGGCCGCCGGTCGGAATGACCGGAGCGGTTTTCAGGTAGCCCGATGTGGCGGGCAGACCGTAAAGTTCCGCTAAATGGGGCTGCCTGACCGCCGTTTTCAACGATAATGAGCCGCGCATGATGGTTGTCATGTGTTGTTTGTTGATACCGACCGAAAGGAGTCAAGATGAAAAAATATCTGATGTTTGTTGCCGCCGCCTTCGCTTTGGCCGCCTGTTCCAGCACTTGGCACGGCGTGAAAGAAGACACTTCGCGCAACGTAGAGAAAACCGGTGATGCGGTTAAAGCCGGCGGTCGCGCCGTAGGCGAAGGCCTGAGCAACACCGGCGACAAACTGCAGGAAATCAGCCAATAAACTTTGCATGAGGCCGTTCGGTCTGGTGCGCGAAGCGCCCCGAACGGCTTCCCCGATTCAGCGGCTGTCTCATTTCAGGCAGCCTTTTTTCCATTTTTCCCGCAACCATACAACCACTATGAAAGCTTTCACTACCCTCAACGGCCTGGTGGCGCCGCTCGACCGCGCCAATGTGGACACCGACGCCATCATTCCCAAGCAGTTTCTGAAATCGATCAAACGCGCCGGCTTCGGCCCGAACGCTTTTGACGAATGGCGCTATCTGGATCACGGCGAGCCGGGCATGGACAATAGCAAACGTCCGCTGAATCCCGATTTTTCGCTTAACCAACCGCGCTACCAAGGTGCGCAAATCCTGCTCACCCGCAAAAATTTCGGCTGCGGCTCCTCGCGCGAACACGCCCCGTGGGCCTTGGACGACTACGGCTTCCGCGCCGTGATTGCGCCTTCTTTCGCCGATATTTTCTTCAACAACTGCTATAAAAACGGCCTGCTGCCCATTGTTTTGAGCGAAGAAACCGTCGAACAGCTCTTCCGTGAAACCGAAGCCCAAGAAGGCTACCGCCTACAAGTGGATTTGGCGCAGCAAACCGTGACCACGCCTAGCGGCGAATCCTTCCCCTTCGACATCACCGAGCACCGCAAACACTGCCTGCTCAACGGCTTGGACGAAATCGGCCTCACCCTGCAGCATGCAGACGAGATCCGGGCCTTCGAGGCAAACCGCCGCCAAAGCCAGCCTTGGCTGTTTCAGGCCTGACAGCCGCGCTGGCCCTGCATCACAAAGGCTACCTGAAACTTGGCTTCAGGTAGCCTTTGGTCGGCAATCTATGCTGATTTTCCATTATTCAAAACAATAATTTGTCTATGTACCCCATCCACTATATCGAACCGGTGTTCCGTCCGCCCAGCGAGGCGCGTTCGCTGATTTTGCCGGTGACCAACGGCTGCTCGTGGAACCGGTGCACCTTTTGCGAGATGTACACCGCGCCGCAGAAAAAATTCCGCGTGCGCAGCCAAGACGAAATCGAAGCCGATTTGTTGCGCGTGGCCGAGGCCAGGCTGCCGGTGCGGCGCGTGTTTCTGGCCGACGGCGACGCCATGGCGCTCTCGCCGCGCCGCCTGCTGGCAGTGCTCGAAGCGGTCAAGCGCCATCTGCCGCAGGTCGAGCGCATTTCCGCCTACTGCCTGCCGCGCAACACGCACAACAAAAGCGCCGACGATTTGGCGGTGCTGGCGGCGGCGGGCCTGAAAATGGTGTATGTGGGCTGCGAATCGGGCGACGACGAAGTATTGCGCTTGGTGAACAAGGGCGAGACTTATGCCTCGTCACGCGAAGCCTTGCTGAAACTCGGCGCCGCCGGCATCACCCGCTCGGTGATGATCCTCAACGGCCTGGGCGGCACCCGTTTGAGCGAGCAGCACGCGCTGAACTCGGCCCGTTTGATGAATGATACCCAGCCCGAGTACCTCTCCACCTTGGTGGTGTCTTTTCCCATGGGCGAAGCGCGCTTGCGCAGCGGCTACCCCGATTTCGAACTGCCGGATACCGTGGGGCTGATGAAAGAAATGGCGTTGTTTTTGTCGCAGCTACAACTGCACAATACCGTGTTCCGCAGCGACCACGCTTCCAATTATCTGGTGCTCAAAGGCCGGCTCAACCGCGACAAAGAAGCCCTGCTGGCCCAAGTACACGCCGCCATCGCCGCGCCCGAACAGGCCGGTTTGCGGCCGGAATGGCTGCGGGGATTGTAAGCTTTTAGGCCGGTGTTTGAAGCGCAAGACAGGCTACCTGAAAATTTTCAGGTAGCCTGCTGTCAAATTAGCTTTTGGATATGGGGGAGGAAATTGTTCAAGTTGACAAATGTGATGTCATACATGCTGCTCAAAGCATTGCATTGATTGTCTTCCAAATCGATGGCCAAAACGATGAATTGTGCGGCCGGCAAGTCTAAACGTTGTTTGAGGCGAATGTATTTGTCGATATCGCGGCGGAACTCGCCCGATTTGCATTCCACCACCACAGGTTGCTTGCCTTTGGTGAGCCAGACAACATCCAGCTCGTGAACATCGGCGTTGCCAAATTCGATTTTCACACCGCGGGCACACGAAAAAGTGTGAGATTCACATTTTTTCATTTCATTCAACAGACTGCCAAGTGCCCACCATTCGAGCCATGCGCCATTGAAGAATTTTTCAATGGCCGAGGCTTTTTGCAACTTGAGGCGGATGATTTTGTCTTGCTTTTGATAAAAGTAACTGCCAAACAGGCTGTGGCTGTAAAATTCCCGGCAGAGTTTGTTGAGTGATTGGGCTGCTTTTTGCGGCATTTTGGATAAGTCGATGTTCAAGCCGGCATGTTTGTTGCGGTAAGCCCAGTTGATTCGGCCCAGCAGGTCTTTATGGTCGGCATAAGGGTTGGCCAGTGCTTGAGCCGCCTCATCGAAGTAGCCGCTCATGTCTACTGCGGCATAGTCAAACACAGGCTTGATATTTTTCGAAGAGAACCAAGAGGCCAGCGGAAAATGTTGCTCGGGCGTGGCCAACATGCTGGTATTGTGGATATCGACGTTTAACAAAGCCGTGTTTTCCGGTGCTTCGGAATTGGATTCTTCAGCTTCTGATTCTTGCAAGGCTGAGACCTTTGCAAAACCTCCAGATGTGGATGCAGTTCAAGGCGTAGCAGCGCAGTGAACGTGAACGCCAGGAATCCCTGTGGGACAGACATATCATATAGATAGGCAAGTGAGCGAGCAGCGCACAACGCAGAAATGCGCCGCAGATGGGGGTTTTGCAAAGGTCTCAGGCTTTGAGTTCGCGGGCAGTTGCCAAATAGCGCTCTAATAGTTTCTGCACAAAAAAGACGGTATCGTAAACGGAAACTGGATGCTGGCAACGGGCGCAGGCAATTTGCCCCATGCCTTGCTGGTAGGGATGTTCGGCTACGGTTCCGCATTGGTTGCAGCGGTAAATACCCATGTGATGATTCTTTTCGGTTTCGGTGTTTTGATGGGGCGAATAATTCAGGGCTACCTGAAAACGCACGGTTTTCAGGTAGCCCTGAATGGTATTTTAGGCGGCGATGTTTTGATTACGCAGCAGGCAGATGAGTTTGGCGATGCGGGCCTTCATTTCTCGGCGATCCACGATTTGGTCGATGGCGCCTTTTTCCAGCAGAAACTCGGCGCGCTGGAAGCCTTCGGGCAATGTTTCGCGCACGGTCTGCTCGATCACGCGCGGGCCGGCAAAACCGATCAGAGCATTGGGTTCGGCCAGCACCACGTCGCCAAGGAAGGCAAAGCTGGCGGAGACGCCGCCCATGGTGGGATCGGTGAGCACGGAGATAAAGGGCAGCTGCTTGTCGGCCAAAAGGTGTAGGGCGGCGCTGGTTTTGCTCATCTGCATCAGTGAGTTGAGGCCTTCTTGCATGCGGGCGCCGCCGGATGCGGCCACGCAGATGAAGGCGGCGTTGTTATCTGCCGCTGCGCGCACGCCGCGCACGAAGCGCTCGCCCACTACCGAGCCCATCGAGCCGCCGATAAAGCGGAATTCGAAGGCGGCCACCACGGCGGCTTGACCGTGGATTTCGCCTTTCATCACCACCAAGGCATCGTCTTCGCCGGTGTCTTTGCGGGCGGCGCTCAGGCGGTCGGGGTATTTTTTGCTGTCTTTAAATTTCAGGATGTCGCTGGGTTTGACGCCGGCGCCGATTTCTTCACGGCCGTGTTCGTCGAGCAGCAGGTTGAGGCGTTCGCGTGCGCTCAGCGGGGTATGGTGGCTGCATTTGGGGCACACTTGGTGGTTTTGCTGCAGGTCGGTGGCGTAGAGCACTTCGCCGCAGGCGGGGCATTTGCGCCACAGGCCTTCGGGAATGCCGGATTTGCCGTTGTCGTCGCGTTTGATTTTTGGGGGGAGGATTTTGTCTAGCCAACTCATGGCTTGCTCCTTAAGGATGCGGATGGGTAGGGCACGGCCGTTGCACAGTGTCTGGCCGGGCTGCCTGTTGTGATGGTTTGGGCGTGTTGCCGAGCGCTTCGGCCGTCGCTGACGTTGGCAGCCACAGGCAGCAAGAAACGCCATACTGGCTGAGACCTTTGCAAAATCCCCATCTGCGGCGCATTTCTGCGTTGTGCGCTGCTCGCTCGCTTGCCTATCTTCATGATATGTCTGCGTTCGCTGTGCTGCTACGCCTTGAACTGCATCCACATCTGAGGGTTTTGCAAAGGTCTCAGGCTACCTGAAAGCGGACGCAAAAGCGTTATGATAGTCTGCTTGGGCACTTTACTCAATCTTTGCGTACAGATTGCTTCGGTAAAGATGGGGGGTGGAGGCTGGCCATGATGGCGGTATCGGGGGAGCTTGCTGCCTGCTGCCGCCCCATCGCTGCGCTGCTGTCAGTCATCCGGCGGCGGGCAGGTTTGGAGGCCGTTTTCCAAAATGTCACGGCCCATGGCTTCCACTTCCTGGGTATGGCGCTTGGCATCGGGCGGAGAATTGTGTGGCACACTCTTGCACGAAAGACGGGCGTAAGCGCGCTTGCTCTTCGGCCGGCTAAGCGTTGGGCGTAGCGGCACCGTTCTGCCTGTAGGTGGCCAACAGTAATGTCATCAGCGAGGGCAAGGTGATTCGATGTGTCATTCGGCATCTCTTGCGGATGCGCGGGAATCGGCCTTGGGAGGCAGAGCGCCGGCTATGGCGGCCTTCAAACCGTGCACCAAAGCACCGACGGCTGCGGCTTCTCGGCCGGGATGGGTTTCGATTTCTTTGACGATGCGGCTGCCGATGATGACGGCATCGGCCACGGCGGCGATTTGGCGGGCGCTGTCGGCGTCGTTGATGCCGAAGCCCACGCCGATGGGGATATGGATGTGGCGGCGCAGTACGGCCAATTTGGCGGCCACGTCTGCGGTATCCAGTGCGGCGGAGCCGGTAACGCCTTTGAGAGAAACGTAATACACGAAGCCGCCGGCCAGCCGGCCGATTTCGGCCATGCGCGCCTCGCCGGTGGTGGGCGCGACGAGGAAAATGGTGTCGAGGTCTTGGGCGCGCAGTTCGCGGTGAAGCGGGGCGATGGTTTCGATGGGGCTGTCTACGGTGAGCACGCCGTTGACGCCGGCTTCGGCGGCGGCTCGGGCGAAGTCGGCATAACCCATTTTGTGGATGGGATTCAGGTAGCCCATCAGCACCACGGGGGTGTGGCGGTTGCGTTCGCGGAAGCGGGCGGTGAGGGCAAGCACGTCGCGTAGGGACACGCCTTGCGCCAAAGCACGCTCGGCGGCGCGCTGGATGGTGGGGCCGTCGGCCATCGGGTCGGAGAAGGGAACGCCCAATTCGATGATGTCGGCACCGTTATCGGCCAGGCTGTGCATCAGCTGCAGGGTGGTGTCTAGATCGGGGTCGCCGGCGGTGATGTAGGTAATCAGTGCTGGGCGGCCGTTGAGTTGTTGGAAAGTGTGTTGGATAGTGGTCATGGTGCTATGGGTGTTGTTAGGCGGGAGGCTGTCAAGAGATCAGTTTGGCGGGATGGCAGCTGTCTGCATGGCGCGCCACTGACGGAAAGTGTCCAGTAGTTTGGCGGCCAGGGCATTGTCTCCCGATACGGTGATCATCAGATAGGCTTGGGCGCGTGTCATGGCGACGTACAGCAGGCGGGTGCTTTCGGTTTGGTCGCGGGTGGTTTTGTCTTTCAGGTAGCCTGCGCCCATCAGCATCACGCGTTGGAATTCCAAGCCTTTGCTGCTGTGCATGGTGCACACGGTCACGGCTTCTTGATCCGGCTGGTAGCGGCGACGGGCAGATGGGTTCTGTAAGGCTTGGCAGGGGATGTTTTTGGATTTTAACAAGGCGCACACATCGTTGCATTGGGCAGAGGTGTGGCAGAGAATGGCGATGTTGCTTAAGGGATAGGCTTCGGCGCGCCATTTATCCAGCCGTTCGCCTAAGAATGCCAGTTCTCCCTGCCAAGAGTCGCAGGCGCGGACGAAGGGGGACAGGCCGTTGTCGCCGGCGGCTTCGGGCTCGAGCAATGGAATGCCGTCTTCTCCGCCGTCACGGGGCTGTATTTTGTTTTGGGAAAATAGATAGGCAAAGCCGATGATTTCTTTGGTGTTACGGTAATTCAGGCGCAGGATGCTGGTGCGGCCGCGGGCTTGGATGCCGACGCTTTTCAGGCTGAAGCCGAGGCGGTTGCCGTTTTGATAAATGGCTTGGGCATCGTCATAAAGCAGCAGCAGGTTTTGTTGCTCGTCGGTCATGCGGACGGCCGTTTGCAGCCAATCGGCATCAAAATCGTGCCCTTCATCGATTAACACGGCGCCGTAGCGGTGGTCGGCGGTAATTAGATCGTCACGCACGGCGCGGATGGCAGCCAATTCCGTGCCTTTGTAGTAAGGCAGTTTTCGTTCTTCAGGTAGCAGGTTGATGCCGTGCTGTTTGACCAAGGCGCTGCACCAACTGTGGAAGGTGTGTACTTGAACCTGGTCGGCCACGCCTTTTTCCGCCATCACGGCACGCAGTTTGGCGCATAAGGCGGCGTTGTAACACAAAATCAAAATCGGCTTGTCGGTTTGCTCGGCCAAATAAGCAGCACGAACGCCCAAGATCAGGGTTTTGCCGGAACCGGCCACGCCGTGGATGACTCGGTGACCGCCCCCCATGCTGCGGGCGAGCTGTTCTTGTTGCACATCCATGATTTTGATCATGTCGGCGGTGACGGTAATCGGTTTGGCGGCGGGCTCAAGCTGCGTGGCAGGGGGCGTATCGTCTGTGCCGTCCAACAGACTGAGCTGCTGCGGGGTATTGATGCGGATTTCGGGGAACAGATACCAGCGAATCAGGTTGATTTCTTTCTGGCTCAAGGAGCAGGGAAAGGGGTGTTCAAACATGCCGTGCAGGCGCTTGAGTACGCTGGCACGGTTTTTTTCTTTCAAATCGTCTTGGTAAAGGGCGAGGTGGCGGGGCAGAACGGCATTCAGGCTGTCGGCTTGGATGCGTTGGCAGATATCGGGATAGGAAAAGCCGGTAAATACGGCGCCATAGGCGTAGGGAAAGCGCAGATTGCCGATGTGGCGGCCTTCGTCTTGTTGCAGGCGTTCGTCTTTCTTAAGCAGGTTCACAATATTGTGGACATAGCTGCGGGCTTGTTCTAAAGGGGCTTTGAAGACAATTTGTTTCAAACTGCCTTCGATCAGCACTTTCCATGTGTCCCGGTTCAGCTCGGCCAGCTTGAGCTTGAAAATATTCCAATCTTTCACTTCCAAGCACAGCAAGCCTTTATCGGGCATCAGAATGATGAAGTCGGCGTACAGCCGTTGTTTTCCTGCGGGTGTGTTGTACCAGACCAGGCAGTTGTCGTCCAAATGGGTTTGTAAAAATCTGGCCACCCGCCTTTCTCCTGCGGTGTCCATGTTTTTGAGTGTTGTTTCGTTCAGTGGGGGAATGAATTGGGCCATTTGGATGTGTGGTTAGGACGAGGGGGACGGTGGTTTGCGGTGTCGGATGAGTCGCTGTGCCGGGAAAAGCATCCGGTTTGCGAGGGGCGTAGGATACGCTTTCCGGCAGCGAAAGGCTACCTGAAAAGGGGTTTCAGGTAGCCTTTGGCGTGCTTAGGGCGTGTCGTCACCAAGCGTTGCGGCGGTATTTTTGGTCAAAACCCGCATCTGCGGCGTTATCCTCCAAGGGGACGCAGAAAATGCTCGCAAGATGTCCCATCTTGCTGCGCTGGCTGGTTTGACTAGCGAAGCGTGCCAAACCGCCTTCTTCGAGTAAGCCTGGCAGCTGCAGATTTTGCCTCGGTAGCGTAGCGGACTTGCGAAGCTAAAAAACCGCTTCGCTAGCATGATAACGACACGCCCTAGGCCGAATCGACATTCATCTGGTATCTTTGGCGGATGACCAAGACCAAGCATCCGCGGCCCCGCCGCTACGAATTAACCCAAACCCAATGGGAGCGGATCGAAGATCTGCTCCCAGGCAAGGCCGGTGACCCCGGGCGTACGGCAGCGGACAACCGCAGCTTCGTCAATGGCGTGCTGTGGGTGTTGCGCTCCGGGGCGCGCTGGAGCGATCTGCCCACGCGCTACGGAGCCTACAAGAGCGTGCACAAGCGCTTCACCCGCTGGGCGGCCAAGGGTATCTGGGAGCTGGTGTTCCAGTCCCTGATTCAGGATCGAAGCAACGAGTATCTGATGATCGACAGCAGCATTGTCCGGGCGCACGCACAGGCGGCGACCGGAAAAGGGGGGCGGCACACCCGGCTCTGGGGCGTTGCCGAGGAGGTCTGAGCACGAAGATCCACATGGCGACAGATGGCCAGGGCCGACCGGTGCGATTCATCCTCACTGGCGGCCAGCGTAACGACATCACGCAAGCCCCAGCGCTGCTGGCCGGGTTCAAGCCCAAGTACGTCTTGGCCGACAAAGGCTATGACAGCCGGCAACTGGTGGCGCTGATCCAGTCGCTCGGCGCCCAGGCGGTGATCCCGCCTCGCAGCTGCCAGCAGCCGCGTGCCTACGACAAAGCACGCTACCGGCTACGCAATCGCATCGAGCGTTGCTTTGCCAGGCTCAAGCAGTTCCGCCGCATCGCCACTCGTTTTGACCGCAAGCCCTCTCACTTCCTGGCTTTCCTCTATCTCGCATCAATTACCTTGTGGGTGGGTTGAATGTCGATTCGGCCTAGCAGGGATGCCGGCTTAAGGCCGGATGGCGTCGGCCGCGCGTTCGATGCCTTGCGAGAGTGATTCGACCATGGCGGGGTAGCCGTCGCCCTGCTGCGGGGTGCGGATGTCGAAGGGGCGAGTGCGGCCGTCGGGCCATTGGGCGTAGCCGCTGACGACGGTGTGGCCGTGGTAAGTGCCTTGGAATTGCTCGATGTAGATTTTCAGCACTTGTGCGCCGTGCTGGCGGGTGTGTGGGGCATAGAGGCCGCTGCCGCTGCGGTTGAGGCGGTTGCTGAAGGCGGCGGCGAGGCTTTGCTCCAGCGGGGCGGCCCACAGGTTTTGACGGGCGAAATTGAGCTGCAGGGCGTCGGTTTGATAGACCAATCCGCCCTGATCCAAGGGGGCGGCTAAGATGATTTGTACGGCGGTGGCGGGGCCGTTGCGGCCGGCAGGCGGGAGATAGGCGCTGTCGGGCAGGGTGTAGTAGTGAGCTGGCGGAGTGGCGGCGCAGGCGGCCAGTAGGGCGGCGGTCAGGCAGGCGGCGAGTAGGGGAGGGCGCGGCATCAGCGGCTTCCTTTCGGGGTGGGATCAACGGTGTCTGAATTGAAAATCAGGGCGTTGGGTTGTTCTTTCAGGGTGTTGAGTATCGGCGAGGCGTCGCGCAGGGTGCGGTCGATTTGGCGCAGGGTGTTTTGCACATCGCCGTAAACGGGCGATTGCGGGGAGATGCCCTGCAGGGTGGTGCGCAGTTCGGCCAGGGTGCGGTTGAGCTCGGCCGGAATCTGCTGGGTTTGCGGTTTGCCGAGCAGTTGGTTGGCTTGGCGCAGGGTGGCTTTCAACTCGGCCAGGCTGCCGTTGAGTTCACCCACGGTTTTTTCGAGCGGCAGACGGTTGAATTTGTCGAGCAGGGCGGAGAGCTGTTGTTGCAACTCGCCGAGGCCGCCGCCGGTGCGGCTGGCGATGACGGTGTCGCCGCGGTAGCTGGCGGCGGGTTTGAGGGTGTTTTGTGCGCCGGGGGCGTCGGCCAGTTCCACATACAGGCTGCCGGTGAGCAGATTGTTGCTGGAGAGGGTGGCGGTGAGGCCGCGCCTCAGGGCGCGGTCGATTTGGTCGCGCCAGGCTTCTTGGCTTTGGCTGTCGGCGTTCATTTCGAGGCGGGCGGGGTCGATGCGGATGCGCACGGGAATCCAGCCTTTGTCGAACAGGCTGAGGCTGTCGTTGCGCTCGAAATACGGCACTTCGCTGACGGTGCCGATGGGGATGCCTTTGTATTCGACGGGGGCATCAATGCTGAGGCCGCGGATGCTGTCTTTGAAGAAGACCACGTAATAGAGGGAGCGTGCTTCGGGCAGATTGTCCACTTCGGCGCGGCTGGGGTAGAGGGTGAACAGGGTGTTGTTGCCGACCGGGCTGCCTTTGCCGCCGCCGGCGGGCTCTTCAAAGGCGATGGCGCCGGAAATCAGGGCGGGCAGGGAAGGGGTGTCGATTTTGACGCCGCTGCCGCCGAGTTCGACATTGATGCCGCTTTGCAGCCAGAAGCGGACGTTGTTGCCGATCAGCGCTTCGTTGGGGCTGTGGATGTAAATTTGGTAGGCAACGGTTTTGCTTACCGGGTCGAAATCGGCGCTTTCCACGCTGCCCACGCTGATGTTGCGGTAGGTGACGGGACTGCCGCTGCTGAGGATTTTGTCGCTGCTGCCTTTGAGGCGCAGGCGCAGGCCGCTTTTGCCGAAGGCCGCTACCGGCGGGAAATCGGCTACCTGAAAAGTGTCTGCGGTTTCTTCGCTTTTGCCGGGCACGAAGGCGATGTAGGAGCCGGAAACCAAGGTGCCCAAGCCGGTGATGCCACCGGAATCGACACGCGGTTTGACAATCCAAAACTGGGTGTCTTTGCGCATCATGTCTTTGGCATCGGCATTGAGGCGGGCGGTGAGTTCCACGCCTTGGCCGTCTGGGCGCAGGTGGATGGCGGTGATGCGGCCGACGTTGACGTTGAGCACTTTGATGACGGTGTTGTCCACTTCGATGCCGTCGGCGTCGGCCAGATGCAGCGTGATCTCGGGGCCGGTTTGGCGCAGGTGCTGCATATACAGCCAGGCGCCGGTGAGCAGGGCGATGAGGGGGATCAGCCACACCATAAAGGAAAAGGTGCTGTTGCGGCGGATGCGGGCTTGGGGAGGTGTGTGGTTCATGTTCGGAAACTCGTGAGGCGGGCGCGGTTTCAGGTAGCCTGTTCGGCGGTCTCGGACGGATGCTGGGAGGCCGCTTGGGCGGGCTTGTGTGCGTGGCGGGCTTTGTCCCACAACAGGCGGGGGTCGAAAAAGTGAGCCGACAGCATGGTTAACAGCACCACCAGGCAGAAAAAGACGGCGGCTTCGCCGGGCACGACGCGGGCCAGATGGGTGCGGAAAGTGGACATCAGCATCACGATGACGAAAATATCGATCATCGACCAGCGGCCGACGGCTTCGGTGATGCGGTAGAGCGCGGCCAGTTTCTGCGGCGGCATCAGCAGCCGGTAGCGGGCCGACACGATCAACACCGCCATGGCCAGGATTTTCAATACCGGCACCATGATGCTGGCGCTGAAAATGATGGCGGCAATCACGCGGTCGCCTTTGTCCCACATATAAATGATGCCGCTCAAGATGGTGCTGATCTCCACCGCGGTGGGGTTGGAGGATACCATCATCACCATCAGATTGGCCGGAAAGTAGAGAATCACGGCGGCCAGCAGGAAGGCGGTGCTCAAACCGAGGCTGTAAGGACGGCGGCGGTAGAGCGCAGAGCCGCAGATGCCGCAATGCTCTTCATTTGCCGGCCGGTCGTACAGGCATTTGCTGCAATTGAGCGATTCGCCTTCGATCTGCGGCGGCATCCGCTGGCCGTTGAGGCGGCGGATTTGGTAGTACACCCAATGTTCGGGCACCGATTGGGCGGTGCGGATCAGCAGCACGGAGAGCACGAACATCAGCCAAAAAGCGGGGCCGAAATGCACGGTGGCGATGCTGCTCAATTTGATGTAGGCCACCAGCGCGGAAATAAAAAACACGTCCACCATCATCCAGCCGCGCAGGCGCACCAGCGCACGGGTGGCGGCGAGCAGAAAGGGCAGCGGGCGGTTGAGCAGCAGCGCGCCGTACACATAAAGACACAGCAGGCAGAAAACCAACGGAGAACCGAAGGTGAGGGCAAACATCACTTCGGCCAGAAAGCCGAATTCCTGCACCACCAACACCCGCATCATTTCGGGCAGGGTGAGATAAATGCTGCTGCGCGGCATGGTCAGGTGCATAAACAGCTGGCTGAACACCAAATACAGCACGGTGAGCGAAGCGAGCGCCAGCGCCGGCGGCAGCATAAAGGGGTTGGCTTCCACGCGCGCCAAGGGATGGCCGCAGCGCGGGCAAAACGCGGCTTTGCCCTGCGTGAGCGGCGGAATATCCAAACGCAGGCCGCAGGAGTGGCAGTTGAGCGGGTGCGCGCGCATGGTGGCCCGGGGCAGCGGTCGGTAGCGGCTGCGGATCCAGCGCCGGCGCAGTTTGGCGGTATTCAAAGCAGTGAACGGAGTAGAAAACCGAGCGAAAAACGAAAGTGGATTATAGCGGAAACTGTGAACCGGGCGTGATTGGGAAAAGTAAAGACGGGCGGGCGGCTGACGGTTTTCAGGTAGCCTGAGACCTTTGCAAAATCAGATGCACTCGATATTCTGAAGTTATATGCTACGGTCTCAGATCTTGGGTAATAGCGAGTTTGGGAAGGACCTAAATTTCAAGTCTTAGTTAGCTCATTTTTCCAAAATAGGTAATCCTGTCGCTTGACGCAATTTATTTAATGCCCGCATTGCTAGGTAGCGGAAATTTGATCGATCAATATGTTCAAAGTTTAAGTCAGGCTTATTGAGTTTGCCGACAAGTAATACGTCAGCAGAATGCTCACGCTCTATTTTCGTAATGCCGGAGAAATCATGCAGAGCATATTGATCCGTTTTCTTCCACCAAAACCAGCCAAAGCGACAGATTGCAATCTTTTCTGCCGCATAATCAATATACAAAATATGTTCATTATGTAAACGATAACGGAAAAAAGCAAAACAGCCCCACAAAGGTAGGGCCATTAAGAAGTCTGCTACTGTGCCAAACACGGTAATAACTAAAGCAGCTAAAGCTATGGGAAAGCACAAAAAATAAGCTGTAGCACCATCTGTCCATAGGTATTTACTGCCAGTCGTCGGGCGTTTTTTTTCTTCTCCGGGGTGATCTAATATTGCCTTGGCAGCGCGATACCACTCTTCTAGCCACACCGAAAAACCAGTGATTATGCCAGCTAACCATATGGTATTTTCCATATGTATCAAAGCATCAAAATGCCACTGCCACACTTGTTGCTTATAAGTAATCCAAACGGTAACGCATAAGGAAATTATGCCAAACAGAAAGTGGCGTGCAACTAGGTGCCATGGTGCACGCTTTGCTAGACGATAATTCTGTGGTTGCATTTTTGCTCCAAGAACAAGAGTATGCTTCAACATTCAGAACGATATTTCTAAGCGAGTTTACGCTGCCTATTGCTATGTATTTGCTTTGTTGGAAGAGATACATCACAGGTAAGTAACCAAGCGAGACATTTCCCGGGCATAAGCGCATAAGATAGAAATACGTTGTAGATAGGGTTCAGGCTACCTGAAAGCGCGAATGGCGTTTCAGGTGGCCTGAGACCTTTGCAAAATTCGGTCTCACCCAGCATCCGAAACCGTAGCCTATGGTTTCGGATATTTTCATCGCTTTTTAGCCAAACTTCCCTGTTCTCCTCTACGGATTGCCTGTTTTTCAGGCAATCCGCTGCCCTTTAGGCAGCAACAGGCACACTGAGCCTGTTGGCTGCTTTCAACAGGTTCACACACATCGCCTTCAGGTGGCTTTGTGCACTCACTTTGCGCAAACCAAAATAGGCTGCCCGGGCATGGCGGAATTTGCGGTGCAACGTACCAAAGCTTTGTTCCACCACATAGCGCACTTTCGCCAGCCGGCCGTTGCGGATTTTCTGCTCTTGGCTTAATGGGCAGCCATGGTGTGCTTTTTGCATGATGCCGTCTTTCAAGCCGCACGCTACCAAATGTTGTCGGCTCTCCCGGCTGTCGTAGCCTTTATCCGCATAAATGGTGCTGCCTTCTGCGATGTCCGCCAGTAATGGCAGCAGGTGTTTGCACTCATGAGCATTGGCCGGGGTGATGTGCAGTTTCTCGATATAGCCGTCCGCATCGGTGCGGGTGTGTTGTTTGTAGCCCAGATGGAAGCGGCCGTCTTTTTTGATCCACTTGGCATCCGGGTCTTTGCTGGGGGTGGTTTCGCCACAGACAACGCCTTCGTCATCCACTTCTATGGCCTGACGCTGTTTGCCGCCGGCCGTCTGAATAATGGTGGCGTCAACGATGGCGGCGGATGCTTTCTCTACTTTTAAGCCCTGGTCAGTCAGTTGGCGGTTAATCAGATCCAGCAGTCCGGCCAGGGTGTTGTCTTGTGCCAGCCAGTTGCGGAAACGGCAGAGGGTGCTGTGGTCGGGAATGCGGAAGTCGTCGAAGCGGCAGAAGAGTTGGAAATCGATGCGGGTGATGAGGCTGTATTCGAGTTCGGGGTCGGAAAGGCTGAGACCTTTGCAAAACCCCCATCTGCGGCGCATTTCTGCGTTGTGCGCTGCTCGCTCGCTTGCCTATCTAAATGATATGTCTGCGCTCGCTGTGCTGCTACGCCTGGAACTGCATCCACATCTGGGGGTTTTGCAAAGGTCTCAGGCTGTGCCATTGGCCGAGTAGAACGGCTTTGAACATGGATAACAGGGGATAAGCTGGACGACCACGGTGGTCTCTAAGGTAGCGGGTTCTTTGACGGTTGAGGTAATGCTCGATTGGTTGCCAATCAATCACCTGCTCGAATTTCAATAGGGGAAAGCGGTCGATGTGTTTGGCAATCATGGCTTGGGCGGTTTGCTGAAAGAAGGTGCTCATGAAAAATCCCCTAAATGTCCTGAGAGGAAATTTAGGGGATTGGGAGATATTTTGCAAAGGTCTCAGCCTGTGGGGGCAAAGGGGCAGATCACACCACCGCTTCTTCTTTTTGCTTGGGCGGCTTGATGATGTTTTCGCGGGTGAGACCGAAGAACAGCAGCAGCGGGCTGGCCACCAGCACCGACGAGTAAATGCCGAACACAATGCCGATGGTGAGCGCGATGGCAAAGCCTTCCAGCGCGGGGCCGCCGAACAACAGCATGGCGATCACCATGGCTTCGGTTGAACCGTGGGTAATGATGGTGCGGCTCATGGTGGCGGTGATGGCATTGTCGATGATGTAGGGAATCGGTTTGCCGCGCATGGCCGGTTTGCGGATGTTTTCGCGGATGCGGTCGAACACCACCACCGATTCGTTTACCGAGTAGCCGAGCACGGCCAAAATACCGGCCAGCACGGTGAGCGAAAATTCCCATTGGAACAGGGCGAAACAGCCCAGAATCACCACCACGTCGTGCATATTGGCGATGATGGCCGACAGTGCGAAACGCCATTCGAAACGCACCGACAGATAGATGATGATGCCCACCACCACCATCAGCAGCGCCAGCAGGCCGTGGTTGACCAGCTCTTCGCCGACTTGCGGGCCGATGAATTCCACTTTGCGCAGGCTCACATCGGGGTGATCCTGTTTCAGCAGCTCCAATACTTGGTTGGAGAGCTGGGCGGAGCTGACGCCTTCTTTGTTGGGCAGGCGGATCATCAGCTGTTTGTTGGTGCCCAGCGTTTGCACTTGGGCCTCGCCCATTTTCAATTCGGCCAAGCGGCTGCGCACCCGGTTGGGATCGGCGCCTTCGTTTTCATATTGCACTTCGATCACGGTACCGCCGGTAAATTCCACAGAGAAATTCAAGCCTTTGGTAAACAGAAAGAAAACGGCGGCAATAAAGGTGATGAGGGAAATCAGGGTGGTGATTTTCCCGTAGCTCATAAAGGGAATATCGCGTTTGAAACGGAACAGATCCATAAGGGTTTACTCCTTGGCGGCGCGGGGTTGGGGGCGGATGCCGATGGAGAGGCTTTCCAGTTTGCGGCGGCGGCCGTACCACAGATTGGCAAAGGCGCGCGACACCACCACGGAGGAGTACATGGAGGTGAGGATGCCGATACAGTGCACCACGGCGAAGCCGCGTACCGGGCCGGAGCCGAAAATCAAGAGGGCGATGCCGGCAATCAGCGAAGTGATGTTGGAATCCACAATGGTGGCCCAGGCATGGCGGTAGCCCTCGTTGATGGCTTTCTGCGGCGTGGCACCAGCGCGCCATTCTTCGCGGATACGCTCGTTAATCAACACGTTGGAGTCGATGGCCATGCCCAAGGTGAGCGCGATGGCGGCGATGCCGGGCAGGGTGAGGGTGGCCTGCAGCATAGAAAGAATCGCAATCAGAAACAGCAGGTTGGCACTCAGCGCCAGCACGGAGAACACGCCGAACAGGCGGTAGTAGAACACCATAAACAGCGCCACCGCCAAAAAGCCCCACAAGGTGGATTGGAAGCCTTTTTCGATGTTTTCCTTACCCATAGACGGGCCGATGGTGCGTTCTTCAATGATTTCCATTGGAGCGGCCAACGATCCGGCGCGCAGCAGCAGGGCCACATCGCGCGCTTCGTCCGAACTCATGCTACCTGAAATCTGCACGCGGCCGCCGGGAATCGGCTCGTTGATGCGCGGGGCGGTGATGATTTCGGCACGGCCTTGGTCGATCAGAATCATGGCGGTGCTGCGGCCGATGTTGTTGCGGGTGATGTCGGCAAAAATGGCGGCGCCGGCGCTGTCCAGATTCAGGTTGACCGAAGGCAGGTTTTGCTCGGTAAAGCCCGGTTGGGCGTCGTTGATGTTGTCGCCGGTCAGCTCTACCTGTTTGCTCACCAGCAACTGGCCGCCGCCCTGCACCGGCAGCAGTTCGTAGCCCGCCGGCACATTGCCGGCAGCGGCCTGCTGGTTGAGCGCGGGGTCGTCGGACACCATGCGCACTTCCAAGGTGGCGGTGCGGCCGATGATGTCTTTCGCTTTGGCGGTATCTTGCACGCCGGGCAGCTGCACCACGATGCGGTCGGGGCCGGCCTGTTGGATCACCGGCTCGGCCACGCCCAGTTCGTTAACGCGGTTGTGCAGGGTGTTGATGTTTTGCTTGACGGCGGCGCTTTGGATGTCGGCCAGCGTCTGCTCGGGCAGGCGCACCACGATGTTGTTGCCTTCCGTGGTCAGTTCGGCATCAGGCGCCTGCTGGCGCAGTTTGGGCAGAGCGGCCTGCAGGGTGGCTTCGTCTTGGAAGGGCACCACCAGTGTCTGACCTTGTTTGCGGATGCTGCCGCTGCGGATTTTGTCTTGGCGCAGCTGGCGGCGGAAATCGCCGGCGATGCGGTCGAGCGTTTTCTCGATGGCGGCTTTCATGTCCACCTGCATGGTGAAGTGCACGCCGCCGCGCAGGTCGAGGCCGAGGAACATGGGGTTGGCGCCCAAACGGCTCATCCACTCGGGCGTGTTGGCAATCAGGTTGAGCGCGATGATGTGGCCGTTGCCCAGTTTGCGCTCGATGGCGTCGCGGGCTTTGCTCTGCTCTTCTTCGTTGGCCAGGCGCACCCGCAGGCTGCCGTCGGCGATAAACATGCCTTGATGGCGGATGCCGGCTTCTTCCAACGCTTGGGCCACGGCCTGCTCGGTGGTTTCATTGACCGGCTGCGACTGGCGGCTGCTCGATACCTGCACGGCAGGCGTTTCGCCGTAGAGGTTGGGCAGGGCGTAGAGGCCGGCCACCACGATGGTGAGTGCGATCAGGAGGTATTTCCAAATCGGATAACGGTTCATATGCGTGCTTTCGGAAGCGTTCGGAAACGGAAACGGGCAGCGCAAAGCATGCGCTGCCGCAGGGGCTGCGGACAGACCCCAATCAGCCTTCGATTTTGACGGTGATGGCTTGGCGGTGGAACTCTACCGGCACGCCGGGGGCGATTTCGAGGGTCACATACTGTTCGCCCACTTTGCTTACTTTGCCGGTCATGCCGGAAGTGGTCATCACTTTATCGCCTTTTTTCAGTTCGGCCAGCATTTGCTGGCGGCGTTTTTCTTCCTGTCTCGGGCGCAGAATCATGAAATAAAACAGCGCCAGCAGGAAGATCCAAGGCAGGGAGCTCAGCAGCAGGCTGGGTTGCTGGGCGGCAGCGGCGCCGTCGGCAAAGGCGAAGGAAATCATGGGAAAAACTCCGTAAAGCGTGAGGGAAAAACGCGCTATTGTAAACGGCATTCGGGCTTTTTCCAACACTTGTGCCGGCGGGCAGGCTGAGACCTTTGCAAAACCCCCAGATGTGGATGCAGTTCAAGGCGTAGCAGCGCAGCGAACGTGAACATCAGGAATCCCCGTGGGACAGACATATCATCTAGATAGGCAAGTGAGTGAGCAGCGCACAACGCAGAAATGCGCCGCAGATGGGGGTTTTGCAAAGGTCTCAGGCTACCTGAAAGCCGCTGGTGCGCGTTGTGAATGAGCCGTCAGCGCTTGGGGGCGAAAACCTGCCCTAGGTGAACAAACGCTGCAAAAAGGCTTCGATTTCGCCACGCACGGCGGCTTTGTCGCGGTTGCTGTCGATCACGGCATAGCGTTCCGGCGCGGCGGCAGCGCGTTTCAGGTAGCCTTCGCGCACGCGGGTGAAGAAGGCGGCCTGTTCCTGCTCGAAACGGTCTTTTTCGCGGTTTTCTTCGATGCGTTGCATGGAAACGGCCAAGGGCACGTCGAGCAGGAAAGTGAGGTCGGGGCGCAGGCTGCCCTGTACCCAGTGTTCCAGGGCGGCCACGTCGTCGGCGGGCAGGCCGCGGCCGGCGCCTTGATAGGCGAAGGTGGCGTCGGTGAAGCGGTCGGACACCACGGAAATGTCGTCGCGCAGGGCGGGCAGGATCACGTCTTCCAAATGCTGGGCGCGGGCGGCGAACATCAGCAGGGTTTCGGCGCGCAGACCGATGCGGGTGTCGGGGCTGAGCAGCAGTTGGCGCAGGGCTTCGCCCACGGGCGTGCCGCCGGGCTCGCGGGTGAAGCGGACGGGCAGACCCTGGCGGGCGAACCAGTCGCGGATGACCTTAAGCTGGGTGGTTTTGCCGGCACCGTCGATGCCGTCTAGGGTAATGAATTTGGCGTTCATGGCGAGGTTTTCAGGTAGCCTTTACATGGACATTGACACCGATATCTACACCGGCTTCACCCAAGCCGAAGGATGGGGCTGAAAGCCGATGTGCGGATAATAATCGACGGCCTGCGGAGCGGAAAGCAGCACGATCTTGCAGCCAGAGGGCAAGCGGCCGGCGGTGTGGTCCAGCAAGGCGCGGCCGATGCCGGCGCGTTGGTGGCTGTCGGCCACGGCAAGATCGGAGAGGTAGCAGCAGTAGGCAAAGTCGGTAAGCGAGCGGGCGATGCCGACCAATTCCGTTGCGTCCCAGGCGCTTACGGTCAGATCGGCCTGTTCGAGCATGTTGCGCAGCACCGCCAAATCAGTAGGGCGGCGCCCGCCGAGGCTGCAACGTGAGAGTAGGCCGGCAAATTGTTCGGCGCTGACGGGAGCATTGATGCGGTAGTCGATGGACATGGCGCGGATTCCTTTAGGGTGTGTCTAGGGTGTGTCGTCTTGTACGGCCGCTTCGGCGTCGGTGTTCAGGTAGCCTCTGAGTACGATGCCTTGGGCGAGCATAAAGACAATCATCAAAATCAGCTGGCCGTAGCTTTTGAAATTGATAAACAGGTTTTTCGAGCTTTCCGAAGTTTCGTCGTAAGCGTAAAGGCCGATCCAGTAGTGCAGGGCGGCCAGGAGCAGGAAGAAGGCGGCCCATACCCAGGTGAGGCGTAGCCAGCCGCGCGGGCTGAGGCGGAAGATGTCTTTGGCCACGGCCTGAATCAGCGGTTTGCCGATGAGGGCGCTGATGCCGAGCGCCAGGGCGAACAGCAGGTTGATGACGGGGGTTTTCCAGCGCAGGTAGAGGTCGTCCTGCAAGAGGATGCTGGCGCCGCAAAACACAATGGTGAGCAGCAGCACCGTCCATTGCTGTTTGGTGAGTTTGCCTTTCTGGCGGGCAAGGTGGACGCCGTACACGGCCAGCGTGCTGACGAGGACGGCGGCGGCGCCGGCAATCAGGCCGAATTTTTTCGAGGCGAAGAAAAAGGCAATCAGGGGCAAAAGGTCGAGCAGGGCGGTCATCTTATTCTTTCTTCAGGATGTAGCGGCGCACGGCGGCATTGTGTTCGGCCAGGGTGTGGCTGAATTGGCTTTTGCCGGTGTTGTCCATGCGGGAAACGAAATACAGGTAGCCTGCTTGGCTGGGTTGGGCGGCGGCTTCGAGCGCGGCGCGGCCGGGCAGGGCGATGGGGGTGGGTGGCAGGCCGTGGCGGGTGTAGGTGTTGTAGGGGGTGTCGCGCCGCAGGTCGGCCCGGCGGATGCGGCCCTGATAGGCGTTGCCCATGCCGTAAATCACGGTGGGGTCGGTTTGCAGGCGCATGCCGATGTTGAGGCGGTTGACGAATACGGCGGACACGTCGGCGCGGTCTTCGGGGTGGGCGGTTTCTTTTTCGATGATGCTGGCCATGGTCAGCAGCTCGTAGGGGGTTTCGTAGGGCAGTTTCTCAGCACGGCGGTTCCAGGCGCGGTCGAGCTCGCTCTGCATTTTAGCGTAGGCGGTGCGGTAGATTTGCAGGTCGCTGCTGTCGCTGTCGATTTCGTAGGTGTCGGGGAAAAACAGGCCTTCGGGCAACTTGGATGCGGCGTCGGGGGCGATTTCGGCCAGCAGTTTCTGGTCGCTCCAGCCGGCAGTGTCGTGGCGGATGTCGGCGGTTCGGTTGATGATGCGGCGCATGTGGGCGAAGGTCATGCCTTCGATGATGCGGACGGTTACGGTGTCGGGTTTGCCGTTTTTCAGGTGTTGCAGAATCTGCCAGCTGGAAGCGCGCGGCTGTAGGCGGTAGTTGCCCGGAGTGAGGTGTTTGTGAGCGCCGTTGAGGTAGGCGCCGAGCAGGAAGACGTAGCGGCTGTAAACGGCGTCTTGTGCGGCCAAGGTGCGCGAAACGCCGGCGATGCCGCTGCCGCGTTCGATTTTAATCCGTTGCGATTGGGTGTCTTTGGGCAGAAACAGCAGCAAGGCAAAGGCGGTAAGGGCGGCCGCCGCCAGTGCGGTGAGGAAATAGACGGCTTTTTTCAACATGTTTGATTGATGCGGATGTGGTGTGTGCGAAAAAGGCGGCAGTATAGCGGAGGGCGCGGCGCAGCGGCTACCTGAAACCCCTCGCCAGCGATGTAAAAAACCGTGTACGAGACACGCCGGATTTAAGGGATAATGGGCATTCCGTGCCACCGCTTTTTTCTGCTTATGGAATCCATCATCGAACTGCGCCATCTGAAAACCCTGCTGGCTTTGGAAGAAACCGGCAGCGTGTCGCTGGCGGCCAAGCGGGTATTCCTCACCCAGTCGGCCTTGTCGCACCAGATCCGTGCGCTGGAAAACTATTACGCCACCCCGCTGTTTGAGCGCAAATCCAATCCGGTACGCTTCACGCCGGCCGGCGAGCGGTTGCTGCAACTGGCGCGCGAGATTCTGCCGCAGGTGGCCGCCGCCGAGCGCGAGCTGGTGCAGATTGTGGAAGGCGGCGCGGGCGAGCTGCGTCTGGCGGTGGAGTGCCACACCTGTTTCGACTGGCTGATGCCGGCGATGAGCGATTTCCGCCCGCTGTGGCCGCAGGTGGAGCTGGACATTGTGTCGGGTTTTCAGGCCGACCCCGTGGGCCTGCTGCTGCAGCACCGCGCCGACTTGGCGATTGTCTCGGAAGCGCTGCCGCAGGCCGGCATCAGCTATCAGGCGCTGTTTGCCTACGAAATGGTGGGCATTTGCGCCAAAGACCATCCGTTGGCCGATAAAACGGTGTGGCAGGCGGAAGACTTTGCCGACGAAACCCTGATCACCTACCCCGTGCCCGACGATATGCTCGACCTTTTGCGCAAAGTGCTGCTGCCCGCCGGCATCAACCCGCCGCGCCGCCACAGCGAACTGACGATTGCCATCGTGCAGTTGGTGGCCAGCCGGCGCGGCATTGCGGCGCTGCCGTATTGGACGGTGATGCCGTATCTGGAAAAAGGCTATATCGTGGCCCGCCCCATCGGCAGTACGCCGCTCACCAGCGAGCTGTACGCGGCCATGCGCAGCGACGATGCCGACAAAATCTACCTCGACAATTTCTGCCAAATCGTGCGCGACCGCGGCTTTGCCGATCTGCCTGGTTTGAGCGTGTTGGCATTGGCCGGCTGAAAGCGTCGCGGCACAGACGCCGCTTGAAATTTTTCAGGCTACCTGAAGGTATTAAGGCTATCTGCATGGCCGGACTATGTTTGCTGATTGGGAAATTGCAGTAACTTCGGGCTGTCCGGGTGCATTTGGGTTTTAAAAATACAGGCGCGGCCGCTGTAGAAATCCGGGTTGAACAAATCGATGCCGAAATGGCTGCAATAGCGCTCCACCATTGCAGGCGTCAGGCGGTCTTTGATGCGCTGGGCCTGGTATTGCTCTACTTCTTCGAACGGAAACGGGTCGCCCCATTCTTCGAATTCCCAACGGTTTTCGCGATGGGCTGCAATATAGCGACCAGGAGCCTCATAGTGCCAGCCTGTTTCAGAAACTATTTTTGTAGCTTGAGTACCATCGCCATACATAAATTGAGTTGAACCAGGCTTGACCTTAGGGATATCCCGTACCATAACGACTGATATTTCACGGACACCTAATTCCTTATACAAAAAATATGGATCGGAGTTGAGATCGGTACCTTGTCTACTGTTATCAACATAAACACACCATTGGGATTGTGTTTCGGAAATCATCACTTTCGAACGATCAAGCGGCAGCAGGCTGTTCAACCTCTGCCCCCATGTACCGTCAATATCGATTTTTTGCGCGGGCACTTCGCGATATTTATCCCGCTTACGCTCCCACTGAGCGATAGAGTCAACCAGCTTGTCATAGGGAACTTCCAAAAAAGCCATGATATTGGTGGTGGGAGCATAGCGATGCAGGAAGAATTCAGGGTCGCGCATCATGTTTTTCTAGAGCATTTTTGATTGAGAATGTTACATAATAGGGTTTTCTACCAGCCGGAGCATGAGATGCGCGCCTATTCGCAAGACCTGCGAGATCGAGTACTGAGAGCGCTGGAGCGCGGAGAGCGACCCAGCGCCATTGCCCGTCGTTATGAAGTCAGCCGCATGTGGGTATATCGCGTGCGTGATCGCTTCGAAAAAGAAGGCGAGCGCAGCAGCAGGCAGCAAGGCGGCAAGCGCATCTCCCGGCTGGCGCCAGTAGAGGGCATGATCCGCGACTGGATCAAGGCCGATCCCGATCTGACCTTGGTGCAAATGTGCGAGCGTTTGGGCGAGCATGGCATCAGCATCAAACCCTCGGCCTTGTGGCACCAGCTCAACAAATGGCGGCTGAGCTTCAAAAAAAACGCTGCACGCCAGCGAGCAGGAGCGTGAAGACGTGCAGCAGGCACGGGCGAGCTGGATACAGCAGCAGGCCCGGCTCGATGCCAGGCGCCTGGTATTTCTGGACGAGACCTGGAGCAGCACCTGCATGACGCCGCTGCGCGGGCGCGCCCCGCGCGGTCAACGCTGCGTGGCCAGCGCCCCGCATGGGCACTGGAAGACCAGCACCTTCATTGCCGCCTTGCGCTGTGATGCACTGACGGCCCCCATGGTGACCGATGGCCCCATCAATGGCGCCGTGTTTCTGGCGTGGGTCAAAACCTTTCGGTGCCCGACACTTCGCCCTGGCGACATCGTCATTGCCGACAACCTCTCCAGCCACAAAGTGGCGGGCGTGCGAGAAGCCATCGAAGGCGTGGGCGCCAGCATTCGCTATCTGCCGCCGTACTCGCCGGATTTGAACCCCATCGAGAAGCTGTTTGCCAAGTTCAAGGCGCTGCTGCGCAGGGCGGGCGAGCGCACGGTGGGTGCGCTGTGGCAGCGCATGGGGCAGCTGGTTGATTTGTTCTCGGCTCAAGAGTGTGCCAATTACTTCAAATCAGCTGGGTATGTAATGAATTAAATCGAAACAGCTCTAAAATCAATGAAGGAGTAGGCCGGTTTGGAAACCGTTTGCTTGAGTCGGAACCGGCATAAAAATAGCTGGGCAACGATATGGGCTACCTGAAAAGAGCGTTCAGGTAGCCTGATGATTATTGGAAGCCGCCAGCACGCGCTTGGGCTGCGTCAACCGGCTAGGGTTTGCTGCAGGATTTCGTCGCTGGTGGGGCTGAACACATTGAGAGCGGCGGCCAGCAGCAGGGTGTCCGGGGCGAGTGTGCTGCCGGGGGCGGCTTGGCGGCAGCTGAGGCTGCAGTCGAACACGCCCATGCCGCTGCTGTCTTGCCAGGAGAGGGTGGTGCGCACGTCAAGCACGGTGCCGACCGGAATGTCGGGCACGCCGAACTGCAGTTTGCGGGTGCCGAGCAGAAAGCCCAGGCGAACGGGCTGGCCTTGGTCGAAGGCGCGGGCGCCGGCCCAGGCGCCGATGCCCTGTGCCATGATTTCCATGCCCATCCAGGCGGGCAGGCGGTCGCTGCCGGGCCGGAGCAGCAGGCAGTCGGGGCGCAGGGTGGCGGTGGCGTGCAGGCTGTGCTCGTCGTAAGACAATACTTGGTCGAGCAGCACCATGCGGCCGCTGTGGGGTAATAGGTCGGCGGGGCGGGTGATGGGGCATTCAGGCATGCTCGGCTCCGATGATCAACACGCTGTTGTTGCCGCCGAAGGCGAAGGAGGAGCTGGCGCCGATGCGGCGTCCGGCCGGCCAGCGGCTGTTGGCCGTGGTGAGGGCGATGGCGGGCAGTTCGGGGTCGGTCTCGCCGTCCCAGTATTGGGCGGGCAGGCGGCCTTCGGGATTATGAACGGGGCTGACTATGCCCCACAGCAGGGCGGCTTCCAGCGCGCCGGCCGCGCCCAAGGTGTGGCCGGTAAAAGGTTTGGTAGAGGTGGCGGCGGTGTGCGGGCCGAAGACTTCGGCCACGGCGCGGCTTTCCATGCTGTCGTTGTGGTGGGTGCCGGTGCCGTGCAGATTGATCCAGCCTACGGCGTCGGGCGTGAGGCCGGCGTGGCGCAAGGCGGCTTGGAAGGCCTGAACCGCACCTAAGCCGTCGGGGCGGGGGGAAGACATATGGTAGGCGTCGCTGCTGGCGCCGTAGCCCATGAGCGGCAGATCGCTGCCGGCCTCGCGGCTCATCACGAAGGCGGCGGCGGCTTCGCCGATGTTGATGCCGTTGCGGTGGCGGGAAAAGGGGTTGGCCAGGCCGTCGGAGAGGACGTCTAGGGCATCGAAGCCGTTGATGGTCAGTGGGGAGAGGGTGTCCACGCCGCCGCACACCACGGCGTCGCACACGCCCAGCCGCAGCAGGCGGGCGGCGCTGATCAGGGCGCGGGCGCCGGAGGTGCAGGCGGTAGACACGCCGTAGCAGGGACCGGCGAGGCCGTAAACGGCGGCGGTGAAGTCGGCGGGGGCGGAATGGATTTGCTGCTGCTGTTTGAAGGGCACTTCGTGCCAGGCACAGCCGGCGGCCACATGGCGGAACAGGGGCAGGTTTTCATCCACGCCGCTAGTGGAGGTGCCCATCACCACGCCGATGCGTTCGGCGCCGTAGCGTGCGCGTGCCGCTTCGATTTGCGGCTCGATTTGCGCCAGCGCGTGCCACAGCAGCTGGTTGTTGCGGCTGCGGTGCGCTTCGGGCAGGGAGGCGGGAAAATCGCGCAGCGCCTCGTTCACTGCGCCGAAGGCGCGGCTTTTGCCGGCAATCCATTCGCTGCTGAAAGTGAGCGGCGGGCGGGCATCACTGCGTAACAATTGGTGCAGGTGCTGGGGCAAACCGCTGCCCAGCGCGGAAACCAGCGCCGGTTCGCCCAGATAGACGGCTGTATTCATGGTGGGGTAATCGGGGTGATGCGCCAGCGGCCGTCGGGGCGGGCCGGCAGGGTTTCAGGTAGCCTGTGCGGTTCGTTGATGTAGGGGAACAGGTTTTGGAATAATTCACCGGCTTCGCGGTTGGGCCAGATAAAGCCGTCGCGCTGCCAGCCTTCGGGTGTGGCGAGCAGGCGGGCCTGCGGGGCGCCGAAGGCATCGGTTTGGATCCAGCGGCTGCGGCCGCCGCCTTCGCCCTGCACCGCCAAGAGCGAGGTTTGCTCCACTTCGCCTTGCGGATTGAGCCGCTCCAATTTGAACCAGCGGCTGTCGCCCGCGGCCAACTGAGGCAGCGATTGCGCGGGGAAAGGCGCGGCGCAGGCGGCCAGCAGCAGGGTAGATAGAACGGAGAAACGGGAAAACTGCATTTCAGGTAGCCTTTGGGGGAATGGGGCGAAAGGCTACCTGAAAACGGCGCGGCCGTCTAATGCCGTGTCTCTTTGCGGTTTGCCTGACGATACGCCCTAAAAGCAGGGAAAGGAAAACGGTGCGGTGCCGGGGAATTGATTGGTTTTGGTTTCCGCTGCCGGCGGCGGTTCGGCCGCTTCGGTTGCGGCTGCCGCTTTTTTGCCGGCGACTTTGTGCAGGGCGGCCAAGCCGCGTTCGGGTTGGGCCACAAAAGGATTGTCGCCGTCCCAGGCGTAACCGGCCAGAATCGAGTTGATCAGGCGGCGCACTTTGGGCTGGCTGCGGCCGGAAAACACCACGTCTTGGAAGCGGCCGTCGTACCAGCCTTCCACCAAGGTGCGGAAAGCGTTCACGCCCACCGCCAGCGGTTCGGCAAATTCGGTCTGCCAGTTTGCATTGCCGCCGAGCAGCTGTTTGCCCAAAAGGTCGGCCGCCAGCTTGGCGGAATGGACGGCGGTGGTGACGCCGGAGGAAAACACGGGGTCGAGGAATTCGGCGGCATTGCCCAAGAGAGCGAAATGTTTGCCGTACAGCGCTTTCACGCTGGCGGAATAACCGGGCAGATAGAGAAAGGGGAAGCCGTTGTCCCAGCGGGCGTCGGCCAGAAAACGCGCGAACATCGGCACTTCGTCGGCAAAGGCTTTCAGAATCGAGGCCGAGCTGCCGAATCGGGCAAAGCGCTCGGGCAGGCCGACCACGCCGACGGAGCTGCGCCCGTTGCTGAAGGGTATCAGCCACAGCCACACGTCGCGGTGCTCGGGGTGGACCGCCACCCAGGTTTTGTTGCGGTCGAAAGCAGGGTCGGTGATGTGGTCGTCGATGTGGGTGAAATGCACTTGGCGGGTGGGCAGGTCGGAGGGGATGTCCCAGCCCAAGAGGCGGGGCAGCACGCGGTGGTAGCCGCTGGCGTCCAGCACAAATGCCGCTTCCAGCGTGTAGCTGCTGCCGTCTTCACGCCGTACGCTCAGTTGCGCGTGGCTGCCGCTGTTGTCGAAGGCGGTCACTTCTTCGCCGAAGCACACGGTTACGCCCTGCTTGGCCGCTTCTTCAATCAGAATCTGGTCGAAGCGTTCGCGCTGCACATTGAAGGCGGTATTGGGGCCGGGGCTGGATTTGTCGGTAAATTCGAAACGGCTGCACTGCTCGCCGAAGGTAAAGACGGCGCCGTTTTTGTATTGGAAGCCGAGGCCGGCCTGCACGGCGGGCAGAAAACCGGCTTCTTCGATGATTTCCAGGCAGTGCGGCAGCAAGCTCTCGCCGATCACGAAACGCGGAAAATGCTGTTTCTCCAACACGCAAACGCTGAAACCCTGTTTATTGAGTAGGGCGGCAGCCACCGCCCCGGAGGGGCCGGCGCCGATCACGGCGACATCGTAGCTGTGGTGCATAAGGGCTCCTGAGGTCAGGAATAGGGAAATGGGTTGTGGGGGAATGAGGATAATCCTTTTCAGGTATCCGGGTTTTGCGTTAAGGCAAAACCTTGTTCGATGCCGGCCGCTTTTTTAAAACCTAGGCGGGCCGACAAGCGGCGAATGCGCGTTCCTATGTCTATTGCCGAATGGCGGCCGGGCCCACCGTTTCGGCCAGCGCGGCCAGGCGGCGGCGCGATTTTTCCACATACGGGTTGGCGGTGTCCCAAGCATAGCCCGCCAGAATCGAGCTGATCATGCGGCTGATCTCGGGGCTGCGGTTGTCGGCGTAGATCACGTCTTGGAAACTGCCGTCATACCAGCCTTCCACATAAGTGCGGAAAGCGTTGACGCCCACCATCAGCGGCTCGGCAAACTCCGCCTGCCAATCCACTTCGCCGCCTTTGAGCTGCCTGCCCAGCAGATCGGCCGCCAGCTTGGCCGAGTGCATGGCAATGGTGACGCCGGAGGAAAACACGGGGTCGAGAAACTCGGCGGCGTTGCCCAAGAGGGCGAAATGCCTGCCGTGCAGGGCCTTCACATTGGCCGAATAGCCTTGGATGTGGCGGAAGGGAAATTCATTGTCCCACTCGGCATCGGCCAGAATACGCGAAAGCATGGGCACTTCCGCCGCAAATTTTTTCAGCACCGCTTCCGAATCGCCGAGGCCGGCAAAGCGTTCGGGCAGGCCGACCACGCCGATGGAGCTGCGGCCGTCGCCGAAGGGAATCAGCCACAGCCACACATCGCGGTGCACGGGATGGGTGGAAATCAGGATTTTGTTGCGGTCGAAATCGGGCGCGGTAATGCGGTCGTCAATATGGGTGAAATGCGCTTCGCGCACCGGCAGATGGGAGGGGGTGTCCAAGTCCAGCAGGCGCGGCAGCACGCGGCCGTAGCCGCTGGCATCCAGCACAAAGCGTGCCGCCAGAAGATAGGCGCTGCCGTTCTCGCGCTGCACGGAAAGCAGGGCGTTGTCGCCGTGGTTGTCGAAAGCGGTGAGGGCTTCGCCGAAACGCACGTCCACGCCCTGCTTGGCGGCTTCGTCGATCAGGATTTTGTCGAACACTGCGCGGCGCACCTGAAACGTGGTGCCGGGGCCGGGACTGAATTTGTCGGTGAAGTCGAAATGGGTGTAGCGGCTGCCCCAGCTGAAAGCGGCGCCGTTTTTAAACTGAAAGCCGGGTTCGGCCTCGATGGCGGGCAGAAAACCGGCTTCTTGCAGAAACTCCATGCAGTGCGGCAGCAGGCTTTCGCCGATCACGAAGCGCGGAAAATGCTGTTTTTCCAACACGCAAACAGAAAAGCCCTGTTTGTTGAGCAGGGCGGCGGCCACCGAGCCGGCGGGGCCGGCACCGATTACAACCACATCGAATTGTTCCGTCATCACGGGCTCCTGAAGATGCCGTCTGCGGCAGAGAAGCCCTATCAAATCACGATTCGGCAGGCTTGGCAAGCATGGCGGGCTGTTTGCTGTTGGCCAAGGCAGAGACTTTTGCCAAGCCCCCGGATAGGGATGCGGCTCAAGGCGTGGCAGCGCAGACCCATCACACGATAGGCAAGCGAGCGAGCAGCATCCCTAAGGGATAAACGTACAACGCAGAAATGCGTCGCAGATGGGGGTGAAAAGGTCTCCGCTTTACGGTGCGGCCGTCAAAAATTCAGGCTACCTGAAAGCCTGTTCAGGTAGCCTGTTGTATCACAGCCCCGCGCTTACTTCTTCTTGCGTTGCGGCGGCAAATCGGTGCACACGCCCAGCGCCACTTCGGCGGCCATGCCGATGCTCTCGCCCAAGGTGGGGTGCGGGTGGATGGTTTTGCCGATATCTTCGGCATCGCAACCCATTTCGATGGCCAAACAGATTTCGCCGATCATGTCGCCGGCGTGGGTGCCGACGATGCCGCCGCCGATGATGCGGCCCGAATCGGCGTCGAAAATCAGCTTGGTAAAGCCTTCGTCGCGGCCGTTGGCGATGGCGCGGCCGCTGGCGGCCCAGGGGAAGACCGATTTGGTGATCTTGATGCCGTCGCGTTTGGCGATTTCTTCGGTCACGCCCACCCAAGCCACTTCGGGGTCGGTATAGGCCACGCCGGGAATCACGCGCGCGTCGAAATAGGCTTTGTGGCCGGCGCAGTTTTCCGCCGCCACATGGCCTTCGTGCACCGCTTTGTGCGCCAGCATGGGTTGGCCGACCACGTCGCCGATGGCGTAAATGTGCGGCACATTCGTGCGCTGCTGTTTGTCCACTTCGATAAAGCCGCGCTCGGTGACGGCCACGCCGGCGTTTTCGGCGCCGCACAGTTTGCCGTTGGGGGCGCGGCCGGCGGCCACCAGCACCAAGTCGTAACGCTGCGGCTCGGCCGGGGCTTTCTCGCCTTCAAAGGTGACGTAAATGCCGTCGTCGCGGGCTTCCACGGCCACGGTTTTGGTATTGGTCATGATGTTGTCGAAACGGTGGGCGTTCATTTTTTCCCACACTTTCACCAAGTCGCGGTCAGCCCCCTGCATCAGGCCGTCCATCATTTCCACCACATCCAGGCGCGCGCCCAGGGTGCTGTACACGGTGCCCATTTCCAGACCAATGATGCCGCCGCCGATGACCAGCATTTTTTCAGGTAGCCTGCCGCCGTGCTGGCGCAATTCCAGCGCGCCGGTGGAATCGACAATGCGCGGGTCTTGGGGGATAAACGGCAGGTTCACCACGCGGCTGCCCACGGCGATGATGGCGTTTTTAAAGGCGATGGTTTTGCTTTCGCCGGTTTCCACCGCCGTTTCGTATTGTGCTGATTCGGTGAGGGCTACCTGAAGGTGGTTGGGGCCGGCAAAGCTGCCGCGGCCTTGGATAACGTCCACTTTGCGCGCCTTGGCCATGCCGGCCAAACCGCCGGTGAGCTTGCCGATGACCTTGTCTTTGTAGCCGCGCAGCATATCGACGTCGATTTCCGGCGCGGAATATTTGATGCCGTTGGCGGCCAGGTGTTTCACTTCATCGATTACCGCCGCATTGTGCAGCAAGGCTTTGGAGGGGATGCAGCCCACGTTCAGGCACACGCCGCCCAAGGTTTGGTATTGCTCGACAATCGCCGTTTTCAGGCCGGCGTCGGCGGCGGCAAAGGCGGCGGAATAACCGCCGGGGCCGCCGCCCAACACCACCACATCGTATTCGGCGTCGGCGCTGCCGGAAAATGCCGCCGCCTGTGGTGCGGGCGTGGGCGCTGCCGCAGCGGCGGCCGGCTCGGCTTTGGCCGCAGGGGCTTCGGCCGCAGCCGTGGCCGCTTCAATGACGGCAATCACGCCGCCTTCGGAAATTTTGTCGCCCATTTTGACGCGCACTTCCTTGACCACGCCCGCGGCTTCTGCCGGCACGTCCATGGTAGCTTTGTCGGTTTCGAGGGTAATCAGCGTGTCTTCCAGCGCCACGCTGTCGCCGGCTTGGATTTCCACGGCGATGATGTCTACGTTTTCGTGTCCGCCGATGTCGGGGACTTTCAGTTCGATGATGCTCATACACTTGCTTTCTGTGATGTGGGTTGAAAATACATGGGTTGGGTTCGCGTGGTGCCGGGTTCGGGTATCGGTATCCGGTTGACGCCTTTCAGGTAGCCTAAACCGCTTCGTCGTCGTTTTGCCCGTATTCGCCGAATGCCTGTTTAATGATGCGGTATTGGTTTTTCCGCTGCAGCTGGTGCGGGATATGGGCGGTTTTCAGCATTTTTTGCGAGCGGCGGCGGCTCATCACTGCTACGGTTTGCGGGCTGCCGTCGTCGTTTAGCCGCCCGTTGAAACGCTCGGAAGTGCTGTAAACGCCCACCCGCCAATGGCGGATGTCTTTTCCGGCCAAGCGCTTTTCGGCAACCCGCCTCAGCTGTTCGAGATATTGCCTCTCCTGCGCTTCGCTGAGGGGCGCTTGGCCCAAGCGGGAGAGCCGGGCATAAGTGGGTAGGTCTTTGACCACCAGAAAATCGTAAAACTTCTGAAAATAGCGGTTGGCCAGCGCCAGCACTTCCTGCTGTCCGGCGGTGTCTAAGGCGGGGTTTTCCAGTATCGAGCGGTACAGCCCCAGCGGGTTGAAGTCGGTATAACGGGCATGGCGGGCAATGTAATGGCGGTATTCGGCCAGGCTCATGCTGCGGAAGGGTTTGTCTATCTTCATCTGTTGGCCTGTTGCGGTTTCAGGTAGCCCGGTGGGGTCGGTTAAGAGAAAAACACATATTTGGCCACCATGGCAAAGCACATCATCACCATCATGGGGCGGATCAGGCGTGTGCCGCCTTTTACCACCATCCGCGCGCCAAAGAAAGCGCCCAGTGCCTGCCCGGCCATCATGGCCAAGCCGGCTAGCCAAACAATGTGGCCGCCCAACAGGAAGAAAATCAGGGAAGCCAAATTGGTGGCGAAGTTTAGCAGCTTGGCATCGGCGGTGGCACGCACTAAATCTGTGCCGCGCAGCACGGCTTGGCTCAGGGAGAAAAACGTGCCGGTGGCCGGGCCGAAATAGCCGTCGTAAAAGCCGATAGACGGCACAATATAGCGCTGCCAGCTTTGCCGGCTGATTTTGGGCGGGCGGGCGGTTTGCCCCAAAGAAGGGGCAAACAGGGTGTATAGGCCGATGCCGGCAATCAAAAACGGAATCAGCACGGTGAGCATTTGGGCCGGCGACAGCTGCACCAATACCGTACCGATGGCGGAGCCGATAAAGGCCAGCACCAGCGCCCGCCGAATGGCGCCGGGGTGTGCCACGCCTTTTTTCACCAGGGTCAGCGAGGCGGAGAACGAGCCGGCGCAGGCTTGCAATTTGTTGGTGGCCAAGGCCGACACCGGCGGCAGGCCGCTGAGCAGCAAGGCGGGTATGGTCAGCAGCCCGCCGCCGCCGGCCAAGGCATCGACAAAACCGGCCGCCGCCGCCACCAAAAACAAAGCGGCTATGGTTTCCCAACTTAAGATGATGTCCATATCTATGCAGGCTACCTGAAAATGGTGGAGCCATGAGCGCTCGGTTTATGTGTTTGGGGCGGGCAGAGCCGTTCTCGCGTGGGGGTGGAAAGTGCATAACATGCTCCAAAACCCTTGCGACTTGCCTGAAAGGCTTTCAGGCAGCCTTACAAATACTTTTCCGCTTCGCGGATACTCAAAGCCGCCATGAGGCTTCGGTGGCGGGCGATGAATGCACGTACCCATGCGGGGTTGGTTTTGCTGTAGTCGCGCAATGCCCAGCCGATGGCTTTGTTGATAAAAAATTCTTTTTGCGCCAGGTTGTTGCAGATAATTTGCTCTAAGAGCTCGGTATCGGTTTTTTCCTTGCGTAAAAGCTGGTGATCGATGGCGACGCGCCGCAGCCAGATATTATCGCTGCGGCTCCAGTCCAGCAGCACGGCGTTCACTTCCGAGTAATTCAAGGCAATGCCGCCGACAATGCGGTCGAGCACGTCAGACGTATCCCACCACGATTTTTCGGTAATCAGTTTTTCAAGGCGGGGGATGTCTTGTGGCGTGAGCTGTTTTTGCACGGCTTTCAAATAATTCAGTGCGCAATATTGCAGCTCGCGATACGGGTTTTTCCAGCATTCTCTGACAAATGGCCAGTCAATCTCTTGCGAAGCCGATTGTTTGAAAAACGGCTTGCAAATTTGGCCGATGTGGGGCTTGGTAACTCCCAGAAACTCAAAGCGATTTTTCATATAGGCCTTCATTGGTGCGGTGCATTCGGGGTCGGCTGCGTCGCGCAAGGCGGCCAGTAATGCTTTGTTGTCGATCATGGTCTTATGCTCATTGGGCCGGCGGCTTCAGGCTACCTGAAAGCCGGTGTTTCAGGTAGCCCAAAATGCCTGCAAGGCCGCCCACAAGATATCGGGCTGCTCGCGGATCACTTCGTGCGCGGCCAAGGGCACATTGAGCAAATGTGCGGCGGGCAGAACGTTTTTCAGCGCCGCCCAGTCGGCCAGGTGGTAGAGAAAATCGGCATCGCCGCGCACCGCCAGCACCGGCGCGCGAATTTGGCCCATGCGCTCGTTGGGATAACCCTGCTCGCTCTCGTCCAGCCACATGGTTTTGAGGGCGGCAATCCAGCGTTCGACATCCGGCTCCGGGTTGTCGGCCAAATAGGCGGCCAGCTGCGTCGGCATATGCTCGCGCACCGCATGGATATCCAGCGATGCATACATCGGCCGTACCCGGTGCAGGTGGTCGCGGTGCCAGTCGGCGCCGACGGTGACCACGCTGTCGATAAGGCCATTGTCTTCGGCCGCCAGCCGGTAGGCGGTGATGCCGCCGTCGCTAAAACCGAACAAATGGCAGCGTTCAATTCCCTCGTGGCGCAGGATGTGGCGCACATCGTCGGCCGCTTGCGCATAGCTCAGCGGTGCGTCGCCGAGGGTGCTGCCGCCGTGGCCGCGGGTGTCGATGGCCAGCAGCCGAAACTGCGCCTGCAGGCGCGGCAGCAGCGCAGCGAAATCGGCCATCGACCCGAATCCGCCGTGCAGCAGCACCAGCACCGGCGCGTTCTCCTGACCGCCCAGGCGGTAATGCAGGCGGGCGCCGAGGTGGTTGAGGTAATGGGAATTCATCATGTGCTGAGGATTTTTCTAAACATCATACTGTTGAATTTTGGATGGTTTTGGTTTTCATCCGATTGATTGTTCATTAGATTCCTATCTATTTGCCCAGCTGCCAGATGCGCCGCGCACCGTTGGCCACCAGCACGAACACTAAAGCGCCCACCAGCAAATCGGGATATTTGGATTGTGTTACCGAGGTGAGCACAGCGGCGGCAATCACCCCCAGATTTACCCAAACATCGTTAGCGGTAAAAATCATGCTGGCCTGCATATGGGCTTCATGGTTCTGGCTTTTGTGTAGTAAATACAGACACAAAGCATTGCCCAGCAAGGCCAGGAAAGCTACCGCCATCATGATGTGATAAGCAGGTGCGCCTTCCCAGCCGAAAAAACGCCGTAACACTTCCACCAAGCCCCATACGGCTAGCGCTGCCTGCAATAGCCCGGCTGTGCGTGCAACCCGCCGCTTGTGCAACAACGTATTGCCTACCGCCATCAGTGCCAAGGCATAAACCGCACTATCGGCAAGCATATCCAAACTGTCGGCCAGCAGCCCCATGGAGTGTGACAGCCAGCCGGCAATGCCTTCCATCAAGAAAAACAGCAGGTTGATCAGCAGTACTTGCCACAATATCCGCCGCTGGTCGGCTTGGTCTGCTGCTGAGGACATTACTGTGATGCCATCTCGGCTGCTATGCATATGTCGGCTGTCTAAGTTCAGGGTTTCCAGCAGTGTCAAAATGGGTAACCAATCGCCTTGATGAATGACGGTCAGCTCCCGTTGTGCAATATCAAACTGCATATCGGCAATCTGGCGTTGATCTGCCAGTTTCATGCGGATCAGCTGTATCTCGGAAGGACAGTCCATTTTAGCGATGTGGAAAACAGAACGGTGCAACATGGTGTGGTCTCCATTTCAGTAAGTGAGGGGTAAGGGGGGACACATTCAAAGCCATATAAACCATGGGGCATGACCGACTCATGCCGCTCATACTGCCTGAATGAACCGCCGTCAGGCTGAGACCTTTGCAAAACCCCCATCTGCGACGCATTTCTGCGTTGTGCGTTTATGCCCTATGGGTACTGCTCGCTCACTTGCCTATCTGTATGATATGTCTGTCCCACAGGGATTCCTGACGTTCACACTCGCTGCGCTGCTACGCCTTGAACTGCATCCACATCTGAGAGTTTTGCAAAGGTCTCAGGCTACCTGAAAGCCGGTGTTTACCGATAACCCAATTCAGCCGCGCATTGGTCGAGCAGGCTGAAGAAGCATTCGATTTCGGCGTGGCTGGTGTAGTGCAGGCAGCCGATGCGCAAAAAGCCCTCGTCGCCCAAGCCCAAATGCCGGGAAACGGCCAGTGCGTAGAAATTACCGTTGCCCAAGGCTACGTTGCGACGGCCGAACCACTGGCTGACCGGCGCGGCGGGCTGCACCTTGCCGTTTTTCACGATGTTGAAGGCAAAAGTGGGGCTGCGGCCTTCGGCTGCGGACAGGCCGTACAGCTGCAGATAGGGGCGCTCGGCAAAGCCTTGCAGCAGGATGCGGTTGAGGTCTTGCTCGTAGGCGGCCACTTGCCGATAGGCCACCTGCAGGCGTTCGCGGCGGCTGCCTTCGCTGCCGCCCAAGCCGGCCCAGTAGTCCACCATGGCGATAAAGCCGGCCTGCGCTTCAAACGATTGGGTGCCTTGTTCCCAGCGGTTGGGCACGGTTTCGGCCGCCGGTTCCACTTTATACGGGTGCAGGTTTTGCCAATGCTGCCGTTTGCCGTAGCACATGCCCAGATGCGGGCCGCCCAGTTTGTAGGAGGAGGCAAACAGAAAATCGCAATCCAGCGCTTGGACGTCGGGCAGGCGGTGGACGGCGGCGTGTACGGCATCCACGCTCACCCAGGCGCCGACGGCGCGGGCGGCCTGCACCAAGGTTTGCGCTTGGCTGAAGGTGCCGAGCACATTGGAGGCGAGGGTGAACGCCAGCAGACGGGTGCGCGCATCCAGCAGGCGGGGCAGGGCGGCGTAGTCCAAATCGCTGCCTTCGTCATTCAGCGGCAATAGGCGTACCTCCACGCCCATGTCTTCGGCAGCACGCTGCCAGGAGGAGACGTGGGAATAGTGGTCGAGGCTGCTGAGCAGGATGTTGTCGCCCGGCTGCCAAGTTTGGGCAACGGCGCGGCTGAGGTTGAACATCAGGCTGGTGGAGTTGAGGCCGAACACGATTTCGTCGGACTCGCAGCTCAGCCAGTCGGCCGCGGCGGCGCGGGCCTGTTCGTTGGTGGCCTGAGTACGGCGGCCGGCCTCGGCATGGCCGCCGAGATTGCTGTTGTAGCGCCCCAGATAGCCGAGCAGTGCGTCTAAAACGCATTGCGGCACTTGGCTGCCGCCGGGGCCGTCGAGCAAGACGGGCAATTGGCCGTGTTCGTCGGCCTGGTGCAGGGCGGGGAAGCGGCTGCGGATGGTGTCGATGGGGTAGTTCATGATTGGTTGGCGGTTAAAACAAATAAATCCCAATAGCCGGCTTCGGCATCGGAGCAGGTGTTGACGGGCGAGGCGCTGTGCCAGAGCAGGCTGTCGTTCAAAACGCAGAAGTCGCCGGCTTGCGGCAGGCAGGCGGCCAGCGGTGCGGCGTCGTCTGGCTGGCGCCACAAATAGAGTTCGCCGCCCTCGGCATTGTGGCGGGCAACGGTAAATACGCCAATGCGGTCAAAGCCGTCTTGATGGATGCCTTCGGGCGTGGATTCGGCTGCTTGACCGGCGCTTTTGGCGATGATGCGCATTTGGTGCACTTCGATTTCGGCTGGCTCAGGCAGGCCGGCGGTTTCGGCAAAACGACGGAACATGGCGGCGAAACCGGCGGAGGCGATGGTGTCGGCGGTGAGGTCGTCGTAGGTGCGGGCAACATTGCCTTGGAAGCGGTTTAGCTCGTCGCCCTGTACGAATTGGCTGTTGGCTTGCAGTTCGATGCAACCGTCGCTTTGGCGGTAGCGGAATTTGGAATAGCGGCGCAAGCGGTAGGCGCCGTCTTTGTAGGCGCTGGGGGTGAGGGTGTGGAAAGACGGTTGTAAGTCTGCCGTTTCCGGGGCGCTGAGGCAGCCGGTGGTGTATTCGAAAGGATGGTTCATGTTTTCTCTCTCTATTCCATTGTGTGGAAGGTTTTGCCGCGGCATGGGCGGATGGCCCTGCCGTGGCCGCGTTTTCAGGTAGCCAGGGGATAAGGCGGGCTACCTGAAATCAGGGCGGGCCGGATGATGATCAGCCGGCAAATATGGCGAAAAATGCCAAGCCGCCGAAAAACAAGAAAATCGCTAAAAAGGCCAATAGGCTGAAAATCAGGCAGCTGTAGCCGAGAATCAGGCCGGCCAGGGCCAAGCCGTCGCCGCTTAGCGCGGGATTATGGCGGATGTCCCGCCGCGCCATGTGGCCGGTGATGACGGCGGCGATGCTGCCCGCGAGCGGCAGCAGGGTCCAGCCCAACAGGCCGCAGATCAGGCTGACGATTGCCAAATGGCTTTGGTATTGTACGGGGTGCATGATGCGGGTGCTCAATCCGGTGGGTTGCTGGATACTTGGTGCGGTAAGGGGCTGAGAATTTTATAACCTCCCATCTGCGGTGCGTTTCGGCGTTGTAGGTTGATGCCTAGGAGCAAGGCTCGCTTGCTTATCCGCACGAGATGTCTTTGCTCGTTGCGCTGCTACGCCTTGAACCGCATCCGGGTCTGGAGGGTGTGCAAAGGTCTCGGGCTACCTGAAAACAAATGCTCAAGTTCGATTCAACATCTGTAACAGCCCGCCTTCCCAGTGCAGGCCGGTATGGCACAGCGGCACAAACAGCAGGGTGGTGGCCGCCAATTGGATGCGGTCGAAGGCTTGCAGGGTGGGTTCGCCGCGGATGGTGCTGCCGTTGAGCATGGGCAGGTTGCGGCTGTTGCCGCGCTCGATGAAGAATTCTTTGGCGTGGTGGTCGAACACCACCACTGCATGCGCTTCGCGGCTGATGCCGGCATCGCTGTGGGCGCCGAAATCCAAACACACTTCCAAACCGGCTTGGCGGCCGATGCGGTTTTCGCCCTGAATCAGGCGGAAGTCGCGGCCCAAGCCGGGGCCGTCTACCACCACCAGCCAGCCCACCACCGGCAAGGTGCCGATGTCGCCCGCGCCGGTATCCGCGCCCATCACCACGGTTTTGGCGGCTGCGGCGCCGGCCAAGGCCGCTACCGGCTGGGTTTTGGCCCAATCGGCACCAGCAGGGGCGGCGGGGGCTACCTGGGTTTTGGGCGTGCCCGCCGCAGCGGTTTGGCCGGTACCGCAATACGGGCAGTCGGCATGCACTTCGGGATCGTAGTAATGCTTGCTGGCGGCACACAGGGTCATGGCCATGTTTCGCTCCTTCACAATATCGGAAAACTTTAACCGCTCACTTGGTAGGCCACTTCTTGGCTGGCCAGATACACGGTTTGGCCGGCCTGTAGCTGTACGCGCTCAATGCGGCGCTCGAAGTGGTCCACAAAGGTGCCGTTGGTGGACTGTTTGTCTTCCAGCCACAAGCGGCCTTCGGCGTCCAGACTGAAGCGGCAATGGTGGCCGGACACTTGCGGATGTTGGATGCACACGTCGTTGTCGGCGGCCCGCCCCACGCGTACGCTTTGGCCCGGCTGCAGGCGGATGCCGGGCAGTCCGGCCACCAGGGGCTGCAATTGCACGGGTGCGGCCGCTACGGTTGCCGATGCGGCGGCTTGCAGTGTGAAGGTGGGGCTGCGTTCGTCCGGGCCCAGACGCAACACGTCGCCGGCCTGCAAACGGGCGTTGTCCACGCGCCGGCCGTTGACAAAGCTGCCGTTGCGGCTGCCCAAATCTTCCACCGCCAATGCGGTGCCGTCATAGCGCAAGCGCACATGGCGTGCGGAAACCTCGGGCAGGGCCAGCACCACATCGGCATCCCGGCTGCGGCCGACCACGATGGCCTTGCCCAGCGGCAGGGCAATATCGACCGCTCCGCCGCCCTGAGCGGCCAAGCGTGCGGATTTGCCCGTCTCAGCCGGAGTAGCGGCGGCGGCCACACGCTGCGCCTCGGCCCCCACCATTTTGCGGATCAGCTGTGAGTTGATGGGCGGATTGCGTCCTGCCTGGACCAAGCCGCGCAGGCGCCACAAATACGCCGCCCCGCCCAAAGCGGCCAGCAACAGCAGCGCCATCACGCCGTAGAGCAGCTGCATCTGCCGGCCGGCGGCCGCCGCCGCAGCATCCACGCACTCTCCCTCGGCTTGCACCGGGCTGATTTGGCGGGTTTGCAGCAAAGACAACAACTCGCTATTGGCCACCGCCAATAAGGTGCTTTGTACCTGACGGTGGCCGGCGGCATTGGTGCCCACCACTTGGCCGCAACGGTTGATCAGGGGGCCGCCGCTATTACCGCCGCTGATGGGCGCGTGGTGCTCCCACACATCTTGGCCGGCATGGCCTTTGTAGGTGTGTTTGAGGGTGCCTTCGCCGATGCTGGGACGCACGTAACCTGCGGGGTCGTCAAAGCCGCCGCCGGCCATCAAATCGTCGGACGCGCCCGGAAAACCCACCGAAAACACCGGCAGGGTCGGTTGCACAAAGCGGCTGTCTGCCAAGGGCAGCGGGCGTCCTTGCAAACGGGGGGCCTGCAACAGGGCCAAATCTTTTTTGTTGTCGCTGGCCAGGGTTTGGGTGGGCAGCAGGCTGAGTTTGGGCGCCAGCGACTCCACCACGAATATTTGTGCGCCTTCCTGCATATTGGCCACATGGTCGTTGGTCACCAAATAACCGCCGTCGGCAATCAGGTAGCCCGAACCGTGGCCGATAAACACATACAGTTTGCCGCTCTGCTTGAACAACACCAGTATTTTGCCTTCTTGGTTGGTGAGGCGCACATAGCCCTTACCGTTGATTTCGTTCAATAGGGCCGGCGTCACAATTTGTGCCGACACCTCCGGCGGTACCGGCATGCCGCCCCACAGGCGGTAAACCGATTCTCCGGCCTCTACCACCGGATTTTGCAGCGTATGATCGGCGGCAGCGGGTGCTGTAAAAAGTCCTGCCAAGAATAGGGCGGCACAAAGCTTGCGGCAAGCAACGGCTAGCGGTTGGCGGAAACCATCGGCGGAGGCTTTCATATCCGTTCTCCCATTTGTAGGTGTGTAGGTAAAGTTATGTCTGTAGGCCGGTCAGTGTTCCGTTTGGGGTTGGCTTGCCGTGTCGGAACCGGGTTGCGGGGTGGTGCCGACGGCTTCTGATGCCGGCGGCAAGGCCGCTGAAGCCGGCAAGGACGGCAAGGTCGGTAAGGCGGGAGCCGAGGCCGGCGCTTCGTCAGCTGCGGGTGCGGTCGGTGAAGGCGTCGGACGCAGCCACAGCCACCACCCGGCGGCAAGGAGCAAGCCGGCCGCAGCCAGTCCGCCCAAGAATCGCCCAGGCCGGCGGTTCTCTTCGGTTTTGGCCGCCGTGACAGGCGGTGGCAATACTTGGGTAGGGGCCGCATCCGCCTTGCCGTCTGCCATGCCTGCCTGGATCAGCACTACGGAAGTGTTGTCTTGCTGCGGCAGGGCTTTGTTTTTTACCGCCGCCAATAAACGGCTTACCTGTTTTTCGGCCGTGCCGCCGGCCGCCAGTAAGGCTTCAATCTCGCCGCCGGCTGCGTCGCTGAGGGTCTGCACGCCATCGCTGGCCAGCAGCAGCCAATCTCCCGCACCCAACTCGCCGCTGCCGTCATCGGTCAGCGGAATGTCTTTTCCCATCACCGCGCTGGTTACCGCGTGGCGCGCCGGATGTTGCGCCGCCTGTTCGGCGCTGATTTCTCCGGCATCCTGCCATTTTTTCAGATCTTCGGCAAAAGCATGGTTGGCGTTGATGCGCGCCAAACGGCCTGCTTGAAAACCATATAGCGGGCTGTCGCCGACACTGATGTAATGGTAGCGGCCGGCTGCTTCGTCCACCACCACGGCGATGACGGTGGTGCCCATGCCGGACAGCTCCGGCCGTGTGCGCAAATGTTCGGCCAATGCGAAGTTCGCTGCGTCCAGAGCTTGGCGCAAGGCGTTTGCCCAATCGCCTTCGGTATTTCGGTTTTGAAAAAAAGCCAAAAAAGCGTCCACCACCGTGGTGCTGGCGAGTTGGCCGCCCTGATGGCCGCCCATGCCGTCGGCCAGCACATAGAGTTTGGTGTGGGCGTTGAGCACCAGATTGCCCAGCGCATCCTGTTGTTCGTCGCGGCGGCCGATGTACTGGCCTTGGTGAAAGTTGATGGGCATGATCAGACTCCTTTCGGACAAGGCCACCGGCTTACAGACAATCCTGACGCGATACCGCGGTGTCGATCAGGTGTTTGCCGTTTTTATCGTTGAAAACAAACAGCACCGTGCTGGCTGTTTCCACAATCCAACTGCGCATATTCGGATCTTGGCAGGTGGTGTCGCGCATCATCTCGCCCAAGCGGTCCAGCTCGCTGCGGTTGAGCTTGCCGGCGGCGAAATTGACGAAGCGCACTTGATAAACCAGGGTGCGGCTGTTTTCGGCATAGTAAATCCGCTCCAGCATGGCTTGCGAATCAATCATTTTGGGCAGGTCTTCGTTCATCGCCGCCACGGTTTCTGCCGTAATCTGTATGCCTGTCACTTCGCCTTGGCCGGTGCTGCCCGGCAGTTGCAGAGGCGGGTCGGTGTGCTCGTCAGAAGATGGTTGGCCGTCGTTTTGGCGCACAACGACTTCGCTTGCTTGGGCAGGCGCTGCTTCTTGTCGGAAACGGCTGAACGCGAATGCCAAAATACACAGCAGGACGACGAATGCACCGGCTGCCAACCAGCCGGTTTTCTTGCCGCCTGCTGCCGGTTTTGCGGTTTTTTTCCTGACCAAAACCGGTCTGGCTGACGTAGCTGCCCGTTTGCCGGCATGGGCGGCGGGCGAGGGGAGAGCTACGGTTTGTCCGTTGTTTGCGGCCTGCACGGGGGCGGGCGAAGGGCTCAAACCGAGTAAGGCCTGCTGCATTTCCATGGCGCTTTGGAAGCGGTGTTCGGCACGCACGTTGAGGGCGTAATCGACGGCGGCCAGAAAATGGGGGCTGTAATGGCGTTCGTATGCACTACCGGCCAATTTGGGCTGGGTGTCTTCGCCGGCAATACGCGCGGGAGCCTCTTCAATCAGCTTGCCGGTAACGGCTTGATAGATACAGGCGGCGAGGCTGTATAAGTCCAGCGCCGGCAAAAAGACGTCGCGCGATTGGTATTGTTCGATGGGGGCAAACGGCGGGGTGAGGATTTGGGTGAGCGGACGGCTTTTCTGGCCGATGGCCTGGCGGGCGGCGCCGAAGTCGATCAGCACCGGCGTGCCTCCGGCCGTCATCAGAATGTTTTCCGGTTTGATGTCGCGGTGGAGCAGTTGGCGCTCGTGTATGTATTTCAAGCCTTCCAGCAAGGGAATGAAAATCTGTCCGAGCGCGGCCTCGTCGGGTTTCGGGTGTTCCTTCAACCATTGGTGCAGGGTATTGCCCTGCAGATAGGGCATCACAAAATAGGCGGTGCCGTTGGCTTCGAACAGATCGGTCACTTTGACGATATTGGGGTGGCTCAAGCCGTAAAGCAGTTTGGCTTCGCTGAAAAAACTGCTCAAGCCCCAGTCGAACAGGTCTTGGTCGCTGCTGCTTTTGGCCGCCACGTTTACCCCGTCGAGGCGCACGCCGCTATCGGGGAAATACTCTTTGATCACATGCAGAGAGCTTAAGTGCACATGTTCGGCCAGATAGGTGATGCCGAAGGCGCCCGAACCAATCACCTTCTGAATGGTGTAACTTTGCAGGCGGCTGCCGGCAGGCAGCGCATCGGCGCGTTGGACTTGGGGTGTCATCGGCGTGTTCCTTATTGCGATTGCGGAAGGTGGATGAAAAAATCAGAACTCGAATCGGCCCGGGCGCTTATCTGCCGGTCCATTGGGGCGTGTTTTACCACAATCTGAACCGGTATGGACAGGGGCTTGCGCTTGTTTTCAGGTAGCCTGAGACCTTTGCAAAACCTCCATCTGCGGTGCATTTCTGCGTTGTGCGTTTATGCCCTATGGGTACTGCTCGCTCGCTTGCCTATCGTGTGATATGTCTCTCCCACAGGGATTCCTGGCGTTCACGCTCGCTGTGCTGCTACGCCTTGAACTGCATCCACATCTGAGGGTTTTGCAAAGGTCTCAGCCTGTGTCCGTTGGCAAGGATGCTGAAATCCGGGTACGCCAAGCGAGGCCGGCAAGTTAACCCAAAAATGCCAAGCCGCCGAAAAACAGAAAGATTATGATGAAGGCCAACATGATGACGGCCAGATTGCTGTAGCCGAGTACCAAGCCGATCACGGCCAAGCCGTCGCCTTGTAAAGCAGGATTGCGGCGGATTTCCTTGCGCGCCATGTGGCCGGTGATGACGGCGGCGGCGCTGCCGACCAGCGGCAAAATGGTCCAGCCCAAAATGCCGCAAACCAGGCTGACGGTGGCCAAAGTGCTGTTCGTGTAGGGAGAGGTCGGCATAATGTGCCTCCGATATTGTTCTGAATCACAGGAACGATACAGGCTACCTGAAAAGTTTTCAGGTAGCCTGTCTCTGCTTTATACCGCCACGCGGCGGAAATCGGCCAACAGATCGGACAGGAACACCAGGAAGCGCATGGCGCCGGCGCCGTCGATCACGCGGTGGTCGAAAGAGAGCGACAGCGGACACATCAGGCGCGGGGCAAACTGGCTGCCGTCCCACACCGGTTTGATTTGCGATTTGCACACGCCCAAAATCGCCACTTCCGGTGCGTTCACAATCGGAGTAAAACCGGTGCCGCCGATGCCGCCGAGGCTGGAAATGGTGAAGCAGGCGCCCTGCATCTCTTGCGGTTTGAGCTTGCCTTCACGCGCTTTTTTGCTCAACTCGGCCAATTCGATGCTGATTTGTTTCAAGCCTTTTTGATCCACGTCGCGGATCACCGGCACCACCAGGCCGTTGGGTGTGTCGGCGGCAAAGCCGATGTGGAAATATTTTTTCAACACCAGATTTTCGCCGTCTAAAGACGAATTGAACTCGGGGAATTGCTGCAAAGCTTTGGCCGCCGCCTTGATGATAAAGGCCAAAGGCGACATTTTCACCCCTTCGCGCTCCCATTCTTTGTTGAGCTGCTTGCGCAAGTCTTCCAAATCGGTCATGTCGGCGTCGTTGTGGTGGGTCACATGCGGGATCATCACCCAGTTGCGCGCCAGATTTTGGCCGGAAATTTTCTTGATGCGGCTCAACTCCTGCACTTCGACGGGGCCGAATTTGGCGAAATCCACTTTCGGCCACGGCAGCAGATCCAAACCGCCGCCCAGCGAAGCGGTGGCCGCCACCGGGGCGCCTTTGCCGGCGCCGCCCTGCATGGCGGCTTTGACAAAGGCTTTGATGTCGTCGCCCACGATGCGGCCTTTCAAGCCGCTGCCGCGCACCAGGCTTAAATCCACGCCCAATTCGCGTGCCAGTTTGCGCGCGGAGGGGCCGGCATGGGCTTTGGCGAAACCGGCTTCGTTTACCGGCGTATTGCCGAAGGCGGCCACCGGTTTGGCCGCTTCGGCGGCGGGCGCGGGCGTTGTCGGCGCGGCAGTCGCCGGGGCGGGAGACGGTGCGGCAGCGGGAGCAGAGGCAGTATGCGGCGCAGCTGCCGGTGCAGCGGCGGTTTCCACATCAATAATGACCGTGCCTTCGGAAACTTTGTCGCCCACTTTGACATAGACGGCTTTGACTACGCCGGCGGCGGTGCTGGGCACGTCCATGGTGGCTTTGTCGGTTTCCAAGGTAATCAGGGTATCGTCCAACGCCACGGTGTCGCCGGCTTTGACTTCCACCGCAATCACGTCCACATCGCTGTGGCCGCCGATGTCGGGCACGGCTACCTGAACGCTGGCCGTTGCCGCAGGCGCACTGGCTGCGGGAGCGGTTTCGGTTTGCGGTGCGGCCGGTGCGGCTGCGGGAGCGGGGGCGGGGGCGGGGGCGGGGGCGGTTTCTGCCGCCGCGCCGCTGTCCACCACCACAATCACGCTGCCTTCGGAAACTTTGTCGCCTACCTGTACGCGTACTTCTTTGACCACGCCGGCGGCATCGGCCGGCACGTCCATGGTGGCTTTGTCGGTTTCCAGGGTAATCAGGGTGTCGTCCACCGCCACGGTGTCGCCGGCTTTCACTTCTACGGCAATCACGTCCACGTTTTCATGGCCGCCGATGTCGGGGACTTTGATCTCTACGATGCTCATTGTTTTTCCTTTTCGGTAAAACGGTTTTCTGGTTGTCGGATAAGGCGCCGCCGATGCGGGCGGCGCTTCGGAATCGGGAAGGATGTCAGCGTCTGCGGCAGCGGAAAGCGTCCTGTAAAGCCACCGCTTGGGTGGAGCCGTCGGCCGCCACCTCAAATACGGCCACGCCGCAAGCACGGCCCGTCGCCCCTACTACCTCATAATCGCGTCCGGCTTGCGGCACAAAAGAAGCCAACTGACTGTGGCAGCTGCCTTCCTTCATCACCAAATAGCTTTCTGCCATCGGGTTGGCCGGCCTGTTGCTGTGGGTGAGGCCGATGTAGGAGGATTGCACATTGGCCGGTTTGCCTGCCGCTACCACATACTCGCGGAATACGGCACGCGACATCAGGCCGTTGCGTTCGCTGATGTGGCGGCTGATTTCGGTTTCGGGTATGCCGATGCTGCTGCTTTGGGCGGTGCCGGCAAAAGAGCTGAAGGCGTCGCCCAAGCTGCGGCCCACGCTGACGGCGGTGCCGCGCCGGTTGTGTTCGCAGTCGATGCCGCTGACCAGGCGTGCCGGTTTTTGGTTTTGGCCGTACAGGCGCACGCGGGCTTGGGTGGCCGGATCGTAGCGGGTTTCGGTTTGCACCACGGGGGCGTTGGCCGCGCAGGCGGTTAAGCGCGTACACACAGATAGGGCCAGAAAGGGTTTCATCGCGTTTATCTGCCTTAGAAAGGGTTGGCGTACAAGTTTGTTGGATTCATCGGCCGACACAGGCTACCTGAAAGCGGCTTGATTGGGTTTATGCGGATTGGCCGTCTTCAAACTCCTGCCGGATGCGTACGGCCTCGGGGCATTGCGCGTCCAGCGAGGCGCGGTAGGCCACGCAGCCGCGCATAAACTGCGGCCAATCGGGCACTTGCGGCGTTTTGCCGGCTTCTTCGGGCAGCAGCGCCCATAAGTCGGGATGGTACCAGCACAAATCGTGGCCGGAGCTGTCGCGGTGGGCGCGGATGCCGGCGCGCAGTTTGCGGACTTCTGCCAGCAGTTCGTCGCGGCTCATTTTGTCGAGATCGGTGTCCATACAGTTTCCTCTTGTGTGGTCGGGCAGGCTACCTGAAAACGGTGGGATACCGGAATCCTGCTTAATTTCAGCCCTGTTTGCCGGTGTGCCGCAAAACCGACTCAGCACGGGTCAGACCGCCAGCGCCCGGATGCCGGCCGCCGCCGCATACAAACCGAGCACCACAAACAACAGGCCGCTGCAGGCATAGGCGATGCGTTCGCGTTTGGGCGTCAGCAGTTTGGCCAAACCCATGCCGTAAGCGGTGAGGATCAGGTAGTCAAGCAGGCACCACACCGCAGTCAGCGCCAGCAGGCCGGGCAGCAGCCCCATGTCCAGCCTGCCGATAAAGGGCGGCAAGAAGGTCATGAAAAACAGAATGTCTTTCGGACTGGCCAAGCCCACCCAAAACGCTGAGCCCGCCATTTTGCCGAGGCTTTGCGGCGGCGGCGCGAGTTCGGCCGCCTGTTGCAGTTTGAGCGCTTGCCGCTGCCGCGCGTCCAGCCACAAACGGATGCCGTAATACACCAGATACAGGCCGCCGATGCCGGTGAGCACCGTGAGCAGGGTTTCGCTGATGCTGCCGATGCCGGCCAGCATCAGCCCCGCGCAGGCAATCCAAACCAGTGAGGCGGCATTGGTGGCCGCCACCGACAACAGCGCCCCTTTGAAACCGTAACGGTTGGCACCGTTCATCACCACCAAACTCAAAGGGCCGGGCAAAATCAAAAACACGGCCACCGTGGCCGCATAGGCCGCCAATACAGACATCATGCTGAGTCTCCTTAGGTATTGCAAAAAAGATGTTCAGCCGTCGTATCGGCCGCTTTCGGCAGCCTGTGGCGTGGGACGGACAGACCCCGCCGGAATGGGTGTCGGGTGTGTCTGATCAGGTGTGGTCCGGTTCCTTTCTGTTTGATGTTCTGGCAGGGGCGGTTTCAGGTAGCCCTTTGCCGGGTTCGGGTCGGGCTTGCGCGGTGCGGCAATCCAGTCTGCGTGTCAAGCCTTAAGGCAGATAAGGCTTCAGGATGCGCTCGGCGTGTTCCGCCGCCCGGGCGCAATAGGCTTGCCGCGCTTGGGTGTTGTCGGGGCGTTCGGGGTTGAGCGGATGGTTTTGGAAGCGCTGCTTGAGCGCGGGCAGCATACGCTCGGCATCGCGGCCGCTGTCGCAGGCATTGATGCGACGGTTCAGTTCGGCAAAGCCCGGTTGCAGGGTGTCTTTGTCGCCCATTTGCTCGGGCGCGCAACTCCCGGCCATCAGAAGCAGTTCCATAATATCGGCCGAAGCCTGCATGCAGCGGGCGTCGTTGTGGTTTTGTGCGGCGGCGGGCAGGGCGGTCAGGCAGGCGGCCAGCGCCAGCGCTTGGTGGTGGCGGATGATCCGTTTCATGATTTTCCCTCGAAGTGTTTGCTCAGCCGGGCTACCTGAAAACCGCCGGTCAGCGGATTTTGCGACAGCCTTGCGGGGTGCATTCCCATACGCTGCCGGCGCCTTCTATAGCAGAAGGATTGGCTTCGGGGCGCGGCGGCAGTTCGGATCCGCCGATAGAGCCGCAGGCGTTGAGCAGCAGGGCGGCCAGCGCCAGGGCAAGGGGGGCGAGGCGTTTCATATCCGGTTTCCTTTCAATGCGGCACCGGCCGGGGCGCGGATGCCGGGGTTAAGGGTTTTGGGCTTGTCCGCCGGGCGGCAGTCAGTCAGGTCGGTTTGTGTGTCTATGCTCGGCACACAAGCTGTTGCGCCTCAGTAGCCGGGCGAAATACTGTCTCGGGCGCAAAACACTTCTGTGTCGTAGCAAAGGCCGCGGTAGCCCGTAGAGCGGTTGCGCGGGTCGGCGGTGCAGGCGGCGTCTGCGGCGTCCCGGATATGATGATGGAAGCCAACGTTCTTGCGGGCTCCTGTGTCGCCCAAGCCTTCGGCCAGCATGCGGCGGGCTTCGGCATCCAGCGGCGCCACGTAAAAACGCTCGGTGTAGCGGTTGTTGCGGTCGATATCAATGGCATGGGATACGGCCACGCAGGCGTTGCTGGTGCGGGCGATGATGTGGCATTTGTCGCGGCCGCATTTTTTGCGCACGTTTTGCTCGGCCTCCTGCGGGCTGCCGCCCATGGCGTGTTCCAAAAAGCTGTGTCGGCCGACGTCGTCTTCTTCATGGCGGATGGCCACTACGCCGAAGCCGCGCTGGATGTGCCAACGGGTGTAAGGGGGCGGGTTTAGAAAAAGCGTGTCGCGGGGTTGACTGCCACTGCCGGATGCACCCGCACAAGAGGCGCTGCCGCAGGTATGGATATTATGCCGCACGGCTTGCGGCACATGTTGCGCCGCCGCAGGCCAAGCCAACAGGCTGCCGAGCAGCAGCATCAGGGTTTTCTTCCGATAATACATGGCGTTTCTCCTCTGGTTCTCTTGGGGGTGCCAGGCTACCTGAAAGGCTTTCAGGTAGCCTGAGGACGGCAGCAGATTAACGTTTCCAGCTGGGCGCGGTGTCGGTTTGGATGCCGTATTTTTCGATGGCTTGCTGTACGGTGGCGGCGTCCACTTTGCCTTGTTTGGCCAAAGCGCCCAGCGCGGCCACGGCCACGTGGTAGCGGTCCACTTCGAAGAAGTCGCGCAGGTTGGCACGGGAGTCGCTGCGGCCGAAACCGTCGGTACCGAGCACCACATAGCCGCCGTTTTCGGCCGGAATGGCATGGCGGATGCGCTCGGCGAAGCTGCGGATGTAGTCGGTGGCGGCCACCACGGGGCCGGCGTGGCCTTGCAGCTGTTGCGCCACGAAAGCGGTTTTCTGTTCGGCGGTGGGGTGCAGGCGGTTGTGACGTTCCGCTTCGATGGCGTCGCGGTGCAGCTGGTTGAAGCTGGGGCAGGACCACACGTCGGCTTCTACGCCGAAGTCGGCTTTCAGCAGATCGGCGGCGGCCAGCACTTCGTTGAAGATGGTGCCGGAACCCATGAGCTGCACTTTTTTGTCGCCTGCGCTGCCTTCGCGGAACAAATACATGCCTTTGAGAATCTGTTCTTCAATGCCTTCGCGTTGCGGCAGGGCGGGATGGACGTAGTTTTCGTTCATCAGGGTGATGTAGTAGTACACGTCCTGTTGCTCCACATACATGCGGCGCAAGCCGTCGTGGATGATGACCGCCAGTTCGTATTGGAAGGTGGGGTCGTAGCTGATGCAGTTGGGGATGAGGTCGGCCTGCAGCTGGCTGTGGCCGTCTTCGTGTTGCAGGCCTTCGCCGTTAAGCGTGGTGCGGCCGGCGGTGCCGCCCAAGAGAAAGCCTCGGGTGCGCATGTCGCCGGCGGCCCAAGCCAAATCGCCCACGCGCTGGAAGCCGAACATGGAGTAGTAAATGTAGAACGGAATCATGGCGTAGCGGCTGTTGGCATAGCTGGTGCCGGCGGCAATCCAGTCGGCCATGGCGCCCGGTTCGTTGATGCCTTCCTGCAGAATCTGGCCGTCCACCGATTCTTTGTAGAACATCAGTTGGTCTTTGTCCTGCGGGGTGTATTGCTGGCCTTTGGGGTTCCAGATGCCGTATTGGCGGAACATGCCTTCCATGCCGAAGGTGCGGCTCTCGTCGGGCACGATGGGCACGATGCGTTTGCCGATCTGTTTGTCTTTCAACAGGGTGGAGAGGATGCGCACAAAGGCCATGGTGGTGGAGAACTCGCGCTCGCCGCTGGATTGCAGCTGGGCGTCGAAGGCTTCCAGCGCGGGCACCGGCAGGGCTTCGTTATTCGGGTTGCGCTGCGGCAGATAGCCGCCCAAGGCATTGCGGCGCTCGCGCAGGTAGCGCATTTCTTCGCTGTCTTCGGGGAAACGGAAATAGGGCAGGTCGCCGCTGTCGATTTGCTCGTCGCTCACTTGGATGCCGAAGCGGTCGCGGAACTGCTTGAGCGATTTGACGTCCATTTTCTTGGCTTGGTGGGCGATGTTTTGGCCTTCGCCCGCTTCGCCCATGCCGTAGCCTTTGATGGTTTTGGCCAGAATCACGGTGGGGCGGCCGTCGGCTTTGTTCACCGCTTCGTGGTAGGCGGCATACACTTTGTGCGGATCATGGCCGCCGCGGTTGAGCGCCCAGATTTCTTCGTCCGACATATTGGCCACCATGGCTTTGAGTTCGGGCGTGTTGAAGAAATGCTCGCGCACATAGGCGCCGTCTTTGGATTTGAAGGTTTGGTAGTCGCCGTCCAGGCACTCTTCCATGCGCTGCTTGAGGGCGTTGTTGGTGTCGCGCGCCAGCAGGGCGTCCCAGCGGCTGCCCCAGATCACTTTCAGCACGTTCCAGCCGGCACCGCGGAAGTTGCCTTCCAGTTCTTGGATGATTTTGCCGTTGCCGCGCACCGGGCCGTCGAGGCGTTGCAGGTTGCAGTTGATGACGAAGACCAGATTGTCCAAGCCTTCGCGGGCGGCCAGGGAAATGGCGCCTTGGCTTTCCGGCTCGTCCATTTCGCCGTCGCCGCAGAAGCACCACACTTTGCGGCCTTTGGTTTTGGAGAGGCCGCGCGAATCCAGATATTTGAGGAAGCGCGCCTGGTAAATCGCCATCAGCGGACCCAAACCCATGGATACGGTGGGGAACTGCCAGAAATCGGGCATCAGATAGGGGTGGGGATAGGAAGACAGGCCTTTGCCGTCCACTTCCTGACGGAAGTTGTCCAGCTGCTCTTCACTGAGCCGGCCTTCCACATAGGCGCGGGCGTAAATGCCGGGCGCCACGTGGCCTTGGATGAAAATCAAATCGCCTTCTTCGCCTTCGCCTTTGGCTTTCCAGAAGTGGTTGAAGCCGACATCGTAAAGGGTGGCGGAAGATTGGAAGGAGGCGATGTGGCCGCCGAGCTCCAGGTCTTTTTTACCGGCACGCAGCACCATGGCGGCGGCGTTCCAGCGAATGGCGGAACGGATGCGGTGTTCGAGTTCGTGATTGCCGGGCGATTTCTGCTCTTGGCCCACGGGAATGGTGTTCAGGTAGGCGGTGGTAGCGTCGAACGGCAGGTGCACGCCGCGGCGGCGGGTGTATTTCACCAGGTTTTCCAACAGAAAATGCGCCCGCTCCGAGCCTTCGTTTTCCAGCACAGAGCCCAGCGCATCCAGCCATTCCTGGGTTTCAACCGGGTCGATATCTTTGTATTCGGTGGACATACTCAATCCTTTAATCACAAATCAAACTGGGTTATTTTCATTTTTTCGTTTTTAATCACGAAAAAGAACGATATAAAGCAAATGCTTAAAAGAAAATGCGGCAGCAAACCGGCAAGAAATGATATTTAAGGGAGGTTTGCTGCATTGCAACATGCTGTATTTTCGTGAAATCGTATCAGTAAATATTCCAAAGGGCAATAGATTCCGCATGGCAAAATTTATACGAAAGAAACGGCACGGTTTTTTGTTGTCAGGCTACCTGAAAAAATAAGAACGCCTGATGAATTAAAATGTGCGGAAAGCAACAAAATGGAAAGAAAGGGAAAATTCGAGGTGAAGGTGTCGTTGCCGGGCGGGCATTGCCGCAATGGTACGCAGACCCGTCATCATAGTGGGCATGTCCGGCGGCAGGCAGTACCGTCGGGTACGCCGAATGGGTGATTCGGAAATTTGCTGCCGGAAACCTCAAATCTCTGCAAAACCGCCCTCTGCGGTGCATGTCTGTTTGTGGGCGCTCGCTGAGTTTGGTAATGGTATACCTTTGTTACAGAAGTTCTTTGCGTTCACATTCGCTATGCTGTTGGGTCTTGAGCGGCATTTATGTTGGGGGTGAACCCCAGGTCTTTGCCGGACTATGGAAATAATCTGGGACCTTCGCAAGCGGGCCAAGCAAACAGGCTACCTGAAAAGCGTTTGCATGCTTTCAGGTAGCCTGTGGGGCTGTGGGTTTATTGTACGGAGAATACCGGTTTGATGCTGCGCAGCGCCGGTTGGTTGTTGAGGAAATCGTCGGGATAGTAAGCCAGGTTTTGGATGCCGGCTTGCTTCAGCTTGCCCACCCACGCAGTCAATTCCGAGTCGGGTATCGGTTGTTTGCGCCGCCAGTCGGTGGTTTGCAGTTCGAAGATGATTTTATTCATCGGCAGGCCCTGCTGTTTGACCCGGGCGGCCAATTGTTGCAGCCAATCGGCGGCCTGTTGGTGGGAAATGGCGTGTCCGTGTTCCAGATAAGGCATGGCCATGATGGCGGTGTAATCGTAGGAGCGGGTAAATTGGGCGAGGCTTTGGGCAAACCATTGCTGGGCATCCGGCTGCATGACCACGCCGGCATAAAGGTTGCGCGCGGTTTTCAGCTCGTGGCGGGCTTTGAAGCTGTAACGCAGGGCGGCCTGTTTCAATTCTTCGGAATAGCGGATCAGGTCGTCGGTTTTTTGGCGGGCTTCCTGCCAGTATTGGGCGTTGCTGCGCGCACCTTTGGCGATGTGTCCTTCAAAGTCGGTCAGGAAACCGTCGTCGTGGAAGAGGATGCCGCTGAAGCGGCTGTGGAAGGCGAGGTCTTCGTAGATCTCGCGCACGGTTTGGCGGTTGCGCGCGCTGTAAGGCGACAGGCGCAGATAATGTTCGCGGTTGGGGCGGCCGGAACGGCTGTCGGTGACGTAGTCGTATTGCGGGCCGAGATCGAAAGCCATCATCGGCATCCAAGCGTAAACCTTCACATTGGCGCGGGTGGCCAGCTGCCAGGCCACGCGGCTGAACAGGTCGGCCTTCATGCGCAGGTGGCGGTTGGGGAAGTAAAGCGCTTCGGCCACGCCGTTGCCGTCGTCGTCGGCAAAAGCCTGCAGATAAACGGTGCTCACGCCCAATAAATAAATGCGTTCGATCAGGCGGTCGAGATTGCGGTTTTGTTGGACGGGGTTGGGGTCGTAAACGTAATCGAGGTCCACATGGACCACGCGCTGGGTCTGCGGCTCGAACATGCGCTCGTTCAGATAGGCATTGATTACGCGCAAGTCGGTTTCGTGGTCGATGAGCAGGCGGCCGACGTGGCGTTCGGTCGGTTCGTTCAGTTGGTGGTCGAACAGGGTGAAGTCGCTGTCCAGGCCGACTTGGCGGGCGATTTCGATGCCGGCTTCGTTCATTTGACCGTAGGGCCACACCAAAATGCGCGGGCGCCGGCCGGTGTGGCGGGCGATGATGTCGGACGACAGTTGCAGGTCGTGGCGGATGCGTTGTGCGTATTCGGCGTGGGTTTCGTAGCGGCCGCCGGCATATTTGCCGGGCAGGGCGGCGGCAAACAGGGAGCCGAGCGGATTGCCGATGTTGCTGCGGTGCAGGTCGTGGGTGTGGGAGGCCACTTCGATCAGGCCGCTGGCCTGCATTTCGCGTACCTGCTCCCAAGTAACGAAGGCGCTGCGCGGCAGCTGTTGTTCGCCGTAGGCAATGCTGCCGTGCGCAGGCGTTTCCATCCACGAAGTGACCAGGGCGAGAACGGCGGGATAGTTGTAGGCTTTGAGCAGGGGATAGACGCGGTTGTAGAAACTGAGGTAGCCGTCGTCGAAGGTGAGCAGTACCGGTTTGGCCGGCAGACGGCCGCGGCCGAGGCGGGCGTCTTCAATCTGTTGCCAGCTGACCGGTGTGTAACCATTGTCGCGCAGCAAATTGAAATGGCTCACCAGACGGCTGACGGTAATGGTTTGGGGGAAATACTGCCGTTGCAGTTTTCCCTGCATATCGGTTGATGCGGGTAGGGTGAAGTGGTTTTCTTCTACCACGTCGTGGTAGCACATCACGCCGTAGCGTTCAGCCGCTTGGGCGCGGATGCAAAAGAAGGCGAGCAGAAAGAAAATGAGGTAACGGTAGCGCATAAGTTTCCCCGGCTGAAGGTTTAAGAGAGTATGCGGCAGGCATATTGGTTTTCAGGTAGCCTGAGACCTTGGTTACGCTCTTGGAGAACATGGTTTTGCAAAGGTCTAAGCCTGACTGAAATGTTTGACCGTCCCCCGGACAGGGATGCGGTTCAAGGCGTGGCACAGCACAGCGATGTGAATGCACCAGCGCCCCCGGGAGTAGGCATCTCCTATGGTGTAAGACCGTCATTTGGCCCGCATGGACCAATAAAAAAGTCAGCTAGTAACTAGCTGACTTTATGAAATTTTTTGGTCGGAGTGAAAGGATTCGAACCTTCGACCCCTTGCACCCCATGCAAGTGCGCTACCAGACTGCGCCACACTCCGACTCAAGGAAAGCGGGTATTATAGTGGCACTTGGTCTATTTGGCAAGCGTTGTTTCGATTTTTCTTAACACTTCCTGCAGGCCGAAGCGTATTTCTTCTGCGTCGGCTGCCGGCTGCCCTTGCTGGTCCAAGCCGTTCAGGTTGAAGCGGTCCACGTAGGCGGGGAAACTGCCGCTGAATTGGCGGGCTTTGATGACGTCGCGGCGGGTATAGGTTTCCCCGCCGTAGCCCAAAACGGTGCCGTTGTCCTGCTGCCATTGGCGGAACTGCTCGGGGCAGATGTCGGCCAGGCGGCACAATTCGTCCAAGCTGAAGTAGCGTTGTGCAGGGATCGGCGGCAGATTAGCGTTGTTTGTCATAGTAGTGCTCCACCATGCCTTTGAGCTTTTGGCTGGCGTGGAAGGTCACCACGCGGCGGGCGGTAATCGGCACTTCTTCGCCGGTTTTGGGGTTGCGGCCCGGACGTTGCGGTTTGTCGCGCAGCTGGAAGTTGCCGAAGCCGGAAATTTTGATTTCTTCGCCGCTTTCCAAAGTGGCGCGGATTTCTTCAAAAAAGAGCTCGACGATTTCTTTGGCATCGTTTTTGCCCACATTGGCCACTTTGTCTACCAAAATATCGGCTAATTCTGCTTTGGTCAGGGTCATGATCATTCCTTGTATTTTCTAAGGCGCGGATTATCGCTAATTGTTATTTCAAAATCAAGTGAATAGTGTCGGAATTCTCTGTAGGGTGTTCAGCTAGCCTGCCTAAGGCCAGACAGGCTACCTGAAAAGCGGATGTAAGCGTGATTCAGCGCAGTTTGGCACCGACTCGGGCGGCGGCTTCCAGCAGTTGGGCGGTTAGCGGCTCGATTTTGTCGTCGGTGAGGGTGCCGTCTTGATCCTGCAGAATGACTTTAATCGCCATGCTCTTCATGCCTTCGGGCAGACCGGTGCCGCGGTAGAGGTCGAACAGCTCGATGGCTTGAATCAGCGGGCTATCGACTTGGCGCAGGGCGGCTTCGAGCTCGGCATAGGAAACGCTTTCCGGCAGCACAAAAGCCAAATCGCGGCGGGCGGGCTGGAATTTCGACACACTGCGGTAGCGGACTTTTTCATGCTCGCAAACGGCGGCCATGTCCAATTCAAACAGCAGCGGTGCCTGCGGCAAATCGTATTTTTGCAGCCATTTCGGATGCAATTCGCCGATAAAGCCGATGTGGTCGCCGTTCAGGCTGATCACGGCGCTGCGGCCGGGGTGCAGGGCCGGGTGGGCGGCGGGGGTGAAGACGGCGTTTTTGCCGGCCAGCAGGCTTTCCACATCGGCTTTGAGGTCGTAGAAATCCACCGCGCGGCTTTTCTCGCCCCATTGTTCGGGCAGGGCGCTGCCGTAGGCCAAGCCGCCGATGCGTTCGTGTTGCAGGAAGCTGCCGTCGGCACGCCGGCTGAAAACGCGGGCGATTTCAAACAGGCGCACGCGGCTTTGTTTGCGGTTGAGGTTGTTTTGCAGGATTTCCACTAAGCTGCCGATCAGGGTGGAACGCATCACGGAGAACTGCGCCGCCAGCGGGTTTTGCAAGCGCACGGGCTGGCTGTTGCCGGCGAAATCCTGTTCCCATTGCTCATCCACAAAGGCGTAGCTGACCACTTCCTGAAAGCCGCGCTCGGCCATTTGGCGGTAGATGTCGAAGCGCGGGCGGCGGTTTTCAGGTAGCCTCAACATGGCCAGTTTGCCGCCGGTGTAGTCGTCGGGAATGTTTTCGTAGCCGTACACGCGGGCGACTTCTTCAATCAGGTCGGCTTCGATGGCGAGGTCGAAGCGGAAGGGCGGCACTTGGACTTGAAAGCCTTCTGTTACGGCTTCGGGTTGCAGCCCCAAGTCCTGCAAAATGGCGGAAACCCTGTCTAAGGGAATGTCTACGCCCAGCAGACGGTTTACGCGCTCGGGGCGGAGGATGACTTGGCGGTTTTCCGGCAAGTAGCCGATGGCTTCTTCCACTTCACCGGCCCGGCCGCCGCAAACGGACAGCACTAAGGCGGTGGCGCGTTCGATGGCGTCGCGCTGCAAAGTGAAGTCCACGCCGCGTTCGAAGCGGAAGGAAGAATCGGAGCCGAAGCCGTATTGGCGCGATTTGCCGGCGATGATGTCGGGCGCAAACCAGGCGGATTCCAATACGATGTTTTGCGTGTCGCCGCTTACCGCGCTGCCCTCGCCGCCCATCAGGCCGGCCATGCTCAAGGCTTGCTGCTCGTCGGCAACCACTAAGGTGTTGTCGGATAAAGTAACGGTTTTTTCGTTGAGGCAGGCCAGGGTTTCGCCCTCGACGGCGCGGCGCACAATCAGGCTACCTGAAAGCCGGTCGGCATCGAAAACGTGCATCGGCTGGCCCAGCTCCAGCATCACATAATTGCCGATGTCCACCAATGCGGAAATGCTGCGGATGCCGCTGCGCTCCAAGCGGTCGGTGAGCCAGGCGGGCGATTCGGCTTGGGCGTTGACGCCTTCGATCACACGGCTGAGGAAGCGGCCGCAGTCTTGCGGGGCCTCGATGCGCACCGGCTGGCGGCGGTCGGATTCGGCGGCGACGGCTTGAATCTCGGGCAGGTTCAGTTCGCAGCCGCTCAAAGCCGCCACTTCGCGCGCCAAGCCTTTGAGGCTGAGACAGTCGGTGCGGTTGGGCGTGATTTTGAGGGTGAAAACGGTGTCGTCCAGATTCAAATGGGCGCGGATGTCGCTGCCTACCGGCGCGGTGTCGGCCAGAATCAGCAAGCCGTCGATTTTTTCAGGTAGCCCCAGCTCTTTGGCCGAGCACAGCATGCCGTTGGAGACTTGGCCGCGCATTTTGGTGGGCTTGATATGAAACTCGCCGGGCAACACCGCGCCGGGCAGGGCACAAGGCACTTTGATGCCGGGCGCCACATTGGGCGCACCGCAGACGATTTGGATCAGATCGCCGGTGCCGGCATCCACTTGGGTGACGTTCAGACGGTCGGCATCGGGGTGTTTTTCCACCGATTTCACTTCGGCCACCACCACGCCTTGAAACGGCGGCGCGGCGGGTTGGGTGTCTTCTACTTCCAAACCGGCCATGGTGAGCAAGTGGGCCAGTTGGTCGGGGGCAAGATCGGTGCGGGCCAGGGTTTTCAGCCAGGAATAGGGGAATTGCATGCTTGGTTTCCAGTATATTCAATGATGTTGGTGTTTCAGTTACCGGGTTTCAGGTAGCTTGTTTGGTTGAGTGTTTGCCTCACTGGGTGTTTTCGGCGTGGTCGTCAGTATGGCTGGTTCGGCTGGGCATATCACGGTATTGCTTCCAATCAGTCCAATCGGCCGGCAATGAGTCTTGCTTGTTGGCAGCGTGGATGAGGTCTTGAAGCGTTATTTGGCCGAATTTGCGTGTCGCGGATATTTTGTTGGCAGTATTGCCAGCCTTTGCTTAAGCGAGCTACAACATTGGCCGGGATTGGTTGGACAATGTTTGCTGTGATGCTGATCAAGCCGGCTAAAAAAATGCCCAATTTTTCCTTGCCCTTAACTTCTGCCTAGGCCTGATTTTTCCAGTTACTGATTTAAAATCAAAATATTGAAAATATTGTTAATGGTCGTAATATGGTGTGGTCGGAGAGGTAACGGCGGAAAAATAAAAGATCCAAAGCGGTGGGTGCGTTTCACGTTTCAGGTAGCCTGGGACCTTTGCAAAACCCCCATCTGTGGTGCATTTCTGCGTTGTGCGTTGATGCCCTGTGGGTACTGCCCGTTCGCTTGCCTATCTGTATGATATGTCTGTCCCGCGGGGATTCCTGACGTTCACGTTCGCTGCGCTGCTACGCTTTGAACGGCATCCACATCTGAGGGTTTTGCAAAGGTCTCAGCCTCGCATATTCATGTTTGAAACCGATTTAAAAGCATGCTTTCCGACCATGCGTGTAAGTTGGCGTTTCCGCTTTTATTTATCAAAGGTTTGCTGCATCAAATAAACCGCCTGAATTTGGCTTCTTGCCACCTTCATGCTCCAGCAGCCATTGTTTGCGCTGCAATCCGCCGCCATAGCCTGTCAGGCTGCCGTCCGCACCGATAACGCGGTGGCACGGGATAATAATCGACACACGGTTTTGGCCGTTGGCATTGGCTACCGCACGCACCGCAGAAGGTTTGCCTATGCGTTCAGCCTGCTCTTGATAGCTGATGGTTTCGCCATACTGAACCTGTTGCAGCGCCGTCCAAACGATTGCCTGAAACGGTGTAGATGGCGTGTGCAATGGCACATTAAACTGTCGTCGTTCTCCTGCAAAATATTCGCGTAATTCGGCTTCTGCCTGCTCCAAGTGCCGGTTTTTTCCTGCCATCAAACGCTGTTTGAGGAGCCGCTGTAAATCTTGCTGTTCGCGTTCAATACGTTTGCTGCCGACAAATTCCAGCAAGCATAAGCCCTGCTCCGTGGCGCAGGCAATCATATCGCCCAAGGGGCTGTGGAAACAGTGGGTATAAATCATCTTGCAAGCTTACCGAAATTGCTTCAACACATTCAAATCGTTATCAAAGAACAGGCGTAAGTCGTTGACGCCGTAGCGCAGCATGGCGAAGCGGTCGAGGCCGATGCCGAAGGCGAAGCCGGTGTATTTTTCGGGGTCGATGTTGACGTTGTTCAGCACATTGGGGTGTACCATGCCGCAGCCGCCCACTTCCAGCCAACGCCCGTTGTCGCCCATGATGTCGATTTCGGCGGAGGGTTCGGTGAAGGGGAAGAAGGAGGGGCGGAAGCGTACCTGCAAATCATCGCGCTCGAAAAAGCGGCGGATGAAGTCGGTGAATACGGCTTTGAGGTCGGCGAAGGTGACGCCTTCTTCTACCCATAAGCCTTCGGCTTGGTGGAACATGGGCGAGTGGGTGGCGTCGCTGTCCACCCGATACACGCGGCCGGGGGCGATGATGCGGATGGGCGGGTGTTGCTTGTCCAGCATGTAGCGGATTTGGATGGGCGAGGTGTGGGTGCGCAATACGTCGCCGTTTTCTACATAGAAGGTGTCCTGCATGGCGCGGGCCGGGTGGTTTTGCGGGATGTTCAGCGCTTGGAAGTTGTGAAAATCGTCTTCTATTTCCGGGCCGTCGGCGACTTCGAAACCCATGCCGTGGAAGAGTTCGACCACGCGTTGCAGGGTGAGGGTGACGGGGTGCAGGCCGCCGGCGGATTGGTGGCGGCCGGGCAGGGTAATGTCGAGCGCTTCGGCGGCCAGTTGGGCTTCCAGCTTCGCTGCGGCCAGCGCGTCGCGTTTGGCGTTGTAGGCTTCTTGGAAGCGGTTTTTGCATTCGTTGATGTGGGCGCCGACGGTTTTGCGCTCTTCGGGCGACATGCTGCCGAGCTGTTTCAAAAGGGCGTTCAGTTCGCCGCTTTTGCCCAGGTATTGGGCTTTTACGAGTTCGAGGGCTTGCTGGTCGGCGGCGGCTTGCAGGGCTTGGATGCCGTTGGCGGTGATTTGGTCTACGTTGTGCATGGTGTCGGGAAGAGGAATTTGGTGTTCAGGTAGCCTGAAGCGTTAGGGGCTACCTGAAAGGCAGGTGCCCGGAAAAGGCGCTATTTTAGCGGCATGGGGATGTTTTTTAAACCGAACGGCGGGATATTTTTGCGTTTGGCCGACGGCGGTGCGGCGGATTCAGGCTTTGCCCTGCATATCGTGGTGGGTGAGGGTGAAGCCGTGCCGTTGGTAGTGGGCGAAGCGTTGACGGGCGGCGCTCAATTCGTGGGCTTGGGTGCCGATGATCTCAAGGATGCGCGCCGGCGGTGCGGGGGCTTGGCTCCAGAAATCGGGCGATAAATTCAACACCGTCCAGCCGGGAGGCAAGGCGGGGAGTTCGGCGTCGCCGGCCAGCAGCAGACGGGTGTCGGCAGGCAGGGAGCTGCTTGCCGGCCAGATTTGATGGGGCAGGAAACTCTCCGGCTCGAAGGTCCACAGGGCCTGATCCAAGCGCTCGATTTGCTGATCGTCGTCGGACCACAGCAGGACGCGGCTGCCGGCCTCCAGAGCACGTTTGCTCAGGCGGCAGGCGAAGTGTTCGATGTTGCTGACGTGGGTGTAGAAGGTGACGGCGGTCATGGCGGCATGAGGGTGGAAACAGGCTACCTGAAAACCGGTGGTAACGGTTTCAGGTAGCCTGCATGGCCGTGGGGCGGTTTATGCTTGGCTGTCGAGCCAGCGTTCGGCGTCCAAGGCGGCTTGGCAGCCGGAGGCGGCGCTGGTGATGGCTTGGCGGTAGGTGTGGTCTTTGACGTCGCCGGCCGCCCACACGCCTTCGATATTGGTGGCGCCTACGTTGTCGCCGCTGCCGCCTCGGGTTTTCAGGTAGCCGGTTTCGTCCATATCGAGCTGGCCTTTGAAAATATCGGTGTTGGGCTGGTGGCCGATGGCAATGAAAACGCCTTGTACGGCAATGTCTTCGCTGCTGCCGTCTTGGTAGCGCAGGCGGGCGCCGGTGACGCCGCTGTCGTCGCCGAGCACTTCGTCGAGGGTGGCATTGAGTTTGAGGGTGATTTTGCCTTCTTCCACACGCTTCATCAGTTTATCGACCATGATTTTTTCGGCGCGGAAAGTGTCGCGGCGGTGGATGAGGGTAACGTTGGCGGCGATATTAGCCAAATACAGGGCCTCTTCTACCGCGGTGTTGCCGCCGCCGACCACGGCGACGTTTTGGTTTTTATAGAAAAAGCCGTCGCAGGTGGCGCAGGCGGATACGCCGCGGCCGGAGAAGCTTGCTTCGCTGGGCAGGCCGAGGTATTTGGCGGAGGCGCCGGTGGCGATGATGAGGGCGTCGCAGGTGTATTCGCCGGCGTCGCCCTTGAGGGTGAAGGGGCGGTTTTGCAGATCGACGGTGTGGATTTGGTCGAAAATCATTTCGGTGCCGAAACGTTCGGCATGGGCTTGGAAGCGGGCCATCAGTTCGGGGCCTTGTACGCCTTCGGCGTCGGCCGGCCAGTTGTCCACTTCGGTGGTGGTCATCAGCTGGCCGCCTTGGGCGAGGCCGGTGATGATGACCGGCTGCAGATTGGCGCGGGCGGCATAAACGGCGGCGGTGTAGCCGGCGGGGCCGGAGCCGAGAATAATCAGTTTGCTGTGTTTGGCAGACATGGGAAAACTCCTCATCAAAACGGTGGACATTGTACCTGTTGCCGCAGCCGGGGAAAAGGCGGGGCGGCCGATCGGCAACGGGCTACCTGAAAGGGGAAGGGGGGATTGATTCAAATCAAACACGGCGCGTCTGTTTGTAGCCGGCGGCTTTATCTTTCCCGTCCGTGCGATTAAACTGCTTCGGTTTTTCTGTATCCTTTATTTAGTGGTTATATGGGTTTCGAACTGACGCCGATTGATGTGGTGGAGCACATCAGCCGCGAAGATTTCCACCGCCTGTATCTGTTGCCGCGCCGTCCGCTGGTGATCAAAAACCTCAGCCACGGCTGGCCGGGCTACGGCAAATGGTCGCTCGACTATATGAAGGAAGTGGTGGGCGACATCACCGTGCCGCTGTACGACAGCAGCAAGGCCGACCCGGCCGCGCCGATCAATGCCGCCAGCACCGAGATGAAGTTTGGCGACTATATTGATCTGATTCAGCGCGAGCCCACCGATTTGCGGATTTTTCTGTTCGATCCCATCAAACACGCACCGGCGCTGTTGGCCGATTATGCGTTGCCCAAAGCGCTGATGGGCGGTTTTCTCGATAAATACCCCACGCTGTTTTTCGGCGGAGCGGGTTCGGAAACCTTTCTGCATTACGATATCGACATGGCGCATATTTTCCACACCCATTTCGGCCGCAAACATGTGATTCTGTTCGACTACAAATGGAAAGAGCGCCTCTACCGCATGCCGTATGCCACTTACGCGCTGGAAGATTACAGCGTGGAGCATCCGGATACGCAGCGCTTCCCCGCCTTGGAAGGAGTGGAGGGCATCGAGTGCTTTTTGGAATACGGCGATACTTTGTTTATGCCGACCGGTTGGTGGCACTGGATGAAATACTTAGACGGCTCTTTTTCGATTTCCTTACGCGCTTGGGACGAAAGTTGGGCGGTGAAGGCGCACAGTCTGTGGAATCTGACCGTGCAGCGCCAGTTTGACAATTGGATGAAGGCGCGTTTCCACCAGCGCTATATGACGTGGAAGGAGCAGCTGGCGGTGAAGCGCGCCCATCACGCGCTCAGCCGCGGGCTGCCGCGTTAGCCGGAGACGGGCGGCGGCGCATTTTGCAGACGGTTGCGGCGGCCGGTGTCCGGCTGTTCAGCCAGTCTCTTGCACGCCGAGGTTGGCCAGTTGGTCGGCACGTTCGTTCTCGGGGTGGCCGGCATGGCCTTTCACCCAAGTCCAGCTGACTTGGTGGCGGGCCACCAGTTCGTCGAGCTGCTGCCACAGCTCGGCGTTTTTAACGGCTTGTTTGGCGGCGGTTTTCCAGCCGTTTTTTTTCCAGCCGTGTATCCAGCTCTCCATGCCGTTTTTCACGTATTGCGAGTCGGTATAAATGGTTACGCGGCAGGGGCGGGTGAGGGCGGCGAGGCCGCGGATGACGGCGGTGAGCTCCATGCGGTTGTTGGTGGTGTGGGCTTCGCCGCCGTAAAGCTCTTTTTCGTGCCGGCCGTAGCGCATCAGCACGCCCCAGCCGCCGGGGCCGGGGTTGCCTTTGCAGGCGCCGTCGGTAAAGAGGTGGACGGTGGTGGTGTCGTTCATCGGTGTCGGCCTGTTTGAAATCGGATAGAAGCGAAAAGGCTACCTGAAAGCCCTTGGCGGTTTTCAGGTAGCCTTATTGGATGGGATTAGATATCCAAAATCAGGCGGGCCGGGTCTTCCAAGGCCTCTTTGATGGTAACCAGGGTGAGCACGGCTTCGCGGCCGTCGATGATGCGGTGGTCGTAAGAGAGGGCCAGATACATCATCGGGCGCACCACGATTTCGCCGTTCTCCACCACAGCGCGCTCTTTGGTGGCGTGCATGCCGAGAATGGCGGATTGCGGCGGGTTGATGATGGGGGTGGACATCATGGAGCCGAAGGTGCCGCCGTTGGTGATGCTGAAGGTGCCGCCGGTGAGGTCTTCCAGCGCCAGTTTGCCGTCTTTGGCTTTGACGGCGAAGTCAGCGATGGTTTTTTCAATCTCGGCAATGCTCATTTGGTCGGCATCGCGCAAGATGGGCACCACCAGGCCGCGCGGGCTGCCAACGGCGATGCCGATGTCGAAGTAGCCGTGGTAAACGATGTCGTTGCCGTCCACGGAGGCGTTGACCACCGGGAATTTTTTCAGTGCGGCCACGGCGGCTTTGACGAAGAAGGACATGAAGCCCAGCTTCACGCCGTGTTCTTTTTCAAACTTCTCTTTGTATTTGTTGCGCAGGTCCATCACCGGTTTCATATTGACTTCGTTGAAGGTGGTGAGGATGGCGTTTTCGGCTTGCGATTGCAGCAGGCGCTCGGCCACGCGGGCGCGCAGGCGGCTCATCGGCACGCGCTGTTCGATGCGCTCGCCGGCGGGTACGGCAGCGGCGGCCGGTGCGGCGGCTTTGGGTGCAGCGGCGTTTTGTACGTCTTCTTTCAGCACGCGGCCGTCACGACCGGAACCGGCCACGTTGCTGATGTCCACGCCTTTTTCGGCGGCCAGTTTGGCGGCAGCGGGCATGGCCACGCCGGCTTGGGCGTTGCTGGACGCGGTCGGGGCGGCGGCACTTGCTTGGGCCGGAGCGGCAGCGGCGGCCGGAGCGGCTTCGCTCTTGGTGGCGGCGGTGTCGATTTTGGCGATCAGCTGGTTGGCGGTCACCACGGCGCCGTCTTGCTCGATGATTTCCACGATGACGCCGGCTTGTTGGGCGGGCAGCTCCAGCACGACTTTGTCGGTTTCCAAGTCGATCAGGTTTTCGTCGCGCTCGACGAAATCACCGACTTTTTTGTGCCAGGTCATCAGGGTGGCTTCGGTCACGCTTTCGGGCAGCATGGGAACGGTTACTTCGATAATCATGATGTTTCCTTGGTGTTATGAATGTGGCGGGGTGTTCGGGAGGCTACCTGAACAGGTTTTCAGGTAGCCTCGTGGCTTTAAGACAGCTTCATGGCATCTTCTACCAAGGCCTGCAGCTGGGCAATGTGTTTGCTCATGTAGCCGACGGCGGGCGAAGCGCTGGCCGGACGGCCGGCGAAGGTAACGCGCTGTTTGTCGGTGCTCAGGCTTTCGATGCGGTGGCGGATTTGGTACCACGCACCTTGGTTTTTCGGCTCTTCCTGTGCCCACATGATTTCGGTGGCGTTCGGATAGCGGCTCAATTCGGCAGCCACTTCTTCATAGGGGAAGGGATAGAGCTGTTCCACGCGCACGATGGCGATGTCTTGCTCCAAACCGCGCTCCTCACGGCCTTTTTTCAGGTCGTAATACACTTGGCCGGCGCACAGGATCACGCGTTTGACTTGTTCGTCGCGGCCGCTGACGGTATCGCCGATGACCGGACGGAAGCTGCCTTCGGTGAAGTCGCTCAAGGGGCTCATGGCGTCTTTGAAGCGCAGTAGGCGTTTGGAGAGGAAAATCACCAGCGGTTTGCGGTAGGGGCGCAAAACCTGACGGCGCAGCACGTGGAACATTTGCGAGGCTTCGGACATCATCACGATCTGCATATTGTGCTCGGAGCACAGTTGCAGCCAGCGTTCGAGGCGGGCGGAGGAGTGTTCCGGGCCTTGGCCGTCGTAGCCGTGCGGCAGAATGACGGTCAGGCCGCACAGCCGGCCCCATTTGGTTTCGCCGGAAGCGATGAATTGGTCGATCGCCACTTGTGCGCCGTTGGCGAAGTCGCCGAACTGGGCCTCCCAGATCACCAACTGGTCGGGGGCCGAGCAGGCAAAACCGTACTCGTAAGCCAGCACCGCTTCTTCATTCAGAATGGAGTCGATCACCATAAAGGACGCTTGGTGGTCGCTCATATTGCGCAGCGGCACATAGGCGCCGTCGTCGCTTTTCTCGCGGTTTTGGTCGTGCAGCACGGCATGGCGGTGTGAGAAGGTGCCGCGGCCGGAGTCTTCGCCGGAAATGCGTACGCCGTGGCCGTTGGTGACCAAGCTGGCGTAGGCCAAGGTTTCGGCCATGCCCCAGTCGGCAGGCTGCTCGCCGGCGGCCATGGCGCGGCGCGCCTCCAGCAGTTTTTTCACCGTGTTGTGGGCGGTGAAGCCTTCGGGCAGGGCGGTGAAGGTGGCGGTGAGGCGTTTGATGTCGGCGGCGGGCAGGGCGGTGTCCACCGGTTGGTTCCAATGGGAGCCTTGGTATTGGGTCCAGTCCACCGCGTGTTTGCGTTTGTAGTCGGTGAGCAGGGTTTGCTCGACGTGTTCGCCTTTGTCCAAGGCGGCGCGGTAGTCGGCGATGTAGCCTTCGGCATCGGCGGCGGTGATCACGCCTTCTTTTATGAGGCGGTCGGCGTACAGGGCGCGGGCGCCGGGATGCTTGGCGATTTGTTTGTACATCATGGGCTGGGTCAGGAAGGGGTCGTCGCCTTCGTTGTGGCCCAGTTTGCGGTAGCACACCAAGTCGATCACCACGTCTTTGCCGAATTTCATGCGGTAGTCCAGGGCTACCTGAATCACGTAGCAGACGGCTTCAGGGTCATCGCCGTTGACGTGGAAAATCGGCGCGTCGATCATTTTGGCGATGTCGGTGCAATACAGGGTAGAGCGCGTATCGCGGGTGTCGGACGTGGTGAAGCCGATTTGGTTGTTGATGACGATGTGGACGGTGCCGCCGGTGGAGTAGCCGCGGGTTTGCGACAGGTTGAAGGTGGCTTGGTTTACGCCCAGGCCGATGAAAGCGGAGTCGCCGTGAATCAGCACGGGCATCACTTGGCGGCGGCCTTCGGGGCCGCGGCGGCGTTGGCGCGCACGCACGGAACCTTCCACCACCGGGTTGACGATTTCGAGGTGGGAGGGATTGAAGGCCAGGGAAATGTGCACCGGGCCGTTGTCGGTGGGGATGTCGGAGCTGAAGCCCATGTGGTATTTGACGTCGCCGCTGGCCAGCTGGGTGGCGATTTTGCCTTCGAATTCGCTGAACAGTACGCGCGGTTCTTTGCCTAAGGTGTTCACCAACACATTGAGGCGACCGCGGTGGGCCATGCCGATCACAATTTCTTCCACGCCTTGGGCGGTGGAGGCATGGATCAGGTGGTTCAGGCCGGCGATGGTGCTTTCTCCGCCTTCCAGCGAGAAGCGTTTTTGGCCGACGTATTTGGTGTGCAGGTAGCGCTCCAAGGTTTCGGCGGCGGTGATCTGCTTCAGGATGCGGCGTTTGGTGTCGGCATTGAAACGGGGCGTGGAGAGGTCGCCCTCGATACGGTTTTGCACCCAGTGCTTCTCTTCGGAGCGGGTGATGTGCATGTATTCCACGGCCACGGTGCCGCAGTAGGTTTGCTGCAGTTTGCTGATGATTTCGGACAAGGGCAGTTTGTCACTGGCGGAAAAATTGCCGCCCACGCTGAACTGCACCGCCATATCGGCATCGTTCAAGCCGTGCGTTTTGGGGTCGAGTTCAGGCAGGTATTCGCGGCCTTTGCGCTGCAGCGGGTCGAGCTTGGCGGCGCGGGAACCGAGCACGCGGTAGGCAGACATCAGACGCAGTACGGATACCTGTTTCTGCATCAGGTTGAAATCCACCCCGCCTTTGGCGGCCACGCTTTGTTTTTGTTTGCTCAGGTTGGCGAACGATTCCTGAATCGGGCGGTGGGCGATGTCTTTGGCGGCATAACCTGCTTGGGCGGCCAGTTGGTCAAAGTATGTTTTCCAGTGGCTGTCTATCGAATCGGGTGCATTCAGGTAGGCTTCGTACAATTCTTCGATGTATGAAGCATTGGAGCCGAATAGATACGACAGGTCAGCTTTGTCTTTCATCATGGCTGATAAACCTTTATGGTGGTTAGCAAAAAAGGGCAATGCGCTGCCTGGTGTCGGAATTTGGCATTCTGACTGCCTGCAAACATAACCCTCTCTCTGTGATGCTTTATTGTTGTGTTCTTTCAGGTAGCCTCCCGGCGGATGAAGAGGCTACCTGAAACGCCTGACGGCGTGTTTAGCGTTGATCTACCGGAACGTAGTCGCGGCGGGTGGCGCCGGTGTAGAGTTGACGCGGACGGCCGATTTTTTGGTTCGGGTCGGCAATCATCTCGTGCCAGTGGGAGATCCAGCCCACGGTGCGCGCCAAGGCGAAGATAACGGTAAACATGGAGACCGGAATGCCCAAAGCGGAGAGAACGATGCCGGAGTAGAAATCTACGTTGGGGTACAGCTTGCGCTCTACGAAATAAGGGTCGTTGAGGGCAATTTTTTCCAGCTCCATGGCCAGTTTGAATTTCGGGCTGTCTTGCAGGCCGAGTTCGCCCAGCACTTCGTCGCAGGTTTGCTTCATGATGGCGGCGCGCGGGTCCATGTTTTTGTACACGCGGTGGCCGAAGCCCATCAGGCGGTATTTGCGCTCTTTCACGCCTTCCATGAATTCGGCTACGCGGGAAACGTCGCCGATTTCGTCGAGCATTTTCAGCACGGCTTCATTGGCGCCGCCGTGGGCCGGGCCCCACAGGCAGGCGATGCCGGCGGCGATACAGGCGAAGGGGTTGGCGCCGGAAGAGCCGGCCAGACGCACGGTGGAGGTGGAGGCGTTTTGTTCGTGGTCGGCGTGCAGGATGAAGATGCGGTCCAAGGCGCGCACCAGCACCGGGTTCGGCTCGTAATCTTCGCACGGGGTGGCGAACATCATGTGCATGAAGTTGGCGGTGTAGGAAAGATCGTTACGCGGGAAGTTGAAGGGTAGGCCGTTGGAGTAACGGTAGCACATGGCTGCGATGGTCGGAATCTTGGAGATCAGACGGTATTCGGCGATGCGGCGGTGGTTGGGATCGTTGATGTCCAGGCTGTCTTGGTAGAACGCGGCCAGCGCGCCCACCACGCCGACCATCATGGCCATCGGGTGGGCGTCGCGGCGGAAGCCGCGGAAGAACCAGGTCAGCTGTTCGTGAACCATGGTGTGTTTGGAAACGGTGTGTTCGAATTCCGCTTTTTGCTGGGCGCTGGGCAGTTCGCCGTTGAGCAGCAGATAGCAGGTTTCCAGATAGTCGCTGTGTTCGGCCAGCTGTTCGATGGGGTAGCCGCGGTAGTAAAGCTGGCCTTTGTCGCCATCAATAAAGGTAATTTTCGATTCGCAGCTGGCGGTGGACACGAAGCCGGGGTCGAAGGTAAACATGCCGGTGCCTTTGGTGAAGGTGCGGATGTCTACGACGTCGGGTCCCAGCGTACCTTCCAGTACGGGCAGTTCCAGTGTTTCTTTGCCCTCGGCTTGCAAGGTAATGTGATTCGACATCTCTGGTTACTCCTTATTTAATTTATGCTTGATGGGTTGGTTTTGGGCTACCTGAAAGGCAGCGTGGAAACGGGAGCCGTGGAAGCCTGTTAACAGGCTCAGCCGCTTCGGCTTTAGGCTTGGCGGATTTTTTCCAGCAGCGGCAGAAAAGCCGGGTTGTCGGGCTGCTCTTTGCCGTTGACCAAGGCGAGAAACACTTGGTCGGGCAGATCTAAAATATCGACAAAAACGGCCAGCTCCGCGTCGCTCAAGTGTGCAAATTCTGTGGCCATGAACCGCCCGAGCACAATATCCAACTCAAGCAGCCCGCGGCGGGTCAGAAAACGGATACGGCGTTTGGCGGTGTCGTCAAAAGCACTCATACGGCACGTTTTAGCATGATTTCTTTGATCTTGCCAATTGCGCGGGTGGGGTTGAGGTGTTTGGGGCACACGTCCACGCAGTTCATGATGGTGTGGCAGCGGAACAGACGGTAGGGGTCGTTCAAGTTGTCCAAACGCTCGTTGGTGATGGTGTCGCGGCTGTCGGCAATGAAGCGGTAAGCGTTCAACAAGCCGGAGGGGCCGACGAATTTATCGGGGTTCCACCAGAATGAGGGGCAGGCCGTCGAGCAGCAGGCGCACAAAATACACTCGTACAAACCGTCCAGCTCTTTGCGCTCTTCCTGAGTTTGCAGGCGTTCGCGCTCGGGCGCGGGGGTGTCGTTCACCACATACGGTTTGATGGAGTGGTACTGTTTGAAGAACTGGGTCATGTCCACGATCAGGTCGCGGATGACCGGCAGGCCGGGCAGGGGGCGCAGCACGATGGGCTGCTTGAGGCTGCGGATGTCGGTCAGGCAGGCCAAGCCGTTTTTACCGTTGATGTTCATGCCGTCGGAGCCGCAGATGCCTTCGCGGCAGGAGCGGCGGAACGACAAACTGTCGTCTTGCGCTTTGAGTTTGACGATGGCATCCAACAGTTTGACGTCGGTAGGCTCGATTTCCAGTTCATAGTCTTTCATGTACGGCTTGGCATCCACATCGGGATTGTAGCGGTACACTTTGAAACGTACTTTTTCCATGGTGTTGTGTTCCTTTGCGCCTTAATAAACCCGTTTGGCCGGCTCGATGTACTCTACTGTGAGCGGTTTGGTATGAACCGGTTTATAGGACAGGCTGTTGTTTTCGGGATGGAACAGGGTGTGTTTCATCCAGTTGTCGTCGTCGCGGTCGGGGTGGTCGTCGGAAGCATGGGCGCCGCGCGATTCTTTGCGGGCTTCGGCGGAAATCAGGGTGGCTTTGGCCACTTCCATCAGGTTGTCCAGCTCCAGCGCTTCGATGCGGGCGGTGTTCCAAACTTGGCTCTTGTCTTGAATTTCGGTGCGCTTGGCACGCTCGGCCAAAGCCAGCACTTTTTCTACGCCCTCTTTCAAGATGGCATCGGTACGGAATACACCGGCATGCAGCTGTACGGTGCGCTGCAACTCATTGCGCAGGGCATCGACGTTCTCGCCGCCGCTTTGGTTGTTCAGGCGATCCAAGCGTTGGCGGGTCAGTTCGCCTGCGTTGGCGGGCAGGTCTTTCCAGTTTTCTTGGCTGCGGACGTATGCCACCATGCTGTCGCCGGCCGATTTGCCGAATACGACCAAGTCGAGCAAAGAGTTGGTGCCCAAGCGGTTGGCGCCGTGTACGGAGGCGCAGGCGCATTCGCCGGCGGCGTACAGGCCGTTTACCACCACTTCGGGGTTGTCTCCTTGGGGCACCACCACTTCGCCTAAGTAGTTGGTGGGAATGCCGCCCATCATGTAGTGGGTGGTGGGCACCACCGGAATCGGGTCTTTAATCGGATCGATGCCGGCAAACTGGATGGAAATCTCGCGGATGCCCGGCAGTTTTTCCATGATTTTCTCGGCGCCGATGTGGTCGATTTTCAGCAGAACGTGGTCTTTTTTCGGACCACAGCCGCGGCCTTCGTAAATTTCCATTGCCATGGCGCGCGACACCACGTCGCGGGAAGCCAAGTCCTTCACCGTTGGCGCGTAACGCTCCATAAAGCGCTCGCCGTTGGCGTTGAGCAGAATGCCGCCTTCGCCGCGCACGCCTTCGGTAATCAAGACGCCGGCACCGGCCACGCCGGTGGGATGGAATTGCCAGAATTCCATGTCTTCCAAGGGGATGCCGGCCCGGGCGCAAATGCCCAAACCGTCACCGGTGTTCATGAAGGCATTGGTAGAGGATGCATAAATACGGCCGGCACCGCCGGTGGCGAACAATACGGCTTTGGCGTGGAAGATGTAAACATCGCCGGTTTCCATTTCCATGGCGGTAACGCCGACGACGTCGCCTTGCTCGTCACGGATCAGGTCGAGTGCGGTCCATTCCACAAAGAATTGGGTGTTGGCGCGCACGTTTTGTTGATAGAGCGTATGCAGCATGGCGTGGCCGGTACGGTCGGCCACCGCGCAAGCGCGTTCCACTGCGCGTTTGCCGTGTTCGGCGGTGTGGCCGCCGAACGGGCGTTGGTAGATTTTGCCGCTTTCCACGCGGTCGAAAGGCATGCCCATGTGCTCCAGCTCAATCACGGCTTCCGGTGCGCGGCGGCACATGAATTCGATGGCGTCTTGGTCGCCCAGCCAGTCGGAGCCTTTGACGGTGTCGTACATGTGCCAGTCCCAGCGGTCTTCCTGCACATTGCCCAAAGAGGCGGAGATGCCGCCTTGGGCCGCAACGGTGTGCGAGCGGGTGGGAAATACTTTAGACAAAACGGCGGTATTCAAGCCGGCTTTAGAGGCCTGCAGGGCGGCACGCAGACCTGCCCCGCCGCCGCCTACGATTACGGCGTCAAACTTGCGAACAGGAAAACTCATACCAACCCCCAAATCACTTTAACAGAATAAATCAAGGCCACAACCAGCCACACGATGGTGGCCACATGAAGAAACAGACGCAGCCCGAACGGTTTGATGTAGTCCATCCACAAATCGCGAATGCCCACCCAGGCATGCAGGAGCAAGGCAATCAGCGTGGTTTGGGTGAAAATTTTCACCCAAGTTTGGGCAAAGAACGCCTGCCAGGCGAGATGGCCGCTTTCCCCTTTGGGCAGGCAAAGCAGGAACACCACGAAGGCAACGGTATAAATCAGCATGAGCACAGCGGTAATGCGCTGCATAGCCCAGTCGCGCAGGCCGTAATGGGCGCCGGCCAGTTTACGGTTTACCATAACACCACCCCCAAAATCACAGTCAATACCAAGGCGGTGACAAACACCAGTTTGGCGGTCAAGCGGGCGGTTTGCAGCGCCAAACCTTTATGGGCGTCCAGCAGCAGGAAGCGGATGCCGGCCAAGGCGTGGTGCAGATAGGCCCACAGCAAAACGATCAGGCCGAGTTTCACCAGCGGGTGGCCGACGAAGGCGCGGTAGGTTTCATAAGCTTCGGCATTGCCCAGCGTGCCGGCGAATAGCCACAATAATAGCGGCAGGCTGACAAAAAGCAGCACGCCGCTGATGCGGTGCAAAATAGACACTATCCCAGGTATCGGCAGGCGGATACTGGGCAGATCCAAGAACACAGGTCTGTTTGTCTGCATGACAACATAATCCTTTAAAACATCGAAAAAAACCGGAAAAACCGGCACCCAAAACCAAAATAGGCGGCCCGCAGGCCGAACATCATCCAAGGCCGTACTTTAACTGTTTTACACGGCATTGAACAGTTTTTATCGATCGCGCAAACAAACGATAAGATTTATTTTTTAAATGTTAAGCGATAGAGGATAAAGGAGGTTATCCGTCTGTGCTTTCAGGTAGCCTGCTGCTTTGCAGGCCAATAACAACTAGGTAGAAGCAGGCAAAATCAGTGCCGTATGTTCCAACAGCATAAAACGGCGGCGCCATTCCAAAATGCGTTTACCACTCTGGCTGATGCGTTCGCAGCGGATGGCAGGTGTATAGGGCGTACTTTTCAATTTGGCGGCGGTTTCCGCATCCAGGCTACCTGAAAAGAGCAGGGTGGGGGCGGGATCCAGCATAAAACCGTATTCGGCCGCCAATAATTGGTAAATGCCCATCCGGCTTTCCAACTGCAAGCGGTTGAGGTCGGGTAAAAGCGGCAGGGGCAGCCAGGCTTCGTCGTAAGCAACGGTTTGGTGGCCGTTGCGCCAAAGCGACTGCACATACCAAATCCGCTCGCCCGCAGCCAGCTGCAAATTGTGGCGGACGGCAGGCGGCGTATTGGCCGCGGCAATGCTGAGGATTTCCTGTTTCGGCCACAGATTGCGACGGCGGGTATGCTCGTCGTGCAGGGGGAAGGCGCCCCACTCGGGGTTGAGGCCGGTCACAAAAGTGCCCACGCCCTGTTGGCGTTGCAATTCACCGCGTGCAGTCATATTGGATAGGGCTTTGCGCACCGTGCCTTGGCTGACGCCGATTTCTGCGGCCAAATCCCACTCGCTGGGGAGGGTGGTGCCGGTTTCCCAGCGGCCCGAGCGGATGTGACCGCTGATGTAAAGCTCCGCCTGTTTGTAAAGCGGCAAGGTGTCTGCTGGGGATTTCGGCATGCGCGGCATTGTACAAGCTTCGTTTGTAAAGTAAAACCCAGTCTTATATAAGACTGGCGGAAAAATATGGTTTTTCATTTTTTTGATACTTATCAATCTGTTCGGATTGTTTTCTAGGAAAGGTTCTGCGGCAGTTTGTACAAAAATCACGGTTTCCGGGGAAATATGTGAAAATATTTGATATGATGCCCCGTCCTCGGCATTGTTCTGATGCCCGACAGTTCTCTGCCCGGCAGCCGGATGCGGCAAGCTGTATGTCGGCCGGCCGTGTTCCCGTTTTCGGGCGGCGCTCACTCTATTTATTTTCTTCAGGAGAAAAACATGAAAGCACCTGTTCGCGTAGCCGTTACCGGCGCGGCCGGCCAAATCGGCTATGCCCTGTTGTTCCGTATCGCCAGCGGCGAAATGCTGGGCAAAGACCAGCCGGTGATTTTGCAACTGCTCGACCTGCCGCAAGCGCAAAACGCAGTAAAAGGCGTGATGATGGAATTGCAGGACTGCGCCTTCCCGTTGTTGGCCGGCATGGTGGCCACCGATGATCCCGAAGTGGCTTTCAAAGATGCGCAAGTGGCGATTTTGGTGGGTGCCCGTCCGCGCGGGCCGGGCATGGAGCGTGCCGATTTGCTGCAGGCCAATGCGCAAATCTTTACCGTACAAGGTGCTGCCCTAAACAAAGTGGCCGACCGCAATGTGAAAGTATTGGTGGTGGGCAATCCGGCCAATACCAATGCCTACATCGCCATGAAGTCTGCGCCCGATCTGCCGGCGAAAAACTTCACCGCCATGCTGCGTCTTGACCACAACCGTGCCGCCAGCCAGATTGCCGAGAAAACTGGCAAAGCCGTGGGCGACATCGAAAAACTGTGCGTGTGGGGCAACCACTCGCCCACCATGTATGCCGATTACCGCTTCGCCACCATCAACGGCGAGAGCGTGAAAGACATGATCAACGACCAAGAATGGAACGCCAATGTGTTCCTGCCCACCGTGGGCAAACGCGGTGCCGCCATTATTGAAGCGCGCGGCCTGTCTTCCGCCGCTTCTGCCGCCAACGCCGCCATCGACCACATCCGCGACTGGTGGTTGGGCAGCAACGGTAAATGGGTCACCATGGGCGTGCCTTCCGACGGCTCTTACGGCATCCCCGAAGGTGTGATGTTCGGTTTTCCGGTTACTTGCGAGAACGGCGAATACCAAATCGTGCAAGGTTTGGAAATCGACGGCTTCAGTCAAGAGCGCATCAATCTGACGCTGAAAGAGCTGGAAGAAGAGCGCGACGGCGTGAAAGATTTGCTGTAATCGCGGCATTGAACTGAATGAAGGCTACCTGAAAACGGGCTGTGCAGAAACTGGCGCAGCTTGTTTTCAGGTAGCCTTTTGTTTTGTTTCGGTATGCTGAACGGCTTGTATGGAAAATGCTTCAGGTAACCTGAAGTATTTGTCTAATCGGCATGGCGGCTTAAGTTGACTGCGTTTAAAGGCACTTTGCGGGTGCGGTAACGCAGCTTGTGGTAGAGATAGAAGCCGAAGAATACGGGCAGGCCCATATAGGTGATCAGCAGGCGGCCGGCATCGAATTCGCCGCGCAGCAGCCATTGGGTGTCTTGGCCGAGGATGACCAGCACGCACAGTGCCAAGGCCAGTAGCGGGCCGAAGGGAAACCATTTGGCGCGGTATGCCAACTCTTCCAGTTTGCCGCCTTGGGCCAAGTAGGCGCGGCGGAAGCGGTAGTGGCTGAGGGCAATGCCCAGCCAGGCGATAAAGCCGGTGAGGCCGGAAGCGGCCACAATGTATTCGTAAGCGCCGTCGCTCACCATCTGCACCAGAAAAATCAGCAGGGCCACGGCGCCGGTGGCGAATAGGGCGCTCATCGGTACGCCGTATCCGTTGACCCGGCCGAAGGCGGAATAGGCCATGCCGCTGTTGCCCATGGCATACAGCATGCGGGTGGAGGCGTACATACCCGAATTGCCGGCCGATAAAATCGACGACAAAATTACCGCATTCATCACCGCGGCGGCAAAAGCCAGGCCGGCCCGTTCGAAAACCAAGGTGAAGGGCGATTTGGCGATTTCGTCCACATCGGCGCCCAAAAGATCGGGGCTGGTATAGGGAATCAGCAGGCCGATCACCAGAATGGCCAGCACATAGAAAATCAGGATGCGCCAGAAAACCTGTTTGACGGCTTTGGGAATGCTGTGCTGCGGGTTTTCCGATTCGCCGGCGGTGATGCCGATCAGCTCGGTGCCTTGGAAGGAGAAGCCGGCAATCAGAAACACGCCCAGTGCGGTAAAGAAGCCGCCGGAAAAACCCTCGCCCAAAAACGGCGCATCGCCGGCGGTAAAGTTGCTCAGGCCCACATATTGGCCGCCCAAAATGCCGAGAATGGTGAGCACGCCCACGGCCAGAAACACCACCACGGTGATCACTTTGATTAAGGCAAACCAGTATTCGGATTCGCCGTAAGCTTTTACAGATAGGGTGTTGAGCAGGAAAATCAGACCGAAAAACAGCAGGCTCCAGCCCCAAGGCGGCAGAAAGCGCATCGGTTCCCAATAGGTGATCACCAGCGCGGCAATCGAAATATCGGCCGCCACCGTGATTACCCAGTTGAACCAGTAATTCCAGCCCAAAGCAAAGCCGAGTGAGGGATCGACAAAGCGGGCGGCATAGGTGGCAAATGAGCCGGAGGTGGGCAGATAGGTGGCCATTTCGCCCAATGAAGTCATCAGGAAATACACCATCAGGCCGATGGCGGCGTAGGCCAGTAGCGCGCCGCCGGGGCCGGCTTCGTGAATGGCGCTGCCGCTGGCCATAAACAGGCCGGTGCCGATGCTGCCGCCGATGGCAATCATCGAAAGATGGCGGGTTTTGAGATGGCGGCGGACGCCGGCGGCGGGCGGGGTGTCTTTCATGCGTAAACTCGGCAGTAAAATGAATGGGGAAGGGCGGCGGATTATATCTTTGAAACGGCGTGGCCGGTATCGGATTTCAGGCTACCTGAAAGGTGTTCAGGTAGCCTGATGGTTTCGCAAGCAGCCGATTCGCCCTGCGCGTTTCTGCCCAAGAAGACCATCCGCTTGCTTAGCCGGTATGAGAGTTGCCTGCCCAACGAGGATGTCCGGCGGTGATGTTGATTGTACTGCCTCTTAAACAGTCTCTACATCTGGGGGACAAGGGTTTTAGCCTGTGTAGATGGAGGCCCGAGCAAGGGCTGTCGGCGCAGCGGGCAGCCTGAAAGTTACACGATGCGGGCTTTCAGCAGGTCGTGCATATTGAGTGCGCCGATGAGTTTGCCTTCGGTGTCGGTGACCAACAGGCCGTTGACGCGGTTTTGCTGCATGGTTTTCACCGCCTCGGTGGCCAGCTTGTCGGCGGTGATGGTTTTGGGGCGGGTGCCCATGACGTCGGCTGCGGTCAGGCCGTGCAATTCGCGGCCGAGTTGGAATTGGCGGCGCAGGTCGCCGTCGGTGAAAATGCCTTTCAGGTAGCCTGCTTGGTCGGTCACCGCCACCATGCCCAAGCCTTTTTCGCTCATGCGCACAATCAGGTCGGCAAACGGGGTGTCGGGCCGCACCACGGGCAGTGCTTCACCGTGGTGCATCACGTCGGAGACGTGCAGCAGCAGGCGTTTGCCCAAGCTGCCGGCCGGGTGGCTGAGGGCGAAGTCGTCGGGCGTGAAGGCGCGGGCGCGCAGCAGGGCCACCGCCAGCGCGTCGCCCAAGGCGAGCACCGCCGTGGTGCTGCTGGTGGGGGCGAGGCCGTGCGGGCAGGCTTCCTGCGGCACGGCCACGGTTAAATGGATGTCGGCATGGCGCGCCAGTGTGGATTCGGGGCGGGCGGTAAGGGCAATCAGGGTGGCGTTTTTACGTTTGAGCGCCGGCATGATGGCCAAGAGTTCGTCGCTTTCGCCGGAATTGGAAATCGCCAGCACCACGTCGCCGTCCACAATCATGCCCAAGTCGCCGTGTGCGGCTTCAGCCGGGTGGACGAAAAAGGCGGGTGTGCCGGTGGAAGCTAGGGTGGCGGCGATTTTGCGGCCGATGTGGCCGCTTTTGCCCATACCGCTCACCACTACGCGCCCGGGGCAGTCTAAAATGGCGCGGCAGGCGAGGGGAAAGTTGTGGTCGAGGTCATCGGCAAGGGCGCGGAGGGCGTCGGCTTCAATGGCGAGCACTTCGCGCGCCCAGGCGAGAAAAGATTGCGGATCGGTGGTCATGACGGGCTTTCGGCATCCGGCTTGCGGCGGCAGCCGGAATCGGGTAAGTTGTTTGCGCTTTGAAAACGCTTTACGGAGGTCAGGATTTTATGGGCATTTTGCAGGAAGTCAAACAGCACGGCCAACAAATCTGGTTGGATAATTTGTCGCGCTCGCTGATCCGCAGCGGCGGCTTGGCCGAGATGCTGCGCCAAGGCGTAAGCGGCGTGACCTCCAATCCGGCTATTTTCGAGAAAGCGTTTGCTTCGGACGTTTGCTATGCGGAGGAGGTGGCGCAGCTCAAACAGCGAGATGTGAGCCCGAAAGCGCGTTATGAGACCCTGGCGGTGGCCGATGTGCAGGCTGCTTGCGATGTCTGCCTGGCCGAATATGAGGCTTCCGGCGGCAGCGGCGGCTTGGTCAGCTTGGAAGTGGCGCCGGAGTTGGCCCACGACGCTGCGGCCACGGTGGCCGAGGCAAAACGGCTGTGGGCCCTGATCAAGCGTCCGAACGCCATGATTAAGGTGCCGGCCACCGATGCCGGTTTGACCGCCTTAACCTTTTTGGTGGCCGAGGGCATCCAGGTGAATCTGACCCTGCTGTTTTCACGCCGCCAAGTACAGGCGGCTTATGCGGCCTATGTGGAAGGCATACTCGCGCGGTTGAGTGCCGGCGGCGAAGTGGGCGGCATTCAGGTGGTGGCCAGCTTTTTTATTTCGCGTATTGATGCCGCGCTGGATGCCACCTTGCCGACACACTTACAGGGCCAAACCGCGATTGCGCTGGCCAAAGCGGCTTACCGCGACTGGCAGCAGTATTTTTCCGCCCCCGACTGGCTGGCTTTGCAACAGCAAGGCGCGCAAGCGCCGCGTCTGCTGTGGGCCAGCACCGGCGTGAAAAATCCGGCTTATCCGGCCACCTTGTATGTGGACAGCCTCATCGGCATGCAGACGGTAAACACCGTACCGGAAGCCACCCTAAACGCTTTCTTGGCGCACGGCAAGGCAGAAGCGAGTTTGGTCCGCGCTGTTGCCGAGGCCGAGACGGTGTTGGCTGAGGTGGCCGCGCTGGGCGTGGACCTTGAAGTGTTGGCCGCCCGTTTGCAGGACGACGGCTTGAAACAGTTTGAGGCCGCTTTTGAACGGCTGTTGGCCCCCTTGGCTTAGCTGCTTGCTTTACAGGCTGAAACCTTTGCAAACCCCCATCTGCGGCGCATTTCTGCGTTGTGTGCTGCTCGCTCGCTTGCCTATCGTGTGATATGTCTGTCCCACAGGGATTCCTGGCGTTCACACTCGCTGCGCTGCTACGCCTTGAACTGCATCCACATCTGGGTGGTTGCAAAGGTCTCAGGCTACCTGAAAACCTTTCAGGTAGCCTGTGGGGTGCCGAAGCCGTTAAACGACGGCCAAATTTCTTCAGGCTGCTTGAAAAATATTCAGGTAGCCTGATTTTATGGCCTTGCCCTTGATAAAAGCAGCAGCAAGGCTGCCTGTTATTTTCTACACAACATACAGACACAACACACAGAAAGACCGCATGTCATTCAAAAAATCGTTTCAGCGCTTCGGCCGCAGCCGTTCTTGGGCTTTTGCCCGTTTTCTTTACGACCGCTTCAACGAAGTCAACGTACCGCAGGTGTCCTCCAGCCTTACCTTTACTACCTTGCTGGCCTTGGTGCCGCTGATTACGGTGATGCTGGTGGTGGTGTCGGCGTTTCCCATGTTTGCCGACGTTTCCGCGCAGTTCAATCAGCTGATCACGCAAACGCTGATGCCGGCCGGCGCCGATGCGGTGAGCGAATACCTGTTTCAGTTCCGCGACCAAGCCAGCAAGCTGACCGCCATCGGTATCATCATGATGATGGTGACCTCGCTGATGCTGATCCAAACCATCGAACGCACCTTCAATCAGATTTGGCGGGTCAACAGCACGCGCAATGTGCTCACCCGTTTTTTGGTGTATTGGGCTTTGCTCAGTCTCGGCCCCTTGGTGTTGGGCATCGGCATGTCCGCCTGGGGCGTGGTGTGGGCGCGTACCAGCTTCTATCTCAATTATCCGCTGTTGGCCAATACCGTGCAGTTGCTGGTGTCGCTGGTGGGTTCGGCCGCCGCTTTGTGGCTGCTGTATAAACTGGTGCCGGCGCGTTTTGTTCCCGCCCGCCATGCCCTGATCGGCGCCGTATTCGCGGCCGTGGGTTTGGAATTGTTGCGCCGCGGTTTCGCCTTTTATGTGGGCAACTTCAACAGCTACCAGCTGGTGTACGGCACCTTCGCCGCGATTCCGATTTTCCTGCTGTGGTTGAACCTGATGTGGATGGTGATCCTCACCGGTGCGGTGTTGACGGCTTCGCTGTCTTACTGGGAAGGCGATGCCTTCCGCCGCGAGTTCGGCAACGGCGGCCGTTTCGACGATGTGTTGAAAGTATTGCTGTTGCTCAGCCAGGCGCAAGACAAAGGCCAGAGCATCAAAATCCAGGAGTTCCGCAGCCACATCAATATGGGTTACGACGAATTGGGCGATTTGCTGGAAAAACTGGCGCTCAAAGGCTACATCACGCAAAGCCGGCACGGCAACTGGCTCTTGAAAACCGCGCCGGAGCACATCCGCGTGGGCGAGTTGTTCAGCCTGTTTGTTTACCGCAGCAGCGACAACGAAAAGGACGATGTCGGCCGCGCCGTGCAGCAGGTGATGGAGCCGGCCTTGGCCGCCACCGACATGACGCTGGCGGAATTTATCTGCCGCGCAGAGTCAGCTCCCGATGTTGATCTGCCTGTTTTTGTGGCCGAAGGCGACAAAAAATAAGCCGCTTATTTCGCATTTACATATTTTTTCAGGTAGCCTGGTTTCGCGGTGCAGGCTACCTGAAGTCTTTGTTAACACGAATTTCATGCGCATTTACCTGCCTGTTTGATACGTAAAATGCCGCAAAATCAGCAAGGTTGGCTCTGGTTTTTGGCTTAAAATGGCACCATTATTGCTACTGGTGCCGGATTCCCGCTGTAAGCAGCAAGAGATAAGTCCGGCCAGCAGTTGCCCGTCCGTTTTGATGATGTTTGAGCGGGACGAGTCCCGGCCACAGGAATACGCATGACCGATTCACCATCTATCTGGCGCCGCCGCCGAGTCCGTTTGGCTCTGTTGGCAGCCGTTCTGCCTTTTAGCGGCATCGTTGCCGCTTATGCCCTCAGCGAACCGCCCGCCGCGGTACCGGCTCATGAAAGCAAGCGGGTATTGGAAACCCTGCCTTCCGTTTATGTCCGCGGCACCCCGCCCGCCGCCAGCTACTGGCGCGACGAGGTGGTGCAAGCGGGCGACAACCTCAGCCTGGTATTGGGCCGCTTCGGCATTGACGAGCGCCACATTCAAAACATTCTGCGCGAGAGCCCCATCGACACCAAACTGCTGCAGTTGCGCCCCGATCAGGTGATCAGCATGCAGATTGATACGCGCGGCAATCCCACCCACGTTCAGTTTTTTAATGATGACGACAACGGCGAGCGCAATTTGATTGCGCTGGAGCTGGCCGACGGCCATTGGCGCGCCCAAGTGGGCGAGGTGCAAACCGAAACCATGCCCAGCCTGAAAGCGGTGGTCATCAAATCTTCGCTCACCGGCTCGTTGGCGCAGGCCGGCATTCCGGTGGAAGTGCGTGAATCGCTGAAAGAGATTTTCAGCGACAGTTTGGATCTGAGCAAATTGGAGCGCGGTGATACCGTGCGCGTGCTGTATGACAGCATGTATTTCCGCGGCCAGGAGCTGGCCACCGGCGATATTTTGAGCGCGGAAATCACCCATAAAGGCGAGTTGTACCGCGCCTATTATTTCGGTGAAGACGGTGGCGGCCAGTATTACGATGCCAAGGGCCAGCCTTTGAAAAAAGGTTTTGAAACCCAGCCGGTGGCGGGCAGCCGCATCAGTTCGCCTTACGGCTTGCGCATCCATCCCGTCTTGGGTGGCTTGCGTATGCACACCGGTATCGACTATGCTGCCCCCACCGGTACGCCGATTCGTGCGCCTTCCGCAGGCGTGGTGGAGTTCCGCGGGTGGAAAGGCGGTTACGGCAACACCGTGGTTTTGCGCCACAACAGCAGCATGGAAACCCTGTATGCCCACATGAGCGCCTTTTCCACCACTGCTGCGCCGGGAATGCGCGTAGCGGCGGGAGAAATCATCGGCTACGTGGGCAGTACCGGCCGTTCCACCGGTCCGCACCTGCATTACGAGGTGCGCCTCAACGGCCAGCCAGTGAACCCGGTGGCGGTTGCGTTGCCGGCGAAAAAGCTGAATGCGCAAGAGTTGGCCAAATTCCGCCAAACCCAGGCGCATTTGGAAGCCACCTTGTCGCCGCTGCGCCATGTCGGGCAGACCATCGCCCAAGTGGATTGATGCTGCTTGGGTCTGTTCGGCCAGTACCGCATAACAATATCCGTCCACAGCCCGCCTGCCAGGCCAGCTGAACAGCCATCTTCTCGTCTCCGGGCAGTTGGCGCGGAATTTTTCACACACAACCCGGCCACCGGCCGCTACCGAAATTTAGATACCGTGAAACGCATTTTTCTTTTTATGGCCACCAATCTGGCCGTTCTGTTCGTTCTCAGCCTGATCTTGGGCTTATTGGGCATTAATCCGCAAGAAATGTACGGCATGCTGTTGATGTCGGCCGTGATCGGTTTTTCCGGTTCGCTGATTTCCCTGTTTACCTCAAAAAGCAGTGCCAAGCGTGCGGTAGGCGCTTATGTGATTACCCAGCCGCGCAGCGAAACCGAGGCTTGGCTGCTGGCGGTGGTGGAGGCGCAGGCCAAACAATGGAATCTGCAAATGCCCGAAGTGGCCGTGTATGCTTCGCCCGAGCCGAACGCCTTCGCCACCGGCGCCAGCCGCAACAAATCTTTGGTGGCGGTGAGTACCGGCCTGCTGGAGCGCATGAGCCGCGACGAAGTGGAAGCCGTGTTGGCGCATGAAATGGCGCACGTCGGCAACGGCGACATGGTCACGCTCACCCTGATTCAAGGCGTGGTGAATACTTTTGTGATCTTCTTATCCCGCCTGATTGCCAATGTGGTGGCCGCCGGCCGCACTCGGGATGGACGTGGGCACCAGCAGGGCAATTATGGCGTTTATATTTTGGTGAATTCGGTGTTGCAGCTGGTGTTCGGTTTTCTGGCCAGCCTGATTGTGATGTGGTTCAGCCGCCAGCGCGAATACCGTGCCGATGCCGGCGCCGCCAAGCTGGTGGGCGCGCCGAAAATGATTGCCGCGCTGCAACGCCTGAAAGGCAGCGAAAGCCGTTTGCCGCAAGAGATGACCGCGATGGGCATCGCCGGCGACAAATTCAAATCGCTGCTCAGCACCCATCCTTCGCTGGATGATCGGATTGCCCGTTTGCAGCAAGGCGGGATGTAAACGGAACCCCGGAGCAGGATAAATCGTCTCGGCTTACAACCATTGGATTGTGTGATGGAGCGCCAGAATAAGCATCAGGCTACCTGAAAAAGTTTCAGGTAGCCTGATGCTTTTGCAAAACTATTCCTACTCTACTTATCTGATGTGTCTGCCTTACGAGACTTCTGCGACCGCACGTGCCGCACTGTTGCGATGGGGCTGGGCAAAGGGCATTGGTGTGACTTGATGGCGGCTGCTTTCAATACATCAATGCACCTAGCCTTGGTTTATTGGCCGGCACCGCTTCTTGAGGTAAGCAAACAGAATCAGGACTCTTGAATGACGGCAGAAGCTATTTATTGTTGCGGGAAATAAAATGCGGCTATCCCGAGTAGGTTGTTGAGGGCATGAACGAGAACCGGGTAGCGCAGCTGGCGGGTGTGCAGATAAGCGCCGCCGAGCACGCAGCCCATGCAGAAATACAGCAGAAAGCCGGGTTCGGTGGGCAGGGCGTGGACCGCGGCGAACAGCAGCGCAGAAAATGCCAGCAGGGCATAGCGTTTGCCGCGCTGCTCCAGCCGGCCGAAGCCGCTGAAGAAAATGCCGCGGAACAGCAACTCTTCGGCCACTGGCGCAAACAGCACCGAATGGACAGCTAGCAACAGCGGCATTTGCCTGAATAAGGCTTCCAGCGCCTGCTGGTTGGCCAGGTTTTCCCAGCCGGGCAGGCCGAGTGCCGAGCAGACGGCTTCATACACCGGAGATAAAGCCAGTAGCAGGCCGAGATAGACCGCTGACCAAAGCAGTTGGCGCCCGACCGATGGCGTTTGCGCGGGGGCGGCGAAGTGCTCCGGCTGGGTGCGGCGGCGGTAAATGCGCCAAAACCAGAATGCCATGCCCGCTGCGCTCAGGGCATAAACCAGGCTGCCGCACACAATCAGCGCGGTGCGGAAACCGCCTTCCTGCAAGGCGCTGCTGAACTGGATCAGAAAAGACAGCAGAATAATCGGCAGATTGATCAGCAACAGGAGGCCGATAAAGGCGAAAGGCGGGGCAAGACGGTGCATAGCGGTGTTATTTCGGTTTGCTGGCCAGAATATTGATGACTTTGCGCGGGTGGGGTTCGGCTGTGCTGCCGTTTTCCGGGCTACCTGAAAATTGCACGGGCACGTTTTCGCGGTCGAAAGCCAAGTCGCCGCCGTGTTTGAGGGTTTGCCCGCGGGTAAGGCCGGCAAAATCGAACAGTTCGGTATCGGCCAGGTGGGAAGGCACCACGTTTTGCAGGGCGGAGAACATGGATTCGATGCGGCCGGGGAAGCGTTTGTCCCAGTCGTTGAGCATTTCTTTGATGACTTGGCGCTGCAGATTGGGCTGGGAGCCGCACAGATTGCAGGGAATAATCGGAAACTGCTTGAGTTCGGCGTAGCGCTCCAAGTCTTTTTCCTTCACATACGCCAGCGGGCGGATCACGATGTGTTCGCCGTTGTCGGATACCAGTTTCGGCGGCATGGCTTTCAGTTTGCCGCCGTAAAACATATTCAGAAACAGGGTTTGCAAAATGTCGTCGCGGTGGTGGCCGAGCGCGATTTTGGTGCAGCCCAGCTCTTTGGCCACGCGGTAGAGCACGCCGCGGCGCAGGCGGCTGCATAGCGAACAGGTGGTTTTGCCCTCTTCAATCACGCGCTTGACCACCGAATAAGTGTCTTCTTCCACAATCCGGTAAGGCACGCCGATGCTGTCCAGATAAGCGGGCAGCACATGTTCGGGGAAGCCGGGCTGTTTCTGGTCGAGGTTAACCGCCACCAGCTCGAAATCAATCGGGGCGCTGGCCTGCAGCTGGCGCAGAATGTCCAATAAGGCGTAGCTGTCTTTGCCGCCGGAGAGGCAGACCATGATTTTGTCGCCGGCCTCAATCATATTGAAATCGTTGATGGCGTCGCCGACGGCATGGCGCAGACGTTTGTTTAATTTGTTGTTTTCGAGTTCGTGTTTCGGCTTTTTCGACATGGCGGCAGCGGCGGAAAAGAAAGGCGGCGATTGTACCGCAAACTGCTATTTCCCTGAAGTCTGCGCCCAAATGCGGTACACTGGCGGGCGTTTCCATTTTCCGGCAGAAAGGCGTCTATCGTGTTTTTCAGTAAGCTCTTGGTTTTTCTGATGTGTTTGTGGTTTGGTGCGTATATTTTGGCCGGCTACGGCGTGGCGCCGCTGTTGTTTCAACAGCTGCCGCAACAGCAGGCGGGTTATCTGGCCGGCGTGTTGTTCGATGTGGTCAATTACGCCGGGCTGCTGGTGTGGGGCTTGGTTTATCTGGCCGGCCGTTCTGCGCAAGGCCACCGATACGAACGCAGCCACACCGGCAAAATCGTGGCCTTTACCTGGCTGCTGCTGGCCGCTTCCCAGTTTTTGATTACTCCGGTAATCAAAGCCCTGCGGGAAAAACAAACCTACTGGCTGCACGATTGGGTGGGCGGCAGCTTCGCCGCCTGGCACGGCACCTCCAGCAGCATTTACCTGCTGGTAAGCCTGATTACCCTGTTTTTGCTGCTGCGGCTGTTGAAGTTTGAATGGCGTTGAGCGGGGTATCTGGACCGTGTAGCCACACTTTTCCGCAGACAAAAGGCACTTCATTTTCGATGAAGTGCCTTTTGTTTATGCGTGCCTTGCTTTCAGGTAGCCGTTGTGGGCTTCAGGCTGAGACCTTTGCAAAACCCCCATCTGCGGCGCATTTCTGCGTTGTGCATTTATGCCCTATGGGTACTGCTCGCTCACTTGCCTATCTAGATGATATGTCTGTCCCACGGGGATTCCTAGCGTTCACGTTCGTTGCGCTGCTACGCCTTGAACTGCATCCACATCTGAGGGTTTCGCAAAGGTCTCAGGCTACCTGAAAAGCGGATTGGGTCAGCGGATATCGGGTAAGTAGTCGCCATAGCCCTGTTGCCGCATTTGTGCCTCGGGAATGAAGCGCAGGCTGGCGCCGTTGATGCAGTAGCGCAGGCCGCCGCGGTCTTTGGGGCCGTCGTCGAAGACGTGGCCGAGGTGGGAATCGGCGGCACTGCTGCGTACTTCGATGCGGTGCATGTGGTAGCTGAAGTCGTCGCGGCGGGTTACGGCGTCGGGGCGGATGGGACGGGTGAAGCTGGGCCAGCCGCATTGGGAATCGTATTTGTCGCGGCTGCTGAACAGGGGCTGGCCGCTGACGATGTCAACGTAGATGCCGGGGTCGAACAGGTGGTCGTACTCGTGGCTGAAGGCGTATTCGGTGCCGGCTTCTTGGGTAACGTGATACTGCTCGGGGGTGAGGATGCGGCGCAGAGTGGCATCGTCGGGTTTGCGATAGGTGGCGGGGTTAAAGCCTTGGCCGCTGGGGGCGGGTGTGCTGCCCGCTTCCTCTAAGGGCACGTCGGCCAGTTTGATGTCGATGTGGCAGTAGCCGTTGGGGTTTTTCACCAGGTAGTCTTGGTGGTAATCCTCTGCGGGGTAGAAGTGGCGCAGTTTTTCGGCTTCCACGGCCAAGGGGCGGCCGTATTTCTGCTGTTCGGCGGCCAAGGCGGCGCGGATCACGGGCACGTCGGCTTCGTCGGTGTGGTAGATGCCGGTGCGGTATTGGATGCCGACGTCGTTGCCTTGCTTGTTGTGCGAGAGCGGGTCGATCACGCGGAAGTAGTAGCGCAGCAGGTCGTTGAGGCTGAGGCGGGCGGGGTCGTAATCGACGCGCACGGTTTCGGCGTGGCCGCTGCCGCGGATCACTTCTTCATAGCTGGGTTGTTCGGTTTGGCCGTTGGCATAGCCGGATACGGCGTCCACCACGCCGGGAATGCGTTGCAGATAGGCTTCGAGGCCCCAGAAGCAGCCGCCGGCCAGATAAACGGTTTTGACGTTTGCCGGCCGGCTTTGGCCTTGGGCATTGGGAAAATAGGGCTTGCCGACGGTGGCGAGGTCGATATCGGGTTGGGTGAGCAGGGCTTGCGCTTGGGTTTGGTTGAGGCTGCCTTTGTGCACGCGCAGGATGTCGCCTTGGGGCGAGAGCAACACCCAGCTGGGGTACACGCCGATGCCGGCCTGTTTGGCCAGGGTGCCGTCGTCTAAGGCTACCTGAAGGCCGGGGTAATCGAGTTTGCCGAACCATTGGCCGAAGTCGGGCTGGGGTTTTTCGCCGAGAAAGCCGGGTGAGGCGACGGTGATCAGGTTGGCTTGGGCGAATTCGGGTGACTGCTGCCAGCGGGCGGTGTGTTCCAGCTCGGCTAGGCACAAGGGGCACCAGCTGGCCCAAAATTTTACCAGGGTGGGTTTGTCTGCCTGGAGCAGTGCGGAAACGGGTTTGCCTTCGGCGGTTTGCAGGGTGTGCAGGCGGTTGGCAAAGCCGGCTTCGGGCGCGGGGGCGGGGCGGCCGCCGGTGCCGGAGCAGGCGGAAAGTATGCCGCACAGCAACAGGGCAGACAGGCTGCGGATGGTTTGGTTCAACATGGTCAACCTCGCATGGGAAGAAATGGATGTGCCTGAATAGACGGACGGCGGGCGGTTTTCTGACAGAGCCAGGTAAAATCAGGCTACCTGAAACGGTTTCCGAAGGGCGGAAGTGTTTCAGGTAGCCTGTCGGCGGATTGAAGGTGTGTGCTCAGGTCAGGTGAGTGGACGACAAGTATTAAGCCAAATGGATTTCCAAGTTGTCGATCAGGCGGGTATGGCCGAGGCGGGCGGCGGCCAGCACCACCAAGGCTTTGTCGCCGACATGGGCTACCTGAAGGGTGTCGGCGTGGCGTATTTCCACATAATCCACCTGCCAGCCTTGCTGCTGCAGGCGCTGTATGGCTTGTTGTTCCAACGCGGCGTAATCGCGTTCGCCGGCGGCAATGGCGGCGGCAACGGCCTGCAGCTCACGGTAGAGCTGGGGGGCGGTTTGCCGCTCTTCGGCGCTGAGGTATTGGTTGCGGCTGGAGAGGGCGAGGCCGTCTTCGGCGCGGCCGGTGTCCACCGGCACGATTTCCACCGGCATATTGAGGTCGGCGGCCATGCCGCGGATGATGGCCAGCTGTTGGTAGTCTTTTTTGCCAAAGCAGGCCACATCGGGCTGGACGATGTTGAAGAGTTTGGTGACCACGGTGGCGACGCCGCGAAAATGGCCGGGGCGGAAGGCGCCGCACAGTTCGTTTTGCAGATGGGGCGGCTCCACATTGTATTGTTGGCTGACGTTGGGATACAGTTCGGTTTCGTCGGGCGCGAACACCACCGCCACGCCAGCGCCGGCCAGCTTTTCCGCATCTTGCGCCAGGGTGCGCGGATAGCGGTCGAAATCTTCGCCTTGGCCGAATTGCAGGCGGTTGACGAAAATGCTCACTACCACATGGTCGGCACGGCGGGCGGCTTCGCGCACCAGGGCCAGATGGCCTGCGTGCAGATTGCCCATGGTGGGCACAAAGGCCACGTTGGAAACCTGTTTGCGCCATTCGCGCAGCTCGTTAATGGTATGCAGGATGCGCATGGTAAAAATTCCGGAAACTGATGTTGCAGCGCAGTATATCGGCGCAAGGCAGGGCAGACAAGGGCGGGCTGCGGCCTTGCATCTTGCCGGCCAATCGGCCACAATGACCCAATTCTGATGACCTTCCGAACAAGGAGCGTGTTATGCCTGCTTTACTGCCGCATCCCGATGCCGACGGCCTGCTTGAATATTCCGTGGTTTATACCGACCGTGCGGTAAACCATATGTCGCAACAGTTTCAAACCGCGTTGCGCGAGCTGGCGGCCGGCTTGAAAGAAGTGTATGCCGCCCAAGCCGCCGTGGTGGTGCCCGGCAGCGGCACGGCGGGCATGGAGGCGGTGGCGCGCCAATTGGCACGCGGCAAACGCTGCCTGATTGTGCGCAACGGCTTTTTCAGTTTCCGTTGGACGCAGATTTTGGAAAAAGGCGCGCTGGCGGCCGAATCCTGCGTGTTGGCGGCCCGTCCTACTGCCGCAGGAAAAGCCCAGCCCTTTGCGCCGGCGCCGATTGAAGAAGTGGAAGCGGCGATTGCCGAGTTCCGCCCCGAGATTGTGTTTGCCCCGCATGTGGAAACCGCATCCGGCATGATGCTGCCCGACGACTACCTGCGCCGCCTCAGCCGCGCCGCGCATGAAGTGGGCGCATTGTTGGTGGTGGACTGCATCGCTTCGGGCTGTATGTGGCTGGACATGCGCGATTTGGGCATCGACGTGCTGTTAAGCGCGCCGCAGAAAGGCTGGAGCAGCCCGCCGTGCGCCGGTTTGGTGATGCTGAGCGCCGAAGGCGTGGCGGCGGTGGAAAACAGCGAATCCGACAGTTTCGATTTGGATTTGAAAAAATGGCTGAACATCATGCAGGCGTTTGAGAACGGCGGCCATGCGTATCACGCCACCATGCCCACCGACGGCTTGATCCGCCTGCGCGACACTTTGCAGGAAGCGCGTGCCGTCGGTTTTGCCGAATTAAAAGCGGCGCAGGCCGAATTGGGCCGCCAAGTGCGCGCCATGTTGGCGGAAAAAGGTTTTGCCAGCGTGGCGGCGCCGGGGTTTGAAGCGCCGGGCGTGGTGGTGTGCTATACCGACCGCGCCGATATTCAGAGCGGCAAAGCGTTTGTGGAGCAGGGGGTGCAGATTGCCGCCGGCGTGCCGCTGCAATGCGGCGAAAGCGATTTCCAAACCTTCCGCATCGGCCTGTTCGGTTTGGATAAACTGCAAAACATTCCGCGCACGGTTGCCTTGTTGGCCGAGGCCGTGGATAAAGTGCAGCAGGGCGCGGCGTAAGCGCCTGCCGCTGCGGCACCGGTTCAGGCTACCTGAAAGCGTTTCAGGTAGCCTGAATGCTTGTTGGCGCCCGCCGAAAGCGCGTGGCGGGATTGGCTTTTTTCCGCTACAATGCGCGGCTATTTTCGTTCCCGTTTTCCGATGGCGGCGCACGGTTTTGCCGGGCGGCGCGCATCAGCGTACTGTTTGAATATTGCATGAAAAATATCCGTAACTTCTCCATCATCGCCCACATCGACCACGGCAAATCCACCTTGGCCGACCGCTTTATCCAATATTGCGGCGGCTTGGAAATGCGCGAAATGAGCACCCAGGTGCTCGATTCGATGGACATCGAAAAAGAGCGCGGCATCACCATCAAAGCGCAAACCGCCGCCTTGAACTATACCGCGCGCAACGGCGAAACCTATCGGCTCAACCTCATCGACACCCCCGGACACGTGGACTTTTCCTACGAAGTGTCGCGCTCGCTGTCGGCCTGCGAGGGTGCGCTGCTGGTGGTGGACGCTTCGCAAGGGGTGGAGGCGCAAACCGTGGCCAACTGCTACACCGCCATCGATTTGGGCGTGGAAGTGGTGCCGGTGTTGAACAAAATCGACCTGCCCGCGGCCGACCCCGACCGCGTGGCGCAGGAAATCGAAGACATCATCGGCATCGATGCCGTGGGCGCGGTTACCTGTTCGGCCAAAAGCGGCTTGGGCGTGGAAGACGTGCTGGAAGAAATCGTCAACAAAGTGCCGCCGCCCGAGGGTGACCCCGACGCGCCGCTGCAGGCGATGATCATCGATTCGTGGTTCGACAATTATGTGGGCGTGGTGATGCTGATCCGCGTCAAAAACGGCACGCTGAAGCTGAAAGACAAAGTGCGTTTTATGTCCACCAAGGCCGAAACGCAGGTGGAGCAGCTGGGTGTGTTCACACCCAAGTCGGTGGCCAAACCGCAGCTGAGCGCCGGCGAGGTGGGCTTTCTGATTACCGGCGTCAAAGAATTGGGGCAGGCCAAGGTGGGCGACACCGTGACCCTGGTGCAAAACCCGGCCACCGAGCCGCTGCCCGGCTTTAAAGAAGTACAGAGCCAGGTGTTTGCCGGCCTGTATCCGGTGGAAAGCCACGATTACGAAGCGCTGCGCGAAGCGTTGGAAAAACTGCAGCTGAACGACGCTTCGCTGAAATTCGAGCCGGAGGTATCGCAGGCTTTGGGCTTCGGCTTCCGCTGCGGCTTTCTGGGTTTGTTGCACTTGGAAATCGTGCAGGAGCGGCTGGAGCGCGAATTCGATATGGACTTGATCACCACCGCGCCGACGGTGGTGTATGAGGTGATTCTCAAAAACGGCGACAAAATCGAGGTGGAGAATCCCTCCAAGCTGCCCGACATCGGCACGATTGAAACCATTTTGGAGCCCATCATCACCGCCACCATTCTGGTGCCGCAGGAGTATGTGGGCAATGTGATGACGCTGTGCAACCAGAAGCGCGGCATCCAGAAAAACATGCAGTATCTCGGCCGCCAAGTGATGCTCACTTATGATCTGCCGATGAACGAAGTGGTGATGGATTTCTTCGACAAACTCAAATCCACCTCGCGCGGTTACGCCTCTTTGGATTACGAATTTAAAGAATTCCAGCCCTCCGATTTGATCAAGCTCGACATCATGGTCAACGGCGAAAAAGTGGACGCTTTGAGCCTGATTGTGCACCGCCAAAACTCGGTGCACCGCGGCCGCGAACTGGCGGCCAAAATGCGCGAGCTGATTCCGCGGCAGATGTTCGATATTGCGGTGCAGGCATCCATCGGCAGCCAAATCATCGCCCGCGAAAACGTGAAAGCGCTGCGCAAAAACGTGCTGGCCAAATGTTACGGCGGCGACATCACGCGCAAGAAAAAACTGTTGGAGAAGCAGAAAGCCGGCAAACGCCGCATGAAGCAGGTGGGCAATGTGGAGATTCCGCAATCGGCCTTCTTGGCGATTTTGCAGGTGGGAGACAAATAAATGGGACAAAACATGATTATCGCCGCCGCCGGTGCGCTGATGGTGGGTTTGGTGCTGTTTTTCAGCAGCAACAAACAGCGGCAGGACGACGGCGAGTGGAGCAGCGGCCTGCAATGGGGCTATTTGCTGATGATGGTGGGTGCTTTCGGCTTATTGGCTACTGTGATGAGTCTGACGGCGGTTTTGCTGTTGTTTGTGGTGGCCACCGGCTTGGTATGGGGCTGGCAGAAACTGAGCGCCAAACGGGCGCGCCCGCAAAGCGAAGAGCAAGAAAAAGCAGCCGACAACAACCATTTTCGCGATTATATCGGCGGTTTTTTTCCGCTGATTCTGGTGGTGTTCGTGCTGCGTACCTTTGTGGCCGAGCCGTTTCAGATTCCGTCCAGCTCCATGCGTCCGGGCTTGGTGGCCGGCGATTTTATTTTGGTGAATAAATTCGCTTACGGCATCCGCACGCCGGTGCTCAACAATGTGCTGATTCCGGTGGGACAGATTGAGCGCGGCGATGTGGTGGTGTTCAATTATCCGCCCGAGCCGAGCATGAACTACGTCAAGCGCATTGTCGGCCTGCCGGGTGATGAGGTGGTGTACCGCGACAAAGTGTTAACCGTCAACGGCAAAACCGAGCAAGATACGCCGCAGGGTTTGCACGGCTATCCCGACGACCTCACGCCGGGTGCATTGCGCGAAGCGGAGCGTTTCCAAGCCGATTTGGACGGCAGGCGTTTTGAGGTATTGAAAGACGAAGGGGTGCCGGCGGTACACATGCCGACTTTGGCGCGTTTCCGCCAAGAAATGGCGGCCAAAGGTTTCGACAGCGGTCTGGGCGACCATTGCCGCTATGAAGCCGACGGCAGCGGTTTTGCCTGCACGGTGCCGCCCGGCAAATACTTTGCTTTGGGCGACAACCGCGACAACAGCGCCGACTCCCGCTATTGGGGCTTTGTGGACGACAAGTTGGTGGTGGGCAAAGCCTTTTTTGTGTGGATGAATATCAGCCAAATGTCGCGCATCGGCAGCGGCATTCGTTAACCCAACAGCGGACGGCGGGGTTTCAGGTAGCCCTTGATGAGGCTACCTGAAACCCTGATATTTGTTTGTCCTCCCGATCCCGGCCTGCTGGTGTGTTTGGCGGGCCGGCCATACTTTTTAAGAAACGGTGTCCGATATGTATCGATTGATTGCCGATGCCTGGGGGCTGATGCGGCTGAATTTCAAACCGGCGACCGAGTATGCTTATCCGCTGCCCGTGATTGTGGGCGCGTTGTTGGTGATTGGCGCGGTGAATGCGGCCGGCGTGGCGCCTTGGTTTCAGCAGGAATACGGCATTGCCGCTCTGATGTTTGCGGTGCATGTGTTGAAATGGCCGGTATTCAGCTGGGCGGCGAATGTGGTGCTCGGTTATTACGGCAAGCAGAAGCACAATTTTGCCGGCTATATTCTGGCTTCTGAAATGCTGGTGGTGCCCGGCCTGCTGCTGCTGTATCTGCCCGAGTTGGGCTGGTTGGTGATGCTGTGGCAAATGTGGGCGTTTGCGGTGACCGTTTTGGGCTTGGTGAAGCTTAGCGAAACCAGTGTCTGGAAAGTGTTGCTGGCGCATGTGGCCGGTTTTGTACTGATGCTGCCGGTGCTCTTGGTGGTGCTTTTGTTGTTCGCCCAAGCCGGCTGGTTGGATTTGGAGCGTTTCAACAGCATTGTGCTGGAGATGATGCAGCAGCCGAAACCTTAACTGCTTGCGTCACCACCAGAGACCTTTGCAAACCCCTCATCTGCGGTGCATTTCTGCGTTGTGCGCTGCTCGCTCACTTGCCTATCTATGTGATATGTCTGTCCCACGGGGATTCCTGGCGTTCACGTTCGCTGCGCTGCTACGCTTTGAACTGCATCCACATCTAAGGGTTTTGCAAAGGTCTCCACCAGCCAAATAAATAAGAAGCAGGCTACCTGAAACCGGCTACGCAGAAAGTTGTGTAGCCGGTTTCAGGTAGCCTGTTGCGCTGTTAGCGGTTTGAATGGCGCCATGCACGCCATGCAGTGTGCATGGGCAAACCCTTATCAGCCGTGCAGGGCGCGTTTGTCGGCGGCCAAGGCGGCTTCGTGCAGCACTTCCGACAGGGTCGGGTGGGCGTGGACGATGCGGGCGATGTCTTCGCTGCTGGCTTTGAATTCCATGCCCATCACGCCTTCAGCCACCAACTCGCTCACCATCGGGCCGATCATGTGCACGCCCAAAATGCGGTCGGTTTTGGCATCGGCCAACACTTTTACCGTGCCTTTGGCTTTGCCCAGGCCCAGTGCGCGGCCGTTGGCGGCGAAGCCGGAAGTGCCTTTTTTATAGGCCACGCCTTCGGCTTTCAGCTGCTCTTCGGTTTTGCCCACCCAGGCAATTTCGGGGTCGGTATAGATTACCCACGGGATGGTGTTGAAATCCAAGTGCGGCTGTTGGCCGGCAATGCGTTCGGCCACGGCCACGCCTTCGTCGCTGGCTTTGTGGGCCAGCATCGGGCCGCGCACCACGTCGCCGATGGCCCAAACATTGGGCAGATTGGTTTGGCACACCTCGTTCACTTGAATAAAGCCGCGCTCGTCTTTGGCCAGGCCGACGGCTTCGGCGTTCAGGCCTTCGGTATTGGGCACGCGGCCGATGGCCACGATCAGTTTGTCGAAGGTTTCGGTTTTGGCTTCGCCGCCCAGCTCGTATTTCACCGTGACGCCGTCGGCGTTGTTGTTGATTTCGTTGATTTTCACGCCCAATTCAATGTTCAGGCCCTGTTCTTTGGTGAAAATCTTAAACGCTTCTTTGGCGATTTGCTGGTCGGCCGCGCCCATGAAGACCGGAGCGGCTTCCAGAATGGTGACTTCGGCGCCCACGCGCTTCCACACCGAACCCATTTCCAAACCGATGACGCCGGAGCCGATGACGCCGAGTTTTTTCGGCACTTCGGTGAGGTTGAGTGCGCCTTCGTTGTCCAATACGTTCACATTGTCCACTTCAACCAGCGGCAGCGGACGGGGCACGGAACCGGTGGCCACGATCACGTGCTTGGCTTCCACCATGCTTTTTTCGCCGCGGTTGTCCACTTCGATCTGCCACAAATCGCCGTTTTTGCCTTTGAACGAACCTTTGCCGTGCAGGCTTTCCACTTTGTTTTTCTTAAACAGGAAGGTGATGCCGCCGGTCAGTTTGCTGACGATACCGTCTTTGCGCTCGATCATCTTGGCCGCATCAAAAGACACGCCGGCTACCTGAACGCCGTGCTCGGCAAAATCGTGTTGGGCGGCATGGAAATGCTCGGAAGACTGCAACAGGGCTTTGGAGGGAATGCAGCCGACATTCAGGCAGGTGCCGCCCAAAGCCGGGGCATCGCCCGCTTTGTTGACGCCCGCGTCGATACAGGCGGTTTTGAAACCCAGCTGGGCGGCGCGGATGGCGGCGATATAACCGCCGGGGCCGGCGCCGATGACAACAACGTCGAATTGGGACATGATGTTTCCTTTATATAACGGACTGAAATAACAGATTTAGCGGGCCGATGAAGCGGCTTCGGGCTCGCCCATCACAAAGTTGACGGTATGGACGAAGTTGGTTTGCAGTTCCTCCACCCGATCCAGCAGCGGCGTGCCTTCCATGCGGGTGGCTTCCATGGGTGCGGCTTGGCCGGCGGCATCCCACGCTTCGGTGGCAACGGTTGCACTGCCGCGGGTGACGGCGCGCAGGATGGCGCTGCCGTCGGTGCGGAACAGGGTGAGGGTTTGCTCCATGTCTGCCGATTCGGGGTTTTGCACCCGCAACTCGGCCATCAGCTTGCCGTCGTGGTAGAAAAACAGGCTGCGCAGGCCCATGTCGTGGGTCTGCATCAGCGGCAGGTCGTCTTCGTAATAGGTGGCGGGGCCGGTTTCTTTGCCGTTGCGGTAGTCCTGCAGATAAAACAGCGAGCCGTCGGGGCGGTACCACACGCCTTTGCTGTCCATGACATCAGTGGAGAAGTCTTTCAGCTCGGCACCGGCGGTCAAAACAAAGGGAGCGGTTTGCCGCTTGGCAATGTCTTGGTAAAAGTCTTGCACCACCAAGCGGCCGTCGGCGGTTTGGCCGAGGATTTCACGGTAGAAGCCGCCGGCTGAAGCCTGTTCGGCGGGCTGGCCGCCGGCGGTAAAATACAGGGCTGGTTTGGCGGATGCGGGGGTGTATTCGAAGGCGGCTTGCTCTGCTTCGGCGGCCGAGGGGGCGGAGAACTCGGGCAGGCTCGGCGCGGCTTGGCCCGAGCGGGCCGTTTGGGCGGCCGAATCCGGCTTGCTGACCTCTGGCGAGCAGGCACCGAGCAGGGCGGCGGCCAGCAGCAGGGGTATCCAAGATTTCATGGTTGTCTCCGCATCATAAAAAGCCGCAGTTTGCGGCGGCGTTATTCTAAAGCCTTAGCGGGGAAAAAGCTACCGCCCGCTGTGCGGAAACGGCCCAGCGAAACAGGCTACCTGAAAGCGTTCAGGTAGCCTGTCGGGCAGGAGGATGCGGGGTCAGCTTTGATGCAGGCGGGTGAGGTAATCCACTTCTTCGCGGCTGCCCAAGACCACGGCCACGCGCTGGTGCAGGCTGTCGGGCTGGATGTCGAGCATGGGCTGGCGGGCATCGGTGGCGGCGCCGCCGGCCTGCTCGATGATTAGGCTCAAAGGGTTGGCTTCGTACATCAGGCGCAGCTTGCCCGGTTTGGCCGGATCGCGGGCGTCTTGCGGGTAGGTAAACAGGCCGCCGCGCATCAGGATGCGGTGTACTTCGGCCACCATGCTGGCCACCCAGCGCATATTGTAGTTTTTGCCGCGCACGCCGGTGTCGCCGGCCAAAAGTTCGGCGATGTATTGCTGTACCGGCGGCTGCCAATGGCGCTGATTCGACATATTGATGGCGAATTCTTTGGTTTGCGCGGGCACTTGGGGCAGGGATTGGGTGGCGATGAATTCGCCTTCGGCATTCAGGGTGAACACAAACACGCCGTGCTTCAGACACAGCACCAGCAGCGTTTGCGGGCCGTACAGCGCATAGCCGCTGGCTACCTGAAAGCGGCCGCTTTGCAGGAAGGATTGGGTGCTCAGCGCACCGGCCGGTTTTTCCAATACGGAGAAAATGGTGCCGACCGAAATATTGACATCAATATTGGAGGAGCCGTCTAACGGGTCGAACAGCACCAGATAGCGGCCGTTTTCATCAGCCGGCACGAAATCGTCTTCTTCTTCGCTGGCGAGGCCGGCCACGGCGGGGTTGGCGCGTAGAGCCTGAATCAGCATATCGTTGGCGATGACGTCCAGTTTTTTCTGTGCTTCGCCTTGGATGTTGCCGCTGCCGGCTTCGCCCAACACGCCGGCCAGCGCGCCGAGCCTTACTTGGCCGCTGATGCTGCGGCAGGCTTCGGCGAGGGTGGCGACCACGCTGCCCAAGCTTTCAGGTAGCCTGTGTTCGGCCAAGTGCTGTTGGAGGAAAGAGGAAAGATTGGACATGACGGGGCTCCGTATCAGAAGGGGAAAACGGGCGTGATTCTACTCAAAAAGGCGTTTTGCCGCCACGCAAAAAGCCCCGCCGCGGCGGGCGGGGCGGGAAGGCGGGCATGGGGTTTTGCTCAGACCACGCCTTGTTCCAACATGGCTTCGGCCACTTTTTTGAAGCCGGCGATGTTGGCGCCGTTGACATAGTTGATGAAGCCGTCGGCTTGGCCGTTGGCCACGCAGTTTTCATGGATGTTGGCCATGATGTCGAACAGGCGGCGGTCCACTTTTTCGCGGTCCCAAGACAGGCGCAGGGCGTTTTGGCTCATTTCCAGGCCGGAAGTGGCCACGCCGCCGGCATTGCTGGCTTTGCCCGGCGCATACAGAATCTTGGCTTGGATAAAGGCTTCCACCGCGCCCAAGGTGGAAGGCATATTCGCGCCTTCGGCCACACAGAAGCAGCCGTTGCCGAGCAGGGCTTTGGCGTCGTTTTCATCCAATTCGTTTTGGGTGGCGCAGGGCAGGGCGATGTCGCAGGGTACTTGCCAGGGTTTTTGGTTGGCAAAGTATTCCAGGCCTTGTTCTTGGGCATAAACCGACAAACGTTCGCGGCGGCGTTCTTTCAGCTCGATCAAGGCGGCCAGTTGGGCTTCGCTCATGCCGCTGTCGGCAAATTTGACGAAGCCGTTGGAATCGGAAACAGTCAGTACTTTGGCGCCGAGCTGGATGGCTTTTTCGGCGGCGTATTGGGCCACGTTGCCGGAGCCGGAAATCACCACTTTTTTGCCGCCGAAGCTTTGGCCGCGGGTTTTCAGCATGCTGTCGGCAAAATAGACGGTGCCGTAGCCGGTGGCCTCGGGGCGGATCAGGCTGCCGCCGTAAGTAAGGCCTTTGCCGGTGAGCACGGAGGCGAATTCGTTGCGGATGCGTTTGTATTGGCCGTACAGGTAGCCGATTTCGCGGCCGCCCACGCCGATGTCGCCTGCCGGCACGTCCAAATCGGCGCCGATGTGGCGGGAAAGTTCGGTCATGAAGGCTTGGCAGAAGCGCATCACTTCGCCGTCGCTTTTGCCTTTGGGGTCGAAGTCGGAGCCGCCTTTGCCGCCGCCCATGGGCAGGGTGGTGAGGGCGTTTTTAAAGACTTGTTCGAAAGCGAGGAATTTCAATACGCCTAAATCTACGGTGGGGTGGAAGCGCAGGCCGCCTTTATAGGGGCCGATGGCGGAGTTCATCTGCACGCGGTAGCCGCGGTTGACTTGCACTTGGCCTCGGTCGTCCACCCAAGACACGCGGAACATGATGACGCGCTCGGGCTCAACAATGCGCTCCAGCAGATTGTGTTGGGTGTAACGCGGGTTCTTGGCCAGAAAGGGCGCCAGGCTGGAAAACACTTCTTCTACGGCTTGGTGGAAGGGCGCCTGGTTGGGGTCGCGTTGTTTGATTTTTTGGAACAGGGCGTCTAAGTCGCTCATGGTTGGACTCCTCAATGGATCGGCGGTGGGTCTGTGTCCGCTGCGGTGCAGCAATCGGAGCCAAGTCTAACAAGGCTTGCTTTTGTTTGGCTAGTGTTTGCATAAAATTAAAAGTTGTCAAAACCGCATTTTTTCATTTTTTAATTGCTCATTTTTGAAAAATTTTAAATTTAAATTCTTCTATTAATGTTTAATTGAAATATAATTTCATCGTATGGCTGATTTTTACTCATATCTGCTTAAATTTTGCTGTTTTGTTTCGGTGTGCGAAACATTGGCGGCGGATTTGCGCAGTGCAGCAGAAAGGGATACAGTGGCGGCCTAACTTTGTCGCCTTCGCCGTCTGCCGCGCTAAGTGCTTCAGCAGGCTAGCTGAAAAGCTTGCGGTCACGGTGCGATAAGATATTGAAAACAAAACAGTGAATGAAACAAAGGAAGTGTATGCAGACGTGGCAGCAAGCCATCGGTGCGGAAAAGCAGGCGCCGTATTTTCAGCAGATTCTGGATACCGTACGCCGCGAACGCGAGCAAGGCATGACGGTGTATCCGCCGGCGGCCGAGGTGTTCAATGCTTTCCGCGCCACCGAATTTGCCGGCGTGAAAGTGGTGATTTTGGGCCAAGACCCGTATCACGGTGCCGGGCAGGCGCACGGTTTGGCGTTTTCCGTGCGTCCGGGCGTGGCGGTGCCGCCTTCCTTGCTCAATATTTATAAAGAGTTGGCACAGGATATCGCAGGTTTTCGCATACCCCAGCACGGCTGCCTGCAGTCGTGGGCCGATCAGGGCGTCTTGCTGCTGAATACGGTGCTGACCGTGCGGGCCGGGCAGGCCCATTCGCATGCGCCTTTGGGCTGGGAACAGTTTACTGATCGGGTGGTGGCGGTGTTGAACGAGGCGCGCGAACATTTGGTGTTCATGCTGTGGGGCAGCCATGCGCAGAAAAAAGGCGCCATCATCGACCGCAGCCGGCATTTGGTGCTCACCGCGCCGCATCCTTCGCCTTTGTCGGCCCACCGCGGTTTTTTCGGCTGCCGCCATTTTTCCCAAGCCAACGGCTACCTGAAGCAGCATGGTTTGGGCGAAATCGATTGGCAGGTGTGAATGAAGTGTGAACAAGCGCTGAACGGGGCAGGGTGAGATGAATTTTCCTGCTGTTTGGTTCGCGCCGTCCGCGCAGTGGGCGGCGGCTTTTGTTTGGCTGGCAATACTGGGCATGGTTGCGCCGAGGGCTTGGCCGGCTTTGAAACGGCACAGCCGCTTGGCCGGCATCGCGATGCTGGCACTGGCTTTGTGCTGGAGCCTGCGCGCCGCTCCTTTGGCGGGCCAGATGGGCGGCTTGGTGTACCACCTGCTCGGCGTTTCTTTGCTGACGCTGATGTTGGGCGGTTCGGCGGCTTTGTGGCTGGCTTCCTTAGTGATGTTGCTGTATACCCTGATATGGCAAGGTTGGTCGGGGCTGCCGGCCGCAGGCATTGCCGCCTTGAGCACGCTGGTGCCGCCGGTGCTGGTGACCACGGCGGCCCGTTCGTTCAGCCGACGGCTGCCGCGTAATGTGTTTGTCTATATTTTCATCAACGGCTTTTTGGCCGCCGCGGCAGGCATTTTTCTGGCGGCTGTTGCCGTCGGCACGCTTTTGTATGCCGCAGGCGTGTTTGATGCGGACACCCTGCTTGAATCCGTGCTGCCGGTGTTTTTCTTTATTGCCTGGGGAGAAGCGTTTCTCACCGGCTTGTTGAGTGCGATTTTTATTGCGCTGGCACCGCAGCTGCTGACGACGTTTGCCGATCGGGAATATTTGCAGCATTCGCCCCCCGAAATTTGGAAGCAATAAGGCTTTGACCGTGTGCTGGTAACCGCCTGCTTAGGTTTTCAGGCACAATACGGCCTGATCTGGAAGACGTGTTTTCAGGTAGCCCTCGAAATAAACACGTCGGGGTCTCGCATATGCCTGATGATGCCGGCCGTATTGGACCACATGCACTGAGAATAAATAATGAATCCTTGATTCAGGTAGCCCGTGACGGCCCGGCCTGATTGCGTTTTGATTTAAGACACCTGCGGCCATAGGCAGCGGGTGCGAGGAGTATTGAAGTGAATCCTTTTGCCAGTTTGGGCTTGTCCCCAGAAATTACCGAAGCTTTAAGCGAGCAGGGCTACGAGCAGCCGACCGCCATTCAGTCTGCCGCCATTCCGAAAATATTGGCCGGCCACGATTTGCTGGCCGCCGCGCAAACCGGCACCGGCAAAACGGCGGCTTTTATGCTGCCCGGTTTGGAACGCTTGAAGCGTTACGCCAATGCCAGCACGTCGCCGGCCATGCACCCCGTGCGTATGCTGGTGCTGACGCCCACGCGCGAATTGGCCGATCAAATCGACCAAAATACCTCGGCTTACATCAAAAACCTGCCTTTGCGGCATACGGTTTTGTTTGGCGGCGTCAATATGGACAAGCAAACCCAAAGCCTGCGCAGCGGTTGCGAAATCGTGGTGGCCACCGTGGGACGGCTGTTGGATCATGTGCAGCAGAAAAACATCCGTTTGGACAAAGTGGAAATCGTGGTATTGGACGAGGCCGACCGCATGCTGGACATGGGCTTTATCGACGACATCCGCCGCATCATGCAGATGCTGCCGAAACAGCGCCAGACCCTGCTGTTTTCCGCCACTTTCTCGCCGCCTATCCGCAAATTGGCGCAAGACTTTATGACCCAGCCCGAGCAGGTGGAAACCGCGCCGCAAAACACCACTAATGCCAACGTGGAGCAGCACATTATCGCCATCGATACCATGCAGAAACGCAATCTCTTGGAACGCTTGATTGTGGATTTGAACATGAATCAAGTGATTGTGTTTTGCAAAACCAAGCAGAGCGTGGATCAGGTGGCGCGCGATTTGGTGCGGCGTCAGTTGAGTGCGGCGGCTTTGCACGGGGATAAATCCCAGCAGAGCCGTTTGGAAACTTTAAGCGACTTCAAAGCCGGTCAGCTCCGTGTGTTGGTGGCCACCGATGTGGCCGCGCGCGGTTTGGACATTGCTGAGCTGCCTTTCGTCATCAATTACGAGATGCCCTCCCAAGCGGAAGATTATGTGCACCGTATCGGCCGTACCGGCCGGGCCGGCGCGGAAGGGGTGGCGATTTCCTTGATGGACGAAGACGAGCAGAAAATGTTCGAGTCGATCAAAGAATTGATCGGCAAAGATTTGGCGGTGGAGCGGATTGAAGGATTCGAGCCGCGTTGGTGGCAAAAACAGCCCGCTCAAGCGGCAGAACCGGCCGTCGATCAGCAACGCCGTGCAACGCGCGAGGGCGGCCGCCGCTCGGCAGAAGGCGGTCGCGGAGGCAAGAACAAAGACACAGTCGAGCCGGCGCAAGCCTGTCACAAAATTCCGGGGCGCCAACGCCGCAGCCGCCGCGAACGTTCGGTTTGTGCTTTGGTGCAGCCGAATTACGGGGTGAGGTAAAACTTAAAACCGAAATGCCAGCTTGGTGTAAAGAAATGTAGGGCAGCGATTGTGACAATCTTTGTCAATCTGCTCTAATGCCAGGCGGTTTGCGGTCATATCAACGGCTGCAATCAAACAGGCTACCTGAAAATGTTTCAGGTAGCCTGTTTGATTGGGCGCTTCAGGCGCGGCTCAATCGTGGAGGTTTAGCCGTTGAAGCGCTCGGCCACTACGTCCCAGTTGACGATTTCCCAAAAGCCTTTCAGGTAGTTCGGGCGGCTGTTGCGGTAGTCGATGTAGTAGGCGTGTTCCCAAACGTCGCATGTCAGCAGGGGAGTGCTGTCGGTGGTCAGGGGGGTGGCGGCATTAGAGGTGGAAACCAGATCCAGGCTGCCGTCGGCGGTTTTCACCAGCCAAGCCCAACCGGAGCCGAAGGTGCCGGCCGCGCAAGCGTTGAAGGCTTCTTGGAAGGCTTCGAAGCTGCCCCATTTGGCGTCAATAGCCGCAGCCAGTTCACCGGCGGGCTTGCCTTGGCCTTCTGGGGTAAAGCCCAGCCAGTAGAAGGTGTGGTTCCAAGTTTGGGCTGCGTTGTTGAATACGCCGCCGGATGATTTTTTCACAATCTCTTCCAAAGACAGGTTTTCAAATTCGGTGCCTTTGATTTGGTTGTTCAGATTGGTGATGTAGGTTTGGTGGTGTTTGCCGTAGTGGTATTCCAAAGTTTCTTTGGAAAGATGGGGTTCCAGTGCGTCTAAAGCGTAAGGCAGGGTAGGCAATTTGTGTTCCATGATATGTCCTTTGGTGTTGAAAGTGGCGTAAGGCTACCTGAAAGCAGCCTGTGGCGGTGTGGTGTATATCGTCATTAAAAACAGCGGAGTTTCCGCTGTGGGGAAGAGTATATGGGTTTTTGAAGCGGTAATTCAATAGCTGTAATGTTAGAATTGTTTTTTATTGTTTGCTGCAGCGTATAAATTATATGGACACGGATACCTTGGATCAAACCAACGAGCATCTTGCTCTGCCGCCGCACTCCGTAGAGGCGGAACAGGCGGTTTTGGGCGGTTTGATGGTGGATACTTCTGCTTGGGATCGGGTGGCGGGCGTGGTGCGGGAGGATGATTTCTACCGTTACGAACACCGCCTGATTTTTCGCGCCATCGCCCAGCTGGCCGAGCACTCGAGGCCTGCCGATACGATTACGGTAGAAGAGGTGCTGCAGCGGGAAGAAGTGCTGGAAGAGGCGGGCGGTTTCGGTTATTTGGTGGATTTGGCGCAAAACATAGCCTCTGCCATTAATATTGCGCGTTACGCCGAAATCGTGCGCGACCGTTCCGTCATGCGCCAGCTGGCTCAGGTTGGCACAGAGATTGCTAGGAATGCATACAATCCGCAAGGCAGGGATGTTAAACAAATGCTGGACGAGGCGGAAAGCAAAGTTTTTCAAATCGCCGAAAGCACCAGCCGCGGCCGGAGCGAATTTCTGGAAATGCCTGCCATGCTGAAAGAAGCCGTCAGCAATATCGATAAAGCTTATTCGCGTGAGAATAAGGATGATGTAACCGGAATTCCCACTGGCTTTATTGATTTGGATAAAAAAATTGCCGGTTTGCACGGAGGCGATCTCATCATCGTTGCCGGTAGGCCGGCAATGGGCAAAACGGCTTTTTCACTGAATATTGCGGAAAACGTCGCTATCAGCACGCACCTGCCCGTAGCCATTTTCTCCATGGAAATGGGCGGGGTGCAGCTGGTAATGAGGATGCTCGGTTCGGTTGGGAGGCTGGACCAGCATCTGCTTAAAACCGGTCAGTTGCAGGACGAGCATTGGGAGAGGTTGGGTGATGCTGTCCGCAAACTGGCGGATGCCCCGATCTTTATTGATGAAACGCCCGGCTTAAACGCATTGGAAGTCCGTGCTCGCGTGCGCAGGTTGGCTCGTAGGCATAAGGGTCGGCTCGGCTTGGTGGTGATTGACTACCTGCAATTGATGAGCGGAAACAGCAACCATTCCGGCAATCGGGCAGCCGAACTGGGGGAGATTTCCCGTTCTCTGAAATCTTTGGCCCGTGAACTGAATATCCCCATTATTGCCTTATCCCAGTTGTCTCGCACGGTAGAGTCCAGGACAGATAAACGCCCGATGATGTCGGATCTGCGTGAGTCAGGTGCGATCGAACAAGATGCCGATTTGATTATGTTCATGTATCGGGATGAGTATTACCATCCTGATACCGAATTAAAAGGCATGGCTGAGTGCATTATTGGCAAACACCGTAACGGGCCTACCGGCAAAATTCCTTTGGTGTTTATGGGGCAGTTCAGTAAGTTTGACAATGCGGTCAGATCGGAGCATGTTTATTTTTCAGGCGAAGAATAGCCGGAGTGATGGGCTACCTGAAAGCGGTATATTGCATCCTTTCCTTCAAAGTTTCAAATTTGATTTGAATCATTCAAAGAATATAAGGCCATGAATAAAGAATTAAAAAAACAAAGCGGTTTTACCTTGATTGAGCTGATGATTGTGGTCACTCTGATCGGCATTATGGCGGCCATTGCTTTTCCCAGTATGCAGAGTTTTATTGCCGGGCAGAGATTGGCTAATAGGATTGACCGAGTGACAACCCTTTTTCAATTTGCTCGTGCTGAGGCTGTCCGCTTGAATAAACCGGTTGTTGTATGTGGCGGGGTTACTTTGAAGAGTGACGGAAAACCCAATAATGGTTGCGATCAGTCGGGAGGGCAATCGATCTTGGCTTTCGTAGACAGTAATGGTAATTCTGATTATGAAAGCAGCATCACGACAGCCAATCAGGATATTGATTTACGTTCAGTATTGATTGACGGTGATACCAGTATTGAAATAAGAGGTTTAGGTTTGGATTTACAAAATCCACAAGAGATGGATCGTTTTATTTTCTTGCCTAATGGTAGTTTCGGTGTTGGTAAAAAAAATGGTACCCATGTTCCATATCAATTCTTTCAGAATTACGTAAGGATTGTAGCTTCTGACAATACTCAGGCAAGAATGACTTTGTTGGCTCCTGGCGGTAGAGCAGTAACATGTAAGGGTAATGTGGAAAAGTCCAGGTTATCTAATTTGACTTCTTCCGACTATGGTCAGAGCTGTGCTTTTTCAAAAAATTAATAGAGATAAATTGTTATTCACATATAAACATTGCATAGGTGCTGGAGATGAAAAAGAACAAGAAAAATATTCTGAATAATAAGAGAGTTCAAGGTGCGACCTTATTAGAAGTATTGGTGTCTGTATTTATCATGGCTTTTGGCATCATGGCTTTAATGCTGGCTCAATTGAAGTCGGTGGGTACTGTTAGGGAGGCAGAGATGCAAACCAGAGTTGCTCAGGCAGTGCAAAATTTAGCGGAAGGGATGCTTTCCAATCCAGATATTAGAACACAACCGCAAGATGTGACCAGATATACCGGTTATGAGAAAAGTGGCAATCTAAATTTATCTGGTTCTACGAATATCACAAAGTGCAGTGGAGCACGTGCGTCGGTTATTAATTGTCATCGAGATAATTTTGAAGCCGACTTAAGAAGAGCTTTGCCAGGTGCGAGCACCATTACTTACACTATTGGCAAGGATGGTACGGTTACTGTTGCTTGGAAAGAAGTAAACGACAACGATACGTTTGATTTTTCTTATAGCTTACAAGTGGGGAGCTAATAATGCTGCTTCGTCATAAAAGGGTTAATAAAAGTATTGCAGCCTGCAAGCTAGGTTTCAATTCGAACAAAGGTTTTACCTTAATTGAATTTTTGGTAGCCAGCTCTTTGGGGATCATTGTTTTGTTAGCAATCGGTACTACCTACACTATTACCAATACTATGAAGCGTACTTCAGAGAATCGTCTGGCCGCACAACAAGATTTGCGTGCAGCAGCAGAAATGATTATTCGAGATGCTCGGATGGCAGGTTCATTTGGTTGCTTCAATCTGGGAAACTTAGAGCAAAAGTCTTTTCCTGGTATCAATGATTCTGCTAAAGGTTTGCAACTGCAGCTGGGAGATGAAAAATTTTCTGGTGTAAGCGTTTTTAATATCAACAATGTTCGTTCGGCTTTCAATCAAAATAGTTTTGAGCTGTTAGGAGATCCGCTGGTCTTTTCGTATGGTATTAATCCGGAACCTGTAAGCGGTTCGGCTACCGTTTCAACAAGTAGTAATGTGGCTGCTTGGGCGGCAGCGGGAGGTAGGGTTGCATTAGCTTCATGTTTTAAAATGGAAATTGATGGCGTAACTGTGAGTAACGGTGATGTGAGAGTGAACGGAGCCTTACCAAGGCAAGATACGCTGACTAACGACGATTTGATTTTTTATACGCCGCAAACAACACTTTCTCAATTACATGTAAACGCTTATGCCATAGGTAGGGTTGCTGGTGTTGATGACACGGGTTCGATGGGGCTATATCGATTTACTCTGGCTCCAAACGGTGAGTGGCAAGGCCCACAGCTTTTGGTAGCGAATATTCATGGTATGGATATTACAACTACTTATGCGGGGTGTGGTACTAATACTGAAGCTACATTTAGTGATAGTTATATTAATTTAAAAAATAATCCGGCCATAGGACGGGTATCTTCTATGCCTGCAATATTAGAATTGCGCTTGCAATTGTCAAATAATGATCAAACCCACGGTCGTTTTAACGAATATCTAATCAGAGCCAATGTGCGGGGAGGCAATGTATGTGCCGGGTTGTAAAAAATAAACCTCAAGGGTTTACCTTATTTATTGTTCTGATCATGATGCTTGTCATCGCATTTATTGTTATCGCCAGCATGCAATCTACCAATACAGAAATGCGTATCAGTTCAAATGATGCGGACAGGAAGTTTGCATTCTCTAAAGCAGAGGCGGCTTTAGCAGATGGGGAACACTTTATTGTTAACCATACGCATGCTGATTTTGATGTAAGCGGCGGCACTCCGAGTTGTGTTAACGGTCTATGTAAAGGTAATGTGGCTGAGCAGCGCGGCAAGCCAATCTGGGACCAAGGTATTTTGGTTCCAGGGGGAGCGGAAGTTGAATGCTCCAATGGCTCATCGAAAACTAATAATTCTTGTTATGTGGTCGAGCGTTTGGGTAGTCCTCTGGAGAGTAAAGCAATTTACCGGATTACAGCACGAGCTTGGGGACAAAATGCAAATACGGTGGTGACTTTAGAATCTTATGTTGAATATACGAATAATCGGTAGGCTTTGGAATAGGCAGATTGAGCATGAAAGACAATATCTTTAAGACCAGGAAAAATATTGCTGTCGGTTTCACTATTGCTGCCGGTTTCACTTTAGTTGAAATGATGATAGTAGTGGCAATTATCGGTATCCTCGCCGCTATTGCCGTACCCTCTTATTCTCATTACGTCGAGCGAACAAATTTGGCAACTGCTAAAAATGAATTAGTTGAATTGGTAGCTGAGATGAGACAGCGTAAGGTAAAAAATTTACCGACTTATAGCGTTACTGGATTAAACAGTTTAGTAAACGGAAAACGCACGGTTGCTGATGGAAATTATCAATTACAAGCCGTAGTGACTGGCGGTGACATTAATACCTTTTACATTTATTTAAAACCAAATAGATCAGGATTTACGAAGTCCTTGTATATTACAGCGGCAGGGCAGGTGTTTGAGTGCCCAAGCATGGCAGCCGCTAGTAATAAATCCGGTTGTACGAGAATCAATTCATAACTTTGAACATGTTCGAGAACCTTGTGCTTCAAGTTCCTTCATGTGCCTAAAAATTCTTCGCGCTTGCTTAGCCAGCGTGACAAATGGTCAGTTACGGTTAGGGAGTCATGGCGGATAAGTTTGGGAGCCAGCTGACGTGCAGTTTCTAATAAATTGATGTCTTCTTCCAAGCTTGCAAAACGCAACATGGGTACACCACTCTGTCGGGCGCCCAGTAACTCACCCGGTCCGCGGATATTCAAGTCTTGACGGGCGATTTCAAAGCCGTCTTGGTGTTCGTAGATCACTTTTAACCGGGCTTTGGCTAATTCATTCAATGGTTCGCTGAATAACAATACGCAACTGCTGGTGTCTTTACCACGGCCCACTCGGCCGCGCAGTTGGTGAAGTTGTGCCAAGCCCATGCGCTCAGCATGTTCGATGACCATTAAAACGGCATTGGGCACATCTACGCCCACCTCGATGACAGTCGTGGCTACCAGTACGTCTATTTTGCCTGAGGCAAAATTTCCCATTACTGCCGCCTTTTCTCCAGATTTCATTTTTCCATGCAACAAACCGATTTTTAATTGCGGCAGTGCTGTTTGTAGCTCGGCTTGGGTTTCTGTGGCAGTTTGTAATTGTAATATTTCACTTTCTTCAATCAGCGGGCAGACCCAATATGCCTGTTTCCCTTTTTGGCAGGCAGCTAAAACGAGGCCTTCCACTTCATGCCGTCGGGCGCTGTTAACCAGGCGGGTTTGAATGGGGGTGCGTCCAGGAGGCAGTTCGTCAATGACGGAAACATCCAAGTCGGCAAAAAAACTCATCGCCAAAGTGCGCGGTATTGGCGTGGCAGACATCATTAATTGATGGACGTCGCGCCCTTTGTTTTTGAGAGCTAAGCGTTGTTCGACCCCGAAGCGGTGTTGCTCGTCCACGATAACCAGCCCCAGCTGTCGAAAAGCCACGTCTTCTTGAAATAAGGCATGGGTACCGATGGCCAAATGAACATGGCCATCTGCCAAAGCAGTTTTGACTTGATCTTTTTCTTTTTTCTTCAGGTTACCTGAAAGCCAAGAAACCGTTATCCCAAGAGGCTCCAGCCATTGCTTAAATTTCATATAGTGCTGCTCGGCTAAGATTTCGGTAGGTGCCATGACGGCAACTTGTGCTCCTGCTTCCAATGCGCTCAGGGCAGAGAGTGCTGCCACAATGGTTTTGCCGCTGCCAACATCGCCTTGTAATAGGCGGTGCATCGGATGAGGCTGGGATAAATCATTTTGAATTTCTGTTAAGACACGCTGTTGGGCAGGCGTCAGGGTAAAAGGCAAGCTATTGATTAAACAGTGGTACAGACGACCGTTTCCGCGTAGCGGTATGGCATTGCCGGAAAGTCGCTTTTTGCGAGCCAGTTGCATGGAAAGTTGTTGAGCCAATAGTTCGTCAAATTTGAGGCGTTGCCAAGCAGGCAATGCGCGGTTATGAAGTTGGTGCGGACTGTATTCGGGTGGTGGTGTGTGGAGTAGGCGCAGACTGTCGGCAAGAGGCGGAAGATGCAATGCAGTGCGCAGGTTTTCTGGCAGAGTGTCGCTTAAGGGCAAGATTTCCAGGGCCTTGCGGATGATGCGGCGTAAAGTGGATTGACTGAGACCGTTTACGGTGGGATAGATGGGCGTGAGGCTTTCGGCGAGACTATGTGTGGCCTCGCGAATTTTCGGATGCACTATTTCATCGCCGAAAAAACCGTGTCGGATTTCACCGATGGCGCGGATGGTTTTGCCTACTGCCATTTGCTTTTGTTGGCTGGGGTAGAAATGCAGGAAGCGCAGATGCAGTACGCTCCCGGATGCATCGCGTATCTGCACGATCAGTTGTCGGCGCGGCCTGAATTGGAGGTTTTGGTGCAGCACCATGCCTTCTACTTGGCAGGATGTCCCGATGGGGGCGTCTCGTATGGGGGTCAGGTGGGTTTCGTCTTCGTAGCGCAAAGGCAGATGCAAAACTGCATCCCAAGCCGTGTGAATATGTAGTTTGGCCAGTTTTTTTACTGTGGCATCGGTGATGTTGAGTTGCTTTTGCAGATCGGCATTCATAAAGAAGGCACTGAAGATTAACGGGTTGTGGCAGACTATCTGAGAGAGTCGCTTTTGTTTTCAGGTAGCCTAGATGACTGAGCAGCTGTGTTTTATCTAGGGACGTGTATCGCTTAAAAATATCAACTTATATGTCAACTAAGGCGATAGATGAAATGATGGCTACCTGAAAACTAGACTAGTCGTCCTGCAACAGCGCTTGCATGGTTTCCCGGTTCAAGCCTGCTTCTACGGTGGCTTGTCCCAGTTTTTGCAAAATCACCAGCCGGATTTGTCCGGCTTGGTTTTTTTTATCGTGCTGCATGTGGGCCAGCCAAGTGCCGGCATCAAATTTAGGCGAGCAGACGGGCAGGGCGGCGGTTTGCAGCAAACGGATAACGCGCTGGGTATCTGATGTTTTCAGGTAGCCTTTGTGCTCCGACAAACGGCAGGCCAACACCATGCCGGCCGCTACAGCTTCGCCATGCAGCCAGTTGCCGTAGCCCATTTGGGCTTCGATGGCATGACCGAATGTATGTCCAAGGTTGAGATGGGCGCGGATGCCTTTTTCTTTTTCGTCTTGGCCGACAATGTCGGCTTTCATTTGGCAGCAACGGTAAATGGTTTGGGCCAGCAAGTCGGTCTGCTGCTGCATGATGGCCGGCGTGTGCTCTTCCAACCAAGACAAGAATTCTGCATCGCCCAACAAGGCGTATTTGATCACTTCTGCCATGCCGGCGGAAAACTCTCGTGCCGGCAAGGTGCGCAAGCAGTCTGTGTCGGCGATGACGGCTTGCGGTTGATAAAAGGCGCCAATCATGTTCTTGCCCAGCGGATGGTTGATACCGGTTTTACCGCCGACAGAGGAATCGACCTGACTCAGCAGGGTAGTGGGAATTTGAACAAAGGGGATGCCACGTTGATATGTGGCGGCAGCATAACCTGCCATGTCGCCGATGACTCCGCCGCCCAAAGCCAGAATGGTGGTTTGACGGTCGGCATGGTTCTCTAAAAGACTGGTGTAAATATGGTTGAGTGATTCTGCGGTTTTGTATGCTTCGCCATCCGGCAAAATGATGCTGAAACAGTCTGTGTCGAGTTGGCGGCAGGCGGTTTCGATTGCTTGCAGGTAGAGAGGAGCGACAGTGGTGTTGGTGATGATGGCGGCGCGACTACCCAGATGGGGGCGGAGATAATCTGCCGCATGACTGATCAAACCGGATCCGATATAAATGGGATAGCTGTGCGCCGGGGTGTGTACGTCGAGTGTTTGTATCATATCTTTGAGGCAAAATATTGTTTCAGTTGTAGAAGCAAATCGCGGGTGGCCTGTTGGCAGGGTTGTTGGGCCGTCACATTGACTACGATGTGGGCGGTGTCGCGGTACAGAGGGTCGCGCTGCCGATATAGCTCGCTTAATTTACCTAAGGGGTCTGTCACTTGAAGCAAAGGCCGGCTTTTGTCTGTTTTCACCCGTTGGTAGAGTACTTCGGGCACGGCGTGCAGATAGACAACGGTACCCCGGGATTTCAGGTAGCCTCTGTTTTCTTCGCGTAATACCGCACCGCCTCCGGTAGCTAGAACGACGGGGAGACGGCGGCTTAATTCATCGATTACCGCTGTTTCTCTGTTGCGGAAGCCGTTTTCTCCTTCTAGTTCGAAAATGGTGGCAATGCTGACACCGGTGCGTTGCACTATTTCTTGATCGCTGTCGATAAAGGGATAATGCAATAAAGACGCCAAGCGTTTCCCTTGGGTGGTTTTGCCTGCCCCCATTAAGCCGATTAAAAAAATATTGCCTGCTATGTGTTTCATAGCAGGCATTGTAACCGAATCACTCAATAAAAAGCGACCTCAGTTATTAATAACGCAAAACATTGCCTTCCCCACCCATAATGCGGGGGGTCAAGAAAATCAGCAACTCGCGTTTGGTATTGGAACGGGTTGTGCTTTTGAACAGGTTGCCGATTACCGGAATGTCACCCAACAAAGGCACTTTGTACTCGCCGGTTGAATTTTCTTCTTCGTAAATACCACCTAAGATGATGGTGCCTCCGTCTTCTACCATAGCTTTGGTATTCAGCTCTTTGGTGCTGATACAGGGGGTGCCTTGTACACTACAGTTCCTGTCAACCGAATCTTTATTCAGCTGGATGTCCATGATTACATTGCCATCAGGTGTGATTTGCGGTGTCACAATCATGGACAATACGGCTTCTTTAAAGCTCACGCTGGTGGCTCCGCTAGAAGTGGCTTCTTGATACGGAATTTCCGTACCTGATTTGATCGTAGCCTGTTTGCGGTCTTGGGTCAGCACACGAGGGCTGGAAATAATTTTGCCGCGATTTTGTTCCTGCATTGCTTGGAGTTCTAAACCCAAAGCGCCTGTTGCATAACTTTTGATGACAGAAATAGCGGAAGTCGGACTGCTAATGGGCAAATTGACATTGGGAATGCCCCAGCGGCTGCTACCGAAATCTCCCAGTGATCCTGAAGCACGTCCTCCTATTTTGGTGCCTCCGTTTTCGCTACCGAATCCGAAACGCACGCCCAGTGCGCGGGAAAAGCCGTCATCAGCTTCCACAATACGTGCTTCAATCATCACTTGGCGGGCGGGCACGTCCAATTGGGCAATCAAATCTTCAAACTGTTTGATTACATTGGCATTGTCCTTGATGATGAGCGTGTTGGTTGCCGGATCGATAACAGCGCTGCCCCGGCTGCTTAAAAGAGAATTACGGTCATTCGAGTTCGACGATCCTCCGGCGTCGCTGATGTTCAAAATTTTGCGGAATTCGTTGACATCTTTGTAGCGTAATTGGAAGGTTCGGGAGTGGAGTGCTCCCAGTTCGTCAATTGCTTTGCGTCCCTCTAGAACGGCTCTTTCTTTATCAACCAATTCTTGTCGTGGCGCAACATTGATAATATTACCATTGCGACGGTAGTCTAAGTCTCGCGCTTGCATGACCAAATCTAAAGCCTGATCCCAGGGTACTTCTTTCAAAGATAGAGTCATTTTGCCAGAAACGCTGTCGCTGGCAACGATATTCATACCAGATTCTTTGGCCAAAATTTGCAGGATGGTTCGCACCTCAACATCTTGAAAATCTAGAGAAATACGTTTTCCATTGAAGTTTCGCTGACGGCGATCGCTGCCGGACTCGGCTACAACGGTTTTGGGTGAGATGGTCAGCATATAGCGTCCCGCACTTTGGCTGGTTTTGTATTCCCAGTTGCCCTGTGTACGGATGGTGATTTCCGTATCGTTACCCAGGCGGCGTAAACTTACCGTGCGGACAGGAGTACTGAAATCCGTTACATCAAAATTTCGCTGGGCAGCAATAGGGATTTGGTTGTTTTTGAAAAGAATAACCAAGCGATCGTTGTGTTGTTTAATGTCGGGATTGCCACGGTATCCAGCCGGATTGATTTCAACAATCCCCGTATTATTGGCACCCTTTCTAAAATCTACATTGATATTGGCGATGTTGCTGCTTTCTGAGGAAGCAGAAGAGTTTGCTTTTGAGGCCGATTCAGTGATGGTTACTGTTTCTTGACGCAAAGCAGGGGCTGCTGTTTGATGTCTGGTGGGTGTTTGGGCAGTAGTATGCGTGGATTCGTTAATGTATACCCATACTTCATTGCCTTTTATTTCTGCATTGTATTGGCCTGGTTTGTTCAGACTCAGTAAGACACGGGTTTTAGTGTTGTCTTGGGCAACAGCAATTTGACTTAATAAATCGTCATTGTATTGCAAAACAGGTTGATTGAGATTGGATCCCGTGCCTGCGAAATCTAATGCAATGCGCGAAGGAGCGGTAGTGATGAAGCCATTCGGTTTGATCATATCGCGATCAAAACGAATTTTGATGACTTTTTGGTTATTGGGTAAGGCGGATACATTAATATCTGTAATATTTCCGGCAAAAACGCTTTGAATTGCCAAGCCCAACCCTAAAGTGCTTAGATATTTCAACTTTTTAATTTTCATAACGTTAATCCCTTAAAGTTTAGTTGGTTTTTGATTGGTTACCAGTTGAGTCTTCAGTTTTTTCATTTAAACCCAGTTCGGCCGGGCGATTTTCCCATTCACCATAACTGTTTTCAACCAATTCATTGACGATGATTTTATCAGGCGTGATGGCGGTAATTCTTCCATGGTTCTGACCGATATAGTTACCGATGCGAACTGTGTAAGTATGATTATTGGCTTCTATAAATGCAGATACCTGATTTCCTCGTTTGATTGATCCTACATAACGGACACTTTCTAAACTGAAATTTTCTAGAATCTCTTTGACCCTATTGGGGTTAGGGGCGTTTACTCCAGTTTGTTGGTTGGCTCTGATACGTTTAGGGTCAAAAACATTTAATCCATTGATGACAGGATCAATATACTGGGCCGGCTTAGACAGCGTTGGGACCTCTACTGGACGAACACTGTTCTCAGCTTGACGTTGCGTTTCTTGCATCCAATCATCTAAATCGCTTCCGGGCATAGAGCAGGCAGCTAAGCAGCATACTATGGGAAACGAAAGTAAATTTGCTTTCATAGCGTAATCCTTTAATATATTACTTTCACTTACTCGGCAGCAGAAGCACTACTAGCAGCTGCTTCATCAATCTCTAAGGCTTTATAAGTATTGGCATTGGCACTTAAAGTGAGCATACCCGTGTTTTCGTCTTTTTCATTTGCTGGAGACAAAGTAATTTTATCTAAAGTAACGATTCTGGACAAACGGCCAACATCGCGAGTAAATTGTGCAATCTGCTCATAACTTCCTGAGATGGAAATCTCGTGAGGTAGCTGCTGAACGCTATCATCGTTAATGGGCTGCAAAGGTTTTACGCTGTTCATACGCATGCTGTTTTTTGCACCTGCCTGATGGAGCTCCTGAATTAAATTTGGGATTTCTGCATCAGTAGGCAATTGCTTTAACAGGACATTAAAAGCTGTGCGAATCTGTTTCAATTCCTCTTCTAGAACAGGAAGGTTAGCTGCTTGGGCAGCTTTATTTGCGTAATCCTGTTTCAATTGCTCTTCTTGCCCTTGTAAAGTTTCAATTTCAGACCATTGGTCTTTAAATATTGCTATGTAGCCTATGCCTAAGGTGATCAAGATAATAAGTGCTGCAACTCCGATTTGTGTAGCTTTCCCTTGCTTGTATAAAGTATTTAAGTCGATATTTGTAGCCATGACGTTTTACTCCCTAAAAAATCATTGGACCGTATCAGTTGATGTTTCTGCTTGTTTGCTAACAGATGTGGCTGATAAGGCAACGGTCAATTCGAACTCTTGTACGGCATCTACCTTTTTAATACTGGACAGCGCAGGTTGCTCAAATACATGAGTTGTGGGAATAACGCGCATAAAGTCAGCAATCTTGCTATCGCTTGTTGCTTTACCAGACAAAGTATAGTTTTTGTGATCAGTCGCTTTGATGCTGGTTAAATATACTCCTTCCGGTGCAACTGCATTCAGCATATCAATAATACGTGCTGCTTCAAAGCGCTTATTTTCTAATTCTTCTACTTTTTGTTTACGAGTTAAGAAGGCTGCTTTTTCCTTTTCTAAGCTGGCTACTTCCTGAATTTTTTCATCCAAAAGAGCAATCCCGGTGGTGAGTTGCTGATTTCTTGACTCTTGATTAAGTTTCATGCCGCTCAGGGTCATATAAGTGAATGCACACAGCCCAATTCCTGCTAGTAAAGATAAAAGCATCAAACGATTGAATTGGGACTTTTTCTTTTGATCCAGCTGCTCACGGTAAGGCAGCATATTGATTTTGATTAAGGGCGTCATGTTTATAATCCTCGCGCAGCCAAACCGAAGGCAACCGCCAATTGTCCGGCTTCTAAGTTAAAGTGTGGATTTTCTGTCTGGGCGTTAGCCTGTACGCTATAGACCGGTTCAGCCTGTTGCGTCGGAATATTAGTTTGTGAATAAACATTTTCAGCCAACCCGAAAGGTTGCATAAATGGGCATCCTGCAATGAGAATATGCTTGATATTTTCCTGATAGTCACTGCTGACTGTGGTGTAATAAAACTGCAAAACCCGTTGGATTTCCTGGGTCAATTGATTATTGAAGTGATTCGCGACTGTTGATTGGAAGTCTGCCGGTTTCGTATTTTTGAATCGGAGATGCCAAGCGTCGTCTTCAGTCAGCTTATATTGGCGCTGGATATTAAGCGTCAACTGTTTATTGCCGAAATTGGTTTCCTGTTTGTATAGAATTTGGCCATTTTGCAGGATGAATGCTTTCATTTGCTCTTCATCGACGTAGAAGACAGCTAATTTCTGATTTTCCAAATCAGACGAAAACTGATCAATCCAGATAGAGAATGCGTTCACAACGGCGAAAGTATCTACATCCATTTGTGACAAAGCAATGCCAGCAGCTTCAAATGCATCAACCCGCAAATTAACATCATCACGTTTTGCAGCAGCCAGAACGATTTCTTGTACATTGCCATCATGGGAGTCGGCAGTAATCTGATAATCAAAGCTCAGATCGCTTGAGCCTATGGTTTGGCTGGCCTCAAGCTCAGCGAACTCCTCCAATGATAAATCGGAGGTTCGAGAGTCAAAATGCAAAGTTTGAGTATTGGTTAGGGACTGAGGAAGGGCGGCTGTGATATTTTTGCAACTGGTGCCGAGCTGTTCGTAAGTTTGTTGTAAATATGATACGAGTTGGTCATAATCCTCAATATTGCCGTTTATAATAATGCCTTTCGGAAGAGGCTGGATGGCATATTTTTCCAGTTTCAGCCGGTCAGGGGTGCTACCTGAAAGGTGTACCATGCTGATGGTATTCGGTGTAACATCTATCCCCAAGCTGCCTTTGCTGCTGAAATTTTTTTTGATTTATTATTTGATTTATTTGAATTTTTTGATATTTTCATACTTGGAACTCCCTTTGAAAAATCATCTTACGGCCATTGCTGAATGAATACAAGGTTTAGCATTTCCTTGCAGAAATTTGAGTATAGTTTACTTTAGCCAAAGTCTTTATAGATAGAAATATTTTTCATTATGGTTAGAAAATTTTTTACTACTGTATTTGGGTTGTTGATCGGATTGCTGCTGTTCGGTATCGGCTTGCTTGCGATTGCGGTTATGGTGACCTACCCCAAGCTGCCTACCTTGGAGGCGGTTACCCACTATCAGCCCCGTATGCCTTTGATGATTTATTCTTCAGACGGCAAACTGATCGGCCAATATGGCGAAGAGCGCCGAGCATTCACGAAAATTGACCAGTTTCCGAAAGTGTTGAAGGATGCTGTGTTGGCAGCGGAAGATAAGCGTTTTTATCAGCATTGGGGTGTGGATACCACTGGAGTGATGCGCGCGGTGATCGGAAACTTTCAAGCCGGCGGTGTGCAGTCCGGCGCCAGCACCATTACCCAACAAGTGGCGCGCAATTTTTATTTGACCAATGAGCGGACTTATACGCGCAAATTCAATGAAGCCTTGCTGGCATATAAAATCGAACAGTCTTTGACTAAAGATCAGATTTTAGAGCTTTATTTCAATCAGATTTACTTGGGCCAACGCGCTTACGGGTTTGCTGCGGCCTCTCAAATTTATTTTAACAAACCGGTGCAAGAGTTGAGTTTGGCCGAAGCGGCCATGCTGGCCGGCCTGCCCAAAGCTCCCTCTTCTTATAACCCGATTGTGAATCCTGAGCGGGCTCGTTTGCGGCAAGAATATATTCTGAACAATATGGTTCAGGAGGGGATGATTACACCGCAGCAACGTGAACAGGCTTTGGCTGAGAAGTTGGTGTACGAGCGGCAGCAGGTTGATATTGACCAGAACTCCTTGTATGTGGCGGAGATGGCGCGTCAGGAGATGTATGATAAATACGGAGAAGAGGCCTATACCAGCGGTTTCCGTGTGTACACCACGGTTGACACAGAAAGCCAGCGTGTAGCCACCACCGCTTTGCGTCGCGCTTTGAAAGGGTTTGGCGTGGGTGCCTACCGTGGTGCAGAGGGTTACTTGGACCTGGGTAAAATCGAAGCCGATGTGTTGGATGAAAACCTGGACCAATATTTGAACGGTTTTTACACGGTTGACGGTTTGGTTCCTGCTGTTGTGTTGAAAGCCAGCCGTTCGCAAATAGAGGTTTATTTGCAAGGCGGAGAGCGTATTAAATTGGGCGGTAATACGGTGAGCAATATTGCCCGCACCATCAATAATCAGAATATGGGGGACGCTTCCGTGCGTCCGGGCGCCCTCATTCGAGTGCGCAAGCTGGATCGCGGTTGGCAAATCAGCCAAGTGCCTGAGTTGCAGGGTGCCATTGTGGCCTTGGACAGTAAAACAGGGGCCATCCGTGCATTGGTGGGTGGGTTTGACTTCCACAGTAAAAGTTTTAACCGGGCCACTCAAGCAGAGCGCCAGCCGGGTTCTACTTTCAAACCGTTTGTCTATTCTGCTGCTTTGGCCAAAGGCATGACAGCGGCCACCACCATTAACGATGCTCCTTTGGAGTTGCCGGGTATGGGTGCCGGCGGTCGTCCATGGCGTCCGAAAAACTCCGACGGCCGATATTCTGGTTTTATTACCTTGCGCCAGGCTTTAACTGCTTCGAAAAACATGGTTTCCATTCGTATTGTCATGGCCATGGGTATTGATGAAGCGCACAAATACGTACAACGTTTCGGCTTTAACGCCCAGCAAGTTCCGGCTGCTTTGTCTATGGCTTTGGGCAGTGGTTCGGCAACGCCGCTGCAGATGGCAGAAGCTTATGCGGTATTTGCCAACGGCGGCTACAAAATCTCTTCTTATGTGATTGACCGTATCGAAGATGGAGAGGGCCGCTTGCGGGCACAAATGAAACCGTTGGTGGCCGGCGAAAATGCGCCCCAAGTGATTGATCCGCGTAACGCTTATATCATGTATAGCATGATGCGGGACGTCATTCGCCGCGGTACGGCTACCCGGGCCAATGCTTTGGGCCGTAGCGACTTGGCCGGCAAAACCGGTACCACCAATGCCAATAAAGACGCTTGGTTTGCAGGTTTCAACCCGGATTTGGTTGCGGTGGTTTATATCGGTTTCGATAAGCCTAGAAGCATGGGACGCGCTGCTTTCGGCGGTACCATCGCGCTGCCTGTGTGGATCGACTATATGCGCCATGCGCTGAAAGGCGTGCCGGTAAAAGAGATGCCGGTGCCGCAAGGTTTGGTGCGCAAAGGCAGTGAATACTTCCTGCAAGAGCAGCAAACCACCAGCCCGCGTTTGGCGATTGATAACCGTGGTGCCGCTCCGGATGCAGACGATATTGCTGCAGCGGGCAACAACCCTGTGGTGCCTGAAGTGGTGATTCCGCCGGTTAATAACGGAGGCGGCAGCAACAGGGGCAGCGGCGGCGGCTCTTCTGAAGAAATTGATGCACTCTTCTGATGATTACCGTTAAAGTAAACGCATAGAGGGCTGAGGCTGTCAGATAGGAAAACGGCCTCAGCCTTTATTTATTGTTTGGCTCAATCGAGCTGAGCAGCTTAGATGCTATCCACAAATTGGCACGCTGAGACCTTTGCAAAACCCCCAGATGTGGATGCAGTTCAAGGCGTAGCAGCGCAGCGAACGCAGACATATCATAGAGATAGGCAAGTGAGCGAGCAGCGCACAACGCAGAAATGCGCCGCAGATGGGGGTTTTGCAAAGGTCTCACGCTGTCGTTTTATGCTGGCCAACCGTGTATGGCTTTGAAAACAATCGGAATAAACCTGAGTATTGGAATGGCAGCGGAAGCTCAGCACTGAGTGTGTTCACAGTTCAGCCGGCAATCGTTTAAGGATTGCCGGCTGTTTTGCTGGATCAGGGTAATCTGCTGCTTAAATCGCCACAGCCGTTTCTTCCAGGCGCACAATTTCTCGGCGCAGATGTTTGAGCGCAGGCGTAACAATTGCCACAAAAACAGCCTCCCGCATGATGCGCTGTGCAGCGTGGTTTTTCAGGTAGCCTTTGGCGCCGGCATGCAGCACGGCCGATTGGGCGGCGCGTAAGGCCAACTCGCTGGCTTCGGCACGGCTTTTCAATACCGGTAAGGCAGGTTGGCGGCCTTGCTGAGCCGCAGCGTAGAGCGGGGTGCTGTCGCTAAGCCAATGCTCGAAATCATTTTGCAGGCTTTGTCCGCTGTCAGGCAAATAGGCATTGGCGGGATTGCCCGAACGGCAGCTGTCTTGGATAACCGACAGAGCGGCGTCGATAATCCCGGCGGCAAAACCGTTTTGCAGCAGCAGGAAGCCGGGTTTGATGCGAGCGAGATAGTCGGGAAACTCATCGGGCGTGGCCAAGATGTCGGCAGGAGTGATTTCCATGTCTTTAAAGCGCACGCTCAAGGTGCGAGTGCCTTCCAGGGCGCAAAATTCGGGACTGCGCTTCAGGCTGACGCCGTCGCGCCAACCCTCCACCATAAACATCACATAGCCGCCGTCTGTGGTTTGTGCCGTGCACGCCCATACGTGTTCGTCGCCGATATTCGATACCCAAGGCAAGCCGCCGTTGATCAGGTAGCCGTTTCCGTTCGGCTCGGCTTTCAACAAATGTTTTTCGATGCCGTCCAAATGCTTGACCGTATTTGACATGCCGGTGCCGGCCAGCAGACGGCCTTCGGAAACGGCGCGGAAATAACGCTTGCGCACATCACGGTTGCTACTCATGGCCAGATACCAAGCACAAGTGGCTTGGCACCACGCGGTAAAGCCGGTAGAGCCGCATTCGGCGGCTACCGAGCGCAGAATATCCACTTGTTCGGCCAAGGCGTCGCTTTGGCCGTTTTCTTCGGTTCGCAAGAAGGCGGCAAAACCGCCCAAACGGCCCAATTCGTGCAGGTAGTCTTTCGGATAAAGCCCTTCGCGGTCGATGCGTTCGACCAAGGGGCGCAAGTGTTGGCGGGCGTGTTCATGGATGGTTTCGCTGCGTGTCGGCATGATGTGGTTTCGGTATCGGATAAAAAGGTGATGATAGAGCAGCAGCGAAGGGAGACAAATATTGATTGGCTATATGCTTATGCCAAGGTGGGAAGCAGGGGGAAACCATTCAAACGGGCAACAGGCTACCTGAAAAATTTTCAGGTAGCCTGTTGCCCGTTTGATGGCGGTCTGAGACCTTTGCAAAGGCCCCAGATGTGGATGCAGTTCAAGGCGTAGCAGCGCAGCGAGTGTGAACGTGAGAAATCCCTGTAGGACAGACATATCACACGATAGGCAAGCGAGTGAGCAGTACCCATAGGGCATAAACGCACAACGCAGAAATGCGCCGCAGATGGGGCTTTTGCAAAGGTCTCAAGCTGGCGGGTTATGCGTTTCAGTTGATGGGGCTTGTACAGTCAAAATATTTCTGCACCACCATCAGGCCAGTTAAGAGTTCCAGTTTGCGGTCGAAAAAGGGCTGCATATAAGCATTGGCTTGGCGGATGATGCGTTCGGCAGCGGCCGGGCGGGCATGATAAAAGGCCAGCTTTTCGTCTAGATCGGCGTAGTCGTCCTGCAGATGCACATAGTGCACATCGGCTTGCAGGCGGCCTTCCATCAGCCAGGTTTCGTAACGCGGTGCGGCCATGAAACACAGGGATTGCGAAGCCATGATCCATTTGAGGTTGGAGGCGACGTCGTTGCCTTCGATGCTGAGGATGTATTTGTGGCGTAACTGTTCTTCCACGGTGAGAAAGCTGCGGTGGTAGGGTTGGCCGGCGGATTTTGGGTGGACGCAGCCAACGTCGCAGAGCGGATGGTTGTGATACTGTTCGAGAAAACGCAGGCGCTGGCATTGGTGGGCGGCACCGCGCCAAACCAAGCTGTCTTGCTTGTGGGTAAAACAGTGCGGATCGGGGTAGATATAGAAATGGCGCACGCTGTCGAGCTTGAGCAGCACGCTGTTTTGATTGTTATCGGCAATTGGGCGGCTTTTCACAAACGCGGGTTGCTCGGGAATGTGGGTCACATCGCCGAATTCGTATAAGAAGCGTTTGTCGGCCGGGAAATAGCGCAGCAGGGCGGCCAGATCATAGAAATAAGCGGAATGGCCGCATTTTTTGAAGCTGCCGACGGCAGTGCTTGCCCCATGCAGTGTGTGTGTGCCGCTGAGCCGGTTGTAGTAGTCCACCCGGCTGTGCAAGGCTTGCTGTTGTTCGCGGTTGAGGCGGGAAAATTCGCGCAGGACGTCTTGCCCGTTGCGTGCCAGCCATGTATGCGGCAACACGCCGAGCAGGCTGTGGCGGGTGTAATAGCTGAGTTTGTGCAGGCGTTTGTGGTAAATGCCGGCGGTTTGGTTCATGAGATGCTCGGTATCGGAAAAGAGGCTACCTGAAACGCAAACAGCGGTTTCAGGTAGCCTGTTTGGGGGAGGATTAAACGATTTCGGCTTTGGTGATGACCACGGGATCGACCGGTACGTCATCGTGGTAGCCGTGACGCTTGGTGGCCACGTTTTCGATTTCGTCCACCACGTTTTGGCCTTCCACTACTTTGCCGAATACGGCATAGCCCCAGCCGTGCAGGCTCGGTTCGGTGTGGTTGAGGAAGCTGTTGTCTTTGGTGTTGATGAAGAACTGGGCGGAGGCGCTGTGCGGCGCTTGGGTGCGGGCCATGGCAATGGTGTATTTGTCGTTTTTCAGGCCGTTCTGGGCTTCGTTTTGGATCGGCTCGCGGGTGGCTTTTTCGTTCATGTTTTCGTCCATGCCGCCGCCTTGGATCATGAAGCCTTTGATCACGCGGTGGAAAATCAGGCCGTCGTAAAAGCCGTCTTTGACATATTGCTCGAAGTTGGCGGCGGTAACGGGGGCTTTTTCGTGGTCGAGCTCGATGCCGATGGTGCCGAAATTGGTGTGCAGTTTGATCATGATGTGCTTTCTTGAAAAAAGGTTGGGGAATCGGGCAAATGGTGGTGCGGCGGCTGATTTCAAGCGGGGAGAATGTATTCAGCGTGTGCCGTCACGGCGTTCGGAAAAGGCGCCGGGTTTGCCTTGTTTGACGGCTTCGATTTGGATGTCGAGGCGCACCTCATCGGGCATGATGCCGCTCAGGTAGTTCATGCCCCAGCGGCTGCGTTGGAGGGTGGCGCTGAAGTCGCCGCCGCACACTTGGGCCAATTTCACCGGGCTGATGTAGCAGTTGAAGCGTTGGGCGGTGAGGGTGAGCGGGTGGGTTTGGCCGAGCAGGGTCAGCCGGCCTTCAACGGCGCTGAGCCGGCCGTTGTCGAAACGGAAACGGGTGGATTCGAAAACCATTTCGGGATGGCGCGCAACATTGAATAAGTCGGCTGCTTTCAGATGGTGGTCGAATTCGGGGTTGCCGCTGCTCACCGAAGCGGTGGGAATGCGGATGTGCACGCTGCCGGTTTCGGCTTCGGGGCGGTAGTCTATGGTGCCGGTGAGCCGGTAAAAGCCGCCGGTGTTGGTGCTGGTGCCGAAGTGGTCGATGGCAAAGCGCACATTGGCGTGGTCGGGATCGATGCGGTAGGTGTCGGCCACGGCCGGCAGGCAGGCGGTCAAGGCGAGCAGGGCAAAACAGGTTTTCATGATGATGCGCTTCGCGGCGGTTGTTTGGGCATGGCATCAAGCAAAGAGGCTACCTGAACACAAGGGCAGCCGTTTGCTTGGTTTTGAAGAGGCGGCCGCTTAATCCAAAATCCGTACGCGGCGGATGAGCACCGGCGTGCGCGGCACGTTTTCGTGCGGTGTACGGGTGGTGGTGGGTTCGGCGGCGATTTTGTCCACCACTTCGAAGCCGCCGGTGACTTTGCCGAAAACGGCATAGCCGTAGCCGCGGGCATCGGGGCTGCTGTGGTTGAGGAAATCGTTGTCTTTCAGGTTGATGAAAAACTGGCTGGTGGCCGAGTGGGGCAGGGCGGTGCGCGCCATGGCGATGGTGTAGCGCCGGTTTTGCAGGCCGTTGGCCGCTTCGTTGGCGATGGGGCGCTCGGTGGCTTTTTCGGCCATGTCGGCGGTGAGGCCGCCGCCTTGGATCATGAAACCGGGGATCACACGGTGGAAAATGGTGCCGTTGTAAAAGCCTTTGCGGGCATAGGCGGCGAAGTTGGCCACGGTTTTCGGGGCGCGGGTTTCATCCAGGCTCAGTTCGATGCTGCCGTGGTTGGTGTCGATGACGGCACGGGTTTCGGCTTGGGCGGCAGCGGCGGCAAGGCCGAGAAGGAGGGCGCAGCTTAAGTAACGGATATTCATCGGGCAATTTGGTAAAAAAAACAAAACAGACGGTAGGGTAACGGCAGGCCGCCGAATTGGCAAGAGGCGGGTAGGTTACCTGAAATCTCTCTCCGGCCGGTAGCGCTTGAGGCGCATGGCATTGCCCAACACGGAAACCGAGCTGAGGGCCATGGCGGCGCCGGCCAAAACGGGGGTGAGTAGGCCGAAGGCGGCCAGCGGGATGCCGAGGCTGTTGTAGAAAAAGGCGAAAAACAGGTTTTGCCGGATATTGCGCAAAGTGGCGCGGGCGATCAGCAGGGCGTCGGCCACCTGTTGCACGGAGTGCTGCATCAGGGTGGCGGATGCGGCGTGTTCGGCAGCATCGGCGCCGCCGCGCATGGCGAAACCGGCATCGGCGGCGGCCAAGGCGGGGGCGTCGTTGATGCCGTCGCCCGCCATGGCCACGCGTCGTCCTTCTTGTTGCAGGGCTTGGATGGCGGCGGCTTTGTCGCGCGGCGAGCAGCGGCCTTGGGCGTGTTGGATGCCGAGTTGGGCGGCGATGTAATCCACCGTGCTTTGGCGGTCGCCGCTCATGATGCGCACTTCGATGCTGTGTTGCTGCAAACGCTGTACGGCGGCGAGGCTGTCGGGTTTGAGTTCGTCGGCCAAGGCAAAGGCGCCGGCGGCCAGGCCGTTTACCGACACTGCCGCTACGCTGGCGATTTGCCATACGCCGTCCAGTGTTTCAGGTAGCCTGAAGCCGCAGTATTCGGGCGTGCCCACCCGCACGTCGCCGATACTGGCTACTTGGGCGGACATGCCTTGCCCGGCTTCGGTGTGCACCTGTTCGGCAGCAGGCAGGACGGATACTTTTTCGGCGGCGGCCGCCACGATGGCCTGGGCCAGCGGGTGCAGCGACAGCTGTTCGACTGCGGCGGCGGCTTGCCACAGCAGGGTTTCGTTGCCGTTTTCAGGTAGCCAGACGGCGGCAATTTGCGGGCGGCCTTGGGTGAGGGTGCCGGTTTTGTCGAGAATCACGGTATCGATGCCGGCGGCCTGCTCCAAGGCGGCAGCGTCGCGGAACCAAATGCCGTGCCGCACCGCTACGCCCATGCCGGCCATGATGGCGGCGGGCGTGGCCAAGCCCAGCGCGCAGGGGCAGGCGATCACCAATACCGCCACTGAGTGAATCAGCGCGGTGGCGGCGCTGCCGGCCAGCCACCAGGTGAGGAAAAAGGTGGCCAGCGCAATCAGGCCGACCACGGGCACGAATACGGCCGCTACTTGGTCGGCAATCCGCGCAATCGGCGCCTTGCTGCCTTGTGCTTCGGCCAGGGCGTGCATCATGTCGCCGAGCAGGGTTTGGCTGCCGAGCTGCTCGGCGCGGTATTCCAAGTGGCCGTTGAGCACCGAGCCGGCCAGCACGCGGCTGCCGGGCAGTTTGTGCTGCGGCTCGCTCTCGCCGGTGAGGTGGCTTTCGTCGGCCCAGCCTTCGCCGGCCAGCACCACGCCGTCGGCGGCAATCCGCTCGCCGTGTTTGGCCTGCAATTCGTCGCCGGGGCGCACGTCGGCCAGCGCAGCGGCCTGCCATTGGCCTTCACGGCGGCAGACCACCTGCTTGGGCGTGAGCTGCAGCAGCAGGCCGAGGCTGTTGAGGCTGTGGCGCTTGGTGCGCTCCTCCCAATATTTGCCGAGGCTCACAAAAGCCGCCACCATCACGCCGGCTTCAAAATACACCATGCCGTGCGCGTGGCTGCCGTGCAGCAGCCACATGGCGGTGGAGTAGAGATAAATGGCTGAGGTGCCGGCCGACACCAACACATCCATATTGGCCAAGCCGCCACGTATGCTGTGCCAGGCGCTGCGGTAAAACGGCATCATCAGCCAACACTGCACCACGCTGGCGAGAACAAACTGTATCCACACCGGCGGCATCCAGGCGTGGGTGCCGAACAGCATGCCGGCCATGCCCACGGCAAACGGCGCGCACAAAGCCAGCAGCAGCCACACCCGCCAATGGCTTTTATCGGCGTTTTCAACCGTGCCGTCGGTGTTGAGGCTGGCTTGGAAGCCGGCTTTGCCGATTAAGGCGGCAATCTGTGCCGCATCGGTGCGTGCGGCATCGAAGCTGACTTGCGCTTCTTCATTGGCAAAATTGACGGTGGCTTCGCTGATGAAGTCTTTTTTATTGAGGACTTTTTCAATCCGGTTGGCGCAGGCCTGACAGGTCATGCCTTCGATGCGGAAGCGGGCTTTTTCCAACATGGCGGGCTTTCAAAAAGATTCGGATGAAGAGGAAGAAATAAGGACGTGTTGCCGCAATGCTAACCGACAACACGCCCTAAGGCTACCTGAAAGCAGCACGGGCAATCAATGTTTCGGCACAATGGTTTTGCCGATGGGCGAGAGGGCGAGCAGGGCGAACTTGAGGTGTTGCACGCCGAAGGGGATGCCGATGATGGTAACAAAATAGCCGACGGCGGTGGTGAGGTGGCCGATGGCCAGCCACCAGCCGGCCAGCACAAACCAAATCACGTTGCCCAGCATACCGGCCGCGCCGGTGCCGAGGTCTTCGCGGCCGGTCAGCAGGCTGCGGCTGACCGCTTCATGGCCGAACGGCCACAGCGTGAAGTTGCCAATGACGAAACAGGCGCGCGCCCACGGCAGGCCGATGACGGTCAGTGCCATCAGCAAGCCGGCCAACCACCAGCCCAAAGCCATCAGCAGGCCGCCGAACACAATCCAGATAATGTTTAAAATGGTATTCAATGGGTCTGCCTTTCTTGCAAAGCGGTTTGTAGGGAAAAAGATAGAGATGAAGCGAAGTTTCCGGATGCCTGAAAATTGGGGATGGGGCAGCGAAAAACAATAGAAGAAAAACAATGGGAAAAGGCTACCTGAAAACGCATTCGGTATTTTCAGGTAGCCCGGTTGGGATGGGCGCGCACGCAGCGGCGTTCAGCGCGGCTGTTGGCTGCGCCACCACTGCCAAGCCATCAGGGCGCCGCCCAGCAGCAGTTTGTGTTTCCAACGCGATGGCCACAAGGCCAGTTTCCACAGCAACGGTTGGGCATACAGTTTTTCCGCACCGCTGATCAGGGGCGCCAAGGGAAGGGCGGAGCTGACTTGGCGGGCATCTTCCATTTGTTGTTGGCGCTTGGCCAGCGCGATTTTCAGGCGTACCAAGTCGGCTTTCAATGCCAATAACTCGCGCTGTTCCTTTAAGTCCAAATCAGATTTGCTCATGCTCTGCTCCTGAAGAGGGGGCGGTGGGGCGCGGGTCGCGCAAACGCTCAAGGTCGCCGGCAATTTGGCGGAAAGTATCGCTGGTGAAATGTCCCTGCATCCGCCACAAACGGATGACCTGCCACAGCATGATCAAGGCAATCAGGCTCAGCAGACCGAAAGTGCCGAAGAACACCCATAATTTGGCTTCCGGGGTGAGAGCGGCGTTGAGGCCGAACAAGAGGCTGATGAGGCCGGCCAGCAGGCAGACGCCGCAGATCATCAGCGCCACACCGATTTTCACCCACGACAATACCTGTTCGGTGAGGTCGATTTTGAGCATGTGCAGGCGCAGTACGGCCAGCTCACTGCCGTGTTCCAACCAGAGGCGGAATTGTTTGAATTGGCGGATCAGGCTCAATAGAAACTCCATTTCGAAAAAACCGTTTCGGGTGGTGAAACGGTTGTGGTCAGGCAGTCGGGCTACCTGAAAAAGGCGGCAGAGGCAGGAGATGCTCTGCCGCCGCGCTTTGCCGGATTAACGGCGGGTCAGCAGGGCGCCGATGACAACGCCGGCCAAGGCAGCAATGCCCATGGCGTAGTAGGGTTGCTCGTGAATCAGGGCGTCGGTTTGACGGGCGGTTTCTTTAACGCGCTCGGTGGCTTGCGATTCCAAGTTCAACAGTTGGTTTTTGGCGCGGCCCAGGCTGCTTTGCACTTTTTCTTTCAGTGCGCGGGCTTCTTGGGAGCCGTCGTCTTTGGCGGTTTCATACAGGCTTTCCAATTCGCCCAATACAGAACGTACTTCTTTCATCAGGTCTTCTTTTTGGCGCTCATACTTGCTCATGCGGATATTCCTTTCTTAAAGGGCTGGAGAAAACATACCTTCACGGTATGCCGGCATTCACCTTGAATGCCGTGCACTTGCGTGGGGCATTAACTGGCGCTGTTTGATTCAAATTCAATCAACCGGAATGTAGAATTCCGTTAAAATAAAGTTTTTTTCCGCAAAGCAAAAGAAAGCCCGACATGACCCCCAGCCTGAAAAAAATCTATTCCGGCAAAGTACGCGACCTTTATGAAATCGACGACAAACGGATGCTGATGGTGGCCTCCGACCGGCTCTCCGCCTTCGATGTCATCCTCGACGACCCCATTCCCGGCAAAGGCGAAATCCTTACCCAGATTTCCAATTTCTGGTTTGAAAAACTGCGGCACATCATGCCCAACCACTTTACCGGCGACACCGTGGCCGATGTGCTGCCCGCCGCCGAAGCGCAGGCGCTGGAAAAACGCGCGGTGGTGGCGAAGAAGCTGAGGCCGGTAAAAGTGGAGGCCATCGTGCGCGGCTATTTGGCCGGCAGCGGCTGGAAAGACTATCAAAAAACCGGCAGCGTGTGCGGCATCCGCCTGCCCGAAGGCATGCAGGAGGCCCAGCAGTTGCCCGAAGTCATCTTTACCCCGTCCACCAAGGCCGAAGTGGGCGACCACGACGAAAACATCAGCTATGAAGCGTGCGAGCGCATCATCGGCAAAGAGCTGGCCGCCGAAGTGCGCGCCAAAGCCATTGCGCTCTACACCGAAGCCGCCGCCTATGCCAAAACGCGCGGCATCATCATCTGCGACACCAAATTCGAATTCGGCCTCGACGAAAACGGCACCCTCACCCTGATGGACGAAGTGCTCACGCCCGATTCCAGCCGTTTCTGGCCTGCCGATCAATACCAAGTGGGCACCAATCCGCCTTCTTTCGACAAGCAGTTTATCCGCGACTGGCTGGAAGCAAGCGGCTGGAACAAACAACCGCCCGCCCCGCGCGTGCCGGCCGAGGTGATCGAGAAAACCGTGGACAAATACCGCGAAGCGTTAACTTTGTTGACCGCTAATTAAGGCCACTGCGTTCAGGTAGCCTGAATGCCTGTGGCAACCGTTTTGCCAAAGGAGCCGTCTTCTCGTGAGCGCACAAATCAGCGTGATTCGCGCCGACATCACCACGCTGGCGGTGGATGCGGTGGTGAATGCCGCCAACAACAGCCTGCTCGGCGGCGGCGGGGTGGACGGCGCGATACACCGAGCCGCCGGGCCGCAGCTTTTGGCCGAGTGCCGCGGCTTAAACGGCTGCCGCACCGGTGAGGCCAAAATTACTCGCGGCTACGGCCTGCCCGCCCGCCATGTGATTCACACTGTGGGGCCGATTTGGTACGGCGGCGGCCAAGGCGAAGCCGAGCTGTTGGCCTCGGCTTATGCCCAATCGTTGCGGCTGGCCCAGCAGCACGGTTTGCGCAGCATCGCCTTTCCGTGCATCAGCACCGGCGTCTATGGCTATCCGCCTGCGGCGGCGGCCGAGGTAGCGCTGGAAAGCATCCGCCGCACGCTGCCGGTGTGCCCGGCACTGGAGCAGGTGTGGCTGTGCTGTTTTTCGGCAGAGGACGAAGCGATTTACCGCCGTTTGTTGGCCGCCACGGATTCGGCTTTCAGGTAGCCTGGGCTTGAGGCTACCTGAAAGCCGTTTGGCCCACCCGGTACAGCCATGCCAATCCCATCTAGTAGACACCATCAGGAGTACAGCATGCCGCATATTGTGTTAAACGGCGAACGCCGCGAAGTGAGCAATATTTTCTGCATCGGCCGCAATTACCGAGAACACGCCAAGGAGCTGGGCAATGCGGTGCCGGAGGAGCCTTTGGCGTTTTTAAAGCCCACCGGCGCCCTGCTGCGGGCGGGCAGCCCGATTGTGCTGCCGCCGTACAGCGAATCGGTGCATTATGAATGCGAGCTGGTGTTGTATATCGGCCGCACGGCGGAATATGTGTCGGCGGCCGACGCAATGGATTATGTGGCCGGCGTGGGCATCGGCTTGGACCTGACCGCCCGCGACGTGCAGAGCGCGGCCAAAAGCCAGGGGCTGCCGTGGCTGAAGGCCAAGGGTTTCCGCGGCAGCGCCTGCGTGTCGCACTTGGTGTCGCCCGAAGTGCTGCCCGCGCCCGACTGCCTCGGTTTCAGTCTGCATATCAACGGCCGCCTGCGCCAGCAGGGCGACAGCGGGCAGATGATGTTTTCCGTGCCGCAGCTGATTGCGTTTTTGTCCGCCACCTACGGCCTGCCCGCCGGCAGCCTGATTTACACCGGCACACCGGAGGGTGTGGGCGAGCTGCACCACGGTGACAGCGTGCAGCTTTCCTTGCACGGGCATATCGATTGTGGCTTTCAGGTAGCCTGAGGCTTTCGCAAAATCCGTACCCGCGGCGCATTTCTGCGCTGTGCGGTTCTGCCCTTGGCGCAGGGCTCGCTTAGCTTGCCTATTGTGTGATCTGTCTTTCCTAAGGCATTCTTTGTGTCCATGCCCATTGCGCCGTTGCGCCTTGAACGGCATCCATATTTGAGGCTTTTACAAAGCGCTCAGGCTACCTGAAAGGCTGGCCCGAAACAGGATGGAAATGGAAACGGAATAAGCAAAACAATTAATTATAATTAAAGATGGCTGCAGACATCAGCCATCTTCGGCGGTATAACAGGCCTCATACAAAGGCTGTAGCGCGCGTATGGATTCGATGATCCAGGGCGCGCTTTTTGTTTGCTGCAAGGCATCGCGTTCAAGATGGCGCCCGATACGCAGAAAATCCGCGCCGTCGGGTTCGGCCGATGCGGCGGCCAGATACTGTGCCAAGCCGGGATGGTCGGCGTATTCGCTGTCGCTGCCGTGCCAGACTTCAAAACCGGCATGTTCGGGATGGCGGCAGAAGACGGGCAATGCGCTCGTCCAACGCCGGTATTGCGCCAGCGTCAGCATTGAGACGGCGGCTTTGTGGCTGTGCCAATCGAGACTTACGCTCAAGCGACGGCGATTCAGCAGCACGGAGAAAATAGCGGCCGAATCGCGGTGTTGTGCGTATTTGAAATAGGCGAAGAAATGGGCGCGTACCTGCCAGCCGTTGCACCAGCGTTCGATATGCGGCTCGGCAAACGGCATTCCCAAGCCGGCAGAGACTTCGCGGATTAAGGCCTGCCACACGAGCCAGACGGCACGGTAGTCGGCCTTGATTTGCGGAATGCGCTCCGGGCAGTGTTGTTTGAGTTGGGCAAACTGGAAAAACGGTTGCCGGAACAGGTCGCAGCTTTCGGGCGTCAGCATGTGGCAGCGGGTACGAGCAGGCGGCGGATGATGTTTTCATACACGGCGGAGAGTTGTGATACGGCGGCCAGCTCGATGTGTTCGTCGATTTGGTGGATGCTGGCGTTTACCGGCCCCAGTTCGATCAGCTCGCGGGCAATGGCTTTGATAAAGCGGCCGTCTGAGGTGCCGCCGCTGGTGGAAAGCTCGGCTTGCAGGCCGCATTCTTCGCCGATGGCGGCCTGTGCCACTTCGGTAAGGCGGCCGGCCTCAGTGAGGAAGGGTTGGCCGGAGAGCGACCAATCCAGTTCGTAAACCAGGCCGTGTTTGTCGAGAATGTGGTGTACGCGCTGTTTGAGGCTGGTGTCGGTGGATTCGGTAGAGAAGCGGAAGTTGAATGTCACTTCCAATACGCCGGGAATCACATTGGTGGCGCCGGTGCCGGCGTGGATATTGGAGATTTGGAAGCCGGTGGGCGGGAAATAGGCATTGCCGCGGTCCCATTCGGTAGCGGCCAGCTCTGCCAGCGCGGGGGCGGCCAGGTGGATGGGGTTCACGGCCAGATGCGGGTAGGCGATGTGGCCCTGTTTGCCTTTTACGGTGAGCTTGCCGGAGAGCGAGCCGCGGCGGCCGTTTTTGATGGTGTCGCCCAAGGTCGCTACTGCGGTGGGTTCGCCGACGATGCAGTAATCGATCCATTCGCCGCGCGCGCTCAACACATCTACCACGCGGGTGGTGCCGTCGTGCGCATCGCCTTCTTCATCGGAGGTAATCAGCAGCGCCAGGCTGCCGGGATGGTCGGGATGGGCGGCGACAAAGCGCTCGCAGGCGGTCACAAAGCAGGCGATGCTGGTTTTCATGTCGGCCGCGCCGCGGGCATAGAGACGGCCGTCCCGCTCGGTGGGCGTGAAGGGCGGGGAGGTCCATTTGTCCAAGGGGCCGGGCGGCACCACATCGGTGTGGCCGGCAAAGCACAACAACGGCCCGCTGTTGCCGCGGCGTGCCCAAAAGTTTTGCGTGTCGCCGAAGGGCAGCGTTTCCACGCTAAAGCCGATGGCGCGCAGGCGCTCGGCCAAAATGGCCTGGCAGCGGGCATCGTCGGGGGTAACGGAAGGCTCGGCCAGCAGCTGTTTGCTCAAGGCCAGAGAGGCGGTGTCGCGGTTCATGGCGGATTCCCGTGGGCAAAGGCGCGGTTATAGCGCGTTTGCCGGCCTTTGCCAAGCCGGGGTGGCAGAGAATGTGGGCCACCTGAAAACGGGGCAGTTTGAGCCGGCAGCCGAGATATGTTGCCTGAATGCGAAAACAGAGCGGGCATTCTATTCCGCCGCCGTTTCTTTTCAGGTAGCCTTCAGGCTACCTGAAAATAATGGACACAACCAAGGAGCCATCATGTTGACATCTCGCCATTACGGACTCTGCCTGGCCACCACGCTGTGGCTGGCGGGCTGTTTTGAATTGGAGCCGCTCACCCATCAAAGCTGGAAAGAGGAAGTGGAGCTGAGCGACGGTACGGTAATTTTGGTGGAACGGCGGCTGGTTGTGCAGGAAGGTGGCTTCTTACCGGATAGCTATGAAGAAATCTTAAAAGAAGAAGTGGAAGTGCTGGATGCCAAGGGTTTACCCCCGCCGCCCGTATGGTCGGATAAATGGCGAACCATGGTGCTGGATCGGGACAATAATGGGGTTTGGTTTATGGTGGTCATCCCAATCCATTGTCATGACTGGAATAGCAGTTTTGCCTATCGCCAATACAAGGCTTATAACGGGGTTTGGCAACAGGTGGAATTCGATACGGGCTTAAATCTGCGCCGGCCGAATATTGAGTGGCGAATCAAAAAAGAAATGCCGGAAATGCTGCGCTTACGTGACAAACCGGAATGGGAGAAAGGGGGAGAGGCACATCCAAAGTATCGAATTATTAATACTAAATATTATGTAGCTTGTTAAAAATTATTACATATAAACTTAACCAATCATTCAGCGGAGAAAAACCATGCTTGCTGAGAAAGAATACGCCCAATTGGCCGCCCGTGCTTATGACTGTACTGGGGCGAATAAAATCACTCTGCCTACCGAGATAGAAGAAATCCACTGGCAAGACGACGACCGGAAAATCGGTCTTTCATCATCATGCCGTCTTTTCAGGTAGCCTTCAGGTTACCTGAAAATGCAATTCACAATGGGCACAACCAAGGAGCCATCATGTTGACATCTCGCCGGTACGGACTCTGCCTGGCCGCCGCGCTGTGGCTGGCGGGCTGTTTTGAATTGGAGCCGCTCACCCACCAAAGCTGGAAAGAGGAGGTGGAGCTGAGCGACGGCACGGTGATTTTGGTGGAGCGGCGGCTGGTTGTGCAGGAAGGTGGCTTGCTGCCGGAAAGTATCGATAAGATTTTAAAAAATGAAGTGGAGGTGCTGGATGCCAAGGGTTTACCCCCTCCGCCCGTATGGTCGGACAAATGGAAACCGATGGTCTTGGATCGGGATGAACACGGCGTTTGGTTTATGGTGGTGATTCCCAGACATTGCTTCGACTGGAACAGCAGTTTCGCCTATCGCCAATACAAGGCCTATAACGGCGGTTGGCAACAAGTGGAATTCGATATGGGCTTAAATCTGCGCCGGCCGAATATCGAGTGGTATATCAAAAAAGAAATGCCGGAGATTCTGCGTTTGCGGGACAAACCGGAATGGGAGAAAGGAGGTGGTGGAACAGCACCAGAATATCGAATCATTGATACTTCTTATCGCTCAGGATGTTAATCCAAAAATCAACTAAAAACGGAGAAAAACCATGCTTGCTGAGAAAGAATACGCCCAATTGGCCGTTTGTCCTGATGATTGCTTTCGAGAAATAAAAGCGCGCCCAACCGCCTTTTTCAAGCACGCTCGGTATGGGTAACTTGTATCGGTAGCGAAGTGGATTTACGCAGCAAAAATGTGGCTTTACAAGATTTTTGATGCCTGTAAGAACATCCCTTGTTGTTCGTTGGCGTTGCCAAAAAATCTGGCAAAACGGGGTATGGTAAAGCGCCTGGTGACTTTTATCCTATCCGATGTTCTTCAAGCTGAAAAAAACGCCGCTGATTTACAGCGGCGTTTTGGCGGGGAAACGGTTATTTAGCAACCGATTGATCCACCCGTTCACGCAATTCTTTACCGGGTTTGAAATGGGGAACGTATTTTTCCGGTACGTTCACTTTTTCGCCGGTTTTGGGATTGCGTCCGACACGGGCCGGACGGTGGTTGAGATCGAAGCTGCCAAACCCACGAATTTCGATGCGCTGGCCGCGGGCCAGGGAGCGGGTCATGGTGTCCACCAAAACTTTAACGCTCTGCTCGACATCTTTGGCGGCCAGCTGGGTATTGCTGTTGGCAGCAATATATTTTTCAGCTAAACGAACCATCAACTCTGATTTGGTCATTGCCGCATCCTTATTATTCGTTGTCGCCGCCCAGCTTGGCTTTCAGCAGGTCGCCCAGGCTGGTGGTGCCGGCGCTGGCAGAAGAGGCCGCGTTCACGGTGTTCAGTGCGTCGCGGTTTTCTTTGGCGTGTTTGGCTTTCACAGACAGTTTGATGCTGCGGTTTTTGCGGTCTACGGTCACGATGACGGCTTCTACTTCGTCGCCTTCCTTCAGCTTGGTGGTCAGGTCTTCCACGCGCTCGCTGTCGAACTCGGAGGCCGGCAGGTAGGCGGTTACTTCATCGGCCAGGGCGATTTCGGCGCCTTTGGCTTCAACAGACTTCACGGTGCCTTTCACCAGGGAGCCTTTGTCGTTCACGCTGATGTAGTTGCCGAAGGGGTCGCCTTCCAGCTGTTTGATGCCCAAAGAGATGCGTTCTTTTTCCACATCGATGGACAGGACCACGGCTTCCACTTCTTCGCCTTTTTTGTATTTGCGTACGGCTTCTTCGCCGCTTTCGCTCCAAGAGAGGTCGGAGAGGTGTACCAAGCCGTCGATGTTGCCCGGCAGGCCCACGAATACGCCGAAATCGGTGATGGATTTCACGGCGCCTTTGATTTTGTCGCCTTTGTTAAAGCCGGCTTCAAACTCTTCCCACGGATTGGCTTGGCATTGTTTCATGCCCAAGCTGATGCGGCGGCGGTCTTCGTCGATGTCCAGAATCATCACTTCTACTTCGTCGCCCAGTTGCACGACTTTGCTCGGGTGGACGTTTTTGTTGGTCCAATCCATTTCGGAAACGTGTACCAAGCCTTCGATGCCTTGTTCGATTTCTACGAACGCACCGTAGTCGGTCAGGTTGGTGACTTTGCCGAACAGGCGGGTGCGTGCCGGATAACGACGGGCCAGACCGTTCCAAGGATCTTCGCCCAGCTGTTTCATGCCCAAAGACACGCGGCTGCGTTCTTGGTCGAATTTCAGTACTTTGGCTTCTACTTCTTGGCCGACTTCCAGCACTTCGCTCGGGTGTTTCACGCGGCGCCATGCCAGGTCGGTGATGTGCAGCAGGCCGTCGATGCCGCCCAAGTCCACGAACGCGCCGTAGTCGGTAATGTTTTTCACGATGCCTTTGACAACGGTACCCTCCTGCAGGTTTTCCAGCAGGGCTTGGCGCTCTTCGCCCAGGGTTTCTTCGAGCACGGCACGACGGGAAACCACCACGTTGTTGCGTTTTTTGTCCAGTTTGATGACTTTGAACTCAACTTCTTTGCCTTCGAAGTGGGAAGTGTCTTTGACCGGACGCACGTCCACCAAAGAGCCCGGCAGGAAGGCGCGGATGCTGTTGATCATCACGGTCAGGCCGCCTTTGACTTTGCCGTTGATCACGCCGGAGAGGATGTCGCCGTTTTCCATGGCTTCTTCCAAAGTGATCCAATCGGCTGCGCGTTTGGCTTTTTCGCGGGACAGTTTGGTTTCGCCGAAACCGTTTTCTACAGACTCGATGGTCACGGTCACGAAATCGCCGACTTTAACTTCCAGTTCGCCTTGGGCGTTTTTGAATTCGCTCAGATCGATCAGGGATTCGGATTTCAAACCGGCGTTCACAATCACGTATTTGTCGGTGATGTCCACCACTTCGGCCGTGATGACTTCGCCTTGGTTCATTTCCTGTACGGCTGAGTACTCTTCCAATAACTGGGCAAAATTTTCCATGTTATGCATTTCTTTCATACACCGCCAAGGGGTGCGGGGTTGGGGTGGAGAAAAGTCTGCCGCCCTTGGCACGGCAGACGGAAAATCTGGGCGCTTTCCCTGCCGTTTGGCAACGGCAGGCGCACAAAACGCGGCATTGTACCTTAATTTGTCTTTTGTCGATACCAATCAAGCACTTTTTTTACTGCTTCTTCAATGCCCATGGCGGAGGTGTCCAACCATTCGGCTTCAGGTAGCCTGTGCAGCGGTGCGGCGGCGCGGTTGCGGTCGGCTTCGTCGCGGGCTTCGATGTCGGCCAGAATGCGGGCGAAAGCTTCGCCTTCTGTGGGCACGCCGAGTTGGCGGGCGCGCCGTTCTGCGCGTACCGGTGCGGAAGCGGTGAGAAACACTTTGAGCACGGCATCGGGAAACACTACCGAAGCCATGTCGCGGCCGTCTGCCACCAGACCGGGGCCGGTGAGGAAATCGCGCTGGCGTTGCAGCAGGGCGGTACGCACGGCAGGCAGTTTTGCCACGGCGGAGGCGCCCATGCCGATGGCTTCGCTGCGGATGGTGTCGGAAACGTCTTCCTGATTCAGCCAGATGCGGCCGTTGTCAAAGCTTGCGGGCAGGGCTTGCGCCAAGGCGGCGACGGCTTCTTCGTCGGCCCAATCGGTGTTTTGCTGTTGGGCATGCAAAGCGGTCAGGCGGTAAAGAGCGCCGGAATCGAGGTAGTGCCAGCCTAAGGCTTCGGCCACCCGCGCGGCGACGGTGCCTTTGCCGGAGGCGCTGGGGCCGTCGATGGCAATCACATTTTGTACCATATTGTGTCCTTGAATCAGGGTGGCCGATGCGGCGCTTGGGCATCGGCAAACAAAAGAAACAGGCCGCAATGGGTGCGGCCTGTATGTGGATGTGGTGGGCCCGGTGGGGTTCGAACCCACGACCAAGGGATTATGAGTCCCCTGCTCTAACCCCTGAGCTACAGGCCCGGTCAGAAGCGAAGGCGGCATTCTACCGATTCGCCGAAGGGCTGACAAGCAATGGCGGCTTTCAGGTAGCCCGAAGCCTTGGTAAGAGGCTGAGAACGGGCATTGCGGCTCCGTGCGTTGTGCCCGAAGGGCACTGTTTGCACAAGGATTGGAGACGTTTACCCCGTTGCGCCGCTATGCCTTGAACAGTATCCGCAGCGGGGTGGCAAAGGCCTCAGCCTGGGTTTTAAGGGACTGGGGATTGCTCAGACAGGCAGAGAAGGGGGTTACGGTTTTTGTTCTTCGCTGTCGAGGAAGCTCTTCAGGCGGTCGCTGCGGGAGGGATGACGCAGTTTGCGCAGGGCTTTGGCTTCGATCTGGCGGATGCGTTCGCGGGTAACGTCGAACTGTTTGCCCACTTCTTCCAGAGTGTGGTCGGTGTTCATGTCGATACCGAAGCGCATGCGCAGCACTTTGGCTTCGCGTGGCGTGAGGCTTTCCAGGATGTCCCGGGTGACGTCGCGCAGGCTGGAATACATGGCGGCGTCGGCCGGTGCCACATTGTTGACGTCTTCGATGAAGTCGCCCAAATGGCTGTCGTCGTCGTCGCCGATAGGGGTTTCCATGGAAATCGGTTCTTTGGCGATTTTCATGATTTTGCGGATTTTGTCTTCCGGCATTTCCATCAGTTCGGCCAGTTTGGCGGCATCCGGATCTTCGCCGGTTTCCTGCAGGTATTGGCGCGAGATGCGGTTCATTTTGTTGATGGTTTCGATCATGTGCACCGGAATGCGGATGGTGCGCGCTTGGTCGGCAATCGAGCGGGTGATGGCTTGGCGGATCCACCAGGTGGCGTAAGTAGAGAATTTATAGCCGCGGCGGTATTCGAATTTGTCCACCGCCTTCATCAGGCCGATGTTGCCCTCCTGAATCAAATCGAGGAATTGCAGGCCGCGGTTGGTGTATTTTTTGGCGATGGAAATCACCAAACGCAGGTTGGCCTGAATCATTTCCTGTTTGGCAGCGGCGGTTTCTTTTTCGCTCACCACCATGTTTTTGCTGATTTCTTTCAGTTCTTCAATCGAAATTTGCGCCTGTTTTTCCAAGTCGGCCAATTCGGTTTGTTTTTCGATGATGGCGTATTGGAAACGGGCCAGCGCTTCGCTCCACACGCGCTTTTTGGCGATTTCTTCTTCCACCCACGCCAAATTGGTGGGCTGGGGCAGGAAGCTGGTGATGAAATAATCGCGGTCCATGTGTACGCGGTCGAGACAGATGTCGCGGATTTCGCGTTCCAGACGGCGGATGTTGTCCACCCGTTTGCGCAGGCTGCTGCTTAAGGATTCAATCTGGCGGGTGGCGAAACGGACGTTTTGCAGTTGGTCGGCAATTTCGCTGCGCAGGGCCAGATAGTTGGCATGGCGGCTGTCGTGCTTCTTCAGCACGGCCACCATTTTTTTGTAAGAGCCGGCGATGCCTTCAAAATGGTTGAGCACTTTTTGCTTGAGTTCTTCCAGATTGGCGGCGCTAATGGCGCTGCTGTCGCTTTCCTCTTCGTCGTCGTCACCGTCTTCATCGCTGTCTTCGTCGAGATCGGCCGATTCGCTGCTGTCTTCTTTGGCGGCCACGCCGATACCCAGTTCGTCGAGCAATTCTTCGTGCGGGTCGATGATGTCTTCCACCACTTCATCTACGCGCACTTCGTCTTTGCGGATTTTTTCCACCAGTTCGAGAATTTCGGCCACTGAGCCGGGGCAGGCGGAAATGGCCTGAATCATATTGCGCAGGGCGGTTTCGATTTTTTTGGCGATGACGATTTCGTCTTCGCGTGTCAGCAGATCCACCTGGCCCATTTCGCGCATATACATACGCACGGGGTCGGTGGTGCGGCCGAATTCGGAATCGGCCTGCGACAGCGCGGCCTCGGCTTCCGCCACCGCGTCATCGTCGGTCATGTTGGCGGTGTTGTCGCCCATCAGCAGGCTTTCGGCGTCTGGCGCTTCTTCGGTTACCTGGATGCCGAGGCCGGAGATCATATTGATGATGTTGTCGATCTGTTCGGCATCGGCCGACATTTCGTCGGGCAGGGCGTCGTTGATTTCGGCGTAGGTGATGTAGCCGCGCTCTTTGCCAAGCAGAATCAGCTGCCGCAAACGCGCCCGCTGTTCTTCGGGCGTCAGCGGGCGGTTACCGTCTTGTTCGTCTTCGGAGACGTGGTTGTTCAGTTCGGACATAAGGCTCTCGTGTTTCTCTTGAAAAGGGTTGGGGAACGGCGCGAGGCCGTTTACCGGCAGGGCTACCTGAAAGCGGTTTGGTTTCAGGTAGCGCCTGCTTGGGGGGGATGCCTCAACAGACCCAGCAGCAGTTTTTTTTCGTCTTCGCTCAAGCCTTGCGTGCTGTGTTTGCGCTTTAACGCTTCGATTTGCCGGTGTCGCAGTGAGTGCATCAGTTTTTCCATCCCCAAGCGGAAATGGTGCAGTTCGCGGTCGCTGCCGTGGTCGAACTGGGCGCTGTCGCCGCCGGCCTGCACCACTTTGTGCAGGCTGTCCGCATAGGGGCTGCGCCGTATGGCTTCCATGATTTGGGCGCTCGAAGGCGTGTGTTTGCTGTGCCTGATATAAGCGGCCATGGCAGCCAGGCAGGAAAGGTCTTCGCCCAAATCCAGGTGGTCGGGCAGGTCGATATATGCAGCCCATTGCGGATTTATCAATAGGCTGCGAATCTGTTTTTGCGCCAGCGTGAGCATTTCCGGCTGGCGGAAGGTTTGCCGCGGCAGAGTGTAGCGCTGTTGGGCCACATGCCGCTTGGGGGCTTCCTGGCCCATCAGGTGGGCGAGGTTGGCGGGGTCGATGCCCACCATGCCGCTCAATTCCTGCTTGAGCAGAAAAGCCAATGCCGGAGCGGTGATTTGGTTCAGCAGCGGCGCGGCGCGTTTGACCAGCTCGGCCTTGCCTTCTTGGGTGTGCAAATCGAGCGGTTCGGTGAGCGCTTCCCAAAAATAGGCCGATAAGGGCTTGCTCTGGTTGAGCAGGGCGTCTTCGAAACGCTGTTTGCCGAATTCGCGCACATAGCTGTCGGGGTCGTGCGTTTCCGGCAGAAACAGGAAATGCAGCGATTTGCCGTCTTTCAGTTGCGGCAGGGCGTTTTCCAGGGCGCGCCAAGCGGCTTGGCGGCCGGCGCGGTCGCCGTCGAAGCAGAAATAAATGCTGTCGGTTTGGCGCATCAGAATTTTGATGTGCTCGGCGGTGGTGGCGGTGCCCAAGGCGGCGACGCAGTAGCCGATGCCGAATTGGGCCAGCGCCACCACGTCCATATAGCCTTCCACCACCAAAATCCGCCCGGCGTCTTTGATGGCGGCGCGCGCTTCGTAGAGGCCGTAGAGGTTTTTGCCTTTGTCGAACAAAGGCGTGTCGGGCGAATTGAGGTATTTGGGTTTGCTGTCGTCCAACACGCGGCCGCCGAAGCCGATGACCTGCCCGCCGGTATTGCGGATGGGGAACATGATGCGGTGGCGGAAACGGTCGTAATGTTTGCCGTCTTTTTCCAGCACCATGCCGCTTTCCACCAGTTCGACGGACGGATAGGGCTGAATCTGACGCGCCAGCGGCTGCCAACCTTCGGGCGCGTAGCCCAAGCCGTAGTGGGCGATGATCTCGTCGGAGAGGCCGCGGCCTTTCAGGTAGCCTTGGGCGGCGCTGCTGTCGGCCAGTTCGCGGGCATAAAAGCCGGCTGCTTGGGCGGTAACGTCTTCCAGCGTCTGCTGCTTTTTTTTGCGCTGCGCCCGCACTTCTGGGCGCTCCTGATGTTTGCTGCGCGGCACTGCCAAGCCGACGCGGTCGGCCAGATACTGCACGGCTTCGGTAAACGACAAGCCCTGGTATTCCATCACAAAGCCGATGGCCGAGCCGTGGGCGCCGCAGCCGAAGCAGTGGTAAAACTGTTTGCTCGGACTGACTGAAAACGACGGCGACTTTTCTTTGTGAAAAGGGCAGCAGGCCATGTAGTTGGCGCCGCCTTTTTTCAGCGGCACCTGTTCGTCGATGATGTCGACAATATCTATTTTGGCCAACAGTTCGTCGATGAATTCGCTGGGTATCATAATCGGGCGGAAGATAAGCAGGCAGGCTACCTGAACGGTTTCAGGTAGCCTGATTCGGGCAAAACGGCTTTATTCGCTGGGCGGCACGTATCCCTGAACGGCGTCGGCGCCTTCGCCGAAGAAGTAGTTTTCCATCTGCTGGGCCAGGTATTGGCGCGCGCGCGGATCGGCCAGGCTGAGGCGGTTTTCGTTGATCAGCATGGTTTGGTGGCGCGTCCAAGCGTCCCACGCTTCTTGCGATACGTTGTCGAAAATGCGTTTGCCCAACTCGTTGGGCAGCGGGGCGAATTTCATGCCGGGGGCTTCTTTGCCCAGCTTGATGCAGTGAACCATGCGGGTCATGAGGTTTCCTTTTCGAATGAATCAGGGCTTGAGGCCGAGTACGTCCTGCATGTCGAACAGGCCGCGGGGGTGGTGTTGCAGCCAGACGGCGGCGCGGACGGCGCCGGCGGCGAAGGTCATGCGGCTGGAGGCTTTGTGGGTGATTTCCACCCGTTCGCCGTCGGCGGCGAACAGGGCGGTATGGTCGCCGACGATGTCGCCGCCGCGCACGGTGGCGAAACCGATGGTGCGCTCGTCGCGCGCGCCGGTTTGGCCTTCGCGGCCGTACACGGCGCAGTCTTTCAAGTCGCGGCCGAGGGCGTGGGCGATCACCTCGCCCATGCGCAGGGCGGTGCCGCTGGGGGCGTCGATTTTGTGGCGGTGGTGGGCTTCGATGATTTCGATGTCGTAGCCTTCGTTCAAAACGCGGGCCACGGTGTCGAGCAGGTGGAAGGTGAGGTTGACGCCGACGCTGTAATTGGCGGCGAACACGATGGCAGTCTGCTCGGCGGCGCGGGCGATGGCGGCTTTGCCGGCCTCGTCGAAGCCGGTGGTGCCGATGATCATTTTCACCCCTCGTTCGGCGCAGCGGGCAATCAGGCCGGCGGAAACGTCGGGGCGGGTGAAGTCGATCAACACATCGCTGGCGGCCAAAACGGCGTCGGTGTCGCTGCTGATCACGATGCCGGTGTTCAGGCCGACGGCGTGGCCGGCATCTTGACCGAGGGCGGGCGAACAGCTGTGCTCGAGGGCGCCGCTGAGACGGGTGTGCGGATGGCGGCAGACCGCCTCCACCAGCATTTTACCCATGCGGCCGTTGGCGCCGGCCACGGCGATGTTTAAGGGTTGGGTCATGGTGTTTTACGGAAGTGTGTGCGCTGGCTCAGGCTACCTGAAAGCGGCATCGGGCGGATGCCGCAACCGCGTAGGGATGCCGGAGCGCTTTATTGGGCGGCTTCGCCGGCGGGGGCGTTTTGCTCTGCGGCCTGCTGGCGGATGTGTTCCAGCACATCGCCTTCGGCACGCGCCAAGCCGCCGTTTTCGTCGAAATACAGGGTCAGGTTTTTACGGTCGCGCACCACGCCGTTGCGGCTGATGTTGAAGGTGTAGTCCCAGCGGTTGGCATGCAGGGGATCGCGCAGCAGCGGGGTGCCGAGCAGGTGCTGTACTTGTTCTTTGCTCAAGCCGGGGCGGAGCATGGAAACGGCCTGCGCATCCAGTTCGTTGCCTTGGATGATGGTCAGTTTGTAGGAAGGGAAATGGGAAATGCGTTCAGAGCCGCAAGCGGCCAAGCCCAGGCAGGCAGCCAACATCAGGCAGACGGATTTATTCACGGAATCACCTTTCGGTCAGTCGGACAAGGCGCACCGGCAAGCAAGGCCGGGTGCCGCAGGCAAACGCCGCCGTTGAAATTTGCTATGGCGTCCGCAGACGGTGCGGCCATAGTGGGCAAGCGCGCGGAAAGTGCGTATTATAGCGGCTATTCGCCAACTGTGAACCGAGATTGATTAAGGCTTATGGAAAATAACAATATCGCCCAATTGAAAGACAGCGGCCTGAAGGTCACCGGCCCGCGTTTGAAAATCCTCGATCTGTTTGAAACTTATCCCGAAGAGCATTTGAGCGCGGAAGACGTTTACCGCTTGCTGCTGGAAGAAAAAATCGAAATCGGCGTGGCCACGATTTACCGCGTGCTGACGCAGTTTGAGCAGGCCGGCATTTTGCTGCGCCACCATTTCGAAACCGGCAAGGCGGTGTACGAGCTGAATACCGGCGGCCACCACGACCACATTGTCTGCATCAAGTGCGGCAAGGTGACCGAATTCCACAACGAAACCATCGAGAAGCTGCAGGATCAGATTGCGCAGGAAAACGGCTACCGCATCGTGGACCATGCCTTATATATGTATGGCGTGTGTACCGATTGCCAGAAAAAAGAAAAGCGTTGAGTTGGCCGCTTGGCAGACAGCCCTTGTGAAACAGGGCTGTCTGCCGTTTTATCGCACGGTAAAGCCGGGTTGTTCCAGCTATGCCGCGCGCGGTTTTCAGGTGTCAAGAATGGCAGGCGAGCGGAGTTGTTGATGGCAGATTTGGTCTATGTCTTATTTGTGATTGGTGGTGTCGCCGTTCAGGTTTTCCACCTTTATACTTTTTTCTCCGAAGCAGGGCATCTCAACCGTTGGCCGGGTTGGCAAGTCATTTTATGCCTAGTGTTCACCGGTACCTTGTTTATCTATTTTGTGAGTCCGTCGGCCCGGCTCAAAGGGGTGTTACAGCTGGCGCTGATACTGGCCTGCTTCGCCCTTGTTTTTGTCCGATCCCGCCTGGTCTGAGCAATGGACGTGCCTGTTTTGTTGCCGGGAGATTTCAATTATTTGGATCCCGAATTGGCCGTGCAGATGAGTGACGGTTTGGTGGGGATCAGCGGCGATTTGCAAGCCGAGCGTTTATTGGCCGCCTATCGGCAGGGCATTTTCCCGTGGTTTGCCGAGCAGGGTTATTTTTTCTGGTTTGCGGTGGCGCCGCGCACGGTTTTGCTGCCGCCGCATCTGCACATCGGCCGTTCGCTGGCGAAAACCCTGCGCCACAAAGCCTATCGGGTAACGGTGAATCACGATTTCGAGGCGGTCATCGCCGCCTGTGCCGCCGTGCCGCGCCCCGGCCAAGACGGCACTTGGATTACGCCCGAGTTTCAGGCCGCTTATACCGCGCTGCATCATCTCGGCCACGCCCATTCGTTTGAATGCTGGTATCCCGACCGGCAGGGCAGCTGGCAGTTGGCCGGCGGTTTTTACGGCGTGCAGATCGGGCGGTTGTTTTACGGCGAATCGATGTTTGCTGCGGCGGCCGATGCTTCCAAAATCGCCTTTGCTTGCGCGGTGCCGTTTCTGGCCGGTTGCGGCATTGAATTGATCGACTGCCAGCAGGACACCCGCCATTTGGCGCGCTTCGGCTCGGAGCCCATGGATTTTTCTGCTTTCCAAGCCGCTTTGCGGCGCCTGAATGCTTTGCCTTTGGAAACGGCTATTTTGCCCGGCACGGTGCGGGAAAACCCCTGTGCAGCCGGGCAGGCTACCTGAAAGTCATTTTTTATTGATCCATCTGTTGAAGGAAAACCGTATGTCATTACAAAACATTATTGAAACCGCTTTCGAGCAGCGTGCCGACATCACGCCGAAAACCGTCACTGCTGAAGTGAAAGAGGCGGTAGAGGAAACCCTGCGCCGGCTGGATTCCGGCGCCTTGCGGGTGGCCGAGCGTTTGGGCGTCGGTCAATGGCAGGTAAACGAATGGGCGAAAAAAGCGGTGTTGTTGTCGTTCCGCATTGCCGACAACGAAGTGCAGGACGACGGCGTGAACCGCTATTTCGACAAAGTGCCGACCAAGTTTGCCGCTTGGGACGAGGCGCAGTTTCAGGCGGCCGGTTTCCGCGCGGTGCCGGGTGCGGTGGCGCGCCGCGGCAGCTTTGTCGGCAAAAACGTGGTGCTGATGCCTTCTTATGTGAACATCGGCGCTTATGTGGACGAAGGCACCATGGTGGACACTTGGGCCACGGTGGGTTCTTGCGCACAAATCGGCAAAAATGTGCACTTGAGCGGCGGCGTGGGCATCGGCGGGGTGTTGGAGCCCTTGCAGGCCAGCCCGACCATTATTGAAGACAACTGCTTTATCGGTGCGCGTTCCGAGATTGTGGAAGGCGTGATTGTGGAAGAAGGCAGCGTGATTTCGATGGGCGTGTACATCGGCCAATCCACCAAAATTTACGACCGCGAAACCGGCGAAATCCATTACGGCCGCGTGCCCGCCGGCTCGGTGGTGGTGTCCGGCAGCCTGCCGGCCAAGGACGGCAGCCACAGCCTGTATTGCGCGGTGATCGTGAAAAAAGTGGACGCGCAAACCCGCGCCAAAACCAGCGTGAATGAATTGCTGCGCGGGGTTTAAGGCCAAGGCAGATTCGCTAAAAGGTCTCAGGGCTACCTGAAAGCCTGATCATTCAAAACAACCGGATATCCCGTTCAAATAGGATATCCGGTTGTTTTATCCACGTCGTATAGACGGAGACCTTTGCAAGCCCTCCAGATGTGGATGCAGTTCAAGGCGTAGCAGCGCAGCGAACGTGAACGCCAGGAATCCCTGTGGGACAGACATATCATGAAGATGGCAAGCGAGCGAGCCGTACCCATAGGGCATAAACGCACAACGCAGAAATGCGCCGCAGATGGGGGTTCTGCAAAGATCTCAGACGGTAAAACCCGTATCCGGCTTTTAGGTAGCCTCAAGCGCTTATTGCTGTTCCTGGCGCAGGGTGCGTTGGCGGCGGCTTTCGCTCAAGACCATGCCGGCGCTCACGGAAACGTTCAGGCTTTCCACCATGCCCAGCATCGGAATCGACACCAAGGCATCGCAGTGTTCGCGGGTGAGGCGGCGCATGCCTTCGCCTTCGCTGCCCATCACCCAGGCCACGCTGTCGGGCACGCTGTAGTGGTAGAGGTCGGCTTCGCCGCCCATGTCGGTGCCGACAATCCAGATGCCGTATTCTTTCAGTTCGCGCAGGGTGCGGGCCAGATTGGTGACGGTGATGTAGGGCACGGTTTCGGCGGCGCCGCAGGCCACTTTGCTAACTGTGGCGTTGAGGCCGGCGCTTTTGTCTTTCGGCGCAATCACCGCGTGCACGCCCATGGCATCGGCCACGCGCAGGCAGGCGCCGAGATTGTGCGGGTCGGTGATGCCGTCGAGCACGAGCAGAAAGGGCGGCTCGTTCAGGTTTTCCAGCACGTCTTCCAGGTGCACATGGTGGCGGGAAGCGTCGATGAAACCGACTACGCCTTGGTGGCGGGCGTTTTTGCACAGGCTGTTGAGCCGTGCCGCATCGGCAAAATGCACGCGCACGCCTTCGGCGGCGGCTTTTTCCAAAACGTCGCGGGTGCGGGCGTCTTGGCGGCCTTCTTGAATGTAAAGCTCGGTCAGGCTTTTGGGGTTTTGCCACAAACGGGCGTTGACGGCGTGAAAACCGTAGATCAGTCGTTGGTTGGCCATGCTGGGCTCGGGGAAACGTCAAAGAGACGCATTATACGCGATACGCGGCACGGTGCAGGTTTCGGGCTACCTGAAAAGCGGGGTTTCGGCCAGCGGTTTGCGCTGCCAAAAGCGTCGCGGCAGCAGGCTTGGCTGCAAACGGCCGTTGCCGAGCAGGAAGTCGATGCGGCCGCTGCGGGCGCTGGTGTGGAGGCGGATGCTGCGCGCGCTCAGGCTGTGGCGCACTTCGGCGGCGGGATGGCGGTAGGGATTGGCAAAGCCGTTGGTGGCCACCGCTGTGTGCGGCGCCACGGCTTCCAAAAATTCGACGGCAGTGGAAGAGCGGCTGCCATGGTGGCCGAGCAGCAGGATTTGGCTGTGCAGGCCGCTGCCGTAGCGGCGCACCAATTCGCGCTCGCCGGCTTTGCCCAAATCGCCGGTAATCAGCACGGCTTCGCCGTTGGCCACTACGCGCAACACGCAGCTTTGTTCGTTGTCGGCCAGCTGTGCTTGCGGCGGCGGGGTAAGGAATTCAAACCAGACGCCGTCCCAAGTCCAGTTGAGGCCGCCGCGGCAATGGTGTGCCGCTTGGCCGGGATAAGCAGCCGGCTGGCCGGCATACAGCCGGGCGGGCGGAAAGGCTACCTGAACGGCCGCCAAGCCGCCGTCGTGGTCGGCATCGTGATGCGACGCCACCAGCACATCGGGCGGCGGCAGGCCTTGTGCCCACAGGGCGGGCAGCAGCTGTAACTTGGCGGCGTTCTCCGTGCCGGTGTCGAACAGCAGCCAATGGTTTCGGGTTCGGATTTGCACGGCCAAACCCTGGCTGACATCGTGAATGCGTATCGCAGCCGTGCCGTCATCCGGTGCAGGCGTACGGTAACAGCAGGACAGCAGCAACACGGCTGCCGCCCACGGCCGCAAACCCAAGCCGCGCGGCAGCAGGAGCACGGCCAAGGCCGCCAGCACCGCCAGCCAAAAAGCGGGCGGCAGATGGGGCAGGCTGCCCACCGGCATCTGAGTGCCCGCCCACACAACGGCCTCGAGCGTGTATTCCCCCAAGGCCGCCGCCAAGCGGAGCAGACCATCGCCGGGCAGCAGCACCGCCAACAAGGCCAAGGGCACCAACAGCCAGGAAAACCACGGAATCAGCAGCAGATTGGCCAAGGGCGCCGCCAGCGGCACCACGCCGAAAGCCTGGCTGGCCGCCCAAAAACCGAAAACAGTAACCGCAGCCTGCCCGCGCCAGAGTGCACGCCATTTGCCGTGGCGCAGACGCTTGTCGGCGGCCCAAATCAATACCGCCACCATGCCGAAAGACAGCCAAAACCCCACGCCCAGAGCCGACAGCGGCTGCCACAGCAACACCGCGCTGAGGGCGAACCACCAGCTTTGCCAAGGCGAAGCGCCGCTGCGCCGCCACCAATGCCACACAAATACCGACAACATCAAGAGGCTGCGTTGAACCGGCACGCCGAAACCGGCCAAAGCGCCGTACGCCACGGCGGCGGCCAAACCCGCGGCCAATACCCAGCGCCTCGGCTCGGCCAAGGGCAGCGGCCACAGCAGCAAGCGTGCCAACAGGCCGGCCGCCAAAGCCGTCATGCCCACATGCAGGCCGGAAATGCTCACCAAATGGTTGATGCCCAAATGGCGGAACGCCTGCCAATGTTCGTCTTCCAAACCGCCGTAGCCGCCGGTGCCCAAAGCCCGCATCAGCGCCGCACCTTGCGGATACGCGGCCGCCACGCCCTGCCAGCGCTGCTGCGCCCGATAACGCCATTGCTGCCAACGGGTGTGCCAGCCGCGGTTCGGCATCAGTTCGGTGCGTTCCACACCTGCCGAGGCCAAGCCGTGCAGGCCGCGTGACAGCGCCCATGCTTCGCGGTCGAAGCCGTTGTCGTTGCGTTCGCCGATGGTGGGGCGGACGCGCGCTTCTATCCGCCAGCGGCTGCCGGGCAGCCATTCGCGTTTGAGGCGGTCGCTCAGCAACAGGCGGTAGCGTCGGTCGTCTGCCGTTTCGGCAAGGGCTTCGAAACGTACTGCGTAAGGCGTTTCTTCCGCCACCGAGGCTACCTGAAACACTATTTCCACCCGTTGGGCTTCCGGCTCGGCCGGCCATTGCGCCGACACGGCGGCTTCAATCCGCCACACGCCGTAGAGCAGGCCGGCCAGCAGCCACCAGGCGGCGCGGAAACGGCGCAGGCCGCCCGCAGTAAATAACAGCAGGCAGGTAGCTGAGAGCAGGACAGTCAAATGCGCCGCCGGCAATAAAAATGCCGCCAGCACGCCGACCGCCCAAAAACGCCATCCGCTGCCTGCCATGTTCTGCCCGCTGTTGGAGAGTGATTGCTCGGCGGCAGTGTAAGGGAAACATGGGATGAGGGGCAAGGCATTGAAGCGGCATCGGAAGTTGGAAGCGGCGATGCAGGCTTTTCAGGTAGCCTCAAAACAAAACCACCGGCTCTAGGCCGAATCGACATTCATCTGGTATCTTTGGCGGATGACCAAGACCAAGCATCCGCGGCCCCGCCGCTACGAATTAACCCAAACCCAATGGGAGCGGATCGAAGATCTGCTCCCAGGCAAGGCCGGTGACCCCGGGCGTACGGCAGCGGACAACCGCAGCTTCGTCAATGGCGTGCTGTGGGTGTTGCGCTCCGGGGCGCGCTGGAGCGATCTGCCCACGCGCTACGGAGCCTACAAGAGCGTGCACAAGCGCTTCACCCGCTGGGCGGCCAAGGGTATCTGGGAGCTGGTGTTCCAGTCCCTGATTCAGGATCGAAGCAACGAGTATCTGATGATCGACAGCAGCATTGTCCGGGCGCACGCACAGGCGGCGACCGGAAAAGGGGGGCGGCACACCCGGCTCTGGGGCGTTGCCGAGGAGGTCTGAGCACGAAGATCCACATGGCGACAGATGGCCAGGGCCGACCGGTGCGATTCATCCTCACTGGCGGCCAGCGTAACGACATCACGCAAGCCCCAGCGCTGCTGGCCGGGTTCAAGCCCAAGTACGTCTTGGCCGACAAAGGCTATGACAGCCGGCAACTGGTGGCGCTGATCCACTCGCTCGGCGCCCAGGCGGTGATCCCGCCTCGCAGCTGCCAGCAGCCGCGTGCCTACGACAAAGCACGCTACCGGCTACGCAATCGCATCGAGCGTTGCTTTGCCAGGCTCAAGCAGTTCCGCCGCATCGCCACTCGTTTTGACCGCAAGCCCTCTCACTTCCTGGCTTTCCTCTATCTCGCATCAATTACCTTGTGGGTGGGTTGAATGTCGATTCGGCCTAGAGCCGGTGGCATTGGTGTCAAGAAGAGGAACTTACACGCCCAAAAACCAGAATTTGGCGGCCCAAGCCACGGCCACAATCCACACCATTACCGGCACTTCTTTGGCGCGGCCGCACAAGAGCTTGATCAGCGCATAGCTGATGAAGCCCATGGCGATGCCGTCGGCAATCGAGTAGGTGAAAGGCATAAAGGCGATGGTGAGGAAGGCCGGTGCGGCTTCGGTCATGTCTTCCCAGTCGATTTCCAGGGTGCTGCGCAACATATGGATGCCGATGTAGAGCAGGGCCGGCGCGGTGGCGAAGGCGGGTACGGCCTGCGCCAGCGGCGAGAACCACAAGCAGGCCAGCATCAGCACGCCCACGGTGATGGCGGTGAGGCCGGTGCGGCCGCCGGCAGCCACGCCGGAAGCGCTTTCCACATAAGGGGTAATCGAGGATGTGCCCAAGCTGGCGCCGGCGATGATGGCGGTGGAGTCGGCAAACAGGGCGCGTTTCAGGCGCGGCAGTTTGCCGTCCACCAACAGGCCGGCGCGGTGCGACACGCCCACCAGGGTGCCGGTGCTGTCAAACAGATCCACCAGGAAAAACACGAAAATCACCGCAATCATGCTGCCGTTAAACAGCTGATTGAAATCCATCTGCATAAAGGTGGGCGCCACGCTGGGAATCGGCGCCACAATGCCTTTGAATTCGGTCAGCCCCATGCCGGCGGCAATCGCGGTCACCGCCAGAATGCTGATGATGATGGCGCCGCGGACGCGGAAATAATCCAGCACCACAATCAGGAAAAAGCCGAGCAGGGCCAGCAACACCGGCCAGTTGGGCAGTTTCACGCCTTCGTTCAGCACATACAGATCGCCCATTTTCACCAAGGTGGCGTCGCTGGCCACCACCAGGCCGGCGTTTTTCAGCGCAATCAGGGCCAAAAACAGGCCGATGCCGGCGGCAATCGCCATTTTCAAGCTCATGGGCAGGGCGTTGACCAGCATTTCGCGGATTTTGAAGAAGCTGAACACGAAAATGATCACCCCCGACACAAACACCGCCGCCAGCGCCACCTGCCAGGGCACACCCATGCCTTTGACCACGGCAAAGGTGAAATAAGCGTTCAGGCCCATGCCCGGCGCCAGCGCCACCGGATAATTGGCCAGCGCGCCCATGATGAAGCAGCCGATGGCGGCCGAAATACAGGTGGCCACAAACACCGCGCCGAAATCCATGCCGGTAATCGACAGAATGCCGGGGTTGACGATGACGATGTAGCACATGGTGAGGAAGGTGGTGACGCCGGCCATGATTTCGGTGCGCACCGTGGTGTTGTGCTCGGAGAGCTTGAAATGGCGGTCAAGCCAGGAAGTGTGTGTGCTCATGAATATTCCCAATTGAATCAAAATGTAGCGAAGCGCCGGCTGCCGGCGTGTGAGCGGGTTTGGCGGCGGGCGGCCAAAAGAGCGGCATTATAAACTTTCGGGCGGCAAAGTGCAGCGGAAACAGGCTGAGACCGTTGCAACACCCCCATCTGCGGCGCATTTCTGCGTTGTGCGTTTATGCCCTATGGGTACTGCTCGCTCGCTTAGCCTTGTAGATGATATGTCTTTCCCACAGGGATTTCTGACGTTCACGCTCGCTGCGCTGCCACGCCTTGCACTGCATCCACATCTGGGCGTCTTGCAAAGGTCTCAGGCTACCTGAAAGCCGTTTGTGGCTTTCAGGTAGCCTGTGTGCCATGGTGTCAGCCGCCGTGTTCGCGCAACAACACTTCCTGCAGGTCAATCTGCTGCTCGGCCTGTTCCGGCAATTCGGCGCGCACATAGCTGCCGTCGGGCTGCATCAGCCAGGCTTTGCGGTTGTCTTGCAGCGCCAAGGTCAGCCCTTCGCGGATGACGCGGGCTTTGAGCTTGGGCGGTTCGATGGGGGTGCAGGTTTCGATGCGGCGGAAGAAGTTGCGGCCCATCCAGTCGGCGCTGGAGATGAAGGTGTCTTCGGCGCCGTTGTCGTAGAAATAGAAGATGCGCGAGTGTTCCAACAGGCGGCCGATGATGGAGCGCACGCGGATGTTTTCCGACAGGCCGGGCACGCCGGGGCGCAGGGTGCACATGCCGCGCACGATCAAATCAATCTGTACGCCGGCGGCGCTGGCTTCGTAGAGGGCGCGGATGATGCCCGGCTCGATGAGCGAATTCATTTTCGCCATGATGCGGGCGGGTCTGCCGGCTTTGGCGTGTTCGGCTTCGCGGGCAATGCGCTCGAGCAGCATTTGGTTGAGGGTGAAGGGGCTGTGGTAGAGCTTGTTTAAGCGGCTGGGCTGGCCGAGGCCGGTGATTTCCATAAACAGGGTGTTCACATCGGCGGTGATGGCTTCGTCGGCGGTTAAGAGGCCGAAGTCGGTATAGATGCGGGAGGTGCCTTGGTGGTAGTTGCCGGTGCCGAGGTGGGCGTAGCGCTTGAGGCGGCCGTTTTCTTCGCGGCGGATCACCAAAGCCATTTTGGCGTGCACTTTGTAGCCGAACACGCCGTACACCACGTGGGCACCCACGCTTTCGAGCTTGTTGGCCCATTTCACATTGTTTTCTTCATCGAAGCGCGCCATCAATTCCACTACCACGGTAACCTGTTTGCCGGCGGCGGCGGCGTTCATCAGTGCCCGGGCCAGTTCGGAATCGGTGCCGGTGCGGTAAATCGTCATCTTGATGGCCACTACGTCGGGATCGACGGCAGCCTCCTGGATAAAGCGTACGGTGGGGCTGAAGGATTGGTAGGGGTGGTGCAGCAGCACATCTTGCTCGCGCAGCACGTCGGTGATGCGGCGTTCTTTACGCAGCACTTTGGGAATGCTGGGTCGGAAGGGGCGGAACTTCAAATCGTCGCGGTTCACCATATCGGGCACCGCCATCAGGCGCACCAGATTCACCGGGCCGGTTACCTGATACAGCTCGTGGCGGCTGAGATTGCATTGCTGCAGCAGGAAGTCGATCACGTTGTCGGGGCAGTTGTCGGCCACTTCCAGCCGCACCTCGTCGCCAAACTGGCGGCCGCGCAATTCGCCCTGAATCGCCGTGCGCAGATTGGTGAGGTCGTCTTCGTCCACCGTCAGCTCGCTGTTGCGGGTGAGGCGGAATTGGTAGCAGCCTTTTACCGTCATGCCGATAAACAGTTTGTGCACATAGGCATGCAGAATGGACGACAGCAGCACGAAGCCGTGGTGGCCTTCGCATAGCTCTGCGGGCAGCTTGAGAATGCGCGGCAGAATGCGCGGCGCCTGCACAATCGCCATATCGGAAGCGCGGCCGAAGGCGTCTTTGCCTTCCAGCTCCACCGCGAAATTGAGCGATTTGTTCAGCAGACGCGGGAAGGGGTGGGAAGGGTCGATACCGATGGGGGTGAGGATGGGCAAGAGCTCGCGGTGGAAATAGTCTTCGATCCATTCGCGCTGCTCGGGCGTCCAGCTGCGGCGCGGGTAGAAATAAATGCCTTCTTCGCGCAGGGCGGGAATCAGGGTTTGGTTGAACAGCGCGTATTGCTCTTGAATCAGGGTGCGCGCTTCGCGGCTGACGGCGGCAATGGTTTCGGCCGGCGTGGAGCCGTTGTCCAAGGGGGTGTCGGGGTTGAGCTGCTCGGCTTTTTTCAGCCAAGCCATGCGGACTTCGAAAAATTCGTCTAGGTTGGAGGAGACGATGCACAAAAAGCGCAGCCGCTCCAGCAACGGAATGCTGCTGTCTTGCGCTTGGGCCAGCACGCGGCGGTTGAAGGCGAGCAGGCTGAGCTCGCGGCAAAGAATGGTATCGGTTTCCTGCATGGTGTCACCTGTATTTTTGGCGTGCGATCGGGCGGGCAAACGGAGCAAGGAAGGCAGTTTGCACCGGCGCTTATTCTAGCATTTCCCCGGCAGGCTTTCGACCGCTGCGGCACGGCAGGAAAGGCTACCTGAAATGCTTTCAGGTAGTCTGTAGGGTGGGTTTAATCCGAACAGGCCAGCAACACCCCCAAGCCGGCCAGCAGGCAGCCGATGACGCGGTTTACCGCCACCTGCCGCGCCAGCAGCGCTTGGCGCAAATGGGGCGCAGAAAGGGCGGCGGCGACAAAGGCAAACCAGATCCCATGCGCGGCCGACATCCAGGCGCCGTAGCCGATCTGCTGCCACAGCGGCGTGTGCGGGCTGACAATTTGGCTGAAGGTGCTGAGCACAAACAGCGTGGTTTTCGGATTCAGCGCATTGGTGGCCAAGCCGGTGCGGAAAGCGGCCGCCGCGCCCAAAGTAGCGGCCGTGCCATCGGCCTGTGCGGTCACCGGCCGGTGGCGGAAGGTTTGGATGCCCATATAAATCAGATACAGCGCGCCCAATATTTTGGCGGCGAAAAACGCGGCGGGCCAACGCTGCAGCAGCAGGCCGACGCCGAGCAGGGTGTAGGCCACATGAATCCACACCCCGCAGGCAATGCCCGCCGCCGTGAGCAGGCCGGCGCGGCGGCCGTAAAGATAGCTGTTGCGGCTGACCATGGCAAAGTCGCCGCCGGGGCTGATGACGGCTAAAACGGTGATGGCGGCAACGGCGAGTAATTCTTGCATATCGGTTCCTTTTCTTCCGTAATTGGATTTTTGTACAATCCATTCTGCTCTTATCAGGCAGAGAAAAAAACCGATTTAATTTCTGAGAAAGTGTGAGATTTTGGAATATATCAAACGCCTGCCGCTGCAGGCATTGAAGTATTTTTATTATATCGGCAGCTGCGGCAGCCTGCAGGCGGCGGCCGACACCCTGTGCCTGACCCACGGCGCACTCAGCAAGCAGCTCAAACTGCTGGAGCAGGCAGTGGGCGTGCCCTTACTAATCAAACAGGGGCGGCAGCTGGTGCTGACCGAGGCGGGCAGCCGCTTATGGGCCGCTTGCCGCAGCGCGTTTGCCGGCTTGAACGAAACGGTGGCCGCCTTGGCCGCACCGCACCGGCTGGTGTTGTCTTGCGAACCCACGATTGCAATGAAATGGCTGATTCCGCGCCTGCCGCGTTTTCAGCTGGCCTGTCCGGAAACGGAGTTGGTGATTTATGCGGCCGGCGGGGCGGTGGATTTTGCCCGTGGGCAGGTGGATGCGGCTTTGCGGCGCAACGATTTTGCCTGGCCACCGGACTTGCCGGCCGAATACATTGCCGCCGAGCGCACCGGCCTGTTGTGGCGGCAGCCGGGCGCAACGGTTTATCTGACCAGCCGCAGCCGGCCGCAGGCCTATGCCGATTGGCTGCGTGCCGCCGCGCTGCAAGCGCCACCGCAGTTTGAGCATAGTCGGGCATTCGAACATTTTTATCTGTGCATCCAAGCGGCTTGTGCCGGCGTGGGGGCGACGGTGGCTTCATCGTGGATGGTGGAGGAGGAATTGGCGGCGGACTTGCTACAGGCGCCCTATGGTTTTGTGCCCGACGGTTCGGCGTATTACCTGCTGTCGGCCAAAGGTTTTGCCGAAGGCAGCCCGCAGGCGCGGCTGCTGGCTTGGCTGCGTTCGGAAATGGCGGAACAGGAGGCATAAAAGGCAACAGGCTACCTGAAGGGTTTCAGCTAGCCTGAGACCTTTGCAAACCCCCCATCTGCGGCGCATTTCTGCGTTGTGCGTTTATGCCCTATGGGTACTGCTCGCTCGCTTGCCTATCTAGATGATATGTCTGTCCCACAGGGATTCCTGACGTTCACACTCGCTGCGCTGCTACGCCTTGAACTGCATCCACATCTGAGGGTTTTGCAAAGGTCTCAGCCTGAGGATGCTGGTTTGACTGCGTTTTCGCATAACAGGCTACCTGAAAAGGTTTCAGGTAGCCTGTTTGGCCGGGCGGGATTTATTTGCCGCGCATCAGTTCGAAAAAGTCGTTGTTGTCTTTCGAAGCCTTGAGTTTGCCGACCAAAAATTCGGTGGCTTCGATGTCGTCCATCGGGTGCAGGAATTTGCGCAGCAGCCACATGCGCTGGAGTTGGTCGTTGGGCACCAGCAATTCTTCGCGTCGGGTGCCGGATTTGTTGATGTTGATGGCGGGGAACACGCGCTTCTCGGCCAGGCGGCGCTCCAGGTGCAGCTCCATATTGCCGGTGCCTTTGAATTCTTCGAAGATCACGTCATCCATGCGGCTGCCGGTGTCCACCAGGGCGGTGGCGATGATGGTGAGCGAGCCGCCTTCTTCCACGTTGCGGGCGGCGCCGAAGAAGCGTTTGGGGCGGTGCAGGGCGTTGGCGTCCACGCCGCCGGTGAGGATTTTGCCGGAGGCGGGCACCACGGTGTTGTAGGCGCGGGCCAGGCGGGTGATGGAGTCGAGCAGGATGACCACGTCTTTTTTGTGCTCCACCATGCGCTTGGCTTTTTCAATCACCATTTCGGCTACCTGAACGTGGCGGGCGGCCGGTTCGTCGAAGGTGGAGGCCACCACTTCGCCGCGCACGCTGCGGGTCATTTCGGTGACTTCTTCGGGGCGCTCGTCGATGAGCAGCACGATCAGTTCGGCTTCGGGGTAGTTGGCGGTGATGGCGTGGGCGATGTTTTGCAGCATCACGGTTTTGCCCGATTTGGGCGGGGCCACCAGGAGGGCGCGCTGGCCTTTGCCGATGGGGGAAACCAGGTCGATGGCGCGGCTGGTGAGGTTTTCTTCGGCCTTGATGTCGCGCTCGAGTTTGAATTGCTGGGTGGGAAACAGCGGGGTGAGGTTTTCAAACAGGATTTTGTGTTTGCAGACTTCGGGGTGGTCGCCGTTGATGCTGTCGAGGCGGACGAGGGCGAAGTAGCGCTCGTCGTTTTTCGGCACGCGCACGGTGCCTTCGATGGTGTCGCCGGTATGCAGGTTGAAACGGCGGATTTGGTTGGGGGAAACGTAGATGTCGTCGGGGCTGGCGAGGTAGGAGGTATCGGTGCTGCGCAGGAAGCCGAAGCCGTCGGGCAGGATTTCGAGGGTGCCGGAGCAGTTGAAGCTTTGTCCCTGCTTCATCAGGTGGCGGACGATGGCGAAAACGAGGTCTTGTTTGCGCAGGCGGTTGGCATTTTCGATGCCGTGCTCTTCGGCGATTTCCAGCAGTTTGGAAATATGCTGGTTTTGTAGTTCGGAAACGTGCATAGAGAAACAGATGTGGTGTTGGAGAATGAATGAGGGTGTCGTGGTTTGACGGGGGAGGCGGGAATGGTGTTTGAATCGGCCGAATGGCGGAGGAAGTCATTCCGGAGCAGAACGCTGCTTTGAACGGTTCGGGGCAGCAAAGGCGCGGCATTCTAGCGGCGGCCGGTACGCCTGTCAAGAATCTGGGCAAAGAGAAGCCGCTGCCGGAAACGGCAGCGGCGGATGGCTTTACAGAGAGGCGTTGAGGAAGTCGGCCAGCTGGCTTTTCGACAGGGCGCCCACTTTGGTGGCCACGCGTTGGCCGTCTTTGAACACCATCAGGGTGGGGATGCCGCGCACGCCGAATTGGGCGGGGGTTTGCTCGTTGTCGTCAATGTTCATTTTGACTACTTTCAGCTTGCCTTGGTATTCGGCGGCAATGTCGTCCAAGATGGGGGCGATCATTTTGCAGGGGCCGCACCAAGGGGCCCAGAAGTCGAGCAATACGGGTTCGGCGGCTTGCAGCACGTCTTTTTCGAAATCGGCGTCGGTGGTGTGGAGGACTAAATCGCTCATCGGTTTTCCTTTCGATAGGGTGTGGGTGGAGATGTCGGCAAAGATAAGGGGCCGGGGGCAAAATATCAAGCCGGCGGCAGGCAGATAGTTTTCGGCAATCGGCCGCATTGGCCGGACAGGCTACCTGAAAGCGTACGGGCGTTTATTTGCCCATCACAAAGCCGATCAGAAATTCTTTGAACAGAAAACCCATCACGCCCAAGCCGAGCACCAAAAAGAGGATGAAGGTGCCGAACTTGCCGGCTTTGGATTTTTTGCCCAGATCCCAAACGATAAAGCCGAGAAAAACCACCAATACGGTCAGGCAGATTTTCAGGGACCAAGCGGCGAATTCTGCTTCAGTCATGCCGTGTTACTCCTTAGAAAACGGAAAGGACAGGCCGTTGGGCGCTGTCCGGCAGGCCGCATTATAGCGTGTTTCCGCCTGCCCCGCGTTTTCAGGTAGCCTGAAACAGGCTGAGACCTTTGCAAAACCTCCAGATGTGGATGCAGTTCAAGGCGTAGCAGCGCAGCGAGCGTGAACGCCAGGAATCCCTGTGGGACAGACATATCATATAGATAGGCAAGCGAGCGAGCAGTACCCATAGGGCATAAACGCACAACGCAGAAATGCGCCGCAGATGGGGGTTTTGTAAAGGTCTCAGGCAGCTGTTTCAAGCGGAAACGGTTGGGGCGCCTGGATGAAGAACTTGTTCCGTCGTGTTTCCTGCCATTCGGAAGAGAAAACCGCACCCTCAAAGTTTGGGGCGGTCCGCCTAATGTCCGGCAGGCTGTTTGCTCAGCACCACGGGGCGGGCGGCGTACCAGCCGCAGACGGCGGCCAGCAGCAGTGCTGCCGACAGCAAGCCGTAAACGGCATCCCAGCTGCCGCTGCGCTCAAACAGCCAGCCGGCGCCCAAAGGGCCGGCCGCCGCCACCAAATAGCCGGTGCACTGCGCCATGCCGGAAAGCCGGGCGGCATCGGCGGTGTGGGCGGTGCGCAGGCCGATGAACATCAGACTCATCAAAAACATGCCCGAAATGCCCACCGTGGTCACGGCAATGCTCCAGCCGGCCCAAGCGGCGGGCAGCAGCCACAGGCCCAGCAGGCCGGCAATCACCAAAGCCACCATGCCCAAGGCAGGAAAGCGGTGGGCATCGGTCTTACCCAACAGCCAACCCAGCAGCAGGAAAGTGGGGAAGCCCACCCATTGCGATAAAGACGCCACCCAGCCCGCCTGCAAAGCGTCCATGCCCTTGGCGGCCAGCATACTGGGCAGCCAGGCGGCGAAAGTGTAAAACACCAAAGACTGCAAACCCATAAACAGGCTGACCTGCCAGGCCAGCGGGGTGCGCCAGATGCGCACGCTAGAGGCGTTATGTTCGAGCTTGGGCGGCAGATCGCGGCCGATGCGCCGCGCCAGCGGCGGCCACAGCAGCAGGGCGCCCAAGGCCGGCAGCAGCCAAATGCCGAGCGATACCTGCCAGCCCCATGCGTCGGCCAGCGGCACCGCCGCTACCGTGGCCAAGCCGCCGCTGATGCTCATGGTGGCGGTGTAAAGCCCGGTCATCAGGCCGGTGCGCAGCGCGAAATAGCGGCGGATCAGCACCGGCAGCAGCACATTGGCCACCGCAATGCCGGCCGACAAAACCAAGGTGCCGGCCAGCAGAACCGCGCCGGCAGGCCATGCCGAACGCAGCAAGAGGCCGGCAAAGATGCAGGCGGACACCGCGGCCAGAGTGGTGCATAAACCGAACCGGCGCGATAAGGGGGCGGCGGCCAGCGACAAGACACCGAAGGCCAACACCGGCACCGCACCGATCAGGCCCAAGGCGGTGGCGCTGATGTTCAGCTGCGTGCCGATGACGTCCACCACCGGGCCGAAGGCCACCAAGGGCGCCCGCATCACCGCCGCCAACAATAAGACGGCGGCGGCCAAGGCGAGCAGGCAGCGCGGGTGTTGCAGGGCGCGGGGCAGGGTCATGATGGTTTTCCTTATGCGGCCAGCAGCCAAAGATAGAGCCGGTGCGCCAGCCAGCCCAAGGCGGCGCCGGCCGGCAGATCGATCAGATAATGCTGCTTGGTAAACAGGCAGGACAGGGCAATCAGCAGCGGAAAGGCAAACGCCGCCGGACCCAGAGACGGGGCAGCGTGCAGGGCGGTGAGCATGGCCACGGAAACGTGCATGCTGGGGAAGCAGTTGCTGGATTGGTCGAATTTCTGCACAAACAGCAGGAATTTTTCCGAAGCCGTTTTGCCGGTGTTGATGCTGCGCCAATGCGCCGGCGTGGACACCGGCAGAAGCCAGAAAAACAGCATTTGCATAAACAGCAGCATCAGAAAGCTGAACGCCAGCAGGGTAAATTGCCGCGCATCCGATACCAACCAGTTGAGATACAGAATGGCCGGATAATACAGAAAGCTGTAAATCCAAGACCACCACGGCACAAAGGGAATGCGCTCGTCCCAAGCAGAGTGGAATTGCCGGGCCGCCCGCACGGGGTGGCGTTGGGTAAAGAAGTAAAATTGGTAGGCGCCCACAATCAAAATGCCGCTGAGCACCAGATTCACCATATAATCGATGGCCGTCATGTTGCGTAATGGTTATGTTTTGTAAAAGCCGCGCAATCTATCAGCCGTGCGAATCCCTGTCAAACTGTCGAATCGAGAACCGCCATGCCCTTGCAGATTGTCCCCATTCCCGCCTTTGAAGATAACTACATCTGGCTGTTGGCCTCCGGCAGCCAAGCCGTGTGCGTGGATCCGGGCGAAGCCGCTCCGGTGGCGGGCTACCTGAAACGCCACGGTCTCACGCTGACACAGATTTGGGTCACCCACCACCACCGCGACCACACCGGCGGCATCGAAGCCTTGCTGCGCGATGCGCCCGGTTGCGCCGTTTACGGCAACCGCGACATCCGGGCGGCCACCCATACCGTAGGAGAAGGCAGCCGCTTGGCGGCATTCGGCTGCAGGGTGAAGGTGTGGCAGCTGCCCGGCCACACCGATGCCCATCTGGCCTATCTGCTGGACGACGGCGGCCGGCGGCATGTTTTCTGCGGCGACACCCTGTTCAGCGCCGGTTGCGGCCGCGTGTTCACCGGCACGCCAGAACAGTTGTTTCACAGCCTGCAACGGCTCAACAGCCTGCCGGACGACACGCTGTTTTACCCGGCGCACGAATACACCGCGGCCAATCTGCGCTTCGCCGCCCATATCGAGCCCGCTAACCCCGATGTTCTCGAAGCCCAAGCCGGGCTGGCCGTGCCCAGCCTGCCGGTGAGTCTGGCGCATGAGCGGCGCATCAACCCTTTTCTGCGTACCCATCTGCCTCAAGTGGCGCAGCGCACAGCGGCTTTGAGCGGACAAGCGCCGACAGACGAATGTGCCGTTTTTACCGCCATGCGCGAATTGAAAAACGGGTTTTAAATACTCATGGCAAACTGAACAACAGGCTACCTGAAGGGTTTCAGGTAGCCTGTTTACTTGTGGGAAAGGCAGATACCGAGGTGGGGTTCAGTATGGTTTGGACGAATCTTTTGTGTTCAATCTACACGGTGGGCGCGTATGAAAACAGGTTTTAAACGCCGGAAGGTTACCTGAGCGGCAACCGGATAGATTGGAGGCTGAGACCTTTGCAAAACCCCCATCTGCGGCGCATTTCTGCGTTGTGTGCTGCTCGCTCGCTTGCCTATCTGTATGATATGTCTTCGCTCGCTGCGCTGCTACGCCTTGAACTGCATCCACATCTGGAGGTTTTGCAAAGGTCTCAGGCTACCTGAAAGCCATGGTTTGTTCGGGATCGGGCTTTCAGGTAGCCTGGATGCTGCCGGCTTAGCGCAGGCGGTTCAGTGGAATCGCTTGCGCGGGCTGGTTCAGCAGCGCAAACATCCAGTAGGCGCGGCGGTTGGGGTCTTGGCTGTGAGTGACCCGGCAAAAAGCCATGCTTTGGTTTTTGATGCAGCTGAAGGCAAGCGGCTGCCAATGCCAGGGCAGGACGGCTTTCCAAGCAAGAATGTCGTTTTCGTCTGCATCGATCAGGCGGCACGGCCCCTCGGCTCGGCAGACCGGCCGCCATGCCTGCGGCGCTTGGCGGCCATCCATCATCCATTGCGCTCCGGACAGGAAAAAGCGCATCTGCATCGCCGTCGGGCGCTCTTCGGTATTCAGCACGACATATTCGCCTTGGTCGCGCTCGTCTAAGGCGTGGGCCAACGGGGTGGTACAACACAATAAGACAGTGGACAATACGGCTTGGCGGTTCATGGCGCGCTCCTAAGAACGATTTATTTAGACGGGGTGAAGATTAGGGTTGCGGCTGGCTGGCTTTTGCTGCGGGGGCCGGCTCGGGCAGCTTCTGTATCCATTGCCACTGTTGGTTGAACACCTCTTGCAGGGCTTGGCGCTTTTGCTCGGGGGTTTGCAGGCCGCCGGTAATGCGCTCGTAATCGAGGGCGAAGCTGGGCCGGTTGATGCTGCCGCCGATTTTAAACGGCAGCCACAGGTTGCGGCCGGCGCTGGCCAACAGGGCGTAGTTTAAGGTTTGTGTGCGCGTATCGAAACTGCCTTGGCCGCTGAGGTTGAGGCTGCTGCTGTTCAGGCTGAGCGCCGGGGTGTGGCCGATGCCGTTTTTCAGGTCGGCTTCGATGCGGAAACGGTCAAACGGGGTACGGCTTTCGGCATTGTAGAAAAACAGGCTTTGTTCGGGGCTGCCCTCGGGGCGGTCTAAGAGCTTGCCCAAATTGATGCCCTGCCAGGCACCGTGTTCGAGGCTGAGTTCGGCGCGGCCGCCCAAGCCGGCCAGCCATTCTTGCGAGTTCAAGCCGGCGGAACTGAGGCTGAAGCGGGCTTCGCCGCGGCCGCTGAGGTGGTTGAAACGGAAGGCATCTTGCAGCAGGGGTTTGATTTGGATGTCGGAGAAGTGGATTTCTCCGGCCCACTCGGGAACGGGGCGGTTGTGCAAGACGGCATGGCCGAGTGCACGCCCTTCGTACAGCGCCATCTCCACCGCCTCGGCCCGGATGTGTTCGGCGTCGGCACTCAAGCGTGCTTGGAAGTCTTGGATGTGCAGGCCGGAGGTTTCCAACACGCCGATGTCGGCGGCCAGCTGCAGCCGGCGGCGGCCCATCAGTTGGCGCCAAGATTGGAAGGTGTCGGCAGAAAGGCTCACGGCGCGGGTGTTTTCAGGCAAATAGGGGGTGAGCGCCAATTTGTCCAGTTGCAGCCTGCCGTCGAAGACCGGTAGGCCTGCTTGCTGGCGTGCGTGCAATTGGAATTGGGCGGGTTGGTGGTCGAAACTACCCTGCAGCTGCAGCTGCCAGACGTCGGCTGCCGGCCCCTCTATCTGCCCCTGCCAATGGCCGACGAAAGCGGGCAGGCTGCCGGGGCCTGCGGTGTGGCGGGTGTCGATGTGCAGATTGCCGATGCGGAAACGGCCTTCGGGGTAGCGGGTGAAGCTGCCGCTCAGATTGAGTGCGGTTTGGCTGTCGTGCTGGCTGAGGGCGGTTTCGGCTTGGAAACTGTCGATGTGGAGAATGTCGTTGTGGTAGGCGGCGCGGCGGATTTTGCCGCTGCCGTTGTGTTCCAGCGCTCCGTAGGCGGTGTGGAAGACGAAGCGGGTTTCGGGCAGCTCGGCGCCGGCGGCGGAAAGTTGCCAGCCTTGGGTTTGGGCATCCAAGTTGAAACCGGTGTCGGGAAGGTGAAAATTGAGGCTGCCGTTGCGGCTGGTCAGGCGGCCTGCTTCCGCCTCAATGTCGGCCGTTCCCTGCCAACGGAGGGTAAAGGGGTGGCCGTTGGGCAGGAAAGAAGCGGCTTGGAACACCACTTCTGCGCTTTGATCCACCAAGCGCCCGGACAGACTGAGGTGGGCTTCTTGCGGTGAAAACAGGCCGGCCTCCCAATGGAAGCTGCCGTCGGAGCGGTCGAAATGGCCTTCGGTTTGCAGCAGGCTGAAGCGTTGGCGTTGGGTTTGCAGGTGTAGCGTAGATTGGATCAGTTCGATGCGCTGCGGCAGGAAGGTTTCGGTATCGTCGGCACTCAGCGGACGGTCGGCGATTTGCCAAGCGCCTTGCTCGGTTTGGCGCAGATAAAGGTCGGCATCTTCGGCCCGTATGCGGCGGATGCTTGGATCGCCCCAAAGCGAGGACCAACTGAAGGCTACCTGAAGGGAATCGGCACGGAAGGCGGTTTCGTTTGGCTGGTGCGGGCGGCTGAGGCGCACGTCGTGCAGGGTAAAGAAAGGATAGGGGAACCAGCCGCGTGTGATGTGCGTGCCGTTGAAGCTGAGTTCTTGGCCCTTGTCGGCAAAGGCTGCGGCGGCGGCTTCGCGAATGCGGGTTTCGCTGAAGAAGTAGTGCAGGCCGGAGTGCATGCCGGCGATGAGGAGCAGCGGCAGCAACAGGCCCCAAGTCAGGCTTTTTAGCCAAAATTTACCGGATTGCAGCAGTCGGGTCATGGACGATGGCACATGGTGAAAACAGTAAACTAGGGTAACGGCCTTGAAGGTGTCTGGCAAGGTATTTGGTGTTTTTTGGCCGCTTTGGCTGGCTGATCCGGCTTTCAGGTAGCCTGAGGACTTTGCAAAACCCCTGCGGCGGATTTGTGCCTTGTGCCTTGATGCCCTCGGGATACTGCTCGCTCTCTTGCCCATCTATGTGATGATATGTCTGTTTCACCGGGATTTCTGGCGTTCACGCTCATTGTGCCGTTACGCCTTGAACGGCATTCCTATCTGGGGGTTGTAAAGCCCGCCGCCTGCGCGGTTGTGCGGCGGCGAAATTCTGCTTGCCGAATTAAATGATAAAAATTATCATTTATATATTTAAGCAGGATGTATTTTATGGGCGATTTTTCTTCCGTGCAATTGGCGACGGCTTTCGGCATCACGCTGGCGGCGGGTTTGGCCACTGTGCTGGGCAGTATTTGGGTGTTTTTGTCGCGCGGGCCGAATCCGCGCCTTTTGGCTTTCGGTTTGGCGTTTGCCGGCGGCGCGATGGTGTATGTGTCGCTGACGGAGATTTTCGGCAAGTCGGTGAAGGCGTTTGCCGAGGCCTACGGGCAGCAGTCGGGCTTGGCCTATGCCACGCTTGCTTTCTTGGCCGGCTTGGCGGCGGTGGCGCTGATCGACAGGCTGATACCCAATCCGCACGCCAGCCTGGATGCCGGAGATCCGGCCTTTATGCAGCAGAGCCGCGGACATGTGGGCCGGGTGGGCATGATGGCGGCGCTGGCGATCACGGCACACAATTTTCCGGAAGGCTTGGCCACGTTTTTTGCCACGCTGGAAAATCCGGCCGTGGGCCTGCCTTTGGCTTTGGCGATTGCGGTGCACAATATTCCGGAGGGCATTTCGATTGCGGCGCCGGTGTATTTTGCCACCCGCAACCGTCTGCTCACGGTGTCGCTGTGTTTGCTGTCGGGCTTGGCCGAGCCCTTGGGCGCGCTGCTGGGCTATGCGGTTTTGCAGCCGTATTTGTCGCCGGCGGTGTTCGGCAGCGTATTCGGCATGATTGCGGGGGTGATGGTGTTTCTGGCCTTGGACGAGTTGTTGCCGGCAGCCAAGCAATATGCGGACGGCCATGAAACGGTGTACGGTCTCACCACCGGCATGGCGGTGATTGCGGTGAGCTTGGTGTTGTTTCAGTTTTGAGCAACGGCTTTCAGGTAGCCTAAACGGCAGAAAATGGTGGCTCGGCAGGGGATGCGGTAAAATGCGCCCCTTTTTTGCGTCTCCCCGATAAGGCTACCTGAAAACATGACCGCGCCCCTGTATATCCCGTTGCGACAGCACACCGAATTTTCGATTACCGACGGCACTTTGCGCATCAAAGAGCTGGTGAAAAAAGCAGCGGCTTTCGGTTTGCCGGCTTTGGGCATCAGCGATTTGATGAACACTTTCGGCCTGGTCAAGTTTTACAAAGCCTGCCGCGGCGCCGGCATCAAGCCGGTGATGGGGGCGGATGTGTGGCTGGCGAACGCGGCGCAGCCGGAGCAGCCTTTCCGCGCCCTGCTGCTGGTAAAAAACGAAGCGGGCTACCGCCGTCTGTGCGAACTGCTGACCCGCGCCTATGTGGGCGAAGACCGTAACCGCAGCCATGCCGAGCTGGAGCCGGCCTGGCTGGCAGAGGGCGACAACAGCGGCCTGATTTGTTTGTCCGGCGCGCATTTGGGCGAAGTCGGCCGGCTGCTGCTCAACGGCCATGCGGCCGAAGCGAAGGCGGCGGCGCAAAAATACGCGGCTTGGTTTCCCGATGCGTTTTATCTGGAGCTGCAGCGGTTGCCGGAGCGGCCGGAATGGGAAGCGGCGGTGTCGGGCAGCGTGGCATTGGCGGCGGAATTGAATTTGCCGGTGGTGGCCACCCATCCGGCGCAGTTTCTCAACTCCGATGACTTCAAGGCCCACGATGCGCGGGTGTGCATTGCCGGCGGCTGGGTGCTGTCCGACAAAAAAAGGCCGCGCGATTTCGCGCCCGGCCAGTATTTCGCTTCGCCGGAAGAAGTAACCGCCCGTTTTGCCGATTTGCCCGAGGCGTTGCAGAACACGGTGGAGATTGCCAAACGCTGCAACCTCACGCTCACTTTGGGCAAAAACTTCCTGCCCCAGTTTCCCACGCCCGACGGCATGAGCTTGGACGATTATCTGATCCAGCTGGCCAACGAGGGCCTGCAGCAGCGCATGGCGCAGCTGTATCCTGATGAGCAGGAGCGCGCCGACAGGCTGCCTGAATACCAACAGCGCCTTGATTTCGAGCTGAAAACCATTATCCAGATGGGTTTTCCGGGCTATTTCCTCATCGTGCAGGACTTCATCAACTGGGCCAAGCAAAACGGCTGCCCGGTGGGCCCCGGCCGCGGTTCGGGTGCCGGCTCGCTGGTGGCTTATGCCCTGAACATCACCGATTTGGATCCGCTCAAATACGCGCTGCTGTTCGAGCGCTTTCTCAATCCGGAGCGGGTGTCGATGCCCGACTTCGATATTGACTTCTGCCAGAGCAACCGCGGGCGGGTGATCGAGTATGTGCGCGACAAATACGGTTTTGCCGCGGTGAGCCAGATTGTGACTTTCGGCACGCTGTCGTCGAAAGCGGTGATCCGCGACGTTGGCCGGGTGTTGGAGCTGCCTTTCGGCCTGTGCGACAAACTCTCGAAACTGATTCCTTTGGAGGCCAACAAACCGCTGAGTTTGGAAAAGGCGATGGCAGCCGAGCCGGAAATCGCCCAGCTGATTGAGGAAGAAGAAGCCGAAGAGCTGATGGAGCTGGCGAAAAAGCTGGAAGACCTCACGCGCGGGCTGGGCATGCACGCGGGCGGGGTGCTGATTGCGCCGGGCAAAATCGCCGATTTCTGCCCGGTGTATCAGGCCGACGAATCCGCCTCGCCGGTGTCGATGTATGACAAGGGCGACGTGGAAGACATCGGCTTGGTGAAGTTCGACTTCCTCGGCCTGCGCAACCTCACCATCATCGAGATGGCGCAGGAATTCATCCGCAGCACCACCGGCGAGGAGGTGGACGTCAACCGCATTTCGCTGGAAGACCAAACCGCTTACGAGGTATTCCGCAAAGCCAATACCACCGCCGTGTTTCAGTTTGAATCCACCGGCATGAAAAAAATGCTGAAAACGGCGCGCACCACCAAGTTTGAAGAGCTGATTGCCTTTGTGTCGCTCTACCGCCCCGGCCCGATGGACAATATCCCCGACTTTGTCGCCCGCATGAAGGGCGGGAAATTCGAATACCTGCACCCGCTGTTGGAGCCGGTGTTGGCGCCCACTTACGGCATTATGGTGTATCAGGAACAGGTGATGCAGGCCGCGCAGGTGATCGGCGGCTATTCGCTCGGCGGCGCCGACCTGTTGCGCCGCGCGATGGGCAAGAAAAAGCCGGAAGAAATGGCCAAGCACCGCGAAATCTTTGCCGAAGGCGCGGCCAAACAGGGCATCGACCGCGCAAAGGCCGACGAAATTTTCGACTACATGGAAAAGTTCGCCGGCTACGGCTTCAATAAATCGCATGCCGCCGCCTACGCGCTGATTTCCTACCAAACCGCCTGGCTGAAAGCGCATTATCCGGCCGAGTTTATGGCGGCCACCATGTCGAGCGAATTGGACAATACCGACCAGCTCAAGCATTTCTACGACGATGCCTGCGCCAACGGCATCCGCTTCCTGCCGCCGGACGTCAACGCTTCCGGCTACCGCTTTATCCCCAACAACCGCCGTGAAATCCGCTATGCGCTCGGTGCCATCAAAGGCACGGGCGAGGCGGCGGTGGAGGCGATTGTGGCGGCGCGCGACAGCGGCGGGCCGTTTGCCGGCCTGTTCGATTTCTGCGAGCGGGTGGGCAAGCAGCACATCAACCGCCGCACCATCGAAGCTTTGGTGCGCGCCGGCGCATTCGACCGTTTGGAGCCCAACCGCGCCAAGCTGCTGGCCAATATCGATCTGGCGATGACGCAGGCCGAGCAGAAAGCCGACAATGCCAACCAAGGCGGCCTGTTCGATTTCATCGAAGACGCGATTGCACCGGTGGAAATGGCGGAGGTACCGGCTTGGAGCGAGGCCACCCAGCTGATGGAAGAAAAGCAGGCCATGGGCTTTTATTTTTCCGGCCACCCCTTCGGGCCCTTTGCCGCCGAAGTCCGCCAGTTGGCGCCCACGCCCTTGGCCAAGCTCGAACCGAAAGACGGCGTGCGGGTGGCCGGTTTCGCCACTGCGGTGCGCAGCATGATGGGCAAGCGCGGCAAGATCACTTTTGTGACTTTGGAAGACGAAGGCGGCAGGGTGGAAGTGATGGTAACCGGCGAAACCTTGGAGCAAATCGGCCGCGACACCTTACGCGCCGACCAAGTGCTGATTGCCGAATGCCGGGTGAGCAAAGACGACTACGGCGGCGAAGACGGGCTGCGCATCGTGGCGAACCAAGTGCACACCCTGCAGGAAGCCCGCAGCCGCTACGCCCGCGTGTTGACATTGAAGCTGGAGCCGCAGCACGACATCCGCCGGTTGGCCGGCCTGTTGCGCGAACATCAGGGCGGCGAAGGCAAGCGCGTGCCGCTGCGTTTGCAATACCGTAACGCCACCGCCCGCGGCGAACTGATCCCGCAGGTGGAATGGCAGCCGGCGCTGACGCCCGAATTATTGGCGGCCCTCAGCGGCCTGTTGGGCGAACGGCAGGTAGGCGTGGGCTGGTAGCGGTTTTCAGGTAGCCCCAACATCGCAGTAAGCAATACAAACGGCGTGGTTCCCTTATATCAGGAGCCACGTCGTTTTATGAATGTGACTGAGGCTGGCCCTGCGGCTTTCAGGTCTCAGGCTACCTGAAAGCCGCAGGGCCAATCTTATAAACTGATTTTGGTTTCCACCTTGTTGAAATTCATCACAAACTGGCTTTTGAAGCTGCGCACATTGTTTTCGGATACCAACACGCGGCGGGTGAAGCGGTGGTAGTCGGCCATGTCGCGGGCGTGCACCAAAAGCATATAGTCGTGCTCGCCGGAGATTTCGTAGCAGCTCACCACATCGGCTTCTTTTTCCATGCTGCGCACAAAAGCGTCTTGGCGCGCCGCGCTTTGGCTGTCCATTTCCACCGCCACAAACACGCTCAGGCTGCGGCCGACTGCGGCGGGGTTCACCAACACCACCTGTTTGGTGATCACGCCGTCGGCCTGCATGCGGCTGATGCGGCGCTGGCAGGTGGCCACGGAAGAATTGAGCTGTTCGGCCAACACCTTCAGCGGCACGGTGGCATCGCTTTGCAGGGCGTTGAGAATCTGGCGGTCGAGTTTGTCTAATTCGTATTGGCTCATTTTCGGTAAATTTTTTCATCAGGTTTGAAAGATGGGGAAATTATTTCATAAATTGTCAGAATGAGAAAAATTTTCTCTGTTGTCCGCTTCTATAATGCCGCCTTTCCTAAGCAGCAGTTGCAGGCTACCTGAAAGCACACGGCTGCGGCATTGAAGATTGAGAAAACATGGATGTAATCAAACAAGGCGTTTGGGCGGCTTTATTGTCCAATATTCTGTTCGGCGTGCTGTATCTCTACAGCGGCTGGATGGCTCCGATGAACGGCACCGATGTGTTTGCCTGGCGTATGCTGGCCATGCTCGGCGCTTTGTGGCTGCTGCTGTTTGCCACCCGTTCGCAGGGTGACTTTTTCCGCTTTATCCGTCAAACCGGCCGCAATTGGCGCAAATGGCTGTTGATTGTGTTGCCCACGCCGATTATTGCCAGCCAGCTGTGGCTGTTTATGTGGGGGCCGGTAAACGGTTACGGTGTGGACGTAGCGATGGGCTATTTTCTGTTTCCGCTGATGATGGTGTTGTGCGGCTGGCTGTTTTTGCGCCAACAGGTGACGCCGGTGCAGTGGTTGGCGGTGGCCTTGGCCGGCGCGGGGGTGGCGCACGAATTGTGGCAGACCCATGCGTTTTCTTGGGCCACGTTGTGGGTGTGCCTCACCTATCCGGTGTATTACCTGTTGCGCCGCCAGCAGGGCGTGCCGGCCTTAACCGGCCTGTTGATTGATTTGAGCCTGATTGCGCCGTTTGCCTTGGTTTATCTGGTTCAGCAGGGCAGCTTGGGGCAGTTGGCCGCGCCGTCGAAATATTGGCTGTTGGTGCCGCTGCTGGGCCTGATCAGCGCCGCTTCCATGCAGTTGAACCTGCACGCCAGCCGGCTGCTGCCGGTGCCGCTGTTCGGCATGCTGAGCTATTTGGAGCCGGCGCTGCTGTTTGCCTTGTCGGTGACCTTGCTGAAAGTGCCGGTGGCCGAGCAGTCGCTGCTGACTTACGGTCTGATTTGGCTGGCCTTGTGCGTGAGCCTGTTTGACGGCTGGTTGAAAATGCGCCGGCCGCTGTGGCAGGCTACCTGAAGTCGGGCTATAATCGCTGCGTTTTTTAGTGCCTGTTTAAAGTCTGCATTGCGGCGGCGGTGTTGGGTATAAAACCCTGCCTGCGGCGTCGGATTCACAAGAAGACTGTGAACAAGCCCTTAGATTGTTATGGGCAGGCTACCTGAAACTTTCAGGTAGCCTTTGCCGTTTTTCCAGAGTTTGTTATGACGCTTTCCGTCCGCCACACACCGCAATTGGCCGCCTTGCCGCCTTTGTCTCTGTATGTCCACATTCCTTGGTGCATCCAAAAATGCCCATATTGCGACTTCAATTCGCACCAAATCCGCCAAGGCGTGGATGAGGCCGCCTATGTGCAGGCCCTGCTGACCGATTTGCAGTATGAGCTGCCGTATATCTGGGGCCGGGCGGTGGAGACGGTGTTTATCGGCGGCGGCACGCCCAGCGTGTTTTCCGCTGCGGCCATCGAGCACCTGCTCAACGGCATCCGTGCCTTGCTTAGGTTGCAGCCGGACGCGGAAATCACCATGGAGGCCAACCCCGGTACCTTCGAACGCGAGAAGTTCCGCGGTTTTGCAGACGCCGGCGTGACGCGGTTGTCCATCGGCGTGCAGAGTTTCGATTCCGCCAAGCTCGCCGCCCTAGGCCGCATCCACAACGGCGGCGAAGCGCTGGCGGCGGTTGAAGCGGCTTTGGGCATTTTCCCTCAGGTCAACGCCGATTTGATGTATGCGCTGCCGGGGCAGAGCGTGGCCGAGGCGGTGCGTGACGTGGAAACGGCGGTGGCCACCGGCGTACGCCACATCAGCGCCTATCACCTGACCATGGAGCCGAATACCGCTTTCGGCCACCGGCCGCCGGCCAATCTGCCCGCCGACGATGCCGCTTTGGACATTGAAGAAGCCGTACACCGCACCTTGCTGCAGGCGGGTTTCGAACACTACGAAACCAGCGCCTTCGCCCGCGACGGCCAATACGGCCGCCACAATCTGAACTACTGGCAGTTCGGCGATTATGTGGGCATCGGTGCCGGTGCACACGGCAAAATCAGCAGCCATGCCGGCATCGAACGCACCACCCGCAGCCGCCACCCGAAAGATTATCTAGCCGCCATGCAGGGCCGCCCCGAAGCAGCGGTGGAGCGGTTTCAGGTAGCCGCCGACGAGCTGCCGTTTGAGTTCATGATGAACGCTTTGCGTCTGAAGCAAGGTGTGCCCGCCGCTCTGTTTGCCGAGCGCACCGGCCTGCCGTTGGCGGTGGTGGCGCACGCTTTGGGCACCGCCACCAGCCGCAGCCTGTTGGATGCCGACCCGACCGTATTGAGGCCGACTGCTTTGGGGCGGCGGTTTTTAAACGATTTGTTGGCCTTGTTTTTGTAGGCTGTGGCGGCACGGGTATGGAGGCTGATGAATCAAAATGAAAGATCAAGAAATTAGAATTGACAGTTTTGATGTGAAATATTCTTTTTGGGCAAGTGCGTTCACTATTTGTATGCTTTTTCCGATTGCATTATCCATATTGAAATGGATCAATATTGAAGACACGGTCAGTCAAACACGATTCATTATTTTATTGCTTTCTATAATATTCGGTTTTTTGATCATCGTTATGAAAAGTACGATGAAGAAAGTTTGTTTTCTAAAATCCGATGAAAATATTTTGATCAGAGATGGGAATAATATTGAAGTAAAGTTAGGCAAACAATTCAATTATAATTTATATCAATATAACTCTAGAAAAGTATTCATGATAAGAATTTCGGATAAGCATAAATCATATTTTTATTTGTCTCCCGACATGCACTTAAAAAATGATGTAGAAGCTTTTTTCCCTGAATCCAATAAACATCAAAATTACTGGGATTTTTATGCCCAAATTTTTCCGCCAGTGCTTTGCTTGGCCTATTTTATGATGTCTGTTGTTTTTATTATTTTAAAATAAATACAGTCGTTCCCTATATGCTAAAGAATAAGGATTTGTTTTTTTATCAGAATGAACGGCCATGATGAAAATATAGACGATAAAAACATAACGGAATGATTTTTATCGCAGACACAGCAGCATAACTCCCTAAAAGAACCAGCTACAGCATAGACAGACCTTAGCGTAGGCCTGAAGAATTGAAGGTCAAAATGCTCTCTTGTGGCATGAGTGTGGAGTCAAAGGGCTGTTGAAAGGTTTCAGGTCATTTCTTTTCTTTGGGCTGAGTAGGCAAAGAAGAGGAAGCAAGCAAAATCCGAATTAAGCCGTTAATCAAGCAGGGGCTACCTGAAAAAGATGTTTTCAGGTAGCCCCTGCTTGATTGCGATGGCGTGTGGCAGGTTTATTCGTCTCGGGTGACGATTTTGCCGCGCAGGGAGAAGGTGAAGGCTTCGGTGATTTCCAGGTCCACCATTTGGTTGATCAGGCGCGGGTGGCCGGTGAAGTTCACCACGCGGTTGTTGGCGGTGCGTGCTTGCAGTTGGTCGGGGTCTTTTTTGGAAATACCTTCCACCAAACAGCGTTGCACCGTGCCGAGCATGCTTTGGTTGATGCGGGCGGTTTCGGCTTCGATCACTTCGTTTAAGGCTTCCAGACGGCGCACTTTTTCTTCATGCGGGGTGTCGTCGGGCAGATTGGCGGCCGGCGTGCCGGGGCGCGGGCTGTAAATGAAGACGAAGCTCAAATCGAAGGCCACATCTTTCACCAGCTTCAGCGTTTGCTCGAATTCGCGTTCGGTTTCACCAGGGAAGCCGACGATAAAGTCGGAGCTTAAGCACAAATCGGGGCGGATGGCGCGCAGTTTGCGGATGATGGATTTGTATTCCAGCGCGGTATAGCCGCGTTTCATCGCGCTCAACACGCGGTCGGAACCGCTTTGCACCGGCAAATGCAGGTGCGATACCAGCTTGGGCAGGTCGCGGTAGCACTCGATAATCGCATCGGAAAACTCGCGCGGGTGGCTGGTGGTGAAACGCATGCGCTCGATGCCGGGGATTTCATGCACGATGCGCAGCAGGGTGGCGAAGTCGCAAATGCCGCCGTCGTCCATTGCGCCTCGGTAGGCGTTCACGTTTTGCCCCAGCAGATTGATTTCTTTCACGCCTTGTTGGGCAAGGTTGGCGATTTCGGTGAGCACGTCGTTTAAAGGGCGCGAAAACTCTTCGCCGCGGGTATAGGGTACCACGCAGAAGCTGCAATATTTCGAGCAGCCTTCCATAATCGAGACGAATGCGGAACCGCCTTCCACGCGGGCCGGCGGCAGGTGGTCGAATTTTTCGATTTCGGGGAAAGAAATATCCACTTGCGAGAGGCCGGTGGTTTCCTTGTCCACAATCATCTGCGGCAGGCGGTGCAGGGTTTGCGGGCCGAACACCACGTCCACATAAGGTGCGCGTTTCACAATCGCTTCGCCTTCCTGAGAAGCCACGCAGCCGCCCACGCCGATGATGAGGTTGGGGTTTTTGGCTTTCAGCGGTTTGATGCGGCCTAGGTCGGAAAACACTTTTTCCTGCGCTTTTTCGCGCACGGAGCAGGTGTTGAACAGAATGATGTCGGCTTCTTCGGCTTCGCTCACTTGCACGAGGTCGTCGCCTTCGGCCAGCACCGACAGCATTTTTTCGCTGTCGTATTCGTTCATTTGGCAGCCGAAGGTGCGGATAAATACTTTTTTCATGGTGTGGTTTTCTTTCAGGTAACCCGTAATTGCGGGGCTGATGTGGACAAAAAATGGCGGATTATACGCAGTATTGTTTTGCCTGAACAGGCGCTTAGACGGTCGGGAAGGCGGGTAAAGCTTGCGGGCGCCATGCAGCGGCTGCTTGGCTTGCGGACGGGCGCATAAGATAGGGCCGCAAGCCGCCGTTGGCGGGGAATCAGACTGCCCAAAAGGTTTTCAAGCGAAAACATTGTTTTGCTTTTGCGGCCGGCCTCCGAGAGGGAAAGCCGTACCGATTCGGGCGTGAAATCGCCCGCTTTTTGGTCTATACTGCGCCGTGCAGTGAAAGATTATGTCTTGTATCAGATTGGCGTGGCCGCCGCACGACGGCTGCGCATTTGTGTTTAACCGAAACCTTTGATGAGGAAGCTCTGATGAATTTACATGAGTATCAGGCAAAAGAACTGCTGGCCAGCTACGGCCTGCCGGTTCAGGGCGGTATTTTGGCGGCCAACGGCGACGAGGCGGCGGCGGCTTACGATAAATTGGGCGGCAAATTCGCCGTGATCAAAGCCCAGGTGCATGCCGGCGGCCGCGGCAAAGCCGGCGGCGTGAAAGTGGTGAAAAGCCGCGAAGAGGCCAAAGAAGTGGCCGACAGCCTGATCGGCACCCACTTGGTGACCTACCAAACCGACGCCAACGGCCAGCCGGTGAACAGCGTTTTGGTGTGCGAAGACATGTATCCGGTACAAACCGAGCTCTATTTGGGCGCGGTGGTGGACCGCTCTACCCGCCGCGTGACCTTTATGGCTTCCACCGAAGGCGGCGTGGAAATTGAGAAAGTGGCCGAAGAAACCCCGGAAAAAATCTTTAAAGTCACCGTGGACCCGCTGGTGGGCCTGCAACCCTGCCAAGCGCGCGAAGTGGCGTTCCAACTCGGCCTGAAAGACAAACAAATTAACGCCTTTGTGAAGCTGATGACCGGCGCTTACCAAGCCTTTATCGAAAACGACTTCGCCCTGTTTGAAGTCAACCCGCTGGCGGTGCGCGAAAACGGCGAGCTGGCCTGCGTGGACGGCAAAATCGGCATCGACAGCAATGCGCTGTACCGCCTGCCGAAAATCGCCGCCCTGCGCGACAAATCGCAAGAAAACGAGCGCGAGCTGAAAGCCTCCGAATTCGACCTCAACTATGTGGCCCTGGAAGGCAATATCGGCTGTATGGTGAACGGCGCCGGCTTGGCGATGGCCACCATGGACATCATCAAACTGAAAGGCGGCCAGCCGGCCAACTTCCTCGACGTGGGCGGCGGCGCTACCAAAGAGCGCGTGGTGGAAGCCTTCAAACTGATTTTGGAAGACAAATCGGTACAAGGCGTGCTGATCAACATCTTCGGCGGCATCGTGCGTTGCGACATGATTGCCGAGGCCATTGTGGCGGCGGTGAAAGAAGTGAACGTCACCGTGCCGGTGGTGGTGCGCCTGGAAGGCAACAATGCCGAATTGGGCGCCCAAATTCTGAACGAATCCGGTTTGAAACTGACTTCTGCCGACGGCTTGAATGACGCCGCCGAAAAAATCGTGGCAGCCGTAACAGCCTAAGGAGAACACAATGAGCGTATTGATTAATAAAGACACCAAAGTACTGGTACAGGGCTTTACCGGCAAAAACGGTACCTTCCACTCCGAGCAGGCGATTGCCTACGGCACCAAAGTGGTGGGCGGCGTGACCCCGGGCAAAGGCGGCCAAACCCATCTCAACCTGCCGGTGTTCAACACCATGAAAGAAGCGGTGAAAGAAACCGGCGCCGATGCTTCGGTGATTTACGTGCCGGCGCCGTTTGTGCTCGATTCCATCGTGGAAGCGGTGGATGCCGGCGTGCAACTGGTGGTGGTGATTACCGAGGGCGTGCCCACGCTGGACATGCTCAAAGCCAAACGCTACCTGGAAACCAACGGCAACGGCACCCGTCTGGTAGGCCCGAACTGCCCCGGCGTGATTACCCCCGGCGAATGCAAAATCGGCATCATGCCCGGCCACATCCACCAACCCGGCCGCATCGGCATCATCTCCCGCTCCGGCACCCTGACTTACGAAGCCGTGGCGCAAACCACCAAGCTGGGCTTGGGCCAATCGACCTGTATCGGCATCGGCGGCGACCCGATTCCGGGCATGAACCAAATCGACGCCCTCAAACTGTTCCAAGACGATCCGGACACCGACGCCATCATCATGATCGGTGAAATCGGCGGCACCGCCGAAGAAGAAGCAGCCGAGTTCATCCAAAGCAACGTCAGCAAACCGGTGGTAGGCTACATCGCCGGCGTAACCGCGCCCAAAGGCAAACGCATGGGCCACGCCGGCGCCATCATTTCCGGCGGCAAAGGCACGGCCGAAGAGAAATTCCGCGCTTTTGAAAAAGCCGGCATGGCCTACACCCGCAGCCCCGCCGAATTGGGCAGCACCATGCTGGAAGTGTTGAAAGCCAAAGGCATGCTGTAAAGCGGAAAGGTGAACGGCAAAGGCTACCTGAAAGGTTTCAGGTAGCCTTTATTTTTGCTGGCGGGTTTAGCGGGCGGTTTCGGCCGCTTGGGTATCGGGCGAGGAGAAGCCGCCGCCGAAGGCGGTATGCAGGCTGACCCAGGCCAGGCGCTGCTGCAAACGGCTTTGTTCGAGCTGGCTGCGCGTGTTGAGCACTTCATCCTGTGCGCTGAGCCAGGCCAGTTTGGTGTCCAGGCCGCCGCGGAAACGGTCGCGCGCGGCGGCGGCGCTGCGTTCGGCCAGGCGGACGGTATCTTGTTGGAGCCGGCCGGCGGTTTGGGCGGCTTGGTAATGGCTGAGTGCATCGGCCGCTTCGCGCAGGGCTTGGTAAACGGTTTTGTTGTAGCGGGCCACCTGTTCGTCGAATTCCGCCTGTTTTTGGGCCAGATTGGCCCGCAGGGCGCCGGAAGTGAAAATGGGCAGGCTGATGCTGGGCAGCAGGCCGGCAATCAGCGAGCGGGAGGAGGGCAGTTCGCCGATTTTGATGGTGGACCAGCCGGCCAGCGCGCTGATTTTGATGTCGGGGTAAAAACGGGCGCGGGCGGCATCCACCAAATGGCCGCGCGCCAAAATGGCCTCGCGTTGCGCGGCGATGTCCGGCCGTTTGCCCAATAAATCGGCGCTGAGGGTGTGGGCCGGAGGCGGCGGCAGCGGACGCGGCGATTCGGCGGTCAGCTCGGCCAGCGCAGTCGGGCTTTGGCCGCTGAGGGCGGCGAGGGCATGGCGGATTTGGGCTGCTTTGTGATCCAGATCGTGGATGGCTACCTGAAACTGCCGTTGTGCGGACTGCAGCGGGTAAAGCTGGCTGGCGGGCAGATAGCCGGCACGGATGCGGTCGCGCAACAGCGGCTCTTGTTCGTTTTTCACGGCTAGCCGCTGTTGCAGCAGCGCTTGCTGCGTTTGCAGAGCCTGCAGTTGCAGGTATTGCGCGGTCACGGCTTGGGCCAGCAGCAGGCGGGCATGGGCGGTTTCGTAAGCGGTGGCCCGCTCTTTGCCCAGGGCGGCTGCCGATTCGCTGCGGTGCTGCCCCCACAAATCGAGCGACCATTGGCCTTTCAGCTGCAGACTGCCGCGCGAGATGGTTTCGCCGAACAGTTGGGAGACGATGGAGGAGCGCTGGGAGAGCAAGTCGTGGTAGATGGCGTTGCCGTCGGCGGCCAAAGCCGCTTGCGGCCCGAGTTGCGAATCGGCCAGTTCAATCGCGGCTTGTGCCTGCCGCAAACGGGCGGCGGCTACGTCCAAATCGGGCGACTGCTGCAGCGTGGTTTCCAGCAGGCGGTTGAGGGTGGGGTCGTTCAGACCGCGCCACCAGTCGGCGGGAATCGGTGCCAGCGGCTGCCGGCTGAGGCCGAGCGATTCGGCGGCGACAGGTTGGCGCAGCGCGGGCTGTTCGCCGGTGGCGGCACAGCCGGCCAGCAACAGAAGGGCGGCGGCAAGGGGGAGGAGACGGGGTGGCGGCATCATGGGCATCCGGTGTGGTAAGCAGGCTACCTGAAAGTAGGAACAGCAGGCTTTCAGGTAGCCCGACAGGGGAAAATAGGGGCGGATCAGCGGGTGTCCACTTCGGCTTCTACCGACATACCGGGCAGCAGGCGTTCGAAATCCGGCTGGCCGGCATCCAGCTCGATTTTGACGGCAATGCGTTGGGCGACTTTGACGAAATTGCCGTTGCCGCTGTCGGCGCGGATGATGCTGAATTCGGCGGCGGTGGCGGGCGCCAGGTGGCTGACTTTGCCTTTGAAGGTGCGCCCGCCGAGGGCATCGACGCGGATGACGGCGGTTTGGCCGACGCGGATGTGTTCGGTGTCGGCTTCTTTAAAGTTGGCCACCACCCAGCGCTGCGGCGGCACCAGGAACATCAGTTGGTTGCCGGCCGACACCAGCTGGCCGGGCTTCACGCCCAATTCGCCGAGTTTGCCGTCGGCCGGGGCGCGCACCACGGTGTGCGACAACTCTTGCTCGGCCAACGCCAACAGCGCGCGGGCGTTGTCCACACCGGCTTTCAGGCCGGATTGGCCGTTGTTCACGCTGAGGCTGTCTTGTTGCGCCACGGTGTATTGGGCGCGGGCCTGAGCCAGGGCGGCTTCGGCCTGCTGCAGGTTGCGGGCGGCCGCATCGTATTCGCGTTCGGCGATGCCTTCGCTGCCACGCACGCGGTTGAGGCGCTGCACATCGGCCTGAGCCAGGCGCAGCTGGTTTTCCGCATTGGCCAGGGCGGCCTGCCTGGCTTGAATTTGTGCTTGGGCGGAGCGGCGGGTTTGGCCGACATTCGACAGGCTGGCTTCTTGCGCCGCCAGCCCGGCTTGGGCCTGCGCCACTTTGGCCTGATAGGGGGCGTCATCGATGCGCACCAGCGGCTGGCCCTGCTTCACTTCGGCAAAATCGCTGACCAGCACTTCACTCACATAGCCGTTGACCCGCGGGCTGATGACGGTGGTTTGGCCGCGCACATAGGCGTTTTCGGTGGAAACGGTGCTGCTGGTAAAAGGCGGCAGTTTCCAGGCGTACAGGGCGCCGGCCACGCCGGCCAAAATGGCGGCGCTGAAGGCGAGCGTGCCGAACAAGCCGTGTTTTTTCGGCTGCCACTGCTCGGGCGGCAGCTCGGTTTCCTTTTCGGCGGCGGGGGGAGTGGGGTCGGGTTTCATCGGCTATCCAATCGGTATCCATGAATCGGGTTTGGGGGCGGGCGCTGTTTGCAGGCTACCTGAAAAGCTATTTTTGCGGCAGCAGCATGCTTTCCAAACGCTGGATTTCGTCTGCCAGCAGGTTGATGCCGCGCCGGCGGCGGTCAAGCCACAGCAGGCCGGTGCACACAAATGCGGCGGCGGCCAAAAGGCCGATTAAGGCGAACAAGTCGTTGTAGGCCATCACCATGGCCTGCGTAGCCGCTTGCTGCACCAAGGTGCCGACGGCCTGCTGTTGCAGTACGGCGGCATTGTTGCTAAGCGGCGCCAAGCTGAGGGCGAGGCCGTGCAGATGCAGGGCGACGTTGGGGTCGGTTAGGGTAAGGTGGGGCGTGATGTCGGCCAGATGCGTGCGGGTGCGGACGGTGAGAAAGGCCGTGCACAGCGCCGCACCGGCCAAGCCGCCCAAGGTTTGCGACAGGCCGAAGACGGCGGAAAAACTCATGATGTAGTTCGGCCCGCGGGCCAAAGCGCGGATCATGCCTTCCAGCATCATCGGGCCGAGAAAATACATGGCCGAAAACGCAATCAGCGCCTGGCTGAAATACAGCTGTTCGGGCCGCGTGTCCACGCCGGAATGCATGTCGAGCCAAGCGCCGACGGCAATGCCGAGCAGCGCCACCACCACCGGGCGGCGGATGTCGTTCACGTCCAGCCGCACCAAGCTGAGTACCAAGCCGAAAACGGTAGCGGCCAACACCACGCCGTAAAACGCCACCATTTGGCGGCTGCCCACGCCCAAACCCGCCATCAGGCCGGCTGCGCCCACGGTTTGCTCGGAGGTCAGCAGGCGCACCACGGCGCCGGTGAGGCCGAAAGCCAGAATCTGCGGCGCACCGATCCAGCGCAAGTCCAACATGGGTTTGCTGCGCCGCCATTCGATCAACAGCGCCGTGCCGGTGAGCGCGATGCCGCCGGCCAGCAGATAGCCCAGCCAGGAAGTGGTCCACCAGACAATGCGGCCCTGCACCAAAAACGCGCACAACAAAGCGATGCCGGAGGCAAACAGGGCAAAGCTGAACCAATCCAGCCAGCTCATTACCCGGGCGGTGGGGGCGGGCGGCAGCGGCAGGCGGATGACCAGGCCGATGCAGAGCAGGGTGAGGGCCAGCTGCAGCGCGAACACCGCCGGCATGCCGCCGGCGGCAAACAGAAAGGGCACCCACACTTGCGCCAGCGGGGTGCCGAACTGCATCACGCCCAAAGCCAGCGCCAAGCCGGCCAGCTTGGCTTGGCCGGTGAAGGCCTGCATCAGATAAAACACCGCCAATACCAACAGTCCGCTGGCCGCAATCCCCGAGGCCGAGCGCGCGAGCAGTTCGACCAAATAGCTTTCAAACACCACCTGCAACAGATTGCCGGCCAAAAGCAGCAGCAGGGTAAGCCGCACAAAACGCTGCAGGCCGTAATGCTGGCGCACCCTAAACAGCAAAATGCTCATGCAGGCATAAGTCATGTAATAGGCTACCTGAATCCAGCCGCCTTCCTGCGGCGACAAGCCGAGCAGCCCGCGCAACTGCGGCAGGGCGGCCATCAGCAAACCGTTTTGCAGGCCGGCCGTGGCGGCCAGCAAAAGGCCGATCAAGAGATACGCCAAACGCCGCCGCGCTGGATGGTCGGGCGAGGCGGGCGAGCCGGCCATGATGGGCTGCTCGTGCGGTTTGAACAGATAACCGTCGGCTTGGAAATTCATGGGAGCGCTTTCTCGGGGGCGGCAGGATCAGTCGATTTTGACGTAAGCCACCGACAGGATTTCGATGTCTTCCCGTCCATCCGGGCCGTGGAACACCACTTCGTCGCCTTCGCGCGCCTTGAGCAGGGTGCGCGCCAGCGGCGAAATCCAGGAAATTTTGTTGCGGGCGGTGTCGATTTCGTCCACGCCTACAATGCGTACGGTTTGTTCTTGGCCGTCGCCGCGCAGAATCTCCACCGTGGCGCCAAAGAAAATCTGGTCGGTCGGTTCGCGGTTTTCGGGGTCCACCACTTGCGCGGCTTCCAAGCGTTTGGTGAGGAAACGGATGCGGCGGTCGATTTCGCGCATCCGCCGTTTGCCGTAAAGATAATCGCCGTTTTCGCTGCGGTCGCCGTTGCCGGCCGCCCAGTTGACGATTTGCACAATCTCAGGACGTTCTTTATTGACCAGCTGATACAGCTCGTCTTTCAGGGCCTGCCAACCGACAGGCGTGAGGTAGTTGGGGGTGTGTTCCATACAGTTAGGCTAAAAACGGGGTAATCAGCGCACGATTGTAACGCCTACGGCCGGTGCAGAGAAAGGCTTCAGGCTACCTGAAAGCGGCCGGCAGCATGGGGCAGAGACCTTTGCAAAACCCTCAGATGTGGATGCAGTTCAAGGCGTAGCAGCACAGCGAACGCAGACATATCATTAAGATAGGCAAGCGAGCGAGCAGCGCACAACGCAGAAATGCGCCGCAGATGGGGGTTTTGCAAAGGTCTCGGGCTGTGGATTGGGCCAAGACAGGCGGAAGCCGGCAGGTATGCCGTATTTGGGCTGAAATTTCATATATTATCGATTGAAAAAAATCCGCGTTGGCCGGGCAGGCAAATCCATTGAAAAATTATTGAAAAAAATCGTTTGATTTTGATGATTCCGCCAGGCAGTACGTTTGGCGTTGACAGCCATCGGTAAAGTCGCTTTAATTTGTGTTGTAGAGTGAAAAAACCATTCTAAAAATAATAAAAACAAACACACATTACTTCAGATATCGACCATCCAGCCTGTGCCGGCAGTTTTGCCGGCATTGAAGTAAACATCTGCACAAGGAGAAACCGCATTATGGCTTTGCCCACCCCGATTGCACGCTACGGCGACAAATCTGCCAATGCCCCCCTGAAACTCAGCTACGACAAAGGCCCGACCGATACGCCGCTGATCGAACAGACCATCGGCGAATTGTTTGACGAACTGGTGCAAACCTATCCCGACCGCGAAGCCTTGGTCAGCGTTCATCAAAACAAGCGGTTTACCTTCAAACAATTGCAGGCGGAAGCGAACCGTTTGGCCAGCGCCTTCATCAAAAGCGGCCTGCAAAAAGGCGACCGCATCGGCATTTGGTCGCACAACAACTACCAGTGGGTGGTGATGCTGCTGGCCTGCGCCAAAACCGGCGTGATTCTGGTCAACATCAACCCCGCCTACCGCCTGTTTGAGTTGGAATACGCGCTGAACAAAGTGGGCTGTAAAGCCATTGTGGCCATGCGCCGCTTCAAAACCAGCGATTATGTGGGCATGCTGCAGGAATTGGTGCCGGAAACCGCCAGCCAGCCTTCAGGTAGCCTGAAGCCGGAAAAAGCGCCGATGCTGGAGCGCATTGTGTGGTTTGACGAAGCGGGCGACAGCGAAACTTTCGCCGGCATCGACAAATTCTCCGACTGGATGGCCACCGGCGATGCCGACGATCCGGCCGTGGCCGAACGCATGGCCACGCTCGACCGCCACGACCCCATTAACATCCAATTCACCAGCGGCACCACCGGCGCACCCAAAGGGGCCACGCTGACCCACCGCAACATTCTGAACAACGGTTTCTTCATCGGCGAGGCCATGTACCTCACCCACGAAGACCGCCTGTGCATTCCCGTGCCGATGTACCACTGCTTCGGCATGGTGTTGGGCGTACTCGCCATCATGACCCACGGCGGCTGCATCGTGTACCCGAACGATGGTTTCGACCCGCTGACCGTGTTGGAAACGGTGGAGCAAGAAAAGTGTACCGGCCTGCACGGCGTGCCCACCATGTTTATCGCCGAATTCAACCATCCGCGTTTCAAAGAATTTGACTTGAGCAGCCTGCGCACCGGCATCATGGCCGGTTCCAGCTGCCCGATTGAAGTAATGAAGCGCGTGAATCAGGAAATGCACCTGGACGAAATCACCATTGCCTACGGCATGACCGAAACCAGCCCGGTGTCCTGCCAAAGTTCGCCGGCCACCCCCATCGACAAGCGCGTGTCCACCGTGGGCTTGGTGCAGCCGCATCTGGAAGTGAAAATCGTCGATGTGATCACCGGCGAGATCGTGCCCTGCGGCGAATCCGGCGAACTGTGCACCAAAGGCTATTCCGTGATGCAGGGCTATTGGGGCAGCGAGGCGCAAACCCGTGACGCCATCCGCGACGGCTGGATGCACACCGGCGATTTGGCCACCATGGATGAAGACGGCTACGTGAAAATCGTCGGCCGCATCAAAGACATGGTGATCCGCGGCGGCGAAAACATCTACCCCACCGAAATCGAAGGCTTCCTCTACCGCCATGAATCCATTCAAGACGTACAAATCGTCGGCGTGCCCGATGCCCACTTCGGCGAAGTGCTGGCCGCTTGGATCATCGTGAAGGAAGGCCATACGCTCGACGAAGAAGGCGTGCGCGAATTCTGCAAAGGCAATATTGCCCACTACAAAGTGCCGCAATACATCCGTTTCGTGAAAGAGTTTCCGATGACGGTTTCCGGCAAAATCCAAAAATTCAAGATTGTTCAAGCCATGAAAGAGGAACTGGGGCTGGAGTAGGCTTCAGGTAGCCTGCCGTTTCCGAGCGAAACGGCAGGCCGTCTTTTTCCGCCGTCTCCACCGGCTGAAGGCTACCTGAAACCTCTGATTTCCGATAAGATGTAAACGAGTCCGGCCGCTCCGGTTGATACCATCATAAAAAAGAGAGAAACACAGCAATTATGAGCCATTCCATTGTCAGCAAACTCAATCCCCGTTCCGCCGATTTCCAACAAAACGCCGCCGCCATGCAGGCATTGGTGGACGACCTCCACGCCCATCTGAGCCGCATCGCCCTGGGCGGCAGCGAAGCATCCCGCCAAAAACATTTGTCTCGCGGCAAACTGCTGCCGCGCGAGCGTGTGGAACGCCTGCTGGACCCGGGCACACCCTTTCTCGAACTGTCGCCGCTGGCCGCTTTCGGCATGTACGGCGCCGACATTCCCGCCGCCGGCGTGATTGCCGGCATCGGCCGCATCAATGGCATAGAGTGCATGATTGTCTGCAACGACGCCACCGTGAAAGGCGGCACCTACTACCCGATGACGGTGAAAAAACACCTGCGCGCACAGGAAATCGCCCGTGAAAACCGCTTGCCCTGCGTGTATCTGGTGGATTCCGGCGGCGCCAACCTGCCCAATCAAGACGACGTGTTTCCGGATAAAGAACACTTCGGCCGTATTTTCTACAACCAGGCCAATATGAGTGCCGACGGCATTGCCCAAATCGCCGTGGTGATGGGCAGCTGTACCGCCGGCGGCGCCTATGTGCCGGCCATGAGCGACGAATCCATTATTGTGAAAGAGCAGGGCACCATTTTCCTCGGCGGCCCGCCCTTGGTAAAAGCCGCCACCGGCGAAGAAGTGAGCGCCGAAGATTTGGGCGGCGGCGATGTGCACACCCGTCTCTCCGGCGTGGCCGACCATCTGGCGCAAAACGATTTGCATGCGTTGGCTTTGGCGCGCCAAGTGGTGGGCAACCTGAACAAACAGAAAGCCCCGCTGCCGAACCAGGCCGAGCCGGTGCCGCCGAAATACGACGCCAAAGAGCTGTACGGCATTATCCCCACCGACACCCGCAAGCCGTTTGACGTGCGCGAAATCATCGCCCGCATTGTGGACAACAGCGAATTGGACGAGTTCAAAGCCCGTTTCGGCACCACGCTGGTGTGCGGTTTTGCCCGCATCGAGGGCATGAAGGTGGGCATCATCGCCAACAACGGCATTCTGTTCAGCGAATCGGCGCAGAAAGGCACCCACTTCATCGAGCTGTGCTGCCAACGCAAGATTCCGCTGGTGTTCCTGCAAAACATCACCGGCTTTATGGTGGGCCGCAAATACGAAAACGAAGGCATTGCCCGCCACGGCGCCAAAATGGTGATGGCGGTGGCCAACGCCAATGTGCCGAAATTCACCGTGATTGTGGGCGGCAGCTTCGGCGCCGGCAACTACGGCATGTGCGGCCGCGCCTATTCGCCCCGCTTCCTGTGGATGTGGCCCAACGCCCGCATTTCCGTGATGGGCGGCGAACAGGCGGCTTCCGTGTTGGCCACCGTGAAGCGCGACAACATTGAGCGCAGCGGCGGCACCTGGAGCGCCGAGGAAGAGGAAGCCTTCAAAGCCCCGGTGCGCGAGCAATACGAGAAACAGGGCCATCCCTATTACGCCAGCGCCCGCTTGTGGGACGACGGCGTCATCGACCCGGCCGACACCCGCCGCGTGCTGGCGCTTGGCTTGAGCGCGGCCTACAACGCGCCCATCGGCGAGCCGAAATTCGGCGTCTTCCGTATGTAAACGGCTTTCAGGTAGCCTGCCGATGCATCGTGCAGGCTACCTGAAATACTGCCGTCAAACCGCAACCACCATACGCTAGGGAGTGTTATGTCTTACCAAACCCTGTTGCTCGACATCAGCCGCCATGTGGCCACCATCACCCTCAACCGCCCCGACAAACGCAATGCCTTCAACGACGAAGTGATTGCCGAGCTCACCCGAGCCTTCACCGAATGCGGCCAAAACCCCGACGTGCGCGCCGTGGTGCTGGCGGCCGAAGGCAAAGCCTTCTGTGCCGGTGCCGACCTCAACTGGATGCGCCGCATGGCCGATTACACCCGCGAAGAAAACCTGGCCGACGCCGGCGCGCTGGCGGAAATGCTGCGCGTCATCTACACCTGCCCCAAACCCACGGTTGCCGCCGTTCAGGGCGACGTGTACGCCGGCGGCATGGGCTTGGTGTCCGCCTGCGACATCGCCATTGCGGTGGAAGAAGCCCATTTCTGTCTGAGCGAAGTGAAGCTCGGTCTGGTGCCCGCTACCATCAGCCCCTATGTGATCCGCGCCATGGGGCCGCGCGCTGCTCATCGTTATTTCCTGACCGCCGAAGTGTTTGACGCCGCCAAAGCCGAACAAATCGGCTTCGCCCACCAAACCGTGCCCGCCGCCGAGCTGGCCGATGCCGTGGCCGCGGTCACCCAAGCGCTGGTCAACGCCGGCCCAGAAGCGGTGAAAACCTGCAAACAGCTGGTGCTGGACGTGGCCCATGCCGACATCACGCCCGATCTGATCGCGCAAACCGTGGCCGGTATTGCCGATATCCGCGCTTCCGACGAAGGCAAAGAAGGCGTGCAGTCTTTCTTGCAAAAGCGCAAGCCCAACTGGCTGCCCGAAAAGCCGGCCGAGTAAAACAACAGGCTACCTGAACGCCGCCCCAGCAAACCACCACGGGCTTTTCAGGTAGCCTGCCCGACCGAACGGACACAAGAAAAATCACCGACAAAGGAAAACCATGTTTAAAAAAATCCTGATTGCCAACCGCGGCGAAATCGCCTGCCGCGTGGCCGCCACTGCCCGCAAACTCGGGGTGCGCACCGTTGCCGTGTATTCCGATGCCGATGCGGAGGCCAAACACGTGGCCGCCTGCGACGAAGCCGTGCACATCGGCGGCAGCGCGCCCAAAGAAAGCTATTTGTTGTGGGAGCGCGTGATTCAGGCCGCCAAAGACACCGGCGCCGAAGCCATCCACCCCGGCTACGGCTTCCTCAGCGAAAACGAACAGTTTGCCCAGGCCTGTGCCGATGCCGGTTTGGTCTTCATCGGCCCGCCCGCATCCGCCATCAAAGCCATGGGTTTGAAAGCCGAATCCAAACAGCTGATGCAGCAGGCCGGCGTGCCGCTGGTGCCGGGCTACCACGAAAGCAATCAGGATGCGGATTTCCTCAAACAGCAGGCCGACGCCATCGGCTATCCGGTGCTGATCAAAGCCAGCTCCGGCGGCGGCGGCAAAGGCATGCGCATGGTGGAGCGCAGCGAAGACTTCCTCGCCAATCTCGAATCCTGCCGCCGCGAAGCGCAAAACAGCTTCGGCAACGATGCCGTGCTGGTAGAAAAATACGTGCTCAAACCGCGCCACATCGAAATCCAGATTTTCGGCGACACCCACGGCAACTACGTGCATCTTTTCGAGCGCGACTGCTCGGTGCAGCGCCGCCACCAAAAAGTGTTGGAAGAAGCGCCGGCGCCCGGCGTTTCCGAGCAGATGCGCGCCGAAATGGGCGCCGCCGCCGTGGCGGCAGCCAAAGCCGTGAATTATGTGGGCGCCGGCACGGTGGAGTTCATCGTGGAGCAGCGCGACGGCCAGATGACTTTCTACTTCATGGAAATGAACACCCGCCTGCAGGTGGAACACCCGGTTACCGAAGCCATCACCGGCACCGATCTGGTGGAATGGCAGCTGCGGGTGGCGGCCGGCGAAAAACTGCCGAAAACCCAAGACGAGCTGAGCATCACCGGCCACGCCATCGAAGCGCGTATCTGCGCCGAAAACCCGGACAACCAATTCCTGCCGGCCACCGGCACGCTGGTGACCTACCGCAAACCCGAGCACGAGGCTTTTCAGGTAGCCTCCGTGCGGGTGGACGACGGCGTGCGGGAAGGCGACACCATCAGCCAGTATTACGATTCGATGATTGCCAAGCTCATCGTGCACGCGCCCAGCCGCGGCGAAGCGCTGGCCAAGCTCGACAATGCGCTGGCCGACACCCGCATTGTCGGTCTGCCCAACAACGTGGCCTTCCTGCGCCATATTCTCGTCACCGAGTCTTTCAGCGGCGCCAATCTCGATACCGCCCTGATCGAGCGCGAAAAAGCGGCGCTGTTCGACCAGCCCGGCCTCGACACCGAATGGGCGGTAGCCGCCGCGCTGACCCAGGCGCTCAGCCACGAGCATGCCGCACAAGGCCAAGACCCCTTCACCCACACCGACGGCTGGCGTCCGTACACCGATTATCTGCGCGGCTTCAGCTTAGACTACAACGGCGAAGCGCTGAAAGCCCAAGTCTGCTTCAACCACGACGGCAGCCAAAACCTGAGCATCAGCCGCAACGGCGAAACCGTGTTTGAAGGCCGTTATGCCTTCCGCGCCGGCAACGACCACACCGCCACCATCACCCTCAACAAGGCCCAGCGCCGCCTGCAATACTGGACGCACGGCGAAGACGTGCATGTGTTCAGCATGTACGGCAGCAGCCGCATCCGCCTCATCGACGACATGGCGCACACCGGCGAAGAAGCGCAAGACGGCGGCCGTCTCACCTCGCCGATGCCGGGCAAAGTGGTGTCGTTTGCCGTGCAGCCGGGCGACAAAGTGAGCAAAGGCCAGCCGCTTGCCGTCATCGAAGCCATGAAAATCGAGCACACCATTTCCGCGCCGGCCGACGGCGTGGTGGCCGAAATCCTGTTTGCCGCCGGCGATTTGGTGGCCGACGGCGACGAATTGCTGAAACTGAGCCAGGCCGAATAAAGGCTACCTGAAAGCCGGCGGCGCCTTACAGCAAACGCCTGCCGCCGGCCCCATAAGGAACACCCGTATGAACTACCCGAAAACAGTCCAACTCATCGACGTCGGCCCGCGCGACGGCCTGCAAAACGAAAAACAGACCGTGCCCGCCGACATCAAAATCCGCCTGATCGAGATGCTGGAAGCGGCCGGCATCCGCAAGCTGGAAGCCACCAGTTTCGTGTCGCCCAAATGGGTGCCGCAAATGGGCGACAACGCCGAAGTGATGGGCGGCCTCAAACGCCGTTCAGACGTGTGTTACTCGGTACTGACGCCGAATATGAAAGGCTTTGAAGCCGCGTTGCCGTTCCGCCCCGACGAAGTGGTGATTTTCGGCGCCGCCAGCGAAGCGTTCAGCCAGAAAAACATCAATTGCAGCATTGCCGAGAGCATCGAGCGTTTTGCGCCGGTGGCCGCAGCGGCCAAGCAGCACGGCATCAAGGTGCGCGGCGTGATTTCCTGCACCGTCGGCTGCCCTTATGAAGGCGACATCGCGCCGGAAAAAGTGGCCTATGTTACCAAGCTGATGCGCGACATCGGCGCCGAGCACATCGGCATTGCCGACACCATCGGCGTGGGTACGCCGCTGAAAATCCAACGCGCCTTGGAGGCGGCGCTGCAATATGTTGACCTCGACAATCTTTCCGGTCACTTCCACGATACTTACGGCCAGGCGCTGGCCAACACGCTGGCCGCCCTGCAGCTGGGAGTGTGGCAGTTCGATACTTCGGTGGCCGGTTTGGGCGGCTGCCCCTACGCCAAAGGCGCCACCGGCAACGTGGCCACCGAGGACGTGGTCTATATGCTGCACGGCATGGGCATCGACACCGGCATCGATTTGGACAAACTGATCGACGCCGGCCAGATGATCAGCGACTTCTTAGGCCGCCCCAGCCCATCCCGCGTGGCCCGTGCGGTGCTCAACAAGCGTCAGGCTACCTGAAACCCCGTTTTTGCCCCTTTATCCCCTACAAACTTGACCACTGATTCAAGGAGAAACCTATGCAACACATTCCCGGCTTAGACTTCCAATTAGGCGACGACATCAATGCCCTGCGCGAAGCCGTGCGCGATTTTGCCCAAGCGGAAATCGCTCCCCGCGCCACCGAAATCGACCATTCCGACCAATTCCCGATGGATTTGTGGCAGAAATTCGGCGAGCTGGGCGTGCTCGGCATCACCGTGCCCGAAGCCTACGGCGGCGTGGACATGGGCTATTTGGCCCACATGGTGGCGATGGAGGAAATCACCCGCGCTTCCGCCTCGGTAGGCCTGAGCTACGGCGCACATTCCAATCTGTGCGTGAACCAAATCAAACGCAACGGCAGCGAAGAGCAGAAACAGAAATTCCTGCCCAAGCTGATCAGCGGCGAATTCGTCGGCGCCTTGGCGATGAGCGAAACCGGCTCCGGCTCCGACGTCACCTCCATGAGCCTGCGCGCCGAAGACAAAGGCGGCTACTACCTGCTCAATGGCAGCAAAATGTGGATCACCAACGGCCCGGATGCCGACGTGATGGTGGTGTACGCCAAAACCAACCCTGAACTGGGCGCCAAAGGCATCACCGCTTTCTTGGTGGAAAAAGGCATGAAAGGCTTCTCCACCGCGCAAAAACTCGACAAATTGGGCATGCGCGGCAGCCACACCGGCGAGATGGTGTTTGAAAACGTGGAAGTGCCCGCCGAAAACATCATGGGCGGCCTGAACAAAGGCGTGCAGGTGTTGATGAGCGGTTTGGACTACGAACGCGCCGTGTTGGCAGCCGGCCCCATCGGCATCATGCAGGCGGTCATGGACAATGTGGTGCCCTATATCCACGACCGCAAACAGTTCGGCCAATCCATCGGCGAATTTCAGCTGATTCAGGGAAAAGTGGCCGATATGTACACCGTATTGCAGGCCGGCCGCAGCTTTTTGTACACCATCGGCAAAAACCTCGACCTCTTGGGCGCCGACCATGTTCGCCAAGTGCGCAAAGACTGCGCCAGCGTGATTTTGTGGTGTGCGGAAAAAGCCACTTGGATGGCCGGCGAAGGCATTCAGATTTTCGGCGGCAACGGCTATACCAACGAATACCCGCTGGGCCGTTTGTGGCGCGATGCGAAATTGTATGAAATCGGCGCCGGCACCAGCGAAATCCGCCGCATGCTGATCGGCCGCGAGCTGTTTAACGAAACCAAATAAGCGGATTGCGCTAAGGGCGTTGCCGTGACAGCCGATTGAAAAACCATCCTCTGCTTTGATGCCAAGGCAGAGGATTTTTTCTGCGCCCTCGGGCAGCACGGCGGATGGTGCGGGCAAAAGAAAACCGCCCCGTATCGAGAGCGGTTCTGCCTGTGGCCAAGATTATTGGCGGCGGCGGTTGTTGCGTTGCTGTCGGCCGCGTTGGCGGGCAGGGGCGGCGGTGCGTTCCACCGCACAGTCGCGCAGGAGCACGTTTTGCTGGCCGACCGGGGTGCCGTTGCTGTCGAGGCTTTGTGCCTGCAGCAGCACATTGGCGTTCACGCGGGCCACGTTTTCGGGAGAGGCTTTGCCGGTAATCCAGGTCAGGCCCTCGCCGTAGAAGCTGTTTTGGCTGTTGCCGTTGGCGTCATTCAATACGCGCCACAGGCCGGGAGAAGCTTGGTCGTTGACTTTGAGCTGCGCCACCACCAGGGTGCCGTCTTTCACGCCGTACATGGCAGACATTTTCTGTTCGCCGCTGGGAGAGGTGCATTTGTAAGATACTTCTACGGTTTTGTCGATGCTGTCCACTTGGGCTACCTGAATGGCCGGCGTGGTGGCCGGTGCGGGCCCGCCAGCACCTTGTTGTCCTTGGGCGGGGGTGCTGCTTTTCGGGGCGCTGCTGCTGGCGCAGCCGGCCAATGCCAACACCATCACGGCGGCAGGGATAAACACTTTTTTCATGAAGTACTCCTAAAATAAGGGGAAAAATCGGCACCGCCCGCAGGCGGCAGCAGCGGACATTGTAACAAAAGCCTTGCCGCGCCGCTGCCGGGTTTACGTTCCGCAACATTCGGCACGGGGGGTTAGAAAGCCATCAAACAGCCTCAAAACCGTTTCGCCTGCTTGGAGGCTACCTGAAACACTTCGCCGTTATCCAGATTGAGGGCGGTGAGTTGGCCGCCCCACAGCGCGCCGGTGTCGATGCCGCAGGTTTGGTTTTCGGCGTGCAGGCCCAAGGCTGACCAATGGCCGAACACAATGCGGTGGCTCAGGTGCTGCCGGTTCGGCGCGCGGAACCAGGGCAGCAGGTGCGCGGGCAGGTCGGCCAGGGTGGATTTGAAATCGAAGTCCATGCGGCCGTCGGCGGTGAGGGCGCGCATGCGGGTGAACACATTGGTGGCAAAGCGCAGGCGCTCGGTTGCGTCGGCGGGGTGGTCGCTGTACGGCCGGTTGCCGTACATATGGGCGAAATAGGCGGGCGCTTCGTGTTGCAGGGCGTAGGCCACTTCATCGGCGCGTTTTTGTGCTTCGGCCACCGTCCATTGCGGCCACAGGCCGGCATGCACCAGCACGAAGGTGTCGTCGTGCACCATCAGGGGCTGGCGGCGCAGCCAGTCGAGCAAGATTTGGCTGTCGGGCGCGGCGAGGATGTCGGATACGGTGTCCTGCCGCTTGAGCCGGCCGTGTCCGTGGGCGACGGCCAAGAGATGCAGGTCGTGGTTGCCCAAAACGATTTGGATGCTGTGCTCGTGCTGTTTGATGTAACGCAGGCAGGCCAGCGATTGCGGGCCGCGGTTGACGACGTCGCCCACCAGCCAAAGGGTGTCGCGGCCGTGGCAGAAACCGATGTGGGCGAGCAGTTCTTGAAACTCTTCGAAGCAACCTTGCAGGTCGCCGATGGCGTAGCGGGTCATGTTTGGGAGACGGATGAAACAGCGGTGAAGAAGGGTGAAGAAAAGGCTACCTGAAACGGTTTCAGGTAGCCTTTTAGTGATTAGGCGTTCAAGACCACCACGCCTTCCACTTCTACCAGTACGCCTTTGGGCAGGGCGGATACCTGTACGGCGGCGCGGGCGGGGAAGGGCTGGCTGCAGTATTCGCCCATGATTTGGTTGAAGGTGGCGAAGTTGCTCAGGTCGGTGAGGTAGGCATTCAGTTTCACCACATCGTCGAAGCTGCCGCCGGCCGCTTCGATCACGGCTTTCAGGTTTTTGAACACTTGGTGGGTCTGCTCGGCAAAACCGCCTTCTACCACTTCCATGGTTTCCGGATTCAGCGGAATCTGGCCGCTCAAGTAAACGGTGTCGCCGGCACGCACGGCTTGGGAATAGGCGCCGATGGCGGCAGGGGCTTTGTCGGTGTGGATGATGGTTTTGGCCATATGTTTTCTCCGTTGTGCGGTGGATAAAAGAAAGCGGGGATTATAGCGGAAGACGGCAGGGGATAACAGGCAGCCGCCGGAGCGGGGAGAGACGGCAACAGGGCAGAGGGAAGCTCTGCCCTGTTGGCAAGCACCTGTTTTCAGGCTGAGACCTTTGCAAACCCCCCATCTGCGGCGCATTTCTGCGTTGTGCGCTGCTCGCTCGCTTGCCTATCTTCATGATATGTCTGCGCTCGCTGCGCTGCTACGCCTTGAACTGCATCCACATCTGGGAGTTTTGCAAAGGTCTCAGGCTACCTGAAAACAGGTGTGGCTGGTGCGGATTTATTTTGAAGGTGCGGCCAGTTTGCCGGTGAGCAGATATTCGATGGTTTCTTGTACGCTTTTCATGGTTTTGCCGAATGGCAGCGGGTCTTTACCTCGGAAAAACAGGCCCTTGTCCACCTCGCCGCGGAAAGCGGCGGCCAGTTTGAGGTCGATGCAGAACTGGCCCACTTTTTCCAAACCGTCGCGCAAACCGCATACCGACAGGCAGTTGATGCCTTGGGTACAGCGGCGCGGGTCGGCTTTGGCGTTGGCCTGCAGAATGCTTTCGCGTTTCAGGTAGCCGTCGAGGAATTTGGTGCGCACGCCGCGGGCAGGCAGACCGGCCACCGACATGAATTCCACAATTTGCTCGCCTTCGGCGCCGGACAGGGTTTTTTTGAAATTGATGTGGGCGTCGCCCTCGTGGGTGACGGCGAAGGCGGTGCCGATTTGCACGGCGGAAGCGCCCCAGTCTTTCAGGGCGGTGGTGATTTTCTGGAAGTTGGCCATGCCGCCGGCCAATACCAGCGGGATTTTTTCACTTTCCAAGCCCAATTTTTTGAACACTTCGAAAGTTTCTTCAATCACGCGCTTGAATTCGAAACGCTCGTCTTGGATGCCGTCCACCGTGGCTGCGCCCAAGTGGCCGGCGGCGTGGGCGGGGTGCTCGATCACGATGGCATCGGGCAGAATGCCTTTTTTCATCCAGCGTTTCAGCACGATGCCGATGCCGCGCGATTCCGACAAAATCGGAAACAGCGCCACGTCTTTGAAGCCCTCGGTCATTTCGGGCAGATCTAAAGGCAAGCCCGCGCCCATCACAATCGCATCGGCGCCGGATTCGCAGGCTTGACGCACCAAGGCCGGATGGTCTTTCACTGCTTTCATCACGTTAACGGCAATCATGCCGCGCCCTTCGGCCCGCTGTTTGGCGGCTTGGATTTCGCGGTCGAGCGCAATCAGGTTGAGGCGGGTGTATTTTTCGTCGCTGGGATGGATTTTGGATTCGGCCAGCAAGTCTTCGTGCAGGTGGCGCAAATCCACGCTGGCGATGGTGCCGATGCCGTTTTCGCGGGCCACCGCGCTGGAGAGGCTGGAGGCGGAAATGCCCACACCCATGCCGCCTTGCACAATGGGAATCAGCTCGCGGCCACGAATGGTGAGGGGGGCGAATGGATGTTGCATGGGATGTCCTCTGCTGTGTTGTGTGTGTTTGAGCGGCCTGTTTGCTGGCGGGTAAAGCAAGTATGCAGGCTGGGTGTTTTATTGATTTTCTGATTATAGAATCAACTATATTTAGTGTCTAGATTCTATTTCATTCTTTACGTTTTCAGGAGAGGGCTTTACGTTGGTTTAGTGGTAACTATCTGTTTTTAATTTTCTTGTTAAGGAGTTATCGGCATTGGCGGATAAAACAACACCCCGCCTGTGCAGGGTGTTGTTGTGCATACCGAGCCGGATTATTTGCCGGCTTCGCTGGCGGCTTCGCTGATTTTGTCGGCAGCGCCTTGAACGGCTTCTTTGACTTCGGTGGCCGCGCCTTGAACGGCAGATTTCACTTCTGAAGCGGCATTTTCAACAGCAGGGGCAGCGTCTTGGGCGGCTTCTTTGACTTCGGAAGCGGCAGTATTAACCGCGCCTTTTACTTCAGACGCGGCATTGTCAACCGCATTGGCGACATCGGAAGCCGGGGTGTGGGCTTCGGAAGCGGCTACGGCAGACGCATCGGAAGCAGCCGGGGCTTGGGCGGCTTGGTTGCCGCAAGCGGCCAAGAACAGAGACAGGGCGGCAACAGCCATCAGATTGTGTTTCATGCGATTACCTCGTATGGATCATGATTGGATATGGATAAATGTTTCCGCCCTAACAGCTCAGCCGCTAAGGGGGCGGATATTCTCTCGGATTGCAGAATCGGCGCGGATTATGCGCCGATTGGCAGCCCTTGGCAATTGCACTTCAACCGCCGTCAACCGTTAATGGATGGTGGCGGACATTATTTTTGCGGCGGCGCAGCATTTTCAGGGCGGAATAGGACGAAATTAACTGCCGGATTCAGGTTTTGATTTTGAAATACTGATTGAATTAAATAACTTATATTATTTACACAGTCTTACCTGCTTTCAGGTAGCCTGTTAAAGAAATTTGTTGTGTTTTTGTCATATCCGCATCATTCGATGCCGGCCCATTTATGGGTTTGTACCGAAAGCTGCCAGTGCGGGAAAGCGGAGCCGCGGGCGTTGAGCCGGCCGAGTTGGCGGATGGTGTGGTGGATATTCATTTCTCCGTTGCGTTCGCAGGGCGACAGATAGTAGCGTTCGGCACGGATGCTTTGTTCGATTTGGCCGCAAAACGCCAACACGTCGCCGTCGGCCACGATGCGGACTTCGTCTGCCCGTGTGGTGCCGGCTGCGCTGTATTTCTCGGCGTAAGCGGCTTTGGGGCTGACGGCGGCGTAGTCGATTTGTTCGGGGATGGCTTGCAGGCCGTTGCTCTCCAGATGCAGGCGGTAGCCGCGCGCTTTGAGGGCGTCGAGCAGCTGGTTGAGGTGCGGTTGGATGGTGGGTTCGCCGCCGGTAATGATGATGTTGCGGCTGGCGTAGGCGGCAACGGTGCTCAGGATGTCGTGCAGGCTCATCGGTCGGAAGTTGAGGTAGTCGGTGTCGCACCAGGTGCAGGCCAGATTGCATTTGCCCAAGCGGATAAACACGGCGGGCATGCCGGTGTGGTAGCCCTCGCCTTGCAGGCTCTCGAAGATTTCGACAATCCGGTAGCTCGGGTTGTCGGGCAGCAGGGGAAATTTCATGCGCTGTCTCCCGTGTATTCCACGCAGGAAGACGGTGTTTCCCACAGTTTGACGGCAGACACCGGCAGCTTGTGCTGGCAGAGGTTCTCGAAAATGTGCACGGCCAGGTTTTCGGCGGTGGTTCGGCAGGGCAGGGCCAGGGTTTTGCGGCCCCAGCCTTCCAGCAGCCGGCCCAGCTCGGCTTCGTGCGGATTGCGGGAGTCGTAGAGGAAGGCGTGGTCGAATCGGCTCAGCACCCATTGCTGTACACTGCTTTTGAGGTCGGCAAAGTCGCATACCATGCCGTCTTTGGGGCCGCCTTGCAGCAGGCTACCTGAAAGGGTGACTTCCAAGCGGTAGGTGTGGCCGTGCAGATTGCAGCACTTGCCGTCGTGGGTGTCGAGCATGTGGGCGGCGTCGAATTCGAAAATTTTGCTGATCTTCATGGCTGCCGCTCTGCTTTCTGTGCCAGATATTCGGCTAAGCCGCGTTCGCGCAGGAGACAGGCGGGGCACTGGCCGCAGCCGCCGGCTACACCTTGATAGCAGGTGTGGGTGTGCTCGCGAACATAGTTCAGGTAGCCCAATTCGTCCGCCAGTGCCCAGGTTTGTGCTTTGGTCAGCCACATCAGCGGGGTATGAATTTCAAAGGGATAGTCCATGGCCAGATTCAGCGTGGTGTTCATGGATTGGACAAATACGTCGCGGCAGTCGGGATAACCGGAAAAATCGGTTTCGCACACGCCCAAAATGATGTGGCGGATGTTTTTCGACTTGGCAAAAATGGCGGCGTAGAGCAGAAACAGGGCATTGCGGCCGTCCACCAGCGTATTCGGCACGGCATCGGGTGCGGCCTGTTCGATGGGCAGGGAAGCATCGGTGAGGGCGTTGCGGCTCAGGGTGTTGAGCGGCGGCAGGGTGAATTCGGTGTGTGCCACGCCTAAATCTTGGGCGATCCAGCGGGCGCGTTCCAACTCGATGGCGTGGCGTTGACCGTACTGGAAAGTGAGGGCGTGGACGGCCGGACGCCCGTAGCGGGCAATGGCCTGGAGCAGGCAGGTGGTCGAATCTTGGCCGCCTGAGAAGATAACCAAGGCTTGTGCTTGAGACATGAGGGATTCCTAGTTTTGGTTCTGCGGCTGAAAAGCGGGGCATTTCGGCCGGCAGCGCGGGAGGTTTGCGAACCGCGCGGTGGAAAAAAAGGCGGCATTATACGCACAACGGCAGGCTTGGGGTATCGGGTAGGCGCTGGGCCTGTCTGCCGCTTGGTTGTTTGGATGATGAAAAAAGACTGAATCCGGCGGATGCGGGACTCAGTCTTTTGGCTTGGATCGCTGCTTTTAACGAAGCAGCGGCTTTTTCAGGTAGCCTGCCGTGCGGCTTAGCCTACCACCGGCACCAGCCAGCCGTGGCGGTCTTCGGCCAGGCCGTATTGGATGTCGGTGACCGCTTTGCGGATAGCGGTGCCGCGCTCTTGGCTGCGGACCGTGATTTCTTGGCCGTCGATGACAAAAGAGGTAACGGGCGAAATCACGGCGGCAGTGCCGGTGAGGATGGCTTCGGCGCCGTCTTCCACCGCGGCTTTCAGTTCGGTCACGCTAAACGGGCGTTCGCTGACGGTGTAGCCGAGGTCGCGGGCGATGGTGAGCACGGAATCGCGGGTCACGCCGTGCAGAAATTCGTCGGTCAGCGGCTTGGTGATGATTTCATTGCCGTGAATCAGGGCGAAGTTGGAAGCGCCGGTTTCCTGCACGTCGCCGTTGGGGCAGAACAGCACTTGATGTGCGCCGTGCTCGGCTTTGGCTTTTAATACCCACGGCAGGGCGGAGGCATAATTGCCGCCGCATTTGATGCGGCCCATGTGCGGGGCGCAGCGCATGTGTTCGGTTTCGACTAACAGTTTCATCGGCGAACCGGTTTGGAAATAGTCGCCCACCGGTGAGGCCAAAATATAGAGCAGGGCGCTTTCAGAAGGAGCGCCGGCTTTGCCGATGACCGGATCGGTGCCGATCAGGGTGGGGCGCAGGTAGAGGGAGGCCGGGGCGTCGGGTACTGATTCGGCCGCGCGGGCCACCAGTTCGGTCAGCGCCTGCAGGAAGGCATCGGTTTCCGGCACCGGCAGATGGAGCAGGCGCGCACTTTGCTGCATGCGGGCGATGTTGGCTTGGGGGCGGAACAGAACGATTTTGCCGTCGGCCTGACGGAAAGCTTTCAAGCCTTCGAAACATTCGCTGCCGTAATGTAAGGCGTGGGCGCCGGGCGCCAGAGACAAATCTTGTGCGGATTGCCAGCGCACAGCTTGCCAGGCTTGGTTTTCATAAGCCAATACCGGCATTTCGGGGTGGAAAACGCTGCCGAAAACGGCAGGAACGGCTCTTGCCATGGTGTTCACCTTGTGGGGAGTGGAGTGTGTAAAGAGGGCAAAGATACTCTCGCGTCGGGGGAATTGGCAAGTGTTTTGCCTGCCGTGCCAAAGTGCCTGTCTCGGCAGGCGGCAGCAGAATTATCCTTATGGGTGAGGAAGGGGGATGCTTTATGATTAACACTCGCTTGCATATTTTAACGCTTTGTGCTGAAATGCGGCCTGTCTTTGTTCGGAGAATGGCCGAGCATGTCAATTCAATCAACTGATTTTCATAAATAAAGGACGACAGAAATGGATGGACAAGAAATGACTTGGATCCAGTCTCTGGACAAGATTGTCGGCGACATCGGCGGTCTGGTCTGGGGGCCTTATATGCTGGCCCTGCTGGTGGGCACCGGCCTGCTGCTGACCGTGCGTTTGGGTTTGCTGCAGTTCCGTATGCTGCCTTATGCGCTCAAACAGGCGTTTATGCCGCACAAAAGAAATGCCGACGGCAGCGAGCCGGCCGGCGACGTGTCCCATTTCGGCGCGCTGATGACCGCGCTGTCTGCCACCATCGGTACCGGTAACATCGCCGGCGTGGCCACCGCTGTGGCTTTGGGCGGCCCGGGCGCGGTATTTTGGATGTGGATGACCGCTTTGGTCGGCATGGCCACCAAATACGGTGAGGGCGTCTTGGCGGTGAAATACCGTGAAGTGAACAGCAAAGGCGAAATGTCCGGCGGCCCGATGTATTACATCGAAAAAGGCCTGAAGCAAAAATGGCTGGCCGTGATGTTTGCCCTGTTTGCCGTGTTGGCTTCTTTCGGCATCGGCAGCTCTGTGCAGTCCAACTCGGTTGCCGACGCGGTCTATCACAGCTTTCAAGTCGATCCCTTGGTGACCGGCCTCATCCTGACCCTGCTGACCGGTATTGTGGTGTTGGGCGGCATCAAATGGATTTCCACCGCTTCTTCCTTGATTGTTCCTTTAATGGCCATTGGCTATGTGTTGGGCGGCCTGACTATCATCCTGCTCAATCTTGAGCTGGTGGTGCCGGCGGTGAAAATCATCCTGACCGATGCCTTCAGCGCCAGTGCTGTTGCCGGCGGTACCATCGGCTCGATGATCCGTTACGGCGTGGCCCGCGGCGTGTTCTCGAACGAAGCCGGTATGGGTTCGGCTCCGATTGCCGCTGCCGCTGCCAAAACCGACCACCCTGTACGTCAGGCGCTGGTGTCCATGACCGGCACTTTCCTCGATACCATCGTGGTGTGCAGCATCACTGGTATCGTATTGGTGATGGGCCTGTTGAAAATGAACGCCATCGATGCCAGCACCGGTGCGTATCTGACCGAAGTGGTGGGCGGCGCCCCGCTGACCGTCAACACCTTCAACAATATGTTGCCCGGCGAAGGGGGCATGATTGTGACCGTGGGCCTGATTTTCTTTGCCTACTCCACCATTTTGGGCTGGTGTTATTACGGTGAGAAATGCGCCTCCTATCTGATGGGCGACCGCATGGTGCCGTTCTACCGTTTCATTTATGTGATGACCGTATTGCTGGGCTGTTTGGCGGTGCAAACCGGTGATCAGGCCGGAGACCAAGCCGGTGTCAAACTGGTGTGGAACATTGCCGATACCTTCAACGGTTTGATGGCGGCGCCCAACTTGATTGCTTTGCTGTTGCTGTCCGGTGTGATTGTGGCGGAAACCAAAGATTTTATTGCTAAGCGCAAAGCGGGTGAGTTGGAGTAATTCCGTAGCCGGCTTCTGATTCGTGCCTCTCCGCTAGCAAACGGAGGGGCGCGATTTTGTTTATTGCTTGAGAATGTACAGTTTCGGTTTGGTATGAAAGCGCACTATTCGCCGCTATAATCCGTACCGTTTGCTTCTAGGAAAAATGCATCATGCAGACATTGAAAACCGCCGTTGCCGGCGCGCAGATTTTGTTTGTGGCTTTCGGCGCCATGGTGTGGTGCCCTTGCTGACCGGCCTCAATCCCGCCATGGCCCTGTTGGGAGCCGGCATCGGCACCCTGCTGTTTCAAGCCCTGACCGGATTTAAAGTGCCGATTTTCCTCGGCTCTTCTTTTGCTTTCATCGCGCCGATTATTTATGCCATGGGCGAATGGGGCATGGGCCCGACCATGTTCGGCCTGTTTGCCGCCGGTTTTATGTATTTCGTGTTCGCCGCCTTGGTGAAGTGGCGCGGATTGGGCGCAGTACACCGTTTGCTGCCGGCGGTGGTGATTGGGCCGGTCATCATGGTGATCGGTTTGTCGGTGGCGGTGGTGGCCAGCAATATGGCGATGGGCCGCGCCGGCGATGCGCAGGTGGTGGACTACGGCCAAGCCTTGCTGTTGTCGGGCTTCACTTTTGCGGTCACCGTGATGGTGGCGGTGTTCGGCAGCAAAATGATGAAGCTGATCCCCATTCTCATCGGTGTGGCGGCCGGTTATGTGGCGGCACTGGCCATGGGTTTGGTGGACACGGCAAAAATCGCGGCGGCGCCGTGGTTTGCGGTGCCTGACTTCCACGCGCCCGAAGTGCATTGGCAGGCCGCGCTGTTTATGCTGCCGGTGGCCATTGCGCCGGCCATCGAGCACATCGGCGGCGTAATGGCCATCGGTAAGGTGACCGGCAAAGATTACGCGGCCGACCCCGGCCTGCACCGCACGCTGGCGGGCGACGGCTTGGGCGTGTGCGCGGCCGGTTTGATCGGCGGCCCGCCGGTGACGACTTATGGCGAAGTAACCGGTGCGGTCATGCTCACCAAAAACAGCAATCCGTTCATCATGACTTGGGCGGCGGCGTTTGCCATCGGCATGGCGTTTTTCGGCAAATTCAATGCCTTTCTGGCTTCGATTCCGCTGCCGGTGATGGGCGGGGTGATGATTTTGCTGTTCGGCACCATCGCTTCTTTGGGCCTGAAAACCCTGATCGATGCCAAAGTGGATTTGATGCAGCCGAAGAATTTGGTGATTGTCAGTTCGGTGCTGACCATCGGCGTGGGCGGCATGGAAATGAAATTCGGCGGCCTCAGCTTTGCCGGCGTCGGTTTGTGCGCCATCTTGGCGATTGTGTTGAACCTGTTGTTGCCTGAGCGCACGTCGGTGCGGGAAACATAAGCGGCAGAGGCTACCTGAAAACCCTTCCGGCTTTCAGGTAGCCTGAGACCTTTGCAAAACCCCCATCTGCGGCGCATTTCTGCGTTGTGCGCTGCTCGCTCACTTGCCTATCTGTATGATATGTCTGCGTTCGCTGCGCTGCTACGCCTTGAACTGCATCCACATCTGGAGATTTTGCAAAGGTCTCAGTCTCTGCTTTTGATGACACCTGAGAAAGGAAAGGAATCAAGCGATGTTGAAACAATACTTGCCGGGTTTGGCTCTGTCTTTATTGGCGCTGTCCGGCCCGCTGCACGCCGATTCGGGGGCGTCTGGAAGAGAAATCGAATTTTTAAGCCCCAGCCGCAACATCTATTGCACGTCCTGGCAAAACCGCGCAGCGGTTTCCTGCCTGGCCGTGCAGCACAGCCAGGCGGCTTCCGGCCGCCCGGCAAGCTGTGATTTGGATTGGACGCCAACTGTTGAACTGGGCAGCAGGGGCGCGGCAAAACGAAGCGGTTTGTGCCATGGCGATTTGCCTTACAACCCGGATGCCGGTGTATTGGCGTACGGGCAAACCGTGCAGGGCAGAGACTGGCGCTGTCTGGTGGCGGAAAACGGCGTGCGCTGTGAAAACGCAAGCGGCCGCGGTTTCCATTTGAACCGCACAAGCAGACAATTATTCTGATGCCGTTGCGGCGGGTTTCAGGTAGCCTGAAGCCCGCCGCGCAAAGGCATGGCGGATGTGTTGATGAAAAAGCCTTCCCTTCTTTTTGTGTTGCTGGTCATGGTGGCCGGCGGCATTCTGAGCCAGCAGTTCGGCTGGCGCTCGGAGGAAATACAGCGTATTTCTCTGGGCCGGCCGCAGGCGCCGCTGTCTGCTGAAGCTGAAGCCGGTGCCGACATCATCGCGCGCGCCTTTGCCGAGCAGCAAAGCGATGTGCAGGTGGCCGGCAGCGGGCGGGTGAAACGCACGCTGCCGGACGACAACAAAGGTTCGCGCCACCAGCGTTTTATTCTGGAGCTGGATAACGGCCACACCGTCTTGGTGGCCCACAACATCGATCTCGCACCGCGGATTCCCCGTTTGCAGCGCGGCGAGCGCGTCGGCTTCTACGGCGAATACGAATACAACCCGCAGGGCGGGGTAATCCATTGGACCCACCGCGACCCGGCCGGCCGCCATGCCCACGGCTGGCTGGAACACCAAGGCAAACGCTACCAATAAGGCTACCTGAAATGTATGACGTGAACACCCAAGACGTGCGCCGCTTTTTTGCCCATGTCTGGCAACACCGCCTCTCACCGCTGCAGCTGGACGCCTTGCAGCAGAAAGCCCTGCGCATCATCGAAGCCCATCCCGAATACCATCATTATTTGGACAACATCGAGCGCTACCTCGACCACACTTGGACGCCGGAACAGGGCGAAACCAATCCCTTCTTGCATTTGTCGCTGCATCTTTCGATTCAGGAGCAAAGCGGCATCGACCAGCCGCAGGGCATCCGCGCCATCCATGAAAAATTGCAAGGCAAATACAGCGGCGATTGGGTCAAGGCCGAACACGATATGATGGACGCACTGGCGGAAACCATTTGGGAAGCCCAGCGCCACGGCCGAGGTTTGGACGTCAACCAATACATGACCCGCCTGCGCAAACTGGTGGACTTGGGGCAGGAAGACCATGCCCGCCTGAATCCGCACGAAGTGGCGCAACAGCATCCGCCCAAACTGACGGAGCGCTGAGCAGGGTGGGCGCCCGTTTGGTGTTTACTTACCGTTATTCTGACTGAGGCATTTCAGGGTTTGCTTGTGTCAGCACCATGAAAAACAGGCGTTTCCGCCAGGAGGAAACGCCTGTTTTGCCGTGTTGGCTTCAGCGCCAGCCGTGCAGGTTTTCGCCGGCCAGGGCCGCCAGCATTTCGGTACAGGCGGGGCTGTCGTTGAGACAGGGAATGAAGCGGTAGGTTTTGCCGCCGGCGGCGTGGAATTGCTCGCGGCCGGCAATGGCGATTTCTTCCAGGGTTTCCAAGCAGTCGCTCAGAAAACCGGGGCAGAAAACGTCGAGTTCGTCTGTCTGCTGTTTGGGCAGCTCGTCCAACAGCTGTTGGGTGGAGGGGCCGATCCAGCGGTTGCGGCCGAATTGGCTCTGGAAGGCCACCAGATAGTCCTCTTCGTTCAGTTGCAGGGCTTCGGCCAGCAGGCGGGCGGTGTGGCGGCATTCGTCGGGGTAGGGATCGCCCTGAATATGGGCGGACTCGGGAATGCCGTGGAAACTCAGCATCAATTTTTTCCCGCGCCCGTGTTGCCGCCAGTAGGCCTCGATATGGGTTTGCATCGCCCGGATGTAGGCGGGGTGGTCGTAGTAGCGGCTGACGGTGCGCAGGCTCAGTTGGTTGCGCTGTTTGAGCAAGACCTTCAATACTTTGTCCATGGCGGCACCGCTGCTGCTGGCGGCGTATTGCGGATAAAGCGGTAAGACCAGCAGGCGGCCGACGCCTTGCGCTTTCAGTTCGGCTAAGGTGTCGGCCACCGACGGGCGGCCGTAAGTCATGGCAAAGCGCACGCTCACGTCGGGCAGCGCTTGTTGCAGGGCTTGGGCTTGACGGGCGGTGAATACGGCCAGCGGCGAACCTTCCTGCTGCCAGATTTGGCGGTAGGCGTGGGCGCTTTTGCGCGGGCGGAAAGGCAAGACGAAACCGCGCAAAATCGGCTGCCACAACAGTTTGGGCAATTCGACCACACGTTGGTCGGACAGAAACTCGCGCAGATAGGGGCGCACGGCCTCGGCGGTGGGCGCTTCGGGAGTGCCGAGGTTGATCAGCAGTACGGCGGTGCCGTGTTGTTGTTTGGCAGACAAGGGCGGTTCGGGCAGGAAGGCGGGCATATTGTTTCCTTGGGAGTGGTCGCTGCAGGCTACCTGAAAGCGGTTTCAGGTAGCCTGTTTCGGATTTTATAGCCAGCGGCGGGTTTGCCGGCAGTAGGCGCGGTAGCTGTCGCCGAACTTTTCAGTAAGAAAGCGCTCTTCCGGGCGGATTTGGAAGCGGTTGAGATACAGCACAAACAGCGGAATGCCGGCCAGTGCGGGCAGGCTGCCCAGGTAAATACCCCAGCTGGCCAAGAGCAGCGCCATGCCCAAATACATGGGGTTGCGGCTGTAACGGAAGATGCCGTGGCTGACTAAGGCTTGGGTTTGCTGCGGTTGAAGCGGGCTGAGCGTGGTGCGCCGGCGGCGGAAGGTGGCAGCGGCGGTGCCCGCCACCGCCAAGCCGGCGGCCGCCGGCAGCAGGGGCAGCCACCACGATGCTTGCCAGGCATGACCGGCCGGCAGGCGGCTGAGGCCGTACATCAGGGCGGCGCTTAGCACCACCAGTAAAAGCGGGGGGATTTTGAGTTCCATGCGGTGTGATCCTTGGGCTGAGGGCTACCTGAAAAATGGTTTCTAAACGGTGGCTTATGCATGATCCTGTTGTGCCAGAATTTTGCGGCTGCCGCCGACGTCGGGCGGCGACACCACGCCGGCGTCTTCCAGCGCCTGCATCAGATTGGCGGCGCGGTTGTAGCCGATGCGCAGCTGGCGTTGCAGCGAGGAAATCGAGGTTTTGCGCGACTCGAGCACGAAGGCTACGGCCTGGTCGAACATTTCGTCGCTGTTGGCATTGGGGTTGACCGCATTCACGGTTTCCTGCGCCGCTTCGCCGCTGAGCAGGCCTTCGACATAATCGGCCGGCTGTTGGCGTTTGGCAAAAGCCGCCACTTCGTGCACTTCGTGGTCGCTGACAAAAGCGCCCTGCAGGCGGGTGGGGTCGGCATTGCCCGGCTGCAGGAAGAGCAGGTCGCCGTATTTGAGCAGGTCTTCCGCGCCCATTTGGTCGAGAATGGTGCGGCTGTCGATGCGGCTTTGCACGGTAAAGGCCATGCGGGTGGGAATATTGGCCTTGATGAGGCCGGTTACCACATCCACGCTGGGGCGTTGGGTGGCCACAATCAGGTGGATGCCGGCGGCGCGTGCTTTTTGCGCCAAGCGGGCGATTTGGGTTTCCACCGCTTTGCGCTCCACCATCATCAGGTCGGCCAATTCGTCGATTACCACCACGATATAGGGCAGTTTTTCCAAAGGTTCGGGTTGGTCCGGGTTGAGGCTGAAGGGGTTGGGCAGCGGTTTGCCCGCCTGCTTGGCTTCGGCCACCTGGGTATTGAAGCCCTCCAGATTGCGCACGCCGACATGGGCCAGCAGGCGGTAGCGCTTTTCCATTTCCGCCACGCACCAGTTCAGCGCCTGGCCGGCCTCGCGCATATCGGTCACCACCGGACAGAGCAGGTGGGGGATGTCGGCATACACCGACAATTCCAGCATTTTGGGGTCGATCATGATGAAGCGCACTTCGTCGGGCGCGGCTTTATAGAGGATGGACATGATCATGGCGTTGACGCCCACCGATTTGCCCGAGCCGGTCATGCCGCCCACCAGCAGGTGCGGCATTTTGGCCAGATCGGCCACCACCGGCTGGCCGGCGATGTCTTTGCCCAAGGCCACGGTAAGCTTGGATTGGGCTTCGCTAAACACGGGGGACGACAGGATTTCGCGCAGCAGCACTTCCTGCCGTTTTTCGTTCGGCACTTCGATGCCCATGGTGTTTTTGCCGGGAATGGTTTCCACCACGCGCACCGACTGCATCGACAAAGAGCGGGCCAAATCTTTGGCCAGGTTGGTAATCTGGCTGCCTTTTACGCCTTGCGCCGGCTCGATTTCGAAGCGGGTAATCACCGGGCCGGAAATGGCGCTTACCACTTCCACACGGATGCCGAACTCCGCCAATTTGGCTTCAATCCGTTCGGCCATGCGTTGCAGGGCTTCGGGATCAATTTCCGGTTTGCTGCCGACGGCTTGCGACAGCAGTTGGATGTCGGGCAGGCAGTAGCCGCCTTCTTCGGCGGCGGGTTTGTCGTCGAACAGGTCTTTCTGGCGTGCCGGTGCGGTGGTAGGCTCGCTGCTTGGCGGTGCAGAGACATCGTTGCCGAGCTGGACGGCAATCGATTTGCGGTTGCTGCTGGCGCCGGTTACGGTTTCCACTTTTTCCGCGGTGATGTTTTGCGCGTTACGCACCATGCGGCGGGTGAATTTGGCGTTGGGGATGTCTTTGATAAAGCGGTGCGGTTTACGGATTAAGCGGTACCACAGCCATTCCGCCTGCGCGCCGGCTTTTTCCAGCAGGGTCAGCCAGGAAACTTGCAGCAACAGCGACAGACCGGCCACAATCAGCGCCAGCAGCACCAACAGGCTACCTGAAACGCCCAGCAGGCGGGTGAATCCGCTGCCCAGCGATTGGCCCATCAGCCCGCCGGCACCCACCGGCAGGCTGTGTTTCAGCTCTGCCGACCAAACGGCGGCCTCCAAAAGCGGACTGCCGAACAGCAGCAGCGCGCTACCGGCCAGGCCGAGTAAGGGGTTGTAGGGTTTGTCGCTGTTTTGCTTGACCGTGCGGAAATTGCGGTAGAGCCAAACCAAGGCGGCGGGCAGCAGCCACCACACCGAAAGGCCGAACAGGTAATAGGCGATGTCGGCGGTATAGGCGCCGAGCAGCCCGGCCAGATTATGCGGGACGGCGGTTTCGGGAATGCTGCGCGACCAGGCCGGATCGCTCATGCTGAAGCTGGCCAAAGCCAGGGCGGTACAAACGGTGATGAGCAGCACCAACAGCCACATCACGTCGGCCAGCAGATTGACGGCATCGGAAGGCGCCACCACGGGTTTGGCTTTGCCGCCGGTGTCGAGTTTGGGTTTGGCCGGCGCGGCTTTGGCGGCACGCTTTTTGGCTGCGGCGGGGGAAGACGGTTTTCGGCTCATGTAGGCAGAGGCTGCGTTGGGCAGCGTTGGACAATCGGTGGCGTGCGGCAGCAGCGGCCGGCACGGCAAAGGGCGCATTATAGCACCGGACGGCCGGATATTTCGGTATTCGCTTGCTGAAAAAGGCTAGAGCAATTTCGATTTAATTCATTACATACCCAGCTGATTTGAAGTAATTGGCACACTCTTGAGCCGAGAACAAATCAACCAGCTGCCCCATGCGCTGCCACAGCGCACCCACCGTGCGCTCGCCCGCCCTGCGCAGCAGCGCCTTGAACTTGGCAAACAGCTTCTCGATGGGGTTCAAATCCGGCGAGTACGGCGGCAGATAGCGAATGCTGGCGCCCACGCCTTCGATGGCTTCTCGCACGCCCGCCACTTTGTGGCTGGAGAGGTTGTCGGCAATGACGATGTCGCCAGGGCGAAGTGTCGGGCACCGAAAGGTTTTGACCCACGCCAGAAACACGGCGCCATTGATGGGGCCATCGGTCACCATGGGGGCCGTCAGTGCATCACAGCGCAAGGCGGCAATGAAGGTGCTGGTCTTCCAGTGCCCATGCGGGGCGCTGGCCACGCAGCGTTGACCGCGCGGGGCGCGCCCGCGCAGCGGCGTCATGCAGGTGCTGCTCCAGGTCTCGTCCAGAAATACCAGGCGCCTGGCATCGAGCCGGGCCTGCTGCTGTATCCAGCTCGCCCGTGCCTGCTGCACGTCTTCACGTTCCTGCTCGCTGGCGTGCAGCGTTTTTTTTGAAGCTCAGCCGCCATTTGTTGAGCTGGTGCCACAAGGCCGAGGGTTTGATGCTGATGCCATGCTCGCCCAAACGCTCGCACATTTGCACCAAGGTCAGATCGGGATCGGCCTTGATCCAGTCGCGGATCATGCCCTCTACTGGCGCCAGTCGGGAGATGCGCTTGCCGCCTTGCTGCCTGCTGCTGCGCTCGCCTTCTTTTTCGAAGCGATCACGCACCCGATATACCCACATGCGGCTGACTTCATAACGACGGGCAATGGCGCTGGGGCGCTCTCCGCGCTCCAGCGCTCCCAGTACTCGATCTCGCAGGTCTTGCGAATAGGCGCGCATCTCATGCTCCGGCTGCCAGAAAAAACCTATTATGTAACGTTTTTAGTCGAAGTTGCTCTAAACAGCTGCCGAAGGAAAAGATGGCGCGCGGCGCATGCGCTGATATTGGGCTCCGTCATTGACGGTAGCCACATCAAGATGCACCAGTATGCCGATGTAACAGCCGGAGACCTTTGCAAAACCCCCATCTGCGGCGCATTTCTGCGTTGTGCGTTTATGCCCTCGGGGTACTGCTCGCTCGCTTGCCTATCGTGTGATATGTCTGTCCCACAGGGATTTCTGGCGTTCACACTCGCTGTGCTGCTACGCCTTGAACTGCATCCACATCTGAGGGTTTTGCAAAGGTCTCAGCCGGTGACGATGATGAAGGCACCGGGGCGGCATCGTTATTTGGCTGCCGTGATGAATGGCCAACAGTTTCCAAGAAGTTTTTGATGAACTTATATCAAACGAAAAAGCCTTTTGGGTGTGTACACATCCAAAAGGCTTTATCTTTCGTGAACGCTTATGTCATTCAGAACGGAATATCGTCGTCAATATCGTCTATCGGGGTGGGGACGGCAGGCGGGGCGGCTTGGCGGCGGGGAGCGGGCGGCGGTTCGTTGCCGTAGGCGGGCGGAGCGTCGTAAGCCGGAGCCGCGGGGGCGTGGTGGGCGGGCGGGGCATAATGGCCGCCTTGTGCCGGTGCGCCTTGGTAGCCGCCGTCATCGTATTGACTGCCGCCGCTGCCGCGGCTGCCCAGCATTTTCATTTCGTTGGCGATGATGTCGTAGGCGGTGCGTTCGATGCCGTCTTTGCCGGTGTATTTGCGGCTTTGGATGCGGCCTTCGATATACACTTGGCTGCCTTTTCTCAGATATTGACCGGCGATTTCGGCCAGACGGCGGTACATGGTGATGTTGTGCCATTCGGTGCGCTCTTGGCGCTGGCCGCTGTTGCGGTCGGTCCAGCTTTCGCTGGTGGCGATGGAGAAGTTGCAGACGGCTTCGCCGTTGGGCATGTAGCGCACTTCGGGGTCGCGGCCGAGGTTGCCGATGAGGGTGACTTTATTCAACATGGGAATCTGCTCCTGAAATCATTTGTTGGGCGGCGGCCTCATCGAAGCCTCGGCGCACTTTGAGATAGAGGGTGGTTTTGTCGGCGCTGAAGCTGGCGGCGGTGGCACCGTGTTGCTGCATGAGGATGTCGGCCAGCTCGTTTTCGCGGCCGCGCCAGCGCGAGTGGACGGCCATCATAACATTTTTCACCGCTTCGGGTGCGGGTGCGGTGGCGGCCACCAAGAGCCACAGCAGGGTCAGGCCCAGTGAAAAGGCAAACATGCCGCCGAAGCCGTAGTGCTGGTAGAGGCGGCCGCCGACCGCTCCGCCCACGAACACGCCGATGGATTGGGCGGTGTTGTACACGCCCATGGCGGTGCCTTTCAAATCGCCGGGTGCGATTTTCGACACGATGGAAGGCAGGCTGGCTTCCAGAATATTGAAGCCGATGAAGTACACCACCAGCGCCACGCCGATGGCCAACAGCGAATGGATGCCCCAATACAGGCCGCATAGGGCAAGGGCGATAAAGAGGATACCGAGCACAAACACGCTTTTCAGCTTGCCGCGGGTTTCGCCGATGATGATGGCCGGCACCATCAGCACCAAGCCCAGCAGCACGGCCGGCAGATACACCTGCCACTGGCTTTCTTTCGGCATGCCCAGTTGTTCCAGCGCGAAGGGCAGGCTGGCGAATACCGCCATCATCACGCCCTGCAGGGCGAAGATGCCGAAATTGAGGCGCATCAGCTGGCTGTTGGCCACCACTTCGCTGATGCGGGAAGGCTGGGCGTCGGCGTCTTCCCGCGTTTTGCTGTGCGTGGGGGTGGGCGTGACCCAAGCCACGACGGCAATCGCCACCAAGCTGAGAATGCCGGTGAGGGCAAACAGGCCGCCCACGCCGATGTAGCGGGTCAAAACCGGCGACAACACCATGCTGGCGGCAAAGGTCAGCCCGATGGTGAGGCCCACCGAGGCCATGGCGCGGGTGCGCACTTCTTCGCGGGTAAGGTCGGCCAATAGGGCGGTAACAGCGGCGCTCACGGCGCCGGCGCCTTGAATGGCGCGGCCGATGATGAGCAGGGTCACGTTGTCGGCCGCGGCGGCAATCAGGCTGCCGGCGGCGAATACGGCCAAACCGAGATAAATCACTTTCTTACGGCCGAAGCGGTCGGAAGCAATGCCCAGCGGCAGTTGCAGCAGGGCTTGGGTGAGACCGTAGGCGGCAATCGCCATGCCGCCGTCGGCTTTGCTGCCGCCGAGCGCCACGGCATGCAACGCCAATACGGGCAGCACCAAAAACATGCCCAGCATACGCAGGGCGTACACGCCGGCCAGGGAACTGCTGGCGCGCCATTCCAGCGGCAGCAGGTTGGTATGGGAAGAGCGGGACATAATCAACGGCTTTCGGAAAGTAAAGGAGTGTAAATGGGAAAGGTTCGCGATTATACCCGAAATTGGAGGCATCAGCCGAAGAAGCAGAAGGGCTGGGCGTGAGTGATGTCAGTGCTGTTGATTGACGGCTTTCAGGTAGCCGAACGCTGTGGCCGCATCAGGCCGCGGGATGGCGTGTCAGCCACACGGCCGCCAGGCAGTTGAAGGCACAGCCGGCGGCCACGGTGAGGCCGAAGGCGGCCACGGCGGGGGTGCTGCTGAAGGCGAGCAGGGTGAAGGAAAGGCCGGTGGTGAGGGCGGCGAGCACGATGCCGCCGATGCGGGCGGCGCGCGGTTCGCGGGCGGTGAGGGCATACACGGCATAATCCACACCGATGGCGGCGGTGAGCAGCAAGCCGAACATGGCAAACAGGCTGACGGGGACGCCGAGCCAGCCGAGCAGGCCCACGCAGGCGGCGGCGGCGGCCGAGGGCACGGCCAATATCAGGCTACTGCGCTTGAGGCCGAACAGCCGCCACAGCACCAGCCAGGCCAGCACAAAAGAGACCAGTTTGAGCCAGGCGGCCTGATTACGGGTGGCATGGAATTGCCGGTTGAGCTGTTGGCGTTGGTCGGCCCAACGGCGGCAGACGATCTTGCCATGGCAGTCGGTGTCGAGCGCGGCGCGCAGGGCGTCGGGATGGCGGATGCCGTTGAGCCGCATGACGGCGGCGTATTGATTGTCGACCTGCCCCAGATAGAGGGTGCGCCAGGCTTCGGCGCTGTCGTCTTGCAGGCTGTCGGCCAGGCTGACGGTTGGCTGTTCGGCGGCTTGCAGCAGGGCCTGGCGGATGAGGGCTTCCGGTACGCCCAGCGCTTGCAACGGGGCGTGGCTTTCAGGTAGCCCGGCCAGCTCGCGCAGGCGCTGTTTGAGCGCGCGCTGCTCGTTTTCGGGCAGCAGCCATTGGCTGAGCGATTGCACGGAGGCCAGGTCGCCACGCGCAAACACGCCTTGGCGCTCCCATTCGGCCAACAGGGTGCGGTCGGCTTCCAGCAGGCGGTCGGGCGAGTCGGCCTGAAGCAGCACAAACTGGCCGCTGCTTTCTATGCCGCTCAGTTCGGCCACGCGGCGGGTGTCTGCGAGCAGCTCGGGCGGGGCGGAGGTCCAATGGCGGATGTCGTCGGCCCAATTGCTGCGGGCGATGCCGGCGGCCAGGGCAAGCAGCAACAGCACGGCGGGCAGTTTGAGGCTACCTGAAACATTCGGCAGACGCTCGGCCAGCGCACGGATGATACGGGCGAAGGCGCCGGGTCGGGGCGTGTAGCGGCCAAACAGCGCGGGCAGCCACAGCACGGTGGCGGCGAAGGCGCCCAACAGGGCGGCGGCGGAGAACACGGCGGTTTGGCGCAACACCGGCAGCGGGGTAAACCACAGCAGCACATAGCCGGATACCGTGATGGCGAGACCGATGAGGAAGGTGGGCAGCACATGGCGCATGGCTGCGGCGGGCTGCCACGGCCGGCGGAACAGGGAAGGCGCCAGCCAATGGAGAGGGAAATCCACCAACACGCCCACCAGGCTGGTGCCGATGACCAAGGTGAGGATGTGTACTTGGCCGAATACGGCCAGCGCGGCGGCCAAGCCCGTGAGCAGGCCGGCGGCCAGCGGCAGAAACAGCAGCAGGATGCGGCCGCTGCGGAACACCCACCAAAGCAGCGCGAAGGTGAGCGTGAGGCCGAAGGCCGACATCAGGCTGCTTTCGCGCTCGGCCTTTGCTTTGGCTTCGGCGGCAAACAGGGCGCCGCCGGCGGCGATGAGCTCGGCTTGCTGCGCGGCGGCGGCGCGGCGGCTGTCGGCCAACAACGGCAGCAGGCCGGGCAGGCCGGCGGCGGCCTGCTGTTCGGGCAGTTTCGCCCGCAGCCACACCCAGGTTTTGCCCTCGTGCTCGGTGTAGAGCCAGCCGTTTTCCGGCTGCCATTGCAGCTTGGCCGCGCCTTGTTTTTCGTGCAGATAACGGCCGAAGCCCAGCCAGTCGTCTTCCAGCGGCAACAGGCTACCTGAAAACGGATTGGCCGCCGCTTCGGCACGCTGTTGGAAATACTGCTGCGGCGCGTGATACAGCTGCCGTACCTGTTCCGGCGGCAGGGTGGCCAAACCCAGGGTTTGCGCCGATTGGCGCAGGGCGGCCAAATCGGGTGTGACGGCGGCGTCGATGCGGCTGAACAGGCCGCTTCGCCGCCAGCGCTGCGCCGTCTCTTCGGCCGCGCGGAAAGCGGTGTCGGCCTCTTCCGCGCCCACCAGCAGCACAATCTGCCCGTTGAGCAGGCGGCGGTTGGCGGCATCGGCGGCTTGCCAAACGGCATCGGCCCCCGCCTCGGCCGGCAGCAGGGCGGAAAGGTCGGTTTGGATGCGCCCGCCCTGCGGCAGCTGCCAGCCGAGCACGGCCAGCAGGCACAGACAGAACAGGCTGTAAAGCAGGGAAAGGGGTTTCATGGCGGAAAAAGGTTTTCAGGTAGCCTGTGCATCGGTTTCGGGCGCCAACGCCACGCGGCCGGAGGCGCAGGCGCGCTCGCCCTGGTGCAGGGAAAAATGGATTTTGCGCTTGGCCGCGTCCCAGCGCAGCTGCAGCACGATTTCATCATGCGGGCGCACAAACTGCTGGTATTTCAGGTTTTCGATCTGGGTTACGGCGCCGCGGCCCCACGCGGAGCGGGCGGCCAAATCCATGGCCCATTGCACTTCCACCACGCCGGGCACCAGCGGGAAGGTGGCGAAGTGTCCGCCGAAATACACCAAATCCAGCGGCACGCGGCCGCCGAAGCGGTATTCGCAGGCGGCTTCGTCGCTGTGCAGCAGCCGCCATTCGGGAGCGGTTTGCGGCGTGCCGAAGGCTGCCTGAAAATCCTGCTCGCGGATTTTGGCTTGGGCGTTGCGCGGCAGTTCGGCGGCGAAACGCCAGTAGCGCGGCACGGCCACGGTGTCGATTTCGGCGGCCACACAGTTTTTTAATGCCTGCTGCACGGCGGCCTGCCCCTGTTCGCGCAGGGCTCGGATGCCGGCGGGGGTGAGCGCCGCCCAAGCAGCCAGGTGGCGGTGTTGCGGATGGCGGCCGCAATGGGCGTCGGCCACCCATTCGTGCGCTAGCAGGCGGTGTTCGATGTGCAGCAGCGACACCCGTTTGTCTTCGAATTTGATGATGCGGTCGCAGCGGCCGGCCAGATGCAGGCCGTCTTCGGCCAGCACGGCGGCATCGGCGGTTTGCTGGCGGCCGTCCGACCACGGCGATTCGGCCCACAAGGCGCCATCTTCGTTGAGGCCGGCACGGGTTTCGGGCAGCAGCGTCCAAGCGCCGCTGCCTTGGCGGCGGGCGATGACGCCGGTTTCGGTGCTGCCGTAAATATCGGTGGGGTAAAAGCCCAGCTCGCGGTGCAGCAGTTCGGCGGTGGCCTCGGGCAGGGCGCCGCCGGCGCTGAGAATGCCGCACACCCGGCCGCGCAGTGTGTGCCAGTTGCGGCCTTCGCCCAAGCGGTTGAGCAGGGCGGGGCTGGTAATCCAGATACAGGGTTCGCCCGCTGCGGCGAGCAGGTCTTCGGGGTAGGGGCAGGCGTGGCGGCCGATGCGCCAGCCGGCGGCCAGCGAGGCGAAGATGCGGAAGGTGAGGCCGTAGAGGTGTTGCGGGCTGACGCTGCCGACGGCGCGTATGCCCCGCCATGCCGGCGGCAGGCAGGCGGCCAGGGCTTGGGCTTCCCGCTGCATTTGGGCGGCGGTTTTGCGGATCACTTTGGCTTCGCCGGACGAGCCTGAAGTTTTCAGATACAGCGTGGCGCCGTCCGGCACCAAGAGGCTACCTGAACCGCCGGCGGGTTCGGCTGCCTCCTCCAAGGCGTCGTGATAATGCAGATGGGGGGCGGGGAAATCGGCCTGGTCGGTAAGCCACAACGCGGCGTGCTGTTCGGCCCAGCGGCGGTTGTCTGCGGCCAGATTGGGCGGCAGATACACTTCGGCGCCGGACTGCCAGGCGGCCAGCAGGGCGGAGGCGAAGCGGGCGGCGTCGTCAAACCATAAGGCGACGGCGGTAACTTGACGTGTCTGTAACTCGGCGGCCAGGGCGGCGGTGGCGCGGCGGAAGGCGGCGGCCGGCCAATGGTCGGCAATCAGGGCGTCGGGCGCGGTATCGGGCAGAAAAGCAATCGGCATGGCGGTCAGGGGGAAGGTTTCAGGTAGCCTGCTCGGCGGCAACGTGTGTTTAAGCCATTTCGCTGCGTTTGAAATGGCGGGGGCGGAAGCCGAGCAGGGCGAGGCTGGCGAAATACAGCAGCATGCCGGCCGCAATCAGAGCAGCCAGTTGGGCAGCGCGCTGCAGGCCGCCGGCGGCCACCCAGTCGGGCTGCCACCAGCTCTCCAGACCCCACAGGCCTAAGCCCATTACCAACAGGGCGGCGGTGAGCTTGAGCAGAAAGGCCGTCCAGCCGGGTTTGGGTTGGTAAAAGCCTTTCAGGCGCAGCAGCACGTAGAGCATGGCGGCGTTGATGCAGGCGCCCAAGCCGATGGCCAGCGCCAGGCCGGCGTGTTGCAGTTTCCAGACGAACATCAAATTCATCAGCTGGGTGCAGATTAGGGTGAACACCGCCACTTTCACCGGCGTTTTGATGTTTTTGCGCGCATAAAAACCGGGCGCCAAGACTTTAATCAGAATCAGGCCGAGCAGGCCGGCGGCGTAGGCGATCAGCGCCTGTTGCGTCATTTGCGCGTCGAACACGCCGATGCTGCCGTACATAAACAGGGTGGCCACCAGCGGGAAGGACAGCACCGCCAGCCCCACGGCGGCGGGGGCGGCCAAGAGCAGGCACAGGCGCAGGCCCCAATCGAGCAGGGCGGAATATTCTTGCGGATTTTGGTTGGCGGCGTGCTTGGAGAGGCCGGGCAGCAGAATGGTGCCCAAAGCCACGCCGAGCACGCCGGTGGGCAGCTCCATCAGGCGGTCGGCAAAATACATCCACGACACGCTGCCGCTTTGCAGATAGGAAGCGAAGTTGGTGTTGATCAAGAGCGAAATCTGCGCCACGGAAGTGCCCATGATGGCCGGCACCATCTGTTTCAACACACGGTTGACCGCCGCATCGCGGAATTTCAGCTTCGGCCGTTTCAACAGGCCGATCTGCCACAGCCACGGCAGTTGGAACACCAGTTGCAGCACGCCGCCGGCAAACACTGCCCACGCCAGCGCCATCACCGGCGGGTCGAAATACGGCAAAAGCCACAGCGAAAACACGATGAACGACACATTCAGCAGCACCGGCGTAAAAGCCGGAATCGAAAATTTGCCGTAGGTATTCAGAATGCTGCCGACAAAAGACGACAGCGAAATCAGCAGAATATAGGGAAAAATCACCGGCATCATCAGGGTGGCCAGCGCAAAGCGGTCGTCGCCGTCGCGCCAGCCGCTGGCGGTGGCCAACACCACCCAAGGCGCGGCAATCACGCCGATGGCGGTCACCATCATCAGCGCAAACAGAAGCATGCCGCCCACATGCTGCACAAAAGCCTGGGTGGCGGCGGGGGAGCGGTTCTGCTTGTATTCGGCCAGAATCGGCACAAAGGCCTGGGCAAACGCGCCTTCGGCAAAAATGCGCCGCAGAAGGTTGGGCAGGCGGAAGGCCACCACGAAGGCGTCCATCGCGTCGCCCGCGCCGAACACCCGCGCCAAAATGGCGTCGCGCACGAAGCCGAGCACCCGCGAAACCATGGTCAGACTGCCGAGTTTGGCCAGCGCACCGAGTAGATTCATTCTGTTGTGTACCGTGAAACCGAAAGGTGCGGAGTTTACCGTAAGCGGCGGTTTTCAGGTAGCCGTGCACTCAGGGGCGGTATTGCGGAAAAGGTTTCAGGCTACCTGAAAGGCGTTGCGGCGGGCAGGCGGCATCTGATGACACGCTCTAATCCGCGGTTTGCCCCAAGGCGATGCGGCGGGCGAGCACGCGGTTGGGGGCGAGGGCGGCGGCCAGATCGGGCGGCAGCGGCAGGGGAAGGCCGAGGATTTGCGCGGCCAGCAGCTCGCCGCACAAAGGGGCGGTGGCCAGCCCGCGGCTGCCGTGGGCGGTATTGAGGAATACGCCGGGCAGATAAGGGCAGGGCGTGCGGAAGGGATAGCGGCGGTCGGCGGTCAGTTTGGCATAACACGTTTGCATGGCGGCGTAGTCGCCGAGCGGGCCGACGGCGGGCAGGTGGTCGTGGCAGTCGGCGCGCAGGGCGGTGTGGCCGGGCAGGGTGTCGCCCAGGCTGCGGTGCAGCTCGGGGGCGAGGGCGGCCAGAGCCTGCCGGTTGGTTTGGTCTTCTTGCGGCCGCCAGGTTTGATTTCGGTCGTGCGGCACAAAGCTGGCGCCGAAGCAGTGGCGGCCGCGGTAGGCGGGGGCGACGTAGCTGTCGCCGCTGAGGGCGCAGCGCAGCGGCGGGCTGTGCGGGCCGGCGGCAGCGAGCGAGGTTTGGCCGCGGATGGCGTGCAGCGGGAAGGGGGCGATGCCTTGGGGCAGGGCGTCGGCGCCGGTGCAGAAGACAAGGTGGCTGGCCTCCAGGTTGCTGCGGTCGTTGGCGGTGGCACAGGCCAGCTGCCAGAGGCGGCCGTTGTGGTGCACGGCCTCGAGGCGATGGCCGGGCAGCAGGCGGATATTGGGGTGGGCCAGCAGGGCGGCTACCCAAGCAGGCGGATGGATCCAAGCGCCTTGCGGCCACAACAGGCCGTCGAGCCCGTTCAGATCGGTGCCGGCCAGCGCGGCGGCTTGTTCGGCGGAAACGGGGTAATACAGGTGGCGGTTGGCGGTTTGGGCGGCCAGCGCGGCGTTGCGTTTGCCTTCGGCAGCGTTGTGGTTGAGGTGCAGCACGCCGCAGGCCTGCCAATGTGCGGGATCCAGCGTGGCGGCCAACAGGCGCAGGCTGAAGCCGTAAGTGGCTAGCAGCAGGCGGGTTTGCGCGGTGGCGTGGGGGGAGATTTTGGCGTACAGCAGGCCCTGGTGGTTGCCGGAGGCGGCTTGGGCGGGCGCGGCCTGTTCGAGCACGGTTACCTGAACGCCGCGCCGGGCCAGTGCGTAGGCGGTGGCGGCTCCGGCGATGCCGGCGCCGACCACCACGATGTGTTCCGTCGGCAGTAGCGGGGCGGCTTGCAGCCAGGGTGGGCGCGGCTCCAGGTGCTGTTCCTGCGGCGGACCGTCTTGCCAATGCAGGGGGTGGAAGCCGTAGGCCGACAGCCGGGTGGCTTCTTGCGCAGGCAGTAGCCACAGGTCGCGGCCGTAGGGGTTGCCGGCGGCGGGCAGATAGTTGGCGGCGCCGGCGGCACAGCTTTGGATGAAGTGAAAACCCGGATGATCGGTTCTCAGGTAGCCTGTGGCGGCGGCCGGCTCGTCGCAAAAAACCACCCACGCTGCCTGCGGATGGGCTTGGCAGGCGGCTGCTGCGGTATCGGCATCGGGCAGGCGGTGCCAGATCAGGGCGGCGGTCATGGTAGGCGGCGGTTGGGAGCAGGCTTTTTAGGATTCAGGCCAAACCAAGCCGGGGCGGCTGTCGATGACGGCGCGGAATTGCGCCTGAATGCGCGCCAGCGCCGCTGCGTTATCGGCCTCGAAGCGCAGCACCAGCACCGGCGTGGTGTTGGAGGCGCGCATCAGGCCGAAGCCGTCGGCAAATTCCACCCGCAGGCCGTCGAGGGTGATGCGTTGCTGCTCGCCTGCAAAGCGGGCTTGCGCGGCCAATTCGGCGATGAGAGCGTGGCCGTTTTCGCCGGTGGGCACGTCAATATTGATTTCGGGGGTGGACACGCCTTCGGGCAGGGCGTCGAGCACGGCGCTGGGGTCGGGGCTACCTGAAAGGATTTCCAGCAGGCGGGCACCGGCGTAGAGGCCGTCGTCAAAGCCGAACCAGCGTTCTTTAAAAAACACGTGGCCGCTCATTTCGCCCGCCAGCAGCGCACCGTGCTGTTTCATCGCCGCTTTCATAAAGCTGTGGCCGGTTTTGCCCATGATGGCTTCGCCGCCGTGTTCGGTGATCCATGGCGTGAGCAGGCGGCTGGATTTGACGTCGAAAATAATCTTGGCGCCGGGGTGGCGCGAGAGCACGTCTTGGGCGAACAGCATCAGCTGGCGGTCGGGGTAGATGATGTGGCCGGCTTTGGTGACCACGCCCAGGCGGTCGCCGTCGCCGTCGAAGGCCAGGCCGATTTCGGCGTCGCTCTCGCGCAGGGCGCGCATCAGGTCTTGCAGATTTTCCGGTTTGGCCGGATCGGGATGGTGGTTGGGGAAGTGGCCGTCCACCTCGCAGAAGAGTTCGGTAACGTTGCAGCCCAAGGCGCGGTAAAGCTTGCCGGCAAAGGCGCCGGCCACGCCGTTGCCGGCGTCGATGACGAGTCTGAGCGGGCGGGCCAGGCGGATGTGGCCGCTGATGTGGTTTTGGTATTCGGCGGCGATGTCGTGTTGGCGCACATGGCCGTGCGGGCTACCTGAAACAAAATCTTCCGTTTCGATGCGGTGGCGTAGGGCCTGGATGTCGTCGCCGGCCAGGGTTTGCCCGCCGAGCATCATTTTGAAGCCGTTGTAGTCGGGCGGGTTGTGACTGCCAGTGATCATCACGCCGCTGCCGCCGCAATGCTGCACGGCAGCAAAATAGAGCATGGGGGTGGCCACCATGCCCACATCAAGCACGTTGAGACCGCTGTCGGTGATGCCGCGGGCCAGCGCGGCCATCAGGGCAGGGCCGCTGAGGCGGCTGTCGCGGCCGAGGGCGATTTCGCCGATGCCTTGCGCCGCGGCGCGGGCGGCGATCGCGCGGCCGATGAGGTAGGCGGTTTCTTCGGTGAGGCTGCGGCCGACGATGCCGCGGATGTCGTAGGCTTTGAAAATATCGGGGGCGATGGCGGGCATGGGGTCTCCGAGGCTTATTTTTTAATCAGGTTGATGAACAGCTCGCGCCCGGCCCGCGGGCCGACGGAGTTGTGGCAGGTTTCGAAGGTGGCGAAGTCGAAATAAGGTGCAAACAGGGTTTCGTATTCGGCGCGGCTGCCGGAAAACGGCGGGCCGTTTTTGAATTCGCAGTCGAACAGCAGGCCGACCAAGCGCCCGCCTGCTTTGAGCAGGCGGTGGGTTTTTTGGGCATATTCGGTGCGCCGGGCGGGATCGATGGCGCAGAAAAAGGTTTGTTCCACCACGAGGTCGAAGGGTTCGGCCTGCCAGGTGAAAAAGTCGGCACAAACAAGATGCTCGGTCGGGAAGTCGGCTTGCTGTTCGGCAAAGCGGCGCAGCGGTATTTCGGCGAAATCGAGCACATATACTTCGGAAAAGCCGGCTTGATGCAGATAGGCGGCTTCGTAGGCGTTGCCGGCGCCGGGAATCAGGATGCGCAGGTCGCGGCGGCCGAGTTGGTCGAAATAGGCTTGAAGCGGCGGGGAAACGCCGCGCATGTCCCAGCCGGTGTAGCCTTGTTCGTAGCGTTGTTGCCAGTATTCGGCGCGGCTGACTTCGTGGTTGGCGGTGTCGCTCATGCGGTGTTCCTGTGGCGTGGGGTTTGGCTTGGCTGAAATTTACGTTGTCGGTTTTCAGGTAGCCTTTGCTCTGGCGGGGCGGCGGTTTTGCGGCTGGATCGGGCCGGTTCAGTGGTGGAAGGTGTGGGTGAAGGCGGCCAGTTCGGCGCGTTTGGCCAGGGCTTTGCCGCTGTTGATGGCTTCGCCTGCCAAGGCCACGCCGTCTTCCAAGGTGGCGGCCACCTGGCCGGCGTACAGGGTGGCGGCGGCATTGAGCAGCACGATGTCGCGGTGCGGGCCGGCATCGCCTTGCAATACGCTGTCCATCATCTTCAGCGATTCGGCGGCGGAGGCTACCTGAATGTCGGACAAATCGCGTTGCAGCGGCAGGCCGAATTGTTCGGGATGGATATCGTATTCGGCAATGATGCCGTCTTTGAGTTCGGCCACGCGAGTGGGGCCGGTGAGGGTGATTTCGTCCAAGCCGTCGTGACCGTGCACCACCAGCACGTGGCGGCTGCCGAGTTGTTGCAGCACGCGGGAGAGGATGCCCACCAAGTCGATGTGGAACACGCCGAGCACTTGGTTGGGTGCGCCGGCGGGGTTGGTGAGCGGGCCGAGAATATTGAACATGGTGCGTACGCCCAAGGCGCGGCGTACGGGGGCGACGTATTTCATGCTGCTGTGGTGGTTGGGGGCGAACATGAAGCCGGCGCCCACTTGGTCGATGCAGGCGCCCACTTGTTCCGGAGACAGGGCCAGCGAAATGCCGGCCAGCTCCATCACGTCGGCCGAGCCGCTGGAAGAAGACACGCTGCGGCCGCCATGTTTGGCCACTTTGGCGCCGGCGGCGGCGGCCACAAACATGGCAGTGCTGGAGATGTTGAAGGTGTGGGCGTTGTCGCCGCCGGTGCCTACTACATCCACCAGATGCTCGGCTTGGCGCACGGGCACTTTGGCGGCGAACTCGCGCATCACGGCGGCGGCGGCGGCGATTTCGGAAACGGTTTCCACTTTGATGCGCAGGCCCACCAGCAAGGCGGCAATCAGCTCGGGTTGGACTTCGCCGCGCATGATTTGGCGCATCAGGCCGGCCATTTCGTCTTGGAAGAGTTCGTTTTGATCGATTAATCGGTTGAGCGCTTGTTGCGGGGTAATCATAGGGTCTTTCTGCTTAGGGCGGTTTCAGGTAGCCCGATTAGGAGGTGCGGTGTGTTGATGGATGGCACATCAGCGGCTTAAGGCGGCTTTCAACAGGCGGCTGACTTCGGCCATGTCGGCTTGGCCGGCCAAACGGGTTTTCAGCACCCCCATCACTTTGCCCATATCGGCCATGCCGGCGGCGCCGGTTTCGGCGATGGCGGCGGCAACGGCGGCTTCGGTTGCCTCAGCAGACAGCATCTCGGGCAGATAGCGCTGCAGAATGTCGATTTCGGCCAATTCTTGAGCGGCCATTTCCTGCCGGCCGGCCTGGCTGTATATGGCGGCGCTGTCTCTGCGCTGTTTGATCATTTTGCCCAGAATGGCGACGACTTTGGCATCGTCGGCTTCGCTGCGTTCGTCCACTTCAAAGCGTTTGATTTCGGCATTGGCCAGGCGGATGGTGGACAAAGCGGTTTGGTCTTTGGCTTTGAGGGCGGTTTTCATGTCTTCGTTGAGACGGGTTTTTAAGGACATTTCGGATTCCTTGAATAAAGTGTGTGCAGACCGTTTCAGGTAGCCTCGGCAACGGCGCGGGCTTGCGGCAGATACGGTTGCAAGGTGCGGCTGATGTCGATGGCTTCTTCTTCATTGAGGCATTGGCACAAGGTAATCAGCCTGCCTTGGTAGTCAAAGCGCAGCCAGGTGTGTATGGGCGTGAGCCATTCGACCATAAACGGCGGCGTTCAGATATCGTCTGGCGGTGTTTCGGTGTCATGATGCCAACGTTCGATGCCGGCACCGGTATAGCGGCGCCAAGGGCTGATCGGCAAACCGAACAGTTGGCGCTGAAAGCCAAGCTCGCCCGGCCTGACTTGCAAGACTTGGGCGCCGAAAAACAGCCAGGTCGCGCGACGCAGGGCGGCAAAGCAAATCAAGCACCATATCAGCAGCCAGATCAGGTTGAACAGCCCGTTGTTGGCGCTGAATGTTTGGACGGTGTGCAGATAATAGGGCAGAACCTTGACGGAGGAGATCAGGCAGATCAGCAATTCCGCAGCACAGAAGAGTATGTTTTGCCAGTGCTTCACCGGCGACAGAGACAGGGTCAGCATGCCGGTGCCTGGTTCCAAGCGGTATCGTTGGGAAGTGGGCATATCGGTTGGAGCAGCGTTTATCGGCGCGGAACGGAAAACAGATTCCGACGGCAAGAGCGGTAGGGGTGGCAGGAAACCGGTTGTTGCCGGCGGTTCAGCAGCCACACGCGCTCATCGTTTTCAATCTGCAGATAAGCCACACCGCCGGGCAGGTGAACCGGCAGCGGATTGCGGTAAGCGCCCCGATACAGGATTTTGGTTTCCGGATTGCTCTGCCAGGCGGCCAGTTCCGAGGAAATCAGGCGGCTGCCGACCTCGGCCAACAGGGCTTGCTGGCCGCTGCTGTCGGACTGTATCTGCAACACATAGTATCGTCCGCGATGCACAAAATAATGCGGGATGTCGAACGGCACGTTTGTAGTCTGGGCATTCAGCGCAGGCGGCAAAGCTTCGCGGCTGGCACGGCTGACATGCTCGTGCGTGCCGAAAGCGCAACCGCTAAGCGTTGAGCTGCCCAAGATGGTCAGTGTGAAACCAGTCAGTAAGCGTGAGGCAAACATGGCGGCTCCGAAACAGAAAAATCGGCGCATAGCTTACCTGAAAACCGCTGCGGCAGACAAATGGCTGCGGTGGGAGAGAGTAGCAAGCGCTGCTTTGGGCAGCATTTGCTCCAATCAAGCATGCTGTTGCAAGAAGTTGCGCAGCATATCGTGGCCGTGTTCGGTAAGCAGGGCTTCGGGGTGGAATTGAACGCCTTCAATGGGGAACTGCTTGTGGCGCACCCCCATGATTTCGCCGTCATCCGTCCACGCTGTAATTTCCAAGCATTCCGGCAGGCTGGCACGGTCAATCACTAGGCTGTGATAGCGGGTGCAGGTAACAGGGTTGGGCAAGCCTGCAAACATGCCGCTGCCTTGATGGTGTACCGGAGACACTTTGCCGTGCATCAGCGTTTTGGCCCGCACAATCTGCCCGCCGAAAGCTTCTCCTATGGTTTGATGTCCTAGGCAAACGCCCATAATCGGCAGTTTGCCGGCAAACTGCTGCATGGCGGCCACCGAAATACCGGCTTCCTTGGGCGAACATGGCCCGGGGCCGATGACCAAATATTGGGGATGGAGTGCTTCGATTTCCGATACAGAAATATCGTCGTTACGCCGCACCAATACTTCTTGGCCCAGTTCGGCGAAGTATTGCACGATGTTATAAGTGAAGCTGTCGTAGTTGTCGATGAAGAGGAGCATATTTTAAGTTAAATATAAGAATTATTTTTGATGATCAAAGTGTTGCAGTGTCAATTTTTCAAATAATTTAATCCATTGCGGAATTATATTGTCGATTAAGAGATATTTAACTGAGAGTTGTACTTCTTCTGAAATAGGGAAATCATTTATTCTTTTTAAAACATCAATAAATTGATCTGTATTATTTTGCTCAATTAAATACCCATTTATATTATTCTTAATTTGGTTTCTAGGCCCATAAGGACAGTCATATGAAAAGCATGGGATGCCAAATGAAAAAGCTTCTAAGATGTTTAAACTAAATCCTTCAACTTTAGAAGTTACTACTAAACATCTTGCATTTTCAAACATTACTTGTAAATTGTTTTCATTTTCGATAATAGTAACAAAATTTGATAAGTTGTTTTCTTTAATATAGTCGGATAAATGGTTTTTTAAATCTCCACTTCCATACATCTTGAAGTGGAAATTTTTTTTCCATAATCGGCTTTGATTAAATATTTTTAAAGCTTCTAATGGTTGTTTTTCTTTTGAGAATCGACCAATATACAGAATATTATTATTTACTTTAGGTATAGGATAAAACTTTTCAATAGGATTGGGAATAATGCAATAGTTAATATTTTTTGAATAAAAATAATCCCCATCTTCTTTTGTTAATGCGATATTTATATTAAGTCTTCTAATTAACTTATTTCGTAGCCATGAAAAAGGCTTATTATTTATATAGTAAGTGGAAGTATGATCGCAGCCTATAATTATATTTTTATTTTTACCAAAAAAAGAAAATATAATAGAAAGTAATGGAGAAGAAGTAATCCAAATTTCATTATGTTTGTTTTGAAAATAAGGCTTTATTCTTAAATAAGATTTGTATATCCATAAAAATTTTTGGATTAGTGAGAGTTTAGTTGTTTCATATATAGGCAATTTTAAGATAATTAATTTTACCTTTCTATTTAATTCAAAGGCAGGTTCAGAAACTGCAGATAGGCTATAAATAGAAACATTCATTCCCATTTTTATGAAAGCATTGGAAAGAAGAGAAATAACTCTTAGTACACCTCCGCGATAATTCTTATCGAAGCTGTGGACAATGAAATTTATATTATAGCTCATGATCCACTCCTAAATTTAATTGAAGCTAATAATAAAAGAGTTTGTATCGACATAATAGCAGGTATATATAATAAAGCTTCTCCTTTATAGTGCAGAGTTAAATAATATAAAAATGTGATTATACTTAATAATCGATATTCTTTTATTATGAAGATTCTAATATGAAATGACCACTGAATAATGATTATATAGACTAATCCAAAAAGACCATAAAAAAGTAAGTTTCGCATATAGCCTGAGTCAGTATGCATATAGTAAGATCCATCTATATTGGTATAACGTCCATCACCAAATAAAAGCGTATCAAAACTTAATTGAAAATACATTCTATTTAATAATACATCAGTAGATTGAGTTGATAGTTTTCCAGTTTCGGAATAATTATATAAAAACTCAAAGATGAAAGGTAAAAGGTTATTGTCAATTTTTATGCGAATAAAATCAGGGATAGCTACGTAAAATATTAATAAAAAAATAGTAATTAAAAGAATGATAATTATCAAATTTTTAATTTTGCTAAGAATATTTTTTTCAGATAATAAAAAATAAGATATCCCGAATATTAACCCGACAAATGCAGTTCTTCCAGAAAAGAATGAGCCTATTAAAATTAGAAGAAAAAGATAGATAAAATTTAGAGTTGCCCAATACTCTTTCTCTTTTGAATAGCTAAAAAATAGTAATATAAAAGTTAAGCCAAAAGCACTAGATAGAGAAAAGAAAGGATTTCCTGTTAATGCAAGTGCCCTCAAATTATTATATCCAATCCCTAAATTTATAACTATTTCTTTTTGGAAAAATCTAACTATGCTTAAAACTGTAGGTGATAAAAAAGCTAAAATTTCAATGGCTGATTGGATAGCCATTATATTTATAATAAATAAAGCCATTTCTTTTGTATTGTCTTGATTTTTAATGATATATTTATTTATTAATGGGAATAAAAAAATGGTTGTAACAATAGTAACAATAGTTAATGTATTACTTTTAAGAATGGAAAAGTCGAAAGTTTCATGAATTATAGCTATAGATATTCCAATAGGGATAAGTAAAAAAGTACCAAGTAAAGAACAAAATAAAAATTTATTTTTTAATAATTTAAAAATTTCCTTTTGGAAATCTTTGCTTATTAAGAAAATTGCCAATAATACAAAAATTGAAATAGCTAATGAGCTATGAATAAGCGGAATAGGAAAGTTGAATATTATAAAAAATGATAGAATGTAAGTAATAATTTTCATTTGAACTTATCTTTAATTATAGAATAGATACCAATATAAGTGATAAAAGAGGTAATAATTTTTTTAATTTCTATAATAGAAAAATTTTTGGTTCTAAACAAAAAATAGATCCAACGTTTTGCTAAATATTCTTTTATAAGCTTGTTTTCAGATTGATTAATTATTTTATTATATATATTTAATATGCAATTAAGTGATATGGTTTCATCAATCCAATTTTTGCTCATGGTTTTTGTATATAGGTAAATTTCATCTTTATTTAAACTTATATTATTGTTATGGAGAATAATTTCATATATTTTTGAATGGCTTTCAATTCGTTCGGCCAGATTTTTTTCTCCCAGTCGAGTTTCACTATTTGTTAAGAAACGGTAATCTAATAAAACATCTGGCAGGTTAGCAAATTTGACTTTTTCAGTACTTAATTTAACCCATAGGTGATAATCTTCTACTCTAAAAAAATTTTTATCATATTTAAATATACCATTATCTACTAATTCTTTTCTTATCATAATTGTTGGATGGAAAAGAGGAGATGCAACAAACATTTTTGCAATAATTCTTTCATGTTTAGTTGGATTAAGTAGTTCTTTTTCTTTTATGCCCTCTCCAAAAATTTGCATCGCACTACCTAAAATAGCAATATCAGGATTTTTCTCTAAAAATTCTACTTGTTTTTGAATTCTATCTATTCTTGATACATCATCTGCATCCATACGAGCAATGTATTTTCCATTACATAATAATAATCCTTTATTTAAAGTATCAACTAATTTTATATTTTTCTCATTTTCTATATAAATAATACGGCTATCCTCAGATGCTAATTTTTTTAAAATTTTGCCAGTATTGTCAGTAGATTGATCATTTAAAACAATAATTTCCATATTGGAATAACTTTGTTCCATAATTGATCGTATAGCTAGCTCAACAAAATCTTCAGCATTAAAGCACGGAATGATAATAGATACTAAAGGATTTAATAGATAATTATTCATATAGAATTAGTACTTAAAATTTTGGGGCTGAAGTAGAATAGCCCTAAGTACCACACCAAAGCCTCAGAGTTTTTAACTGCTGCTTTGGTGGGCCGAAGTTAAAACGAAATTCACATTCTTTCAAGAACAACGGGAACGATTTACGGTCGATACCGTTGTATTTGCGCACTACCCGTTTTGCCTGATTCCAAAAATTCTCAATACCGTTGATGTGGTTTTGACTGTCGGCAAACAGTCTGCTTTGGTTGATGCGGTGATGGGTAAAACCACTCACATCCAAAACATCATAAACTGCCAGACAATCTGTATAAACTATGCTGCCCAGCATGATTTTCTTTTTGATAACAATAAATAAGCTTTCCCGCTTAGAGTTTTCTACCACCACGGTATATACCTTGCTGCTGCGTTTGAGGATACCGAAAACTGCTACTATTCCTGTGGCACCGCGCCCACGCTTTCCTTTACGCTTACCGACGAAATAGCTCTCATCCAATTCTATGGTACCTTCAAAAACCTGATCTGCTTCCAAAGTCAAATGATGGTTGAAGGCGGGGCAGATTTTGCGGTAAAGCAGTATGGCGGTGTTAGGCTGGATATCCAAGATATCGGCAGCAGAGCGTGCGGTTACTTCCAGTACAAAATATTCAAGCAGCTTTCTTTGTATCGTCTTTTTTAATTTACAGTGGGTTATCTTCATTTTAGTAGATTAGCATGACTGCTAATCTACGTCAGCCCATAGTTTTTTTATTGGATACCGATATAAATAATATAATGAGAAAAAAAGTCTGGTGGTGCTAGCAATCATCAAGCTGATGGCAATACCAAATAAGTTGTGTTCTCTAAATATATAAATTGAAATTGAGAAAATAATAATTGAGGAAAATTGTCTAATTATTAACGGAATTTGCTTACCTATAACTATCATATTTTGTGATAAAATCCATGAAAATCCTGAGATCATAGAAGAGATAGCCAGCAAAATTAAGGCATCATTTATTTCACTATATTTTTGGCCAAATAGAAAATTAACTGCGTGGCTGCCAAATAATTGAATGGATATTAAAATGATAAGACAAATAATAATTAGAGTGGTTAATAAGGTTTTTGTTTTATCTAAGTTATTCCAAATATTTGAGTAATGATAATTGGCAGCTGATTGAAACAATCTACCAATAAGTCCATCTAAAGCTAAATAAACAGAGTAAATCCCTAAAATATAGTCACCTAAGAAAAAAGTGATTAAGTATTTATCCAAATTTATGGTTAATACACCAAAACATTGGAATAGGTATTGCTTTATCCAAATTTTAAAAAAAGATGAGAACTGAATTTTGCTTTTAATGGCTTTATATTTTTTTCCTAAATTTATTAAAAATAGTAGACTAAATATTGATAAAATTACATAAGACAAAGTTAAATATGTTAGTCCTGTTTTTAGATGAATTGTTCCCAGTGTTAAATATCCAAAACCAAATAGCATCAGATTGATACAAGGTTGAAGTATAGTTAAGAATTTATAAGCTGTTAATTGCTGATCAATATTGGACTTTTCAATTGTAATTAATGTAAGTGAATATAGAGCGACGCAAAACATTAATGTATTCGAGTATTGGCTAATGTTAGTTATAAATAAATGAAAGATAAAGGTAATTGGGAAGGTAATGGCTATGTATCCTAAAATAAATTTAGCCCATCCTTTATATTCGTTATTTTTTATACCTATACCTAAAGCATAACCCACTCCTCCGACTGAGATTGTTGAAATGACAATAATGTTAGTGAGGATGAATTGTAATGCGCCCCTATCTTCAACAGTTAATACCCTAGCTAGGGTAATAGATAGCAATATTGATAGAGCTGAGCTTGCTATTGTTGCTAAAAATAAGCCAGATGAATTCTTGTATTTTTTAAGATAACTTAATAAGTTCATATTCTTTTAAATTGACTAAATCTCACTTTATTTGTCCATAAGTCAAAATAACCTTTATTTTTTCCATATGAATTATCGTATACTGTATTAGGGATGTCTAATAAACAAGATAAAATATGCCCATGTAGGCGAGTGGTAACAACTTTTTGATATTCTGAAAATAATAAGGAGCTATTATGTATTAGTTGTAAGCTTTTATTGTGCCAATATGAATTCATACAGTTTTTGATATTACTCATTTCAAGATGCCGTATTGCTAAGAGAAATTTGACGTGAATGTTCCAAATTGTTTTATCAGAAATGCTAATAGTATCTGGCCAGTCAAGAATGGTAGCTTGTGCTCTTTTTGCTACTTGAGTTAGTACAGCTTCTGTATTTGTTTTTTCGATATCTTTTCTTAAAAAGAATAATGTTTCATTCTTGATGTGATTACTTTTTTTCAGTTTCCCATATAACTGGTGCGCCATATCTGGTGAAAGATAAACATTCTCTGAAAATTTTTCCATTAAGTAAAAAGTAGGTTCATCCCTTGCAAATAGGTGGCAGTCATTATGCTGCCTAAAGATCTCAGCTGAAGACTTTTCAGTTTGTTTATTTTTGAAAAATGCAGTTTGAGGAAAAACAATAATACGATTAGAGGGATAAGTTTGAATGACTGCTTCACGAAGCCTCTGGGTAACAGAGTATAAGTCACCAAAATTTCCTCCCCCGTGGCATAAAATCGTAGTATTGGGAGTGATAATATATCTTAGTTCTTTAATATTAAATGAAGTCCAAGGGCGCCTAAACTTTACCTGAATATTATTCTGCTTAAAAAACTCCTCAGTGCCATGATAGATTAATAAATCACCAACATTTAAATGGAATGGATAATCTAGATAAACAACATCGCTTTTATCTATAATCAAATCTGCGATAAAATTTAATTTTTGTTTTAATTCTTGCATAGCAGAGCATGGGGTTGTATTACGTGTCATGATTTTTAAATTTTAGGGTATAAGATTATTGGTTTTTCAGTATGTTCATATCGAATAAATTCAGATGTTTTAAAGCAAGTTGCCAATCTGAAGGTAGATAACCAAGTTGGCGAATTTTCTCGCAACTTAATACACTATACGGCGGTCGAGGTGTTTGTTCATCTATTTGTATAGAGACTGTTTCTTGAATCGTGGCTTTCACCGGGCGAATCTTTTCCAAAGCATGGAGAATGATTTGGGCAAATTCGTATCGGGTTACCGGAACATCGCCGCAGAAATGATATATCCCAGGTGTCATTTGTGGCTCTTGTGCGAATTGAATCATCAGCTTGGCTAGGTCGCCGGCGTAAGTGGGGCAACCGATTTTGTCGGTCACGACGGAGATTGTTTCTTGATCGGCCTGAGCGATAATGTCTTTCACAAAATTACTGCCGTATTCGGAAAACACCCACGAACTGCGGATGATGATGCTGTCCGGGTTGGCGGCTAGGGCCAGTAATTCACCAGCCAATTTAGACTTGGCATAGGTACTGAGCGGATTGGGGTAGTCCAATTCGGTGTAGGGGCTGTCTTTTTGGCCGTCAAACACATAGTCGCTGGAAATATGGATAAAGCGGACGTTATGTTTGGCCGCAGCAGCAGCCAAATTGCGTACGCCCTCTGCATTGACGGCGAAGACTTCGTCTTTGTTGTGTTCGGCTGCTTCAAGGTCGGTATAGCCTGCGGCATTGATGATGACATCAGGCTCGAAATTTTGCACCATATTATTGACGGCTTGGTCATGGGTAATGTCTAAGGTGGTGGAATCGGCGGCAATCATTTCCCAGTGTTCGGGCTTTTGCTGTTTCAGGTTTTGGCCGACTTGGCCTTTGGCACCGGTCAATAATATTCTCATCAATATACCTTTCGGCTGTTTTCAAATAGATTTTTTGTTTTTTTTCATCTTGTTAAATAAGATGATTAAAATCATTCGAGCTTGAAAATAAGAGATTTCAATTATAGCAGTTTATACTGTCTGCTGTATTGATTTGTTAATGTTTTAAATTGGATCAGATCACAACCTTGCTCTATGTCAATACTTGGCGCCCCAGATGCTATCTGCTACAATGCTACGTAGACAGATACTACAAAAGCCGCCGTTTTTTCGGGCGGCTTGCCTTTTTATTTATGGAAAAAACGGATTCGGGCAGCGCTTAAGGAGACACTGCCCGAATCCTACTTTATGTGGAGAGTGCAGTATGCAGAAAATCCCTTTAACCGTGCGTGGCGCCGAATTATTGAAGCAAGAGTTGCAGCAATTGAAAAGTGTCGCACGTCCTGCGATTATTGAGGCCATTGCCGAGGCGCGTTCTCATGGTGATTTATCGGAGAATGCCGAATATGAGGCGGCCAAGGAGAAGCAGGGTTTTATTGAAGGCCGTATTGCAGAAATCGAGAATAAGCTTTCTCAGGCCCATGTGATTGATCCGACAGAAATCCATGCCGAAGGTAAGGTTGTTTTTGGCAGCACCGTGGTGTTGGAGGATTTGGAAAACGAAACTCAAGTCCGTTACCAAATTGTTGGAGACGACGAAGCCGACATCAAAGAAAGCAAAATTTCTGTCAGCTCACCTATTGCCCGTGCCTTGATTGGTAAGGAGGAGGGTGATGTGGCTGAGGTGCAGGCTCCGGGTGGTTTACGGGAATACGAAGTGGTGGAAGTGCTGTATATTTAGTAGAGCTCTTCTTAAGTGAGGTCATATATGTGGCTGGGTATCATTCAGACCGTCTTATGAGTATAATTTAACATCTCTTCAAAACTCAACATCACCCAAAATCCAAAACTGTACATTGCAGTTTTGGATTTTGGGTGATGTTGAGTTTTGAAGAGATGTCTATTTCAGCTCTTAATAGAATTCAGCTTAAATCAGGCTGAAACTGGTATGGTCGAGCTGGTTCAAGCCGCTGCCCTGCAGAGTGGCGAAGTGGACAGCTGTGCTGTTGCCGTTGCCGTCAACGTCGTAATACAGTTTTCCGTCGGTTTGGTTGAACAGAATGCGCTGTCTGCTGTTGGTAGCGCTGCTGCCCAAACCAAACTCGGCCGCTTCGATACTGCTGTCCAAGCCACCACCGAAGATGGCTTTGCCTAGGGCGATTTTGTCCATGCCGACAGCAAAATCTTTCACGATATCTACATTGCCGCCGCCCAAAGCGCTGTCGAAGACGAAGGTGTCTTTGCCGGCACCGCCGTAGAGGATGTCTTTGCCGGCGCCGCCGTAGAGCACATCGTTGTTGTGCTCGCCGTAAAGGGTATCGTTGCCGTCGCCGCCCCACAGCCGGTCGTCGCCCCAGCCGCCACCGAGCAGGTCGTTGCCGCTGTTACCGTATAAACGGTCGTTGCCGCTGCCGCCGAAGAGGCGGTCGTTGTTATGCTCGCCGTAGAGGACGTCGTTGCCTTTGTCGCCCCACATGTGGTCGTCGCCCCAGCCGCCGGTGAGGACGTCGTTGCTGTCGCCGCCGTAGAGTTTGTCGTTGCCGCTGTTGCCGTAGAGTTTGTCGTTACCGGCTTCGCCGTAGAGCATATCTTCATTGTGCTCGCCGTAAAGGGTGTCGTTGCCATCTCCGCCCCACAGCTGGTCATAGCCCCAACCGCCACTGAGAAGGTCGTTGCCGGCGTTGCCGTAGAGCTTGTCGTTTCCGCTGTCGCCGTAGAGCCTATCATCGCCGTGCTCACCGTAGAGGGTGTCGTTGCCGTCTCCGCCTAACAGCTGGTCGTTGCCCCAACCGCCGCTGAGAAGGTCGTCTCCAAATAACCCAGTGATCGTATTGTCAAGTGAATTACCTGATATTCGATCATTAAAATTTGAACCAACAGCGTTTTCAATATAAGTACCGAATCCGATAAAAGCTTGGCCAGTTGCAGTAAGCAGACTGGCTTTGTTGCCGGTATAAATCCAGCCACCAGGTGCTAGGTTGATGAATACGTTTTGGCTTGCGTTGGCGGCAGTTAGGGTATCGTTGCCGGCGCCGTCCCAAATGTAGCGGTCGGTAAGTGTGTAGGTATTGTTGCCGCTGCGTGCGGTTTTGTTGGTACCGAAGAGGTAATGGACGGCGGCTAAATCAAATATTTTCAAACCTTGGTTTTGTGTATGGCCGTTGGTGTTGTAGGTCATCAGCGTATTGCCAAGGTGTTCTTCTTGAGTGCTGAGAAATGGGCCGTCGTCGGTGCCGTATTGGCCAGGGTGTTTTAATCCTAGACTGTGGCCGACTTCATGCAGCAGGGTATCGTAGCCATCTTGACCGTGAGCGAAGGCTTGATTATTGGTGCCGTATAAATTGGAATTTAAATGGACGTCGCCACCAAAGTATGCGTAGCCGCTGGTAATCCATTCTGAGGAATCAAAGGCTTGATGTTGGCCTTTACAACAAGGGCAGACATTTTTTCCGATGCGGTAGTTATTGCTGGCTTCTTTTAAGTCGTTTAGGTAAAAACGGAAATCGGCTTGACCATCGGCGACTTCTGTGAAGGTGATGTCGGCTACTTTGCTATAGGCTTCTAATGCTTTACGGACATTGGCTTTTTGCGCTGCACTATACTCCCTAAAGCCGGTGAAAGTTTCGCCGGTTGCAGCATCGTGGCTGTTTACGGCAAAGCTGTAACTTACTTTCAATGCTTTGCCGATGCCTTTCCATTTGTTTTGGCTGGCGGCCAGATAACCTGTGCGCTGCCCGCTGTAGACGGCGTCTATAAAATAAGGCAGTGCAGTTGCACCTTGAGTATAAATGACTTTTTCAAAACCGGCAGGTACTTTGTAGTTGCTGACGGAGACGTAGACTGTATCAATATCATTAAACCAAGGAGTAAAAAGGTCGCCTTTCAATGAAACATTGTTGCCGTTTATGGTGGCAGTAAAGGCAATTTTTTCATTGACTTCATCATCAATATGGTCTACGTAATAAGTGTCTGATCCCTTGCCGCCAAACATTTGGTCAGCGCCGCTGCCGCCGTTTAAGACATCGTTTCCAAAGTAACCAGCCAAAAAATCATTGCCCGTATCGCCATATAAATTTGTTTTTAAGGAATTATTGGTCAATACGGTATCGTTTCCCGTACCGCCATAAAGGTTATCGTTAAGCATGCCACCGGCGATGATGTCGTCTCCGCCTAGACCATAAATATTCTTTTTGAATATATTGTTACCATTAATGAGTTCTGGCCATTCGGTGCCATAGTAGCTGTCTGACTGGTTGATTTGAACAGGATACGCTTGGGTGGTAGGCGTAAAAATATTGGTCACATAATGGCTGCTAACTGGGCCGGCTGTTTTGTTGTTGGAGTGACTCATTGGCGATCCTTCACTTATATTTAAGAGATTTTAGGTGGACTTATAGGGAGTTGATTGTATCGTTCAATTCTGTGGCAGACTAGAGAAAATCAAAAAAGCAGGCTACCTGAAGCTTTCAGGTAGCCTGTTGCCGTTCAGCGGCTTAAGCTTCTTTAGGATTTTCTGTTGCTTTGGCGCGCAGGCGGAGATTGAGTTCGCGCAATTGTTTGTCGTCCACCGCGTTGGGGGCGTTGGTGAGCAAACATTGGGCGCGCTGGGTTTTGGGGAAGGCGATCACGTCGCGGATGGATTCGGCGCCGGCCATCAGCGTGACCAAGCGGTCGAGGCCGAATGCCAAGCCGCCGTGCGGGGGGGCGCCGAATTTGAGGTTGTCGAGCAGGAAGCCGAATTTTTCCTGTTGCTCTTCGGGGCTGATTTTCAGGGCGGCAAACACTTTTTCCTGAATGTCGGCGCGGTGGATACGGATGGAGCCGCCGCCGATTTCCCAGCCGTTGAGCACCATGTCGTAGGCGCGGGCCAAGCAGTTTTCCGGATCGCTTTCCATCCAGTCTTCATGGCCGGGCTTAGGCGAAGTAAACGGATGGTGCATGGCGGCATAGCGGTCGTTCTCTTCGTCGTATTCGAACATGGGGAAATCCACTACCCATAAGGGCCGCCATTCATCGACGAAATAGCCGTTCTCCGCGCCGTGTTCGTGGCCGATTTTGATGCGCAGGGCACCGATGGCTTCGTTGACCACCTTGGCTTTGTCGGCGCCAAAGAAAATGATGTCGCCGTTTTGCGCCTCGGTTTGGGCAATGATTTCTTTCAAGCAGTTTTCAGACAGGAATTTGACGATGGGCGATTGCAGGCTGCTGTCTTCGCCGTTGCTGATGTTGCTGACGTCGTTGACTTTAATGTAAGCCAAGCCTTTGGCGCCGTAGATGCCGACAAATTTGGTGTATTCGTCGATGTCTTTGCGGCTTAATTTCGCACCGTTCGGCACGCGCAAGGCCACCACGCGGCCGCCTTTCATGTCGGCAGCGGCGCGGAATACTTTGAATTCTTCGTTTTTCATTAAGTCGGTCAGCTCGGTGAATTTGAGCGACACGCGCATATCGGGCTTGTCGGAGCCGTAGTAGAACATGGCTTCGGAATAGGGCATGCGTGGGAAATCGCCCAAGTCCACACCCAGTGCGTCTTTGAACACCTGTTTGGCCATGCCTTCGGTGATGTCCATGATTTCATCCTCGCTCAGGAACGAGGTTTCCAAGTCGATTTGGGTGAATTCGGGTTGGCGGTCGGCGCGCAAATCTTCGTCGCGGAAGCATTTGGTGATTTGGTAATAACGGTCGAAACCGGCAACCATCAGCAGCTGTTTGAACAGCTGCGGTGATTGCGGCAGGGCGAAAAACTCGCCCGGATGCACGCGGCTGGGCACCAGATAATCGCGCGCGCCTTCGGGAGTGGAGCGGGTGAGCATCGGCGTTTCGATGTCGATAAAGCCTTGGGCGTCGAGATAACGGCGCACGCCCATGGCGACCTGATAACGCAGGCGCAGGTTGCGCTGCATTTGCGGGCGGCGCAGGTCGATCACGCGGTGGGTGAGGCGCACGTTTTCGCTGAGGTTGTCCTCGTCGATCATAAACGGCGGCGTGGCGGCGGCATTGAGCACCTCGATTTCCTTGGCCAGGATTTCGATTTTGCCGGATACCATTTTGTCGTTGGTGGTGCCCTCGGGGCGGTTGCGCACGCGTCCGGTGATGCTGAGCACGTATTCGTTGCGGGAAGCATCGGCTTTGGCAAAGGCTTCCGGGGTGTCGGGGTCGATCACCACCTGCACGATGCCTTCACGGTCGCGCAGGTCGATGAAAATCACCCCGCCGTGGTCGCGGCGGCGGTGTACCCAGCCTTTGACGGTGACGGTTTGGTCTAAATACTGTTCGTTAATCAAGCCGCAGTAGTTGGTGCGCATAGTGGATGGTCTTTCTTTCTTTTAAAACTGAGATTGAAACTGATGAGGTGATTGGGTTAAGTGATCGGCAGATGCAGTGCGCTCTTCTGCGCTGTTTTTCAGGTAGCCTGGTTGTTTTCCGGCAGGGGATTGTCGTCGGGCAAGACCATGCCCAGCGAAATCACGTATTTCAGGGCTTCGTCCACGCTCATGTCGAGCGGGCGGATGTCGCTTTGTTTGACCATGATGTAGTAGCCGCCGGTGGGGTTGGGCGTGGTGGGCACGTACACAGAGACGTATTCTTCCCGGCCTAAGGCGGTTTGTAGGGCGGGGGCGACGGAGCCGGACACGAAGGCGATGGTCCAGATGTCGGCTTGGGGGAAGGGCACCAGCACGGGGGTTTTGAAGGAGCGGCTGTTGTCGGACAACAGCGACTCGGACACTTTTTTCACGCTGGAGTAAATGGATTTCACCACCGGAATGCGGCCGAGCAGATTGTCCCAGGCTTGGATGATTTTGCGGCCGAGTACGTTGGCGGCGAAAATGCCGGTGAAAAACAGCACCAATACGGCCACGACAAAGCCGAGGCCGGGCAGCTTGAAACCGATGTATTGTTCGGGTTGCCAGCGCGCGGGCAGCAGGTTGACCAGTTGGTCGGTGGCGGAAATGATGTAGGTGACCACCCAGATGGTCACGGCCACGGGCAGCCAGACCAGAATGCCGGTGATCAGGTATTTTTTGATGGCTTTGCCGATGCCGCCGCTTTCTGACGGTTTGTGGTCCATGGGGTGCGCGAAAAAGACGGAAATAAAGGCGCGCATTATACGCGCTTGAAGGGGAGGAAACGAGCGTTTTTTACCCTTTGGCGGCGGAAGGGCGGCTGGGATTTTCAGGTAGCCTGTTGTTTGCCGGCTGAGACCTTTGCAAAACCTCCAGATGTGAATGCGGTTCAAGGTGTAACAGCGCAGCGAACGTGAACGCTAGGAATCCCCGTGGGACAGACATATCACACGATAGGCAAGCGAGCGAGCAGTACCCATAGGGCATAAACGCACAATGCAGAAATGCGCCGCAGATGGGGGTTTTGCAAAGGTCTCAGGCTACCTGAAACAGCAGGCGGCGGGGGTTTATAAGCCGTCCCAGTCGTTCAACATCACGCCGATGCCGATGCTGTTGTGTTTGTGGTTGTAGTCGAGCAGGCTTTCGCCGTAGCCGTGGAAGCCTTGCAGGTAGCCTTTGAGGCGGCCGGCCAATGGGAAGGTGTAGTCGAGCTGAACGCCGCCTTTGCCGCTGGCGGGGTTGTAGCGCATCAGGGCGCCGAGGGTTTGGCGGTCGTCGAAGCGGTAGTGCAGGCGCAAATCGCCGTAGCCCATATAGCGGTTGATGTTACTGTTGTCGTCTTCGCGGCGGCTTTCGGGAATGCGCCACCACAAGCGGGGCAATACGGTGAGTTTGCCCCATTCCATACCCCCCATCAGGTAGAGGCGGTTCCACGAACGGGAGAGGGGGTCGCTTTGGCCGTTGGATTGATGCACCGCGCCCACGCCGAGCATGCGCAGGCGGCCGCCGAAGGGCAGGTCGGCTTTCACCGGTTGGGTGAGGATGAATTCGGGCTCGTAATCGGTGTTGCGGAAGGGGGAGGACATGGAGCCGTTGTACACCTGCCAATGCGAAATTTGGGTGTAGCCGAACCACAAATCGGCATGGGTGCCGAATACGTCTTCCATCAGTTTGGTTTTGAAGGAAATCTGCATTTTGGTTTCGGCGTGGTTTTGGTCGCTTTGGTCGGCCCGGTGTTCCGGCGAGGAAGGGTAGCGGTTGGGCGAGCTGTTGAACCAGCCGGGGAGCAGATAGATGGGGCGGTGCGGCCGGGCGCTGAGAATGCCGGAATCGTGGTTGCGGTCCAGATCAAAGGCCAGGCTCAGCGGGGTGTAGGCGGTGGCGTCTGTGGCGGTGTCACCGGCGGCGGCAGTTTGGCCGGTGGGCGTGAATATCAGCTCGGCTTTGCCGTGCTCGAAGCTGGCGCGGGCGCTTTCGCTCAAGTCGATGGCGGCTTTTTCGGCGGGCGGCGTTTCGGTGCCGGTGGCGCGGTCGTAGCAGGCCAGGCGGGCGGCGGGATCGCCGATTTGAGTGCAGGCCAGGACGGCTTGCTGGGTGTCGGCGGCGGCGGGAGAACACCAGCCGGCTAGAGTAAGCAGGGTAAGCAGGGTGGTCGGGCGCATGGCGGTGAAGGAAAGCTAAGGTGAAAAAGTTGGAGAAAGAAAGTATCGGCCCGCACGGAGTGGTCGGGCGGCATTTGGGCTACCTGAAATGCGCAAACCGCACGGAAAGTGCGGTTGATGGTTTGGCCCGCTGTCAGCCGTAGCGGTTTTGGAATTCGCGCATGAATTCGGTCAGCGCCTCCACGCCTTGCAGCGGCATGGCATTGTAGATGCTGGCACGCATACCGCCCATGCTTTTGTAGCCGCGCAGGAGCTGTAGGCCGCGGGTAGTGGATTCTTGGGCGAACCGTTCGTCCAGCTCGGCATTGCCGGTGCTGAAGATCACATTCATTTTGGAGCGGGCGTCGGCTTGGACGGGGTTGCGGTAGAAACCGCCGCTGCCGTCGATGGCCTCATAAAGAGTTTTGGCTTTCAAGGTGTTGATGGTTTCCATCTGCGCCACGCCGCCTTGCGACTGCAGCCAGCGGAACACCAAGCCGGCGATGTAAATCGGATAGGTAGCCGGTGTGTTGTACATGCCCTGTTTGTTGACGTGCGAACGGTAATTCCACACGTCGGGAATGCGGTCGGAACAGCGGTCCAGCAGGTCTTCGCGGATGATGACGATGGTGGCGCCGGACGGGCCGATGTTTTTTTGCGCGCCGGCGTAAATCACGCCGAAATCGCGCACATTGATGCGGCGCGACAGGATTTCGCTCGACATATCGCACACCAGGGGCGGCATGCCGTCGGCCAGTTTGGGCACCTCGCGGTATTGCAGGCCGTGCACGGTTTCGTTGATCACGAAATGGACGAAAGCCGAATCGGGGCTGATGTCCCAGCTTGCCACCGGCGGCAGGTCGGTGTAACCATTGGCTTTGCCGTCGGCAGCCAGGTGGATGGCGGCGTCGGACAGTTTGCCCATTTGCTTGTGGGCGATGGCCGACCAGTTGCCGGTGACCACGGAATCCACGCGTTTGAAGCCGTTGGCGAAGTTCATCGCCACCATATTGAACTGCGCGCTGGCGCCGCCTTGCAGAAACAACACTTTGTAGTTGTCGGGGATGTCGAGCAGCTGGCGCAGGTCTTGTTCGGCGTGGTAGAGAATGCTCATGAACACGTCGGAGCGGTGGCTCATGGTCATCACGGAAAAACCGGTGCCGTTGTAGTCGAACATTTCGCTTTGCGCGGTGCGCAGCACGGATTCGGGCAGCACGGCGGGGCCGGCGGAGAAGTTGTAGATGGGCGTGTTCATGGGTGGCTTTCTGGCTGAAGCTGAGGGTGGAATGTTGCGGCGCAAAATATAAGGGGATTCTATGCTGCCCGCTGTCTTCCCGCAAGGGTGGCGGGCGGCTTGTGCGGAAGAAAGCAGGCATCCTTTGGCTGTGCTAAGTGCCCGGCAAAAAAAGCAGGCTACCTGAAAGACTGCTAAATACAGTTTTCAGGTAGCCTGCGCTTGCGTGTGGGCAAGCCGTTTGCTAACGGGCGGGGATGGTGCCCATGCGGCGGGTGAGCGAGGTTTGCGGCTCGTTAAAGAGGGCGGCGTAGTAGGTGGCATTGGCCATCACGCGCTTGACGTAATCGCGCGTTTCGTCGAAGGGGATGGTTTCCGCATACACGGCGCCTTCCAGCGGCACGGAAGCCTGCCAGCGGCGGGCACGGCCGGGGCCGGCGTTATAGCCGGCGGTGGCCAGCACTTCGTGGCCGAGGCGGTTGCGGGCGTCGCCCAAATACCAGGTGCCCATGCGGATATTGCCTTCGATGCTGTGTAATTCGGCGGGGTTCATGCCGATTTTGTTGGCGATTTCGCGCGCGGTGGCCGGCATTACCTGCATCAGGCCGGTGGCGCCGACGCGGGAGCGCACGCCGATCATGAAGCGGCTTTCCTGACGGATCAGGCCGTACACCCAGGCCGGGTCCACATTGGCTTGGGCGGCGTAGCGGGTGGTGATGTCGCGGAAGGGCGCGATGTAGCGCAGGCCGTAGTCGAGCAGGCGGTCGGTTTTGTCGGCAGACAGAATGCCCATTTCATAGAAGCCCTGATCGTGCGCCAGTTTGGAAGCGGCGAGCAGGGTGGGCTCGTTGAAGCCGGCGATGGCATAGCGCCATTCGGCCTGTGCTTGGCGGCGCATGGTCCAGTCGCCGCTGCTTTGCGAGGCGCGGAACAGGCTCAGGGCGCGGGAGATGGCGCCGTCGGCCGCCACGCGGTTTACTTCGGCGCTAGAGGCTTGGCCGGTGTTGTTGCGGGCATCCACTTGGCCGCCCAAGGCTTCGGTGGCGAGCAGGGCGTAGAAGTTGCGGCCGGATGCGGCGGCTTGGCGGTAGAGGTTTTGTGCGGCGGCCTGCTGGCCTTCGGCGGCCAAGCTGCGGCCCAGCCAGTATTGCCAGGCGGGGTCGGCCTGCAGTTTGGCCGGCATGGCTTGGATGATGTTTTTCAATTCGCCCCAGCGGCCCAGGCGCAAGGCGCTGCGGGCGTACCATTCCCAATGTTCGCGGCTGAATTGGCTGCTGTCAGCCTGTTGGAAGAACTGCAGGGCTTGGGCGAAGTTTTGGTTGAGCGCCTGCTGGTGGCCGAGCACCGCCCAGGCAAAGCCGATTTGTTCGGGGCGCAGGCTGGCGGAGAGGCTACGCAAGCGGCCGGCAGCGCCGGCTTCGCGGCGGGCGTTTTGGCCGATGACGCTGTGCAACAGGGCTTCCTGACCGCCTTGGCTGCTGCTGTTGCCGCTGGTGAGTGGGTTTGGCAGGGGCGAGCCGAGGGCGGCGGCGAGGTTGCGCGCGTCGGTAATCTGGTTGGCGGCCAAGAGGCCGCGCACGCGGCGCCAAGCGGCGGCACGGTCTAAGCCCGGGGCCAAATGGTTTAGCAAACGGTTGCAGCCTTCGGGCAGCCGGCCCAGCTCGTTCAGCAGGCGGCCGACCCATTCGCCCGGGGCTTCCAAACCGGCCATGGTGGCATAGCAGCGGGTTTCTTGGTCACGCGCATCGGCTTTCAAGAGGTCGTATTGCTCGGCGAACAAGGGCCATTCGCTGCGGCGGGCTAGGCTTTTCAGCCATTGGTTGCGCAGGGTGTCGGCCATGGCGCTGGTGGGAGCGTGGCCAAGGAAGCGGGCGGCGGGGGCGTCGTCGTTTTGTTTGAGGGCTTCTTGGGCGGCGAGGAAGGCTTGGTAGTCGGCCAGCACTTTGGCGTCGGCTTCGGCGCTGCGGCTGCCGGGCAGCTGCACGTGTCCGCTGCTGCCCGATTTAACCGGCTCGACTGGGGTTTCCACTTGGCTGGAGCAGGCGCTGAGGGCGGCGGCGAGGGCAAGCAGGCGGAGGCGGTGGGGGATGTGCATGGGGAATCCTTCCTTTGGGCGGCCGGGGTGCGGCGCGGGGGAGAGCGGTTTCAGGTAGCCCGAATCAATCGGGAGAGCCGTGCGGCCGGATCAGGCTACCTGAAAAACAGGAATGAGGGTTTATTTGCGCCAATAGGCAGGGGTAAACAGAATCAGGACGGTAAAAATTTCCAAGCGCCCCAGCAGCATCACTACGGTGCACAACCATTTCTGCACGTCGCTGAGGGCGGCGTAGTTGGAGGCGGGGCCGAGACTGCCCAAGGCGGGGCCGGCATTGGTGATGCAGGCAATGGTGCCGGAGAGGGCGGTCACGAAATCGAGGCCGGAGGCCATCAGGGCGAAGGTGAATAATACCACAGTCATGAAATAGACGAAGATGAAGGCCAACACGGTGAGCGCCATGCGTTCGGGAATCTGGCGGCCGTTGATTTTCACGGTGTGTACGGCTTTGGGGTGCAGCAGCAGCAGCATTTCGCGCAGGCTGAATTTAAACAGCACCACGGCGCGGATGGTTTTGATGCCGCCGCCCGCGCTGCCGGCGTTGGCCAACACGTTGGCGAGGAAATACATCCACAGTGCCGGCAGCAGCGGCCAGGCGGCGAAGTTGGCGTTGGCATAGCCGTTGGCCAGGCCGATGGAGATGAAGTTGAAGCTGACGAAGCGCAGCGATTCGCCAAGGCCGGCATAAAACTCTTTGTACCACAGGTATAAGGTAAATACGGCGATGCTGCCCAAGAGGGTAAACGCCATCACGCGCACTTCGGTGTCTTTCAGGTAAACCGCCATCGAGCGTTGGCGCAGGGCGTAGAAATGGTTGGTGAAATTGACGGCGGCGATGATGCTGGAAACCGACAGCACGGCTTCCACCGCCACAGAATCGAAATAGGCGATGCTGGCATCGTGGGTGGAGAAGCCGCCCAAAGAAAAGCACGACATGGCGTGGCAGACGGCGTCGAACCAGCTCATGCCGGCCAGCCGCAGCGCCAGGCAGGTGAGTGCGGTGAAAAACACGTAAATCGCCCACAGCGTTTTGGCGGTTTGCGAGATGCGCGGCGCCATTTTGCTGTCTTTATTGATGCCCGGGATTTCTGCTTTGAAGAGCTGGGTGCCGCCCACGCCGAGCATAGGCAGAATCGCCACCGCCAGCACGATGATGCCCATGCCGCCCAGCCAATTGAGCATGTGGCGCCAGAAATTCAGCGAGGCGGGCAGCGAGTCGAGATTGTTCATCACCGTGGCGCCGGTGGTGGTGAGGCCGGAGATGGCTTCGAAAAAAGCGTCGGTGTAGCTCATTTCAGGCAGGTGCCAGAAAAAGGGCAGGGACGCCACGGCGGCAAAGCCGAGCCAAAACAAAAACACCAGGGTGAAGCCGTCGCGGGTGCGCAGTTCGCGTTGGTGGCGGCGGGTCAGCAGCCAGGCGGCCAGCGAGCCGAACAGGGTAACCAGCGCGGTGTCGGCGAACACCCAAAACACACCGTCGTCGTAAAACCAAGACACACCGGCCGGCGCCAACAGCAGCAGGGAGAATACCAAGCCGAGCTTGGAGAGGGCGTGAACAATGGGCGCGAGTTTGTACATAGCGGGGCGCGTACGGCGGAAGGGGTGGACGGATATTCGGGGGCGAACGCCGGCGGCGTGCGGGCGCGATTGTACCGAAAAATGCGGCCTGCTGCTGAATGTCGGCAGAGGGGCGCAACGACTGAGGCTGGCTGAAGGAATGGTGTGGCAGCCTGAAAAGCAGCGAATTGAATAATGAATAATAAAGAGTGTGGTTTGGCGGCTGCTTGCTTTGCCGCAGGGCTTTCAGGTAGCCTGTGCCGCTTTGGGTTTCGGTTGGGGCGGTATCGTGTTTTCCCTTTCTTGGCGGCTGTGGTGGCAGGCGGCGCGGCCGCATACTTTGCCTTTGGCGGCGGCATCGGTTTTGTTGGCCGCTTTGCCGGCCTGGCAGCAACAGCGTTTTCAGTGGCCGCTGTTCGCCGCCATGCTGTGTACCGCCTTGCTGTTGCAGATTTTTGCCAATTTGGCCAACGATTACGGCGATGCCCGCCACGGCGCCGACCATGCCCGCAGCGACCGTTTGTGCGGCAGCGGACGGTTGGGCCGGCCGGCCATGCGGCGCGCTTTGCTGTGCTGCGGCGCCTTGTGTGTGGCAAGCGGGGCGATATTGCTGTTTGTGTCGGGCGTAGCAGGGTGGCAGGCGGGCTGGCCTTGGTGGTTGGCCGGTGCGCTGTCGCTGGCGGCGGCTTGGCACTACACCGCAGGCAGCCGCCCTTACGGCTACCGCGGTGGGGGCGAAGCGGCGGTGTGGCTGTTTTTCGGTTTGCTCGCGGTGTGCGGCGGCAGCCTGCTCTACGGCTGCCCCTTGTCTTGGCCGCTGTGGACGGCGGCCAATGCACAGGGGCTGTGGTGCGCGGCGGTGTTGAACATCAATAATCTGCGCGACTTGGACAGCGACCGTGCCGCCGGCAAATACACCGTGGCCGTGCATTTGGGAAGGCAGCGGGCGGTGGCTTACCATGCGGTTTTGCTGGGTGCGGCGGCGGTGTGCTGGACGGCGTGGCTGTTCCACAGCCTGCCGTTTGCGGCAGCGCTCATGGCAACGGCGCTGTTGTGGCCGGTGTCGGCCGGCGCATGGCTGGCGCTGCGGCGGGCAGCGCGGCAAGACGGACGTCCGGTTTTCCACCGTCTGCTTGCGGGTTTCGGCCGCTGGATTCTGCTGTGGGCGACAGGCCTGGCCGGCGTGGTTTGGCTTGTGAGTTGAATGGGCAAGCGGTAAGGCTACCTGAAAGCATTTCAGGTAGCCTGAGACCTTTGCAAAACCTCCAGATGTGGATGCGGTTCAAGGCAAGCGAGCGAGCAGTACCCATAGGGCATAAACGCATAACGCAGAAATGTGCCGCAGATGGGGGTTTCAAAGGTTTCAGCCTGTTGCGATCAGCGCTAAGATGCGTCGCTTGGCTTAGGCCTAAGCCGTAACCCGACCATCATGCAATAGTGGTTCGGCTTGGCCGTGTCGGGTTGGCGCTGCGTTTCAAGCCAAGCGGCGCTTGCTGCCTCAATCCGCTGCGTGGCGGCACACCTCTACCGCCTCCTGCAAACTGCTCACGCCGTGAATCTGCAGGCCGGGAAAGTCTTTGGGGTGGCGCGGCAGATTGGCCTGCGGCACGATGGCGCGCTTGAAGCCGAGTTTTTCCGCTTCTTTCAAGCGTTCCTGCCCGCGGGCCACGGGGCGGACTTCGCCGCTCAAGCCAATTTCGCCAAAGGCCACCATTTTTTCAGGCAGCGGACGGTTGCGGAAGCTGGAGAGCATGGCGAGGATGATGGCGAGGTCGGCGGCGGGTTCGTTGATTTTCACGCCGCCGACCGCGTTGAGGAATACGTCTTGGTCGAAGCAGGCGATGCCGGCATGGCGGTTTAATACGGCCAGCAGCATGGCGAGGCGGTTTTGTTCGAGGCCGACGGTGAGGCGTTTGGGCGTGAAGCCGTGCGCGTCGTCCACCAAAGCCTGAATTTCCACCAACAGCGGGCGGCTGCCTTCTTGTGTCACCAATACGCACGAGCCGGGCACGTCGTCGCGGTAGCTGGCAAGGAAAATCGCCGAAGGGTTGGACACGCCTTTCAAGCCGTGTTCGGTCATGGCGAACACGCCCAGCTCGTTGGCTGCGCCGAAGCGGTTTTTGATGGCGCGGATCATGCGGTAGTTGGAATGCTGGTCGCCCTCGAAATAGAGCACGGTATCCACCATGTGCTCGAGTACGCGCGGGCCGGCGATGGCACCGTCTTTGGTGACGTGGCCGACCAAAATCATGGCCATGCCCATTTGTTTGGCCATGCGGGTGAGCTGGGCGGCACACTCGCGCACTTGCGATACCGAGCCGGGCGCGGAAGTGATTTGGTCGGAGTACATGGTTTGGATGGAGTCGATTACCACCACGGCCGGTTCGTGCTGTTTCAAGGCTACCTGAATTGCTTCCATGCGGATTTCCGCCAGCAGGTTGACGCCTTCGCTGTGTAAGCCCAAGCGCTGCGCGCGCAAGGCGACTTGTTGGGCGGATTCCTCGCCGGATACATACAGCACTTTGCGGCTTTTCGCCATCATCGCCACGGTTTGCAAGAGCAGCGTCGATTTGCCGATGCCGGGGTCGCCGCCGAGCAGAATCACCGCGCCGTTTACCAAACCGCCGCCCAATACGCGGTCGAGTTCGCCCATGCCGGTGGGTTCGCGCGGCACTTCGGTGGCGGTTACTTGGGAAAGCTCCTGCACCAGTGCCGTGTCGGCCGCCCACGATTGGAAGCGCACGTTTTTCGGCTCGGGCGCAGCAAGGCTTTCCTGCAGGGTGTTCCATTCGCCGCAATGCGGGCATTTGCCCTGCCATTTGGGCGTGGTGCCGCCGCATTCGCTGCATTGGTAAACGGTTTTCGGTGCTTTTGCCATGGCGTAGAGGGGAAGAAAATCGGAAGGCCGGCAGTGTAGCACAGCCGGCCAACGGAAAAAGCCGCCGCACCGCTTGTTTTTGCTGTGCAAAATAGGAATAATACCGCCTTTTTCCGCCGGTACCCGTGCCGGTTGGAAAAGGCTGAGACCTTTGCAAAACCCCCAGATGTGGATGCAGTTCAAGGCGTAGCAGCGCAGCGAGCGCAGACATATCATGGAGATAGGCAAGCGAGCGAGCAGCGCACAACGCAGAAATGCGCCGCAGATGGGGGTTTTGCAAAAGTCTCAGGCTACCTGAAACCTTTTGCAACCCTTCCCAGCTTATCAAGAAAGCATAGAAATCCATGGCTTTAATCGTACAGAAATACGGCGGCACCTCGGTCGGCTCCGCCGAACGCATCAAAAATGTGGCCCGCCGGGTGGCGGCCACCCGCGCCCAAGGCCACGATGTGGTGGTGGTGGTGTCGGCCATGAGCGGCGAAACCAACCGCTTGGTGGCATTGGCGCACGAAATGCAGGAGTTCCCCGATCCGCGCGAGATGGACGTGGTGTTGGCCACCGGCGAGCAAGTGACCATCGGCCTGCTGGCCATGGCGTTGAAAGACATCGGCGTAGATGCCAAAAGCTACACCGGTTGGCAGGTGGCGGTGCGCACCGACCGTGCGCACACCAAAGCCCGCATTGAGGAAATCGACGACGGCAAAATGCGGGCCGATCTTGAGGCCGGCAGGGTGGTGATTGTGGCCGGTTTCCAAGGCATCACGGCCGACGGCGATATCAGCACTTTGGGCCGCGGCGGCTCCGATACCTCGGCCGTGGCACTAGCCGCCGCCTTGAAAGCGGACGAGTGCCAGATTTATACCGATGTGGACGGGGTGTACACCACCGATCCGCGCGTGGTGCCCGAAGCCCGCCGCATGGACACGGTAACCTTTGACGAAATGCTGGAGCTGGCGAGCCTGGGCTCGAAAGTTTTGCAAATCCGTTCGGTGGAGTTTGCCGGCAAATACAAAGTCCGCCTGCGCGTATTGAGCAGCCTGATCGAGGGCGGCGAAGGCACATTAATCACTTTTGAGGAAGACGAAAACATGGAAAGAGCCATCGTATCTGGCATCGCATTCGATAAAAACCAGGCCCGTATCAATGTGCGCGGGGTGCCCGACAAGCCCGGCATTGCCTATCAGATTTTGGGCGCCGTGGCCGACGCCAATATCGAAGTGGACATGATCATTCAAAACGTGGGCGAGCAGGGCACCACCGATTTTTCCTTCACCGTGCCGCGCAGCGACTACAAAGCCACGCTGGAGCTGCTGCACAACAGCCAAAGCAGCTTGGGCGCCGCCGCCATCGACGGCGACGACACCGTGTGCAAAGTATCCATCGTGGGCTTGGGCATGCGCTCGCATGTGGGCGTGGCTTCCACCATGTTCCGCACCCTGGCAGAAGAGGGCATCAATATCCAAATGATTTCTACTTCGGAAATCAAAGTATCGGTGCTGATCGACGAGAAATACATGGAGCTGGCCACCCGTGTGTTGCATAAAGCCTTTGGTTTGGATCAAAACCAAGCGGGCTGATCAAGCGGAATACGCAAAAAGCGCCGGGCAACATCCGGCGCTTTTCTGTTTTAGGCTACCTGAAAACAGGCAAAACCAGCAACCATCGGTATGAATATGCTGCACTGCAGCATAAAAAAGCGCCGCTTGGCGATATATATTAATGGTTACTTACTCTATTTTTTTAAAAGGAAAAAGTGCCTACTCTCTAAATTGCTTAACATGTTAAAAATAAACCGGCAAAAAATCGTTGATTCCATTATTTTTTTACGCCTAAAATGCAGCCGCATCGGTTCTGGGTGCCGTGGAAAGTATGCGGCACCAGGCCGATGTCTGATTTGACAAGTACAATAATAGTGGAGAGAGCCCATGAGACATTCTTCTATCGACATCCAGTCGGTTATCGACCACGCCAAACTCACCCCCACCCATTGGCGGGTTTTGTTTTGGTGTACCCTGATCATTCTGTTTGACGGCTATGATCTGGTGATTTACGGCGTGGTGTTGCCCCGCCTGATGGAGGCTTGGCAGCTGAGTGCCGAAACCGCCGGTTATTTGGGCAGTTCGGCCTTGGTCGGCATGATGTTCGGCGGCACGATATTGGGTTCTCTGGCAGATAAATTCGGCCGCAAACGCATGATTATTATCTGCATGTTTATTTTTAGTTTCTTTACTGTAGTCAACGGCTTCGCCCGCACGCCCACCGAATTTGCCGTGCTGCGATTTTTGGCCGGCTTGGGTATCGGCGGCGTGATGCCAAATGCGGTGGCGCTGATGAGCGAATATTCGCCGAAAAAAATCCGCAGCAGCATGGTGGCGATCATGTTCAGCGGCTATGCCGTAGGCGGCATGCTCTCTGCGGTGCTGGGCATTTGGGTGGTGCCCAAATTCGGTTGGGAAGTGATGTTCTACATCGGCGGCCTGCCTTTACTGCTGTTGCCCTTGGTGGCACTCTACCTGCCCGATTCCTTGGCTTTCCTGCTGCAACGCGGCGACCACGCTCAGGTGCGTGATCTGATCCGCCGCATGGAGCCGCGCGAGCAGTTTGCTGACGATGCCGATCTGGTGTTGGATATTGCCAAGAAAGAAAAAGCACCGGTGATCGAGCTCTACCGCGAAAAACGGGCGCTGAGCACCACCATGTTCTGCACCTGCTTTTTCATGAGTCTCTTGATGTCTTACGGCTTAAGCTCCTGGCTGCCCAAGCTGATGCACATGGCCGGCTATGGCTTTGGTAACAGCCTGATGTTCCTGTTTGCCCTGAATGTGGGCGCCATTTTGGGTGCACTCAGCGGCGGTTGGCTGGCCGACCGTTTCCAACTGAAACCCGTGCTGTCTGCCTTCTTCTTCCTCGGTGCTGTGGCGCTGTTTATGCTCGGCTTTCCCAATCCGCAGCCGGTGCTGTATCTCTTGGTCACCATTGCCGGCGCGGCCAGTATTGGTGCCTCCATTCTGCTATACGCCTACGTGGCCCAATACTATCCGACCATGATCCGTTCCACCGGCATCGGTTGGGCCGCCGGCATCGGCCGCATCGGCGCCATTGTCGGCCCCATCATGGGCGGCACCCTGCTTTCCATGCAGTTGTCGCACCAAGTCAACTTCCTGGCGTTCTCAATCCCGGCCGTGATTGCCGCAATCGCCGTGTTGTTGGTGCAAACCCGTTACCAGTATGTCCATCAAGCGGTGGTGCAGCGTAAGGCTACCTGAAAACGCTTGGATACATTGTTTGTTGCCTACTTCCGCTCCTGTCCGCCAACGGGCGCGGAAGTTTTACTTGTTAAGCGCGCACGGGCTGCAAAACAGGATGCTCCAGTCTTGTAAAACGCTTACTTGCCGGGCTGTAAAGAAGGTGTAAAAGCGTTTCCGCCCCGTCAAACAGCTTTGCTAGAATACGCCACCGTTTTTACCCGATTTCCTGTCTTATGCAAAAAAACCACGGCAAAGGCCTGACTGGCTTTATTTTCGGGCTGTTGTTGGCCACGCTGATCATCGGCGCGGTTTTGTTTTTCCTGAACCACACCCCTTCAGGTTTCCGCCAGCCCGATCCGCCGCCGGAGGTGGTGTCTCAGCCGGAAGAGTTGACACCGAGAGGCTCAAGAGTGCGTCCCCAAGTGCCTGTGTCGGCACCGAAAGACGGCGGCTTGGCCGACCCTTGGGGTGAGGTTGCCGAACACGATGCTTCCGAAGCGGCTACCCTGCCGGCCGTGCCGTCGCAAGCGGAAGACGAGCCCAAGCCCGAAGCACAGCCGGTGCCGGCGCCTAAGCCCGACCATCGCGGCACGGCCGAATCGAAGCCGCGCCAGCCTGCAGAACCCAAGCCGCCAGCCCGTGAGCCGCGGCCGGATCCCAAGCCCACTCCGGAGCAGATTCTCAACAGCGGCAGCGTGGAAAAAGCACGCGAACAGGTGCGCCGCGAGCAGCAGGGCAGCCGTGCCGAAAGCCGTCCTGCCGAAGCGGCACCCAGCGGTCGGGTGGTGGTGCAGATGGGTTCCTTCAACAATGCCGAAGCGGCCGATGCACAACGCGCCAAACTGGCCATGCTCGGTGTGAATGCCCGCCTCAGCCGCGCCACAGGCAAAGACGGTCAAACCGTTTACCGCATTCAAAGCGGCCGCCTCAGCAGGGAAGAAGCGCAACGGCTGACCGAGAAGCTGCGCCAAAACAATATCGACAGCCTGACCCGCAGCGCCGAATAAACCGTGCCGCCGCAAGGTCCGCTATAATGTGGCGGCTTTCAGGTAGCTTGAAGCCAGGCTGAGACCTTTGCAAACCCCCCCCAGATGTGGATGCAGTTCAAGGCGTAGCAGCGCAGCGAGTGCAGACATATCATATAGATAGGCAAGCGAGTGAGCAGCACACAACGCAGAAATGCGCCACAGATGGGGGTTTTGCAAAGTTCTCAGGCTACCTGAAACATTGTCCGGCTTACCCTGCCCACTTTCCCACATTTTTCAAACCCCCAGTCTTCTAGAGAACCATCATGAAAAAACTGAAAACCGTTTTGTTTGCCGTCTGCACGGCCTTAAGCGCTGCCGTGGTGCAGGCTGAAGCCGTGGAGGGCAAAGACTATATTGTGCGCAGCAATGTGATTGAAGCCGTACAGCCCGATAAAATCGAAGTGGTGGAGTTTTTCGGTTATTTCTGTCCGCACTGCCAGCGTTTAGACCCCATTATCCTGCGGCATGTCCGCACCTTGCCTGCAGACACGGTATACCGCACCGAGCATGTGGTGTGGCAGCCCCAGCATTTGCCGTTTGCCCGTCTGCTGGCGGCGGTGAACCAAGCCGGCGTGAAACGCCAAGCCAATCCGGCCATTTTCCAAGCGGTAATCAATGAAGGCAAAAATCTGGGCGACGAGGCCACTTTCCGCGCTTGGGCGCAGCAGCAGGCATTCGGCAGCAAGCTGTTGGCCGCTTATGACGACCCGAAATCGTCTGCCGCCGCACACAATATGCAGCAGCTGACCGAACGCTATCAAATCCAAAGCACTCCGCAAGTGATTGTGGGCGGCAAATACGAGCTGACTTTTGCCAACGGTTTTGAAGCGGGCATGAAAACCTTGGACGAACTGGTGGCGAAAGTGCGCACCGAGCGCGGTATGCCGGCTGCCGCGCCCAAAGCCGTTTTGCCAAGTCGCGGCGGCTCCTTTGCCCGTCAGGCCAACCAATAATTGTTTTTCTTTTTCAGGTAGCCTTGGTGCAAATCAAGGCTACCTGAAAACGTTTGAAAGCCTGTTTTATGGATGTGATGCTTGCTTTGAAAGCCCTGCTGCTCGGTATCTTGGAAGGGCTCACCGAATTTCTGCCGATTTCCAGTACCGGCCATTTGATTGTGGCCGGCAATCTGATCGGTTTCGACAGCGAATACACCGCCTTCAAAATCGCCATTCAGTTGGGTGCGGTGTTGGCCGTGGTATTCGAATACCGCCGCCGCTTCGCCCATGTGCTCACCCACATCGGCAAAGACCGTCAGGTCAACCGTTTTGTGGGTAATTTGATGATTGCTTTTGTGCCTGCTGCGGTGGTGGGGTTGTTGTTTGACGATTTTATCGAACAGGTGTTGTTCAACCCCATCAGTGTGGCTGCGGCTTTGGTGGTTGGCGGTTTTCTGATTTTGTGGATTGAGAAACGCCAGCAAAACCGGGCGCCCAAAGTGGCGACGGTGGACGACATGCGGCCGCGCGATGCGCTGGTGGTCGGGCTGGCGCAGATTCTGGCGCTGATTCCCGGCACTTCCCGTTCCGGCAGCACCATCATGGGCGGCATGATGTGGGGTTTGGAGCGCAAGGCGGCCACCGAGTTTTCCTTTTTCTTGGCCGTGCCGGTGATGATTGCGGCCACCGGCTACAGCATGGTGAAAAACCTGCACGTTTTTACCTGGCAGGACATCGGCCTGATCGCCATCGGCTTTGCGGCGGCTTTTGCGGCGGGTTTGCTGGCGGTAAAAGCGCTGCTGCGTTTCGTGTCGAGCAAAAACTATGTGCCCTTCGCCTATTACCGCATTATCTTCGGCGGCATTATCTTGCTGACTTGGCAGCTGGGTTGGGTGGACTGGACGGTGAAATAAGCCGCGGTGCCGGTTTGGCTGCCGTGTCTGCCTTTGCCGAATGCGGCGTTTTATGGGAAAATCGCTGCCATTTTTATATTTCCGGGCGAAAGAATCATGCTGGACAGAGAAGGTTATCGCCCCAATGTCGGTATCATCATTACCAACCACCGCAACGAGGTGTTTTGGGGTAAGCGTGTGCGCGAGCATTCGTGGCAGTTTCCGCAGGGCGGCATCAAGCCCGGCGAAAGCCCCGAGGCCGCCATGTACCGCGAACTGCTGGAAGAAGTCGGCCTGTTGCCGCATCATGTGAAAATCCTCGGCCGCACCCGCGACTGGCTGCGCTACGATGTGCCGAGCAACTGGATCCGCCGCCAATGGCGCGGTTCTTACCGCGGCCAAAAACAGATTTGGTATCTGCTGCGCCTCACCGGCCGCGAAAGCGACGTGCATCTGCGTGCCAGCAGCCAGCCCGAGTTCGATGCCTGGCGCTGGCATGAGTATTGGGCGCCGATAGATGAAGTGATCGACTTCAAAAAAGACGTGTACCAAGGCGCTTTGCTCGAACTGTCGCGCTTCTTGCACGGTTTGGAAAGCTTGGAACATTTCCATGTCCGCCAACAGCGGCAGATCAGCCTGCCCGATTTGTGAGTGCCCATGAGCGATATTCTGAACCGGATTCTGAACACCAAACATCAGGAAGTGGCTGCCGCCCGTACGGCGCAGCCTTTGGCCCAAATGCGCGCCCAGGCGGCCGATATGCCGCCGGCGCGCGATTTTGTAGGCGCCATGCGCGCCAAACATGCCGCGGGCGAGGCTGCTTTGATTGCCGAAATCAAAAAAGCCAGTCCGAGCAAGGGGCTGATTCGTGCCGATTTCCATCCCGAAGCGCTGGCCCGCGCTTATGAGGCGGCTGGTGCGGCCTGTTTGTCGGTGCTGACCGACGAGCAGTATTTCCAAGGCCATGAAGGCTACCTGAAAGCCGCCCGCGCCGCCGTTGCCCTGCCGGTGTTGCGCAAAGACTTTATGGTGGATGAGTACCAAATCTACCAAGCCCGTGCTTGGGGCGCAGACGCGGTGCTGCTGATTGCCGCCGCTTTGAGCGCGGACCAGCTGGAAACCTTCGAGGGCATCGCCCACGAATTGGGCATGGCCGTGTTGTTGGAATTACACGAAGCGGCAGAGCTCGACAAATGCCGCCGCCTGAGTACGCCGCTGCGCGGGGTGAACAACCGCAATCTGCGCACCTTCGACGTGAGCCTACAACACACTTTGGACCTGCTGCCTGAATTGGCCGGACATATGGTGGTGGCCGAAAGCGGCATCCGCCACCGTGAAGACGTGCAGTATCTGCGCGGGCACGGTGTGCACAGTTTTCTCATCGGCGAAACCTTTATGCGCGCCGATGACGTGGGCGCAGAAGTGCGCCAGCTGTTTGCCTGACGGCCCGGATGGCGCTTTTTAGGTAGCCTGCCGAGGCTTTGATCTTTAGGGGATGTTCATGAAACACAAACTGTTTTCCTTGCTGCTACTGCCTTTGGCTGCATTCGCCCCAGCCGAAGCCATACCTTGCGGCTCTGCGTCTGCTGATATCGATGCGGCGTTTATCTTTGCGGCTCGGTGTGTGGAAGTCATGAGCCCGGCCGAACGGCAGGAAGTCATGGATGTGATGGAAGCCATTCAGCGGCAAACCGACCGTTGTGTGCGGGATAAGCAGCAGATTAATACCGTGCCTTCGCCTGAGGGCATGAACGAAGCGTTAAAAATGGTGCTGGGCAATCCTGTGCCGCGCCAGCGCGACACGGTGCTTGCCGAATGCCGCCAATCCACCCCGATGCCGGTTTTGCGGCAACGCTACCGCAGCTTGATGCCGACTCCCTAAGTTTTTGCTTGTTTCTTTATTTGATTGATTTCTGATTCCTTTATCATGACCCCAGACAAAATCCTCATTCTCGATTTCGGCTCGCAAGTCACCCAACTCATCGCCCGCCGCGTGCGCGAAGCCCATGTGTATTGCGAACTGCACTCTTACGACATGCCTTTGGAAGACATTAAAGCCTTCAATCCCAAAGGCATTATTCTTTCCGGCGGCCCCAATTCCGTTTACAACTCCGACTATCAGGCCGACACCGGCATCTTCGAGCTGGGCATTCCCGTGCTCGGCATCTGCTACGGCATGCAGTTTATGGCGCACCACCTCGGCGGCGAAGTGTCGCCCGGCGACCAACGCGAATTCGGTTACGCCCAAGTGAAAACCATCGACAGCGAACTGACCCGCGGCCTTGCAGACGGCCAGCCCAACACGCTGGACGTGTGGATGAGCCACGGCGACAAAGTATCCAAGCTGCCCGAAGGCTTCTGCATCATCGGCGACACGCCGAGCTGCCCGGTGGCCATGATGGAGCACGCCGAAAAACAATTCTACGGCATCCAATTCCACCCCGAAGTGACCCACACCAAACAAGGCCGCGCCTTGCTCAACCGCTTCGTGCTCGACATCTGCCGTGCACAACCCAGCTGGACCATGCCCAACTACATCGACGAAGCCGTGGCCAAAATCCGCGAACAAGTCGGCAGCGACGAAGTGATTCTCGGCTTGTCCGGCGGCGTGGATTCTTCCGTAGCCGCCGCTCTGATCCACCGCGCCATCGGCGACCAACTCACCTGCGTATTTGTCGATCACGGCCTCTTGCGCTTGAACGAAGGCCAAATGGTGATGGACATGTTCGCTCGCAATTTAGGCGTCAACGTGATTCACGTGGATGCCAGCGACGACTTCATGGGCAAGCTCGCCGGCGTCACCGATCCCGAGCAAAAACGTAAAATCATCGGTGCCGAATTCGTCGAAGTGTTCCAAACCGAAGCCGGCAAACGCCAAAACGCCAAATGGCTGGCGCAAGGCACGATTTACCCCGACGTGATCGAAAGCGCCGGTGCCAAAACCAAAAAAGCCCATGCCATCAAGAGCCACCACAACGTAGGCGGCCTGCCCGAAACCCTCAATCTCAAGCTGCTCGAGCCCTTGCGTGACCTGTTTAAAGACGAAGTACGCGAACTCGGCGTGGCGCTGGGCCTGCCGCGCGAAATGGTGTACCGCCACCCCTTCCCCGGCCCCGGCTTGGGTGTGCGCATTCTCGGCGAAGTGAAAAAGGAATACGCCGACCTCCTGCGCCGTGCCGACGATATTTTCATCCAAGAGCTGCGCAACACCACCGACGAAAACGGCACTTCCTGGTACGACCTCACCAGCCAAGCCTTTGCCGTGTTCCTGCCGGTCAAATCCGTCGGCGTGATGGGCGACGGCCGCACTTACGAATATGTGGTGGCGCTGCGCGCCGTCGTCACCAGCGACTTCATGACCGCCCATTGGGCCGAACTGCCTTATTCGCTGCTGGGTAAAGTGTCCAACCGCATCATCAACGAAGTACGCGGCATCAACCGCGTGGTGTACGACGTCAGCGGCAAACCGCCGGCCACGATTGAGTGGGAGTAATGCCAGTTGAGCCGGCTTGTGTCCGGTGTTGAACGGCATCCGTCGGGGCTGATGCGCATCAGCGGCCGACGGATGCTTTTTTATCGGGCTGGAATGAGGCTTGCCGCTGAGCCGTTTGCCAATAGTTTCAGGTAGCCTGACTTAAAGAATGGGCGGATAGATGTTTGATTGATACATCTGCATCAGCTTTCCCCTTATCCCGGCATCTGCCTTTTGTCTGCTTGCTGATGATGGCATACCTTAAGATTCAGGCTACCTGAAAGCCACCCTAGGAGAATGATATGCCGCTGACCCGTATTCTGCCGCCCGCCCGCTTGCAAAGCGTCCGCCAGCGTTTTCCCCGCTTGGTGCGGCCGCGTGCCGCCGACAGCCATAAGGGCAGCTACGGCACGGTGGCGGTGATCGGTGGCAGCGAGGGCATGAGCGGAGCCGGGGTATTGGCGGCGGTGGCGGCTTTGAAGGGCGGGGCGGGCAAGGTGTGGCTAGGTTTTGCCCAGGAACAGCTGCCGGTGCCTTATCTGCCTGTCCATCCCGAAATCATGCTGGCGACGGCGGCGGCTTTGTTGCAGCGGCAGGATGCGAGCGTGTACGCGGTCGGCTGCGGTTTGGGTCAGAGCGAAGCCGGACAAAGCCTATTGCATGCTGCTGTGGCCAAAGCGGCAGAGAGCAGTGCCCCTTTGCTATTGGATGCGGATGCCTTGAATCTGCTGGCCGTTGCTCCGCAAACCTTGCCGGAGAATACGATTTTGACGCCGCATCCTTTGGAAGCGGCCCGTTTATTGGGCTGCGGCACTGCCGAGGTGCAGCACAACCGCCGCCGTGCGGCGATGGCCTTGGCCGAGCGCTACGGCTGCCATATCGTGCTGAAGGGGCATGCCAGTTTGGTGGCCAATCCGCAGGGGCGGATTGAGGAGAACGACAGCGGCAATGCGGGCTTGGCCACGGCCGGCAGCGGCGATGTGTTGAGCGGTTTGATTGCGGCGCTGCTGGCGCAGGGTTTGCCGCCCTATGAGGCGGCGGTGGCCGGTGTTTGGCTGCACGGCGCGGCGGCCGAGTTGTTGGCGGTACAGAGCTGCGGCCCGATCGGCCTGACCGCGGGCGAGCTGCCCGATGCGGTGCGTGCAGTGCGCAATTTTGTGGTGGCGGGGTAATCGCGGTTTCGCCGGCAGCCAGATGGCTGACTGCATGGCGGGATGGCAAGGTATGCGCTGGCGTTGGTAAACAGCCGAAACCTGAGCAGGTTTCGGCTGTTTCATTGGCTTAAGCAGTCAGGCGGCAGCGGAACAGATGTTTTGCTGCCCTCTGTTGTCGCTTGGGAAAGGGTGTTGCCGATGATATGGGGCAAACAGCATTTCAGGTAGCCTGCTCTGCTGAACAGGCTACCTGAAAGCGTTTCAACAATCGGCTTATTCGCCGGTGTCTGCCGCAGGAGCGACGGTTTCGGCCGGCGCAGTCGGCTCGGCTGCGGCTTCGGCGTTTTGTTCGGCCTGTTTGGCGGCCTGCTTTTCCAGCATTTCTTTCACTGCCGGATGCTGTTGGGCAATGGCTTGCTCTTCGGGGCTGACTTCGCCTTTGAAGCGGTTGTTCAGGTCGAAGCGTTTGCCGCCGCGGGCGAGGGATTTGAGGTAGCGCGGGCGGCGGCAATGGTTGGCCAGCACGCGGGCGATCAAGGCGGGGTCGTATTGCGGCAGGGCGGCCACCAAATCTTGGTCGATGCCCAATGCCAGCGGTTTGAAGCGTTTGAAGACATCGTATTTGCCGTAAATGTGGTCGGCAATCATGTCGGTTTGTTTCTTTTTGCTCATGGTTTGCACGGCTGATTTCAGCGCGGCGCCCAAAGCGGTTTCCTGCGTCATTCGGAACGGTCCTTGTGTGGGTTGCGGTTATAACGGGGCGGATTTTCGCACAGCGGCATCGCTTTGGCGAACAAATCGACGATGCAGCGGGCGGTTTGTTGGTAGGATGGCACGCCCGGCGGCGAAGATGGACCTGTGGGGAGTTATGCCTGCGGCGGCAGGCTCATGCCCAATACGGTTTGCTTTTGCTGTTCGCGGAATTCGGCCAACTGGCGGGCCAGTTTGGGCGATTGGTTGGCCAGCAGGGAGACGGCAAACAGGGCGGCGTTGGCGGCGCCGGCTTCGCCGATGGCAAAGGTGGCCACCGGCACGCCTTTGGGCATTTGGACGATGGAGAGCAGGGAGTCTTCGCCGCGCAGATATTTGCTGGGCACGGGCACGCCGAGTACGGGGACGGTGGTTTTGGCGGCCACCATGCCGGGTAGGTGGGCGGCGCCGCCGGCACCGGCGATGATGGCTTGCAGGCCGCGTTCGCGGGCGGTTTCGGCGTATTCGAACATCAAATCGGGGGTGCGGTGGGCGGAAACGACGAGGGCTTCGTAGGCGATGCCGAAGCGGTCGAGGAATTCGGCGGCGTGCTGCATCACCGGCCAGTCGCTGTTGCTGCCCATGATAATGCCGATTTGGGTCATGGCGGGGTCCTTTGTGAAACGTTGGGAAGTGAAGAGGCTACCTGAAAACACGGCCCAAGCCGGTTTCAGGTAGCCTCGGTGTTTAGCGGTTGTTTTGGATGCGTTGGTGGGCGCGGCGGGCGGCCGGGCTGTTGGGATAAGTCTGCATCAGTTTGCGCCAGGTGTCGCGTGCGATGTCGCGCTGTTGCATATTCCATTGGCAGCTGCCCACGCTGTACAGGGCTTCGGCCGCTTTCGGATTGGCGGCGAAGCGGGTGGCGAAGCGCTGGCCGCTGATGATGACGGATTCGCAATTGCGCAGTTTTTCGTGGCTTTGCATCATCAGAAAGAGGGCGTTTTGCTCGGTTTGGCTGCCGCTGCCGTTGCGCTCGGCAAAGCTGAGGTGGTGCAGGGCTTGGCGGTAGAGGCCGTTTTGGTAAAGGCTGCGTGCCTGGCGGTAGGCTTGGTCGTGGCTGTTTTGTGCCGCAGCGGCCGGGACGGGGGCAGCCGGCGTGGCGGTGCTGCCGCGGACGGGGCGGCTGTCGGCGGCGGGCGCTGCTTGCTGTTTGTTTTGCAGTTCGGCGATTTGTTGGCGCAATTCGCTGATTTGCTGCTGAAGTTGGCCGATTTGCTCAGTGTGGGCGTTGAGTTGGATGTCGATGCGCTGGTCGGCCGGGGCGTGTTCCGTTGCTGGCGGATGGGGCACGGGGGTGAGGCTGCCGCAGGCGCTGAGGCCCAGTAAGGCGGCGAAAACGGCGGTCAGGCGCATGGGGTTTCCTCCGAATGGCGTTTGCGTAGCAGGGTGAGGCCGTCGCCCAAGGGCAGGGTGAGGGCGTCAATGCGCCCATCGTTTTGCAGTGCGCGGTTAAAGCGGCGGACGGCTTCGAGTGAGGGCGGTTCGCCGGGGGCGGGATCGTGGCAGACGCGGCCGCCCAGCAGCAGGTTGTCGATGGCGATGAGGCTGCCGGGACGAACCAGTTGCAGACAGCGTTCGTAATAGTGGGCGGTCGGCGGTTTGTCGGCGTCGATGAAGGCGAAGTCGTAGCTGCCGGCTTCGCCGTTGGCGATCAGCTGGTCGAGGGTGATCAGGGCCGGTTGCAGATGGAGGGTGATTTTATGGGCCACACCGGCCTGCTGCCAGTAGCGGCGGGCGATGTCGGTGAAGGTGACGTTGATGTCGCAGGCGGTGAGGCGGCCGTCTTCCGGCAGCGCCAGCGCCAGCGCGGTGCTGCTGTAGCCGGTGAACACGCCGACCTCTAGGCAGCGTTTGGCGCCGGTGATTTTGACCAGAAACGCCAGCAGTTGCGCCTGCTCGGGGGCGATGTGCATCTTGCCCAGACGGTGCTTGGCGGTGGTGCGCCGCAAATCGGCCAATACATCGGCTTCGGCGGGGTTGATGCGCTGCAGGTAGCCGGCCAGATCGGCAGGCAGGTGGCGGGTGGCGGCGGTCATGGCGCGACGGGGCGGGTGTTTCAGTCGGGCTGGTAGGCGTAGGGTTTTTTCGGCAGCTTGGCGGCTTCGAAATCGGCCTGCTCTTCGGGGTCGAGTTCGACATCCCACAGCAGGGCGCGATTTTTCAGGCGGCGGGCGGATTCTTCGGGATGCTCTTCCAGATATTGGTTGAGAAATTGGGTGGCTTCGGATTGATAGTGGTACATGCTGTGCTCCGGATAGGGCGGCGCGGCTGCGCCTTTTATTGAATATGATGTGGCGGCGCGATTATAACGGAACGCGGCGCGGAAAGGCTACCTGAAAGCGGGGTAGGGCGGGCAAGGATGAGGATTTCGCCGCAGGCTTTAGGCCGAATCGACATTCATCTGGTATCTTTGGCGGATGACCAAGACCAAGCATCCGCGGCCCCGCCGCTACGAATTAACCCAAACCTAATGGGAGCGGATCGAAGATCTGCTCCCAGGCAAGGCCGGTGACCCCGGGCGTACGGCAGCGGACAACCGCAGCTTCGTCAATGGCGTGCTGTGGGTGTTGCGCTCCGGGGCGCGCTGGAGCGATCTGCCCACGCGCTACGGAGCCTACAAGAGCGTGCACAAGCGCTTCACCCGCTGGGCGGCCAAGGGTATCTGGGAGCTGGTGTTCCAGTCCCTGATTCAGGATCGAAGCAACGAGTATCTGATGATCGACAGCAGCATTGTCCGGGCGCACGCACAGGCGGCGACCGGAAAAGGGGGGCGGCACACCCGGCTCTGGGGCGTTGCCGAGGAGGTCTGAGCACGAAGATCCACATGGCGACAGATGGCCAGGGCCGACCGGTGCGATTCATCCTCACTGGCGGCCAGCGTAACGACATCACGCAAGCCCCAGCGCTGCTGGCCGGGTTCAAGCCCAAGTACGTCTTGGCCGACAAAGGCTATGACAGCCGGCAACTGGTGGCGCTGATCCACTCGCTCGGCGCCCAGGCGGTGATCCCGCCTCGCAGCTGCCAGCAGCCGCGTGCCTACGACAAAGCACGCTACCGGCTACGCAATCGCATCGAGCGTTGCTTTGCCAGGCTCAAGCAGTTCCGCCGCATCGCCACTCGTTTTGACCGCAAGCCCTCTCACTTCCTGGCTTTCCTCTATCTCGCATCAATTACCTTGTGGGTGGGTTGAATGTCGATTCGGCCTAGGGCCACAGCCAGGCCCAGATGCGGCGGCCTTCGCTTTGCAGCAGCATATGGGTGCGGCAGGCCGCTTCGGTGCTCATGCACTCCACGCCTACGCCGGCCGCCGCGGCGCGGGCGGTGAGGCGGGGGTGGATAAATTGCTGTTTCGGTCCAGTGCCGATGAGGATGATTTCGGGTTTGGCAGCAAGGGCGGCATCGAAATGTTCGGCCTGCAGATCGGCCGGGGCGGCGAGGCCGGCAGGGCGCAGGGTGTGGCCGGTGTCGATGAGGACGGCTTCGTTGTGGGTGTGGCCGTTGACCGTCAGTTGGCCGGGGCGGTAGGCCTCGATCTGCAGGGTGCCGTCGGCCTGGTGTTCTTGTATCAGCATATGGGGGCTTTCTATGGCGGTTGGATGGGGCTACCTGAAGGGCGAAAACCGCTGCGGCAGGCTGCCGGGCGCAAGCGGCTTGGGCAGATACAGCGAGCTTGATATTGGTGATGACGGATCGCGACCGCCGTTTGGCTGCGTTGCCGCATTTTCAGGTTCTACAAACCGTTTTTTTCGGCTAAGATAGCAGCCTTTTGTTATTCGGAGTCGGCGGGCAGGCGCCCGAGCGCAGCATCATACACAAGGAGCAATCATGCAGCCAGTGAGAATCGGCATTTTGGGAATGGGTACCGTCGGCGGCGGTACGGTGAAACTGTTGGCGGCCAATACTGCCGAAATCGCCCGCCGCTTGGGCCGGGAAGTGGTGGTCACCGCCGCCGCCAGCCGCAATGCCGAGCGCGCCGAGCGTTTGTGTCCGCCCGGTACCGCTGTGGGCACCGATGTGTTTCAGGTAGCCGCCCATCCGGAAGTGGACATTGTGGTGGAGTTGATCGGCGGCACCGATGTGGCCCGCGAAGCGGTGATCTGCGCCATTGAAAACGGCAAACATGTGGTGACTGCCAACAAAAAACTGCTGGCCGAGCACGGCAACGAAATTTTCGCCCTGGCTGATAAGCACAATGTGATGGTGATGTTTGAAGCGGCGGTGGCCGGCGGCATTCCCATCATCAAGGCGTTGCGTGAGGGCTTGGCGGCCAACCAAATCCAATCGGTGGCTGGCATCATCAACGGCACCAGCAATTTCATTCTCAGCGAAATGCGCGATCACGGCAGCGCGTTTTCCGATGTGCTGAAAGAGGCGCAGCAGCTCGGTTATGCCGAGGCCGACCCGACCTTCGACATCGAAGGCCACGATGCGGCGCACAAATTGAGCATCATGTCGGCGCTGGCCTTCGGCACCCCCATCCATTTTGACGCCTGCTATCTGGAAGGCATCAGCAAGTTGGAAAGCCAAGACATCCGCTACGCCGAAGAGCTGGGCTACCGCATCAAGCTCTTGGGCATCACCCGCAAAACCGATCAGGGCATCGAATTGCGCGTGCATCCGACCCTGATTCCCGAATGCCGCCTGCTGGCGAAAGTGGAAGGCGTGATGAACGCGGTATTGGTGCAGTCGAATATGGTGGGCGAAACCCTGTATTACGGCGCTGGCGCCGGCGCTTCGCCCACCGCCAGCGCGGTGGTGGCCGACATCATCGACATCGCCCGCCTGCTGAATGCCGACAGCGCCCACCGCGTGCCGCCGTTGGCCTTCCGCCAAAGCGGCGAAACCCTGCGCGTGCTGCCCATCGAAGAAATCATCAGCAGCTATTATCTGCGCGTGTCCGCCGAAGACGAGCCGGGCGTGTTGTCCGACATTGCCGGTATTCTGGCGGCGCAAGGCGTATCGATTGAAGCGCTGATCCAAAAAGGCGTGATCAACCATCAAACCGCGGAAATCGTGATTCTTACCCACCGTGCGCAGGAGAAGCGCATCCAATCCGCCATCGCACAAATCGAAGCGCTGCCGCGCGTGACTGCACCGGTGACCATGATCCGCATGGAGAGCCTGCATGGCTGAGGAAAAATCTCCGCGCACGCCCGAGCAGCAGGCCGAATATCAGCGTTCGCGCAAAAAAATCCGCACCATCCGCATCTGGCTATGGGTGATTGCCTTGCTGTTTCTCGGTTTCGGCCTGCTGTCGCGCTGTGCGCTGAGCCCCTCCCAGGCCGCCGTGCGCATTGTGGAGTCGTGCGTGAAAAACATGCCGTTCTCGCCGCAATGGGAAAGCGATTTGGCCAAACACGGACTGCAGGGACAAACCGAGCGCGTGATTGAGCCGTTCTGCCGCTGCGTGTGGGAAGCGCCTTTGTCCAAGCTGAGCGATGATGATTTGCGCAATTTCTCCAAGCTTGACACCGAAGCCCAGCTGGACAAGCTCGGCGGGGCGCAGGCATTCCTGCAACGTCAGGAACAGTGTTTGGCGGCGCAAAAGCCATAAGTTTTCGGCTTTCAGGTAGCCTGAAAATTGTGGCGGGCAGTTCCGGCCAGTCAGTGTTTGATACCGGTTTCCGGCTTGCTTCGGCGGCCGGTTTTTGTTTCTTGCCGTTGCCGCGCAGACCGTGCCCAAAGTAAGCGGGCAATCGGGTACAATGCGGCTTTCCCGTTTGCCGGTACCGCCGCCATGAATACTCTTTCCCCCATCACCATCGGCCTGATTGCCACCAGCGACCGCGCCAGCAGCGGCGTGTATGCCGACGAAGGCATACCCGCGCTTAAAAATTGGCTGGATCGGGCTGTGCGCAACCCCGTCCGTTATGTGGAAGCCCTGATTCCCGACGACCAAGATGAAATCGAAAGCATGCTCATCCACATGGCCGACCAAGAGCATTGCGATGTGATTTTCACCACCGGCGGCACCGGCCCCGCGCCGCGCGACGTCACGCCGGAAGCCACCTTGGCGGTATTGGACAAAGAGCTGCCCGGCTTCGGCGAGCAGATGCGCCGCATCAGCCTGCACTATGTGCCCACCGCCATTTTGTCCCGCCAAACCGCCGGCATCCGCGGCAGCAGCTTAATCGTGAATCTGCCCGGCCGGCCGAGGGCCATCGCCGAAACTTTGGGCGGCGTATGCGCAGAAGACGGCAGCGTGGTGGTGCCGGGCCTGTTCGGCGCCATTCCCTACTGCGTGGATTTGATCGGCGGCGGCTTTATCGAAACCGATGCCGCCGTTTGCCCTGCTTTCCGTCCCAAGCAAAAATAAACCCTTTCCTGTTTTCAGGCTACCTGAAAGCCGTTTCCGCTTCCCCACCGTTGCCACAGAAGCCATGCAGCCGACCTACCGAATTTTTTATTCTTTCTACGAAGACGACGCCCACATCGACAGCGAGTCTCCGCTGCCCGTGGCCGCCGCCGAGTTGCCCGCCTATTTGGCCCGGTTGCGGCTGCACGGCGATTTTCTCGGCCTGGTGGACGAAGACGAGCAGACTTTCCAAATCATGTACGAGGAATTCAGCGGCTATTATTGGGGCGAGGTTCCCGACGGTGCGCGCGAAGGTTCGCACGGCCGTTTTTATACCGAAGAGGAGCTGGAAACCCTGCTGGCCGACTTGCCCGACCGCTTTTGCCCTAAACATTTCGACGGCTTGGTTTTCGAGCGTTGGTATGACGACTTCCGCCACAGCCCTTACGGCATTGAAGCCGAAACCCTTTACCAGCAAAGCAACGAAGGCGGAGAATTGGTGCGCATTGCCGAGGATTTGTGCGAATCTTGCCAGCTCGGCGAGTGGGACGGTTTGTGCGACGAAGGTTTGGCCCGTCTGCAGCGCGAGCTGCCGGCCATGCCGGCGGCGTACACGCCCGTCAATTTGCAACGCCTGGTTCGCGCCCTCAATTGGTTGGACGACTTGGTGGAAAACAACGATTTGTTCGACGAAAACTGTTTGGACGATTGGTGCGATATGGTGTTGGCCCGCATCGTCGATTACCACAACCACCGCCAGCCCCGCCATTGAAAGGCTGAGACCTTTGCAAAACCCCCAGATGTGGATGCAGTTCAAGGCGTAGCAGCGCAGCGAACGTGAACATCAGGAATCCCCGTGGGACAGACATATCATCTAGATAGGCAAGTGAGCGAGCAGCGCACAACGCAGAAATGCGCCGCAGATGGGGTTTTGCAAAGGTCTCAGGCTACCTGAAAGCCCGCCCGATGACCCCCCTCGCCGCCGAACTTGCCCGCCGCAAGGCCGACATCATTGCCGACTACCGCCGCCACCGTAATCCGCAGGTTTTTTTCCGCGAATATGGGGCGGCGTTGGCACAACTGCTGGCCGGTTTATGGCAAGCCCTGCCAGATACCGAGGGCTTGTGTCTGTTGGCCACCGGCGGGTTTGGGCGCGGCGAAATTTATCCTTTCTCCGATATCGACCTGGCCTTGGCCGCCGATGCGGCCCTGACGCCGGCCCAACAGTCGGCGGCGGAAATGCTGGTGCAGCAGTTATGGGATTGCGGTTTGGCGCCGGCCTTGAAAAGTGGCAGCATTGCCGAATTGTGTGCCAGCGCGGCGGCAGACCTCACCGGCGACACCGCTTTGCTGGAGTCGCGCCTATTATGCGGGGATGCGGGGGTGGCGCAGCGCTTGGCGCGTGCTTTAGACTTGCAACGCGACGTGGTGGGCTTTATCGAAGGCAAACTGTTGGAGATGCAGCAGCGCCATGCCAAGGCGCAGGCTGGCAGTTTGCTGGAGCCGAATGTCAAAACCTGCCCCGGCGGCCTGCGCGACATCCATACCATGTTGTGGCTGGCCCAAGTGCAGGGCATGGCGCCGCAAAGCGGCAGCTTGGTGCAGCGGCGCATTCTCAGCCGTACCGAATGGGGGGTGCTGATGAACAGCCACCGCCGCCTGGCCCGCATCCGCATCGAGCTGCATTTGGCCGCCGGGCGGGCGGAAGAGCGGCTGATTTTCGATTTGCAGCTTCAGGTAGCCGCTGCGCTGGGCCATCACGACGCGGAGGCCCACCGGCGCAGCGAACAGCTGATGCGTACGCTTTACCGTGCCACCAAGGCGGTCAAACAGCTCAACGGGATTTTGCTGCCCATGCTGCGCGGCCGGGTATATTCGGTGTTGCCGCGGGTGGTGCGCGACATCGACGCCGATTATTACCAGGTGGGTAATCTGTTGGCGGTAAAAGACAAAACCATTTTCCGCCGCCAGCCCAGCCATATTTTCAAAATCTTATCCCTCTGGCAGCAGCACAGCGATGTGTCCGGCCTCGCGCCGCAAACCTTGCGCGCTTGGTGGCAAGCGGCGCAGAAGCAGGTGAATGCCGCTTTTTACGCCAATCCGGTCAACCGGGGCCGCTTTGTCGGCTTTTTCCGTCACGGCGGCGGCCTCACCCATCTGCTGCGCTTTCTCAATCTCTACGGCGTGCTTGGCCGCTATCTGCCAGAATGGTCGCGAATCGTCGGCCTGCTGCAGCACGATCTGTTTCACGTTTATCCGGTGGACGACCACATTCTGATGGTGGTGCGCAATATGCGCCGTTTGGCGCTGGATGCCCACAGCCACGAGTTGCCGTTTGCTTCCGGCTTGATGGCGGCGTTTGGGCAGCCGCACATTCTTTATCTGGCCGCCTTGTTCCACGACATTGCCAAAGGCCGCGGCGGCGATCATGCACAGTTGGGCATAGCCGATGCCCGCCGTTTTGCCGCCGACCATTTTTTGTCGGCGGAGGAGGGCGATTTGTTGGCTTGGTTGGTGGAAGACCATTTGCTGATGTCGCTGGTGGCGCAGAAGGAAGATATTCACAATCCGGAGGTGGTGGCGCGTTTCTGCCGCCGCGTCGGCAGCCAGGAGCGGCTGAGTGCCTTGTATTTGCTGACGGTGGCCGATATCCGCGGCACCAACCCGAAAATCTGGAATTCTTGGAAGGCCGGCCTGTTGGAGAGCCTTTACCGTTTGGCCTTGGCGCATTTTCAGGGCAAAGCCGCCGATAGCAGGCTGGCGGTGAGCCGCCGGCAGGAGTCGGCAAGGGTGCAGCTTGAAGCGTCAGGCTTGGACGAGGCCGGCTGCCGCCGCTTGTGGCAGTTGCTCGGCCCGGCTTATTTTGTCCGCCATGACGAATCCGTGATCAATTGGCATATGTCGCTGATTGCCGGCAGTCCGGAGCAGCCGCAGGCCCATATGCGTTTCTTGCCGGATACCGGCGGTTTGCAGGTGTTGGTGCTGATGCCCAATCGAGAGCGGCTGTTCGCCGGCTTGTGCCGCCTGTTCGGCCACCACAACCTGAGCATTTTGTCCGCCCAGGCTTATGTGACGGATCACAATCACATTCTCGACACGTTTGTATTGCAGCTGCCGCCGGGCTGCGATGCCGCCGACCAAACCCGCATCCGCCGCCGTTTGCAGCAGGCACTCAACGGTTTCGTGTTGCTGAAGCCGCAGCCGCAGCGGGACGTTTCCCAAGCGGCCAGCCGCCGTTTGCGCCACCTGCCGATTGCGCCGCGCATTCTGCTGAGCGCGGAGGAGGCGCCAGGCGAATATGTGTTGGAAATCATTGCCGCCAACCGACGTTTTTTGCTGGCCGACATCGCCGATGTTTTGTCCGAGCTCAATATCAGTCTGCGGCACGCCAAAATCGCCACGCTGGACGAGCGGGTGGAGGACAGCTTTCTGATCCGTCATCCGCAATTGGATCAAACCGCTTTCCAATTGTTGCTGAAACAAAAGTTACTGGAAAAAATCGGCACGTAAACGGCAGCAAAGCGGGCACAGGCTACCTGAAAACGACTGCGCAGGCTTTCTGCCCTTAACCGATTGCTTGCCAACGGTTTCAGGTAGCCTGAGACCTTTGCAAAACCCCCATCTGCGGCGCATTTCTGCGTTGTGCGTTTATGCCCTATGGGTACTGCTCGTTCGCTTGCCTATCTGTATGATATGTCTGTCCCACGGGGATTCCTGACGTTCACGTTCGCTGCGCTGCTACGCCTTGAACTGCATCCACATCTGAGGGTTTTGCACAGGTCTCAGCCTGTCAATGGAATTTACCAAACAGTCATTTATTTTTCTGATTCTTTCAGTAGTGTGCGTCTAAATTATTTGCCATTTGGTAAATCCGATTTTAGAATCGCGCCAGTTGATTTTCTTGACATGTCATGAGCTCCACCGAATTGCGCCGCCACAATCTGCGCTGCTGGATCAACCGCTTGTACGGCGGCCGGCAGTCTGCTTTTGCCGATGCCGCCCGCATCAACCCGGGCGAGCTGTCAGGTTTGCTGAAAAGCAAATCCTTCGGAGAAAAGAAAGCCCGCAAAATCGAGCGGGACGCCGGCATGCCCGCCATGTGGCTGGACGCCGACCACGGCGACGGCCCGCCCTCTTTCCCTACCGCACACGAAACGAAACCCACCATGAGCCACATCTCCTCTATCCCCGAAATTCTGGCCGACATCAAAGCCGGCAAAATGGTCATCATCACCGATGCCGAAGACCGCGAAAACGAAGGCGATATCTTGATGGCCGCCCAATTTGTGACCCCGGAAGCCATCAATTTTATGATCAAACACGCCCGCGGCCTGGTGTGCCTGCCGATGGACGAAAATATGGTGGAAAATCTCGGTCTGCCGATGATGACGCAGAAAAACGGTGCCCAGTACGGCACCAATTTCACCGTGTCGATTGAGGCGGCCAACGGCATTTCCACCGGCATTTCCGCCGCCGACCGCGCGCTCACCATCCAAACCGCGGTGTCGCCCCAGGCGCGGCCCGAAGACATTGTGCAGCCCGGCCATATTTTTCCGCTGCGGGCGCAGAAAGGCGGTGTGTTGGTGCGGGCAGGCCACACCGAAGCCGGTGTCGATCTGGCACAGATGTGCGGCCTGATCCCGGCTGCCGTGATTTGCGAAATCATCAATGACGACGGCACCATGGCGCGCATGCCCGAGTTGATTGAATTTGCCAAGCAGCATCAGCTGAAAATCGGCACCATCGCCGATCTGATCGAGTACCGCAGCCGCACCGAGAGCCTGCTCGAAGAAATGGGCGATACGCCGGTACAGACCCCGTGGGGCGATTTCCAGCAGCATGTGTATGTGGACAAACTCTCCGGCGAAACCCATTTGGCTCTGGTGAAAGGCAAGCCGGAGGCGTGCAGAGAAACCCTGGTGCGCGTGCACGAGCCGTTTAGCGTGATGGATTTCCTCCAGGCCAATCCGCGCCATTCTTGGCCTTTGCCTGAAGCCTTGGCGCGCATCCAGCAGGCCGAGAGCGGCGTGATTATTCTGATGCACCGGACCGAAACTGGCGCCACCTTGCTCGACCGCACCTTGCCCAAAGGCATGAATCAAGCGCGGCATTGGGACAGCAAAACCTACGGCATCGGCGCCCAAATTCTGGCCAATCTGAACGTGAAGAAAATGCGGGTGATGGGCAAGCCATCCTCCTTTACCGGCCTCACCGGATTCGGCTTGGAAGTGGTGGGCTTCGAAGAGGCGCCGAGCCATTCGGGCTGACCGCCGCAGCGCCCGCCGAATCAAGCTGGCGCGCTTGCCAGCGGCCTTCGGATATCGGTATAATGCCCGCTTTTCGCAGGCACGTAGCTCAGTTGGTTAGAGCACCACCTTGACATGGTGGGGGTCGTTGGTTCGAATCCGATCGTGCCTACCAGTTTCCCAAACAACAAAAGCCGCTCCGTGCGCTTTTGTTGTTTGTCTATTTACCGCCGCCCGCAGCATGCTTTCAGGTAGCCTGCCGTTTGGGTTTTGGAGCACCGGATGATCAATATTACCCTGCCAGACGGCTCCGTCCGTCAGTTTGAAGCCCCCGTTACTGTTGCCGAAGTGGCCGCCTCCATCGGAGCCGGCCTGGCCAAAGCAACGGTGGCCGGCAAGGTGGACGGCGTTTTGGTGGATGCCTGTGATGTGATCAGCCGCGATGCCGCCCTGCAAATCATCACGCCGAAAGACCCGGAAGGCGTGGAAATCATCCGCCACTCCTGCGCCCACCTGGTCGGCCATGCGGTCAAACAGCTGTATCCCGAAGCCAAAATGGTCATCGGCCCGGTGATCGAAGACGGCTTTTATTACGATATTGCTACCGACAAACCGTTTACCCCCGAAGACGTGGCTGCGATTGAAGCGCGTATGAAGGAGTTGATTGCTCAGGATTACGATGTCATCAAGGTGATGACTCCGCGCGCGCAAACCATCCAAACCTTCGCCGAGCGCGCCGAAGACTACAAATTGCGCCTGATCGAAGACATGCCCGAGGTGGAAGCCATGGGCTTGTACCACCATCAGGAATATGTGGACATGTGCCGCGGCCCGCATGTGCCCAATACCCGTTTCCTCAAGCATTTCAAGCTCACCAAGCTGGCTGGGGCTTATTGGCGCGGCGACAGCAACAATGAAATGTTGCAACGCATTTACGGCACCGCTTGGGCCAGCAAAGAAGATCTGAAAGCCTACATCACGCGCATGGAAGAAGCGGAAAAACGCGACCACCGCCGCCTGGGCAAACAGCTTGACCTTTTCCATCTACAAGACGAAGCGCCCGGCATGGTGTTTTGGCATCCGCGCGGCTGGACGCTGTGGCAAACCATCGAACAGCACATGCGCCGCGAGCTGGACGCTGCCGGCTATCGCGAAGTCAAAACCCCGCAGATTCTGGATAAAACTTTCTGGGAGCAGTCCGGCCACTGGGAAAACTATAAAGACAATATGTTCACCACCCAGTCGGAAAAGCGCGAATACGCGGTTAAACCGATGAACTGTCCCGGCCACGTACAGATTTTCAACCACGGCCTGCGCTCTTACCGCGATCTGCCCATGCGTTTGGCCGAGTTCGGCTCCTGCCACCGCAACGAGCCCTCCGGCGCCTTGCACGGCCTGATGCGGGTAAGGGGTTTCGTGCAAGATGATGCCCATATCTTCTGTACCGAAGAACAGATTACCGCTGAGGCCAAAGCGTTCAACGAATTGGTGATGAAAGTGTACCGCCAGTTCGGTTTCGAGCAGGTGGCCGTGAAACTGTCGCTGCGCCCGGAAAAACGCGCCGGTTCCGACGAAACCTGGGACAAGGCCGAGCAGGGCTTGCGCGATGCGCTCACTGCCTGCGGCATCGCTTGGGAAGAGTTGCCCGGCGAGGGCGCGTTTTACGGCCCGAAAGTGGAATACCACATTAAAGACGCCATCGGCCGCTCTTGGCAATGCGGCACCATCCAGCTTGATTTCGTATTGCCGGAGCGCTTGGGTGCCGAATACGTGACCGAGAACAACGGCCGCGCCCGTCCGGTCATGTTGCACCGCGCCATTCTGGGTTCGATGGAGCGCTTCATCGGCATCCTCATCGAAAACCATGCCGGCTCCTTCCCCTTGTGGCTGGCCCCGGTGCAGATGGTGGTGATGAACATCACCGAAAAACAGGCCGCGTACTGCGAAGAAGTGGTAGAAAAACTACGCCAAGCCGGTTTCCGTGCCGAAACAGACTTGCGCAACGAGAAAATCGGCTACAAAATCCGCGACAACAGCCAATACCGTTATCCCTACCAAATCGTGGTGGGCGACAAGGAAAAAGAAAACAGCCAAGTGGCGGTGCGCCGCAAGGGCGAGGATTTGGGCAGCATGACGCTGGCCGACTTCATTACCCATCTGCAAACAGAATTGGCGGTTGTCCATTCCGCCTAAACTTTTCAGGTAGCCTGTTCCCGGCGGATAGGCTACCTGAAACACGACAGCGCTTGCCGGCCTTGAGAAAGGGCACGGGCACCGCATAAGGTAGGCTGCTTTGGGCAGTGTACCCGTACCGAAAAACTTTTATAGGAGACCTCATCATCGCACAAGAACGCGAAGCACGAATCAACGGCGAAATTACCGCCAAAGAAGTGCGTTTAATCAGCAGCACAGGCGAGCAGCTTGGTATCGTAACCGTTAAAGAAGCCTTGGCCATGGCCGAAGAGCAGGATGTGGATTTGGTGGAGATTTCCCCCACCGCCAAACCGCCGGTCTGCAAGCTGATGGATTACGGCAAGTATAAATACGAGCAGTCCAAAAAGCGCGACGAAGCCAAGAAAAAGCAAAAAATGGTGCAAATCAAGGAAATCAAATTCCGCCCGGGCACCGATGAAGGCGATTACCAGATCAAAATGCGCAACATCAACCGCTTTCTTGCCGACGGCGACAAAGTGAAAGTCACCCTGCGCTTCCGCGGCCGGGAAATGGCGCATCAGGAATTCGGCGCCCAATTGCTCGAACGCGTGAAAAACGACCTGGCCGAAGTGGCCACTGTGGAGCAGTTCCCGAAAATGGAAGGCCGTCAGATGGTGATGATGATTGCACCTAAGAAGAAATAAACGTATAATTCCGCGTTTTTCAAGCCCGCCGCCGCTTGGGAAAAAAAACGGCCTTTCGGCCAAATCTGAGGCGGTCAAAAACCGTGGTGTTTGGGTTCAAGCATTGCCATGCAATCCCCTGATGCCTTATCCGATAAATGAATGGAGTTTTCCCATGCCAAAAATGAAAACCAAGTCGAGCGCCAAAAAACGCTTCAAAGTACTGGGTAACGGCGGTGTGAAGCGCGCCCATGCGTTCAAGCGTCACATCCTGACCAAAAAAACCACCAAAAACAAACGCCAACTGCGCGGCACCTCTATGGTGAACGAGCGCGATTTGGCTGCCGTTGCTAAAATGTTGCCCTACGCTTAAGGAGTTTGAACCATGCCACGCGTAAAACGCGGTGTAACCGCTCGTGCCCGTCATAAAAAAGTATTAGCGTTAGCCAAAGGCTACCGCGGCCGTCGTAAAAACGTCTATCGCGTTGCCAAACAGGCGGTGATGAAAGCAGGCCAATACGCCTACCGCGACCGTCGTCAGCGCAAACGCCAATTCCGCCAGTTGTGGATTACCCGTATCAATGCCGGTGCCCGCCAACACGGTTTGTCTTACAGCAAATTCATGAACGGCCTGAAAAAAGCCGCTATTGAGCTGGACCGCAAAGTATTGGCCGATTTGGCCGTATTCGACAAAGCGGCTTTTGCCCAATTGGTTGAAAAAGCCAAAGCCGCTCTGGCTTAAATTGGAAATTTTAAAAAAGGAAGCTTCGGCTTCCTTTTTTCTGTTTTTATTACCGATGGGGGAAACGGAATGAAGTGGTTAATTGAAGGCGAGGCACCGATCGAGAAGCTGAAGCGTGGACGGGTGTCCGGCTTTGTTTGGCAGGTGTTCAGGCTACCTGAAAGCCTTGGCAGATTGCGCTGGGGTGGATAACCCTCAATCGCTTAGCGGACGGAATTACAGTGAGTTGAAAGAGAAGGGGGAGAAATGGATAAATCCCCTGAATGCGTGAAAACCGCTTCAGATATCAACAAAGCCGAAGCGGCCAATTAGTGGTGTGAGTTGATTCGTGGTGCGGGCAACACTTGTTGTTACGGCATCAGTAACCGGCCCGGTTTTACGCTGGGCGGAAGGGCGAATTTCTTCATGGTGTACTTATGCTCGCTTGCTTGTTTATTGATATTTTATTTTTAAGAATAGATGGTTAATGAATATTCGCTGCACTGCTCTAGTTTAGAATCATTCCAATATGCGGTCAGCTTATAAAAATTCTGGTTTTTTCGGTTTCAAGCCGTTTCAAATCCGGCCTGCGGCCTAAGCACGGAAAGCAAAACACAATCTTGTTCACCCGTGTTGCGCAAACCGTGGCGGCAACCGGTATTGATAACCACGCTGTCACCCGCCGCTACCGCCTGTCGGCTGTTATCGTCGCCCCATATTTCGGCACATCCTTTCAGCACCACCCAAATATCTTCCCCGGCCGGATGGCGGTGGGGCGGCAAGATACCCCCGGGCGGAAGCTGCCACAGCACCAGATTCATATCACTTCCCTGATGAAGCACAGTTCGGATGGATTCTGCGGGATTATCCTTTAAATGTTCTGCAATATGCAGAATATCGAGCCGGTTTATTTTGATTCGCCTTTCTCGTATGGATCGTAAAAACGCCTGCCTGAAACAGTTTTCGGGCAGGCGTTGTTCAGACGGCCTGATGAGTTACACAGGTGTATCCATCCAATCCACTTTGTTCATCTTGCGCACAATCACCCATTCGTCGCGGTTGGAGCCTACCGTGCCGTAGTAGTTGAAACCGTAGGCCAGTTGGGCGTAGCCGCCGATCATGTGGGTGGGTTTCAGAATGGCGCGGGTGACGGAGTTGTGGATACCGCCGCGTTTTTTAGAAACCTCGCCCGCCGGAGTGTGGACGATTTTTTCCTGTGCGTGGTACATCAGGATCATGGTTTCGGGAATACGCTGGCTGACAACGGCGCGGCAGGCAATCGTGCCGTTGGCGTTGAACACTTCCACCCAGTCGTTATCGACAATGCCGGCTTTCTTGGCATCGATTTCGGAAATCCACACATGCGGGCCACCGCGCGAGAGGGTAAGCATACGCAGGTTTTCCGAATAGGTGCTGTGGATGCCCCATTTTTGGTGCGGCGTGAGGAAGTTAAGGGTAATTTCCTTATTGCCGTTGGGGTATTTGCCCAAAAGTTTCTTGGTGGTTTTAAAATCCACGGCAGGTTTGTACACGCACAGGTGTTCGCCGAAATCGCGCATCCATTTGTGGTCTTGGTAGAACTGCTGGCGGCCGGTGATGGTGCGCCACGGGATGAGTTCGTGCACGTTGGTATAGCCGGCGTTGTAGCATACTTCTTCGCTTTCCACGCCCGACCAAATCGGTGAGGTAACGATTTTGCGCGGCTGGGCGACGATGTCGCGGAAACGGATAGCGGTATGCTCGCTGGCGTTAATCAAATGGGTATGATCGCGACCGGTGGCTTTACCCAAGGCTTGCCATGCTTTTTTGGCAACGTGGCCGTTGGTTTCGGGTGCGAGGGTCAACACCATTTCGCAGGCATCAATAGCGGTTTCGATTTTCGGCTGGCCTTTGCCCACGCCGGTTGATTGTACGCCGTTGAGTTTGCGCAGGAATTCGACTTCGTGCTTGGTGTCCCAAGCCATGCCTTTGCCGTTGTTGTTGATTTTTTCCAGCAACGGGCCAACCGAAGTGAATTTTTCGTAAATCGCGCCGTAATCACGCTCGACAACGGTAATTGCGGGCATGGTTTTGCCGGGAATCGGGTCGCATTCGCCGTGTTTCCAGTCTTTCGGGTCAAACGGCTGGCCGAGTTCCTGCGGGCTGTCGTGCATCAGCGGGGTAAGCACGATGTCTTTGCGCACGCCGATGTAATCTTTGGCCAACTCGCTGAATTTTTTGGCGAAACCTTTGTAAATTTCCCAGTCGGTTTTACTTTGCCACAGCGGCTGCACGGCCTCGGTGAGCGGGTGGATAAACGGGTGCATATCCGAGGTGTTGAGGTCGTCTTTTTCGTACCATGTGGCGGTCGGCAATACGATATCGCCGTACAGGCAGGTGGTGGACATGCGGAAATCGAGTACGGTCAGCAGGTCGAGTTTGCCTTCTGCGGCGGGGCGCACGGTAATTTCAGACGGCTTGATGCACTCTTCGTCGTTTTCGTCGCTCAACACGGCGTTTTGCGTGCCCAGCAGGTATTTCAGGAAATACTCATGGCCTTTGCCCGAAGAACCGAGCAGGTTTGAACGCCACACAAACAGGTTGCGCGGGAAGTTTTGCGGGTTGTCCGGGTCGTTACACGCCATATCCAGCGAACCGTCTTTCAGACGGCCTGCCACATATTGGGCGGGATCGACACCCGCAGCCTCGGCTTGATCGACAATATCCAAGGGGTTTGCGCCCAATTGCGGCGCGCTCGGCAGCCAGCCCATACGTTCGGCTTTGGCGTTGTAATCGATCATCGAGAGCTTGCCCATACTGCCGTCGGCATTAGGCGCGAGAATTTCATCTACGGCTACTTTTTCATGCCGCCATTGGCTGGTATGGGCGTAGAAGAACGAGGTGCTGTTCATTTGGCGCGGCGGGCGGTGCCAGTCGGTTGCGAAGGTCAGCGGAATCCAGCCGCTTTGCGGACGTAGTTTTTCTTGGCCGACATAGTGGCACCAGCCACCGCCGGATTTACCGATAGAGCCGCACATCATCAGCATATTGATGATGCCGCGGTAGGCCATATCCATGTGATACCAGTGGTTCAAACCGGCACCGACAATCACCATGCTGCGACCTTCGGTATCGTGGGCGTTTTGAGCGAACTCGCGGGCTACCTGAATCACCAATTCCGGTTTCACACCGGTATGTTTTTCCTGCCATACAGGGGTATAAGGCTTGTCGTCGAAATAATCTTTGGCACAATTTTCGCAGCCCAAGCCGTTGTCCACGCCGTAGTTGGCCACCATCAGATCGAATACGGTTGCCACCAATGCGCTTTTGCCGTCGGCCAAAGGAATGCGTTTGGCGGGCACTTTGCGGTAAATCATGTCGTCGCACTCGCCGCCGAAGTAGGTAAAGCCTACGTTTACCACTTCATCGGCGCGCTCTTTCAGCGACAGGGCGGCATGAACTTCTTTATCTTGTGCGCGGGTTTCCAAGTTCCATTTTTGACTGCCGTCCCAGCGGAAACCGATAGAACCGTTGGGCAGGCAGAGGCCGTCTGAAAGCTCGTCCCACACCAAAGTTTTCCAATCGGCATTTTGTTCTTCGCCGAATGCGGCCAATTCGGACGCGCGCAAGAAATATTTAGGCGCATAGCCTTTGCCGTCGGCATCCAAGCGCACCAATACGGGCATATCGGTTAAGCGGCGCACATAATCGGTGAAATAAGGAGAAGGATTGTCGATGTGGAACTCTTTCAGAATCACATGACCCATCGCCATCGCCAAAGCTGCGTCGGTACCTTGTTTCGGCGCCAGCCAAATATCGCCGAACTTCGCCATTTCGCCGAAGTCGGAAGACACAGCCACTGTTTTGGTGCCTTTGTAGCGCACTTCGGTGTAGAAGTGGGCATCGGGCGTGCGCGTCATCGGCACGTTGGAACCCCACACCATCAGATAGTTGGCGTTATACCAGTCGGCAGATTCGGCAACGTCGGTTTGCTCGCCCCAAATTTGCGGGCTGGCAGGCGGCAAGTCGCAATACCAGTCGTAAAACGACAGCGGCACACCGCCGATTAAGCCCAAATAACGCGCACCGGCAGCGTAGCTTACCATTGACATAGCGGGAATCGGCGAGAAACCGAACACGCGGTCGGGGCCGTAGTTTTTAATAGTGTAAGCATTGGCCGCAGCCACCAGTTCATTGGCTTCGTCCCAAGACGTACGCACGAAGCCGCCCAAACCGCGTTGGGTTTTGTACGATTTGGCGCGGTTTTCGTCTTCTACAATCCATGCCCAAGCTTCAATCGGCGACATGGTTTTTCGCGCTTCACGCCACATTTCCGCCAACACCCCGCGCATCATCGGGTATTTCACACGTTGGGCGGAATACACATACCAGCTGTAAGAAGCACCGCGCGGGCAACCTCGCGGCTCGTGGTTGGGCAAATCGGGGCGGGTGCGCGGATAGTCGGTCTGCTGGGTTTCCCAAGTAATCAGGCCGTTTTTCACATAAACTTTCCAACTGCACGAACCGGTACAGTTCACACCGTGGGTGGAGCGCACCACTTTATCGTGCTGCCAGCGGCTGCGGTAGGCATCTTCCCATTTGCGGTCTTCTTCGGTGAGCACACCGTGCCCATCGGCAAAGGGTTCGTGTTTTTGGCTGAAAAATTTCAGGCGGTCTAAAAAGTGGCTCATGGCGGGTTCCTTGTGGTTGTCATTCCGATCGGCAGATGCAAGCGGAATAGTTTTCTACGCCTGCAATATAAAATAGCCGGAGGCCAGAGAACATGCTTCGAAAGGGTTTGCCGGAAAGAAAAAAGAAGGAAAGGAATAAGACTTTTGATGCCGGCAATTAGTTATTTCGACTGATGGCGTTGGCCGGCTGCGGCAATGTCTGACGGCTCGGACGGCTCAAACCGTAACAACGGCCAGTTTTGCTGCTCTGCGGCCGGCACAGGCTACCTGAAAAGAAAAGCCCGTCGCTTTTCATCATAAGCCCATCAAAAACCTGCTGGATTCAACCGTTCAGACGGCCGTTTTCCATGCGCAGCACTTCGTCTGCCAAGGCCTGGGTGTCGGCTGTGTCGTGGCTGATGATGAGCATGGGCACCGACAGTTCGCTTTGCAATTCGCCCACCAGCTGACGCATTTGCTGGCGTAAATCTGCATCAAGGGCGGAGAACGGTTCGTCCAGCAACAGCCACTGCGGGCGGGTGATGCAGGCGCGGGCCAGTGCGGTGCGCTGCTTTTGGCCGCCGGAAATCTGGTGCGGGTAATGGCCGGCAATATGTTGCAGCTGCATCCGATCCAACCACAGACGCACCGATTCTGCTGGGCGGCGGGATGAAGGATTGTGCCAGCCGTGTTGTAGGCCGAAAGCAATGTTTTGCGCCACGGTCAGATGCGGAAACAGGGCGTAGTCTTGAAACACCAGTCCGACGCGGCGCTGTTGCGGGGGCAGCCAGATTTGCTGTGCCGTATCGCCGTAAGTCTGCCCGCCGATGCGGACGTAACCTTGCGCCGGCGGCAGCAGGCCGGCCAGTAGTTGCAGGGTCAGGCTTTTGCCGGAGCCGGACGGGCCGATGATGGCCAGCCGGCGGGCACGGCTTTGGCAGCCAACATCCAAGTCGAAAGATCTTTTACCGGCGCTCACCCGTGCCTGCAGAGAAAAATCGAATATCCAGTCTGCGCGGCTCATGTGCGCTCCTTGGGCTTGGCCAAACGGGAAGTGGTCCACAAAACCGCAATACAGACGGCGGAGATCAGCAGCACCAATTGGTTGGCCAATTGGTCGTTGCCGGACTGGACCGCTTCATAAACGGCAATGGATAGGGTTTGGGTTTGGCCGGGAATGCTGCCGGCAATCATCAGCGTGGCGCCGAATTCGCCCAATGCGCGGGCAAACGCCAACAACAGGCCCACCAACAGGCCGCGCCAGGCCAAAGGCAGGGTCACGCGCAGAAAGACGGCACTTTCCGATAAGCCTAGCGTGCGGGCAGCCTGTTCCAATTGAGGATTGACGCCTTCAAACGCGGCTCGGGCGGGTTTGAAGAGCAGAGGAAAAGTCACCACCATTGCGGCCAGGACTGCGCCCTGCCACGTGAAAATCAAACGGATGTCGAAGCTGTGGCTCAACCATTGGCCGATGGTCCCGTGACGGCCGAATAAAACCAGCAGGTAGTAGCCGAGTACGGTGGGCGGCAGCACCATGGGCAGGGTCAGCGCCGTATCGATCAGGTCGCGGCCGGGGAAACGCCGCCGGGCCAGCAGGAAACCGACGGCAATGCCCAGCAGCAAATTGAGGAAAGTGGCCCAGAAGGCCACTTTTAAGGACAGGCCGAGAGCCGGCCAAACATCTTGCCACATGTTTCAGGCTACCTGAAAAAAGTTTACGGGCGGCTGAAGCCGTATTTGTTCAATACTTGGCGGCCTTGGGGCGACAGCACGAAGTTGAGGAAACGCTGCGCTTCGACCTTGTTGCGGCTGTCGGTGCTGACGGCAATCGGATAGGAAACGGGGGTGTCGAGCGCTACGGTGGCGGTGACCCGCACTTTTTCCGGCATCAGTGCCGCATCGGTGCGATAGACAAAGCCGGCATCCACTTCGCCGCGCGCCACATAATCGAGGGAGTGGCGCACGTTTTGAGTGGTGATGATTTTCGGCCGCAGGGCGGCGAACAGGCCGGCTTTCTCCAGCGCGGCTCTGGCATAACGGCCCACCGGCACGCTTTCGGGATTGCTCAAAGCGATGCGGCTGACGGCGGGGCGGTTCAGGTCTTGTAAAGAGGGAGCGGACGTGTGGCTGTTTTTCGGTACGATCAACACCAAATCATTGCGCACAAAAGTGCGGCGGCTGACCCCGTCCACCGCATTCTTTTCCACTGCCATGTCCATGGTTTTTTGGTCGGCAAAGGCCACCACGTCCACCGGTGCGCCTTGCAGCAGTTGTTGCAGCAGGGCGCCCGATCCGGCAGTGTTCAGTTTCACATCTACCTCGGGATGCAGGCGTTCGTATTGGGCGGCGATTTCCTGAAAAGCGTCTTTCAGGCTGGAGGCGGCGGAAACGGTCAGGTCTTTGGCTTGCAGCGACAGGGTGACAAGCAGCAAAGCGGCCAAAGCCGTGATGCGGGGCAGACGCTTCATCTTGCGATCCTTGCAATGAAAAAGAATGAGAGGGGCAAGATAGCAAAAGCCTTATCCGACAGCTATTGGCGAAAGGAGTTAAACGGCCGCTTAATACCAAAGGAGTAGCCGTCACGGCGGCTAAAAAGAGACGGGTTGGGAAACGATGAGTAGCTGCAAGGGCAGGTGCGGTATGTTGGAGCGTATGTTGCCGTTTTAATCGGTCACGTTTGCTGTAGCCGGGGGGAAAAGGCTGCGGGCTACCTGAAAAGCATGGAGCGGAAAAGCAAAACCGCCACGGCTTGTAGTCGGACAAGGCGTGGCGGCAGTATGCCGTTTGCGGGAAGGGCGGTAACTATTCCGCCGGCAGTCCTTCGGGATTGGCCAGCCAGGCCGATGCTTGGCCGTCGCTGTAGAACTCCTGTTTCCAAATCGGCACTTCGGCTTTGATGGTGTCGATAATGAAACGGCAGGCGGCAAAAGCAGCATCGCGGTGTCCGGCGGTGACGCCTACCCATACCGCCATTTCGCCCACTTCCAGGTGGCCGTAACGGTGGACGCAAACGGCGTCTTCGATGGCAAACCGCTGTTTGGCTTGTGCCAATACCGCTTCGCCCTGTTTGCGGGCCAAGGCTTCATAGGTGCTGTACACCAAGTAATCCACCCGGCTGCCGTCGTTTTGGCGGCGTACCCAGCCTTCAAAACAGGTAAATGCACCGCATTGTTCGTTGTCGAGCAAATGCCGGCGCAAAGCAGTGGCGTCTATGGCTTGTTCGGTTAGATCAAAAAACATATCAGCCTCCGGCAATGGGGGGAATAAAGGCAACGGTATCGCCGTTTTGTAAAGTTTGCTGCCACGGGCAGAAGGTGTGGTTGACCGCGGCGCGCAGGCGGCTTTGCGGCAAGTCCCAACCGTATTCGGCGGCCAGTTCGGCGTAGAGGGCGGCCGCATCCGCGGCATGGGTGAGCCGCTCTTCCCGTTCTTTGCCGCTTTGCTCGCGCAGGGCGGCAAAATAGAGAACGGTGATGCGGCGGGGTTCAGCGCTTGAAGTCATGTTTGCCTCCGGATTTGTGAACCAGGCGGATTTGTTCGATGCGGATGTCGTGGCTGAGCGCCTTGGTCATGTCGTATACGGTCAGCGCCGCCACCGATACCGCCGTCAGCGCCTCCATTTCCACACCGGTTTTGTGCGATACCGCCACTTCGGCGCAGATGTGCAGCCGGTGGGCATCGTCTTCATAGTTTAAGTCCACCCGGCAGCGCTCCAGCATCATCGGATGGCACAGCGGAATCAGCTGGGCGGTGTTTTTGGCGGCCATGATGCCGGCCAGACGGGCCACCTCGATTACGGCGCCTTTGGCGGTTTGGCCGTTGGCGGCCTGGATTTGGGCATACACATCTGGCGGGAAAACTACCCAGCCTTCGGCGGCTGCCACGCGGCGGGTGCTGGCTTTATCGCCAACATCCACCATGCGGCTGCGGCTGTGTTCGTCTAAATGGGTGAGTGACATCCAATCCTCCGTTTTTTCAGGTAGCCTGATGCGGCTCGGGAAGTTTTTCAGGTAGCCTCGGGCAGCGCTTGGGCGGCTGCTAGGGCGTGTTCGAAATCGACAGGCGTATTGAAATTGGATACCGCCTGCCAAGTTTGGGGCATGGTAATGGTTTGGCAGGTCTGCGTATCCAGCCAGGCGCTGACTTTGCGGCCGCCTTGTGCCAGATACGCCTGTAAATCCTGCCGCACAGCCGCCGACCAATGCGACATCAGCGGATGAATACGGCCGCTGTCCGCATCGGCCAACAGGGTAATGCCCTGTTGCCAAGCAGGGCGGCCGGCGCCTTGGGCCAGCAGTTTGATGATTGCTTCGGGTTGCAGCAGGGTGTCGCAGGCCAGTACGTAAATGCCGGCTCGGCCTTGGCAGTATGTTTCTTGCAGTGCCGGCAAAATGGCGGCCAGCGGGCCTTGCCGTTCTGGCAGGGCGTCGTGGAGATAATGTGCGCGGCCGGTGTCGGCATAGCTTTGGCCGGCAGCGGCCAGCCAGATGGGGCGCTGGGGGTGGGTTTGCGAGACCAGTTTGTGTATCAGGGTGTGGCCGCGGAAGGGCAGCAAGGCTTTGGGCGTGCCCATGCGGCGGCTGAGGCCGCCGCAGAGAATCAGCAAAGGCTCGTATTGTGTAGCAGTGCCGGCCATCTCAACCGCCGATCATCGACAAATCGCGGATTAGGCCGAATTTGCGGTCGTGCAGGAAGTGATGTTCCGGTTTTTCCGCCATCAGATCGTGTAGGTGCTGGCGCAGGCCGGTTTGGTCGCCGCTGCGCAGCCAGGGACGCAAATCATAGGCGATGCCGCCGAACAGGCATAGGTGCATTTTGCCCTGTGCACTCACGCGCAGGCGGTTGCAGCTTTGGCAGAAATCTTTGCTGTAAGGCGCAATGAAGCCGATGCCGCCGGCAAAATCGCGGTGGCGGTATTCCCTGGCCGGGCCGGCATGCGCCGAACGCGGCACCAGCTGCCAGCCTTCGGCTTGTAGGCCGGCTTCCAGGGTGGCGGCCGAAAAATGCTGTTCGCCAAAAAAGGCCGTATTGTCCCGGGTTTGCATCAGCTCGATAAAGCGCAGGGTAACCGGGCGGTGGCGCACGAAATCCAGGGCATCGGGCAAGGTGCGCGCCATATAGCGGCGCAGCAGCAGGGTGTTCACTTTGATGCCGTAAAAGCCCTGTTCCAAGATGCCGTCCAAAGCGCGCACGATGTTGCTGCATTCCCGTTTGCCGGTGATTTGGTAAAACACTTCCGGGTCGAAACTGTCGATGCTGATGTTCAATTTGTCGATGCCGGCGGCGCGGTAGGCCGGAAACAGTTTGGCCAGCTTGTACGCATTGGTGGTCAGCGCCACGCTTTCGATTTGCGGTTGGGCGCGGCAGATGGCAATGATGTCGGCCAAATCACGCCGCAAAGTGGGTTCGCCGCCGGTGAGGCGGATTTTGCGGGTGCCGCTTTGGGCGAAGGTTTGAATCAAAGTCTCGATTTCAGGTAGCCTCAGTTCGTCAGGCTTGGCTTTGCCGGCATAGCCTTCGGGCAGGCAATAGGTACAGCGGTAATTGCACAAATCGGTTACCGACAGGCGTAAATAAGTGAGCCGCCGGTTGAAAGGATCGGTCAGCGGATTCATAAGAAAGCCTCGGTGAACGGTTGGACGGTAACGGTGCTGCCAGCCGGCAGGTTGCCGGATTCGGCCGGCAAAACAATATAACCGTTGGCTCTGCTGACGCCCCACACACGGTGGGAATCCTGCTCGCCGGCAGGCGCGGCTTCCCATGTGCCGTCGGCGGTTGGCGTGAGCACGGCGCGCTGGATGTCCATGCGGCCGGGCGATTTTTTTACCGCTTGGGTCAGATTAGCTTGCATACGTAAAGGCTGGGGAATTTCCTGCGCGCCGCACAGCTGCCACAAAGCGGCTTTCAAAAACAGATCGAAGCCAACATAGCCGGAAACCGGGTTGCCGGGCAGGCCGAAATACCAAGTTCTCAACATTTGGCCGAACACAAACGGCTTACCCGGCTTGATGGCTACTTTGTAGTGGTGGATGGCGCCCAAGCGGTCAACCGCTTCGCGCATATAGTCGTACTCGCCCACCGATACGCCGCCGGAAGTGATCACCACGTCGGCCAAGCGGGCGGCTTCGTCTAAAGTGTGCAGCACGCCTTCCAAGTCGTCGGCCGCCTGCCCCAAATCCAAAATTTCCACCGGCATGGTCGCCAAACGGGCCATCAGGGTGTGGCGGTTGCTGTCGTACACTTGTCCGCAGTCGGTAACCGGCGTGCCCGGCTCGTGCAGTTCGTCGCCGGTGGACAATACCGCCACTTGGATTTTGCGGTAAACCGGCACTTGGCCGATGCCGAGGGCGGCCAAAAGCATCACGTCGGCAGGGCGTAGAATGCGTCCGGCGCTGAGGACGGTATCCCCTGCGGCCACTTCCTCCCCGCCGTAGCGGATATTGGCGCCAGTGGCAACTTCTTGAGTGAGTAAAATAGCGTCGCCGTCGGTTTCGGTATGTTCCTGCAAGACCACGCAGGCGCAACCTGCCGGCACCACAGCGCCGGTCATGATGCGGATGCAGCCGTCTTCGGGCAGACTGCTGAAAAAAGGTTTGCCGGCAGCAGATTCGCCGACTACCCGCCAACGGCTGCCGGCTGCGGCACCGGCAGGCAGAGCATAGCCGTCCATGGCGGAGATATCGGTGGCGGGGATGTTGAGGGCGGACACCATGTCGGCCGCTAAAACACGCCCGATGCTTTGGGCAACGGGGAGATGTTCGGTTTCGGGCAAGCGCGGGGCGCGGGCAATGTGTTCGCGGATCAGGGTTTGCAGTTCGCTAACGGATGTGAGTGCCATGGTGTGTGTCTCCTGCTGCGGGCCAACTCTCGGTAGCCTGCCCGGGCTTGATTGATGCGGCCATACCGGCCTGATGTCCGCATGGTAAAGCAGGCCAAATCAGATTTGAATGCATACAAAGCATGGCAAAACGGCGAAAAGAGATAGCTAGACTACTACTTTCGACGTAGCCATCATGTAAAAGCACCCCAAGCGCACTCAAGATAAAAAATTATCCCGAATGTCCTTTGGGCCGCGGTTTGTTGTGGGTGAAGGTGGAATGGGTCTAATTGAAAGGAAAAATGCCGAGAAGCAATTTTGCGGTTTGGCATCTTGGGTCTTTCTGATTTTGTTTGATGCCGTTTTGAGCTGTGTCGCCAACAGGCGTGTGCTGTGGGCTTTTGAAGGTTCAGCCTGTATGGCAAAGCGTTTTGATGCTATGTGCACGCTCTTTAAAGATAGCGCTTTGCCTTTATTTGAGCAAATAAATTAAAGTCAATGCTTGTTTGCATATTAACTCTATTTAACTATAATATCGCTAAATTAACTATTATTTATATTACTTAAAGGAAGTAGTCATGTCGATTATCTCCATTGATATCAATGCCCAACGGGCTTTTTCGCCTTTTTGTCCGGATGAATTGCCGGTGGCCGGTGGGGATTTGATTGCTCCTGAGTTGAACCGTAACGCCGCTTTGGCACATTGGCGCGTTTTGACCCGAGATGCACACGGCCCCAATGCTGTGTGGGTGGTCGAGCAACCCGAGCAGATGGGGCGCAAATTGGATTATCCCAATGCGGATCAAACTTGGGTGCGCCATGCTGAAGTAGGGACGGCGGGCTTTCTGCCGCTGCCAGGCTTGCCCCAACCCGAAGAATATGATTTTTTGGTACACCAGGGCCTGGATAGAAATATGCATCCTTACGGCTGCTGCTTTCATGATACTGCGGAAACGTTGAGCACCGGTTTGTTGGAGTGGTTACAGGTGCGCCAAGCGGATTGTTTGATTGTCGGAGGTTTGGCAACCGATTATTCAGTCAAAGAAACCGTGGTGCAGCTGTGCCGTTACGGCAATTGGCAGGTTTTGGTGAATCTGGCGTCCTGCCGCGGTATTGCCGAAGATACCGTGGCGGCGGCTTTGCAGAAAATGCGTGAAGTCGGTGCGTTTTTATTGGATGATGCCAATGCCGTGGCCGATTGGCTCAAGCAGCACCATTGCCCATCGGCACTGCGACACTTGGATGATGCGCATCGCTTTGTTCCCCACCTCCCTTGCGCCAAATATGCCCCCAACCATCCGGAAAAATGTACCCACCGCATGAGCGGATGTAGTGACGGTTTGGATTGCGGCACGGAATAAACCATTAATTTTTGTTATCATCTGTGTATAGCGGCTTGTGCTTTAGCACACCTGCCAGATCCGAATACTGCCAGCGTATCATGCTGCTTATTTTTTGTTATGGAGACATTATTCGTGAAACTCGAAACCCAAGCCATTCACGCCGGCTACCAGCCCGATCCCACCACCAAAGCCGCCGCGGTGCCGATTTACCAAACCACCAGCTACGCCTTCGACAACACCCAGCACGGCGCCGATTTGTTTAACCTCAACGTGGCCGGCAATATCTACACCCGCATCATGAACCCCACCACCGCCGTTTTGGAAGCGCGGTTGGCGGCCTTGGAAGGCGGCATTGCCGCCTTGTGCGTGGCCAGCGGCATGGCGGCGATTACTTATGCCATCCAAACCATCGCCGAAGCGGGCGACAACATCATCGCCACCAAAACCTTATACGGCGGCACCTTCAACCTGTTTGCCCACACCCTGCCCAAACAAGGCATCGAAGTGCGCTTTATCGACCCGGCCAAGCCCGAAGACATCGCCGCCCACACCGACGCGCGCACCAAACTGGTTTACTGCGAAAGCATCGGCAACCCTGCCATCAATGTGGTGGACATCCGCGCCTTCGCCGAAGCCGCGCACGCGCAAGGCCTGCCTTTGGTGGTGGACAACACCGTCGCTTCGCCCGCCTTGTGCCGCCCGATTGAGCTGGGCGCCGACATCGTGGTGGAATCCCTCACCAAATACATCGGCGGCCACGGCACCAGCATCGGCGGCGCGATTATCGACGCAGGCAAATTCGACTGGACCAAAGGCGAACGCTTCAAAGTGCTGACCACGCCCGACGTGTCTTACCACGGCGTCAATTACAGCGAACACTTCGGCTCCGCCGCCTACATCGCCCGCGCCCGCGTGGTGCCGCTGCGCAACACCGGCGCCGCCATCAGCCCGATGAATGTTTTCTTGATTCTGCAAGGCCTGGAAACCCTGGCGCTGCGCATGGAGCGCCACAGCAGCAATGCTTTGAAAGTGGCTGAGTTCCTGCAAAACCACCCGCAAGTGGCTTGGGTCAACTACCCCGGCCTTTCAGGTAGCCCTTACAAGGCTCTGATTGAACGCGATTTCGCCGGCAAGGCCTCCGGCCTGCTCAGCTTCGGCATTAAAGGCGGCATTTACGCCGGCGGCAAGTTTATCGACGCGCTGCAACTGTTTACCCGCCTAGTCAACATCGGCGACGCCAAATCGCTGGCCACCCACCCGGCCAGCACCACCCACCGCCAGCTGAACGCCGAAGAACTGAAGGCTGCCGGCGTGAGCGAAGACATGGTGCGCCTGTCTATCGGCATTGAGCATATCGACGATTTGCTCGCCGATTTGGAGCAGGCTTTGGCTGCCGCCCGATAACACCGCTGGCGTTGAGAATAGGAAAATACCGCTTTCAGGCTACCTGAAAGCGGTATTTTGGTCTGAAGAACGGCCAAACCTATTGATACTGCACCCGACCGCTGGCGGTTTGGCTGACGGTGGTTTGCCCCGGGGTATCGAAAGCCTGCTCGGGAGCGGGCGGCGTGGCGGCGGCATAAGCCATGTCGTGCGCCCGGTAGGCCCGGCTGCCGGCCTGCATGGTTTGCACCAAGTCCACCTCCACCACTTTGTAGCTGCTGCCACCCATGGTTTGGCTGAGGGCTTGTGCCCGCTCTTGAAAGCGGCGCAGGGCTTCGGTGCTCAGGGTTTCGACAATCCGTTGGCGGGTAGCCGGTTTGAGCGAAAAGCTAACATTATCCACCACCGCTTCGCCGCTGCTTTGCGCCAGCAGCTTGCCTAAGGCTTGGAAGTCGGCACCGGACACGCTCAGTACGGCTTCGTCCTGCCAGATGCGCTGATTGCGGCCGTTTTGCCCGCTTTCGCTGCCGGGATAGGCGGAGCGGTATTGGAGTTGGCTTTCGATGCCGCTGAGCGCGCGCAGGTGGCTTTGCAGGATATTCAGTTTGCGGGTGGTGCCGGCCGCGGCTTGGGCGGCATCGACATGGCGGGTCTGTACCCGCAGGCGTAAGGTCATCCAGTCGTTGGGCACGTCGCGGCTGACGGTTTCGCTGAAGCGTAAGATTTGGTAGTGAAGCGGTTCGGCTGCGGCGGGCAGGCTGAGAACGGCGGAGAGGAGGAGTAGGACGGCGGTTTTCTTCATAAGGTTCTCCTTGGGCGGAAGCAGTCGGAATGGGAAACAGGCTACCTGAAAACAGTCGGTTTCGCAAAAGATTGCTTGGCCGGTTTTCAGGTAGCCTGTGTTGATTTCGCAGGAGGCGTTCAGCTGTTTTAGTGCGTCATCACCTGATTGAGGAATTGGCGGGCGCGCTCGCTTTGCGGGTTGGTGAAGAAGGTGTCGGGGTCGGCCATTTCCACAATCTGGCCGTGATCGACGAAGATCACGCGGTCGGCCACTTCGCGGGCGAAGCCCATTTCGTGGGTCACACACATCATGGTCATGCCGCTCATGGCCAAGTCTTTCATCACTTTCAGCACCTCGCCCACCATCTCGGGGTCGAGCGCGGAGGTGGGTTCGTCAAACAGCATCACATTCGGCTCCATTGCCAAGCCGCGGGCAATGGCCACGCGCTGCTGCTGGCCGCCGGAAAGCTGGCCGGGCATGGCGTCTTTTTTATGCGCCAGGCCCACGCGCTCCAGCAGTTCCAGGGCTTTTTTCTCGGCCTGTTCGCGCGATTGTTTTTTCACTTTGATCGGGGAGAGCATGATGTTTTCCAGCACGCTCAGGTGGGGATAGAGGTTGAAGTGTTGGAACACAAAGCCCACTTCGGCGCGCACTTTATTCAGATCGGTTTTGGGGTCGGCCACATTGATGCCGTCCACCCAGATTTCGCCTTCCTGAATGCGCTCGAGCTGGTTGACGGTGCGGATCAGGGTGGATTTGCCGCTGCCCGACGGGCCGCACACCACCACCACTTCGCCTTTGTTGATTTCGAGATCGACACCGTTGATCACGTGCAGGTCTTTAAACCATTTGTGTACGTTTTTGAATTTAATCATCTGTTTGCTCCTCTGTGATTGGTTTTGGCTTTATGTTTTGGCAGAGGTGGTTGCTGAGGGCCACATACTGCCTGGGAGGGATGTGCTCGGCCCGCTGCTGCGGATCGATGCCGACGGCGGCGAAATCGGTTTCGCCGGCCAAGTCTTTCAGATTATTGCGTATGGTCTTGCGGCGCTGGTGGAACGCTTGCTTAACCAGCTGTGCGAAATGGGCGAAATCTTGCGCTTCGCCGAGGCGGTGGCGCACCGGAATCATGCGCACCACGGCGGAATCCACTTTCGGCGCCGGCACGAATGCTTCGGGCGGCACTTCAAACAGCATTTCCATGTCGAAGAAATACTGCAACATCACGCTGAGGCGGCCGTAATCGTTGCTGCCGGGCGCGGCCACCATGCGCTCCACTACTTCTTTCTGCAGCATAAAGTGCATGTCTTCCACTTCTTGCGCCACTTCGCTCAAGCGGAACAGCAGCGGGGTGGAAATATTGTAGGGCAGGTTGCCGACGATTTTTTTGCGGCCGGGCACGCTGTGGAAATCGAATTGCAGCACGTCGCCTTCGTGAATCACCAATTTGCCGGCAAAAGGCAGGGTTTTCAGGCGGGCGATGATGTCGCGGTCGATCTCGCACACATGCAGGGTGTTCAGCTTCGCGGCCAGCGGCTCGGTAATGGCCGCCAAGCCGGGGCCGATTTCGATGACGGTGTCGTTCGGCTGCGGCCGCACGGCTTCCAAGATGTCGCGGATGATGCGGGTGTCTTGCAGAAAATTCTGCCCGAAGCGTTTGCGGGCTTTGTGTTCTTTCATGTGTGGCAGAATGACGGGAGGCCGACTCAAATGCGGCGGATTGTAACAGATTCATCGATGCTGTGAAGCCTGGTTGCGTCAGGAAAACAGCTGCCAGCCGCCGATCAGGAAAGCATAGCGCAAGCCTTTGCTGATCAGCAGCATCAGGGCGCACAGCCAGGCATTCATTCTCAACCAGCCGGCCGCCACCGGCAGGGCATCGCCGATAAAAGGCACCCAGGCCAGCAGCAGACAGACGCTGCCGTAGCGTTTCAGGTAGCCTGCCGCACGGCCGGGGTGCTGCTTGGGCGGCAGCAGACGGCCGAGAGTGTAGGACACCAGGCTGCCGGCGGTATTGGCTGCGGTGGCTACACCCCAAGCGGCGAGAACAAGGTCGGCCCGGCCGTGCACCACCGCCAGCAAGGCGGCTTCGGACGTGCCGGGCAACAGGGTGGCGGAAGTCAAGGCGGAGAAGGCCAAGCCGGTAAGCAGCCAGAAGGTATCCATATAAAGGGCGGTGTTCAGCGGCAGGCTGAGACCTTTGCAAAACCCCCATCTGCGGCGCATTTCTGCGTTGTGCGTTTATGCCCTATGGGTACTGCTCGCTCGCTTGCCTATCTATGTGATATGTCTTCGCTCGCTGCGCTGCTACGCCTTGAACTGCATCCACATCTGGAGGGTTGCAAAGGTCTCAGGCTACCTGAAAACAGAAGGCAGCGGGTAGATTGGGGCGCGATGGCAGCGGCATACACGCGGCATTATAATACGCGGCTTCTGAAAGATAAGGACGCATCATGAAATCCGTATTGATCACCGGCTGCTCCAGCGGCATCGGTTTGGATACCGCCCTGCAGATGAAGGCGCGGGGTTGGCGGGTGTTCGCTTCCTGCCGTCGGGAGGCGGATGTGCGCCGTTTGCAGGCGCAGGGTTTGGAGGCTTTGCTGCTGGATGTGGACGACAGCGCGCAGATTGCCGCTGCGTTTGCCGCCGTGGCCGAGCAAACCGGCGGCACTTTGGATGCCTTGTTCTGCAATGCCGGCTACGGCCAAACCGGCGCGGTGGAAGATGTGCCGCGCGAAGCCTTGCGCGCCCAGTTTGAAACCAATGTATTCGGCACTTGGGAGTGCATTGTCGAGGCGATGAAGCTGTTCCGCCGGCAGGGGCACGGGCGGATTGTGGTGAACAGCAGCATTCTGGGTTTTGCCGCCATGCCTTGGCGCGGGGCGTATAACAGCACCAAGTTTGCGTTGGAAGGTATGTGCGACACGCTGCGCCACGAAACAGCCGGCAGCGGCATTGAGGTGGTGTTGGTGGAACCCGGGCCGGTGGCCACCCGTTTCCGCCCCAATGCTTTGGCGAAATTCCGCCAATACATCGACATGGAAGGCAGCGTACACCGCGAGGCTTATCAGGCCCAGCTCAACCGTTTGCAGAAAGAAGGCGATGCGGCGCCGTTTACCGTGTCTTCCGCCGCCTGTGCCGCTGTGTGTGTGACCGCGCTGACTGCGCCGAAGCCGCGCCGCCGTTATTTGGTGACGGTGCCGACGGTGTTGTTTTGGTATCTGAAACGGATTTTACCCACCGCCGTGCTCGACCGCTTGCTGCGCGGGGCGGTGAAGGGGCAGGGCAAGTAGCCGGCAGCGTTGGCTGCAGATGGGGGTTTTGCAAAGGTCTCAGGCTTTCAGGTAGCCTGTTTGCCGAATGCGGAGCCCAAATAAATGGCGGCCAAGGTTAAGGCCGCGCCGGCCCATTGCCAGCCATCAATCGCTTTGCCGAGCACCCAGGCGTCAATCAGCAGGGCGGCCACCGGTTCGGACAGCAGCAGCAGGCCGGTGAGCGCCAGCGAGAGTTTCGGAATCGCATGGGCAATCAAGCCCCAAGCCAGGCATTGCATCACTGCGCCGTAAATCAGAATCAGGCCGATGTCGCGCGCCTGAGTGGGATAAAGCCGGCCTTGGTCGAACCACCAGGCCGGCAGCAGCATGGCCGCCATGCCGCCGAGGCTCACCAGCAGCATCAGCGGCAGCAGGGGCGTCGGCTCGGCTTCATGGGTTTTGCGTACAAACGTCATCGAAACGGCCAGCATGCTGCCGGAAACAATGCCGCTGATCAGGCCCCAAGCCGCGTGTTGGTTGCGCCCGAATTCGGGGCTGGCAATCAGGGCCACGCCCGCCACGGCCAGCAGCAGGCTGAACAGTTGCAGCCGGCTTTGCCGCTCGCCGAACCACACAAAGCCGATGGCGGCCAAAAAGAAAATCTGCAGGCTGTTGAGCAGGGTGGCGATGCCGGGGCCCACCGCATAAATGCTTTCGTGCCACAAGGCCAAATCCACGCCCAAAAACGTGCCCGACAACAGAGCAAACACGCGGGCGCGGCGGCTGGCCGGCAGACGACGCCCTTGCAGCCGCAGCAGTAAATAAAACACCACCGCGGCCACCGCCAGCCGCCAAAAGGCGATGGCATACGCCCCCACCGGCACCGCGGCCACAATCAGGCTGCCGAGGCCGAAAATAATGCAGCCGGCAATCAGGCCGAATGCGGCGGGGCGGGTGGAATAAGCGTTCATGGCATCAGCGATTCAAACAGGGCGTGTCGTCACAAAAAGGCGCCAAGGCTACCTGAAAGCCCTGCCGCGGTAAAGCGTTGCTATGGGCGCCTTTGAATTTGAAAATGCCCGTGCCCGCCTGCGCCATTTATAGGCTACAATGCCGCCTGTTTTGAATCCGCGACAATGCAGGCAGTGATGGCGGTGCGTTCCAAATCTTCCAAAGCGTGGCTGCACGAGCACGTGAACGATCCTTATGTGCATCAGGCGCAGAAAGACGGCTACCGCGCGCGTGCCGCATACAAGCTTTTAGAAATCAATGAAAAAGACAAATTAATCAAGCCGGGCACGGTGGTGGCCGACTTGGGCAGCGCCCCGGGCAGCTGGTCGCAGGTGGCGGCCAAGTTGGCCGGCAAAAGCGGGCGCGTGTTCGCTTTGGACATTCTGCCGATGGAGCCGGTGGAGGGCGTATCGTTTATTCAGGGCGACTTCCGCGAAGATGCGGTGTTGGCCGAATTGGAAGCCTTGTTGGACGGGCGCAGTTTGGATCTTGTAATTTGCGATATGGCACCCAATATGTCGGGCCACGCAGTCAGCGATCAGGCGCGCAGCTATCACTTGTGCGAGTTGGCCTTGGACTTTGCCGCCAACCATCTGAAGCCCGGCGGCAATATGCTGGTGAAGGTGTTTCAGGGCGCGGGTTATCAGGAATATGTGCAGGCCATGCGCGAAGTATTCGCCCAAGTGCAGGTGCGCAAGCCCAAGGCCTCGCGCGACCGCTCCAGCGAAACCTATTTGTTGGGGCGCAACAAACTCGGGGAATAATCCAGGCTACCTGAAAACAAGCCATGCGGGTTTTCAGGTAGCCCAAACTTAACCCCACCCTGTATTTATTCTGCTCCACTTTACATCAATAGGAGCTTGTTACCGTGCGTAACACCGTAAGAACGCTTTTGGTCTGGCTGGTTTTGGCCGGGGTTATTTTCGCCTCGGCACAAGCCTTGTTGGGCGAGAAGGAAAACAAACAGCAAATCAACTACTCGCAGTTTATCCAGCAGGTAAACAAAGGCGAAATCAGCAGCGTGCACATCGAAGGTTCGGTGGTGACCGGCTATGTGATCAAAGGCGAGCGCACCGACAAAACCCAGTTCTTCACCAACGCCCCGCTGGACGACAAGCTGATCGAAACCCTGTTGGGCAAAAACGTGGACGTAAAGGTAATCCCCGAAGAGAAACCCAGTATGCTGGGCAGCCTCTTTTTCAGCCTGCTGCCCGTATTGCTGTTGATTGCCGCCTGGTTTTACTTCATGCGCATGCAAACCGGAGGCGGCGGTAAAGGCGGTGCCTTCTCCTTCGGCAAAAGCCGCGCCAAGCTGTTGGACAAAGATGCCAATAAAGTCACCTTTTCCGATGTGGCCGGCTGCGACGAAGCCAAAGAAGAAGTGCAGGAAATCGTGGATTACCTGAAAGCGCCCAACCGCTACCAAAGCCTGGGCGGACGTGTGCCGCGCGGCATTTTGCTGGCCGGCAGCCCCGGTACCGGCAAAACCCTGCTCGCCAAAGCGATTGCCGGCGAAGCAGGCGTGCCCTTCTTCAGCATCTCCGGTTCCGACTTCGTGGAAATGTTTGTCGGCGTGGGCGCTTCCCGCGTGCGCGATATGTTTGAGCAGGCCAAGAAAAACGCCCCCTGCATCATCTTTATCGACGAAATCGACGCCGTCGGCCGCCAGCGCGGCGCCGGCTTGGGCGGCGGCAACGACGAACGTGAACAAACCCTCAACCAGCTGTTGGTGGAAATGGACGGCTTTGAAAGCAACCAAACCGTGATTGTGATTGCCGCCACCAACCGCCCCGATGTGCTCGACCCCGCCTTGCAACGCCCCGGCCGTTTCGACCGCCAGGTGGTGGTGCCGCTGCCCGATATCCGTGGTCGCGAACAGATTTTGAAGGTGCACGCCAAAAAAGTACCGCTGGATGCTTCCGTGGATTTGGTGTCTTTGGCACGCGGCACGCCCGGTTTTTCCGGTGCCGATTTGGCCAACTTGGTCAACGAAGCAGCGCTGTTTGCCGGCCGCCGCAACAAAACCAAAGTCGATCAGAGCGATTTTGAAGACGCCAAAGACAAAATCTATATGGGCCCCGAGCGCCGCAGCATGGTGATGCACGAAGACGAAAAACGCGCCACCGCCTACCACGAATCCGGCCACGCTATTGTGGCGGAAAGCCTAGAAGGCACCGACCCGGTGCACAAAGTCACCATCATGCCGCGCGGCCGCGCCTTGGGCCTGACCTGGCAGCTGCCGGAGCGTGACCGCATCAGCATGTATAAAGACCAGATGCTGAACCAGATTTCGATTCTGTACGGCGGTCGGATTGCCGAAGACATTTATGTCGGCCGCATTTCCACCGGTGCTTCCAACGATTTCGAGCGCGCCACCCAAATCGCCCGCGAAATGGTCACCCGCTACGGCATGAGTGATAAAATGGGGGCCATGGTGTATGCCGAAAACGAGGGCGAAGTGTTCCTCGGCCGCAGCATCACCCGCTCGCAGCATATTTCCGAGAAAACCCAGCAGGAAGTGGATGCCGAAGTGCGCCGCATTCTCGATGAGCAATATGCGGTGGCCTACAAAATCTTGGACGAAAACCGCGACAAGATGGAAACCATGTGCCGGGCATTGATGGAGTGGGAAACCATAGACCGCGACCAAGTGCTGGAAATCATGGCCGGCAAACAGCCCAGCCCACCGAAAGACTACAGCCACAACATCCGCAAAGAAGACGGCGAAACCGGCGAATCTGACGAAACGCCCGCCGTGCCCACACAAGAACAGGAAAACGCCGCACAGCCGGTTGAAGCGGCGCCCGCTGCAGAAGCCCCCGTAGCCGGAAAGCCGCACAACACCGAACAGGACAAACGCGAACCCTAAGGGCTTTTTCCTGATCATGAAAAGGCTACCTGAAACCTTATTAGCTCCGCAGTTTCTGCGCAGTGAAAAGGGTTCAGGTAGCCTTTAACTATATTCAATAGCTGCTGAAACACACGAAACCTTGGCAGCACTTGGGTGTGCAGTGCATATCGAGCGGTATGTGGGTGATATGCCTGTCTTGCAAGAATTTCTTGCGTCTAAGCCGTTGCACGCCTATGCCCTGAGGGCATCTGCTGCGAATGGTTTGGCGCAGTAACGACAGGTAGAGCCGCCAAGTGGGTAAGTTGATTGAGTGGTATGCAGGATGCGGGAAATAGGATATGGATCAATCGCTTGATTGCGGGAATACAGCCGCAGACGTATGCAAAGCCGAAGCGGCCAATCAGTGGTGCGTGTACCTGATCCGCTGTGCCGACGACACTTTCTATTGCGGCATCAGTAACCGGCCGGCCTTGCGTTGGGCGGCGCATTGTGCCGGCCAAGCGGCCCGCTATACCCGTTCGCGCGGGGTGAAGGAAATGCGTTTGCTGAGCGTGGGTTTGAGCCGTTCGGCAGCAGGCAGGGAAGAGTGGCGCATTAAGCAGCTGAATCGGCAGCAAAAGCAGTTATTGTGGGCGGCGGTGGTGGAGACGGACAGAATTTGGCGCCAAGAGGCATAAGGGGCGGCAGATGGTTTTGCCCGGTTTCAGGTAGCCTGGAATGCGGGCAAAACCATAGGCACTTGTTGGCAGGCAAAACTGATTGTCGGGTTTGTCTGGCGCGATAAAAAGGCCTCAGGCTACCTGAAAAGCCCGGCTCAGGCTGTGCCGATGAACAGGTTCTAAAGCGGGACTGCTGCGGTTTGGACGGGCTATTCAACGTGGTATTTAACCGAAGGCTTCCCAAACCGGACGGCAGTTGGCGGGCAGGGGCGGGCAGGCGCCGAGTATGCCGCTGCCGTAATCGCCGGTACGGTGGAAGTCGCTGCCGCAGGAGGCCAGCAGGCCGTAGCGTTCGGCCAGCAGGGCGTAGTTTAGGCGGTCGTTCAGGTTGCAGGCGCCGCTGTGTACTTCCATGGCGCGCCCGCCGCAGGCGGCGAAGGCTTCAATCAGGTGGCGTTTGGCGGTGGCGGAGAGCGGGTAGCGCATGGGGTGGGCGATCACGGCCATGCCGCCGGCTTGGGTGATGGCGCCGACGGCGGACTCGAGGCTGGCCCATTCGTGACGCACGGCGGCGCTTTTGCCGTCACCCAGATATTTGGTGAAAGCCTGCTGTTTGTTGCGCACATGGCCTTGCGCCACCAGCCATTGCGCCAAATGGGTGCGGCTGGCCATTTCGGGATTGGCGGCCAGCGCCAAAGCACCTTCGTAGGCGCCGGTTATGCCTTTGGCGGCCAGCTTGTCGGCAATGCGGGCGAAGCGCTCGAGGCGGCCTTGCCGCAGTTGGGCGAGCAGATTTTGCAGGCCGGGATCGGGCTCGTCGAAATTGAGGCCGACAATGTGGATGGTGCGGCCGCGCCAGCTGACGGAAATTTCTACGCCGTTGATCAGCCGTAAGCCCAAACGGTCGGCCTCCTGCCGCGCTTCGGCCAAACCGCCGGTGTGATCGTGGTCGGTGAGGGCCAGCAGGGTACAGCCGTTGGCGTGGGCGAGGCGCACCACTTCGCGCGGCGGCAGGGCGCCGTCGGAAACATGGGAATGGCAGTGCAGATCAATCATGGTGGATGATGGCAAAGGCTACCTGAAAGGCGTGCCGGCATGGAGCAGCTGTTTTCAGGTAGCCTTTTGTGCGTTGGCGGTTTAGGGCACCAGTTTTTCGGCGCCGCCCAAATAGGGGCGCAGGGCGGGCGGAATGGCGATGCTGCCGTCTGCCTGTTGGTGGTTTTCCAGCACCGCCACCAAGGCGCGGCCGACGGCGAGGCCGGAGCCGTTGAGGGTGTGCAGCAGGCGGTTTTTGCCGTTTTCGTCTTTGAAGCGGGCTTTCATGCGGCGGGCTTGGAAGTCTTCACAATTGGAGCAGCTGGAGATTTCGCGGTAGGTGTTTTGCGCGGGCACCCACACTTCGAGGTCGTAGGTTTTGCTGGCACCGAAGCCCATGTCGCCGGTGCACAGTACGATCACGCGGTAGGGCAGCTCAAGCAGCTGCAGGATTTTTTCGGCGTGGCCCACCATTTCTTCCAAGGCGGCGTAAGACGTGTCGGGGTGGACGATTTGCACCATTTCCACTTTGTCGAACTGGTGCTGGCGGATCAGGCCGCGGGTGTCTTTGCCGTGCGAGCCGGCTTCGCTGCGGAAGCAGGGCGAGTGGGCGGTGAGTTTGATCGGCAGCGCCTCTTGCGGCACGATACGCTCGCGCACGGTGTTGGTGAGGGTGACTTCGGCGGTGGGAATCAGGTATTGGCCGAGTTTGCTTTCGTCGCCGCCGCGGGTAACGTGAAAGAGGTCTTCGCCGAATTTCGGCAGCTGGCCGGTGCCCAAGAGGGTGCTGTCACTGACGATATAGGGGGTGTAGCACTCGGTGTAGCCGTGCTGCTGGGTATGGGTGTCGAGCATGAATTGCGCCAGGGCGCGGTGCAGGCGGGCGATGGGGCCTTTCATCAGGCTGAAGCGGGCGCCGGAGAGGGCGGCGGCGGTTTCGAAGTCCAACCCCAGCTTTTCGCCCAAGTCAACGTGGTCTTTGACTTCGAAATCGAATTGGCGCGGGCTGCCGACGCGGCGCACTTCCACATTGTCGTTTTCATCGCGGCCGGCGGGCACGCTGTCGTGGGGCAGGTTGGGGATGACCAGCAGCCAGTCGTCCAGCTGTTTCTGCACCGCTTGGTAGTCGGTATCGGTTTGTTCCAATTCGCTTTTGATGGCCGCCACTTCGGCCATGGCCGCTTCGGCTTCCGCGTGTTTGCCTTGGCCTTTGAGGGCGCCGATCTGTTTGGACACGCTGTTGCGGCGCGCCTGCAAGTCTTCGGTTTTCACTTGCAGGGCTTTGCGGCGGCTTTCCAGCTCTTCAAAGGCGGCGGTGTCAAGAGCGAAGCCGCGGGCGGCCAGCTTGGCGGCGACGGCGGCAGAATCGTTGCGAAGGCGTTGGATGTCTAACATGATGGGCGCGAATAAACGGAAAAAATAAAGCGCGTATTGTAAACGCGCCGCAGCATAAAGGCTACCTGAAAGGCTTTCAGGCAGCCTGTTTTCAGGTAGCCTCTGCCGGTGCGGGGGAGCGGCCGGAGGCGGCCATCAGTTCGGCAACGGATTTGCCCTGCAGTTCGGCCAGTTTGGCGGCCACTTGGGCTTCGGCTTCGGCACAAATCTGCTGGCGGGTTTTGCCGGCCACGGCAATCGGTTCGAGAAAATACAGCGCCACTTCGCTTTGCTTTTGCGGCAGGATGCGGCAGAACGACTGCCACATGCTGAGGTCGCCGAAGTAGGCCATATCGGTGTTCGGGCTGCCGTCTGCTTTCGGGTAATAAAGGGCAATCGGCCACACGTCCTGCCCGCTTTGTACGGCGGCTTCAAACAGATTGCTGCGGAAGGGTTTGAGCTCGGTGCCGTCTGTGCTGGTGCCTTCGGGGAAAACCACGGTGTAGTCGCTTTCGGCCAAAATCTGCAACAGGATGTCGCGCACCTGTTGCGAGGAGCGGCGGTTGTTGCGTTGGATGAACACGGTTTCCGCCCGTGCCGCCAGCCAGCCGACGGCAGGCCAGCTGCGCACTTCCTCTTTGGCCACAAAGCGCACCGCATGCACGGAATTGACGGCGAAAATATCCAGCCAGGAAACGTGGTTGCCCACCATAAACAGGCCGCCGGAAGCAAAAAAACGCTCGGCGCCGTAAACGCTGAGTTTCACGCCGCACACGCGCATGCACTGGCGCGACCACTCGCGCACGCGCCGCTGGCGGCCCGGACGGCCTTCGCGTTTGAAAAACAGGGCTACCTGAATGCAGCCCCAAGCAATCACGCCGCCGATGCCGATCAGGCGCAGCCACAAACGAAGGGTGCTCATGCGGCTGCCTCAACGGACAAAATGTTTGGCATAGCGCGGATGGATGCGCCACATCGGCATCATCACCAGCATATCGGCGGTTTTAAAATCCTGATCCCAGTGCGGCTCGCCGCAAATCCATACGCCGGCACGCAAATAGCCTTTTAAGAGCGGCGGGGGAGTCACCGGCAGGTCTTGCCGCAACTCGTCCAGCGGCAGGGGGTGTTTGGGGAAAACGCGGTATTCTTCCGGCGCGTAGTGGTGCTGTTCGATGTAGCGGAACAGGCTGGCGGCTTCATGCCCGCCGTCGGCCATGGCCACGCTGCCGCAGCCGATCATGTAGTCCAGATGGTTCAGCTTCATAAACTGGGTGAGCCCCATCCAAAGAAGGGAGATGGTGCTGCCGGAGCGGTAGTCGGCATGCACGCAGGCGCGGCCGAGCTCGACCGCTTTGGGCAAAATACTCTCGATGCGGCTCAAATCGAATTCGGAAGCGGAATACCAGCCGCCGTTGGCTTCGGCGGCTGCTTGGGTGGTGAGGCGGTAGGTGCCCACAATTTCACCGCTGTGTTTGTCGCGTACCACCAAGTGGCGGCAGAAGGCATCGTAGCGGTCGATGTCGCGGCCGTCATGGCCGGCAATATTGGCGCCCATTTCGCGGGCGAAAATGTCGTAACGCAACCGTTGGGCCGCTTCGACAGTGGCTTCGTCTTGGGCAAGCAAGACCTCCAGCCGGCTGCTTTCGATGGCGGGCCAGGATTCGGTTTTCGTTCGCTGCATAAAAGACTCCCGAAGGTGTACTGTGGCGAAGGCCGAACTGTAAAGCCCAACGCGGGCAAAGGCAAGCGGATTATCGGGCAAATCGGCACAAACCCGGCCATCGGGCAAGCCGGGCTGAGACCTTTGCAAACCCTCCAGATGTGGATGCAGTTCAAGGCGTAGCAGCGCAGCGAGTGCAGACATATCATATAGATAGGCAAGCGAGCGAGCAGCGCACAACGCAGAAATGCGCCGCAGATGGGGGGTTTGCAAAGGTCTCGGGCTGATGTTTTTCCCGGTCCGCCGTTTTATAATCACGGCCTGTTTGTAAAGGAATGGTTTGGTGAAGATGTCTGAGGAACAGCCGCAGAGCCCGCAACGCCGGCATTGGCTGCTGTCTGCCGCCGCCTGCTCGGCCGTCTGCCTGCTGCCGGCCGTGGCGAGAGCCGGCGCCCAGCGTGAAGAAACCCTGTCTGACGACGTGGCTTCGGTGATGCGCCATTCGGTCAACAATGTCAACCCGCCGCGGCTAGTGTTTGCCGATCCTTATGATGCGCCGCGTTGGCTGAACGATATGTCGCTGCGTTTGGCGCGCTATGTGCCCGATGTGCTGGCGCGGCGGCGTTTGTTGATCAACATCCAATACGAGTCGGTGCGGGCGGGTTTGGACACGCAGATGGTGCTGGGTTTGATTCAGGTGGAGAGCGCGTTCCGCCAATACGCCATCAGCGGCGTAGGCGCGCGCGGCCTGATGCAGGTGATGCCGTTTTGGAAAAACTACATCGGTAAGCCGGAACATAATCTTTTCGACATCCGCACCAATTTGCGTTACGGCTGCACCATTCTGCGCCACTACCGCAATGTGGAAAACGGCAATCTGCAGCGGGCATTGGCGCGCTACAACGGCAGCTTGGGCAGCAGCCGTTATCCCGATGCGGTTATCGGTGCGTGGAAAAACCGTTGGGATTGGGCTTAGCGGTTTTTGTTCCAGCGAAAAGTTTTCAGGTAGCCTGCACTCTGCATACAGGCTACCTGAAATTCATTGGGGGCATGGATCTGCTTTATGCCATCCACCATTTCCACAACATTTGCGAAGCAATCAGCAAAAGCAAAATGCCGAAGGCGGTTTTCAGCGCATCGGGCGGCAGCCTGTGGGCGGTTTTCACGCCCAGCGGGGCAAATAACACCGTGCAGGCGGCCAATACCGCCACCGCAGGCAGATACCAGAAGCCGAATGCGCCTTCTGGCAGACCGGCCACCGACCAGCCCGATACCAAATAGCCGACCGCGCCGGAAACCGCCATCGGCCAAGCCAAACCGCTGGACGTGCCGACGGCTTGATGCGGCGGCACATTGCAATAAAGCATAAACGGCACCGACAGCGAGCCGCCGCCGATGCCCACCCAGCTCGACAATAAACCGAACAGCCCGCCGGTGGCAGTCAGGCCGCCTGTGCCGGGCAGTTGGCGCGACGGCTTGGGCTTGAAGCGCAGCAGGGTTTGTACCGCCACCGCATAGGCAAACACAATGAAGAAAATCTGCAGGCCGCGGGTGGGCAGGTAGGACGATACCGCCGAACCGATCAGGCCGCCGGCCACCATGGCCGGCGCCATGCGTTTGACCACGTCCCAGCGCACCGCGCCTTTGCGGTGCTGCGCCAGCGCGCCCGAAAACGTGGTGAACACCATCACGGCAAAAGATGTGCCCAAGGCCAGATGCTGGGCGTGGGCGCCGCCGATCTGCTGCTGATCCAGCAGCCACAGCACAATCGGCACCACCACCATGCCGCCGCCGATGCCCAAAAGGCCGGCCAGAAAGCCGGCCAAAGCCCCCACCGCCATCAGCGGCAGCAATACTTCCATGCTCCACATTGTGTTTTATCCTCAATCTCACTCATCTCGGGCCGGCAATTGCGCGGCCATAAACAAAGCGGCCGCTGCCGCTTTGTGCTGGGGCGGGCGCGGGTTTCAGGTAGCCCGCCGTTTGGCCCGCCATTCCAGCAGCCACATCACATAACCCGACAGGCTGTAGGCCAAGAACAGCAGGAACAACACCAGCGAAGGCTCCAAAGCCACCACCAAAAGCGCCGCCACGGCCAGAATCATCACAAAAAACGGCACTTTGCGGCGGACATTGATTTCTTTGAAACTCCAAAACTTGATCTGCACCACCATCGACAAACCGGCAAACAGGGTCACCAGCAGGCACAGCCATTGCACGGCGGGCAGGCGGCCGAAGCTGTGGTCCACCCACACCAGGCCGATCACCAAAGCTGCGGCCGTCGGGCTGGGGATGCCGATAAACCATTTTTTGTCCACTTTGCCGATGAGGGTGTTGAACAGGGCCAGGCGCAGCGCGGCACAGGCGCAATAGACGAAAGCCACCGAATAGCCGATGCGGCCGAATTCGTTCAGTTGCCAGTTGTAGGCGATCAGGGCGGGGGCCACGCCGAAACTCACCATATCGGCCAGGCTGTCGAGCTGTTCGCCGAACGCGCTTTGGCTGTTGGTCCAGCGGGCCACACGGCCGTCCATGCCGTCGAGCAGCATGGCGATGAAAACGGCGATGGCGGCGGTTTGGTATTGGCCGTGCATGGATTGGGTAATGGCGAAGAAGGCACAAAACAAGGCCGCCAGCGTGAAAGAATTGGGCAGCAGATAAATGCTGTTGTTGCGCAGGGTGTCGCGGCGGGTAGGGCGTGGTTCTGTAGGCGGCAGACTCATGGCATTCTCGCTGGGCAGAAGGAAGACGCACTATATCACAAGGCGGCGGGGCGAAAAACGGCAGGGTTGGGCGCGAGGCGGGCAATTGCTTGTGTGGGGAGGCGGGAAGCCTTTTCAGGTAGCCTGAGACCTTTGCAAAACGTCCATCTGCGGCGCATTTCTGCGTTGTGCGTTTATGCCCTATGGGTACTGCTCGCTCGCTTGCCTATCTGTATGATATGTCTGTCCCACAGGGATTCCTGGCGTTCACGCTCGCTGCGCTGCTACGCCTTGAACAGCATCCACATCTGGGGACTTTGCAAAGGTCTCAGCTTCAATCGGTTTGTGCGTGGAATCAGGCTACCTGAAAACGGCAAGCAAAAAGACAGGCGATAGGCCTGTCTTTTCAGATAATGCGGCGTATGTGTGTACCGAATGGTTTACAGGGCATCTTTCAATGCTTTGCCGGCACGGAATTTCGGCGATTTGGCGGCCGGAATGGTCAACTCGGCGCCGGTTTTCGGATTGCGGCCTTTACGTTCGGCGCGTTCGCCGACGTAGAAAGTACCGAAGCCTACCAAGGTAACGGTGTCGCCTTGTTTCAGGGCGGCAGTGATGGCATTGGTCATACCGTCCAGCGCTTTACCGGCAGCGGCTTTGGAGATGTCGGCCTCTTTGGCAATTGCTTCAATCAATTCAGACTTGTTCACAATAAGTCCCTTTCTGTTGGAGGAATAATCAACAATATGCCGACTTCAAGCAGCCGGTGTATTGCACCCTTTAACGGTAGGCGCTTTATATCAAGCTCAAAATCGCCGTGTCAAGCGAATATATAGGGCCGGCGGGCGTTTTACCGCAATTGGCGCCGTGCTTTGCCCTTCCCGCAACAAAAAACCTCCGCCAAAGCGGCGGAGGTTTTCAGGTAGCCTCAATGCTTGGTGGCACGGCTGCCGCCTTTGCCGGTTTCAGGTTCGGCCGGTTCTGTGGGAGCCTGCCAAGGCTCGGGTTGGTATTCCAGGCTGAACGACAGCACTTCGTCTATCCAGCGCACGGGATGGATGGCCAGCCCTTCTTTGACGTTGTCGGGGATTTCTTCCAAATCTTTGACATTGTCTTTCGGAATCAGCACATGTTTGATGCCGCCGCGCAGGGCCGCCAGCAGTTTTTCTTTCAGGCCGCCGATGGGCAGCACTTCGCCGCGCAGCGTGATTTCGCCGGTCATCGCCACATCGGCGCGCACCGGAATGCCGGTGAGGGCGGAAACCATGGCCAAGGTCATGGCGATGCCCGCGCTGGGGCCGTCTTTCGGCGTGGCACCTTCCGGCACGTGCACGTGGATGTCGTGTTTTTCGTAGAAATCCGGTGCGATGCCCAGCACTTCGGCGCGCGAGCGTACCACACTCCAAGCAGCTGAAATCGACTCCTGCATCACGTCGCCGAGTTTGCCGGTACGCACGATATTGCCTTTGCCTTTCAGTGCCGCGGCTTCGATGGTCAGCAGCTCGCCGCCCACTTCGGTCCAGGCCAAGCCGGTCACTTGGCCGATGCGGTTTTCGTTTTCGGCCACGCCGTAGTCGAAGCGGCGCACGCCCAGGTAGTCGTTTAAGTTGCTCGCATCCACCACCACGGTTTGGGTTTTGGCGCTGCGTTTGGCGCCGGCGGCTTTTTTGTTTTCCGCCAATACTTGTTTCATCAACACTTTGCGGCAGATTTTGGCGATTTCGCGGTCGAGCGAGCGCACGCCGGCTTCACGGGTGTAGTAGCGGATGATATCGCGCACCGCGCTTTCCCGAATGTCGATTTCGCCGGTTTTCACGCCGTTGCGCTCGATCTGCTTGGGCACCAGATACTGCATGGCGATGTTGACTTTTTCGTCTTCGGTATAACCCGACAGACGGATGATTTCCATGCGGTCGAGCAGGGCGGGCGGGATGTCCATGCTGTTGGAGGTGGCGATGAACATCACGTCGCTGAGGTCGAAATCGACTTCGATGTAGTGGTCGGCGAAAGAATGGTTTTGCTCGGGGTCCAGCACTTCGAGCAGGGCGGCGGCCGGGTCGCCGCGGAAATCGCGGCCGAGTTTGTCGATTTCATCGAGCAGGAACAGCGGGTTTTTTACGCCCACTTTGATCATGTTCTGCATGATTTTGCCCGGCATCGAGCCGATATAGGTGCGGCGGTGGCCGCGGATTTCGCTCTCGTCGTGTACGCCGCCCAAGGCCATGCGCACATATTTGCGGCCGGTGGCTTTGGCAATCGACTGGCCGAGCGAGGTTTTGCCCACGCCGGGCGGGCCCACCAGGCAGAGAATCGGGCCTTTGAGCTTGTTCATGCGTTTTTGCACGGCCAAGTATTCCAAAATCCGCTCTTTCACTTTTTCCAGGCCGTAGTGGTCGGCGTTCAGCACCAAATCGGCCTTGGCAATGTCTTTGCTGACCTTGCTTTTCTTACGCCACGGCAGCTCGATCAGCGTGTCGATGTAGTTGCGCACCACGGTGGATTCGGCCGACATCGGCGGCATCATGCCGAGCTTTTTGTATTCGGCCAGTGCTTTTTCTTCGGCCTCTTTGCTCATGCCGGCTTCGCGGATTTGCCGTTCCAGCTTTTCCAGCTCTTCGCGCTCGTCGCCTTCGCCCAATTCTTTTTGAATGGCTTTGACCTGCTCGTTGAGATAGTAATCGCGCTGCGATTTTTCCATTTGGCGTTTCACGCGGCCGCGGATGCGTTTTTCCACCTGTAGGATGTCCAATTCCGCTTCCAGTTGGCCCAACAGGTGTTCCATGCGCTCGGCCACGCCAACGATTTCCAGAATTTCCTGACGCTGCTCCAGCTTCAGCTGCAGATGGGCGGCGATGGTGTCCACCAGGCGGCTGTTGTCGGCAATGCCGTGAATGGTGCCCACCATTTCGGCGGGGATTTTTTTGTTCAGTTTGCTGAACTGGTCGAACTGGGCCAGCAGGGTGCGGCGCAATGCTTCGTAATCGCTGCCGCTGCCGTCTTCGTCTGCCAGCGCTTTGACGGCTACCTGAAAATAGTCGCCGTCTGCTTGGATGTCCACCACTTCGGCGCGCTGGGTGCCTTCTACCAGCACTTTCACGGTGCCGTCGGGCAGTTTCAGCACCTGCAGCACATTGGCCAGCGTGCCGATGCGGTACAAATCGTCGGCGCTGGGGTCTTCGTTATTGGGATTTTTCTGCGCCAGCAGGAAAACCGGCTCGTCTTTTTCCATAGCGGCGTCCAAAGCCGCAATCGATTTGGCGCGACCGACAAACAGCGGCAGCACCATATGCGGGTACACCACCACATCGCGCAGGGGCAGCATGGGCAGGTGGAAAAAATCACGGTTTGTGTGGGTGTCAGCCATGATGGTCTCGATTCTTACATTCGGTCTAACTCAGGATGTGCGCCATTTGGGGACGCAGTGCAGCATTTCAAGGCCGCGCCGGCGAATAAAAAGCGGCTCAAAAGCCGCCTGAGTCAGCCGTTTTCCTCCCGGGCCAAAGCCTGCAGCAGCTCGTTGTGCTGGCAGACGGCGGTGCCGAGCTTGGCCACCACCACGCCGGCGGCGGCATTGGCCAGGTGCATGGCCTGCTGCAAATCCAAGCCGGCGGCCAGCCCCAAGCCCATGGTGGCGATGACGGTGTCGCCGGCGCCGGAAACGTCGTACACCTCTTGGGCGCGGGTGGCCTGGTGGCTGATGTGGCCGGCTTCAAACAGGCTCATGCCTTCTTCGCTGCGGGTGAGCAGCAGGGCCTGTAATTGCAGGTGGCGGCGCAGGGCCTGCGCTTTGTCGGACAACTCTTCTTCGCTGCGCCAGCTGCCGGCGACTTCACGCAATTCGCTGCGGTTGGGCGTGAGCAGGGTGGCGCCGGCGTATTTTTCGTAGTCGTCGCCCTTGGGGTCGATCAGCACCGGTTTGCCGGCGCGGCGGGCGCAGTCGATCATGTCGGCCACCCGGTTCAGGCTGCCTTTGCCGTAATCGGAGAGGATAACCGCATCGTAATCGGGCAGCAGGCTGCGGAAACGGTCGCGCACATTGTCTACCGTGCTGCAGGCGGGGGCTTCTTCAAAATCGAGGCGGATCAATTGCTGGTTGCGCGCCATGACGCGCAGCTTGACGGTGGTGGCGATGCCGGCGTCGCGCTGCAGATGGCAATCCACGCCGTCGGCCTGCATCAGTTTCGCCAGTTGGTCGGCGGCTTCGTCATCGCCGGTGATCGACACCAAGGCGGCTTGCCCGCCCAAGGCGGCGATGTTGCGCGCCACGTTGGCCGCGCCGCCGGCGCGTTGGTCGATGCGGCCGATTTTGGCCACCGGCACCGGTGCTTCGGGGGAGATGCGGGAAACGTCGCCGAACCAATAACGGTCGAGCATGACATCGCCGGCCACCAGTACGCGGGCTTGACGGAACAGTTCGGTGAGGCGATCGGGCAGGGGGTGGGACATGGCGGTTTCCTGTGGCATGGGGCGGTTTATGGTAGGGGAAATGGCCGGGGCGGGCAAGGCGGCTTTCAGGTGGCCTCGCAGTGTGGGCGGGCGGTAAGGGAAGCTGGTTTGCTTTGTCGGCAGCCCGTTTGGCAGATACGGTAAATGGCGGCGCAGGAGCAGGCCGCTCAAGGGCTACCTGAAAAGCGGTTTGGGTTTTCAGGTAGCCTGTTTGGGCGCGGCGGGGTCGGTTTCTACTGCCGCTTCGTCCAGCGTTTTCAGCCAGGCCAGTTTTTCGGCGATTTTGATTTCGAGGCCGCGCGGCACCGGTTGGTAGAAATCGGGTTCGGCCATGCCCTCGGGCATATAGCTTTCGCCGGCGGCATAGGCGTGCGGCTCGTCGTGGGCATAGCGGTACTCGCGCCCGTAGCCGAGGTTTTTCATCAGTTCGGTGGGGGCGTTGCGCAGGTGCACCGGCACTTCGGCGCTGCCGTTTTCCTGCACGAAGCGGCGCATTTGTTTGAAGGCGAGGTAGCCGGCGTTGGATTTGGCGGCCGAGGCCAGATAGAGCACGGTTTGCGCCAAGGCCAGTTCGCCTTCGGGGCTGCCCAGGCGTTCGTAGGTGGTGGCGGCATCGGTGGCTACCTGAAAGGCGCGCGGGTCGGCCAGGCCGATGTCTTCCCAAGCCATTTGAATCAGGCGGCGCGCCAGATAGCGCGGGTCGGCGCCGCCGTCGAGCATGCGGCAAAACCAATACAGGGCGGCGTTGGGGTGGGAGCCGCGCACCGATTTGTGCAGGGCGGAAATCTGGTTGTAAAAGCTGTCGCCGCCTTTGTCGAAACGACGGATCTGGCTGCCGAGGCTGTCGGCGAGAAAGGCCTCGTCAATCAGCGCGGTGTGCCGGGTTTGGGCGGCGCGGATCAGTTGTTCGAGCAGGTTGAGCAGGCGGCGGGCGTCGCCGTCGGCGGTTTGCACCAGCAGGGTTTCGGCGGCGGGCGACAGCGCCACGCCGGCATACTCGGGCAGGGCGAATACTTTGGCGCACAGGCGGCGCAAGTCGTGTTCATCCAGAGCGGTCAGGGTATAGACCTGGGCGCGGCTGAGCAGGGCGGGGTTGACTTCAAAAGACGGGTTTTCGGTGGTGGCGCCGATAAAGGTGAACAGGCCGCTTTCCACATAAGGCAGAAAGGCGTCTTGCTGCGATTTGTTGAAACGGTGCACTTCATCGACAAACAAAATGGTGCTGCGGCCCTGTTGCAGGGCGATTTCGGCTTTGTTTACCGCTTCGCGGATGTCTTTGACGCCGGAAAATACGGCGGACACGGGCAGAAATTGGGCGTGGAAGCTTTGCGCCAGAATCCGCGCCAGCGTGGTTTTGCCTACGCCCGGCGGCCCCCACAGCAGCATGGAGTGGGGCTTGCCGCTTTGCACGGCGGTGTGCAGCGGTTTGCCTTCGCCGATGAGGTGTTGCTGGCCGATGACATCATCCAGGCTTTGCGGACGCAGGCGCTCGGCCAGCGGGGCGTCGGGTTGGCGGGTAAACAGGTCTTGCATGGCTGGGGCCGTGGGGTGGAGGGGAAGGGCGATTATACTGGTTTCAGGTAGCCTGCAAGCCATTTTCTGCTTGTCTGCCGTCCTGTTTCTCAAGGATAATGCCGCCTTTTGTTTGAGCGGACGACGGCGCTTGCCCAAGCGGCCTTCCGGCTCTGAGTGTTCTATTTTTTGCAGGAGTGTGATGATGAAGTCGGTTTGCTTGGCGGCGGTGTTGGCCATGTGTTTGGGCGGGTGTGTCCATACGCCGGCGGCCGCGCCCGAAGCGGCTCCGTCTGCTGCGGCTCCGACGCCGCCCACCCGCATGACGCCCGAGCAGCAGCAGTCTTTCCGCGCCCGCTGCGAAAGCCGGGGCGGCGAAATCGACTGGCTGGAATCGCGGGTGGAAAGCGGCATTTACCATATGGGTTGCCGTTTGCCCAACGGCAGGGCCTACGGTTTCAGCGGCTGAAGGCTACCTGAAAGCCTTGGTTGGTCTCTCACTTACACATAAATCCGAAAGCGCGACATGAAATACATCAGTACCCGCGGCCAAACCGCCGCCAAACCGTTTAGCGAAGTGTTGTTGATGGGCCTGGCTCCGGACGGCGGTCTGATGCTGCCGGAAAGCTATCCGCAAATCGACGAGATGACGCTGCACCGCTGGCGCAGTCTGAGCTATCCCGATTTGGCTTTTGAAATCATGAGCCGGTTTATCGACGACATTCCCGCCGAAGACTTGAAAGACATCATCGGCCGCACCTACACCCAAGAGACATTCGGCAGCGCCGACATCACGCCGGTGCGCACTTTGGGCGACGGCATCAAAATCCAAGCCCTCTCCAACGGCCCCACGCTGGCGTTCAAAGACATGGCGATGCAGTTTTTGGGCAACGCCTTCGAATATGTGCTCAAGCGCGAAAACCGCGAATTGAATATTGTCGGCGCCACCAGCGGCGACACCGGTTCGGCGGCCGAATACGCCCTGCGCGGCAAGCACGGCATCCATGTGTTTATGCTGTCGCCCGAAGGCAAAATGAGCCCCTTCCAGCGCGCGCAGATGTACAGCCTGCCAGACGAAAACATCTACAACATCGCCATCGAAGGCATGTTTGACGACTGCCAAGACATCGTGAAAGCGCTGCAAAACGACGCTGCCTTCAAAGCGCAATACCACATCGGCACGGTGAACAGCATCAACTGGGGCCGCATCGTGGCGCAGGTGGTGTATTACTTCGCCGGCTATTTCCGCGCCACTGCCACCAACGAGCAAAAGGTAAGCTTTTGTGTGCCCAGCGGCAATTTCGGCAACGTTTGCGCCGGCCACATCGCCCGCATGATGGGCCTGCCCATCCACCGCCTGATCGTGGCCACCAATGAAAACGACGTGCTAGACGAATTTTTCAAAACCGGCCGTTACCGCCCGCGCAGCGCGGCAGACACCTTCGTGACCTCCAGCCCGTCGATGGACATTTCCAAAGCCTCCAACTTCGAGCGGTTTGTATTCGACCTGATGCAGCGCGACGGCAGCAAAGTGCAGGCGCTGTGGGCGCAGGTGGAGGGCGGACAAGGCTTCGATTTGGCCAGCGAGCTGCCGCGCATCCACGAAGGCTTCGGTTTCGTATCCGGCAAAAGCAGCCATGCCGACCGCCTGAACACCATCCGCCGCGTGTTTGCCGAAGACGGCGAGTGGATCGACCCGCACACCGCCGATGCGGTAAAAGTGGCGCGCGAAGTGCGCGAAGCGGGCGAAACCGTGGTGTGCTTGGAAACCGCTTTGGCCGCCAAGTTTGCCGACACCATTGCCGAGGCCGCCGGCGAAGCCGTGGAAGTGCCGCGGCCGGCCGCCTTGGCCGGCTTGGAAGACCTGCCTCAGCGTGTGATCGTGCTGCCCAACGATGCGGAAGCGGTCAAACAGCTGATTCGCGAAGCACTGGGTTAAACCCTGTTTCCCCACCGTTACCCAGCTTTCAGGTAGCCCGCGCCAAGCGGCAGGCTACCTGAAAGCCGTTTCACTTCTGGCAGTTGTGCCTAAGTTGTCTTGGCGTTGATAATTACATTCCTTGTCAACTGGGTCGATGAGATATTTGCAGAAAATTTGTAAAGTTCAAAATGCTTGTTATTTTATTCTTGCTTATATTCGGATTTTCCCTTGGAGCATTAATATGTTATTTTGGGTTAACTTCTCCTGGTTATCTCATTGAAGTTGTTGCTATTACATTCATTGGTGGGGTGGGAGAGGTTTTGTTAGTAAAAAAACTTGCGGAAACTCTAACTTATTTCCGTGTACTAAAATTGGATGGGAATTTTTTTCCTTTCTTTTTTATAGGTGTTGGCATGGCTATTTTAATTTTCTCAAAGAGAGGACCGATTATATAAAGTGTTAATTCAGTTTTTTCTGCTATAACACGTCTGATGCCGGCCTGCTGTTTTCAGACCGTCCCCATAATGATTCACACCGAAGCACCCACACCATGAAATCACCCGAACTCCTTCTTCCCGCCGGCGGCCTCGAGCGCATGCGCGCCGCCTTCGATTACGGCGCTGATGCCGTGTATGCCGGCAGCCCGCGCTATTCCCTGCGCGCCCGCAACAACGAATTTGCCAAACTGCCGGTGCTGGAGCAGGGCATTGCCGAAGCGCATGCGCGCGGTAAAAAATTCTTCCTTACCGTCAATACGTTGCCACACAACAGCAAGCTGAAAACCTTTATGGCCGATATGGAGCCGCTGGTCGCCATGCAGCCCGACGCGCTGATCATGGCCGACCCTGGCCTGATCATGCAGGTGCGTGAACGTTGGCCGGACATGCCGATTCACCTTTCCGTGCAGGCCAACACCACCAACTATTGGGGCGTGCAGTTTTGGCAGAAAATCGGCGTGGAGCGGATTATCCTCTCGCGCGAACTGAGCATGGAAGAAATCGCCGAAATCCGCCAACAATGTCCGGACATCGAATTGGAAGTGTTTGTGCACGGCGCTTTGTGCATCGCCTATTCCGGCCGCTGCCTGCTTTCCGGTTACTTCAACCACCGCGACCCCAACCAAGGCACCTGCACCAACGCCTGCCGCTGGGATTATAAAGTGCATGACGCCGAAGCCGACGAAATGGGCGACGCCCGTTTGTTGCAAGGCTTTAATTTCAACCAAGCACAAGAAGAAGCCAATGCCGCGTTTGAAGGCATCAACGGCCAGGTGCGCCACCCCGAAGCCAATAAAGTTTTCCTGATTGAAGAAGCCAACCGTCCGGGCGAGCTGATGCCGATTATGGAAGACGAGCACGGCACCTACATCATGAATTCCAAAGACCTGCGCGCCATCGAGCAGGTGGCCAAACTGGCCGAAATCGGCGTGGACAGCCTCAAGGTGGAAGGCCGCACCAAGTCGGTGTATTACGTTGCCCGCGTGGCGCAGGCCTACCGCAAAGCGATTGACGACGCGGTGGCCGGCAAACCGTTTGACTACAGCCTGCTGGCCGAACTCGAGGGCTTGGCCAACCGTGGTTATACCTCGGGCTTTTTGGAGCGCCATCAAACCCAGGAATACCAAAACTATCTCGCCGGCCACTCGCTGGCCAAACAAAGCCAGTTTGTCGGCCAGATTACCGACATCGATGCCGACGGCTGGGCCACGGTGGAGGTAAAAAACCGCTTTGCCGTGGGCGATACACTGGAAATCATCCACCCGCAAGGCAACCAAACGCTGGTGTTGGCGGCGATGACCCGCAAAGGCGAGGCGGTGGAGGCCGCGCCGGGCAACGGCATCCAGGTGAAGATTCCGAATATGCAGGGCAAAGACAAGGCCTTGATTGCGCGGATTATGAACCCCTAAGGGCTTTCAGGTAGCCTGTAATGCCACATGGGCAGCCGATGAATCATGCAGATTCAGCCATCTGTTTTGCGACGGCACGCCATGGCATCAATATTCGGACAAACCGCTGCTCTGTCGCTGCGATGCAGCAATTGTGATATAAACAGTCTCGCCTGTGCAGCAGAAGGCCAGAGTGATGGTTTGATAAAGATGATTGATTAAGGAGCTGAAAATGTCTGAATACGAACAAAATTCCCAAGTCGAAAACCATGTGCCAGCGGCGGTACAGCCAGTCGAGCCGCCGGCGCCGGCAGTGTCGGACGATGATTTGAATTTGGCCATGTTGTCCCATTTGCTGGGCATTGTGCTCGGCTTTCTGCCCAGCTTGATTATTTGGCTGATGAACAAAGACAAAGCCGACAAGGCGTTTGTGAATGACCAAGCCAAAGAAGCGCTGAATTTTCAGATTACCGTGATCATCGGCTATGTGGCCGGCTCGATTTTGTCGGCGGTGCTGATCGGCTTTTTGGTGATTTTCTTGGTGGTGGTGGCCAATTTTGTGCTGTGCATTGTTGCCGCACTGGCGGCCAAAAAAGGCGAAGCCTATCGCTATCCGTTTACCCTGCGCTTGTTGAAATAAGCCCGCACTTGCTCTTAAGACAGCAAGCGTTTTCAGGTAGCCCAAAGGCTACCTGAAAGTTTTTGTTGCCAATGATTTGTCCGATATGATGCCTGATGCTTTTTCCCCGCAAGATTTTGCTGAACGCCTGATTGCCTGGCAGCGGCAGCATGGCCGCCACGACCTGCCCTGGCAGGTACGCGATCCTTATGCGGTGTGGCTGTCGGAGATTATGCTGCAACAAACCCAAGTGGCCACGGTGCGGGATTACTACCCCCGTTTTTTGGCCGCCTTCCCGACGGTGCAGGACTTGGCGGCGGCGGAAGAAGATGCGGTGCTGGCCTTGTGGGCGGGCTTGGGTTATTACAGCCGTGCGCGCAATCTGCATGCGGCGGCCAAGCAGGTGGTGGCGCAGTTCGGCGGCGTGTTTCCCGATACCCGCGAGACTTTGGAAAGCTTAAAAGGGGTGGGCCGCAGTACGGCGGCGGCGATTGCGGCTTTTGCTTTCGGCCGGCGCGAAACCATACTCGACGGCAATGTGAAACGGGTGTTGTGCCGCGTATTCGCCCTCGACGGCGATCCTGCCGACAAGCGGTTCGAGCGGCAGTTGTGGGATTTGGCTGAGAGCCTGTTGCCGCAGGCCGCGGAGGATATGCCAGCCTACATTCAGGGGCTGATGGATTTGGGCGCCACCGTGTGCAAGCGCAGCAAACCGCTATGCGGGCCATGCCCGATGGCGCAACATTGTCTGGCCAAAGCGCAGGACCGGGTCGGCGAATTGCCGCGCAAAAAAACGGCCGCCGCCGTTAAAAGCGTGGCTGTGTATTGGCTGGTACTGCGGAACAAAGCCGGTGAAATCTGGTTGGAAAAACGCCCGGCCGGCGGTATTTGGGGCGGCTTGCATTGCGTGCCCTGTTTCGAGCACTTGGCGGATCTGTATGCCTACGCCGCCGCTTTCGGCGTGGCAGCCGAAGCCGTCGAGGAAGATGCCCCGCTTACCCACCGTTTAACCCACCGCCTGCTGCTGATCACCCCGCTGCGGGCGGAGACAGGTTGCCTGACGGGAGGCGGTCAGCCTGGTATCTGGGCGCAAAAAAACAGCTTCGGCTTGCCGAAGCCTTTAGCGGCTTATTTGGATACCAAGCCATTCTCGCAGAGATAATCAGCAAGGCCAACAGGCTGAGATTTTTGTAAAACCACCATTTGCGTCGCATTGCCGCATTTCTGAGTGGTGTAACAGTTTCGGTCTCAGGCCACCTGAAAAATATTTGGATCAGAAAAACTACCGTCCTATCCAAATAGGGCGGTAGTTCGTTTGAAATCGGCAGGCGTTCGGCCTACCACTGACCGTTCACTTTTTTATTGCGCATCAGACACAGCATATCGGCGGCCACGTGGGCGGCGGCGATGGCGGTGATTTCGGCGTTGTCGTAAGCCGGCGCCACTTCCACCACGTCCATGCCGACGATGTTCAAATCGCCCAGGCCGCGGATGATGGACAAGGCGGTGTGCGAATTGAGGCCGCCGGGCACGGGGGTGCCGGTGCCGGGGGCGAAAGCGGGGTCGAGGCAGTCGATGTCGAAGGTGAGATAAACCGGGTTGTCGCCCACCACTTCGTGAATCCGCTTGATGGTGGCCTCGACACCGTTTTCGTTGATCCACGGTGCAAACAGCATGTTCATGCCCATAAAGTCGCTGTTCCAGGTGCGGATGCCGACTTGGGCCGAGGTTTTCGGATCGATGAGGCCGTTTTTCACCGCTTTGTAGAACATGGTGCCGTGGTTGAGCGATTCTTCTTCATCATCGGGCCAAGTGTCGCAATGGGCGTCGAAATGCAGCAGGCTCAGGGGTTTGCCGTATTTTTCGGCATGCGCTTGCAAGAGCGGATAGGTGATGTAGTGGTCGCCGCCGAAGGTGAGCATTTTGGCGTTGCTGTTTTGGATGATGTCCAGCGCGTGCTGTTTGATGGTTTCACGGATGGTCCACGGATTGTGGGCGTCGAACCAGCAGTCGCCGTAATCGATGACAGCCAGATCGTCGAAGGGGTCGAATCCCCAGGGAAACAGATTCAATTCCGCCAATTGTACGCTGGCGGCACGGATGGCGGCGGGGCCGAGACGGGCGCCGGAGCGGAAGGTGGTGGCCAAATCCAGCGGCACGCCGGACACCACCACGTCCACGCCTTCCAGATTGCGGGTGTAGGTGCGGCGCATAAACGATAATGCACCGGCATAGGTGTTTTCGACAATGCTGCCCATGACGCCGTCGCGGCGGAAGGCGCCGTCGCCGTAGATTTTGTTTTGGCTCATGATGTGTTCCTCTATGTTATTGCTTGCGGTAGGGGTGGGAATGAGTTTTCAGGTAGCCTTAAAGGCTACCTGAAAGCTGCTGAAAGCGGTTTAGCGTTGGCGTTTGCGGCGCAATTCTTCGCGTTTGGCGTAGAAGAAACGGCGGCGTTGGCGTTTGCGCCACCAAAAATAAAACAATACGGCGGCACCGATGCCGATGAGGGTAAAAAGGCCGTATTGGAATTGATGGGCTTTTTCCAGCAGCCAGTCTTTGTTGGCGGCGCCGAAATAGCCCAAATACACCCACAAAGGCACAGAAATCAGGGCGGCGAAGCCGTCCATCGCCAGCCAGCGCCAAAACGATATTTTGCCGCTCATGCCGGCACTGATGAAAATGGGGGTACGCAGGCCGGGCAAAAAACGGGCCACAAACAATACCCAGTTGCCGTATTTGGCGAATTTTTCCTGCACTTGCGCATAGCGGTAGGGTGTCATCACCTTGGAGACGAAACGCACTTTCAAAATATTGGGGCCGAAGCGGCGGCCGAGCAGGAACATCATGCCGTCGCCCACCAATACGCCCAACAGGCCGACAAGGTTCATTACATGTACATTGGTGTGGCCGAGGCCGGAAATCACGCCGCCGGCAATCAGGGTAATGTCTTCGGGAATCGGCACGCCGAAACCGCAGGCCACCAGCACCAAGAAGACGGCGGCGTAGCCGTATTCGGAAAAAAAGGCTTCTAAAATATCCAGCATCTTATTTGTCTGTCTCCGTCGGTCAGGATGGGCGGATGGCTTGGGCAATGCGCTCGGCGCACTGTTGGGCCAGGCGGGCGTTTTGCGCTTCCACCATCACGCGCACCACCGGTTCGGTGCCCGATGCGCGCAACACGATGCGGCCCTGTCCGGCCAATTCGGCTTCCGCCTCAGCCAAGGCTTGGGCCGAAGCCTTTTCCCAATCGCTGTCTTTTTCGATGCGCACATTGATCATGGTTTGCGGGAAAGGCTGCCAATCCACGGCGCTGACCAAGTCTTCGTCCAGGGTTTGCAGGGCGGCCAATACCTGCAGGGCAGAAATGGTGCCGTCGCCGGTATTGTGTTTGTCCATGCACAGAATATGGCCGCTGGCCTCACCGCCGATCAGCCAACCGCGCTGATGCAGCTGCTCCAACACATAACGGTCGCCCACTTTGGCGCGGCAAAACGCCACGCCTTGCTCCTGCAATGCCAGCTCCATCGCCATATTGGTCATCACGGTGCCCACCACGCCGCCGATCTCGACGCCGCTTTTGGCACGGGCTTTGGCAATCACATAGATCAGGCTGTCGCCGTCATACACTTTGCCGTGGCGGTCAACCATAATCAGGCGGTCGCCGTCGCCGTCTAAAGCGATGCCGTAATCGGATTCATGCTGCAATACCGCGGCTTGCAGGGCTTTCGGGTGGGTGGCGCCGCATTTATTGTTGATGTTGAAACCGTTGGGCTGGTTGCCGATCTCCACCACATCCGCGCCCAGTTCGTGAAACACTTTGGGCGCCACGTGGTAGCCGGCACCGTTGGCGGTGTCCACCACCAGCTTCAAGCCGCGCAGGTTCATATTGGCGGGGAAGGTGGATTTGCAGAATTCGATGTAGCGGTCGTCGGCACCGCTGACGCGGCGGGCGCGGCCCAAACGGTCGGAAGGCACGGTCTGCATCGGCTGGTCGATTTGCGCTTCGATTTCCTGTTCCAGCTCGTCGGAAAGTTTCACGCCGCCTTCAGCAAAAAACTTGATGCCGTTGTCGGCGTAATGGTTATGGGAAGCGGAGATCATCACCCCGGCCGACAGGCGCAGGGCGCGGGTGAGATAAGCCACGCCCGGCGTAGGCAGCGGGCCGGTTTGAATGACGTTGACGCCGGCGGCGGTGAAGCCGGCCACCAAAGCGGTTTCCAGCATATAACCGGAAATACGGGTGTCTTTGCCGATGAGCACGGTAGGCTTGTGTTCGCCGTCGTGTTTGACCAGCACTTGTCCGGCCGCATAGGCCAATTTCAGTACGAAATCGGGCGTGATTGGAAATTTGCCTACTTCACCGCGTACGCCGTCGGTACCGAAATATTTTTTTGCCATATACGGGGTCCTTAATTGTCCAAATGTCGGGGAAATGCGGCTGGGCCGAGCAGTGGCGAATTGTAAAGCAGCGGCCGGGCTTGTGCCAGTTTCTGTGCCGTTAAATCGGGAAAATCAGGCCGCGGGCCGGGGGCAGGGGCGTTCTTCGGCACTTTGCTTATTTCGATTGTGTCCGTTTCAGCCGGCGGCGCTGATCCCCACGGCCTGCCATACCTTGAGGGCATCGGCGGTGGCTTTGACATCGTGCACGCGCAACACCGCCGCACCGCGCGCCGCGGCGGCCAAGGCGGCAGCCACGCTGCCGTGTATGCGGGCGGTGGCATCGGTTTCGCCGGTCAGCTCGCCGATCATGCGCTTGCGCGACACGCCCACCAGCAGCGGCAGGCCGGTGTCGGCAGCCAGCTCGGGCAGGCGCTGCATCAGCTCGATATTGTGGGCCAGGGTTTTGCCGAAACCGAAGCCGGGGTCAAGCATCAGGCGTGCTCGGCTTATGCCTGCGGCCTCGCATTGCGCCACCCGTGTTTTCAGGTAGCCTGCCACTTCGGCAGCCACATCGCCGTATTGCGGATTCTGCTGCATGGTTTCCGGCAGCCCCTGCATGTGCATCAGGCAAATGCCGGTGTCGGCATATTCGGCCAACAAAGCCACCGCACCTTCGTCTTCTAAAGCTTGAACGTCGTTGATGATGTCGGCCCAGCCGTTTGCCAAAGCTTGGCGCATCACGGCCGTGCGGCGGCTGTCCAAGCTGACAGGCACCTGCCAGGCGGCCAATTCAGCCAAAATCGGCGCCACGCGGGCCCATTCGGTTTCGGGCGAAACATAGGGCGCGCCCGGCCGGGTGGATTCGCCGCCGATGTCGAGTATATCGGCGCCTTCGGCCAGCAGGCGTTCGGCGTGCGCCAAGGCGGAGCGTGTGTTGGCGGAATACGTGCCGCCATCGGAAAAGGAATCGGGGGTGAGGTTGACGATGCCCATGATTTTGGGGGCGTCGAGCGTGAGGCGGAAACGTCCGGCCTGCCAGACGGAGTGCGGCATAGTGGGGCTACCTGAAAGAAAACGGGAGGGATTGTATCGCATACTTTGCCTTGATTCAGAGCAAAGTATGCGGAAAGAGCGGTTTAGCGCAGGCGGCGGCCGCTTTCGGCGTCGATGATGCGGCTGGGCGTTTTGGCGCCGCCGCAGCGCCCACGGATTACAGCGACTTGGCGGCCGAATTGGCGGCGCACTTCGCGTTCGCTGCGGCAGGGCCGCCGGCCGGCGAAGTTGCACGAGGTGGACACCAAAGGCGTGCCGAGCAAGCGGCACAGCCCTCTGGCCGCCGCATGGGCAGGAACGCGCACGGCCAGTTTGTGCCGGCGGCGGCCACGCAGGGCGGCAGGCAGGGCAGGGTGGGCGGGCAGAAGCAGGGTAACGGGCGCCGGCCATGTTTGTGCGGCCAATTGCCGCTGCGTTTCAGGTAGCCTGCCGAGCAAAGGCAGCAAATCGGAGAGGCTGCTGCCGATGACAATCAGTCCTTTGTGTTGGGGCCGTTTTTTCAGGCGGATCAGGCGCCGTAGCGCGTGCGGGTGTTGGGGCAGGCAGCCCAAACCGTAACTGGATTCGGTCGGATAAGCCACCAGTCCGCCGCGCTTGAGGTGGCTGCGTAGGCGGCGGGCTTCGGCGCCGGACAGAATGCGGGGCATAAGAGGGGAAACAAGCGCTGGAAAGTAAAAGAATCAACAGGAAGCAAAGATATGCAAGGCGGTTGGCTACCGCATCTGTAACGCGGTAAAGGTTGAGACACTTGCCACACCGCCATCTGCGGCACATTTCCGCATTGTGCGTTTATGCCCGAGGCTTATTGTCAGGCTCATATGCCTACGCGCTCGCTGTACTGTGCGGCCTTGAACGACATTCGTATCCGGAGGTTTCCGGATATTGCCTTGTCTGTTATTGCCCGCTGTTTTGAGGATGAGGGACTAAGTTTTTCATACACTCCTGATATTCCAGCATCCCGTAATCATGTGCCAGTTTGGGGTGTTCGGATGCAGGCAGGATGTCGCCGCTCATGTCTCTCATCAGATGGAATGTTCGCCCAACGATGTTTTCGATTCTTTTTTGAAAAATTTCACGGGTGTAGTCGTTGGTGGCTGCCGGTAAGAAGCGAGCTTGCAGGGTTTGCACAGTTTCCTGTTGGCTGTTGCCGTCCAGTTTCGCTTGCATGGCATCTCGTGCCATACCGCCAAAACCCCGACAGATTAATTCTTTCAGTTTTTCTGTTTCCGCCGGCGGTAGGGGTTCGGCGTAGGCCGGCACTGCGGTCGGAATCAGAAGCAGGAAAACCAAAGCGGCTTTGACTATGATGCTGGGGCGCATAGATGCCTCCACAATATTGGGTTTGATCTCGGGTTACGATACCGGCAAGGCTTTGCGGCGGCCTTGCCAAATCCAAGCGTAACCGCCGATCACCGGCAGCAGGGCCAGCGCCGCTTTAAACGGCCAAGAGGCGTACCACGGACGCTGCAGGATGATGGTGTCGCCATGCAGGCTGGAGAGGGGGATGTCTTTAATCGCCAACCAATCAAGAAACGGCCACCAGCAGGCCACCAAGAGGCCGAGAAACAGCGGCCACAGCCACGTGATGCGGTTGCGTTGCCACAGCAGGAAGGCCGGCACCAAAACAATCAGGGTGAGAGCGCTGATCAGCAAAACCCGTTCCCAAGGCGCGCCGAAATAACGGGCGCAGAAGTAGGTGAGCACCACCCATAAGGCGCAGATAACGGCCATGATTACTTCTTCCGGGCGCTTTAAAACAGACATAATTCGGTTCCTCTGGTGGTTATTTTTTGGGGTTTCAGGTAGCCTGGGGCGGTGTGATGATAACAGCATTCGGCGGCTTGGGGCGGTCTGATTGCAGGCCGGACGGCATTTGTTTTAGAGCTGGGATTCGCTTCAAAAGACCGTGCCGGCAGTCCGCCAAGCAGACCTACTCGTCTTCTTTGTCGGCCAAATACCAGCGCACGCCGGCGTCATCCAGTTTTTTGCAGATGCCGTCGCCGGGTTGCTCGTCGGTAAACAGGGCGTGGAATTCGGTGATGTCGCCCATACGCACCAAAGCGTTGCGGCCGAATTTGCTGTGGTCCACGGCCAAATAGCGGTGGCGGGAGTTGGCCATCATTGCCTGCATCACGCTGACTTCTTTATAGTCGAAATCCAACAAGGACCCGTCCGGCTCGATGCTGGAGGCGCCGAGCACGGCATAATCCACTTTGAATTGGTTGATAAAATCGATGGTGGCCACGCCGGTGATGCCGCCGTCCACCGGCCGCACCACGCCGGAGGTGATCATCACGGTGTAGTCTTGGCGGCTGGAAACAATAGAGGCCACGTGAATATTGTTGGTAATGATGCAGAGGTTTTTGTGGTTTTTGATCAGCGCCAGCGCCACCGCTTCGATGGTGGTGCCGATGCTCATGAACAGCGAGGCATTGTCGGGAATGTGCTCGGCAATCAAATCGGCAATGTGGGCTTTTTCACTTTGCAGCTTGTTTTTGCGTGAGAAGTAGTCTTCGTTCTCCACGCTGCTGCCCAAAGCGGCGCCGCCGTGATAGCGGCGCAGAATGTTTTGTTCGCACAAGGTGTTGATGTCGCGGCGGATGGTTTGCGGGGTCACATCCAAGTCGCGGGCCAGTTCGTCGATGGGCATGAAGCCGTTTTCGCGCACGAGTTGGATGATTTTCTGATGGCGGGGGATGCGGTGCGGCATGTCGGTTTGTGTTCTGAAGAAGTAAGAAAGTGAAAACGATTGTGCCAAAATGTTCGTTTTCGCGCAAGCATGCCGGAGAGGCTACCTGAAAGGCCGTTTGCGTCTGCCGCAGTAGCCAAAACCGATTCCAGCCTCTACAATCCGCCCTGAATTTTTATAAGCGGTGCCGCTTTCCGGCACCGGAGTCTGCATCAAGGAGCATATCAAGATGGCTTATCAAACCCGCAATCCCTATACCGACGAAGTGGTGAAAACCTTTACTCCGCACACCGATGCCGAGGTAGAGGCTGCCTTGGCCGCCGGCCACGCGCTGTATAAATCAGACTGGGCCGCGCCCGCCAATATGGCGGCACGCTTGGATACCCTGCGCCGTTTGGCCGATGTGATGACCGAGCGCAAAGAAGAGCTGGCCCGCTACATCAGTATCGACATGGGCAAGCTGATCGGCCAGAGCCGCGGCGAAGTGCAGTCGTGTATCGACATCGCCCGCTATTACGCCGATAACGGCGCGCGCCTGCTGGCGCCGGTACCGTATCCCGATGTCTTGGGCGAAGCTTGGGTGGAACACCACCCCATCGGCATCATTTTGGCGGTGGAGCCTTGGAATTTCCCGTTTTACCAGCTGATCCGCGTGGCCGCACCCGCCATGGCCGCCGGCAATCCGGTGGTGGTGAAACACGCCAGCAACGTGCCGCAGTGCGCACAGGCCATGGAAGACGTGATTCGTGAAGCCGGCGCACCTGAAGGCGCTTACACCAATCTGTTTATCAGCCCCGATCAAGTGGCGGCCATCATTGCCGACGACCGCGTGCAGGGCGTGGCGCTCACCGGCTCGGAATACGCCGGCAGCATTGTGGCCGGCCAAGCCGGTGCCAAACTGAAAAAAGCCACCATGGAATTGGGCGGTAACGATGTGTTTGTGGTGTTGGACGACGCCGATGTGGCCCGCGCCGCCAAAACCGCCGTCGGCGCGCGCCTGTATAACGCCGGCCAGGTGTGTACCGCTGCCAAGCGCTATATCGTGCAGGCCGGCGTGGCCGAAGAATTTACCCGCATTGTGCTGGAAGCTTTCCAGTCGGTGGTGATGGGCGACCCCTTGGACGAAGCCAGCACCTTGGCGCCGATGTCGTCCAAACGGGCCAAAGAAGATTTGCAGCAGCAGCTCGACCGTGCGGTGGCCAACGGCGCCAAACTGTTGTGCGGCAATGCGCCGGTGCCGGCGCAGGGTCAGTTTTTCGCGCCGGCGGTGCTCACCGACATCAGCCGCGACAACCCGGCTTATTTCGAAGAATTTTTCGGCCCGGTGGCGCAGCTGTATGTGGTGGAAAACGATGACGAAGTGGTGGCTCTGGCCAACGATTCGCACTACGGCCTGGGCGGCACCATTTTCTCGGGCGATGTGGAGCGCGCCAAACGCTTGGCCTCGCGCATCGAAACCGGCATGGTGTTCATCAACCAAGGCGGCGATTCGGTGGCCGAGCTGCCCTTCGGCGGCGTGAAACGCTCGGGTTTCGGCCGCGAACTGGGCGACTTGGGCATCAAAGAGTTTGTGAACCAGAAACTGGTGGTGGTGGCCAAATAAGGCATACGCCCGGTTAACCATCTGCTTCTAGCCAAAACAGGCTACCTGAAACGCTTTAGCTTCGCAGAAACTGGCGGCGCTTGTTTTCAGGTAGCCTGTTTGTTGTGGTGCGGATCAATCAGAGCTGTTCGCGCTTGACCGCATTCAAAGCCCGGCCAAGGTTGTGGCGCAGAATGTCGTCCACCAGCTGCGGCACTTCGTCTAAAAACGACTGCTGCATCTGCTGCAGCATGACGGCGGTTTGCTTTTGCACGGCGGTTTTCACCATGCCGGCCACGGCGTCGGCCAGATGGGGGCGCAGTTTTTCCGCCAAGCGCTCCAGCAACACTTGCTCGCTCAAGCACAGCATTTTGCGGCCGGCCGCTTCAGGCGGGGCATAAATGTTGAGCAGTACGATTTTTTCGGCGGCGGCGGCCAAAGTAGCGGTGGCGTCGCCGTTTTCCGGCTGGGCAGGCAGGTCGGCCTGAAGCGTCGCCGCTGCGGCCTCGCTTTGACCTTCAGCCTGGGGCTGGGCAGCCGCTTCCAAGGCTTGCAGTTTGTCCAAAATGGTTTGGCCTTCGCTTACCCTCGACGGGCGGCGGTTGTTCAGCCAAACGGTGGCTTGGGCGGCGGCCTCATCATGGCGGCCCACATACAAGGAGTTTTGCGCGTTCAGCCAGTCTTCCTGAAACAGAATCTGCGGGTTGTCCAAATCGCCTTCCGGCTGGCGGCTGTTGTGCTGTTGCTGCCAATGTGCCAAGTAAGCCTGATAGGTCTGTTTTTGTTCGTCCAAACTCAGTTTGCGCCGGCGGCCGGCTTCGGCGATATGGGTTTTGTCAGCGGCAGGGGCAGGCTTGGGCGGCGGGGGCGGAACGGGTTCTTCCAGCGTAAACATCTGACGGGAAGGTTCGGCGGCGGGCGCGCTGTCCGGGCTGTTCAGGTAGCGTCTTTTCTGTTGTAGGCGCTGCAGGCCTTTTTCCCAATCTTCCATATCGGCGGTGTCTGCGGTGGAAGGGGTAGCGGGGCCGTCGTCGTTGAGAGTAAATACCAGCGGGTTTTGCGGATGGTCTTGATTCATGGCAGGGAGTGTGGATAGGGGATCGGAACCGTCGGTATTATAGCCGAATCGGGCGCAGGCGGTCTTTTTGTCAAACCAGCGGCGGCGGGTTTATAATGGCCGCCCTTTACCCTTACTGTTTTTTAAGGCATACGATGGAAGATTTGCATCAAAGAATCAGCTATTTGGAAGAGTCAATCGACATCCTGCGCACGCAAAACCTGGTATTAGCCACTGCCTTGCGCAGCTTGGTGCGCGCCCTGCCTGCCGATATGGTGCAGGAAGTGGCCGAATCGGTGCGCTTGGGCTTTGATGACGAATTGGCGCGCTTGGAATACGAAGACAGCCCGATGACCGATGTGTTTCACGATGCCGTCCACGCCTTTTTCGGCGAACAACGCTGACCCAATAGGAGATGCCGATGCCTGCTTTATGCCGTTTGCCCTTTTTCCAAGTCATTGCCGTGGAAGGCGACGATGCCGCCGAGTTTCTGCACGGCCAGCTTTCCAACCACATCACCGATTTGGCCGTGGGCGAAGCCTGTTTTGCCACCTACAACACACCCAAAGGGCGGGTGTTGGCCAATATGTTGGTGTGGCGGCTGGAAAACTGCTTTTTGCTGCTGATGGCGGCGGATTTGGCGGCGGCGGTGGTTAAGCGCCTGCGCATGTTTGTCTTGCGCAGCAAAGTGGTGTTCGATGAAGCTGCCGGCTGGCAGGTGTACGGCCAGAGCGGCATGAGCGGGCCGCAGCCGGCGGCCGATGCTTTGAAACTGCCGTTTGCTGAGGCAGAAGGCGTGCTGAGCGGTGTGTTGGCCGGCGGCAACGGCTTGCTGTTGAGTCGGGAAAGCCTGCCGGCGGCTGACACGGCGGTAGCCGAATCGGCTTGGTTTGCCGGGGAAATCCGCGCCGGTCGGCCTTGGATATCGGCCGCCACCAGCGAGGCGGCGGTGGCGCAAATGCTGAACCAACACCGTTTGGGCGGCGTGCATTTCAAAAAAGGCTGCTACCCGGGGCAGGAAATCATTGCCCGGGCGCAATATCGTGGCCAAGTGAAGCGCGGCTTGGCGCAAACCCGCAGCGAATCGGCTGTGGCACCGGGCAACAAAATCGACGTGGCCGGAGAAGAGGCGGGCATCGTCATCAACAATGCCGCCGATGGAAACGGTTTTATCCAGCTCTCAGTCATCAAATTTGCCGCCGCGGGGCAGAGTTTGTCTTGCGAAGGGCAGGCGCTACGCTTGGAAAAGACTTGGTTTGAGGCGGAGGACGAGGCGTCTTAAAGCCCTTGTGATGTGCCGATAAAACAGAAAGGGGCGGCATGATTCTGTTCAGCCCGATGTGGCAGCATGAGATCGAAAGATTGGGCTGGCGGCGTTGCAGCCCGGCAGGCTATGTGTTGCTCAATGTGTCGGATGGGCTCAGTTGGCTGGCCTTGATACTGTGGATTGCCGGCTTGGCTTGGTTTGACTGGCCTTGGGGCTGGCCGGCTTGGCTGGTTTGGATGCTTGGCCGCGCTTGCTACGGCGTATCGATGTGGTTGTGGCTGCGGCGGCGTTTTGTATATGACGCACAAACCTTGAGCGTGTCTTGGCAAAACCAAAGCGGCGAACTATGCCGTTACAGTTGGGCGGAGCATTTGCGGGACGAAGGCGCGTCATAGGCCAACCGCCGATACAAACAGGCTACCTGAAAACAGGCCAAGCAGATGACTGCTCAGCCGAAGTTTTCAGGTAGCCTGAGACCTTTGCAAAACCCCCATCTGCGGCGCATTTCTGTGTTGTGTGTTTATGCCCTATGGGTACTGCTCGCTCGCTTGCCTATCTTCATGATATGTCTGTCCCACGGGGATTCCTGGCGTTGACGTTCGCTGCGCTGCTACGCCTTGAACGGCATCCACATCTGGAGGTTTGGCAAAGGTTTCAGCCTGTTTGCTTGAATGCGGCTTTATTCGCCCATCGCCGCCAATTGCTCGGCCTGATGTTCGGCAATCAGGGCGGCGGTGATTTCGCCCATGTCGCCGTCCATCACAAAATCAAGCTTGTGCAGGGTGAGGTTGATGCGGTGGTCGGTCACGCGGCCTTGCGGGTAGTTGTAGGTGCGGATGCGCTCGCTGCGGTCGCCGCTGCCGATCAGCGATTTGCGCTCGGCCGCTTCTTTGGCCTGGGCTTCGCGTTTTTGGATGTCGTTGAGGCGGGCGGCCAGCACTTTCATGGCCTGGGCTTTGTTGGCGTGCTGGCTGCGGCCGTCCTGGCACTCCACCACCAGGCCGCTGGGCAGGTGGGTGATGCGTACGGCGGAATCGGTTTTGTTGATGTGCTGGCCGCCGGCGCCGGAGGCGCGGAAGGTGTCGATGCGCAAATCGGTGGGATTGAGCTCGATGGTTTCCAGTTCGTCGGCTTCTGGCATTACCGCCACGGTGCAGGCCGAGGTATGGATGCGGCCCTGGCTTTCGGTGGCGGGCACGCGCTGCACGCGGTGGCCGCCGCTTTCGAATTTGAGCTGGCTGTAGGCGCCGTGGCCGACGATGCGGGCGATCACTTCTTTATAGCCGCCCAAATCGCTTTCGTTGGCCGACACGATTTCCACCTGCCAGCGCTGGCGCTCAGCAAAGCGGGTGTACATGCGCAACAGGTCGCCGGCAAACAGGGCCGCTTCGTCACCGCCGGTGCCGGCGCGGATTTCGATGAAGATGTTTTTGTCGTCGTCGGCATCTTTGGGCAGCAGCAGTTTTTGCAGCTCGGTGTCCAGCATGTCGATTTTGGCTTTGGCATCGTCGATTTCTTCGGCGGCAAAGTCTTTCATTTCCGGGTCGGACAACAGCTCTTCGGCGGCGGCCAAGTCGCTTTGCGCCTGCCGGTATTGGCGGTAGGTGTCCACCACCGGGGTGAGTTCGGCGTGTTCCTGGTTGAGGCGGCGGTAGTGGTCGATGTCGGCGGTGGCTTCGGGCGAGCCCAAGAGGGCGGTCACTTCTTCCAGCCGCTCGGAGAGGGCGTGCAGTTTGTCGAGTAAAGAAGGTTTCATGATGTGGCGGGTGTTCAGGTAGCCTGAAGGCAATAAGCGCGGTGGGTGTTTTGTTTATCGGCATCGGGCTACCTGAAAGCGGCAGCCCGATGAAGGCAGCAGTGCGGAAAGGGTGTTCGGCGCTAGACGCGTTCCACTTGCCGTACCTGCGGTATCGATTGCAGGGCGTGGCTGATTTTTTGCAGTTGCTCGCAGTTTTGCACCTGCAGGGAGAAACGAAATTCGATGAATCCTTCGGTGCCGTCTTGTTTGCGCGATAGGGTATCGACCGATTCGATGTCGGCGCCGTTGGCGGAAATGGTTTGCGCCAAGGAAGCCAGCAGGCCGTGGGTGTCGATGGAGGCCACGCGGATGCCGGCGCGGTATTGCCGTTTTTCCAGTTTGTCCCAATTGGCATCCAGCTGCTGCTCGGGGTCGGTTTTCAAAACATTGGGGCAGTGGTCGCGGTGGATGATCAGACCTTGGTCTTTGATCAACAGGGCTTTGATGCTGTCGCCGGGAATCGGGTGGCAGCACTGGGCGAAACGCACCCGGCCGCTTTCGCTGCCGCTCACGCTGATGGGGGCGATTTTGACTTCGCTGCCGCCATGTTCGCCGGCCAGGGCGGCAATGTGCATGGCCACGGAAACGGGCAGCAAGCGGCCCATGCCCACTTCGTAGAGGATGTCTTCGAAACTGGTGTTGCGGCTGCTCAGGTCGGCCAGGTATTGGTCTTTGAGTTCTTCCGACAACAGGACGTCTTTGGGCAGCAGGCCGGAGAGGGCCTTTTGCAGCAGGTTTTCGCCCAAAGCCACGGCATCTCGGCGGTCGGTGTGTTTGAGTTGGTTGCGGATGGCGCTGCGGGCACGGCCGGAAACGACGAAGTTGAGCCACGCCGGATTGGGGCGGGGTTTGTCGGAAGTGATGATTTCCACGCTGTCTCCGGTGCGCAATCGGGTGCGCAGCGGCACCATATTGTGATTCACCTTGGCGCCGACGCAGCGGTGGCCGATGTCGGTGTGCACGGCGTAGGCGAAGTCGATGGGGGTGGCGCCTTCAGGCAACACGAGAATGCGGCCTTTGGGCGTGAACACATAGACTTCGTTGGGGAACAAATCCACTTTGACATGCTCGAGAAATTCGATGGCATTGTCGCCCTGGGCTTGGAAATCGAGAATGTTCTGCAACCATTGGTGGGTACGCAGCGTGGCGGCATTGTCGGCGCCGCCGGGGGTTTTGTAGAGCCAGTGGCTGGCCACGCCTTCTTCGGCCACTTTGTCCATTTCGCGGGTGCGGATCTGCACTTCGATGGGCAGGCCGAAAGGGCCGACCAGTGTGGTGTGCAGGCTTTGGTAGCCGTTGGCTTTGGGAATGGCGATGTAGTCTTTGAGCTTGCCGGGCTTGGGTTTGTAAAGGCTGTGCAGGGCGCCGAGGGCGGCATAGCAGTCGGGAATGCTGTTCACGATCACCCGGAAGCCGTAAATGTCCATCACCTCGGCAAAATGCAGCTGTTTATCCTGCATTTTTTTATAGATGCTGTAGAGGTTTTTTTCGCGGCCTTTGATTTGCGCCTCGATGCCGGCTTCATACAGGCGCACATTAAACGCGCTCAACACCTTGCCCACTACGTCGCGGCGGTTGCGGCGGCTGGCCTTACGGGCTTTTTCCAACACGGAATAGCGGTTGGGGTAGAGGTGCATGAAAGACAAATCCTGCAGCTCGCGGTAAGCATGGTTGAGGCCGATGCGGTTGGCCAGCTGGGCATAGATTTCCATGGTTTCCTGCGCAATGCGGCGGCGGCTTTCGGGCTTTTTCGCATCCAGCGTGCGCATATTGTGCAGGCGGTCGGAAAGCTTGACGATAATGACGCGGATGTCTTTCACCATCGCCATGATGAGCTTACGGAAACTTTCCGCCTGATGCTGGGCCTGGTCGTTGTACTCCAGTTTTTCCAATTTGGAGAGACCGTCCACCATATCGGCAATGGCGTCGCCGAATTCGGCGGCCAACTGCATTTTGCTGGTGCCGGTGTCTTCCAGCACATCGTGCAGCACGCCGGCGCACAAGCCTTGGATGTCGATCTGCCAGCCGGCGAGCTGGGCGGCCACGGTCATCGGATGCGTGATATAAGGCACGCCGCTGTTGCGGAACTGGCCTTCATGTGCGCGGATGCCGAAGTCGCAAGCGCGGTTGAGCAGGGCACGTTCTTCCTCGTTCAGGTAGCCTGCGGCCTGTAACAGCCGCGCACGCTCCCGCTCAATAATGAGGCTGTACACCTCGTTGATTTGACGACGGCAGAGGGCGAGTTGCTCTTCCGTCGTGGTGCCGCTGCGGGTGTTGAGGTGGGCGATGATTTCAGTACAGACATCGCCGAACAGCGGCTGCAGTTTATCCAACTCGGCTTGGGTGCCAAGGTCTTCCATGGCGGTTTGGATAAGCACCGCACACAGAGCGTGCACCCGCTGCTCTTCCTTGGCCAGAGCGGTGCACAAGGCAAACGCGCGCGACAACTGCTCGGTTTGGCCCGACTTGGCTGCCGTTTCGAAAACGTAGGCACAGGCGGCCTCGAGCATGGCCCAGCGCTCTTCTTTTTTCAGGTATTGGACGCGGGCGAACAACCCTGTGCGCAGGCTCAGGGTGGCGGTATCGTAATCGGCAGTCGGGGCAATCATGGCGCGGACAGGTGCAATTATTTATTTGTTGCGCGAGAGGATTTCTTCGCCGATTTGGCCGGCGGCGATTTCGCGCAGGGCGGTCACAGTGGGTTTGTTGTTGCGGATGTCGTCCACCAGCGGCGCGGTGCCGTTGGCCAGCTGGCGGGCGCGGTAAGCGGCGGCCAGGGTCAGGTTGAAATGGTTGGGGATGCGGGTGATGCAGTCTTCTACGGTAATGCGGGCCATGTGGGTTTCCTTTTGTTAAAACGATTGGGGATAAGGGGGAAGGCAGGCTACCTGAAAAGCGGATGAAGGTTTCAGGTAGCCTGCAGTCAGCGGCCTATTGTAAGGCTTATCGGGTTTCTGCCAAGAGGCTGTTTAAGGTTTTTTCCTGTGCCGAGCTGAGGAAACGCTTGGCGCGGATGATGTTGAGCAGGGCGGCTTCGGCGTTGTCCAAATCGTCGTTCACCACCAAGTAGTCGAACAGCGGCGCCTGCTCGATTTCGTTGCGGGCCTCGGCCAAGCGCTTGGCAATCACTTCCGGCGCATCGGTGCCGCGGCCGCGCAGGCGGGATTCCAGTACGGCAAAAGAGGGCGGGGCAATGAAAATGCTGGCGGCCTGCGGCAAGGCTTGGCGTACTTGTGCGGCGCCTTGAACATCAATCTCTAGAATCACGTCCACCCCTTGTCGGGTCAGCTCTTCCAGCTGGCGCATACTGGTGCCGTAATAATTGTCGTACACGCGGGCATACTCCAAGAAACCGGCATCGCCAATCATGGCCTCAAACTCGGGGATGCTGACAAAATGATAGTGGCGGCCGTTTTCCTCGCCTTCCCGAGGCAGGCGGGTGGTGTGCGACACGGAAGCGCGGATGTCGGGATGTTTTTGCAGCAAGCGGGAAACCAGCGTGGTTTTGCCGGTGCCCGATGCGGCGGAGATGATGAAAATATTGCCAAGCATGATGCGGTTGCAGCCGTATGGGAAAGTCGTATTATCGCATAGCGGCAAAGGCTTTGAAAGTTATGCAAGCCATAGAATGCGGCTATTTCAGGTAGCCTCAAATCGAAAGCGGGGCGCTTTTGCTTTTTGCCGAAACAAGGTAAAATCGCGCTTTCCGAAACAGGCAGCACATCATGACCAAGTTTATTTTTGTAACCGGCGGCGTTGTATCTTCTTTGGGTAAAGGTATCGCCGCCGCTTCCATTGCCGCCATCCTCGAATCGCGCGGTCTGAGCGTGACCATGCTCAAGCTTGATCCCTATATCAACGTCGATCCCGGCACCATGAGCCCCTTCCAGCACGGCGAAGTGTTCGTGACCGAAGACGGCGCTGAAACCGATTTGGACTTGGGCCACTACGAGCGTTTCATCAATGCCACCATGTACAAACGCAACAACTTCACCAGCGGCCAGGTGTACGAAACCGTGATCGCCAAAGAGCGTCGCGGCGACTACTTGGGCGGCACCGTGCAGGTGATTCCGCACATCACCGACGAAATCAAGCGCAAAGTGCATGAAGGTGCAGCCGGTTACGATGTGGCTATTGTTGAAATCGGCGGCACCGTGGGCGACATCGAATCGCTGCCGTTTTTGGAATCCATCCGCCAGATGCGCAGCCAGCTGGGCCGCAACAACACTCTGTTTGTGCACCTTTCCTACGTGCCTTATATCGCCGCGGCCGGCGAAATCAAAACCAAGCCCACCCAGCATTCGGTCAAAGAGTTGCGCGAAATCGGCATCCAGCCCGACGTGCTGATCTGCCGCATGGACCGCATTCTGCCGGAAGAAGAAAAACGCAAAATCGCCTTATTCTGCAATGTGGAAGAGCGCGCCGTTATCGGCTGTTACGATGCCGACAGCATCTATAAAATCCCCGAAATGCTGCATAATCAAGGCATTGACAACACCATTTGCGAGCAGTTGCAGCTCAATGTGCAGCAGGCCGATTTGACCCCTTGGAAAAAAATCGTCCACGCCATCGAACACCCCAAGCACACCGTGCGCATTGCCATGGTGGGCAAATACGTGGATCTCACCGAATCTTACAAATCGCTCACCGAAGCGCTGAAACACGCCGGCATCCACACCGAAACCGATGTGCAGATTACCTATGTGGACAGCGAAGCCATCGAAACCGACGGCCCCGGCTGCCTGAAAGGCATGGATGCGATTCTGGTGCCCGGCGGCTTCGGCGCCCGCGGTGTGGAAGGCAAAATCGCCGCCGCCCGCTATGCCCGCGAACACAACGTGCCATATTTGGGCATTTGCCTGGGCATGCAGATTGCGTTGATCGAATTTGCCCGCCATGTGGCCGGTTTGGCCGGTGCCAATTCCACCGAGTTTGACCTGAAAGCCGAGCATCCGGTGGTGGCCTTGATTGACGAATGGCAAACCGCCGACGGCAGCGTGGAAAAACGCGACGAACACGCCAATTTGGGCGGCACCATGCGTTTGGGCGCGCAGGAAGTAGAACTGAAAGCCGACAGCCTGGCGGCTCAAGTGTACGGCAGCACCCGCATCAAGGAGCGCCACCGCCACCGTTACGAAGTGAACAATCATTATGTGCCGCAGTTGGAAGCCGCCGGTTTGGTGGTGGGCGGATTATCGTGCGGCCGCGAACGCTTGGTGGAAACCATCGAATTGCCGACGGAACAGCATCCGTGGTTCTTTGCCAGCCAGTTCCATCCCGAGTTTACCTCCACGCCGCGCAAAGGCCATCCTTTGTTTACCGCCTTCATCAAAGCGGCGTTGAGCCACAAAGGCTGATGCAGGCTACCTGAAAGTTCAGAGGGAGCTGCCCAAGTCACAACCAGGGCGGTTCCTGTATGAAAACAGCCGTGAATAAATTGCCTCAAAACGCCCTATTCCAACCCGAATAATACTTCCCATAATCACAGTTATGGGAAGTATTTGATTCAACCGAACGGAAATCGTTGTATGCTCACTCCGCAAAATCTGCTGTGGATTGACGGCCCGGCCGGCAAACTGCAAACCATTTATCTGCCGGCCGAAAGTGAAGTGCGCGGCGTGGCGGTGGTCAACCATCCCAATCCGCTGCACGGCGGCACCTTTACCAACAAGGTCATCCAAACTGCGGCCAAAGCTTATGCCAAGCTCGGTTTTCATTGTTATCTGCCGAATTTGCGCGGCGTGGGCGAAAGCGACGGCACCCATGATTACGGCCGCGGCGAAACCGACGATTGCGTGGCAGTGATAGATTTTGCCCGTGCGCAGCACCCCGAAGCCGCCAAATTATTGTTGTCCGGTTTCTCCTTTGGCGGCTATGTGGCCACATTTGCCGCCCAACAGCGCGAGCCGGATGCTTTGGTGCTGCTGGGGCCGGCGGTGGGCATTTATTCCATAGCAGCGCCTGCCGTACCGGATGTTGCCAAAACCCTGTTGGTACACGGCGAAACCGATGATGTGGTGCCACTGCAGAATGCCTTGGATTGGAGCGCACCGCAAAATCTGCCGCTTACCGTGCTGCCGCAGGCTTCCCATTTTTTCCACGGCAAACTGATTCCCCTGCGCGATACCTTGCTGCGTTTTGTGCCGGCCTTATTGGCCGAATAAAACCTGTTCGCCAGATGACGGTTCCGGCTTTCAGGTAGCCCGAAAGGCTACCTGAAAATCCGCCAACCGCCGCAGCAAACTCGGTTACAATAAGGCCCGTTTTCACCCCCTACCCCGCAAAAGGAAAAAACATGTTCTCCAAGAGCGTGACGATTGAGCAATACGATCCCGAACTGGCGGCCGCAATCGCCAAAGAAGTGCAACGCCAGCAAGACCATGTCGAGCTGATTGCTTCCGAAAACTACGTCAGCTGCGCCGTGATGGAAGCGCAAGGCAGCCAGCTGACCAACAAATATGCCGAAGGCTATCCCGCCAAACGCTATTACGGCGGCTGCGAATACGTGGACATCGCCGAACAACTGGCCATCGACCGCGTGAAAAAACTCTTCGGCGCCGAATACGCCAACGTGCAGCCGCACTCCGGCTCGCAGGCCAACCAAGCCGTGTATGCTTCGGTGCTGAAACCCGGCGACACCATTCTCGGCATGAGCTTGGCACACGGCGGCCACTTGACTCACGGCGCATCGGTTAACATTTCCGGCAAACTCTATAACGCCATCACTTACGGCTTGGACGAAAACGAAGTGCTGGATTACGCCGAAGTGGAACGCTTGGCTTTGGAACACAAACCGAAAATGATTGTGGCCGGTGCTTCCGCCTATGCCCTGCAAATCGACTGGGCGAAGTTCCGCGAAATCGCCGACAAAGTGGGTGCATACTTATTTGTGGATATGGCGCACTACGCAGGCTTGGTGGCCGGCGGCGAATATCCCAACCCCGTGCCTTATGCCGACTTCGTCACTACCACCACCCACAAAACCTTGCGCGGCCCGCGTGGCGGCGTGATTCTGTGCCGCGACAACACGCACGAAAAAGCCCTCAATTCCGCCATTTTCCCGAGCCTGCAAGGCGGCCCGCTGATGCATGTGATTGCCGCCAAAGCCGTGGCCTTTAAAGAAGCGTTGGAGCCTGAATTCAAAGAATACGCCAAACAAGTGAAAATCAATGCCGCAGCCATGGCGGAAGAGTTGGTGAAACGCGGTTTGCGCATTATTTCGGGCCGCACCGAAAGCCACGTTTTCTTGGTGGATTTGCGTTCGAAAAACATTACCGGTAAAGCCGCCGAGGAAGCCTTGGGCAAAGCGCACATCACCATCAATAAAAACGCCATTCCGAACGACCCCGAAAAACCGTTTGTCACTTCTGGCATCCGTGTCGGCACCGCCGCAATTACCACCCGCGGTTTCAGCGAAGCCGATGCCCGCGAGTTGGCCAATTTGGTGGCCGACGTGCTGGAAAACCCGGAAGACGAAGCCACGCTGGAGCGTGTGGCCGCCGCGGCCAAAGCACTTTGCGATAAAAATCCGGTTTACGGCGCCTGATGCCTGACTGATGCCGAGCAGGCTACCTGAAACGCTTTCAGGTAGCCTGTTTCCTATGGTCCGCCATATCCGCAGCCGCCGGCTTTCGGTTATACTGCCGCACGGCAGTTTTGCATTCTTTTTCTCTTCTATTCCATTCGGGTCGAACACCATGCAACCGCTCCGTCTGCTCTCCCTGCTTGGCCGCTGCTTATGGCTGGCGGCGGTGGCCTTGATGTTTTCCGCTTGTGCTCTGGTGCAATACCAGCCGGTGGAAACCATCAACCGCATCGACCGCCAGCAGGGCTACCGTTTGAGCCACAACCTGCAGAAACACGATGATGACGTGTTTGTGATTCTGATGTTTTCCGGCGGCGGTTCGCGGGCGGCTGCTCTGGGCTACGGTGTTTTGGAAGAATTGAGCCGCCAGAAAGTGTATGTGAACGGACGCGAAACCACGCTGATGGACAGCGTAGATTTGGTATACGGCGTCTCCGGCGGCTCGGTATTGGCCGCCTATTACGCCATGCACGGCAAAGACACCATTCCGGCTTTCGAGCAGAATTTTTTGAAGCAGAACTTTCAGAAGCAGGTGGTCAGCCAGGTATTCTCCTTGGCCAATCTGCCCCGCCTGACGTCGCCGGAATTCGGCCGCGGCGATCTGCTGCAGGAGCAGTTTGAAAACACCCTGTTCGGCAACACCACTTTCGGCGATTTGGCCGCCCGCCGCAAAGGGCCGTTTGCGGTGATTTCCGCCACCGATATGTCGCTCGGACACCGTTTCGACTTCACCCAAGAATATTTCGACGTGATGTGCCTGAATTTGTCCAAGCTGCCGGTGGCGCGCGCCGTGGCCGCATCCAGCGCCGTGCCTTTGGTGTTCAGCCCGCTCACGCTCAACAACCACGGCGGCAACTGCGGCTATACTCTGCCGCCGAATATGCGCCAAGCCTTGGCCGACAGCGACGAAGAACGGCTGCAAAGCCAAACCCGCCGCGAATTTACCGTCCAACACCTGAACCAATACGGCGACAGCCGCAAACGCCCGTACATCCACCTGATCGACGGCGGCCTTACCGACAACCTCGGCCTGCGCAGCCTGCTTGATGCCTCCGAAATCTATCCCGAAAACATGCTGCGCCGCCAGTTTGCCAACGGCAAGGTGCACACCATCGCCATCATCAATGTGAATGCGCAAAACCAGCTCAGCAGCAACATCGACCAATCGGCTGCCGTGCCGGGCTTTGTGGACGTATTGAATGCCGTCATCAACGTGCCGATCGACCAATATTCCCAAGAATCGCTGCGCCGCTTCCGCGCCGTAGCCGACCAATGGAACGACAGCGACATCCGCACGCCTGCCGGCCGCAAAATCGGCATGCATTTTGTCAGCCTCAATCTGCGCGACCTGCCCGATACGCCGCTGCGCCACGCCGTACTCAATATTTCCACCAGCTTCCAGCTGCCGAATCAAGACGTCAACAACCTGAAAACCGCCGCCGGCGTGCTGTTGCAGCAGTCGCCCGAATACGCCAGACTGCTCGAAGCCCTGTCGGCCAAGCCTGTAGTGGGCCCGGCCATTCCCGTGCCCGCTCCCGCAGCCTGCCATGAAGAAAACGGCGGAGACGAACCCGTTACCGTTTGCCGCTAAACGCTTTTCAGGTAGCCTGAGGCCAATCCAAACAACAAATACAAGACCACCACACCATCGAGGAGAAAAGCATGTCCGCAGACAACCCTTTCGCCGCCTGGCAGCAACTCTGGCAAAACAGCAGCGCCACCGCCCTGCCCTTTATGCCGCCGGTTTCGGCGGAAGAGGCCGCCCGCAAAATCGCCGAGCTGGATTACATTGAAACCTGGCTGCAGTTCCAATTACAGGCGGTACAAAGCCAAAAAGCCCTGCTGAACCAGCAAAAAGCCTTTTTTGAGACCATGCAGCAAATGACGGGCGGCGGCAGCGAATCAACAAAATAACGCTTGCCATCAGGCTACCTGAAAGCCGGAAGCCCGCCGTTGCGGGCGGTTTTCCGCCCTCTCGGCCGAGGGCAAACTCTGCTACAATACGCGCCTGAATAATTCAGCGATTCATTTAGTCAAAAATATAAAGAAGTGTATGGAAGCCGAACGCATCAACCAACTCAACAACACCCTCGACGACCTCGAAAAGCGCAGCGGAGAAATCCGCGTTTACTTGGATTACGACGGCAAGAAAGACCGCTTGGAAGAAGTGATCGGCTTGTCTGAAGACCCGGAGTTGTGGAACGACCCGAAAAAAGCCCAGGAAATCGGCAAAGAGCGCAAAGTGCTGGAAGGCATCGTGCTCACGCTCGACACCATTGCCGGCGGCATCGAAGACAACCGCCTGCTGATCGAAATGACGGTGGAAGAAGGCGACGCCGACGGCTTTGCCGCTTTGGAAGCCGATGTGGCCGGCTTGGAGGCCCAAATGGCGGAGCTGGAATTCAAGCGCATGTTCAATCAACCCGCCGACGTCAACAACTGCTTCATCGACATCACCGCCGGTGCCGGCGGCACCGAGGCGGAAGACTGGGCCGGCATGCTGTTGCGCATGTACACCCGCTACGGTGAGCGCAAAGGTTTCAAAGTGGAGGTACTGGAGGAAGACGAGGGCGAGATTGCCGGCATCAACCGCGCCACCATCAAGCTCGACGGCGAATACGCCTACGGCCTGTTGCGCACCGAAACCGGCATCCACCGCCTAGTGCGCTATTCGCCGTTCGACTCCAACAACAAGCGCCACACCTCGTTTGCCTCGGTGTTTGTTTACCCCGAAGTGGACGACAGCATCGAAATCGAGATCAACCCCGCCGATTTGCGTATCGATACCTACCGCGCTTCCGGCGCCGGCGGCCAGCACATCAACAAAACCGATTCCGCCGTGCGCATCACCCACGAGCCCACCGGCATTGTGGTGCAGTGCCAAAACGACCGCTCCCAGCACGCCAACAAAGCCGCGGCCATGGACATGCTGAAATCCAAACTGTTCGAATTGGAAATGCGCAAGCGCAACGAAGAAAAACAGGCGCTGGAAGACGGCAAATCCGAAGTGGGCTGGGGCCACCAAATCCGCTCCTATGTACTCGATTCCTCGCGCATCAAAGACTTGCGCACCGGTTACGAAATGGGCAACACCAAGGCCGTGCTCGACGGCGATTTGGACGGCTTTATCGAAGCCAGCCTGAAACAGGGTGTATAATCCGCCGCATCGCCGAAGGCTACCTGAAACCGTTTTCAGGTAGCCTTCTCTCACTCCCCTACCCTTTCTCTATACGTTTCCAATGACTACCCTGCTGAACCGCCGCACCCTGTTGGCCGAAGTGATGCTGCTCAACATCGCCATTGCCTGGGGCTTGGGCTTTCCCTTGATGAAAGACGCCATGGCCCAGCACGGCATGTGGACGCTGCTGTGGTTGCGTTTTACCTTGGCCGCCCTGCTGGTCTTGCCGTTTGCCCTGCGCCGGCCGCGCGAGCTGACAGGCGGCACCCTATTTACCGGCAGCGTGTTGGGCGCTTTGCTGTTTCTCACCTTCGCCTTTCTTATTGGCGGCCTGCAATACACCAGCGCCGCCAATACCGGCTTCGTGGCCGGGCTGACCATGCTGTTCGTGCCTGTGTTGGAACGCGTGGTGTGGCGCAAACCGATGTCGGCCGGCGTGAAATGGTCGGTGCTGCTCGGCCTGGCCGGTTTGGCCGTGCTTTCCCAACTGAGCTTCGAGCGCGTGGCACTCGGTGATATGTTGGTGTTGGTGGGCGCCGTATTCAGTGCCCTGCAGATCATCGCCGCCGATAGGCTCACCCTGCGCCACAACGCCGAATGGCTGACGGTGATCCAACTAGCCGCCGCCGCCCTGCTGTTTGCCGCACTCTGTCTGCCGAGCGGACAGCCGCTGTGGCCGCAAAACTGGGATTTCAGCCTGTGGCGCGCCCTACTGCTGACGGCGGGTTTTGCCACCGCCTTTGCCTTTTGGGTGCAGATGCGTTTTCAAAACCAAACCACGCCGCAGCGGGCGGCACTGATTTTCAATCTGGAACCGCTCTTTTCCGCCCTGTTTGCCTGGTGGCTGCTGAACGAACACATCGGTAGCCATGTCTGGCTCGGCGGCTTACTGATTGTGGCCGCCATGACGGTAGCCGTGATTTGGCCCTTACCGAAACGTGTCGTGTAAACACCCCGGCAGAAAGAAACATCCGCCTTCTGCTCTTTACACTGCGCGCCGCCCCAACCGCTCTGGAAAAAAACCGCGGTCGCCCATATAGTATCGGACGCCGTCTTTTCAGGTAGCCTCTTCCCCTTTTCCCTGCCGATTTCCATGCCCGCCCCCGTTACCGTCACCACCTATAACATCCACAAAGGCATGTCGCCGCTCAACCGCAAACTGCTGCTGCCGCAAATGGCCGACGCCCTGCAAAGCATTGCGCCCGACGTGCTGTTTTTGCAGGAAGTGCAGGGCGAACACCGCAAGCGCCTGCTTACCGTGCCCGATTTTCCCGCCGAGCCGCACGACGAACTGCTCGGCCGCCTGCTCTCCTACCACCGCAGCTACGGACGCAACGCCGTCTTCAAAGACCGCCACCACGGCAACGCCATCCTCAGCCGCCTGCCGCTCACTACCAAACACAATCTCGACGTATCGGTTAACCGTCTGGAGCAGCGCGGTATTCTGCATTGCGAAATCCAACCGCCCGGCTGGCGTTATCCCTTGGTTTGCCTGTGCGCCCACCTCAACCTGCGCGAGCCCGACCGCCGCAAACAATACCGCGCCCTCTACGACTACATCCACCGCCATATCCCGCACCACATTCCGCTGGTGCTGGCGGGCGACTTCAACGACTGGCGCCACCAATCCTGCCGCAATCTCGGCCAAGTGCTCGGTCTGGACGAAGCCTTTCTGCGCTTCAGCGGCAGCCGCCCCAAAACCTTCCCCGCCCGCCTGCCCATGCTCAGCCTCGACCGCATCTACACCCGCCACCTCACCGTGCTCGACGCCGTCACCTACCAAGGCAAACCTTGGCAGCTTTTGTCCGACCACCTGCCCCTTTCCGCCACCGTGGTGCCGAAATAAACCGCTCGTTAATTAAAACAGCTACCCGAAAGCCATGTTTTATCATGCTTTCAGGTATCCGCTTGCTGAAAAATCCTGATTAACCAAAGTTGTTATTTGGTCATTACTTTACACGTCGGATACTGCTATGCAGGCGATAGGCTCCATGTTGCAGCAAATGGTTTAAAAAGTGCTCCAATTCGTTTAAGTCATCTGTAGCGTAAACAATTTGATAGCAGGTGTCGCCACTTGTTTTATCTACACTTTCTATGTTTTCCCAACTGAGCAGCCAATTTTCAAACTCATCAAAATGCGTGTGTTGCATTCGTACGCCAATAAAGTGGCGCATTCGGGTTTCTTTAAGCGTAAAACCGTTAATGATACCCGCATCCTGCATTTGCCGAACCCGTTCGGCAACCGCCTGTCCGCTCAAATGAACGGTTTGTCCTAAAGCTTGCCAACTGATTCTCGCGTTGCGACGTAGTTCGCGCAAAATGGCTTGGCTGGTTCGGTCGTTAAATTTTTTCATTTTCTCTGTTTCCAGCATCAATATCGTGAATTATGTGCTGTCACTGCTCTCCGCTTTTCATTATCCTTGCCTTTTCAATTCAAGGAGTAAAACAAATGAAAACCGCTTTGTTGGTCATTGATGTGCAGAACGAATATTTTGCAGGCGGTGCATTTCCGCAAGAAAATGCAACCGAGGTGGCACAAAAAATTGCGGCTCATATCCAGCAAGCGCAAGCAGACGGACAGTTTGTTATTGGCGTACAACATGTTTCTCCCGAAGGAGAAGCTTTGTTTGCACGAGGTTCGCATGGCGGAGCTTTGCATGCTTCGGTGTCAGATTTGCTAGTGGACAAACCTTTAGTACAAAAAATGCACGCAGATTGCTTTTTAGGCACAAATTTGACGGAAATCCTGATGCAGCAAGGCATCGAGGCATTGGATATCTGCGGCATCATGACACAGAATTGTGTTACACATACAGCATTATCCCCCGCAGCAGAGGCTTATCGTATCCGCATATTGGGTGATTTGTGTGCCGCACCAAGTGCATTGGTTCACCAAATCGCGCTACGAGCATTGGCAGACAGGGTTGAGGTGATTTGATCGCCGCAAGCAACTGTGGGCCGGGCATCCTAGCCGACGTTTTTTAGGCAAGGACTGCGCCATCTCCGCCCTATACACATAAAGATCTCAGGCTACCTGAAAACATTTCAGGTAGCCTGAGATCGCTTACCGTAATCCAACATCGGACCATAGCAAATGCTGCTATACAACAAAATCAGTTGAGGCTACCTGAAATATTTTTCTTGAGGTCGCATTATCCCTTTGTTGCCCCAAGAATGTGACAAATAAACCGTTAGACCAGGAACCAGCCGAAAAACGCTAACATCTTATCCAAATAATAAAAACTCGCCACCGCCGCCAAAGCCAGCACAATGCCGACTTGGTTGGCGGTGGCAATCTTTTCCTTAAACACCGCCGCCCCCACCAGCGTGCCCAACACAATCACGCCCAAATTCATGCCGGCAAACACCAGCGTCGGATCGTTTTGATAAGCCTGATGCGCTTTCAGATAAAACAGGATGTTGCCGAAATTCAACGCCCCCAGCAGCAGACCGCCCACCACATCCGCCGCTTTCAGCGCCTTGCCGCGCCACCACACATAGCCCCACATCAGCACGCAGGCCAAAGCAAACGCCACAAACAGATTCAGCGACACCGCCTGCCCGGTTTTCGACAACTGCTTGAACAAAATATCGATCATGCCGAAGCCCAGCCACACCCCGGCCAGCCAAAACAGGCCGCCGCTGCCTTTTTTGCCGCCCTCCGGCTTATACAGCAGGCCGGCCAGTGCGGCGAAGGCCAACACAATACCGACCGTTTTATTGAGCGTCAGTACCTCGCCGAACCACAAAAACGCCACCGCCACCGGCAAAGCCAGCGACAAACGCTGAGCCGCATCGGTACGCACAATACCCGCCTGCTCCACCGCCCGCGCCAGCACCACAAAAATAGTAGGCAGCAGCACGCCCAGCAGCAAAAACGGCCACAGCGCGCGCCAGTCGGCCTGTGCCAAAGAATGCAGCGGGGGTTTGAGCAGAAACCAGCAACACGCCCCGGCCACAATATAGTTCACCGCAATCGCGTGCTCGATCTGAATGCCGCGCCGGCGCGCCACTTTGAGCAACACTGACACCGCCACGCTGCAAGCCACCGCCGCCAATAAAAATTCCATCGCCTCAAGCCTTGTCACTTCCGTTCAAAACGGCGCCGCATTATATAGAAGCGGCCCGCCTCGGGCTACTTAAGCGCCTGTTCGCCCTCTCCGTGGCAGCCGTATTGCCGGCCAAAACCGCATACCGGAAAATCGCACGCAAAGGCTACCTGAAACCCGCCCCGCCGCCGCATTTTCATCATGACAGCCCCCGCCCGACAAGGTAAGATACGCGCTTTATTCCACTGCCGCCCCTTCAATGATTCCAGACAATATGCTCGCCACGGTGGACTTGGGTTCCAACAGCTTCCGCCTGCAAATCTGCCAAAACCACAACGGCCAGCTGCAAATCATCGACTCCATCAAAGAAATGGTGCGCTTTGCCGCCGGTCTCGACCAGCGCAAAATGCTCGACGAGGCCTCGCAGGAGCGCGCCTTGGCCTGTTTGGCCAAATTCGGCGAGCGGCTGCGCGGTTTCCCGCCCGAACAGGTGCGCACCGTGGCCACCAACACCTTCCGCGTAGCCAAAAACATCGACCAATTCATCCCCAAAGCCGAAGCCGCGCTGGGCTTCCCGATTGAAGTGATTGCCGGCCGCGAAGAAGCCCGCCTGATCTACACCGGCGTGGTGCACACCCTGCCGCCCAACGGCGACAAAATGCTGGTGGTGGACATCGGCGGCGGTTCCACCGAATTCGTGATCGGCTCCGACCTCCAGCCCACGGTAACCGAAAGCCTGAATCTGGGCTGCGTAACCTACAGCATGCGCTTTTTTCCGAAAAGCAAAGTCAGTGCGGAGAGCTTTCGCACCGCCGTCACCGCCGCCCGCAGCGAAATCCAGCGCATCGGCAAAATCCTCAAACTCAACGGCTGGGATTTCGCCGTCGGCACTTCCGGCTCCGCCCGCGCCATCCGCGACGTTACCGCCGCCCTCTTTCCCGAACAGGACGGCATCACCCTTGAAGCCATGCAGAACATCGCCCGCCGCTTAATCGGGGCCGGCAGCACCAAAAAAGCCCGTTTGGAAGGCTTAAAAGCCGACCGCATCGAAGTGTTCGCCGGCGGCTTGGCCGTGATGACCGCCGTATTTGAAGAGCTGGGCATCCGCAGCATGACGGTGACCGACGCCGCCCTGCGCGACGGCGTGTTCTACGACCTCATCGGCCGCCAGCTCAACGAAGACATGCGCGACCAGACCATCGCCCGCTTCCAGCAGCGCTACCACGTCGGTCCCAACCAAGCCGAACGCGTGGCCGCCTTGGCCGAACAGTTTTTCGCCATGCTCTCGGCCAAGGAAGAGCCGAAAACCCGCAGCCACTGGCAGCAATATCTGCGTTGGGCCGCTTTGGTGCACGAAATCGGCATCGACATCGCCCACACCGCCTACCACAAACATTCGGCCTACATCCTCGAGCAAGCCGATATGCCCGGCTTCTCGCGTAAAGAACAGCGTATTCTGTCCCTCCTGGTGCTCGGCCACCGCGGCGATGTACGCAAACTGGCCGAGCTGCTCAACGGCAACCGCATGCTCTGGTTCGCCACCCTTTCCCTGCGCCTGGCCGCCCTGTTCTGCCGCGGCCGCCTGCCGCTCGCCCTGCCCGACGGCACCACGCTGGATTACCAACAGCGCCGCTACACCCTCAGCATCAACCGCCGCTGGCTGGACGACAACCCGCTCACCGCCGGCGCTCTGGCCGACGATGCCGCCCAATGGCAGAAAATCGGCCTGAATTTCGAAATCGTCGCCAAATAAAAACACGCCGCCTTTCAGGTAGCCCGAACCCGAACACACCATGCATACCGAAACACACGCCCCCAACGCCGCCCCAATGCCCCAGCACGAACTGCAGATGACCGTTTTGATGACGCCCGACATGGCCAACTTCAGCGGCAATGTGCACGGTGGCGACCTGCTCAAGCTGCTCGACCAAGTGGCCTATGCCTGCGCCAGCCGTTACAGCGGGCATTACTGCGTGACCCTGTCGGTGGACAAAGTCACCTTCAAAGAGCCGATACACGTGGGCGAATTGGTGACTTTCCTCGCCAGCGTCAACCACGTCGGCCGCACCTCCATGGAAATCGGCATCCGCGTCGAAGCGGAAGACATCCGCCGCCGCAGTGTACGCCACACCAACAGCTGCTATTTCACCATGGTGGCCATGCACGAAGGCAAGCCCGCGCCCGTGCCGCCTTTGGCCTTAAACACCGACTTGCAGCGCTGCCGTTTTACTGCCGCCGAGCAGCGCAAAAAACTGCGGCTCGACAGCAGCCGCACCATTCCCTCTTGCGACATTTGCGCCTGAAAACCGTTGTCCGAACACCGGCTCCGCCACCACAACGCCGCGCCTCAGCTTTCAGGTAGCCCCTTGCCTAATCCGACCCTCAGGAGAAAACATCATGAAACGTCTGCTGCTGTGCACCCTACTCAGCGCCGCCTGCCTCAGCGCCTGCGGCGAAAAAGACGCCCCGTCCGCCCTGAGCTGCAGCGCCCCCGAAGTCGTGGAGGCGCTCAAGCAGCAAATCCGCCAGGAATCGGCAGTCCAAGCCGCCCTCGGCAACCATGCAGACCAACTGCCCAGCGTGTCCGACGCTGCCGCCGTGAACAGCGGCCTGGAGGCTTTGGGCTTGGCGATCGACGACATCCGCACCGTCCAGCCCGCCGGCAAAGACAACGCGGCTTTGGCCTGCGAAGCCTCTCTCCGGCTCACGCCCACGGCCGATGCGGCGCTGAAACTGCAGGAAAGCTTCACCCGCTATATGAGCGTGCACGAAACCGACGGCATAGACATGGAAAGCGTGATGAGCAACGGACTGAGGGCCGACGGCAAACAGGGCTACTTCCGCTCCCTTTCCTACACCGTGCAAGCCACCGACGACGGCGCCAAAACCGTGGTAGAACTGGACAGCAAAGCCGCTGCCGCCGCGCTTTCCCTGCCGCTGCGCTTCTATCTCGCCCACGCCCAACTGAAACACGATGCGCAAGTGCTGGAGCAGGCGGCTTCGGCCGAGGCCGCCCGCCAGCAGGAACTCGACGCCCTCAACCAAGCCCAACTGCAAGCCCGGCTCGAAGCGGCGAAAAGCGAAAACCAAGGCTGGCACCGCCAGCTCAACCAACAGTGGCAAAGCCTGCCGCCCGCCGCCCGCGCTGCCCTGAAAACCGATCAAGAGCAATGGAACCGCCTGCGCGAAAGCGAATGCGCCTACTTCGGCAAATCGGAATCGAGCGAGCCGCTGGAGCAGGAAGTGCTGCGTTTGGAATGCGACTCCCAACGCATAGAGCAGCGGCTGCCTGAATTGGCGCAAAATGCCGAAACCCATCTCTTGGCCGCCGTCAACGAAGCCCGCCGCCAGAATCAGCAGGCCGATCAGGAAATCCGCCGCCTGTGGCAGAGCATACCCGACGATGTGAAAGCCATCATCGGCCAAGACTACCAAAACTGGAACAGCGCCACCTCCGCCAAATGTGCCGCCGCCGCCCAACAGGCCGGCAGCAACCATTCCGCCCAGCTGGCGCGCCTGCAATGCGAAACCGAAGAAACCCGCAGCAAAATTAACGAACTGCGCGGCTACGTGGTGCAATAAACCCGCCGGCGGCTTTCAGGTAGCCCGAGCACCCATACCGCAGGCTACCTGAAAGCTCCGCCGCCTCTCCCGCTGCCTGGAAAACCCATGGATTTAACCGAAACCCAAATTGCCTCCGAGCCGATTTTCGACGGCAAATTCGTCACCATCGCCCGCGACACCGTACGCCTGCCCAACGGCAACGAAAGCTACCGCGTCGTCATCCGTCATCCCGGCGCCGCCTGCGTGCTCGCGGTTACTGAGCAGGACGAAGTGGTGCTGGTGCGCCAATGGCGTTACGCCACCGCCCAAGCCCTGCTCGAACTGCCGGCCGGCAAGCTCGACCACGGCGAAGACCCCGCTCTGTGCGCCACCCGCGAGCTGGAAGAAGAAACGCCCTACCGCGCTGAGCGCGTGCGCCTGTTGCACACTTTTTACACCGCTCCCGGCTTTTGCGACGAAAAAATGTATCTCTATCTGGCCGAAGGCGTCAGCGCCACCAGCACCCGCACGCCGGATGAGGACGAATTCGTCGAAACCGTGCTGCTGTCGCGCCAGGCAGTTAAAGCGGCGATGCAGAACAACGAAATCCAAGACGCCAAAACCGTGGTCGGTCTGCAGTATTGGCTGCTCAACAGCTAAATGGCGCCGGCTAGGGCCGCTCTGCTGAAACACCGCCACAGGCACACAGCCGGCTGTTTCAGGTAGCCGCTCAGTGCCGCCGCCGGTGAATCGCCACCTTAATCCGAGGCTACCTGAAACATGCAGCAATTCACCCTCAACACGCCCGAAGGCATCCATCTGGGCTTCATCGTTTTCCTGCCGGACGACGAATACGAAGAGCCGCCGCAAAGCGGCGTCTGTATGTTGCGCCTGCAGGCGGCCGACGCTTCTTCAGCGGAGCTGCCGGTCGGCAACCCGCTACAAGCATGGGCCGAACAGCCCCTGCTTTGGCGTGTTGAAGGCGATACCCTCACCATTCACGATTCAACCGGCCACCCCGTCGCCGACCTGCGCCAGCAATACCTGCGCTTGGCAGGCAGGCTGTTTGTGTTGTCGGATTTAAACGGAAATCTCTAAACCATGGGCAGCGTATTCATCTTGATCCCCATCAGCATCGTGTTGGCGTTTGTGATCGGCTATTTCTTTTGGTGGTCGGGCAAACACGGCCAATTTGACGATTTGGAAGGCCCCGCCCACCGCATTCTGATGGACGACGATTCGGTACACGAAGAAGAACACGGCCACAGAAAGGACCAACCATGAGCAACGGATTCGCCTTTGCCAAAAGCCGGCGCTTCGCGCCCCTGTTCGGTACCCAATTTCTCGGCGCCCTGAACGACAATCTGTTTAAAACCGCCCTCTTCGTGATGATCAGCTACCACGGCTTGGGGCAGAGCAGCTGGCTGCCGGCGGAGCAGATGCTCAATTTGGGCGCCTTATTGTTTATCTTGCCGTTTTTTTTGTTTTCCGCCTTATCCGGCCAACTGTGCAATAAATTCGACCGCGGCCGCATGGCGGTGGTGATCAAGCTGATGGAAGTGGCGGTGATGATGCTGGCCACCGTCGGTTTTTTGGCGCAATCGGTTTGGCTGCTGATGGGCTGCCTGTTTCTGATGGGCCTGCAATCCACTTTGTTCGGCCCGCTCAAATACGCCGTGCTGCCGGATTATCTCAACGAAAAAGAACTGCTTTCAGGCAACAGCCTGATTGAGGGCGGCACCTTTCTGGCCATTTTGTTCGGCCAGATCATCGGCACCCTGCTGGCCGGCACCGGCGGCACGGTGGTGTCCACCGTGGTGTTGGTGATTGCGGCTTTGGGCTTGTGCACCAGCCTGTTTATGCCGCGCGTGGCGGCCAAGGCGCCGCAAACCGCCGTCAGCCTGCACGTGGTGCGCGATTCCAAAGACATTCTGCGCCAAGCCTTCGCCGACCGTGCGCTTTACGCGGCCATCATCGGCATTTCTTGGTTTTGGTTTATCGGCGCGGTTTACACCACCCAACTGCCCACCTTTACCCGCCTGCACTTAGGCGGCAACGAGGCGGTATTCAATCTGATGCTGGCACTGTTTTCCATCGGCATCGGCAGCGGATCGGTATTGTGCGCCAAATTGAGCCATAACCGCCTGAATTTGGGCTGGGTGGCCTTGGGTACCGTCGGCATGGGTATATTCGGCCTGCTGCTGGTTTCCTTAACCCACGGACAACACCACCGTGAATTGGTCGGCATCACTACTTTCTTGGCCCGCAGCCATGCTTACCCGGTGATGCTGTGTATCGGCATGCTCGGCTTTTTCGGCGGTTTTTTCTCAGTACCGCTTTACACCTGGCTGCAAACCGCCAGCAGCGAAACCTTCCGCGCCCACGCAGTGGCCGCCAACAACATTGTCAACGGCTTATTTATGGTGGCCGCCGCCTTGCTGAGCGCTTTATTGCTGTGGCTGTTTGACAGCATCACCCTGCTCTATCTGATGGTGGCGGTGGGCAATGTGCTGATGCTGGGCTATCTGTTGTGGATTGCCCCCGAGATTCGGGAAGGCATCAAGCGCTGGATTGCTTAGCCTACTTGAGATTGCTATACTCGCAACTTCATTTTCGGGCGGGCAAACGGCCTGTCGAAATGGCAAAATCACATCACTGAACAGGTTTATTGGGCATATGAAATCGACAAAAGTCGTTTGCTTGGGCGTGGCCGCCGCACTTTCTTTGAGCGCCTGCACCGGCAGCAACCTGAGCATCGGCAGCAAAACCGTTGTTTTACAGAACGACAGCCACATTCCGCTTGATAATTGGGTGGCCGTTTATCCGATTACCCTGTCTCTGGTCAACGATCTGCGTGCACCCAAGGTATACAGCAGCCGCAATCCCGCTTTGGAGCAGCAAAGCGCCCACTACCGCTACCGCATCGGCAACGGCGATGTGCTCAACATCACGGTTTGGGATTATCCGCAAAACGGCGGTAACCGCTCAGAGCAGGCTGCTGGCGGCGGCACTTGGGTGGACGAGCAAGGCCATATTTTTTATCCCTTAGCCGGCAAAATCTACGTCCGCGGCAAAACACTGGCCGAAGTCCAATCCCTAATCACGCAACGTCTGCGCCGCTACATCCGCAATCCGCAAGTGGATGTCAACATCGCCCAATTCCGCTCGCAGAAAATTTCCGTAGCCGGCGCGGTGAATAAGCCCGGCCAACTCCCGATTACCAATGTGCCGATGACACTGCTGGATGCGGTCAATCTGGCCGGCGGCTTCAGCGAACAGGCCAATATCTCCGCCATCAAATGGACGCATCAGGGCGTTGACCACACCATTTCCCTTACCGACATCGTGCGCCACGGCAACCTCGCTCAAAACCGCCTGTTGGCCGACGGCGACATTGTTTACGTACCGCCTGTTACCGACGCCAAAGTGCATGTCATGGGCGAAGTCGGTAAGCAGCAAACTTTGAGCATGGGCAGCAACGGACTGAATCTGACAGAAGCCTTAGGCATGGCTGAAGGCCTGAACCAACAAAGTGCTCGCGCCACCGGTGTGTTTGTGGTCCGCAACCAAGCCACCCAAACCGAAAACGGCCTCAAACCGATTGCGGTGTACCAGCTCAATCTGGCCGATGCTTCCGCTTTCGCTTTGGGCACCCAATTCAAACTGCAACCCGATGATGTGGTTTACGTGACCACTGCGCCGATTACCCGCTGGAACCGCGTGATGACCCAGATCGTACCGTCGATCGCCAATTTGGTGGGCATCGGCCGAGCCTTCTAAGTCTGTCCTTATGAATTTTCAAAACATTTTGGTGGTGTGCGTGGGCAATATCTGCCGCTCCCCCACCGGCGAGCGACTGCTGCAAGGCTACCTGAAACACAAGCAACAGGTTTCCTCCGCCGGCGTCGGCGCCTTGATCGGTTCCGCCGCCGATGCACAAGCAGAAGCGGTGGCTGCCCGACACGGCGTTTCGCTTGCCGGCCATTGCGCACGGCAACTCACTGCCGAGCTGTGTGATGCCAACGATCTGATTTTGGTGATGGAACAAGCGCACATCGGCGCCGTCGACAAAATCTCCCCTTCCTCGCGCAGCAAAGTGATGCTGTTCGGCCAATGGCTGCCCAAGCAGGACATTGCCGACCCCTACCGCCAAAGCGACGATATGTTTCGTCTGATTTACCGGCAAATTGACGAAGCCGCCCGCCTGTGGGCCGACAAACTCAACCGTACCCGATAATCAAACCGCTATATTTTTGAGATGCCCGACATGAGCAATCCTTCTCTACAAAACAACAACGCTACCGATAACGAAGAAATCGATCTGCACAAACTGCTCGGCACCCTCTGGTTCCATAAATACAAAATCATCAGCGTTGCTGTCTTGAGCGCCCTGTTGGCCGGTGCTTATGCTTTTGGCACGGCCCCCGTTTATCAGGCCGACGCTCTGTTGGAGATCGAAAGCCGGCAGGCAGGGGTGTTGAGCGATCTGGAAAGTTTGCTCAGCAACGGCTCTGTGGCCCAAACCGACGGTGAAATTGAGTTGATCAAATCACGGCTGGTCATCGGCCGTGCTGTACGCGCCCTGAATCTCGAGTACGATGTCCGCCCGCGCTACACCCCTATTGTCGGCCGCCTGGCTGCCAACCTATCCGGTGAAGAAGCACCTGTTCTTCAAATAGAATCGTTCTCGGTGAAAACCGAATGGCTGAACGAAGCCTTTGTGCTGCGTCTCGAAGACAAAGTCAATTTCACTTTGAAAGCTCCCGACGGCCAAACTCATCAAGGCCAAATCGGCAAGCCGCTGACATTCGGCGACAACCAGCTCACTGTCCAACAAGCGCTGGCCCAACCCGGCCAAGAATTCACGCTGCGCCGCCGCTCGTTTTTGGCTTCGGTCGAGCGTTTGAAAGACAATTTATCCGCTTCGGCAAAAGGCAAAAACAGCCCGATTATCGGCCTCTCCTACCAAGACACCGATCCCAAACGGGCGCAGCAGGTGCTCAATTCTGTGTTGGAGCATTACGCTCTGCAAAATAAAGAACAGGAAACCCAAATTGCCGCCAACGGCCTGCAATTCATCCAGCAGGAACTACCCGGCTTGAAACGTGAGCTGGAACAGGCGGAAGACAAACTGAATGCCTACCGCATCCGCCATGGTTCCTTGGATATTCCGCAAGAAGCCAAAGGCACCTTGGAGAGCCTGACCAAAATCGAGATGCAGATGACCGATCTGCGCACCGAACAAGCCGGGCTGTCCGAGCTGTACACCGCCGAGCATCCGGCCATGCGTGCCGTGGCCGACAAACTCAAAGTATTGGAAAACGCCAAGGCCACCATCAATGCGCAAATCAGCCGCCTGCCGGAAATCCAACAAGAAATCATTCGCTTATCGCGCGACGTGGAAATCAACCGTGCCATTTACGTGCAGCTGCTCAACAAACAGCAGGAACTGGATATTTTGAAAGCCAGCTCCGCCGGCAGCGTGCGGATTGTCGATACCGCCATGACGGCAGAACTGCCGGTGAAACCGAAACGCCCCATCCTCATGCTGCTCGGCTTTTTGCTTGGCGGCCTGCTGGCTTCAGGCTTTTATCTGATGCGCTCCGCCCTGCATCGCGGCATCAAATCGCAGGATGAAATCCAATTATTGGGATTGAATGTGTATACATCCATTCCTTTATCAGAAATCCAACGCAAGCGCGACAAAATCTTACAGGCGCTCAAACGCAATAAAGATGTCCGTTCCGATACCCTACTGGCGTTTGAAGACCCCAGCGACGTTGCCGTCGAAGCCTTGCGCGCCCTGCGCACCACTTTATTCTTCAGCATGATGGATGCCGATAACAATATTCTGACCATTTCGGGCCCCGCTCCCGGCGTCGGCAAATCTTTTGTGTCTGCCAATCTGGCCGCCATCATCCATCAAGCGGAAAAAAAGGTATTGGTGGTGGATGCCGATATGCGCAAAGGCTATTTGCACGAAATGATGGGTGGCCGTGCCGAACAAGGTTTGGCTGAAATTCTGGCCGGCCAACTCACTTTTGCGGATGCTGTTCAGCCGGTCAAAGAAGGCCGTATCCACTTTATCAGCCGCGGTACCGTACCCGGTAATCCGTCCGAACTGTTACACCGTCCCAAACTGGCTGAATTCATGAGTTGGGCCGGCGAGCATTACGATTACGTTTTGTTGGACACCCCCCCCATTCTGGCTGTTACCGATGCAGCCGTGCTTGCGCAACACAGCGGCACCACCCTTCTGGTGTCGCGTTTCGCTGAAACCACGCTTGAGGAATTACAGGAAAGCATTACCCGCTTCCAGCACAACAACGTGCGCATCAGCGGTGCCGTGCTCAACGGCGTACAGCGCACCGCCGAAACTTACGGCCGCTATGGCACCTACAGCACCTACAGCAATAAATACGGCGGCAATTGATTTGCCTCAGGCTACCTGAAAACGTTCAGGTAGCCTCAGCATATCCGATGTCACTTCGAAAGGAATCAATCATGGGAATCCTAGACTCCGTTCTCAACAGCGCCCTGTCTTCCATCGCCGGCGGCAACGGTAACGGCCAAAGCCAAGCGCTGCAATTGATTGCGCAGCTGATCGAGCAAAACGGCGGTGTCGGCAACCTACTGCAACAGCTGCAACAAGGCGGCCTGGGCGATATTTTACAAAGCTGGATCGGCCAAGGCGGCAACCAGTCGGTGAGCGCCGATCAGCTCGAGTCCGCACTGGGCGGCGGTTTGCAGCAAGCCGCCCAACAAGTGGGCTTAGACGGTCACCAGGCCGGCGACTTGTTGTCGCAATACCTGCCCCAAATCATCGACAGCCTCACGCCAAACGGCACCGCTGCCGATGCCGACGGTTTCGGCTTAGACGATGTCGCCCGTATCTTGCTGCAAAATTTCATGAAATAAACCGCTTATCCGAACCAAGCGGCAACATGTCTCGGGCTACCTGAAAATGTTGTGCCGCAACCTTTTCAGGTAGCCTGGACCACATTCTTTTTCTATCATCTCCCAGATCATGAACACCGCCTCCGCACCCATTTCGCCCAGCCTCAAAGCCACCGTTCTTTCCGAAGCCCTGCCTTATATCCGCCGCTTTGCCGGCGCCACCGTCGTCATCAAATACGGCGGCAACGCCATGACCGAACCGCATTTGAAAGATGGTTTCGCCAAGGACGTGATTTTGCTCAAATTGGTGGGGATCAATCCGGTGGTCGTACACGGCGGCGGCCCGCAAATCAACGAAATGCTGCAAAAAGTCGGCAAAGAAGGCGTTTTCGTACAGGGCATGCGCGTTACCGACAGCGAAACCATGGACATCGTCGAAATGGTGCTCGGCGGCCATGTCAACAAAGAAATCGTCTCCCTGCTCAACCAAAACGGCGGCAAAGCCGTCGGCATCAGCGGTCGCGACAGCCATTGCATCCGCGCCAAAAAGCTGTTCATCAACACCCCCGAGCGCAACGGCGTCGATATCGGCCAGGTAGGCGTGGTGGAAAGCATCGACGTTTCCCTGATCCGCGGCCTGATCGAGCACGACTACATTCCCGTTATCGCGCCTATCGGCGTCGGCCGCCACGGCGAAGCCTTCAATATCAATGCCGATTTGGTGGCCGGCAAGCTGGCCGAGGAACTGAAAGCGGAAAAACTGGTGATGATGACCAACATCAGCGGCGTGCTGGATAAGGCCGGCAATCTGCTGACCAATCTGACGCCGGAGCGCATTGACGAACTGGTGGCCGACGGCACCCTGTACGGTGGTATGCTGCCGAAAATCAGTTCCGCCATCGAAGCCGCCACCCACGGCGTCAATGCCGTCCACATCATCGACGGCCGCGTGTTGAATGCCCTACTGCTGGAAATTTTCACCGATGAGGGCATCGGCTCGATGATTCTCGGCAAAAAAGCGGCGGCGGCATAAATCCCTCCTCCGCCACGGCCACTACCGAGCGGACTACCTGAAAAGCCGGCCCGTCTCTTGATTTATTTTTGAACAATATTATTGGAACGCCCCATGTCCTGCGAACATCTTGTCATGTCCTATAGCACCTTCAGCAAAGAACAAAACAATGCTTTGCTGGAGCCGATGTTTCTCGGTCAGCCGGTGAACGTGGCGCGTTATGATCAACAAAAATACGAAATTTTCGAAAAGCTGATCGAAAAACAACTCTCGTTTTTCTGGCGGCCGGAGGAAATCGACGTTTCGCGCGACCGCATCGACTATCAAAACTTGCCCGAGCACGAAAAGCATATTTTCATCAGCAATCTGAAATATCAAACGCTGTTGGATTCGATTCAGGGGCGCAGCCCGAATGTGGCGCTGCTGCCCTTGGTGTCGATTCCCGAGCTGGAAACCTGGATTGAAACCTGGAGTTTTAGCGAAACCATCCATTCGCGCAGTTACACCCACATCATCCGCAATATCGTCAACGATCCTTCGGTGGTGTTCGACGATATTGTGCAAAACCAATACATCATCGCCCGCGCCGAAGACATTGCCTGTTATTACGATGATTTGATCGAATACAGCCAGTATTACAATCTGTTGGGCGAAGGGCGGCACCAGGTGGGCGACAAAGCCGTTACCGTCAGCAAACGCGAGCTGAAGAAAAAGCTGTATCTGTGCCTGATGTGCGTGAACGTGCTGGAGGCGATCCGTTTTTATGTGTCGTTTGCCTGTTCGTTTGCCTTTGCCGAACGCGAACTGATGGAAGGCAATGCCAAAATCATCAAGCTGATTGCCCGAGACGAGGCGCTGCACCTCACCGGCACCCAGCATATGTTAAATCTGATGAAGAGCGGCGCGGACGACGCGGAAATGGCGGAGATTGCCGCGGAGCTGGAAGGCGAATGCTTCGAACTGTTCAAAAAAGCCGCCGCCCAAGAGAAAGAGTGGGCCGAGTATCTGTTTAAAGACGGCTCCATGATCGGCCTGAATAAAGAAATCCTCAGCCAGTATGTGGAATACATCACCAATTTGCGTATGCAGGCGGTGGGCCTGAAGCCCGCTTTTGAGGGGGCCAACCAAAATCCGATTCCGTGGATCAATGCTTGGCTGTCGTCCGATAATGTTCAGGTGGCCCCGCAGGAAGTGGAAATCAGCTCTTATCTGATTGGCCAGATCGATGCCGAAGTTAATGCCGAGGATTTAGGCGATTTCGAACTGTAAACCGCTCGGACGGCAAAAGAGGCTACCTGAAAGGCAAAGGTGTTTCAGGTAGCCTGTTCGTTTTAAATAGGCGTATCAAAATTACCGCCACCACTCGCTGCGTTTTACAACGCTTTTTGTTGTTCTGAAGTCTGTTTTGTTATGCCATTGATTACCACACACAGCACCGCTTTTTACCTGCAGGAAGGAGAAACCCTGCTGGAGGCTTTGGAGCGTACCGGCCATGAAGTCGAATACCAGTGCCGCAGCGGCTATTGCGGCTCGTGCCGGCTTAAGCTCTTGTCCGGCAGCGTGGGATATCGGGAATTGCCGTTGGCTTTTTTAGCGCCGAGCGAAATTTTGCCGTGTTGCTGCGTAGTCACAGAAGACATTAAGTTGGATTGCACCGCTCGGCAAAATGAACCAGACTTGTTCGAGCAGGATTTGTTCGCGGAAGGCAAAGCGGATTAGAGCAACTTAGACTAAAAACGTTATATAATAGGTTTTTTCTGGCAGCCGGAGCATGAGATGCGCGCCTATTCGCAAGACCTGCGAGATCGAGTACTGGGAGCGCTGGAGCGCGGAGAGCGCCCCAGCGCCATTGCCCGTCGTTATGAAGTCAGCCGCATGTGGGTATATCGGGTGCGTGATCGCTTCGAAAAAGAAGGCGAGCGCAGCAGCAGGCAGCAAGGCGGCAAGCGCATCTCCCGGCTGGCGCCAGTAGAGGGCATGATCCGCGACTGGATCAAGGCCGATCCCGATCTGACCTTGGTGCAAATGTGCGAGCGTTTGGGCGAGCATGGCATCAGCATCAAACCCTCGGCCTTGTGGCACCAGCTCAACAAATGGCGGCTGAGCTTCAAAAAAAACGCTGCACGCCAGCGAGCAGGAGCGTGAAGACGTGCAGCAGGCACGGGCGAGCTGGATACAGCAGCAGGCCCGGCTCGATGCCAGGCGCCTGGTATTTCTGGACGAGACCTGGAGCAGCACCTGCATGACGCCGCTGCGCGGGCGCGCCCCGCGCGGTCAACGCTGCGTGGCCAGCGCCCCGCATGGGCACTGGAAGACCAGCACCTTCATTGCCGCCTTGCGCTGTGATGCACTGACGGCCCCCATGGTGACCGATGGCCCCATCAATGGCGCCGTGTTTCTGGCGTGGGTCAAAACCTTTCGGTGCCCGACACTTCGCCCTGGCGACATCGTCATTGCCGACAACCTCTCCAGCCACAAAGTGGCGGGCGTGCGAGAAGCCATCGAAGGCGTGGGCGCCAGCATTCGCTATCTGCCGCCGTACTCGCCGGATTTGAACCCCATCGAGAAGCTGTTTGCCAAGTTCAAGGCGCTGCTGCGCAGGGCGGGCGAGCGCACGGTGGGTGCGCTGTGGCAGCGCATGGGGCAGCTGGTTGATTTGTTCTCGGCTCAAGAGTGTGCCAATTACTTCAAATCAGCTGGGTATGTAATGAATTAAATCGAAATTGCTCTAAAGGCATCAACCGAAGGGGATTCCATAGCATACGGTGCGGCCGACATCATCATGCGGCCGCACCGTTTACTGTTTCAGGTAGATTGAAAATAACCTTGCAGCTTAAATCTTACATGCTCCGCCCACGCAGCCATCGTCCTGCAAATCGACCTGAGTATCATCAGCGCCGTCGCGGGTGTTGTGGTAATAGAGGGTTTTGAGGCCAAATTTGTAGGCGGTGAGCAGGTCTTTGAGCATCTGCTTCATCGGCACTTTGTGGCCTTCGAATTTGGCCGGATCGTAAGAGGTGTTGGCCGAAATCGCCTGATCAACAAACTTCTGCATAATGCCCACCAGTTTCAGGTAACCTTCATTATTCGGCATCTGCCACAGGGTTTCGTATTGGTCTTTCAAACGCTCAAATTCGGGCACCACCTGTTTCAAAATGCCGTCTTTGGAGGCTTTGACCGACACCAGGCCGCGCGGCGGCTCGATGCCGTTGGTGGCGTTGGCGATTTGCGAGCTGGTTTCGCTGGGCATCAGCGCGGTGAGGGTGGAGTTGCGCAGGCCGTGTTGCAGGATATCGGCGCGCAGGCCTTCCCAATCTAAGTGCAAAGGCTCGCTGCAAATGCCGTCGAGGTCTTTTTTGTAGGTGTCGATGGGCAGTTTGCCTTGGGCATAGGTGGTTTCGTGAAACAGCGGACAGGGGCCGAATTCTTTGGCCAGATTCACCGAGGCTTTGAGCAGATAATATTGAATTGCCTCAAAGGTGCGGTGGGTCAGGCCCAAGGCGGCCGGGTCGCTGTAACGGGTACCGTTTTTGGCCAGATAATAGGCAAAGTTGATCACGCCCACGCCCAAGGTGCGGCGGTTCATGGTGGCAATTTGCGCCGCCTTGATCGGGTAGTCTTGGTAATCGAGCAAGGCGTCCAGCGCGCGCACGGCCAAATCGGCCAGGCCTTCCAATTCGTCCAGGCTTTCCAGCGAACCCAGGTTAAACGCCGACAGCGTACACAGGGCGATTTCGCCGTTTTCATCGTTGATGTCGTTCAGCGGTTTGGTGGGCAGGGCGATTTCCAGGCATAAATTGGATTGGCGCACGGGAGCGACGCGCGGGTCGAACGGGCTGTGGGTGTTGCAGTGATCCACGTTTTGAATGTAGATGCGGCCGGTACCGGCGCGCTCCTGCATCAACAAGGAGAATAAATCGGTGGCGGGCAGTACGCGCTTGCGGATGGCCGGGTCTTGCTCGTATTGGGTATAGAGACGCTCGAATTCGTCCTGATCGGCAAAAAAGGCATCGTAGAGGCCGGGCACTTCATGCGGCGAAAACAGGGCGATGTCGCCGCCTTTGATCAGGCGGGTGTAGAGCAGGCGGTTGATTTGCACGCCGTAGTCGAGATGGCGCACGCGGTTGTCTTCCACACCGCGGTTGTTTTTCAGCACCAACAGGCTTTCCACTTCAATGTGCCAAAGCGGGTAAAACAGAGTGGCCGCGCCGCCGCGTACCCCACCTTGCGAACAAGACTTGACCGCAGCTTGGAACATTTTGAAAAACGGAATACAACCGGTGTGTTGCGCTTCTCCGCCGCGGATTTCGCTGCCCAAGCCACGGATGCGGCCGGCATTGATGCCGATGCCGGCGCGTTGGGAAACGTATTTCACAATCGCGCTAGTGGTGGCGTTAATGGAATCGAGGCTGTCGTCGCACTCAATCAGCACGCAGCTGGAAAACTGGCGCGTCGGCGTGCGCACGCCGGACATAATCGGCGTGGGCAGGGAAATTTTAAAGGTGGAAACGGCATCGTAAAAGCGTTTCACATAATCCAGACGGGTGGCTTGCGGATATTTGGCAAACAAACACATGGCCACCAAAATATACAGAAACTGCGGCGTTTCGTAGATTTGGCGGGTCACCCGGTTTTGTACCAGATACTTTCCTTCCAGCTGCTTGACCGCGCCGTAAGAGAAGGTCATGTCGCGTTCGTGGTCGATATAGCCGTTGATTTCCTCAAACTCTTCGCGGCTGTAATCGGCCAAAATATGGCGGTCGTATTTACCGGCTTCGGTCAGCTTGAGCACATGGTCGTACAGATGCGGCGGATCGAACTCCCCGTAGGCGATTTTTCGCAGGTGGAATACGGCCAAGCGGGCGGCCAGATATTGGTAATCCGGGGTTTCCGGAGAAATCAAATCGGCGGCCGCCTTGATGATGGTTTCGTGGATGTCTTCCGTGCGGATGCCGTTGTAAAACTGGATATGGGATTTCATCTCCACTTGCGATACCGACACAAGATTCAATCCTTTGGCGGCCCAAGTAATGACGCGATGGATTTTATCTAAATTAATGTCTTCCAAACGGCCGTCACGTTTGGTTACTTTCATATTGGCGGTATCGTTCATGGCACGGCTTCCCTGTGAATTTTTGCAAAGAAACACACTGGTCAAAGTGTGCTGGTAAGTTAAGTAGACGGGCGCAATAGTACGAAAATTTGCCGGCCGGCGAAAGACTTGTCAAAGCCGATATTTTCATAACCAAATGTTTATCTTAAAGATAAACTTTCCCTGTCAAATGACAGGGAAAGTTTGAGGCTACCTGAACTCTTTCATCGCCATTTTCAGGTAGTAAAACATCGACCACAGCGTTAAGACGGAGGCAATCAACATCAAGGCATTGCCCAACCAAATAAAGTTCCAGCCCCGTGCCGGCCAGCTTTCCAGCAGCAGCAGCGTAATGGCCGCCATTTGGGCGGCGGTTTTGAATTTGCCGATGGTGGCCACAGCCACGCTGCTGCGTTTACCCAACTGCGCCATCCATTCGCGCAAGGCGGAAATGGTGATTTCGCGGCCGATGATGATCATGGCGTAGATGGCCCAAGTACGCTCCAGCTTCACCAGCAAAATCAGCGCCACCGCCACCATCAGCTTGTCCGCTACCGGATCGAGAAACGCACCGAAATCGGAAGTCTGTTGCCAACGGCGCGCCAAAAAGCCGTCAAACCAGTCGGTGACGGCAGCCAGCACGAAGATAAAGGCCGCACTCCAATTGACGAACTGCATATCGCCGCGCCATGCAGCCGGCAGATAAAACAGCGCCGTAAACAGCGGGATCATCAAAATCCGCGACCAGGTAAGCAGAATGGGGATATTCCAAGACATAATGTTTTCCGATGGCGCAAGCCGGACGCCTGTCTGCCACAATACTCAAAATCAATCTTTTGCCGAACGCGGCCAAACCGCCGCCCAAACCGTTTTCAGGTAGCCTTCAACCGTGCAAGGCCGCATAAATTTTTTCGGCCAAAGCCCTGCTGATGCCCTCGGTTTGTGCCAAGTCGTCCACACTCGCGGCCTGGATGCCGCGCAAACCGCCGAAGCGGGTGAGCAGGCTTCGGCGGCGCTTGGGGCCGATGCCGGGAATCTCTGCCAGCGTTGATGTGGTGCGCGCTTTGCCGCGTTTGCGGCGGTGGCCGCTGACGGCAAAGCGGTGTGACTCGTCGCGCACGGTTTGCAATAGATGCAAGGCCGGATGATGCGGCGGCAGCTGCATCACGGCATCCAGATGCGGAATGATCAGCTCTTCCAAGCCGGCTTTGCGCTCCGGCCCTTTGGCAATGCCCACAATCGGCAGGGCAATGCCCAATTCGCGCCACACCTGCTGCGCCATCGCCACCTGCCCTTTGCCACCATCAATGAGCACCAAATCGGGCCAGCGGCCGTCTTCTTCGTTGCCGGCGGCCAGTTTGCCGTAACGGCGGGTCAGCACCTCGCGCATGGCAGCATAATCGTCGCCCGCCTTGGCGGTGGCGATATTGTAGCGGCGGTATTGGTCGGGGCGCATGTCCTGTTGTTCATACACCACGCAGGAAGCCACCGTGGCTTCACCTTGGGTGTGACTGATGTCAAAACATTCGATGCGGTTCAAATCTTCTGCCGCCATACCCAACAGTTCGGCCAGCGCGGCCACGCGTTGCGCCTGGTTTTGGTTTTGCTGCACATGCTGGCGGATGGCAAGCAAAGCATTTTGTTCGGCCATTTTCAGCCAGACTTTGCGCTCGCCCACGGTTTTCGACACAAACTGAATCTGCCGCCCCTGCTCTTCGTTTAAAGCAGCCTGCAGGCTTTCAGGTAGCCTGAAGTTGCTGATTATCACATCGGGTTTGTCTTTGCCCAAATAATGTTGGGCGGCAAAGGCTTCGCCGTAGGAGGCCGGGTCTTCTGCAATGTGGTGGCGCGTATCGGGAAAAAAACTTTTGTCGCCCACCCGCCGGCCGCCGCGGATGCTGACCCAATGAATGCACACGCTGCCCTGCTCCGCCGCCAAAGCCAAGATGTCGATGTTGCGCGGATTATGCGGATTTTTGCTGTCGATAAACTGCTGGCTCTGCACCGTGCCCAAGGCTTGGATTTGGTCGCGGTAACGGGCGGCCTGCTCGAAATCGAGCGCGGCAGCGGCCTGCTGCATTTTTGCCGTGAATGTCTGCAACAATTGGTCGGTGCGCCCGTTGAGAAAAGTGACTGCCTCGGCCACGCTTTCCCGGTAGGCCTCGCGCGAAATGTGGCCCACACAGGGGCCGGAGCAGCGTTTGATTTGGTACAGCAGGCAGGCCCGGTCGCGGTGCTCAAACACGCTGTCTTCACAAGTACGCAGCAGAAACACTTTCTGCAAAATCTGTATGCTGTCGCGCACCGCATAGCCGTTGGGATACGGGCCGAAATACTGGTTGGGCTTTTTCAGGCTGCCGCGGTAATACGCCATTTGCGGAAATTCATGCCCGCTGAGCATCAAGTATGGATAACTTTTGTCGTCACGAAACAGGATATTGTATTTGGGCGACAAGGCCTTGATGAAGTTGTTTTCCAGAATCAGCGCTTCGGTTTCCGAGCGGGTGGCGCTCACCTCGATTGAAGCCACTTGGCGCACCATCAGGGCGATGCGCGGCGAGAGATCGTTTTTCTGGAAGTAGCTGCCCACGCGCCGCTTCAGATTCACCGCTTTGCCAACATACAAAACCTGCCCGTCTTTATCGAGAAAACGATAAACGCCGGGCAGGTTGGGTAGGTTTTTCAGGTAGCCGGCCACATCGAAAGCCGGCTGCTCCTCACACGTGCTTTGTGCCGTATCCAAGCCGCAACCGATCACTTGCAGTAAGCGTTGACATTGTTTTGATATTGCTGAACCAATTGGTCGCGGTTTTCCACGCGGGCGGTTTGGGCGTATTGCAGATTGAGTTTCGCCACATTGCAGTTACTGGCTTGGGTGGCTTCGTTCTGCTCGCGCACTTTGCGGTTTTCCTCTTCCAGCTTTCTGGCTTCTTCTTCGGCCACGCGGTTGGCCGCCGCGCGCAAATCGGCCGCGGAGATTTCACCCTGACCGCCCTGGATCTGCGGCAGCTGGTTTTGCTGCTGGCTGGGGGGCGCGGCAGCGGGGCGGCTGGTCTGCGTGCGGACATTCACGATGTTGCTGCTTTGCGGACGCAGATTGCGCGGCACATCGGAATAAGTATTGACACCGCGTTCGCTGCGCCAGTTATACACATCTTCCGCCATCAGATGGCCGGAGCCGAGCAGCAAGGCCGCACACAAAACCGAAAGCGATATTTTTTTATTCATATTCTTCATGTCTGTTTTCCCACTGGATCCGGTTGATAAACGGTTGCCATTCTACTGCAATTGCCGCGTCCCTGTCATGCCTGCGCACGGTTTATCGGTCTCGGCGTTTACTCGAAGCAGACAATTTTGCTACAATGCCGCCGCATCATTGACCCCCTGCAAGAAGGTTTGATTATGCGCATCGTCGAAAAAGCTTATACCTTTGATGACGTATTGCTGGTTCCGGCACACTCACAAGTTCTCCCCAAAGACGTTAGTCTCAAAACCCCGCTTACCCGCGGCATCTCTCTCAATCTCCCCTTGGTGTCCGCTGCCATGGACACCGTTACCGAAGCCCGCTTGGCCATCTCCATGGCGCAGGAAGGCGGCATCGGCATCATCCACAAAAACATGAGCATCGAACGCCAGGCGCTGGCCGTGTCCAAAGTCAAACGCCACGAAAGCGGCGTGGTGAAAGACCCGGTAACCATTGCCCCCGATATGCGGATCGGCGACCTGCTGCATATGCGTGCACAACGCAAACGCAAAATGTCCGGCCTACCGGTGGTGGAAAACGGCAAAGTGGTCGGCTTGGTCACCAACCGCGACCTGCGTTTCGAAACCCGCTTGGATTTGCCGGTTTCCGCCATCATGACCCCGCGTGCCGATTTGGTCACCGTTTGCGAAGGCACCAGCATCGAAGACGCCCGTGAGCTGATGCACCGCCACAAAGTCGAGCGCGTTTTGGTGTTGAACGCCCAAGACGAACTCAAAGGCTTGATCACAGTAAAAGACATTGTCAAAACCACCGAATTCCCCAATGCTAACAAAGACAGCGACGGCCGTTTGCGCGTCGGCGCCGCAGTGGGCGTGGGTAAAGAAACCGACGAGCGCGTTGCCGCCTTGGTGGCGGCCGGTGTGGACGTGATTGTGGTGGACACCGCACACGGCCACAGCCAAGGCGTGCTGGATCGCGTGCGCTGGGTGAAGCAGCATTTCCCGCAGGTACAGGTCATCGGCGGCAACATCGCCACCGCGCAAGCCGCCCGCGATCTGGTGGCTGCCGGTGCCGACGCCGTTAAAGTGGGCATCGGCCCGGGCTCCATCTGCACCACCCGCATCGTAGCCGGCGTGGGCGTGCCCCAGCTGACCGCCATCCACAATGTTGCCGCAGCCTTGGAAGGCACCGGCGTGCCGCTGATTGCCGACGGCGGCATCCGTTTTTCCGGCGACGTGGCCAAGGCCCTGGCGGCCGGCGCCTCCACCGTGATGCTCGGCGGCATGTTTGCCGGCACCGACGAAGCGCCCGGCGAAATCGAACTCTACCAAGGCCGCTCCTACAAATCCTACCGTGGCATGGGTTCACTCGGCGCCATGAGCCAAGGCTCGAGCGACCGCTACTTCCAAGACAAGCAGGACAGCGCCGACAAATATGTGCCCGAAGGTATTGAAGGCCGCGTGCCCTACAAAGGCCCGATTGTGCAGATTATCCACCAGCTGGTGGGCGGCCTGCGCTCCAGCATGGGCTATCTCGGCTGCGCCAGCATTGCCGATATGCACGCCAAAGCCGAATTTGTGGAAATCACCTCCGCCGGCATGAGCGAATCCCACGTTCACGACGTGCAAATCACCAAAGAAGCGCCGAATTACCACCGCTGATTCACTGCTGTTTATCGGCGCCTCATAAACAAAGGCTGAGACCTTTGCAAAACCCTCAGATGTGGATGCAGTTCAAGGCGTAGCAGCGCAGCGAACGCAGACATATCACATAGATAGGCAAGTGAGCGAGCAGCGCACAACGCAGAAATGCGCCGCAGATGGGGGGTTTGCAAAGGTCTCAGGCTACCTGAAAGGAAATATTCCTTTCAGGTAGCCTTTAATCTTGGCCGACATCGTTTTCCCAATTGGCCTACCTGATCAAAACCAGCACTCTTAAAGTCAAAATTCCCACCCTAGATAACGCCTACTTAGGCGCGGCACAAGTGCCCTCCACCTGGCAGGGGTGGCAACTTGCACGTTCGTGATAGCTGGCGATCAGCTTGATGAGTGCTGTTTCCGTATCAACTATCCATTTAGGATCGGGGATTTGGGCCACAAAGAAGTTCACAGTGCATTCAGCGGGAAAATACACCGCCCGCTCTTCCCCGCCGTTGGTATAGCCGTAAAAACGCCACAATTCTCCGTGTACACCGTTGCGGGCGGTCACGGTGCGTAGCCTCTCGGCCCGTATCTGGGCGCCGGCGGCGGCATACATGTCCAACACGCCGCTGACCTGATTTTTAATGGCCTCTTCAGGTGAAGTACCAGCCGCCCGAGTGACCGCGCGGGTATAGAGCAGCACGCCGGATAAATCACCCTCGGAAACCGGCAGAAAAACCATGCCCACACCATACCGAGCGAGAAGGCGGTTATCCATGCGCCAACCCTCCGGCGCTTCAAAGCCGTAATAATGATCGGAGCCGTAAACATAACCGACCGTCAAGGGCGAAGCCGCAAGTACGTTACTGATCAGTAAAACGAATAAAGTAAACAGACGCAACTTCATACACCCCTCCTCTCATCCTAAAAATAAAGCAGCCGAGCGGTTCAGGTAGCCTGATCTGAAGCTTGGTATCGATAATAACCGGCTGCCAAGCCTGCAAACACTCCGATTCAGCGTTCAGCGGCGGATGCGAACCCTATGCCCCGACGGCTTGACTTCAGCCATCGGCACCGGCGACAGCTGCCACTCGGCCAACAGCTGATTCAAGCGATTGAGCTTGCTTTTGCGCACCGGCTTACCGAGCATCACCGGCGCATTCAAAGCAAAACGGCGGCGGGCAAACAGAAAATTCACGCACTCCTGCACCAGCATCCGGCCGTCGGCAAAACGGATTTCCGTGGCGCTGGTCAGCAAGCCGCTGCCTTTTGCGTAGCTGCCGTCCGGTTTCAGGCGGTAGCGGTTTTTCTTCGCCCAAACCTGAAATTCCGGGCTGTGCTCGGCATCGGACGGTACATCGATGGCCAAAACCGGATAATCGCGCGCGGCACGGTCCGACATGACCCACATCATGACAAAACCGATCACCGTGCCAATCACCGCGCCAAAGCCCATACCGATTAAAAAAGAATTCATGATGATGCTTTCCATTACCGCGGCGTTAAAGCCGCTTTTTTTTAACCATTAGGCCGGCAACAGGGCTTCAATGTCGGCCGCCAACTCTTCCGGTGATACGCTCGGCGCGAAACGGGCCACCACTTCACCTTCCCGGTTTACCAGAAACTTGGTGAAGTTCCACTTGATGTCGCTGCCTTCGCGCTTTTCGCCCAGAGAGGCCAAACGGATCAGCAAATCCTTGAAGCCGGCGTTGCCGCGGTCTTCCGGCTGCTGCTGTTTCAGGTAGCCGTATAAGGGGTGCTCATTAGGGCCGTTGACATCGATTTTTTCGAAAATCGGGAATCGGACACCGAAACGGGTTTCACAGATTTGGGCGATTTCGCCGCTGTCTTCGGGCGCCTGATTGCGGAACTGGTTGCAGGGAAAATCCAAAATCTCCAAGCCTCGGCTGTGGTATTGCTCGTGCAGCTGCTGTAAAGCGGCGTACTGCGGCGTTAGGCCGCAGCGGGTGGCGGTGTTCACGATCAGCAAAACCTGACCGCGGTAACGGCTCAAATCCACCGGTTGTCCTTGCACATCGGTTACAGTGAAATCATAAACAGAGGTCATCACACGGCTCCTAAAAAAACGGTAAAACTGCATTATGAGCAACAAAAATGCCGCCGGCAACAAGGTTGCGGCGGCATTCAGCACAAAACGGCAATTATTTACGCAGGCCCAAGCGGGTAATCACGCTGCGGTAAGTGTCGGCGTCGGTGCGGCGCAGGTAGGCCAGCAGACGGCGGCGGGCGCTCACCATTTTCAACAAGCCGCGGCGGCTGTGATGGTCTTTGGGGTTGGCTTTGAAGTGGGGGGTCAGGTCGTTGATGCGGAAAGTCAACAACGCGATCTGCACTTCAGAAGAACCGGTATCGCCTTCTTTGCGTTGGAAATCTTTAACGATTTGTGCTTTTTGTTCTACGGACAATGCCATGATGAAAACTCCGAAAAATCTGCCTTACGGCGGGACAAGTTGGCTGAGCGCAAACCCTTACCAACTCCAATAGTTTCCTGTTTACTCAAAAACAAGAGGGCGGATTATGCCACGGATGCAAACAAAAGGCTACCTGAAAAGCCGTCCCGCCTGCCTGAAACACACGTACTGTAGTCTATCGTACACAATCTTCAGGCAGCGGCCATACGCTGGCGCATCTGTTCAAACAGGCAAACCGTGGCGGCCATCGCCACATTCAGCGATTCGGTGGCGCCGAGCATGGGAATGTGTACCAAACCGTCGGCCGCCTCCTGCATGGCCGGGCCGACGCCGCTGCCTTCGTTGCCGAACAGCCAAGCCGTCGGAGCGCTCAAGCGGCAATCATATAAAGAGATGCTGTCCGTATGCAGGGCGGTGGCCAGCAAAGGCACACGGCAATGTTGCCGCCAAGCCGGCAAATCGACGCCGCTGTGCAACTGCAACAGAAAATGGGCGCCCATGCCGGCGCGCAACACTTTCGGCGACCAGATATCGGCGCAGCCTTTGTCCAATACCACCTGTTTAACGCCCGCCGCTGCCGCGCTGCGCAAAATGGTGCCGATATTGCCTGGGTCCTGTATCCGTTCCAACACCACACAATCCGCCCCGCCGTCGAAAGTCTGAACGGGCGGCAAGGCAATCAGGGCGGTGATTTCCTCGGCGTCGGTGAGGCTGGTGATTTTCTGCAAGGCTTCGCCGCCCACCTGCACCACGTCGTTTGCCGCCAAACGAGCAAGCAGGGCCGAGGTTTCGGGCTGGCTGAAACGGTGTGCTGGCACATAAACCTTCAGCGGGCGGATGCCGCTGTCCAGACAGGCAGACAACAAATGCACGCCCTCAAGCACAGCCTGCCCGTGCTGGCGGCGGGCGCGGCCGCTTTGCAGCAGCTTGGCCAAGTGTTTTAAGGCGGGGTTTTGGGCGGAAGAAAGCGTATTCATGGCGGCGGATAATAACAGTCACGGCAGCTTTCAGGTAGCCTGCCGATTGAGGCTACCTGAAGCCGGGGGACATGTTAAAATGCGCGCCGGTTTTGTTTTGGAATCTTGAATCACGGTATGAGCACTGCTGCCGACCTCGAAGCGCTGTTGCCGCAAACCCAATGCCGCCAATGCGGTTTTGACGGTTGCGCACCCTACGCCGAAGCCATGGCCGCAGGCGAAGCGGGCATCCACCTGTGCCCGCCCGGCGGCGAAACCGTAATGCGCGAACTGGCCGCCCTGCTCGACCTCCCGCCGCGTCCGCTCGAACAGGCAGACAAAGCCGCCACGCCCAAAGTGCTGGCTTATATTGACGAAGCCGCCTGCATCGGCTGCACCGCCTGCATCAAAGCCTGCCCGGTGGACGCCATCATGGGGGCGTCTAAGCAGATGCACACCGTATTGGCCGACGAATGTACCGGCTGCGAGCTGTGCCTGCCGCCCTGCCCGGTGGACTGCATCGAGCTGCATCCGGTGCCGGATGCCTTCCTGCCCCGCGCCCGACCGGAACGCCGAGCCGCCGCCGCCCATGCCAAAACCCGCTACCAACGCCGTCAAACCCGTCTGCAACGGCTGGCCGACGAACGCAGCGCCTATCTGGCCGAACGGGCAGCCGCCCACCGTGCCAAACAAACGGCCAATACCGAGCCGGCGGCGAATGGCGCCATCGATCCCGCCGCCCTGATCGCCCAAGCCATGGCCCGTGCCCAAGCCCTGCAAAACCAACGCAGCGTACCCAGTAACCGCGAAGCTTTTCGCGAACGCGAAATCGCCGATGCACAAGACAAAGCCGCCTTCCGTCGTGCCCAGCGAGATGTGCGTTACGGCGACGAAGCGCAAAAAGCCGCCGCCATCCGCTATCTGAAGGAGCGCAAAGCGGCCGAGGAACAAGAAACGCAATCGGCCGGCAAAGCCGGCTGAACAGGCTACCTGAAAGCCTGCTTCCCCCATTCCCATTCCACCCACCACAAAGGCCTGCCGACCATGCACACCGCCCTTTCCCATATCCCGCTCAACGGATTCACCATCGCCAACGACCGCCCCTTCGTGCTGTTCGGCGGCATGAATGTATTGGAAAGCCGCGAACTGGCCATGGAAATCGCCGCCGCTTATGTGGAAATCTGCGGCAAACTCGGCATCCCCTACGTCTTCAAAGCCAGCTTCGACAAAGCCAACCGCTCCAGCCTGCATTCCTTCCGCGGCCCCGGACTGGCCACAGGCATGCAGTGGCTGGCCGACATCAAAGAACGTTACGGCGTGCCGGTGATTACCGATGTGCATGAGCCCGAACAAGCCGCGCCGGCCGCCCAAGTGGCCGACATCATCCAGCTGCCGGCCTTCCTCAGCCGCCAAACCGATTTGGTGGCGGCCATGGCCAAAACCGGCGCCATTCTGAACATCAAAAAAGCCCAATTCCTTGCGCCGCACGAAATGCGCCACATCATCCACAAATGCTTGGAAGCCGGCAACAACCGCATCATTCTCTGCGAACGCGGTTCGGCATTCGGCTACAACAATCTGGTGGTGGACATGCTCGGTTTCGACATCATGAAACAAATGAACGTGCCGGTCTTTTTCGATGTCACCCACAGCCTGCAACAACCCGGCGCCCGCAGTGATTCCGCCGGCGGTCGGCGCGAACAAATCGTGACGCTGGCCCGTGCCGGCATGGCGGTCGGCCTGGCCGGCCTGTTTCTTGAAGCCCATCCCGAGCCGGAACAAGCCAAATGCGACGGCCCCTGCGCCCTGCGCCTGAACTGCTTGGAACCCTTCCTCGCCCAATTGAAACAGCTGGACGATTTGGTCAAAGGCTTCGCGCCGCTCGACACCCATTAAGCCTCTGCCGAAGCTGCCCGCCGCCCGAATTTATGGTAAAGTCCGCCCTTTGCCCACCCGCCGCAACGGCGCATTGATTGAGAAAAACACCATGCAGTCTTGGCAGTTACCCGAACACATTGCCGACATCCTGCCCACCACGGCCCGCCAGCTGGAAAGCGCCAAAGAAGCATTGTTGGCGCTTTTCCGCGTGCACGGCTACGAATTGGTCAGCCCGCCGCTCACCGAATACAGCCATTCCCTGCTGGCCGATGCCGACCCCGGTTTATCGCTGAAAACCATCCGCGTGGTCGATCAGCTCAGCGGCCGCCAACTCGGCCTGCGCGCCGACATCACCCCCCAGGTTGCCCGCATCGACGCCCACCTGCTGTCAGCCAACAACGGCATCAACCGCCTGTGTTATGCCGGCACCGTACTGCATGCCCGCCCCGACGGCGCATTAAGCACACGCGAGCCGCTGCAGATCGGTGCCGAACTTTACGGCTGCGACGAGGTGGCCGCCGACATCGAATTGATCGATTTGATGTTAAAAAGCCTGCACACCGTACACGTGGGCAAGCCGCTGCTGGCCTTGGGCCACATCGGCGTCTTTTATGCCTTGGCCCACGCCGCCGAATTGCCCGCCGCCGATGCCGAGGAGCTGCTGGCGCTGATGCAGGACAAAGACACCGCCTCCATCCGCCGCTGGCTGGCCGGCCGCGAACTGCCCGCCGAATACGCCGCCGCCCTGCAGCTGCTGCCCGAACTCTACGGCGGCCGCGAAGTGCTGGACGCCATGAGCCTCCTGCCGGCTCTGCCGAAAATCGAAAAAGCCCGTGCCACCCTGGAGGCCGTGTGTGCAGCTTTCCCGCAAGCAGACATCCACATCGACTTATCCGAACTGCGGGTCGATTCCTATCACACCGGCCTGCTGTTCGCCGCCTACCACGCCGACTGGCCGGACGCCGTGGCCCGCGGCGGCCGCTACAACGGCTTGGGCAAACATTTCGGCCGCGCCCGTCCGGCCACCGGCTTCAGCTTCGATTTGCGCGACGTGGCCGCCTGTCTGCCGCCGGCCCAAAATATGCACCGCATTGCGGTGGCGCAGGCCGATGCGGCGGCCGCCCGCGACACCATCGAACGCCTGCGCCGCGAAGGCGAATGCGTGGTGGTGGATTTCGGCGGCGGCGTCGGCGCCTGCGACCGACGCTTGGTCTGCATCGACGGCGTATGGCAGGTGGTGGCCGCAGATTAAGGGTTTTCAGGTAGCCTGCTCATCAGGCTACCTGAAAACAGCATCCGCGATTTCAAAAATATCGATTCTTTTTATTTCCAATATTCTTTAACAGGGTAAGCATCATGGCAAAAAACGTAGTCGTCATTGGCGCACAATGGGGCGATGAAGGCAAAGGCAAAATTGTGGACTGGCTCGCCGAGCAAACCGGCGGCGTGGTCCGTTTCCAAGGCGGCCACAACGCCGGCCACACTTTGGTGGTAAACGGCAAAAAAACCGTTCTGCGCCTGATTCCCAGCGGCATTTTGCACGAAACGCTGGATTGCTTCATCGGCTCCGGCGTGGTGGTTTCCCCCGAAGCGCTGTTGGGTGAAATCGACGAATTGAACGCCGCCGGCGTGAAAAACGTGGAAGGCCGCCTGAAAATCGCTCCCACCTGTCCGATGATTCTGCCCTACCACATCGCGCTCGACCAAGCCCGCGAAGCCTCGCGCGGCAGCGGTAAAATCGGCACCACCGGCCGCGGCATCGGCCCGGCTTACGAAGACAAAGTGGCCCGCCGTTCCATCCGCATCGGCGACTTGGCCGACATCGACCGCATCAGCGACAAACTCAAAGCCAATATCGACCTTTACAATGTGCAGCTGCAACACCTGCACGGCGCCGATCCGGTACGCTTCGACGACGTGATGGCGAAAATCCGCAGCTTCAAAGACCGCATCCTGCCCATGGTGGCCGACGTGTCGCGCACCCTGTATGAAAAAGGCCAGCGCGGCGAGCGCCTGCTGTTTGAAGGCGCCCAAGGCACCCTGCTCGACATCGACTACGGCACTTATCCGTTTGTCACCTCTTCCAACTGCCTGGCCGGCGCCGCCTCAGCCGGTGCCGGCGTGCCGCCGCAAATGCTGGATTATGTGCTCGGCATCGTCAAAGCCTACACCACCCGCGTCGGCTCCGGCCCCTTCCCCACCGAATTGTTCGACGATATCGGCGCCGGCCTGGCCCAGCGCGGCAACGAATTCGGTTCGGTAACCGGCCGCGCCCGCCGTTGCGGCTGGTTTGACGCCGCCGCCCTGAAACGCGCCATCCAAATCAACGGCATCAGCGGCATGTGCATCACCAAACTCGACGTGATGGACGGCATCGAAGAAATCAAAATCGGCGTGGGCTACACCTTGGCCGACGGCAGCACCACCGACATCCTGCCCTTCGGCAGCGAAGCGGTGGCAGGCTGCACACCGATTTACGAAACCCTGCCCGGCTGGAGCGAATCCACCGTCGGCATCAAATCGTTCGACGCCCTGCCGGAAAACGCCAAAGCCTACCTGAAACGCATCGAAGAAGTATGCGGCGCCCCGATTGCGATCGTTTCCACCGGCCCCGACCGCGCCGAAACCATTCTGCTGCAACACCCCTTCAACTAATATTTGCATCATCCCGCAGCAAAGCATCAGGCTACCTGAAACGGTTTTTCAGGTAGCCTGATGCTTTGCAAAACCAGACCGAGACTTTTGCAAAAACTGCATTTGCGGCGCATTTCTGCATTTTGTTTATGCCCTGAAGATACTGTCACATTGGGGACAAAAGATTTCAGGCTACCTGAAAACCTGTTTCAGGTAGCCTGATGCTGATTTCACAACATGCCTTCAGACGGCATTGAGCAACTTAAATCGTGCCTTGTGCTTTCACCCGCTCTGCACCCTCGAATTTGCTCAGCGCAGACAAATAGGCTTTGGCCGTGGCCACCAAAATATCGGTGTCCGCGCCCTGCCCGTTCACCACGCGGCCGTCGCGCAGCAGGCGCACGCTGGTTTCGCCCTGGCTCTCGGTGCCGGCGGTAACCGCATTCACCGAATACAGCTGCAATTGCGCCCCGCTTTGGGCCACACTCTCGATGGCTTTGAAAATCGCATCCACCGGGCCGGAGCCGGTAGCCTGCGCGTGCTTCTCTTCGCCGTGCATGCTGAACACCACTTCCGCGCGCGGCTCTTCGCCGGTTTCGGTGGTGATGTGCTGGGAAATGAATTTGAAATGCTCCTGTTGCGACAGGCTCACCATTTCGTCAGACACCAAGGCGTGCAGGTCTTCATCGAAAATTTCGCGTTTTTTGTCGGCCAACTCTTTGAAACGGGCAAAAGCGGCGTTCAATGCTTCCTCGCTGCCCAACTCGATGCCCAACTCGGCCAGCTTGGTTTTGAAGGCATTGCGGCCGGACAATTTGCCCAAAGTGAGACGGTTGGCGCTCCAGCCCACGCTTTCGGCAGACATGATTTCGTAGGTTTCGCGGTGTTTGAGTACGCCGTCCTGATGAATGCCGGACTCGTGGGCAAAGGCATTGGCACCCACAATCGCCTTGTTCGGCTGGATCGGGTAGCCGGTTACGGTGGACACCAATTTGGAAGCCGGCACAATCTGGGTGGTGTCGATGCCGGTCTCCAATCCGAACACATCGTGGCGAACTTTCAGCGCCATCACGATTTCTTCCAAGCTGGCATTGCCCGCCCGCTCGCCCAAACCGTTGATGGTGCACTCCACCTGGCGTGCGCCGCCCTGCACTGCGGCCAGCGAATTGGCTACCGCCAAGCCCAAATCGTTGTGGCAGTGCGCCGACCAAATCACTTGGCTACTGTTGGGCGTTTTGGCAATCAGTTCGCGGAAAAACGCCTCGGTTTTGTGCGGGATGGAGTAACCCACAGTATCGGGAATATTGATGGTGGTGGCCCCCGCCTCAATCACCGCACCGCAGATTTCGGCCAAGAAGTTGATATCGGAGCGCAGCGCATCTTCGCAGGAAAACTCCACGTCGTCAGTGTATTCACGGGCGATTTTCACTGCTTTTACCGCCGCCTCCAACACCTGCTTGGGCTTCATCTTCAGCTTGTGCTCCATGTGGATGGGGCTGGTGGCAATAAAGGTGTGGATGCGTTTTTTCGGTGCCGGGGCCACCGCTTCGCCGGCTTTGCGGATGTCCGACTCCACTGCGCGCGACAAAGAACACACGGTGGATTTGGTAATGGTTTTGGCGATTTCGTTTACCGCCTCGAAATCGCCCGGGCTGGCGGCGGCGAAACCTGCTTCAATCACATCCACGCCCAGCTTTTCCAGCTGACGGGCAACGCGGATTTTTTCTTCTTTGGTCATCGCGGCGCCGGGCGACTGCTCGCCGTCGCGCAGCGTGGTGTCGAAAATAATGACGCGGTTATTGGGGTTGGACATGGTGGTTTGCTCCAAAGTGGGTTGTTGTTGCAGAAAAGCGTTTAAATCCAAAGGCCGGCCTTGCGCTTCGGCCAATGCGCTCAGGCGTTGCAGTTGGTTCAGCGGCAGCGAACCGCGGGTGCGCCATTTGTAAATGGCCGCCGCCGAAGCGGCGTCTTCGGGATGCTGTTGTTTCAAGGCTTCCGCCAGCGCATTCACGCCGCCGAAGTACGCAATCAAGCGTTCGATATCCAGTTGCATAATAGACCTTTTGTCTAAAAATTTATCTTAGCCTGCAGGTAGCTGCGGTTTTATCGGCCGCAATATACGCATAATTAGACATATGCGCAAGCCGAAATGCTGGCCAATTTTGCCCAAATATACACTTTGTCTAATTTTACTGATTGCATTGATTAAACTCTCGGCAAAACAGGCTACCTGAAAGCATCTCCGGCAGCATTCACCGTCCGTCGAGCCGCCCCCTTACTTGAATTCCAAGCGTTTACTCTTTAAAATTCCGTCAATTTTTTTCAGGAGAAGTAAACCATGTATGATGTGTACCGTGCCCCCGAATCCGGCGGTGAACCGGAAGACAGCGGCGAACTGAGCCTTTTGGCTACCCCCAATCGGTGCCCGGCGGCCATCGGCTGGGCTTGGATTCCGCAAGCCTTTTCGATTTTCCGCGAGCGCTGGGGGATGTGGCTGCTGATTGCCTTGGTTGCGCTGTTATGCAGTCTGCCGCTTAGCGCTGTTGAGCAGCTTCTGCCCGCCGAAGTGGCCTGGATCGGCTCGATACTCTCGTTTTTGCTGAGTATCTTTCTAATGTGCGGTATGGTTTATTGCGCTGCCTCGCAAGTAGAAACCGGAGAACTGGAAATTGGCAGCCTGTTTGCCGGCTTCCAGCTCAAATTCAAAGAAGTATTGATTTTAGGTCTGCTCCAATTTCTCATCATTTTCGGCCTATTGCTGGCGGTGGCCGTGCCGGTTTTGCTGATGTTTGGCATCAGTTTTAACTATGCCGCTTTAAGCCAGAATTGGGGCGGCATTCTGTTCGCGGCCATCATCATCAGTGTACTGGTCGGGCTGGGCATTGTATTGATTACCTGGTTTACGCCTGCCTTGGTGATGTTGCACGATGTGCCTCCTGTCCGTGCCGTCGGCATGAGCTTCCGCGGCGGCTTGGCCAACCTACTGCCGCTCTTGGTTTATGTGCTGGCTTTAATCGGCTTGGCTTTCGCATTTGGCTTGCTGGCGGCTCTGCTGGGCAGCATTCTGCCCCAATCGATTGCCCTGGCCCTGATGGTATTGCTCGGCATTCCGGCATTGCTGTTCTTCAGCGTATGGAATGGCTTAATCAGCTACGTGTCTTACCTCAGCGTGTGGACCAATGCCGAATTGGAAAGCTGACTGCCGATGGTAAAGTCAATGTAAAACAGGCTACCTGAAATTTTTCAGGTAGCCTGTTTGGTTGAAAGCTGTAAAACTGAATCAACTCTTGTTCCCAAACACCTAATAATCAGTCTTCGTGTCACTCGCCTGCAGCCCGATTTGCCTGATAAACCCTACAGCTAGTTCTAAAGAACTAGCCCTTTAAGGCGGGCGGCTTATTTTCCATCTTCAGAATACCGCATAGTATGCCCTGTCCGTCAGGTTGGATTCAGCCGGATGGCGTATGCGTTCAGCGGAGTGTTGTGTTGCCTTCTTTTTACCCGAAAAGTCTTTCTACCCGACTGAAGCTGCTCACGGTTTTGTGGGTGGCGGCCGCCGTGGGATCCATTATTCTGACCTTGCTGCTTTCTTGGCGGCTGGAGGGCAGTGCGGCCGCCATTAACGATGCCGGCCGGCTGCGCATGCAGACCTACCGCCTCGGCCTGATGCTGCGCAACGGAGATGCTGTCGTCGATATTCGGGAAAAAGTGGCCGAATTCGATGCAACCTTACGTGGTTTGGAACAAGGTGATCCGGCCCGTCCGCTGTTTTTGCCGGACACGCCGCAAGTGAAGCAGCATCTGCATACCCTGCAACAGCAATGGGCGCAAGTGCGGCGGATGGTTTGGAATGCAGCAGGCACCGAAACTCAAGTGGACGAAACCCGCTTGCAGTCATTTGTCGGCACGGTAGACGATTTGGTCTCGGCGGTGGAAGAAGTGAATGCCCGCCACACTTATTGGCTGCGTCTTTTCCAAAGCTGTTTGATGGCAATGGTTCTGTTGGGTGCCTGCGTGATGGTGGTGCTGCTGTATCTGTGGATCATCCGCCCTCTGGACGAATTGCAAAGCGGCGTTAAAGCCGTGCATGACGGCCAGCTGGGCGTGCAGGTGCCGATGGACAATTTGACCGAATTTGCCCAGCTGGGCAGCGGCTTCAACCAAATGAGCAGCCGTCTGCAACAACTGTACGCCCATTTGGAGCAGGAGGTGACGGAAAAAACCCGGGATTTGGCTACCAAAAACTACACTTTGGAAACCTTGTATTTCTTTTCCCGTTTTCTCAGCCAAACACAGGTTTCCGGAGAAGCCTGCGAAATATTTCTGCAAAAAGTAATGGCTTTGGTGCCCGCCAAAGCCGGCAGCATCCGCCTGTTGGACTTTAAACGCCGCCGTATGGATTTGGTTACCCACATCGGCCTGCCCGAAACCCTGCAGACAGCCGAAGCCTGCCGCCAATTGGACGACTGTTTCTGCGGCCAAAGCGCACGCCAAGGCAGCTGGCAACCCATCCGCTTTCACGATCATCCGCAGGCGGCCGCTTCCGCAACCAGCTGCGAAAAAGCCGGCTTTCACTATTTGCAGGTATTTAAAATCCGTTATAGCGGCCAAGAACTGGGTATGATGACGCTGTATTTCGAGCAGGAATATGCGCTCAATGCGGTCAGCAACGATTTATTGGACGCGCTCTGCAACCAGCTCGGCTTGGTGCTCACCAATATCCGTCTGGCCGACGAAAGCCGGCAGTTGGCGGTTTTGCAGGAACGCAACCTGATGGCGCAGGGTCTGCATGACAGCATTGCGCAAACCCTTACCTTCCTCAATCTGCAGGTGCAGATGCTGGAAAGCGCTTTAAGCGAAGGCAAACAGGATCAGGTAGCCGAAAATCTCCAATTCATCAAAGAAGGCGTGCAGGAATGCTATGAAGACGTGCGCGAGCTGTTGTTGAATTTCCGCACCAAAATCAGCCGTAAAGAATTTGCCGAGGCCGTACAAACCCTGGCAGACCGCTTCGAGCAGCAAACCCAGGTGCCGGTTGCCCTCAGCTGGCAGGGCGACGGCCCCGACCTCAACAGCGAACAGCAGCTGCAGTTTATCTTCATCCTGCAGGAAAGCCTGTCGAACATCCGCAAACACGCCCATGCGCAAAATGTTACCGTTACGTTTGATAACCGGCAGGATTTCGTGATGACGATTACCGACGACGGCCGCGGCTTCGACCCTGCCGACCTCTCCAAACAGTCCGGCGGCCATGTCGGCCTCAACATCATGCGGGAGCGGGCATTGCGCATTCACGCCCGCCTCGAGTTAGACTCCAGCGCAGGCGGCGGCTGCACCCGCGTCTGCCTCACCTTACCGCAACAAGAAAGAATTTTGATATGAATTCGAGCGAAACCATCCGCATCGCCCTGATAGACGACCACACCCTGTTCCGCAGCGGCATCAAAGCACTGCTGGCACGGCAGGACGACTACGAAGTTGTGGGCGAAGCGGCCGACGGCCTCAGCGGCGTCAAACTGGTTGAGCAAACCGCCCCCGACGTGGTGCTGCTCGATTTGGATATGCCCGTCATGAACGGCCGCGAAGCCTTGGCACAAATCCTCAGCAGCCGCCCCGAACAAGTGGTGGTGATGCTGACCGTTTCCGAAGACAGCGAAGATTTGACCGAATGCATGCGCCTCGGTGCGCGCGGTTTTCTGCTGAAAAACATCCATGCCGATTTTCTAGTGGACGCCATCCGCAAGGCGGCCGACGGCGACAATGTTTTTTCTCCCGAAATGACCGCCCGTCTGGTGCAGTCCCTGATTCAGCCCAATACCCCGCCCGCCGCCAGCGCGCTGGATGCGCTGACCCCGCGCGAATTGGAAATTCTCGGCTATCTGGCGGCCGGACACAGCAACAAAATCATCGCCCGCAAACTCAATCTGGCGGAATCCACCATCAAAGTGCACGTGCAGAGCATTTTGCGCAAACTGGAATTGTCCAGCCGCGTACAAGCCGCCGTTTATGCCGTCCAGCACAATGTGCCGCAGCCGCTGTAGGCTACCTGAAACCCTCCTCCAACCGTCTTTCCCCGCATAAGGAACACCCAATGAAAAGCAGCGCCCGCAACCAGCTGGCCGGCACCGTTACCCGCATCGAACACAGCGACGGCTCGTGTCTGGTTACCCTTGCCAGTGCCGGCGGCATCGAAATCCGCGCCCAAATCAGCAGCTTCAGCCTGCAACGTTTGAAGCTGGCCGTCGGCAGCCCGGTCATCGCCATGATCAAGGCCGCATCGGTGGTGCTGGCCACCGACCTCGCCCCGATGACCTTGTCGGCCGAAAACTGCCTGCACGGCACGGTAAAGCGCGTGGAACAGGGTTCGGTCAACAACGTCGTCACGCTCGATATCAACCACGAAATCAATTTGTGCACCACCATTACCCTTTACAGCAGCGAGACGCTGGCTCTGGAGCCGGGTCGGCCGGCTACCGCCGTTTTCAATGCCAACCAAGTCATGCTGGGCGTGTTGATCTGAGCATCCCCTGCTGCCCCGCCTTTGCCGCAATACTTGATGTGGTGCAGGTAGCGCATGGCGGAATCATTTTGCCTGCCTGATATTTTCGGCAAAAGGCTACCTGAAACGGCTTTCAGGTAGCCTTTTGCCATATTCCCCTCCTTCTTCCGGACGACTGCTGTTCCACCGAAATCCTGCCGACAACAGAGCGCTACATTTATACAATCCCCCGCCAGGCATTCTGTTTTTACCGGAAAGGAACCGACCCGTGAACGATTTAGCCCTTTGGCAGCAGGCAAACGACAGCGCCCTGATCGAGCATATCTTATCCCGTTACCACCAAACCCACCGGATGCAGCTGGGCGGCATATTGCCGCTGGCCGAAAAGGTTGCCCAAGTGCATGCCGGCAGTTTTCCGGCCGAACTGCTGCCGCTGCTGCACACCATGCAGGACGAACTGCTCAACCACATGCAGAAGGAAGAACGCGTGCTGTTTCCGATGATTCTCAACGGCGCCGGCAGCGGAGCCGCCATGCCGATCCGCGTGATGATGCACGAGCACGACGAACACGAACACGCGCTGCGGCAGCTGCACAGCCTCAGCAACGGCTTCACCCCGCCGCCCGATGCCTGCCCGAGCTGGCAGCGGCTGTATGCCGAACTGGCCCGTTTGGCGGCCGATCTGCGCGAACACATCGAATTGGAAAACCGCATTTTGTTTGCCCGTACCCTCGCCTCCTGACGGACACTGCCGCTCCGTTTCGCACACCTACCTCCAAATAACTAGCACCCTGCTTATTTCAGACTAATTTCCACTATGCCAATGCCTTGCCGCCTCCATGCTTCAGGGCAATGCGTGACAGCCGGCGAAAGCGTAAGTTAAGAGAGCGTAAAAATCCGATTAACTTATGGCAAACCACCGGAAAGGAAGGGGCAGCAAGATGGCCTCGGAAACTTACAAACGCTATTCGGTGCTGTTCTCCAGCACCCTGTCTTTCACCGTCTGTTTTATGATCTGGATGATGCTGGCGGTTGTCGGCATCAAAGTGCAGGAAGAAATGGGTTTTAACCAAACCCAATACGGCATTCTGATTGCCCTGCCGGTGCTCTCCGGCTCCTTGATCCGCGTACCGCTGGGCATCCTCACCGACAAATACGGCGGCCGTATTGTACTGTTTGCCCTGATGACCGTATCCGTGCCGGCCATTTTCCTGATGAGTTATGCCGATCAATATTGGCATTTCTTGGTTATCGGCCTTTTAATGGGCTTGGCCGGCGGTTCGTTTTCGGTAGGCACGCCTTATGTGGCGCGCTGGTTTCCGAAACACCAGCAAGGCATGGCCATGGGTGTGTTCGGTGCGGGCAATGCCGGCAGCGCCATCAACAAATTTCTCGCCGCTTGGCTGATTGTGACCTACGGAACCTGGCAGATTGTGCCCACCGTGTACTCGGCCATCATGCTGGCTACCGCCGTGGTGTTCTGGTTCACCAGCTACCATGATCCCAAGCATCTAGTGTCTTCCAACGTGACCCTAAAAGACCAGTTGGCGCTGCTCAAAGATCCCGGTGTGCTGCGTTACAGCCAATATTACTCGGTGGTGTTCGGCGGCTATGTGGCACTGGCTCTGTGGATGACCAAATACTATGTGGGCGAATACGGCATGAGCCTGCAAACCGCCGCCTTCTTGGCAGCCTGCTTCTCCCTGCCCGGCGGCGTACTGCGCGCTTTCGGCGGCTACCTCTCCGACAAATTCGGCGCGTATAAAGTGACTTGGGCCGTGATGTGGGTATGCTGGGTGTGCTTCTTCCTGCTCTCCTATCCGCAAACCGATCTTTCTATCCGCACCACCGACGGCGGCTCAATGGCCCTGCACATCGGCCTGAACGTGACTGTGTTCACCATTCTGATGTTTACCGTAGGCGTAGCCACCGCCGTGGGCAAAGCTTCTGTGTTCAAATTCGTGGCCGACGATTATCCCGATAATATCGGTGCGGTATCCGGCATTGTGGGCCTGGCCGGCGGCATGGGCGGCTTCCTGCTGCCGATCATGTTCGGCGCGCTGGAAGACTGGACCGGCATCCGCTCCACTTCGTTCATGCTGCTTTACGGCACCGTTTGCGTCTCGCTGATTTGGATGCACTTCTCGTTTAAAGCCAAACGCGACAGCGACATGAAAGCGTTGCAGGCCCGCCAATCTTAAGCACCACAGGCTACCTGAAAACCAACCGTACAAAGCGTCTATACCGTTCAAACTTTTCAGGTAGCCTTTCTTCTCGGAAGGAATCCTCTTATGTCCCATCTCATCCAACATTGGCAGCCGGAAGACAAAACCTTCTGGCAGCAAACCGGCAAGAAAATCGCCACCCGTAATCTGTGGATTTCCATCCCTGCCCTCCTGCTCGCCTTCGCCATCTGGCAGGTATGGAGCGTGGCGGTGGTCAACCTGCCCAATATCGGCTTCAAATACAGCGAAAACCAGCTTTTCTGGCTGGCCGCCCTGCCCGCTTTGTCCGGCGCTACCTTGCGGATTTTCTATTCCTTTATGGTGCCGGTATTCGGCGGCCGAAAATGGACGGCCATCTCCACCGCCAGCCTACTCTTGCCGGCCATCGGTTTGGGCTTTGCCGTGCAAAACCCAAATACCAGCTACATCACCATGATGGTGCTGGCGCTGCTGTGCGGTTTCGGCGGCGGCAACTTTTCCTCCAGCATGGCCAACATCAGCTTCTTTTTCCCTAAAGCGGAAAAAGGCACCGCACTCGGCCTGAATGCCGGTTTGGGCAATTTGGGTGTCTCCACCGTGCAGTTTGTGGTGCCGCTCATCATTACTGCCGGCGTATTCGGCGCCTTCGGCGGTGAACCGCAAACCTGGGTGAAAGGCGATGTCACCAAACAGATTTGGCTGCAAAACGCCGGCTTTATTTGGGTGCCCTTCATCATTCTGTCCACCTTGGCCGCCTGGTTCGGCATGAATGATTTGGCTTCCGCTAAAGCCAGCTTCAAAGACCAGGCCGTGATTTTCAGCCGCAAACACAACTGGATCATGTGCATCCTGTATCTGGGCACCTTCGGCTCTTTCATCGGTTTCGCCGCCGGCTTCCCGCTGCTGATCAAAAGCCAGTTTACCGGCATCGATCCGGTGAAATACGCTTTCCTGGGCCCTTTGGTCGGCGCTTTGGTGCGCCCGCTGGGCGGCTGGATTTCCGACAAAATCAAAAGCGGCGCCCTGATTACCCAAATCGTCTTCATCGGCATGATGGTGGCGGTATGCGGCGTGATCTTCTTCCTGCCCAATAACGGCGAGGGCGGCAACTTCTGGGGCTTCTTCGTCTGCTTCCTGGCTCTGTTTGCCCTCACCGGCATCGGCAACGGCTCTACCTTTATGCAGGTACCGGTGATCTTCCTCAATATGCACCAGAAATTTGCCGACGAAGGCAAGGTGAGCGAAGAGCAAGCGCGTTTGGACGCCACCAAAGAAGGGGCGGCCGTGATCGGCTTTACCGCTGCCTTTGCGGCCTACGGCGGTTTCTTTATCCCGAAAAGTTACGGCACGTCCATTGACCTGACCGGCGGGGTAAACGCCGCTCTGATCGGTTTCATTCTCTTCTACGCTCTTTGTGCGGTGTTGAACTGGTGGTATTACGCCCGCAAAGGCGCCGAGGCCAAGTGCTGAGCCCCCCGAACGGGCTACCTGAAAACATTTAGCACATTTGAAATCGTTAAAACCGCTGTCAGCCTGATGATCAAAGGCTTGCAGCGGTTTTTTATGGTTTACAATCTCTTCTTATTTTCCGGGTTTCTTTTTCTCAATCTTGTCCGGCTTGGATTGGGCTGAGATGGCGGCTTCAATCGGTTTCGGTGGCGTTCTCGCACTAAAGCCGCTGTCAATCAAAACACCTATCCCTTTGCTTACCTGCGGGCAAATTGTTCCCCCCCAAGTCAACAACATAACTGGATTCGCGAACAGTATTCCACAACCTCATGGTTCAAGGGGCTGACGGAGCCGGGCGGATGCGGGCCAGCAACTGTTGCAAAGCCTGTGCCCGATGGCTGATGTGGTTTTTCAGTTCGGGAGACAGTTGGGCGGCGGTTTGGCCATATTCCGGCAGATAAAAATGCGGATCGTAGCCGAAACCGTGCTCGCCCCTGGCGTCAGGTAGCCATTGGCCGAACCAGCGGCCTTCGGCGATGACAGGGGTAGGATCCTCTGCATGCTGCAGCCAAACCAATACGCACACATAATACACGCTTGGGTCGGCGCTGCCGGCCAGCTCTGCGCCCAGTTTGGCATTGTTGGCCGCATCCGATTTGGGCTCGCCGGCATAGCGGGCGGAATAGATGCCAGGTGCGCCGCTTAAAGCCGGGGCGCAAATGCCGGAATCGTCGGCCAAAGCCGGCAAGCCACTGTGGCGGGCCGCATGGCGGGCTTTGGCTAAGGCGTTTTCAATAAAAGTTGGGTGGGGTTCGGGGCATTCCGGCACCCCGAAATCCGCTTGCGGCCGCACCTGATAACCGGCCTGGGACAGCAGTGTATTGAACTCCCGAATTTTGCCGCTGTTATTGCTGGCCAGAACCACTGATTTCACAGCTTGCGCTCCTTATTTTGATTTTGCGCTTTCAACAAAGCTTGGCGGTGTTTGTGTTTCAAAAACAGGGCCAATGATGCCATTTGGCCGCCAATGCTGCCGAAGGCGGCAACAAAAGACACCACGGCCAAAGCGGTCTGTTTTTCCAGCAGCAGCCAGCTGCCGATGAGCAAAAGAACCAAAAACAATAAGGTACACAAGGCAGTTAGCCACAAATAACGGCGGGCGGGGGACATACAGGCTACCTGAAAGAAAAATTCAAAACAAAACAGCCTTTAAAGCATTAAAGGCTGTCGGGAAGCAAAATAGGTCAACGCAACTCTTGATATAAGCGGCGCAGCCAAGCTTGGGCATCATTGCCTTGATAAGGGCTGCCATCCTTATTGGCCAGTGAAATACGGCTTGTGTTGTTGGCTTGAGGCGCCACCACCACCACAAATTCAGGCAGTTTTTCCGGCTCGGCGGGGCGGCTGCTACCGAACAGGCGGGCAAAAAAGCCGGGCTTCTCATTGCGCACCGCTTCGCCTTCGGCCGGGGCTACCTGAACCAAATAAGCATGGCGTTGCGGGTTTTCACCGGTGATGTTCAGGCCGATGCGGTCGAGTGCCAGGCTGACCCGGCGCCAGTTGCGCGACTGTTCGCCGCGCACCAGCACCTGGTTGCCCTCTAGGGTGGCCAACTCGCCGGCTTGGGCGGTGCTGCGGCGGCTGAGTTCGCGTTCGATCTGCTGTTCGTCGGCTCCCAGATACTGCATAAAACGGCCGAGGAAGACAGCTTCCAAATCGGCATCACGCGGCGCGGGCTGCCACATGGTGGTGTCTTTGTTGCGGTCGGCATAGGTTTCCTTCATGCCGCGGTGGGAGAAGAAAACATCGGTGCCGCCTTTGCTGTTGCGCTCCAGGCGGATGGTGAACTTATCGCGCTCGCCGGTGGAGTACACGCTGCCCAAGCCGATGCGGTCAAACAGACGGCGCAAGCCGTCTTGCGGCAGTTTGGCACGGTTTTCCGCCCAATCGGTTTCCATCAGGCCGATGCCCGGCTCTTCGCGGGCGATCACAAAGCCCTGCTCCTGCCAGAAGGCATGCAGCAGCGGCCAGATTTGGGCCGGGCTTTTGTTGCCCACGTTCAGCCAGCGCTCGCCGCCTTCGCGTTGGATGCTGATGTTGCGCACTTCGGCCAATACCGGGCTGTTGGCATTGGCGGCAGAGGCTTGGCGGGCGCGGGCCAGATCGCTGGCGCGCACGGCACCGCTGCCGGCCGGCAGGGCGTAACGGTCGCCTTGGTTGGGGTTGGTCAAATCAGGCGGCACGTCCAAGCTGACCACACGTTGGTTATTGGTTTGGTAATCCAATTTTGGCTGTTCGCCGTCTGAGGCACAGGCGGTTAATGTGCCGCTGAGCAGCAAAATAAAAGGCAGTTTCAACGATTTCATGCAGAATTCCTTCACGGTTGGATCAGTTGTGCCGCGCGTAGGGCTGCACTAACTTGTTGTTGTGCGGCTTCGGAAAGCTCGATGATGGGCAAACGGGAGAATGCGCCGCAACGGTTTAATCGGGACAAGGCCCACTTAGGTGCGGCCGGGCTGGGTTCGCAAAACATGACGTTGTACACGGGAATCAGGCGGCGGTTGAGTTCTCGTGCGGTGGCGATGTCGCCGGCCAGAGCGGCACGGCACATATCGGCAAACAATTTGGGCGCCACATTGGCCGCCACCGTGATCACGCCGTGACCGCCGCTGAGGATAAAAGCCATGCCGGTGGGGTCGTCGCCGGAGTAAACGGCAAAGCCTGCCGGCACTTGGTTGATCAATTCGATTTCACGGGCAATGTCGCCGCTCGCTTCTTTGACGCCGATGATATTGGGCACTTCGGCCAAGCGCAAAATCGTTTCGTTATTCATATCCACCACGGTACGGCCGGGAACATTATAGACAATCATCGGGATGTCAACGGCCTCGGCAATGCTTTTGAAGTGGCGGTATATGCCCTCTTGGGAAGGTTTGTTGTAGTAGGGAACCACCGATAAGGTGGCGTCCGCCCCCGCCCGTCGGGCGGCTTGGGAAAGCTCGATGGCTTCGCGGGTGCTGTTGGCGCCCGCGCCGGCAATCACGGGGATACGGCCGGCGGCATGGCTGACGGCTGCTTCGATTACCGCCATGTGTTCCTGCATGCTCAAAGTGGCGCTTTCGCCGGTGGTGCCGGCGGCCACAATGGCATCGGTACCGCTTTCGATGTGCCAGTCGATCAATTGGGCAAATTGTTCGTAGTCGATGCTGCCGTCGTCTTTCATTGGGGTGACGATGGCAACCAAACTGCCTGTCAGCATAGCTTGAACCTTTATTTTTCGATAGCCGTCAATAAAACGGCGCGATTGTAGCTTATTTTTGCCGTTTGTGCGCAAAATCGGCCGGGTAAAGATATCGTGAAGAAATCGGGCTACCTGAAAGCGGATTGCCGCCGTTTTCAGGTAGCCCGGATACCTTGGCAAGCCAGGATCAGAAGCGCCAAGAGACGGAAGCTTTGATGTTTCGGCCAACCCCACTCACTGCTTCGCCAAGATAGGGCGCATAACGGCGGTTGAAGATGTTATCGGCGGTGAGGCGGACAGTCAGCTCCTGCCGATGCGGCGGCTGCCAGGCCGCAAACAGGCCGTGCAGGGCGTAACCGCGTGATTTGGGCAAGGCCCAAACCGCAGCTTTCGGATCGATATCGGCAGGCGAGCGGTCTTGGCGGCGGACAAATTCTCCACGCCAACCAAGACTGAAACCGCTTTGCGGATGACGCCAACCGATCACGGCAGTGGCTTTGCGCGGCGGAATGTCAGTCAGCCAAGTATCTTCCGGAAACCAGGGATTGACCATCGAGCCGCGCCGTTTGCCGCTAAGGAATGAATAAGACAAACTGCCGAACCAGTTGGCTGATTCATAATAAGCCTCCAGCTCTCCGCCTTTGATGGTGTAAGCCGGTAGGTTGCGGTTGTTGGGCAGGGGTTTGTACTGGCTGCACGCGCTACTGCTACCGCCGTTAATGGCCTGTTCTTCACAGAAGATGCCCCGGTTTTTGAAAATTTCATCTTGGCCGCGCAAGCGGAACAAAGTCGTGCGCAATTGGAGGCTGTCTGCTTCCTGTAACAGATTGCGGAAATGAAACTGACCGCCAACGCGCAAGGAGGTGATGCGCTCCGGCTTCAGATGCGGCGCCGAACCGGAGACCCCCGCACTGCGGGATTGAACTTCGTATTGCTCGTCAATCAAAGGGGCCCGCCAAGTGCGCGACACATTGGCAAACAACAAAACCGCCGGACTGGGCTGCCAGCTGATGCCGAAAAACGGCGACCAGCCGCTGTGGCTTTTACTGCTGTAATCATGGCCGGCCGAGGGCGTGTTGTAAATCGGCGCCGCATTGGGTGTGCCTTGGTTCTTCACATAATCGTAGCGCAGCGCCGGGGAAAGCGTCCAATCGCCGATACGGATATCGTCTTGTATATAGAAGCTGTATTGGTACTGACGCCCCGAAGGCATATAGTAAGGTTGGAAATGCCCGTAGTTATAGTCGGCATTGTTGCGTTTACTGCGGTCATACATCCAAACTTCGCGCGTATTGCGATTGAATTGCAGTCCGGATTGCAAGGCATGTGCCGCCCCACCTGTTGTGAATCGGGCGGTATTGCTGACCTCTATACCGCTGTCGCGATAAGTGGTTTCACTGGCATTGCCCATGGTACCGATGGAAATGCCAGCACCGTTTTCAGGGCGACGGTCACGCTGACTGGTTTGCGCATGACTCAATTGGGCGCGAATATCCACCCAAGGGTGATCGGGCGTATAGCGGTAGCGAAGTGTATAACTTTGGTCATTCTGCTTACGGTACAGTAATTTGCGCCGCCAGGCTTCATTCAAGCCGTAACGGTCTATTTCCCTTTGGGTAGGCGGCGTCATATCTCCCCTCTTTGCAGCAAATGGTTCCCAGCCGTTTCGCTTGCCATATATGGCCGACAGCGTTAGGCGGTGGAATTCTGAAGGTGAGTAGTTTGTTTTCAATAAAAAGCTCTGTTGACGGTTGGCCGAAAAAGCAAAACGGCTGCCGTCCGGCTGCTCGATATCATGCCCTCTACGCACAGAGGCATACAGCAAACCGTCGAAGCTGCCGTCTCGGTTACGCCCGTAAACCGCTCCGCTGTGCTGCCACTGCTCGTCATTGGAGTGGTAACTGCTTTTGAGTAATGCGCCGAACTGGCGGTCGGATGCCAGCAGATCTGCGGCATCCCGGCTTTCAAGCTTTACCGCTCCACCGAAGCCGCCATTGCCGCGTGCAGCGTCGAACGCGCCCTTATCCACAGTAATCTGCTTGAGCAATTCCGGTTCGATAAATACCGATCCTTGGCGGTAGCGTTCGAAATTTTTTGCGGCGCCATCTATCGAAACCTTTACATCTTCGGTTTCGCCCATGCCCCAGATATTCAAGGTTTGTCCGCCCGGCCGGGGAGAGCCGGACATACTTGTCCCCGGTAACAAGTCCAGAAGTGCGGCCAAATTATCCGCCTGCTGCTGGTCGATATTTTCCTGGTTTAGCCGGGATTGACCAACCGGCAAATTGGCAGAGGCGGATACCTCAATATCGGGCAGCACCGTAGAGCGGGCGCCTTCTTCTTGGCCGGCGGCCGAAACCGAAGCAGAGATCAAGAGCAAAGCCGATGCGGTAGACAGATAAACAGTAGAAAACGGTAACGGTGATCGGAACAGCATAAAAATTCTCTTAGATACTTTTAGATGTGAGTGAAACTGAATCAGACCGAAGCAGTGGGCCAAGGCAAAGCCTGAGCGCAGTATCCGACTTCCCGAACCCTTCTGCCCGGCAAATTTAAGCGGCGCGAATTGTACAGAAAGGTTAAACAAAATTAAAGATAATTATTACCATTAAAATAAATAGGCATCTTACTTATAAATAACATCAAGTTTTCACTTGATTTTAACTACATATGCAGAGCAGCTTTTAATGATTCTAAAGATTGAGTAAAATTTACACCCCTTAATTTTCACACTTTCTTTACTGGATTTTCATCATGGCCGATGCCGAAACCAAACCCAACGCTGAGGCCGATTTGGTCTATCGCTTGGAAGACAAACCTCCTTTTTTGAATGCCTTAATCAGCGCCGTGACTCACCTACTGGCGATTTTTGTGCCCATGGTCACCCCGGCCCTGATTGTGGGCGGCGCCCTCCAACTGCCGGTGGAAATGACGGCTTATTTGGTGTCTATGGCCATGGTGGCTTCCGGCATCGGTACCTTTTTGCAGGTCAACCGCTTCGGGCCGGTAGGTTCCGGCATGTTGTCGATTCAGTCGGTCAACTTTTCTTTTGTCGGCGTGATGATTTCTTTGGGCATATCGATGCGTGAAGGCGGTCTGAATGAAAACGCCATGATTTCCACCCTGTTGGGGGTGTCTTTTGTGGGCGCATTCTTGGTGTGTGGTGCGGCTTGGGTGTTGCCTTATCTGAAACGGGTGATTACCCCCACCGTCAGCGGCGTGGTGGTGCTGCTCATCGGCCTGAGCCTGATCCACATCGGCATCATCGATTTCGGCGGCGGTTTCGGCGCCAAAGGCACGGAAGACTTCGGCTCGCTGCGCAATATCGGCTTGGCCGCTTTTGTTTTGGTGGTGGTGCTGCTGTTCAACTGTATGCGCAATCCCTTCCTGCGCATGAGCGGCATCGCCGTGGGCCTGATTGCCGGCTATATTGCTGCCCTGCTAATGGGCATGGTGGATTTTTCCGCTTTAAAAGACGTGCCATTGGTAACCGTTCCCACACCGTTCAAATACGGTTTCGCTTTTGATTGGACCGCCTTTTTGGTGGCCGGCACCATTTATCTGCTCAGCGTGTTTGAAGCCGTGGGCGACCTGACCGCCACCGCCATGGTGTCCGGCCAGCCCTACGAAGGCGAAACCTTTCAACAGCGTCTGCGCGGCGGCGTGTTTGCCGACGGTTTGGTGTCGGTGATTGCCACCGCGCTCGGTTCCCTGCCGCTGACCACTTTTGCCCAAAACAACGGCGTGATTCAAATGACCGGCGTGGCTTCCCGCCACGTGGGCAAATTCATCGCCGCGATTTTGGTGCTGTTCGGCCTGTTTCCGGTGGTCGGCCGCGCCTTCACCACCATCCCCTCGCCGGTATTGGGCGGCGCCATGGTGCTGATGTTCGGCCTGATTGCCATGGCCGGCGTGCGCATCATCATGACCCACGGCATCAACCGCCGCGAAGCGGTGATTGCTGCCACGGCGGTGGGCATCGGTTTGGGCGTGGCATTCGAGCCGGATGTGTTTAAAATGCTGCCGGAAGTATTCCGCAACGCAATTGCGGCCGGCGGCATCACCGCCGTGGCGCTAAACCTGATTCTGCCGCGCGACCAGCAGGACAAACCGGTTTTTCTGAGCGAAGAGGGCTGACGGCTGTTCAGGTAGCCCCAACGCCGCCAATATTTATGTTCACCATGAATGGGAAAGGATGACGAAATGCAAACCTCAACTTTGAATATCGAAGGCATGACCTGCGGCGGCTGCGCCAAAAGCGTGGCCAAAATCCTGCAGGCCGTGCCGGGCGTGGCGCAAGCCGACGTGAGCTACGAGCAAAAGCAGGCCGTGGTCACTTTCGACCCCGCCGCAACTTCGGAGCAGGCTCTGATCGAAGCCGTGGAAGACGGCGGTTTCGACGTGGTTTAAGCCGCCCGGCGGGCTACCTGAAACCCGCCCCGCCCGGCGCAAAACGGTGGCATTCACCCGCGAAATCTAGGATAATGCGCCGTCCGTTTCGAGCGTTTGCCCGAAACTCCTATTCAGAACAAGCAACCCATCACAGGAGACGCCATGAGTCACATCAAAGTGCCTGCCGAAGGCCAAAAAATCGTTCCCGGCCAAGCCATCCCCAACAACCCCATCATCCCCTTCATCGAAGGCGACGGCATCGGTGTAGACATCACCCCGGTCATGATTGATGTGATCGACGCAGCGGTAGAGAAAGCCTACGGCGGCGCGAAAAAAATCCACTGGATGGAAGTGTATGCCGGCGAAAAAGCCACCCGCGTTTACGGCGACAACGTCTGGCTGCCGGAAGAAACCTTGGAAGCCCTGAAAGAGTACTCCGTTTCCATCAAAGGCCCGATGACCACCCCCGTAGGCGGCGGCATCCGTTCCCTGAACGTGGCCCTGCGTCAAGAGCTGGACCTTTACCAATGCGTGCGTCCCGTGCGCTACTTCAACGGCGTCCCCTCTCCGCTGAAAGACCCGAGCAAAACCGATATGGTCATCTTCCGTGAAAACACCGAAGACATCTATGCTGGTATCGAATGGGAAGCCGAAAGCGAAAACGGCAAGAAAGTCATTGAGTTTTTGCAAAACGAAATGGGCGTGAAGAAAATCCGCTTTCCGCAAACTTCCGGCATCGGCGTGAAACCCGTTTCCAAAGAAGGCACCCAACGCCTGGTGCGCGCCGCCATCCAATACGCCATCGACAATGACAAGCCCAGCGTGACCTTGGTACACAAAGGCAACATCATGAAATTTACCGAAGGCGGCTTCCGCGACTGGGGCTACGAGCTGGCGCAAAAAGAATTCGGCGCCCAGCCGATTGACGGCGGTCCGTGGTGCACATTCAAAAACCCGAAAACCGGCAAAGACATCATCGTCAAAGACGCCATTGCCGACGCCTTCCTGCAGCAAATCCTGCTGCGTCCGGCCGAATACAGCGTGATCGCCACCCTCAACCTGAACGGCGACTACATTTCCGACGCTCTGGCCGCGCAAGTGGGCGGTATCGGCATTGCTCCCGGCGCCAATATCTCCGACCAATACGCCATTTTCGAAGCCACCCACGGCACCGCACCGAAATATGCCGGCCAAGACAAAGTGAACCCCGGTTCGCTGATTCTGTCCGCCGAAATGATGCTGCGCCACCTGGGCTGGAAAGAAGCGGCCGACTTGGTGATCGAAGCGATGGAAAAAGCCATCGGCGACAAACAGGTGACCTACGATTTCGCCCGCCTGATGGACGGCGCCAACGAAGTATCCTGCTCCGAATTCGGCAAAGCCATGATCGCACGCATGTAAGCACGGCACGGCCAATCAGCCGAAAGGCTACCTGAAAACGGGCAAGGCGGGTTTACCGCCCAGCCAAAAGGTTTCAGGTAGCCTTTTCTTGTGGCTGTCGAGTCGATTATCGGCGCATGGTACGGATGGTCCAAGCGGCAAGCGCATCAGTTGCCTATCCGCTGGCAATAAAAGAAGCGGCAAATGCCGCTTCTTTCTTTCAGGTAGCCTCAAGGCTACCTGAAAACAGGCCCTGCTGCTTAAACGTTCACGCTCTCGGCCACTTGGTTGTAGCTGTCGATCTCGTTGAAGTTCATGTAGCGGTAGATTTGGTCGCCTTGCTCGTTGATGATGCCGATATTGGCTTGGTATTCCTCAATAGTGGGGATTTTGCCCAGCTTCGAGCAGATGGCCGCCAGCTCCGCAGAACCCAAGAACACATTGGTGTTTTTACCCAAACGGTTCGGGAAGTTGCGGGTGGAAGTGGACATCACGGTAGCGCCTTCGCGCACTTGTGCTTGGTTACCCATGCACAATGAGCAGCCCGGCATCTCCATACGCGCACCGGCACGGCCCAACACACCGTAGTGGCCTTCGTTGGTCAACTCTTGTGCATCCATCTTGGTCGGCGGAGCCACCCACAGGCGAACCGGAATATCGCTCTTGCCTTCCAACAACTTGGAAGCGGCACGGAAGTGGCCGATGTTGGTCATGCACGAACCGATGAACACTTCGTCGATCACGGTGCCGGATTTTTCAGACATGAAGCATACGTCGTCCGGGTCGTTCGGGCAGGCAATGATCGGCTCTTTGATGTCGTCCATATTGATGTCGATCACGGCGGCGTATTCCGCGTCTTTGTCGGCTTCCAAGAGCTGCGGATCGGCCAGCCAAGCTTCCATGGCTTTGATGCGGCGTTCCAGTGTGCGCGGATCTTTGTAGCCGTCGGCAATCATGTTTTTCATCAAGACCACATTGGACTTCATGTACTCGATGATCGGCTCTTTATTGAGCTTCACGGTACAGCCCGCAGCAGAACGCTCGGCAGAGGCATCTGACAATTCAAATGCTTGCTCCACTTTCAAATCGGGCAGACCTTCGATTTCCAAAATGCGGCCGGAGAAGATGTTTTTCTTGCCGGCTTTGGCCACGGTCAGCAAACCTTGTTTGATGGCGTACAGCGGAATGGCATTGACCAAGTCGCGCAGGGTCACGCCCGGTTGCAGTTTGCCGCTGAAGCGCACCAACACGGACTCGGGCATATCCAAAGGCATCACGCCGGTGGCGGCGGCAAAGGCCACCAAGCCTGAGCCGGCCGGGAAGGAAATACCCAGGGGGAAGCGGGTGTGCGAGTCGCCACCGGTGCCGACAGTATCGGGCAGCAGCAAGCGGTTCAGCCATGAGTGGATCACGCCGTCGCCCGGACGCAGAGACACGCCGCCGCGGGTAGAAATAAATTCAGGCAGCTCTTTATGGGTTTTTACGTCCACCGGTTTCGGATAAGCGGCGGTATGGCAGAAAGACTGCATCACCAAGTCGGCGGAGAAGCCCAAGCAAGCCAAGTCTTTCAATTCGTCGCGGGTCATCGGGCCGGTGGTGTCTTGAGAGCCCACGGTGGTCATGCGCGGTTCGCAGTAAGTGCCGGGGCGCACGCCTTGGCCTTCGGGCAGGCCGCAGGCGCGGCCGACCATTTTTTGCGCCAAGGTAAAGCCGGCATTGCTTTCGGCAGGCGCTTGCGGCAGGCGGAATTCGGTAGAGGCGGGCAAGCCCAAAGCTTCACGGGCTTTGGCGGTCAGGCCGCGGCCGATGATCAGGTTAATACGGCCGCCGGCTTGTACTTCATCCAGCAACACTTGTGATTTCAATTGGAATTCGGCAACGGTTTCGCCGTTTTTCACAATCTTGCCTTCGTAAGGCAGGATATCGACCACATCGCCCATGTTCAGTTGCGATACATCCACCTCAATCGGCAAGGCGCCGGAGTCTTCTTGGGTGTTGAAGAAAATCGGTGCGATTTTGCCGCCCAAGCATACGCCGCCGTAGCGTTTGTTCGGCACGAACGGAATGTCCAAACCGGTATGCCAGATGACGGAGTTGGTGGCGGATTTGCGGGAAGAACCGGTACCCACTACGTCGCCGACATAAGCCACCGGATGGCCTTTGGCTTTCAGTTCTTCCAGCAGCTTGATGGGGCCGATTTCGCCCGGTTTGTCGGGGTGGATGCCGTCACGCGGGTTTTTCAGCATGGCCAAGGCGTGCAGCGGAATGTCGGGGCGGCTCCAGGCGTCGGGAGCGGGAGAGAGGTCGTCGGTATTGGTTTCGCCGTCCACTTTGAAGACGGTAACGGTGATTTTTTCCGGCACTTTGTCGCGCGAAGTGAACCATTCGGCGTTGGCCCAAGATTCCAAAACGGCTTTGGCGTGTGCATTGCCTTTTTCGGCTTTTTCCTGCACGTCGTGGAAAGAATCGAACATCAGCAGGGTGTGTTTCAGGCCTTCGGCGGCAATCGGGGCCAGTTTGTCGTTGTCCAACAGCTCGATCAGCGGATGGATGTTGTAACCGCCGAGCATGGTACCTAGCAGTTTGGTGGCGTATTCGGGGGAAATCAGCGGGCTTTGTACGCTGCCTTCGGCCACAGCGGCCAGGAAAGAGGCTTTGACTTTGGAAGCGTCGTCCACGCCGGGCGGCACGCGGTTGGCCAGCAGGTCAACCAAAAACTCGCCTTCGCCGGCGGGCGGATTTTTCAGCAATTCAACCAAATCGGCGGTTTGCTGCGCGGAGAGGGGAAGAGCGGGGATACCGAGGGCTTCGCGCTCTGCGGCAGCTTTGCGGTAGGCTTCTAACATGGTGGTTTCCTTTTGTCAGGGCAGGTTAAATTTTTCTAATTCGGGTTCTTACAGCACCGCGCATCATAACCCAAAATGCGTGAAATATAAATGCCCGCCCTACTCCGACGCGCCTGACGGATAACCGTCGCCCAGCACCATTCAAAAGATTGTTTTATGGCTGAATTCAAAATAAAAACAGGCTACCTGAAAGCCGAAACTTTGCTTTCAGGTAGCCTGACACGAATACGGACAGCGCCGGATTAATCCGACTGGCTGCGGGCGCGGTACATCGCTTCTTTCATTTGGCGGATGGCTTCGGGCAGGCCGAGAAACACCGCCTGTGCAATCAGGGCATGACCGATGTTGAGTTCGCGGATCGGCAGGATGCGCGCAATCGGCGCCACATTGTGGATGTTCAGGCCGTGGCCCGCGTTCACCACCAAGCCCAGCTCGGAAGCGAAATAAGCAGCGTCTTCCAAACGGCGGCATTCGCTCAATTGGGCGCTGTGGCCGGCCGCGTCGGCATAGGCGCCGGTGTGCAGCTCGATGACCGGCGCGCCGACATCGCGGACGGCCTGAATCTGCGCTTCGTCGGCATCGATAAACAGGGAAACGCGGATGCCGGCCGCCTGCAGGCGCGCGGTGTAGTCGGCCACTTTCTGCTGCTGGCCGAGTACGTCCAAGCCGCCTTCAGTAGTCACTTCTTCGCGCCGCTCCGGCACCAGGCAGACATCGTGCGGCTGCACGGCCAGCGCATGCTCGAGCATTTCGGGCGTCAGGGCCATTTCCAGATTCATGCGCGTACGCAAAGCATTTTTAATGGCGGCCACATCGGTGTCTTTGATGTGGCGGCGGTCTTCGCGCAGATGCAGGGTAATCAGGTCCGCACCGTGGGTTTCCGCCAACAGGGCGGCTTCCAGCGGGCTGGGGTACACCGTGCCGCGCGCATTGCGCAAAGTGGCGACGTGGTCGATGTTGACACCGAGTAACATGGGCTTCCTTTCTATGGGGTGTGCGGCGTAACCGGGCTACCTGAACTGCTGTAACTGTTGCAACACTTGCCGGCTTTTGATGCCTTCCGGCAGGCGGAAATCGAGCAGCAGGCGGTTGAGGCGCAGGATTTCCTGCAAATGCGCGGGATCGCTTAAACGGCGCTCGGCCAAAGCCTGCAAAGCGGCACCGCTGACCGCCATGCCTTCCATCCCGTCCGTCTGCTGCGGCCACACGGGGTGTTCGGGCTGCACATAATAGCGCTGCTCCGCCACAAACGGGCGGCCGTGGCCGTCCTGCTGCAAATCGGGCGCCAAGCCGTTGTGCTGCAAGAGCGCCCACTCGAAATGCCGCAAAGCCGCGGCATGGTTATCTTCGGTGGCGATGCGGCGCATCACTTCGGCCAGTTCGGCATAAATGGCCGGATGCGGGTCTTCGCGGGCGGTCAGCTTGGCCACCAATTCGTTGGCATACAGGCCGCTGAACAGGGCGCGGTTTTGCGGTTGCGGCCAACCGCCCAGCCATTCGGCGCGGTGCAGGGTTTTCAATTCTTCCTTGCCGTACCACGACACGCAAACCGGCACAAACGGCACCAACACCCCGCGCAATTCGCTCTGCCGTTTGCGCGCGCTGCGCGCCACCAGCGCCACCCGCCCGTAATCGCGGCTGAATAGCTCCACCAACAGACTGGTTTCCCGCCACGGCGTAGCGGACAGCAGAAAAGTGGGTTGGTGGTCGATGCGGTTGGCTGGGCTCATGGGGCGCGATTATAGCGGAAAGACGGGGGTTGGGCGGCCGGGCTTGAATCGGCACGGATGTGTTTCAAGGAGCAGGAATCGGGCTTCAGGCTACCTGAAAGCCTGCCAAACGGTTTTCAGGTAGCCTTGGCCGCCGCACGGTAGGCTTCCTGAAGCGGGCGTAAACGCCGCAGGCGGTCTTTGGCCACGGCTTCGGCAATCTGTTGCGGCTGCTCGGCGTATTCGGCGGCAATTGCCGCGGTGTCGCTGCCGCGGGCGGCGTCCAACAAGGCCAGCCAATGCGCCCGCTGCGGATAAGGCGTGTGTTCCAAACCCAGCCGCCCCTGTACGTCTGCCTGGCACACATCCAGCGCGGCACGGAAACGTTCGGGCCGGCGCAGGGCGTCGGTTTGGCGCAGGGTGTCGAGCACGGTGGCGGGGCGCAGCTCGGCCACACTGTGCAGCACAATGTGCCAGCGGCACACCAGTTCCGCCAGCTCGGCGCAGGCTTTCGGCACCCGCCAGCGGCGGTTGACCGCCTGCACCGCAGGCACGCCGGCGGCGTCGTGGCCGTGATGGCGCGGCAGTTTGTCTTTCGGCGTGAGCGCCTTGCCCAAATCGTGCAGCAGCGCGGCGTAACGTTCGGGCAAGCCCAAGCCTAAATCGGCGGCGCGCTGCAACACCATCAGGGTGTGTACGCCGCTGTCGATTTCAGGGTGGTATTCCGCCCGCTGCGGCACGCCGAACAAGGCCGCCACTTCGGGCAGCAACACCGCCAGCGCGCCGCATTCGCGCAACACTTCCAGCATCCGCACCGGCCGCGGCTCCATCAAACCCTTGGCAAACTCCTGCCACACCCGTTCGGCCACCAAGGCATCCGCCTCGCCCGCTGCCACCATCTGCCGCATCAGCGCCATGGTTGCCGGGGCTACCTGAAAGCCGTAGCGGGCGGCAAAACGGGCGGTGCGCAAAATGCGCACCGGGTCTTCGGCAAAAGCCGGGCTGACATGGCGCAGAATGCCGTCGGCCAAATCCTGCCGCCCGCCGTAGGGGTCGATCAGCGCGCCGTCGGCATCGCGGGCCATGGCGTTGATGGTGAGGTCGCGCCGCAGCAAATCCTGCTCCAGCGTCACCTCGCGTGCGGCATGGCAGACAAAGCCGGTGTAACCTTTGGCGGTTTTGCGCTCGGTGCGTGCCAGCGCGTATTCCTCGTGGCTTTGCGGGTGGAGAAACACCGGAAAATCCTTGCCCACCGGCAGATAGCCGGCCGCCACCATCTCATCGGCATCCGCCCCCACCACTACCCAGTCGCGGTCTTTCACTTCCCGCCCGAGCAGGGCATCGCGCACCGCGCCGCCCACCAAATAAATCTGCATCATCACTCCATTTTATCCACACGGTTTGCCGCCCCGGCTTTTCAGGTAGCCTCAGGGCCGTTACACCGCTTGCGGCCGGCATTATCCTGCATCCGCCCGCTTTCCGCTATAATCGCGCCCCAGCCAGATTTCCCGCACCGCAACCCATCATGACAGACCCCCGCCGCCAACGCGCCCTCGAACACCTCCAAGCCGGTCTCGGCCACACTTTCGCCCGGCCCGAGCTGCTCAAGCAGGCGCTTACCCACCGCAGCTATGCCGCCCGCAACAACGAGCGTTTCGAGTTTGTCGGCGACGGCATCCTCAATTACACCGTCGCGCGCATGCTGTTCGACGCCTTTCCCAAATGCAGCGAAGGCGAGCTTTCCCGCCTGCGCGCCAACTTGGTCAACCAAGACGTGTTGGCCGACATCGCCCGCCGTTTGGCCGTGGGCGACGCCCTGTTTCTGGGGCCGGGCGAACTGAAAAGCGGCGGCTTCGACCGCCCTTCCATTTTGGCCGACGCCATGGAGGCCATGTTTGCCGCCATCAGCTTCGATGCCGGTTTCAACACTGCCGAGGCCGTGGTGCGCCGCCTGTTTGCCGAGCGCGTGCAGGGCGCCAGCCTGAACAATCAGGCCAAAGATCCGAAAACCCGCTTGCAGGAAGCCTTGCAGGCACAGCGCTTCCCGCTGCCCAAATACCGCATCGACAAGCAAACCGGCGAAGGCAGCGACGCCCGTTTCGACGTTTCCTGCGATTTGGGCGAACTGGGCCACATCACCTATGCCCAAGCCCACAGCCGCCGCGCCGCCGAGCAAGACTGCGCCGCCCAAGCCTTGGCCTGGCTGGAAAGCCGCTTGGCCGCAGGCAAACAGAAAAAGCGTTAAGCTCCCCGTTCAGGCACCCCCCCCAGATGTGGATGCAGTTCAAGGCGTAGCAGCGCAGCGAGCGTGAACGTCAGGAATCCCTATGGGAAAGACATATCACACGATAGGCAAGCGAGCGAGCAGTACCCATAGGGCATAAACGCACAACGCAGAAATGCGCCGCAGATGGGGGGTTTGCAAAGGTCTCAGACTACCTGAAAGCCCCGCCCCTTATCTTTGCAGCCGCCACAAACGCGGTTAGAATCCTTCCGTCTCCCCCACAGTGATTGCAGCAGGCGGTTTGCATGATGTTCTCTCTGGTACACAGCCGCGCCTTATCCGGCATGGACGCGCCCCCGGTCGAAGTGGAAACCCACTTGGCCAACGGCCTGCCTGCGTTCAACATTGTCGGCCTGCCCGATACCGAAGTCAAAGAAAGCCGCGACCGCGTGCGCGCCGCCATCGTGCAGAGCGGTTTCGACTTTCCCGCCAAGAAAATCACCGTCAACCTCGCCCCGGCCGACCTGCCCAAAGAGTCGGGCCGTTTCGACCTGCCCATCGCCCTCGGTATTTTGGCCGCCTCCGGCCAAGTGGATGCCGCCAAACTGACCGATTACGAATTTGCCGGCGAACTGGCGCTCTCCGGCCTGCTGCGCCCGATACGCGGTGCACTGGCCATGGCTTGGCAGGCCGGCCGTGCGCAACGCGGCTTTATTCTCCCTACGGCCAACGCAGCCCAAGCCGCCGCCATCGGGGAAGCCGAAGTGTACGGTGCCGACAGCCTCGGCGCCGTGGCCGCCCACTTAAACGGCGTCACCGCCCTGCTGCGCACCCCGCATCAGACTGCGGACAAAACGGAACACGCAGACGCCGCTTTGCCGGATTTGAAAGACGTGAAAGGGCAACACACCGCCCGCCTGGTGCTCGAACTGGCCGCCGCCGGCGGACACAGCCTGCTGATGATGGGCCCGCCCGGCACCGGCAAATCCATGCTCGCCCAACGCCTGCCCTCGATTCTGCCGCCGCTCACCGATGAAGAGCGCATGGAGGTGTGGGCACTGCGTTCATTATTGCCTCAATATATGAACGACTTAAGCAGTCACCGCCCGTTTCGCAGCCCCCATCATACGGCCAGTTCCGTGGCGCTGATCGGCGGCGGACACAGCTCGGATCTGCGTCCCGGAGAGGTTTCATTGGCGCACAACGGCATTTTGTTTTTGGACGAGATGCCCGAATTTGAGCGTAAGGTATTGGAAGCATTAAGAGAACCTCTGGAAAGCGGCGAAATCCACATCTCCCGTGCCGCCCGTCAAGCCGTATTTCCGGCGAAGTTCCAATTGGTGGCCGCCATGAATCCCTGTCCTTGCGGCTATTTGGGTCATCCGGTGAAGCCGTGCCGCTGTACGCCCGAAAGCATTCAGCGTTACCGCAATAAAATTTCCGGCCCGCTGCTCGACCGTATCGACCTGGTCATCGAAGTGCCCGCGCTGCCTGCCGCCGATTTGGTGCAGGCCGAAGCCGGCGAAAGCAGCGCAACCGTCCGCCGGCGTGTGATCCGCGCCCGTGAGAAACAATACGCCCGCCAAGGCAAACTGAACGCCCATTTGTCGCCCACCGATTTGGACGGCATCGCCGCCGTCAGCCCCGAAGCCAAAAGCACCTTGGGCAATCTGCTGGAAAAACTCTCCCTCTCCGCACGCAGCTTCCACCGCATCTTGCGCGTGGCACGCACCTTGGCCGATTTGGCCGGTGACGACACCGTAAACGAGCGCCACGTGCTGCGCGCCGTGGCTTTCCGCCGCAGCCTGTAAGCCTACCCGCCGCACAGGCTACCTGAAACCTGATCAAAACCCTTTTGCCCCGTTTCCTAGAAAGTTTCTTCATCATATGAACACGCCCCTTTCCCTGCCCCGCGGCCCCGTCATGGCCGATGTGGCCGCCTACACCCTCAGCAGCAAAGAAAAACAACGTCTGCTCGACCCCGCCGTCGGCGGCGTTATCCTGTTTCGCCGCAACTATCAAAACCGCGAACAACTCGCCGCCCTGTGCTGCGAAATCAAGGCCCTGCGCACCCCCGAACTGGTGATCGCCGTCGATCACGAAGGCGGCCGCGTCCAGCGCTTTATCGACGGCTTTACCCGCCTGCCCGCCATGCGTGTTTTGGGTGAGATCTGGGAGCGTCAGGGGCAGCCGGCGGCCGAAAAGGCCGCCGAACAAATCGGCTGGGTGCTGGCCGCCGAATTGCGCGCCTGCGGCGTGGATTTGTCGTTTACGCCGGTGCTGGATTTGGATTGGGGGCAGTGCGAAGTCATCGGCAACCGCAGTTTCCACCGCCGCGCCGACATCGTTGCCGCCCTCGCACTCGCCCTGCAGCGCGGCCTCAACCGCGGCGGCATGAAAAGCTGCGGCAAACACTTCCCCGGCCACGGCTTTGTTGCCGGCGACAGCCATTATGTGCTGCCCGAAGACGGGCGCAGCCTGGCCGAACTGGAAGCCGACGACATCGCCCCCTTCCGCGCACTGGCCGCCGAAGGCATGGCCGCCGTGATGCCCGCCCATGTGGTGTATCCGCAGATCGACAGCCAACCCGCCGGCTTCTCAGCCTACTGGCTGCAAACCGTGCTGCGCCAAGACATCGGCTTTCAGGGCGTGATCTTTTCCGACGACCTCACCATGGAGGGCGCCTGTGGCGCCGGCAGCATTGCCGAACGCAGCCGCCTGTCGTTTGCCGCCGGTTGCGACATCGTGTTGGTGTGCAACCGCCCCGATTTGGTGGACGAACTCTTGGCCGCCTTCAAACAGCCCGACAGCGGTCTGGCCGATTGGGCCGAAGCCAATCCGCAGCTGGCCGAGCGCTGGCAATATATGGCCGGCAGTGGCGAGCCCGCCGCCTTCGCCGCCCTGTTTGACGATCCCGCCTTCCAAGCCGCCCAAGCGCTCACTGCTGCTTTGGCTTCGCCGCAAGATTTGGTTGGCGGGGTGAAAGTGGGCGAAGCGTTCTGATGCCTGTTTTCAGGTAGCCTCAGGCTACCTGAAAGGCCTGCCGTTGATGATCAGGCTTAGAAAGAAGACGACAACGGCAAAAACGCTGCTACATCCGCTTGGGCGGGGAGAAGAATGGCAAATACGGTTCCCCTTCCCAACGACGACAGCCGCACCCTGCTTCAAGCACCCGACGAAACCACCCTTCTCCCCCTGAGCAGCAAAGATTACCTCCCGCCGTGACAATTCTGGTCTTTGCCGCAGTAAAATTTGGCTACCCGAGCAAAGCCGCCGGCCCCACCCTCTTAAAGGCTACCTGAAAGGACTCGATATGCCCGCAGATTTCGCCACCGCCGACCTCATTGATCTGGCACCCGACACCCCTTCCTGCGAAACCGACTTCAAAAGCTACGGCCGTCGCCGCCGCTTTTGCGGCCGCATCCGCACCATCCGCTGCCATCAAGACAACGGCCTGATCAAAGCCCTGATGAACACCCCCGGCAACGGGCAAGTGTTGGTGGTGGACGGCGGCGGTTCCCGTTACAGCGCGCTGATGGGCGACATGATTGCCGACGCCGCCCGCCAAAACGGCTGGGCCGGCGCCGTGATTTTCGGCGTCATCCGCGACAGCGTGGCCATCGACCAAATGGACTTCGGCATCAAAGCCTTGGGCACCAACCCGAAAAAAAGCGGCAAAAGCGGCGTGGGCGAAAGCGATGTGCCCGTTTCCTTCGGCAACCTTACTTTCACCCCCGGCCACTATCTTTACAGCGACGAAGACGGCATTTTGGTGTCGCCCGAGCCGATTGAGGCCGCTGACTCTGTTTGATCCACTTTTTACCTCAGGAGACATCCGATGAAAATTACCAGCCAATGGGTAGACGGACGCTGCTTCGTCGCCACCAATGCTTCCGGCCAGAGCGTGATCATGGACGGCGCTCCGGCCGCCGAAGGCAACAAACGCGGTGTCAGCCCGATGGAAATGCTGTTGATGGGCATTGCCGGCTGTTCCAGCATCGACGTGGTGGACATCGCCAAGAAACAGCGCCAAGACGTGCTCGACTGCATCGCCACCGTAGAAGGCAAACGGGCCGACAGCGTGCCCAAAGTGTTTACCGACATCCATATCCACTTCACGGTCATCGGCCGCGGCCTGAACGCCGAAGCCGTTGGCAAAGCCGTGCAGCTCTCCGCCGAAAAATACTGTTCGGCCTCGATTATGTTGGGCAAAGCCGCCAACATCAGCCACAGCTTTGAAGTGGCCGAAGCGGAATAAGCCCGTTCAGGCTACCTGAAAGGCACGAGGCCGGCCCGTTCCAACGGGGCGGCCTCTGTTTTTCGTCCGACACGCGCCTAGGCAGCCGTATCCGGCCAAATATTCCGCCAGCGAAGTTAAAATTAAGTAAAAATTGCCGGCAAGCAAAATTTTAAGCAGTTTTTTGCCTATTATTCATGATTAAAAATACTTAATTTCTTTAAGTGTTAATTTGATGAAATAATATTCTAAAGAAAATTCAATATTCACGCTGCGAAACAGATGCTTTTTCAGCCAAAAAAATTTATGATGCGGCCTTTCCTGAAAACGCTGCAAAGGACCACCTCATGAACCTGAATTTGCGCCGCAATCTTCCCCTCAGCCTGCTGGCTGCCGCCTTCCTGGCCGCCTGTTCCCCGGCAGAAAAACAAGCCCCGGCTCCCGCCGGCAGCGCTTCCGATGCCTCCACACCGGCTGCCGCCAGCGAAACCAAGCGCGTGGCCATCACCTCCATCGTCGAACACCCTGCGCTGGACGCCGTGCGCCAGGGCCTGATCGAGCAGCTGAAAGCCGAAGGCTTTGAAGAAGGCAAAAATCTGGTGATCGACTTCCAAAGCGCACAGGGCAACCCGGCCACCGCCGCCCAAATCGCCAAGAAATTCGCCGGCGACCGCCCTGATGTGATCGTGGCCATCGCCACCCCCAGCGCCCAAGCCGTTGCAGCCGCCACCCAAGACATTCCCCTCGTTTACTCTGCGGTAACCGACCCGGTGGCCGCCAAACTGGTGCCTTCTTGGGAAGCTTCCCAAACCAATGTCACCGGCGTTTCCGACCAACTGCCTTTGGAACCGCAAATCAAGCTGATGCACCAATTGGTGCCCAGCCTGAAATCCGTCGGCTATGTGTACAGCCCCGGCGAAGTGAACTCCACCGTAGTACGCGACCAGCTGAAAGAAGCGTTGGGCAAAACCGGCATCACACTGGCCGAAGCGCCGGCCCAGCGCACCACCGACGTGCTGACCGCCGCCCGCAGCCTGCAAGGCAAAGCCGATCTGATCTACACCTCACTGGATAACAACGTGGTGTCTTCCTACGAAGCCATGTATAAAGCCGCCAACGAAATCAAAGTGCCGCTCTTGGCCTCCGACACCGACTCGGTTGCCCGCGGCGCCGTGGCCGCTTTGGGGGTGAACTACCACAATATCGGCTTGGAAACCGGCAAAGTGACCGCCCGCATTCTGCGCGGTGAAAAAGCCGGCGACATTCCTTCGCAACGCGTAGAACAATTCGACCTGCACCTCAGCCCCAAACATGCCGCCGAACAGGGCATTACCCTGTCTGAAGAGTTGAAACAGCAGGCCACCAAAATCATCGAATAAACATTGGCTTGACAGCCGTCTCTTTCAGGTAGCCCGCAGTTAGGGCTACCTGAAAACATAATGTCCTGCCTGCCCTGCGGCAGTCTTTAAATTGGAGCTTGGGATGAACCAATCCGAAAACCCTTACCGCGCGCCGCAAGGCACCGACTTGACCGACAGCGCCAACCGCATGCGCATCATCGAACAATTGGATGTGGCCGAGTCGTGGAAAAAACGCTTCCGCCTCATCGAAAAAGCCGGCGGCGAAAAACTGCCCCGCATCAAAGAACTGAGTTTCGGAGAGCGCATGAGCGTCGGCTTCAATGTCTGGACCATGTTGTTCGGCGTGATTTACCTGCTGATTAAAGGCATGTGGAAATTGGCGCTGAGCTATGTGGCCGCTGCCGTTTTGCTGTCTCTCGCGGTTTCTGCTTTGGAAGCTTCAGGCTGGAAGACGGGCAATGCACTGTTTTTCGGTTTGGCCGCCGGCTTTGCCGCCATCACCAACCGCCACTACTACAAAAAAATGGTATTGGGCCGCTCAGACTGGCTCTGATATCGTCTTTCGGTTTTCAGGTAGCCCGAAACGCCATCTGAAAACCATCGGGCGGCCGACGCCCATTCCGCTTCGAGCGGTTCGAGCCACCGCACAGACCGCCCCGCACCCCAAGCGCACGGTTACCCACCGTGTCCGTACCACCAATCACAGAGAACCTTCATGTCTTTGATTGCCCTCTTCGGCGCCTTTGAAACCGGCCTCGTTTATGCCCTGGTGGCTTTAGGCGTGCTGATTTCCTTCCGCATCCTCGATTTCCCCGACCTCACCGCCGACGGCAGTTTCCCCTTAGGCGCCTTTGCCTGCGCCGTCTGCATGGTGGCCGGTATCCATCCCTTTATCGCCGTTGCCGTCGGTTTTGCCGCCGGCTGTCTCGCCGGCATCCTCACCGCCTGGCTCAACATCAAGCTCGGCATCCTCCACCTGCTGGCCGGCATCATCGTGATGACCGCGCTGTATTCCATCAATCTGCGCATCGGCGGCGCGCCCAATGTGCCCTTATTGGGCACCGACACTGTGTTCGACATCTTCACCCCGCTGCTCGGCCGCAGCGTGTGGCAAAACACCGCCGTGCTCTTGGCCGCCGTCATCGCCATCAAACTGGTTTTGGACTGGTTTTTCGCCACCGAAACCGGGCTGGCCATGCGCGCCACCGGCGCCAACCCCCGCATGGCCCGTGCCCAAGGCATCGCCACCGGCCGCATGGTCTTGGCCGGCATGGCGCTGTCCAACGGCCTGATCGCCCTGGCCGGCGCCCTGTTTGCCCAACTGGCGGGCGGCGCCGACGTGGCCGCTGGTCTCGGCACCATCGTCTTCGGCTTGGCCGCCGTGATTCTCGGCGAAGCCCTGCTGCCGAGCAAAAACATTCTGCTGATCACCCTCTCCGCCATCATCGGCTCCGTGATCTACCGCCTGTTTGTGATGGTGGCCATGGGCAGCGAAACCCTGATCCAGCTCGGCCTGAAAACGCAAGACCTCAACCTCATCACCTCCGTCATGCTGGTGCTGGTGCTGTTGGTGCCGAAAGCCAAAGCGAAAATGAAACAACAAAGGAAACTGGCATCATGATGCGCGCCGACAACCTCCGTCTTACCTTCAACCCCGGCACCGCCATCGAAAACCCCGCCCTGCGCGGCATGAGCCTGCACATCCGCGACGGCGAATTCGTGACCGTCATCGGCAGCAACGGCGCCGGCAAATCCACTTTCCTCAACGCCATCAGCGGCGACATCGGCATCGATTCCGGCAACATCCAGATCGACGGCCGCGACGTGACCCGCCTCAGCGCCCACGAACGCGCCGGCTTGGTGGCCCGCGTGTTTCAAGACCCGATGGCCGGCACCTGCGAAGGGCTGAGCATCGAAGAAAACCTCGCACTGGCCTACAAACGCGGCCAGCCGCGCCGCTTGGGGCTGGCCTTAAACAAACACAACCGCGAGCTGTTCCGCGAAAAACTCAGCATCCTCAAACTGGGGCTGGAAAACCGCCTCACCGACCGCATGGGCCTGCTTTCCGGCGGCCAGCGCCAAGCCGTCAGCCTGCTGATGGCCAGCCTGCGGCCGAGCAAAATCCTGCTGCTCGACGAGCACACCGCCGCCCTCGACCCCAAAACCGCCGCCTTCGTACTGGAGCTGACCGACCAAATCATCCGCGAAAACAAACTCACCGCCATGATGGTGACCCACTCCATGCAGCAGGCTCTCGACCACGGCCACCGCACCGTGATGCTGCACCAAGGCCAAGTGGTGCTCGACGTTTCCGGCGAAGAGCGCAAAGGCATGACCGTGCGCGACCTTCTGGATATGTTCGAAAAAACCCGCGGCGAAAAAGTCAGCGACGATGCCCTGTTGCTGAGCTGACACCGCCACAGGCTACCTGAACGAACACCGATTTTCCGCTTTCAGGTAGCCTGAGACCTTTGCAAAACCCCCAGATGTGGATGCAGTTCAAGGCGTAGCAGCGCAGCGAGTGCCAGACATATCAGACAGATAGGCAAGCGAGCGAGCAGCGCACAACGCAGAAATGCGCCGCAGATGGGGGTTTTGCAAAGGTCTCAGCCTGATCCCCCTCCCTTCTTTCCGCCATGTCCGATCTGATTGTTTTCAACAAACCCTACGGCGTCATCTGCCAATTCAGCCCGCACGAAAAGCACCGCACGCTGAAATCCTTCATCCCCCTGCCCGGCGTTTATCCCGCCGGCCGGCTCGACACCGACAGCGAAGGGCTGCTCCTGCTCACCGCCGACGGCCGCCTGCAGGCCAAAATCGCCGATCCCAAACACAAAACCGTCAAAACCTATTGGGCACAAGTGGAAGGCAGCCCCGACGAAGCCCGCCTCAATCTGCTGCGCCACGGCGTGGACCTAGGCGATTTCGTTACCCGCCCCGCCCAAGTGCGCGTATTGGCGTCAGCGGAAAGCGCCCGTTTGTGGCCGCGCCAGCCGCCGGTGCGCGAGCGCAAAACCGTGCCCGATTTCTGGCTGGAAATCCGCATCAGCGAAGGCAAAAACCGCCAAGTCCGCCGCATGACCGCCAAAGCGGGCTACCCCTGCCTGCGCTTGGTGCGTGTGGCCGTCGGCCGCCTGAACCTGTTCGATTTGGTCCTGCCTTTAGGCGAATGGCGTGCCATGCCGCATCAGGCGCTCTATTGATTGTTGCATCTCGGCTTTTCGGGCTACCTGAAAGCCGAATCAACCATAAAAAACCGCACTTCATCCGACATGAAGTGCGGTTTTAATTGGCTTGCGCTTAAGCAATGCTGTCGGGAAGCGTGTGACGTTGTTCTACCGGCTCGGCTTCCAGCCTGCCGTCGCGCATGATCAACACCCGGTCGAAGCGGCGGGCCAAGGTGTCGTCGTGGGTCACCACAATCAGGGCGGTGCCCAGTTCGCGCTTGAGTTCCAACATCAGCTCGAACACATGTGCCGCATTGTGGCGGTCGAGGTTGCCGGTGGGCTCGTCGGCCAACAGGCAGGCCGGACGGGTCACCAAGGCGCGGGCGATGGCGGCGCGTTGGCGTTCGCCGCCGGAAAGCTCGCCCGGGCGGTGCAGCATGCGCGCTTTGAGACCGACTTTTTCCAGCATCTCGGCCGCCTGCGCCTCCGCTTCGGCTTTGGGCCGGCGAGCCACCAACAGCGGCATCATCACGTTTTCCAAAGCGGAAAACTCGGGCAGCAGGTGGTGGAACTGATAGACAAAGCCCAAATGGCGGTTGCGCAGCGCGCCGAGTTCGGCCTGATTGAGGCGGCTGAGCTGTTGGCCGCGGATCAGCACCTCGCCGCCGCTGGGCGTGTCCAGCCCGCCCAAAATATGCAGCAGCGTGGATTTGCCGCTGCCGGACGCGCCGATGATGCCCACGCCTTCGCCTGCGGCTACCTGAAAATCCACCGACGAGAGCACGTCCACTTTCAACAAACCGTCGGCATAGGTCTTGCTCACGCCGCGGCATTCGATCACGGTTTCTTTATTCATAACGCAAAGCCTCGGCAGGTTGGGTTTTCGACGCACGCCAACTCGGATAGAGCGTCACCAGGAAAGACAGGCCGAGCGAGATGGCCACAATCACGGCCACATCCGACCATTTCACCTGCGAGGGCATATAGTCGATAAAGTAAATGGCGGAAGTCACCAGCTTGCGGCCGGCCAGGGTTTCGATGCCGGCCACGATGTGGCTCACATTGAAGGCAATCAAAAGGCCGAACACCACGCCCCAGAACGTGCCGATTACGCCCAGCAGCGAGCCCTGCACGAAAAAGATTTTCATGATGCCGCGCGGGGGCACGCCCAGGGTGCGCAAAATGGCGATGGCCGACTGCTTTTCGGTTACCGTCATGATGAGGGTAGAAATCAGGTTGATGGAAGCCACCAAGCTGATGAAAAACATGATGATGAACATCATGCGTTTCTCCACCGCCACCGCTTGGAAATAATCGCGGTTTTGGAAAGTCCAGTCGCGCACCATGATTTTGTCCTGCTGCGCCGCCGGCACCATGGTGCCGCTGATTTCGGGCGCGTTTTCCGGCTGTTTCAGCCGCACTTGCAGGCCGACATCGGCGTCGCCCGCGCGGTAAAGCACTTTGGCGTCGTCAATGTGGATCACCGACAGGCTGTTGTCCACCGCGAAAATGCCGGTGTCCACCACCGCCACCACGGTAAACTGCTTCATGCGCGGCACCATGCCCACCGGCGTCACATTGCCGTCGGGCGAAATCAGGGTGACTTTCTCGCCTTCGTTCACGCCCAAATGCTCGGCCAGACCGCGGCCCAGAATCATGTCAAACTCGCCCGCGCGCAGGCGTGCATAGTATTCGCCGGGAAATTTGCTGCCGTATTCCGACACCTTGTTTTCTTCGGTCGGGTCGATGCCTTTTACCTGCACGCCCTGTACTTCGCCGGCATTGGCCAACAGCGCCTGCCCGCTCACATAAGGCGCCACGCCGGCCACATGGCGGCTTTGCTGCGCCACTTCGGCCAGGCCGTGCCAGTTGTCGTCTTCCTCCGGCAGCAGATACATCATCTGCATATGCGGCGTCACTTGCAGCAATTGGCCGCGTACTTCTTTCTGAAAGCCGTTCATCACCGACAGCACCACTATCAGCGCCATCACCCCCACGGCGATGCCGAGTATCGAAATAATGCTGATCAGCGACACAAAACCGCTGCGCTTTTTGGCCCGCAGATAACGCAGGCCGATCCAAGTTTCCAAAGAAGCCATCATCTGATTTCAGGTAGCCTTTCGTGTGGGCGGTTTCGCCGCCCGATTGCAAATAGGGGCGCATTGTACCCGAAAACTGCGGCAGCACCGATGCCGGATGACTGCTTCGACGCCGAAACATCCGTCAGGGCTGCCCGCAAGGCTTGAGCCGGCTGATGCCCGAAACGCAAACAGGCTACCTGAAAACCTTTCAGGTAGCCTGTTGCCAAGCCATTGCGGCTTTACAGCGAGTAATACAGCTCAAATTCCAAAGGATGGGGCGCCATGCGCAGGCGTTTCACGTCTTCAGACTGCAAAGCAATGTAGCTGTCGATCCAGTCTTTGCTGAACACGCCGCCGCGCAGCAGAAACTCATGGTCGGCTTTCAGCGCGGCCAAAGCTTCTTCCAAAGAGGCGCACACGGTGGGCACCAGTGCGTCTTCCTCCGGCGGCAGATCGTAGAGGTTTTTGTCGGCCGGATCGCCGGGGTGGATTTTGTTTTGAATGCCGTCCAAACCCGCCATCAGCAGGGCGGCGAAACACAGATAGGGGTTGGCCATCGGGTCGGGGAAGCGCGCTTCGATGCGGCGGGCTTTGCTGCTGTTTACCGACGGAATGCGGATGGAAGCCGAGCGGTTTTTGGCGGAATAAGCCAGCTTGGTGGGGGCCTCGAAATGCGGCACCAGGCGTTTGTAGGAGTTGGTGGTGGGGTTGGTGATGGCGTTCAGCGCCTTGGCGTGTTTGATGATGCCGCCGATGTAGTACAGCGCCATCTCGCTCAAACCGGCATAGCCGTCGCCGGCAAACAGGTTTTGGCCGTCTTTCCAGATCGACTGGTGCACGTGCATGCCGCTGCCGTTGTCGCCCATCAGCGGTTTGGGCATGAAGGTGGCGGTTTTGCCGAAGTTGTGCGCCACGTTCCAAATCACGTATTTCATGTCCTGGGTCCAGTCGGCGCGTTTGAGCAGGGTGCTGAATTTGGTGCCGATTTCCATTTGGCTGCCGGTGCCCACTTCGCCGTGGTGCACTTCCACCGGAATGCCCACTTCTTCCAGCACGTTCACCATGGCCGAGCGCAGGTCTTGGCCGGCATCCACGGGGGCAACGGGCGCATAGCCGCCTTTCACCATCGGGCGGTGGCCGGTGTTTTGGCCGTCGAGGTGTTTGCCGCTGCTCCAGGCCGCGCTTTCGGAGGTGATGGCAAAACGCGCTTGGTGCATCTGGGTTTCGAATTCGATGCCGTCGAACACAAAAAATTCCGGCTCGGGGCCGAAAAATGCGGTGTCGCCAATGCCGGAGGATTTCAGGTAGGCTTCGGCGCGGCGGGCGATGGAACGCGGGTCGCGGTCGTAGCCCTGGCCGTGGGCCGGGTCGATCACATCGCAGGTAAGCACCACGGTGGGATCGTCGTAGAAAGGATCAATATAGGCTGTGGCCGGATCGGGGCGCAGTTGCATATCGGAAGCCTGAATGCCCTTCCATCCGCCGATAGACGAACCGTCGAAAGCCTGGCCGTTTTCAAACCATTCTTCGGGGTCGTCCAACACCACACGGGCGGGCACGGTGAGGTGGTGCTGCTTGCCTTTGGTATCGGTAAAACGCAAATCCACGAAGCGGACTTCGTGCTCTTCAATCAAGCGGATAACTTCGGAAATGGACATGTGGTGCTCCTGGATCGGAAAAAACGCCGGCCTGCGTCGGCTTTGAGACGGAAAACGGGGCTGATTTTGCCACAGATACCGTGGAAACTGAATGCTGCGCCGCAAAATTTTCCAAGCGGCCACCAAGCAACAGAATAAGGATTTGATGCGCTGAATGAAAAAGCCGCCTGCCGCCGGCGCCTGCTTCCCTTGTGGCCGCCTCCCTTCCCCACACACAGGCGGCACCGTGCAAGCAGGTATGCTGCCGCACCGCCGCATTCCAAACCGGCGGCAGATTCCGTTTGCCCGCCTCCGCCGCCACCGCTACAATGCCGTCATTGCCCCGCAACCTCAAAAAGGAATAACCGTGATTGCCAAAAGAATTTTTGAAGAAATTTCCGCCAAATTAGGCGACACCATCGAATCCAGCCCGGTAAAAGACGTGGAAAAAAACGTGAAAGCCATGCTCGGCAGCGCGTTTAACAAAATGGATTTGGTAACCCGCGAAGAATTCGACATCCAACAGCAGATTCTGATCAAAACCCGTGAAAAACTGATGGCCTTGGAAGCACGCATCGCCCAACTGGAGGCCGCCGCCCAAGCCGATCAGCCGACACCGGCAGCAGAAGAAACCGCCGCCGAATAAAACAGTCGGCCACACAAACAGGCTACCTGAAAGTCAGCCGCCTTCTGCGTGGCTGACTTTCAGGTAGCCTTTTGTAGCCTTTTGGCTGCCGAAAGAAGAGTGAAGACCTGCGATATCTGTGCCAAATCCCTAGATACAAATGCCCTTAAAACGCAGCAGTGAACGAGCGTAACCGCCAGGAATCCCCGTGGAGGGCCAAATATCATCCGCCTGAAACCGCCAGCACGACCACTGTCTAACCCTCAACTACCCACTCGGCGACAGCCAGGCGCACTTTAACGCCCTGCCTTTCTTGTAATTTGCCGAACATCATGCCGTCCCGTCTGATGCGCCGAATACCGCCTTCCGACAACGAGGGCAACAGCCTCCGGATTCATCAGCCCGTTGCATTTGGCACTTCTGAAAACGCAGGGCCAGCGTCAAACTGAGCTCGGTAGCGGCATCGATACTGCAGCTCTCATAACCAACGGCGACTAGCGGTGGGAGCCGCTCACCATCTCCAGCAAAAACAGGCGACAGTCGAGATTGCCGTTGTAGAGCGGGATTTTGCGCTTGGGCGACAGGCGCATCAGTTTGGGCATGTCGCGGTCGGCGGTGAACATGCCGGCCAGCCAGCCGGCGTAATGCTGCTTCAGCCAGCTGCCCAATTGCGGATACAGCGCGTGCAGCGCCTGCACCTCGGCCAAGCGCACGCCGTAAGGCGGGTTGGACAGCAGAATGCCGTGTTCGCCGTTGGGACGGGTGTCACACACGTCCAGGCAGTCGAATGCCACCACCGCTTCCAACTGCGCCGCACGGGCATTGGCTTGGGCGGTGCGGATTAAGGCCGCGTCATTGTCGCTGCCGGCAAGCGGCATCGCTGCCGTTGGCAGAATGTCGGCCTCGGCGGCTTGGCGCAAACGCTGCCAAAGGGCGGCATCGAAATTGTTCAGCCCTTCGAAGCCGAAGCGGCGGTGCAGGCCGGGCGGACGACGGGTGGCGATGAGGGCGGCTTCGATCACCAGCGTACCGCTGCCGCAAAACGGGTCTTGGAAGGGTTGGCTGCCGTCGTAGCCGGCCAACAGCAGCAGGCCGGCGGCGAGGTTTTCGCGCAAGGGCGCGCTGCCGGTGTCTTGGCGATAGCCGCGTTTGAACAGGGCTTCGCCGCTGCTGTCGATAAACAGGCGGGCGTCCTGCTCATCGAAAAAGGCGTGGATGCGCACATCGGGCGCGGCTTTGTCCACACTGGGGCGGGCTTGGCAATATTCGCGGAAGGCATCGCACAGGCCGTCTTTCACTTTCAAGGCGGCAAAATCCAAACTTTTCAGCCGCGCACGGCGGCCTTCGGCTTTGATTTTGAAGGTTTGCGCCACATCAAACCATTTCGCCCAAGCGATGCTGCGCGCCAAGGTGTAGATGTCCTGCTCGTTGCGGTAGCGGCTTTTGCCCAGCTGGATGAGCACGCGGCCGGCAGTGCGGGCGTGCAGATTGAGGCGGTAAACGGTTTCCAATGTGCCGCGGCAGTAGGCACCGCCGTCTGCGGGCCGAACGTCGCTGCCGCCGCAGGCGGCCAGCTCGGCGGATAAGACGCTTTCCAAACCGCGCGGGCAGGTGGTGAACAGGGTATAAGTGGTCATGGGATATTGGGAGAATGTGGTTTCAGGTAGCCCGAGGCGGCTCCTTGGCAAGCGCTGCGGCGGTATTGGGCGCCCAATCGGCTTCGGCGGGCTTATCCCGCACGCACAAAGAAAATGTGCGCAAGCTGCCAATCTGGTTGTCCGCCACGGCCGTGGCGTGGAAACGGGAAGAGAACGGCTATCGGCAAGCGGCCGGCTGTATTGGGCCGAATATGCCGGTCAGGAATCCGGCGTGGGGGCTCTGCCTGCCCTACTCTTTCAGTGATCGCCTTCGGGCCGGCTGCTGCGGTAGTATTCCCATTCGTCAACGGTTCGGCCGTCGGGCAGATGGCAGACGCCGTATTCGTTGCCGTATTCGTCTTGCCGGATTTCGGTTTGCCCGCCCTGCTTGGCACAATGGGCGCTGGCGGGATTGACGGCTTCCAGCGGCAGAGCCGGCTGTTGGGCGGCGCAGGCGGCTAAGGCAAAGGCGGCTAATGCGGCATACAGCTTGTTCATGGCGGATTCCCGGCGGAAAAAGGTTTTTCAGGTAGCCTGAGGCAATGTGCAGGCTACCTGAAACAAGGGTTATTGCTCAACAAAGGCGCGTTCGATCAAATAGTCGCCGCGCTGGCCCATTTTCGGCGACACGGTGAGACCGAAGCTGTTGAGTACGGCGGCGGTGTCGCGGTTCATGGAGGGACTACCGCAAATCATGGCGCGGTCATCTTGCGGGTTCATCGGCGGCAGGCCGATGTCGGCGAACAGCTGGCCGCTTTTCATCAGGTCGGTGAGGCGGCCTTGGTGTTCGAAAGGCTCGCGCGACACCACGGGGTAGTAGATGAGTTTGTCGCGCACCAAATCGCCAAGGTATTCGTGTTCGAACAGCTCTTTGGTGAAGCGGTCGTAATAGGCAAGGTCTTTTTTCAGGCGCACGCCGTGCACCAGAATCACTTTTTCAAACTGCTCATATACATCGGGGTCTTTGGTGATGCTGAGGAAGGGGGCGATGCCGGTGCCGGTGGAAAGCAGATACAGGTGTTTGCCGGGGTTGAGGTCGCCGAGGATCAGGGTGCCGGTGGGCTTTTTGCTGATCAGGATGTCGTCGCCCACTTTCAAATGCTGCAGGCGGCTGGTGAGCGGACCGTCGGGCACTTTGATGCTGAAAAATTCGAGATGCTCTTCCCAGTTGGCGGAGGCCACGCTGTAAGCGCGCATCAGGGGTTTGCCGTCCACCATCAAACCCACCATGACAAATTGGCCGTTGTCGAAACGCAGGGCGTCGTCACGGGTGCAGGTGAAGGTGAAGTAGTCTTCGGTCCAGTGGTGGACGCTCAATACTTTCTGAACATTGAATGCTGCCATATTGTCTTTCCGAAATCATACGAAGTTACGAAATAAGGGGAGGGTGCGCCAAAACCATAAAGCGCACCGTCGTCAAAATATCGGGCTACCTGAAAGGCGGGAGCAAACTGTTTTCAGGTAGCCTCTACATTGCTTGGCCGGACTTCCTGCTGTTCGTGAAACTGCATGCGGTGCAGATCGGCATAGCGCCCGCTGCGCGCCAACAGCTCGGCGTGTTTGCCCTGCTCCACAATCCGCCCCTCGTGCATCACCACGATATTGTCGGCCTGTTCGATGGTGGAGAGGCGGTGGGCGATGACGATGGTGGTGCGGTTTTCCATCAGCTTTTCCAAAGCGGCCTGCACCAGGCGCTCGGATTCGGTGTCCAAAGCGCTGGTGGCTTCGTCCAAAATCAGAATCGGCGCGTTTTTCAGCAGGGCGCGGGCGATGGCCAAGCGTTGGCGTTGGCCGCCGGAAAGTTTGAGGCCGTTTTCGCCGATTTCGGTGTCCAAGCCCTGCGGCATGGCCTCGATAAACGACCAAGCATTGGCGGAGCGGGCGGCGGCTTCGATTTCGCTGCGCTCGGTATCCGGCCGGCCGTAGGCAATGTTTTCGGCCACCGTGCCGTTGAACAGCACCACGTCTTGGCTGACCAAGGCCATTTGTTCGCGCAAGGAAACCAAGCTGTATTCGCGGATGTCGCGCCCACCGATGTGCACGGCGCCGGCGGTGGGGTTGAAAAAGCGCGGAATCAGGTTGGCCAGCGTGGTTTTGCCGCAACCGGATGCGCCCACCAAAGCGACCACGCTGCCCTGCGCAATGGTGAGGCTGATGCCGTTGAGGCTGCTGCGGGCGGCGCCGTCGTAGCGGTATGCCACGGCTTTCAGTTCGATGTCGCCGGTTTGCGCAGGCAAAACGGCCTGCCCTTGGTCTTCTTCGGCCGGCTCGTCGAGAAAAGTAAACACGCTCTCCGCCGCCGCCAGGCCGCGCTGCAGGGAGGACATGATGCCGGTCATCCGCTTGATGGGGTCGAACATCATCAGCATGGCGGAAAGGAAAGACATGAAATCGCCGGCGCTGAAGGCGTCTTCGGCGGCGCGGCTGGCCGCCAGATAGAGAATGGCCGCCAAGGCAGAAGCAATCATCAACTGGGTGATGGCGGTATTCATGGAATTGGCCGCGGTCTGTTTGACACCGTTGCGGCGCACGCTGACGGCGGCTTGGTCGAAACGGCGGCTTTCGTGCGCTTGCCCGCCGTACACCTTGATGACCCGCGCCCCGTCTATGCTTTCGTTGAGCACCTGTGTCATCAGCCCCATGTGCTGCTGGTTTTCGCGCGACAAGGTACGCAATCGCTTGCTCACCTGACGCACGCACCAGGCCACAATCGGCAGTACGGCAAACGTGATCAGGGTCAGCTGCCAATCCAAATACAGCAGTAGACACAGCAAACCGATCACCGTCACGCCGTCCTTGGCGGTTACCGTGATCACGTTGAAACCCGCTTCGGTGATTTGGCTGGCATCGTTGAGGATGCGCGACATCACGCGGCCGCTGGAATGGTTGCTGAAATAAGCGGAAGGCAGCGCCAACATTTTGGCGAACATCTGGCGACGGATTTGCTGCACCAAATGGCCAGACAGATAGCTGGTGCTGTATTCGTTGATGAAATTGGCCACCCCGCGCAGGATAAACAGGCCGATGATCGCCGCCGGCACCCAACGCATGGCTTCAATATTCTTGGCCACAAAGCCTTCATCAATCAGCGGTTTGAGCAACCAGGCAAACAAAGGCCCTGTGCCCGCCACCACAATCATGGCCGCCACCGCCACCGTAAAAATGCGCCAATATCCCTTCAGATAGGGAAACAGGCGTCGGTAGAGGGCAAAGCCGTTGTGTTCGGGTTGGGACATAGGAAAGAGGGAGAAGGCTGGCAAAGGCGCGATTGTAAGCCAAAAGCGGCAGGGCAACAATGTATCGCGGCACCAGTAAGATAAAAACTCTAAAGCCTGTTGACGTTTGGCCGATGCAGCGGTTTTGTGGGGAAGAATTGACGCCTAGGAGGCTCTCACTCGAAGAGGGCGGTTTGATACGCTGTGCTAATCAAACCAGCCAACGCAGCAAGAAGGTGCATCTTGCGCGCATTTCTGCCGAAGTCAGCGGAGTTTTTTTACCCAAATACCGCCGTGAGGCGGATGCTCAACCGGCCCTAACGCAGCAAAACCTTCAGCAGCAGGCGGAACACCCGGCCGTAAGGCGGCGCCAGCAGGCCCATGCTGTTGAAGCGGGCTTGGTAAAACACCGGTTTCAAATGCGAAAACGTATCGAAGCCCGCTTGACCGTGGTAGGCACCCATGCCGGAAGGCCCGACGCCGCCGAAGGGCAGATTGTCCTGGGCAATGTGCAAAAGCGTATCGTTTACCGTGACTCCGCCGGCCACACTCTGCCGCAACACCCGCTCAATCTCCTTCGGATTGCGGCCGAAAACATACAGTGCCAAGGGGCGCGGACGGGCGCGGATGTAGGCCAGCGCATCGTCCAGGCTTTGATACCCCACCAGCGGCAGCAAGGGGCCGAAAATCTCCTCCTGCATCAAACGGCAATCCTCCGGTGCGTCCCACACCAGATAAGGCGGCAGCAGGGTCGTGCCGCTTTCGCCTTCGGCAGATGCGCCGAGCGCCATCACTTGCGCCCTGCTCTGCTGCGCCTGTTTCAGGTAGCCTGTAAGGCGCCGGTGCTGATCGGGGTTGATGATGCGGCTGTAATCGGGATTGTCCGCCAACTGCGGGTAATGCGCCGCCACCCATTGCTTGGCGGCGGCCACAAAATCGGTTTTGGCCGCTTCGGGCAACAGCACATAATCTGGGGCGATACAGGTTTGGCCGGCATTCACCAGTTTGCCGCTCATCACCCTGGCCGCCGCGGCGCGGATATCCGCGTCTTCCAACAACAAAGTGGGCGATTTGCCGCCCAATTCCAAGGTCAGCGGCGTCAAATGCTCGGCGGCGGCACGCATCACTTTTTTGCCGATTTCGGTAGAGCCGGTAAACAGCAAATGGTCAAACGGCAAGGCCGTGAATGCGGCGGCGGTATCGGCACCGCCGCACACCACCGCCAATTCGTCTTCCGCAAAATAACGGGGGGCGGCATCGGCCAGCCAGCGGGCGAACGCCGGCGTGAATTCCGATACTTTCACCATGGCGCGGTTGCCGGCGGCAAACGCACCGGTCAGCGGCCCGGCCACCAAATACAAGGGGTAGTTCCACGGCGAGACAATGCCCACCAGTCCCAAAGGCTGCGGCAGAATGCGGCTTTTACCCGGCCAAAAATACCACTCGGTCGCCACTTTGCGCGGCCGCATCCATTTCTTGCCGTGTTTGAGGGCATGGCGGATGCCGGCCAAGGACGGAAACAGTTCCAGCAAATCGGTTTCGTGGCGGCTGCGGCCGGAAAAGTCGGCATCAATCGCCTCGGCGATGGCCAAGCGCTGTTCGCGCAGCATTTTGGCCAGACGCTGCAAGCGGTCTTGCCGCAACAGCCAAGGCACTTCGGTTTGCGCATCGGCCGCCCGGCGCAGGCGGTCAAATAGGGCGGATAGGTTTTCAGGCGGCATCGGCGGCTCCTGCCGGGTGTTTGGGCGGCATCCGGCTAACAGCCGCTTCGGCCATTGCGGCAATGGTCAGGCTGGGATTGACGCCGAGGTTGGTGGAAATATTCGATCCGTCAATGATGTAGAGGTTTTGGTAGCCGAACACACGATGGTCGCGGTCGCATACGCCCTGCCGGGGCGAATCGGCCAAGGCGGCGCCGCCCATGCAGTGTGCGGTAGCCGGAATATTCAAAAAAACATCCGACAAACAGGCAAACGCCTCGCCGCCGTGTTGTTGCGCGGCGCGGAAGGTAAAGTCGCTGGCGGCGGGAATCGAAGCAGGAATCGGCGCGCCTTCGGTGGCCAGCGTGCGGGAAAACGGCCACCAGCGGCGCCGCTTCCACACCATGCGCAAAGGCTGCGGCGCCGTCTGCATGCACAAAAACACCACCGACTCGCGCGCCATGTTTTTCGGCCGCAAGGCCCGCCACATCCGCTGCGGGCGCGTTAGCCAAGCCCAGGCAAAGGCCGCCAGCCAGCGGCGGACACTCAACCGGCCGGCCAGGCTGTGGTTCATCAGCGTCCCCAACAGGCTGACGATGTTGGAGCCGTCGGGGAAACGGGTGGCTTCGATGTGGGTGCCGTCGGGCAGATGGATGCCCGAGCCGATGGCGATGCCGCGCGAAAAGTCTTCGCTGCAGCCGGGGAAACGGATGCCGATCAGCGATTCGGCATTGGTGAACACATGGCGGCCGAGGGCATCGGAGAGCTTGGGCAGGCAGCCCTGTTCTTTCATGGCAAACAGCAGTTGTTGGGTGCCCAAACTGCCGGCCGACACAATCACCTGCGCGGCGATGTAGTGCCGTTCAGGTAGCCTGTGCGGCTTGACGGTGATGCGGTAGCCGGCGCTGCCGTCCGCCGCCGCGCCCAAAGGCTCGATGCGCAGCACGCGGGTTTGCGGCAACACGCGCACGCCGAGCCGTTCGGCCAAATACAGATAATTGTAGTCCAGCGAATTTTTCGCCCGGTGGCGGCAGCCCACCATGCAGCCGCCGCAAGCGCAACACGGTTGCCGTGCCGGCCCATTGCCGCCGAAATAGGGGTCGCCGTCCACCATCTTCTGAGCGTGTTCGTCTTGCCCGCCGAAGTACACCGCCACGCGGGTGCGGTAAAAACTGCCGCCGATGCCGTTTTCGTCCGCCAAACGCTGTAAGAGGCGGTCGGCATCGGCCAAAAGCGGATTGTCGGTTACGCCCAACATCTGCTGGGCGGTGCGGTAGTGTGCGGGCATTTCCGCCGCCCAATCGCGCAAACCCGCCCAGGTGCCTTGCCGCCAGACTTCCTGCGGCGGCACCAGCAGCGTGTTGGCATAGGTAATCGAACCGCCGCCCACCGCATTGCCGTGCAGTACCAGCATATGTTTGAACAAGCGCAAAGAAAAAAAGCCGCGGCAGGCCAAGGCCGGCAGCCACAAGAAGCGGCGCCAGTCGCCCGTGCTTTGGGGCATGTTCTCCGACGTGATGCGCCGCCCCTGCTCGGCCAGCAGCACGCGGTAGCCTTTCTCGGCCAACCGCAAAGCGGAAACGCTGCCGCCGAAGCCGGAGCCGACAATAAAACAATCGGTATCGAAGCCGTTTTCTGTCATCCCGTTGTCCATCTGTTTTCAGGTAGCCCGGCTGCCTGAGACCGTCGCAGCCGAGCCCGTCTGAACACTTACTCGGCGGCCAAACCGGCCAGCGCCTGCTGTAAATCGGCAATCAAATCGTCGGCATATTCCAAGCCCACCGCCAAACGCAGCAGGCCATCGCCGATGCCGGCGGCCTGTTTGGCTTCCGGCGTCATTTTGCCGTGGGTGGTGGTCCAGGGATGAGTGATGGTGGAGCGCACGTCGCCCAGATTGGCGGTTTTGGAAAAAATTTCCACGCGGTCGATTACCTGCCAGGCCGCCTGCTGCCCGCCGCGCACTTCAAACGCCACCACAATGCCGCCAGCCTGCTGCTGTTTGGCCGCCAAGGCCGCCTGCGGGTGATCGGGCAAGCCGCTGTAATACACGTTTTGCACTTGCGGCTGTGCACCCAGCCATTCGGCCAGCCGCTGCGCGTTTTGGCATTGGCGCTCTAGGCGCAGCAGCAGGGTTTCGCTGCCGCCGAGCAGCACCCAGGCATTGAAGGGCGACAGCGCCAAACCGGCGGCATTCACATACAACGCCATCTGTTTCACCAAATCGGCGCGGCCGCACACGATGCCGCCCAGTACCCGCCCTTGTCCGTCCACCGCCTTGGTGGCCGATTGAATCGCCAGATCGACACCGAAGGCGAGCGGCTGCTGTAAAGCGGAGGAGCAGAAACTGTTGTCCACCGCCAGCAAGGCGCCGCAAGCGTGCGCCATTTCGGCCAGCGCCGCCAAATCGGCCACTTCGTTGAGCGGGTTGGACGGGGTTTCCAGAAAAAACATTTTGGTATTCGGGCGGATGGCGGCCTGCCATTCGGCCAAATCGGTTTGCGACACCAGCGTGATCTCGATGCCGAAACGGCTCACGTGGCCGGTGAGAAAACCCATGGTGGTGCCGAACAGGCTGCGGCTGGCGATCAAATGGTCGCCGGCGCTGAGAAAGGTGAGGATGGCGGCCTGCACCGCGGCCATGCCGGTGGCGGTGGCGATGCCCGCCTCGGCGCCGTCCAATACCGCCATGCGTTTTTGAAAGGCGGCCACGGTGGGGTTGGCGGTGCGCGAATAGGTAAAGCCTTCTTTCTGTTGGGCAAACAGGGCGGCACCGTCGGCGGCGCTGTCAAACATAAAACTGCTGCTCAAAAACAGCGCCTGATGGTGTTCGTTATAAGCGGTTTGTTCTTTGCCGGCGCGCACGGCCAGGGTTTGCGGATGGAGTTTGCGGGTCATGTTCGAATCTTTGATGGTTCAGATGGTGTCAGGCTTTTCAGGTAGCCTGATGTTGCCGATGAGGCTACCTGAAAAGCCCGAAGCATACCTTTTTTGTACATCGTGGGAAACCGTTGCCGCAGCGGCGGGCCAATAAAACGGCTGCCGCAAGCGGCAGCCGTGGTCTGTTACCGAAAACAGGCGGCTTAAGCGCGTTCTACGGCCAGGGCCACGCCCATGCCGCCGCCGATACACAAGGTAGCCAAACCTTTTTTCGCGTCGCGGCGCTGCATTTCGTGCAGCAGGGTTACCAATACGCGGCAGCCGGAAGCGCCGATCGGGTGGCCCAGCGCAATCGCCCCGCCGTTGACGTTGACTTTGTCCAAATTAAAGCCCAGCTCTTTGGCCACGCCCAAGGCTTGGGCGGCAAAGGCTTCATTGGCTTCGATCAGGTCCACTTCGTCCAGGCTCCAACCGGCTTTGGCCAGGGTTTTCTTCACCGCGCCCACCGGGCCCATGCCCATGATTTCGGGCGCACAGCCGTCCATGGCGTAGGCTTTGATTTTGGCCAGCGGCTTCAGGCCCAGCTCGGCGGCTTTCTCGGCAGACATCATCAGCACGGCGGCGGCGCCGTCGTTGATGCCGGAAGCGTTGGCGGCGGTAACGGTGCCGTCTTTCTTAAAGGCCGGACGCGGTTTGGAGATGGTTTCGATGGTGGCGCCTTTTTTGATGAATTCGTCGCTGTCGAACACAATCGGATCGCCTTTGCGTTGCGGAATGCTCACCGGCGTGATTTCGTCTTTAAACTTGCCGGCGGCTTGGGCGGCTTCGGCGCGGTTTTGCGAAGTCAGCGCCAGCTGGTCTTGCTCTTCGCGGCTGATGCCGTATTTTTCCACAATGTTTTCGGCGGTGATGCCCATGTGGTATTGGTTGTAAACATCGGTCAGGCCGTCGTACACCATGCTGTCCACCACTTTGCCGTCACCCATGCGTTGGCCGTTGCGCATGCCGGGCAGCAAATAGGGCGCCTGGCTCATGTTTTCCTGGCCGCCGGCGATCACGATGTCGGCATCGCCCAAGGCAATCGCTTGCGCCGCCAAGTGGGTGGAACGCAGGCCGGAACCGCACACCACATTGAGCGTAGAACAGGGCACGGTATTGGGCAAGCCGGCTTTCAAAGCGGCCTGACGGGCGGGGTTTTGGCCCACGCCGGCGGTCAGCACCTGACCGAGGATGACTTCATCCACCGCTTCGGGCTTCACGCCGGTTTCCTCCAACAAGGCTTTGATTACAGTCGCACCCAACTCAGGGGCGCCGACGCCGGCCAAGCTGCCGGAAAAATTGCCGATGGCCGTGCGTTTGGCGGCCACAATCACCACTTCTTTCATCTTTCAATCTCCTTTAATTCGGGGTTCAGTCGGGCGGGCTGAGCCGCCCCCGGCAAGATCGGAATGCCGAAAGCCGCGCTGATTTTAGCGTATAAATTCGACTGCGTGTAAACCTTTCTTAACCGATTCGCCATGCGAATCCGACACTTCCGTCCGGCCACCCGACGCTGCTTCCCGCGCGTGTTATGATGCGCGCTTTCAGATGGGAGAAACCGCCGCCATGCCGGGAGAATTCGACTTTATCCGCCGCCACCTGCAGGCCATGCCGCAGCAGGATGCCGACGTGCTGCTCGGCATCGGCGACGACGCCGCCATCGTACGCCCGCGTGCCGGTTTCGACCTTTGCTATAGCAGCGACATGCTGCTGGCCGGACGGCATTTTTTCGCCGACGTCGCCCCCGAAGACCTGGCCCATAAAATTCTGGCGGTGAATATTTCCGACATGGCCGCCATGGGCGCCGTGCCGCGTTGGGTGTTGCTCAGCGCCGCCCTGCCCCACCTGGAAGAAAACTGGCTGCAACGCTTTTCAGGTAGCCTGTTTGGCATGCTGAAACAATACGGCATCAGCCTGATTGGCGGCGACACCACCCGCGGCGACTGGGTCTTCAACATCACCATTATCGGCGAAGTGCCGCAGGGCCAAGGCTTGCGCCGCAGCGGCGCACAAGTGGACGACGATATTTGGGTATCCGGCCGCGTCGGCCTGGCCGCCGCCGCGCTCAACCACATCTGGCAGCGCGTGAGGCTACCTGAAAACCTGTTGGCCGACTGCGAAGCCGCCCGTCTGCGCCCGCAACCGCGCGTGGCGCTCGGCCAAGCCCTGCTGCCGCTGGCACACGCCGCGCAAGACATTTCCGACGGCTTGGCGCAAGACTTGGGCCACATTCTCGCCGCCTCGAAAGTCGGCGCCCTGCTGGAGGCCGACCGCATTCCCACCCTGCCCGGCCTGCGCGACTGCCTGCCCGAAGCGCTGTATGACGACTTTATCCTGGCCGGCGGCGACGACTACGAACTGCTCTTTACCGCCGCGCCCGAACGGCGCCCCCATATTCTCGCCGCCGCCGAACACAGCCGCACCCCGGTGGCCCGCATCGGCCGCATTACCGACACAGGCTACCTGAAAACCGTGCGCACCGATGGCAGCGAACTCAAACTGGCCAAACAAGGATACGACCACTTTGCCTAAAACTGCCCCCGCTTTCCGTCCCACCTTCCGCTGGCTGCTGCGCCGGCCCGTCTGCCTGCTCGGCTTCGGCTTCGGCAGCGGTCTCGCCCCCGTGGCGCCCGGCACCTTCGGCACCCTGCCCGCCCTGCCCATGGTCGCCGGGCTGATGACGCTGGGCATCCATGGCTGGGGGCTGGCCGCCATCGCCTTGCTGCTGTTTGCCGCCGGCATCCCCATCTGCAACCGCACCGAAGCCGCGCTGGGCGTGCACGACTACGGCGGCATCGTGTGGGACGAAATCGCCGCCATGCTACTGGTGTTGGCCTTCACCCCGCCGCATTGGGCGTGGTGGCTGGCCGCTTTCGGCGTGTTCCGCCTGTTCGACGCCGTCAAACCGCCGCCCGTTCGCTGGTTCGACCAACGGGTCGGCGGCGGCTTGGGCGTGATGCTTGACGACCTCATCGCCGCCCTGCTCACGCTGGCCGTCTTGCAGGGCGCGGCTTATTTGTTACAATGACTGCCGTTTCTTTTGGCCAGACACCCAGATGATCATCGAAATCGGCATTCAGGTAGCCTCCGAGTACCGCCCCGACCTCAGCGACGTGATGCGCGACCGCTATGCTTTCGCCTACCACATCACCATCCAAAACCGCAGCCCGGAAACCGTTACCCTGCGCCGCCGCCATTGGGACATCACCGACGCCCACGGCAAACGGCAAACCGTAGAAGGCGCCGGCGTGGTGGGCGAACAGCCGCGCCTGCTGCCCGGCCAGATATTCGAATACAGCAGCTCGGTCATTCTCGACGCCCCGTGGGGCGAAATGAGCGGCCGCTATCTATTTGAAATTGCCGACGGCAGCCAAGCCTGGGCGCCCATCGAGCCCTTCTCGCTCAAAGCCGAATTCACCCTACAATAAACCCACAAAGGAGCCCTCATGAACGACCTGACCCAACAACTCCTGCTCACCGGCATCGGCGGCTTTCTGATCGGCACCGGCTTCACGTGGCTGCTCACCCGCGCTAAAAAACAAGACAAAACCGAATTGGATGCCGCCCGTCAGGAATTGCAAACCTACCGTCAGGGAGTCGAGCGCCACTTCATCGACACCGCCGATGCGGTAGACGAACTCACGCGCAGCTACCAAAAAGTCTTTACCCATCTGAGCCGTGGCGCCGAAACCCTGATGAGCCAGGAAAGCTACCGCAGTCAGCTGGAAAAACGCAGCGGACAGGCCGTTACCCTCGCCTACCTCAGCCAGCAAACCGCCGATACCGCCGCCGAGCAGGCCAACCCCGACACCACCACCCCGGCCGACCCGCTGCCCACCGACGTGCCCGAACTGCCGCAAAACCGTTTGGACGACATCAATGCCGCCAGCAACGCCGCTCCGGTATTCGACACCCGCCCGGCTGAAGCGAACGATATACCACCCAACAGCTTGGACGGCATCAACGCCGCCAGCAACGCGGCACCCGTTTTCGACGCCCCGCCCGCTCAGGCCGAAACTCCCGCCAACAAAAATTAGGTGCACCGCTTTTTCGAATCCATTCTGCAAATAAATCGGGGCTGCTCTAAGGCAGCCCCAGTTTTTTACTTTCACCTTCACCGCAAAAATGGATTGGGCTGGCCCAGTTTGTCACCAATAAAATCCATAAAACTGCGAACCTTCGCACTCAGATACTGCCGGTCGGCATAAGCCGCATAAAGCGGATGGGAAGGCATCGAATAATCGGGCAGCAAACGAACCAATCTACCTTGGGCCAAGTCATCGCAAATCAAACAGTCTGGTCCGTAGCCTATGCCCCGCCCCGCCAAAATCATCTGATAAACCATGACGCTGTTGTTGCTGGTAAACACGGGCTTCAGCCGTAATTCCTCACTTTCGCCGCTGATCAGGTGGCGAAGCGTGCGCACCCTCATATCGACATATTCAGGCAAAACAGCAGGACAGGCTGCCGCTTGTGCCAAAGTTTTGGGTAGGCCGTAACGCTCGACAAAACTTGCCGACGCACACAGCAACATATTGACCGTGCCAAGCCTGCGTACGATCAGAGAGGGCGAAGGTTCGTCAGATGCACGTAAAGCAAGGTCGAATCCGTCGCCCACTAAATCTTTGTGCCGGTTGTCTAAAACCACTTCCAAGGTAATATCGGGAAACGCTTCGGAATATTCGTTCAACCAACGGGCAAATTGCGAGGAGGCAAACCACACCGGTGCCGTCAGCCGCAATAAACCCTGAGCCTGTTCTACACCGGAGGCCGCCTTCTGAGCGGCCTGCTCCAAGGTATCCAGAGCATAGGCACATTGGCGGTAATACTCGGCCCCCGCTTCCGTTAAACTCAAACTGCGGGTATTGCGCAGCAAGAGTTTTGCGCCAATACTGCTTTCCAAATGGCGCACATGCTTGCTGACCATGGCCGCAGACAAATCCATTCGTTGCGCCGCTTTAGTGAAACTGCCGTTTTCAACTACTTGGCGAAAAACTTTCATGCTTAAAAAAGTATCCAAAATCGCTCCTTGAGCCAGGGGCCATTGATATTTGTCCGGGCGGCGGAGTTTGTTGAGGAAAATTTTTTCGCCGGCCGGTCACACCTGTCCGTACAGCAAGACTGGGCATCTTAACAAGCTTTTCAGGCGGCGTAGGCGGAAATTTCTGAGCCCAGCGCCACAACGATAATTGAGGACACGCCCTCAATGATGCTCCAACCATCAAAACTGATTTGATTATTACTGTGCAGTTTCCTTAAACAACGCTACTGTAACATGCCTAAAAGATGACCCACTCACCGCCACCATATCCTCACAACCCGCAATGGACATTGATCTAAGCGCGCCTACCCATCTCTCGTCTAAGCAGCCGAAACGGACATTGTTCTCCTTTATCCTATAAATTGAAATCTTTATTTCAGGTAGCCGACTGATTTTGACCGTTCAGCCCGGAACAAACTTCACGGTTTGGTACAAGAAACAAAATGACGCACTTGCGGCGGGTTCTCCCCTTGGTGGAAACGGCGGATGGCGTCCTGCAGGTCGGCGTCGCTTTTTGACACGCGCTGGTGTTGACGCAGGTGTTCCGCCCAGGATTCGACCAGGAACCATTCCAGCATCAGGGTCGGATCGGCGGTGTCTTCGCTCACGCCCCATTGGTAGGCGCCGTCGCGGCGGCGTTCGCCGGAAAGGGCGGTAATGGCCTTGAGGAAATCGTCACGGTCTTCGGGGCGGATGCGGTATTCGATTTGAATCAGCACCGGGCCACGGTCGTTGGCGGGGCGCGAGGCGGTGAGCGGTTCGGGCCAATGGTTGGAGGGGCTTAAGTCGCTTTCGCCTTGCGGCAGTTTGATGCGGTGCGCAATCAGGGCGGAAACCACCAATGCCGCCGCGCCGGCCAGCAGGGTATAGGGAATGCCGATCAGGCTGGCGACGCTGCCCCAGAGCAGGCTGCCGGCGGTCATCGCGCCGTTGAATACGGTGAGGTATACCGCCAGCGAGCGGCCGCGCACCCAGTTGGGCAGAATGCTTTGCGCCACGCCGTTGAGGGTGGTCAGCGCGGTAATCCACGCCGCGCCGAGCAGCAGCAAGACGGCAATGGCCAGCCATTTCGGAGGGGCGGCGGCCAACACGGCCATCACCGACGCGGTGACGCCTGCCGCCAAAAGCAGCAAGCCGTCGGCGCTCAAGCGGCTGCGCAGGCGCGGCATGATGACTGCGCCGATAATTGCGCCCGCGCCGACCGCGCCGAGCAGGATGCCGTAAAAACCGGCGCTGCCGTTTAGGAGCTGGCGTGCTACCAGGGGCAGCAGCGCCCACACCGAGCTGGCGATGGCGAAGAACACGAATGCGCGCAGCAAGACGATGTGCAGCTCGCGGCTGGCGCGCACATAGCGCAAGCCGGCGCGGAATGCGCCGCCGAATTGTTCGGACAGCTCGTCGCGCTGGGTTTTCGGGCGCTTCCACCACAACAGGGCGCAGATGACGAACACATAGCTCAACACGTCCGCGCCGTAGGCAAATGCCGCACCGGCGCTGGCGAGAATCAGCCCGCCGAGGGCGGGGCCGATGGCGCGGGAAATGTTCACGCCGAGGGAGTTCAGCGCCACGGCGTTTTTCAGGTCTTTTTTCTCCACCAGCTCCGGCACGATGGCCTGCCAGGTCGGCCCCATCAGCGCGGCGCCGATGCCACCCAAGAAGGTAAAGACAATCAGCGAGATAACGGACTGCATGCCGCTGGCCGAGAGCAGCATCAGGCCGGCGCTGACGCTGGCAAGGAGAATCTGGATGCCGATCAAAAATTTGCGGCGGTCGAGAATATCGGACAGCACGCCGGCGGGAATGGCAAGCAGAAATACCGGCAAAGTGGCGGCGACCTGCACCATGGCAACGGCGGCGGGCGAAGGCGACAAATCGGTCATCAGCCAGGCGCTGGCGACATCGCGGATAAAGCTGCCGGTGTTGCCCAAAATGGTGGCGATCCACAGCACCACAAACAGGGTTTGCCGCAAGGGGGCGAAGCTGCTGCCGGCAGTATTGGCGGCAGGAGGAGGGGTTTGGGTCATGGTTGTCTCGGGTTGGTAAAGGATAAATGCGTGTGTCGAGGGGGCAGGCAGATAGGGCTACCTGAAAAAGCTGCGTGGCTTTAGGGTGGGTTAGGTGCAAAGCACCATCACCCGGCAAGCATTTCAATCATTGCGCCGGGTGACGCGGCTGCGTCGCTAACCCGGTCTACATTTGATTTTATAAAACCTGAGCTCGGGATAAGAGGGTGATCATTTTGAACTATTCATCAAAATTTTCTGTGAAGTGACAGACTATTACCCTCCCCCGCTTGCGGGGCGACTGGCTTGCCAGCTCGTCCGCAGGACGAGAAAGACGGGGTGGGGGTGTTTAAAAACGAAAAACATAGAAATCCATCAAAATGCTTCGCATCACCCCCATCCTAACCTTCCCCCGCCAAGGCAGGGGAAGGGACTGTTTCTGTCAATTTCCACCCTTGTATATAGCCACTTCCCCGCTATATTTTTCGATCAGGCGTAGGTTGGGGTGAGGCTTGCCGAACCCCAACATAATGAATTCTAAAATGTTGGGGTTCGCCTGACGGCTCACCACCGGGCCCCCATAAAAATGCGACTGCATTTTTATGGGAAACCCGCCAACCTACATTTTTGTTCTGTTTTTTATTTGGCTATAAATGTGTTGTTTATAGTGATTTTTTACCATTGATAAGCCGCTTATAGTGAGAAATTTTCTCGCGATAAGCGCTTATTGTCGGTAAATTTTCTCACGATCGTTTCGAGTGAGCGGATTACACCGCCCAGCACGAGCAGCCGAGGGCGCCGAAGAAGCCTTTGAGGTCGGAAACAGGCGCCGACGATGCCCAGGCGCGGGCGTGATCGTGGCCGTGCAGACCGCAGGCGCTGGCGCAGCCGCATGAGGCGATGACCTGTTGGCGCAACGGTGCGAGCGAGTTTTTGCCGGCACCTTCGGGGTCGCCCCATGCGCCGTAGCCGCGATATTTGTGTACCGGCGACCAATCGGGCATGGCGGGCGACGGCGGGGTGTCCAAATCAGAGAAGCTGCCTGCGCCGTAAACGACACGGCCGCCCACCACGGTCAGATCCGAGGTCAGGAACGGGATTTCGTCTTCCGGCACGCTGAAAAAGTCTTTGCTCGGCACCATCATGTCGGCCAAATGGCCCACTTCGATGCGGCCGCGCTTGCCGACTTCGTTGGAGAACCAGGCCACGTTTTCCGTCCACATGCGCAAAGCGGTTTCGCGGTCGAGCAAATTGGCTTGCGGATAAAGCGTCATGCCGCCGACGGTTTTGCCGCTGATCAACCAAGACAAGGATACCCACGGGTTGTAGGAGGCCACACGGGTGGCATCGGTACCGGCCGATACTTTCACGCCGCTTTCGAGAATGCGTTTCACCGGCGGCGTGTTGGCCGCGGCAGCCGTGCCGTAGCGTTCGGCAAAGTATTCGCCTTGGTAGGCCATGCGGTGTTGCACGGCGATACCGCCGCCGAGCTCGGCAATGCGGTCGATGGACTTTTGCGACACGGTTTCGGCATGGTCGAAGAACCAGTTGATGCCTTCCAGCGGAATATCGCGGTTAACCTTTTCAAATACATCCAAAGCACGGGTAATGGTTTCGTCATAAGTCGCGTGCATACGCCACGGCCATTTGTTTTGCGCCAGAATGCGCACCACTTCTTCCAATTCGCCTTCCATTTCGGGCGGCATCTCGGGGCGGGGCTGGCGGAAATCTTCAAAGTCGGCGGCAGAAAACACCAACATCTCGCCGGCGCCGTTGTGGCGGAAATAATCGTCGCCCTGTTTGTAAGTCACCGAAGACGTCCATTTGAGGAAGTCTTCTTTTTCCTCTTTCGGTTTTTGCGTAAAGAGGTTGTAGGCGATGCGCACGGTGAGCTGGTTTTCTTCGGCCAGCTTGCGGATGACTTCGTAATCGTCAGGATAATTTTGGAAGCCGCCGCCGGCATCAATCACGCCGGTGACGCCCAAGCGGTTCAGCTCGCGCATGAAATGGCGGGTGGAGTTGACTTGGTAGTCAAACGGCAGTTTGGGGCCTTTGGCCAGCGTCGAATACAAAATCATGGCATTCGGTTTGGCCAGCAACAGGCCGGTGGGGTTGCCATTGGAGTCGCGTTTGATTTCGCCGCCGGGCGGTTCGGGGGTGTCTTTGGTGTAGCCGACGGCGCGCAATGCGGCGGCATTGAGCAAGGCGCGGTCGTACAAATGCAGGATGAACACCGGCGTATCGGGGGCAACCGCATTGATTTCTTCAATGGTGGGCAGGCGCTTTTCGATGAATTGGTGCTCGCTAAAACCGCCGACCACGCGCACCCATTGCGGCGCAGGGGTAATATCGACTTGTGCTTTGAGCATGGCCATGGCATCGGCCAGCGAGCGCACGCCGTCCCAACGCAGCTCCATGTTGTAATTGAGGCCGCCGCGGATGATATGGGTGTGGTTGTCGAACAGGCCGGGCAAAACGCTGCGGCCTTGCAGGTCGATGCGGCGGGTATTGTCGCCCGCCAACGCCAAAATCTCGCTGTTGCTACCGACAGCGGCAAATTTGCCGTCGGCAACGGCAACGGCCTGGGCAACCGGTTTGGATTTATCCAGCGTGGTGATGTCGCCGTTATAGAAAATGGTGTCGATGTGTGTCGTCATCATTTACTCCTTGTTTTGATTATGGTCTTGTGTGTGAACCGTTTGGGAGATAGATGCTGGCGGAGAAAAAAACTGTTTGGAGAACGGAATCATTTGTTCGCCCAGCAACATGCCCAAAAGCCCCAGCAAGGCCACCACGGGCGGCGCGGGAGAACGTACGTTCAACAGATAGTAAACCACCCCGACCAATATTCCGGCTCCGAAAGAAAATACATACATTTTCATCAATATCTCTTTAGGGCAGATGAAACAGCAAAGGTGTGATTTGATGCAAACCACACCTTCGCCGTCGCAATAGTCAGTCAGCGATTACTTGGCCGGATTGGGGCCGATGCGTTCGCCGTGTTGCACGCGCTCGGGGGCTTTGTGCACCATGGTGTAGGCGTAATCCACACCCATGCCGTAGGCGCCGGAATGCTCTTTGACGATATCCAGTACGGCATCGTAAGTCTCCTTGCGCGCCCAGTCGCGTTGCCATTCCAGCAATACCTGCTGCCAGGTCACCGGAATAATGCCGGCCTGAATCATGCGCTGCATGGCGTATTCGTGGGCCTCAACCGAGGTGCCGCCGGAAGCGTCGGCCACCATGTAGATTTCATAGCCGCCTTCTGCAGCCGCTGCCAAGGCAAAGCCCAGGTTGCAGACTTCGGTCCACAGGCCGGACACGATCACTTTCTTGCGGCCGCTCGATGCCAGCGCATCACGCACGTTCTGGTCGTCCCAGGAGTTCATCGAGGTGCGCTCGAGAATCTTGTTTTCAGGGAAAACCGCGAGCAGTTCCGGGTAGGTGGGGCCGGAGAAACCATCGGTTTCCACGGTGGTGATGATGGTCGGGATATTGAAAACCTTGGCGGATTTGGCCAGCGCCACCACATTGTTTTTCAGGGTTTGGCGGTCGATGGACTGCACGCCGAACGCCATTTGCGGCTGCTGGTCGATGAAAATCAGCTGGCTGTTTTCAGGGGTCAAGAGTTCAAGGTATTTGTTGGACATGATGATGCTCCATGTGTGTGTAAAAAGTATGATTAGCAGGATTTTCAAGCAATAAAAAAGCGGCAGACCCCAGGCGTAAACCTGTCTGAATTTGCCGCATTATTGCGCGGTATATTCAGGCCAATAAGCCAGCCTGAAATATTAAAGGCCGTAAACTTTCAGGCGCTCTTCCACGGGGGTAAAAGACTTATCGCCTGCAGGCTCGGCAATGCCGCCGAATACGAGCTGGGCGCTCATTTTCCAGTTGGCTGGCAAATTCCATGTTTTGGCCACTTCGGCATCGATGATCGGCGTGTAATGCTGCAGGTTGGCGCCCACGTTGACCGCAGCCAACGCAGTCCAAATGGCATATTGGCTCATGGCATCGCTGTGGCCTGCCCATACGGGGAAGCCAGCGGCATAAGCAGGGAACTGCTCTTGCAGGCCTTTCACCACGTTTTCGTCCGCAAAAAACAATACGCTGCCAGCCGCCGCCTTAAACATATTCAGCTTGGCTTCAGTGGCTTGGAAGTTCTCAGCAGGAACGATTTTGCGCAACTCGGCAATGGTGATGTCCCACAATTTTTCATGCTCGGCGCCAAACAACACCACAAAGCGGGTCGACTGCGAGTTGAATGCAGACGGTGTGTGCTTAACAGCGTGCTCAACAATCTTGATGATCTCTTCTTTGCTTACAGGCAGGTTTTTGTTCAGCGCGTAAACAGATCGGCGGCTCTCTACAGCTTGCTGAAAATTTTGTATCACAGACATGGGGGTTTCCTTGTTTTTGGTTTCAGGTTGGTTGGCAGGCTGCCCGCTATTTTTCAGGTAGCCCAAAAGTTTGGATAACATTTCGGATAATTCGCCTCAGTGCAATTGGTTGATATTGGCTTCCACATCCATCGGCACGTCCATCAACAAGATTTCCGCATCACCCAAAGCCTCCACGTCAAAGCCGTCGGTTTCCCACAGACCCAGACCGTCTCGCTCGCTCAATTCGATGCCGCCCACTTTGGCTTTACCTTTAATGACGAACACATAGACGCCGTTGCCTTCGAGTTTTACCTCGTAGCGCTTTTGGGTGCCGTCTGAAAACCGCGCCAGCGAGAACCAAGCGTTTTGGTGAATCCACACACCGGCGTCATCCGCATTCGGCGACAGGATTTGCTGGAAGTCGTTGGGTTTGGCTTCGTTGGCAATCGTGATTTGCTGATAGCGGGGCGCCACGTTGTTTTTGCGTGGCAGCACCCAGATTTGCAGAAATTTCACGGCTTGGTCGCGGTTGGCGTTCATTTCGCTGTGGGTAACGCCGGTACCGGCCGACATCACCTGCACATCACCGTTTTTGATGATGCTCCCGTTGCCCATGCTGTCGCGGTGGGCCAAATCACCGCTCAAAGGCACGGAGATGATTTCCATATCGCGGTGCGGGTGGGTGCCGAAGCCTTGGCCGCCTTCTACAAAATCATCATTAATCACACGCAATACGCCAAAGCCCATGCGCTCGGGATCGTAATAATTGGCGAAACTGAAAGTGTGCGCGCTTTTTAGCCAGCCGTGATTGGCAAAGCCGCGTGAATCGGCCGGGTGATATACAGTTTTCATTTTCTTTACCCTTTAATTTAATTGGTTTTTTTAATCTATCAACTGAAGATGGGGCGAATTATAGGAGCAGCTACGGCCGAGAAAAAGGCACGAATGATAAATTAATTATCAACCCACAGTAAACAATAGCGCACTATAAAAAAACCTTGGTGACCAATTAGAAAATATACTCTTCAACAACCAGAAAATATTTCTCCTGTTAATAAATAGGCTAAAACCCTTTCAGGTAGCCTTTTAACCCAATATGAGTGAAGTACAACCGTAGGTTTCTGCTTCAGCATGATCTAAACAGCCAGGCAAAATCGCATACGGCAGGAACTCACATGATTTGATCATCTGAGCAATCGGAATTGCCGCCTCCCATCCCATACTCCCAAATAACTATCCCCGTCCCCCTTTCAGCCAGCCGCCATACATTCCTTTGCTGCCTTTATTTGCGCTTTCGGCGCATATTTTTATTGTGTGCCATCCACTAAGCTTCTATCTGTGAAAAAGTTTTACAACAACGACAGCAACCACTTGACGAAGCTGTTGTTCAGACGGCCTTGGGGCCTGTTAGAGAGGCCGTCTGAACAACCAAACCAAAAGGAACACCATCATGAAAATCAGAGCACAAGTCGGCATGGTTCTGAACTTAGACAAATGTATCGGCTGCCACACCTGCTCCGTTACCTGTAAAAACGTGTGGACTTCGCGCGACGGCGTGGAATATGCGTGGTTTAACAACGTGGAAACCAAGCCCGGTATCGGCTTTCCGAAAAACTGGGAAGACCAAAACAAATGGAACGGCGGCTGGGTGCGCAAGCCCGACGGCAAGCTGGTGCCGAAGCAGGGCGGCAAGTTGAAGATTTTGGCAAACATTTTTGCCAACCCGAATATGCCGAAAATCGACGACTACTACGAGCCGTTTACCTACGACTACGAGCATCTGCAAAACGCGCCGAAAATGCCGACACCGCCGACCGCGCGTCCGATTTCCGTGCTCACCGGCAAAAAAATGGACAAAGTGGAATGGGGCCCGAACTGGGAAGACGATTTAGCAGGCGAGTTTGAGAAGCGGGCGAAAGACGTGCTGTTTGAAGGCATTCAGAAAGACATGCACGCCGCGTTTGAGCAAACCTTCATGATGTATCTGCCACGCCTGTGCGAGCATTGTTTGAACCCGACCTGTGTGGCTTCCTGCCCGTCCGGCAGTATTTACAAGCGCGAAGACGACGGCATCGTGTTGATCGACCAAGACAAATGCCGCGGCTGGCGCATGTGCGTATCCGGCTGCCCCTACAAGAAAATCTATTACAACTGGACTTCGGGCAAGGCCGAAAAATGCACGTTCTGCTACCCGCGTATCGAAGGCGGCCAGCCGACCGTGTGTTCCGAAACCTGCGTAGGCCGCATCCGTTATTTGGGCGTGCTGCTGTATGACGCAGACAAAATCGAACAGGCCGCTTCGGTAGCCAACCCGCAGGATTTATACGAACAGCAATTGGGCGTGTTCTTGAATCCGCACGACCCTGAAGTGCAACGAGAAGCCTTGAAGCAGGGCATCAGCCAAAGCTGGATTGATGCGGCCAAACAATCGCCGGTGTACAAAATGGCGATGGAGTGGAAAGTGGCGTTCCCACTGCACCCCGAATACCGCACCTTGCCGATGGTTTGGTATATCCCGCCCTTATCGCCGATTCAGTCTGCCATCGAAAACGGTTTGGTGGGCGAAAACGGCATCATTCCGAGCGTGGACGAAATGCGTATTCCGCTGCGTTATCTGGCCAACCTGCTCACTGCCGGTAAAGTGGAGCCGATTAAACTCGCGCTGGAGCGCATGATTGCCATGCGCCGTTTCAAGCGCGGCCAAGTGGTGCACGGCGAAACGCCGGAGGAAACGCTGGCAGGCACCGGCCTCACGCCCGAAATGGTGGAAGACATGTATCAAATCATGGCGATTGCCAATTATGAAGACCGCTTTGTGATTCCGACTTCGCACAAAGAAATGGTGGAAAACAGCTTTGAAGACAAATCAAGCTGCGGCTTCACTTTCGGCAACGGCTGTTCCGGAGGCAGCGAAGAAAGCCTGTTCGGCAAGCGCAAAGGCACGCCGATTATCTTCCACGGCCTGCGTAAAGATGCCGAGAAAAACCGCGAAGAAGGAGTACGCTGATGAGCGCGAATCCTGTTTACCGGTGGTTTTCCGCGCTGCTGTGCTACCCCGAAGCCGAGCTGATCGAAGCCTTGCCCGAATTTCAGACGGCCTTGCAAGAATGGCCGGAGCTGCAAGCACAAGCAGGCCGTCTGAACAGCTTTTTGGGCTACCTGAACAGCCACAGCCTGCGTGAATTGCAGGAACGCTACGTCGCCACCTTCGACCGCAACCGCAACCACGCGCTCTATCTCTTCGAGCATGTGTACGGCGAAGACCGCGACCGCGGCAGCGCTATGGTGGACTTACTGGAAGAATACCGCAGCCGCGGTTTCGAGTTGGGCAACGACGAGCTGCCCGATTACCTGCCCGTGCTGCTGGAATATTTAAGCCAAGTGCCGTCTGAACACGCCCAAAAGCTGCTCGGCGATGCCGTGCATGTGGTTGCCCACATCGGCGGAAAACTCGAAAAAAGCGGTTCTCCTTACGCCGTATTGCTGCAAGGCATTACCGCACTCAGCCCGGTGGCACCGCGCCCGCTGGTCGAGCCGCCCGTGCGCGATATGGACGAAGCGATGGAAACGTTCGGCCCCGACATTTCCGGCACCGAGCCGCTGCTGAAACCCCGCATAGAAACCGTACAGTTTTATCCTAAAGCCGCTTTTCAGACGGCCACAAAAGGAGCGCAAACATGAACACCCTGCACCAATTCTTTTTCGGCATTTTTCCCTATATAGCCTTGGCGATTTTCTTTTTCGGCAGCCTGGTGCGCTTCGACCGCGAACAATATTCGTGGAAGAGCGAATCCAGCCAAATCCTGTATGAAGGCCAATTGCGCTTGGGCAACATTCTGTTTCACGTCGGCATCTTGGCCGTGTTTTTCGGGCATTTGTTCGGCCTGCTCACGCCTTTATGGTTTTGGGACGCGCTGGGCATTTCGCACGGAGCCAAGCAGATTTTTGCAATGGTGATGGGCGGCATCTTCGGCGTGATGGCGATGATCGGTTTGGTTATTTTGCTGCAACGCCGTCTGAAATGCGACCGTTTGGCCGCCAACAGCACTTGGCGCGACAAACTGGTGCTGATTTGGCTCATCATCACTTTAGGCTTGGGCTTGCTGACCATCTTCGTGAGCATGGGTCATACCGACGGCCACGAAATGGTGAAACTGATGACTTGGGCGCAGCATATCGTTACCTTCCGCGGTGATGCCGCCGGCCATATCGAAGACGTAAATTTCCTGTTCAAACTGCATATGGTGATGGGTATGGGCTTGTTTGTGATTTTCCCGTTTACCCGCTTGGTGCATGTGTGGAGCGGCTTTGCCAGCGTAACCTACTTAGGCCGTGCGTGGCAGTTGGTGCGCCGCCGTTGATGAAGTGCGGCAACCGGCAAACAGGCTACCTGAAACCCTTTCAGGTAGCCTGTTTTCATGGCGGAAGCGGGAACAAAGCCGCCACAATCCCTTAGGCAGATATGCCTTAAGGCAGCAAAGCCTCGTGATGCAAACCGGCACGTTCGTCGAAGCCGAACATGATGTTCATATTCTGTACCGCCTGCCCGGCCGCGCCTTTGACCAGATTGTCCTGCACGCTCAAAAGAATCCATACCTCGCTGCCGGGCGCACGTTGCACGCTGATGCGGCAAACATTGCTGCCGCGCACACTGCGGGTTTCCGGCGTGCTGCCGGCCGGCATCACATCGACAAAAGGGCTGTCCGCATAATAAGCCGCCAACAGCGCCTGCGGATCTGCCCCTTCTGCGAGATGCACATAAGTGGTGGCGTGCATGCCGCGAATCATCGGCGTGAGGTGCGGCACGAATATCAGATGTTCGGCCACCTCCGCTTGCAGGCCGGCAATGGTTTGACGGATTTCCGGCAGGTGGCGGTGACCGCCTACGCCATAAGCCTTGAAGTTGTCTCCCGCTTCGCACAACAGCGTGCCTACTGTCGCTTTGCGGCCTGCGCCGGAAACGCCGGATTTGCAGTCGGCAATCAGCGGGCGGCCGGTTTTCACCACGCCGGCTTTCAAAAGCGGAATCAGCGGCAGGCTCACGCAGGTGGGATAGCAGCCGGGGTTGGCCACCAGGCGGGCGGTTCGGATGGCATCCCGGTTCAATTCGCACAAACCGTACACCGCCTCCTGCAAAGCTTTTTCGGCGGTAAACGGCATCCCGTACCAATGCTCCCAAGTGGGGATATCTTTGAGCCGGTAGTCGGCCGACAAATCCACCACGCGCACGCCCTGTGCCATCAGAGCCGGCGCATCCCGCATCGCCACACCGTGCGGGGTGGCGAAAAACACCACGTCGCAAGCGGCTAAATCCGCGGCATCGGGCGCTTGGAATACCAAGTCGTACACGCCGCGCAAGGAGGGGAAATAGTCGGCAATGTGCACGCCGGCTTCACTGCGGCTGGTTACCGCCGTCACTTGGGCATGCGGGTGGCCGGCCAGCAGACGCAACAGTTCGACACCGGTGTAGCCGGTGGCGCCGACAATGCCGACACGAAGAGAGGGAAGATTCATGATGCCGCGTTCCTTATTTCATTTCTAATAAAAAAACGGAGTGTAGCGGCTTTTCAGGTAGCCTGAAAGCCCGGCCACAGCAGCCTTTCGCCCGGCATCAACAACAAAACCGCCCAAAGCTGGCAGGCGGCCTGACAGGGGCGTATAATCGCGGCGCATCGCCGGAGCAGCCACACCATGCATCACCATGAAAATCATAATATATGCTACCGGCACCGTTTTAGGAACACTTTGCCATGAGTCAGCAACCCGAGCAAAAGACACAGCCAAAAGAACAAGTTATCAGCCTCTACCAAGGCAGCAAACGCATCCACCCCAAGCTGGCAAAAGGCCGCTTCGCCAATTGGCGCATTCTGGCCGTCCTGGTCACCCAGTTGGTGTTTTACGGCATCCCCTGGCTGATGTGGGGCGACCGCCAAGCCGTCTGGTTCGATATTCCCGGCCGCCACTTCTATATTTTCGGCCTCACCTTGGTGCCGGGCGATCTGATCTACCTCACCGGCATCCTGCTGCTTTCCGCTTTCGGCCTGTTTTGGTGGACCACCATTGCCGGCCGTTTGTGGTGCGGTTATGCCTGCCCGCAAACGGTCTATACCGAAATCATGCTGTGGATCGACCATTTGGTGGAAGGCGACCGCAATAAGCGGCTGAAACTGGATAAAGAGCCGTGGAATGCGCGCAAAATCCGCATCAAGCTCACCAAATACCTGCTGATTTTCTTGGTCGCCGCCTGGACCGGCATCACGTTCGCCGGCTGGTTTGTGCCCATCCGCGAACTGACGGCCAATATTTTCAGCCTGAATTTTGCCGCCATTTCAGGCGCTACACTGTTTGCCGCCGCTTTCTACGGCTTCATGACCTGGCTGATGGGCCACATCATGCGCGAACAAGTGTGCCTGCACATGTGTCCCTACGCCCGCTTCCAAAGCGCAATGTTCGACCACGACACGCTGATCATTTCCTACGACACCGCCCGCGGCGAACCGCGCGGCGCGCGCAAAAAGAATGTCAGCCGCGAAGAAACCGAGCTGGGCGACTGCATCAACTGCACCATGTGCGTACAGGTATGCCCGACTGGCATCGACATCCGCGACGGCCTGCAATACCAATGCATCGGCTGCGCCGCCTGCATCGACGCCTGCGACGAAATCATGGATAAAATGAATTATCCGCGCGGCCTGATCCGCTATACCACCGAAGGCGCACTGGCCAAAGAATACCCGGAAAGCAAAATCCCCAGCCGTCTGCTGCGCCCGCGCGTGGTGGGTTACGGCGCAGTATTGGCCTTGGTGGCCACCGGCCTGATCGTGAGCCTGTTCTTCCGCCAAACCGTGCGCGTGGACGTGATCAAAGACCGCGGTGTGATGGTGCGCCAAAACAAAGAAGGCTGGCTGGAAAACGCCTACAACCTGCGCATCATCAATGCCAGCGAAGACGTGAAAATCCTCACCGCCGAAGTGGAAGGCTTGGAAGACATCAAGATGTCCGGCCTGCCCGCCGACGGCCTGCGCCTCGAAGGCGGCCAAACCTTAACCGTGCCCGTTCAGGTAGCCGTGATTCCGGAATATGCGGAAAAAGGCAGCAACCCCATCCGCTTCACCTTCCGCTACACCGATGCGCAAAACCCTGAAGACAGCAGCACCATTAGCGAAAAAAGCACCTTTATCGGAGAATGATTTTGAGCAACAACCGCAAGGCCAAACCCTGGTACCGTGAACCCTGGCCCTGGCTTTTGGCCGCCGGCCCCATCATTGTTGTATTCGCCGCCCTCTATACCTACCATCTGGCCGCCAACTACAACAAGCCTTCCATGGTCACCGACGACTACTATAAAGAAGGCAAAAACATCGGCCTGCAGCTGGAGCGCGACCAAACCGCCGCCACACGCGGCATCCGCGCCCAAGTGCTGGTGAATCCCGACAACGACCGCGCCAAAGTGCTGCTCAGCGGCCAAATCGAGCCCGGCAGCAAATTGCGCCTGCTCTGGCTGCACCCTGCCCGCAGCGAACACGACCAAAGCGTGGTCTTGCAGCGGCAGGGAGATGCCGCCCCGTCCGGGAATCAGGTAGAATACACCGCCGTTTTCAAGACACTGCCCGCCACCCACCACTGGTATGTGCGCGTAGAAGACGAAGCCGGCCAATGGCGTGTGCAGGGCCGGTGGGACACCAACCAAGGCCAAAGCCTTACACTGCAACCCATGCATCAGGCCGCCCCCCAACCGGCCCCCTAATCCCGCTTTCAGGTAGCCTCTGGTTTCTCAAGGCTACCTGAAACGCCCCGCACCCCACCCCGAAAAGGATTCCTCATGGACGATATGCTCAAACAAGCCGCGCTGGACTTCCACGAATTCCCGCGTCCCGGCAAAATTCAGGTGGCTCCCACCAAACCCTTGGCTACCCAGTACGACCTCTCGCTGGCGTATTCACCTGGCGTGGCCGCGCCCTGCATGGAAATCCATGAAGATCCGCTCGCTTCCTACAAATACACCGCCCGCGGCAACCTGGTGGCCGTCATCTCCAACGGCACCGCCGTGCTCGGCTTGGGCAACATCGGCGCACTGGCGAGCAAACCGGTGATGGAAGGCAAAGGCGTTTTGTTTAAAAAATTCGCCGGCATCGACGTCTTCGACATCGAAGTCAACGAAACCGACCCCGACAAACTGGTGGACATCATCGCCTCCCTCGAGCCCACCTTCGGCGGCATCAATCTCGAAGACATCAAAGCCCCCGAGTGCTTCTACATCGAGAAAAAACTGCGCGAGCGCTGCAACATCCCCGTCTTCCATGACGACCAACACGGCACCGCCATCATCACCGCCGCCGCCGTGCTGAACGGCTTGCGCGTGGTGGGCAAAGACATTGCCGAAGTGAAACTGGTGTGCTCCGGCGCCGGCGCGGCCGCCATCGCCTGTCTCGACCTTTTGGTGGCCTTGGGCATGAAGCGCGAACACATCACCGTTTGCGACTCCAAAGGCGTCATCTTCCAAACCCGCGAAGACCGCGAGCGCATGGACGAAAGCAAAGTGCGCTATGCCGTGGCCGACTGCGGCCAACGCACTTTGGCCGATGCCGTACCCGGCAAAGACATCTTCCTCGGCCTCTCCGGCCCCAATGTATTGAGCACCGATATGCTCAAACAAATGGCCGACAAACCGCTGGTGTTCGCCTTGGCCAACCCGCAGCCCGAAATCTGGCCGCCCGAAGCGAAAGCCGCCCGCCCCGACGTCATCATCGGCACCGGCCGTTCCGACTTCCCCAACCAAGTCAACAACGTGCTCTGCTTCCCCTTCATCTTCCGCGGTGCCATGGACGTGGGCGCCACCACCATCAACGAAGAAATGAAGCTGGCCTGCGTGCGTGCGATTGCCGACTTGGCGCTGGCCGAGCAAAACGACGAAGTCGCCAGCGCCTATATGGGCACCGAGCTTTCCTTCGGCCCCGAATACCTGATTCCCAAGCCCTTCGATCCGCGCTTAATCGCCCGCATCGCCCCCGCCGTAGCCAAAGCGGCCATGGACTCCGGCGTCGCCACCCGCCCGATTACCGATTTCGACGCCTACGTCGAAACCCTCAACCACTTCGTGTACAAATCCAATCTGTTCATGAAGCCGGTGTTCAATCAGGCGAAAAAAGACATCAAGCGCGTGGTATTGAGCGAAGGCGAAGACGAGCGCGTACTGCACGCCGCCCAGCAAATCGTGTCGCAAAAACTGGCTTTCCCGATTTTGATCGGCCGCCCCAATGTGATCGAAGCACGCCTGAAAAAACTCGGCCTCACCATCCAAGCCGGCAAAGACTTCGAGCTGGTCAACAATGAAAACGACCCGCGCTACCGCGAGTACTGGGAAGAATACTACCGCCTGCGCAAACGCCAGGGTGTTACCGAAGAAATGGCGCGCCGCCGCATGATCGGCAACACCACCCTGATCGGCGCCATGATGGTGCATCTGGGCCATGCCGACGCCTTGGTGTGCGGCACCATGGGCCGCTTCCGCGACCACTTCCAAATCATGGAAGAAATCATTGGCTACAACAATCCCGAGCGCAACGCCTGCGCCATGAACGCGCTGATTCTCAGCGGCGGCAGCATCTTCATTACCGACACCTATGTGAATGCCGAGCCCAACGCCGAACAATTGGCCGCCGGCACCCTGATGTGCGTGGAAGAAATGGAACGCTTCGGCATCGTGCCCAAGGTGGCCTTGTTGGCCAACTCCAACTTCGGCTCCATCGATTCGCCCTCCAGCCGCAAAATGCAAACCGCACTGGGTCTGATTCAGGCCGCCAAACCCGAGTTGGAAATCGACGGCGAGATGCAAGGCGATGCCGCGCTGAACGAAAACATCCGCCAGCAAATCATGCCCGATTCCCCGCTGAAAGGCTCGGCCAATCTGTTGGTGATGCCCGATGTGGAAACCGCCAACATCAGCTACAACCTGCTGCGCGTATCCGCCTCCGACGGCGTGACCATCGGCCCGATTCTGATGGGCATGGCCAAGCCGGTGCACATCGTCACCCCCATCTCCTCCGTGCGCCGCATCGTCAATATGGTGGCCTTGGCCGCCGTTGACGCCCAACGCCAACACGGTTGACCATCCTTTTCCATCAGGCTACCTGAAACCCGCCCACGGCTGTTCAGGTAGCCTGAGACCTTTGCAAAACCTTCAGATGTGGATGCAGTTCAAGGCGTAGCAGCACAGCGAGCGTGAACACAGGAATCCCCGTGGGACAGACATATCATTAAGATAGGCAAGCGAGCGAGCAGCGCACAACGCAGAAATGCGCCGCAGATGGGGGTTTTGCAAAGGTCTCAGCCTTTTTCCATCCAGCAACGGTTCTATGCACGCCACATTACCCGAAAAACGCTTCGAAGACTCAGGCGCAGCCGAATACGACCAACGGATTACCCGCCTGATTCCCGGCTATGCCGAGCTGCACCGCCTCAATGCCGCCATCTTGCATCCCCTGCCCGCCGATGCCCGCATCTTATTGATCGGCGTCGGTACCGGCACCGAGCTGCTGTCCCTTGCCGATAGTCGGCCACAATCCGCTTTCACCGCCCTAGACCCCTCATTTGCCATGCTGGAACAAGCCAAGCGAAAAGCGGCCTGCTTGCCGAATACCGTCTATTGGCATCACGGTTTGCTGGAAGAGCTGCCGGAGGCGCCCCAATACGATGCAGCCCTGTGCCTGTTTGTGATGCACTTCCTGCCCGATATAAGGGAAAAGGGTTCGCTGCTGCGGCAAGCCGCCTGCCGTTTGAAACCGAGTGCGCCCCTGCTGCTGGCCGATCTGGCCGTGCAATGCAGCGGACAGACTGAATGCCTGGTGCAATATGCCCGCACCCAAGGCCTGCCCGACCACCAACTCGACCGCTTACAACGGCGTTTGCAACAGGATTTTTTTCCACTCACACCCGGCAATCTGACCGATTTGGCCACAACATGCGGTTTCGAAACACCCGAGCCGTATTGGCAAAACTTGGGCTTTACCGCCTGGCGCTTACGCCGCGCATCACCCCTTCCTACAGCGGCGGTTTAAGACGTCTGAACAACCAACCTGGCAAAGCGGTCTGATGTCAGCCTGAAGCCTGATATACCAGTTCCCGCTACACAGCAAAATTGACGAGGATTTATGAAAAATGGCGTCAATTGGGTAACCAAGCTAGCCGGTGGGTTCGCTTCGAGGTCGAGTTTCGTGCTCATGACTACGAGATTCCCACGGATATCCTCATCTATCCGGGTGAGTATCTGTGTGGTGCTTACCCTATCGGTGCTCGGTTGTTCAAAAACTCGGCCAAACGCAAAACCATAAAACAAGTCAGAAAGGCATTTACTGTACAACGGGCGGCATACTTCGCCCGCCTACAGGCCGGGGCGTTTGTTCGTTACCAACATGAATTGGGCCGGACGGACGGAGAGATTGTTCGGATGCTGATTGCGCCACCCGGCAAATATCCCAAGGGACTGCATCCGCTTGATGATGACTGTACGGCACATCCGATCCTATCGCCTTCTGCGTAAGGTATGCCGGAGACAGGATGCAGATCGGAATCGCTGTCGGTTGGCTTATGGGCGGCAGCAGTGCTGTATTTGAAGTACCTGATTGGCTCTCTGCATGGTCTGTGTTGGCTCTCTGCATGGTCTGTGTTGGTAAAGCCAACAGTCAACGGGCAAACGGGACACCGACAGAGCCGGTATGCGGGGAAGTGTTTGGCATTAGGTACCCATTTAGGCACCAAAACCAGAGTAGATGAAAATAATACCCTTAAAAATCAGGGTATTATTTAATTTATCTAGCAGAGAGGAAGGGAACATAACGTACAAATAACAACGAACAAAAGAAAACACAAAGTACAGATAAATGCTATATTAAATAATCAGTTAATTCTACTCATTTGTTATTTAGTGTTCACAATTCCACCCTTCTGTTCGGCTGAATCCAAATATTTAGGTATAATTTAGGTACAATTTGATTCTAAGCCGCATGGGTAAAAATGGTTGAAAAAAGAACCAGCACCAAACTGACAGATGCCAAGCTGAGGAATATTGCGCCCGGGTCTCCGGTGCTGACTTCCGCACAACATTCCGGCTTGCAGTTCCAGCCTTCGGCCGTGACGAAAGGTATCGGCACTTGGTATCTGCGTTATTACGATCCGGATACCGGCAAGCGCGCCCGTTTGAGACTGGGCAATTATCCGGCAATTTCTTTGGCCGAGGCTGAGGATCAGGCTAAGCGTTTGACTGCCGGCATTAAAGCCGGTATCAGCCCGGTAAAAGCAATCGAACAGGAGCGGATCGAACAGGAAGAAAGGTTACGGGCTGCTGAAACAGCACAACAGAATACCTTCACCGTTCTGACTGAAATATTCTACGAGCGGCAGATAGCCGCCGGCGTATGGAAAAACGAGCGCTACCGCCAACAATGGCTGCGGGAAATAAAGCGTTTGGTTTTCCCGGGTATAGGGAAGATGCCGATAACCGAAATCAAGGCGCTGGATATTGTCGGCGTGTTGGAAGATGTTTGGCACAAAACCCCTGACACCGCCGGCAAGCTGATCGACCGTATCGGGCAGGTGTTCACGTTTGCCGAAGCCATGGGTTACTGTGAGCACAACCCCACCAAAGCCGCGCGGGTGGCCTTGGGCAAGCAGAAACGCAAGCCAAAATCCGAGCGGCACTTCCCTTCTATGCCTTGGCAGGATTTGCCCCGCTTTGTGGCCGATGTGCTGCTGAGCGGCCGGCCTGCACAATCCAAGGTCACCCTACTCTTCCTGATCATCAATGCAGCCCGCAGCGGAGCCATACGCCTGCTGCAATGGTCTGAAATCGACTTCCGAGCAGCCATGTGGAAAATGGAAGCCGATGCTCCCGAGCGGAAAACCTATATCGACCGCTTCTATCCCCTGCCGCGCCAGGCAGTTCAATTACTTCATTCCCTACCCAAAGACACACCTGCCAATTTAGTTTTCCCGATGGCAAAGCCAAACAAGCACGGCAGCTGGGCCATGTCCGATATGACGCTGACTAAGCTGCTCCGGGAGCACTCAGAAGGCTTTCATAGCGACCGGCCGGACAAAGGCCCTACAGTCCACGGCTTCCGCGCCAGCTTCAAAAACTGGGCCACAGAGCACGGTTACGACGACTTGCAAAGCGAAATCCAGCTGGCGCATGACGTGGGCAATGATGTGTACCAGTCCTATATGCGTTCGGCCATGATCGAGAAGCGCCGCCAAATGATGCAGGCATGGGCCGATTATTTATTTAGCGCCGTGGCTGCCTGAAGCCCCAAGGCAAGGGGGTGTCAGTTTGGGGCTACCCTTGGCCTGCATGGTGATTTCCACCATAGAGGAGCTTGACGCTGTTCGGTACCCAAAAGGTACGACCGTACCAAAAAGGTACGCTGAACCGTACCAAAAAGTAAAGGGTGCCTCAGTTTGAGACCTCCCTTGTCTGCTTCCGTATTTTATTCATCCGTATATTGACGCTATACATTATTGACTGTATAGTTTCACTACACATAAGGCAATTTGTATGATTAAGAGTTTCAAGCACAAAGGCTTGCAAAAATTCTTTGAGACCGGCAGCAAAGCAGGCATTCAGGCTGCCCATGCCAATAAGCTGCGCCTGCAATTGATGGCGTTGAACCGTTCCGTAGGCCCTGAAGATATGAAAGCCCCCGGCTGGAATTTGCACCCGCTGACCGGTGATTTGGCCGGGCATTGGAGCATCAAGGTAAACGGTAATTGGCGAATGACTTTTCGCTTTGAAGACGGCCATGCCGAAGTCGTGGATTATCAGGATTATCATTAAAAGGAGATTGGTTATGAATATGCACAATCCCCCGCATCCGGGTTTGGTTTTGTATGAATATTTGGGCAAAACCAGCGTTACCGAAGCCGCAAAGCGTTTGGGCGTTACCCGCGCCGCCCTATCCCGTATTTTGAACGGTAAGGCATCCATCACTGCAGAAATGGCAGTACGCTTGTCTATTTTGCTTGGCACGTCTAGCGCCTTATGGCTGGGTATGCAAAATGATTACGATTTGTGGCAAGCCGAACAGCGCCCGCATGATTTTGTGGTGCCGCTGAGCGTGGCTCTGGCCTGATCCAAACCGCCTTCGGGCGGTTTTTTGATGGGCGGCATGGCAAAATACCACGAACGTGGCAAATTGCCACGGGCAAAACACCACGAACATGGCAAATTACCACGGGCAGACACAAAAAGAACCACCCCCGTTTTTTTGGGGGTGGCTTTGTTTTTTGTGGGTGGTAGTCACCCCCATTTTCGGAGCTGCCCCTTTTAGTGGGGCTGCCCTGTTTTTCGGGGCGGGTTAGCTTTCTGAAATAGAATCTTCAAAGTTGAAGAATTTATTTGTATTTGGCTAATATAACCCCCCCAGTAGATGGTTCATCTGTAGATAATGGCATTTGGTGCTTAAAAATGTATGGCTGTTCTTCCATAATTTGATTGATATCATTAAAAGTTTCTGCCTCAGGTCTTCCTATCTTCCAATCCTCTAATATAGCTTGCTCTAATTTCTCTATTTCAAAATAATGGGAAACCGCAGGTCCCAGCTCATCTAACATACCCATCACATATTTATCTTGAGGACTCAAAATACCCTTAGGCAAAGACTCATAGGCCATTATTGCCGAGTAATAGTCTATCTCTTTTTTTGTTATGTACTCTGATGTTCTATTTTGAGGTTCAATTAGAGTATTTTTAATCCTAAGTCTTTCTTCATTCATTGGACGGATATATTCAATTACTGGTTTACCCTCTATTTCATACTTTGCGGCAAGCTGTGCAATAGCAAACTCAACAACTTCATTCAAGCTAGTATTTCTATCTTTTGATATTAATTCAATAGCTTGTCTATATCTTGGCCGTATGGCTATCGACACCCTGATATTCTTTTCCCCTTCATAGGTTTTAGGGCGCCCGCCCTTATTCTTTGCATTATTCACGCTACAAACTCCAAAAACATACATAACAATTGTTGCATAGTTTTTAGTTTGGCGCTATATTGCGTCAGTAGCGTTTATAGCGTCATAAACATCTTTAACGTGGAGAGCGAAATGAAACCTCAAGATACCCCCGAAGCCCTTGCCGACCTGCCGCCGGAATATGTCCTGTGGTCTGCCTCAACCGTTGGCGCCGTCACCGGTCTAGGCGGCCGGACGGCGATTTACAACGCCATCAAGAACGATGGCCTTCCCAAGCCTTTGCGGATTGGCGGCCGTAAGTCTATGTGGCGCAAATCCGATGTGTTGGCATGGATTGACAGCCGCCAGCAATGCTTAAGCACCTCCCCCCATCTGATGAAAGGAAAACAACCATGAAAACCCCTGAGACTGTCACGATTCCCCGCGGGCTGGCCTGCCAAATAGCCGATTCTCTACTGGCCTTGGGCTATTTTGCTTCGCATATGCAAACCATGGCCGAGGCTGGGCAAGTATTAGCCGGCAGCCATCCGAGCCAAACAGCCCGCCTGCTGTGCACCATGGGTGAGCTGGCCGAGAATGCCTTTGAATCAAACGGTATCGGCCTGTCTGCCGAACTGTGCCAAATCATGGCCGATAGCGCCGAAACCAAGGAGGTAAAAGCATGAACCCCACCGCTAAAACCGTAACCATTTCCCGCGAGCTGGCCGAAAATATTGCCAATACCCTGTTCCGTCTGGAACGCTTTGCCGACCATACGGAAACCATAGCCGTAACCATCAAGGAACTGCCTAGAGGTTCTTGTTTAATCGACTCTCAAGTGGAAATGTTGCTGGATCTGCATGAAGATATGATTCAAATACCCACCCCGGATGCAGAAAGCAGCGCTTATGCGCTGTGGAGCATAATCGAAGAGGCTGATAAGGAGGCACAGAAATGAATGAATTGATTCCGATCCAGCAAACCGGCGTTACCAAGCTCTTTTCTCAATCCGTGAATGCACGGGACTTGCATAAGTCGCTGAATGTCGGCCGCCGGTTCGCCACTTGGATTGTGGAGCGGATTAAAGAGTACGGTTTTATTGAGAATCAGGACTTTGTAGCTATTTCCCAAAAGCGGGAAATAGGTCATGGCAGAGGGAAAATTGACTACCACCTGACTCTTGATATGGCAAAAGAGCTGGCGATGGTGGAGAAAACCGAAGTCGGCCGTGAAGTCCGCCGTTACTTTATCGAGTGCGAGCGTAAGCTTCAGGAAGCGATGGCCGAGCGTTTGGCTTTGGCCGAACCGAAAGCTGCGGCGCTGGATCTGCTTTCAGACCGCAAGGAAGCCATCAATTTCAGGGCCGCCGCCAAAAGCCTGACTGAGCGGGAGAAAGAGGTAAGGGCTGTGATGGTGCAATGGGGCTGGATATTCAAGCAGGGGCGAATAGAGGCCACTCACAAGGCCTTGGATGGTGGTTATATGCTGCAGACTGCGGGCATATCCTCAATCAACGGTCGTGCCTATACGCAGTCGCTGATTACAGGCAAGGGGCTGGCTAAGCTGGCGGAGCATTTCAGCCAAAAGGAAACGGCTTGAAACCCATAGGAATCAAGCCGATAAAGCAAAGTATCAGCAAGGGCGGTAGCAGCCGCCTTTGTTCTTGCCAATGTATGAAAGCTTAACACATGGCTAGTAGAAGAGACAAGATAAAAGCGTGGAATGAAGCTTCTATTAAGCGCAATGGAAAGAATTTTGTCACCATGCGTTTTGATGTCTTGAAAAGCCCTCAATTCACAGGATTGTCAGGTAATGCTGTAAAATTATTGATGTATTTCTGTTCACAATACAATGGTTTCAATAATGGCGATATGTCTGCTCCGAAAAACCGGGCAGCCGATGTCGGTATGTCACCTATGACACTAGAGAAAGCAAAGCAAGAACTTCTAGATAAAGGATTTATTATTGTTACGCGGCAAGGTGGTCGCAATCTATGTTCACTATATGCACTCACTTTTTTTGCCATTGATGAATGTGGCGGTAAATTGGATGTGCCTCCAACCCGAAGAGCTCCAGATTACTGGGAACAAGTGGACCGCGATTTAATCGGTTCGCCACCATGAAACACCTGCATCATTGCAGGTATTTTTTTGCTTGCAGCCCCCTAAAAAATTTTTGTCGGTATAAAAATTAGCCCAACTCGGCCACGACTGGGCTAAAAATTAGCCCAACGCCACCGGAGAAAAATCCCCATTGGGCTAAAAATTAGCCCAGTCAGGCCATTTTTCGGGTTTCCATTGGGCTAAAATTTAGCCACCTTTCTATATAGCCATACCTACCCCTCTTTTTCTCTGCTGGTCTTGTTCTGTTTTTCTTGCTGGTTTAGTGAAAATATGGGGTAAAAACACACGGCGGCCTCCGGCGGCAAAATCTGCCCCGGCAAAATCTGCCGGTTTGGCATGTGCAAATTCTGCATTTTGAGCCTTGCTGGAAAACTCAGGTTGCCTAATCAGGAAAAGCCTAATCAGGAAAAGCCTAATCAGGGTTTGCCCACTGTGGGATTTGCTCTTATCCTGTAAAGCCCAAAATTTCGCTTTTAACGGGCATTGTCCCTTTTCAGGCTACCTAACCATTGCCCACGCCTTCAATCGCAATCCTGGGCGATTCTAGGCGGCTTTGTGGCGATTTTCTCAAACATTCCGCCCTGCCCTTTTCCTGTTGCCACATTTCCCGATGCCTGACTGCCTACACAATGGCAACGGAGATGCTGCCCCCTCCGTCGTCAAGCCGTCAGGCGAAGGCGACAAAGAAGAAGTATTGTCTTTTGGTAGTTGTATATTGTGCGTAGGATTTTCCAACGGCCCTTCGTAGGAATTTCCTACGGTCGTAGGATTTTCCGACGTCGGATTTTCCGACGCCTGCATCTTCGACGTGCAGATTTGCACAATCGGGCTACATTTCAGCAGACTGCTAAAACCGCAGCCTGCGCTTTTGTCGGTTTGCGGCATTCAAATTTGATTCCCCTGCGTTTAAATTTGAATCCCGAGGCATCCAGAAAGCAAAAATTCAGTTTAAACTTATGATTTGAATAAAATAAATCCTGTTTTTGTGGTAAAATCCGGCATCTGAAACACTCCAAGAGGAAAAGAGATGTTCGGTTCTGTGGATGAAGCTCTGTATCGGGCTTTTGAGATTTCCAGCACTCCGATTGTTACCGGTGGTTATATGTTTTCCGGCCAGCGTATCGGAACCAAAAGGGAAATGACTCGTCACGATTGGCACGCACAAGCGGCTTTGGTGTTGGCAAGGGTTGAACGGCAGTTGAGTGCTGAAGAGTATGCCCTGATCCGTGCTGAATACGGTAAGGACTTGAGCGGGATTATTGACCTGAGCCTGTACATTCTTACCCGGCACCCGGAAATCCCGATGCTGGCTTGCGACGATCTAGTGGAACATGCTCTGACCGGCGAGCGTAATTTGGCCGAGCTGCAAAACAAGCACGGCCTATCGAAAAGCACTGTATGGCGGCATAAGCGAAAGGTGGTGGATGTATTGGCTGATTTACACCTTCGGGCCATGTTGAAGCTGGAGGCTGATTTCCAAGACTGCAAACTGACGAACATAGCCGCTTGATTATGTGAAACCTTTGTACTATAATTTCTCTATGATTCGGATAAGACACGTTCTAAGCGTCCGTTAATCAATTTCAGTTTCGATGTTTTATTTCCAGATTGCCGCCTAGCCTAAACAGCCGGGCGGTTTTTTATTGCCCAGCAGAATGACGAATTGGCGCACCAATAAACAAACAGCTGCCCAGCGTGGCTATGGCTACCAGTGGCAGAAAGCCCGAGCAAGCTACCTGAAGAAGCACCCCTTATGCGTGTACTGCGAACGGCAAGGCAGGGTTACTCCTGCTGAGGTAGTGGATCATATACGCCCGCACCGTGGCGATATGGGCTTATTCTGGGATAAGGACAATTGGCAGGCTTTATGCAAGCACTGTCATGATTCGATCAAGAAGCAGGAAGAGAGCGGTAAGCAAAGGCCGGCCATTGGATTAGATGGCTGGCCTATTTTTTAACCATGATTGGAGTTTTCGATGTCTCAATTCAGATTAGTGGAAGCTGAAGCAAAAGGTTTCGGCACGGTATTCACTTTGGCCGGCCAGGACGGCAAGCCCATCTTGGATTTTGCCCGTGTGGAAATCAAGCAGAAGGCCCCCGGCATCTTCGCAGTGACGACCACCACCTACGTTACACACGAGCAGGCAGACGAAGCGTTGCGTGATGTGGCTGAGTACATGGCAGACGTGACCGACGGCAAGCTGTCCTGTTGCATTGAGCGTGACCCGCGATTGAAGGACAAGGTGTCGGCCAAGGACAAGGAGCCGTTCTTGAAGGCGATCAAACGAAACACCCGCAATACGCTGGGCTGATAGTAGGTGGGGGGGGGAGACTGAAATCCTTGACTGGCAAGGCTTCCAGACCGCCGCCCCAGCTTTGATTTTTATCAAACCGTATTTTTTACAGTAGGTTACCCGATATGAAGCGCGAACGATGCGATGGTGCGACTGGTGCTGTGAATGCTTTCAAAGGCGCCAGCACCCCGATTGAGCCGCCCAATACACTAACTGATGATGAAATGCGCTATTGGCGCGACATCATCGCCACCCGCAATTACGCCGACTGGACACGGGCAGATTTGGTGCACGCCTGCAATCTGGCTAAGGTGTTTTGGCTGATTGAACGCACCTTCAAAGAAATTGAAAGCGACCCCGATCCGAAGCTGTTTGACCGGTTGGAAAAATTCACCCGCCTGTCCATTGCAATGTCAAGCAAGCTGCAGATTCATGCACTGGCTACCGTGGGCCGCGCAGAAGACGCCGTAGCGCGAAACAAAGCACAGCGTAATGCTGCCCATAAGCTTGAAGGTTTGAGCGGCTTTATTAAGCGCCCTGAGGCCCTGCAATGACTTTGGGCGAGCAGATTATCGGCTTTATCGAGCATCTGCCTGTACCCGAAGGCAAACTGGTGGGACAGTCGCTGAAGCTGATGGATTTTCAGAAGCGGTTTATTTTGGATGTGTACGACAACCCGCACGGCACCAAAACGGCCATTCTGAGCATGGCGCGGAAGAACGGCAAAACCGCATTGATTGCCGGCTTGCTGCTGGCGCACTTGGTTGGCCCGGCCGCACAGTTGAACAGCCAGATTATCAGTGGGGCCATGAGCCGAGAACAGGCGGGCTTGGTTTTCAAGTTGGCGCACAAGATGGTGCTGCAAAGCGCAGAGTTGAGCGGCATCATCAAGGTTATCCCCTCTTCCAAAACGCTGATCGGTCTACCCTTGAATGTGGAATACAAGGCCATTGCCGCCGACGGTTCGACCGCCCAAGGCTTGTCTCCTGCCCTGGTAATTTTTGACGAGGCCGGGCAGGTACAGGGGCCGCAAAATGATTTCTACGATGCCTTGGTGACTTCGCAAGGTGCCCATGACAACCCGCTGATGATCAATATCAGCACCCAAGCGCCGACCGATGCCGACCTACTTTCCGTCATGATTGACGATGCCAGAAGCGGGAGCGACAAGCGCACCGTGTGCCATGTATATGAAGCGCCGGCAGACTGCGATGTCGGCGACCGGGCGGCGTGGGAAGCAGCCAATCCGGCTTTGGGTGTTTTCCGGAGCGAACAAGATATGCAGGACTTGGCCGAAAAAGCCAAGCGTCTGCCTTCCTTCTCTAACACCTTCCGCAATCTGAATTTGAATCAGCGGATCAGTTCCGAAGCACCGTTTGTTTCGCCCGAAGAGTGGAAAGCCTGTATAGCCGATTACAACGAAGAACCGTTTTTGAAGGGTGAGGTTTGGGGCGGCTTGGACTTATCCATGAAAACCGACCTGACAGCCCTAGGCCGAATCGACATTCATCTGGTATCTTTGGCGGATGACCAAGACCAAGCATCCGCGGCCCCGCCGCTACGAATTAACCCAAACCCAATGGGAGCGGATCGAAGATCTGCTCCCAGGCAAGGCCGGTGACCCCGGGCGTACGGCAGCGGACAACCGCAGCTTCGTCAATGGCGTGCTGTGGGTGTTGCGCTCCGGGGCGCGCTGGAGCGATCTGCCCACGCGCTACGGAGCCTACAAGAGCGTGCACAAGCGCTTCACCCGCTGGGCGGCCAAGGGTATCTGGGAGCTGGTGTTCCAGTCCCTGATTCAGGATCGAAGCAACGAGTATCTGATGATCGACAGCAGCATTGTCCGGGCGCACGCACAGGCGGCGACCGGAAAAGGGGGGCGGCACACCCGGCTCTGGGGCGTTGCCGAGGAGGTCTGAGCACGAAGATCCACATGGCGACAGATGGCCAGGGCCGACCGGTGCGATTCATCCTCACTGGCGGCCAGCGTAACGACATCACGCAAGCCCCAGCGCTGCTGGCCGGGTTCAAGCCCAAGTACGTCTTGGCCGACAAAGGCTATGACAGCCGGCAACTGGTGGCGCTGATCCACTCGCTCGGCGCCCAGGCGGTGATCCCGCCTCGCAGCTGCCAGCAGCCGCGTGCCTACGACAAAGCACGCTACCGGCTACGCAATCGCATCGAGCGTTGCTTTGCCAGGCTCAAGCAGTTCCGCCGCATCGCCACTCGTTTTGACCGCAAGCCCTCTCACTTCCTGGCTTTCCTCTATCTCGCATCAATTACCTTGTGGGTGGGTTGAATGTCGATTCGGCCTAGTGCTGGTGGCCCGCTATGAAGGCAAGGTTTACACCAAGGCCGAGGTTTACACACCCAAAGACACCTTGCAAGAGCGGGCAAAGAGCGACCGCGCACCATATGACGTTTGGGCACGCCAAGGCTGGCTGACGGCACTCCCCGGCCGGATTATCGACTATGCCGCTATTGCCGAACGCCTGGCCTTCTATCATGGCCGTTACCGGTTGATGGGCATTGCTTATGACCGGGCCTATATGACCCTGCTGGAGAAGGAGTTGGATAGCCAGGGCGTAAGCAATATCCCGTTCGTGCCATGGGGCCAGGGCTATATCAGCATGGGCAAAGCCATATCGAGCTTGGAAGAAGTCATTTTGAATGGCAGCTTCAAGCACGATAACAATCCGCTGCTGAATATGTCGGTAGCGAATGCCCGGATGGAAACCGACCACACCATGAACCGCCGCTTTACCAAGAAAAATTCGCATGGCCGCATTGATCCGTTGGTGGCGCTGGCGATGGCAGTTGGTGTAGCGAAAAGCGAACCGGAACCCAAGCAGCCCAGCTATCAAATCTTCATGTTGAACTAACCGCCGCAAGGCGGTTTTTATTGGACGGATTATGCAGACCGCTAAAACCATTTTCACCGTGAAATCCGCCACCGATGAAGGCGTGATTATCGGCATTGCCAGCACCCCGACGCTGGACGTACAGGGCGACACCATCGACCCGATGGGGGCGCAGTTCACCTTACCGATGCCCCTGCTACACGAACACGACCCCGAGCAGCCTATCGGCATGGTGGAACGGGCCGAAGTGACCCCGGAAGGGATACAGGTAACCGCCCGCATTGCCAAAGACGCCAGCCAGCGGGTGAAAGACGTTTGGCAGCGCATCAAGGGCGGGCTGTCCGGCCTGTCCGTGGGCTTCCTGCCGATTGAAAAGGCCGATACCGCCACCGGCCGGCACTTTCAGAAATGGCGTTGGTGCGAATTGTCGGTTGTCGGCATACCGGCCAACCCCGAAGCAGGCATTACCGTTGTTAAATCCGTAAGTTCCCAAACCCGAAAGGAAAACCCCAAGATGAATATTCAAGAGCAAATCCAAGCGATGGAAACCAAAAAAGCCGGTTTGGTGCAAGCCAATGCCGACTTAATCACCAAATCGGCCGAAATGTCCGATGACGACGCCAAAGCCTACGATGCCAACAAGGCCGAGGTGGAGAAAATCGACAAGCACTTGGCCCGCCTGCGCGAAACCGAAGCCGCCTTGGCCGCATCTGCGGTGGCGGTAAACCCGTCTGCCACACAGAGCAGCGAAGCCGGCACCCAAGCCCGCCAAGGCCAAATCACGGTTAAATCCAATCTGCCCAAAGGTACGGCCTTCGTCCGCTATGCCGCCGCCTTGGCCCGTGGCCGTGGCAACCTGATGCAGGCAGCTGAAATCGCCAAGGGCTTCAAAGACACCCCGGAAGTAGAAACCGTGCTGAAAGCCGCCGTGGCCGCCGGCACCACCACCGATGCCACTTGGGCAAAGCCCTTGGTGGAATACCAAGTCATGACGTCCGAGTTTATCGAGTTGCTGCGGCCTGAAACCCTGCTGGGCAAGATTGAAGGCTTCCGCCGGGTGCCGTTCAACATCAAATTCCAATCGCAAACCGCCGGCGCGACCGTAAACTGGGTGGGTGAAGGCAAATATAAGCCGGTTTCCAAACTGGCGTTCGCCACCGATTCGCTGGGCTTTGCCACTGCTTCCGGCATTATCCCGATTACTGAAGAGCTGGCCCGTTTCAGCAGCCCGGCGGCCGAAGCCCTGATTGCACAAGATTTGCGTGCGGCGATGGTGGAGTTTCTGGACACCGCCTTTATCGACCCGAGCAAAGCCGGTGTCAGCGGCGTCAGCCCGGCGTCCATTACCAACGGCTTATCCGGTATCACACCCGGCGGCAAAACACTGGAAAAACTGCGTGCGGACGTGCGCAAGGTATTTGATAAGTTCATTGCCGCCAAATTGGATACTTCCGGCTGCGTGTGGATTATGTCCCCGTCCCGCGCTTTGGCCTTGAGCATGATGTACAACGAGCAAGGCTTGCTGGCTTATCCGAACCTGACGGCCAAAGGCGGCACCTTCCACGGCCTGCCGGTGGTGACTTCCAGCTTGGCCGGTAACAACATCATCATGCTGTCCCCCGGCGAAATCTTCCTGGCCGACGACGGTGACATTACCTTGGACGCCAGCCGCGAAGCGTCTTTGCTGATGTCCGACGACCCGGAAACCGATAAAGCCAGTATGCAGTTGGTGAGCCTGTGGCAAGCCGGCATGATTGGTTTCAAGGCCGACCGCGTGATTAACTGGAAGCGCCGCCGCGCCGAGGCTGTAGCCATCATTACCAATGCACAATACGGCGAGTAAAACAGGCAGCCCGGGGCAACCCGGGCTTTTTCATAAAGGGAAACCATGAAGATTTTCGGTTTTGAAATCAAACGGGCCTTACGCCCGATTGCCGGCACCGGCCGCTACGGCGTGCGCGAACCGTTTACCGGCGCTTGGCAGCAAGGCTTGGAATTGAAGGACACCGACGGCCTGCTGCGTGTGGCCGCCGTCTATGCCTGCGTTTCCCGGATTGCCGCCGACATCAGCAAACTGGGCATCAAACTGGTGAAGCAGCAAGGCACCGTCTTCACCGAAGCGAACAACCACCCGGCAGCGGCACTGCTGAAACGGCCCAACCATTTTCAGAACGGCAAGCAGTTTTTTGAACAATGGCTGATTAGCCGCCTGTTGTACGGCAACACCTACATTTTGAAAAAGGCCGATGCCGCCGGCGCAGTGCAGTCTTTGCATGTCCTAGACCCGCGCACGGTAAAGCTGCTGGTGGCGGACGACGGCAGCATTTTCTACCAGACCGCCGCCGACCAGTTGGCCGGCGTGGCCGACGGAGCGGTTTATCCGGCGCGCCAAGTGATTCACGACCGGGGCGACTGCCTGTTTCATCCGCTTATCGGTGTTTCCCCGTTGTTTGCCTGCGCGGCGTCCGGCACCTTGGCCGGCAATGCCCAAGCCCAAAGCGGGGCCTTCTTTGCCAATGCGTCCCGCCCGGGCGGCCTGATTGTGGCGCCCGAGAATATCGCCGAAGCGGAAGCAAAACGCTTGGCCGACTATTTCAACAGCCATTTCACCGGCGCGAACAGCGGCAAAGTGGCGGCGTTCGGTGGCGGTTTGAAGTTCGAGCCTTTGGGCATGTCGGCCGTGGACGCCGAACTAATCGAGCAGTTGAAATGGAGCGTGGCCGATATTGCCCGCGCTTTCAAGGTGCCGCTGCACAAGATTGATGAAAGCGTGCCCATCACCGCCGGCAACAGTGTGGAAGCCATCAATCTGAATTACTACCAAGACTGCTTGCAATCCTATATGGAAGCAATCGAAACCTGCTTGGACGACGGGCTAAACCTGAGCGACGGCCATCATACAGAGTTTGACGTTCAAAACCTGCTGCGCATGGATTCCGCCGCGCGGGTGGCGGCGAATGTGGAACTGGTGAAAGCCGGGATTAAATCACCGAATGAAGCCCGCGCCGACGAGAACCTGCCGCCGGTGGCCGGTGGCGAATCGCCGATGATTCAGCAGCAGAATTACAGCTTGGCCGCCTTGGCCCAGCGCGACGCCCCCAAAGAAACCCTGAACGAACCGGCACCGACAGAGGCGACGACATGAAATTCATCACTGTGGAAGAACTGAAGCTGTGGGCGCGGATTGACGAGGACGGCGAACCGGACAGCTTTTTTGAGGCCCTAATTGAAGCGGCAAGTGCAGTGGTACTCGACCATATCGGCAAACCCGAGCATATCGGCTGGGATTTGAAGAAACCCGCCACCATGCCGAAGCAGGTAAAGCAGGCTGTCTGTTTGGCCGCTGCGGCGCTGTATGCCGACCGTGAGAACGGCAACCCCTTAACCCCGGCCGTGCGTGCCATTTTGATGCCTTTGCGGAGCCTGCCCTATGCCTAAGCTGAAAGCCGGCCGCCTGCGCCACCGCATCACCATCAAGCGCACCCTGCCGGGCGGGCAAGACCCGGACACCGGCTACCTGCTGCCCGGCACCACCGAGCAGAAAACCGTCTGGGCCGAAGTGGTGCCCTTATCCGGGCAGGAATTTATTGCCGCTGCGGCCACGCAATCGAATATCAGCGTGCGTATGACGATCAGGCCCACCCGAATCAGCACGCAAGACACCGTGACCCACCGGGGTAAAGGCTACAACGTGCGAGCGGTGTTACCCGACCCGGACAGCGGCCGCGAGTATTACACCCTGCTATGTGAGGCAATCGAATGACGACCGTAAAAATCGAAGGTGCCGACAAGTTGCTGAAATTGTTGCAGGAGCTGCCGAAAGAGCTGACCCAAAACAAACGCGGCGGCGTGGCGGCCAAATCCCTACGCAAAGGGGCGAATGTGATTCTGAAAGAGGAGCGGCGGACGCTGGCGCGAGCGATTCAGATAAACGGTGACGATTCCACCGGCTTGCTGCTGAAGAATCTGAAGGTCCGGCGGAAGAAGTACGATGGCAAAGGCGAGCACATGACTATTGGTGTGGGCAATAAACGTTATCCCGACACCCCCGGGCGCAAAGACCGCACCACCCGCCTGAACGGCCAGCGCTTGGAGTATGGCACGAGCCAACAAAAAGCAACGCCGTGGGTGCGCCCGGCCTTTGAGGCAAAGGCGGAAGAAGCGATTCAAACCACGGTTCAGTCACTCAGTAACGACTTGGATCACTTGGCAAGAAAGCATCTGAAATAATGCAAGCATCCGTTTTTAAAACTCTGAATACACCGGATATACAGGCCTTGGTGGGCAAAGCCCCGGCCAGAATCTATCCGTTTGGTACCGCTAAACAGGGCACTGCTAAGCCGTATATCGTCTTTCAGACGGTGGCCGTCACGCCCTATAACGTGCTACCGAAAGCACCGACTCTTGACCGCCATTTGGTTCAGATAGATGTTTATGCCGACACCGCCCCGGTAGCCGACCGATTAGCGGCTTTGGTGCGGAGTACTTTGGATCAGGCGCGGCATCACAACGAAATCACTTTGCAGACTTTCGAGCGTGATACCGGGCTATACCGTTATTCGTTTAATGCCACATTCATCAACAGCCGCATATAGCGGCATTTTTTATGGAGTAATCGCCATGTCTAATGCAGTTTTATCCCAAGGCACCGAGCTGTTCGCTCTGGTAAACCGCGAAATCGTTAAGTGCGAATGCACCGCCAGCATCACCGGCGTTGGCAGCGGCACGAAAACCGAGATCGACATCACCACTTTGAAAGAACGGGTAGCCAAACAGTACGCCTCCGGCCTTGAAGAACCGGCAACTTTGAGCATTCCCTACAAGATGCTGAATTTCAAAGACCACAAGGTATTTGAAAACTTGAAGAAATCAGGTGCGACGGTGAAATGGTGTATCGCTTTGTCCGACGGTACCAATCCACCTACTGCCAGCGACGATGATCTGACCGCTCCCACGGAACGGACGAGTGTCATTTTCTCCGGCTTCGTAGCGGAAAACAGCATTGAATTTGCAGAGAACGATGTGGTGAAAGGTACCCTATCGATCAAACGCAGCGGCGGCGAAACTTGGAACCATAAGGCGTAATCATGAATCTGGATCAATCCCTATTTGCAAAAGCAGAAGTCGTCAGCCGCGAAATCGAATTGCCGGACGGCAGCAAGCAGACGTTCTATTTCAAACCGCTATCCGGTGCAGATTATGCCCTTACCCTGTCGGCATTCATTGGCGCCGGGATGGAAGCAACCCACCGCGCCGACTTGTATTCCGTAGCCATTGTGAAATCACTCTGCAATGCCGACGGCACGCAATTCAATCCCGACGGCTCCCCGCTGCTGACTTTGGAAAAAGCCAAGGCACTGAAGCCGGCCGTCTTTACCAAGTTCTGGAATGCGGTCTTTGAATTGAATTTCACGGAGCCGGACAGCCCGGATCAGGCAAAGAAATAAGCGGCGATGAATATTTGTGGCATACGCTGGCCTTGCGTTTGGGGGCGACAGTTTCCGAACTGAAGGCGCGTATGTCACAAAACGAATTTAAACGGTGGGCTGTGTATTTTGAGCGATACCCGTTTGATGACTTTCACCTGACTGTGCTGCCCGCCGCCATACAAATCAGTGCCAGCACAGGCCGGCCGTTGGACGAAATCATCAAAATTCTGACCGGGCTACCTGAACGGAAAGCACTCCCAGAAGAGCCGCCTCCTTCGACACCCGAACAAATCGACATGAGTATTTTCCAGGCGTTCGGCACCGTTCCGCCCAAATCGTTTACCCAAAGAGACAGATAGATGGCACAAGGCAGCATTATCATTGACCTGCTGTTGAAAACAGGCAGCTTTGAAACCGATACCCGAAAGGCCGCCGGCAACTGGAAAAGGCTGGAGAACAGCATTACATCCGGCGCAGCCAGCTTGGCGAAGGCAGCCGGTTTCAGCACGCTTACCATAGGCGGCCTGGTTACGACGGTCGGCACTTGGGCACACAGCATGGCGCGGGCGGGAACGGAAATCCACCGCCTTTCCCTGATTGCCAACAGTTCGACCAGAGACTTCCAGCAATGGGCCTATGCCACCAAATCAGTCGGCATACAGCAGGACAAGCTGGCGGATATTCTCAAAGACGTCAACGACAAGGTAGGGGAATTTCTCTCTACCGGCGGCGGGGAAATGAAAGATTTCTTCGAAAACATTGCGCCCAAAATAGGCGTGACCGCCGAACAATTCCGCAAGCTATCCGGCCCGCAAGCCTTGCAGCTGTATTACGACAGCCTGCAGAAAGCCGGCCTCAGCCAGAAGCAGGTAACATTCTACATGGAGGCGTTGGCCAACGATGCCACCGCCCTATCGCCTTTGCTGGCCGACAACGGGAAAGAGCTGCAACGTCTGGCCGCAGAAGCAGAACATCTCGGTGTGGTGATGGATGATAAAGCCATTGCCGCTTCTGCCGAATTTTCCGCCCAATTGGACAAGCTTACCGATATGGCCCGTGGCCTTTCGGTACAACTGGCCAACGATGCCCTGTCGATGTTGAATGCCGTTGCAGGCGAGTTTCTCAACGCCGACAAAGAAGCCGGCAATATGCACGGCACCTTGAAAGATTTGGCCGTCGACAACTCGTTTAAAAACTGGCTGCGTGAAGCCCTGCTGATGCTGGCGACCACTGCCGACGAGCTGGTGCGCATCAAAGGCTTGGTGATGGGTGTAATCGGCAGCTTTCAGGTAGCCTATGCCGATATCCGCTATGCCAGTGCTTGGACTAATGCCAAGCTGACGACAGGCAACCGTTCCCCCGAGGATCAGGCCATTGCCGATGCCGTTTTGGTAGGCGCGGAAGCCAACCGGAACCGAACCATCCGTCAAGCCAATTCACAATATGACCTATTCCTGAACGGCTTGGGTGAACAATCCCACTACAACCGGGTAAAGCGGGCTTTGGATGGGGCCGAGGCGCAAACCGCAGTCAGTCAGGCTAATTTGCGTTTGGCAAACGAAGTCCGCAACAGCGGCCAGACTTTTGAAAAGCTGAGCAGCACTGCCGCGAACACGGCAAGAAGCCTGGAAGATTCCATTGAGCGCTACCGGCGTCAGCTGCGTATCAAGCCAGGGGCGGAATCGGCCGGCCGGGCAGAGCTGGGCACTTATGCCATGGCGAAAGCATTGCAGGACATGCTGGGTAACGACCTGCTCCGCTTCGGTGCTTTACGGGATAACTCCCACCGCGGCGTCCGCAGTAAGCACAATGAAGGTTTGGCATTCGATGCGACACCCGCCCCGGGCCTTACCAGCGAACAGCGCCGGGAAATCCCCCGTATTGTGAGCGAGCGCCTGAAGGCATTGGGCTTTGAGCCGGGCAAAGATTTCAGAATGCACTTTGAAGTCAAAGGCCAGCGCAATGCCAACGGCAGCGTTTCGAGTGCAGACCACTGGCATTTTCAGTGGCAAAACAAAGGTGCGGCCGACAGATTTGCCAATATGGCCGGCGGAGGCAATGCGAACTACGAAATCAATGCGGCACAAGAGCAATTGAAGCTGCTGGAAGAGCAAGAGCGCCTACGCCAGCGGATTGCCGAGCAGGTGCAAGATTACATCTACAATCAGCAGGAAACCGTCAAGCTTTTAGGCGTGGAGACTGAGGCGGCCAAGCTTCAGGCACAAATCGAGCTGGGCGCCCATGCCGACAAAACCGAAGCACAGCAAAAAGCCATGATGCTTGCGGCCCAACAGCGCGATGAAGCCGAAAAGCTGTTTGAGGAAACCGAGAAATACAAAAACTTGGTGGAAGCCATCACCGGAAGCCGGGCGATACAGGATTATCTGGAAAATATCGCCATGATCCGCAAGGCTTGGGAAGAAGGGAAAATCAGCTTGGAACAATACCGGCTTGCCTTGTCCCGCATTGAAGTTCCCGAGCAGCTGAAAAATCCCGATGATCTGATGGGCGGCATAAATGACGGCATTGCCCAGTTTGTCAAAAACACCGGCACCTTGCGCGACAATATTGCCAGCTTTACCGAGAACACATTCAGCACGGTGGCCGACAATTTGGCCGCCTTGGCAACCGGCGCGAAGGTTTCCTTCCGGGAGATGGCAGTCAGCATTTTGGCCGACCTGGCGAAAATCTATATCCGCATGGCGATGGTAAAGCTAGTCAGCAGCGTAGCGGGCGACTTTGCCGATGGCGGTGCGGTGCAGAAATTGGCCGGCGGCGGGGCTGTGTTTGGCGCAGGTACCAGTCGGAGCGACTCCATCCCTGCCCTGTTATCCAATGGCGAGTTTGTCGTAAACGCCCAAGCAACCGCCCGCAATCGGCCCTTGCTGGAAGCGTTGAACCGCAACCGTTACGCTTCCGGCGGGATGGTGGGTGGCAGCACTGCTTCAGGTAGCCCAGTTTCCAAAGGCGGGCAAGTCAATCACATTACGATCAATATTCAAACCAACAGTGATGATCCGAAAGCGATCGGCGATGAAGTCCAATCGTCAGTAGCACAGGCGATGATAAGCATTGCCAGACGGGAAGCCCAACAGGTGATGATCGAAGGTGTGCGCCACGGCGGAATCATTAACGAAGCAATGAAGAGGTGAGTATGACGGACAAAAAGACATTTACTTGGGACGTGGCCTACAAGCCGAGAGGGAAAACCAAATACGAAATCCGGGTGGTAAAATTCGGAGACGGCTACGAGCAGCGGCAGCAGATCGGCCTGGCTGCACCGTTGAATACCTGGGACGTCAGCCTGAAGGCAGACCTGAACGTCATTCAGGACGTGAAAGAATTTCTCGACGAACACCGCAGCGTTCACTCTTTCCGCTGGCAAAATCCCTTTGGCAAAAGCGTCCTGGTGGTTGCAGACGAACTGGAAACCGAGCACATAGAAGGCGACTATTGGCAGGTGCGTTGTTCGTTCCGTGAAGTCCGCGCTTGATGAATAGGTATAATTTTAGGTATAAATTTTGCAGCAGAAAAAGAAAAACCCCTTGAATTTCAAGGGGCTCATTCTTTTATCTGGCGGAGAGGAAGGGATTCGAACCCTCGATACGCTATTCACGTATACACGCTTTCCAGGCGTGCGACTTCAACCACTCATCCACCTCTCCGTTGAGGTAAGGGCCGCGATTATAATGAGATTGGTACCTGCTGGCAACCGTTCTATCAGGATTTTGCCGTACATCCAACCGAAGGCCAGTTTATTCCTTCAATTGTCTGCATATTTTCCCGACTGGCGGGAGTCAACGGGGCGATCAATTTTGTCGCAGTCAAACCGTAAATTGCAGCAGCGTGCGGCCACCAACGGTTGCCTGCGTGCTCCATAAAACGCCAATGGTGATGATGTTCCACCGGCGGCACGTATAACATAAAGCGGCCCGTACTTAGGGAAAAGCCTGCAGATTGCAGCAAACGCTTGGTTTGTGACAGAGAAAGCGCTTCTCGAAACAGTGGCTTGGTCCGACCGAAACGCCACAAAGAATAAGGATTAAAGCCGCTGAGCAACAACTGGCCATAGGGTTGCAAGACCCGGAAGCACTCCGCCAGTAGAATATCGTGTTCCCGATATAAATCCAAACCATGGGGCAAGAACAAGATATAGATGGAATGATCGGCAAAAGGCAGCTGGGGCAGTGCGGCAACAATATGCCCATCATTCTCCTGGGGGGCAACGCGGCAAGCCTCTGCCGGCCACCACTCCTTAACGGCGCTCAGCGTCAAGGCAACGCTGAGTTTGCCTTGGCAATGCGGCCATTGGGCGTGGAAAAAATCCCTTTCGGCGGCAGCTGCATAACGGCCCAAGCCATCCTGATGCAGCCATCGTGCCAACTCATGTTCCGATTTCATGGGCCATTCTGCCTTTTCCTGATTTATCATATGGCTATTATGCGTAAATCCCGCCTAAACGTCCTACTTCGGCTTGACACCTTTATTCTAGAAGAAGTACTATCCCGCAGATTTTATTCAAGATACTGAATGCTGCCGTTTTTCAGGTAGCCTTCCGCCGTACAACTCCATCTCTGCGGTTTGCGGCAAGCATCTGCTGTTTCGCTGTATTGGCTGTATTTAAAGAAAACCTCATGACCCAACTCAAACTTCTAACCTTGGCTTTATTGGGCCTCGGTCTGCCGGCCACCGCCGTTTCCCAAACTCACTCCCCCGAAAAAATCGCTTCCGCCATGATGAACCTGAATGCCTCGGCTTTGCGCAGCCAGACGGCAGGAGCGGAGCTCAGCCACAATAATTTATGGAGCCGTATGCGGCGCGACTTCCGCATGAGCGAAGTGAACCCGGAAATCGTCCGCCGGCACGAAAACTATTTCGCCACCCGCAGCGCCTATTTCAACCGCACCATCGAACGCAGCCGCCCTTATCTTTACCACATTCTGTCGGAAGTGGAAAAGCGCAATATGCCGGCGGAAATCGCCTTGCTGCCGTTTATTGAAAGCGCCTTCGTTACCAAAGCCCGCTCGCACGTGGGCGCTTCCGGCTTGTGGCAGTTTATGCCGGCCACCGGCCGCCAATACGGTTTGGCACAGAATAATCTGTATGACGCCCGCCACGATATCGACGCCTCAACCAATGCCGCATTGAATTATTTGGAATACCTCCACCGCATGTTCGGCGACTGGTCTCTGGCTTTGGCCGCCTACAACTGGGGCGAAGGCAACGTCAGCCGCGCCATCAACCGTGCCCGCAGCCAGGGCTTGGAGCCGGTATATGAAAACCTGCGCATGCCCAACGAAACCCGCAATTACGTGCCCAAACTGTTGGCCGTGCGTAATCTGGTGAACAACCCGCAAGGTTTCGGCCTTACCCTTTCCCACATCGAAAACAAACCTTATTTCCAAGCGGTAACCGTCAGCAACCCGATGGACATCAACGCCATCACCCGCTTGGCCAACATCAGCCACGCCGAATTCGAGGCCCTTAACCCCAGTGCCAAAGTGCCGGTCTTCCTGCCCGAAAACGGCCGCCGCAAACTGCTGTTGCCCGTCGGCGCAGTAAACGCTTTCGAACAAAACCTGCGCAGCGCGCCCAACGAGGCCCTGCTCTCTTACGATATCCTGCACACCGACGGCCATACCACCCTAAGCGATATTGCCGACCGCACCGGCATGAGCATATCGGATTTACGCCGCACCAACGGCTTGAGCCGCAACAATGTGCGCGCCGGCAGCCGGATCTTGGTGGCCAGAAACACCAGCACCGCCGCCCGCTTGGTGAGCGACAGCGGAGCAGACGATCCGCTCGGCGGCCTGATCCGCCAAACCGCCGCAGCCGAACCTATGACCGCACCATCGAGCAGCAACCGCATTCAGGTAGCCCGTGCCGATGCTGCGCCGTCCCGCCCGGTAGTAGAAACACGCCCGGCTGCACCGTTGGCCACAGTGGTTGCTGCCCGTCCGGAGCGCATGGAGACCGCCCGCCCCGTGATTCAGCAGGCTGCGGTGGAGAATCAAGTGGCTGCGCCGGCCAATGCCATTATCCAAACCACCCGCCAAGAAGCGCCTCAAGCTCAAGCAACGTGGGCGGCGGATAGCACGGCCGGTCAGGAGCCTGATCCTTTGATGGCTTTGGCGAATACCTCGGCTGCTTCCAATCCGGCACCGGCGGATGCCGCCGCCTTGGTGCAGGCTTCCTTGGCGCAAAGCGGCGCTGAAGAAAACCGCCGTCAGGCCGCCGCGCGTGCCGCTGCCGAACGTCAAACCCGTCAAGAAGCGCAACCGAACCGTCAGGCCCGCCAGCAAGCCGCCGCCACCCACCGTGTGGCATCCGGCGATACCTTGCATTCGATCGCCCGCCGCTACCACATCAGCACCGCCGAACTGCGCCAGCTGAACCGCTTAAACGGCAACAGCATCCGCACGGGACAAGTGCTGAAAGTGGCCGGCAACGGCCAAGCCCAGTCGGCCCGCAACAATGGCGCTTCCCGCCAGGCGGCAAACAACCGCAATGCAAACAGCCGTCAGCGTCAAACATCTTATACCGTACGCAGCGGCGATACCCTGCAATCCATCGCTCGCCGCCACAATGTTTCGGTAAACGATCTGAAACGCGCCAACAATCTGCGCAACAACACCGTCCGCCCCGGTCAGAAACTGCGCGTGACCACCGGCGCATAAGCCTGAGACCTTTGCAAAACCCCCAGATGTGGATGCAGTTCAAGGCGTAGCAGCACAGCGAGCGTGAACGTAAGGAATCCCTGTGGGAAAGACATATCATGGAGATAGGCAAGCGAGCGAGCAGTACCCATAAGGCATAAACGCACAACGCAGAAATGCGCCGCAGATGGGGGTTTTGCAAAGGTCTCAGCCCGCTTATCCGGCCTGACCAAAGCAAAGGCTACCTGAAACGGTTTCAGATAGCCTTTGCTTTGGTGAATCAAGTTTGGCGCGGTGCTTTATTTCAAAGGCTCCATGCCCATCACTTCCATCAGGAAGTTGGTAAATGCCGGGTTGGTGGGTTTGTTTTGCATATTCGGCCAACGCTGCTGCCAACCGCGCAGGGCATTTTGCACAAATGTTTTGGATTGTGCGGAAGTGATTCTGCCTTGCTGGCTTTGTACGGCGGAGCGCAGATAAATTTCATACATATCGTCATCCACCATATTGCGGCCCACCAAATTGATGCGGAAGCGGTTGAGCTGTTGCGCCGCTTGCGCCTTGGTTATTCGGCCGCGGCTGACTTCATAGCCCAAACGGGTGGCTTCGTTGCGGATTTTGGAAACATCGCTCCAATGCGTGGGCGCTAAAGTGTAGCCGGCACTGTGCTGTTGAGTACGGCTGCCGCCAGCTTTTGGTAATGACCATGTGTCACAGCCGCTCAAAACGGCGGCCACCAATAAGAGGGGAAGGTATTTTTTCATGATGGTGTTGGGATAAGGTATTGGATTAAGGACGGGCCCATTGCAGGAGCCCTGGGCGGCAAGTGTAAACAAATTCTACGCAATTTGCCAGTTTTTGAGCAAAGTGGCGGATTTTCTTCCGCCGCTGGCAACGCAGGCGGCCGACAATCTGCATCTGTACCGTCAAATTTTTGCTTGGCCGCCTGCCGGAGCGAACACACGCTTACACGGCTTTGGAGAAATGGAAACAGTCCGCCACATAACCGTGGACATAATAAAACTTGTGTGCCCGCGTACGGAACGTGCCGGAATCCAAAGACACATGGCGGCAGCCGTGTTGGCGGGCCAAATCTTCGCAATAGTGCAGAATCTGCGCGCCGATTTGCCCGCCGCGGCGGTTTTCCGCCACCACCAAATCTTCTAAAAAGAATAGTTTGTGCTGGTAGGTATTGTGGTGCATACGGTATAGTGCCAACCCGACCGGGCGGGCAGCCGCATCGCGCACCAGCAGCAGGCGGGCGCGATCGGCCATCACCCGCTGCATTTGCTCGAAGTAGCCGTCAAAAGTGTGAAAATGCGGCCGAAAATTTTGATGGATCGGGAAAAATTCCCGTATCTGGTTTTCGGCCGCCATCAAATCCTGTTCGTTATCGATGGCGGTATAGACCAAACCGGTCATGGTTGTCTCCGTTTTTGTGCGGGCTACCTGAAAAGCGGCATCATGCTGCCGCCGTTTCAGGTAGCCCGATGGTATGGAATCCTGTCCGGCTCAGCCGGAGAAAGGCAAATCATGAGTGTAAAAGCCTTTTTGGCTGCCCGCAATATCGAATTCAGCTTACGCCGCTACGGCGTGGATGCGCTCAACTTCATGGCCTTGGGCCTGTTCAGCTCCCTGATTGTTGGATTAATTTTAAAAACCGTCGGCGGCTGGGCCGGGTTGCCGTGGCTGGTGGAAGTCGGCACCCAGGCGCAGGGGGCGATGGGTGCGGCCATCGGGGCCGGCGTGGCTTATGCCCTGAAAGCCCCGCCGCTGGTTTTGCTCGCCAGCGTGGCCACCGGCACCGCCGGTGCCGCTTTGGGCGGGCCGGTGGGCTGTTTTCTGGCCGCTGCCGCCGGAGCGGAAACCGGCAAACTGCTCAGCAAAACCACACCGATAGACATCATCGTCACCCCGGCCGTTACCCTGCTGGCCGGCATCGCCGTCGCCCAATTTGTCGGCCCCGCCGTCTCTGCACTGATGACGCAAACCGGCGCCCTGATTATGTGGGCGGTGGAGTTGCAGCCGTTTTTGATGAGCATTGTGGTGGCCGTTTTGATGGGGCTGATTCTCACCCTGCCGATTTCCAGCGCCGCGATTGCCATTTCGCTCTCGCTCAGCGGGCTGGCTGCCGGCGCCGCCACCGTGGGCTGCTGTGCGCAGATGGTGGGCTTTGCCGTGATGGGCTTTAAAGAAAACCGTTGGGCCGGCCTGCTCAGCCAGGGTTTGGGCACCAGTATGCTGCAGATGCCCAATATCATGAAAAACCCGAAAATCTGGATTCCGCCCACCCTGGCCGGCGCCCTGTTGGCCCCGCTGGCCACTTTAGGCTTCCAAATGGCCAATATTCCCTCCGGCGCCGGCATGGGCACCAGCGGTTTGGTGGGCCAGGTCGGCACCCTCAACGCCATGGGCCATGCGCCTCTGGTGTGGGCCGGCATCGTGCTGCTGCACTTCGTGCTGCCCGCCCTGCTCACGCTCGCCATCGCTTGGCCGATGCGCAAAAAGGGCTGGATCAAAGACGGCGATTTGAAACTCGATGTTTAGGCGCGCCGCCAGCAAGTGCTGCGGCGGTATCGGCATTCGAAACCGCCACGCAAGCTTTGCGACAACACGCCTTAAAGCCTTATTCTCCGTTATAATACCGCCCCGTTTCAGGTAGCCTTTAGGCTACCTGAAAACCGTTTGCCTTCCATTTTGCTTATTCCGAAAGACTTTATGAGCACCAAACGCGTTCTCACCGGCGTTACCACCACCGGCATCCCCCACTTGGGCAACTACGTCGGTGCCATCCGCCCCGCCATCCGCGCCAGCCGAAGCGACGACACCGAATCCTTCCTGTTTCTGGCCGACTACCACGGCATCATCAAATGCCACGACCCGGCCCTGATTCACGAATCCACCCAAGCCGTGGCCGCCACCTGGCTCGCCTGCGGCCTTGATCCCGAGCGCACCACCTTCTACCGCCAAAGCGACATCCCCGAAATTCTGGAACTCAACTGGATTCTCACCTGCATTACCGCCAAAGGCCTGATGAACCGCGCCCACGCCTACAAAGCCGCCGTGCAGGACAACCTCGACAAAGGCCAGGAAGACCAAGACCACCAAATCGAAATGGGCCTCTATAGCTACCCCATTCTGATGACGGCCGACATCCTCATGTTCAACGCCCACGATGTGCCCGTGGGGCGCGACCAAATCCAGCACGTCGAAATGGCGCGCGACATCGCCGGCCGTTTCAACCACCGCTTCGAAGAGCTGTTCACCCTGCCCGAAGCGAAAATCGACGATCAGGTGGAAACCCTGGTCGGCCTCGACGGCCGCAAAATGAGCAAAAGCTACGGCAACACCATCCCGCTGTGGGAAAACGACAAGAAAACCCAGAAATCGGTGAACAAAATCATCACCAACCTCAAAGAGCCCGGCGAGGCCAAATTCCCCGGCGAAAGCCCGCTGTTCGAGATCTACCAAGCCTTCGCCAGCGCCGAAGAAAGCGCCGCCTTCACCCAAATGCTGGCCGAGGGCCTGGCGTGGGGCGAGGCCAAAAAAATGCTGGCCGCCAAAATCAACCAAGAGCTGGCCGAGCCGCGCGAACGCTATCAGGAGCTGACCGCCCGCCCCGACCGCATCGAGGAGATTCTGCAAGCCGGTGCGGCCAAAGCCCGCCGCGAGGCCCGTCCGCTGCTGGACAAAGTGCGCGCCGCCGTCGGCATCCGCGCCTTGACATAACACGCCGGCGGGCTTTCAGGTAGCCCGCCGCTTTTTTGCCATGACCCGCTCCGAACGCCTGCTCAACCTGCTGCAACTGCTGCGCAACCACCGTCTTCCCGTTACCGCCGAAACATTGGCGCACACGCTTGGCGTGAGCGTGCGCACCGTCTATCGCGACATCGACACCCTGTGCCGCCAGGGCGCCGACATCCGCGGCGAGGCGGGTGTGGGTTTTGTGTTGCACAAAGATTTTCTGCTGCCGCCGCTTGCCTTTAACGAAAACGAAATCGAAGCACTGGTGCTCGGCATGCGCTGGGTGTTGGCCTATACCGACCACACACTGGCGCAGGATGCCCAATCCGTATTGGCGAAAGTCCAATCCGTATTGCCCGAAAACATGGCGCATGTGTTGGACAGCCAGGCCCTGTTTCCCGTCAGCGCCCATACGGAATACAGCGAACACGAGCAGCATGTTCTCAACACTGTGCGCGCCGCCATCCGCGGCAACCGCAAACTCGAATTCGACTACACCGACGCCCAAGGCCGCCCGAGCCGCCGCACCGTGTGGCCGTTTTCCGTCGGCTATTTCGACAGCGCCCGGCTGGTATCGGCCTGGTGCGAATTGCGGCAGGATTTCCGCCATTTCCGCCCCGACCGTATCGCCAATCCCGTCATCGGCACGCTCTATCCCACCCCGCGCATGCTCTTGCTGCAGGAATGGCGGCGGCAGGAAGACATCGACCTTGCGCCCTTCGGCTTTTAGCGTAAACGCCCTCCCGACTGATTGCAGCACAGGCCATCAGGCTACCTGAAAACCTGCTGACAAAAACTGACACCGCCCGCGCGTACACTCTCCCTACCGATTCACCGTTTGGAGAAAAACATGAAAGACCTCGTCCTTTACACCGCCCCCCAATCGCGCGGCAGCACAGTTTTGTGGATGCTTGAAGAATGCGGCGCCGATTACGATACCGTGGTGTTGTCTTACGACAGCGTCAAATCTGCCGATTATCTTGCCGTCAACCCCATGGGCAAAGTGCCCGCCCTGAAGCACAAAGGTGCAGTGCTCACCGAAACTGCCGCCATTCTTAGCTATCTGGCCGAACAGTTTCCCGACAAAAAGCTGATTCCCGCCGCCGGCAGCGAAGCGCGCGGCCAGTATTACCGCTGGCTGTTTTTCCTCATCCATCTCGAGTATGCCGGCGTGGACAAAAGGCGCGGCTTGGAAAACGATGCCAACATCCGCCGCGCCATCGGCTACGGCGACTTCGACACTGCCGTCCACACCTTGCGCGAACATCTTACCGGCCGCAACCATATGGTCGGCCACCACTTTACCGCGCTCGACCTCTATTGCACCGGCCTCTTGGATTGGATGCTCAACGGCACCGGCGTCCTGCCCGCCGATCCCGTATTCACCCGCTATATCGCCCTTCACCGCGCCCGCCCCGCCGCTGTCTGTTGACCATCGGCAGCCCCTAACCTTGACAACGCTTTCAGGCTACCTGAAAGCGTTTTTTGTTTTCAGGTAGCCTGAGGGCGGATTTGAATCGTGTTAGAATCCCGCCCGATTTCAATTTAGACATCTGCCGTCATCCGTCTTTTCCGAAAGCGTCCTATGAAATTTTTTGCCGTTTCCCGTTCTTATGCCGCAAAGAAAAAATGGCGGGCGGCAAGAAACCAAGGGTATTTGCTGGCGGGTCTGTTGCTGCTGGTCAAACCATTACATGCCGAAATCATCGCAACCGTTCCGGCGCAACAATTAAGTTTTCAAATCGAGCATCTGATATTTTCAGAACACGATATTCCCCCTGCCGAAAGGCAGCATTACCGAATCCGAAATCTTTCCTATGCGGATGACACCCAGCCCCAGCCCTCCCGGACGGAAACGGTTCATATCAGCGATCAGGTATTTTTTTCGGAGCAAGACATTGCTTCAGTGAAGCCCGAATTTGATGGTAGGGAATTTGCCGTAGATGTTCATCTGCAAGAAACGGCCGTCGAGCCGTTTGCACAATTTACCCGTACCCATCTCGGCTCCCGTATTGCCTTAATGGACCACTTCTCAGGCTTGCTGTTCAGCGCACCGATTATCCAAACCGAAATCAATGGTGGGCGTTTACGCATCTCCAGCGGCTTAACCACCCTGCAAGATGCTGAAAATTTTGCGGCCCATCTTAAAAATCATTTGGAAATCCGCCTGCTGCATGAACATGGCAGGCTACCTGAAAACTTCAACACCGTCACACTGGCTAGCTTTCCCCTGCAAGCGGCCGGACAGATTCAAGCGTGGACGCATCCTGCTTGGCGTTTCAGCCAAGATGACGCGGAAAGCTTGATCATCAGCCGCCGACCCAGCACCGGCAGAATGCAATCGCTTTCGCCTGATTATTATGAAGCGGTGATCGTCTTGAAAGAGGAGGCTGCCCAAAGATGGAGCCGGCTGCCCGAAACAACATTTTATTTATTGGATAAAGAAAACCGCCTGACCGGGCACACCATTCCCCGAGTCGGCGGAAAAACCCTGTATATCGACTTATTTCATTTTGAAGAACAAGTGGAACATCTTTTGTGGCAATTGAAACGTCACCCTTGATTCAGGAGATATTGCTCACTCATAAGGACCAAAACGGCCTAGCCGAAAGCACTTTCAGACACTCTGAAACGCTTTTGCTCCATGTTAGAATCGCGACCGATTTCAATTGAAACATCTGTTTTCAGGTAGCCTTCCTCCAACAGCTGAAAAGCGCCAACCAAATTGACCGTATCAACCCTCATGACCACACCCCAATACAGCGAATCCAGCATCACCGTCCTCAAAGGCTTGGAGCCGGTAAAAGAACGGCCGGGCATGTACACCCGCACCGACAGCCCCACCCACATCTGCCAAGAAGTGATCGACAACGCCGCCGACGAAGCGCTCGGCGGTTTTGCCGATGAAATCAAAGTGGAAATCCATGAAGACGGCTCGCTTTCCGTGCGCGACAACGGGCGCGGCATTCCGGTGGGGCTGCATCCGGTGGAAGGTTTGCCGGTGGTGGAGCTGGTGTTCACCCAGTTGCATGCGGGCGGCAAGTTCAACAAGAAAAGCGGCGACGGCGCCTATGCCTTTTCCGGCGGCCTGCACGGGGTGGGCGTGTCGGTTACCAACGCGCTGTCCAAACGGCTCGAAGTGACCGTGAAGCGCGAAGGCAAAATCCACCGCATCGTGTTTGCGGGCGGCGCGGTGGTGGAGCCGCTGGCCGAAGTCGGCAAATGTGCGGTGAAAGACAGCGGCACCGAAGTGCGCGTGTGGCCGGACGGCAAATATTTTGAAAGCCCGCAATACAGCATCGCCGAGCTGGAGCGCCTGTTGCGCGCCAAAGCCGTGCTGCTGCCGGGCGTTACCGTGTCGCTCACCCGTCCCGTCAAAGGCCAACCCGAGCCGCACATGCAGACATGGCATTACCCCAACGGCCTGAAAAGCTATCTGCTCGACTTAATCAGCGAGGCGCAGGAAGCCGTGCCGGTGTTCGCTTCGGAAAACTATCTTTCAGACGGCCACGACAGCGATTTCAGCGCGGGCGAAGGCGCGGCGTTTGCGCTCACTTGGCTGGAGGAAGGTTCGTGCAACAGCGAAAGCTATGTCAACCTGATTCCCACCCCGCTCGGCGGCACGCACGAAGCCGGTTTGAAACAAGCCGTGTTCCAAGCGGTGAACAACTTCATCAACCACCACAACCTGCTACCGCGCGGCGTGAAAGTGCAGAGCGACGACGTGTTCGGCCGCGTGGCATTCGTGTTATCCGCCCGCGTGCTCGACCCGCAATTCCAAGGCCAAACCAAAGACAAACTCACCAACCGCGACGCGCTCAAGCTCGTCGCCGCCGTGTCGGGCGACCCGCTGGAATTGTGGCTCAACCAAAACGTCGAAGCCGGTAAAAAAATTGCCGAACTCGCCATCAAGCAGGCGCAGGCGCGGATGCGTTCGGTGAAAAAAATCGAGAAGAAAAAAGGCAGCGGCGTGGCCGTGCTGCCCGGCAAGCTCACCGATTGCGAAAGCGAAGACATCCGCGAAAACGAACTCTTCTTAGTAGAGGGCGACTCGGCGGGCGGTTCGGCCAAACTCGCGCGCGACAAAGCCACCCAAGCCATTTTGCCCTTGCGCGGCAAAGTGTTGAACAGCTTTGAAGTGCATCCAGACCAACTGTTCGGCAATGCCGAAATCCACGACATCGCCGTCGCCATCGGCGTTGACCCGCACGGCGCGAACGACAACCCCGATTTAAGCGGCCTGCGCTACGGCAAAATCGCCATCCTTTCCGATGCCGATGTGGACGGCTCGCACATCCAAGTGCTGCTGCTCACCCTGTTTTACCGCCACTTCCCCAAACTGGTTTCAGACGGCCACATCTATGTCGCCCAGCCGCCGCTGTTCCGCGTGGACGTGAACGCGCAAGGCAAAAGCAAACCCGCACGCAAATTCTACGCACTCGATCAGGGCGAGTTGGACGGCATTTTGGAGCGGCTGCAAAAAGAAGGCGTGAAAGAAACCGCCTATTCCATCAGCCGCTTCAAAGGCTTGGGCGAAATGAACCCCGACCAGCTCAAAGACACCACCATGCACCCCGACACCCGCCGCCTGTTGCAGGTGCAGATTCCCGAAACGGCGCACGAACACACCCACAGCATCTTCGTCAAACTGATGGGCAAAGGCGAAGCCGCCAGCCGCCGCGCGTGGATGGAGGCCGAGGGCGATACGGTGCGGGTGGATATCTGATGGTAGGCTACCTGAAAGATGCTGGAAACATGGGGAAACCGTGCCTTTTGTTTTCAGGTAGCCATTGGTTGATCCACTGAAATAAGAAGCTTGTGTCAGAAAACCCGTATGCTTACCGTCCAAGCAGCAACTCCACTCAAATAGGGGTTTTTGCCCGCTTTTACCCGACCGCCGGCCACGGCGCGGGGTGTTTTCCGTATAATCGCCGCCGTTTGCTTTTAACGGCCGTTTCGTTTTCAGGTAGCCTGATGTTCACCAAAATCTTCAAACCGTTTCTGTTCCTGCTTTGCCTCTGTTCGGCCTTTCACACCGCCCACGCGGTGGATGCCTCCGAGCTGCTGCCTGCCGATCAGGCCTTCCGCCCCACGGTGTTTGCCAATGCCGACCATTTGGAGCTGAATTTCCAAATTGCCGAGGGTTATTATTTGTATCAGGCCAAAATCGAAGCCGAAACCGAGCCGGCCGGCTTGTTGTCCGCCCCGCGTTTTGAGGGCGGTCAGGAAAAAGAAGACGAGTTTTTCGGCAAGCAGACGGTGTTCTACCGCCAAGCGCAAAGCTGGGTGGATTACACGGGCACGCCGCCCGCCACCTACCGCCTCACCCTGCACTATCAGGGTTGCGCCGATGTGGGCGTCTGCTACCCGCCGGTCAGCAAAACTTTTGATATTCAGGGTGAAGGCGTGTACGGTGACACCGCGGCACCCGCCGGCGGCAACCAGCGCTTCGCCCCCGACAGCCGCCCTGCCCTGACGCCGGCGCCTTCCGCCGTGCCTGCGGAGAAAAGCCCGTTTTCCCTTTCGCGAGACACGCTCGGCGCCAATTTATTGGCGTTTTTTGTTTTCGGCATCGGCTTGAGCTTTACCGCCTGTATGTATCCGCTACTGCCCATCGTATCGGGCATCATCGTCGGCGACCGCAGCGCTTCCAAAGGCCGCGGCTTCCTGCTGTCGTTTATTTATGTACAGGGTTTGGCCCTCACTTATACCTTGGTCGGCGTGGCGGCCGGCCTCACCGGCGCCCTGCTCACCGTGTGGCTGCAGCAGCCGTGGGTGGTGCTGTCGGCAGCGGCTTTGATGGTGGTGCTGGCCTTGGGCATGTTTGACGTCTTCACCATCCAACTGCCGAGCCGTCTGCAAAGCTATTTCCAAAACCAGAGCAATAAATTATCGGGTGGCAAAGCAGCGTCGGTGTTTGTTATGGGCATGCTGTCGGCACTGATCGTTGGCCCCTGCGTGGCGCCGCCGCTGGCGGTGGCCTTGGGCTATATCGGCCAAACCGGCGACGCCGCACTCGGCGGGCTGGCTTTGTACAGCCTGGCTCTGGGCACCGGTGTGCCGCTGATGCTGGTGGGCACCTTCGGCGGCCACATTCTGCCGCGTGCGGACGACTGGATGAACGGCATCAAATATGCCTTCGGCGTGATTTTGCTGGCCGTTGCCGTTTATCTGGCGACACCGTTTTTGCCTTATCCGCTGGTGGCGGTACTCTATTCGCTGCTGTTGGTGATTCCCGGCGGCCTGCTGCTGGCCCGCTGGCGCCGGCAAGTGCCGGCCGTGAAACCGGTGGCGCTCGGCTTGGGCGCGGCCCTGCTGACCTTGGGTGTGTTTTTTGCGGTACAAAGCGGCCGTATGCAGCCCACTTTCCTCCACCACGCCCTGACCCTGTTTCCGCCTAAAACCGCGGCCGACCAGCTGCCGCACCGCATCTTTAGCGAACCGGATCAGCTGGCAGCGGCCATGCGCGAAACGCTGGCCGACGGCAAGCCGGTGTTACTCGATTTTTATGCCGACTGGTGTGTGAGCTGCAAAGAAATGGAAGCCAAAACCTTCAACCAGCCCGAAGTGCAAACCGCCGTGCCGTTAGAGCGCCTCTTCCAAATCGACCTCACCGACAACACGGCCGCGCATCAGGCGATGTTGAAAGAATACGGTTTGGTGGGGCCGCCCGGCCTATTGGTGATTTATCCCGACGGGCGGCGCAGCGATGTATTAATCGGTTTTGCCGCACCGGAGGAATTTATCCGCTGGTATCGAGCCAGGCAGCAATAAGCCTGCGGTCATCCCCACCCATATGTTTACGGCACAAGGAGCGCACCTTGTGCCGTTTTTTCGCCCTTGGCATCTACGTTGACCCAAAATATCTTGAAATTTTGCGTTTGCTCAAACAAGCCTCAGATTCTTCCCCATACCGCCTGCCGCCAAATTGCTTGCTTGCCGGGAAACCATTATCATATTTATGAGTAAATAAGAACCACTCTAATTCTCTTTATTGCATATTTCTTGCATGCCGACTGGTTTGACTGCGTTTCTTATCCCGGTTTCAGGTAGCCTGTTGCTGACGGCAACATACAGCTAAGACATTAAAATACAATATTTTTCTTTACAATATAAGTTCTACAAGGTGATCGTTATGCCTGTTCTTCCCCTCTCCCGCCTGCCAAAAGGCGCATCCGTGCAGATCGATGCCATTGTGCCCAATCCCGCTTTCGGCGAATTGGATGCCGTGGTCAGCCGCCGTTTGGCCGATTTGGGTTTTTCCAACGGCATGCCGCTCACCCTGATTTCCGTCGGCCTGCTCGGCAAAGGGCCTTATGCGGTGCGGCTGGGCAACCAATCCCAGTTTTCCCTGCGCCAGGCCGAAGCGCAGAAGATACTGTGCTGCACCGGCGATAGCTGAGCCGGCCGTAAGTATTCATCAAAACGTTTTTTCCGGCAGCCTGCCTTTCAGGTAGCCTGCCGCCCCACAAAGGAACACAGGAATGGATTTCAGTTACTACGCTTTGGTCGGTGCGCCCAACTGCGGCAAAACCGTGCTGTTTAACGGCCTCACCGGCTCGAATGCCAAAGTGGCCAATTACCCCGGGGTGACGGTGGACAAACGCGAAGGCGTGTTTATCGACGACAGCAACATTCACATCATCGACCTGCCCGGCACCTACAGTCTGCGCACCACCAGCCCGGATGAAAACGTGACCCGCGATATGGTACTGGGCAAATACGGCCAAGTGCCCGACGCCATCATCGCGGTGGCCGACGCCACCAATCTGCGCATGACGCTGCGCATGATTTTGGAGTTGAAAACGCTGGGCATACCGATGGCGGTTTCCTTAAACATGAGCGATGTCGCCCGCGCCCGCGGCCTGGAAATTGATGCGGCCAAACTGAGCGGGCTGCTCGGCATACCGGTATTGGAAACCGCCGCCGTGCGCCGCGAAAGCATTCAGACCGTGCGCGAGGCAGTGGCCAAATTGCCGCGCAAACACACGCAAACATTCGACCCCGCCGCTGCGGAGCGCGATTTGGAAGCGCTGGACAGCGCTGCGCTGTACGCCGAGGTGGAAAGCATTTTGGCGCAAGTGGTGCGCAGCGAAATGAAGCTGCCTGCTTGGCACCGTCGCTTGGACAGCATCGTGCTGCATCCGTTTTGGGGCGTACTCATCTTAATGGCCGTGCTGCTGTTGGTGTTTCAAGCCGTGTACTCGTGGTCGGAACCGCTGATGGGCTGGATTGAAGAGGGCTTCGGCACCTTAGGCGAGTGGGTGGCGGCCACCCTGCCGCCGGGCATTTTGCAGGATTTGCTGGTCAACGGCGTGATCGCCGGCATCGGCAGTGTGTTGGTGTTTCTGCCGCAGATCACCATTCTGTTCGCCTTCATCCTGCTGTTGGAAGATTCGGGCTACCTGCCGCGTGCGGCCTTTCTGCTCGACAATCTGCTCGCCAAAAGCGGGCTGTCTGGTCGCTCTTTCATCCCGCTGTTATCCAGTTTTGCCTGCGCGGTGCCGGCGGTGATGTCGGCGCGCACCATTCATGATCCGCGCGAACGGCTGGTAACCATCGCCATCGCACCCATGCTCACCTGCTCGGCCCGCCTGCCGGTGTATGCGCTGATTATTGCGGCCGTGATTCCGCAGCAAACCGTGTGGGGCGTATTCAACCTGCAAGGGCTGACCCTGTTCGGCCTGTATGCGGTGGCGATTCTGTCGGCCGGTTTGGTGGCCTATGTGATGAAGCTGCTGGCCACCCGCCGCGGCAAGGTACAGCAATTCCCGCTGCTGATGGAGCTGCCTACCTTCCGTATGCCCAATTTCAAACACATTGTGACCAGCTTGTGGGAGCGCGTTTCTGCCTTCCTGAAACGCGCCGGTACGGTGATTTTCGCCATCAGCGTGGTGTTGTGGGTGTTAGTGAGTTTCCCCGCCGCGCCGGAGGGAGCAACGGGTGCTGCCATCGACCACAGTTTCGCCGGCCAACTCGGCCATTTGATTCAACCCTTGTTTGCGCCCTTGGGCTTCACTTGGGAAATGTGCATTGCCATGATTCCCGGCCTGGCGGCCCGTGAAGTGGTGGTGGCGGCGCTGGGCACCGTGTACGCGGTGGGTGCCGATTCGGAAGAAGCGGTGCAGAACGCCCTGATTCCGGTGGTATCCGGCGGCTGGGGCCTGCCCACGGCCTTTGCTTTCCTGGCTTGGTATGTGTATGCCCCGATGTGCATGGCCACGCTGGCGGTGATCAAGCGGGAAACCAAATCGGCCAAGCATACCTTGCTGATTACCGCTTATCTGTTTGCACTGGCTTATGCCGCGGCTTTTGTGGTGTATCAAATTACTTCGAGGTTAGTCTGATGGAACAAATGATTATTGTCGGCATCATCGTGCTGCTGAGCGCGGGCTACCTGCTCCGCAAGTTTGTTTTCAAACCGAAATCGGGCGGCAATTCGGCTTGCGGCGGCTGCGACCGCTGCGGCGGCCGCAAAGGCGGCTGTCATTAGAAAATAGATGGATTTCTGTTTTCAGGTAGCCTAAGACGCCTATAAAAACAGCCCCGATGCCTTTGGCAGCGGGGCTGTTCTATTGGTGCCGAACCTTATTGGCCGGCGGCCTGACGGTTGATTTCCTGCAACACCGCCAGCGGATCGGCGGCGCGGGTAATCGGGCGGCCCATCACCAAATAGCTGGAGCCGGCGGCCAGCGCCTGTTGCGGGGTCATGATGCGACGTTGGTCGTCTTGCTTGGCAGCGGTGTCCAAACGGATGCCGGGCGTCACCAACACGAAATCGCCGCCCAAGCTTTGGCGCAAGGCAGCCGCTTCGTGGGCGGAGCAGACCACGCCGTCCAAACCCGATTGCTGCGCCAAGCCGGCCCACCGCAGCACGCACTCCTCAACCGGCAACGGCCAGCCCAGCTCGGCCAAATCGGCCGCTTCCATGCTGGTGAGCACGGTGACGCCGATCAAGAGCGGTTTGCTTGCATAATTGGCCACTGCTTCGGCGGCAGCCTCCATCATGCGGCGGCCGCCTGAAGCGTGCATGTCCACCATCCACACGCCCATTTCCGCCGCCACCTTGCAAGCCTGCGCCACGGTGTTGGGGATGTCGTGGTATTTCAAATCGAGAAACAGTTTGAAACCCTGCTGAATCAGCTGTTCGGCCAGGCGGCGGCCGGTGGCGGTAAACAGCTCTTTTCCGATTTTCAGCTGGCACAGATCGGGGCTGAGACGGCGCACGAAAGCCAAGGTATCGGCCTCGTTGGCAAAGTCCAGCGCCACAATTACCGGCGTGCGGGCAGAGGAAAGCGGATAATCAGTGAGCAGGGGGTTCATCTTCGGTTCTCCTAATCTATGGAAGCGGAATGAATAAGGTATTCAATAAAAGGCCGTTTGCTTTCAGGTAGCCTGAGACCTTAGCAAAACCCCCAGATATGGATGCAGTTCAAGGCGTAGCAGCACAGCGAGCGTGAATGTCAGGAATCCCTGTGGGAAAGACATATCATATAGATAGGCAAGCGAGCGAGCAGCACACAACGCGGAAATGCGCCGCAGATGGGGGGTTTGCTAAGGTCTCAGTGAGCGCAAACGGCTTTGCTCTGCTTGAGGCCCCGGCAACCATTCATACGGCCACGCCGGCCAGTTTGCCGATCATGGCACTCAGCGCCAAAGCGGCCACGCCCCATCCCGTGATGCGCCGCACCGCCGGCCACGCAGGCGCGCCGCCCAATTTGGCCGACACCGCGCCCAATACACCCAAACCGAGCAAGGTGGCCGCTGCCAGCGCAGGCAGACGCCCACTTTCCGGCATGCCCGCCACCACCAGCAGCGGCGGCAAGGCGCCGGCGGAAAAAGCCAGCGCCGAAGTCCAAGCCGCCTGCAGCGGTTTGGCCTGCGCCGCATCGCTGAGGCCGATTTCATCGCGGGCGTGGGCGTCCAAAGCATTGTGTTCCGTGAGTGCTTGGGCTACCTGAAAGGCCAGTTTTTCATCCAGGCCGCGGCTGCGGTAGATGGCGGCCAATTCGGCCAGTTCGGCTTGCGGATTTTGCGCCAGCTCGCGGGCTTCCTGTTGCAAGTCGGCCCGTTCGGTATCGGCCTGGCTGGAAACGGAAACATATTCTCCGGCCGACATCGACACCGCGCCGCCCACCCAGGCGGCAATGCCCGACAAGAGCAGAAAGCGGCTGTCGGGCGCGGCGGCGGCCACGCCCATGAGCAGGCTGGCGGTGGAAATCAAACCGTCGTTGGCGCCCAGCACCACCGCGCGCAGCCAGCTGTTGCGGCTGCTGTAATGCGGTTCGGCATGGTGGCTGCGGCTCACGACGCTCCCCTTTCGGTTTTCAGGTAGCCTGTTTGGCGGCGGCGCTTTCGGCCAGCAAAGCGGGGAAATCTTGCGGATGGTCGCGCACATAGGCGCTCACCAGGGGAAAATCGTCTTCGCAGATTTCGTAATACTCGGCATCCAGCTCTTCAAAATCGTTGAAGCGGCGGCGCAGGCTGTCTAGGTCTTCGCCCGCTTCGGCCAAGCGCTCGATTTCCGCACCGTGCTTTTGATACAGCGTCCGCGCTTTATCCAAAATTTTGGGCGTGGTTTTGATGCCCCAGCGGCGTAGGCTGTCGGCCAGCGGGTTGTCCAACACATAGCCGCCGTTACCGGCCGCAATCAGGTAAACCAAACCGCCGGCTTCCATGTGCTGATCCATAAACAGATAGGCCAATAAAGTGTTTTCGGCATCGTTGTAGGCGGCGGCGGTCTGCTCGTCGAGTTCGGCCAGACGCAGCAGAGAATAATCGAGCAGATGGTAGAGTTGTTTGGAGTTCAGGGATGTGTTCATAAGGGGGCCAAATCGGTTTCAGGTAGCCTGAGGGGCGGTCAGACTTCGATTTTATTGGGGGTGAAGGTTTCCCATTTGTTGCAGGCGGGGCAGTGCCAGAAAAACACCTGCGATTTGAAATGGCAGTGGCGGCAACGGTACATCACGGCTTTTTGCAGCTGGCGGCCGACCACGCCGCGCATCATGTCGGCATCCGCCCGCCAGCTGGGGGTGAGACCGGAGAGGGTGAGGCCGAGCAGACGGTAAACACCGCCCAAATCGGGCTTCTGGCGCACCAGTTCCACCGCCAGCGCGGCGGCTTGGTCTTCGCCGTGCAGCAGCAGGGCTTTTTCGTACACCACATTGATCAAATCGAGTTGGGGGAAGGTTTTCAGGTAGCCCGTGAGCACCGCCAGCCCTTCCTCGGCCTTGCCCTGCGCTTCGTAGGCGTCATACAGACGCTCGCCCACCATGCTCAGATAAGCGTGGTTTTGTTTTTCGATGGCGCTGTAAGCGGCCACGGCGGCGGCGTAATTGCCCTGTTTCTGCTCGATGTCGCCCAAAATCATATTGGCGCGGGTGCATTTCTTATTGGCATTCAAGGCGTTGGCCACATGGCCGCGCGCCTCTTCGAAATCGGATTTAAACAGCGCCGCTTGCGCCAACTCGCAGTAAAACTGGGCGATTTCAAACTGATAGGTCTGCTCGTCGTGGCTGAGCAGCTGGGCGGTACGGATGGCTTCTTCCCAATCGCGGTCCTGCTGGTAAATATTGAGCAATACCTGATGCGCCTGCTTGGCCATATTGCCTTCCCGCAGGCCGATGAAAATCTGCTCGGCGCGGTCCACCAAGCCGGCGCTTTGGTAGTTTTGGCCGAGCTCGAACAAAACCTGTTCGCGCTTTTCGCCCACAGTATCGGGCATATCGAGTAAAGACTGGTGCAGCTGGATGGCTTTGTCGTTTTCGCCGCGCTGGCGGTAGAGCTTGCCCAAAGTCAGACTCATTTCGTAAGAATCCGCCCCCGGCCTCGCCTCGATGGCCTCAGCCAGATTTCGGGCGGCCTTGCCGGTATTGCGGTCCACCAAAGCGTCCAAGCCGGCATAAAAGCCGGCCGGCACCGATTTGGCCTGCTTCAACACCGCTTTCATGTCCACCCGCGCTGCAAACCAGCCCATGGCGAAGAAAACGGGCAGCAGGATAATCGGCGTCAGCCACCACCAGATATTGCCGTCCATGGGTGCTTATTCCTTCACCACCGGGTGCGCGCTTGCCGCCGGCACCGCAGGCGGTGTGATTTCTTCGCGGGCCACGCGGGCGTTTTTCTTTACCTCCGCGCGCAGGCGGTTGTTTTCATTTCGCAAGGTCAGCAGACGGCCGAACATGGCCAACACGCCGAACAGAGCGCCGATGACGAAAAACGCCAGCAACAGCACAATCAGCGGCAGCGTAATTTGGCTGCCCGGCAGCCAGCTGAACGGCACGCTATGAGTGTTGAATACGGCCAATACAATGAAAAACAGCAGAATCAGTATCTTAACAAGCAAGGCAATCAGTTTCATGAGTCCGTCCCTTCCCGTGCGGATAAGGCTAGTCTGGAAAACGCCGAAGTGTAAACGATTTGGCGGTTTTCAGGTAGCCCGCCTCCGCCTGCCTAGGTGAGCCGAAAGACTACCCGCCGCCCATAGCAGGCGGTATAATCCGCCGCTTATTTTCAGCCTGTGCCAAACCACACCCTGACATAAGGACACGCCATGAATCCGCAAAGCGAACCCGTCATCCTCACCCCGCACGATCTGCCCCTGCATTGCAGCGGCCCCACCGGCCAACCCTGGAACGGCCACCCACGCGTATTCCTGCCGATCGAATCCAACAGCAGCATCGAATGTCCCTACTGCGGCACGGTCTATCAATTGAACGGCGAAATCAAAGGCCACCATTAAGCTGCCTTTCGCCGACCTCAAGCCAACCCACAAAGGAGTTTGCCCATGACCCGACACATCGCCATTTTGCCCGGCGACGGCATCGGCCCCGAAATCATCGCCCAAGCCGTGCGCGTGCTCGACAAACTGATTGCCGACGGCCTGGACGCCCGTTACGACTACGCCCCTTTGGGCGGCGCAGCCTACGACGAATACGGCCACCCCTACCCCGAATTCACCCAAAAGCTGTGCCGCGCCGCCGATGCCGTGCTGCTCGGCGCCGTGGGCGGCCCGCAATACGATAATCTGGACCGCCCGCTGCGCCCCGAGCGCGGCCTGTTGGCCATCCGCAAAGATTTGAACCTATTTGCCAACCTGCGCCCCGCCGTGCTCTACAAAGAGCTGGCCAACGCCTCCACCCTCAAGCCCGAAGTGGTAGCGGGCTTGGATATCCTGATCGTGCGCGAACTGACCGGCGACATCTACTTCGGCGAACCGCGCGGCATCCGCACGCTGGAAAACGGCGAGCGCGAAGGCTTCAACACCATGCGCTACAGCGAAGCCGAAATCCGCCGCATCGCCAAAGTTTCTTTTGAAGCGGCGCAAAAACGCAACAAAAAACTGTGTTCGGTGGACAAAGCCAATGTGTTGGAAACCACCGAGCTGTGGAAAGAGGTTTTCACCGAGGTGGGCCGAGACTACCCGGACGTTACCCTCTCCCATATGTATGTGGACAACGCCGCCATGCAGCTGGTGCGCGCGCCCAAACAGTTTGACGTGATCGCCACCGGCAATATTTTCGGCGACATCCTCAGCGACCAAGCCTCCATGCTCACCGGCTCCATCGGCATGCTGCCCTCGGCCTCGCTCAATGAAACCGGCAAAGGCCTTTACGAGCCTTCGCACGGCTCCGCACCCGACATCGCCGGTCAAAACAAAGCCAATCCGCTGGCCACCATCCTTTCCCTGGCCATGCTCTTGCGTTACAGCCTCAACGACGAAGCCCGCGCCACCCAAGTGGAACAGGCCGTGCAGAAAGTGTTGGAACAGGGCTACCGCACTGGCGACATTTTCGAAGAAGGCTGCCGCCGGGTATCGTGCTCCGAAATGGGCGATGCCGTTTTGGCCGCATTGTGAACACCGCCTCTTGAATTCTGCGCAAACGTCCCTACTTGAGGCGTTCCACACATCCATTTACAGAAAAGGAAAACCATATGGGCATTATTTGGTCGGTCATCATCGGCTTCGTGATTGGCGTATTGGCCAAGTTTCTGCATCCGGGCAAAGAGAACTTCGGTTTCATCGCCACCACCGTTTTGGGCATTCTCGGCTCGGTAGGCGCCGCCTTTGTCGGCCAGCAGCTGGGCTGGTATGCGCCTGACGAGGGTGCCGGCTTCATCGCCTCCGTGATCATGGCGGTGATCCTGCTGTTTGCTTACACCAAAATCAAAAGCAAATAAATCTGCCTCCTAAATCATCAGGCTACCTGAAACCCTTTCAGGTAGCCTGATGCCTTTACTTACCGCCATTCCCCGCCGTCTCATGTCCCGCCACATCCTCATCATCACGCCTTCCTGGATCGGCGACTGCGTCATGACGCAGCCGCTTTACCGCCGGTTGCACCAACTCCACCCCGGCTGCACCATCGATGCGCTGGCGCCCAAATGGTCGATGGCCGTTTTCGAACGCATGCCGGAAATCCGCCGCGTGCTGGAAAACCCTTTCGGCCATGGCGCTTTGCGTCTGCGCGAACGCTGGCGCTTGGGCAAAACCTTGGGCCGGCAGGGTTACGACCAAGTCATCGTATTGCCCGGTTCGTTCAAGTCCGCCCTGATTGCCCGCGCCAGCGGCATCCCTCTGCGCACGGGCTATGTGGGCGAGAGCCGCTATCCGCTGCTCAACGACATCCGCAAACTCGACAAAGCCGCCCTGCCCCTGATGGTGGACCGTTACACCGCCCTCGCCCACCCCAGCCAGGCCGATTTCGACGGCCATTCCGACACCCCGCAGCTCAACATCACGCCCGTCGGCCAACAAGCCGCCCTGCAGGTGCACGGGCTGAACACCGCCCGCCCGATTGCCGCTTTCTGCCCCGGCGCCGAATACGGCCCGGCCAAACGCTGGCCGGCGGCGCATTTTGCCGAATTGGCCCGCCGCTATGCAGCGGAAGGTTATCAAATTTGGCTGTTCGGCTCGGCCAAAGACCAAGCCGTTGCCGACGAAATCAACTGCCTTTCAGGAAGCCTCTGCACCAATTTGTGCGGCCGCACCAGCCTGGCCGAAGCCATCGACCTGCTCTCCTTGGCCGATCTGGTGGTGTGCAACGACAGCGGCCTCATGCATTTGGCCGCCGCGCTCGGCCGGCCGTTGGCCGCGGTGTACGGCTCGTCCAGCCCCGACCACACCCCGCCGCTCAGCCCCCGCGCTGCCGTGGTGAGCCTAAACTTGGACTGCAGCCCCTGCTTTAAGCGCGAATGCCCGCTCGGCCACACCCACTGCCTCCAACAATTGGACCCGCAGCGGGTATATGAGGCCGCCGAAAACGTGCGCCGGCCGGTTTAAATCCTATGGATCGTGAAACATACTGATGACTAGAGCAACTTCGACTAAAAACGTTACATAATAGGTTTTTTCTGGCAGCCGGAGCATGAGATGCGCGCCTATTCGCAAGACCTGCGAGATCGAGTACTGGGAGCGCTGGAGCGCGGAGAGCGCCCCAGCGCCATTGCCCGTCGTTATGAAGTCAGCCGCATGTGGGTATATCGGGTGCGTGATCGCTTCGAAAAAGAAGGCGAGCGCAGCAGCAGGCAGCAAGGCGGCAAGCGCATCTCCCGACTGGCGCCAGTAGAGGGCATGATCCGCGACTGGATCAAGGCCGATCCCGATCTGACCTTGGTGCAAATGTGCGAGCGTTTGGGCGAGCATGGCATCAGCATCAAACCCTCGGCCTTGTGGCACCAGCTCAACAAATGGCGGCTGAGCTTCAAAAAAAACGCTGCACGCCAGCGAGCAGGAACGTGAAGACGTGCAGCAGGCACGGGCGAGCTGGATACAGCAGCAGGCCCGGCTCGATGCCAGGCGCCTGGTATTTCTGGACGAGACCTGGAGCAGCACCTGCATGACGCCGCTGCGCGGGCGCGCCCCGCATGGGCACTGGAAGACCAGCACCTTCATTGCCGCCTTGCGCTGTGATGCACTGACGGCCCCCATGGTGACCGATGGCCCCATCAATGGCGCCGTGTTTCTGGCGTGGGTCAAAACCTTTCGGTGCCCGACACTTCGCCCTGGCGACATCGTCATTGCCGACAACCTCTCCAGCCACAAAGTGGCGGGCGTGCGAGAAGCCATCGAAGGCGTGGGCGCCAGCATTCGCTATCTGCCGCCGTACTCGCCGGATTTGAACCCCATCGAGAAGCTGTTTGCCAAGTTCAAGGCGCTGCTGCGCAGGGCGGGCGAGCGCACGGTGGGTGCGCTGTGGCAGCGCATGGGGCAGCTGGTTGATTTGTTCTCGGCTCAAGAGTGTGCCAATTACTTCAAATCAGCTGGGTATGTAATGAATTAAATCGAAATTGCTCTAAAGCCACAGGCTGAGACATTTGCAACCCCCATCTGCGGCGCATTTCTGCGTTGTGTGCTGTTCGCTCACTTGCCTATCGTGTGATATGTCTGTCTCACAGGGATTCCTGACGTTCACACTTGCTGCGCTGCTACGCCTTGAACTGCATCCACATCTGGGGGTTTTGCAAAGGCCACAGGCTACCTGAAACATTTTCAGGTAGCCTGTGGCTTTTCAAGCATGCCAATACACCTTCCGCAGCCGGCAAGGCCGCGATTCATACTTCTTTTTCCTGCGATTCCCGAGGCCGCCCCCAGCGCGCCCACACCCGCAAGCGCCGCCAGCTGTCGGCATCGGTCATGTCCGGCAATACCGCCATATCGATGCGCCGGCCGTCGCACCGCCATTGCAGCAGCACCAGCCACGGCGTCACCCAGCCTTCGTGCAGTTGCGCTTCGGTCCACAACCCTTGCGGCTGCAGATACAGCGCCGCCCGCCCCTGCCGATCCACAGCCACCCCTTCCACCCGCCGGCGCGGCGCACGCAAAGCGTAGCCGGCCAAAACAGCCGCAGCGGCCATACCGCCCCACCGCCAAGCACCGGAGAAATAGACGGCAGACAAAGCCAGCAGCCACAAAAACGCCGCCGCCTTCAGCCAAAACAGGCGGCGCGAGGGGCGCAAGGCTAGCTGAAACGCTTGCATGCCGCACTCACATCATGGTGTCTACCAGAGGGCTGACCTGCAATTCCTCCTCATCGGTATCCATCACCATATCGTGAAACTCCAAATCGAAGAAGCGGGCGAAGTTCTCCGGCGACAACGTCGGCCATTCGGCTTGCGGCACTTCCCAAGACGCCAACTCGCCGCTGAAGATTTCTTTCCAGCGCTCGCCGAAATAACCGGCGCTCTCTTCCGGCGTCTCGGCCTGCGGCACCAAATACACGCTGCAATTGCTGCGCAGCTGCGAAAGCGTCAAATCGGGCAATTCGTCGGAGGTGCTTTTCAGCCAATTTAAAAAAGCCTCGGTCGGCTTCACCACCACCGCGCTGCGGTCAACAAAATACATATTGTTTTTCCTTATTCAAACAAAATCGGGCTGAGACCTTTGAAAAACCGTCAGATGTGGATGCAGCACAAGGCGTAGCAGCACAGTGAGCGTGAACGCATCCCGTGGGACAGGCATATCATGAAGATAGGCAAGTGAGCGAACAGCACACAACGCAGAAATGCGCCGCAGATGGGGGTTTTGCAAAGGTGTCAGGTTGTAAAAGAAACGGATTATAGCCTGAGGCTACCTGAAAACAAAAAACGGCTGCCCCACATGGGAGCAGCCGTTGGCGGGCATCGGCCCCGATAGCTTAGAAGCGTGCGCCCACGCCCAGTTGGACGGAAGTGCCGCCGCCGTCGCGGCCGAAATCACGCCCTAATTGGCCGAAAGCGCGCCATGGAGAGTTTTGCGGCTGCCATTGCACGCCCAAGCGGGTACTGAGCCAGCTGCGGTCGGCCTGCGGGGCGGCCAAGCTGAAACGGCTGCCGTTCATGCCGGCTTCTATGGGATCCTGATGGTTTTTCCAATCCCGCACCCAGCGCAGATTGGCATAAGGCTGCCAATCGCCCATGCGGTGGGCCGCTTCCGCACCCAAACCGCTGCGCACCGAGGTATAGCTTTGCTTGCCGAACTGCATTTGGGTGGCGCCGCCGTCACGCTCCCCGAAGCCTTTGACTTTGCCGCTGAGCAGCATCAAATCGCCCAAGGCCGCCACTTTGGTTTGGCCCCATTGCCATTCGTAACCGCCGAATACGCCGGCGCCGAAGCTGGTGCCGCCGGTTTCACCGGTTTGCGTGAGATCGGCCTGCCCCAAACGGATGCTGCGGCGGGTTTGGTAATCGCTGTCGTTGAGCTGCACCATACCGCCCAACCACCATTGCGGCGCATCGTAGCGCAGGGTGGAGGTGAGGCTGTTGGTTTTGGCATTGATGCGGGTGTGGCCGAATTGACGGTCTTGCTCTTGCCGGCTGAAGACCACGCCCAGCTGCCAATTCGGATTCAGACGGGCTTTGCCGCCGGCATACACGGTATGGCCGCCCGCGTCGTTGCTGCTGTGCTGGTAGGCAGCCACGGCATCCAGCGTCCGTCCGGTCTGCACGCCGCGCAGGCGGTTGCTGTCTTCGCGCACGAAATCCCAAGCCGCTTCGCCGTTTTGGCGGGCGGTTACGCTCAAGCCACCCATGTCCACCGGCGCACGCAAGGTGCTGAGCAGATAGTCGGCCATGATGCGGTGGGCTTTGGGGCCGGGGTGGAAGCTATCGGCAAACAGCAGGTTGTCGGGATTGGCATTGGCGGCCTGTGTATTGGCGCCGCTCAAGCCTTCGCCACACAATACCGAGGCCGTGGCTTGGTTGCAGGCACGGCCCGAAGTATTGCTGAAACCGTATTTGGCCGGGTCGCTCAGCATATCGGTAAACAGCTGGTTCACCGCCAAACGCACCACATTGCCGCCCTGCTGGTTGAGGGCTTGGGTGGTTTGCGAATTGAGCAGTTCGGTACCTTGGGTAGCCGCATTGGCGAAGGTATCGTAGGTGCTGGTCAACTGGGTTTTGATGCTGTCTTTGCTGACGCCGTTATCGTCAAACATTTCACCATAGGTGCTGTAACGCCAATTGACGGGGAAAGGCGGCGTGGCGGCCCACAAATCTTCTACCACCAAATCCAAAACTTCGGCGCGCTGATTGTGGAAATCATTGAGGTTGTTTTGCTGGCTGGCAGCAGCATTGCCGATACGGTTTCGGTAGCTGCGTTCGATGGTTCGTTTGGCACCGCTGGCGGCGATACCGGAACCCAGTGCGCCGGTTGAGCGGATTTGATCATAGACTCTGTTGGCAAAAGCGCCGGCGAATTGGTCGAAAATTTCCGGCGTATAGAGCACGTTCGGCACGTCGGGGGCCACCACCAAATCAACGCCGGCTGCCTGCAAACGCTGCCACTGGGCACCGGAAACGGCCGCCGTCTCGGCAGTGCGTTGCAGCACCAGGGCCTGGGCTTCGGCCGGATTGGCGATCTTGCCGGCAGCATCGGTCAAAATGGCGGCCATATCGTTACCGCCGCCCCAAAGAATATGCAGATGGTCGGGGTTGGCTTTACCCGAGGCCAGATAAGCATCGATCTGCTTATCGAGCGCCACGCGTTCGTTGAGCGCCATATTGGCCGAGCTGTTGCTGCCCACCACCACGCCGCCGCTGTGGGCGTAGTTGGTGCCGGGCGCGGCAGCCGCATCCAGCGGGAAGGCCGCTTTCGGATTGCCGCCCAAGGCTTGCGCCACATGCTCGCCGTAGAGCAGGTTTTCGCTGCCGTCGGCTTTCAGGTAGCTGGCTTTTAAATGGACATGCTTATCGGCTCGGTCGGCCCAGCCTTTTTGGCCGACATCGCTTAAGCTGTCGCCGAAAATCACCACCTCCTGCGCCAGGGCCAAGGGGGTGTAGGCGGCCAACATCAGGGCCATCCATTTCATTTTCATGATTTCTCCTGTTGATGAGTGGGTTGCGTTGGGGGCGGTTAAGGCAGGCAGAATCCGGCGCCCCTCCCGGCTCCTGCTTGTGCTTTTCAGGCTGGCTATTTTCAGCCTATGCAGCAATTCGATGTTTAAGAAAGGCTACCTGAAAAGGCTTTCGCTTGGCAGAAACCTGCCCGCCCGTTTTCAGGTAGCCCGATTCACCGCTTAATCGGCTTATTGATCAGATTTTTCTTCTTTTTTTCCGGCTTTTTCTTCTTTGGCCAGTTTCTTGTCCATCATTTGCTCAAACTCGCGCATGCACTGTTCGGCAACGGCCAGCATTTTGTCGATTTCTTTTTTGGTCATCACCAAGGGGGGCGCGGCCACCATATGGTCGCCGCAGGCGCGCATGATGAGGTTGTTTTTGAAGAAAATGTCGCGGCACATCAGGCCGGTTTCGCCGGTATTGGGGAACAGCTCGCGCGTGGCTTTGTCTTTCACCAGAGTGAAGCCGCAAATCAAACCTTCGCTGCGGATGTCGTCCACGTATTTGAATTGGCTGAAGGTTTCTTCCCAGCGTTTTTTCATGTACGGGCCGGTTTCGTTTTTCACCTGATCAACAATGCCTTCGTCTTGCAGGATTTCCAGGTTTTTCTTGGCCACGGCGGCCGCCACGGGGTGGCCGGAGTAGGTAAAGCCGTGGTTGAACTCGCCGCCGGCTTTCAGGCCTTCGGCCACTTTGTCGTTCACCAGCACCGCGCCGATGGGCAGGTAGCCGGAAGACAGGCCTTTGGCAGTGGTAAAGATATCCGGTTTGAAGCCCATGGTTTCATGGCCGAACCAGTTGCCTGTGCGGCCGAAACCGCAGATCACTTCGTCGGCCACCAAAAGAATGTCGTGCTTGCGGCAGATTTCTTCGATGCGCGGCCAGTAGGTTTTCGGCGGGATGATCACGCCGCCGGCACCTTGAATCGGCTCGCCGACGAAAGCCGCAATCTTGTCGGCGCCGATTTCTTCGATTTTCTCTTCCAGCCAATTGGCGGCGCGCAGGCCGAATTCTTCCGGGGTTTCGCCGTCTTTGGCCAAGCCGTAATACCAAGGCTGCTCAATGTGCACCACATTCGGAATCGGCAAATCGCCTTGGTTGTGCATGCCTTTCATGCCGCCCAGGCTGGCGCCGCCGATGGTGGAGCCGTGGTAGCCGTTCCAACGGCCGATGATCACTTTTTTCTGCGGCTTGCCCACCGACGCCCAGTAGTGGCGCACCATGCGCATCATGGTGTCTACCGATTCGGAGCCGGAACCGGTGTAGAACACGTGGTTGAAGCCGGACGGCGCGATGTCGGTGATGGTGGAAGACAATTCCACTACTGCGGGGTGGGTGGTTTTGAAGAAGGTGTTGTAGAACGGCAGCTCCTTCATCTGTTTTTTGGCCACTTTGGCCAGCTCTTTGCGGCCGTAGCCGATGTTCACGCACCACAGGCCGGCCATGCCGTCGAGGATTTCGTTGCCCTCGTCGTCATACACATAAATGCCTTTGGCCTTCACCATCACGCGCACGCCTTCGCGTGCCAGAGCGGCGTTGTCGGAGAAGGGGTGGAGGTGGTGTTTGCCGTCTTGGCGGCTGTAGTCTTGTTTGCTCATGCTTTACTCCTTTGAAAAATAAAGGTTATCAACAAAATAATCGGGATCATATCGCCCGAATGGAAATATTATAGCCAATGGCCGTCCGGTTCGGAAAACGGCGGCTCGAAAACCGGTTTACGATTTCATTGAAATCATGACGATGGGGTTCGGGCCGACATCCGCAGCCGCCAGCCGGAAGGCATCACTCAACACTGCGGCGCAGCAGCCATACCGAACCGACCACCAACAACATGCCGCCAACGGTCAAGATGCCGATGGGTGTGCCGAACACCCAATAATCCAGCAGTAAGGTACACACCGGCACCAAATACAACACGGCATTCACCCGGCTCACCGCGCCCTGCGATAGAAAAACAGCAGCAGCGCCCCCACCGACACCAAGCCGCCCATCCAAGCCAAAGCGCCGACAAAAGGCCAGCTCCATTGCACTTGCCAGCCTTGATGCCATACTGCCAGCAAGTACACCGGCAAGGCAAGGGCGTATTGCAAAGCGGTCAGCGGCAGCAGGTGGCCGTCGAGCCGTTTCTGCACCATCGAACCGAGGCTGAACGAGAGCATGGCCGCCACCGCAAACAGCAGCCCCAAGCCGTTGACGCTGCCCAAATCCTTGGCGCCGTACACGGCCAGCACCACGCCGGCGAAGCCAGCAACCAAGCAGAGCATACCGGTTAAACTGCGGACATCGCGCAGTAACAGCGCGGTGGCCAGCGGCTGCAAAGCCAATACAATCGTCACCAAGCCCGGCGAAAGATGATGGCGGATGCTCAGAAAATAACAGCTGATGTACACCACTTGGATCAAAAACCCGCACAGCAAGAGCCACGGCCATTGGCCGGCTGCCACTTTCAGCGGCGGGCGCAGCCAGGCGATGGCCAAACCGAGCAAGGCCAGCGCCACGGCCATCCGCAACAGCAAGAACGACCAGACATCGGCATATTGCAGACCGACCTTGGTGGCGATGGCGCCAATGCTCCAGAAAGCCAGAAACAGCAAAGGGGCGTAGGTTTTCAACTGCATCACAAAACTTTCCGTTTGGTTTGCGTCTGCCGTTTCAGGTAGCCTCACCGGCTACCTGAAAGCCGTTTGTTTTGACACTTAAACGTGCAGCAGCAGGTATTTGCGCTCCCACGGGCTGATGACGCGGAAGTATTCGGCCACTTCTTTCTCTTTCAAGCCGATGTACATTTCCACAAAACGTTTGCCCAATACCTCGTGAATCGGCTCGCAAGTGCGCAGGCGCTCGATGGATTCTTCCACCGTGGTGGGGAATTGGTAAGGCAGCTCATAGGCGTTGGAGAAATTCGGCGCGCTGGGCTGCAGTTTTTCCTTGATGCCCAAATAGCCGCAGGCCAGCGAACAGGCCACCGCCAGATAGGGATTGACGTCCACGCCGGGCAGGCGATTTTCCACACGGCGGCCTTGCGGCGAGGAGCGCGGCACGCGCAAACCCACGGTGCGGTTGTCGTAGCCCCACTCCACATTGGTGGGAGCAGCGGTGTAGCGGGTGAGGCGGCGGAAAGAGTTCACATACGGCGCAAAAATCGGCATGGTTTCGGGCAGGTATTTTTGCAGGCCGCCGATGAAGTGGAAAAACAGCTCGGACGGCGAACCGTCTTCCTGGTTGCTGAAGGCGTTTTTGCCGCTTTCGATGTGGGTCAGGCTTTGGTGCACGTGCATGGCGCTGCCGGGCTCGCCTTCCAAGGGTTTGGCCATGAAGGTGGCGTACATATTGTGGTGGAAGGCCGCCTCGCGCACGGTGCGCTTGAAGAGAAATACTTGGTCGCACAAATCCATGGCGTTGCCGTGCAGGAAATTGATTTCCATTTGCGCCGGGCCCAGCTCGTGAATCAGGGTGTCCACTTCCAGATTCTGCTTGTCGCAGTAATCGTAAATTTCTTCAAACAGGGGATCGAATTCGTTGACCGCGTCAATGGCGTAGGAACGGCGGCCGAACTCTTTGCGGCCGGTGCGGCCGATGGGCGGCACCAGGGGAATATCGGGGTCGGGGTTTTGCGCCACCAGATAAAATTCCATTTCCGGCGCAATCACCGGCGCCAGGCCGATGTTTTCATACAACTTGAGCACGCGGCGCAGCACATTGCGTGGCGAAGTTTCCACTGGCAGGCCTTCGGGGGTGAAGCAGTCGAAAATCAGGCTGGCGGTGGGGTCTTGCGCCCAGGGCACATGACGGATGGTGCTGGGGTCGGGGCGCAGTTCCATATCGGGGTCGGTCAGATCCAGCATGTCGTCGCTGGGGAAATCGCCGGTAACGGTTTGGATCAGCACCACTTCGGGCAGGCGCATTTCCGGCTCCGATAAGAATTTGTCTTTGGGAATAATCTTGCCGCGGGCCACGCCGGTGATGTCGGGCAGAATACATTCCACTTCGGTGATGTGATTGTCTTTCAGCCACTGTTCGATATCTGGGTTTAGCATAATGGGGTCATCCTCGTTTCTGGTGGTTTCGTTTGTCGTTGGAATGGGTGCAGCTGAAGGCTGCATTAACAGGCTACCTGAAGGAGAAACCGGCTTTCAGGCAGCCTGAATCGGGTGTTTGCGGGCAGGTTCAACGGATGGTTTCCGCAGCCGGCCCATGATAGGCAGTAAGCCGCTTAGCCGGGGGCGGCCACGCAGATGCTGCCCCGGCCGCCCTGTTCGATTTCAATCAAATAGCGTCCGCGGTCATTCTTTCGCGCACCGTGCAGTTCCAAAAACAGATTGGCTTGGCCGGTATCGCCGTCCAAACGCGACTCCATACGTTGGGTGATGTCGTCATTGCCTTTGTAGAGCCGCACACGGATATCGCCTTGGATCATCACAACCCACAGGCCATCTTGCGCATCAACACTAAACGGAAAGCGCTCGTCTTTTTGTATCTGCCGCGGTTGGCATTCGTAAGGATCGCTCTGTCCGTCGGCGGCGGCGATGGCGGGGGCGGACAAGGCCAGGCTGGCGCTCAGTAAAACCATGGATTTGAGGTAAGACATCGTATTCTCCTTCAAATGGTACCGAAAACAGCTGCCGAACGGATGTCGGCAAAGACTTCACACACGCTGTTGCAAATCAGGCTACCTGAAACCGTGTTGCCGATGGTTTTCAGGTAGCCTGTGCTCAGAATTTGCCTGCCCGGTAGGCTTCGCAGGCTTCTTTGAAAGCCTTGAAGAGGGCAACGGAGGCCGGTTTTTCGTTGAACAGCCATTCGGGGTGCCATTGCACGGCATAGCCGAAATGGCGGGCGGCGTCGATGCGGAAGGCTTCCACGATGCCGTCGGGCGCCAGCGCCTCTACGGAGAGGCCGCGGCCCAAATCTTTGATGCCCTGCTGGTGCAAGGAATTAATAGTGATGGTGTCGGCGCCGTCCAGCCATTGCTTAAGCAGGCTATCAGCCTGCAAATGGGCCTCGTGGGCGTCGGCATAGAGGGTGGGGATGTCGCCTTCGGGCGGCTCGCGGTGGTCCATCTTGCCCGGCAGTTCCTGGATGTGCTGATGCAAGGTGCCGCCGAATGCGACGTTGATTTCCTGAAAACCGCGGCACACGCCGAAGAGAGGCATGCCCATGTCGATCACGGTTTGGATCAGCGGCAGCGTGGTGGCATCGCGGGCGGGGTCGTGCAGGGTGCCTTCGCGAGCGGGCGGTTCGCCGTAGTGGTGCGGCTCGACGTTGGAGAGCGAACCGGTAAGAAACAGGCCGTCCAGCAGCGGCAGGAAACGGGCCAATACGCTTTGGTCGCCCAAGGCAGGCAAAATCATCACGTCGCCCACTGCGGTTTGCACGGCGTGCACATATTTGTCGCCGACCGAATGGAACGGCCATTGCCCCTGGTATTTGATGTCGGCCGGAATGCCGATAACGGGACGGGTCATGAAACAGGCTCCTTTGTCGATTTTGGCATGGTTTTTATCAGGCGGGCGCTACTATCCCATGCGGCAGAAAAATTGGCAAGTGCCCGTATATCGGGGCATACGGGCTACCTGAAAGATTTTTGAGCCGCTTTCTGAGCATTTATTTGCTTAAGGGCTTGAGGCGAAAGACTTGGTGCTCTGCAGCAACGGTTTGCAGAAAATCTACGTTGGGATGCTTGCCCGGATGGGCCTGTGCATCAGCGGTGTGCTCGGCAAACCAGAGCAGGCCCTGCGCGGCGGCTTCGGCATCCAAGCGGCCGTTGAAACGCTGACAGAGGGCGTAATACAGTTTGAGCGAACCGAGCTTGCCTTCTACGGCGGGGATGTGGTGCACGGTATGGCCGGCGGCGTCTTCAATATCCAAGCCGGCTAGGTGGGCGATGTCGGGAAAAGTGGCGAGGTGGTCTTGAAAATTCATGGCGGGTCTTTCGAAATCAGAACGGAGGCAACATGGCAAGGATGCTGATGTTGCTGTGAGAGACGGAAAAAGGGGGTGTCGGCGGCGCGACTGAGGTCGGTGAGCAGGAAAAACGCGGTGCGCACAGGCGTCTAAAACAAGGGCATGGCGGCGCTGCGGAGTATGCACCAGCAGTTGGCAGCGTCTTTGCCAGCCGTGTTGGGTTTGCCGGTATTCGAACACATTGCCTTGAAGGGCAAAGCGGTAGCGGATGCGGCCGAAATAGCCGCAGAAAATCAGGCTGCCGTTTTCCAATGTGGCAAAATACGGCGTAGTCAGCGCGGCGGCGGCCGGCTCCGCTGCATACAGCAAGGCCAGCGACAAAAACCATGCCGACCACGGGCTGCCCGTAAGCAGCCAGATCGCGGTCAAACAATATAATAAAACGGCCGCCACAACCCAGCGGCGGTAGCGGAAACCGTAAGCAGATGCGGCAAGCATGGCGCCAGGCTACCTGAAAAGAAAGGCCGCAGAAATATTAGGCTTCTTCATCGCCGTAATACTTCACGCCGATTTTAATCGGCGCCCTGCCCTGTGATTTGCGGTGGTGGTTGGTATCGCGCAGGGAATAGGCGCAGCCGCAGTATTCCTGCTGGTAGAAATGCTCGCGTTTGCTGATTTCGATCATGCGCGCGCTGCCGCCGCCTTTGCGCCAGTTGTATTCCCAATAGGTGAGGCCAGGGTATTTTTCGGCCGCACGCACGCCGCATTCGTTGATTTGGTTCATGTTTTTCCAGCGCGAAATACCCAGCGAGCTGGTGATCACCGGAAAGCCGTGTTCGTGGGCATACAGCGCGGTGCGTTCGAAGCGCATGTCGAAACACATGGTGCAGCGGCGGCCGCGTTCGGGGTCCATCTCCATGCCGCGTGCCCGCTCGAACCAGTTGTCCACATCGTAATCGGCGTCGATAAACGGAATACCATGCTTTTCGGCAAAGGCGATGTTTTCGTTTTTGCGGATTTCGTATTCTTTTTTGGGGTGGATATTGGGGTTGTAGAAGTAGATGGTGAAATCGATGCCCGAGGCGAGCATGGCTTCCATCACTTCGCCGCTGCAGGGGGCACAGCAGGAATGCAGCAGCACTTTCTTTTCGCCGCCGGGCGGGGTAAGCACCGGGCGCTCGATGGGGGTGGTGTTCGGTTTGTCTTGGCTCATGATGTGTGTAAAGAAGTATAGAGTGGACAACAGGCTACCTGAAAACCGTCATCCGCCTTTCAGGTAGCCTGTTTAGCAGGAAATTAGGCCAAGCCTTTCTTTTCCAAATAGCTTTCGTAATCGCCCAGATAATGTTCGTAGCCGCCGTTGCCGTCCAGCTCAATCACTTGGGTGGCAAGGGAGGACACAAACTGGCGGTCGTGCGAAACGAAAATCAGCGTGCCTTTGTATTTTTCCAAAGCCATATTCAGCGACTCGATGCTTTCCATGTCCATATGGTTGGTGGGTTCATCCATGATCAGCACATTGGGCTTGAGCAGCAGCAGTTTGCCGTACAGCATGCGCCCTTTTTCGCCGCCGGAGAGCACTTTCACCTGCTTCACCACATCGCTGCCACCAAACAGCAGGCGGCCGAGCGTGCCGCGGATCACTTGTTCGTCGTCGCCTTCCTGGCCCCATTGGCGCATCCATTCGGTGAGGTCCATCGCCACGTCGAAATCGTTTTCGTGGTCTTGCGGATAATAGCCGACGCTGGCTTTTTCCGCCCATTTGATGCTGCCGGCATCGGGGGTGATGCCTTCGGCGTATTCGGCTTTATAGGCGCCGGCCAACAGCTTCAAGAGCGTGGATTTGCCCGCGCCGTTGGGGCCGATGATGGCCAGGCGCTCGCCGGCTTCCAAAATAAAGCTGAGTTTTTCAAACAATTTTTTGTCGAAGGATTTGGCCAAACCTTCCACTTCCACCGCCTGACGGTGCAGCTTGGATTTTTCGTCCATTTCAAAACGGATATAGGGGTTTTGGCGGGTGGAGGGCTTCACTTCCACCATCTCGGCTTTGATCTTGTCGGCCTGTTTCAGGCGGCTGGTGGCCTGGCGGGCCTTGGATTTGTTGGCCGAGAAGCGGGCCACGAATTCCTGCAGCTCCTGCAGTTTTTCTTTGGCTTTGGCGTTGTCTTTCATGGTGCGTTCGCGAGCCTGAGCCGAGGCCAGCATGTAGTCGTCGTAATTGCCGGGGTAGATGGTGATGGTGTTGTAGTCCAAATCCGCCATGTGGTTGCACACTTCGTTGAGGAAGTGGCGGTCGTGCGAGATGATGATCATGGTGGAGTCGTATTGGTTGAGCACGCCTTCCAGCCAGCGGATGGTGTTGATGTCCAAGTTGTTGGTGGGCTCGTCCAACAGCAGCACATCGGGCTTGGAAAACAGCGCCTGCGCCAGCAGCACGCGCAGTTTGAAGCCGGGCGCGACTTCGCTCATGGTGGCGTTGTGCAGCGATTCGTCGATGCCCACTCCGCTTAAGAGCTCGGCGGCGCGCGCTTCGGCGGTGTAGCCGTCGTATTCGGCAAATTTGGCTTCCAATTCGGCCGCCTGCATGTAGTCGTCTTCGGTGGCCTCGGGATTGGCGTAAATGGCGTCGCGTTCGGTCATCGCCGCCCACATTTCGGTGTGCCCCATCATCACCACGTCGAGCACGCGCATGTCTTCGTAGGCGAACTGGTCTTGGCGCAGCTTGCCCAAACGCACGCCGTGTTCGATGGCCACTTCGCCGCCGGTTTGCTCCAAATCGCCGCCGAGGATTTTCATAAACGTCGATTTGCCCGAGCCGTTGGCGCCGATCAGGCCGTAGCGGTTGCCTTCGCCGAACTTCACGGACACGTTTTCAAACAGCGGCTTGGCGCCGAACTGCATGGTAATGTTGTTGGTGCTGATCACAATATTTCTTTCAAAACAAAATGGTAAACAAAGCGGGGGATTTTATCACAAGCGCAGGAAAACAACACGGATATCGGCTATAATGCGCCGCTTTCCATTTTGTCGAACCCGTTGAAGAATATGTCTTTACCCAAACTGAGCACCAAAGAAATCGCCGGGCTGAAACAGCGCGCCCACCATTTGCACGCCGTGGTGATGGTGGGCCAAAACGGCCTCACCGATGCCGTGGTCCGCGAAACCGATGCCAATCTCACCGCCCACGAGCTGATTAAGGTTCAGGTAGCCGGCGACGACCGCCAGGAGCGCATTGCCGTGGCCGAAGCCCTGTGCGAAGCCGTTGACGCCCTGCTGGTGCAGCACATCGGCAAACAGCTGGTGTTGTGGCGTCCGAAACCGGAAGAGGTGTAAAACCCGTTTTCCGCTGTGCAAAAAACCTGTCTTGACCGCGATACGGGCCAAGACAGGTTTTTTGTTGGCGCATCCGAAGCGGCGCTAATCTGCCGTGCGCCCGTGAAACATTTCTACCCAGCCGCTTTCGAAAAAGCCCTGCAAAATGGCCTGTGCCGCCACTTGGTCGAGCACCGGCTTTTGTTTGCGTCCGCGCAGGCCGGCTTCGGCCAGCAGGCTTTCGGCATACAGCGAAGTCAGCCGTTCGTCCACCCAATACACCGGCAGGCCGAAACGGCCGTGCAGGCGGCGGCCGAATTTGCGTGCCAGGCGGGTGAGTTCGTGTTCGCTGCCGTCGGTATGCAGCGGCAGCCCGACCACCAGCTGCACCGGCTGCCATTGCGCCACCAGCTTGGCGATGGCGGCGAACTTCACTTCGTTGCCCTCCCCCGCTACCGTCGCCAGCGGGTGGGCGATACCGATTTCGGCATCGCCTTGTGCCACGCCGATGCGGGTTTCGCCGAAATCGAAAGCCAGCGTGGTGCCGTGCATCGGTTTAAGCATGGCCGCCGGCCCCCAGCTGCTCGGGCACGATGTTCAAGAGCTTGATGGCGGCGTCGTAGCGCGCTTCGTGCGGCAGGTCGAACACAATGTCCAAATCCGCCGGCACGGTGAGCCAGCTGTTGTCGGCCAGTTCCTGCTCCAGCTGCCCGGGGCTCCAACCGGAATAGCCCATAAACAGCAGCGCTTTATGCACCTGCGCTTCGTCTTCCAGATGGGCCAGAATGTCGTCGGAAGAAGTCAGCGCGATATCGTTGTTCACCGCCAAACTGCTTTTCCAACTGCCGGCCGGCGTGTGCAGCAGAAAGCCGCGGTCGGTCTGCACCGGCCCGCCCACCAACACATAACCTTCGGCGAAATACGGCGGCACGCGGTGCTGCATCGATTCGAGCACCTTCCGCACCGGTAGCGGCGAAGGTTTGTTGATCACCACGCCGGTGGCGCCTTCGTCGGAATAATCGCAAACATACACCACGCTACCTGAAAAAAACGGATCGCGCATATCGGGCATGGCAATGAGGAAGTGGTTGCTCAGATTCATGTTCGGCTTTCTTGCAGACACAATAAACAGCATGATACCCGAATCGGGCGGAAGGTTTCAGGTAGCCTCAGGCGCGGCCTGTGCTGCCGAAGCCGCCTTCGCCGCGTTGGCTGGCGGCAAATTCGTCTACCACCTGAAACGAAGCCTGCAACACCGGCACGATCACCATCTGCGCAATCCGCGCCATCGGCTCCACCACAAACGGCTCCGAGCTGCGGTTCCACAGCGACACTTTCAACTCGCCCTGATAATCGGAGTCGATCAAGCCTACCAGATTGCCCAGCACGATGCCGTTTTTGTGGCCGAGGCCGGAGCGCGGCAGCAGCATGGCGGCGTAATTGGGGTCGGCCAGATGCATGGCAATGCCGGTGGGCACCAGAAGCGTGCCGCCCGGCGGCAGGGTAACGGCTTCGTCCAAGCAGGCGCGCAAGTCCAGGCCGGCCGAGCCGGGGGTGGCGTATGCCGGCAGTGCGTTTTGCATTTGGGGATGGAGGATTTTCAGTTCGACAACGGGGTTCATGGATGTCCTTTAACGGTGTAGTGTTGATGTGAAGGGCACGGCAACAGGCTACCTGAAAGCAGGCCGCGCGGCTTTCTGCTAAGCGAAAACCCGGCACTATTTGCGCAATAGGCGCAAGGCATTGGCGGAGACCAACAGCGAGCTGAGGCTCATGCCCAAGGCAGCCACAAAAGGCGTCACATAGCCGAAGGCGGCCAGCGGCACGGCAATCAGGTTGTAGGCGGTGGCCCACCACAGGTTCTCGCGGATGATGCGGCGGGTGCGGCGGGCAGCGGCGGTGAGTTCGGGCAAAATGCGCATATCGCTGTTGATCAGCAGCACGTCTGCGCCTTCGCGCGCCACATCCGCCCCCTCGGCCACCGCTACCGACACATCGGCCTGCGCCAGCACCGGCGCGTCGTTGATGCCGTCGCCCACCATCAGCACGCAGCGGCCTTTTGCCTGCAAATCCTGCACATAAACCAGTTTGTCTTCGGGCGCGGCTTCGGCGCGCAAGGCGTCCAAGCCGAGCCGCCGGGCCACGCTCTGCACCGCCGCTTCGCGGTCGCCGCTGAGCAGATGCAGGCGCAAACCCTGTGCGTGCAGGGCGGCCACCATATCGGCCACGCCGTTTTTGATTTGGTCCTGCAGCAGGAAAACGGCGGCGAAACCGCGGCGGTGGCCCAAATAAACCGCGGTGCCGGCGTATTCGGTGTGCAGGCTTTCAGGTAGCCTGCCGGCGATTTCGGCCACATAGGCCAAACGGCCGATGCGCCATTCTTCCTGCCCGTCGCCGTCGAACACCGCCGCCATGCCGTGGCCGACGCGGTTGAGGGTTTGCCGCGGCTGCAGGCTACCTGAAACGCCGGCCGCCGGCAGCGCCATCAGGGCCTGCGCCACCGGGTGTTCCGACTGCCGCTCCAAAGCCTGTGCCATCGCCACCGCCTGTTCGCGGCTGACGCCCTCGGCCAGCAAAATGTCTTCCACCGCCAAGCGGCCTTCGGTGAGGGTGCCGGTTTTATCCAGCACTACGGTGTCCACCTTGGCCAGCGTTTCCAAACTGTGGCCGCGGCCGATCAGCACGCCCTCGCCCGCCAAACGGCCGGTGCTGGCTGCCAGCGCCGCCGGCGTGGCCAGCGACAAAGCGCACGGACAGGTCACCACCAGCAGCGACACCGTAATCCACCAAGCCGTTTCAAAATCCGCCAGATACAGCCACACACCGAACACCACAGCGCTCAGCAGCAGCAGCCCCAACACAAAAGAAGAAGCATGGCGGTCGGCCAGCTCTACCATGCGCGGTTTTTCCGCCAAAGCGCGGTCGAGCAGGCGCACGATGTGGCCCAAACGGGTGCCCGAACCGGTTTCCGACACCCGCACCACCAGCGGGCTGCCAATATTTAAAGTGCCGGCGGTGACGGCTGAACCGGCATATTTCGCCACCGGCAGACTCTCACCGGTGAGGATGGCCTCATTCACCTCGCTCTCGCCGGACAACACCTCGCCGTCCACCGGCACCACTTCGCCGGCTTTCACCAACACCACCTCGCCGCTCTGCAGCCGCGCCACCACCGCTTCTTCCATCTGTGCGGTATCGGGATAAGCGGGCAGGCGGTGGCAGAATGCCGGCACCAGTTTCACCAAACGCTCGGCGGCATCGCCTGCTTTGCGCCGCGCCATCTGTTCCAAATAGCGGCCGCCCAGCAACAGAAACACAAACATCGACACCGAATCGAAATAAATACCGCGCTCGTAGCCCAGCACCAGCGCCACAAAACTGGCGCCGAATGCCGCCGAGATGGCCAGCGCCACCGGCGTATCCATGCCTAAGCGGCGGTTTTTGATGTCGCGCCAAGCGCCTTTGAAAAACGGCACCGCCGAATAAAACATCACCGGCAGGGTGAGAATCATATTGGCCCAATGCAGTATCCACAAAAACCACGGCTCGATTTCGCCGCCGTAGAGATACACCGGAATGATGTACATCATCACCTGCATCATCGCCAAACCGGCCACCCACAAGCGGGTCAGCGCCTGCCGCCGTTCCGCTTGCGCCTGCACTTCCAGCTTGTTGGCATCGTAAGGTGCGGCCTCGTAGCCGGTGCGGCGCACGCACAGCAGAATGTCCGACAAAGCCACGCGGCTGTTGTCCCAAGCCACCCGCGCGCGCAAGGTGCTGTAATTGACTTCAGCCCGCAGCACGCCGTCCAAGCGCAACAGCTGCTGCTCGATCAGCCACACACAAGCGGCACAAGTCACCCCACCCAACATTAACACCGCCTCGCGCTCGTGCTCGGAAAGGGTTTCCACAAACTCGGCCTGCACATCGGGCAGATCGTACAGTTTGAGCTGTTCCAACACATCCGGCGGCGGCAGGGCGGCACGCTCGGCATCGGCCGTGCGGCGGTGGTAATAGCTGCCCAAGCCGGCAGCGATAATGCTCTCGGCCACCGCTTGGCAGCCGGCGCAGCAGGTGGGGTGGGTTTCCCCTTCGAAAACCACCGGCAAATCCACCGAGGCGGGCACATCCAAGCCGCAATGGAAGCAGGTGGGGGAAGCATGTTCGGTTTGGTTTTTCATAGCGGGCGGATTATAGCCGATGGACGGCTTGTGCGCTGGCCGTCGGCACAGGGCATTCCGCACACTGCTCGGCAGGACAAATGGCAACTCCGTCGGCTTTCAGGTAGCCTCAAGCAGCGCTTTCCGTTACCATTCCACCGTAACAGGCTACCTGAAAGCCTTTTCCGAACCCATAGAAAGGACCCGATATGTCATTCGGCCAACTCAGCCCCAAACTGTTTGTTGCCCCGCAAGTCGGCCGTGCCGAAATCGAAGCCGCCGCCGCGCAGGGCATCCGCACCCTCATCTGCAACCGCCCCGAAGGCGAAGAACCCGGCCAACCCTCTACTGAGCAGCTGCGCCAGTGGGCCGCCGAAGCCGGCATCGAGCACTTTATCCATCAGCCGGTGGTGGCGCCGCAAATCCAATTAAGCGATGCGAAAACCTTCGCCGAAGCCGTGGCCCAAAGCCACAGCCCCGTATTGGCTTTCTGCCGCACCGGTACCCGTAGCTCGATTCTGTGGGCGCTGGCCGAAGCCGCCGCAGGCGCCGACCCGCAACAATTGCTGCAAACCGCCGCTGCCGCCGGTATTGATCTGAGTGCCGCCCTGCCGCATCTGGAAGCCGCGCGCCCATAAAAAAACAGGCAAACAAATGCAAGCGGCCGGCCGCCGGAACATCCGGCAGCCGGCTCTGAAAAAACCAATAACAATAAGCAACCATCTGAATCATCAGGAGACACGCATGGAGACGGCTGTGAAAGCACCTTATGTCGCCCGCGAGGCCGATGCCGATGGCTTCATCCGCTATAGCAAAGAGGAGAATCAGGTGTGGCAGGACTTGATGGCGCAACAGCAACCGGCGCTACCCGGCCGCGCCTGCCAGGCATACATGGACGGCTTGGCCAAGCTGAAACTGCCTCGGGACAGAATTCCCCAGCTGGCTGAGATAGATGCGGTGTTACAGGAGACCACCGGCTGGCGCACGGCAGCCGTACCGGCACTGATTTCGTTCAGCCGTTTTTTCGATCTCTTGGCTAACAAAGCTTTTCCGGTGGCCACATTCATCCGCAGGCAGGAGGATTTCCAATACATTCAGGAGCCGGATATTTTCCACGAAATCGTCGGCCACTGCCCCCTGCTCACCCACCCCGCCTTTGCTGCCTTCAACGAAACCTACGGCAAACTCGGCCTGGCGGCCTCTAAAGAAGAGCGGGTGTTTTTGGCCCGCCTGTATTGGTTTACCGTGGAATTCGGCTTGGTCGGCGGCCAGGCAGACGAGCGGCGCATTTACGGCGGCGGTATTTTGAGTTCGCCGGCAGAAACCCGCTATGCGCTGAGTGATGCGCCCGAACACCGGCCATTCAATATAGCCGACGTACTGCGCACCCCTTACCGCATCGACCGCATCCAACCGATTTATTACGTCATCGACAATATGAACAGCCTGTTCGAGATTGCCGATACCGACATCATGTCCGAGGTGCGCCGCGCCATGCAAAAAGGCCTGTTCGCCCCGCACCCGAGTTTGAACGAAACCGGTAAAAACCAAAAGGAGACCCTATGAGCACAGAATTGGCCCAACAACGCTGCGAGGCCTGCCGGGCAGACGCGCCCAAAGTCAGCGATGCCGAATTGTCCGAATTGATGCGCCTGATCCCGGACTGGCAAGCTGTGGTCATCGACGGCGTTTTGCAGCTGAAGCGAGTGTTTGGCTTCAAAAACTTCAAGCAAGCCATGGCTTTCAGCAACCGATTGGCCGATTTAGCCGAAACCGAAGGCCACCACCCAGGCATTTTTACCGAATGGGGTAAAGTCACCGTTACTTGGTGGTCACACAGCATCCAAGGTTTGCACCGTAATGATTTCATCATGGCCGCCAAAACCGATGCCCTGTTGATGGAATAAACAAGAAACCAACTGATTTTCATATATTTAATGCAATATTCGGGTTTCGATGTGCTCTTTTATCGGAAAGCACACATCGAAACCCGAATCTTTGTCTAGCTCTTCTCTCAGCCACCCCTTCGGGCAAACTGTTTAGCAATGGCTTCTTTCAAGCCGTTGTTGCGTATGCTTTTCCGCTTGACCGCTTGCTTCAAGCCTTCCGGATCTCCCGCATACACAAAGGTTTCCTTGGCTCGGGTAACCGCAGTGTAAAGCAGGCTGCGGTCAAACAAAGCACCCGATTGCGCCGAATGCCCCTGCGGTGGCAGCAACCAAACCTCCCGATATTCAGAACCTTGGCTTTTGTGCACCGTCATTGCGAATGCGGTTTCACAAAGCGGCAAACGGCTGAGTGCAATCGGACGGTATCCTGCAGCATGTGGGAAAAAAGCAACCAACCGGCCTTCATGCGGCAAAACGATACCGATGTCGCCGTTGAAAACATTGACGGCATAATCGTTTTCTACCGCCATCAAAACCTGGCCGGCAAACCAGCCGTCTTGACCGGCTTTGCCCGCTTTTGCCAATAAACGGCGGTAGACCTGATTGAAGGCCTCCGCATCAGAACGCAACGCAGCCAAAACCACACAGCGCTGTTGCTCGATCAAGCAAGCAGCCGGATCACCCGACGAAACGGCTTGCCAATACGTTTGCTGCTGCCGGAAAAAAGCCCGGGCCAATTCCGGTAAAGACGAAGTCTGCCAAAACAGATCCTTCTCGAAATGTGAAAAAGCCGCCACCGCGCATTCAGCCGAGCCGGCCACAACCGCTTGTGCCAACGCACCCACGCCTTTTTCCGGGTTGAAGCGGTGACTGCGCGTCAACTTGGCCACATGGGCAGACAAGGGAGGCGGCTCATCACTGACGGCAAACGGCATATTTTCAGGTAGCCAAGCAGACACAATTTCACTCTGCCGAGGCGTCAGACACGTTGACTGCGCCAAAGCCGGCAGCAATGCGCCCATGCCCACCGGAGGCAATTGGTTCTCATCTCCCAGCAAAATCAAGCGGCCGCCGTCCGGCACAGCCCGCAAAATTTTCAACAGCAGCGCGAAATCGAGCATAGAGGCTTCGTCCACAACCAAGATGTCGTAAGGCAAGGGCTGCTGCGCATCATATTTTGCCGTCGAATCCAAAGGATTCAAGCGCAGGAGCCGGTGGACGGTTTGCCCCTCTAAAGCCGCCAGATGTGTGTAAACAGGGGCTGACAAAGAAAATGTGCCGAGTGCCCCATGCACGGAGCGCGTCATGTGGGCAGCGGCCTTACCGGTGGGCGCGGCCAAAGCAATACGCGGCAAGCGTTCTTCCTCGCCGCACAGCAAAGCCAATAATTTCGCCACCGTAGTGGTTTTGCCTGTTCCCGGCCCGCCGCTGATCAAAATAAAAGGCTGCAACAAGGCCAAAGCCGCAGCGGCTTTTTGTTCTTGTGATGCCCGGCCGGGAAACCAAGCCTCCAGCTGCCGCCGAATGTACCCGTCATCAGGTAGCCTGACCGATAAGCCGGACAATCGGTAAAGCTGCTCGGCAATTTCCTGCTCCCAGGCAAACACCCTAGCACTGTATAAACGATTCCCTTGCAAAACCAGCGGGCTAGCTGACGAACCGTCACCCACAATCGGCTCGGCTTGCCTTAATGCCGCAGCCTGCGCTTTACCGACAACAATAAAACTGTGGCCCGCCTCTTGGGCATGCAGCAAGGCATCCAAATAAGGCTCAATCGTCTCGGCTGCCGTTGGGGCGTATTTTCGGAAAGTCGCCATGATGGCCGAAGCGGCAGGATGGCCGGACAAAGAGTTGTGAGCAGAAGACATCATGAATAAGGCCTGAGTAATGCTGATCGCAGATCAGATCGGATCATAAACAATACCGGCCATGCTTTCTAGATGATTCATTTCTTCATACCACTCGGCACGAATGTCCACCTCCCATTCTGCCTGACATTGCAGTTGGAATACTTTTTTCCTGCCATCGGATACTGGTTCGGATGCGGAGAGCTGAGCTGAAACTTCGGAGCAGCTTGCAGGCAAAACCGCCGCCGGAGAAGCCATCACCTGCTCTTTGCCGGAAAAAACAGAAAAACCCAGCAAAAGCATGCCACTCAATATCAACAGGCGAATGCGATACATTTCTTTACTCCATCTATTCAAATTAAGATTTACCTAAAATTTACTAAGAAAAAATAAAGATATCAAGTCAGATTTTCTAAAGATTTAATCAAGATATTGCTTTTTATGAAATAAAAAATTAAAATCAGCCCAAGATTCAGATACAACACAGACATATTTTGAGGTATTCGCTATGAAAAACTTTAAAGACAGGCTGCTTTTCCTGTGGGGTGCGCACACCACGCCCTCAAAAATTGCGGCAGACATCGGCATGACTTTGGCCGGCTTCAGCCGTATTTGGAAGGAGGATGGCCTGCCCAAAGCAGAAACCCTTCTGAAAATTAAAGAATTGAAGCACTGCTCTCTGGATTGGCTGCTGACCGGAGAAGGCGATGCTTTCGCAAGCGGCAATGCGGTGCAAACCGTGAGCGACACACTGGCTAATCAGTATGACATTGAAGATTTTGTCTTCATCCCCCAATACGACATTCAAGCCGCAGCGGGCCACGGCCGTTTGGTGGGCGACGAAGCGGCTGTTGGAGCCCTCCCTTTTCAGCGCCACACCATCGAGCGCCTGATGAAAACCGATGCCTCGCAGCTGGCCGTCATCACGGTTAAAGGCGACTCTATGGAAGGGGTGCTCAATGATGGCGATCTGATTTTGGTAAATCTGCGCGAAACCACGCCTCGAGACGGCCTGTATGTGCTGCGGATCAACGAGAACCTATTGGTCAAACGCTTGCAACTGGTACCCGGCGGCGTGGTGAATGTGATTTCGGCCAACGAATCTTATCCTGCTTTCCAAATTCATCTGCATCAGACGGAAGACGATTTTGCCGTCATCGGCAAAGTGGAATGGTTTAGCAGACAAATTTAAAACCACTCGCGCTTAAAACTTAAAAATGGCATAGGGTTTCAGGTAGCCTTTGAGTACGATGCAAATCCGGTTGACGGGACCGGAAACAGGTTTGTTTCCGGCTTTGTCAGCATCGGTTAAAGCCGTTACAATGCCGCCTTTCCGTATCAACCTTTTCTTTCAATCTACCCATCATGTTTGAAATCGTCGAAAAAAACCGCACTGCCGCCCAAATTTTACTCGGTTTAATCGCCGTAGCTTTCGTGGGCTTTGGTGTGGGCACTTTGGCTGCGCCCGGCAGCGACTACATTGCCAAAGTAGGCGATGTCAAAATCAATACTTTTCAAGTCAACGAGCTGGCTCGTGCCGCCCGCAGCAGCGGCACGCCGCTTGACGAGCAGGCTGTTTACCAAACCTTGGTTCAGCAGGCGTATTTGGAGGCCGGCGCCCGAGCAGCCAATGTGGGCGAGCCTTCTTTGGAACATATTCAGCAGGAATTGGTGAAAGACCCGCAGTTTCAGATAGACGGCCAATTCAGTAAAGCCGCTTTCGAAAACTATCTACGTCAGCGTGGATTGAACGAAGACCAGTTCATTGAAGAAATGCGCAATCAATACCGCCGCCAAACCATGTTCAGCCTGCTGGCCGGCGGCAATATCGTGAGCGATATTCAAGCCAAAAGGCTGCTTGCCGTCATGGACGGTGAACGCAGCCTGCGCAGCGTGGCGTTCGAGGCCAAGTCATTTGCCGGCCAAGTGCCGGCGAGCGATGATCTGCTACAAAAATATTTCGATGCCCACAAAGCAGACTATGCTTTGCCTTTAGCGGTAAAACTAGAATATGTCGAACTGAGCGTGGAAGAGTTGGCCAAACAACAAAGTGTCACGGCAGAAGAATTGCAACAGGCTTATCAGAATATGGCTGTGCCGAGCGGACAGGAAAAGCCGGACTTTGCAGCCGCCAAAGCAGGTTTGGAAGCCGAATTGCGCAACCGGAAAGCTTCGCAAAGCCTGATTACCGAACGCGAAAAATTGTCGCAATTGGCATTCGAGCATCCCAACAGCCTGCAAAAAGTGGCTGAACAAATGAAGCTGCCGCTGCAAAAACACGAAACTTGGCTCAGCCGTTCAGAAGCGGAAGCCAGCCAACTGCCGGCACCGGTATTGGAGGCGATGTTTGGTGACGACGTGGTGGTGCGCCGCCATAATTCCGACGTTTTGGACATGGGCAACGGCGTGTTGCGCGTATTGCGGGCCAGCGATGTGAGCCAAGCGCGCGAACAAACCTTTGAAGAAGCCAAAGCCGCAGTGCGCCAAGACTATATCGCCGTCGAGAGCGCCAAACTTGCCCAGGCCGCCGCTGCGGCAGCTTTGGAAAAAGCCAACAGCGGCAACCACGCCGGCTTGTCTTGGTCTGGCGTGGAGAAGATTGGTTCGCCGCAGCTGCAGCAAAACTTAGGCATGGACAACTTCTCGGCCATTCTGAAAGCCCGTCCGCAAAACGGCAAGCCGGCCTACACCGTGATCAAGCTACCGCAAGCCTCCTTATTGGTTGAGGTACAGGCGGTCGAACTGCCTGCCGACAGCGACGCCAAACTGGCGCAGATGCGTGAGTTGGCCGGCCAACGCACCGCCGAATCGTTCTATGCGCTCTATATGCAGTATTTGGAAAAGCGTTTTCCCTTGCAAAGCGGCGCACAAAAATTAAACAGCGAAGCAGCCAATTAAAAGAAACATACCGCAACAGGCTACCTGAAACCGATTCAGGTAGCCTGTTTTTTCTTGTGAAGCGGTAGTGCAATCCATAAACATCATAAGACTTTTTCCTCATCTGCAGCGTATGTCCGCATTGAGACCTTTGCAAAACCGCCAGATGTGGATGCAGTTCAAGGCGTAGCAGCGCAACAAGCGTGAACGCTAGGCTTTAAACGCATGCACATCTGTTTTTTTACAAAGGTCTCTTTATCTGAAGAAACAGCAGACCAATGACAACTTTTGGTTCCTATCTTCCGGGTCTTGGGTTTAGCCGGCGCGGCTCACAGCCGTGTCAGGCGGATACCCTCAGCCATGAAAGTGGATAACGGTTAGCGTTCGGTCACCGATTTCACCACCAAACGCACCTTTTCACCTTCCATTCGTTGCGACAACCAAGCCGATAAGCGTTGGTTTTCCTTTTCCGACAACGGCTCCGGCAGCAACATCCAAACAAAAACGGCCTGCTCCGCCTCTTGAACCTCCGGTGCACTGGCTGCTACGGCATCGGAAGCGGCAGTTGTCTGCTCGGCCTCCTCCCACATCACGCCGCGGCCGACCGCCAATTGTCTGACTTCCGGATATTGCGCCCGGATCTCTTTTAAAACGGCGGCTTCATTCTGGCTCTGCTCGTTCAAACTGGTTTGCAGAGTATGGATGTAGTCGGCCTGTTGTTTGAGCTGGTCTTGCAGACGCAGCGAATCGTTCTGGCTGGCTTCGATTTCCTTACGCACCGCATCCAGATTGCCCGAATCGCCGCCCGCATACACCACCTGCACTTGCGGTTCGCGAATACCCGCCGCTTCCAGCTTTTGGTGCAGGCGTTGGCTGATTTGCTCAGCATTGCCCACACCGTTGATGATGAGGCGCACCAGTTTTTGGCGGTCGTCGGTGTGGCTGCGCAGCACAAAAAAGCCTTCCTCCTGCTGGGCCGCTTTCACCACCGAGGCCACATTGGTATTGAAAATTTCTTTTTGCACCAAACGCATGGCCAGATAGCTGCTGGGCAGCATCACCGCCACCACCACCAGCAAAATCACCGCCCGGTGCACCCGGCGGGTGGACTCGGTAACCAAGCCGCGGCGCGGTAATTTCAGCAGACGAGAAAAAATCAAGGTGGCAAAGGCGATGAACACACAGTTGATCGCGAACAGATAAAAAGCGCCGAAAAAATACCCCCAATTGCCGTGCGCCAAGCCGAAACCGGCGGTACACAAGGGCGGCATGAGCGCGGTGGCAATGGCCACTCCGGGAATCACGTTACCGCCATCCTTGCGCGTGATGGCCACGATGCCGGCACTGCCGCCGAAAAACGCAATCAGCACGTCCCACAGGGTTGGCTGGGTGCGGGCCAGCAACTCACTTTGCGCCTGTTCCAGCGGCGTAATCAAAAAATACAGCGTGGCCGTCAGCAGGCTGATGAGGATAAACACCATCATATTGCGCGCCGCCAAACGGATCAGACGGACATCGCCTACCGCCGCGCCATAGCCCATGCCCACAATCGGGCCCATCAGGGGCGAAATCAACATGGCGCCGATGATGACGGCGGTACTGTTCACATTCAGGCCGATGCTGGCAATCGCAATCGCAAACATCAATACCCACAAATTGGTGCCGGAAACGCGCACATTATTGCGGATGGCCGCATCCACCTTATCGGCATGGGCTTGGTCGTGATGCAGGCTGAACAGCTCATGCAGGGGGGAAGGCGGAGCAACTTCTTTTTCTTTTTCAGATGTGGTGTTCATGGTTTATGCTCTTTGTGATGGTGAAGTATTTGGGTCAGCCGGCGGTTTCAGGTAGCCTGCAGCCGCTGGTATCATGCGGCCTGATCGGCTCGGGCAACAGGCTACCTGAAACGCACACCAAACCACCCGGATTGGCCGGCGGAAAAAGCGCGACATTATGCCCGTTTTCCGGCGGAATAAAAGCCCCCTGCCCCGACCATTTTTCAATTCCTTACCGAGTGATGACCCGCCATGACACAGCCTCCTCCTCCCTGCCCATTGTGCCACCCCGCCAAGGAAACCCTGCTTTGGCAAACCCCGAAACTGCGCGTGATCGCAGTAAACGACGAGCCCGGCGTGCCCGCCTTCTGCCGCGTGATCTGGCAGGAGCACATTGCCGAAATGACCGACCTGCTCCCGGCCGAACGTCAGGAGCTGATGGAGGCCGTATTCAAAGTGGAAGCCGGGATGCGCCATATTCTGCGCCCCAGCAAAATCAATCTGGCCAGCCTGGGCAATATGGTGCCGCACCTGCATTGGCACATCATCGCCCGCTTTGAAGACGACGCCCACTTTCCCGCGCCGATTTGGGCCGCCCCCAAACATACGCGCACACACCCGCTGCCCGACGGCTGGCAGCAAAAACTGGCCGCCTATCTGCGCGGGCAGATGTCGAACGGTTAAATTGTTTCAATCGCCTTAGCAAAACAGGCAGAAAACTGGTATGGTTGGCCGCCGGCTTCCGCCTGCACCGCAAGCCGAGACCTTTGCTCCCCGATCTGAATGCCCTTCAAGGCGCAGTAACACAATAAGCCTGTACGCCGGGAATCCCTGCGGAAAAGACAGATCACATACCCGGCCAGACAAGCCAACGACACCCATGCAAACAGGCGCCGCACATAAAGTTTTTGCAAAAGTCTCAGGCCACCTGAAACCCCAGCTTTACCGAGAACCCGATTCATGCAGACACACAACCCTTCCCGCCGCCACTTTCTGCAAACCTCCGCCGCGGTGGCCAGCGCCGGTATCCTACAGGCTTGCGGCACCAGCGCCGCCCCTTCCTCCTCCGGCAACACTGTCCGCCCTGTGCTGCCCGCCGGCCGACCCGCTGCCGGCCGCGGCAGCGGAGAAGACAAGACCTTGCGCGTGGTGGCCACGTCGGGTTTTGCCCCCCGACCCGATCAAGCCGAACGCGGCTTGCGCCGCCTGTATGATGCCGGTTTCGTCATCACCAACCAACACGCCGTATCGCGCCGTTACCAACGCTTTGCCGGCAGTGATGCCGAAAGAATTGCCGACTTCCAAGAAGTGGCCACCGGCCGCGTGGCCACCCCGAAAGTATTGATGGGCCTGCGCGGCGGCTACGGCGCCGTACGCCTGCTGCCGCACATCGATTGGGCTTCCTTGGGCAGCCGCATGCGCGAACACGGCACCCTGTTTTTCGGCTTCAGCGACGTTTGCGCCGCCCAATTGGCGCTGCTCGCCCGCGGCAACTGCCCCAGCTTTGCCGGCCCCATGCTGTATAGCGAATTCGGTAAAATCCAACCAACGGCCTACACCATGCAGTCGTTTATCGACGGCAGCACGCGCAGCCAGCACACCATTGACGTCTATGCGGTACAGGCGCAGGATTTCCGTCCGCTGCAAGGCACTTTATGGGGCGGCAATCTCAGCGTGATCGCTTCTTTGGTCGGCACCCCTTATCTGCCCGATATCGCAGGCGGCATTCTGTTTTTGGAAGACGTGAGCGAACAGCCCTACCGCATCGAACGTATGCTGCAAACCCTGTATCTGGCCGGCATTCTGAAAAAACAGCAGGCCGTGGTGTTGGGCGACTTCCGCATGGGCAATATCCGCGACGTTTACGACAGCAGCTACGATTTCTCTTCCGTCATCCACACCATGCGCCGCGTCACCGGCATTCCGATTCTCACCGGTTTCCCTTTCGGACACGTGGCCAACAAAGCCACCTTCCCGCTCGGCGCCCACACCGAAATCCGCCCCAACGCCAGCGGCGGCTACCGGGCGGTGTTCAGTGCCTATCCCACCCTGAATCCGGCCGCCTTAAACCTCGCCAGCCTCATCACCCCGATCACCGCCGCGCCCGTGGTCGGCGATGACGGCGGCGGCGAATCCGAATAAACAACCGATAAACCCGCCCTACCCGCACCGGCGCAACAGGCTACCTGAAAAGCCGAAATGCAGACTGAGATCAGCCCTCAGCCGCCGGACAAACGGTTTTGCCATTTTTTACCGCCCGATACTTGATTGCTGTTGCGCCTTTGCCTTAAAGTGCGCTGCCCCGGCCGGCCGTTTCGGGCCGCACGCACCCCATTCCGCCTACATCCGTTATTTGGAAAACAAACAAGATGTCCCAACAAACCTTCAAAAAAATCGCCCTCTACACCTTGGGCACCTTCACCGGCATCGCCGTGAGCCTGAGCGTACAAAGCTTTGCCGAAAGCCGCGGCAGCAAACAGGCCCTGCCGGTGGACTCGCTGCGCACCATGGCCGAAGTGTACGGCCAGATCAAAGCCAACTATTACGAAAACAAAAACGACGACGAAATTCTCGAAGGCGCCCTCAAAGGCATGGTGTCGAATCTCGACCCGCATTCCGAATACATGACGGTAAAAGACTACGCCGACCTGCAGGAGTCCACCAAAGGCGAATTCGGCGGTTTGGGCATGGAAATCGGCTCGGAAGACGGCTTCATCAAAGTGGTGTCGCCGATTGAAGACACCCCGGCCGAGCGGGCCGGTATCCGCAGCGGCGACTACATCATCAAAATCGACGAAGACTCCACCCGCGGCATGAGCGTCACCGACGCGGTCAAGCGCATGCGCGGCGAGCCGGACACCAAAATCACCCTCACGCTGACCCGCAAAGACGAAGCCAAACCCATCGTGGTGCACCTTACCCGCGCCATCATCAAAGTGCGCAGCGTGCGCCACCACCTGATCGAGCCGGGCTATGGCTATGTGCGCATCAGCCAGTTCCAAGAGCGCACCGTGCCGGCGCTGGCCGATGCGGTAAAAGCCCTGCGCCGCCAAAACGACGCCCCGCTCAAAGGCGTGATTCTGGATTTGCGTGACGATCCGGGCGGCCTGTTGAACGGCGCGGTGGGCGTGTCCGCCGTCTTTCTGCAGCCCGGCCAGCCAGTGGTGAGCACCAAAGGCCGCGACGGCCGTGCCAGCATGAGCCTGAAGGCCCAACCGCAAGACTACCGCGTGGGCGCCGGCAACGACCCGCTGGCCGACTTGCCGCCCGAGCTGAAAAACATCCCGCTCACCGTGCTGATCAATTCCGGCTCCGCTTCGGCTTCCGAAATCGTGGCCGGTGCCCTGCAAGACCACAAACGCGCGGTGATTGTCGGCACCCAAAGTTTCGGCAAAGGCTCGGTGCAAACCGTGATGCCACTCTCCAACGGCGGCGCCATCAAGCTGACCACCCAGCTCTACTACACGCCGAACGACCGCTCCATCCAAGCGCAAGGCATCGTGCCCGATGTGGAAGTGGCCGATAAAAACCGCCGCTACGAAAGCCGCGAAGCCGATCTCTCCGGCCACATCGGCAACCCCAAAGGCGGCAACGAAGTGAAAGGCCGCGCCCTGCAGCATCAGGCAGACCCGGCCGAAGCAGCAGAAAGCAAAGCCGCTTCCGAAGCCGAGAACGGCAAAAATGAAGAAGAAGCGCTGTCTTCCCGCCACATTCCGAATCCGGAAAAAGACGACCAGCTGCGCCGCGCGCTGGAACTGGTGAAATCGCCCCAGCAATGGCAGGCCTCACTCGGCCAGGCCGCCCGCCAGCCGGCCAAAGCCGAAAGCAGCAAATAAGCGTTTTGATACACCGCAAAAAGCACAACAGGCTACCTGAAACCTTCAGGTAGCCTGTTTTCATGCCGCTACGATTCAGCTGCAAATTTCCGTCAGCGGCCAGCGCGGGCGCACGCTGAACGCCGCCGCCGTTTCGGCATCCCGCACCCGCATGGCGCCGGCAAAAGCAATCATGGCGCCGTTGTCGGTGCACAAAGACAGCGGCGGAAAATACGTTTGCACCGCCTCGGCAGGCGCTTTGGGCGCAGGGCGGACCCTCAACTGCGACAAAGCCTGACGCAACTGCCAATTGGCGCCCACTCCGCCGGCCACCACCAAACGGCGGAAACCGGTTTGCAGCAAAGCCGCTTTCGCTTTGGCGGTCAGCACCTCCACCACCGCCTCCTGAAAGGCGCGGCAAATGCTGTTGCGTACGTCTTCAGGTAGCCTGTCGCCGTATTCGGCACGGGCTTTTTCCACTGCAGTCAGCACCGAGGTCTTCAGGCCGGAAAAGCTCATTTGCAGGTCGCCCGAATGCAGCATCGGCCGCGGAAATTCGAACCGTCCGGCTTCGCCGGCCTTGGCCAGCTCCGACAGCTTGGCGCCGCCCGGATACGGCAGGCCGAGCAGTTTGGCGGTTTTGTCGAAGGCTTCGCCGGCCGCATCGTCCACGCTCTCGCCCAATAAGGTGTAGTCGCCGATGCCGCGCACGGCCATAAACTGGGTGTGGCCGCCGGAAACCAAAAGGGCGACAAAGGGAAACGCCGGCCGGTCCTCGGCCAGCAAGGGCGACAGCAAATGGCCTTCGAGATGATGCACCGGCACCACCGGTTTGCCCAAAGCAAACGCCAAGGCATTGGCGTAAGCCGTACCCGCCAACAAAGCCCCGCCCAAGCCCGGACCTTGGGTGTAGGCCACGGCGTCGATGTCGGCATAGTTTTTGCCCGCTTCGGCCAGGCAGGCTTGGGTGAGCGGCACCAGGCGGCGGATGTGGTCGCGACTGGCCAGCTCGGGCACCACCCCGCCGTATTCGGCGTGCATCGCCATTTGGGTGTGCAACTGGTTGCCCACCAGACCGCGTTCGGTGTCGTACAGCGCGACGCCGGTTTCATCGCAAGAGGATTCAATACCGAGAACAAGCATAATCGGGGGTTGGTCCATCAAAAAAGAGAGCGATTATAGCAGATGCGCCCTTGGCCGCCGTGGGTGCAGTTCAAGGCGTAGCAGCGCAGCGAACGTGAACGCCAGGAATCCCCGTGGGACAGACACATCAGATAAATAGGCAAGTGAGCGAGCAGTACCCCGAGGGCATAAACGCACAAGGCAGAAATGCGCCGCAGATGGGGTTTTGCAAAGGTCTCAGCCCCGTAGATCGCAGCCACACAGACGCAAAAAAACCGGAGCAGAGGTGCTGCTCCGGCGATGAGGGGAAACCTGTTCGGGATTTATTTGTAACCGGCCTGCTGCATCAGCATCACGGCTTTGCGTTGGTTGCGGCCGGCAACGGATACGTTGATCACGTCTTGCCTGAAGCGGCCCCAACGCGCCACTTTCGGATCGGGATTCACGCGCGGGTTGGCGGGGTATTCGTGGTTGAGGTCGGCAAACAGGTTTTGCGCTTCGCTGCCGGAGAGCCATTCGATGAATTTCTGCGCTTCGGCCGGCTGACGGCTATGCTTGGCCACGCCGGCACCGGATACGTTCACGTGGGTGCCGCGGCCCTGCTGGTCGGCAAAGAAGATGCCGATGGGCAGGTTGGGCTGTTTCTCCATCAGGCGGCCGTAGTAGTAGGTGTTGGCGATGCCGACATCACAACGGCCGGCGCCGATGGCCTCCAGCATGGCGGTGTCGTTGGCAAACGGTTCGGCGGCCAAATTGGCTACCCAACCCTGTACGATTTGTTTGGTGCGTGCATCACCGACGTTGGCAATCATGGTGCCCACCAGCGACTGGTTATACACATTGTTGGAAGTGCGCAGGCAGAGGCGGCCGCGCCATTTGGGATCGGCCAAGTCGGCATAGGTGGACAACTGGTTGGGGCGCACTTTGTTGGTGTTGTAGAAAATGGTGCGGGCGCGTACGGAGAGGCCGAACCATTTGTTGCCCGGGTCGCGCAGGTGGGCGGGGATGTTGGTGCGCAGGGTGTTGGAGTTGACGGTGCGCAGCAAGTCCATTTGGGTGGCCTGCCACAAATTGCCGCCATCTACCGTAATCAAAACGTCGGCCGGGCTGTTGGCGCCTTCTGCACGCATACGCTCCATCAGGGGGCCGGCTTTGTCATTGACCAGTTTGACGGTGATGCCGGTTTTTTGTTGGTAGGCTTGCGCAATCGGTCTGAGCAGATTGTCCGCACGGGAAGAATACACCACCAGCTCTTGGGCGAAAGAAGGTGCGGTCGCACCGATGGCGGTCAAAGCTAAAAACAGACTTTTTTTCAACATCAGATTTTCTCCTGTTTCAGGGTAGATAGGCCGGAATGCCTCGGTTAAAGTCAGGCCGCATCTTAGCACTGAAGCTTGTTTACAAACAATATCGAATATCATTTATTTTCTTAGCCAGCTTGCATCCGTATCCCAACTCTAAGATAATCGCCAACTTTATCCAAACAGGCTACCTGAAAACCTATGGCCTCCTTTTCCGCTTCCCGCCTGCTGCCGCGTTTTTGGCTGCTGTTGTGCCTGGCCGCCTTGCTGTTGCCGCTGTCGGTCATTGTGGCGGCGCTGGGCGATTTCGATGCCGAGTTGTGGGCATTTTTGCTGGAATACCAATTGCCGGTGCTGATCAAAAACACCGCCTATTTGGTATTGGGCGTCGGCTTCGGGGTGGCACTGCTCGGCACGTCCGCTGCTTGGCTGACGGCCATGTACGACTTTCCGCTGCGAGGTTTCTTCTTCTGGGCCATGATGCTGCCCTTGGCAGTGCCGGCCTATGTATTGGCTTTTACCCAACTCGGCCTGTTCGACTACACCGGCCCCATCAGTACCTGGTTGCGCGAAAGCCAAGGTTGGGAACAGGGCCTGCCCGATGTGCGCAACGGCTTCGGCCTGGCGGCGGTGATGAGCCTCACGTTTTACCCTTATGTGTATCTGTTGGCGCGCAACGCCTTTTGCAGCATGGGCCAACGCGCCTTGGAGGCCGGCGCTTCTCTGGGGTTGTCACCGTGGCAGTCTTTCCGCCGCATCGCTTTGCCCATGGCACGGCCGTGGATTGCCGGCGGCACCATTTTGGCGCTGATGGAAACCTTGGCCGATTTCGGCACCGTGTCGGTATTCAGCTATGACACCTTTACCACCGCCATCTATCAGGCTTGGTTTGATTTCTACTCGCTGGAAACCGCCAAACAGCTGGCGGCACTGCTGATTTTCGGCGTATTCGTGTTATTGGTGCTGGAGCAGCTCTCGCGCGGCAACCGCCGCTTCAACCCTTCCGGCAAAGCCGCCAAGCAACGCCGCACCCCGCTTTCAGGTAGCCTCAAATGGTTGGCTTTTGCTTATTGCACCCTGATTCTGCTGGCCGCCTTTATCGTGCCTGTGATCCAGCTCATCATCTGGGCCTACGAAACTTTCCACGACCGCTTCAATATTTCTTTATGGGAACAGGCTTGGCATTCTTTGGCCGGCTCGCTCGCCGCCGCTTTGCTCACCGCCGCCGTTGCCCTGCTGCTCGCCTTGGCCAAACGGGCCGACCGCAGCCGCTTTGCCGCCGTCGCCGCCCGCACCGCCACATTGGGTTACGCCGTTCCCGGCACCGTATTGGCGGTAGGCATTTTCGTGCCGGTGGCTTGGTTGGACAACCAGCTGATCGCCCACCTCGGGCTACCTGAAGGCACCACCGCCATCTTCAAAGGCACTTTGGCCGTGATGCTGGCGGCTTTCGCCCTGCGTTTTCTGGCCGTGGCCTTCGCCGCCGTCGAAGCGGGTTTGGAGCGCATCAGCCCGTCGCAAGCCGAAGCCGCCCGCTCCTTGGGCTGCAACGGCATGGGCGTGCTGCGCCGCATCTACCTGCCGCTGCTCAAAGGCTCGGTGGGCACCGCCATGCTGATGGTGTTTGTGGACGTGATGAAAGAAATGCCCATCACCCTGATGACCCGCCCCTACGACTGGGACACCCTCTCGGTGCGCGTTTACGCCTTCACCATCGAAGGCCAATATGCCCAAGCCGCCCTGCCCGCCCTGCTGATTGTGGCCACCGGCCTCTTGCCCGTTATCCTGTTTTCCCGCACCGAGTCCCAACCATGACCCTGCACGTTCAAGACCTCAGCGTAGCCTTCGGCGACAAAACCGTTCTGCACCATTTCGGTTTTACCTTGGAGCAAGGCGAAACCGCCTGCCTGCTCGGCCATTCCGGCTGCGGCAAAACCACCGCTCTGCGCGCCATCGCCGGTTTCGAAACCCCCACTACCGGCAGCATTTCCCTGCACGGCCGCTTGCTCAACGACGTACCCGCGCACCAGCGCCAAATCGGCATGGTGTTTCAAGACTACGCCCTGTTTCCCCACTTGAATGTGGCCGACAACATCGCCTTCGGCCTGCACCGCCGCCCACGCAGCGAACGCCAACAGCGGGTGGCGGAGCTGCTCGCCCTCACCGGTCTTGAGGCGCAGGCCAAACAATATCCGCACCAACTCTCCGGCGGCCAACAACAACGGGTGGCACTGGCGCGCGCGCTGGCGCCGAAACCCGATCTGATTCTGTTGGACGAGCCGTTTTCCAATCTGGATGCCGATCTGCGTACCCGCCTCTCCAAAGAAGTGCGCCAACTGCTGAAACAGCAAAACACCGCCGCCATCATGGTCACCCACGACCAGCAAGAAGCCTTTGTGATGGCCGATAAAATCGGCGTAATCAAACAAGGGCGGCTAGTGCAATGGAGCGACCCCTACACTCTCTACCGCCAGCCGGCCGATGCCGAAACCGCCTGCTTTATCGGCAGCGGCGCCCTGATTAGCGGCCAGGTGGCAGACCAGGGCGTTCAAACCGGTCTTGGCCTACTGCCCGCAGCTGACACCACCGCCTTGACTCCCGGTCAAGCCGTGCGCGTGCTGATCCGGCCGGACGACATTGTTTTCGACCCCTCTGCCGCCGAACAGGCCGAAGTCATGGAACAAGATTTCAAAGGCGGTCACTTCCTCTATACCCTGCGCCTGGCCGACGGCAGCCTGTTTCCCGCCCACTCCGCCGAACACCTCACTATCGGCCAGCGCTTGGGCGTCCGCTACCGGGGCGCTGCCGCAGTATGTTTCCTCATCTAAACGCAACATCAGCAGGCGTTAACAACTGTCTAAAACCACATCAAGAAATCGGTGGCTGTGCCTCTAATTAAGAGAATATCTTCCCGCCGCCACCGAACCGCCAACCTTCTTGTCAATCTTACTCGCAGGCTTGCTGAAGCCTTTATCAGAAGCTGTTCCTCATCTTCTTGCATAGCGGTTTTCATTCCGGCTGAGGCCGGTTTTACCTATTCCTTTTTTTTCCATCAAACAATAAGCTAAATCATCAGAGTAGATAGAATATTCGTCATATTGCCTTTTCAGGTAGCCTTCGGGCTACCTGAAAGACTGTTCACAATGGGCAAACCCAAGGAGCCATCATGTTGACATCTCGCCATTATGCACTCTGCCTGGCCGCCACGCTGTGGCTGGCAGGCTGTTTTGAATTGGAGCCGCTCACCCACCAAAGCTGGAAAGAGGAAGTGGAGCTCCGCGACGGTACGGTAATTTTGGTGGAGCGGCGGCTGGCATATAAAGAAGGCGGCTTCCTGCCGGACAGCAGCGCTAAGATTTTTAAAAATGAAGTGGAGGTGCTGGATGCCAAAGGCTTGCCCCCTCCGCCCGTATGGTCGGACAAATGGGAACCGATGGTCTTGGATCGGGATAAGGATGGCGTTTGGTTTATGGTGGTGATTCCCATTCATTGTTTCGACTGGAACAGCAGTTTCTCCTATCGCCAATACAAGGCCTATAACGGGGTTTGGCAACAGGTGGAATTCGATATGGGCTTGAATCTGCGCCGGCCGAATATCGAGTGGTATACCAAAAAAGAAATGCCGGAAATGCTGCGTTTGCGGGACAAACCGGAATGGGAGAAAGGAGGTGGTGGAACAGCACCAGAATATCGGATTATTGATACTTCTTATCGCTCTGGATGTTAATCCAAAAATCAACTAAAAACGGAGAAAACCCATGCTTACTGAAAAAGAATATGCTCAATTGGCCGCCCGCATTTATGACCGCACCAAAGCAAATAAAATCACCCTGCCTGCCGATATAGAAGAAATCCACTGGCAGGATGACGACCAGAAAAATGACCATTAATGACGCCGGCTTGTCAGGTAGCCTTCAAGCCAGTTGAAAGACTGTTGACGACTGGCAAACCCAAGCAGCAATGATGCTGTACTTCAGCACTACGAGAAAATGGCCGATATCAAATAGCTTGATCAATATAAATGCCGTGCTTAGAAACACCTAGTCTATCCTTCTGCATGACTTGTACTTGCCAGGCGGATCAGTTAGCGCAACAGCGAATAACCGAACAGCGCTGAAGCGGATACGCGTGAAGGGGCGCGTTTGACATGAGATACCCATTTAGGCACCCAAACGAGAGAAAATAAAAAAACAGGGGCTTAGGAAGCAAAATTCATTTTAAGGGATTCTCGCGCAACATTCCCAACAGCACTTTATACAAATCGTCATGCCTGTGATTGAAGCGGAACTCAGTTTCTTTTAAATGCAGGTAAAACGTATGCTTCGGCACCCCGTTAAATTGTACCAAGCGATGCTTCGCGTAGCTCCAAAAAGATTCGATACCGTTGATATGCTGAGCGCCGCGAGCAAATTCATTATCACCATGACGCACTCTGAAGTGCTTCGCGAAGCCCATATCGACCAATCCCTGATAACCGCGCCATCCATCAGTATGAATGACGCTCTCAACAGAGATATGTCCTCTGATAACCTTTTGTAACGTTGCTTTTGAAGCATCGGAAACGATTTCGGTATAAACCTTGTCATCTCGTTTGAGTATGCCGAAAACAATCGTTTTACCGCCTGCACCTTGCCCGCGTTTGCCGCGGATACGTTTGGCACCGAAATAGGATTCGTCCAATTCCACTATGCCGCACAAAGGTGTCTGCCGCTCACATTCCTCAGCCAATCGTCGCCGTAGTTTCAGGTACAGGCTGTTGATGCTTCTGACGCTGATTCCTGTCAGTTTGGCGGTGTCGGAAGCAGTCAGATCCAAGGAGAAAAGCCGCAGGATTTGCCGGAATTTTGGCTCGGTAATTTTGCTGAACTTTTGATACTTGTTTTTTAATTCCATTTCAGAAGTTTATCACTGGATTTAGTGATTTTGCTTCCTAAGCCCCTAAATTAATTGATCGATCTCCTGCACTAGATATACAAGAAAAGGTAATTGTATTTAAACATCAGGAGTATAAAATTTTTTACCAGATCAATGAAAGAGTTTCTGTTTATGCTAGATATGAAGGCAAGCCATATATTTTATTGACTGATTGGATCTATTATGATGAGTTTAGCAACTCTTTTATTTTGCAACATATTGGAACATCAGCAGGTACAAACTCAACTGATTTAATTGAAGGATTGAAGTTTTGGCTAGACTACTTGCCGAGTTGCCAAAATTATTTTGAGTTAAGTAAACAGGAAAATCTATACTTTTTTAAACCGTAAATGGGAGATGTATTATGAGTAATCAAAATATTTCAGACTATGTAGTTTTGGCAGAAGCTGCATATGCAGATTTTTCAATTTTTAATATAAAAAATAATCTGCAAGTACAGCAAGCTATTATTAATACTGGAAAAGAAGATGATGAACCGAATGAAAAATCCACCATCATCAAGATGGCTGACTATATTACCAGCCGCTACGATGTCATCGCCCATCACCACGACCAGGCCGGGGATGGCTTCTTTACTTCTGATATTCTTAACGGCAGCGGTTTTTCCGCCACCCTGTTTCAAGACAAAGTATCCAAAGCCTATGTATTGGCCTTAAAAGGCTCGAAAGGGGCGCAGGATTTAATTGGCGCAGATCTCAACGATATTGTGCTGGACGGTTTGGCGCATCATCAGGTGGATACATACCATTTTTGGCACCTTTCGGCCTAGATGGGGAGCATTGCGGAATCATCAAGGCAAGCCGATAAGAGTGGAGAGTTTCACCAAGCAGGCGGTTTAGCGCCATTTTATGCGGGAAATTAAACTTTAGAATGATTTATCCAATATGGCATGAGATTTGCTTATGTTAATGATATTTAATTGAAATAAAATTATTATAGGCAAAGGGAATTGCTTTCTACCGGTATGGATAAGCAGTGATGCCGATAAATACTATAGTGGAGGCTACCTGAAAGCCGTTTCAACCGCTATAAGCAACTTTCAGCCGTCTTTGCTGAAAAAATAAAGCCATCAATCGGAGATGTTGTGATCATTATTGTTATCTGGTTTGCCTTGGGCATTTGGTTTGGGGCTGAAGTAGATTAGTCCTAAACTTCGCACCAAGTCCGCAGAATTTTTAGCTGCTGCTTTGGCGTCCCAAAATTAAAACGAAATTCGCATTCTTTCAAGAATAGAGGAAAAGACTTTCGGTCAATGCCATTATATTTGCGCAAGACACGCTTGGCCTGATTCCAGAAATTCTCAATGCCGTTGATGTGGTTTTGCCTCTCGGCAAATGCCTTACTGTGGTTAATTCTGTGGTGGTGAAAACCGCTGACATCCAGTACATCGTAACTACTCAAGCTGTCTGTATAAACCACGCTATCCGGCAGAATTTTCTTTGTAATAACAGGAAATAAACTTTCCCTCTTAGCATTGTCCACCACGACGGTATAAACCTTGCCGCCGCGTTTGAGGATGCCGAAAACCACCACTTTGCCTGCGGCTCCTCTGCCGCGTTTCCCTTTGCGCTTACCGCCGAAGTAGCTCTCGTCCAACTCTACGGAGCCCTCAAAAACCTGATCTGCCTCCAAAGCCAGATGATGGCAGATCACTTGGCGGATTTTGCGGTAAAACAGTATGGCGGTGTTAGGTTGGATACCCAAGATATCGGCAGCGGAACGGGCGGTTACTTCCAGCACAAAATATTCGAGCAGCTTTCCTTGTGTCGTCTTTTTTAATTTACAGTGGGTTATCTTCATTTAGTAGCCTAGCATGACTGCTAATCTACTTCAGCCCCTTTGGTTTTGGCTGACGGTGGCTGCGGCCAAACTGGGTCAGATGTGGATGCGGGCGTCTTTCCCCGAAAAAAAATGGGCGGGTGCAGCCGGGGCGTTTATCGGCTTTATGCTGCTGATGGGCGGCTGGTGGGTGTATTGGGGCGTAGAGTATCTGCAAGTGCGCGCCTATGCCAAGGAAATGTGCCAACAAGCCGGAGTTAAGGTTTATATAACGCCGGAAGAGTGGAAAGAAATAGTAGGAGGGGAAGAGATTTGGAGAGAAATTCAGCCGATTGATCAATCCCCTACCCTAGATATGCAAGGCAAGACTCTTACTTTTAATCATATAAATTATGAAATTTCTCATCAAGTTAATAATAGGGTTTTTACATATACTAGATATAAAAATCATTCATATTTATTAATGACTGATAAAATTTATTATGATAGATTAAGCCAAAAAGTTCTTTTTCAATATATTGAAGCTAATATTGGAACCAGCTCAACGGATTTAATTGCTGGATTAAAATTTTGGATAGATGCTATACCTAGTTGTAAAAATAGAGAACTATGGATTCAGTATAAAATGCTGTATTTTTTTAAATCGTAAATGGGAGATGAATTATGAGCAATCAAAACATTTCAGACTATGTGATTTTGGCAGAAGCTGCGTATGCAAATTTTTCTAATTACAAACTGGGTGGTAAGGAGGAATTAGGTCAGGCTATCATTGATACTGGAAAAGAAGATGATGAACCGAATGAAAAATCCACTACTGTTAAACTGGCTGATTATATTACCAGCCGCTACGATGTCATCGCCTATCACCACGACCAAGCTGGGGACAGCTTCTTTACTTCTGATATTCTCAACGGCAGCGGCTTTTCCGCCACCCTGTTTCAAGACAAAGTATCCAAGGCCTATGTGCTGGCCTTGAAAGGCTCGAAAGGTGCGCAGGATTTAATTGGCGCAGATCTCAACGATATTGTGCTGGATGGTTTGGCGCATCATCAGCTGGTGGATATGTATAACTTCTGGCAATCCCTTACCCGTACCGAATACCACCCTGCCGCCATCAGAACGGATTGGGCGCTGACGGCCGAATATGCGGCGGAACGATTGAAAGCATCTATCTGCTACGAGTCATATAGAGAGGCTACCTGAAAGCCGTTTGAACTGTTACAGACTGCTTTCAGATAATCTTTTAAAGAAAAGACGGGCTTTTTATTTAGCTAAACCCTGTCTTCATTATTCACAATAATGAATAACTTTACTAAAAGTTTCATATGAAAAATTTATTTATTATTATTGTATCTTTGATGCTAGTAGCTTGCTCGTCTGAACCGGAGTTACTTATAGAGAAGTTTCATGATGAATATTTTAAAGGTTTTGGTACAAAAGGGGCGGAGAATAGATACTGGATTGATAAACATATCTATATTTATGCCGCCTATGACAGACAGTCAATTATAGATGACTATTCGGGTATTCCGGGCTGTGTGATTCATGTCTATAATTTAGAAACATCTTCTGCTTTATCAGGCATCTCTGTAGATAAGGCTCTTCGCTACCTGAATGAAATAGATACGCCAAGTGGTGCTAAGTGGCTGCCCGAATCATCTGTTCCATCCAGCTATTACTTGGTTGGGGAAAACCCAGGAAGTGTTCGATCTATTTGGTTTAAACAAAGTGAACTACCTAAAGATATTTTTAATCCATTTAATGTTGATTTATCTGATTTTTACCAAGATAAAAATAAAGTGCAATCTCCAGTAAAGACCGACTTGGATGAGTGCCTGAAGTTTCTTTATGACGGATCGGATAAACAAACTTATACGGAAAAATATCGGCTAGACTTTCTTGAAAAATACAGAGAAGGAATTGCTGAAAAATATACCCGATTGGATTTTGTTGATGCTTTACAGGATCAGGATACATTAATCCGTATGGATCCTTATTGTCGCAGCAATATTACATATTTTTTTAATACTAAAAGGAGTCTGTTTATTGTTGCCAGTTCGGGAAGGGAAAAATATCCTAACCCATTTTGCTCTTAGTTATTAACCAACAATCGGGAGATTTACTATGTCTACTATTCCTTCATTTCAACAATTATGGTCTATGTATCTATTTGGGAAAAATAGCGTTCTTAAAAGGATTGAGCTTTTAGAGAGTGAACTAATATGAAGCAATTATTTATTTTAATTTTATCTGTAATGTTAATATCTTGCTCATCAGAACCTGAATTAATTATTGAGAAATTTAATGATGATGGCTTGAAAGATTTGCATACTGTAAATCCCAACAAGTACAAGATTGATAGGAATATTTATCTATATATGGCTTACGATAGGCAATCTATGTTAGATGAAACCCAAGTGGCACCAGGATGTATTTTCCGGATTTATAACTTAAAATTTCCTATAATTTACTCTCCTGATAATATGTTAAACTATTTAAATGAGGTAGATACCCCTAGTCAGCCTTATTGGATAAAAAGTACACTTCATAAAAATTGGTATTATTCATATGGTAATAAACATTTAGGAGGGGATAAATTGGTGCGCTCTATATGGTCTAAACAGTCTGATTTACCAGGCGACTTTTTTAATCCATTTCATCTTAATCTTGCTGATTTTTATCAGGATAAAGATATGATTCAGTCTTCTGCGGAGGTGGCCTTAAATGAGTGTTTGCAATTTTTTTATGATGGCGCAATTAATCAGGCATATACTGAGAAATATCATTTGAATTTCTTGGAAAAGTATAGGGATGATATTTCTGAATCTTACTTAAGAGATGAATTTGAAAGGACTCTAAAAGATAAAGACACTTTGGTTTCTTTTAATAGTAATTGCTGGTCATCTGAAATGATGTTTTTAAGTAGTAAAACTAATTTATTAATCACGGTTGGTTATGGGTTGAGAAGTCAATTTCCCAATCTTGCTTGTAAGTAGTTTATATTGCGTATTAAAAATATGAAAAGTTTATTTGTTTTTATTCTGTCTATAATGTTGATGGCTTGTTCAACTGATCCAGAATTAGATATTGAGAAATTTAGTGATGACGGAATAAAGGATTTGCATACAGTAACACCAAATAGATACGGGATTGATAAGCATATCTATATTTATGCTGCCTATGACAGGCAGTCAATTATAGATGATTATTCGGGTAATCCTGGTTGTGTGATTCATATTTATAATTTAGAATCATCTTCTCCTCTATTGGGTATTCCTGTAGATATGGCGCTTACTAGACTAAATCAAATGGATACGCCAAATGGTGCTAAATGGTTATTTGAATCATCTATTTCATCTAATTATTATTTTGTTGGTGGAGGTGGTAGAAGCATTAAATCTACTTGGTTTAAGCAAGGAGATTTACCTACTGATTTTTTTAATCCATTCAAGGTGAATTTGCCTGAATTTTATCAAGATAGAAATATGGAGCATTCTCCTGTAAAAACGGACTTGGATGAGTGCTTACAATTTTTTTATGATGGAGGAGGAAAGCAAACTTATACTGAAAAATACCATTTAGATTTTCTTGAGAAGTATAGAGAAGATGTTTCTTTACCATATAAAAGATCTGATTTCGAATATCTTTTAAAAGATGAAGATAATTTGGTTAATCTGTATTCATCTAGTTGCGATGGGTCTAATATTTTATTTCTGAATAATAAGGCAGGATTGCTCTTTTTTGTAAGTTCCGGGAGAGGGAAATACCCCAATCCATTCTGTTCTTAATTATTAATAGTTAATTGGGAGGTTTGCTATGTCTACTATTCCTTCGTTTCAGCAATTGTGGGCTATGTACTTGTTTGAAAAAATCCAAGCTCCTAAAGGTGCGGAGTTTCTAGATGAAAAACTAATTAGAAATAATCTGCTTGATACTAAAGATAAATCTAAAACAGATGTAAAATCTGATATTGTTCAGATTTCTGCTCATGAATTCATGAGCAAAGGTCCGGGTAGGTTTGTTAACGGTGCAATTTTTGGCTTTGTAAAAAATTTCTTTTCCGTTAATCTGCTCTCAGATATTCAAAAAGATAATGATCTGGTTGATATTGGTTTGACAACAGATTTTCTTCTCAAGCATGGCGGTAAAGAGCCTGATAAAAATGGTGATTTGGTTTTTGACTTAAAAGAAATCATTGCCTTAAACGAACGCTATCTTGGCGTCAGCAAAGGTAGCCCAACTCTGCAAAAAGCTGTTTTCCAGCGCCAATTTTTCCCGGATGGAGAGAGCAGTTATGATTTTGCGCAGCGTGTACAGATGTTTGAAAGCACCAATTTCCAAGTAGGCGCTGTTGATGTGGGTAATGATGTTGATTTAAATAGTGTTTACGATAACAATGTGCGCTTTGTAGTAAAGGCGGATGGCACACGCCTGATTGAAAACTTTGTGGTTAGCCCCAAAGGGGTGGATAACTTTGATTTTGTTGGTGGCAATAATGATGGCGGGCAGAAAACCGGTAATCTGTTTAATGCTTTTGTTTCTGACCCCAGCAGCATCAGAAAAAATGCTGATCAACCGCTAAAAACTTTGGGTATCGGCCGCACTGTGCCTATTCACTATACCGACTACCATTTATTACCCAGAAGCACTTACACCTTAGCTGATTTTAAAAAGGATCAGAAGATTTTGTTAGATAATAATTATATCGAAGCAAGTAATATTTTGATGGATATAAGATTGGGTAATGTTTTATACGGTTCAAGGATAATGTATTCGGAAATGTATGAGCAGGGAGTTATTTCATTTAAAGATGATAAGGGTAGAAGCGTATATTATGGAACAGTGGATGATGATAAGCTAGATTTGGATAAATTTTCTATCCAGGATTTTAGTGATTTTATCAACCATCAACTTATTACATCCGTTCCTAAATCTGATTCTGAAAGCCTGATTGATATAGAAGTAGCACGATTAAATAATTTCAAACTCGGCATCAACAATAAAAACAAAATCACCTTTGTTGCCGGAGGCGGCGATGATGTGATCTATGGCTTGGATAAGGCGGGCGGGCTGTTGTTTCCGGATAAACGCTTAAATGATGACCGGATATTCGGTGGCTCCGGTAATGATAAGCTGTATGGTCGACGCGGAGACGATTATCTGAACGGTGGTGACGACAACGATGAATTGCACGGCGAAGCCGGCCACGACTACCTCGAAGGCGGCAGCGGGCAGGACACCTACCATATCCAAGACCACGACACCGTATTCGACAGTGACGGTCAGGGCCGCATCGTGTTCAGCGGCCGCGAGCGTTTGTTGGGCGCAGATTCGGCAGACTACACCGCCGCCCGCTTCGCCCGCAGCAGCAGCGATCCCGACAACACTTGGTACAGTATCGGCCAAGACGGCAAGCGCGACGGCGAATTGGTGGCCGAGCGCCAAGAGGAGGATTTGCTGCTCTCCCGTCAGGGCGGCGACAGTGCCACGGTAAAAGGCTTTTTTGCTTCGGTCGGCAGCGCCCAGCCGGGCACCTTCAGTGCATTGGGCATCACCCTGGCCGATGAAGTGCCGGCAGAAGGCGGATCTGAAGCCGCCTTCTCCCAAAGCGGCCATGCCGGCCGCTACAATGTGTTCTACCTCGGCGGTCACCATCATTTCCAAATTTCGGGAGCGGAGAAAGACGACATCGTGTTTGCCACCGGTACGGCAGGTGCCAAGATAAATGGCGGGAGTGGCAGCGATTTGGTGTTCGGCAGCTTCCATGCCGATACGATCTACGGCGGAGAGGACAACGATATTCTGAGCGGCAGCGCCTATGTGGGTGCCGGTAGTTCGCGTACACCCGAAGAGCAGGCTTTGGATGCCGACACCATTATCGGCGGTGGCGGCCGTGATTTGATCAGCGGCATGGCCGGCGACGACATCATCCATACCGGTTTCGAGAACGAGCATCTGCGCACCGGCAGCGGCGGCGAGCGCGGCGATTGGGCGACAGGCGGACTGGGTAACGACCGGATTTACGGCAGCATCAACCATGACTTCCTAAGCGGTGCGGAAGGCATGGATTGGCTGTACGGCGGTGCAGGCGACGATGTATTGATCGGCGATGCTTTTTACCGCGCCGGCCGGCGCAGCCAGCATATTTATGTGGAGAGCACGATTAGCGGTCCGACCTATCTGCCCGGCGGCGGGGTGATTCCGCCTTCGGTGCACCGTCCGGCTTTGGGTACGGAGTTTTCTTTCCGTAACGGAGAGTGGGAAGCGACAACGCTCAACAGCGTTACCCGCACCCATCCGGATACCGACGAATGGTCTGTGGCGATCAATCGGGAAACCGGAGACTATGCATTGACGGCCAAAGTGCTGCCCAGTAATGAAGACCATCGTGTGGCGGCAGACGGCGCCACCGACTTCTTGGATGGTGGTTACGGCAACGATTTGCTGATCGGCCAAGACGGCGGCGATTACTTATACGGTGGTCACGGCGACGACATTCTGTGGGGTGATGACAACCGCAATCACGATGTGGCCGGACATGATTACTTAAGCGGTGGCGAGGGCAACGATGTCCTGCACGGCGGCAAAGGCAACGATGTGTTGATCGGTGGCCGTGGCGGCGACCGGCTGCTGGGTGGCGAAGGGGCGGATGTGTATCTGTTCCACAGCGGTGATCTGCAAAATGCCGCCGATACCGACACCATTAGCGACAGCGACGGCCAAGGCGCGATTATGATTGACGGCCGTGCCCTGCATACCTTGTCTTGGGCGGCCGACCCAGCGCAGCCCGACCGCTGGCAGGCGAAAGAAACCGGCTGGTTGCTAACCCGGTCCGGCAACAGCCTGAATTTGAATGGTGGCGACCTGTTTCAAAGCGGCATCGTGATTGACAACCATCGGGCGGGAGATTTCGGTTTGTACCTGCCGGATGCGGCCGCTCCGAAGGATCCGGAGCAGCCGGATTCGCCCAAACCCGATGACGGCGGTGCCGCTACCACACCGGATGCGCCCAAAGGCAAATACGAAACGCCCGAACAGACATGGAGCGGCGGTGAGGACGGCGATACCTTAACCGGCACCGATGCGCGCGAAGACCTCAATGGCTACGGCGGCCACGACACCATTTTCGGCATGGGCGGCAACGACGTCATCAACGGCGGAGAAGGCAACGACGTACTCAACGGCGGGGCCGGTGCCGACACTTATGTCTTCTCCGGCCGCTGGGGGCAAGACACGATTCAAGCCGAGGGCGGCGAAGACCATATCTACTTCAAAGACACCAAACTGGTCGAGGTCGGTTTCAAACGCGAAGGCAAAGACCTGTGGATCCGCAAACACGGCAGCAGCGACAGCATTCTGATTCAGAATCAGTTTGCCGATGGGCAAAGCCAAACCGCGCAGGCGGTGGTGAATTGGGAGTTTGCCGACGGCCAGATTCTCAAGCCCGACCAAGTGCAGGCTCTGCTGGCCGACAGCGCAAGCGGCTTGGTGCATGCCATGGCCGCCTTCGGCGCCGGCAGCGGCGGCGTGGCCGCCCCCTTGGCCGCCACGCAAAACCAGCCCCTGCTGGCGGCTACGCCGTTGGCTTGAGGCAAGCATCCGGCTTTTAAAGATGAAGGGCTACCTGAGAACTTTTCAGGTAGCCCGAGACCTTTGCAAAACCTCCAGATGTGGATGCAGTTCAAGGCGTAGCAGCGCAGGGAACGCAGACATATCATATAGATAGGCAAGTGAGCGAGCAGCGCACAACGCAGAAATGCGCCGCAGATGGGGGTTTTGCAAAGGTCTCAGCCCTTTATCGTTCAAATAAGCAATCGCTTACCTGGATACAAGCAAGCGCAAAAGCTACCTGAAAACCCCCATGACGCAGAGCGCCGCTGAGGCATTTGTAGCGGCGACCTGAAAGCCGTTTAGAACGGTAGCAGACTGCTTTCAGGTAGCCTTGTGACTGCCGGTAACCACCGTTTCCGCTTCCATCTTCAGCCTAAGCAGCCGCTTGATTTGATGATTACCGTGCCCGGCTGCTGCTCTGATCAGACGGATCAGACGGACGGGCCGGCCCGTACAAGCGTTGGCGCAGTACCGCCCAGCCGGTTTCGTCGGTTAGCGTACCGCTGTGCGCCAGCAACTGCAAATACGCCATGATTTGTCCGTAGCGGGCTTCTGCCAATTGCTGCCGCGCCTCAGCTTCGGCCTGAACCGCCTGCAACTCGTCCAGATTGCTGCGCACGCCCACCTGGCGGCCCAGGCGGACGGATTCGAGTTTGCTCCGGTTGCTCTCCCACAACCGCTGATGGGCGAGAATGCGGTAACGGGCATCATGGGTTTTCGGCCCTGGCTGTCAACAAGTCCTGGGTCAGTTGTTGCAATTCACGGCGAGTACAACCGGCCAATATTGCGGCGTGGTATCTCTCTATCTCAGCCATTGGCCAGTACGACAGCTGGCCGATTTTTATGGGCGGCGGTAGAGTGCCTCCCCGTATATGGCTGTATACAGTTGATGGTTTGATACGTAATATTTCGCATAGTTCATTGATATCTATAATATTTTTAATTTTAGTCATTTTAATTTTAGTCATAGGAATGCTCCTGCGGTAAATCATCATGGTTACCATAATGATTAATCCTCTCTACTGCAGTCAATCATTTTTTGATATTAATCATTTGATTTTTATAAACTATTTTCAAAGGCGCAATACTCCCCCCTTTCCCCCGTTGCTGCCCCTGCAAACACTGCGTGGCAGCGTGACGCACGCACAACAACCTCGTGCTTACAGTCATATGCCGCGGCCGCAGAAAAACCCCCTTTCATTTCTTCATATGAAATAAAATTAAATAAAATCATTTGTTTATATTTTTCAGTAGATCCGGCTGCGCCCAAACATCGTCCGGCGTGCGCTGGAGGCCATCAGCAGCAAAAAAACGTGTCCGGCCCGAGCCGGTACACGTTTTTTGTGGCATATGCGCAGCACATTATTTGGATAATTACAGCCGAAAAGTTACCTGTAATGCAGTCGGATGAACTGCCGTATCAATGAGTGAATCCGAATAGACGAATATGATTAATCCACTGTTTAAATTGAATATTTTGATAATTGATGAGATGTAATAAGATGAGGGCATCGATAAAATCTATATAAAGGAGATCGCAGTGTCCAAATCCTCAAAAGAACCGAAACATTATTATCAGGCACGACCGGCCGGCCATTTGATGCACAGCGTGCAGCAAAGTATGCAGCGGCAAGTGGAGATGCTGTATGAGCTGGATACACTGATTGGCTCGGCCGCCGCAGAGCTTAACCGTGCCCAACGCATCTGTTCGCCCAGGCTATCGGTTCCGTTTTTCAAAACACACAAGGTATATGGCCACGGTTACGATTATGTCCCGCTATGGATTGTGCAGCGGCAGGGTAATGCGGGCAATTGGTATAGCCAGCGCCTGCACTTGGACCAGCCAACCCAGCATCCGCTCTATTTGTTACGCCGCAAGGCTTTCCAGCCGGCACAAGGGCGTAACCAGGCGGTGATTAAGCGCTTGGTTAAACTGTTGCTCGGCTTACTGGACGTGCGTCGGCAAGTGCTTGATGAGCTGTCTGCCTTTAAAAAGCAGAATGCCATCCGACGGCGTCAGATTTATCCGTTAATCGACCGCAGTATCGAGGCGCTGGAAAATCTGTCTTCCCGTATCGACCCCGTTGAATAGCAGAGAGGCGGTTATTTCTTCTGCGCGTAGATTGATGATGAATTTAAGTTTTTAAATAAAACCTTATCAATTGATGTTTGATGGCTAAAGGGCGGCCTCGGTGCCGCCCTTTGAGCAGCCAGGCTGCGCTGCTTGGCCACCTGTTTTAGGCTTAATGGACATTTGGGTTGGTAAAAACCGCTGTAATCCTTAGCATACAAGGCTTTCAGCGGTTTTTTGCCAATGTTTGTTAAAAATGCCCGTTTTGCCATCAAAACACCCTTATCAAATACGGAAGAAAAAACGGTAGGCAAAGATATAAATGTTCTGCCTGCAACAAATTTCTCCCGGTCTCAAAGACACTCGACAATGACTGTCTTTTGTATGAGTACATCCACCTCAAACAAACTTATGCCCAACTGGCCCATCGGCACCGTTGCAGCTTAAAAACCATACAGCGCCGCCTCAAACAAGCCAGCCTGCATCGGCCGCCGCCGCCCCATCCGGTTGCCAACATCATCATGGACACAACCTACTTCGGCAGAGCTTTCGGCGTCATGGTGTTTATGAACAGCCTCAACGGCCAAGTGCTGCACAAGCAGTATGTGGCAAAAGAAAGTACCGTACTCTATGAACAAGGGTTAACGGGGAACGGCATGGGAGAACGAAGACGGTAGCGGGAAAACCTTATATATCGGCTCCCGCTATGGAGCAAAATTGGCGAGGATTTACGAAAAAGGGCGTCAATTGGGTGACAAAACCAGCCGGTGGGTTCGCTTCGAGGTCGAGTTTCGTGCTCATGACTACGAGATTCCCACGGATATCCTCATCTATCCGGGTGAGTATCTGTGTGGTGCCTATCCTGTCGGTGCACGGTTGTTTCAAAACTCGGCCAAACGAAAAATCACAAAACAAGTCAGAAAGGCATTGACTGTACAACGGGCGGCATACTTCGCCCGCCTACAGGCCGGGGCGTTTGTTCGTTACCAACATGACTTGGGCCGGACGGACGGAGAGATTGTTCGGATGCTGATTGCGCCACCCGGCAAATATCCCAAGGGGCTGCATCCGCTTGATGAGAATTGTACGGCGCCTCCGATCCTATCGCCTTCTGCGTAAGGTATGCCGGAAACAGGAAGATCGGAACCGATGTCGGTTAGGTTATGGGCAGCAGTGCCGTATTTGAAGTACCTGATTGGCTCTCTGCACGGCCTGTGCTGGTGAGGCGCAACAGTCAGCGGGTAAGCGGAACACCGCCGGGAGAGGTGAGAGGGGAGTGTTTGGCATTAGGTACCCAATTAGGTACCAAAACCAGAGCGGATAAAAATAATACCCTGATAAATCAGGGTATTATTTAATTTACTTGGCGGAGGCGGTGAGATTCGAACTCACGGAGGGCTATCAACCCTCGACGGTTTTCAAGACCGTTGCATTAAACCGCTCTGCCACACCTCCGGCTAACGGAAGCGCGCATTATACCGCTTTTTTACATATTGGCAAGCAATTTTTAAGAAGAAGCACGAGGCGCCGGAAACGGGGGGGCACGCTGCTGCAAGCTCGTTTTCCAAACATTCTTAAAATTTATTGTGGACGTAGCGGCGTGGTTGCTGAAGCGGTTTTAGCATTAAAAACCGCCTATATACCAAGCTCAATAAGCGGAAGCTTGGGCACCTGGTAAACGTTTCCAACACAGCAGACGCGGTTGTTTAAACGGTCAGCCACACGGACTGGCCAAGCCAACATAATGCCGTAACACCACGCCTCCTCTGTGCCGCCAACAGCCTCTAAGGTGCAGCCGTCTGAATGGACGGGAGCAAAGCAAAAGCACCTGCTCTTTTGCTCGATTTCTCCTGCGACATGATTGCTGTTACAATCCGCGGCCTATAGCGAAGAGACACCGATTATGAGTATCGCCAACAATAAAAAAGCGTTCCACGACTACTTCATCGAAGACCAAATCGAAGCCGGCTTGGTGCTGGACGGCTGGGAGGTCAAAGCTATACGTGCCGGACGGGTGCAGTTAAAGGAGAGCTATATTCATTGGAAAAAAGGGGCGTTTTATCTGGTGGGCTGCCACATCACGGCGCTGCCGACTGCTTCTACCCACGTCAAGCCTGATCCGGTTCGCCAGCGCAAACTGCTGCTCAAGCAAGCCGAAATCAACAAGCTGATCGGCAAAACCGAGCGGGCCGGCTACACCATCGTGCCGCTCAATCTGCATTATCGGCGCGGCTACATCAAAATGGATATAGGCTTGGCCAAAGGCAAGAAACAGCACGACAAGCGCCAAAGCATGAAAGATGCCGACTGGCAACGTGAAAAACAGCGCCTGATGAAGCACGCGCGCTAAACACCATCACGGCAAAGGCTACCTGAAAGCCTGGCGACATTTGGAAACAGAAAGAAAGAGAAAATCATGCGGCAAAGCTCTTTGTTGATTCCCTTGGTGCTGATCATCGTCGGCGCCATTTGGTTTTTAAAAAGCACCCATATCCTACCGCCTACGGCCACTTTGCTGGCGATTGGCTTGGCTGTGGGCGGCGCGGCAGTGCTGGTGATGGACGGCATCAACAAGCAAAGCATTGTTTCCGGCCCGCTGCTCATCTACATCGGCGCCGCAGTCTATTTGAAAAGCCAGTATATTTTCGACCAAGGGCCGCTGATTGCTTTGGGGCTGATGGTAACCGGCTGCCTGATGCTGTTGGCGCGCAGCAGCCTGATCCCGCCCAAATACAGCGCCCACGGCCTGCGCTACCGCCGAAAAGACGGCGGCGAATAAACAGCACCCTCCCCGCTTATCCCACGCCTCAAATCTGATCCGGCTTCGGGCCGCTCAGATTTGATGTGTGATTCATCCATGGAATAGATATGCCCGTTATCATCAAAACCCCGGAAGAAATCGAAAAAATGCGCGAACTCGGCCGCTTGGCCGCACAAGCGCTCGACTACATCGGCGACTTCGTCAAGCCCGGGGTCACCACCAATGAAATCAACCAACTGATTCACGATTACCACATCAATGTGCAGGGCGGCTATCCCGCGCCCCTGCATTACGGCAGCCCGCCCTTCCCCAAATCCTGCTGCACCTCGGTCAACCACGTGATCTGCCACGGCATCCCCGACGACAAGCCGCTGAAAAACGGCGACATCGTCAATATCGACGTTACCATCAAAAAAGACGGCTTTCACGGCGACTCCAGCCGCATGTTTGCCGTCGGCCAAATCAGCCCGCAGGCCAAACGGCTGATCGACGTAACCCACGCCAGCATGATGGCCGGCATCGAGGTGGTAAAGCCCGGCGCCACCTTGGGCGACATCGGCCATGCCTGTCAGCAGGTGGCGGAAAATGCCGGTTATTCGGTGGTGCAGGAATTCTGCGGCCACGGCATCGGCCGCAGCTTCCACGAAGAACCGCAGGTACTGCATTACGGCCGCAAAGGACAAGGTCTGCGCTTGGAGCCGGGCATGATTTTTACCGTCGAACCGATGATCAATCAAGGCAAGCGCCATCTGAGGATTCTGGCCGACGGCTGGACGGTGGTGACCAAAGACCGCTCACTGTCCGCACAATGGGAGCATGAAGTGCTGGTGACCGAAAGCGGCTATGAAATTCTGACCGTCAGCCCGAAAACCGGTCTGCCTTAACCGCCGATCCGACCGCAAGGCTGCGCCCTACCCAATTAAACAGCCGTCAGCCATTCTCCCCTACTCTTTTTCACACGCCCTTACCATTCAGGCTACCTGAAAGCCCGCCGCGATAAACCGCATGCTTTCAGGTAGCCTGAATCATCAACACACTGCGTCTTCAAGCCTTATCTGTCTGCTCCGTTTTTTCCACCAAGGGCCGCTCCACCAGGCAAATGCTGGTGTCGTCCGGATCTTTCTTAATATTGAAGCCCAGCTTGCGGGTAAGCTTCTGCATACCGGTGTTGGCGGTCAGGATTTCGCCGCGCATGGTTTTCAGGCCTTGATGGCGGGCCGCATCAAACAGTAAGTTCATCATGATCACGCCGATGCCGTGGCCCTGCCACTGGTCGGAAACCGAAATGCCGAATTCGCAAGTGGTCATATCCGGGTCGGTAATGTAGCGGGCAATCGACAAAATTTCCTCATGACCGTCCGGGTGCCGCTTGAGCATGACCAAAGCCATTTCGCGGTCGTAATCGAGTTGGGTAAAACGCACCAAAACGTTTTGCGACAACTGCTTGATGCTGGACATAAAGCGGTTGTAGCGGCTTTCGTCCGACAACCCGCGCACAAAAGCCTGCACCATATCGGCATCTTCCGGCCGCAGCGGCCGCACGAACACGGCGGTACCGTCTTTCAATGTGGTCTCGGTTTCCAAGAAATGCGGGTACGGCATGATGGCCATGTGGCCGTAACGGGCGACGGGGGCTTCCTGCTGGCGCAACACCATACGCGCATCCAGCACCATGATGCCTTCCGGCCCCACAATAATCGGATCAATTTCGATTTCGGCAATTTCCGGCAGCTCGCACACGATTTCTGACACGCGCAGTAGGAGGTGCCGCAGCGCCAAATCGTCGATCGGCGGCATATTGCGGTAGCTGCCGAAGGTTTTGCCCACTTCGGCGCGGGCAAACATATCACTGATCAGGGTATCGTTCAGCGGCGGCAGCGATACTACCAGCTTGCCTTGTATGTCGGCGCTGTCGCCGCCCGCACCCAAGGTCAGAATCGGGCCGAATACCGCATCGTTGGCCACGCTCACCGACACCTCGCGCCCGTGTTTGGCGGCATACATCGGCTGCACGGTGAGGCCGTTGATGCGGATTTTCGGCTCCACCGCCTCGGCATTGGCCAACACCTGGCGGTAGGCCGCCACCAGTTCTTCGCGGTTGGCGAGATTCAGACGCACGCCGTCGATATCGGATTTGTAAAACAAATCGGGCGAATCGATTTTCAGCACCACCGGATAGCCCATCTCCTCCGCAATTTCGCAGGCCATTTCTTCATTGAGCGCCAAGCGTGTCGGATTGGTGTGGATGCCGAATAAACCGAGCAGCTGCTTGGAAATGTGCTCGGGCGCGATGTGTTGGCCGCTCTTGGCTACCCAGTCGAGCAAACGGTGTGCGGCGGGGAGATCGGGCCGCAAATGCGTGTCGTTCAAAGGCGGCGGGGTTTGCAGCAACAGACGCTGGTTGTGGTTGTAGTCGGCCAGTTTGCGGAACACCGCCATGGCCTGCTCGGGGCTACTGAAATGCACCCGTTTGGACTGGACAAACAAATCCCGGCTGCTCTGCACCTTGGTGCCGCCCAGCCAAGACAGCAAAATCGGCTTCTGCGTTTCGCTTTGCAGCTGAATCATCATCTTGGCGGTGGTCAGGTGGTCGGTACCGTTTTGCGGCGAGAACAACACCAGCACGGCATCGGTGTTTTCGTCTTCCAAGCACAGCTTCACCGCCGTGCGAAAACGCATCGGGCCGGCATCGCCCAAAATATCCACCGGATTGGTCTGCGGCCAGTTTTCAGGTAGCCCGGCCGCCAGGGCAGCCAAGGTACGCTCGCCCAATTGCGCCAAGGGCACACCGGCATCGGCTGCCGTATCTGCGGCGAGCAGACCCAAGCCGACGCCGTTGCACACCACCGCCAGACGGTCGCCGCTGCTGCGGTAATTGGCCGCCAATACGCGCACCGCGGTAAACATTTCCGACATGGTCCTTACCTGCAGCACGCCCGCCCGCGCCAAAGCGCTGTCGAATACATGACCGGCGCTCAAACGGCGGCTGGCCAGGGTGTAGCCGGCCAAATGACCGTTGGCATTGCCCGATTTGATCACCACCACCGGCTTGGAACGGGCGGCAGAGCGCAAAGCGCTCATGAAGTGGCGGCCGTTGCCGGCATGGTGGATATGCAGCAAAATCGCCTGCGTGCTGCGGTCGTTGACCAAATAATCGAGAATCTCGCCGAAATCCACGTCCCAAGTGTATTCGCCCAGAGAGAGCACGGTAGAGAAGCCGATGTCGCGGCTCTCCGCCCAATCCAACATGGCGCTGCACAAAGCGCTGGACTGGCTGACCAGGGCCAGATTGCCCGCCTTCACCGTGCCGTTGTGGATGCCCGCATTCAGGCCGACGGCCGGCCGCATCATGCCCAAAAAGCTCGGCCCCAGTACGCGCACGCCCAATTTCTTTGCCGTTTTTACCGCTTTTTCCAGCAGCTTGCGGTCTTTGGCCGTGGTTTGATTATGGGTTTTCAGCAGCACGGCAAATTTGATTTTGCTTTTTGCGCAATCTTTGAAAATCGCCTCCAGCGAAGAAATCCGCGTCAGCACAATCGCCACGTCCACTTGGTCGGGAATCTCGCTCAAGTGCGCATAAGCCTTCAGGCCGCCCACCATGCCGTGGCGGATATTGACCGGCGTGATTTTGCCTTTGAAGCCGCCGGCCAACAGATTGCCGAGCAGAATTTGGCCCGCGCTGCCCGAGGTATCACTGGCGCCCACCACCGCCACATGCGACGGCGCAAACAAAGGATGCAGGTAATGCGGCTTCATCAGGAATACTCCTTCACATAGAAATCGGCTGAACAGACGGCAAATTCTAACGGAAAACACCGGCCTGCGCATTGATGTAACGCAGCGTTTCGCCCTCGCGGCCATCTCCCGGGGCCGGTGCGAATAAACGTGCCGGCTGTTTTGACGCCGCCATGCCGCCGCGCATTCTATCTTGAGGTAAAGAGTGAACAGTCCGTTGGGAAATGATCACCGGGAGGGATGTCGAAACGAGGTAAGAAAGAATAGGCAAAGATTTTGCAAAACATCCGCGTACGGACATTTTTGCAGGGTATTTCCAGAGAAACCCTCCCCCGCCTACCCGTAGAATGGATCGGCCCGGAGGGCGTGATGACAACACGCCGCCTAAATTGCGCACCGGCCGCAGGCTACCTGAAAGCCGGCGGCCGGGCGGATGGGCTATGGGTCAGTAGCCGGCACGGTTTGCGGCGTGTCTATGTGGTTTGGGCGGCAAACGGCAGTGATTACCGACGGGCAATATCGGGAGTGGCTACCTGAACGTCGGCATTCTGCGCACGATGGCGCAAAGCATGGTCGATTAACACCAGTGCGAGCATGGCCTCGGCAATCGGGGCGGCGCGCAGGCCGACGCAGGGGTCGTGGCGGCCGTGGGTGGCGATCTCAACCAGATTGCCTTCGATGTCGATGGAGCGGCGTGGGGTTGCGATGCTGCTGGTGGGCTTGACGGCAATGTTCACCGTGATGTCTTGGCCGGTGCTGATGCCGCCCAAGATGCCGCCGGCGTGGTTGGACAAAAAGCCTTCGGGGGTCAGTTCGTCGCCGTGTTGGCTGCCGCGTTGGGCAACGCAGCCGAAACCGGCGCCGATTTCCACGCCTTTAACGGCATTGATCGACATCATGGCATAAGCGATGTCAGCATCCAGCCGGTCGAATACGGGTTCGCCCAAGCCGACGGGGACGTTGCGGGCTTCGACGGCGAGTTTGGCGCCGACGGAATCCAGCGATTTGCGCACGCTGTCCATATAGTGTTCCAACTCGGCAATTTGGCTGTGGTTGGCAGCGAAAAAGGGATTGTTGCCGATGTGTTCGTAGCCTTCGAAGGCGATGGTTTTTTCGCCTACTTGGGTGACATAGGCGGTGATGTCGGTGCCGAATTGTTCTTTGAGCCATTTCTTGGCCACCGCACCGGCGGCAACGCGGGCGGCGGTTTCACGGGCGGAGCTGCGGCCGCCGCCGCGGTAGTCGCGCAGGCCGTATTTGTGCCAATAGGTATAATCGGCGTGGCCGGGGCGGAATTGACGGGCGATGTTGCCGTAGTCTTTGCTGCGTTGGTCAGTGTTGCGGATTAAGAGCGCAATCGGGGTGCCGGTGGTTTGCCCTTCGAATACGCCGGAAAGGATTTCCACTGCGTCTGCCTCGCGCCGCTGGGTCACGTGGCGGCTGGTGCCGGGTTTGCGGCGGTCTAGATCGGTTTGGATGTCGGCGGCGCTTAATGCAAGCCCGGGTGGGCAGCCGTCGATGATGCAGCCCAAGGCGGGGCCGTGGCTTTCGCCGAAAGTGGTGACGCGGAAGAGTTGTCCGAAAGAATTGCCTGCCATGATGTAGGGAGAGATGAAGGAAAACGGGCAGCAGTTTAGCATATTTGCCTTTCAGGTAGCCTTTTACGGCTACCTGAAAGCAAAACCGCAGATATAAGCCCCGGGCAATGACGGTTTGATGATGTTTGTGTGACAGCGCGGATTACTGCCCGCGCAAAAACAGGGCATCCAATTCTTTCAGCGTGAGCTTCACCCAAGTCGGCCGGCCGTGGTTGCATTGGTTGCTGCGCGGGGTGGCTTCCATATCCCGCAGCAGGGCGTTCATTTCGGGCAGGGTGAGGCGGCGGCCGGCGCGTACCGAGCCGTGGCAGGCCAAAGTGCCGAGAATATGGTTTTCCAGCGCTTCGATGCTGTGCGACTGGCCGTGTTCGGCCAAATCGTGCAGCACCGCGCGGGCCAAGGCGGCCACATCGGTTTTGGCCAGCATATTCGGCACGGCGCGCACGGCTATGGATCGCTCGTTCAATGCCGAACAGTGCAAACCGAAACGTTGCAGGGCATCGGCGTGTTCTTCTAAAGCGGCCATTTCTTCGCGGCCGGCTTCGAATGTCACCGGAATCAACAGCTGCTGGCTGTTGAGGCTACCTGAAAGCGCGCGTTGGCCTTTCATTTTTTCGTAATTCACCCGTTCGGCGGCGGCGTGCATGTCCACCAAAATCAGGCTGTCTTCGGCCTGTGCCAAGATATAGATGCCAAGCAGCTGGGCAATGGCGAAACCGAGCGGATAGTGCGGTTCAGAGCCGTCATTTTGCGGATGTTCTTCCGGCAACGCTGACTCAATCGCGCTGCGCACAGCTTCCGGCAAGGCAGTTTCGTCGTCGCTGCGGCGGTAGAGTTCGGCATAAGTGCGCAGCGCATCACGGCTTTCTTGCAACGATAGGGCACGTTGTTGCGGCGGCCGGGCGGCCGGGGTGTAAGTGGCGGGGCGGCTGCCGCCGGAAGGGCGTGCAGCGGACAGCGTTTCTTGTGCGAAGAATGATGTGGGCACCTGTTGCGGGCTGTCACCGGCGGGCGTGATGCCCAGCATGTCGTGCAATACCGCACCGGCATTGCTCACGCTCTCGGTTTGGTCGGCGCGGGTGTCGGCCAGGGCTTTGTTGAGGGTGTGGAACACTAAGCGGTGGATGGCCTGGCTGTCGCGGAAGCGGATTTCGGTTTTGGTGGGGTGCACGTTGACGTCCACCATTTCCGGCGGCAGCTCGAGAAAAAGCACAAAGCTCGGCACGATTTGGTTGTGCAGCACATCGCGGTAAGCCTGTTTGACCGCATGCAGCATCACTTTGTCGCGCACAAAGCGGCGGTTGACAAAGCAAAACTGGCGGTCGCTGCGGCCTTTGGCAAAGGTGGGTTTGGCGATGTAGCCGTGCAGGCGCAGCAGGCCGGGGCCGCTGTCCACCGCCAAAGCGGCCGCGGCAAAATCGTCGCCCAAAATGGCGGCCATCCGCTGCGCTTCACTGTGGGGGGGGTATTTGAACACGCTTTTGCCGTTGTGCTTGAGCGAGAAGGCTACCTGAGAGTGTGCCAGCGCCAAGCGTTCCAGCATGGTGGCGCAGTGGGCATATTCGGTGGCTTCCGATTTAAGGAATTTGCGCCGCGCAGGGGTGTTGAAAAACAGCTCGGCCACTTCCACGGTGGTGCCGACCGGATGGGCGGCCGCGCTGCCGTCTTCCAGCTTGCCGTCCACCGCGCGGATGCTGTGCGCGTGCGGGCTGCCGTCGGTGCGGCTGGTGAGCGTGAGGCGCGACACCGAAGCAATGCTGGCCAAACCTTCGCCGCGAAAACCCATGCTGGCCACCCGCTCCAAATCGCCAAGGCTGGCAATTTTGCTGGTGGCGTGGCGGGAAAGGGCCAGTTTCAAGTCGTCGGCATGGATACCGCCGCCGTTGTCGCACACCCGAATCAGCTTGATGCCGCCACCGGCCAGCTCCACGTCAATTTGATCCGCACCCGCATCCAGGCTGTTTTCTACAATTTCTTTCAGCGCATTGGCCGGCCGTTCCACCACTTCGCCGGCGGCGATTTGGTTGATCAGATGGTCTGGCAGGGCGGCAATGCGGGACATAGGAAAATCCACCGGCTTAATCAAGAAAGGCGCGCATTATACCGCAGCCTCAAGCGGAAACAGGCTACCTGAAAAGCTTTTCAGGTAGCCTGGGGCTTGGGGTGAGTTGATTTGAAAATATAGAAGCCGGGCGGTTTGGCCGGCAGCCGGCCGCATCGAATAAGGCTTGCATTGGAAAATGTTTACAGTATAATCCGCAAATTCAAAATTGCGGACGTGGCGAAATTGGTAGACGCACCAGATTTAGGTTCTGGCGCCGAGAGGTGTGAGAGTTCGAGTCTCTCCGTCCGCACCACTAATCTATTTAAATTCATATTTTTATGCAACGATCGGTGCAAATCTGGTGCAAATCAGATTGCCGGGCGTTTTTCTTTTTGGCGCTCCAGCCATAACGCTACCTCCTCTTTTTTCCACCAAAAGATTTTTTTGGATACTGCAATCCGCGCCGGAAAATCTGGGCGCGGAGCGATACGCTCCAGAAAAGTACGCTTCTTCACAGCCAGCATATCTGCGCATTGCTGAGATGTCAGGTATTCGGTTTCCATATTCACTCCAAAACAAAACCCGCTCTGAGTTGGGCGGGTGGTTGAACTTGCTCGCGGTTACTCAACGTCTCCACGGTTGATGGCGTTGAGTACATCTGCGTGTTGCTCCGCAGCGTCTTTGGTAAGGTGGCACATACCCGCATTAAGGCGATTGGAATCGACATTATGCGATGTCCAAACCATCGAATCGGATTTGAACCCATAGCTATACTGATTCACATACCAGTAACGGGTTCCGTCAGTCGGTGCAGTTTGCATGGGGAGAGGAAACTCATGTTTGCCGATTTTGATTATGTCGGGTTTGCGACGGTACTGTTTTTGTGTTTCCCAAGTAATAGGTCTGTTGCAAGTTACCCATCGGTCGTCCCCATATTCATCGGCAGCGATAAAGAATTCCCACCATACCCACGGTTTATCTGTTTCGGCAGCATCTTCTGCGTATTGTGCCATCAATTCGGCGTGCGGATGTCCTTTGGGTTTGCTATTCAGCATTGCAATAATTGATTCGGGTTCGATGGGGCAGAGTTTTGCGTTGTCGAAGAAAGCCTCTTCGCCCTCAGCCCCACATGTAATCGTCCCGCACGCACGAATGTATAAGTATGGCCTTTCTGTATATATTATTGTTTTTGAATCGTCACCATTCCAGACAATATCATTGGCGAAACACGCTTCTTGCACTGCCCGAGACTGCTCGGGTGTTACTTTCATTTTATAGTCTTTGTCTAAAATTTTCATTTTCTTAACCTCCGCCAATACCGTTGGGAACATCTGTAACTATCTCGCCTTGCTTTGGTGGGGGTGGCACGCTTACATCTACCCACCACTCCGCCCCATCATAAACAGCACGCTCGGCATGACCACCTTCTACGAACCACAAACGCCCGAATAGCTTTTGTGTACCATAACCATCGTCGTATTCTATGTTGACCTGCCGCTCCCATTCCTGCAATTGCTGGTCGGTAAATCCTTCAGGCAGCGTGGCGTGCAGGAATTTATCGTTATACTCACTGTCATAGCCAATTTTGATATGGAGGGCGGCAGCTTTCAGGGTTTTATTATGGTTATGCAGGAAGGTTTTAATTTCATTCAATACGTTTGCCATTTTGTACCCCACGAATGAATCGCTAGTTACGTTTGCGGAAATGGGTAGTATTACGATACTGCCGGAATACTACATCGACTAAGAAACCATCGTTTACTTCCGATGCTTCCACGCATTCGATGATTGAACCATCATCGAGTTTAATGTCATACAGACAATCAAGATTAGGGCGTTCGTATTCCATTGATACCCATTCATTTTCGTTCATAATTAAGCTCCTTATTTAAGGTTAATCCCCTTCGGAATGTTCCATGATTACGGAAACAAGATGGTTGTAATTAGAAGATTTAGCTGCTTCTAGTACCGTTTCAATGTCGGCATCATTCCAGCCTTGTCGCTTAGCATTACGCTGACAAGCACCCATGATAACGAAAGCGTTACCGTCCAAGCCGACCAGTTTCATTTTCACTTTACGCGGCGAGTTAAATAGATTTTGTACCATTTTATTTACCTTTCTCTATTTGGCGGAACGCCACTTGCCTTTCGGCGTTTCCGTTTCCTCCGTTGGTGTTTTGGTCGCTGAAACTTCTGCACGGGTTTCAGCTTTACAGGATTGTCCGCCTGTTTTCGGGGCTTTCTTCCCGGCTCAGGCTGCTTTTCTTTCATCAAGCCGAGGCTGATTGCCATAGCCATAAACACTTTTTTCATTTACTCACCTCACTCATCAGCATCGAAATCAGCAAGCCGATTACGACGCCTACCACAACATATACGGCGTTTTCTGGTGTCATTTTTTACTCCAAATAAAAAACCGCCCGAAGGCGGTTGATGGCTATGCTGCCGGCGCTTCCATAAAATCGAACAGGGAGGGCATCTGAACTTCTTGCTCGGCAGCTTTGAGATATTGCACGCTGTCTAGAAAGTAGCCGGAGTTCAGTTCGCTGCCTTGCCCTTTGCGCCCCATTTTGACGGCACGGTAAGGGACGGTGCCCAATCCGCAGAATGGGTCGTAAACCAGCTCGCCAGGGTTGCTGTACCGCTCAATCAGGCGATCTACGATGTCAAGTTGGAGGGGGCAAACGTGCATCTGTACGTTGCGGGCTTTTTGTTGGCCGTTAAGGGTCAGCATGCGGTTGATGTCGTGCCATACCATGCCATCATGGCTGCCGGGGGCGAGGCTCATAAAGCTGGACGGCAAGGCACCACGGGTTTCCAGTTCTTCGCCGATTTTGACGTGCGTCTCGTAGTCATAGACGTTTTTCAGCGTCCAATCGGTAAACGCGCGGCTGAGTTTATCCGGCGGCAGGGCGGCCAACTCATCCGGTGTCAGTTGCCGGTCGCCGCTGCTGCGCCAGAAAGCGTGTGCATCGATCTGCCAGCGGGCGCGGGTGTACTCGTCTTTGCTGTGCTTGACAGGGGTATCGGCATAGCCGCGCGTGCGGTCGGTCTGCGGCTTGCGGAACAGAATAATGTACTCCGGAGAGCCAACGCCCATTTTGGTGCCGTCTTTGGTCATTTCCGTCCAGCCCAGCCGGTAGGTTTGGTTGTTTTCGCGCACCACGTCCGTTACCACGGTGATCATGCCCATGTAATCAAATCCGTGTTTGATGCCGTGCATGATGGCTTCGCAATGGAACGGCGAGACGGTGGGCGCACCGGCCCCGGTCACATTGCCGAATAAGATGCGGTCTTTGACGTGGCAGGCATAAATGCGGCCGGGCTTGAGAATGCGCTTCAGCTCTGGCGTCAGGTAGTCCATCTGCGCCCAGAAATGATCGTTGTCGTCGGTGTGGCCGAAGTCGTTGTAGCTGGGCGTGTATTCGTAGTGGTTAGCAAAGGGGATAGAGGTCACGATTAAATCAACGTGATTCTCCGGCTGCCGCTGGGCTTCCAATACGCAGTCGTTGTTGGCCAGCGTGTAGCGCTCGCCGCTGGCTTCGATGCGCTCAATGCCGATGGTGCGTGTCAGCACGTCGGACAGGCTCAATTGATCCAAGCCGTGTTGTTTGATGATTTCGGTCATGTTGTCCACCATGTGTTTATGATTGGCCCACTTCTCTTCCAACGTGCGCAGGATTTCGCGCTCGGCTTCCGAATAGATAATGTGGATTTCTACCCGTTCGGTTTGCAAGAACCGGTGGATGCGGTGCACGGCTTGAATGAAGTCGTTAAAGCTGTAACCAATGCCGGTAAAGATGGCTTTGTGGCAATGGCGCTGGAAATTGCAGCCGCTGCCCGCAATCGAGGGTTTGGCGGACAAGTATTTGAATTTGCCATCGGAAAAATCAATAATGGCCTGTTCGCGCTTGTCGAGGTCTTGGCTGCCGTAAATGGCCACGCTTTCCGGCACCGCTTTTTGAATGGCGTGGCGCTCGGTCTCCAGGCCGTGCCACAAGATGTAATGGCTGCCCGGGTCGGCAGCCAAAATTTCCTGCATCTTGGCCATACGCGCCGGCAGGCTGTCGCGCTTTTCGGCGGCAGCAGATTGCAGGCCGATGGCGGCATCTTTGAACAACAGGTTCTGGCCGAATTTGTCGGTACCGGCCAGCTCATGCTGTGTTTTCACTTCGTGATACACGAGCTTCATTTCCGGCAGATCGTAGCCGGTGTCGTCAAAGCCTAAATCGGACGGACGTTGCAGAAATACTGCCCACGAATTGAGCCACAGCCAAAATTCCTGCTCTTTGTGCGGGTATAGGGTAAGGTTGTTGGCTTTGGTGCTGTCGCGTTGGAAAAAACGGGTCAAAGACTGCCCGGTATCCATGATGCCGAGGAAGCCGGCATAGTGGATCAGCTCCTTGTAGCGGTTCGGTGACGGCGTGGCAGTGGCAACAAACTTATGCTTGACGTTGCGGAACAGTGGCAAAAACTCCTGATAGGTTTTGCTGCCGTAGCTGCGCAGCACGCTGGCTTCGTCAAGCGACACCACGGTAAACAGGGACGGATCGAGCTTGCCGTCGCGCACGCTTTCGTAATTCGTCAGGTAAAAATCGCCGCCGTCCATTTCTTCCGGCCGGCGGATGAATTGAAAATCCACGCCCAGCTTTTGGCCGTCGCGCTTAAATTCTTGGCGCACACCCAGCGGGCAGACAATCAAGGCTTTGCCGCCTGCTTTGGCCTGCATGATGCGGACAATCTCAATCTGCTGCATGGTCTTGCCCAAGCCGAAGGCTTCAAAAATGGCGCGGTTGCCGCCTTTGACTGCCCACTGCACCACGGCTTTCTGATGCGGTTTCAGCATGGGGTTGATTTCGTCCAGGGCGACGTCGTAGCCGTCGAAGTTGGCCAGCGGGATTTTGGCGCGCAAAAAATCGATGTAGTCCATGTGGTTTTCCCAATAAAAAACCGCTGCTTTGTATGCAGCGGTTGATTCACAAAATTACTTGTCGCTCAGATTCCGGCTTTTTTGATTGGCAAGCCGTTGCCGGTGGCGGACGACTGCCTGCCAGTTCCAGACGCGGCGGCGGGGGTTGTGGTGTGTCATTGCTTTGCTCCATAGAAAAAGCCCCGCGCGGGCGGGGCTGGTTGAAAGTTCGGGTTTAAATGGTCTGCACGGCGTCGAAGCGGCGCAGGCTGTGTTGGATGTGGTTGCGGTAGTAGCTGTCGGCGATGTTCGGCAGCTCTCGCTCCAATGCTTCGCGGCTCCCTCTGAGGAAGGAGATGCTTTCGTCGGCGATTGTCCACATGGTAAGGGCTTTGTTGTAGCCCAAGGCTTTCAGCGGGGCGGATACTTCTTCAAGCAGGCGGCACGCCCAGTTGCAGTAGTAAACCACGGTGGCGAGTCTGGCGACTTCGTGGTCTTCAAAGCGGGCGGCTGGCGGCTGGCGGAAGACTTCGGGGGCGTTTTCCATGCTGGCGAGGAAATTCAGCGCGGTTTGGAATTGGGCGGCGCCGATTTGTTCGTAGCTGGGAATGCCCATAAAGGCGTGCAGTTTGCGGTATACGGCTTGGCTGCTCTCCCCTGTCCGTTCGCAGCGCTCTTTCACCGCCGCGCGGATTTGGGCGCGTTCCCATTCGGTGAGCCAGCGGTCGAGGTGCAGTTCGTAGCTTCCTGTTTTGCGGATGGCGGGGATGACTTCTTCAAATATCCAGTCTTGGAATTTCACCGCTTCAGGCTTGTTGCTGCGGAAGATGACGCGGTAGAGGTTGGGCTCGTTGATGAAGGTGAGTTGCTGCTTGCCGCCGCCCGTTTCCACGCTGATTTTTTCGATGCCGTTCGGTTTCAGCATTTCAGCGGCTACGCGGCGGCTGTTTTCAATTTCCAAAATGTCGGCCACGTCTTTGAGACAAAACCACGGTTCCCCGTTTTTGATTTCAACGCGGACGTATTGGGCTACCTGAAACTGGAAAACAGAAATTTGAGTTTGCATTTTAAAAGTTCCTATTGAAAGTTTTTTAACCCGCCGCCATTCCGCCAAGAATGGGTGGAGCGGTACTTTTCAGGTTGGCGGACTGTTCAATAGGGAAACAGCACATCTTTCGATGTCCCGAAAAGCCCGCCCCGTAGGAGTTTCATAAAGGGGGTACGTTTTGCGTACCCCCTTTTCGGGGGAACTTTATGCAAACAAAAACCGCATGAAGCGGCATTTGATGCCCTACTGAAAGAAACAGGCCGCCAAGCCTGCGCCGCTGATTGAAGCGGCAGGGGTATAGTAACCTGTTTGCTTTCGGTTGGCAATAAAAAAGCCCTGATGGTGTCGGGGCTTTATAAGTTATCTGCTTGCAACGGATCTGCTTTCCATCGGTTTGCAAGCCATTCAAACTCTTGATAGTAAGTATCTCGTCCCTTTCGCCGCCTCATTTCCATAATCATGGGCTTGGCTTTTTCCCAAATCTCCATGGTGTCTGAGTGTTTCAGACGTTTGTAAATTTCCTCTTCAAAAGCGCCCTGTCTGATGCCCAATGCAATAAATTCTAGACGATTGATTAATATCCGGATGCTTTCTTTTTCTGCCTGTGCCTGCGGATTGTCACACAGGCGTGGCTCCAGATATCTGACAAATGATGCCTCTTCCGGCAGGGCTAGTACTATGCGCTTTGCCTGCACCAGTTCGTCATCTTGGTTTTCTTGGATGATGATGTCGATGGTGGCGCGTTTGCGAACCATTGTGTGGTTATGGTGTAAGGCTTCTTTGGCTGACTTGCCGTTGGCCTTAATGGCTTTTTGAGCAAAAAAGCCTGTCACGACGATAGATGCGATAATGGCTCCTGTTTGTATCCAGAAGCCATAAGTTTGATTAAATGTTGCGATGTCCATTAAAAGCCATCCCAACCTTCTTGGCGGATGTTGTTGTCGTTGCCATCCCAGCCGTCTAAGTAAATGCGTCTCATGATGAAATCCTTGTGGTTGTAGTTGGGTAGGTGCTGCCAATTTGGCAGCCAGCGAAGTGCATCAGATGCCCCTATATTAGGGCAAAGTCGCCCGATTTTCAAATTTTGTTTAAAGCGCTGAACCCACAAACGGCACCCGTTGCCGGATGCCGTGCCGCTGGTGCGGTCTTCAAGCCCCTTGCGGGAACGGGGGTATTGTGGCGGGTTTGCTTTCGCTTGGCAATATGGCCGCCTTCACGCAGCCTGCGCGTGTTTTACGTCAATATCTATCAGCCGCTGGCGGAAGCGTTTGAAGTCAATCAGCGTCAGGCCGGTGTGGTTTTCAAACGGTATCAGCCATTTCTCCACCATCTCGCGAATCATGCCTTGCAGGGTGTCCGGTTGCCCGTATGGCTGCCAGACGGGTTTGCGCAGGTCGGGTATGGCCTGCGGCTCGTCCACGTCCTGAAAGCACTCGGCGATGCGGTACAGGCACCAGGCGGCTTCCAGAATGCCGGTGCGCAGTTCGGGCATTTTGATGCCGTATTTTTTCGCCAAATCACGCAGCGATTCGCCACGGATAACGGCGTTCAGTCCTTCGTAATGCTCGCGCGGGCGCTCGAATAGGCCGGTGGTGTACAGGGCTACTTGAACGCTGGCGCAGTATTTGGCGATGGTGTCCACGGTGCGGGCGGGTATGAATGCGGCATAGGCGGCAGCGTATTTGATGAGGATGCGCAGCGGTCGCAACAGGATGCGGCGCTGGTTGGGGCTTAAATCCGCTTTCTCTCGGCTCTGCTCCAGGCTGTGCTGGGCGGCGTTGGCGGCAGCGCTCAATTCGTAGTCGGCATAGATGCCGGCCACGCAGCGCATGGCGCGGATGAGCTTTTCAAACACGGTAACGGATGGCATATGGTGGCCGTACACCAATTCGCCATAGGCCAGCCAGCTGCGGATCTCGTCGGTTACGGCGTTGTCTTGGCTTTCCGGCGGGCCTTCGCGCAGTTCGCGGCGGTTTTGGTGTTGCGTAAATTCGATGTTGGCGCGGCGGTTGCGGTCGCCAGGGATTTTGCCGGTGCCGATTTGCTGTTTGGCTTCGCGGGTGATTTTGGCGGCGGCTTTGGCCTGCTTTTTGGCGGCCATGATTTGGGATGCGGTTTGCATGGGTGGCTCCGTGGTTTGGGCGGCACGCGGCCGCCCGGGGTTAAACCAATTGGCCTTGTGCTACATCAGGGATGGCTTCAGGGTTGAGCACTTCGCCGGTTTCGGGGTCGATGATGGGCTGGGGCGGCCCGGAATGTTGCGCCTCCGGCTCGACATCCAGCCCTTCAGCTTCTTCGGTAACGTTTTTCATTTCGCGGCGCAGGGTTTCGGTGGTGACGCCGACGACTTCGCCGCTGGGGGCGATGTCGATGATGTCGGCGGCTTCTTCCGCTGTTTGCAGGCCCATGCTCAATTCGGGGGCATAGGCGCGCGTCCACCAGGCACCGGCACGGTACATCAACATTTGTTGGGGAATGGTTTTCCATTTGCTGCCGTTTTTCCCGTACCAGCCTTCGGCTTTGGCAATGCCGATGGTGATGTCGGTGCCCACCAGTTTTTCGCCGCTGTCTTTCTCAATCGCCCATGCACGGCAGCCCCAGCTATCGGTGCCCTCTTCGCCGAAAAATTCGTAGCGCAAGGCGGTGAAGCGGCCGCAGGTGTTGACGGTGGCAATCAGGAATTGGCTGCTCCAGGTGGGCTTGCCGTGTACGACAACAAGGTTTTGCATCACCATCAAGGGGTCGGCACCGATGCGGTTGGCCATGTTCAGGGCAATCACGCAGTTGGGTAGATTGCCTTGGTATTCTTTCGGCACCAGTTGGGCGGTGGCCAAGAGTTTTGCACCTCGCTGCATCAGTTCAAACGATTGCAGGCTGCCGAAGCCCATGCGGACTTGTTCGGCGGGGGCGGTTTGGCGCATTTGGCCGAGGGTGACTTGCTGGGTCATGGGGTTCTCACTTTCTGAATTTGCAGGTGGGGTATTCGGGGCAGTAGCGCGGGTGGCACATCATGCTTTTGGGGTTGCCGTAGAAATTGCCGCTGTGCACGATGGCGGCGGCCATTTGCAGGATGCCTGGGCCGTTTTCATCGCCCAGCAGCACTTCGCGCGCACCTTCGATTTGGCCGGTGCCGACACGTTGGGCGGCGTCGGTTTTGGCGGTGTTGAGGCCGATGATTTCGGCGGGGGCGGTGATGGGTAGGCCGCTGCCGTGTTCGGCCAATAATTCGTACACGCCCATTTGGTAGGCGTGGCCAGCGGTTTTGACTTTGCCGTCTGCGCCCACGGCGGCCTTGCCGGTTTTGATGTCGGCGATGCCGTAGCCATCTTCGGTGCAGACAATGCGGTCGGTGGTGCCGGTTAGCTCCAATCCCAAATCGGTGATTTGCAGGCCGTCGCAGCGGATTTCCACGGCGGCATAGGTTTGGCCGGGGGCGATTTGGTCGCAGTATTTGCGGTGCAGGGAGAGTGCGATTTTCTCCACTTCCTGCGGCTTTTCTTCGTCCCAAATCACTTCTTCGTCTGGCTGGTAAATGGCGTCCACGGCAGCGGCGGCCGCTTCTTCGGCGGTGATGCCGGCGCCGTCTAATGTGGACTGGTCAAATACGGCGGTGCTGGCGTGCACGGCTTTGCCCAGTGTGGCCTTGCCGCTGGAGGGCAGGCGTTTGCCGTAGATGTTGGTGGCTGCCCAGGATGCGGGGCAGTCGAACAGGCGGCCTAGGCTGCTGGCGCGGATGGTAACGATGCGGCTCATGGCTCACTCCAAAAATAATGCCGCTCAGGCGGCGGGGTTATTGGCCGAATCTGCGGCCGGTCAGGTGTTCCAGCAGTTCGCGCAGATACGGCGGCAGGGTCATTTGATGGGTTTCTAAGTCGGCTTGATCGATTAAGTGGGCTATTTCCTGCCTGCCCACAGTGGCGGTTCCTGCGCTCGCGCCACAGGTGCAGCCGACTTTCTCCAAAATTTCTTGGATGTCGGAATCGTCCAATTCCACGTCTATGTCCACTCTCCTGTATAGGGTAACCATGTTCATCTCCTAATTTCTTGCCGGCATGACGACGGTTTGCAGGGTGTCGGCGGCAGCGCTGACAATCAAAGCTGCGCGTTCGTAGGTGCTTAGGTAAATATCTACGGTGTCGCCGGGGATATTGCGCAGGGCTTCTTTCAGGTAGCCTGCATTAAATGCGATTTCCATTGCTCCGCCATCAAACGATGCGGGGATGTGGTCTTCTATCGCGCCGTCTGTTCCATAGTAGGATGCGGTCAATTTATCAGCGGAAACGGCCAAATTGACGTATGGCTTGCTTCTATCCAGCATGATTTCGATGCGCTCCAGCATATCGAGCAGGGGTTGGCGGTTCAGATTAAGCTTCTTCCCGTCTTTGCTCGGCAAAACCCGCTCCCAGTCGGGGAATTTGCCGTCTATCAGCAGGCAGCGTAATGTGGTGCCACCAATGCGGATATCGGCATGACGCAGACCGTGGACGGAGATAAAAACGGGGTCTTCGTTGTCGGCCAGCCGCTTGATGATTTCGCTGGCGGCGCGGTGCGGCAAAATCACTTCCATGTCCTTACCGCCTTCGATAAGTTCAATTTTCCCAGCGGCCAAACGGTGGCCGTCTGTGCCGACAATGTGCAGCACATTGTCTTTTACTTTCAGCAGCAGGCCGTTGAGGTAGTGGCGGATGTCGTTTACCGGGGCGGCGTACAGGGTACGCTTGAGCAGGGTTTTCAATTCGCCCTGTTTACATTGCAAAGTGGTGGTGTCGCCCGCTGTTTTAATCAGCAGGAAGTCTTGTGCCGGCAAGGTGGGCAGGGTGTAGCGGCCGCCTGCTTTGACGTTGAGTTTGCCTATATCGCCTCTGATGACGATTGCACCGGTCGGCGCGGCTTTGGCGATGGCGGACAATTTGTGCGCGTCGGCGGAAATTTCAAAATCCTCCCCTTCTGAAGGCAGGGTGCTGCTTATCTGAATTTCCAAATCGCTGCCGGTCACGGTCAGTAGGCCGGCTTCGCGCCGAATCAGCAGATTGCTCAAAATCGGTAGCGTGCTGCGGCGTGCTGCTGCGGAAGCAGGGGCGGCAATCAAATCCGCAAAGTCGGTATTGTTGATGCTTAAATCCATGGTGTTCTCCGGTTACGCCGCCATCATTGTCCCGCGCGGGCGGAACGTGCAGACGGTTCGCAGGTTGGTAATGTCTCTGCCTTTGGGCAGGGTATCGTAGTAAGCGGCGGCTTCGGCGTAGTCGGCAAAGCATTGGATGGGCTGGCCGGGGCGGCGCTTGCCTTTGGCGTCAAACTTCATTTCTCTGACCGTCCATTGCGTGCCGGTGCGTTTCAGGTAGTAGTCCATTATTCGCCCTCCGGCTCAAGCACCACGCCGGCCATCAGTTCGGTGTCGCTCATGCCCTGCCACGGGCTGGCGAGTACGGCGAGGCGGGCGGCTTTTTGGGCGGCCGGCTTGGTTTGGGTTGCCGATAATGCTGGCCGCGCGGGTTTCGGGGCTTCGGCGCTGCTCATGGCGGCGAGTGCGCCGAGCATAAAAATAGCCGCTGCTGCGGCTGTGATCGCTTGGATGGTTTTGGATGTCATGTCCATATCTCCTTGTTGATGGCATAGGGATGGCGGCTGGTCGCAACCGCCATGCCTATGCCGCCGAAGCGGCTTAGGGAATCAGGCGTTGCCTTCTTGGGTTTCAGGCTCAGGGCTGGCTTCGGCCTGCTTTTTTTGTTGCGACCCAATAATGGCAGTCAGGACTTCCAAAACTTCCGGCGGAATTTTGTCGCCGTTCACAACGTTGATTTCGCCAGTTTTTGCGTCTTTTGCAACCTCAATTTTTTGAACATCAATCTGCGCGACTTTTGCCATGGCAGGCCGTAAAACTTGATACGCGCACACGCACGCTTTTTCGGCAGCCTCTTTATCCAGCAGCTTTTCGCCGCTCTCTTTGTTCACCGGCATCAAGTCGTTTTCGATTGCTTCTTTCGCCAGATTAAAAACAATCATCAGAGCAGATAATTGTTTGTTGCTAAATTTGATTTTGTGTTTCATGGGGTGTCTCCGATTGGTTTAAAAAAAGCCGTCTTTCCGGCCTGTCCGTGCGTCGCGGTAAATCGGTGCGCTACCTCACCGATAAGGAGGTCTTACCCACGCACTGTGCACTGTTTTCCCACCTGCGCACTGGGGTCATGATGCAAACTGCCAATCAATCCAATAACTCAAGGTCGGCAAAAAACTCTTTTACAGCTGCGCGCATTTCTGCTGCTGAGCCGTAAGTTTTCCAGCCGCTTGTTTGCTTGGTTTCGCCGTGTTTTGCCTTGTGGTAGGTTGTTACCATTGATGCCTTGTATTTCGTCACTTGGCCGCTGGCGTCCGTTTCGGCGGCAAATACCCGCATAACACGGGTTTCGGCCATTGTGCTGACGCCCTTTTCAAACAGGGCTTCGGCGGCTAGGGTTTCGGCGGAAAAAATCGACATCGAATCAATAATACGCATGGGTATCTCCAATCATTGTTGATAGCACGGCAAGCGTGCCGGTTGCGACTGCCCGATTTTGGCAGCCTGTAAAAGCCAAGCATCCACCTGGTCTGCATACCAGTGCATCAGGCGGGTGCGCTCATCAATCAGCTTGGCGTGGTTGTAAACACCGCGCACCGAGCCGTCTATGTGCGCAAGCTGAAGCTCAATCGCATCAGCCGACCAAAGCCCCGATTCGTTGGCGGCGGTACTGAATACTTTGCGGAAGCCGTGCAAGGTCATCGCCCGGTGATAGGGGGTGTACCTAACCCAGTACCAAACCGTACTGGGGTGCAGGTTAAAAACCTTGCCGCGCTTTGGACTGCCATTTTTGGCATGCCAATACCGCAACAAATCCAAAACACGCGGAGCCAGCGGCACCAAATGGCAGATACGCTTTTTGGCTTCCCGCCGTGATCGCGTTTTCATTCGGGCGGCTGGGATGCGCCACAGGGCGGCATCAAAATCCATCTCCTCCCACTTGGCATCACATACCTCGCCCCGCCGCAAGCCGGTGTAAACCAGCAGCCAAAAGGCCACCTGAACCGCCTCATTGGTACGGTGCGCCTGCTCGCCCAGCGCATAAAACAAATGCGGCATTTGGTCGGGCGGCAGGAAGGCATAGCCGTTGTACTCAATAGCCGGCAAAGCCTCCTGCAAGTTGTCGCATACATTGCCATCCACCCAGTCACGGCATACCGCATAAGCAAATACCCGCTTCATGCGGGCAAGTATTGTGCGGGCGGTGCTTGGGTACCGCTCAGCGCAATCATCAATGATGCGCAAAATGTGTCTGCGTTTGATGCGGTTGATCGGCATCTGCCCAATAATCGGATAGATGTAGATTTCTGCCTGGCGCCGGTGGTTGGTTTGAGTGCTGACAGCACAATGGCGCAGCTTTTTACTGCGCCACTCCATATCCACCTCTTGATAAGTCGGCACTGGCGATAGTGCCGACAAAATCTGCATCAGTCCCATATTGCCCCCTCAGGCAACCAGTTATCCAAAATCTTGTTGGCCTCTTCGATGCTGCCGCCGCTCTCCAGCAAAATCTTTGCCTGTCTGCCGGCACCGGCTTTTTGGTAGTTGCTTGCATCAGAGTAATCACACGCCTTGAGGTACACCTTTGCAACGGGGTATTGCTGCTCCAGCGCCTCGATGTCCGCTTGAGGCGCTTTCGGAGGGCGCACTCCGTCGTTTTGCTCATCCTCCATCATGCGGTTAAACGCATCATGGTAGGCGTTGATGTCGTAGTATGCGTTTCGCAAAATGCTCAAGCCGGGGATTTTGCGCTCCAACTCTTCTTCGCGAGCTTTGGTCTCTTGGCGGATTTTTTCCATTTTTGCCTCGCGCGCTTGGGCATATTTGTTCTCAAAATCAGCCAAATATTCAGGATTGACGATGACGGCACCATCTTTGCCGTCTTTTTTGACAACCAAGTACAGATATTTGCCTTCCGGCAACTTGCCGCCGTCCGGCATTTTCAGGCCGGCTTTTGTCAATTCGGCCGCTGTTTTTGTCCAGTAGCGCTGATAGCGGTATTGGATACCGGCGCAGTCAATTTTGTCGGCCATAAAATCAATGTTTACGATTTTGCCGGTGGGGGTTTGGTAGGTGGCGTTAATCATGATTGTCCCCTTGTGTGATTGGTAAGCGGTATGGGTAAGGGTAGCACTCGGGGTTTGGGCTGTTGCGTTGGCCGCTAGCTTTCCGAATCGGTAGCATTCACGGTTTCCGCGGTCGCGTTGGCCCTTAGCCTTCCCTTACCGATACCGCCTAGGGCGGCTTCAGGCTGCCTGAAGGGCTTTTTTGGCCGCTTCGGTTGCCAAAAAATCCAGGCCGGCAAAGTCGGCATCTTCGGCAATCAGAAGCAGCATGGCTTCGCGCAGACTGGCCGGGGTTTCCACTTCCAGCCATTCATGCCATTGGCACGGCTCTACGTCGCTCAGGTCGAAGTCGCCGTTGCAGGTGGCGAAGGGATAGGCTTGCTCTGCGGCGATGGCGCGGCATTGGGGGTAGTAGGCCCGCAGTACTTCGTTGCGGCTTTCCTGCACCCATTCAGCGGCCTGTGCGCGGCTGATTTGGTCGATATGGGCGGCCAGTTGCTTGTCTTGGTAGCGGGCGGTGGCGCGGCTGAAATCGAACATGTCTCTCTCCTGTGTTGAACCTTTAATCAAGCCGCCTCGCTGAAGCGGCTTTGTTAAAAATTCTGGGTGTTGCTTGTCGCTTAATTTCTAGCCAGCGTCGCCGGTGTATCTCTCGTTCCGCCCGATTTTTGTCGGGGCATTCCCGTTTGTGCCGCGCCTGATACCCTGCGCGTCGCACCCTGCAATATCCCGTGACCGGGCCGGTGCGTGGCTGCCTGAACTTTTAAAGAGCGGTGAAGCGGTGTTTGCTTCGATGGGTGTATATTAACAAAATGTTATTCATTAGTACATAGCAAAAAGCGATATTTTTAACAAAATAATCTAAATTGTTGAATATTTTTGTTATTTATTTTAACAAAATGCTATTTATAGGGATGGCTTAAAGGCGCAAAAAAAACCGCCTTTGGGGCGGTGGGATGTGGTATAGTGTGTGGCATCTGCCACTTGCAGAGTCTTATAGTCAATCTGCATAGCGGTGGTTTAGCTTTAATCTGCATTCTTTTTGTCGCCAAACATTCGGGAATGTAGATAAAGCAATTTCAAATTAAGGCGGGGGCTTCGGCTCTCGCCTTTCTCGTGGGCAGTTGTCACGATGATCGTGATGGTTGGCGTTCTTTTGACAGGTAACAGGCAAAAAATAACCGCCTATTTTATTAGGCGGTTATTTTTTATTTATTTCTGTTCACGCCGCTTTGGGTAGTAGCTCAAACAGCATATCCCGTATAGCATCCAACCCTTGCCTCTCATGCGTATTCAACCGATGTTTCAACTCATTCTGTTGGCGATAAGTGGTGCTACGCGCCAATCCGTATCGCTCGCTCATGCCAGCCAAATCCACTTTCTGCCGGCACAATACCTTCGCAATCATCGCATGGCGCATCTGCTTCGGGATACCCTCAAGCTCCACACACCAAGACAAGCCATCAACCGCATCTTTCCATTCGTGGCTTTTGGCAGGATGGCCGCAGCAGGGGCATTCGTGTTCCACATCTCCAAATCGTACCGTCAGCGCCCAGCGCTGCTCTTTTGGCAGAGCATCCAGCTTGTTTAATATCATGGCGGCCTGTGCCGCTCCGTCCACGCCGTACAAGCCTTTGCCGCTGCCGATTGCACCGCCTTGCGCCAAGGCCGTCATCGGCGTGCGCGGCGACTGCTCCGCCGAGTAGTGAAACGCAAAAGTCAGCGCCTCTTCCACGCTGCCGAATAGTGCTTGTTCGTTCATCCCTTCACCTCCAATAATCCCATTTCCACCAAAATCTGCTGTGTCCGCATCACGCCTTCTGCGTGGGCCAGCCGCGCTTCTTCCGCATCCATAAGCCGCGTGCGGCGGTCGGCCTCATCATGGCAGGCGCTACACGCAAACGCCGCCTGCCAGTCCGGCGGTTTCAGCCCGGTGCCGCAGGTGCCGGCCATGCGGTAATGCGCCAGCACCACAGTTTCGGGATTGCGGTTACAGATGCCGGGTAGCCTGATTTGGCATTGCTGGCCGCGTGCCGCCTGCCGTATCTTGCTCATCAATAACCCCTCCACCAGCGGCGCAGCAGCACCAGCGTGCCGCCCCACATCAACAGCACCGCAGGGATGCCGAATACCAACAAAAAAGCCAATTCACTTAATTTCACGATCCAAACTCCATCATTTCTTCCGCCGCGCGTAAGGCGGCTTCTTCGTTCTCAAAATTTCCCCGCAGCATCAAATTCCAGGCTACCTGAAAGCAGTTGCGGTAAAAGGCGTTGAACGTCTCCTGATCCATGCTGGCAAAGCTGATGCTCATCGGCTCTTTTCGGATGCCGGCCGGGGTTTCGTACACCTCAAAATAACCCGCTTCCATCGTCAGCCAGCGGCGGAAGGCTTCCATATCGTGCAGCACCGCGCCCACTTTCTCGCCGCGCTTGGCCGCCACCGACAACACAAATTCCTCGGCAAATTCCAGAAACAGGCCGCCGCTGTTGTGCATGGCCTCAAGGCGCTTGGCAAACTGTTCCACCAGCTTCTTTTCGCCCGCCGTTACCATGCCGCCGGTTGGCTGCCAGTATTGATAGGCCAAGGGCAGCAGACCGCCGAAAAACAGCTTGTGGTGCTGATAGCTTCGGTTGGACATCTGCGTGACCTTGACGCGGTAGGGTTTGCCTATTTTCAGTTCGCGCAAGATTTCCGCATCCGCCACCGTGGCCGGGGCCAATGTGCCGGCGGGGGTTTTGATGACGGCAGCTTCAATCGCCATTTCAGGCCGCCTCCCGCGCCAACGCTTCCGCCTTCATTTCGTCCATCGTCGGCATCCGCTCAACAAACACCGTGATATGCGGTACATCGTCCTGCATAAAGCAGTAGCGCTTGCGGATTACGCACTCAACCACTTGGCTGTCGTCGTGGTAGGCGATTTCATTCAAGGCATCACATGCGGCTTTCGCTATATTGTCGGCATCCGGCTTCCCGGTCGGATACAGATTGCCCGCCATCGCCGCCGCACGCTTCTTCTTGCCCCAGCTTTTCGGCACGGCAAACCATGCCCCGATATGCACCCGCAGCGGCTCGTCCGATTTCAGCCAGCCTTGCAGCTGGGCCGCCTTCATCGCCGCCGCCCGGATTTCGGCCTCGTATTGTCGGGTTTTGGCCGGCGTGTAGTGGCGGCCGCCTTTGGTACTACGCGGTCGGCCCTTGCCTTGTGGCTGGCCGTTCACGCGGAAGAGCAGGGTCTTTTTCATTCCAGCACCTCCCCACGCTGTTTCGTCACGTCCACCAGCCCGATCTCACAGGCCAGCCAATCCATCAGTTTTCGCATTTCTAAGCCTCACCCAAGCAATTTAATCAACGTCTCTTTTGAGGGGATAAACAAAACACCCAAAAAAGCCGCAATCAGCAAAAATTTAGGTCTTTTTTTTGTGACGATTATTTCATAACCTTTTATTTTTAATAAAAGATATCCAATAAAACTAAAGAACACCACAAAATTACAAAGGCCATCTAAGGCGTGGATAATGTCAATCATCCAATAATTCATTTTTCAATCGCTCCACCATCTGCTTTGCCTGTCCGGCAAACTCATCCAATTTCGCCTGCCGCCGCTTCGTCTGTTCCGCCTCGATTTCTTCAAACCGGCCGGTCTTGCACTCGCTGTTTGGCGGTCGATACTTTCCGGCAAACGGTTCGGCGGCACATTCGCCCAATCCAAACTTCGCCATGCGCTGCCAGCGTCGATTGCCGGCATGATCCATTTCCCACAGCCTCCAATGGGCACAGGCGATGCAACGGCCATTACGCACGGCTGCTACCCCAATCAAAAATCAACACCTCGCCGCCGTCCTCTTTCACGCGGTCGGCAATACGGTCGCCTACGGCAGCCTTGAAACCGTCGGCATCCAAGTTGGAAATCAAGATGGTGGGGCGGCAGTTCTGGTAGCGTTCGTTGAACACATCGAACAAGGCGCGGCTTTCCGCTTCAGTTCCGCTTTGAACGCCTACCTCGTCAATGATCAGCAGGTCGTAAGCGCCGAATGCCTCGATGACTTCGCTTTCGGTGTGCTCGCTGTCGTAGCTCTTGGCCTCACGCACAATGCGATTGATTTCCGCCACGCTGGTAAAGCGCGCCTGCCCGCCGCAGTTGTGGATGACATGACGGCCAATCGCGCAGGCCAGATGCGTCTTGCCTGTCCCCGCATTGCCCAACAAGGCCAAACAGCGGCCGGAGTGGCCTTCGGTAAACTCATGGGCATAGGCTTTGATTCGCTCCACGATGTAGCGCTGGCCGTCGTTCTCCGCCCGGTAGCCGGCCACGGTTTTGTCCTGGAAGCGCTTCGGTATGCGCGAATCGCCGACACGCTGCTCAATGCGTTTGCGTAGCCATGCCTGCCGTTCTTCATCGCGCTTTGCCGCCTCCTGCTGTTGGCGCTCGGCTTCCGCTTCTTTGGCGCACTCCGGGCAGCCTCGGGTGAAGTGTTTGAATTCCTGCTCCTCGTACTCGATGCCGTGCTTCGGGCAGGTTTTGGTCGTTACCGAAATCGGCGTGAAAAACGCCTTCATCTGCAAAACTTCGCTGATTGGTTGGGCTGTATCCATCACAAAATATCCTTCGCCAGATGCGCGCCGCCGTTGGTGTGTTGCGGCACGCGGTTGATTGCGTTTTGTCTCGGCTTGCCGGCGGCAGGGCTGGTTCGTGGCTCGCTGTCACGGAAAAACCACTCCGCTTTGAAGCCCACCCAGCTGCGCTCGCAGCAAACCGTAACCGCCTGCGTCAGCGACAAGCCGGCCAGATTCGCTTCACGCTCCAGCCCAGCCAAAGCCGTCTGCGTCAGCGGCCCCGCCCGTTTGCTCTTGCGCAAGGCCATGTAGTCCGCAGCCAGTTGCCCGTCCACGCCCTTGTCAGCCAGCAGGTGGTAGGCAGTCAGTTCCAACTGGGCAGCAGAGGGCTGGCGTTTTTTCGGTTTGGCAGGCGGTTCAGGGCCGTTGCTGTCCCAGCCGTCGGTAAGTGTGTTGGGTTGGTCTGGCAAAGTAGGCGCATCGGGCGCAGACGCGCCAGCGTGTGCGCTTATATCTTTGGGTTTTGTATTAGTGGGTTTTGTATTGGGTTTTGATGTGCCCCGTTTTTCGGGGTGGGTAGTCACCCCGTTTTTCGGGGTTACCCCACCCCCATTTTCGGGGTTACCCCGTTTATTGGGGTTACCCCCATTTTCGGGGTGGGTAGTCACCCCGTTTTTCGGGGTAGGTTCAACCCCTTTCAGGCGGTATCCGGTAACACAGCCCAAACGCTCGACACGCTCAATCAAACCGGCCTGCTCCAGTTCGTTTAAAGCATGGCCTACTGTGTCCCGCTTTTTCAGACCGCAAGCTGTCTGAAATTGAGAGATAGGGATATGATCCATCTCTTTTCCCCATCCGGTAGTCTGTCGCACAATCTTCAGGTAGCACTTGATGGCCGAGCCGCTCAAATCCGCCATCATCTCGTCCACAAAGGCATTTGCTACCTGAAATGCATTCGGTATGTATTTCACTCCCGCTCCCCCACCGCCGCCAATATCCGGTGCTCGCAAAACTCGGTTACGGCCAAAGCAAGGCCGAATGCCCACGTCCAAAATCGTTCACGCATATCAACCCCTCACCATCGAATAACTGGCATACGTTTTCCCCGTCCGCTCGTCATGCACTGTCTGCTTTGAAATAGCATGGCCGGACTGCCTCAAGTCATAAATCCGCGCGCCAAGACGCAAGCAGCCGAAACGCTGCAAAGCCTCAAGTGGCGTGATGCTGTTTCCTGCCTGCATCCAAGCAAGGATTTGCTGTGATTGGCTCATCAGATACTCCCTTTCAGGTAGCCGTATTTCGGCGGGCATCCCACCCGCCCGGCGGTTAAAACGTCCGCTAACGCCGTGGTATGATTGAATTTCCACAAACAACCGCCCCACGGTGTAAAAATGAATAATTTGCTGATTACTTATGACCTTCATTTTTCAGGTCAGGACTACCAAGCCCTGATTGAGAAAATCCAATCACTCGGCCAAGCTAAATCCATCTTAAAATCCGTATGGGTTTTAAAAACCAGCTTGAGTGCAGATGTTGTGCGGAAATCATTGCAAACTGTCATGGATAAAAACGACTTCATTTTTGTTTGCCGTTTTGATGAATGGTCCGCCTTCATGCTTGAGGAATCGAATCAATTCATCAGCGGGGCTTAAGATGGCTTCCGCCTTCAACGCCAACGCGTGGCTTCGGCGGCCGTGATTTATGCTTATTCAGGCGGGCAAAGAACTTCGCCACCGCTTCGGCACGATCCAAAATATCGGACACCGGCTCTTTGCCTGCCTGCCATTGATCGAACACCACGCCCTTAATCAGGCGGCGTTCACGTTTGCTTAAGTGTTTGCTTGTCTTCTTCATCGTCAAATACTCCCGTACAGGCACATGGCATCGTTCACCATGTCCAATATCGCCGCGCGAATGCGCATCTGCTCGTTCGGGCCAATTTCTCGGCCTGATTCCGATTCTTCTTTGTGGGCGGCAATAAGCTTTTTTGCCACCCGGCTGTGCTTTTCGGCTACATCAGCAAAACCGGCCAGCGGGTCGCTGTAAGCCCGGTCGCAATCCGGCAACGGCATACACACATACCCAGCCAAACCGGCCAAGCGCTGCACCGGCTTGATGTCCTGCGTCGCTTCAACAATGCGGCAAACCTCGTCCGCCGTCGGGTGGTTGGTCGGGCAGTTCGGATTGAGCTTGTTGGCCAGCAGCTTTTCGTTCATGCCAATGGTCGCAGCTACCGCCGTAATCCCGCCGCGCCCGTTTTTGCATGCAGCCTGAAGCAGCAGAGCAAATTCAGGGTGGTGCAGGAAATCATGGGCTGTTTTCATGGTGTAAACCTTCTCCCTGACTGGGATAATTCAGTCATTCGTTCGACACCGCCAATTCCGGCCAGATTTCGTGCCAGTCATCGGGGCGCAGGTCGCGGCGGGTAACTTGGCCGTTGGTGGCTTGTTCGATTTTCAAGCAATCTTTCCCAGTTACTTTTCTTTTGCCGGTTTTGTACATAGAGATGACTTCAGGATGGATGCCTGACTTTTTCGCTAGGGCGGAAGATGCACCTCTTTCAATCAAGTAGTCATTGAGTTTCATTTTCCCTCTCTATTAGCATAATGCGCTTATATTAACATAATGTTATTAGTTTATAAATAGCAAAAAGCGCATTGTTTCTTAAAATAACATTTTGTTAAAATAAAAAAGAAGGAGTTTGATTTATGAAAACTATCAATGAAATCAATGTAGATAGGTTAAATCTTCTTATTGATATTTACGGAACGCAGGCAAACTTATCGGATAAAATTGGCAAGCCTGCGGCTCAAATAAGCCAATGGGTTGGCGGCTATCGCAACATGAGCACATCAACCAAAAGACAAATTGAAGCTGCTTTAGATTTGCAGACTGGATGGCTTGATACGCCGATAGATTCAAATGCAGTGGCTTCTGACATTCAGTCTATAGCTCAGGTCGAATCAAATGTTTCCGCCGTCGGTCAGATCGTCGGCTGGAGCGATGACACTCCACCAGATCCGGAAGAATTTGCTCTAGTGCCGTTTTACAAAGATGTGGCACTTGCCGCTGGGAATGGAAGCACCACAGAAGATGATCACAATGGGTTTAAACTGGCATTTGCGAAATCTACCCTGCGCAAATGCAGCGTCCAAGAAGATAAAGCTGTTTGTGTTAGCGTATCAGGCGATAGCATGGAGCCAGTGCTGCCAGATGGCGCTACTGTCGGCGTAGATACAGGCAGCCGCCACATCAAAGACGGTCAAATGTACGCCATCCGGCACGGTGATCTATTGAGGGTTAAGGTGCTGCGAAAAAATGCCAATGGCACCGTTAGGATAATCAGCTTCAACAGCGAAGCATATCCAGAAGAAGTGGCGGCACTTGGCGAAGAGGTGGACATCATCGGGCGAGTGTTCTCTTCGATGGTGATTTATCCATAGCCGCCTGAAAGCCTTTATTTACGGGGTTTTGATGTTTCAAACATCACATTCAGGCTACCTGAAAGGACATCATGAAAACGACCTACATCGTCCAAGCCTACGGCGGCGACACGCCTTTCACGCACCAAGCCTATGCCGGGCGGGAAACGGCCATCAAACACGCAGAACAGCGGGCGGCCAGCGCAGGCGGGGTGCTGGTGGCGTTACAGGAGTACGACGAGGACAGCGGCCGCATTGAGCGGCTGGCGGTTGTTCACCGCATCGGTACCGTGCCGGCTGATTTCTGCGGCATCAACCTTGGCCGCCACGCAGAAGCCGTCCGCAAAATGCTGTGGGAGCACGAGCAGCGGCGGCGGGAAGTGAAAAGACAGCATGAGGCCAGCCCAACCCCGGAAACTGCATTGAGCCTTGCTCGCCTGGTGGGCGCTGAAGATGCGCTGATTGAGGTGCTGGAGATGATGGCACCGAAAGCTTGAGGTGCAATTGTAAAATTTCTTGCAATTTGAGATTTTTTGTCCTAAAATCAGCAGTAATTTGATACTGGTACGAATTGTGCCAGTAAGAAATAAACGGCTTAACCCTCTCGGGAAGCCGTTTTTTCATGCGGGTATAGCCTATCGGTCAGGCAGCAGCCTTCCAAGCTGTGCAGACAGGTTCGATTCCTGTTGCCCGCTCCAATTTATCCGTACAGACGCTGTAACACAGTAATGCCTTTTTGTTGCAGGGCGTCTGTATCAAGCCCCAATTGCCTGTAAAAATCCGGGCTATGTCGGCACTCGTGCGCCATAACGAGTGCTTTTTTATCGTCCGCGGCCAGCATTCTGAACTTGCTGGCGATGCGAAGCGCCCCGGCATAGTCTCTTTGGGCAACCAAGGCCCGCACTTGGTCTGTTTTTTTGACAAGCATGGTCGGCCTTTAAAACAGTTCCTGGGTTTCAGGCTCCGTCCATTCAGGAACATCAACACCCAGCTTTTCTTGGAGCCATTCGGCCACCATGCGCCGATGGCAGAAATTCCATTTATCGAACGGTGGGGCTTCGTAGCAAAGCAGCACAGGTTCATGCCCGCCTGATAGCTGGTGCAGGTCATCCCAAACCTTTTGCGGGTCGAGCTTGGAAAGCTGAGCTTCAAATTTCTGCTTGTATTCGTCAAACGGCACGCGGAAATTGAACTGCGGAGACAGGGCGAGATATTCAGGGATTTTCCCCTTTATCCATTTCGGCGGATAAGTCGAAATGCAGATGCCGCCCGGGGTGGTTTTGAATTTCTGGTAGTACGATGTTTTCATCTCAAATCCTTTCTGGCTTGAATTGGTTAAGTTGCTGAAACTGCAAGATAAATTATACTTTTTTTGCCAGATTTGTACAGGAATTTTTGATAAAAAACATCAGTTTTTCAAAGGCTTATTATGTTTGTTGGCAGCATTCCGAAAAAAGTAGCGCAGCAAATCGTTTCGCATGTGGATTTATCCAAGTGGCGGGGCGTCAATGTGTGCTGCTCTGGTTCCTTCAGGATTGAGCAGGCCATCAGGAGCGTGAGCCAAACCCTGCCGATAATCAGCAATGACGTGTCGTTGATGTCTTCGATCATCGGCCTAGCGAAGACCGGGCGGGAAACGGAGTTTTCATTCAAGAATGACCTGTCGTTTCTGAATGACCGGCTGTCCAATGACGCGGAAACGCAGCTTGCCGTGCTGGCCTTTGCCCTGACGCTCAACAAATTCAAGAGTGACAACCAATACTGCCGCGCCCGCCGGCAATATATGCTGCAAGAGATGGACGACATCCTCTCGGCAAACAGGGAGCGCGCAAAGCAGTATTTGGAGCAAATCAGCATTGACGGTTTCTTCTTGGGCGACTTCATGCAGCATATTGATTCCGCCCGCGAGAACGGAAACGGTGTGATCGCATTCGCCCCGACCTATAAAGGCGGGTATGAGCGGATGTATCGTGTCATCAATGACAATGTGGACTGGCCGGATGAGCCGCGCTACGAGATATACGACCCAGAGCAGACGCATGATTTGGTTGCGCGCCTTAATGACAGCGGCGTGCGCTATGCCTTTATTTCCGACCGACTGCTTGAGGATATCAAGCCGTCAATGATGTACGAAGGCAGCAACAAGCCGGTTTATATTTATTCCAGCGATGGCAATACAAGCCTGCGGCGTGATTCCAGCAAGGCCAGGGCGTTCGCTTACAAGGCTGTCGTGCCGGAATTGATTACTCAGCACTCCAAGGTCAAAGCGGTGGTGGCGCCGTCCGAGGCGATGAACTTCCTGAAGGACATCTACCTGGCCAAAGGCATCAAGCACAAAAACGGGATGTTTAATGCCCTGTTCTATGTTGATGATATGCTCATCGGCGGGGCCATTTATACGCTTCCGACCTTCGGCGACAAGCTTCGCAATATCTATCTACTGAGTGACTTCTCTCTATCCCGCGAGCGTAAGTTGTCTAAGCTGGTTGCCATGTTGGCGACTTCGGAATTGGTTATCGGCCACATCAACCGCAGGTACTTCATCAATGTGGAGCGTGTTCTGACTACAGCATTCACGCCCAAGCCGGTCAGCATGAAATACCGGGGCATTTTCCGGCTAGATGCCAAAAAAGACGGCTTCCTCAATTATTCGTCCCATGTTCGTACCGGCACATTGGACGATATTTTTTTGGAGTGGTTCAAAAAATATGGCTCAAAGAATTGAGACGGCGATTGAAGAGCGCCCGCTGCGGGAACTGACTTTGTTGGCCGACAATGCGCGGTATATGGACAAAAAAGAGTTTGACCTCCTGGTGTCCAATATCAAAAACGATGGCTGCCTGACTTCTCTGCCTTTGGTTTATGACGGCGATGTGCCGGGCGAGATTATTTCAGGCAATCACAGGGTGCAGGCTGCCATTCAGGCAGGCATTGAGACGGCAAAAGTGATTGTCATCAAGTCTGCCATCAGCCATGACCAAAAGGTGGCTTTGCAGCTTTCCCATAACAGCATCACGGGCAAAGACGATCCGAATCTGCTCAGGGCCCTGTACGATTCCATCGGCAATCTTGATTTCAAAATGTACAGCGGCATCACAGATGAGATGTTCAAGGTTGATGAGCTGACCTTAGCCGCCATGACGTTTGAAGCGCCGAAGGAAGAAGAGGTCATTCTCCACTTCTTGCAGGGCGATAAAGAGATTTTCTGTGAGGCGCTGGAGAAAATCAAACGCAAGTCGAAACGCCTGCACCTGATTGCTTCGATGGACGACTTCAATTCCCTGTTTGATGTGGTGTTCGCCGTCAAATCCGAGCTGAACATTCTCAACACGACCGAGGCCATTAAAGCTGTGGTGCAGTTGGCGCAAGAGAGGCTGGAGCAGCTTGGCGGCGAAGGCGCATAATTCCGAGTATAAAAAATGTCAAGACAAGCATTCACACCCACAAACGAGGAGCGGCAGAAGGTTTACCAATTGACGGCGGCCGGCTTCCGTGTGGAAGAAGTGGCAAAAACCATTTACCGAGACGGTAAGCCAATTTGTGATAAAACCGTTCGCAAATATTTCCGCAAAGAGTTGGAGACGGCGCGGGTTGAAGCAGTCGGGGCGGTTGCCGGTCGTCTGTTCAAGAAAGCGATGGATGGCGACACATCGGCCATGATTTTTTATCTCAAAACCCGTGGCGGCTGGAAAGAAACTCAGGTTGTTGATAACACCAGTTCCGACGGCAGTATGACGCCACAGGTAAAAATCACACGGGCAGACATCAAAGAGGCGCTGAAAAGCGGTTTGAGCAAAATATGATTGAGTTGGGCGGCGCGGAGAAGCACGCATTAACATTGGCGGCGCGAGAAGACTTGTATGTTTTCAGCCGCTATATGTTTGCCATGCGCCGAAGCTATCCATGGATGCAGGCAAAGCATCATGATTTAATTTGCGATGCCCTTATGCGTGTTTTTGACGGCCAAACCAAACGCCTGATCATCAATATCCCGCCCCGCTACTCCAAAACCGAACTGGCCGTTGTCAATTTTATTGCGTGGGCGATGGGGCGGGTGCCGGACAGCGAATTTATCCATGCCAGCTACTCAGCCACGCTGGCAGTTAATAACTCCGTGCAAATCCGAAACATGGTTCAGCACGAGGATTATCAGGCCATCTTTCCCGGTGTCGCACTGGCTGAAGAAGCAAAAGCCCATTGGAAAACCACCGCTGGTGGCGTCATGTATGCCACAGGTACCGGCGGCACCATTACCGGCTTTGGCGCAGGTAAGCACCGGCCGGAATTTGGCGGGGCGATTATTCTTGATGACCTGCACAAAGCAGACGAGGCGCGCAGCGAAGTTCGCCGGCAAGGCGTGATTGACTGGTTTCAAAACACGCTTGAGAGCCGCAAGAACAGCCCAGAAACACCGATTGTCGTCATCATGCAGCGCCTGCACGAACAGGATATTTCAGGCTGGCTGCTAAAAGGAAACAACGGCGAAGAATGGGAGCATCTTTGCTTGTCGGCCATTCAGGACGACGGAACGGCGTTATGGCCGGAAAAGCACGACATTGAAACGCTCCGTAATATGGAGCAGGCCGCGCCGTATGTGTTCGCCGGCCAATACCGGCAACAGCCGGCCCCGCCCGATGGCGGCATATTCAAGCCCAGTAAAATGGACGTGGTAAGCGCTATCCCTGCCGGCAATATCCGATGGGTGCGCGGCTGGGACTTGGCCTCAACTGCCAATGACGGCGACTACACCGCCGGCGCCCGTATCGGCAAGATGGATGACGGCCGGTTTGTGATTGCCCATATCCAGCGCGGCCAGTACGGCGCAGATGAGCGCGACAAAGTGCTGCGCAATACCGCTGTTATGGATACGCGGAAAACCCGCATTTCCATTCCGCAAGACCCCGGACAAGCCGGCAAATCCCAAGTGCTGTATCTGACCCGCCAATTGGCGGGTTTTTCCGTTTCCGCCAGCCCGGAATCGGGCGACAAGGTAACGCGGGCCGAACCATTTGCCGCACAGGTCAATGTCGGCAATGTGATCGTGGTTTCAGACGGCAGCTGGGACGTGCAGGCTCTGCTTAACGAGATGCAGATGTTTCCCAATGGGCGGCATGACGACCAAATCGACGCCTGCAGCCGGGCGTTCAACGAGCTTTTAACCGGCGGACTGGCCGCCAAAGCCAATTTGAGGTTGTAAACAATGAGCGACGTATCGTCCAAATCCGCTGCAGTGTCACAAATGCACGCAAGCAATGTGGTGGTTTCCCGTCTGCTTGGCGGCACCAATGCCATGCGGGCGGCCGGCAAGACTTATCTGCCGCAATGGCCGCGCGAAGATACAGAGGATTACAAAATCCGCCTCAGCACCTCCACCCTGCTGCCGGTAATGGCCGAAACCTTGGGGCAGATGGTGGGCCGTGTGTTCTTCCGCGACATCGACACCGAGCAGGTTTCAGGTAGCCTGCTGCCGCTGCTGGACAACATCGACCTGCAAAACAACAATCTGCCGGTATTCTGCTCGGCGTGGTTTAAAGACGCGCTGGCCTACGGTGCTTCGTATGTGTTGGTGGACTACCCCAGCGCCGAGGGCAACCGCACCCTGGCTGATGACAAAGCGCGGGGGCTGCGACCATATGCGGTGGCGGTGCGTAATGCCGATGTGATCGGTTTCCGCAGCGAGGTTCGCGCCGGGGTGCCGGTGTGTACGCAATTCCGCTACCGCCAGGCCATCATCGAGCCGGACGGAGAGTTTGGCGAAGAGACGGTGGAGCAAATCAATGTGCTGGAGCCGGGCTTGGTGCGCCGCTACCGCAAAGACGACAAGGGCGGTTGGTATCTGCACGGCGAAAACCTACTGTCCGCCGGTGGCAGCCCGCTGGATTATGTGCCGGTGGTGGAGCTGGTGCCCAATCCGACCGGCTTTTTTGTCGGTGAGCCGCCGCTTTTGGAACTGGCGCACCTGAACGTCAAGCATTGGCAAAGCCAAAGCGACCAGGACAACATCACCCACTATGTGCGCGTGCCGCTGCTGTCTTACAGCGGATCTGAAAACCTTGAGTCGGTAGTGGCCGCCGCCGGCAACCTGTTGAGCTTGGGCATGGACGGCCGGTTGAGCTACGTTGAGCATTCCGGTGCCGCCATCGCCGCCGGCGCAAGCAGTCTGGAAAAGCTGGAAGCCGATATGCAGGCCGCCGGTGCCAAGCTGCTGATTCGCTCAAAGTTGGCCTTGACCGATTCACAGGCGCGCGAAGAGCAAGGCAAAGAAATCAGCCTGCTGCGCCACTATGCCAATCTGCTTGAGGACGCCATCGGCCGCATGCTGGACATGATGGCGCGCTGGGTGGGTGAGCAAAGCGGCGGCACGGTGGAAATTTCCGGCAATATTGACGCCGACTTCAACCCCGCCGCCAGTCTCGACGTGCTGCTGAAGATGAACGCCGCCGGCTGCTTGTCCGACCAAACCCTGTTTGAAGAGGCCAAGCGGCGCGGTTTGGTGTCGAACATGGCTGAGTGGGAAACGGAAAAAGAACGCTTGGCCGAAGAGGCGGAAACGGCGGCCCCGGCAGGCATGGACTTTGGGCAAGGCGGGCAAGGCGATGACGAAAAATGATGTGCACGTTATTCCGCTAAACGACTACCGCGAACACGATCAGAGCCGCGATTGCTGGTGCTGCCCTACGGTAAACGATGACGGCTTGGTTATCCATCACGCGATGGACGGCCGCGAGCGCTACGAATCAGGCGAGATGCTGCTGCAATGACCCCCAACGAACAAATTACCCATGATCTGCTGACGCGGCAAATCGACCTGATGCGCTATGAGCGCAGCGTGCGCCGCGAGGTACTGCAACGGCTGGAGGCCATGCGGCGCGAGGTTGAGGACAAGCTGCGCGGGCAGAATCTGGACGAGATGGGCCGGCGCGAACTGGCGGCCTTGCTGGCCGACATCGACGCCATACTCAGCCGCGACTACGACCTGATTTCAGGTAGCCTGAATACGGCCGAAGTGGTGGAAGACGAAAGCGAGTGGCTTTTTGTGTGGATGGGCGGCATGGCGGCCATGTATGGCCTACCGGAGCCGAAAAGGCTGCCTGAAACCCATAAGCAGGCCCTGCAGAACGGTTTGCTGGTGGGCGGCCTGACGATTGCCGAAGCCTTCGCCGGGCAGCGTGATGCTTTGATGCGCCGTATCCGTGCACAGGTGCGTATGGCGGCGGTTGGCGGCAGCGGCTGGGAAAGCCTGAAAACCGACCTGCAAGCGGCCTTTAAACGCGCCATTCAGCACGCCGAAACCACGACCGCCACTTGGATCAGCACCATTGCCAACCAAACGGCCTACTGGGCGGGCAAGGCCAATCCTTGGGTCAAGGGCTACCGGCATATTTCGGTGCTCGACAGCAAAACCAGCAGCGTATGTACCAACCGCCACGGCAAGCTGTGGGACAAGCAGAAACAGCCGCAGGGGCATGATTTTGAGTTTCGCGTGCCGCCCATCCATCCGAACTGCCGCAGCCGCCTGGTATGGGTAGCCGACTTGGGCGACAATTTCCAAGGCGTGAGCGGCGAAGATTGGGTGAAAGGCCGCACGCTGGCACAATTACAGGAGCAATTCGGCAAGGGTATCGGCCAGATGTTGCATGACGGCACCATCAGCCTGCATGATGCGGTACGGCGGGGCGGGCTGGTGCCGATGACGTTAAGAGAACTGCAAGAAAAATACTATACCCCGAATATTGCAGTGGCGGTTGATAAGGCATTCGCCAAATTCAAAGCTGTTGAGCCGGCCATTACCCAAGATATAAAAACCATTGCAACAAATGCTGGTGCGGCATTGGGTGGCTTGGATTATCGGCTTAAAACTAAAGCATCTTTAGCGAGAAAAGTACATGCCGATATTGTTAATGAAGCGATTTCCATTAAAGATGCCTTATCGAAAACCAATGATGTTATCCGCTATACAGCATTACTGGATACCGACAGCTTTTTTGAACAATATCGTAAGATTAACAGTGCATTGCACAATAGAGGGTATAATATCGTTCGTGTCAAGAACACTTGGTATGACGGTGCCCCATACAAGGGAATCAATACCGTTATTGAGAAAAACGGCATTTCGTTTGAAATGCAGTACCATACTCAAGCGAGCTTTGATTTAAAAAACGGTCGTTTGCATGAGCTGTATGAACAACAACGCCTGCCTGATGTGCCTGAAGCAGAAAAAGTCAGACTGATGCAGGAGATGGTTGATTTAAGTGCTAAGTTGCAAACACCTCCTAATATAGAGTTGATACGGTAATGGCTACTCTCGAACTGGCAATAGAACTTGCAGCGCGTTTCCATGCAGGACAGCGTGATAAAGGCGGGGCGCCGTATATTCTGCATCCATTGCGGGTTATGGCATCCGTATCTAGTGAGGCGGAAAAAATCGTTGCCGTGTTGCATGATATTGTCGAAGACACTGAGATGGACGAATACGGGTTAAGGCAGCATGGATTTTCCGACGAAATCGTAGAGGCTGTATTGGCTTTAACTAAAAGAGAGAAGGAAAGCCGCATTGATGCGGCCAAACGTGCCGCCGCCAATCCGATTGCACGGGTAGTGAAATTAGCAGATGTCGCCGACAATATGGATTTGAGCAGGTTAGAGGTTGTTACCACTAAAGATCTTGATCGTATTGAGCAGTACAAAGCGGTAAAACGTATTTTGGAGGCATCATGAATTATTATCTGATGTATCCAGATAGTGCAAAAATAGTTGTGCGCGGTAATCCGCGCGATACGCTTTCTTACGAGAGGTTTGATAAAACGGAAAAAGTGTGGAAGAGTGATATTAATCTGTGGTGGAAACTGGAAACCAGCGACTTTATTGATTTTAATGAAATCGACGAAGCCGAAGCATTACGCTTAATCAGCCGCATTTGAAACTGCTCGAATTATTTACAGGCTACCTGAAAGGGTGGCCTTTTTTGTTGCCCGCAGCCGGGAATGGCGCGGGTGTCTGCGGCGGATGCCGCTTTTTTTTGATGGAGTAAACGACGTGAAACTGAAATTGGACGACAACGGCAACGTGGTACTGCAAGACGGCAAACCGGTTTATGTGCATGACGACGGCAAAGAAATCCCGTTTGACGCCCCGGCGGCCATGCAGCGCATTTCGGCTCTGAATGCGGAAGCCAAGGGCCACCGCGAAGCCAAAGAAGCGGCAGAAGCCAAGCTGAAAGCCTTTGACGGTATCGACGACGCCGAGGCGGCCAAGAAAGCGCTGGCGACGGTACAGAACTTGGACGACAAAAAGCTGATTGATGCCGGCGAGGCCGATAAGGTTAAGGCGGAAGTCATCAAGTCGTATGAAGAAAAGCTGGCGGCAGCGGAAGCAGCCACGGCCAAAGTTCAAGCCCAGTTCCACAGCGAGCTGATCGGCGGCAGCTTCGCCCGCAGCAAAGTGATTGCGGACAAGCTGGCGATTCCCGCTGATGTGGCTCAGGCGTTCTTCGGCAAACATTTCGGCATTTCGGATGATGGCCGCATTGTTGCCAAGGACGCCCACGGCAACGAGATTTTCAGCCGCACCAACCCCGGCGAAAAAGCCGGCTTCGACGAGGCGCTGGAAGCCCTGATTGATGCCTACCCAAACAAGGACAGCATCCTCAAGGGCAGCGGCGCTTCCGGGGCCGGTACGACGCCTGGCGGCAGCGGTGGCGGCAAAACCCTCAGCCGTGAGCAATTTGAAGCACTCGACCCAGCAAGCCGTATGCAGGCGTTGCAGGACAAAGTACAAATCATTTAAAGAAAGGAGCCGTAAATGGCAACTCAAAACACCCTGACGGGTTTGATCCCCACCCTTTATGCCGCTTTGGACACAGTGTCCCGCGAAATGGTGGGCATGATTCCGGCAGTGAACCGAGACAGCTCGGTGGCACGTGCTGCCAAAGGCCAGACCGTGCGCTCTCCGATTGCCAAAGCCGGTGAATTGGAAGATGTGATTCCAGGCGAAAACCCGAAAAACAGCGGGGGCACCACTTTGGAATATGCTGATGTAACCATCGAACACGCCAAGGCCGCCCCGATCCTGTGGAACGGCGAAGAGCAAAAAGCCATCGGCCATACCGGCGAATACAACGCCATCTTGGCAAACCAGTTCGCCGACGGTATGCGCAAGCTGGTCAATTCGATTGAGCAAAGCGTGGCCGAAAAAGCCCTGACAGGCGCATCTTTGGCTTACGGCACCGAAGGCACCGTGCCTTTCGGCACTGCCAGTGACCTGTCCGACTTCGCAGGCATCGCAAAACTGTTGGACGACAATGGCGCGCCGGTATCCGACCGCCAGTTGGTACTCAACTCGACTGCAATGGCCAATCTGCGCGGCAAGCAATCTGTGCTGTTTAAGGTCAACGAAGCCGGCACACAGGATATGTTGCGCAACGGCATGACTGACCGCGTTCAGAACTTCGCCCTGCGCTATTCCGGCGGCATCAAGGCTCACGCCCAAGGCGCCGGCACCGGCTACCAGCTCAACGGCCAAAGCGCTGCCGGCCTGAAAAGCCTGGCTTTGAAAGCCGGCTCCGGTGCACTGGAAGCCGGCGATATTGTCACCATCGGTGGCGTGAAATACATCGTGGGCAAAAAAGTCTCCAGTGCGTCTGATAAGTTGGAGCTTAACGCCGGCCTGATTGCTCAAGGTAATGCCAGTGACGCCATCACTTCCTTCGGTAATTTCACGCCGAACTTTGCCTTCGACCGCAACGCGATTGTGTTGGCGACCCGCGCGCCGGCCCTTCCGGACGGCGGCGACTCCGCCGACGATGCAATGATGCTGACCGATCCGATTACCGGCCTCAGCTTCGAGGTGCGCGTTTACCGCCAATACCGTCGCGTCAAATACGAGGTGGCGATGGCATGGGGTAGCGCAGTCATCAAGCCTGAGCATCTGGTGGTATTGGCCCACTAACCTGATTCAGGCTACCTGAAAAGCGAGCTTCTGCCGGTATCGGCAGCGGCGTTTGAGTGTTTCAGGTAGCCTGAACCTATCCAGCAGAAAGGGAAAGCAATGATTAAGGTACATAAAGACGGCCAATATCTGATTGTGCACGAAAGCACCGAACAAGGCCACGCAAAGCTCGGCTGGAATGTGGTGGAGCGTGATTTGCCTGATGAGGCCGAAGCCATGCCGCTCGATCCGCACAAGCTCGGTACCGCCGACCTGAAAGCCGAACTGGCCGCGCGCCAAATTGAGGTGCCGGAAGGGGCAAAGAAAGACGACCTGGTGGCTTTGCTGGAAGCGGCACTGGCGGCAGAAGGCGGCGGCCATGATTAAGGTGCCGCAGGACAGCTATGTCAGCGTGGCCGATGCCACGGCTTATCACACCTTACGCCAATCCGCCGAAGCGTGGGCGGCGATGGATGACACAGCCAAAGAACGGGCGCTGGTGACGGCGTCCGATTTTTTGGACGTGAACTACCGCCTGAAAGACGGCCTGAACGCCGCTATGCGCGCCGGACGTACCGAGGTGTTGCCCGAGGTGCAGAAGGCTGTGTGTGAGTTGGCGATGCGCCGTGATTTACTGGCTCCGCCCAAGCCGAAGCAGAAGAGCTTGGCGAAAGGCACGATGTCGGTTACTTATGCCGATGACAGCACCGGCAGGCAGGCGGACTACATCAAATCACTTTTGCAGGCGCTGATACCGAAAACGGCACATTCGGCGCCGGTGCAGAGAGGATGAACCATGAAAACATTGATTGCCCCGCCCGAATTTGAGGTGGTTTCTTTCGGCGGCGAAACCTATCCTGTGCAGGACGGCAAAGTGTCCGTGCCGGATGAGGCGGCACCGTATCTGTACCAATACGGCTTTGCCAACGAAGAAAAACCGGCCAAGCCGAAGTCGGCCAAAGCGGCCGAGGCGGCAACGTCATGATGCGGCTGGAACTGATCGGCGACGACCACATACGGGCGGCGCTGCGCGATTACGGCCGCAACATCGAGCGGGAACTGGACAGCAGCATGGCCTTTATCGTGCTGCGGCTGCAAAAGCATATCCGCACGCACAAGCTGCTGGGCCAAGTGCTTAACCGCCGCACCGGCAATCTGCGCGCCAACATCATCCGGCGGGTGGAAAAAACGGACGGCCAGACCGTAGGCATTGTGGGTATCGGCAAAGGCGCTCCCTATGGCAAGCTGCACGAATATGGCTATTCCGGTACGCAGACGGTGGCCGCGCACATCCGCACGCAGAAAACCGCCTGGGGCAAACGCCTGAAAACACCGGTTCAGGTGCGGGTGTCGGCGCACACGCGGCGGGTCAATCTGCCGGAGCGCTCGTTTATGCGCACGGCGCTGGCCGATATGACACCGCTGATTGAAGCCGAATTGACGGCCGCCGTGAAAAGGAGCTTGCGATGATCGACCGGGAAGCGATTTACACCGCCCTGTTTGCCAAACTGCAAACGGCCGGCGGCTTCAAAACCTATTCCCGCCATCTGCGGCATTGGGATGATGTGGCGCCGCACGAGCAGCCCGCCCTGTTTCTGTCGCCGGTGGAAGAAACCGTGCAGCCGCACACCGCCACCGGCAGCCGATACCTGATGCGGGCCAATGTGTATGTGTACGTTCATTCTGACAACACGCCGAGCGTGGAATTAAACCGCCGTCTGGATGCGCTGACGCAGACCATGAATACGCCGCATCCGATTACCGGCCAAACCACCCTGCCGGTGCCGGGCGTGGAGCGTTGCCGCATTGAAGGGCAGATCGAGATGGACGAGGGTTTATTCGGCGAACAGGCTTTTGCCGTGGTGCCGATTGTGATGTTGGTTACCGATGCCGCCTGATGGCGGCTTTATTTTTGAGAAAGGAAATGTCATGCAACTGACTTTTGGCGCAGGCGAAGTATTCGCCCAACTGATTACCGACGCCCACGGCGTGCCGGTGGCAAATGCCACCCCCATCCGCATCATGGGTTTGCAGGAAATGTCGGTGGACGTGTCGGCAGAATTGAAAGAGTACCACGGCCAAAACCGCTTTGCGCTGGCGGTGGCGCAAGGCAAAGTGAAGGTGTCCGGCAAAATGAAGGGGGCGCTCATCAACGGTTTGGCGCTCAATACCCTCTTTTTCGGCGACAAGTTTGCCAGCGGCACCATGAAGGCTATCCATGCCGACACGGAAGGCAAGCAGATCCCCAATTCCACTGCCTACACCATTCAGGCGACGACGCCGTCATCCGGCACCTTTACCGAAGATTTGGGCGTCATCGGCTCGGACGGCACCACCTACATCAAGGTTTCAGGTAGCCCGCAGGCCGGCCAGTATTCGGTAAGCACCGGCGGCCTTTATACCTTCAACGAGACGGACAAGGGCAAAACGGTGTATCCGAGCTACGCCTACACCTACACTTTGCCCGGCTCGAAAAAAATCGACCTGGCCAATATGGCGATGGGCAACACGCCGACGTTCAAACTTTCTTACTTGACCCAGTTCAAGGGCAAAAAGGCGCTGCTGGAACTGGAAAGCGTAACCAGCGGCAAGCTGGGCTTGTTCGGCACCAAGAACGATGACTTCTCGGTACCGGAATTGGACTTCACCGCCTCCACCGACGAGGCCGGCTTCAAAGTCGGCACGCTGTGGTTGCATGAGTAAGACGGATTGGCCGGCTACCTGAACAGCTTTCAGGTGGCCGCCCTGATTTTCAGGCAGCCTGATTCGGGCTGCTTTTTCTTTTGGAGCAAAGCACATGACCGTAAAAATCGCCGGTGTGGCCGTTACCTTAAACGGCCAAGAATATGTGATTCCCCCGATTGCGCTGGGGGCGTTGGAGCAGTTGCAGGAGCGCATCGGCCGTTTCGACGGCAACGCGCAGGATATTCAGCAGGTCTCGACCGTGATCGACTGCGCCCACGCCGCCCTGCGCCGCAATTATCCCGATCTGACCCGCGAACAGGTGGCCGATTTGATCGACATCGGCAACATGACGGAGGTATTTGAGGCGGTAATGGACGTTTCCGGCCTCAAACGCAAAGCGCAGGAAGCCGAACGCGCGGGGGAAGCGGTGGCGGCGGGTTAGATTTCGGCGGCATGATGGCCCACATTTGCGCCTCTACGGGGTGGACGTGGGACTATGTGGCCGAAAATATCGACCTGCCGCGCATACAGCACCTGAGCGAATATTGGCGCCGGCATCCGCCGGTGCATATCTTGGTAGCGTCTTATATCGGCTACCGCGCGCCCGATCCGGCAACGCTGGCGGCAGAAGAAGCCGAAGCGGTGCAGATGTTCGGCGGTGGCGAAACGCTGTCGGCGCAGGAATTTGAAGCCTTGCTGAAAGAGAAAGGCATTATTCAGGCTACCTGAACAGGCGGCCTGATTTTGATGTGAGGGATGCAAATGGGCAATGCTGTTTTCCCCAAGCTGCCCGGCCTGAAATGGGGTGTCAAGAAAACGCCGGTATGGAGTACCAAAATCCAGAAATCGGCCAGCGGGCGGGAGCTGCGGGCAGCTTATTACAGCTACCCATTGTGGAAATTTTCCCTGTCGTTCGAGGTGTTGCGCACGCAGACATCGGTCAACGAACTGGAGCAGCTGGCCGGCTTCTTCAACGCCCGGCGCGGCAGCTTCGAGAGCTTTTTGTACGAAGACCCGACCGACAACCAAGTGGCCGACCAACTGATCGGCCGCGTGGTGCAGGGGCAGACCAAATATCAGCTGGTACGCGCTTTCGGCGGCTTTATAGAACCGGTGCTGGCGGTAAAAGGCAACCCGGAAATCAAGGTCAACGGGCGGCTGATGCGAAAAGGCGCGGATTACGCGCTGACCGACACCGGACAGGTGGTGTTTCAAACCCCGTTGACCGCCGGCCACAACATCACTTGGAGCGGTGGCTTTTATTTTCGCGTGCGCTTTCTGCAAGACGCAGCGGATTTTGAAAACTTTATCGGCCACCTGTGGGCGGCGCGGCGGATTGAGTTTCAGAGCGTGAAATTGTGATGAAGGTTGTAGGGGTGTTTTTTTACAAGGCAATCCTTTTGTGGATATCACATAAAAAGCGTTAAAACCTACTGACATACTTCACTACACTTCTCAAAAAATTTTTTGCTTTAATGCATCTTGAGCAGACGGCAAAGAAAAGACCCGCAAGGGCGGAATCCTTGCGGGCCAGATACATTAACTTAGTAGGAGTAAGTCAATGAATGTGGAAGATTATACGAAAATTTTAGATAAGGCGATAGAGAAAATGGATAAGCTTTCTGAAAAACGATTTTGGGCAATTTGGGCAATTCTTGCCATGTTCGCATTCGGTTATATCTTGTCGTCCGTGGCTGCTATGCTGAAGTAACAGCACTAGGCAAGTCTTCTGCATGGAGTAATTTATGAGACAGGCAAGCCAAGAATTAATTGAGTTGCTGCACGGCAGCGATGAATTTGAGATGGCGGATTTGTTCGCCTTTACGTTGGCTTCCGGCGTGGTGCTGCGGCATACCTCTGCCGATATGCCTGTGCGCTGGGACGGCCAGACATTTGACGCACACAGCCTGATTATCCGGCGCGGCGCCACGCGGATTTCTCGCGGCTTGGAAGTGGACAGCAACGAATTACGGATTGCGGCCAAAGAAGGTCACAAGCTCGAAGGACTACCATGGCCGGAAGCGGCTTTGGGCGGCGCTTTGGATGGGGCGCGGGTTAAGATTGAGCGGGTATTCTGCCGCGATTGGCAGCCGGTCGGTACGGTGATTTTGTTCGCTGGCCGGGTGTCGGATGTTTCCGGCAGCCGATCCACGGTGGAAGTGTCGGTCAAATCGGACATCGAACTGCTGAATGTGAGCAGCCCGCGCAATATCTATCAGGCCGGCTGTATGCGCCAGCTGTATGACAGCGGCTGCGGCGTGGATCGGGCGCGGTTCACGGTAAACGGCCGCGTGGTGGCAAACAGCACCAACGGCACGCAGTTGCAATGTAATCTGACGCAGGCCGACGGCTGGTTCGACCAGGGCGTGATTAAGTTCACCGGCGGCAAAAATGCCGGCCTGACGCGCACGGTCAAAAGCCACGTTTCAGGCAGCCTGAGCTTCGCGCTGCGCCTGCCGCATCCGCCCAAAGTCGGCGACACCTTCATAATCTACCCGGGTTGCGACAAACGGCAGGCAACGTGCCAGGCCAAGTTCGACAACGTGATTCATTTCCGGGGTTTCCCTTATATTCCGTCGGCGGATACGGTGGTGTAAAAACAACTTGCATTATGGCGCAATGGTTGTTTAATATTACATTTCTTTACAAAATAGGAATGAGTGATGAAAGCAATTTTGATTTTATCGGGCATATTGGCGCTATCTGGTTGTGCAATGACTTATAAAGCGCCCGTGACTGCAGATAAACCATATTCTGCCGATTTAAATGCTGATAAAGCGGCTATCATGGCCGCTGCGAAGGTTGTTTTGGTGAATGAAGGATACACCATTACGAGTGCTGACGATAATGCTGGAGTTATTTCAACATCCCCCCATGATATGAGGCTGAAGCCAGAACAAGCGGACTGCGGCACAACATTGGGTATTGATTATCTGAAAGACAACCGCACCACCACATCAGTTGCTTTGGGGCTTGTTGTTACCGATGGCAATGTTTTGGTTAAATCTAAAATCCAAGGGCACTATATCCCACAGGCAACCATGTTATCTTGTGTTTCCAGAGGGAGTATTGAACAGGATTTCTTGCAAAAATTGAAGCAACGATTAGGACAGTAAATCATGAAGCCGCCTGGTTTAAGGCGGTTTTTTTATTGGGTGTGATATGGATATGCGCGAACGCATCGCCGCCGAAGCGGCAAGCTGGCTGGGTACGCCCTACCATCATCAGGCGATGGTTAAGGGTGCCGGCGTGGACTGCGCCATGATTTTGGTGGCGGTGTACCACGCCTGCGGCCTGATTCCTGCTATCGACCCGCGCCCTTATCCGCAAGACTGGCATCTGCACCGGGACACGGAGCGTTATTTGGGCTGGGTGAATCAATACGCGCACGAAGTGGCCGAGCCGCAAAAAGGCGATCTGGCCGTCTGGCGCTTCGGCCGCACCTTCTCGCACGGGGGCATCTGTTTGGACGGCACGGCCATCATTCACGCCTACATTGGGCGCGGGGTGGTATTGGACGACCGGAATCAGGCGGAGTTGCAGGCGCGGCCGGTGCGGTTTTACAGTTTGCTTTGATGTTGAGTGATTTCAGGCTGCCTGATTGAGGGCGGCCTTTTTTGTTGAGGTCTTTATGGGCGGCAAAACATCCACCATTGCTACCAGTGAACAGCGGATTTTGTCTTTACAGGTGCAGCAATCCAGCCAAGGCGTGACGCTGCCGGTGGTGTACGGACGCACCCGCGTGCCGGGCAATTTGGTGTGGTACGGCGATTTCACGGTCATCGAACACAAAACCGTAACCCGCCAGGGCGGCAAGGGCGGCGGCGGTGTCAGACAGGTGGACATCCAATACACCTACGAAGCAGCCGTGATGATGGCGCTGTGCGAAGGCGAAATCAAAGGCATCGTGAACGTGTGGCGGGACAAGGAAAAGTTTGCCGGCTTGGCTCCCTTGCGCCTGAATCTGGCCGCCGGCAGCCGCAATCAGCCGGTTTGGGCGCATTTGCAGCAGGAAAAGCACCGGGCGCAAGCCATCAGCTATTCCGACACCGCCTACGTTTACAGCCCGAATTACGAGCTGACCAAATCCGCCCAAATCTATAACCATAATTTCGAAGTGGACGGTAAGCTCGGTTACTCTGAAACCATCGTGGACGCCAATCCGGCCGATATTCTGGTGGATCTGCTGACCAACCAAAACTACGGCTGCGGCTTCCCGGTGGAAAACATGGGCAATACGGAGGTGTACAGTACCTATTGCCGCGCCGCAGGCATCTTCCTTAGCCCCGCCTACAAAGAGCAGATCGAGGCGCACCAAAACATCACCGAGCTGTTGGAGCAGACCAACTCTGCCGCTGTGTTTTCGCAAGGCCGCCTGAATATCGTGCCCTATGGCGACGCGCAACTGGCCGGCAACGGCGCAGTGTATGTGCCGAACCTGACGCCTCTTTATGATTTGGACGATGACGATTTTTTGGTAAGCGATGCCGAAGACCCGGTACGCAAAGCGCGCAAAACCGGCGCCGACGCCTACAACCGGGTGGAGATTGAATATCTCGACCGTGCCAACGACTACAACATTGCCGTCATGCCGGCGGAAGACCAAGCAAATATCGAGCAATACGGCCTGCGGCCGAAAGAGGCGGTGCAGATGCACGCCATTTGCGACAAGGCGGTGGCGCAGCAGGTGGCCCAACTGACCCTGCAGCGGGCGCTGTATGTGCGCAACGAATACGAGTTTCGTTTGGGCTGGAAATACTGCCTGCTGGAGCCTATGGATTTGGTCACGCTCACCGATACCGGGCTGGGCTTGGAAAAAACGCCGGTGCGCATCATCGAAATCGAAGAAGATGCCGACGGTACGCTGACCGTGCGCGCGGAAGATTTCCCGTTCGGTATCGCTTCGGCTACCAGCTACCCGACACAGCCGGCTTTGGGCTACTCGGCCAATTACAACATCGCACCGGGCAATGCCCATGCGCCAGTGATGTTTGAAGCACCGCTGCAACTCACCAACGGCGAGCCTCAAATCTGGCTGGCGACCGCCGGCGGCGAGAACTGGGGCGGTGCGGAAGTGTGGGTATCGACCGACGGCGACAGTTATGTGCGCGTGGGCAATCTCGATCACAAAGCCCGCTACGGCAGCCTTCAAGCCGCCTTGCCGGAAGGGGCGGTTTACGACAACGTGAACACGCTTCAGGTAGCCATTGGAGCTGGACAATTGCAGGCGGCCACCGAGGCCGAAGCCCGCGATATGCTGACTGCCTGCTATGCGGACGGCGAATTTTTGGCCTACGAAAGCGCCGAATTGACCGGCGTCGGCCGCTATACCCTGGGCAAACTGGTGCGCGGCGCGTGGGGCAGCCATATCGCCCGCCACGGAGCCGGTACGCCCTTCGTGCGCCTGGATGATGCGCTGTTCCGCTACACCTTTGACAAGGCGTGGCTGGGTAAAACGGTTTGGGTCAAGCTGGTTTCCTACAACGTATTTGGCTCGGCTCTGCAGGAACTGGCCGAAGTGGCAGCTTACAGCTACACCATTGTCGGGGCACCGCTGGGGCAGGTAGCCAATCTGCGCCTGACATCGGCATGGGCCTACGGCCGCAATGCGTCTGTGGCATGGGACAAACTGGACGGCGCAGACAGCTACGACGTGGAGGTGTTCGCTGCGAACAACCAAGCCCGCCTGCGCCTGATTGAAGGCGTGGTGGACAATCGCTACACCTACACGCTGGCCGACATGAAAGCCGACGGCGGACAGGTGCGCGATGTAGTGTTCCGCGTGCGCGGCCGCGCCGTGACCGGCAAAACCGGCGCATGGGTGCAAGTAGTGGCGCAAAATCCGCAACTACAAGCGCTGCAAGGCATCGAACTGGACAGCGGCCTGAAACAGGTGGTGTTCAAATGCGCGGCACCGGCGGAAGAAGACTTTGCCGGCGTGCTGCTGTGGTTGGACGACACCCCCGCTTGCCCGGCCATCGAAGCCAATCTGGCCTATGACGGACAGGATACTTTTGTTGTTTTGACTAAGTGCAAAGGCAAGCCCTTGGAAGGCGGCAAAACCTATTATCTACGCGCCGCCGGCTACGACAGCTTCGACAAGCAAAACCTGAACATCAGCAGCAGCCACGCCTTTACGGTGTACGAAGTCAATGTGATTGCCAAAGAGCTGGGCGAGAGCAACCTTCAGACTGCCTTAAAGGGGCGGCTGGACTTAATCGACGGCAACGGTGCCGGCAGCGTCAATCAACGCCTGCTGCAATCCGAACAGAAAGCAGCTAACGATCTGCTATTGGAAGCGCAACGAATCGGCGCCAAAGTGAGCGCCGTGGAAAACGTGAACGCTCAACAGGCGCAGCAAATTGCCACGGTCACAGCGTCTCAGGGGGATTTGGCCGCCGCCCTGCAAACGGAAAAACAGGCCCGCATCAACGGCGACCAAGCAGAAGCCACAGCCCGGCAGGCGCTGGCCGCCCAGCACGGGCAGACCGCCGCACTGGTAACAGCCCTGCAACAGACGGTGGCAAACAACCAGCAATCGTCTGCTACCCAAATCGAGCAGATGCGGGCCGCCTTAAACGACCCGGACAACCTGTGCCGCAACCCCTCCATGCGCGAAAACACCACCGGTTGGATAAGGATGGCGCGTGAACAGGCCGATGGGCAATGGGTGGGTCTGGCGCGCCAACGCGACCAGTTCAGTGATTTCTGGGTGCCGGTTAACCCCGGTGATGTGGTTTATTGTGCGATGTGGGTCAAAAACAAAGGCGACACCAACGCCATCGGCATCGGCATTCATACGCAGGCGCAAACCGGCGGCGACAGTTGGATTATTCACAAACGGGCATCGACCACGGTCGAGGGCTGGCAGAAGGTGGAAAGTTTCATTACCGTGCCGGCAAACGCCGTTCGGATGCGCTTGTTTGTGCAGGTGCTCAAGGCGTATAACGTCACCAGTCCGGGTTATCACGTCCGCGATATTGAGTGGCGCAAGGTCAACGCCCTGTCTCCGGTAACGGCCGGCATCACCGAAACCCGGCAGGCGATTGCCACGGTGGAGGGCAAGGTACAGGCGATGTACACCATGCGGGTAGATGCCAACGGCCACATTGCGGCGTTCGGCCTCTCCAGCGAAGTGCAAAACGGCACCGCCACCGGCAAGGCCATTTTCAATGTGGATGCGTTCGGTATCGGCTCCACCGGCAAGACCACGCGCTACCCGTTTACCGTGGACACCAACAGCGACACGGTAGGCATCAACGGCGCTCTGGTGGTCAACGGCAAGGCGATTATCGACAAGCTCAACGCGGGCGACATTAACGGCAACAAAATTGCCGCCCATTCGATCACGGCCAACCATCTTCAGGCACGTGCGGTGACGGCGGATAAAATCGCGGCCCAAAGCATTACCGGCGACAAAATCGCAGCCAACCAAGAGATTGTTGCTCCGTTAGTGACCGGCGGCACCCTCAGTGGCGCCGTTATTCAAGGCGGAAGTGCGAACTTCGGCAACGGGCAATGCACGATTACATCAGCCGGCTACCTGACGGCCCAAAATGCCAACATTACCGGTCACATTACGGCCAATTCGGGCGTGTTCCGTGGGCGTATCGAAGCCAACGAAGGCTTTTTTAACGGCACGGTAAGGGCGGATAAAATCTTGGGTAATATCGTTACCGTAAAAAACCTGAAAGGAGAAACACAAGAGAAAATCTTGCTGGCCGATACAGGCTACCACGCCACGTTCACCAGCATTATTCTTTCCCTGCAAGCATGGATTACTCCACAGCAAGATATGCAGAGTTATCGTTCCTATTATCTACCACTCAATTTTTTAGTAGATGGAGAGCAGCGCGAACAAATTATTCTGAAAATGACATTCGGACCGCCTTTGGGCAGCCGCTTGAAAAGCGCTTATGTTGACTTGACCAACTACGACTACACCTTTACCGGTCAGCGACTAGAGTTGCAAATTGGGCAAGCCTACGATGATAGGGGTAACCACCATGTGCAAACGTGGTATTACTCTCCGCCTGTTTTCAGGAACGGCTCCATCTGCATTACCGTGCCCAGCCAGTCCAACTAACCCGCCCCGCAAGGGGCATTTTTTATACCTGAAAGAAAGGAAATGCCATGTCAAACCAAGAGCAAAAAGACGTGATTGCGCTGAAATTGGAAATGGAAGACGAAACCACCGGCGCGGTGGCGTCGCACCATGTTTTATCCAGCTACACCGTTTATCTGCAACAAAACAGCGTGCATGCCATGTTTGCCACCTACGTCAGCAAACGCGCCTACGAAGCGGGCAAGCAGCCGGTTTCCCACGGCGCCAGCATCCATATTGCCGCCCTGCCGCCGTCAGACGAGCCGGTGGCGAAATGGATTTACCGCCATGCCGCCGCTCCAGCCGGGGAAGACAATCACAATCCTTCACCGCTGGCTGGCGCCGAATTGGTGTACGCCGATTGATTTCAGGCTACCTGAAAGGAAAACGACATGAAAAAACGACTCTGTAAATTGTGCGAACGCATCGGCCGCGCCTGTATCTGGCCGGTGCGGGCGGCGAATTTTGTCGCCGGCCTGCTGTTCCTGCCGAAACCGTGGCGGGCGTGGCTGTTCGGCACGGGGACGCGGGCATTAAAGGTTTTGAACATCGCCATCTTGCTCGGTTGGGCGGCCATGCTGTTGCACGGCGGTTTTGGCAATCTGCCGACTTACGCGGGCTTTTCAAAAGTTCCCGTGCCGTGGGCGGTGGCGGCGCTGCTGGTGGTATCCGCTCTACTGGGCTGGGCGCTGTATGACGGCAGCCTGCGCGGCCGCATCATCGGCGGAGCCGCACTGATGTTGGCGGGTTTGGTGTGGCTGCTGGTGGGCATCAGCTTTTGGACGGGCTACCCGCCGCTGCATACGGGCATGGTGGTGTACCCCACCCTGTCGCTGCTGTCGGTGCTGGCGGGCGACCACATGCGCGACACGGCGCGGGCGGAACGGTTTGAACGGGCGGAGAAGGAAGGTGCATAGTGATTTGGGAATTATGGAGCAACCCGGCGCTGTTGGCGGCGGTATCGGCCTTATTGGCCTCTGTGCGCGTGGCCATCAACCATCCTGCCCGTAGCCTGTCGGCCAAGCTGTGCGACATCGCGGTGGCGGTGGTTTTGGGTGCCGCGCTGGCTGAATACGCCACGCCGGCGGAAGCCCCGCGTCTATCGCTGCTGGTGGGTTTAGTGGCCGGCGGCGTGTGTGACTCGGTGCTGGACGCGGTGCGGGCGCTCTCGCCCAAGGCGGCGGGCATATTGGTGGACGGCTGGCTGGCGAAATTCGGTTACAGCCGCAAGCCAAACGAGCCGCCGGACAGCTCTGCTCCGGGTTAATTTGTAGATTCAGGCAGCCTGAAAAGGCAGCGTTTTGATTCCCCGCTTCGGCGGGGGTTTTGTTTTGGAGAATGGCTGTGAGCGATTTAGAGGCGAAAATCCGGGTAACGGCGGAAAATGAATCATCCGCCGGGCTGGCAAAGGTTGAGGCGGATATTCAGAAACTGGAGCGGACGTCGCAAAAGACCGGCCAAACCTTGGATGCCGTCAAAGCGCAATACGAGAAACAGGTTCAGGCGGCCTTAAAAGCCGGTGCCAGCGTAGATAGCTTGGCCGGCTCTTTCTTGGGTGCGGATGGCCGACTGCATTCGGCCAACGGCCGCCTGGTCAAAATTTCCGAAGGGATGGACAAGGTTGCCGATTCAGCCAAAAAGGCGGCGGCCGAGGTAGAAAGCGCTTCCGGCCGAATGAACAGCGCGCTGGAGAAAGTGAACGCCGTATTCGGCAAAATCGGCACTATGCTGGCTGGCCTTGGTTTGGCAATCGGCGCAGACGCCTTGCTGCAAACCGCAGACGCGATGGCGGTGCTGAATAATCAAGTCCGCCAAGTAACGGCCAACGAGGCCGAATACGCCGAAGTGAAAAAGGATTTACTCAATATCTCCAACCGCACCAAGGCGGAGATTGAGGCCACAACAGATTTGTATGTCAAATCCAGCCGCGCACTGAAGGAATACGGTTACAGCCAGCAGCAAATTTTGACCTTTACCGAGGCTACCGCCAACGCCATGACCATCGGTGGCGTGGGCGCACAACAGCAGGCCGCTGCCTTGATGCAGCTTTCCCAAGCCTTGGGCAGCGGCGTGTTGCAGGGGGATGAGTTTAAATCCATAGCCGAAGCGGCGCCGATTCTGCTCGACACCATCGCCGAATACATGGGCAAATCCCGCGCCGAAATCAAAAAGCTGGGGTCGGAAGGCAAGCTGACGGCGGAAGTGGTGTTTGAAGCCATTTCCGGCGCATCGGAAAAGTTTGCCGAGCAGGCGGCCAAAATGCCGCTCACATTCGGCCAAAGCCTGACGGTGCTGCGAAACAACTGGAAAACATTTGCTGACGGGATGATGAACAGCACGGGCGTAATGTCGGCCGTGGCGGCGGCAGTGAAATTTGTGGCCGAAAACCTGAAAACCATCATCGGCGGCGCGGCGGTGGTGGGCATTGCGGCCTTGATTCAGATGTTCGGCGGTCTGAATCTGGCCATCAGCGGTGCAGCCGGCGCCATCGGCAAACTTTGGGCAGCCATGATGGCCAATCCTCTTGTGGCGGTAGCAGCCTTGATTGTCGGTGTGTTGGCGGCCACAGGCGAACTGGAAAACGCCTTGGATGCGGTCGGTCAAATCGCGTCTGATGTGTTTGGCCTGATTGCCACCGGCTACGAGGGTTTGGGTGATCTGATTTCAGCCATCTATGCCGACATTACCGCTTCCGCCGATGATTCTGCCGCCGGGCAGACAGATGCCTTCGGTGGTTTTTTCGCAGACACAGGAGACGGCTTTTTCGGACTGCTCGAAAAAGTGGGCAAGGTTTTTGATGCGTTCGGCGCCATCATCAGGACGGCCATCGTCTGGTCAATTGAATCTTTCGGTGATTTGTGGAGTGCGATTAAAAATGGCGCCGTCGGTGCAGCTGGAAGCGCAATCGGAGCCATTGAAAGCTTGGTTAATGCAGCGATTGACGGCATCAACCGAGTTATCGCTTTGGCTAATCAAGTGCCGGGTATCAGCATCGGCACGATTGGCGCATTCAAAGCGCCGCAAATCCAAGGCGGCAATAATCCGCAAGTTGGAAGAAGCTGGGGCGATATTCATGCTGCGGAATCAGCTCGGCAGCAGGCAGGCGGCCTGCAAAACTATTTTGCTGAGTTGAGACGCAATCAAGGTGGCGGCGGGGTATCTTCCGGTGCTGGTTCACGGGGTGGAGCTAGTCGAGGCGGAGCAGGAGGCGGTGGTGGCCGTAAAGGGCGTGGCGGTGGCGGCCGACAAGAAGACCCGGTAGCCAAATGGGCGGCCGAACTGGCGGCCGACAAACTCGCCTACCAGGAAAAAGAGCTGCTACAAGGCACGCACGAAAAATGGAGTTTGGCGCGGGAGCTTGAATTTTGGCAGGCTAAGTTGAAGCTGGTGGACGCCAACAGCAAAGCTGGCCTGGACATCCGCCGCCGCATCTTCGATCTGCAAAACAAACTCCATGACGAGCAGGCGCGGGCGGAAGAGCAGCGCATTGCTGCCGAAGCCAATGCCGCCAAGCATCAAATCGCGTTGGCCGAACAGCAGGCTGACCAGATGCTGGCGACCGAGCGCATCACGCAGTCGCAGCGCTTGGAAATGGATTTAGAGTTTGAGCGGCAGCGCTACGAGATTGCCTACAACGCCCTGCAGGAACGCTTGACGCTGGCCGAACAAGACCCGGATCGCAACCCGGAAAAAGAAGCCCAGCTGAAAGAGCAGCTGCTGGAAATCGAACGGCAATACCAGCTCAAGCGCAACCAAATCATCAATGGAAAGGAGAATCAGGACAGAAAAGACAATCCTTCCTTCATGGATGCGCTGGAAGACGGTAAGCAAAACGTATGGCAGCACGCGCAGGAGCAGATGGGCCAAGCCTTCGCCGCCATGCTCAACCGCACGCAGAGCTTCCGGCAGGCCATGGGCAATATGTTCCGCAGCATCGGGCAAAACTTTATCCAAGAGGTTGTAACCAAGCCCCTGATGGCCCAGCTTCGCGGCGCCCTGCAGCAAACCGCCATCTGGAAAATGCTGTTCGGCACCAAGGAAACGCTGGAAACTGCCGCCACCGCCAAAACTGTCAGCCTAAAAACGGCAGAGACGACAACCGTTGTCGGCAAAGAGGCGGCTAAAGCGGCGGCCGGTGCCGCATCATCGCAAGCCGGCATCCCCTACGTCGGCCCGATTCTGGCCGTGGCGGCAATGGGCGCCATGATGGCCGCCGTAATGGGCCTGATTGGCGGTGGCGGCGGCAGCAGCACATCCACCACAACCACCCGCATCCCTTCCGCCGCCGGCGGCTGGGATATTCCGGCCGGCATCAATCCGCTTACCCAGTTGCACGAGCGCGAAATGGTGCTGCCCGCCGAACACGCCGACACCATCCGCAGCATGGCCGGCAACAGCGGCGGCAGCGGCGAAACCATCGTCATCAACGCCACCGGCGGCGACTGGATACACAAGCGGGATCTGGTGAAACTGCTGCGCGAGATGAAGCGGGATTTCCGCTTTGCTTGAGTGAGGCGTCTGCCTTTCAGTTAGCCCCGTGACCCCACGGGGCTTTTTTCTTGCCTGCCGTTTGGCGGGCTTTTTTATTGGAGATCGGAAATGACACAAATCACAGCGCATTTCAGCCTGCGGGAACTGACCCGCAGCGAGACCGGCCGCCGGCTTGGCCTGAAAAACGAGCCGAATGCGCAAGAGCTAGCCAACATCAAAAAGACCGCCGAGCGCCTGGAGAAAATCCGCGCTTGGCTGGGCCAGAAGTACGGGCGGGAAGTTGGTATTTATGTGTCGTCCTGCTACCGAAGCGAGGCAGTAAACCGTGCCGTCGGCGGCGCGAAAACATCGGCGCACCGTTACGGTTCGGCGGCGGATATTGACGCCACCGGCCTGAGCAGCGAACAGTTGGCACGCGACATCATCGCCATGCGCGACGCGGGCTTGATTACTTTCGATCAGCTCATCTTGGAATTTCCGGAGCGCGGCGACGGCGCGTGGGTTCATTTCGGCTGCCGCCATAACTCGGCGGAGCGCAACCAAATCCTGACGGCCACCAAGCGCGGCAGCGGGAAAACACGCTACCTGGTGGGGCTGCATCCATGACGCCCGCCGACTGGTGCCGCGAACGAATCGCGGAATGGGAAGCAAGCGCAAAGCCGCTTCCGAGGCCGGGGATTATCCGGCTTTTGAAGCGGCGGAACGGGAGTTGGCGAACTACAAACAAATGTTGGAAAGGTGCGAGAAATGATTTTTCCGAAATGGTTTTGGCCGGCCGTGGGCGCCGTGCTTGCCTGCGCCGTGATGGCCGCCGCACTGATACACGGCCAGCGGCAATATCGCTCAGGCTACCTGAAAGCGAAACAGGAAATGGCTGTGGCGGCAGCCGAACAGGCGCAGAAACAGATTGAAGCGGCCATGTCGGCCAGTAGAAGCTATCAGGCTGCCCGCGCGGCGGCGGAACAGAAAGAGAAGGTGCGATATGTGGAAGTGCAGAAAATTGTGGAACGGCCTGTCTATATTGGCGATTGCTTGGACGATGACGGCCTGTCAGTCATCAACGCCGCCGTTACCGACGGCAACGCAGCCGCCCGCTGATTTGGCACAGCTCTGCCCTACCCTGCCCGCTTTATCCGGCAATACCGGCAAGGTGGTGCTGCCATGGGCGGTAAGCGTGGTACATCAGTACAACGACTGCGCGGCACGGCACCGGGGATTGGTTGAGGCGTGGCCGCGCTAATCAAGCATTTGCGCAATATCGGCCATGTCGGGTCGGTAGTACACATTGAGCAGTATCCGCAGGTCGCGGTGGCCGCTGATTTTAGCCAGCACCTCTACCGGCACTTTTTTCGACAGTCGCGTGAGGGCTTCACGGCGGGTGTCGTGAAAATGCAGGTCTTGGATACCGCAGCCATCCCGCGCCCGCCTGAACAGCACGTCCAGGCTTTTTGCGTCCAGATTAAAGACCCGCACCGGGTCGATGCCGCGCAGTTTTTCGATTAGCTCTACCGCCCGTTTCGATAGCGGCACGTCCCGGCTGTCGCCGTTTTTGGTTATCGGCAGATGTGCCAGACGGCGGGATAAGTCAATGTCTGCCCATTTCAGACCGCAGATTTCGCCTGCCCGCATGGCGGTTTCGATGGCAAACAGCATGGCAACGGCCACCCGCTGCACGGCCAGTGTAGGCTTGGTATCCGCTTGGTAAAGCAAGGCGGCGCAGATGTCGGCAATTTCCTGTTCGGTCGGGCGGCGGGTGCGCGCTTTGCCTTTTTTCGGCTTGCTGATTTTGCGGACGGGATTTTCGCGCAGCAAGCCCCATTCCTTCAGGGCGTGTTCACAAATAGCGGACAAGGTGGACAATTCCCGCCCGACGCTGGTTGGTGAGACTTCCTGCAATCTTTGGTCGCGCCAGTCGGCAAAGTCCTGCGCCCGAAGGTCGGCAAGTTGCACGTTAGCCAGCGGGGTGTGCAATATGCGCCCGATGCGGTACGATTCTTCCCGTGCACCACGCTTCGACGGGGTAACCTCTTTCAGGTAGCGTTGAGCGATGTCGGCGAACACGGTATTGCGTGGGACGTTGCCGTGGATGCCGTCCATAATCTGCGACTCCACCCGTGCCGCCCACGCTTTGGCGTCGGAGGCGCGCTCAAATGTGGCTGAACGGGAAACGCCTTTCATGCGGATTTGTACGCGCCATTTACCGCCTCGCTGGATGATGGTTGCCATGTCTTTTTTGGTGTAATTTTGGTGCACTCATAATAGGACAAAAGGTGTTAATGTGGGGCAACATGGTTTAATACTGCCCTATATCACGTTGATACATAGGTTAATATAGTTTAATAGCGGCGCAATCAGATGCGATATAGGACATAGCAAGATGCGCTCCGTCCGCACCATACTCAGAAAACAGCCCCTTTTTCGGGCTGTTTTTTTACGTCTAATACCGTCTAATTCAATCTACCAATATTCATATCTATCAAAGTGTTCAGGCTGATTTACTCTATATCCTGCCTGTCTGAGTCATCTAAATAACGTCTCATGCCGTCTGATTGAATCTACCGTAAATTTACGGTATTTTTGAAGCCGAACCACACCGCCTGCATCATGCGCTATTTTGAGTTTGAGGCGGATGTTTTGCCAACAGGATTAAAGCGCCTACGACAAGGCGGAATACTGACCGCACTGCGTGGAAATGATGCAATGGTATGCCGATTATCTGCACGGCCACTACCAACAAGCCTGCTCCTAACTGCCGACAGCCAAGCATAGGGCTACCTGAAATCTACCCGCGAAAGCGGTTTTTTTGCGCCTACTGTTTTGCAACAGCGTTTCAATATTGAAATATTTTATTGAAACGTGTCGAATAATTGAAAACCAACTCTATAAAGCCATTTACAAAGATTTTTCACTGCGCCAAGCCGTTTGATGCCGCCCACGGAATACAGCAATACCTTGTAACCGCATAGAAGGGAATAGAGCGGCGTCAAAAGGCTACCTGAAACCGCCCCAGCCTAATTTTAGAATAAAGTATTTTAATTCTTTAAATAATAAGCTCAATATATTAAGCAGAAAATACCTGCCTAGCTGTTTTCAGGTAGCCTATCTTAACAAAATTTTTCTCTTTATCTTTTCAGCAAAACAAATGCTACTTTCAGCAACAATGCTTACTCCAAACCCCTCCGCACTTGCTCCGAATAGGCCGCCGAAAAGCTGCAACTGTGCCCGTATTGGCGTATCATAGCGGGAGTTTTTACCCAGAAAGAAGCCAAACGATGAAGCAGATTTTCTTGGATTTCGAACAGCCGATTGCCGAGCTGGTACAGAAAATCGACGAATTGCGCTTTGTGCAAAACGACTCCGTGCTGGATATTTCCGAAGAAATCGCCCGCTTGCAGAAAAAGAGCAACGAACTCACCAAAAACATCTTCGCCAAGCTCACCCCTGTTCAGGTGATGCAGATCTCCCGCCACCCCCAACGCCCCTACACCCTCGACTACATCGACGCGCTGTGCACAGACTTCGAAGAGCTCTACGGCGACCGCCATTACGCCGACGACCATGCCATCGTGGGCGGCTTGGCCAAATTTGAAGGACAAAGCGTGGTGGTCATCGGCCATCAGAAAGGCCGCGACACCAAAGAAAAAATCCGCCGCAATTTCGGCATGCCGCGCCCCGAAGGCTACCGCAAAGCCTTGCGTCTGATGAAAACCGCAGAAAAATTCGGCTTGCCCGTTTTAACCTTTATCGACACCCCAGGCGCTTACCCCGGCATCGGTGCCGAAGAACGGGGCCAATCCGAAGCCATCGGCCGCAACCTCTACGAGCTGACCCGCCTGCGCGTGCCGGTGATCTGCACCGTCATCGGCGAAGGCGGCAGCGGCGGCGCACTGGCGATTGCGGTGGGCGATGCGGTGAATATGCTGCAATACGCCACTTACTCCGTGATTTCCCCAGAAGGTTGCGCCTCCATTTTGTGGAAAACCGCCGAAAAAGCCTCCGAAGCCGCCCAAGCCCTGGGCATCACTGCCAAACGCCTGCTGGATTTGGGCCTGATCGACCGCATCATCGACGAACCTTTAGGCGGCGCCCACCGTGATCATGCCACGGTCATGGAAAACGTGCGCCGCGTCATCAGCGAGCAGCTGGCCGAATGTGCCGCCCAAAGCACAGACGCCCTATTGGCCAAACGTTTCGACCGCATCATGGCTTATGGCCAATTCAGCGAAAAATAAACTGGCTGCCTCCGTGGCACAACAATGGCCGGCTGCCGCAGCCGGCCGTTTTTCCGTGGAAGCGGCACTCAGCGGCGGCCTCGATTCGGTGGTTTTGCTGCACATCCTGCACAGCCTGCGCAGCACCCTGCCGCTGGAGCTGAGCGCGGTTCACGTCCACCACGGCCTGAGCGCCTTAGCCGACGATTGGGTGGCATTTTGCCAGCAGTTGTGCGCCCGATGGCGGATTCCGCTGCGCGTGGAATACGTTCAGGTAGCCTCTGCCGGCTTAGGCTGGGAAGCCGCCGCCCGTGCCGAACGCTACCGCTGTTTTGCTGCCAGTTCGGCCCGCATCATTGCCCTGGGCCATCACGCCGACGATCAAATCGAAACCTTTATGCTGGCCGCCCTGCGCGGCGGCGGGCTGCGCGCTTTATCCGCCATGCCCGCGCAAAGGGATTTGAGCAGCGAGGTCCGCTTATGGCGTCCTTTGCTGGCTTTTTCCCGCCAAGAGCTGGAAGCTTATGCCCGCGAACGCGGCTTGAGCTGGATCGAAGACGACAGCAACCAAAACACCACCCTGTTGCGCAACTGGCTGCGTTTGGAAGGCCTGCCGCCCTGGCGCCAGCGCGTGCCCCATTTCGCCCGACAACTGGCCGCCTCAGTCGCCCAGCTTCAGCGCGATTTGGCTTTGCTGGAAGAATATGCCGCTGCCGATTGGGCCGCCGTTCATGATGTCGCAGGCCGCTTCCGTGTTTCCCGATGGCACGCCCTCAGCCCCTTGCGCCGCGAGCAGCAGCTGTACACCTTTGCCCGCGCCCACCAACTGGGCACCCCCACCGCCGCTTCCGTGGCCGACTTCGCCGCCACCTTGGCTGCCCCCGCCACGCAACAAGCCGAATGGCCGCTGCCGCAAGGCCGTGCGGTGTATTACGGCGACTGCCTTTATTCTGCCGAGGCTGCCGTCCAAACCATCCGGCAGCTGCTTTCAGGTAGCCTCACGCCTGAGTGGCAAACCGCCGCATATGGCCTGCCCGAAGCAATCGTCCGCCACGGGCACTGGCGGCCGGTATCGGCGCAAGATCGCCTGCCTTTGCGCGGCGGCGGCCACAAAAGCGTGCGCCGTCTGCTGCAGGAGCGCCGAGTGCCGCCTTTTCTGCGTCCGCTGTGGCCGGTGTGGTCGGATGACAAAAACCGCTGCCTGGCCGTGGCCCAACTGGCCGTTTCCCCCGAAGCGGCTGTGGCCGGCGGTTACGTCTGCCGCATTCCCGAACTGTCGGCCCTGCTGCCGGATGCTCCTGATTCCGTTTGAATCCGAACAGTTAAAAAATATATATTTAATAAAATCTTAAATTCGATTCAGAGCAAAATTTAGTAATATTTATTCGATTTTTGTTGCTCGATTTCAGCCTCAAATGCTTGTATCCGCCGCTGATTATCCCTATAGTGCCAGCCACTGCCCCAGCCTGCTCCGCACACGGCGGACAGCATCCCTCTCCGGCAGACCGCCTTCCTCATGAATACCAAACACTACACAGGAGTACCGCTATGAGAAATCCCAAACAATGGCTGCTTGCCGCCGCTCTCACCTGCCTCACCGCCGTTGCCGGTGCAGAAGGCATTGTCGGCCAATGGCGTACCGTGGACGATGAAACCGGCAAACCCAAAGCCGTGATCCGCATCAGCGAAAACAACGGCGTTTACAACGGCACCATCGTGCAGCTGATGCCCGGCATCGAAAACCGCTGCCCCGGCTGCAGCGGCGACAAAGCCAATGCCCCGCTGGTCGGCATGACCGTGCTCACCGGCCTGAAAGAAGAAGACGGCAAATACGTGGGCGGCCGCATTTTTGATCCGAAAAGCGGCAATACCTACCGCGCCAAAGCCGAACTAGCCGACGGTGGCAATGCGCTGAAAGTGCGCGGCTATATGGGCGTATCCGCCTTGGGCCGCACCCAAACTTGGCAGCGTGTGCGCTAAATCAAACACTGTCTGCCCATTCAGGCTCCGCTGCGGCGGGGCCTGAATACCGTTCGGGCTACCTGAAACCCACACAACCCCGTCTGCCTGAAAAATTCCCCCCGTTCGGTTATCATAACGCCCTCTTCTTCCGCCCATTCTGTCTCCGCCATGCTGCACACTGATTCCCTCACCGCCGCCGCTCCCGAACGGCTGATTACCGCCAAAAAGATGTCTGCCCAAGAAGAGCTGTTGGAACGCGCTTTGCGGCCGAAAACCCTGTCCGACTACATCGGCCAGGCCAAAGCCAAGGAACAGCTGGGCATTTTTATTGCCGCCGCCAAACAGCGCGGCGAGGCTTTGGACCACACCCTGCTGTTCGGCCCGCCCGGCTTGGGCAAAACCACGCTTGCCCACATCATCGCGCGCGAACTGGGCGTGAACCTGCGCCAAACCAGCGGCCCCGTGCTGGAGCGAGCCGGCGACCTGGCTGCTCTGCTTACCAACCTGGAGCCGCATGATGTGCTGTTTATCGACGAAATCCACCGCCTCAGCCCGGTGGTAGAGGAAATTCTTTATCCCGCTTTGGAAGACTACCAGCTCGACATCATGATCGGCGAAGGGCCGGCGGCCCGTTCGGTAAAAATCGACCTGCCTCCGTTTACCTTGGTCGGCGCCACCACCCGCGCCGGCATGCTTACCAATCCGCTGCGCGACCGCTTCGGCATCGTATCCCGCTTGGAGTTTTACGAAAGCAGCGATTTGGCCACCATCGTGTCGCGCTCGGCGGCTTTGCTGCAGATGACGATCGAAGAAGACGGCGCGTTTGAAATCGCCAAACGCAGCCGCGGCACCCCGCGCATCGCCAACCGCCTGCTGCGCCGTGTGCGCGACTATGCCGAAGTGAAAAGCAGCGGCCGCGTGGATGCCGCCACCGCGGATGCAGCTTTGCAGATGCTGGATGTGGACGGAGAAGGTTTGGACCTGATGGACAGAAAATTTCTGGAAGCCGTGCTGCAGAAATTCAGCGGCGGCCCGGTGGGGCTGGACAATATTGCCGCCGCCATCGGCGAGAGCACGGACACCATCGAAGACGTGATTGAACCGTATTTGATTCAGCAGGGGTTTTTACAGCGTACACCACGCGGACGCGTGGCCACCGAGCGCAGTTATCTGCATTTCGGTTGGGAGAAATAAAATCGGGGCTGAAGCGGCAATCGCTTCAGCCCCGATTTTATGAGGGAAGATTAAGACGATGAAGCCGGCGCAGAAGCCGCCTCTGCCTCGACCGCCGTTTCTGCCGCCCCTTCTTCCAAAGCGCTGTCGGGCAGCAGGTTGGCATCGGGCTGCACATCCACTTTCTTGCCGTTCATGCTCAAAGTATTGTCGCGCACCACAATCTGGGTGCTGATGATGCCCTGATCGAGTTTCAGGTAGCCTTGATCGGCCATTGCGGTCAGCATACTGTCTAGCCACAGGCGCACCGCCTCGCTGATTTCGGCATCGGCATCGCCCGCTTCGGGATCGACGCTGATGTAGTTTTTCGCCTGCGCTACCGCCAGCTGCTCGACTAATTTTTGCGGCAGGCTGATTTGAAAATCGGCATCGGTTTTGCGCATCATGGCATTGAAATCGTTCAAATCCGGGGCGGTCAGGCCGCTGAATTTCAACGCCCCTTCGCTTCGAATGGCCCCTTGCGGCATGGCAAACTCGAAACGGCGCAGGGTGATGACGGGATCGTTGGTAAACAAGCCGGCCGCTTCATTGCGGATGCTGGCCAACAGCGCTTCGCGCATCTCGTTTTCATCCAACTGGCGCGAAATCAATTCGTCGCGGCGCTGCTTCAGGGCCAGCAGGCTGGCCGCATCCAAGTGCTCGGCGGCAGCCTCAATCGCCAACGGGCCGTATTGCTCTTCGCCGTAAACCAGCTTGGCAAAGCCGAAACGGCCTTCGGTATTGATCCATTGCCCGTCTTCCGACATAGCGGTGTTCATATACAGGTTTTCCAGCTTCACTTTAGACGGCGCCACTTGGCCGTAGGGGTTGAGAAAGCTGCCGATTTGCAGGTCGGACACCATATTGATCAGCTCGTTGAGCTTGATGTCGTATTCGATGCTGTCTTTCCACTCCAAAGTGAGTGAATCGAGCTTGAATTCGCTGCTGCCCAAAGACAAGCCGTGGCGGCCTTCTTCGGTGTGGGTACGGATGTGCAGGCCGCTGTAGGCCGCGCTGCCTTTGTCGGCCAGCGTCATGGTAACGCCGGGGTTGCGGATGTCGGTTTGGTAAGAAGAGAAGTGCCGCGCATATTCGGTTTCGCCCTGCAAACCCTGCCATTGGATGGCAATGCCCGACAGCTCTTCGTACTGGAAGGCCGGAATCTGCCAATCGAGCTTGCCGCTGCCATCCAAATGAATGACGTTGCTGAGGCTGACCGGCTGCTGGTTGCCGAAAAAGCGTTGCAGAATTTGTTGCGATTCGGCTTGGAAGACAAACTCGCTATCCACCACTGCACGCACCGGTACCACGCCGTTGGCAAACAGATGGTGGCGGATGTGGTTATTGACCGTAATCGGCTGTTTGAGCAGGGTTTTCAAGTTATCGGGCAGCTTGTCTTGAATCTGCGCCAAAAAGGTGGGCTTGAAGCGCAGCACCGTGGTTTCGGTGGACGAAAACCAGCCGCGCGCATACTCGCGCGATTCCACTTGCAGAAACGAGGTTTGCGCCAGCATTTCGTGCTGGCGGCTCAAGCTCTGCTCGGCCTTGATGCCCAGATAATACGGGGCGGCGCCGAACAAAACGGCGGCGGTAACGGCCACGCCGGAAGCGGCCCATAATGACTTTTTCATGCAACAACCAAATTCAATAAGCGGTCAAGCCGCAAGGATAACACCAAATATCGGGGATGTCGTGCATCGGGCTACCTGAAAAGCTTTCAGGTAGCCCGAATGGCGGATTTATACATTAAACAGGAAATGAATCACATCGCCGTCCTGCACCACATACTCCTTGCCCTCGGCCCGCATTTTGCCGGCTTCTTTGGCTTTGGCTTCGCCGCCCAAGGCGATGTAATCGTCATAAGCAATCACTTGGGCACGGATGAAGCCGCGCTCGAAATCGGTGTGGATCACGCCGGCGGCTTGCGGCGCGGTATCGCCTTTGCGGATGGTCCAGGCGCGCACCTCTTTCACGCCGGCGGTGAAATAAGTTTGCAAACCCAGCAAATCATAGCCGGCGCGGATCAGGCGGTTAAGGCCGGGTTCTTCCAGGCCCATTTCGGCGAGGAACTCGGTTTTTTCTTCGTCTTCGAGCTCGGCGATTTCGCTTTCCAAAGCGGCACACACGGCCACAACGGGGGCGTTTTCTTTCGCGGCCAATTCTTTCAGGCGCGCCAAGTGCGGGTTGTTTTCAAAACCGTCTTCCGCCACATTGCCCACATACATGGCGGGTTTCGCCGTGAGCAGGAACAGCGGCTTGAGCAGAGCCAGCTCTTCGGCATCCAAGCCGAATGAACGCACGGGTTTGCCTTCGTTGAGATGCGGCAACAGTTTCTCGCATAATGCCACCAATTTTTGTGCGTCTTTATCGCCCGCTTTGGCGCGTTTACCTTCGCGCACAATTGCTTTTTCCACGCTGGCCAAGTCGGCCAAAGCCAGCTCGGTGCCGATGGTTTCGATGTCGGCAATCGGATCCACCTTGCCGGAAACGTGCACAATGTTATCATCGTCGAAGCAGCGCACCACGTTCACGATGGCGTCGGTTTCGCGGATGTTGGCCAGAAACTGGTTGCCCAAGCCTTCACCTTTGCTGGCGCCGGCCACCAAGCCGGCGATATCGACGAACTCCACAATGGCCGGCTGCATTTTCTGCGGGTTCACGATTTTCGCCAACTCGGCCATGCGCGGATCGGGCACTTCCACAATGCCCACATTAGGCTCGATGGTACAGAAAGGATAGTTGGCCGCCTCAATACCCGATTGGGTTAAGGCGTTGAATAAAGTAGATTTGCCGACATTGGGCAGGCCGACGATGCCGCATTTTAAGCTCATACCGTTCCTTGCAGATTCGGGAAAATGGAAAAGGGCGGATTATAGCACCATGCCGCCGGGTCTGCGGCAAAGAGGCTACCTGAAAACAAAAGGATGCCTGCATCATCACAGGCATCCTTCTTAAAGATATGTCGCCAATCGGCTTTCAGGTAGCCGCTCAGGCTTCTTTGGCCTGCCAGGTGTCTTTTAGGGCGACGGTGCGGTTGAACACCGGTTTTTCTTTGCTGTGGTCGTAGCGGTCGGTCACAAAATAGCCCAAGCGCTCAAACTGCCAACGGCTTTCCGGTGACAAAGTGTTCGCCACCGGCTCTACATAAGCGATGATTTCCCTCATGGAGTCCGGGTTGAGGAAATCGGTGAACGGGCGGTATTCGCCGTCTTCCCCGCGAATGGCATCGGGTCGCGGTTCGGTAAACAGGCGGTCGTACAGGCGCACGGTGGCGGGCACGGCGTGTTCGGCAGAAAGCCAATGGATCACGCCTTTTACCTTACGGCCTTCAGGTTTTTTACCTAAGGTGTCGTGGTCGATGCTGCATTTGAGTTCGACCACCTTGCCGTTTTCGTCTTTCACCACTTCGTCGCACTTAATCACATAGCTGTAACGCAGGCGCACTTCGCCGCCTAAAGTCAAACGCTGCCAGCCTTTAGGCGGGTTTTCGCTGAAATCGTCGGCTTCGATATACAGGGTTGGGCTGATGGGCACTTCGCGCTCGCCCATTTCTTCGTGGTGCGGGTGGTAAGGCGCGCTGCGGCTTTGGGTTTTGCCGGCTTCGAAATTGGTGAGCGTGACCTGAATCGGGTTTAATACGGCCATCATGCGTGGAGCGGAATTTTCCAGCTCTTCGCGAATCGCACCTTCGAGCACGCTCATGTCGACTACGTTTTCAGACTTGGAAATGCCGACGCGCTTGGCAAACAGACGCAAGCCTTCAGGCGTGTAGCCGCGGCGGCGCATGCCGGAGATGGTGGGCATACGCGGGTCGTCCCAACCGTTCACATGGCTTTCACTAACCAACTGGTTCAATTTGCGTTTGGAGGTGATGGAGTACAGCAGTTCCAAGCGGGAAAACTCGTATTGGCGCGGGTGGTTGTCGATCGGGATATTGTCGAGCACCCAGTCATACAGCGGGCGGTGGGCTTCAAATTCGAGCGTACACAGCGAATGGGTGATGTTTTCGATGGCATCGGAAATGGCGTGGGTATAGTCATACATGGGGTAGATGCACCACTTGTCGCCGGTGTTGTGGTGATGCGCGCGGCGGATGCGGTAAATCACCGGATCGCGCAGGTTCACGTTGCCGGAAGCCATGTCGATTTTCAGGCGCAGGGTTTTGCTGCCGTCGGGGAATTCTCCGTTTTTCATGCGCATGAACAAATCGAGGTTTTCTTCGACGCTGCGCTCGCGGTAAGGGCTGTTTTTGCCCGGTTCGGTGAGCGTGCCGCGGTATTCGCGCATTTCTTCGGCGCTTAAGTCGTCCACATAGGCTTTGCCGTCTTTAATCAGGCCCACGGCGTAATCGAAAAGCTGGTCGAAATAATCGGACGCATAACGCGGCTCGCCCGCCCATTTGAAGCCCAACCACTCTACGTCTTCTTTAATCGAATCCACGTATTCCTGATTTTCTTTTTCGGGGTTGGTGTCGTCGAAGCGCAGATTGCACAAGCCATCATAGATATAAGCCAAACCGAAGTTCAGGCAGATGGATTTGGCATGCCCGATGTGCAGGTAGCCGTTGGGCTCGGGCGGAAAGCGGGTTTGGACCGCAGTATGTTTGCCGCTTTTCAGGTCTTCGTCGATGATGTTGCGGATGAAATGGTTATCGGCAAATTGTTCTTTGTTCATCATGGTTTTTTTTCAATATAGTCAAATCGTCACGCTGTTTTCAAAACCTGCCCAAAATGGTTCGGACTACCTGAAAACAATGGCTCAGGCCGGTTGGCCGCAATCTGCAGCCCGACTGAGTTGGCAATGCAGCTTGTAGGCCAACATGAAGGCAATGTCGGAAGACTGATTGGACATCACGGTAAAATGCCCCATTTTGCGCCCCGGCCGCGCTTCTTTTTTGCCGTACAAATGCAGAGCCGCATCCGGCCGCTGCAACACGGGCGCCCAATTGACTTCGCCGCCGGCCGGCCAAACATCGCCCAACAAATTGGCCATGCAGCAAGGCGTGAGCAGACGGGTGTCGGCAGGCGGCAGCCCGCACATCAGGCGGATCTGTTGCTCGAATTGGTCGCTGACACAGGCATCCAAGGTATAGTGGCCGGAATTGTGCGGGCGCGGCGCAATTTCGTTCACAATCAATTCCTGCTGTGTGCCGATCACAAACATTTCCACCGCCAGCACACCCACATAATCCAAGGTATTGGCCAAACGCGCCGCCAATTCCTGAGCCCGTTTCTGCACGCTGTCGGGCAGACGGGCCGGCACGATGGAATACGCCAAAATGCCGTCTTCATGGCGGTTTTCGGCAGGCGGAAAACATTTGATTTGGCGGTCGTTCAAACGGCACACCAAAACAGAAATTTCCGCATGCAGGTCCAACATTTTTTCCAGCACGCAGGGCACGCCTTTTAGGGTTTGAAACGCGGCCCGCACCTCTTCCACCGTGGCCACGCGCACCTGGCCTTTACCGTCGTAACCCAGCGCCGCAGTCTTCAAAATACCCGGCAGCAAGGCAGCGGTTTCGGCCTCGGTAATGTCTTCAAGCTTTTCCACCACCTGATACGGTGCGGTCTGCAAGCCTGCTTTGCGTATCCACATTTTTTCGCGGATGCGGTTTTGCGCAATTTCCACGCAGTCGCCCGAGGGCGACACTACTGTTTCTAAAGCCAAAGCACGCATGGCTTGGGCGTTGACGTTTTCAAATTCGGTGGTCACCGCTGCGCAGACCGCCATATCGGCCAAAGCCTGCAAATCGTCGTAGGCCGCGCAAATATGGCGGTCGGCAAACTCGGCTGCCGGCGCTTGCGGATCAGGATCCAGCACGGTGACCCGATACCCCATCTGCTTAGCGGCCACGGTAAACATCCGACCCAGTTGACCGCCACCCAAAATACCCAACATCGCCGGCGGCAAAATCGGACTAATTGTTTCAATCATTATGAAAAACTCCGCCATCCCCTACTTTGCGGACGGCCTGCATCTGCGTTGTTCACGTTTTTTAAAAAATTTTTGCAAACAGGCGGCCTGCACCTCTGCTTTAAACGCATCATTCTACCGAAAGAAGGCCGCAAAGCCTAGCCAAAAGGATTAGCCAATTGAAATATATAAGTTTTCTAAGAGAAAAATAAACAAGCTTCCCAATCGGACACAGAAAGCCATGCATTCATTACACTGATAACGAACTGGCCGGCACCCTTCTCTTCTGCCGCCGGAATATCAGCCCCTCCGCTCTGTCAAAGGCAGAATGTACTTAAACCGTCACAATCTTATGCTAATATCCGAGTAAACGCTTCAATTTAAAAAACGGCTTGCATCAGAGCCAAACAAACAAAACACGTTTACATAAATTAGAATTTTATTTCTTTTTGACATAAATCCATTTATCCGCGGCTGATTTATGGTATAAATCGGCACATCGTGCAAACACAGTTTTCAGCAGCCAAAGGCTACCTGAAACCAAGCAATAATAAAAAAATAAAATAATCAAGCGCCGGTTGTCTGCAACCGGCATCATCACAACGACTGCAAAGGAGTCTGTACCATGTCTGCACACAACCCCACCCCCAAAGTTGCCTTGGTAACCGGTGCGCTAGGGGGCATCGGTTCGGCCATCTGCCGCACACTGCTGGCGGAAAACTACCGCATCATCGCCCTGCTGTCTTCCGGCAACGGCGAGCGCGAACGGCAATGGCTGCAGCAGGAAGGCTTCGACGCGTCGTCCATCCGTTTTGTGGTGACCGACGTCAACAGCCACGAGGCCGCCACCGAAGCCATCAACAAAGCCTTAGACGCGGAAGGCCGCATCGATTTACTGGTTAACAACGCCGGCATCACTCGTGATGCCCAGTTTAAAAAAATGAGCTTCGAGCAATGGTGTGCCGTCTTGGACACCAATTTGAAATCCCTGTTTACCATTACCCAACCGGTATTCCAGCGTATGCTCGAGCAAAAATCCGGCCGCATCGTCAACATTACTTCGGTTAACGGACTGAAAGGACAATTCGGCCAAGCCAACTACTCTGCCGCCAAAGCCGGCATGATCGGCTTTACCAAGGCCTTGGCCGCCGAAGGCGCCCGTTCCGGCGTATGCGTGAACGCCATCGCCCCCGGCTATACCGCCACCCCGATGGTAACCGCCATGCGGGATGACGTGGTAGACAGCATCAAAGCCCAAATTCCCATGCAGCGCTTGGCCGAGCCCGCCGAGATTGCTGCCGCCGTCGCTTACCTGGCTTCCGACGGCGCCGCCTACATCACAGGAGAAACCCTGTCGATCAACGGCGGGCTGTATATGCATTGATTTGCCGTTAAACCTTAGCGGCCCGTTCCGCCGGAAATCCGGCATCCTTTAAACCGTAAACAAACGAGACCAACCTTAATTATTTAGGAGTTAGATTTTATGTACACCGATCTCTTCAAAACCTTGAGCGACCAATCCCAAAACACTTTCGAGCCGGTATTGAAGTTCAACCAATTGGTCGCCAAAAACTTTTCCGCACTGACCAATCTGCAACTGGACTCTGCCCGCCAATACGCCGACATCGGCCTGGCCCAAATCCACATGAACAGCCAGATCAAAGACGTGCAAAGCCTGATCAGCAGCGGCACCAAACAAATGGAAACCATGACCCGCATCAGCCAGCAAATGATTGAAGACGGCAAAAAACTGTCTGCTTTGGCCAACGAATTCAAAACCGAGCTGGATAAATTGGTTGCCGAATCCGTAGAGAAAAAGAAATAAATCTCCACACCTTCGGGGCTGCCGCCCGTCAAACCGCCCTGAGCCGATTCAGGCTACCTGAAGGCTGCAGCCCGCAAGCGGCGCCGGCAACGGCTGCCGCCTTTCCTTTTTTGTTTACCTAACCGCACACTCGCTTCGGGAGCAAACATGATGCAGGACGCCTTCAAGCCAAACGAAACCCTACAGCAGTTTTTCAATTTCAACGAAAACATCTGGCAGAAAATCCAAGAATTCTATTATGGTGAAAGCCCGCTGAGCGAAGCGCTCACCAAAATCAATACTGAAGATTTGGGCAAATTCTACGAAGCTGTCGCCAAAAATCCGGCCCGCCTGATGGAAATGCAGATGAAATGGTGGCAAGGGCAAATGGAAATCTACCGCAACGTGATGCTGCGCGCTTCCGACAACAGCGTAACCCCCTTTATCGACGACCTGCCCGGCGACCGCCGCTTCAAAAACGAATTGTGGAAAACCCAGCCCCAATTCGACCTGCTCCGCCAATCCTACCTGCACTTCTCCACCACCTGCGAAAGCATGATTGACTCCGTTGACGGCCTGAGCGAGCAGGTACGCAACCGCCTGCACTTCTTCATGCGCCAAACCATCAACGCGCTCTCCCCCGGCAATTTCATCTGGACCAACCCCGAAATCCTCAAGCTCACCGTTGAAGAAAACGGCGAAAACCTGTTGCGCGGCATGAAACTGTTTCACGAAGACCTGATGAACAGCGCCCGCTACCTGAAAATCCGCATGATGAAAGATCATGCCTTCGAGGTGGGCACCGATTTGGCCGTCACCTCCGGCAGCGTGGTTTTCGAAAACGAAATTTTCCAGCTGCTGCAATACGAAGCCGTTACCAAAGAAGTTTACAAAACACCGCTGCTGGTGGTGCCGCCTTTCATCAACAAATACTATATTCTCGACCTGCGCGAGCAAAACTCTTTCGTACACTGGCTGCGTAGCCAAGGCCATACCGTGTTCCTGATGTCTTGGGCCAACCCCGACAAATCCCAACAACACATCGGCTTTGAAGACTTGGCCGTATCCGGCATCTGCGAAGCCGTGCGCGTCATCGAAGACATCACCGGCGAAAAAGAAGTCAACGCCCTCGGCTACTGCATGGGCGGCACACTGTTGGCCGCCACCCAAGCTTACTATGTGGGCAAACGGCTGAAAAACCGCATCAAGTCAGCCACCTACATGACCACCATCCTAGACTTCGAAAACCCCGGCGAGTTGGGCGTATTCATCAATGATCCCGTCATCAGCGCCATCGAAAGCATGGACAAACAGCTGGGCTATTTCGACGGCCGCCAACTGGCCGTTACCTTCAGCCTGCTGCGCGAAAACTCGCTCTATTGGAACTACTACATCGAAAACTACCTGAAAGGCAAAGAACCTGCCGAATTCGACATCCTCTACTGGAACAGCGACGGCACCAATGTCACCCCCAAAGTCCACAGCTTCCTGCTACGCGATCTCTACCTCAACAACAGCCTGGCCGAGCCGGGCAAAGTAAAACTGGGCGGCGTCGGCATCAACCTGTCGCGCGTCAAAACACCCAATTTCTTCATTTCCACCAAAGAAGACCACATCGCGTTATGGGAGGAAACTTTTAAAGGTTCCAAACATCTGGGCGGTGAGAGCACCTTGGTGCTGGGCGAATCTGGCCACGTGGCCGGCATCGTCAACCCGCCGGCCAAAAACAAATACGGCTACTTCACCAACACCGCCGCCTTTGAAAACGGCAGCGATTGGCTGGCCGGCGCCGCGCATCACGAAGGCTCATGGTGGACATACTGGCAACGATGGGTGCAGGCCTACGCCGGCGACAAAATCCCTGCCCGCAGCATCGGCAACGAAAACTTCCCGCCACTGGCCGCCGCGCCCGGCAGCTACGTGAAAGTGAATCTGGTGAAATAAACCGTTTTCCGCTCCGATAAAAGATAAAACAGGCTACCTGAAATTTTCAGGTAGCCTGAGAACTTTGCAAAACCCCCAGATGTGGATGCAGTTCAAGGCGTAGCAGCGCAGTGAGTGCAGACATATCATATAGATAGGCAAGCGAGCGAGCAGCGCACAACGCAGAAATGCGCCGCAGATGGGGGTTTTGCAAAGGTCTCAGCCTGTTGGCTTTGCCAGCAACCCAAGTCCTTCACCAAGGTCTCCGCCCCTTCCCCTTTTCTTCCCACCATCTTCCGCTTTCCTTCCCAACCGCCTGTGCTCATCAAACGGAATATCCACTTGGCCGTCTCCAGAAACTCCAACCTGGCAAAGGTCTCAGGCTACCTGAAAACCCAACCATGTCAAACAGCACCTGCAAGCCATGCAGGTGCTGTTTTACTTAGGGCTTGTCGCCATCATGCTGGCGAAGCGGTTTTTTAGCTTCGCAAGTCCGCTGCGCTACCGAGGCAAAATCTGTAACTGCCGGGCTCCCTCGAAGAAAGCGGTTTGACATACTGCGCCAGTCAAACCAGCCAGCACAGCACGATGGGACATCTTGCCAGCATATTTAATGCCTCAAAAGGTATTGAGCCCAAATATTGCCGCAACGCTTGGTGACGGCACCCCCAATATGCCCAAACAAAAAATCTGTCGGCCTACCAGCGCCTGAAAACCAAAGAGGTATTCACGCCGCCGAAGGCGAAGTTGTTGTTGACCACATATTCAGTTTCGATGTGGCGGCCGTTGCCGCGGATATAGTCCACCTCGCCGCAACGCTCATCAATCTGTTCCAAATTCACCGTGGGCGCAAACCAGCCGCTGCGCATCATTTCGATGGCGAACCACGATTCCAAGGCGCCGCAGGCGCCGAGGGTGTGGCCGAGGTAGCTTTTTTGCGAGCTGAGCGGCACATGGCCGAAAACAGCGGCGGTGGCTTGGGTTTCGGCAATATCGCCCTGTTCGGTGGCGGTGCCGTGGCCGCTGACGTAACCGATTTCGCCGGCGGGCAGGCCCGCGTCTTGCAGGGCCAGTTCCATACAACGCTGCATGGTGGCTTTTTCGGGGCGGGTGATGTGCGAGCCGTCGCTGTTGGCACCGTAGCCGACGATTTCGGCAATGATGTGTGCGCCGCGCGCTTGAGCGTGCTCCAGCTCTTCCAGCACCATCATGCAGGCGCCCTCCCCAACCACCAAGCCGTCGCGCCCGGCATCATAGGGACGCGGGGTGGATTCGGGGGCGCCATTGCGGCGGCTGGCGGCATACAGGGAATCGAACACAAACACTTCCGAGGGGCACAGCTGCTCCGCGCCGCCGGCCAGCATCATCGGAATCAGGCCGTGTTTGATGGCCTCATAAGCATAGCCTATGCCCTGGCTACCTGAAGTGCAGGCGCTGGAGGTGGGGATCATGCGGCCGGTGAGGCCGAAGAAAATGCCCACATTGGCCGGCATGCTGTGCGGCATCATGCGCACATAGGTGTTGGCATTGAACTGGCTGGGCAGATTGCTCAACAGCAAACCCATCTGCTGCACATCGGGCGTGCTGCCCACCGAAGAGCCGCAGGCCACGCCCATGCGGCCGTCGCGGATAATGGGGTCGCCCAACAGGCCGGCCTGCTGCAAGGCCTGTTCGCAAGCATCCACCGTGTATTGCGCCACCACCCCCATGCTGCGCAGCTGTTTGCGCGACCAATGCGCGGGCGCCCGATATTCGGGCAGCGGCGCGGCAATCCGCGCTTCCAGATCGGGAAACGCTTCCCAATCCGGCATATAGCGCACCGCGTTTTTACCGCGTTGAAAGGCGGCTTGCACGCTTTGCCAATCGCGGCCGAAAGCCGACAGCGCGCCGATACCGGTAATCACCACCCGTTTTTTCATCAGCACAATCCTCCGTTGACCGCAATCACTTGGCGGGTAATGTAGGCGGCTTGCTCGGCCATCAGAAAGCGCACCGCATGCGCCACCTCTTCCGGCGTGCCCATGCGCTGGGCCGGCACCGCTTTTAGAATTTCTGCCACCGGCACATGCTCGTCGAGAATCTCGGTATCGATCAGGCCGGGCGCCACGCAGTTCACCGTAATCTTACGCTTGGCCAACTCCAAGGCCAAAGCCTTGGCCGCTCCGATGAGGCCGGCTTTGGAAGCGCTGTAATTCACCTGGCCGCGGTTGCCCACCAAACCCGACACCGAAGCCATGCACACAATCCGCCCCGGCGCGCGGCGGCGGATCATCGGCATCACCACCGGATGCAGCACATTGTAAAAACCGTCCAAGTTCGCGCGCAACACGCCGTCCCAATCTTCGTCGCTCAAGGCAGGGAAGGCATTGTCGCGGGTGAGGCCGGCGTTGAGCACCACGCCGTAATAGGCACCGTGCTGTTCCACATCCTGCGCCAGCACGCTGCGGCAGGCGGTGCGGTCGGCCACATCAAACTGCAACACCCGCGCCGCTCGGCCCAATGCACGAACTTCATCTGCGGTCTGCTCGGCCTCCTCCCTGCGGCTGCGGCCATGCACCACAATATCGAAGCCGTCTTGCGCCAATGCCAACGCCACAGCCTTGCCGATGCCCCGGCTGGAGCCGGTAATCAAAATGGTCTGCTTCATCAATCAACCAGATGGAAATAGAAATGAAAAACAGAACGCATTATATCGGCGCAACAGGCTACCTGAAAGCAGCCGCACCGCATCATTTTAAAGTGAATAATCCAATCGGCCCGAATCCGCCGCTTCTGCCCGTACGGCACAGTCCAGACGGCAGTACATGGCGTTACTCCGTGTAAAAACCCGACCGCTTGCCACACCGCCGGTTTTCCCTGCCCGCAAAAAAACGTATGATGGCCGCCTTCTTGTTTACCTTCACCACAGCCCGCCATGAACCCACATTTCCGCCTGTTCGGCCTGCCCGAACAATTCGACCTCGACAGCGAAGCCCTGCAGCAAACCTACCGCCGCTTGGCCGCCCAATTCCACCCCGACAAAACCGCCACCGCCTCGGCTTTCGAACAAAAACAGGCCGTGATGATGGCCGCTGCCGTCAACGAAGCCTACCGCCTGCTGGCCGACCCGCTGCATCGCGCCGCCCTCCTCCTGCAGCAACAGGGCATCGAGGCCGATGCTCCCGAACACACCGCCTTCGCCCCCGAATTTCTGATGCGGCAAATGGAATGGCGCGAAGCCCTGGCCGAAGCCCGCGCGGCGCAAGACCAACACGCCCTGCAAGCCCTAGCCGACACCATCGGCGCCGAAGAAACCGCCCTGCACCGCCAATTGGCCCAAGACTTCCAAACCCAAGCCTACCAACAAGCCGCCGACCATGTGCGCCAAGGCCGTTTTTTAGCCAAACTGCGGCAGGAAATCCGCGATGCGCAGGCGGTATAAACTTTCAGGTAGCCTGCAATGAAACCAACCGCCTTCCTGCTCTGCTGCCTGCTTGCCCCCACCCTCAGCAGTTGCGGCGGCCTGCCAAACAAACCCGGCCTGCTCGACTTCAGCCTGCGCCACCCCGCCGCCGCGCTCGCCATCGGCAGCGAAAGCCCCCTCGGTACCAACATCACCAGCAACGCCGTACGCCTCTCCACCCGCCTCGGCCTCGACAACCGTGCCAACGGCGACGGCCGCGGCACCGAAGTCAACGCCCTGCGCCACTCGCTGTGGCAGGCCGCCATCAGCGCCCGTTTCGGCGCCGACATTGCCGAACAAGTGGGCAACGCCTACGAGCGCGACAGCACCCTGCGCCCGCAAAGCGATTACCCCAACCGCTACCGCGCCGACGAAGCCGCAGACCTGCGCAACAACGCCATCGGCCGGCGCATCGGCCAAGCCCACCGCGGCCGCAATATGAACGAACTGGCCGCCCTGCTGCTGGCCGAATACCGCGAACACGGCCTGTGGACGGCTTCGGCCGTCACCCGCGAAGGCCAAACCGTGTGGCGCATCGCCCAAACCCGCCTCAGCGAAGCCCGCTATCGCCAAGCCCTGCAAAAACTGGCCGCCCTAGACCGCAACGGCATGACCGAAGCCGAACGCCGCCGACTGCGCACCCACCAATAATGCCTTCCTTTTCCCAACGCCTTTTCAGGTAGCCTGCCGCCGCACCGTAACAGCACAACAGGCTACCTGAAAAAGCCTTCTTTATATCGCCGGCCGCCCAAACACACCCCGCTGCGGCAGGCTGAACATCAGCGCCGAATCGGGTATAATGCGCGGGTTTTGCAGCACACCGGCCGGGCTTTTCCCAAATGGGGTTTTCCCCCTTTCAGGTAGCCTCCGCATAGCCGCTGCCCCATCTCCCATCAGAAAAAAATCATGAGTGAACAAACAACCCCGCAAGCCGAATACGGTGCCGAGAGCATTCAGGTACTCGAAGGTCTGGACGCAGTGCGCAAGCGCCCCGGCATGTATATCGGCGACACACAGGACGGCTCCGGCCTGCACCACATGGTATTCGAAGTGTTGGACAATGCCATCGACGAAGCCCTGGCCGGTCACTGCGACAAAATCACCGTCGCCATCAATTCCGACAACTCCATCACCATCGAAGACAACGGCCGCGGCATTCCCACCGGCATCCACCCCAAAGAAGGCCGCTCCGCCGCCGAAGTGATCATGACCGTGCTGCATGCGGGCGGCAAGTTCGACAACAACAGCTACAAAATCTCCGGCGGCCTGCACGGCGTGGGCGTATCGGTGGTGAACGCACTCTCCGACTGGCTGCGCCTCACCATCTGGCGCGACGACAAAGAACATTTCGTCGAATTCCGGCGCGGCGACGCGGTGGCCCCGCTGAAAGTGGTGGGCGACGCGCCCGGCAAACACGGCACCCGCGTGCAGTTTCTCGCCAGCGAAGAAACCTTCGGCAATGTGGAATACCATTTCGACATCCTCGCCAAGCGCATCCGCGAGCTTTCTTTCCTCAATAACGGCGTGGGCATCGAACTGTTCGACAAGCGCGACGGCAAACACGAAAACTTCGCCTTCTCCGGCGGCGTGGCCGGCTTCGTGCAATACATGAACCGCAAGAAAACCCCGCTGCACGAAAAAGTGTTTTACGCCTTCGGTGAAAAAGACGGCATGAGCGTGGAATGCGCCATGCAGTGGAACGACAGCTATCAGGAAAACGTGCAGTGTTTCACCAATAACATCCCGCAGCGCGACGGCGGCACCCACCTCACCGCCCTGCGCCAGGTGATGACGCGCACCATCAACCACTACATCGAAGCCAACGAAATTGCCAAAAAAGCCAAAGTGGAAACCGGCGGCGACGATATGCGCGAAGGCCTCACCTGCATTTTGTCGGTAAAGCTGCCCGACCCCAAATTCTCCTCGCAAACCAAAGACAAACTGGTTTCCAGCGAAATCGGCCCGGTGGTGAACGAAGTGCTCAGCCAGGCACTGCACGAATTTTTGGAAGAAAACCCCAGCGATGCCAAAATCATCACCGGCAAAATCATCGATGCCGCCCGCGCCCGCGAAGCGGCACGCAAAGCCCGCGAAATCACCCGCCGCAAAGGCGTGATGGACGGCTTGGGCCTGCCCGGCAAACTGGCCGACTGTCAGGAAAAAGACCCCGCACTCTCCGAGCTGTATCTGGTGGAGGGCGATTCGGCCGGCGGCTCGGCCAAGCAAGGCCGCGACCGCAAATTCCAAGCCATTTTGCCTTTGAAAGGCAAAATCCTGAACGTGGAAAAAGCCCGCTTCGAGAAAATGCTGGCCAGCCAAGAAGTGGCCACCCTGATCACCGCCTTGGGCACCAGCATCGGCAAAGAAGAATTCAATCTGGAAAAACTGCGCTACCACCGCATCATCATCATGACCGATGCCGACGTGGACGGCGCCCACATCCGCACCCTGCTGCTCACCTTCTTCTACCGCCAAATGCCCGAACTCATCGAGCGCGGCTATGTGTACATCGCCCAGCCGCCGCTCTACAAAGCCAAGCACGGCAAGCAGGAACGCTACCTGAAAGATGAAACGGAAAAAGACGAATTCCTGCTCGGCTTGGCGGTGGACAAAGCCAAAATTGTTTCCGAAGGCCGCACGCTGGAAGGCAGCGAGCTCTACCGCTTAGCCAAACAGTTCCTGCTCGCCCGCAACACCGTTGCCCAAGAAAGCCGCGTCATCGACGCCTTGGTATTGCGCACCCTGATCGACATAGACGACATCCGGCTGGACAGCGCAGATGCCGCCGATGCCGCCGTAGCCGCCCTCAATCAGGCCTTGCAAAACGAAGAAATCGCCCTTGAACGGGTGGACGGCCACGAAGGCGGCCACTTCATCAAAATCACCCGCCGCCTGCACGGCAACGTGGCGGTCAGCTATCTGGACCAGAAATTTATCGACAGCAAAGCCTACCAAACCCTCAGCCGCACCGCCGCCCAAATCAAAGGCTGGGTGGCGCCCGGTGCGCTGCTGTACAAAGGTGATGCCGAGCCGCAGGCGGTGGACAGCTTGGAGGCCGCCATCGATATTCTGCTGGCCGGCGCACAAAAAGGCATGAGCATTCAGCGCTACAAAGGCTTGGGCGAAATGAACCCCGAGCAGCTGTGGGAAACCACCATGGATCCCGAAGTGCGCCGCCTGCTCAAAGTGCGTATTGAAGACGCCATCGCCGCCGACGAAGTATTCGTCACCCTGATGGGCGACGAAGTCGAACCGCGCCGCGCCTTTATCGAAAACAACGCCTTGGTGGCGCAAAACATCGACGCCTAAACCCAGCTTGCCCCCCATCCAGGCTACCTGAAACCACCCTTGCCGCCTTTCAGGTAGCCTGAGACCTTTGCAAAACCCCCAGATGTGGATGCAGTTTAAGGCGTAGCAGCGCAGCGAGCGTGAACGCCAGGAATCCCCGTGGGACAGACCTATCATCTACAAGGCTAAGCGAGCGAGCAGTACCCATAGAGCATAAACGCACAACGCAGAAATACGCCGCAGATGGGGGTTTGCAAAGGTCTCAGCCTGTTTGCCTATCCCACCCATTTCAAGAAAGCCGCCCATGTCCCTACCCGCCCCCTTCCCCCGCGTCCTCACCATCGCCGGCTCCGATTCGGGCGGCGGCGCCGGCATTCAGGCCGACCTCAAAACCTTCGGCGCCCTCGGCACCTACGGCGCCAGCGTCATCACCGCCGTTACCGTGCAAAACACCCAAGGCGTGCAGGGCGTGCACGTGCTGCCGCCCGACATCATCGAAGCGCAGGCCGACTCCGTACTGGGCGACATCCGCATCGACGCCGTCAAAATCGGCATTCTGCCCGATGCCGCCTGCATCCGCGCCGCCGCCGCCGTATTGCGCCGCCATCCCGTGCCCTTTGTGGTGCTCGACCCCGTATTGGTGGCCACTTCCGGCGACAGCCTGGCAGTGGAAGACACCGTCTCCCTGATGCTCACCGAGCTGATGCCGCTGGCCGACCTCATCACCCCCAACCTCAGCGAACTGGCCCGCTTAAGCGGCCAGCCCCAAGCGGCAGACGAAGACGAGATGCTGGCGCAAGGCCGTCTGCTGCTGGCGCAAGGCGCCCGCGCCGTGCTGCTCAAAGGCGGCCATTGGGAGGACAGCAGCCAAGCGCGCGACTGGTTGCTCACCGCCGACGGCCAAACACACCCCTTCAGCAGCCCGCGCATCGACACCCCGCACACCCACGGCACCGGCTGCACCCTCTCTTCCGCCATCGCCGCCCTGCGCCCGCAGCACGACAGCCTGCCCGCAGCCGTGGCCGAAGCCAAACGTTATCTGCACGGGGCGCTGGAAACCGGCAGCCGCTGGCAACTCGGCCGCGGCCGCGGCCCCCTTGCCCATTTCTGGCGCCAACCGCACGGGCAGGAACACTGAACCGCACCGTTTTCAGGTAGCCGGCTGCCGATGAAACCAACCCTCCCGACAATCATGTCGGGAGGGTTGGTTTCATGAGATCAGCCGCTCGTTTGCCCTTTGTTTGCCCGCTCGATAATACATGGCGGCCAAAACCTTTACACCGCCTAGAGCGTGCCGTCAGAGGGTGCAACGGCGGCGTGACATCCGCCGCCGAGCCAGCAAGCCTGTGAGTGCCTCAACTGCGGTAATCCGCATTGATGGCCACATACTCTTTCGACAAATCGCAGGTGTAGATTTTACTGTTTACCTGGCCGCGCTGTAGGTCGATGGTGATGGTGATGTCGCTCTCGTTCATCACCGCCTGTCCGTCTTCCTCGCGATAGCTGGCCGCGCGGCCGCCGTGTTCGGCCACCAATACCTCGCCCAGATACACGCGGATGCGGTCGGTATCCAAATCGGCTATGCCGGCGTAGCCGATGGCGGCCAGGATGCGGCCGAGGTTGGGGTCGGAGGCGTAAAAGGCGGTTTTCACCAGCGGCGACTTGGCCACCGCATAGCCGACGGCACGCGCTTCTTCGCGGCTGCCGGCATTTTGCACATCCACGGTAATGAATTTGTTGGCCCCCTCGCCGTCGCGCACAATCGCCTGCGCCAACTCCAAAGCCACTTCCTTGAGCGCGGTTTGCAGGGCTTGGGCGGCCGGGCTGGCGGCATCGGTGATTTCGGGCAGGCTGCTGCGGCCGGTGGCGGCCACAATAAAGCTGTCGTTGGTACTGGTGTCGCCGTCCACCGTGATGGCGTTGAAGCTGTCGTCGCAGGCGCGTGCAGTCATCGCTTGCAGCAGACCGGCTTCCACCGCGGCATCGGTAAACACAAAGCCGAGCATAGTGGCCATATTGGGATGAATCATGCCCGAGCCTTTGGCGATGCCGGTGACGCTTACCGTGTGGCCGTCCACGCTGAATTGGCGGCTGGCGGCCTTGGGCACGGTATCAGTGGTCATGATGGCGCCGGCGGCACGCGACCAAGCCGCGGGGGCGAGCTCGGGCAGCGCCGCCAAAATTTTATCGGTGGGCAGCGGCTCCAAAATCACGCCGGTGGAAAACGGCAGCACCTGTTCGGTTTGGCAGCCGTTTTGCGCCGCCACGGCACGGCACACCGCCTGCGCGGCATCGCGGCCGCCTTGGCCGGTACCCGCGTTGGCATTGCCGGTGTTCACCACCAAGGCGCGGATTTCGCTGCCCGAAGCCAGATGGCTGCGGGCTACCTGAACCGGCGCGGCACAAAAGCGATTGCGGGTGAACACGGCGCCGATGCGGCAGCCGGGTGCCAGCAGCATCAGGGTCAGATCGTCGCGGCCCGGCTTTTTGATGCCGGCCTGGGCAACAGACAGCTGCACGCCGTCAATCGGGTGCAGATTGCCCTCATCAGGCGGGGTAAGGTTGACAGCCATCGGGAAACTCCTGAATCAAAAAATAAAAACCAAACAGCAAGCTTTCAGGTAGCCTGAGGCTACCTGAAACCGGATTCGGCTTTGCCGGCCTGTACTTCTTCGCGCACTCGCTGGCGGAAACGGGCGGCGGCAAAATGATAAAACGGTTGCGGGCAAAACTGGCGCGAAATCACCGAAGCGGCAATCGAGGCAATCAGCATCCAAAACAATAAAGACTGGCTGCCGGTCATCTCCATCACCACCACGCTGGCGGTGAGCGGCGACTGGGTGGCCGCCGCCAAAAAAGCCGCCATGCACAGCAAAGCCAACACCCCGGCCGGCGCAGCCAAACCGCTTAGCTGCGACACATGCACGCCGATCAGCGCGCCGATGGTGAGCGAGGGCGTGAAAATGCCGCCGGGAATGCCGGCCCAATAAGAAAGCACCGTGGCCGCCCATTTGCTACCGGCCGCGCCCAAAGTGGCATCGGTATTGCCGCGCAACGCCGCCGCCGCGGCTTCGTAGCCGGTGCCGTAGGTTTCGCCCTGCGTCAGCAAACCCAAGGCCGCCAGCAGCAAACCGAACACCCCGGCCAGCCACACCGGATGCCGGCGCATCCAGCTGCGCCAGCCGCGCGGCGCCAGCCAATCCGCCCCTTTGCTCAAAAAGCGGGCAAACAAACCGCCGGCCACCCCGCACACCGCCGCACACACCAACACCCATTCCAGCATATTACTGGCCAGCTCGCGGCCGTGGAAACCTTTGAAATAAGTGTTGTTGCCCTCAATCGCCACCAAAATAAAACCGGCCGCCAGCACACCGATAAAAATCTGCCGCTCCCAGCGCAAAGCCACCGCACGGCCCAGCTCCTCAATGGCAAACACCACCCCGGCCAGCGGCGCATTAAAGGCTGCCGCCAAACCGCCTGCCGCGCCGGCGGCCAGCAAATCGTTTTCGCGCAGGTTTTTAAACGCCAAATCGTGTTTGCGGCACCAGCCGCCCCACGCCGCCATCACCGCCGCACCCACCTGTACCGACGGCCCTTCCCGGCCGATGGACGCGCCGGCCAGCATGCCGAGAAAGGTGAGCGGAATTTTCAACAGCGTCTGCCCAAGCGCCACCAAGTGGTTTTTCTCCGCGCCGTGCGGCAGCGACAAGGCCGCCAACACCTGCGGAATGCCGCTGCCCGCGGTATAGGGCGCATAGCGGTGGGTAAACCACACCAGCAGCATCATCGCCGCCGGCAGCACCACCACGGCCGCCCAAGGGTAGGCCCGCGTCCACTCCTGGTTCAGCTCCAGCGCATAATCGGCCAAACGGGCAAAACCCAACGATACCAAAGCCACCAGCGCCGCTCCCGCCAGCAACAGGGCGAAAGCCGCCGTTTTGCGCGACAGGCGTTTGGTTTGTTTGATTTTGCGGGACAGGGTTTTGCCGATGCGGCTGCTGATCCTGCCGGCCTGCCGGTACATGGCATTCCTTTCTAAGCGTGAGCGGACGGGGCGGAAACAGATGAAGAAGGGCGTGATTGTAAATAAGAAAACGACCGCTGGGTAGGGCAGGCCGGCACAGAAACGGCAAAGCAGCGTGCCAGAGAGCCTGATACACTGCTTTGCCGTTAGCCAAGCTCGGCAACGGCCTCAGCCGCTTAAAAATGCCAAGCCGAAAACACCACCATCAGCACAGGCGGCAACACATTGGCGATAAAACCGAAGCTGATCGCCATCGGCACCACCTCCAAGCCGCCGGACGAACGAATCACCGGCAAGGTAAAATCCAAGCTGGTGGCGCCGCCGCTGCCCACCGCCGCCCCCGGGAAACGCGGCATGATCATCGGAATAAACACCAGCGCAAAAAACTCGCGCGACAAATCGTTGATCAGCGCCACGCTGCCCCACACCGGGCCGTAAGCCTCCGTCATCATGATGCCGGACAGCGAATACCAGCCGAAGCCCGAGGCCAGCGCCAAACCTTTGCTCCACGACACCTCCGGCATCAGGGCGGCAAACAGCAGCCCGCCGGCCAAGCAAGACGCGGTAAACCACAGGGCTACCTGAACGCCGCGCTTATTGAGCAGAATCTGTCGCAAGGTAATGCCGCTGCCGCGCAACTGCAAACCCACCAAAAACACCAGCAGCATCAAGGCATACGTGCCGGTCGATTCCGGCGGCAGCCAAGCGGGCGGCAGCAGCCAGCCCAAAGCGAAACCCGCCGCCACACAGGCAATCTGCTTGATGCTGCCGCCGATGCTGATGCGCTGTTTTTTCTCCTCCGCCGCCAAAGAGCGCTGCCACGGGCGGAAATGGTCGAACGCACACAGCACCAACAGATTCAGGCCCATGGTGCAGGCAAACAGCAGCAGCACCGACACCGCAATGCCGCCCAGCTGCTGCCCCAAATTGCCCACCTGCGACAGCGAAATGCCGATCAGCAACAAAATCAGATACACCAATACCGCCAAAATCCGGTCCACCGCCCGCAACCACGGCTTGGGCAAGCGGATAAAAAAACCGACAAACAGCGGCGTCAAAATGGCCAGCAGCGTCAACAGGCTTTGCATAAAACGTCCTTATCGTCCGGCAGACAATCAATTTGAGCGCACCGCCCGGCATCGGCGGCACGCCCAAAAACAGTTGAATCAACAAGCAGCGAAACCGCGGCTTGGCGCGGCATTCAGGCTTTCAGGTAGCCTCAGCCGGCAAAAGTATGCTCGGCAGCCGGGAAACTTTTGTCTTTTACCGCCGCCACATAAGCCGCCACAGCCGCCTGAATGCTGCTCTGCCCCTGCATAAAATTGCGCACGAATTTGGCGGTTTTGCCCGGGAAAACGCCCAGCATATCGTGCATCACCAGCACCTGCCCGTCGCAATCCACTCCCGCGCCGATGCCGATGGTGGGGCAAGACAGGCGTTCCGTGACCCGTTTGCCCAAAGACGCCGGCACGCACTCCATCAGCACCACATCCGCACCCGCTTCCTCATGCGCCTTGGCATCGGCCAACAGCGCCTCGGCCGCCGCATCGCCTTTACCCTGCACCCGATAACCGCCAAACGCATTCACCGACTGCGGCGTCAGCCCGATGTGGGCGCACACCGGAATCCCGCGTTGTTGCAGAAAGCGCGTGGTTTCGGCCATAAACGCCCCGCCCTCCAGCTTCACCATATGCGCGCCGGCCGCCATCAGTTCGGCGGAAGCGGCAAACGCCTGCTCCTTGCTCTGCTGATACGCGCCAAACGGCAAATCGGCCACAATCATGGCCTCACGGTTGCCGCGCGACACCGCCGCCGTGTGGTAACACATATCGGCCAGCGACACCGGCAGCGTGGAGGCCTGCCCCTGCACGGCCATGCCCAGCGAATCGCCCACCAACAGCATGTCCACGCCCGCTTCGTTCATCAAAGCGGCAAAACTGGCCTCGTAGCAAGTGAGCATCGCGATTTTTTCGCCCTCGGCCTTCATCCGACGCAAGGTATTGACGGTAATCAAGGTTTTTCCTTTTCCAATCCGTAAACAATCAAAAAATGCAAAAAGCGGCACAAGGCTACCTGAAAAGCGGTTTAGATGCAAAGCTTGGCCGGCGGCAAAGCCGGGCTTGATCGCCGGAGCCAATCGGTATAATGCCGTACATGGTCAGCCACACTTCACCCAAGATTATGATGTTGAAATCATTTTGCTCGCGTCTGCGTGCCTGGATAAACCGTGACGACGGACGGCTGTTTCAGGTAGGCAATGAAACCGTGCCGAAGCGCACCGTATTCGGCGTGTTGTCCATGGTAACGGCGGCCGTTCTTGCTTTGTTGTGGCAGCGTGCGGGTTGGCACGGCGCATGGAGCGGGCTGTTTGCCTTACTCGGACTCTACTGTTTGCGGCCGAAAAAATGATGGCTTGACCTGACTGAATCGATGTATCGCGGCATCCACGCCGCTTTCTGCTGGCAGCCCGCAACACTTGGCCGCGCCGACTGCCGTTTATGGAAACCCTTTATTTGAAACAGATCAGCCATACGGTTTTCAGGTAGCCCGAGCAAAACGCAGGGGCTACCTGAAAACCGTGTGGGCTATTGAATCAATCCGCCGCCTGCAAGGCTTTCCGCCAACGCGCCGCTTGGGCGCGCACCTGCTCGGGCGCGGTGCCGCCGAGGTGGTTGCGGGCGTTCAGGCTGCCTTCGGGGGTCAGCACTTGGTACACGTCTTCGCCGATTAAGCCGCTAAAGCCTTGCAAGACGGCCAACGGCAAATCGCTCAAATCCACGCCCTGGCCGTCGGCATGGCGAACCGCCAGCGCCACCACTTCGTGGCTGTCGCGGAAGGGCAGGCCTTTTTTCACCAAGTAGTCGGCCAAATCGGTGGCGGTGGCAAAGCCCTGCAAGACAGCGGCGCGCATATTGTCGGGCTTCACGGTGACGCCGCGCATCATGTCGGCATAGATGCGCAGGGTGTCCACCAAGGTGTCGACGGTATCGAACAGCGGCTCTTTGTCTTCCTGATTGTCTTTGTTGTAGGCCAGGGGCTGCGATTTCATCAGGGTGATCAGGCCCATCAAATGGCCGATCACGCGGCCGGACTTGCCGCGCACCAGTTCGGGCACGTCGGGGTTTTTCTTTTGCGGCATGATGCTGGAGCCGGTGCAGAAGCGGTCGGCAATGTCGATAAAGCCGAAACGCGGGCTCATCCACAGAATCAGCTCTTCGGAGAGGCGGCTCAAGTGGATCATCAGCAGGCTGGCGGCGGCGGTGAATTCGATGGCGAAATCGCGGTCGGACACGGCATCGAGCGAGTTTTGGCAGATGCCTTCGAAGCCGAGCAGGCGGGCGGTGGTTTCTCGCCGAATCGGGAAGGTGGTGCCGGCCAGGGCGGCGGCGCCCAAGGGCATGCGGTTGACGCGGCCTCGACAATCGGCCATGCGTTCGTCGTCGCGGCCCAGCATTTCCACATAGGCGAGCATGTGGTGGCCGAAGCTCACCGGTTGGGCGACCTGAAGATGGGTAAAGCCGGGCATCACCACCTCGGCGTGCGCCTCGGCCAAGTCCAGCAGCGCGCTTTGCAGGGCTTGAATCAGGCTGCGGATGCGGCTGATTTCGTCGCGCAGCCACAGGCGGATATCGGTGGCCACCTGGTCGTTGCGGCTGCGGCCGGTGTGCAGGCGCTTGCCGGCATCGCCGATTTTGTCGGTGAGCCGCCGCTCGATGTTCATGTGTACGTCTTCCAAGTCCAGCGACCATTCGAGACGGCCGGCTTCGATGTCGGCCAGAATCTCGGCCATGCCCTGGCGGATGGCGGCCAAATCGTCGGCAGAGAGCACGCCGGCTTCGCACAGCATCTGCGCGTGCGCCAGCGAGCCTTGAATATCCCACGGCGCCAGGCGGCAGTCGAAATCAATCGAGCCGGTGTATTGTTTCACCAGCTCGGCCACGGGCTCGTTAAAGCGGCCCGACCAGGTTTCTGCTTGAGTCATCAATCTTCCTTCAATTTGTCTTATTTCTTTCTCCGCAAGCCCGTTTTCAGGTAGCCTGCGGCGGCGCGGCATCGTCAGGCCGCATTATAGCGGCGGCACCTTCTTTGCAGAATACGGCAAGCCGAAAATAAGTGCTTCCGCTATAATCGCCCCTCCTCCACACCGCTTCCCCCAGCCATGAGCCAACGCTATATCGGCCTGATGTCGGGCACCAGCATGGACGGCATCGACGCCGTTTTGGCCGACATCGACGGCACCCGCTGGCAGGCCGCCCGCGCCCATTTCTTCGTGCCCTACCCTGATCCGCTCCGCCAACAGCTGCTGGCCCTGCAGGACAGCGGCGGCGACGAACTGCACCGCGCCGCCCTGCTCGCCCAAACCGTCGCCCGTCTGTATGCCCAAGCGGTCAACGGCCTGCTGGCACAGGAAGGGTTGGCCGCCGCCGACATCACCGCACTCGGCGCCCACGGCCAAACCGTGCGCCACGCGCCCGAACACGGCTACACCGTCCAACTCATCGACCTGCCGCTTCTGGCCGAGCTGACCGGCATCGACTGCATCGGAGACTTCCGCAGCCGCGACCTGGCCGGCGGCGGCCAAGGCGCTCCCCTCGTGCCCGCCTTCCATCAAGCCGTGTTCGGCCATCCGCAGCACGAGCGCGTGCTGCTCAACATCGGCGGCATCGCCAACATCAGCATTCTGCCGCCCGACGGCCGCCCCGCCGGCGGCTTCGACACCGGCCCCGGCAATATGCTGGCCGACGCCTATATGCAGCACTACCGCCAACAGCCTTACGACCGCGACGGCGCACTGGCCGCCGGCGGCCGCATCATCGAGCCCTTGCTGGCCGCATGGTTGGCCCACCCCTATTTCCAACGCCCCGCGCCCAAGAGCACCGGCCGCGAGCTGTTTTCTTTTTCTTGGCTGCAAGGCTACCTGAAAGCCGAATACCGGCCGGCCGACATCATGCGCACCCTGAATGCTTTTACCGCCCGCAGCATTGCCCAAGCCGTGCGCCGACACGCGCCGGCGGCACGCGAAATGTTTGTCTGCGGCGGCGGCACCTGCAATCCGGTTGTGATGGCCGAGTTGCGGCAGCAACTTGCCGGCGTTCAGGTGGCCACCACCGACGATCTGCACCTCGCCCCGCAATGGGTGGAAGCCGCCGCCTTCGCCTGGCTGGCGGCCTGCCGCATCCACCGCCGGGCCGCCGGCCCTCACCGCGCCACCGGCGCCGCACGGCCTTATGTGTTGGGCGCTTGGCATTGCGCCTGAAACACAAAATACCGCTGCCCTCGGGCAGCGGTATGTTTTTTGGACGGCGGAGACCGGCCTACATCAGCGCATCGGTCAGCGCCGTTTCGGTTTCTACCGGCGTGGGCGCCAAGGGTTTTTCCTGCGGCAGCAAGGGCGTAATCAGGCGGTTGGTGAGGCCGGTAATCGCCTCCACTTGGCGCACGGTGGCTTCGTCCATTTCAGCCATGGCCTCCACCGCGCTGCCCTCCGGCAACACTTGGTCCGGCTGCGGCGCGGCTTCTTCTTCAAACACCGCACGCGGACGGCTCAAATCGGCCGAACCGCTCTGCCAGGCCACAGACGACAGCTTGCCCTGCACGCGGGCATTGGCTTGGGCGCAGGTAATGCAGACCAAGCGGCCGTTGCGGTTGCGCAAAGTGGTGGTGACGCGGTTGCTCTGCACATTCAAACCCTTAACATCGGCCCAGGCGCGGATGCTTTGGTTCAAGGCATCGGTGTCCAGATTGCGCTGGTTATAAGGGTCTTTGTAGGCCGCCAGCCAAAGGTTGCCCGCTTCGTCGGCATTCAGCGAAGCCATTTGGTAAATCACCGCCGCATCGGCGCCGGTTTGCACCGAACGGGCGAAGCGCAGCGCATCGGGGCTTTGCATGCGCACGCAGCCGTGGCTGCGCACACCGGGCACGCTGGAAGGCACATTGGTGCCGTGGATGCCCAAACCCAAACGCGGATCGCCGAAGCGCACAAACACCGGCCCCAAAGGATTGTTCGGCCCCGGCGGCACGCTGGTCAGCGCGGGTTTGCCGGCCGCGGCCCGTTCGCGGCGGATGCTGGCCGGAATCGTCCACGTCGGGTTGTAGGCTTTGGCGCCGATTTGGTAGTCGCCCAAAGGCGTGCGCGTGCGGGCACGGCCCACCGCCACCGGATAAGAGGCTTTCAGCTCGCCGTTTTCATATAAAAACAGCCGCAGCTGCGGAATATTGATCACCACATGCTGGCCGCTGGCCACCGGCGAATAATCGGGCAGCGGCGTATTGGCGGCAGACATCCCCGCCCAAGCCAGCAGGCCGCAAGCAAACAGAATCTTTTTCATGGCTCTATTTCTCAAATGAAAAACAAACGGCGGCCATCATAACCCCAAAGCGGAAAATCTGTCAGCACAAACCTGATTTGGCTGGCTTTCTGCCCAGTACGCTGTTGCATTCAGGCTACCTGAAAGGGCGAAAACGTGCTTTAATGCCCGCCTTATTCCCCAGCCGTTGCCGAAAGCCCCGCATGCGTTCTCCGATTATCTCCTCCCTGCTCGACACCGACCTGTATAAATTCACCATGCTGCAGGTGGTGCTACACCAATTCCCCCAAGCGCACGGCGTCTATGAATTCCGCTGCCGCAACAACGACGCCACCGCCTATCCGCTGGCCGACATCAAAGACGCGCTCGAACAAGAGCTCGACGCCCTGTGCCAACTCAAACTCAGCCAGGAAGAATTGGACTACCTGCGCCAGATGCGCTTCATCAAAAGCGATTTCGTCGATTATCTGGAGCTGTTCCAACTCAAACGCCGCTTCATCACCGTCTCCACCGACGAGCAAAACCGGCTCAACATCCGCGTTGAAGGCCCCATCATCCAGGCCATGTTCTTCGAGATTTTCGTGCTGGCCATCGTCAACGAACTCTACTTCCGCCGCCTCGAAACCTCCGAGGTGCTGGCCGAAGGCGAACGCCGCCTGCAGGCCAAAGCCACGCTGCTGCGCGATTATGCCGCGCAACAACAGCCGCACGAGCCGCCGTTTCTGATTTCCGATTTCGGCACCCGCCGCCGCTACAACCTGGCCTGGCAGGAGCACGTAGTGCGCACCCTGCACGCCGCCGCCCCCGAATGCCTGCGCGGCACCAGCAATGTTTATCTGGCCAAGAAACTCGGCCTCACCCCCATCGGCACCATGGCCCACGAATTCCTGCAAGCCTTCCAAGCGCTCGACGTGCGCCTGCGCGACTTCCAAAAAGCCGCGCTCGAGGCCTGGGTGCACGAATACCGCGGCGACTTGGGCATCGCGCTCACCGACGTAGTGGGCATGGACGCCTTCCTGCGCGATTTCGACCTCTACTTCGCCAAACTCTTCGACGGCCTGCGCCACGACAGCGGCGACCCCTTCGTTTGGGGCGACAAAGCCTACGCCCACTACCAAAAGCTCAAAATCGACAGCCGCACCAAAATGCTCACCTTCTCCGACGGCCTCAATCTGGAAAAAGCCTGGGAGCTGCACCAATACTTCAAAGACCGCTTCAAAACCAGCTTCGGCATCGGCACCAACCTCACCAACGACATGGGCCACACCCCGCTCAACATCGTCTTGAAACTGGTGGAATGCAACGGCCAGTCGGTGGCCAAGATTTCAGACAGCCCCGGCAAAACCATGACCGACAACAACACCTTCCTCGCCTACCTGCGCCAAGTATTCGACATCCGCGAACAGGCTACCTGAAACCTGCCAGCCGCCGCCCGGGCGGCTTTTTGCCGCCCCGCCCGCACCGCGATTTGCTACAATCCGCCGCGCCCGCGCCAGCCGCCGGGCAAAACCCTTTCAGATAGCCTGAGGCCGCCAACCCTCTCATTATTATCTCCATCAGAAAGTCCGCCATGAACACCGCCGCCCAACGCCTGGCCGCCCTGCGCCAAACCATGCAGCAACAGCAATTCGAGGCCTGGCTGATTCCCTCCGCCGACCCCCATTTGTCCGAATACCTGCCCGAGCACTGGCAGGGCCGCAGCTGGCTTTCCGGCTTCGACGGCTCGGTCGGCACCCTGCTGATTACCGCCGAGCGCGCCGAACTGTGGGCCGACAGCCGCTATTGGGAGCAGGCCGAACGCCAGCTGGCCGGCAGCGGCATCGTGCTGCAAAAACTCGGCTTGGGCCGCAGCCACCTCGATTCCGTGGCCGAACTGCCCGCCGGCGCACTGCTCGGCGTGGCGCCCGATATGCTCTCGCTGGCCGCCAAACGCCAGCTCGAAAGCGCCGGCGCGGCCAAACAGATCCGCCTGCGCCACGACCTCGACCTGCTCGACACCGTCTGGCCCGACCGCCCCGACCTGCCCGCCGCCCCGGTGTACCGCCACGGCGAAGCCTTCGCCGCCGAATCCGCCGCCGCCAAACTCATCCGCGTGCGCCGCTTCATGCAAGAGCAACAGGCCCAACACCACCTGATTTCCAGCCTCGACGACATCGCCTGGCTCACCAATCTGCGCGGCAGCGACGTCTCCTACAACCCCGTCTTCCTCGCCTACTTGCTCATCAGCGCCGAGCAAGCCGTGCTGTTTGCCGACCCCGCCAAATTCGACGGCGACGCCCGCCAAGCCCTTGCCGAAGCCGGCATCACCCTGGCCGATTACGATAGCGTGGCCGATGCCGTGGCCGCGCTTAGCGGCAGCCTGCTCATCGACCCCGCCAAAACCGCCGTCAGCACCCTAAACAGGCTACCTGAAAGCGTGGTGCTGCGCGAAAGCATCAACCCCAGCACCCTATTCAAATCCTGCAAATCCGCCGCCGAAATCGAGCACACCCGCGAAGCCATGAAACAGGACGGCATCGCCCTGTGCGGCTTCTTCGCCGAATTCGAGCAGGCGCTGGCCGAGGGTCGCACGCTCACCGAGCTCGACATCGACCGCATGCTGCTCGAACACCGCCGCCGCCGGCCGCACTTCATCTCCCCCAGCTTCGGCACCATCGCCGGCTTCAACGCCAACGGCGCCCTGCCCCATTACAGCGCCACCCCCGAAGCGCACAGCACCCTCAGCGGCGACGGCCTGCTCCTCATCGACTCCGGCGGCCAATACCGCAACGGCACCACCGACATCACCCGCGTCGTGCCCGTCGGCACGCCCAGTGCCGAACACAAACGCGACTTCACCCTCGTGCTCAAAGCCCACATCGCCCTGGCCGAAACCGAATTTCCCGAAAACATCGCCGCCCCCATGCTCGATGCCGTTTGCCGCAAACCCATGTGGCAAGCGCAATGCGACTACGGCCACGGCACCGGCCACGGCGTAGGATACTTCCTCAACGTGCACGAAGGCCCGCAGGTCTTGTCCTACCACGCCCCCGTTACCCCCCACAGCGCCATGAAAGCCGGCATGATCACCTCCATCGAACCCGGCCTCTACCGCCCCGGCCGCTGGGGCATCCGCATCGAAAACCTGGTGGTCAACCTGCCCGTGACTCAACCAGCCGAAACCCAATTCGGCCGCTTCCTGCGTTTCGACACCCTCACCCTCTGCCCCATCGACACCCGCCTGATGGACACCGCCCTGATGAGCCGCAGCGAAATCGACTGGGTCAATCGCTACCACGCCCAAGTGCGCGAACAGCTCGCCCCGCATACCGAAGGCGCAGCCAAAGCCTGGCTGGAACAACGCACCCGCCCCCTGGCCTAAGCCCCGGCCGCCACCCCTGCTTCAGGCTACCTGAACACCCTTTCAGGTAGCCTGAGACCTTTGCAAAGCCCTCAGCCGTAGCTTGGGTTGAAGCGAAGCGCAAACCCAACACAAGCAAACCGGACACAATTGTTGACATGATTGTTGGGTTACGGCCTACGGCCTAACCCAACCTACGCGCCGTAGGTCGGATACCCGTATCCGACACCTTGCCGAAACCGATTGTCGGATTCAAGCATCCGACCTACCGCTGCCCGACGTTCCAAACCGCAGTCTGCCGCCCGCCGAGTTTGCGCTACAATGCGCGCTTTCCACCGCTTCGGTTTGATCCTTATGCCCACCTTGTCTTGGACGGAAAACGGCCACCCCCGTCAGGCCGAATGGCGCCACCCTTCCCCCGCACAAAAACCGCCCGCCGAACTGGCCGTGGCCGATGCCGGCCTGTCTGCCGCCGCCGCCCTCAAACAGTTCCACCAAGGCCGCGCCTTATTGTGGCGGGGCGACTACCACCAAGCCGTGCAGCTGCTTTCCGCCGTTAAAAAACGGCTGCCGCCGCCCAAAAGCGGTGACTTCCACACCCACCGCATGCAGCAGGCCCAACGCAGCCGCCTGCTCAATCTTTTATTGGTGGAAATCGACGGCGGCTACCGCCTCGGCCTGCGCCGTGCGCCCGATGTAGCCGACGCCCTGGCCGATGCCTTCGGCCCTGCCGACGCCACACCCTTCCTGCTGCCGCTTCAGCTCTTGCTCGGCCTGATCGGCGCCCGCCAATGGCATGAAAAAGGCGTGCCGCTGGCGGTATTGGGCGGAGAAAAAATCCATGTGCCTTTCGGCGTGTTTTCCCCCGTGCGCGGCGAATACCTCGAACTCTTGGCCGCCGAACCGCTGCCGCCGCAGGCACGCAGCGCCTTCGACATCGGCACCGGCAGCGGCGTGATTGCGGTGCTGCTGGCCAAACGCGGCCTCCCCCGCATCACCGCCACCGACAACAACCCGCGCGCGCTGGCCTGCGCCGCAGCCAACTGCCGCCGCCTGGGCGTGGCCGAGGCGGTCAGCGTGTTGGCGGCCGATCTGTTCCCGCCCGGCCGCGCGGATCTGATTGTATGCAATCCGCCCTGGCTGCCGGCCAAGCCGAGCGCCGACATCGAAACCGCGCTGTACGACCCCGATTCGGCCATGTTGCGCGCCTTTCTACAGCGGGCGGCCGACCACCTGAATCCGCAGGGCGAGGTGTGGCTGGTGATGTCTGACCTGGCCGAACACCTCGGCCTGCGCCGGCCGGGGGAGTTGGCCGGCCATATTGCCGCCGCCGGCTGGCAGGTGGTGCGCCGCCGCCACATCCGCCCGCAACACGCCAAAAGCCGCGATGCGCACAATCCGCTGGCATCTGCCCGCAGGCAGGAAACCACCACGCTGTATGTGCTGCAACCTGCCGCCGCAGCGGCGGAAACGGCTGCCGGGGCGCAACAGGCTACCTGAAAAGCTATACGGCTTTCTGCGCGGCTTTATTCAAAAAGGTATCAGCCGCAAACGCCCGTAAAAAAAACGCCGCAAAACGCGGCGGTTTTTTTGCGGGCGCGGCACGCCATCACGGCTGCACCGCCTCGGCTTCCGTCTCCAAAGCTTCCTGCAAGCGGCGCTCGATCGCATCAGCATCAAACGATTTGGCAATCAGCTCGAAACGGCTGTCGCGCCGCCAAGACACTTGGTTCGCGCCCCAATGGCCGTCGCTCCAATTGAGCCACACCCAGGTGCCCAACACCTGAAACACGCCCTTGGCGCGCACCAAGCCTTCGCACAGGGTGGGTAGGTCGTCAAAAAATTGGGTCAGCCGCTCGCCGTCGAAATTCTGCCCGGCGGGGAAAGTATAGCCCTGCGACTGCAAACCCATGCTGTTGTCGGGCAGCGCCTTGATGCGGTAGCGGCTTTTTTCGGTGACCGGCGTTTCCAGCAGCGCAATGTCGAGTGCCGAATTTTGGGTTTCGACCACCGCCGCTTTGGGCGGAAACAGCTTGGCCGAGCGCTCGCGGAATGCAGCCAGCACCGGCGGCGGGCAGACATCCATCTTATTGGCCACCAACACGTCGGCCACGCTGATCTGATCTTTGTATAAAGGCTGCAGGGCGTAATCGTCGTCCACAAACTGGCGCGGATCCACCAAGGTAAAGACGGCGGCAATCTCGAGCATTTCGTTAAAGGGCGGGCTGCGCAATTCGTCGATCACGCTGGCGGCGTGGGCCAGCCCGCTGGCTTCGATGATGATGCGGTCGGGTTTGTTGCCGCTGATCATGCGGTTGATGGTGTTGCCCATTTGGGTGCCGGCCACGCAGCACAGACAGCCGCCGGCAATTTCGGCCACCGGAATGCCGTTGTCGCTCAACACCGCGCCGTCAATGCCGATTTCGCCGAATTCGTTCACGATGATGACCCACTTTTCGGCCGGGTCTTTTTGCGCCATCAAGTGACGCAGGGCGGTGGTTTTGCCGGTGCCGAGAAAACCGGAAAACAGATGGACTTTGGCTTTTTTTATGGCTGACATTTCTGGCAGATTCCTGTTAAAACAACGTGTTCTTCTTTTAGTTTAAAACCGCTGGCCGCCACGCCGGCGCGCAAAGCGGCCCATTCGCGGCTGAGGGTTTGCTCGTCCACCGAGCCGCATTCGGTGCACACCAAAATAAACGCGCTGGCGTGGTGGGCGGTTTCGTCGTGGCTGTGGCAGGCGGCCACGCAGTCGTGGCGGGCGTGGCTGCACAATACATAGCCGTTGACCGCCGCTACTTTGTGCAGCACGCCGTATTCGGCCCAAAAATCCAAGGCGCGGTAGGCCGTGGGCGGGGCCACCACGCCGCTGCTGTTTTGCTGCATATGCGCCAGCACGGTATAGGCTTTGATCACGCCTTCCTGCTGTAGCACGATGTCGAGCACCTGCTCGCGCAAAGCGGTTACCTGGCCGCCCTGCGCTTGGGTTTGGGCTATGATTTTGGCTTTGTTGGCCTGAAAACCCATGGCATTATCCTTTCAGGTAGCCGGTGAGGCGGGCGAGCCAGTTTTTCGGCGGCGCGGCGTCGGGCTGCTCTTGGACAACGGCGGGCGCGGCCTTGCGCTTTACCGGCAGGGCGCCGAAGCTTTGCGCCACCGGCATGATTTCGATGCTGTTCACATTCATGTGCGGCGGGCACTGGTACAACCACAACACGGTATCCGCAATGTCTTCCGCCCGGATGTAGTCCACGTTGTCATACAGGGCGGCGGCCCGCTCATCGTCGCCTTTGAAGCGCACATTGGAAAATTCGGTGCCGCCGCACAAACCGGGTTCGATATTGCTCACCCGCACCCCGGTGCCGGCCAAGTCGGCGCGCAGATTGAGGCTGAACTGGCGCACATAGGCCTTGGTGGCGCCGTACACATTGCCGCCCGGATAGGGATAGGTGCCGGCGATCGAGCCGATGTTGATCACATAGCCGCTTTGGCGCGCCACCATGGCGGGCAGCAGCCGGCGGGTGAGGTAAGTGAGGCCGATGATATTGGTTTGGATCATGGTCTGCCAGTCGGCAAACTCGGCCTGGTGCGCCGGCTCCAAGCCTAAAGCCAGGCCGGCGTTGTTCACCAAACAGTCGATCTCGGCAAAACCTTCCGGCAGCGAAGCCAAGGCGGCGTCGATGGCAGCGGTGTCGGCCATGTCCATCACCAGCGGCAAAAACAGGCCGCCCAACTCCTCGCGCAGGGCTTCCAGTTTGTCGCCGCGCCGCGCCGCCCCCACCACCGGATAACCCGCCCGCACCAAGGCCGCACAAATCGCGCGGCCGAAACCGGCCGAAGCGCCGGTCACCAAAATCGCCATGATGTCCTCCGATCTGAAAAAACAATGCCTGAAACGGGGTGCAGTATATCATCCGTACGCCGCAGCCCGCATCGGCAAAGCCGCTTTCCAAGCGTGCGCGCCAATCCCTTTTCCCGGCCTTTTGCCCACAAAGCGTCCGAATCGTGATAGATTCCCTCCCGTTTGCAGCCCGCCGCTTTCGGGCTACCTGAAAGCGGCGGCGCAAACACACCACCACTAACCATTAAGATAAAGGGATACCCCATGAAAAAAACCACAGCCATGATGCTGCTCTCCGCCCTCGCCCTGGGCTTGGCGGCCTGCGGCGGCCAAAGCGGTTCTGCCGCCAAAGGCCAATATTCGCAAGAGCGCAGCACCGCCTTCAAAACCATGATGCCCAACTTCTCCGCCATGGGCAAAGTAGTGAAAGGCGAAGAGCCCTACCAGCCCGATGCCTTCAAAACCATGGCCGAAACCTTTGTAACCGAAAGCCAGGAACCCTTCAAACACTTCGCCCAAGACCCTGACGGCCAAACCGGCGACGCCCTGCCCAATATATGGAGCGATGCCGCCGGCTTCAAAACCGCCGAAGAAAGCTTCCACGCCGCCGTGGCCAAGCTGAATACCGCCGCCCAAGGCGGCAATTTGGAAGAAATCAAAGCCGCCTACGGCGAAGTGGGCGCCAGCTGCAAATCCTGCCACGACACCTTCCGCAAACCCAAATAATACCGCCGCCGCTGCCCGGCGGCGCCATCAGGCTACCTGAAAGCATCCGCGCCCCGCGGCCGCGCTTTCAGGTAGCTTTTTATTTTGCCAATCCGCCCCAATAAGGTGCCGGCAAGCGGGGACGAAAGGATTTGTTTCCTTTATGCGGCCGATATTTGCCCGCAAACCGGGCTGGCGTTATACTGCCGCCCTTTGCGCCGCAAGCCCCTTGCCGCCTACCAAAACACCACACACATTCACAAGGAAAACCCCAGCAATGAACGCCATTGCCGACGTGCAGAGCAGCCCCGATTCACGCAATATGCCCATCAACCAAGTGGGCATCAAAGACCTGCGTCTGCCCTTGCGCATCCGCAGCCAAGACGGCGAGCAAAACACCGTCGCCCGCCTCACCATGACGGTGGCCCTCCCCGCTTCGCAAAAAGGCACCCATATGTCCCGCTTCGTGGCCTTGATGGAGGAGCAGGCCGGCGTGCTGGATTTCGTGCGCTTACGCGAACTGACGGCCGACATGCTCGCCTTGCTCGACGCCCAAGCCGGCCGCATCAGCATAACCTTTCCGTTTTTCCGCCAAAAAAGTGCCCCCGTCTCCGGCATCACCTCGCTCTTGGATTACGACGTAACCCTGACCGGCGAATCGGAAAACGGCATCTACACCCACACCTTGAAAGTATTGGTGCCGGTTACCAGCCTCTGCCCCTGCTCCAAGGAAATTTCCCAATACGGCGCGCACAACCAGCGCTCCCACGTAACTGTTACCCTGCGCTGCCGCGAGCAGGCGGTGGAAGCGGAAGAAGTGATCGACTTGGTGGAAAACCAAGCTTCCTGCCAGCTTTACGGCCTGCTCAAACGCCCCGATGAAAAATACGTGACCGAACGGGCTTACGAAAACCCGAAATTTGTCGAAGACATGGTGCGCGATATCGCCGTGGCCCTGAAAAACGATCCGCGCATCCTCAGTTTCACGGTAGAAAGCGAAAACTTCGAAAGCATCCACAATCATTCGGCTTATGCCCTGATTCAATCGGACACGCTCTAAACCGGCCTGTTTGCCGCCGCTGAATTCGGCAGCCGACGGCCGGCAGCACCGCAACAACCGCCCGCATGCTTATCTGACGGGCGGTTTGCTTTTGCGAAATTGTCTGTCCATTCCCTGTTGCGCCGCCGCCAAACAAAAACCGCTTCCCGAAACGGGAAGCGGTTTTGAGCAAAATCGGCAATATTTACTGGGCGGAAGCGGCAGAAGCCGGAGCCGCTTCGGCGGGCGCAGGCGCAGCTTCGGCGGCGGCCGGTGCGGTGTTGAACCACTTGGCGTAAATTTGGTCGTAAGTGCCGTTGGCTTTGATGGCGGCCAAACCGGCGTTCAACTTGGCCATCAAATCGTCGTCACGGCCTTTGCGCAAAGCGAAGCCGTAGTATTCTTTTTCGAAGCCGTTATCGACCAAGGTACGCAGCTTGGCATCGGGATTGTTGTTGACGAAGTTCTGTACCACGCCGTTGTCGCCCACTGCGGCTTCCACACCGCCGTTGAGCAACTCTTTCATCGCCAGCGGCATGGTTTCGAAGCGCTTGATCATGGCGCTCTGCTCGCCTTGCAGTTTCTGCATCACCAAATCGCCGGTGGTGCCACTTTGCACGGATACGGTGCGCGATTTCAGGTCGTTAAACGATTGGATGGCGGCCCCTTTTTCGCCGGTCACAATCATTTGGGTGGCCTCAAAATAGGGGTCGGTGAAGTCCATCACGTTTTTGCGCTCATCGGTAATGGTGACGCTGGAGGAAATGATGTCGCGGTCGCCCTTGTCCAGGGTGCCGAAAATGCCTTCCCAAGGCGTATTCACCAATTTCAGGTTCAGGCCCTGATTCTCGGCAATGGCTTTGAGCACATCGGCGGAAAAGCCCACCACTTGGCCGTTTTCTTCATATTCGAACGGGGCGTAAGTGGCATCCAGGCCGACAATGTATTCCTTGCCGCCGGCCGGTGCGCTGTCGGAAGACGCAGCAGAACCGCCGCTGCCGCCGCAGGCGCCCAAAAACATGACCGCAGCCAAAGCCAGCGCCGAAAAGGTATTTTTTTTGTTCAACATCGTGATTTCTCCTAAGTTTGTGATGTGGAGGAGCCGACCGTGTCCGAAAACGGCCGGCCCGCGCAAGGCGCATCATACACATCATTTAATTTCATGCAAATTAATTTTTACATTGAACAATCAACGCGGAGGCAATGTGTCGAGAAAACCCCGGCCGAAGCCTTTCAAAATGCTGTATTCGGCATCGATGCGCACCGCTCTCACGTTCGTCCAACCCAAGTAAGCCGCCGTCAGCAGCCAAGCCAACACCAGCAGGCCCAATGCCCCCAGCCCCCAGCGGGCGTCGCTGCCAAAGAAAACGGCGCCAATCGCCAGCAAAGTCAGCAACACCCAAGCCCACACCAGCGCCATCTGCCGCCGCGGAATGCGGGCGTGTTGCGCACACCAAGACACCGTCACTTCCGTACGCTTGCGCAGCAGGGCGGCCAGCACGCCGAAAGCGATGAGCGCAAACATACCGATGAAAAAAGCGGTCAGCAAAATCAAGGCCAGCGCAGGCGGATACCAATGCAGCTTAACACTTTTTTCACGCACCACCTCAGCCGAACCGCAGCGCACGCAACGGCAAGGCAGATCGCTGTCGGCGGGCAGCCACACCTTATTGCCTTGCCGGAAACAGGCTTCCTCGCGGCCACGGCCGGCCGGAGTGGCCGGCGCTTGGTAGGGACGAAAACCGTCTTTTTCCATGACACCTCCATCAATGACTTAGCGAACACGGCATCAGGCTACCTGAAAGCCCAATCGGCGGCTGTTCAGGTAGCCTGATGCCGGCAATCAGCCGGAAAAACGGCTTCAGATATCCAGTTTTTGCAAAATAAAGTCGATGTCTTTGTCGCCGCGGCCGGAGAGGTTGACCAGCAGACGTTTGCCGCTGTCGAGCAAGGGCGCCCGGCGCAGGGCGTAGGCCAAGGCATGGGCGCTTTCCAGCGCGGGGATGATGCCTTCTTCGCGCGACAGGGTGAGGAAGGCGTCCAAACATTCGGCATCGGTGGCGGTTTCGTAACGGCCGCGGCCGATGTCTTTCAGGTAGCAATGCTGCGGGCCGATGCCGGGGTAATCCAAACCGGAGGCAATCGAATGCACCGCGGCCGGGGTGCCGTCTTCTTCTTGCAGATAATAGCAGTTGAAGCCCTGAATATTGCCGAACTTGCCCAAGGTCAGGGTGGCGGCGTGGCGGCCGGGGCGGTCCAAACCTTCGCCGGCCGGCTCCACGCCCACCAGCGCTACTTCTTCATCGTCGATAAAGGCATTAAACAAACCCATGGAATTGGAGCCGCCGCCCATGCAGGCGATGACTTCGTCAGGCAGGCCGCCGTATTCGTTTTGGAACTGTTCGCGCGCCTCTAAGCCGATGATGCTTTGGAAATAGGCCACCATTTCGGGATACGGCGCCGGGCCCACCACCGAACCGATGGCGAACATGCTGTTTTCCAAGTCTTGCATATAAGCGGCAAAGGCGCTGTCCACCGCTTCTTTCAGCGTGCCCGCACCGGCGGACACCGGCACCAGCTTGGCGCCGAGGATTTTCATGCGCGATACATTGGGGTGCTCTTTGGCGATGTCCACCACGCCCATATGGATTTCGCACTCCAAGCCCAGCAGTGCGGCGGCGGTGGCCAAGGCCACGCCGTGCTGGCCGGCACCGGTTTCGGCCACCACTTTTTTCTTGCCCATTTTCTTCGCCAACAGCACTTCGCCCAAGCAGTGGTTGATTTTGTGGGCGCCGGTGTGGTTGAGGTCTTCGCGCTTCAAATAGATTTGCGCTCCGCGGCGCGACAGGCTGCGGGCGTGGTAAATCGGGCTCGGGCGGCCGACATAAGTGGCCTGCAGGCGTTTCATTTCCGCTTTGAATTCGGCGTCTTCAATAATATTGCGGAAGCCTGCTTCCAATTGGTCCAGGGCTTTGGCCAGTTCGGGATGGTCGATTTTGCCGCCGTGACGGCCGAAATTGCCGTCGGCATCGGGGCGGACCAAGCGGTTTAATTGCTCTTGAATCATAGGGTTTCCTCGGAATGGGAGTCGGTTGTTTGGGAAGCCGACGGCTGTGGCGGCCGGCCGGTGTGTACGGTAATCGGCGCGGTAAACAGCTGGGCGTTGGGAATGACAATCCGGCTGCCGTCTTCGCCGCGCAGGGTGGTGGCCCGAATCTGTACGTCTTCCACCACGCCGGTGAAGCCGTTGGAGGTGATGTTGTCGCCGATGCGGAACGGTTCGTTCACCAGCAGCAGAATGCCGGAGAGCAGGTTTTGCAGAATGTCTTTAAAGGCAAAGCCGACCGCCACCGAGCCGATGCCCAAAGTGCTGATCAGCTGCCCCGGCGTGAAGCCGGGCACGGCCACCACCAAGGCGCACAAAAAACCGATCAGCAAAATGCCGGTGCCGCCGATGCGCTTGAGCAGCAACAGCACATTAGGCCGGGCCGCCAAGCGCTTACCGAGCAGACGGCCGACAAACCATTTGAACAATTGGGCCAGCAGCCAGAAAGCGAAAAACAGCAGCAAGGCCATCATCAGATAAGGCGTGTGCGCCCAAAAGCCGCGCATCAATTCGTTGGCGGCAGACACCATCTGGCCGTAGTGGCCCAGAGAAACGAAAGAACTGCTCAACATCATAAAGGGCTACCTGAAAAGGAAAGCGGTGTTTGGCCGCTGTCTTCATTGCGCTGCAACAGCATGGCGTCGCCGTAGCTGAAAAAGCGGTATTGCTGTTCGATGGCGTGGCGGTAGGTGCGGCGGATGTGCTCCATGCCGGAAAACGCGCTCACCAGCATCAGCAAAGTGGACTTGGGCAAGTGGAAATTGGTGATCAAGCCGTCCACCACGCGGAAGCGGTAGCCCGGCGTAATGAAAATATCGGTGTCGCCTTCGCCCGCCCGCAGGCTGCCTGAAGCGGCGGCCGATTCCAAACAGCGCAAAGAAGTGGTGCCCACCGCCCACACGCGGTTGCCGCGCGCTTGGGCCGCCGCCACCGCCTGCACGGTGTCTTCGCTAATGTGGTACCACTCGCTGTGCATGGTGTGTTCGGCAATGTTTTCCACCCGCACCGGCTGGAAGGTGCCGGCACCCACGTGCAGGGTCACTTCCGCCGTTTCAATGCCGCGCTCGGCCAAACGCGCCAGCAACGCTTCGGTGAAATGCAGGCCGGCGGTCGGCGCAGCCACCGCGCCCTGATGCTTGGCATACACGGTTTGGTAACGCTCGTCGTCATCCGCTCCGGCCGCTCGCTCGATATAGGGCGGCAAAGGCAGATGGCCGTGCCGCTCCAGTATGTCGTACACCGTTTGGCTACCTGAAAGCACAAAACGCAGGCAAAACAACTCCCCCGCACGTTCCTGCATCACCGCCCGCACCCCGCCTTCAAAATGCAACTCTGCGCCCGGCTTGGGCGACTTGGACGAGCGCACGTGCGCCAGCACGGTTTCCGCGTCCACCACCCGTTCCACCAAAGCCTCGATGCGACCGCCACTGGCCTTTTGACCGAACAGGCGCGCCTTCATCACCTTGGTATTGTTGAACACCAGCACATCGCCCGGCGAGAGCCAGTCCGGCAAGTCCGCAAAACGGCTGTCTTTCGGCGGCTGCCCGGGCAGGGCCGCGAGCAGACGGCTGCCGCCGCGTTCGGCGGGCGGATGCTGGGCAATCAGGTGTTCGGGCAAATCAAAATCGAAATCGGCAAGCTGCATGCGGGAAACCGGCAGAAAAAAGGACGCCATTATAGGCTTCCGCGGCCCGTCAGGCTACCTGAAAGACCGTTTTTTGCGCCAACAAGGCGCGCACCATCTGCTGCCTGTTCCATAGGCTCCGCCCGCCGCCCGAACCGGTCTGCCTTCGGTTTGATTCCGCCCCAAAACGCGCTAAAATGCGGCATTTTTTGGGCGAACCGGAGCTGCCTTTTTTATGTTTCTCATCTTGATTTTGATTCTGCTGCTGGCCGGCATCGCCTTCTTATTGTGGTGGCGCGGCAAAGAAGAACGCGAATGGCTGATGGAGCTGGCCTACCTGAGCCGCCACGAAGGCCGCGAAACGCCGGCTGCCCACGGCGCCGACGCCCCCAAGCAGCAGCCCGCCCGCCCGAATGTGCAAGACCAGCGCAGCCAGCAGCAAATCAAGCGGCACTACCAGAAAATCCAAGACGATCTGCGCCGCAAAATCGAGCAGCTCGGCCCCAAACCCAACAAGAAAAAGCCCCGCCGCCGCAAGTCCGACAACCAAGAAGAGCTGCCCATCTTCCAAGACGAAGCCGCCGACGCCTCCGCCGCCGTTGGGTTTCAAACCGGCAAACCCCATTCCGAACAGCCTCTGCCGCCCGACTGGCAGGCGCCCGCCGCAGAAACGACAGACGAGAAGCCAATCGGGCCGAACATCCCCGCCGCAGAGGCAGCGCCCGATTTGTCACATCCCGCGCCCGAGTTATCGGTGATTTCTCTCGAAGAAGCCACCCGCCGCCTGTGGCAGGCCGAGCCGGCCGCAGAAGAAACCGATGCCGCCCCGGCCGAGCCGGAAGAAATTTCGCTGGACGAAGCCACCCGCCTGCTCGCCAAAACCGCGCCCCCACCCGAACCGGTACGGGAAACCGTGGTGCTCAACCTGCCGCCCAAACACGAACCGGCGCCGGCGCACGATTTAGAAGAAATCACGCCTGACGACCCCGCCCTGCGCTATGTGCGCGAAAAAATGCAGCGCGGCTGGGCACAAAGCAACCGCACCACCGTGGTCAGCCCCCAGCTGCCGCCGCGGCAGCCTAACGGCTTTCAGGTAGCCTCTGCCGAACCCGCAGCACCTCTGGCACCGCCGGCCGAGCCGCCCCACACCATCAGCCACGACGACATCCGCAGCAACCTGTTGCGCCAGCGCTTGGCCAGCCGCCGCGCCCAACAGCAGGCTGCCCAAGCGGCCGCCGAAGCCGCCCAGCCGATGCCCGATTTGGCCGTGATCGGCGAAGACGAAGTGTTGGCCAACCTGGCCAAAACCGATTCGCCGGTCAACCGCGAACGCAACCGCTTCAAACGCCTCACCGTGCGCGAAAGCGTGATTCCCGCTGCCGCCCGCCTCGGCCAAAGCTACAGCCTGAAAGTGCCGGCCGAGCAGCCGGCAGCCGCCCCGATTTCCACCCGCTTCACCCCCTTCGAGCAGCGCCCCGAAACTTACAGCCACCTGCCGCAGGAAACCCTGGCCGCCGCAGAAACCGAAGCGCCGGCCTTCACCGATGCGCCGGCTGTGGCCGATGCCCAAGTGCACATCAGCGACAATCCGCCGTGGACGATTACCGACCGTCTGCTCAGCGAATCGCCCGCCGCACCCGAAGAGCAAGTGCACGCGCCCTCTTCCGGCCTGTCTTTCCGCCCCGACCCCTCTCTCGGCGAACTGGCCCCCTCAGCCCAGCCTGCCATCGAATTGGGCGACGACAGCGAGTGGCAGCAGGCGCTGGCCGAAGGTGTGCCGCAACCTGACTGGCCGGCAGCCGCCGAAACCGCCCCGGCTGCGGCTTGGTCGGTATCGGCGCCGGCACCCGCCTACACGCCCAAAACCTCGTTTACCGACTTTGCCGAATACGCCCTGCCGGTAAAAGATTTGCTGCTGCCGCCGCAATACAACAGCCATGCGGCCGTAACAGAAGAACAGTTGATCGAAAACGGCATCACCATCGAAGAAAAACTGGCCGAATTTAGAGTGAAAGTGAAGGTGGTGGATGCCTATGCCGGCCCGGTCATCACCCGCTACGAAATCGAGCCCGATGTGGGCGTGCGCGGCAATTCGGTGATCAACCTCGAAAAAGACCTCGCCCGCTCGCTGGGCGTGGCCGCCATCCGCGTGGTGGAAACCATTCCCGGCAAAACCTGCATGGGCTTGGAATTGCCCAATCCGAAGCGGCAGATGATCCGCCTGAGCGAAGTGTTCGATTCGCCCGCCTTCCAAAACAGCCCTTCCAAGCTCACCCTGGCTTTGGGCCAGGACATCACCGGCCAGCCGGTGGTGACCGACCTGGCCAAAGCGCCACACCTCTTGGTAGCCGGCACCACCGGCTCGGGCAAATCGGTGGGCGTGAACAGCATGATTCTCTCCATGCTGTTCAAAGCCACGCCCGACGAGGTGCGCCTGATCATGATCGACCCCAAAATGCTGGAACTCTCGATCTACGAAGGCATTCCGCACCTGCTGGCACCGGTGGTAACCGACATGAAACTGGCCGCCAACGCGCTCACTTGGTGCGTGAACGAAATGGAAAAACGCTACCGCCTGATGAGCCATGTCGGCGTGCGCAACCTGGCCGGCTACAACCAGAAAATCAAAGAAGCCGCCGAGCAGGACGAAACCCTTGCCAACCCCTTCAGCTTAACGCCCGAGCAGCCCGAGCCGCTGGAGAAACTGCCCTTCATCGTGGTGGTGGTGGACGAATTCGCCGATTTGATGATGACCGCCGGCAAAAAAATCGAAGAGCTGATTGCCCGCCTCGCGCAAAAAGCCCGCGCCGCCGGCATCCACCTGATTCTGGCCACCCAGCGCCCCAGCGTGGACGTGATCACCGGCCTGATCAAAGCCAATATCCCCACCCGCATCGCGTTTCAGGTATCCAGCAAAGTGGACAGCCGCACCATTCTCGACCAAATGGGCGCGGAAAACCTGCTTGGCCAGGGCGACATGTTGTTCCTGCCGCCGGGCACCGGCTATCCGCAGCGCGTGCACGGCGCCTTTGTGGCCGATGAAGAAGTGCACGGCGTAGTGGAATACCTCAAAGGCTTCGGCGAGCCGGACTATGTGGAAGACATCCTCACCGCCGGCGTGGGCAGCGACGATTTGTTCAGCAATGCCAACGGCGGCTACGGCGGCGGCGAAAAAGACCCGCTGTTCGACGAGGCGGTGGCCATCGTGCTGCGCACCCAGAAAGCCACCATTTCCTCCATTCAGCGCCATTTGCGCATCGGCTACAACAAAGCCGCCACTCTGGTGGACCAAATGGAAGCCGAAGGCATCGTGTCCGCCGCCGACACCAACGGCAAGCGCACCATTTTGGCGCGGCAGGACCAACTCGATGGCGACGCTTAACACGTTTGCCCACAGGCTACCTGAAAGCCGTTGCCACACCCGCCGCACGCTTTTCAGGTAGCCTCAATTCTGCTGTAATGTTCTCCCTCAGCCTGCTCCACGGCACCACCAAAAGGAAACCCAGCCATGCGTTGCTTACTGCTGTCCGCCCTGCTTTTCGTTACCCTGCCTGCCGCCGCAAAAACCATCGTCGTGAGCACAGCCGACGCCCAGTGCAGCAGCCCCGCCGACTGCACACACGGCCTACGCTTCGCCCGCGGCGACTGGCTGTTGGTGTGCAGCAATACAGGCGACTGCACCGCCGTCGGCTATCATGCCGGCATCACCGGCCAAACCGAGCGCCTGCCCGTTTCCGTCTTGATTCGCCGCAAAGCGGGCGCCACTAGCCCGGCCACCACCTTGGTGACCGTTGACCCGCCGGTGCGCGAAAACCTGCTGCTCAACGGCCAACCGCTGCAAACCGGCGCGCTGCTCTCGCTGCTGCGCGCCGATCCGCCCCGCCCCATCGTGTACCAACACGGCGACAAACAATGGACGCTCTCCACCCGCGGCGCTGCCGAAGTGCTGGCCAAGATGGATGCCTACCAAGGCCGCAGCGGCACGCCCGGCGCCCTGCTGAATCCCGGCAACGCCGCCTATCAGGGCACGGCCGTGTCCAAACCGGTCATCACCGCCCGGCTACCCGCTTGGCCGTCCCGTACTTCTGAAAGCGAAAGTCTGCGCACCCTGCTGCGCGGTCCCGTCGCTGCCTCCGGCCTGGCGCCAAACGGCTGCCAGCGCTTGGATCACGGCAATCATCCCGGTCAGGAAGTGCCCCTTTTCACCCTGTATCCGTTGGACAAAGACACCGTATTGGCCGAAACCGCCTGCGATTACGGCAATGCCAAACGCCTGTTTGCCTTGGTCAGCCGCGACCTGACGCGCCTGATCGGCTTTGTGCCCGTACCCAATACCGCATTCGCCCGCTACCACAGCAACGGTGCCATCGAAGCACACCAACCGGACGGCAACTTCGGCGAGTGCTACCAACAGTCGATATACATTTGGGACGGCAATCGTTTCGTCTTAAGCCGCCTGAGCACCAGCGGCCTGTGCGGCAAAGGCAGCATGAGCTATGTGTGGGGCGCGCTGCCGCTGTTTGAAACCGATGTACAGCTCGACCTGCCTCCTCAGCCCGGCTACTGATGAACCCGATTTGTTTGGCCGCCACAGCGTACCGCCGCTTGGCTCGCACGGCTTTGAGACTGACAGCGCGCCTTAGAGGCTGAGACCTTTGCAAAACCCTCAGATGTGGATGCAGTTCAAGGCGTAGCAGCGCAGCGAGCGCAGACATATCATCTAGATAGGCAAGTGAGCGAGCAGCGCACAACGCAGAAATGCGCCGCAGATGAGGGTTTTGCAAAGGTCTCAGGCTGTTTACCCGTCACCTTACCCACTTGAGATCATGTGTTCACAACCAGGAAGGAATACCCGATGAATATCTCCGCTTCACAGCGCCCATGGCACACGGCTTATGAAAAATTCAATATCCCCATGACGGTAAGCACACCCGACGGCGTGGGTACGCTGATCGATTACTTTGAATATCTGATTGCCAAGCAGCCCGATGCCATCGCCTTTACTTGCCTGGGACAGTCTTTGGATTATCGCGCGCTCGATGCACACAGCAAACGGCTGGCCGCTTATCTGCAGACGCTGGGGCTCCAGCGTGGCGACAAAATCGCCGTCATGATGCCCAATCTTTTGCATTATCCCGTGGCCATGATGGCGGTGATCCGTGCTGGATTCGTGCTGGTGAACATCAATCCGCTTTACACGCCGCGCGAGCTCGCGCACCAGCTCAACGATTCTGACGCCAAAGTTTTAATCGTCGCCAAAAACTTCCTCGATACCGTAGCCCAAGCCCGGGCAGAGACTGCTCTTCAACACCTCATCACCACCGACATGCAGACATTGGGGTTCGTGTCGCCGGAGGGAAAAGCGATTGATGCGGAAGCCGCCGCTTACCAAAAACCCGATTATGTGATGCCCGATGACGTGGTCTTGCTGCAATATACGGGCGGCACAACGGGCGTAGCCAAAGGAGCCATGCTGACCCACCGCGGCCTGATACACAATGTCTATCAGCTCAATGCCGTGGTCGGACATACGCTCAGCGGCCACAGCGGCTATATCTTAACGGCCCTGCCCCTTTACCACATTTTCGCCTTTAGTGTGTGCGTACTCTTCGGCATGCAGGCAGGACTGGCCAACCTCTTGATCCCCAATCCGAGAGATTTGCCCGGTTTGATTGACGCCATCCAAACATACAAGCCGATACTGATTCCCGCCGTGAATACGCTCTTCAACGCCATGCTGGCCAGCGAAGCGTTTTGCAATATGGATCACGGACATGTGAAATTGTGCGTGGGCGGCGGCATGGCAATACTGTCAGACACCGCCAAGCGCTGGCAGGAAGTGGTGGGACAACCCATTATCGAAGGCTGCGGCCTGTCGGAAACCGGAACGGTCATCAGCGTGAATCCGCCTGCAGCCGGCTTTACCGCCAGCATCGGCATCCCCTTGCCCATGACCGATATCAAACTGTTGGACGATGAAGGCAATATATGCGGCATCGGCCAAGCGGGCATGATATGTGTGCAGGGTGTGCAGATCATGAAGGGCTATTACAAACGCGAGCATTTGCGCCACGAATACATGACGCCTGACGGATACTTTAAAACCGGCGATATCGGCATCATGGATGCCGACGGGTTTATCAAAATCATCGACCGCAAAAAAGACGTGGTCAATGTGTCCGGCTTCAATGTCTATCCCAGCGAAATCGAGAATGTCTATGCCAGCCATCCCGATGTGCTTGAGTGCTGTGCCGTCGGCGTACCCGATCCGCACAGCCACGAGGCCGTGAAACTGTTTGTGGTGAAACGGCGGGAGAATGTGTCCGCCGATGACCTGCGCGAATGGGGACGCGCCTACCTAACCGGCTATAAATTACCCAAACACATTGAGTTTATTGATGAGATTCCGAAATCCACGGTAGGTAAACTGCTGAGAAAGAATCTGCGCTCATAAGCCCACAACAGGCTTGGCCGATACCGCTCTGCCCCACCCTTAGGGCGTGGCGTCATCATGTTTGAGCAGCGGTTTTTTGGCTACGCCAGCCGAACCAGCCGGTGCAGCCAGATGGAACATCTTACGAGCCTGTTTAACGCCGCAGATAGGGGCAAAGGTCGCAGCCCCGCTCATCTGCCCCAGCCCGCCCGAGGCCTTTGCCCCCCAATATGGATGCCGCAGATGGGGCGGTTGCCACGGTCTCAGGCTACCTGAAACCCAACCCTAGCCACCATGCCCAACGACATCCTCCGCCAACTGCCCACCTACCGCGCCCCCTTCTGGCTGCGCGGCGGCCATGCGCAAAGCATCTGGCCCAAACTGATCCAGCCGCCGCTGCCGGCCTACCGCCGCGAACTGCTGCCCGACAGCACCGGCGAAACCGAAGTGGCTTACGACTTCATCGACGGCCGCGAGGCCGACGCCCCACTGGTAATGCTGTTTCACGGTCTGGAGGGCGACAGCGGCAGCCACTACGCCCGCGCCCTGATGCACGCTGTTCGGCAGCGCGGTTGGCATGGCGTGGTGGCGCATTTCCGCGGCTGCGGCGGCGTGCCCAACCGCGCCCGCATCTACTACCACTCCGGCGACAGCCGCGAAATCGGCCATATGCTCGGCCTGATGGCGGCCCGCTACCCGCGCATCTATGCCGCCGGCGTCTCCCTAGGCGGCAATGCCTTGGCCAAATATCTAGGCGAACAGCAAGACCGCGCCCTGCCGCAGGCCGCCGCCGTCATCAGCGCCCCGCTCGATTTGGCCGCCGCCAGCGTTTGCCTCGAACACGGCCTGAGCAAAGCCCTGTATGCGCCCTACTTCCTGCGCTCCCTGCTGCCCAAAACCGCCGCCACCCACCGGCGTTTCCCGCAGGCCGACCACCAAGCGGTGCAGGCTGCCCGCAGCCTGACCGATTTCGACAACGCCTTTACCGCGCCAGTGCACGGCTTTGCCGATGCCGCCGCCTACTACCGGCTCTCCAGCGCCAAACCCCTGCTCCGGCACATCCGCGTGCCCACCCTGATTCTCAACGCCCGCAACGACCCCTTTATGCCGCCCGCTTCCCTGCCGCAGGCACACGAAGTGTCCGACTCGGTTACCCTGCTGCAACCCGAGCACGGCGGCCACGCCGGCTTCCCGCAAGCCCGCCATCTCAACTGGCTGCCGCATACCCTGCTGCGTTATTTCGAGCTCAGCCCGCCGCGCTAAAGCGCCGCAAAAGACCGGCGCGCCTATCCAGAAAGGATGGCGCGCCGGTTTGTCGATGATGGCGTATATGCGGAAAATCTTTTCAGGTAGCCTGAGACCTTTGCAAAATTTGGCCTCACCCAGCATCCGAAACCGTAGCCTATGGTTTCGGATATTTTCATCGCTTTTTGGCCAAACTTCCCTGTTCTCCTCTACGGATTGCCTGTTTTTTAGACAATCCGCTGCCCTTTAGGCAGCGACAGGCACACTGAGCCTGTTGGCTGCTTTCAACAGGTTCACACATATCGCTTTCAGGTGGCTTTGTGCACTCACTTTGCGCAGACCAAAATAGGCTGCCCGGGCATGGCGGAATTTGCGGTGCAACGTACCGAAGCTTTGTTCCACCACATAGCGCACTTTCGCCAGCCGGCCGTTGCGGATTTTCTGCTCTTGGCTTAACGGTCGGCCACGGTGTGCTTTTTGCATGATGCCGTCCCGCAGCTGATGTTTTTCCAAATGTTGCCGGTTTTCCATGCTGTCGTAGCCTTTATCGGCATAAACCGTCGTCTCTTGGGCCAAGCCTGCCAACAAAGGCAGCAGGTGTTTGCACTCATGGGCGTTGGCCGGGGTGATGTGCAGTTTCTCGATATAGCCGTCCGCATCGGTGCGGGTGTGTTGTTTGTAGCCCAGATGGAAGCGGCCGTCTTTTTTGATCCAACGGGCATCCGGGTCTTTGCTGGGGGTGGTTTCGCCACAGACAACGCCTTCGTCATCCACTTCGATGGCCTGACGCTGTTTGCCGCCGGCCGTCTGAATAATGGTGGCGTCAACGATGGCGGCGGATGCTTTTTCTACTTTTAAGCCCTGGTCAGTCAGTTGGCGGTTAATCAGATCCAGTAGTTCGGCCAAGGTGTTGTCTTGTGCCAGCCAGTTGCGGAAACGGCAAAGGGTGCTGTGGTCGGGAATGCAAAAGTCGTCGAAGCGACAGAAGAGTTGGAAATCGATGCGGGTGATGAGGCTGTATTCGAGTTCGGGGTCGGAAAGGCTGTGCCATTGGCCGAGCAGGATGGCTTTGAACATGGAGAGCACAGGATAGGCGGGACGGCCACCATTGTCGCGCACGTAGCGGGTTTTGCGGCCGGTAAGGTATTGTTCGATGTGTGTCCAGTCGAGTATGCGGTCGAGCTTGATAAGCGGGAAGCGGTCGAGATGTTTTTCGATGTGGTGGAGGGCGTCGGTGTGTAAAAAGCTGCTCATGAAGCAAATCCTCTGCATTCCTTGGGCCGGATGGGTGGGGAATGTAGAGGATTTGGGGGTGTTTTGCAAAGGTCTCAGCCTGAGCGCTTACGCCCGTCTTTACGCCCTCAAGCCGGCAAACAGCGAAAAATACTCGGGAAAGGTTTTGTTCACACATTGCGGATCGTTGATCACCACCGGCACGCCCAGCAGCGACACCAAAGAAAAACACATTGCCATGCGGTGGTCGTCATAGGTGTCGATGCGGGCGTCGGGAGTCAGCCGCGCCGGCGGCACAATATGCAGCGCCTCCGCTTCTTCCGTTACCTCCGCGCCCAGTTTGCGCAACTCAGTGGCCATCGCGCTGATGCGGTCGGTTTCCTTCACCCGCCAAGAACCGATGTTGCGCAAGGTGCAGGGCGCACCGCTGGCCAGCGCCACCACCGCCAGCGTCATCGCCGCATCGGGAATGTGGTTGGCGTCCAGATCAAACGGCTGCACGGCTTGGCCGGGGCGGCGGCTGACTTCGATAAAATGCTCGCCCCACACCACATCGGCACCGATTTTTTCCAACTCGCGGGCAAAAGCCACATCGCCTTGGATGCTGTTCGCATCAATGCCGCTTACCCGCACCGGCGTGCCCGCCAGAAAACCGGCCGCCAAGAAGTAGGACGCGCTGGAGGCGTCGCCTTCCACCTGCACCACCGCCGGCGCCCGATAGCGCGCGTTTTCAGGTAGCCTGAACAGCCGGTAATCCTCATGGGCTACCTGAACGCCGAAACGCGCCATCAGGTTCAGCGTGATGTCGATATAGGGCTTGGAAATCAGCTCGCCCACCACTTCAATTTCGGCCGCCCCGGCGCCCAGCGGCAAAGCCATCAGCAGCGCGGTGAGAAACTGGCTGGACACATTGCCCTTAATCGGAATGCGGCGGCTGCCGTCGGCGCGGCGCGGGCCGATGTGCAGCGGCGGATAGCCGGCTGTGCCGAGGTAGTCGATCTGCGCGCCGGCTGCCCGCAAAGCGTCCACCAAATCGCCGATCGGGCGCTCGTGCATGCGCGGCACACCGTGCAGGCGGTAATCGCCGCCCTGCAGGGCCAGTGCCGCCGTCAGCGGGCGGAAGGCGGTGCCGGCATTGCCGAGAAACAAATCCGCCTGAGCGGCCGGGAAGCGGCCGCCGCAGCCGTGTACGGTGACGCAGGTGTCGCTGTGCCGCTCCAGGCGCACGCCGAGCGCGTCCAGCGCATTCAGCATATGGCGGGTGTCGTCGGACTGCAGCAACGACTCGATGCGGCAGCTGTTGTCCGACAAAGCGGCCAACAGCAAGGTGCGGTTGCTGATGCTTTTCGAGCCGGGCAGCGGCACGGTGGAAGGTTTCAATTCGGCGGCGGGCAGGCGGATGGAGTCGGTCATGGCACAAAAAAGCAGAATGGGAAAAGGCCGCATTATAAAGGCGGAACAGGCTACCTGAAACGCTTTCCTGCCGTTTGCCGGAGCCGTTTGACAAAAGACGGCTTTTTGCGCCGCCGCCCTTGCCCGCACAGCGGTACAGGCTTATGATGCGGGCGGAAGCCGCCCTTGGCAGGCGGCCTGCCGAACAAAAACAACAACAGGAGAACGCGCCATGTTCGAATGGTTGAGCCACTTTTCCAGCAGCATGGGCATGACGGCCTACATCACCCACCCGGCCTGCTTCGGTCACAATATGGGCGAAGGCCACCCCGAAGCACCCGCCCGCCTGTCTGCCATCCGCGACCGCCTGATGAGCGCGCAGCTGTTCGATTTTCTGCAGGAAGTGGAAGCGCCCTTGGTGAGCGACATCCAGCTGGCGCGGGTGCACCCCACGCGCTATCTCAACTATCTGGAATCGGTGCAGCCCGACACCGGCACCTACCGCGTGGACACCGACACCGCCATGAACAGCGGCACCCTCAAAGCCGCCCGTTATGCCGCCGGCGCGGTGGTGAAGGCGGTGGACATGGTGATGAACGAAGAAGTGCCCAACGCCTTCTGCGCCGTGCGCCCGCCCGGCCACCACGCCGAAACCGAAAAAGCCATGGGCTTCTGTTTTTTCAACAACGTCGCCGTTGGTGCCATGCACGCGATTGCCGAATACCGTCTGGAGCGCATCGCCATCATCGATTTCGACGTCCACCACGGCAACGGCACCGAAGAAATCTTCAAAGACGAAGACCGCGTGATGCTGCTCTCCTGCTTCCAGCATCCCTTCTTCCCCTATTGCGGCGACAAACCCATCGGCAGCAACCCCAACATCATCAACACACCGATGAAATCGGGCACCCGCGGCGCCGAATTCCGCGACATGGTGAGCGAAGTCTGGCTGCCCAAGCTGCACGCCTTCGAGCCGCAGCTGGTGTTTATCTGCGCCGGCTTCGACGCCCACTTGGAAGACGAAATGGGTAATTTCGGCCTGGTGGAGGCCGACTACAAATGGGTCACCCAGCAAATCATGCTGATCGCCCAGCTCTATTGCAACGGCAAAATCGTCTCCTCACTCGAAGGCGGCTACACCCTGTCGCCGCTGGCCCGCAGCGTGGCCGAGCATGTGAAAGTATTGGCCGGCGTTTAACGGCCTGTTCGTGTGTTCAGATAGCCTGATTGGGTGCCAACAGGCTACCTGAACACTACCGACCCATAGAAAGGTATGCACCATGAACCGTTTATCCGCCCGCTGGCTGGCCGGCCTCTTATTGTGCGCCCCACTGCTGCAGCTGTCCGCCACCGCCCTGGCCGAAACCGCCGCTTCCGCACCTGCCGCCGCCATAACAGCGGCCGCCGACGAACAGCTACACAACGAACTGCGCGCCCTGCGCGACACCATGCAAGACGCGCTTAACGCCCGCCGGCTCGATACCCTGCTCAATAACGTCACCGACAATGTGGTGTTTTCCACCATGAACGGCGACCGCATCATCGGCAAAGACGGCATCCATCAATACTTCCAACACATGATGGAAGGAGACCGTGCAGTGGTGAAAAACGTCACCGCCGAATTTGAAGTGGAAGCCCTCTCCCACCTCTACGGCGGCGACACCGCCGTTGCCTTCGGCCGCAGCCGCGACCGCTACGAGCTGAACAACGGCGAAACGTGGACGGTCACCCCGCAATGGAGCGCCACCATGGTGCGCCAAGACGGTCGCTGGTTGATTGCCAATTTCCATTATTCGGTGAATATGTTCGACAATCCGGTGCTCACCGCCCAACGCAACTGGCTGCTGGGCGGCGGTATCGGCGCAGCCTTGCTGCTGGGCGGGCTGGGCTTCTGGCTGGGCCGCCGCCCACGCCGCTGATGCTGGCCAACGCTGCCTCACCACCCTCAAGGCTACCTGAAACCGACTGTTTGATGACTGCCCCTCTCTCCGCCCCGCCCGACCCCGCCGAACAATGGAAACACTGGCCGCACTGCTGGTATGTGGTGGCCGGCTCCAACCACATCCGCTGCGGCGGCGTCATCAACGGCCACTTAGGCGGCCGGCCATGGGTGCTCTACCGCGGCGAAGACGGCGTATTGCGCGCCACCGATGCTTTCTGCCCGCACATGGGCGCACACCTGCAGCACAGCCGCGTGGCCGGCAACGACTTGCTCTGCGGTCTGCATGCCTGCCGCATCACGCCCGAGGCAGAACCCACACCGGCTAATACTTCCATTCAAGCCGGCTGCCGGCTGGCCGCCCGCTCTTGGCCCTGCCGCGAATACTGCGGCCTGGTGTGGCTGCATCCGCCCGCCGAACAGCCGCCGCCCCCGCCATTTGCCGAGGCCGAAGCCGCCCACCATTGGCAAACCGCCGGCCCCGAGCGCATTGCGGCCGACTGGCGCGCCATGATCTGCAACGGCTACGACCTCGGCCACATGGTGGCCGTGCACCAACGCGAAGTGGTGGGCGAGCCAGTGTTCGACACCCTGCCCGACCACACTTTGAAGATGACTTACCGCACCCGCGTGCTGCCGCGCGGCGGGCTGTCCAGCTGGCTGATGCAGAAGCTCTCCGGCGGCTGTATCGACCTCATCCACACCTGCGCGGGCACCGCCATCAGAGTGGAAAGCCGCGTCGGGCCTTTCCGCACCACAGGTATTTTCGCCCTGTATCCGCAAGACCTGCCCGACACCCCGCCCGAGGCGCGCCAAACGCTGGCCTTTGCCGCGGTCGGCATCCCGCGCGGCGCGCGCTTCGGCCGCATGCAGCTGTGGCTGGCGCGCAGCCTGTATCTGGCGTTTCTGAAAAAAGATTTTGTGGTGGTGGAACGCATGCGCCTGAAACTGGCCGGCATCACCGACCCCGGCGTCTGCGCCATCAGCGCCTATCAGGCCACGCTGGCCGCCATGGAAACCGAAACCGAGCCACCGCCGAGCTGATGCGGCCGCCCGATCCACCCAACCATCCACAAACGGCCCGCCCTGCCGCTTTTTTGCTTTCAGGTAGCCTGTTCTCTGCCTCAGGCTACCTGAAACCCATCCGACTATGACCCCACCCCACCCCATTCCCGCCCAACGCAATCTGCTGATTCTCACCGCCGCCAGCCTGCTCAACTTTGCCCTGCTGGCGCTGGCCGCCTACGCCCCGTGGCCGGTGGCCGTGCCGGCGGCGCTGCTGTTCGGCCTCAGTAACAACACTGTTTTCGCCCTGCTGCACGAGTGCGTGCACGGCGTTTTCTCGCCCCATCCCACCGTCAACCGCTGGGCCGGCCGTTGGGCGGCGCTGTGGTTTCCCACCGGCTTTTCCGTGCAGCGCGCCTTCCACCTGCTCCACCACCGCCACAACCGTTCGCCGGCCGAGCAGTTCGACACCCTGCATCCCGAAGACATCCGCTGGCTCAAATACGCGCAATGGTATGCCATTTTTAGCGGACTCTATTGGCCGGTCAGCGTGCTCGGCGTACTGCTCTACGCCTTCACGCCGCCCTTTCTGCGCCGCCTGCTGAACCGGGCATTCGGACGGCAGGGCAGCGCACAAACCAGTGCCGAGCACTACATCGGCATCCTCGATTCGCTGCCCTTCTCCGCCCGCCTCGAAGTGTGGGCCGCCCTGCTGTTTCAGCTTCTGCTGCTGTGGGGCTTGGGCGGAGCCTGGGGCGCGTGGCTGGCCTGCTATGCCGCCTTTGGCTTTTTGTGGAGCTCGCTGCAATACACCGACCACGCTTTTTCCCCCTTCGACAACCGCAACGGCGCGTGGAATCTGCGCGTACCCGCCTGGCTGCGTGCCGTCTTTCTCAATTACCACCTGCACTTGGCCCACCACCAGCACCCCGATGTGCCGTGGATTCACCTGCCCCGTTACGCCACACCCGGCCCGCGCTTTATCGATGTCTGGCTCGCCTGCTGGCGCGGCCCGCAAACACCGGAACGCTTTCCGACATTCAAACAGTATCCGCCGCTGTAAACGCTTTCAGGTAGCCTGAAACCAGAAAAACGGCAATCCAAATCTGATCAGGTGTGGATGCCGTGCAAGGCCTGGCAACGCAACAAACTTGAAGACCAAAGTGTTCTATAGGCCAGTCCGATCAAACACCAAACTGAACGCGTGAGCCGCCTCCTAGGTCTTGAAGGCACAAAAAAGAAATGTACCGCAGATAGGAGGAGGCCTTTGCAAAACCTCCAGATGCGGATGCAGTTCAAGGCGTAGCAGCGCAGCGAGCGTGAACGCCAGGAATCCCTGTGGGAAAGACATAGGGGCTGAAGTAGATTAGAAGTCATGCTAGGCTACTAAAATGAAGATAACCCACTGTAAATTAAAAAAGACGACACAAAGAAAGCTGCTCGAATATTTTGTGCTGGAAGTAACCGCCCGTTCCGCTGCCGATATCTTGGGTATCCAACCTAACACCGCCATACTGTTTTACCGCAAAATCCGCCAAGTGATCTGCCATCATCTGGCTTTGGAGGCAGATCAGGTTTTTGAGAGCTCCGTAGAGTTGGACGAGAGCTACTTCGGCGGTAAGCGCAAAGGGAAACGCGGCAGAGGAGCCGCAGGCAAAGTGGTGGTTTTCGGCATCCTCAAACGCGGCGGCAAGGTTTATACCGTCGTGGTGGACAATGCTAAGAGGGAAAGTTTATTTCCTGTTATTACAAAGAAAATTCTGCCGGATAGCGTGGTTTATACAGACAGCTTGAGTAGTTACGATGTACTGGATGTCAGCGGTTTTCACCACCACAGAATTAACCACAGTAAGGCATTTGCCGAGAGGCAAAACCACATCAACGGCATTGAGAATTTCTGGAATCAGGCCAAGCGTGTCTTGCGCAAATATAATGGCATTGACCGAAAGTCTTTTCCTCTATTCTTGAAAGAATGCGAATTTCGTTTTAATTTTGGGACGCCAAAGCAGCAGCTAAAAATTCTGCGGACTTGGTGCGAAGTTTAGGACTAGAGCAATTTCGATTTAATTCATTACATACCCAGCTGATTTGAAGTAATTGGCACACTCTTGAGCCGAGAACAAATCAACCAGCTGCCCCATGCGCTGCCACAGCGCACCCACCGTGCGCTCGCCCGCCCTGCGCAGCAGCGCCTTGAACTTGGCAAACAGCTTCTCGATGGGGTTCAAATCCGGCGAGTACGGCGGCAGATAGCGAATGCTGGCGCCCACGCCTTCGATGGCTTCTCGCACGCCCGCCACTTTGTGGCTGGAGAGGTTGTCGGCAATGACGATGTCGCCAGGGCGAAGTGTCGGGCACCGAAAGGTTTTGACCCACGCCAGAAACACGGCGCCATTGATGGGGCCATCGGTCACCATGGGGGCCGTCAGTGCATCACAGCGCAAGGCGGCAATGAAGGTGCTGGTCTTCCAGTGCCCATGCGGGGCGCTGGCCACGCAGCGTTGACCGCGCGGGGCGCGCCCGCGCAGCGGCGTCATGCAGGTGCTGCTCCAGGTCTCGTCCAGAAATACCAGGCGCCTGGCATCGAGCCGGGCCTGCTGCTGTATCCAGCTCGCCCGTGCCTGCTGCACGTCTTTACGTTCCTGCTCGCTGGCGTGCAGCGTTTTTTTTGAAGCTCAGCCGCCATTTGTTGAGCTGGTGCCACAAGGCCGAGGGTTTGATGCTGATGCCATGCCCGGCCAAGCGCTCGCACATTTGCACCAAGGTCAGATCGGGCTCTGCCTTGATCCAGTCGCGAATCATGCCTTCCACCGGCGCCAGCCGGGAAATGCGCTTGCCGCCTTGCTGCCGGCTGCTGCGCTCGCCTTCTTTCTCGAAGCGGTCACGTACGTGATATACCCACATGCGGCTGACTTCGTAACGACGGGCAATGGCTCTGGGGCGCTCTCCACGCTCCAGCGCTCCCAACACTCGGTCTCGCAGGTCTTGCGAATAGGCTCGCATCTCATGCTCCGGCTGCCAGAAAAAACCTATTATGTAACGTTTTTAGTCGAAGTTGCTCTAATCTACTTCAGCCCCAAGACATATCACACGATAGGCAAGCGAGCGAGCAGTACCCATAAGGCATAAACGCACAACGCAGAAATGCGCCGCAGATGGAGGTTTTGCAAAGGTCTCAGAAGATTATTGACTGGATGGCAATCGTGCACCACCCCGCCAAATCGCGGTACCGTTCAGCGGCCGACCCAGCCGAAAACGGCAGACAGAAAAAACCCCGCGTGAAACGCGGGGTTGGTTGGCTTCAAGCAGTCGGGCGGGGATTACATCATGCCCATGCCGCCCATACCACCCATGCCGCCCATATCGGGCGCTGCAGGTTTGTCTTCCGGGATTTCGGCAATCATGCAGTCGGTGGTCAGCATCAGACCGGCGATGGAGGCGGCGTGTTGCAGGGCGGAGCGGGTCACTTTGGCCGGATCCAATACGCCCATTTCAATCATGTCGCCGTAGCTGTCGGTGCCGGCGTTGTAGCCGAAGTTGCCTTGGCCTTCCAACACTTTGTTCACCACCACGCTGGGTTCGCCGCCGGCATTGGCCACAATCTGACGCAGCGGAGATTCCACCGCACGCAGCACGATTTGTACGCCGGCTTCTTGGTCGGCATTGGCGGTTTCCACTTTGCTCAAAGCAGCACGGGCACGCAGCAGGGCCACGCCGCCGCCGGCCACCACGCCTTCTTCCACCGCCGCACGGGTGGCGTGCAGGGCGTCGTCCACGCGGTCTTTCTTCTCTTTCATTTCCACTTCGGTGGCGGCTCCCACTTTGATCACGGCCACGCCGCCGGCCAGTTTGGCCACGCGCTCTTGCAGCTTCTCTTTATCGTAATCGCTGGTGGCGGTTTCGATTTGGGTGCGGATTTCTTTTACGCGGGCCTCAACGGCAGCTTTGTCGCCCAAACCGTCGATGATGGTGGTGTTCTCTTTGCCCACCTCGATGCGTTTGGCTTGACCCAAATCTTCCAAAGTGGCTTTTTCCAAAGACAGGCCCACTTCTTCGGCAATCACGGTACCGCCGGTGAGGATGGCGATGTCTTGCAGCATGGCTTTGCGGCGGTCGCCGAAGCCCGGCGCTTTCACGGCCACGGTTTTCAGAATGCCGCGGATGTTGTTCACCACCAAAGTGGCCAAGGCTTCGCCTTCTACGTCTTCGGCGATGATCAGCAGCGGACGGCTGGTTTTGGCCACTTGCTCCAATACCGGCAGCAGATCGCGGATGTTGCTGATTTTCTTGTCGAACAGCAAAACAAACGGGCTGTCCAAACCGGCAATCTGTTTTTCCATATCGGTAACGAAGTAGGGAGACAGGTAGCCGCGGTCAAACTGCATGCCTTTCACCACTTCCACTTCGTTTTCCAGCGACTTGCCGTCTTCCACGGTGATCACGCCTTCTTTGCCCACTTCGTTCATGGCTTGGGCGATGATGTCGCCGATGGATTCGTCGGAGTTGGCGGAAATCGAAGCCACTTGGGCGATTTCTTTAGATTTCTCCGGCACCGGCTTGGCGATGTTTTTCAACTCGTCCACCAAAGCGGTCACCGCTTTGTCGATGCCGCGTTTCAGGTCGGTCGGGTTCATGCCGGCGGCCACGTATTTCATGCCTTCGGCCACGATGGCTTGCGCCAATACGGTGGCAGTGGTGGTGCCGTCGCCGGCCACGTCGGACGTTTTGGACGCCACTTCTTTCACCATTTGCGCGCCCATGTTTTCAAACTTGTCTTTCAGTTCGATTTCTTTGGCCACAGACACGCCGTCTTTGGTGATGTGCGGGCCGCCGAAGGCGCGGTCGAGCACCACATTGCGGCCTTTCGGGCCCAGGGTCACTTTTACTGCGTTGGCCAACACGTTTACGCCGTTGACCATTTTCTGACGAACGTCATTGCCGAATTGTACGTCTTTAGCTGCCATAATTATTTACTCCAAAATCAATGATTTAAGTTTTCGGGTAGCCCTTGCGAAACCTTAGGCTACCTGAAGGATTATTCTACGATACCGAAAATGTCTTCTTCGCGCATTACCAGCAATTCGTCGCCGTCCACTTTCACAGACTGGCCGCTGTATTTGCCGAAAATCACCTTGTCGCCCACTTTCACATCCAGCGGACGGCGCTCGCCGTTTTTGTTCAGCTTGCCTTCGCCAACGGCAACCACTTCACCCATATCGGGTTTTTCTGCCGCAGCGCCCGGCAACACAATGCCGGAAGCGGTTTTTTCTTCCGCTTCCAAACGCTTCACTACTACACGGTCGTGCAAAGGACGGATGGCCATAATTTTCTCTCCGATATTCAATTGTTTGAAAAATTTCCGGCCCGATGGGCCCGTTAAGAAAGCGCCCGCTCCAAACGGCGGCGCGCCAAGTGTGCAGGCAAAATAAGGCTGGGCGGCACGAATTCAAGTGCCCTGCGGCAAAATTTCTGCCGCTGACGCACCTCACAAACCTATCTGCTTTGCCTGCTTGAAAAAATTCCTTCTCGTCTATTCCATTTATCTGCCGGGAGGCTACCTGAAAAGCGCCCCACAGCCTTTTTGATGCCCGTGCCACGCGGTTTGCCAACGGCTTGTCAATTCTGCACAATACGGCGGCCAATCAGCCAACCACACAAAGGAGAAACGCATGAGCGCCCTGCAACGCATCCAAGTGCCGATGCCCGACACCGTGGCGTTTGAAACCGAGCTTACCGTCTGCATCGGCGACATCAATTACGGCAACCACCTCGCCAACGATGCGGTGTTGCGGCTGGCCCACGAAGCACGCATCCGCTTTCTGGCGGCCCACGGCTGCAGCGAGCTGGATGTTTTCGGCGCCGGCCTGATCATGGCTGATGCGGCGGTGCAATACTGTGCCCAAGCGTTTCACGGCGATGTGCTGCAGGTTCAGGTAGCCGTCGGCCACATCGGTAGCGCGGGCTTTGCGCTTTACACCCGCTTTTGCCGCCGCAGCGACGGCGTGGAAATCGCCCGTGTCAAAAACGGCTTGGTGTTTTTCGATTATGCCGATCAGCGCGTGGCGAAAACCCCGCCGGCCTTCCGCGAGCGGTTTGGAGCAGCCGCCGCAGAATAAACTCAGGCAGCCTGAAGTTTCTTTAAGGGAATCCGCTTTGCCGCAGGCTACCTGAACACACCTACACCAGCCGGCTTGGGCTTCAGGCTACCTGAAAGCCATCAAACCCTATTGCGGTTTATTCATGCAGATTGAGGTAGAAACGGCTGCCTTGCATATTCTCCACCGCCTGCAGCAAGAGGGCGAAATGCTCGTCGTTGCCGCACAAATCCAACTCGTCGGCATTGGCAATCAACAAGGGCGCGCGGTCGTAGAGGTAGAAATAGCGGTGGTATTCTTCGTGTATCTGGCGCAAATAGCCGGGCGGGAACAGATTGACCGCCGCCTCGCCGCGTTTTCGCAGGCGGCGCTCGTCGGTTTCCGCCGAAGTTTGCAGGTAAATCACCAAATCGGGCACCGGAAATTCGGGCATGATTTTCTGCTTGATTTCCCAATACAGCGTCTGCTCGGCCTCATTCAAAATCGCCGGCACGTAAATCTGGTCTTTTTCCAGCAGAAAATCGCTCACTACCCGCTGCTGCATGCCGGCATGCGCATCGTGGATTTCGTCCACCGCCGCGATGATGCCGAGCATTTCGGCGCGGCGCAGCAGAAAGTGCAACTCGGCGGCCAGGCCGTGGTTGGCGGCATTGAGGTAAAACTGCTCCAGAAACGGATTCTGCGCCGCCGCCTCGCTCAGCAAGGGGCAGCCGTAATGCTCGGCCAAACGACGGCTGAGGGCGGACTTGCCGCTGCCGATGGCACCTTCGACAACAATATAGCGGTTTTTGTTTTGCATAAAAGCCGTCCCTTCCGGGCTACCTGAAAAGCGTTGTATCCAGTTTGACCACCCCTTGGCCGGCCAAGGCCGCGGCCAACTCGGCGGCGGTCTGCTGCCGGCCGGGCAGGCGGTGCTGCGGCGCGATTTCGGCCAGCGGCACCATCACAAAACCGCGCTCGGCGGCACGGGGATGGGGCAGCTGCAAATCCGGCGTGTCCCACACTTGGCCGTGGTAATCGATGATGTCCAAATCCAGCGTACGCGGGGCGTTGCGGAAGCTGCGCACCCGGCCGGCCGCTTCTTCGGCGGCCTGCAAGACGCGCAGCAGCTCGGGCGGCGGCAGATCGGTTTGCAGCAGGGCCACCGCATTGATGAAATCGGGCTGCTCATCATAGCCCACCGGTGCGGTGCGGTAAAAAGACGAACAGGCGGCTACCTGAATCGAGGGATGGGCGGCCAAAGCAACCAAGGCGGATTGGAGCTGGCGAACGGGCTGTGCCAGATTGCTGCCCAAAGCGATGTAAACCGGATTCATGCCGACGTTTCCTCACGCTTGGCCGCCGGTTTTTTGCGACGGCGGCGGCGTTTTTTCGGCGCAGCCGGTTCGTCGTCCAAGCGGCAGGGCTGCTGTGCCTGCACCATGGCCACCCGTTGCGCTTCGTCCGCCTCTTGGAAAGAGGCCCACCAATCGGCGGTTTCCTGCTCGGCTTCGCCGGTTTGTGCGCGCAAGAGCAGAAAATCGTAAGCGGCGCGGAAACGCTGCTGCGCCAACAGGCGGAACGGACGGGCGCCGCGGCGGTGGTCGAAACGCGGCTGTAAAATCCAAATCTCGCGCATGGTGGCCGCATAGCGCTGCGGCACACCCCAGCCCTTTTCCATTTGTTCGCGCATCTGCGCAATCGCGGCCGACAAAGCCGCATCGTCTTTTTTGCCCTGCCGGCGCTGTTGCTGCCAATAACGCTGCACCTGCGGCCACAACACCGCCGCCAGCACAAACCCCACCGACACCGATTGGTCTGCCTTCAGGCGGCGGTCGGTATTGGCCAGCGCCAATGAGACCATATTATGCTCCCCCGCCGGCGGCAGGCCGTGCAGGGCGGCATCCAGCAGGGGATGCAGCGGGCGGGCATCCATCTGCAGCTGTTTGAGCTGGCGCAGGCAGTCTTCGGCCGAACCGGAAAACAAGATTTTCATCACCTCGTCAAACAGGCGCGCCAAGGGCTCTTTCGGCAACAGATGCAGTTGCGCCGCAATCGGCTCAGCAGTGTCTTCGGCTACCTGAAAACCCAGTTTGCCCGACAAACGCGCTGCCCGCAGCATACGCACCGGGTCTTCCTGATAGCGTTCGCGGGCATCGCCGATCATCACCAGCCGTTTGGCGCGGATGTCGTCCACACCGTAGTGAAAATCGGTGATTTCTTGGCGTTGCGGGTTGTAGTAGAGCGCATTGCAAGTGAAGTCGCGCCGTTCCGCATCTTGGGCCAGAGTGCCGTAACTGTTGTCCTGCATGATGCGGCCGTGTTCGTTTTGGCGGGCGGGCCGGCCGCCGCCGCGAAAAGTGGTCACCTCGATGGTTTCCGGCCCCACCATCACATGCACAATCTGAAAGCGCCGCCCGATGATGCGGCTGCGGCGGAAAATTTTGCGCACCTCTTCCGGCCGCGCATTGGTGGCCACATCGAAATCCTTGGGCTCGATGCCGAGCAGTAAATCGCGCACCGCACCGCCCACCACATAGGCTTCAAAACCGGCCTGATGCAGGCGGGACACCACTTTCTCGGCCGCGAAACTGATGCTGCCCGCTTCGATGCCGTGCTCGGCAAAAGGCAACACGGTTTTCCGAGGACGCACGGCCGCAGATTTGGCGGGAAATACTTTATGTAGCCACTTTTTCAACATATTGCGTTCAAAATCATCCAGCATGCCGGCGGCGCAAGGGCGCCGCCAAAAAGTGCGCAGTATAACCGAATTTGCTCCGCCTGCCCGAATCCGGCTGTGCATACAAGAGAAAAGCGGGCATTTTTCCGCGCAGGCAACCATCCGAATGATTTCTTTGCCGGCGGAGTCGGACCCGAGCAAACACATCGCGCCGGCCACACCAGCATAAAAAGGCTGCCCGTTCAGGGCAGCCTGTCTGAGACCTTTGCAAAACCCCCATCTGCGGCGCATTTCTGCGTTGTGCGCTGCTCGCTCACTTGCCTATCTGTATGATATGTCTGCGTTCGCTGCGCTGCTACGCCTTGAACTGCATCCACATCTGGGGGGTTTGCAAAGGTCTCTGTCTGTTTGAGGCAATGTTTTACAGCACCGCTTTCACCGCGGCCACCACCTTGTCCACCGTGAAACCGAATTCGGCAAACAGCTGCTCGGCCGGGGCGGATTCGCCGAAGCGGTCCAGGCCCACCACTTTGCCGTCCAGGCCCACGTATTTATACCAGCCGTCGCTGACGCCGGCTTCCACCGCCACTTTGGGCAATTGCGGCGGCAGCACGCTGTGGCGGTAGGCGGCATCTTGACGGTCGAACACATTGGTGGACGGCATCGATACCACGTTCACCGCCACGCCTTGTTCGGCCAAAGCCTGTTGCGCTTGCAACGCCAGCTCCACTTCGGAGCCGGTGGCGATAATCACCGCTTGGGCGCTGTCGGCCTCGCTCAACACATAGGCCCCGCGGCGGATGTCGGCCAACTGCGCGGCGCTGCGCGGCACAAAGGGCAGATTTTGGCGGCTGAACACCAGGCAGCTGGGGTGGTCGGCAGCTTTGGCGGCTTCGGCCCAGGCCACCAGGCTTTCGGCGCTGTCGCAGGGGCGCCAAACCGTCATGTTTGGAATCAGGCGCAAGGTGGCGGTTTGCTCCACCGGCTGGTGGGTGGGGCCGTCTTCGCCCAAGCCGATGGAATCGTGGGTGAACACAAACACCGGGTTGATTTTCATCAGCGCCGCCATGCGCAAGGCGTTGCGGGCGTATTCGCTGAACATCAAGAAGGTGGCGCCAAAGGGTTTCACGCCGCCGTGCAGCGCCATGCCGTTCATGATGGCGGCCATGCCGAATTCGCGCACGCCGTAGTGCAGATAATTGCCGCCTGCTTCGGCGCTCACCGCGCGGCTGTTCGACCAGTCGGTGAGGTTGGACGGGGTGAGGTCGGCCGAGCCGCCCACCAATTCGGGCAACACCTGCGCCAACACTTCGATGCTGTTTTGGCTGGCTTTTCGGGTGGCGATTTTTTCGCCTTTGTCGCACACCGCCGCCAGCGCGGTGTCAATATGGGCGTCGAAGTTTTCAGGTAGCCTGCCTTCGCTGCGGCGCAAAAATTCGGCGGCCTTGGCCGGGAAACGGCTTTGGTATTCGGCAAATAAACGCTGCCATTCGGCTTCCAGCGCCGCGCCTTTGTCTTTGGCATTCCAAGCGTCGTACACCGCCTGCGGCACTTCAAACGGGCCTTGCGCCCAACCCAAATTCGCGCGGGTGGCCGCGATTTCGTCGGCGCCCAAGGGCGCGCCGTGGGTTTTGTGGCTGCCTTCCTTATTGGCCGCGCCTTTGCCGATCAGGGTTTTGCAGCAGATGATGGAGGGCTTGGCGGTTTCGGCCTTGGCCGCAGCAATCGCCGCGCGCACCGCTTCGGGGTTATGGCCGTCCACATTCGGCACCACATGCCAGCCGTAGCTCTCGAAGCGCTGCGGAATGTTTTCGGTAAACCAGCCGTCCACCTTGCCGTCGATGGAAATATTGTTGTCGTCGTAGAGCACCACCAGCTTGCCCAGGCCCAAGGTGCCGGCCAGCGAGCAGGCCTCGTGCGACACGCCTTCCATCAAACAGCCGTCGCCCAAGAACACATAAGTGTGGTGATCGACAATATTCAGGCCGTCTTGGTTGAACTCTTCGGCAAGGATTTTTTCTGCCAGCGCCATGCCCACCGCATTGGCAATGCCCTGGCCCAAGGGGCCGGTGGTGGTTTCCACGCCGTCGGTGTAGCCGTATTCGGGGTGGCCGGGAGTTTTGCTGTGCAGCTGACGGAAGTTTTTCAAGTCGTCGATGGAAACATCGTAACCGCTCAGGTGCAGCAGGCTGTAGAGCAGCATGGAGGCGTGGCCGTTGGAGAGCACAAAGCGGTCGCGGTTAACAAAACGCGGGTTGGCCGGGTTGTGCCTGAGAAATTCGCGCCACAGCACATCGGCCATCTCGGCCATGCCCATCGGCGCGCCGGGGTGGCCGGAATTGGCTTGCTGGACGGCGTCCATGGAGAGGAAACGGATGGCATTGGCGGTGGGTGTCGGCATGGTGTTGAAGCCTTTTTCAGTGTGTGGAAAAACGGCGCGGATTATCGCATTATTTGCCCGCTTCGGACAATCCGCCGCCCCGGCCAAACGGCAGAAAACAGCAGCATGAGGCTACCTGAAAACACTCCGGGCATACGAAACGGCAAGCCGAAAAAAGCGGCCACAACGGCATGGTAACCGTTGCGGCCGCTTTTCAATGGGCTTGCGGCAAAACCATCAACCCACCTTATCCCCCGGCTGCGCGCCGGCATCCACGTCCAGCAGCTTCAGTTTGCCGTCTGCCGTGGCGGCGGAAAGGATCATGCCTTCGGATACGCCGAATTTAGCCATTTTGCGCGGGGCAAAATTGGCAACGGCGATCACCATGCGGCCGTTGAGTTCGGCGGGGTTGGGGTAGCTGGCGGCGATGCCTGAGAAGATGATGCGTTGTTCAAAGCCGAAGTCGAGGTCGAATTTGAGCAGTTTCGTGCTGCCTTCGACGGCTTCGCAGTTCAGCACTTTGGCGACGCGCATGTCGATTTTCATGAAGTCGTCGAAGCTGGCTTGTTCGGCGACGGGCGTGTATTGGTTGGTTTCGGCGGGGGCGGCTTCGGCTGAGGCCGTACCACTGGCAGGCTGCGCACTCTGAATGCTTTGTTTGTTGGCTTCGATTAAATCGTCCACTTGTTTTTGCTCCACTCGTTGCATTAAATGTTCGTATTTGTTGATGGTGTGGCCTTCGGGCAGTACGGTTGCGGCATCGGCCCAGCGCAGGCCGTCGAGATTGAGGAAGGCGGCTGTACGTTCGGCGACTTTGGGCAGCACGGGCGCGAGGTAGATGGTGAGGATTTTGAAGGCGTTGATCAGCTCGCTGCATACTTCGTGCAGGCGCGCGTCTTGGTCTTCTTGTTTGGCCAACTCCCACGGTTTGTTGGCATCGACGTATTCGTTTACTGCGTCGGCCAGCGCCATGATTTCGCGCAGGGCTTTGGCGTATTCGCGGTGTTCGAAATCAGCAGCGATGCTGTCGCACTCGGCGGCGAGTTTTTGCAGCAAAAGGCTACCTGAAACGTCTTTCAGACGGCCTTCAAAGCGTTTGGCGATAAAGCCTGAGGCACGGGCGGCGATGTTGACGTATTTGCCGACCAAATCGCTGTTGACGCGGGCGATGAAGTCGTTCAGGTTCAAGTCGATGTCTTCGATTTTGCTGTTGAGTTTGGCGGCGATGTAGTAGCGCATCCATTCGGGGTTGAGGCCGCCGTCGAGGTAGGATTTGGCGGTGATGAAGGTGCCGCGCGATTTGGACATTTTTTGGCCGTCGACGGTTAAAAAGCCGTGGGCGAACACGCCGGTGGGGGCGCGGTGGCCGCTGAATTTGAGCATGGCGGGCCAAAACAGGGCGTGGAAGTAGAGTATGTCTTTGCCGATGAAGTGGTACATTTCGGTTTGGCTGCCTGCTTGGAAATATTCGTCGTAATTCAGGCCGGTGCGGTCGCACAGGTTTTTGAACGAGGCCATGTAGCCGACGGGTGCGTCGAGCCAAACGTAGAAATATTTGCCGGGTGCGCCGGGGATTTCAAAGCCGAAATAAGGTGCGTCGCGGCTGATGTCCCAATCGGAAAGGGTGGTTTCGCCGTTTTCTCCACCGCCCAGCCATTCGTTCATTTTGTTGAGGGCTTCGGCTTGCAGGTGCGGCTGGATGCGGCCGTCTGAAAGCGTGGTACTGCCGGAAGTCCATTCTTTCAGGTAGTCGGCGCACTCGCCGAGCTTGAAGAAGAAGTGTTCGGATTCTTTCAGCACGGGGGTGGCACCGGATACGGCGGAATAGGGGTTGATCAGCTCGGTAGGCGAGTAGGTGGTGCCGCACGATTCGCAGTTGTCGCCGTATTGGTCTTTGGCGTGGCATTTGGGGCATTCGCCTTTCACGAAGCGGTCGGGCAGGAACATGTTTTTTTCGGGGTCGAACAGCTGCTCGATAACGCGGCTTTCGATTTTGCCGTTGGCTTTGAGGGCAAGGTAGATTTGTTCGGAAAGCTGTTTGTTTTCAGGCGAATGGGTGCTGTAATAGTTGTCGTAGCCGATGTGGAAGCCGGTAAAGTCGGCCAAATGTTCTTCGCGCACTTTGGCAATCATGTCTTCGGGCTTCATGCCTTGTTTTTGGGCGGCCAGCATCACGGGCGTACCGTGGGTGTCGTCGGCGCAGCAGTAATGGCATTCGTGGCCGCGCATTTTTTGGAAGCGCACCCAGATGTCGGTTTGGATGTGCTCGACCATGTGGCCTAAGTGGATGCTGCCGTTGGCATACGGCAGAGCGGAGGTAACGAGGATTTTGCGTTGGGTCATGGTGGGGTGTGCCACAGAATATCAAAAGGCCGGATTATAGCCTAAATCCCCCGCCGTTCGGGTACAATGCCCGCTTCGGTTTCACGCAAGAGAAAGGCTGCGGCCATGATTTACGGTATCGGCACAGACATGCTCGACAGCACGCGCATCGAGCGGATGCACGCCAAATTCGGCCAGGCGCTGGCGGAAAAAATCCTCAGCCGCATCGAGTTGCTGGAACTGCCCTCGGCAGGCGATCCGGTGAACTACCTGGCCAAGCGCTTCGCCGCCAAAGAAGCGTTTGCCAAAGCGGTGCACACCGGCCTGCGCTCTCCGGTCACCCTCCACCACATTTCGGTCGGCCACGACTCGCTCGGCCGGCCGGAGTTTATTGTGGAGCCGCTGCTGCAGGCATGGCTGGACGAACGCGGCATCCGCAAAGTCCACCTCAGCCTGAGCGACGAAGGCAAGCTAATCATGGCGTTTGCCGTGGCCGAAAAGGCTGCCTGAACGCGCCCAAAAGGCTACCTGAAAACCGCCACCAAAAGAAAAAGCACCATGTTTTACAGCCGCCACGTTGCCTCCGGCCGCCTGCTCGAACAGCGCCCGCCCGAAGAAACCCCTGTTTGGATCGCCGCACTGGATGCCGTCCGTGCCCGCCAGCCCGATTGGGCGACCGCCGGCGTGCAGGCGCGGATTGCCGCCCTGCTCCGTTTTGCCGAACGCCTTGCCGATACCAAACACGAACTGGCACGTATGGTGTGCGAAGAAGTGGGCCGCTGCCTGCGCGAATGCGAAGCCGAACTCGACAAATCGGTGGAACTGGTGCGCTACTACGCCCGTTTGGCTCCGCAGCTCTTGCAACACCAAACCATCGCCACCCAAGCCAGCCTCAGCCAAGTGCGCTTCGAGCCTTTGGGCGTGGTGTTGGCCGTGATGCCGTGGAACTACCCCGTGTGGCAGATCATCCGTTTCGCCGTACCAGCACTTTGCTCCGGCAACGCCTGCGTGGTCAAACCCGCGCCCAGCGTGCTGCGGGTCACGCAGGCGCTGTTCGACCTGGCCGGCAGCGAGCTGCCTTTCCGCCCGCTGTGGCTGGCCGAAGCCGATGTGGCCGAGGCCATCGCCCGTTGCGACGCCATGGCTTTCACCGGCTCCACCGACACCGGCGCCAAACTGGCCGCCCTGGCCGGCGCCAGCCTGAAAAAATCGGTGCTCGAACTGGGCGGCAGCAACGCCTTCATCGTGCTCGACGACGCCGACCTGACCCAAGCCGCCGCCGACGCCTGCTATTCGCGCTTCCGCGACGCCGGCCAATCCTGCAACGCCGCCAAACGCATCATCGTGACCGAAAACGCAGCCGACGAGTTCACCCGCCTGTTTCTGCACGAATGTGGCTACCTGAAACGCGGCGACCCCATGCACGCCGACACCACCCTCGCCCCGCTGCACCGCCGCGACCTCCAGCTCAAGGTCCACGCCCAAGTGCAGGATGCCGTGGCCCACGGCGCCGAACTCTTGCTCGGCGGCAAACTGCCCGACGACGGCAGCACCTTCTATCCCGCCACCGTGCTCAGCGGCATCACGCCCGCCTGCCGCATGTACCGTGAAGAAGTGTTCGGCCCCGCGGTGGGCATTTTCCGTGCCCGCGATGCCGCCGATGCCGTGCGCATTGCCAACGACAACCGCTTCGGCCTCGGCGCCAGCATCTACTCCGCCGACCACGAACAGGCCTGGGCGCTGGCGCAGCAAATCGAAGCCGGCAGCGTGTTCATCAACCGCCACACCAGCAGCGATTTGCGTCTGCCCTTCGGCGGCGTGAAAGACTCCGGCTACGGCCGCGAACTCTCCGAATTCGGCCTCTACGAATTTGTGAACGTAAAAAGCTACTGGCAGAAATAAATCCCCAATTCAGGCTACCTGAAAAGCCTCGCCGCCTTTCAGGTAGCCTGAGACCTTTGCAAAACCCTCAGATGTGGATGCAGTTCAAGGCGTAGCAGCGCAGCGAGCGAAGACATATCATCTAGATAGGCAAGCGAGCGAGCAGCGCACAACGCAGAAATGCGCCGCAGATGGGGATTTTGCAAAGGTCTCAGCCTTCAATATGATTACCCCGTCCGAAAGCCCCCTATGCGCGACCAAAAAATGAACGCTTTTATCGTGATGGACATCGTGCGCGAAGCCGCCCGTTATCCCCACGCCGTCCACTTCGAAATCGGCCAGCCCGACCTGCCACCCGCCCCCGCCATCAAAGCCGCCCTGCAGCAGGCCGTGGCCGACAACCGCTTCAGCTACACCGAAAGCCTCGGCCTGCCCGAGCTGCGCGAAAAAATCAGCGCCCACTACCAAAACGAATACGGCGTACATGTTGCCCCCGAGCGCATCCTACTCACCCCCGGCACCAGCGGCGCCTTCCTCATCGCCTACGCCCTCACCCTGCCGCCCGGCAGCCGCCTCGGCCTCACCGACCCCTCCTACCCCTGCTACCAAAACTTCGCCCACCTGCTCGACGTGACACCCGAGTTTTTCCCCGTCGGCGCCGAAGACCACTACCAACTCCATCCCGACCAACTGCACGGCCGCCGACTGGCCGCCCTGCAGATTTCCTCGCCCGCCAACCCCACCGGCAACCTCTACACCCCCGAACGGCTGCAGGCCCTAAACGAACACTGCCGCACGCACGGCACCGCCTTTATTTCCGACGAGCTCTACCACGGCCTGGTGTACGACGGCCAAGCCGCCACCGCCCTGCAGTTCAACCCCGACGCCTACGTCATCAACGGCTTTTCCAAATACTTCTGTATGCCCGGCGCCCGCTTGGGCTGGGTCATCGTGCCCGAACACAAAGTACGCGCCGCCGAAGTCGTGGCGCAAAACCTGTTTATCTGCGCGCCCACCCTCAGCCAATACGGCGCCCTAGCCGCCTTCGATGAAGGCTACCTGAACGGCATCCGCGAGCAGTTCAAAGCCCGCCGCGACTTCCTCTATCAGGCGCTCAACCCCCTGTTTCCCATTGACGCCAAACCGCAGGGCGCGTTTTACCTGTGGGCCGACGTTTCCCGCTACACCGACGACAGCTACGCCTTCGCCAAACAGATGCTGGCCGATATTCAGGTAGCCTGCACCCCTGGCATCGACTTCGGCCGCCACCGCACCGGCCACTACCTGCGCTTTGCCTACACCCGCGAAACCGCCCATATGCAGGAAGGCGTGGAACGCATCCGCCGCTGGCTGGCCGAACGCTGAGCCCGCCGGCCAACAAAAAAAGCAGGTTGCCCAACCTGCTTTTTTTCTTGGTTTGCGAAACGGCCCTCGGCTTTTTGTTTCAGGTAGCCTGAGACCTTTGCAAAACCCCCAGATGTGGATGCAGTTCAAGGCGTAGCAGCGCAGCGAGCGAAGACATATCATATAGATAGGCAAGCGAGCGAGCAGCGCACAACGCAGAAATGCGCCGCAGATGGGGGTTTTGCAAAGGTCTCAGCCTGCCGCCGTACCCGCCTCTGTTTTGCCGGTTGCCAAACGGCCTTCCTACCGGCGCCTCAATCTTTTCCCGCCCCTTTTTTCCATTCTTCCTGCGCGCGGGCATACAGCGCTAAAGCCCGTTCGCGCTGGCGGGCATGTTGCACAATCGGCGGCGGATAGCCGTGGGTGTCGATGTTGTCGGCCCACAGCCAAGGGGCGTGGATGCTGCGGGCGTCGAGATGGGCCAATTCGGGCACATGGCGGCGGATAAACTGGCCTTCGGGGTCGAATTTCTGCGATTGGGTGAGCGGGTTGAAATGGCGGAAATACGGCTGGGCGTCGCAACCGGTGCCGGCCGCCCACTGCCAGCCGCCGTTGTTGGCCGCGAGGTCGAAATCCAGCAGCTGGCGGGCAAACCAGGCTTCGCCGATGCGCCAGTCGCACAGCAGGTCTTTGCAGAAAAACGAAGCGCACACCATGCGCAGGCGGTTGTGCATCTGCCCGCTGCGCCGCAGATGACGCATGGCGGCATCAATCAGCGGATAGCCGGTTTGGCCGGCCTGCCAGGCTTCGATGTCATCGGCACGGTTTTCCCAAGCCAGTGCGCGGTATTCCGGCCGGAAACCCTGCTCCGCCGCTTCGGGGTGGTGATACAGAAACTGCTGGAAAAATTCGCGCCAAATCAATTCGCTCAACCAAACCGATGCCCCTTCGCTGCCGTCTGCATACGCAGCCGCCGCCAGCCGCCGCACGGAAAGCGTACCGAAACGCAGATGCGGCGACAGCCCGGAGGTGCCCTTGCGCGCGGGGAAATCGCGCAACACCGCATAATCGCCCAAACGCGGCAAAAATCGCTGCCAAGCGGCTTGGGCGGCCCGTTCGCCGCCCGCTTGAATCAGCACGCTGTCGGCAAAACCCAAATCGGCCGGCCTCAGGGGCGCGGCGGCTTGGCGCAGGTGTTCAGGTAGCCCGCGCTGCAGGGCGGCCACATCAGCGCGGATATCGACGGGCTGCCAGCCGGCATAAATATCGGCATACAGCGCCAGCCAGGCTTTTTTATACGGCGTGAACACGGTATAGGGGCGGCCCTGTTTGTTCATCACCGTGCTCTTGGGCAGCAACACTTGGTCGCACACGCTGAGCAGGCGGCAGTTTTGCGCCATCAGACGGGCGCCGACGCGGTTGTCGCGGTCGATCGCCGCCGGCTCGTAATCTTCGGCACACACCACTTCCGCCGCTCCGCAGCGGGCGGCCAACTCGGGCAGCACTTCCTCCGGCAGGCCGTGCACGGTGTGCAGCGGCATGCCCAGCTCGGCCAGCTGCGCGGCCAAATCGTCGAGGCACTGGCAGATAAAGGTGAGGCGGCGGTCGTCAGGCGGCAGCGGGTCGAGAATGTGGCGGTCGAACACAAACACGCCCACCAGCGGGCGGCCGGCACGCATGGCGGCCATCAGCGCGCTGTGATCATCCAAGCGCAAATCGCGACGGAACCAAACTAAGGTGGTGGCGGTCATCGGGCTACCTGAAAACAAAACAGAGCTGGCATTGTAGGGCGAATCGGCCGGCAAAGAAATACGCCGGCGCATTTGCACCGGCGTATGGCAGGCAGGTCAGGCTAGCTGAAAGCTCAGGCCAGCTTGCCGTGGCATTGTTTGTATTTCAAACCGCTGCCGCACGGGCAGGGATCGTTGCGGTGGATGGCGATGCCGCGGGCGGCCAAGGCATCGGGGCTGAGGTCTTCCGGGCTCATGGCCGCCAATGCGGCGCTCTGGCTGGAGCCTTGCGCCAAGTCCGCCATCGCGGGCGCGGGGGAATGGCTTTCGCGGTATTGGCTCAGAGGCGCGGCCTCGGTTTCTTCGGCCACCGGCTCGTTGAGCTGGAATTGAATACGCGACAAGAGCTTGGCGGTCTCGGTGCGGATGTTCTGCCACAGATGTTGGAACATTTCGAACGACTCGCGCTTGTATTCCTGCTTCGGGTTTTTCTGCGCATAGCCGCGCAGGTGGATGCCTTGGCGCAGATAATCCATGGCGGCCAAGTGTTCGCGCCATTGGTTGTCCATCATTTGCAGGAAGATGTTGCGCTCGAACTGGGTCATGGTCTCGCGGCCGACCAAATCGGTTTTGGCGGCATAATCGGTTTCGGCCAGCGCCCACACGCGCTCTTTGACATCGGCGTTGTCCAACTGAGCGTCGGCTTTCAGCCATTCGGACACCGGCGCGTGGATGCCGTAATCGGACAAGAGCTGCATTTCCATTGCCGGCAGGTCCCATTGCTCTTCCAAGCTGTCTGCCGGCATATAGAGGTCAATCACGCCGTCGATGGCTTCCTGGCGGATTTCGCGCATCATCTCGCCGGTATCCTGACTTTCCAGCACGTCGTTGCGGTGTTGGTAGATGACTTTGCGCTGGTCGTTGGCCACGTCGTCGTATTCCAATACCTGTTTGCGCATATCGAAGTTGCGGCCTTCCACTTTGCGCTGCGCACCTTCGATTTGACGGGTGAGCAGGCCGGCCTCAATCGGGATACCGCGCTCGGGCGCCAGTTTGTCGAGCAGTGCAGCATGGCGGTCAAGGGCGAACAAGCGCAACAGCGGGTCTTCGAACGACAGATAAAAACGGCTGGAGCCGGCATCGCCCTGACGACCGGCACGGCCGCGCAGCTGGTTGTCGATGCGGCGGCTTTCGTGGCGCTCGGTGCCCACAATGTGCAGGCCGCCGGCAGCCAGCACTTTTTCGTGTTCGGCCGGCCATTCGGCTTCCAAAGCAGCGATGCGGCGGGCTTTTTCGGCTTCGTCCAAGGAAGGATCGGCCTGGATGATTTGGCTTTGGTGCTTCACGTTGCCGCCCAGCACGATGTCGGTGCCGCGGCCGGCCATATTGGTGGCCACGGTAATCATGCCCGGCTTGCCCGCCTGCGCGACAATATCGGCCTCGCGGGCATGCTCTTTGGCATTGAGCACGCTGTGGCGCAAGCCGGCGCGGTTAAGCAGTTCGGACACCAATTCGGAGTTTTCGATGCTGGTGGTGCCCACCAAAATCGGCTGGCCTTTTTCGTGACGCGCACGGATATCGGCTACCACGGCTTCGTATTTTTCTTCGGCGGTGCGGAACACTTGGTCGTTGTGGTCTTTGCGCACCATCGGGCGGTTGGTGGGGATGATCACGGTTTCCAAGCCGTAAATGCTTTGGAACTCGTAAGCCTCGGTGTCGGCGGTGCCGGTCATGCCGGACAGCTTGTGGTAGAGGCGGAAATAGTTTTGGAAGGTAATGGAAGCCAGGGTTTGGTTTTCGCGGCGGATTTCCACGCCTTCTTTGGCTTCCACCGCCTGATGCAGGCCGTCCGACCAACGGCGGCCCGACATCAAGCGGCCGGTGAATTCGTCCACAATCACAATTTCTCCACCCTGCACCACATAATGCTGGTCGAGGTGGAACAGGCTGTGGGCGCGCAAAGCGGCCATCAAGTGGTGCATAAGGGTGATGTTGCCCACCGAATAGAGCGAATCGCCTTCCTGCAACAGGCCCATGCCGGTGAGGATTTCTTCGGCGTGTTCGTGGCCGGCTTCGCTGAGCAGCACGGTGTTGTTTTTCTCGTCCACCCAGTAATCGCCTTCGCCCTCTTCTTCCTGCTGGCGCACCAGCTGGCCGGGCACTTTGTTCATCACCAGATAAAGATCGGTGTTGTCGTCGGCCTGGCCGGAAATAATCAGCGGCGTACGCGCTTCGTCGATCAGAATGGAGTCGACTTCGTCCACCACGGCGAAGTTCAGCTCGCGCTGCACGCGCTCTTGCACATGGTGCACCATATTGTCGCGCAGGTAGTCGAAACCGAATTCGTTGTTGGTGCCGTAGGTGATGTCGGCCTGATAGGCGGCCTGTTTGGCAGCATGATCCATATCGGCCACCACCACGCCCACGCTCAAGCCAAGGAAGTTGTAAAGCGGCTCCATAATGGCCGCGTCGCGGGCGGCCAGATAATCGTTGACGGTGACCACGTGCACGCCTTTACCGGCCAGGGCATTGAGGTACACCGCCAAGGTAGCCACCAAGGTTTTGCCTTCGCCGGTGCGCATTTCGGCGATTTTGCCCTGATGCAGCACCATGCCGCCGATGAGCTGCACATCGAAATGGCGCATATTCAATACGCGGCGCGAAGCTTCGCGGCAGACGGCAAACGCTTCTTCAAGAATGTGGTCGAGCGAGGCGCCTTCGGCCAATTTTTGTTTGAATTCGACGGTTTTGGCTTGCAGTTCGGCATCACTGAGCGCCTGCAGGGTGGGCTCCATGTCGCCGATGCGTTTCACCGCTTTGCGGTATTGTTTCAACAGGCGGTCGTTGCGGCTGCCGAATACTTTCTTGGCCAGTGCAGTAATCATAGAAAAATCCAATCTTGGGGAGCGGCCGCCGCCTGTGCTGCGTGGCGGCGGCAGTCAAAAAATCAACGCGCGATTTTAGCATAGAAGCGCCGTTTCGCGGGTACAATGCGCGCCAATATGGTGCCATAGGCCGGCTTTTCAAGCCGCTGCTTTCAGGTAGCCCCAAGCCGTTTTCCCCACCTGCCCTTTTCAGGTAGCCCCATGACCGACCTCGACCGCCTCAGTCGCGAAAACCACCTGCTCAACAACCTGATTGACCAAGCCCGCCGCTGGCAGCGCATCGAACCGCGCCTGCTGGCCGTCTTGCCGCCCAATCTGCAGCAGCGCTGCCGCGCCGTGCGCATCCGCGACGACGGCACCCTGGTGCTGCACGCGGCCGACAATCTGGCGGCCTCCCGCCTGCGCATGATTGCCCCGGCATTGGTGCCGAAGCTCCAAAGTATTGATTCCGCTATCCAAAGCGTTCACGTTAAAATCCGCCCCCCGGAAACGGTGGCGGAGAAAACCAAACAGGCCCGCCTGAGCCCCGCCGCCGCCGGACATTGCCTGGCCGCCGCCGAACGCCTGTCGCAGCAGCATCCCGACTTGGCCGAAGCTCTGCGGACTCTGGCAGCCAAAGCAGACCATAACAGGCCACCTGAACACTAAACCCTGATTGAAGAGCCGGCATCAAACGGCCTGGGTTGTGTCGCCATTGAGCCGGCCGCACGGCCAAGGGTTTCAGGTAGCCCGATCCCACCCCTACCAAAGGAGCACCCACATGAGCCCACGCCCTCTCGCCACCCCGCTGCGCATCAACGCCCACCACACCCTGCGCAACCGCGTCATCATGGGTTCCATGCACACCGGTTTTGAAGAACACGCCGAAGGCGCCGAACACTTGGCCGCCTTTTATGCCGAACGCGCCAAAGGCGGCGCCGCCCTCATCATCACCGGCGGCATCGGCCCGAATGCCGAAGGTGCGGTATTCGAAGGAGGCGCCAAACTCAGCGACGAGAGCGAAGTGGCCTGGCACCGCACGGTTACCAATGCCGTCCACCGCCACGGCGCCAAAATCTGCATGCAGATTCTGCACACCGGCCGTTACGCCGTCAGCCGCCAGCCCGTTGCTCCCAGCGCCCTGCCCACCCCCATCAACCCGGCCAAGCCGCGCGCCCTGAGCACCGAAGAAGTGCGTCAAACCGTGCGCGACTACATCCGCTGCGCCGAGCTGGCCAAGCAGGCCGGTTACGACGGTGTGGAAGTGATGGGCAGCGAAGGCTACCTGATCAATCAATTCATCGCCCCCGCCACCAACCAGCGCAGCGACGAATACGGCGGCAGTCTCGACAACCGCCACCGCTTCGCCGTAGAAATCGTCGAAGGCATCCGCCGGGCCTGCGGCGAAGACTTCCTGATCATCTTCCGCCTCTCCCTGCTCGATTTGGTGCGCGACGGCAGCACTTGGGAAGAAAACCAAGTCTTGGCCGCCAAACTGGAAACCGCCGGCGCCGACCTTTTCAACACCGGCATCGGCTGGCACGAAGCGCGCATTCCCACCATCGCCACCTGCGTGCCCCGCGCCGCCTTCGCCGAATTCACCGGCAAACTGAAAGCCGTGGCCAACATCCCCGTGATCGCCACCAACCGCATCAATATGCCGCAAACCGCCGAAGAGATTCTGGGCCAAGAGCTGGCCGATGCCGTCTGCCTCGCCCGCCCCTTCCTCGCCGATGCCGAGTGGGTGAACAAAGCCGCCGCCGGCCAAGACGAAGCCATCAACACCTGCATCGCCTGCAACCAAGCCTGCCTCGACCACATCTTCGCCGGCAAGCTCACCTCCTGCTTGGTCAACCCCTTTGCCTGCCACGAATTGCAGATGCCGCTCACCCCCGCCGGGCAGCCGAAAAACATCGCCGTCATCGGTGCCGGTCCCGCCGGCATGGCGTTTGCCGAAACCGCGGCCAAGCGCGGCCACCGCGTGACCCTGTTCGACCGCCAAGACAGCATCGGCGGCCAGCTCAACATCGCCAAAACCATTCCCGGCAAACCGGAGTTCCACGAAACCATCCGCTACTTCCGCCACGCCCTCAAGCGTGACGGCATCACCCTGCGCCTGAACACCGAAGTACAGGCGTCAGACCTGGCCGGCTTCGACGAAATCGTGCTCGCCAGCGGCATCGTGCCGCGCCGCCCGCCGATTGAAGGCATCGACCACCCCAAAGTGTTGGGCTACCTGAACGTATTGCGCGACCGCCTGCCGGTGGGCAAAAAAGTGGCCATCATCGGCGCCGGCGGCATCGGTTTCGACACCGCCGAATTCCTTGCCCACAGCGGCGAAGACAGCGCCCTTCACACCGTGCAGTTCCACCGCGACTGGCAAATCGACACCAGCCTCGAGCAACGCGGCGCCCTGCTCTCGTCCCGCCCCGCCCTGCCCCAAGCCGCCCGCGAAATCTGGCTGCTGCAACGCAAAGACGGCACCCCGGGCAAAAACCTCGGCAAAACCACCGGCTGGATCCACCGCCTCAGCCTCGCCAGCCAAGGCGTGCATTTGTGGGGCGGCGTGCAATACCGCAAAATCGACGACGAAGGCCTGCACATCACGCGCGACGGCGAAGACAGCGTGCTGCCTGTGGACCATGTGGTGATCTGCGCCGGCCAAGAACCGCAACGCGAACTGGAACAATCCCTGCGCGCCTTGGGCAAACCGCTGCACATCATCGGCGGCGCCGACCGCGCCGGCGAGCTGGACGCCAAACGCGCCATCCGCGCCGGCACCGAACTGGCTTTGGAGATTTAAGCCCCAACCACAACCGGGTGCGGCAGCCTTAAGCCACCCAATCTGTAAACTTTCTTTCTATCCAATAGCTATTTAATTCATCAGCCAAAAACCGAACCGCACCTGATTGAGTTGGACACTCCGCCCAACCGAATCAGGTGCGGTTTTCTGATGCAAAATATTGAAATAACCACCAGCTTAGAGCAATTTCGATTTAATTCATTACATACCCAGCTGATTTGAAGTAATTGGCACACTCTTGAGCCGAGAACAAATCAACCAGCTGCCCCATGCGCTGCCACAGCGCACCCACCGTGCGCTCGCCCGCCCTGCGCAGCAGCGCCTTGAACTTGGCAAACAGCTTCTCGATGGGGTTCAAATCCGGCGAGTACGGCGGCAGATAGCGAATGCTGGCGCCCACGCCTTCGATGGCTTCTCGCACGCCCGCCACTTTGTGGCTGGAGAGGTTGTCGGCAATGACGATGTCGCCAGGGCGAAGTGTCGGGCACCGAAAGGTTTTGACCCACGCCAGAAACACGGCGCCATTGATGGGGCCATCGGTCACCATGGGGGCCGTCAGTGCATCACAGCGCAAGGCGGCAATGAAGGTGCTGGTCTTCCAGTGCCCATGCGGGGCGCTGGCCACGCAGCGTTGACCGCGCGGGGCGCGCCCGCGCAGCGGCGTCATGCAGGTGCTGCTCCAGGTCTCGTCCAGAAATACCAGGCGCCTGGCATCGAGCCGGGCCTGCTGCTGTATCCAGCTCGCCCGTGCCTGCTGCACGTCTTCACGTTCCTGCTCGCTGGCGTGCAGCGTTTTTTTTGAAGCTCAGCCGCCATTTGTTGAGCTGGTGCCACAAGGCCGAGGGTTTGATGCTGATGCCATGCCCGGCCAAACGCTCGCACATTTGCACCAAGGTCAGATCGGGATCGGCCTTGATCCAGTCGCGGATCATGCCCTCTACTGGCGCCAGCCGGGAGATGCGCTTGCCGCCTTGCTGCCTGCTGCTGCGCTCGCCTTCTTTTTCGAAGCGAGCACGCACGCGATATACCCACATGCGGCTGACTTCATAACGACGGGCAATGGCGCTGGGTCGCTCTCCGCGCTCCAGCGCTCTCAGTACTCGATCTCGCAGGTCTTGCGAATAGGCGCGCATCTCATGCTCCGGCTGCCAGAAAAAACCTATTATGTAACGTTTTTAGTCGAAGTTGCTCTAAGCTCATCCGGCATGATGGCCGGACACGCCAAAAAACAAACAGCCGGAGACCTTTGCAAAACCCCCAGATGTGGATGCAGTTCAAGGCGTAGCGGCGCAGCGAGCGTGAGCGCTAGGAATTCCCGTGGGAAAGACATATCACCTAGATAGGCAAGTTAGCGAGCAGTACCCATAGGGCATAAACACACAACGAAGAAATGCACCGCAGATGGAGGGGTTTGCAAAGGTCTCAGCCGGCAACTTTTACCCACCTGCGACACACCCTGCCTTGTGCGTTCATGCCCCAAGAGAACAGCCCCGCTTACTGAAAGCGAAGTTCTTGCGCCCGCGGGTTCGGCTGGTAAAATACGTCTCTTTTTTCGCCACCGTTCACCATGACCTCTTCCGCCTTCACCCCGCCCGATTTTGCCGGCCACAGCCCCTTAAGCTGGTATCAGGCCGCTGCCAGCCAGCCGGGTTTCATCCGCGATCCGGCTCAGGAGCGCGCCATCCGCCTGTTGGACGACTTGTGGGGCGAACTGATGATGTTCAAACGCAAGCGCAACCGCTTTCTCGGCCGCAGCCTGCGCTCGCCCCGCGCACCTAGAGGACTGTATTTTTACGGCGGCGTCGGCCGTGGCAAAAGTTTCCTGATGGACGCCTTCTACGGCTGCCTGCCCTACCGCCGCAAAAAACGGGTGCATTTCCACGCCTTTATGGCCGACGTCCACCGCCGCATGGGCGAACTGAAAAGCGAAGCCAACCCGCTGCGCTCGGTGGCACGCGAAATCGCCATGGACGTGCGGGTACTGTGTTTCGACGAATTCCACGTCAGCGACATTGCCGATGCCATGATTCTCGGCCGCCTGCTGGAAGGCCTGTTTGCCGAAGGCGTGGTGTTGGTGGCCACCTCGAATTACGCACCGGCCGATCTCTATCCTCAAGGCCAGAACCGCAGCAGCTTCCTGCCCACCATCGCCCTGATCGAACGCGAGTTGAGCGTGCTGAATGTGGACGGCGGCCACGACTACCGCCAGCGCACGCTGACCCCGGCCGATATTTTCTACATCCCCGCCGGCGCCGAACAGGAAGCCCGTTTGGGCGAACTGTTCGCCCGCATGAACGGCGCCCCCGCCCGAGCCGGCAGCATCACCCTGCACGGCCGCGAACTGCGCACCTTGGGGCAGAGCGACACCGCGATCTGGTTTCATTTCGACGAATTGTGCCGCGGCCCGCGCGCGCAAACCGACTACCTGACCTTAGCCGAGCAATACCGCACCGTATTCGTGTCGCACATTCCCAAGCTCGATGCCGCCCAACGGGCCGAAGCCCGCCGGCTGACCTGGCTGATTGATGTCTTGTACGACTACCGCGTCAAACTCTGCGCCACCTTGGAAGCCCAGCCGGACGAGCTTTACACCAGCGGCGACTTCGCCCACGAATTCGTGCGCAGCGCCAGCCGGCTCACCGAAATGCAGTCGGAAACCTACCTCGCCCTGCCGCATCTGACTTTAGATACGGCACCCCCTGCCGCAACCGCCCCCTGAAAGCCCTTATGTACGACACCCCTCTGCCCGATGTACCACCCGGCTACCGCTGCGGCTTTATCGCCATAGTCGGCCGCCCCAATGTGGGCAAATCCACGCTGATGAACCACCTGATCGGCCAAAAAATCAGCATCACCAGCAAAAAAGCGCAAACCACGCGCCATAAGGTAACCGGCATCTACACCGACGACACCGCCCAACTGGTGTTTGTGGACACCCCCGGTTTCCAAACCGACCACCGCAACGCCCTCAATGACCGCTTAAACCAAAACGTTACCGAGGCGATGAGCGGGGTGGACGTGGTGGCTTTCGTGATCGAAGCCATGCGTTTCACCGAAGCCGACCGCACCGTGCTCAAGCAGCTGCCGCGGCACACGCCGGTGCTGCTGGTGGTGAACAAAATCGACAAAGACAAGGCCAAAGACCGCCTGGCGCTGGAACACTTTATCGCCGGCGTGCGCGCCGAATTCGATTTTGCCGGCGTGGAAGTGGTGAGCGCCAAACACGGCCTGCGCATTGCCAATCTGCTCTCGGCCCTCAAGCCGTTTTTGCCGGAAGGCATCCCGCTGTACCCCGAAGACATGGTCACCGACAAATCCAGCCGCTTTCTGGCCATGGAAATCGTGCGCGAAAAACTGTTCCGCTATCTGGGCGAGGAGCTGCCCTATGCAATGAATGTGGAAGTGGAGCAGTTCAAAGAGGAAGACGGCCTCTACCACATCTACATCGCCGTGCTGGTGGACAAAGAAAATCAGAAGCCGATTGTGATCGGCAAAAACGGCGAAAAGCTGAAAAAAATCTCCACCGAAGCCCGCCTCGATATGGAAAAGCTGTTCGACACCAAAGTGTTTCTGCGCGTGTGGGTGAAAGTGAAATCCGGCTGGGCCGACGACGTACGCTTCCTCAACGAATTGGGCTTGTAAACGCCTCTGCTTTCCCGTTCAGGCTACCTGAAACCCTTTTATGGCCTCATCCCATGAACACACCTAGCGCCGAACAGGCCCAAACCCGCATCAACGAAATCCAGGCGCTGTACCGCGAGTGGCTGCGCCTCAAACCCAAGCTGGAAGCCGCCCAAGAAGAATGGCGGCAGGCCGCCGAAGTGATGCGCAAGCTGTCCGCCTTTTACGACCGTGAGTACCTCGAACTGCACCAAGCCATCGAAAACGGCCTGCCGGTTTGCCTGCACACCGAAGGCGAATACAGCGTGATGAGCGAAGACGCCCTATGGGAGGCTTTCGGCGAACAATACGAATTGGCCTGGGGCTGGATGCGCGCGGCGATGAAAGTACTCGACCGCCACGGCGAACACAGCCAAAACGACGGTTAGGATTTTCCGCAACCGAGCGACGGCTTTTTCAGGTAGCCTGAGCCCTGGTCGCCGACGCCCCATAAAAAACGCCGCCATCCCGAACCCAATCAGGATGGCGGCGTTTTGTGATGCTTCCCCTCAGTCGGAGAAGCAAACGGCTTAAGCGGCTTTGGCAGCCCGGATGCTGTCGATGAATTTGTCGAACAGATAAGACACGTCGTGCGGACCCGGGCTGGCTTCGGGGTGGCCTTGGAAACTGAAGGCGGCACGGTCGGTCAATTCAATGCCTTGCAGCGAACCGTCAAACAGGGAGCGGTGGGTCACTTTCACATGGGCGGGCAGTGTGTCGGCGTCCACTTCGAAACCGTGGTTTTGGCTGGTGATCACCACCTTGCCGCTGTCCAAATCCTGCACCGGATGGTTGCCGCCGTGGTGGCCGAAGGTCATTTTGCGGGTTTTGCCGCCCAGGGCCAAACCGAGCAGCTGGTGGCCCAAGCAAATGCCGAACAGTGGTTTTTTGCTCTCCAGCAATTCTTTGACCGCCGCAATCGCGTAGTCGCAAGGCTCGGGGTCGCCGGGGCCGTTGGAAAGGAACACGCCGTCGGGATTCAGCGCCAGCACGTCTTTGGCCGGGGTTTGTGCGGGCACCACGGTGAGGCGGCAGCCGCGGGCGGCCAACATACGCAGGATATTGGTTTTCACGCCGAAGTCGTAGGCCACCACATGATAGGGCTGCGCATCCGGGGTCACAAAACCGTGGCCCAATTGCCATTCGCCTTCCGTCCATTGGTAGGCTTCTTTCACGGTGACTTCTTTGGCCAAATCCTTGCCCACCATGCTGCCGAACTCGGCAATCAGTTCGCGGGCTTTTTCTTCGGTGGCCTCGCTGCCGGTCAGAATCGCGCCGGCCTGCGCGCCTTTGTCGCGCAGGATGCGGGTGAGGCGGCGGGTGTCGATGTCGGCAATCGCCACCGTGCGGTGGCGCACCAGATAGTCCTGCAGGCTTTCGCTGCTGCGGAAATTGCTGTGCAACAGCGGCAAGTCGCGCACAATCAGACCGGCGGCATGCACCGCGCCGCTTTCCTCATCTTCGCCGTTGGTGCCGGTGTTGCCGATGTGCGGATAAGTGAGGGTGACGATTTGCTTGCGATAGGAAGGGTCGGTCAGGATTTCCTGATAGCCGGTCATCGACGTATTGAACACCACTTCGCCGGAAGTGGCGCCTTCGTAGCCGATGGACGTGCCGCGGAAGACGCTGCCGTCGGCAAGCACTAAAATTGCAGGGGAAGTCATGATGGATTCCTGTTCGTTGTCGGAAAAGGTCGGGCCGGCCGGATGGTTTTGATGGGCGAGCAGCCGTCACGGCGGCTAAAAAAAACACGCCCGACAGCAAAAACGGCTGCGTAACGTGCTTTTCTGGGCAGAAGCCCGCCCTACCCGAAGAAGCACGGCATTTTACTGAAAACCGCCTACCGCAGCAAGGCGCTTTCAGGTAGCCTGCCGCTTTGGGGCGCGGCAGATGCCGTGCAGAAACGCCCGCCTGCTGTTATAATGCCGCGCCTTTTTGCCAATACGGCCCCGGCCGGATTTCCGCAAACCCGATCCCATGCGCGCCCACTATATTGCACACCATGCTTGAAAACCTCCCTTATTTCCAAAAAAACCTGACGGCCGATTTGGGCCGCGTGAATACGGTGATCAACCGCGCCGTCCAATCGGAAGTGGCGCTGATCTCGCAAATCGGCACCTACATCATCGGCGCGGGCGGCAAGCGGCTGCGCCCGGTGATCACCATTCTGGCCGGCAAGGCTTTGGGTTACGACAGCGAACGGCTGTACGAATTGGCCGCCATGGTGGAGTTCATCCACACCTCCACCCTGCTGCACGACGACGTGGTGGACGAAAGCGAGTTGCGCCGCGGCCGCCAAACGGCCAACAATCTGTTCGGCAATGCCGCCGCCGTGCTGGTGGGCGACTTCCTTTATACGCGCGCCTTCCAGCTGATGGTGGGGGCCGACAGCATGAAAATCCTGCAGGTGATGGCCGATGCCACCAACATCATCGCCGAAGGCGAAGTGATGCAGCTGATGAACATCGGCAACATCGACATCACCGAGGCCGAATACGTCCAGGTCATCCAATACAAAACCGCCAAGCTGTTTGAAGCCGCCGCCCAAGTGGGCGCCATTCTGGCCGGCGCCTCTGCCGAGCAGGAGCAGGCCCTGAAAGATTACGGCATGTATGTGGGCACCGCCTTCCAAATCATCGACGACGTGCTCGACTACTCCGGCAGCCCCGAACAAATCGGCAAAAATGTCGGCGACGACCTGGCCGAAGGCAAACCCACCCTGCCGCTGATTTACCTGATGCGCCAAGGCAGCCCCGAAGCCGCCGCCGACGTGCGCCACGCCCTGCAAAACGCCGACCGCGGCTATTTCGACAAAATCTACGCCCACGTGCGCGCCTCCGATGCGCTCGACTACGCCGCCGCCCAAGCCCACGCCGCGGTGGAAAAAGCCCTCCTCTGCCTCGAGGCCCTGCCCGAAAGCGAAGTGCGCCAAGCCATGCGCCAGTTGGCCGAAGAATCGGTGGCGCGCGTGTCTTGAATCTTTAAATCTCCCTCGCCGTAGTTCAACGGATAGAACGTATGCCTCCTAAGCGTAAAATACAGGTTCGATTCCTGTCGGCGGGGCCACACAACAGGCTACCTGAAAGCTTTCAGGTAGCCTGATTTCTTGCCGCCCGGCCTGATGGGCGCACGTTTCTCCGCTATAATAAGCGCCTTTGCCGATTTCCGACGCATCCGCCATGCACCCTGCCGCCTCCGTGGGCATTATTGTCCCGCAAACCATTGTGTTCGAGCAGCCGTTTACCCTGCAAAACGGCCGCACCCTGCCGCGTTTCGAGCTGATTACCGAAACCTACGGCACGCTCAATGCCGACAAATCCAACGCCGTCTTGATCTGCCACGCCCTCTCCGGCACCCACCATGTAGCCGGCCGCCACCATGCCGACGACAAATACCCCGGCTGGTGGGACAGCATGGTCGGCCCCGGCAAACCGGTGGACACCAACCGCTTTTTCGTGGTCGGCCTCAACAACTTGGGCGGCTGCGCCGGCAGCAGCGGCCCCTTGAGCACCAACCCCGAAACCGGCCGCGCCTACGGCGCCGATTTTCCCGTGGTCACGGTGAAAGACTGGGTGCGCACCCAAGCCATGCTGGCCGACCACTTCGGCATCGACACCTGGGCGGCGGTAATGGGCGGCAGCCTCGGCGGCATGCAGGCGCTGCAATGGGCCATCGACTACCCCGCCCGTCTGCGTCACGCCCTGGTCATCGCCTCGGCGCCCAAGCTCTCCACCCAAAACATCGCCTTCAACGACGTCGCCCGCCAAGCCATCATCACCGACCCCGATTTCCATCAGGGCCACTACGCCGAGCACGGCACCATTCCGCGCCGCGGCCTGCGCATCGCCCGCATGATGGGCCACATCACCTATCTGGCCGAAAGCGGCTTGGGCGAAAAATTCGGCCGCCAGCTGCGCAGCGACGGCTTCCAATTCGGCTACGGCGTCGAATTCGAAGTGGAAAGCTATCTGCGCTATCAGGGCGACAAATTTGCCGAACGCTTCGATGCCAACACCTACCTGCTGATGACCAAAGCACTGGATTATTTCGACCCCGCCGCCGACTACCAGCACGACCTCGAAGCGGCCTTACGGCAGGCGCAGGCCAAGTTTTTTGTCGCCAGCTTCAGCACCGACTGGCGCTTTTCCCCCGAACGTTCGCACGAGCTGGTGCGCGCCTTGGTGGCGGCCGACAAAGACGTGCAATACGTGGAAGTGGTGTCCGACCACGGCCACGATGCCTTCTTGATGGAGGACGAACCCTATCTGAAAGCCGTCGCCGCCTATATGGACAACATCGACAAGGAGCTTTGCCCATGATTCTGCGCGACGACCTGCAGCTGATTTACGACTGGATTCCCGCCGGCAGCCGCGTACTCGACTTGGGCTGCGGCAGCGGCGAACTGCTCTCCGCGCTGGTGCGGCAGAAACACTGCCGCGGCTACGGCGTGGAAATCGACACCGCCAGCGTGCTGGCCGCCGTCGCCCGCGGCGTGAACGTGATTCAGGCCGACCTCGAACAGGGCCTGCGCGACTTCAAAGACCAAAGCTTCGATGTGATCGTGCTCAGCCAAACCATCCAAGCCATGCAGAACACCGAAAACATCCTGCACGAGCTGACGCGGGTGGCCGGCGAAGCCATCGTTTCCTTCCCCAACTTCGGCTACTGGCGCAACCGCCTGCAAATCGCGCTGGGCGGCCACATGCCGGTGAGCGAGCGCATGCCTTACGATTGGTATGACACGCCCAACATCCACTGGTGCACCCTGCACGACTTCGAGCGCCTGTGCGCCAAAAACGGCATCCGCATCCTCGAACGCGCCGTGATGGCCGGCGGCAAACGGGTGCAGACCCTGCCCAATCTGCTCGGCAGCCTGGCGTTTTACCGCGTGGGCTGAGCTGAGGCTGGCGGGAAATGCCGCTCCTGCCGTTGCGGGTCATGTCGTCTAACACAGTGCATCTAACATTTCAGGCTACCTGAAACCCTTCAGGTAGCCTGAAATTTTGCCTTCATTGCAAGAGCTGAGACCTTTGCAAAACCCAAATCGAACATGATTTGTTCTGTCTCCCTCTCACACCAGCTGTTCGCCCCAATGCAGCTTCTGGCGCAGGGTTTTGTAATACTGGTAATCGGTGGGGTGCAGCACGCGCAGGGTGTTGCGGTAGCGGCGGATAACGATGCGGTCCATCGAATGAATGTCCACATACGACTGGCCGTCGAAATGGGCGCGGGCGTCGCCGGCCTTGGTGATGAGGATTTCGATTTCGCAGGTGTCCGACACCGCAATCGGCCGGTTGGTCATGGATTGCGGGCAAATCGGCACCAGCGTCAGCGCGCGCAGGGTGGATTGCAAAATCGGGCCGCCGGCGGCCAGCGCATAAGCGGTCGAGCCGGTGGGCGTGGCCACAATCAGGCCGTCGGAACGCTGGGTATACACAAATTCCTGATTGATAAACACTTCAAATTCAATCATCTGTCCCATGCCGCCGCGACTGACTACCGCATCGTTGAGCGCCAGCGAGGTTTTCAGCTCCTCGTGCCCGCGCCACACGCTGCATTCGAGCAGAATCCGCTCCTCAGGCAGGTATTTGCCGCTGAGCATGCCGCCGATGCTGTTGAGCATGTCGCCGCGCGGCACATGGGTGAGAAAGCCCAAATGCCCCTGATGCACGCCCATCATGGGCACGCGGTAGGGCGCCAGCTTGCGCGCCACGGAAAGAAAAGTGCCGTCGCCGCCGAGCACCACCACCAAATCGCAATGCGCGCCCATCTCGTTTTTCGACACCACGCCGCAGCGTGCCGCCAATTCCGCCGGCAGCAGCCCTTCCGCCACGCAAGCCTCGTCGAGAAACACCTCAATCCGCTGTTCGAGCAAAAACGCCGCCAGTTCACGCAGGCTCTCTGCGATGTGCGGCGTTTGCGGGCGGGTAACGATGCCGATGCGGGAAAACTGGCTGTGGATCATGGCGGCGACATGCAAAAATCGGTAAAGCCCGAACTGTACCCGATTTTCAGGCTACCTGAAAGCCGGGCCTCGGCGGCAATTCAGTTTATCGGCCGGACAAGGTAGAATGGGCCGCTTTTCAGCTAGCCTTCTCTGCCGATACTTCCCCTGCAGATCCGCCCCATTGTTCCGCCCATGTCCGACACCCCACACGCCCTTGCCCTGCTCGGCCCCACCGCCGCCGGCAAAACCGCGCTGGCCCTTTCGCTGGCCGAACGCCTGCCGCTGGAAATCATCAGCCTCGATTCCGCCCTGGTTTACCGCGGCATGGACATCGGCACCGCCAAACCCAGCGCCGCCGAACAAGCCGCCGTGCCGCACCATCTGATCGACATCATTCCGCCCACCGAAAGTTACAGCGCCGCCGATTTCGTGGCCGACTGCCTGCGCCTGTGCGCCGACATCCGCCGCCGCGGCCGCCTGCCGCTGATTGTGGGCGGCACCATGATGTATTACCACGCCCTCACCCACGGCCTCAACCGCCTGCCCGAAGCCGACCCCGCCGTGCGCGCCGAGCTGCAGCAGCAGAAACAGCAGCACGGCCTGGCCGCCCTCTACGCCCGCCTGCAGGCGGCCGACCCCGACACCGCCGCCCGCCTCGAGCCGGCCGACAGCCAACGCATCGAACGCGCTTTGGAAGTGTTCCTCATCACCGGCAAACCGCTGAGCCGGCACTTTGCCGAACAGGCCGCCGCCCCTGAGCCGCTGCCGCTGCGCACCGTCACCCTGATTCCCGCCGACCGCGCCCTACTGCACCAAAACATCGAGCGCCGCTTCCTCGCCATGCTCGAACAGGGCCTGCTCGACGAAGTCCGCCGCCTGCAGCAAGACTGGCCCGAACTCACCGCCGAGCATCCCGCCATGCGTTGCGTCGGCTACCGCCAAGCCTGGTCGCACCTGGCCGGCGACACCGACCCGGCCACCTTCACCGCGCAAGGCATCGCCGCCACCCGCCAGCTGGCCAAACGGCAGCTCACCTGGCTGCGCAAACTGCCCGCCGATTTCAGCATCGATCCCTTTTCAGGTAGCCTGCCCGAACACACCGACACCCTTCTCGCCTTTTATCGGAAGCATTTCGCATGAATCCCACTCCCGCCTCCTTCAAACGCCGCCTCGCCGCCCTCTGTTACGAGAGCCTGCTGGTGGCCGCCGTCAGCTGCGTGGCCCTGATTCCCGCCGCCGCCGCCAACAGCCTGCTGCACACCTTTCCCTCCGCCGCCCGCGTGGCGGTGAGCCTGATTTTTCTCGCCGCTTGGTGGCTGTATTTCAGCCTCAGCTGGCGCCGCCGCGGCCGCACCCTGCCGATGCAGGTATGGGGGTTGCAACTGCAAACTGCCGCCGGCGGCCGCCCTTCCGCACGCCAGCTGCGCTCACGCTTTATCTGGGGCGTGATCTGCGTGGTGCTGCTGCCCATGCTGGCCTATTGGGGCCTGCGCAGCCTCAACGGCCTGCCGCCCAAAACCGCCGCCGGCCTCGCCTGCCTGTGGTGGATTCTGCCTTGGGGTTTCGCCCTGGTGCACCCTTCCCGCCAGTTTCTGTACGACTTCCTCGCCGGCACCCGTTTGGTTAAAGAATAAGCCCCGCCCGCCACCAGCAAACAGGCTACCTGAAACCTTTCAGGTAGCCTGTTTTCCGCCTAGCAAAACCATCCGCCGCTGAAAACCCGCCTGCCGTCTGCCAAACCCGCCGCGCCCCTTGCGGAATAGCGCATTTTGGTTTAACTTACTTAACAATAATTAATGCCAATAAGCCCAACACACACATCATGCTGTACCCTCCGCTTACTGCCTCTGCAGATTTCCATTGGCCGCACATCGCGGCCGTTCCTGTTGCCGAATGCGGCGCACCGCTGCAAACTCTGCCCGCCCATCCCCGCCTGCGTTCGCGCCCGGTGTATTTCGAGCAGGGCATTACCGGCGCCGGCGCCGAGATTTTCCTGCGCGCGCCGGTAATCGAACGTCTGCTGGCCGCACTCAACGCCCTGCCCGAAGCCTACGGCTTCGAGGTTCTCGACGGCTGGCGCTCGCTTGCCGTACAAGGCGCCCTGCGCGAAAGCTTCCGCAGCCAGATTGTGGCGCGCCATCCCGAATACGACGAAGCGCAAATCCAAACCGCGCTCGACCAATTCGTCGCCAATCCCCACCGCCCGGGCATGACCCCGCCGCACCTCACCGGCGGCTCGGTGGACCTCACTCTGTTCGACACCGCCAGCGGCCAAACGCTCGACATGGGCACCGCCTTCGACGAACCCAGCCACCGCTCCCACAGCAGCGCCCTGGAACACGAAGCGCCCGCCCCTGCCCGTCAACACCGCCGCATCCTCATCCACACCATGCTGGCCGCCGGCTTCACCAACCTGCCCACCGAATGGTGGCATTTCGATTACGGCAACCAAAACTGGGCCTATTTCAGCGGTGCCGGCCAAGCCCTATTCGGCGCCGCCCACCTGCCCTGAGCCGCAACGGCAAGCATTTACGCCGCCCGACTGCCGCCTTACACCACGGCCACCGCGCCCGATCAGGCTACCTGAAAGCCGGCCAACCGCCCGATTTCCCACACACTTGATTACCCTCAAACATTAAGGAGAACCACCATGCAGCCTTTAATTGCTGCCGACAACACCCTGCTGTTGTGGACTTTTCTGATGCTGGCCGCCGCCGCCGCCATCGTGATCGAACAAAAAGCGCGCTGGGCGGTGAAAATCCCCGGCGCCGTCATCGCCCTGCTGATTGCACTGGCCGCCTCCAACCTCGGATTGGTGCCGGTGGACGCGCCGGTTTACGACGCTGTCTGGGGCTACATCGTGCCGCTGGCTATTCCGCTGCTGCTGTTCCAGCTCGATCTGCACGCCGTCTTCAAAGAAAGCCGCCGCCTGCTGTTTCTCTTTCTGCTCAGCTCCGCCGGCACCGTGGTCGGCACCCTGCTCGCCTTCCTCATGCTGCGCCACCACATCCCCGAACTCGATAAAATCGCTGGCATGATTTCCGCTTCTTACAGCGGCGGCGGCGTCAACTTCGCCGCCATGGCCGCCAAACTGCAACCCTCCGACAGCATGAAAGCCGCCACCATCGTGGCCGACAACCTGATGATGGCCTGCTACTTCCTGATTCTGATCGGTCTGGCCGCCTCCCCGCTGGTGCGCCGCGTTTGGGGCCAGCGCCACAGCGACACCTCCTCCGTTGCGGCCGAAGGCGAAAACCAAGCCGCCGCCTTCTGGCGCGCCAAAGACATCTCGCTGCAAAACATCGCCCTTTCGCTGGGCGCCGCCATGCTGCTGGTGGCCGTGTCCTTCACCCTCTCCAAATACCTCAAAGGCATTTTGGGCAGCGGCGAAAACATCCTCACCGACATGCTGATCGGCCTGGTGACCGACAAATACCTGCTGCTCACCACCCTTACCTTCGCCGCCATCGCCCTCTTCCCGCGCGGCATGGCCAAGCTCAACGGCAGCCAGGAGCTGGGCACCTACGGCATCTACCTTTTCTTCGTGGTGATCGGCATCCCCGCCTCCATCCCGCTGATCCTGCAAAACGCCCCGCTGCTGTTTATCTTCACCCTCACCGTGGCCGTGGTAAACCTGCTGGTTACCCTCATCGCCGGCAAACTCTTCAAATACAGCATTGAAGAAATCACCCTCGCCTGCAACGCCAACATCGGCGGCCCCACCACCGCCGCCGCCCTGGCCATCGGCCAAGGCTGGCGCTCGCTGGTGGGCCCGATTCTGGTAATCGGCACCGTGGGCTACATCATCGGCAACTACATCGGCTCCATGGTCTATACCGTGGTCAGCAATCTGTAACCGCCTGCTTGAGATAAAACCAAGGCTACCTGAAACGGCTTTCAGGTAGCCTTTAATGCGATGTAGCTTGAGTGGCAGATATAGCTTGGATGCTCGAACCCAACACCTTCATTCATCATACGCCACCACAAAATCCGATCCATTCCCGCCCCAATTTAGCGGATAAGTGCCTTGTTTTACATAGCGATGAAAGGTAGAAAACGGCCAATCAGATACCTTTGACACATGGCCGTGTTTCACCGGATTGAAATGCACATAATCGAAATGACGGGTAAAATCCGCTTCATCACAAATAGCATGCTCCCAAAACCGTTTTTGCCATAAACGCGTGTCGGCACCGATTAAATATTGGCTGTGCCGTTTGATTTGCCGCCAGCGTTCGGAAAAATCCGCATCGTTTTCAGGCAGATGCCAAATGGTATGCAGATGATCGGGCATCAACACCCATGCCGCGATTTCAAACGGGTATTTTTCCCGTACCGCCAACACGGCCTCACGCAAGGCCGAACGCACCGCATCACCGGTTAGAATCCGTTGGCGCTTATGCGCCACCAACGTAAAGAAATACGTCCCGCCCGCACGGTAATATCGGCGATACCGCATGGTTTTCCCCTTGTTATATAAATTGATCCATGCAAATGATACAAGATGTAGGTCGGATTCTTGAATCCGACATTTAGGCTTAATGGACATTTGGGTTGGTTTTTAGAGAACTTAGCTTCTAGGCCGAATCGACATTCAACCCACCCACAAGGTAATTGATGCGAGATAGAGGAAAGCCAGGAAGTGAGAGGGCTTGCGGTCAAAACGAGTGGCGATGCGGCGGAACTGCTTGAGCCTGGCAAAGCAACGCTCGATGCGATTGCGTAGCCGGTAGCGTGCTTTGTCGTAGGCACGCGGCTGCTGGCAGCTGCGAGGCGGGATCACCGCCTGGGCGCCGAGCGAGTGGATCAGCGCCACCAGTTGCCGGCTGTCATAGCCTTTGTCGGCCAAGACGTACTTGGGCTTGAACCCGGCCAGCAGCGCTGGGGCTTGCGTGATGTCGTTACGCTGGCCGCCAGTGAGGATGAATCGCACCGGTCGGCCCTGGCCATCTGTCGCCATGTGGATCTTCGTGCTCAGACCTCCTCGGCAACGCCCCAGAGCCGGGTGTGCCGCCCCCCTTTTCCGGTCGCCGCCTGTGCGTGCGCCCGGACAATGCTGCTGTCGATCATCAGATACTCGTTGCTTCGATCCTGAATCAGGGACTGGAACACCAGCTCCCAGATACCCTTGGCCGCCCAGCGGGTGAAGCGCTTGTGCACGCTCTTGTAGGCTCCGTAGCGCGTGGGCAGATCGCTCCAGCGCGCCCCGGAGCGCAACACCCACAGCACGCCATTGACGAAGCTGCGGTTGTCCGCTGCCGTACGCCCGGGGTCACCGGCCTTGCCTGGGAGCAGATCTTCGATCCGCTCCCATTGGGTTTGGGTTAATTCGTAGCGGCGGGGCCGCGGATGCTTGGTCTTGGTCATCCGCCAAAGATACCAGATGAATGTCGATTCGGCCTAGAGCAATTTCGATTTAATTCATTACATACCCAGCTGATTTGAAGTAATTGGCACACTCTTGAGCCGAGAACAAATCAACCAGCTGCCCCATGCGCTGCCACAGCGCACCCACCGTGCGCTCGCCCGCCCTGCGCAGCAGCGCCTTGAACTTGGCAAACAGCTTCTCGATGGGGTTCAAATCCGGCGAGTACGGCGGCAGATAGCGAATGCTGGCGCCCACGCCTTCGATGGCTTCTCGCACGCCCGCCACTTTGTGGCTGGAGAGGTTGTCGGCAATGACGATGTCGCCAGGGCGAAGTGTCGGGCACCGAAAGGTTTTGACCCACGCCAGAAACACGGCGCCATTGATGGGGCCATCGGTCACCATGGGGGCCGTCAGTGCATCACAGCGCAAGGCGGCAATGAAGGTGCTGGTCTTCCAGTGCCCATGCGGGGCGCTGGCCACGCAGCGTTGACCGCGCGGGGCGCGCCCGCGCAGCGGCGTCATGCAGGTGCTGCTCCAGGTCTCGTCCAGAAATACCAGGCGCCTGGCATCGAGCCGGGCCTGCTGCTGTATCCAGCTCGCCCGTGCCTGCTGCACGTCTTCACGTTCCTGCTCGCTGGCGTGCAGCGTTTTTTTTGAAGCTCAGCCGCCATTTGTTGAGCTGGTGCCACAAGGCCGAGGGTTTGATGCTGATGCCATGCCCGGCCAAACGCTCGCACATTTGCACCAAGGTCAGATCGGGATCGGCCTTGATCCAGTCGCGGATCATGCCCTCTACTGGCGCCAGCCGGGAGATGCGCTTGCCGCCTTGCTGCCTGCTGCTGCGCTCGCCTTCTTTTTCGAAGCGATCACGCACCCGATATACCCACATGCGGCTGACTTCATAACGACGGGCAATGGCGCTGGGTCGCTCTCCGCGCTCCAGCGCTCCCAGTACTCGATCTCGCAGGTCTTGCGAATAGGCTCGCATCTCATGCTCCGGCTGCCAGAAAAAACCTATTATGTAACGTTTTTAGTCGAAGTTGCTCTAATGGACATTTAGGTTGGTTTTTGAGCTCTTTTTTGCTTCCTAAACTCCAAAGAAATTATCTATAAACAGTCTTTTAGATTCCATACTCATCCCGGCATGGCAGCGTATTTTGGTCTTCAATTCGCCAAATTTCCCTTCTAAGCGGTTGGTGGTGTTCGGTATCATCAGTTTTTGATTTTGTTGATACGTGAATAAATAGCTCAGGTTGCGCCTCAGACTGTGGTAAGCACTTCTCAATCTTTTGTGGGTGTACCACTTTTGGTGTCCGTCTATGCTGTAGCTGAGTTCGTTCAAATAGTCGCGATGTCTTGCATGCCATAAAAACAGCTCACTCTCAAAGTCGGCTTTGCTGTAGCCAAACAAACTGTCAGCCAACTCTTTCGGCTCTCTGCCTGCGTCCGACTTTGGACGGCGGGTCAGATAGCGGCGGACGGTTTGCTGTTGGTGAAATTGACAGAGTTGGAAAGGAATGTCGGGATACAGTGTGCTCAATCCTTTGAAGCCGTCGGCAGTGATGCTTTGAATGGCAATGCCTTTATTGAGAATAGCCTTTAACCCTTGTTCATAGAGTACGGTACTTTCTTTTGCCACATACTGCTTGTGCAGCACTTGGCCGTTGAGGCTGTTCATAAACACCATGACGCCGAAAGCTCTGCCGAAGTAGGTTGTGTCCATGATGATGTTGGCAACCGGATGGGGCGGCGGCGGCCGATGCAGGCTGGCTTGTTTGAGGCGGCGCTGTATGGTTTTTAAGCTGCAACGGTGCCGATGGGCCAGTTGGGCATAAGTTTGTTTGAGGTGGATGTACTCATACAAAAGACAGTCATTGTCGAGTGTCTTTGAGACCGGGAGAAATTTGTTGCAGGCAGAACATTTATATCTTTGCCTACCGTTTTTTCTTCCGTATTTGATAAGGGTGTTTTGATGGCAAAACGGGCATTTTTAACAAACATTGGCAAAAAACCGCTGAAAGCCTTGTATGCTAAGGATTACAGCGGTTTTTACCAACCCAAATGTCCATTAAGCCGACATTTATGTACCATCACAATGATTACACGTTTCGGCAATATCAACCATTTTGTCGGATACAAGTATCCGACCTACGCTTGCTCGGCTTCCCCACAAGCAGTTTCAGGCGTGATACATAAATCAAATCCTCCATTAAACCAATCGCTTAATTCATACTCAACCCCGTTAGCCAATGCGTGTAGAATCGCATCAGCAATACTGATATCGTCAATCTCACAGTCAAAACCCTGTATGCCGCTAAAAAGCGTGCTGTCCGGCTTTTCTTGTTGGTTACCGCGCCAAACGATCACATCGTAATAAAACTCTTCCGTTTCCGTATCTTCCACATAATGATAAGCAACAGGCCTGATTTCCAAGCTATTGCCTTTCCCTGTGTTTAACTTAGCCATGATTGATTTTCCCTAACCCTGCTTTCATCATTAAGGCCATCTGAATTTTCAGACGGCCTTATTGTTTATTTGCAGGTAGTGTGTGTGGCGTAGGCCACGCACACAGTTTCAAAGATTCCGACAACGCGTGCGTGCCGATGGCACACACCCTACGCACGCAGGCTACGCTTGCTCGCGTAAAGCAGAGCGCACAACATCATCAGTTAGAATCGGTTGGCGCTTATGTGCCACCACCGTAAAGAAATACGTTCCGCCCGTACGGTAATACCGACGATACCGTATGGTTTCCCTTGTTATACGAATTAACCAATACAAATGATACAAGATATAGGTCGGATTCTCGAATCCGACATTTATAAATCATCGAAATAATTAAACATTTCTGTAATAACAACCATTGTGTCGGATACAAGTATCCGACCTACGCTTGCTGAATTTTCAGGCGGCCTCGTTGTTTATTTGCGGGTAGGATGTGCAATACACGCATACGGTTTCAAAGATTTCAGCAACGCGTGCGTGTCGGTGGCACACAGGCTACGCTTGCTAAAAACATTTCAAGTAGCCTTTTATGCAATGTGTAGGTTGAGTTGTCAAACCCAACGCTTAGGCAGTTTAACAGTTTTGTTGGGTCTACGACCCAACCTACGCTTGCTGCTTGACAGATGCGTCATGAAGCATCATAATGCGTCAAGTTGTTTTTTTAAGGAAAAGTAAATGACCTTTGATTTTGCATCAAATGACGTTTTGCTGGGGATTGATGATATTTGCCAAAAGCTTAGTATTTCACGCTCAACATTTGAAAGATTGAGACGCAATAAACAATCTTCAGCTAATTCAAATCTCCGTTCTGATGAATTTGCAGGGCTATCTACTTTTCCTGAACCAACAATTTTGTTAGGGCGAAGTCCAAGATGGAGCGCAACCGTACTCAATGAATGGCTTCGTAAAAATTCACGCAAATCCTCTTATTTGGAGAATATGCCATGAAAGACAAATGGTGTCAGAAAATAACATTATCAGATGGACGAACTGTTTCTGGTGCAGCTGCACGAAATGTTCTCATTTCTAAATACGGTGGAATGGATAAAATATTACATGACGTCGCTATCAACGCTGCAACAGAAGCTTTAAATAAAGCGGGTGAGATATTAAATCCACCTTCTACAAAGCTTCGTTTGGTTAAATAAAAAGAGATGCTGCCCATATTTTTGGGCAGCATCTCTACTTCACTCCGCCCCAAACAACAACCCTTCCTTAATCCCCCGTATCTTATCCCTTAACACCGCCGCCTCTTCAAACTGCAAATCCCTTGCCGCCTGCTGCATGGCTTTTTCGAGTTTGGCGATTTCTTTAATCGCGTCTTCTTCGGTGTGGATTTCGCCCACTTTCACTTTGTTTTTCAGACGGCCTTTGCCTTTGGGGCTGCCTGAATCGTCGTGGTACACGCCGTCAATGATGTCTTTCACTTTTTTGTTGATCTGCTGCGGTACGATGCCGTGTTCTTCGTTGAATTTCATCTGTTTTTCGCGGCGGCGTTCGGTTTCGTCGATGGCGGCCTTCATGGAATCGGTGATTTTGTCGGCATACAGAATCGCCACGCCGTTTACGTTGCGTGCGGCGCGGCCGATGGTTTGGATGAGGCTGCGGTGGCTGCGCAAAAAGCCTTCTTTGTCGGCATCGAGAATGGCGACCAGCGATACTTCGGGGATGTCCAAGCCTTCGCGCAAGAGGTTGATGCCGACGAGCACGTCGAACAGACCGAGACGCAAATCCCGAATGATTTCAACGCGTTCTACGGTATCGATGTCGCTGTGCAGGTAGCGCACTTTGATGCCGAGTTCGCTGTAATAATCGGTGAGCTGTTCGGCCATGCGTTTGGTGAGGGTGGTCACGAGTACGCGCTCGCCTTTGGCGATGCGGTCGTTGATTTCGCTGAGTAAGTCGTCCACTTGGGTGGCGACGGGGCGGATTTCGATTTGCGGGTCAACCAGGCCGGTGGGGCGCACGACTTGTTCGACCACTTGGCCGGCGTGTTCTTCTTCGTATTTGGCGGGTGTGGCGGAAACGAAGATGGTTTGCGGCATGATTTTTTCAAATTCGTGGAATTTGAGCGGGCGGTTGTCGCGGGCGGAAGGCAGGCGGAAGCCGTAGTCGACGAGGTTTTGTTTGCGGCTGGCGTCGCCTTTGTACATGCCGCCGATTTGGGTAACGGTAACGTGGCTTTCGTCGATAAACATGATGGCGTTGCTTGGCAGGTAATCCATCAGCGTGGGCGGCGGTTCGCCTTCTTTTTTGCCGGAAAAGTGGCGCGAGTAGTTTTCGATGCCTTTGCAGAATCCCATTTCGTAGAGCATTTCGAGGTCGAAGCGGGTACGCTGTTCGATGCGCTGGGTTTCGACGGGGCGGTTTTCTTGGGTAAAGAAATCAATGCGTTCGCGCAATTCTTCTTTGATGCTTTCGCAGGCGCGCAGCACGGTGTCGCGCGGGGTAACGTAGTGGCTGGAGGGGAACACGGTGTAGCGGCCGACGCGCTGGATGTTGCCGCCGGTGAGCGGGTCGAAGAGGTCGAGGCGGTCGATTTCGTCGTCGAACAGGCTGATGCGCAAGGCGTTGTCGGAGCTTTCTGCGGGGTACACGTCGATTACGTCGCCGCGCACGCGGAAGGAGCCGCGTTTGAAATCCATTTCGCCGCGCTCGTATTGCATGGAAACGAGGGTGGAGATGATGTCGCGCTGGGCTATGGTGTCGCCTTCTTTTACGGAAAGCACCATTTGTTGATACTCGGTAGGGTCGCCGATACCGTAGATGGCGGACACGGTGGCGACGATAATCACGTCGTTGCGCGTCATCAGGTTTTTGGTGGCGGAAAGGCGCATCTGCTCGATGTGTTCGTTAATCGCGGAATCTTTTTCGATAAATAAATCGCGCGACGGCACATAGGCTTCGGGCTGGTAGTAGTCGTAATAGGAAACGAAGTATTCCACCGCGTTTTCGGGGAAAAACTCGCGCATCTCGGCATAAAGCTGCGCCGCCAGCGTTTTGTTGTGTGCCATGATGATGGCGGGGCGGCCGCTTCGGGCAATCACGTTGGCCATGGTGTAGGTTTTGCCCGAGCCGGTTACGCCGAGCAGGGTTTGGTAAGCCAGGCCGTCTGAAAGTCCTTCGAGCAGGCCGGCAATGGCGGAGGGCTGGTCGCCGGCGGGCGGGAAAGGCTGGTGGAGTTTGAAGGGGGAGTTTTCGTATTGGATGACTTGCATTTCAGGTAGCCCGGGCAATTGAATAACGGCGGATTATAGCGTATAAGGCTGTTCAGACAGTCTGGGCTGTCCGTTTCATCCACTTGATGACAGAAAGGGAAACTCATGCACAAATATACAGCTGCTTTGATTGCTGCCGCCTGCCTGAGCGCTTGCACAGATGCGGGGGGGGGCGAGCAAATTGCCCCAAAGCTGTGAAAAAGTCTTCCGTGACTATGCTGCCTTAAGCGAAGAGGCCAAAGGAAAGCTAAAACCCGACAAATATACGAGTTTCGGCGGTGACTTTAATTCACTCAGCAGCGGCGGTTTTGATGCCATGCTGGAAAAAGCCGGCGGCGATGTTGATACCGCCCTGACTACGTGGCGCAAGCGAAACGATGCAGATTATGCTGATACCGTCAATATGCAGAGCAAGGAACGGGCGGAACTGAAAATGGAAGGCCGCGCCCAAACCTGCAGCGAATGGCAAGCCAAACTCGACGCCGTGAAATAAACAGCACGCACAGCGTCAACAGTAAAGCAGGCTACCTGAAAGTTTTCAGATAGCCTGCTTTACTATCGAACGGAACCGCTGTTTAACGGAAAAACCTTGTACGCGGTCTCTATTTAAGCAAACTGGCGCAGCATGGCGTCGGCCAGGCCGGCAAACTGGCGGTATTTTTCCGAACGGTCGATGCGTTCGTTGTCGAGGCCGATTTCAATCAGCACGCCCACCTTATTGCCGTAAATCACCGTGTTCTCGATTTCATAGCTGCCGTCTTTGGCATGGGTGGCGGTGGGCACGATAAAGGCCTGAATCATTTCGCCCGCCGGCATGTTTTGCAGAATCAGGCTTTTTTTCACTTCCGGCCCCAATTCGCCGCTCACATATTGGAAAGGATTGCTGCTTTCGTGGGTAACGCCTTTGTAGGTGTAGATAAACACTTGGTGTTTCAGCTGGGGGTTGTTTTTGAGATAGAGCGTGAGCAGCAGCTGGCGCAGGTCTTGGCCCTCATGATGTTCTGCAGCAGCCTCCGGCTGGGCGGCAGCAGTTTTGGCTTTTCCTTTGGCACTGGTCATGGCTTTTCCCGTTTTACTTGCTAAACAGAGTTAAATTGTATATTTAAATGTTAAAACAGGCTACCTGAAAACTTCAGGTAGCCTGTTTCTGTGGCTTTTTCTAAAGAATATTGAGGCGCGTTGCCATCATGTTTGCGAAGTGGTTTGATACGTTGCGCCAGTCAAACCGGCCGGCGCAGCCAGATGGGGCAGCTTGCCGGCATGTTCCACACCGCAGATGCGGCTTTTGACCCAACATACCGCCGCAACGCTTGGGGGCGAAACCCTAAGCCTGCCGCAACGCGGCTTGCTGATGTACCGCCAGTTCGGCAATGCCTTTTTGCCCCAAGGCCAGCAGTTGCAGCAATTCTGCGTGGCTGAAGGGCGCGCCTTCGGCCGTGCCTTGGATTTCGATGATTTTGCCCGATGCGGTCATCACCAGATTCACGTCGCTGTCGCAGCCGGAGTCTTCGGGGTAGTCCAAATCCAACAGCGGCACGCCGCCCACCACGCCGGCCGATACCGCCGCCACCTGTTCGCGGATCGGGTTGGACAGCAGCATGCCGGCCTTCAGCAGCTTCTGCACAGCCAGGCTCATCGCCACAAAAGCGCCGGTAATGCTGGCGGTGCGGGTGCCGCCGTCGGCCTGAATCACGTCGCAGTCGATCAAAATCTGACGCTCGCCCAAACGCTGCAAATCCACCGCCGCCCGCAGCGAACGGCCGATCAGGCGTTGGATTTCCTGCGTGCGCCCGCTTTGTTTGCCCGCCGCCGCTTCCCGGCGCATGCGCGAAGCGGTGGAGGCCGGCAGCATGCCGTATTCGGCCGTTACCCAGCCTTGGTCTTTGCCGCGCAAAAACGGCGGCAGGCTTTCTTCCACCGTGGCGGTACAGATGATTTTGGTGTGGCCGCAGGCAATCAACACCGAGCCGTCGGCATGAGGCAGGAAGTGGGGGGTGATGCTGACGGGGCGGAGTTCGTCGGCGGCGCGGCCGGCGCGGGCGTAAGTCATGGCGGTTCTCTTTGCAAAGGCGGAAACGGCGCGGATTATAGCACGCGCTTTATGCTATATTCGGCCTGCTTTTCTCACCCGATAATGTAGGAGCAAAACATGATTCACAGTATGACCGGCTTTGCCAACGGCAGCGCCGAATGCGGCAGCAAACGCCTGTACATGGAGCTGCGGGCGGTGAACCACCGCTATTTGGACATCCAGTTCAAAATGCCCGAAGAGTTGCGCCATTTGGAAGGCAGCCTGCGCGAAACCATTTCCGCCGCCGTGGCGCGCGGCAAACTGGAATGCCGCATCCAGCTACAAAACACCGGCCGCCGCACGGCGCAAACCTTGGAAGTGGACAAAAAACTGGTGGCCCAACTGGCCGATCTCAACCAGAAAATCCGCAAACAGCACCCCGGCATCGCCAAGCTGGGCGTGGCCGACATTCTGGCCTTCCCCGGCGTACTGGCCGCGCCTGCCGAAGACGGCGGCGACCTCAACGAAAGCGTGGCCGAACTGCTGGGCGAAGTGCTGGACGAATTCAACCGCGCCCGCCGCCGCGAAGGCGAGCAGCTGCAACAACACCTGCTCAAACGCCTGCAAAACATGGACGACATCGTCGAAATCCTCTCCCAGTTGTTCCCGCAGCTGTTGCAGCAGCACATGGACAAAGCCGAGCAGCGCCTGCGCGATGCGGTACACAATATGAACACCGAGCGCCTGCAGCAGGAGTTCGCCATCTTCATGCAGAAAGCCGATGTGGACGAAGAATTCAGCCGCCTGCGCACCCACATCGCCGAAGTGCGCCGCATCGTCACCGGCAGCAAAGGCAGTGTCGGCAAACGGCTCGACTTTCTGATGCAGGAGCTCAACCGCGAAGCCAACACCCTGGGCAGCAAATCCATCGCCACCGAATGCACCCAAGCTTCGGTGGAATTGAAAGTGTTGATCGAGCAGATGCGCGAACAGGTGCAGAACATCGAATAAGCCCCGGCCGCCCCACTCCTTCGCAGGCTACCTGAAACCCGTTTTTCAGGTAGCCTGTTTTCTTTACCCACGGCCCTGAAAAACACCGCCGCCGCATCGCGCTTTACAGATGAAAATTTCCGTCTCCCCGCAAGCCAAAGCCGGAAAAACTTGCTAGAATGCCGCCCGCATTGATTTTTCCGCCCGATTAACCGACTAAATTTAAGGAGTCCGCCTCATGGCAATCGAACGCACCATTTCCATCATCAAACCCGATGCCGTCGCCAAAAACGTCATCGGCCAAATCTACAGCCGCTTCGAAAACAACGGCCTGAAAATCGTGGCCGCCAAAATGAAACACCTGAGCCAAGCCGAAGCCGAAGGCTTTTACGCCGTGCACAAAGAGCGTCCCTTCTTCGGCGAGTTGGTAAAATTCATGACCAGCGGCCCGGTAATGATCCAAGTATTGGAAGGCGAAAACGCCGTGGCCAAAAACCGTGAGCTGATGGGCGCCACCAATCCTAAAGAAGCCGCCGCCGGCACCATCCGCGCCGACTTTGCCGAATCCATCGACGCCAACGCCGTTCACGGCTCCGACAGCCTGGAAAACGCGGCCATCGAAATCACTTTCTTCTTCCCCGAAGGCGAAATCTGCCCCCGCTAAATCCGATTACCCCCACAGGCTACCTGAAAACCCTTCAGGTAGCCTTTCGGGTTTTCTTTGTATAGGGACTTGCACCGAAAACAGATTCCATATACAAAGACATACCCTCGCCGTTTCCCCGCGTATGAAAACCAATCTGCTGAATTACGACCTCCAAGGCCTGACCGACCATTTCGCGCAAATGGGCGAAAAGCCCTTCCGCGCCCGCCAAGTGATGCGCTGGATGCATCTGGGCGGCGCCGCCGATTTCGACGACATGACCGATCTGGCCAAATCGCTGCGCGCCAAACTGAAAGACCGCGCCGAAGTGGGCGTGCCCGATCTGATGACCGCGCAGGAATCGCGCGACGGCACCCGCAAATGGCTGCTCGACGTCGGCACCGGCAACGGCGTGGAAACCGTTTTCATCCCCGAAGCCGAACGCGGCACGCTGTGCATTTCCTCGCAAGTCGGCTGCGCTTTGGAATGTACCTTCTGCTCCACCGGCCGCCAGGGTTTCAACCGCAACCTCTCCGCCGCCGAAATCATCGGCCAATTATGGTGGGCCAATAAAGCGCTGGGCGTCACCCCGAAAAACGAGCGCGTCATCTCCAACGTGGTGATGATGGGCATGGGCGAGCCGCTGGCCAACTACGACAATGTGGTCACCGCCCTTTCCATCATGCTCGACGACCACGGCTACGGCCTCTCCCGCCGTCGCGTTACCGTGTCCACCTCCGGCATGGTGCCGCAGATGGATCGCCTCAAAGAAGACATGCCGGTGGCGCTGGCCGTTTCCCTGCACGCCTCCAACGATGCGGTGCGCAACGAAATTGTGCCTCTGAACAAAAAATACCCGCTGGCCGAATTGATGGCCGCCTGCCGCCGCTACCTGGCCAAGGCCCCGCGCGACTTCGTGACCTTCGAATACGTGATGCTCGACGGCGTCAACGACCGCCCCGAGCACGCACGCGAACTCTTAACCCTGGTGCGCGACGTGCCGTGCAAATTCAACCTGATTCCGTTCAATCCCTTCCCGCATTCGGGTTACCAACGTTCCAGCAACGAAAACATCCGCATCTTCCGCGACATCCTGCAACAGGCCGGCTTGGTGGTGACCGTACGCAAAACGCGCGGCGACGACATCGATGCCGCCTGCGGGCAGCTCGCCGGCCAAGTGCGCGACAAAACCCGCCGTCAGGCCAAATGGCAACAGTTACACCTTGAGAAAGGCTGAGTCATGAAAAAGCTTCTGGGCGCCGCCCTGATCACCGCTTCCCTGCTCTCCGGCTGCGCCGGCATCACCATCCACACCGGCCAGAAAGAAGAGCGCAACCGCCCGGAGGAAGTGGCGGCCATTAAAATCCAGCTCGCCATCGAATACATGAATGCCGGCTCCTACCGCGATGCGGTGGCCGCCATCGAAGAGGCCCTCACCTTGCAGCCGCGCAACGAAAACGCCTGGTTGGTGCGCGCCGCCATCTACCAGTTCCTCAAAGTGCCGGACAAAACCCAGGAAAGCTTCCAACGCGCCTTGTCATTGAAACCGGACAGCGCGGAAATCAACAACAACTACGGCTGGTTTCTCTGCAACGGCGGCAACCGCCCCAACGAAGCCATGGCCTATTTCGACCGTGCTCTGGCCGACCCCACTTACCCCAGCCCGCACATTGCCTACATGAACAAAGGCATCTGCAGCGCCCGTTTGGGCCAATACAATCTGGCCACCTCTTATCTGCAACGCGCCCTCTCCACCGCTCCGGACTTCGTGCCGGCCCAAAAAGAGCTGGCCCGCGTGGCCTTGTTGGAAGGCAAAACCGGCGAGGCCGACCGCCAATTCCGCCAATACCAAAGCAAAGTAAACGTATTGGGCCCCGACGACCTGCTGCTGGGCTGGAAAATCGCCCGCGCCATGGGCCAAACCCAAGCGGCCTACGAATACGAAGCGCAACTGCGCACCCACCATCCCTATTCTCCTGAGCTGCAGGAGATCACCACAGGAAAAGTCCAATGAGTGATGTCCCCCACACAGACACTGCCAGCGCTGCCGAACAGCTCGGCCGCCTGCTGCGCCAAACCCGTGAGCAAAACCTGCTCTCCATCGGCGACGTATCCGAACACCTCAAACTGCCCGCCCGTCAGGTAGAAGCTTTAGAAAACGCCGATTTCGGCAAACTGCCCGAGCCGGTTTTCGTGCGTGGCTTTCTGCGCAGCTACGGACGCTACCTGAATCTCGACGAAAGCGTACTCAACGATTACCTGGAGCAAATTGCCTTCCAAACCCAGGGCATCGCCCCGGCCGCGAAAAAAAGCGCTGCCGACAACCCCGCCCCTATGACCTACCATCAGGCGCCGATCCGGAAACCCTTTCCGAAATGGATCATCGGCGTGGCCGCCTTGGCCCTGATTGTGGGCGGCGTGTATCTGTGGCAAAGCAAATCACACAGCGACAACCAACGCCAAGAAGCGCAAAACGAACAGGCCGCTCCGGCCGTGCTGCCGCCGAACCTGGAAGGCGGCAATGTGCAGATTCTGCCCATGCAGCAGGCTTCCGATGCCGCCGCTTCTGCGCCTGTGCCGGCCGATACGGCCGAACCGGCCTCGGCACCGGCCACATCCGGGCAAGCCGATACCGCTACCGGCCTGAGCACCGCCCCCGGCGAATTGGCCATCAAACTGCGCTTCCGCTCCTTCCTCACCGTTACCGATAAAGACGGCAATATGCTGATCAGCAAAATCGTGCCGGCCAACAGCGAACACCGCTATTCCGGCAACGGCCCCTACCATGTGCGCATCGGCTTCGCCCGCGGCAGCAGCGTGAGCTACGGCGGCCGCGACATCAACGTCAGCGAGCACATGCGCGACAACAAAACCGCCGCCTTCAACACCGACGGCCCGGCCGCCAACCCCTAAGCCATCCGACCTAGCATGAACACTCCCATCACACGCCGCACCACCCACCAAGTGCAGATCGACCATCTCATCGTCGGTTCCGACGCCCCGGTGGTGGTGCAGTCGATGACCAATACCGACACCGCCGATGCCGAAGCCACCGCCCGCCAGGTAAAAGAACTGGCCGATGCCGGCTCAGAAATGGTGCGCATCACCGTCAACAGCCCCGAAGCTGCAGCCAAAGTAGCCGAAATCCGCAGCCGTCTCGACGACATGGGCTGCAACACCCCCTTGGTGGGCGACTTCCATTTCAACGGCGAGCGCCTGCTGGCCGAGTTTCCCGAGTGCGGCAAAGCCTTGTCGAAATACCGCATCAACCCCGGCAATGTGGGCAAAGGCGCCAAGGGCGACGAAAAATTCGCCTACATGATCCGCACCGCCGCCGAAAACGGCAAAGCCGTGCGCATCGGCGTCAACTGGGGCTCGCTCGACCAAAGCCTGGCCAAACGGATGATGGATGCCAACTTGGCCACCGCCCAGCCCAAAGCGCCCGAAGCAGTGATGAAGGAAGCGCTGATTGTTTCCGCTTTGGAATCGGCACAAAAAGCGGTGGACTTAGGGCTACCTGAAAACAAAATCATCCTGTCGTGCAAAGTGAGCGCCGTTCAAGACCTGATTCAGGTGTACCGCGAGCTCGGCAGCCGCTGCGCCTACCCGCTGCACTTGGGCCTGACCGAAGCCGGCATGGGCAGCAAAGGCATCGTCGCCTCCACCGCCGCACTGGCCGTTTTGTTGCAGGAAGGCATCGGCGACACCATCCGTATTTCGCTGACGCCCGAACCCGGCAGCCCGCGCACGCAGGAAGTGGTGGTGGCTCAGGAAATCCTGCAAACCATGGGCCTGCGCTCCTTCACCCCGATGGTAACCGCCTGCCCCGGCTGCGGCCGCACCACCAGCACCGTGTTCCAAGAGCTGGCGCGCGACATCCAACACTACCTGCGCAACCAAATGGCCGTTTGGCGCCTGCAATACCCGGGCGTGGAAAGCCTCAACGTGGCGGTGATGGGCTGCGTGGTCAACGGCCCCGGCGAGAGCAAACTGGCCGACATCGGCATCAGCCTGCCCGGCACCGGCGAAACCCCCGTGGCCCCGGTTTATGTGGACGGCGAACGCAAAGTTACCCTCAAAGGTGACAATATGGCCGCCGAATTCCTCGCCATCGTGCAGGAATACGTGGAAACCCATTACGGCGAAGGCGGCAAGAAGCGGCGCACCGCAAAAGTCATCCCCATCCGCTCGGCCTAATTGTTCCGCCAAACGCCTGCGCAGGCGGACAAACAATCGGCTACCGTCCGCACTCCGATTGCTTTTAACAGTTGATCACTCCGAGCAGGCTACCTGAAACCGTTTCAGGTAGCCTTATTCTCCCCAATCTCTGCCAACGGAAAGGCTGCATGCGCATGAACCCTACCCTGCAACTCCTCACCACCCGCCGCTCCACCAAACAGCTCGGCCTGCCCGCGCCCGATGCCGCACAGCTCGAACACATCCTGCAAGCCGCCACCCAAGTGCCCGACCACGGCCACCTGACCCCGTGGCGTTTCGTGGTCATCCAAGGCGAGGCCGCCCTGCAGAAATTCCGCACCCTGCTCGCCGACACCGTTACCCAACTCAACTTCGGCGAAGATTCCATGCGCAAAGCCGAGCGGGTCGGCCACATGGCGCCCTTGGTCATCGCCGTCATCTCGCAACCCAATTTCACAGCGCCCAAACCCAAGCCGGAGTGGGAGCAGCTGCTCAGCGCCGCTTGCGCCGCCTATGCCGCCCAGCTGGCTGCCAAAGCCCAAGGCTTCGACAGCGTGTGGATCACCGGCCTGTGGAGCAACAGCCCCCTGTTGCGCGCCGCCTGCCACTGCGGCGAAAAAGACAAAATCATCGGCCTGCTGATGATCGGCACCGCCAAAGACGAAGTGGCCAAACCCAAAAACACCGATCTGACCCCGTTTGTGACTTATTGGTAAATCGGCCAAACTTAGAACCGCTTTCCCCGCCGCAAGCATTACAACAGACGCAAAAAACGGGCTGCCCGATAGGTCATCGGGCAGCCCATTGTGTTTGAACCCTCTGCCGTTCACACCGGCAAATTGAGCACTTTCTTAATCAAAAATGTTCCCAAAGTGTGCCAAAATCAGAGAGGAAAATATCAGTCATTTGATATTTCTATTAAATTCTGGTGGAGGCGGGGGGAATTGAACCCCCGTCCGAAAGTCCTCTACAAAGCGTTCTACATACTTAGTCTTGCCTACTTAACATCTCGCCCCCATTCCGCCGACAGACAGGCTGTTTGGGAGCCAGTTACCTTAAATCTTATTTCCTGCCAAGTAACCCGACAGAAAACCAGTCAATGTAAGATGACGTTGCGGTAGCTTGCGCTACACAGCCCATTGACCAACTGCTGCAACGGCAGGCCTTAGGCGGCCAGTGCGTAAGTTTCGTCGTTTGCGACTATTTTGATTCAGTGTTTTACGGGAATCTGAGACCCCGGTATGCCCGCATCTGCTTCGCAACCCCCGTCGAAACCAAGATCGCCCCCAGATAGGAAAGCGCGATTATACGCGTCTTTCCCCCCAAAGGCTACCTGAAAGCCGCTTCAAGCGCCGCCCAGCCCCGCCTGTGCTAAAATCACGCCACTTTTTCCACGGCTGCCGATTATGTCCCGACACCCCTACCGCCGTCTGCGTCCGGCCCGCTTTGCCCTGCCCGAAGTGGGCATTTCGGAAAGCGGCAACATCCGCTCCCTGCATTTGGGCAGCGACACCATCCAAAGCTCGATGAATCTGGACGCCCCCGCCGAACTGGTGCTCTCTTACAGCCGCGCCATGATGGCCTGGCTGCTGTTTGCCGACACCCCGGCGCACATTACCCAAATCGGCTTGGGCGGCGGTTCTTTCGCCCGCTGGATCGACGCCTACCTGCCCGACACCCGCCAAACCGCGGTGGAAATCAACCCGCAAGTGATCAACGTTGCGCGCAGCCTGTTCGAGCTGCCGTTTGAAGGGCCTCAATTCGACATCGTGGAAGCCGACGGCGCCGAGTACGTCAAAATCCTGCGCGGCAGCACCGACGTACTGCTGGTGGACGGCTTCGATGGCGAACAGATCATCGACGCGCTGGTGGGCGAACCCTTTTTTGCCGACTGCCGCACCGCCCTGAGCGAACACGGTGTGTTCGTTACCAACTGGTGGCAAGGCGACAAACGCTACCCCGTCTTTTTGGAGCGCCTGTGCCGCGTGTTTGACGGACGGGTATTGTGCGTGCCGGCCGAAACACACGGTAACGTGGCCGTATTGGCCTTCCAACACCTGCCGCTGCAATCGCGCGATGCGCTGAAAAAACGCGCTGGCAAACTGGCCGAACGCTACGGCTTGGATTTTCCCGCCATGCTCAAAGCCGCCGCCACCGCCCCCGGCAGCGATTGGCAATGGTGCCGCTAAACAACCGGCCGATTCAGGCTACCTGAAACCCTGTTCCGATACCATGCCCGCAAACCCGATGTCCCATCCGCCCCTCAACCCCACGCCCGCGCACCACGGCCTGCCCGATGAAGACATCCAAGCCGTGATGCAGTGGCTGTACGCCCGCGGCCGCCGCTCCCCGCACACCTTCGCCGCCTACAAACGCGAAGCCGAAAAACTGCTCAACTGGGCCGCCGGCGAAGGCAAAACCCTGCGCGATCTCAGCATCCAAGACATCGGCCGCTATCTGCACCACCTCGAACACGACAAAGCCGCCAAGCCCAGCACCGTCATGTACAGCCGGCGCGTGCTCAACCAGATGTACCAATACCTGTGCGACTTGGGCTATCTCGCCCGCAATGCGGTCAAACTCACCCCCCTGCCCGCCGTGCCGCAGGAAGAAGTGCCCACCAAATTTCTCGATTTGGACGCCTGGATCTGGCTGTGGAAATGGCTGACCGCCCGCCCCGCCGCCAACCGCCGGCAAACCGCCGTCAAAGTGCGCGACCGCTGGCTGTTCGCCCTCGTCTATCACACCGGCATGCGCCGCGAAGAAGTGGCCAAAGCCTCCATGAACGACCTGCAATACCGCAACGGCCGCTGGACGCTGCGCGTACTGGGCAAACGCAACAAAGTGCGCCACGTCAGCATCCACAGCGTCTTGCTGCAGGAACTCAAACAATACCGCACCGCGCTGGGGCTACCTGAACTGCCCGACAGCCAGGAAAACTTCGGCCTGATCATTCCGCTCAAAGGCGACAAAAGCCGCCGCCTCACCCCCCGCGCCATCGGCCTGATGGTACACGAATGCCGCGAAGCCGCCCTCGCCGACTGCGATGACGACCCCATCCGCATCCAGCTCATCAATATGAGCACCCACTGGCTGCGCCACACCAACACCACCCACCGCTACATGGCCGGTGCCTCCACCGAAACCATCCAAGACGAACAAGGCCACGCCGACCCCAAAACCACCCGCATCTACCTGAAAACCCTGCCCGGCCAGCGCCAGCAAGACGCCGAAAAACTGGCCGAGCTGCACGCCAATGCCGTGAAAGACAGCTAAGCGCCTATGGCAGATTTTCAGGTAGCCTGCACCGTCCTGCAGGCTACCTGAAAAGCATGGTGCGGAATATTCACGCCCCGCCGTTATCCAACTGGCAGCACCGTATTTTCGGCCAAGCCCGGCTCCATCCCGCCGCAGGAAAAAATACTTGCCAGCTATCCGGACTTACCGTATTTTCGCCTTGCCGGCGCAGCTTTATGTTACAAAACCGCTGCGCCCAAAGGCCCGAACCCACTGATGAGCCGAAGAGAAAACATGAGCACTCTCCCCAGAAAAACCGCCCTTGTCCTTACCGCCCTCATGCTCTTGGGCGGTTGTGCCGTCGTTTCCGGCACCCACCCGAGCGATGCCGCCAGCCGAAATGCCGGCCAATACCGCAGCACGCCGCAAGACGAAGCGGCTTTCCGCCGCGCCGATTCGCTGTTCGGGCAGGGCCGCTACCGCGATGCGCTGGCGCTCTACCAAACGCTGGCGCAAAAAGGCAACTCCGATGCCATGTACAATACCGGCATCGTTTACCGCCGCTTAGGGCGGGACGGAGAGGCCATCAAATGGTTGGAGCAGGCCGTGGACGCCGGCGATCACGACGCCCATTGCGTGCTCGGCAACATCCAAGACAAAATCAGCAATTACCGCACCGCCCGCCGCCATTACGAACAAGCCGCCAATGCCGGCCTGGCCTGCGGTCAAGCCGCCCTCTCGTCCTACTACATCGACGGCTTGGACGTGCGCCGCGATTTCCGCAAATCCTTCGACCTGGCCTCAAGCGCCGCCCGGCAAAACGACGCCCACGGCCAATACCTGCTGGCCCTGCATTATCTGAACAGCTGGTCGGTGGCCTACAACCCCAACCAAGCCGCCAACCTGTTGCGCCAGGCCGCCGCCCAAGGCCACCAAAAAGCACGCGAAATGCTGAATAACGGCTTGAGAAGCCGGTAACTGCCCATTCCCACAGGAGCTGATGAAAATGAAAAAATGGCTTTATTCTCTCCTTTTGGTATTGACCCTGAGCAGCTGCGCCACCTTAGACGATGTGATGAACCTCGGACAATACCGCTTCCCCTATCTGCGCCAGCTGGTCGGCCACCACATCAGCGAAGTAACCGACCGACTGAACGGCATTACCGTACAAGACGCCCCCGCCCTGATGATCGGCGCCAACAAGCAGTATTACCTGTTCCGCACCCGGGAATATTCGCACACCGTCAACACCTACAACGGCTACGGCACCCTGATCAACCAGCAGCACAAGTACAACAGCGGCCACATCATGCTGGTAACCGATTCCAAAGGCTACATCACCCGCTACATCGAATCCGGCTACATTCCGGTAGAAGGCAGCGATTTCGACCGCACCATGCGCAGTGCGCTGCGGGATATTCTGGTGTTCAACAAATAAAACCAGCCGATACGATGCAGGTGGCACACCAGCCGCAGCCAACCCAGTACAGCAAGATTTCTCTCTTGCTGTACTTTTCATCATCCTGCCGCCGGCAAACCGCCCGGCGTACGCTTTTTTCTATCCAAATTCCACGAAAGAAACGTTTATGACCATCCCCGCCTACAACGAAGAGATGAAAAAATTCATCCACAGCCTGCTCCACCACCTTGTGCAGCGCAAAGGCTCCGACCTCTTCATCACCGCCGGCTTCCCGCCCGCCATGAAGCTGGACGGCAAACTCACCCCGATTACCGACAAGCCGCTCACCGCCGAGCATACCGCCCTCATCGCCCGCGCCCTGATGGACGACAAACAGGCGCAGGAATTCGACGACACCAAAGAATGCAACTTCGCCATCAGCCTGGCCGGCGTCTCCCGCTTCCGCATCAATGCCATGGTGCAACGCGGCGCCGTCGCCTTAGTGTGCCGCGTCATCACCAGCGACATCCCCGCCTTCGAAGGCCTCAACCTGCCGCCGGTGTTAAAAAACGTGGTGATGGAAAAACGCGGCCTGGTGATTTTTGTCGGCGGCACCGGCTCCGGCAAATCCACCTCGCTGGCCGCCCTCATCGACTACCGCAACCGCCACAGCCACGGCCACATCATCACCATCGAAGACCCCATCGAATTCGTGCATCCGCACAAAAACTGCATCATCACCCAACGCGAAGTGGGCGTGGACACCGACAACTGGTTTGCCGCCCTCAAAAACACCCTGCGCCAAGCGCCCGACGTCATCCTGATCGGCGAAATCCGCGACCGCGAAACCATGGATTACGCCCTGGCTTTTGCCGAAACCGGCCATTTGTGCATGGCCACCCTGCACGCCAACAGCGCCAACCAAGCGCTCGACCGCATCATCAACTTCTTTCCCGAAGAGCGCCGCACCCAACTCTTAAACGACCTTTCCCTCAACCTGAAAGGCTTTATTTCCCAGCGTCTGGTGCCGAAAAAAGACGGCAAAGGTCGCGTGGCCGCGGTGGAAGTGCTGCTCAATTCCCCGCTGATTGCCGAACTCATCCTCAGCGGCGACATCCACGCCGTCAAAGAAATCATGGCCCGCTCGCGCGACATCGGCATGCAAACCTTCGACCAATCCCTGTTCGAGCTTTACGAAGCCGGTCTCATTTCCTACGACGACGCCCTGAAAAACGCCGACTCCGTCAACGATTTGCGCCTGAACATCCAGCTCAACAGCAAACAAAGCGGCGGCAGCGCCGCCAATCTCGATGCCCTTGCCATTGTGGAAGACGAACCGGAGGAGGAAGCCGCAACCACGCTACCTGAAAACGGCGCTTCCGGCAGCAATTTGATTTGCAGAACATTCTGAATTCCTTATTTATGATGGCCTTCAGTCTCGCTAAACATTCGACAGCGGCCCAACGCTGAGGCACGAAACACCCTGTCGAACAGCGAGCCTCCCCACCCCACGCAGGCTACCTGAAACCCGCCGGAGACCCCGCGATGAAACCCAAAGCCTTTCTCAAACAAGCCGCCTCCGTTTTGCGCCGCCTCGACCAAATCCTGCCGCCGGAAAACCTCGAGCCCGATTGGCAAGCCCTCGCCTTCCGCTGGCAGCGCTACGGTAACGGCGGCCTGCTCACCGCCCTGCCCCGTCCGCACACCTTCCCTCTCAAACGGCTCAGCGCCATCGATACGCAAATGCAGCGTCTGGTGCGCAATACCGAGCAGTTCCTCGACAGCCGGCCGGCCAACAACGCCCTGCTCACCGGCTCGCGCGGCACCGGCAAATCCTCCCTCATCAAAGCCCTGCTTCACGAATACGCCGGCCGCGGCCTGCGCCTGATCGAAGTGGACAAGCACGACCTCGCCACCCTGCCCGCCCTGCTCGCCCTGTTGGAAAAACGCCCCGAAAAATTCATTGTCTTCTGCGACGATCTCTCCTTCGAAGACGGCGAAGACGGCTACAAAGCCCTCAAAACCGCGCTCGACGGCGGCCTCTCCTGCCGCGCAGACAACGTCTTGGTCTATGCCACCTCCAACCGCCGCCACCTGATGCCCGAATACATGGCCGACAACACCGCCTACACCGGCGAGCGCGGCGAAGTGCACCCCAAAGAAGCCGTAGAAGAAAAAGTTTCCCTGTCCGACCGCTTCGGCCTGTGGCTCAGCTTCTACCCCTTCGACCAAAACGACTACCTTGCCGCCGTGGCCAACTGGCTCGAAGCCGAAGGCATCGTGTTTGACGACACCGCCCGCCAAGCCGCCCTCAATTGGTCTTTAGTGCGCGGCAACCGCTCAGGCCGCACCGCCTGGCAGTTTGTCTGCGATTGGGCCGGCCGCAAACCGCACGAACGCATAGCCGACTAAACCGCCGCACCGCAGGCTACCTGAAAGCTCATTGCGCCCGCTTAAAGCAGACACCCCCGCACACAGCAGGAACCCCTTATGCGCACCCTACTCGCCTCCCTGCGCCACCCCATCATCCAAGCCCCGATGGCCGGCGTACAAAATGCCGAACTTGCCATTGCCGCCTGCCGGGCCGGCATCATGGGTTCCTTGCCCGCCGCCATGCTCACGCCCGAACAGCTGCAAACCGAGCTGGACAGCATCCGCTCGGCCGTCGGCCAAGCCGTTTACAACGTCAACTTCTTCGCCCACCGCCCCGCCGCTCCTTCGGCCGAACAGCACCATGCCTGGCTGGCCCTGCTGAAACCCTATTTCGACGCCTTCGGTCTCAGCGCGGACAATCTGCCGGCCGGCAGCGGCCGCCGCCCGTTTGACGAAACCGCCCTCCAAATCATCGAAGCCTTCCGCCCGCCGGTGGTCAGCTTCCATTTCGGCCTGCCCGAACCGAAGCTGCTCGCCGCCGTCAAAGCCACCGGCGCCAAAATCCTCTCCAGCGCCACCACCGTTGCCGAAGCCCGCTGGCTGGCCGCACACGGCGCCGACGCCGTCATCGCCCAAGGCTGGGAAGCCGGCGGCCACCGCGGCATGTTCCTGCAACGCGACATCCACAACCAAAGCGGCACCTTCTCCCTGCTGCCCAATATCCGCCGCGCCATCGATTTGCCCGTTATCGCCGCCGGCGGCATCAGCGATGCCGACACCGTCCGCGCCGCCTTCGCCTTAGGCGCCCACGCCGTCCAAGCCGGCACCGCCTTCCTCTTGGCAGATGAAGCCGCCACCTCGCCCGCCCACCGCCAGGCCCTGATCAGCCGTGCCGGCGCCGACGCCACCGTGGTCACCAACCTCATCAGCGGCGGTTTCGCCCGCGGCCTGCCCAACCGCCTCACCCTCGAACTCGGCCCCATCCACCCGGCCGCCCTGCCCTTTCCGCTGGCCGGCACCGCCTGCGCCCTACTGAAAAACGCAGCCGAACAGCAAGGCAGCACAGAGTTCTCCGCCTTCTGGTGCGGTCAAAATGCCGCGCTGGCAGAAACAGGCAGCACCGCCGACATCGTCGCCCGCCTGGCCGCCGGTTTGGCTACCTGAAAACAAGCCGCTGCTTTTTCTTGACAAATCGGCCGCACTCCGCAGATAATTTCGCCCTTTCGCATAGGCGGCCGAATCAGGCCGCCGCACCACGATTTTTCAGCCCTGCCCAAATGGCACGGCTCCGGTTAGGAGGTGATGTTCCTCAAGGCGCAGCGTACCGCCGGGCAAACCGCCCACCCGTACCTACCCATCCAATATTTTCGGCTGCCGCCCGTACCCAACCGCGCCGGCCTGTAAACCCATTTTATTTAAGGAAAACAAAATGCCTTCTATCCGTGTAAAAGAAAACGAACCTTTTGAAGTTGCCATGCGCCGTTTCAAACGCGCCATCGAAAAAACCGGCCTGCTGACCGAGCTGCGCGCCCGCGAAGCCTACGAAAAACCGACCACCGAGCGCAAACGCAAAAAAGCAGCCGCCGTCAAACGCTTGCAAAAGCGCCTGCGCAGCCAACAATTGCCCCCGAAAATGTACTGATCGGCTGCCTGCCGTTCAGAAAATAAAAACACCGCCCAGGCGGTGTTTTTTGTGGCAATTCTACTATTCAAGCCAACAGTAGCTAACGGGGTCTACCATGAAAAACATAGCGATACTGTTGTTCCAGCCGCCCGTGGGCGACTGACCTGCAACAGGCCGACAAGCTGCACGCCGCCTTGGTTTCAACACACAGCCGCCCGTGGGCGGCTGCAGAATCGGTTAATTCCACTTCCTCTTTCCAGCTTAGCCGCATCATCGGCTCCAATTCAAAACAGCCCGCCAGCCACAGCGTGGCGGCCAGGCAGAGTCCGTACCGGCGAAATATCAACATGATGGCTCCTTGGGCGTGCCCATTGTGAACGGTCTTTCAGGTAGCCCGAAGGCTACCTGAAAAAGCAACAAGATGGAATAGGCTGTCCACTCTGATGATTTAGCTTATTATTTGAAGAAAAAGGAAAAAGTGAAGCTGATAGCTGAGGAGGTAGGCTGAAGCCTTGGCAGAAGCCGCTTTGCGTGGAATGGTGTGCTGGGGTGCGAAGCCAAGCTTGGCGAAGTTGCACATCCAAGTTACGGGCTTTCAGGTAGCCTGTTGCCCCGATGACAAGCGGCAACAGGCTGAGACCTTTGCAAAACCCCCATGTGCGGCGCATTTCTGCGTTGTGCGTTTATGCCCTATGGGTACTGCTCGCTCTCTTAGCCTTGTAGATGATATGTCTGTTCAACAGGGATTCCTGGCGTTCACGCTTGCTGCGCTGCTACGCCTTGAACTGCATCCACATCTGGAGGTTTTGCCAAGGTCTCAGGCTACCTGAACGCGTTTTCAGCCCGCTTGCGGCGCTTCGCCAAACACGGCCTGCCACAGCGATTGCACGGCGGCGTAGTGGGCGCGCAGGCTGTCGTCCACTTCCAGCCGTTCGGTGTCGCGCAGTTTTTTGTTGTGTTGGATTTGACGGTAGTGGCGGTAGGCGCGGCGGCAGGCTTCGGCCAGATCGGCGTCGATTAAGCCACGTTCGGCGGCCATGCTCAAGAGGGCGATGTTGCCGTAGTTTTCCAGCAGCTCCGGGCAGCGGCGGCTTTGTGCGAGCACCAGATACTGCACGATGAACTCCACGTCCACCACGCCGCCGCGCGCGTATTTGACGTCGCCTTCCTGCGGCGGGTGGGTGGGGAACATTTTTTCGCGCATGGCGATGATGTCGCGGCGCAGGACGGCTTCGTCGCGCTCGGCGGTGAGGATGCGGCGGCGGATGGCTTCAAAGGCGTGGCCGATGGTTTCGTCGCCGCAGACAAAGCGGGCGCGGGTGAGCGCTTGGTGTTCCCAAGTCCAGGCCTGCTGTTGCTGGTATTTGTCGAAGGCGGCGAGGGTGTGCACCAGAAAGCCGCTGTCGCCGTTGGGGCGCAGGCGCAAATCGGTGTCGTAGAGGGTGCCGGCGCCGGTGCTGCCGGACAGCCAGGTGGTGAGGCGGCGCGCCAGTTTGGCGTAGATTTCGGCGGCGTCGGGGTGGGGGTCGTCGTAGAGATAAACCAGATCAAGGTCGGAGGCGTAACCCAGCTCTTTGCCGCCGAGCTTGCCGTAGCCGATGACGGCAAAGCGCGGGTGTTCGGCATGGGTTTTGGGCATGTCGCGCCAGGCGTGGTGCAGGGTGTGGCGCAGAATCAGGTCGGCCAAGCGCGAGAGTTCGTCGCTCAGGGCTTCTACCGTCCAGCGGCCGGCCAAGTCCTGCACGGCCAAACGGAAGGTTTGCGCGTGCTGGAAGCGGCGCAGCACGTCCATTTTGCTTTCGGTGTCGTCGCAGGCATCCAGGCTACCTGAAAGCTCGGCGTCGAGGGCCGGCCAGTCTAAAGGCGCCATCAGTTGCGCCGACAGCAATTCGTCGAGCAGCACCGGATGGCGTTGCAGATAGTCGGCCAGCCAGGCGCTCTGGCTCATCAGTTCGGCCATGCGCCGCACTTCGGCGGGGTATTGCTGCAAAAAGGCCAAATAAGAGGAGCGGCGGCTGATGGTGTCGAGAAAGTCGAGCAGGCGAAACAGGGTGTCGTCGGGGTACGGGCAGGCGGCGGCGGCTTCGATCAGCGCCGGCACCACGGCGTCGAAACGCGGCTGGGCGGTGGCGGAAAGGTGGCGGTAGCGGCTGCCGTGGCGGATGTGTGCCAGGCGGGCGGCCACCGCTGCGGCATCGAAACCCAGCGCCTGCAATTGCGCCTGCTGTTCGGCGCTGTCGCCGCCGTCGCGCCACAGCGGCGCGAGCGGGTGTTCGTCGGCGCTGCGTGCATCGGGTTCGCTCAGAATATGGGCAAACAGGCTGTTGACGCGGCTGCGGTGCTGCTGCAGGCTACCTGAAAAGGCGGCGTAATCGGCAAAGCCCATGCTTTCGGCCAGCAATTGCTGTTGTTCGGAGGCGGCGGGCAGGGTTTGCGTTTGCTGGTCGTCCCAATATTGCAGCCGGTGTTCCACATCGCGCAAAAAGCGGTAGGCGGCGAGCAAGTCGGCCACCGCCTGCGAGGGCAGCAAGCCGATTTCGCCGAGTTTGAGCAGGGTTTCCTGCGTGCCTTTGAGCTGCAGGCTGCGGTTTTGGCCGCCGCGGATCATCTGGAAAATCTGGGCTATAAACTCCACTTCGCGGATGCCGCCGGCGCCGAGCTTGATGTTGTCGGCCAGCCCTTTGTTGCTCACTTCCTGGCGGATTTGCCGGTGCAGGCCGCGCATGGCTTCATAGGCTTGGTAATCGAGGTATTTGCGGAACACAAACGGGCGCACCAGGGCTTTGAGATCGTTGGCATACGGCGTCACCACCCGCCCTTTGCACCAGGCATAGCGCTCCCATTCGCGCCCCTGTTGCACCAAATACTGCTCCAGCGCCGATTCGCTCAACACCAAGGGGCCGCTGTCGCCGTCGGGGCGCAAACGCATGTCGATGCGGAACACTTGGCCTTCGTCGCCGATGTCGTGCAACAGCGCAATCAGCTTCTGCCCCACCTTGGTAAAAAATTCCTGATTGCTTCGCTCACGTTTGCCGTCGGTGTGGCCGTTTTCGGGGAAGATGAAAATCAGGTCGAGGTCGGAGGAGACATTGAGCTCGAAGCCGCCGGCCTTGCCCATGGCCACCACGCTCAAATGCTGCGCCGCGCCGCTGTAGCGCCCGTGCGGGGTGCCGTAGAGGCCGACATAATGGGCATGGGCAAATTCGAGGGCGGTGTTGACGGTGAAATCGGCAAACAGGGTGATGCTGCGGGTGACTTCGGCCAAATCGGCCCGCCGCGCCAAATCGCGCGCCATAATCTGCGCCACCACATGCCGGCGCAGGCGGCGCAGTTCGCGCGCCAAGCCGGCTTCGTCGCCCGAGGCTTGCATCTGGGCCCATGGGGCGAAAGCGGCGAAGTCGGTGTCGTCCAAGGGTCGCTCCAGCCAGGGCAGCAGTATCTCGGTTTGCAGGCGCTGGTGGTCGAGCTGGCGGCCAAGCCAGGGCGAAAAACGGCGGGCGGCGGCAAGGGCGGGGTGCATGGCGGCAATCCTGAGTGAAGGGAAGCGGGCATTATAGTCAAAGCCTGCTTGGGGGGCGAATACGCATACAGGCTACCTGAAAGGCTTTCAGGTAGCCTGTATCGGTTTGAACAGGCGCTTAATTCACCCAAGACAGGGGGTTCATGGCCTGGTTGCGGTAGCGGATTTCGAAGTAGAGGCCGCTTTCGCCGTCGGGCAGGCTGCCGCTGCGGCCGATGGGTTGGCGGGCGGACACTTGGCTGCCGTTGCCGGCGCTGATTTGCGAGAGGCCGGTGTAGATGCTCAGGTAGCCGTCGCCGTGGTCGATGATGACGGTGTTGCCGTAGCCCTGCAAAGGCGCGGCATAGGCCACTTCGCCGGCGGCGATGCTGTGGACGGCGGCCGGCGCGGTGCGGATGAACACGCCTTTCCAAGTGCCGCCGCCGGGGCGGCTTTGGCCGAATTGGCCGGCGATGTTGCCGCTCACCGGGCGGCGCAGGCTGCCTTGCAGGCGGCTGAAGCTGTGGCGCGGGGCGGCGGTTTCGGCGGCCGGTGCGGCGAGATTGAGGTCTTCGGCGGTGAGGTTGCCTTGCGGGGTCGGCGGTTCATCAGGCGTATTTGGGCCGGGTGCGGCGGCTTGGGCGCGGCGGCGTGCTTCTGCCTGACGGCGCTGTTCGGCTTGGCGTTGCCGCTGGGCTTGGGCGGCGCGTTGGCGGGTGGCTTCTTCGGCCCGGCGCTGGGTGGCGCGGCGGGTGATGGCGGCCACCACGCCGTTGAGACGGCGCTCGTTGCTGCGCAGCTGGTTGAGGCGGGCGGTTTCGCGGTTGATGTTTTGTTCCAGCTCGCGGTTTTGCTGCTGCTGTGCCTGCTGTTCGCGGCCGAGGCGAGCGGTGGCGGCCTGCTGGCGGCGTTTGAGTTCGTCCAATTCGCGCAGTTGGCGGTTGACGGCTTCCTGCTGTTGGCGGGCTTGCTGCTGGCTTTGGCGCAGTTCGCTGAGGGCGCGGTCGTTGGCTTGGTTGAGGTAGCGCATGTATTCGAGGTAGCGGCCTTTCTGTTGCGGATCGGCGTTTTGCAGAAACAGGGTGACGGCGTTGGGCTGGCGGTTGCGGTAGCGGCTGTCGAGCAGGCGGGCCACTTGGGCCTGGGTGCCGCTGATGCGGGTTTGCAGGGTTTCCAGCGTGTTTTGCAGGGCCTGCACTTCGCGCCAGACGCTTTGGCGGCGGCGGGTGAGTTCGTCTAGCTCGCGGTGGGCGGCGTCGAGTTGGGTTTGGGTGTGGCGCAGTTCGTTTTGCAGGCGGCGTTGTTGCTGCTGTTGCTGTTGCAGGCGGTTTTGGCTTTCGCCGATGGCGCGCTGCACATTGCGCAGATCGTCGGCCGGCGCGGCGTGGGCCAGTGCGGTGCAGGCAAGCAGGAGCAGGGGAAGGAAACGGAGGGCGGACATGGGCTACCTGAAATCGGAAACGGAGTGGACGGAGGCGTGAATGAAGCATCGGGCTACCTGAAGACTGGTTTTCAGGTAGCCCGACGGCCTTAGGCAAACTCAATCAGGCTGTGTCCGGTCATTTCGGCCGGCTGCGGCAGGCCGAGCATGGCCAGCAGGGTGGGGGCGATGTCTTTCAGCGCGCCGCCGGACAGGATGCGGGCGGGGCGGCCGACGTAGAGGAAGGGCACGGGGTTGGTGGTGTGCTGGGTGTGTTGCTGGCCGTTGCCGGTGTCGAACATCTGCTCGCAGTTGCCGTGGTCGGCGGTGATCAGCACTTCGCCGCCGGCGGTTTGGGCGGCGGTGACGATGCGGCCGATGCAGTCGTCCAGCGTTTCCACGGCTTTAATGGCGGCGGCCAGCACGCCGGTGTGGCCGACCATGTCGCCGTTGGCGAAGTTGCACAAAATCACGTCGAAGCGTTGGTTTTCGATGCTTTCCAAAATGTTGCGGCACACTTCGGGCGCGTTCATTTCGGGCTGCAGGTCGTAGGTGGCGACTTTGGGCGAGGGAATCAGAATGCGCTCTTCGCCGGGATAAGGCTCTTCGCGGCCGCCGCTGAGGAAGTAGGTAACATGCGGATATTTCTCGGTTTCGGCAATCCGCAGTTGGGTGAGGCCTTGGGCGGAGAGGTATTCGCCCAAGCCGTTGCGGATGCTTTCGGGCGCGAACAGCACGGGGTGGGCGTATTGTTTGCCGTAGGAGGTGAGGGAGGCGAAGTAGCCGGGGCGGACGCGGTGTTGGCGGGCGAAGCCGTCGAAATCATCGAAAGTGAGGGCTTGGGTCAGCTCGCGGGCGCGGTCGGCGCGGAAGTTCATAAACAGAATGGCATCGCCGTCTTGCAGGCGGCCTTCGGGGCGGATGACGGTGGCTTGCACGAATTCGTCGTTTTCGCCGCGCGCGTAGGCGTCGGCCAGGGCCTGCAGTGGGGTGGCGGCGGCAAACGGGGCTTGGCCGAACAGGGCGTTATAGGCTTGTTCCACGCGCTCCCAGCGGTTGTCGCGGTCCATGGCGTAGAAGCGGCCGATCAAGCTGCCGACGATGACTTGCGGGTGTTGAGCGCAATAGTCTTCCAGGCGTTTCAGGTAGCCTTCCGCGCTTTGCGGAGGGGTGTCGCGGCCGTCGAGGAAGGGGTGGACGACGATTTTTTGCATGCCGGCAGCCAGCGCGGCTTCGATAACGGCGAAGAAGTGGTCGATGTGGCTGTGCACGCCGCCGTCGGAGAAGCAGCCGAGCAGGTGCACGGTTTGGTTCGGGTTTTGCCAGGCGGCGGTGAGGGCGGGGTTGGCGGCCAGCGAGCCGTCTTCGGCGGCCATGTCGATGCGGGTGATGTCTTGCGGCACCACACGGCCGGCGCCGATGTTGAGGTGGCCGACTTCGGAGTTGCCGAACTGGCCGGTGGGCAGGCCGACCATGCGCTCGGAGGCATCGATGGTGCCGTAGGCGTATTCGGCTTTGAGGCGGTCGAAATTCGGCGTGCGGGCCAGCAGCACGGCGTTGTCTTCGCCTTCCAAGCGGTGGCCGAAGCCGTCGAGAATCAGGAGAACAATGGGTTTGGTCAGTTGGGGCATGATGCGGGATCCGGAGTCGTTAATCTGGAACAGCGGCGCGGGGCCGGCAATGAGAACAGAGCGCATTATAGCCGAAGACGGCGGGCAAGCGGGCGGCGGATAGCGGCTTTCAGGTAGCCTCGGATGGGGCGGATAGCCGCAGTCAATCAAGCGATTACCGGCCATCGGCAGGCGGCGGCGGGCAAACGGGTCTAACGTGCCGGCGGCGAAGTTTGCTACAATCCGGCCGTTTTGGATTTCTGACGACTTTGCCCGATGACTGCTCGTTTCCTGCCCGATACCCGCCCTTATCCCACCGATGCGGTGAAAAACGAACTGCTGCTGCATGCGACGGCGGTGGCGGCCAATGCTTCCAAAGCGCAAGTGACGCTGGCCGCCGAGAGTTTGGAGGCGGCGATTTATCAAATGCTGCAACAAAACCATTTTCTCGGCCTTTCGGTGGCCTTATCGATGGCGCCGGATTCGGCGGCCTACCGCGTGTTGTGGCGGGCGATGGACAGCGTGTTGAAACCGAAAACCGAAACGGAAACCGCCTGGGTGGCGGTGCCGCTGGTGATTGTGGTCGGCAGCCGCGAAGAGGCGGTGTTGCGCAGCGAGATAGACGTTGCCGGCTGGCGCGCGCAGCTGGCTGCTTTCCCGCAAACGCAGGCATTGGCCGAACTGGAATGGTTGCCGCAGGTGGTGGCGGCCGAGCAGATGGCGGCGGTGAACATTGCCCGATGGTTTGCCGGCAAGCAAAACCGCGCCGCCGCAGAGCAGCTGGCCGCATCGTTTGCGCCGCCTGTGCTGCAGGTGCCGGCAGGGCAGAGCGTGCACATTGTTTATGTGTTGGGCTACGGGGCGTTGCGGGAATATCCGGCCTTGGGCGATGCGGCCCTGCCGATGATGCAGTATTGGCAGCAGCATTTCGCTTCGCCCGAACTGACCCTGTTTACCAACCCGCTCAACCCGGCCACGCCGCTGTCGGCCATCAGCGAGGGCAGCCACATGCGACAAAGAATGGCGCTGGACGTGTTTGCCGCCAACGCCATCCGCGCCATCCGCCTGCAAAGCCCCCGCGTGGGCGTGGTGGCCGCAGCCGAAGCCGGCGGCCGCATCGCTTTCGGTTTCAACGCCGCAGAAAGCGCCTACGGCCTGGTGCCGCAAGTGTTCCACTGGCAGCTTTCACCCACCGATTATGTGGATACCGTGGTGCAAAACTTTCTCGACCTGATGGCCGAATGCCGGGTGGAACACATCCGCCTCCTGCACGACACGCTACCTGAAGGCACCGCCTTGCCCGATTACGGCCAGGCTTTGGCGCTGCCGGGATACAACCCGCTGTTCGCACAGGCGCATTGATTGTTGCCGGCTTTTAGGTAGCCTGCGGCAGAGTGGCGGGGACGGCGGCAGCCGATAGCCGGCCAATCGCTAAAGTGTGGTGCTCATGATTTTCCCGGTAAGTTGGCGAAGATTGATTTCTTTAACTATTCAGATAATTGGATAGAAAGCGGATGGTGCTATCATCCGCTTTGTGCCCATTAGGAGGTTTTTAGCGAAAACAGGCGGTTTTTGCCTGGATTGGCAAGGATTTCCAACAGGGCTCAGCCGCCCACGGGCGGCTGCGTGTTGAAACAAGGCAATATTAATCTGCTGCTGCGGCAACACAAACAGCCGCCCACGGGCGGCTGCGTGTTGAAACGCTTTTATCAACGAAACACTGATAAGCGACGGCACGGTGATTTTGGTGGAGCGCAGCTTGGCCGGCAACGGCGGCATTATGCGGGACAGCGATTTTGAAATTAAGGAGAACAACGTCAAGGTGTTGGATGCCAAAGGCTTGCCGCCACCGCCGCCGTGGTCGGACAAATGGAAGCCGATGGTCTTGGATCGGGATAAGGATGGCGTTTGGTTTATGGTGGTGATTCCCAGGCATTGCTATGACTGGAACAGCGGCTTCCTCTATCGTCAATACAAGGCCTATAACGGCATTTGGCAACAAGTGGAATTCGATATGGGCTTGAATCTGCGCCGCCCGAATATCGAGTGGCATATCCGTAAGGAAATGCCGGAAATCCTGCGCTTGCGCGATAAACCGGAATGGGAGAAAGGAGGGGAGGCTGCTCCAGAATATCGAATCATTAATACTTCTTATCGCTCTGGATGTTAATCCAAAAATCAAATAAAAACGGAGAAAACTCATGCTTACTGAAAAAGAATATGCCCAATTGGCCGCCCGTGCTTATGATCGTACTCGGCTAAATAAAATTACCTTACCTATCAATATAGAAGAAATCCACTGGCAAGACGACGACCGGAAAATCGGTCTTTCATCATCATGCCGTCTTTTCAGGTAGCCTTCAGGTTACCTGAAAATGCAATTCACAATGGGCACAACCAAGGAGCCATCATGTTGATATTTCGCCATTACGGACTCTGCCTGGCCGCCACGCTGTGGCTGGCGGGCTGTTTTGAATTGGAGCCGATGATGCGGCTAAGCTGGAAAGAGGAAGTGGAATTAAGCGACGGCACGGTGATTTTGGTGGAGCGCAGTTTGGCCGGCAACGGCGGCATTATGCGGGACAGCGATTTTGAAATTAAGGAAAACAACGTCAAGGTGCTGGATGCCAAGGGTTTACCCCCTCCGCCCGTATGGTCGGACAAATGGAATCCGATGGTCTTGGATCGGGATAAGGACGGGGTTTGGTTTATGGTGGTGATCCCCACTCATTGCCACGACTGGAATAGCGGCTTCCCCTATCGCCAATACAAAGCCTATAACGGGGTCTGGCAACAGGTGGACTTCGATATGGGCTTAAATCTGCGCCGCCCGAATATCGAGTGGCATATCCGCAAGGAAATGCCGGAAATCCTGCGCTTAAGAGACAAACCGGAATGGGAGGGAAATGGAAGAAACGTATTACCTAAGTATCGGATTATTGATACCTCTTATCGGGTAGCTTGCTAAGCTTCAGTCTACCCGACAACTTTTCATTACCAAAAAAACCAAATGAAGAAAAACCATGTTGACTGTTAACGAATATACCCAATTGGCCGCCTGTGTTTATGGCCATACCCAAACATAGCCGTAGGTCGGATTCTCGAATCCGGCCCAGCATTTCCAATTCAAACAGAAATCAGATACCGGTATTCAACCTACGGATACTGTGTCTTTGGATTTTTTAGGTTTTCAAAACCCAAGCTACGCTTGCTGATGTTCGGCCAAAACACCGGCATTGCAGCATCCGGCACCCGTGGTTTTGTCCCGCCAAACCGCTTCACAACACGACTCTGAACAGGGTCTGAAAATGATTCAGGTAGCCCCTTACCCCCATAACAAACGGCAACAGGCTACCTGAAAGCATCTGCCTCAATCAATTATTCCCTGCCCGCGGCCGCCCTGCCCAACTCGGCCAAGGCCGCCAAGCGCAAGGTGTCGCGTCCCCAGCGCGGATGGCGCAGGCCGCGCATCCAGCCAATCGGCCGCAAGCCCTGCGCAATATGCCGCCGTACCTCTTCCGGCATCGCCGCCCAATACTGCCGCCACACCGGCACCGCCTGCCCGAGCAGGCCGTGTTCGCGCAACACCAAGGCGGTGGAATGGAGATAACACAGCCAGTCGCGCGCCTGGCATTGCGCCTTCGGCAACACCGCGGCCGGGTTATCTTCAAAATCGATAAACGCAATCGAGCCGTCTGCGGCCACCACCATATTGCGGGCAAACGCCTGGCTGAGAAACTGCCCTTTGGCGTGCACCCCGCCAATCGCCGCCAGCCCGCGCTGCCAGCCGGCCAAGCTGCCCGCCTGCGCTTCCTGCTCGATGTGGTGCAGCAAGGTATTGCCGCCGGCATCGCTCATCAGCAAAGCATCTTCCTGCACCGCCAACAGTTTGGGCGCGGCAATGCCCGCCGCCGCCAATTCGCGCAGGCGGGCCGCCTCGGTGGCGATGCCGGCTTTGCCGCCCACATTCGGCACCGGCGTGAGCACGCTCAGGCGCAGCCATTTGGCCGCCGTGCCGAGCAGGGCATAGCGCCATGCCGCATTGCGTTTGCCCGCCTTGCGCAGCCACACCCGCCTGCCGTCTGCCAACACATAGCCGGCAATGGTTTGCTCCTGCCTAGCGGCCAACTCGGCCAAACGCTTGCTGTCATCCATGATTCGCGGTTTTTCCATTTAAACGGGCGGCATTATATCGCCATCCGGCGCCGGCACGGTCAGGGCGTATTCCATATGGCCGGCGAGACCGTATTGATCGGCCACGACCAAGTTTTCAGATGCCATACCCGCAGCCGCTTTCAGGTAGCCTGCCGCCCGCTGGGAGCCGCCGCCGATTGCGGCTATAATCGGCCGCCTGATTGCCCATTCTTTTGATAAGGAAACGCCCGTGTCTGATGTCTGCCTGTTTACCCTGCCCGACCAAGACGGCCAACTATTTGCCGCCGCCGACCACCTGCCCTTGGTGCTGTATTTTTATCCGAAAGACAACACCCCCGGCTGCACCACCGAAGCCCAAGAATTCAGCGCCCTGCTGCCCGAATTTCAGGCTTTGGGTTTTCAGGTAGCCGGCATCTCGCGCGACAGCGTGAAAAGCCACCAAAACTTCGTCTGCAAATACGGCTTGCAGCTGCCCTTGTTGTCGGACGCCGACGAAACCGTATGCCGCCAGTTCGATGTCATGAAAGAAAAGAATATGTACGGCAAAAAGGTATGGGGCATCGAGCGCAGCACCTTCGTGCTGGGGCAGGACGGCCGAATCCTGCACCAATGGCGCAAAGTGAAAGCCGCCGGCCATGCCCAAGCGGTTTTGGATGAGCTGAAAGGCTGAGATGGAATACTGCTACATCGCCCCCTTCGGCACCCTGCTGTGCCGCCACGACGGCACGCATTTCACCGAAATCGTGTTGGGCACCCAAGCGCAAAACTTCCTGCCGCCGCTGCCCGACAATCTGGCCCGGGATTTCGACCGCTATTTTGCCGGCAACCTGAAAACCTTCCGCCACCCCGTCTCCCCCAAAGGCACGCCCTTCCAACAGCGCGTGTGGGCGGAAATTGCCGCCATTCCGGCCGGTCAAGTGCGTAGCTACCGCGAAATCGCCCAACGCATCGGCAGCCATCCGCGCCCCGTCGGCAGCGCCTGCGGCAAAAACCCGCTTCCCCTGCTGATTCCCTGCCACCGCGTAGTGGCCGCCGACGGCAGCCTCGGCGGCTTCAGCATGGGAGCCGATCCGGAACAGGGATTAAACATCAAACGCTGGCTGCTGGCCCACGAAGGCGTGAACATCTGATTGCTCAAACCGCCCGTGCAGGCTGAGACCTTTGCAAAACCTCCAGATGTGGATGCAGTTCAAGGCGTAGCAGCACAGCAAGCGAAGACATATCATATAGATAGGCAAGCGAGCGAGCAGCGCACAACGCAGAAATGCGCCACAGATGGGGGTTTTGCAAAGGTCTCAGGCTACCTGAAAAACTTGCCGCGTTCGTTTTGTCGCCAAACAAAGGCCAGCCGAATACTGTAAATAAAGACACACAACAGCACATAGACGTGATTAACCATCAACCGTGGAGACGTATGATGAAACCCGATGTTCTGATCCGACAGGCGGCCTTATGCCTTTTATTGTTGTTTTTGGGTGCTTGGTTATTTAACCACTTTCCTTATCCTTTGGCCGGTATCGCCCTTGCCTTGGCTTACCCACTGTTTTTAATTTACCAATATGCAAAGAAAGTAAGAAAAGATGAAAATTAAAACCCTTTTATTGGCCCTTATTGCCGCGGCTTCCTTGGCCGCCTGTTCGCGTGTTGAACCCAATCAGGCCGGTGTGTTAATGGAAAACTATGGCCGCAACGGCAAAGCCGACTTCACCATCGTCACCGGCCGCGTGTGGACCATTGCGCCCGGCACCGAGCTGTATCAAGTGCCGCTGTGGGAACAGCGGGGCAAGTTTGACGAAGCCACTTCCCTGAAAGCGGCAGACAACACCGAATTTTCCGCCACGCCGGTTTATTCGTTCCGCGTGGTCAAAGAACGCGCCGTGGATGTGGTATTCGACAACAAGCAGCTGGGCACCGGCGATTCGTTTATCGGTTCGCTGCAAGACAATATTCTGGAGCCGAAGATATATGACCTGATGAAGGAAGAAAGCCGCAAATTCACTACCGACGAATTGATGGCAAAAGGCGGCAGCCTGAACTTTGAGCAGAAAGTGCAGGCCATCGTCAAGGAAGAGTTCGCCAAACGTGGTTTGGAACTGATGACGTTCAGCTCGCAATTGGAGTTCTCGCGTGCCGTAACCGAACGCATCGACAAGCGCAACGAAGTGAACACCAATTTGTCGGTTTTGGACCAACAAATCGAAGAACAGCGCAAACGCTTGGAATTGGCCCGCCTGCAGGCAGAAACCAATAAGGTGATTTCGGAAGGCATCACGCCGCAGCTGTTGCAACAACAGTTTATTGAAAAATGGGATGGCAAAACACCGCTGTACGGCAATATGCCCGTCACCATTTTTAAGCAACAGTAAGAACAAACCCGCCCATACCAGGGAGGATTTTGTTTTGGAGAAGCCACGGTGACTGATTCTGCCAACAAGGCAGCATGGGATATACCCGCCCGAGAGAAATTTCCAATAAGGACAGAAAACCCTTTGAGCAATGGGCTAACGATTCTGCAACGCCACGGCTTCTGGCCGACGCCCGGCAGTACGACGACACACTGATACGGATTGACTAGCGGGCGTGGTAGCGCAAGCCTATGCGGCCATTGGGCGTAATGCCCTAAAAGACTTCGCCAACGAGATCAGCAGTTTCAAGGCCGAAATCAAAAATTCTGAATATCAAGATGAAGGAGGTGGGCTTGTATCCACCACCATCTACCTTGGGGCGCAGAGGCCGAAAATTCAGGCAGCAATCAACAAAGCGCCAAAATAATTGCAGAGCACATGCTATTATTGCGGAACACCTACATTTCAAAAAAGAAAATTAGTTGATAAATAATAATAGCTTATATAAAAATCAGTTGATAGAGTGGTTTTAACACACGGCCGCCCGAAGGCGGCTGAAATGAAGTTTCATACCCAGATAAAACGATGGATACACTTCAACGCCCTGCCCTTGGCTTCCACTCATCATCACGTCGGCGAATAACTCACATAACACCCGACCACAACCTTACTCCCCATTTCCCCTTCCCAGGAGTCTTTATGACCGCCCGTCTGCCCATTTTGGTTTTATACTACAGCCGCCACGGCGGCACCCTCAAACTCGCCCGCCAAATCGCCCGCGGCATCGACAGCGTTGTAGGCTGCGAGGCCCTACTGCGCACCGTGCCCGCCGTCTCCGCCGACTGCGAAGCCCTCGCCCCCGACATTCCCGACAGCGGCGCCCCCTACGCCACCTTGGAAGAACTGCAAAACTGCCACGGTCTCGCCCTGGGCAGCCCCACCCGTTTCGGCAATATGGCCGCCCCGATGAAATACTTCCTCGACCAAACCAGCGGCTTGTGGCTTTCAGGTAGCCTGATCGGCAAGCCCGCCACCGTCTTTACCAGCACCGCTTCCCTACACGGCGGCCAGGAAAGCACCCTCCTGAGCATGATGATCCCCCTGCTGCACCACGGTATGTTGATCCAAGGCATCCCCTTCAGCGAGGCAGCCCTCAGCCACACCCAAAGCGGCGGCACCCCCTACGGCGCCAGCCACGCCGCTGGCAGCGAAGGCCAAGCCCAACTGAGTAGCGACGAAGCCAACCTGGCCTTCGCACAAGGCAAACGCCTGGCCGAATTGGTTCTTAAGCTGGCTCAGACACAAGCGGCCTAAATCTTTAAGCAAATATCGCTCAAAAACGAATCCTTACTTTCAAAACGAGCTGCTGCCCGAAGGCGGCTGGCTTGAATCAATTGAGCCTATCCGACGTGCTCACGCGTTTCAACACACAGCCGCCCGAAGGCGGCTGACTAGCCCGAGAGGCTGTCGTTCAGACTGTGGCCGGGTTTCAACACACAGCCGCCCGAAGGCGGCTGAACCGTCCGCTTTATGTGGATGGTATTCCTGAGCTGTTTCAACACACAGCCGCCCGTGGGCGGCTGACACGGGCGTATTTTTTTTCACGGCGGCCGAAACGGTTTCAACACAGAACCATCCAAACCCTTTATCTACAAGGCTCCCCGCCAAAATCCGTTCCGCAAAATCCTCGATTTTCTTCGATTTTTCCCTAATAAAATCAATAGTCGAAAACTTTTTGCGGAACGGATTTTGGCGGGGAGCTTTTTTATTTGGCCTCAAGTTTTGGGCCTCACCTACAACCCGGAATATCAAGATGAGGTGGTCCACCTCAGTGAGATTGAGATGGTGGGACGGGTGTTCTGGTCGAGTGATTTGTTTTAGCCGACCAACCTAAGAGGTAAGCCCCAAGACTTCAGTCTTGGGGCTTCAAATTTGGCACGCCTACGGGGAATCGAACCCCGGTTACCACCGTGAAAGGGCGATGTCCTAACCGCTAGACGGTAGGCGCGTAATCTTGATGGCGCACCCGGAGCGATTCGAACGCCCGACCCTCTGGTTCGTAGCCAGATACTCTATCCAACTGAGCTACGGGTGCGCTGTGAAGTTTGGTGTTATGACTTAGGGTTTGGAGGGTGTCAAACGCGGAGAGTATTTAATGGTACGTTTCAACCCGAAGACCGCCGCACGGACTAATTCCGGCATATACCCTCCGGGCAGTCTAGCAGGTTGATCTTTCAATCCAAGTCTAGGGTAAACTTCACCCCCGATGCCGGGAACAACTACCCCGTTAGCCAGCCTAGTCTTATCCACCCGCAGGGTGCAGAAGCGGAACGCCTCATGAATCTTAGAAGAGAACTCGTCCTTTAACTTGGTGTGACTCTTGTCCAGCATAACAGGAGCCGCCACCAGTATATCAGAGAACAGAACTTCACCGGTCTCACGAGTCAAAAGTGCGGCCAAATTAGTGCGCACAACACAACTACCGGAGATAATTGATTTCAGGAGCACCACATGGCGGCACTCCCGATACCCCTCCTGTACATATTCGTGGACAATAGGTGCAACACTATCCTTGGAAGGTAGGGAGTAGTGGTTGTTCCAGAATACTGCTAGCTTATAAGGTAGACAGCTTTCATCCAGCCCACTAAGAAAACCTGTAGTCAGGAAGTCCGCGTCTTCAGCCGTCGACACAACGAGAACAGGGCCATCTAGATGCTTGGACTCCCCCACAAAGTGCCGACAAAGGATCCGCCCAGCATCCCGCATAGCCTGCTGGTACTCAGTGACCGAAGTGTCTGATGTCAATCGGCTCAAAACATTCTCAGTCTCTGCCGTAGAAGGCAAAGTAACGATTTGACTCATGCTCATTGTATGCTCTCTTCCTGCTGCACACCGGAGACCCTCATAACAAGATCAATGACGTCCTCTGGAGTATTCAAGTGAGTAACACCCTCGCGGAAAATTTCGGCTGGAAGATTGTCGGAAAAGCGAAGTTTCATACCTCGATATAGTACATGATTTTCCTCGATGCGAATACCGAATGTCTCGCATTTTGCGGTGAACTCAACAGGTAAAGCTGGAAAGGATAGATACCCAGTACTAGGAAAGGGAGCAAAAATGTCCGGGTGTGCCATACGCCTTACATCCTCCCATATTTCCCACAAATTCTTCCGAACAGATGTATCAGTGGAGAGCTCGGAGCACAAAATGCGTGCGGCAGCGTCTAGGTTGGAGTTTGATGACACGAATTTTGAGAGGAGTGACCTGAATGCCGGATCCCCCGTCACCCTGTCTGTAAGGGATTCAAAATATGGGAAGTACCTGCACTCCCACCGAAGATGGACTCCAAGATCAAGAAGCAGGCACTGATTTCCTTCCACAACTTCTTTATCACTACACACTAGAGTGTGTCTGAAACTAGTACACGGGAGCGCAGAATCTATCGCATCCTGAATAGCAAACCGGCTCTCTAATGGCTTCCCCCACTTACCAGTGTTTGAGGAATTCTTCAACTGATAGTTCAATTTGCGGGTCAGCCCGTCTCCGTCGTTAACCATAACACACCAATCGTCTACCGACCCAAGCATAGAGTTTGTAAGCATTACCCTAGACAAAGGGGTGGGCACACCTGGGCTGCACGTTCTAACCGCACCCTCGGAGTGCTCCAAAATCAGTTGCGCCGCAAAGTGCGTTTCATAGGTTGCACCTTTTCGGTTACTCTCCCCTCCGCAACCCATACGGCACACGAGAGCCTTCTGCTTCTGCGAAAGACTACTATTACCCATAATGTCCTCTAAAGTAATAGTGGGGAAGTTGTCGCTCGAGCTCATATTGAGTATCTGCACCTACAGCTGTAAATCATCACGTAAGCAATAACCATCTGACTCGTAGACGGTGAATGCCACCTTACATATTAGTAACCAATCGGCTGCTCTCCGCGATAACCAACCCAGCCTTTAGACTGTAGACAATACTTGACTACATCGTTCTGGATCATACCCATCTCAACTCCCTGACCGATCGCCGTCAATCCGTACCCTACATACCCGGCAGTAGCTTTAGTGGCCTCCATCTTGCAGTGGGCTACATCCATATTGTAATCGTGCTGCGTAGCTCCGGGCTTGTACCATTTGATGGGTGTGCACCCGACAATTAATATCCCCACGAGCGCACTAAGAGCGTAAGTTCTGAGAAGCATAGCGCCAACCTCGATCATTAAGAAAACGGGCGTGAAATTTACCATTGCTTACATAAATTGTCAAAACTAAAGACCTCAATCTGAGGTCTTTGGTTTTGGTTACCAGTTGACGAGGATGCCTTTGGGATTGACTGTAGGAAGCCCCTTCGGCTGAAGGCTATGAAGACCTCCATACTGTTGTTGATACTGATCCAAAGATAGGCAGTAGAGATGCCGAGGCTCCAAATAACGTAAATTTGCCCGGCTGAGCTCTCCTTTTAGGCGCAGCAACATCGAGTCAAGTAACCTGGCCGTATCTACACCTCCACGCTCATGCCAGACCACCAACACATGCCTGGGTTGGCTCAGGTTCGGAAGGTCAGGGAGCAACTTCCCGTTTACTACCTCCCGCAGAATAAAATCCGTATCACATACTTTGGCGTACAGCTCGGTCTGGAGCTGCCTGTCCACAGCTAACAGGCGTCGAACCCTCTTTTGCTCAGAGGCTTGCAAAGGCACCTTACTAACAGACGCCAACGTCTTCTGCTGTTGCTGCACTTGACGTTCAAAGTCAGAGAACTCAACAAACAGAAGTCCGGCCTCGGACTCTTGCATGTAATCACAACTTTTCGGGACACCTCCGTTGGCGTCCCGAATCCCTAGTGCAGACTTCACACCCTTCTTACCGTCCAACCGATAACCTTTGGCTGACAACGTGATCCCACAGCCCTGCATCTCATGCTGCATGACCTCTAGAAAGTCAGCAAGCCGGTATGTCATGGCAGTCGCTCCCGCATCAAATCTATATACGGTGCGCCGAGCACCTGCTTGGCCTCATAAATATCGGTTAATACGCTTCCGGTAGTCGGCAAGGTCTCACCCTCGGAAGACAGTCTATTCACGCTCACCTTGCTTTGCGCTTCCTCAGGCTCCATCTCGGAGACAATGTGTTCTAGTCGGTGCATCATATCCAAGCTGTGAGTGGCGATCACCACGTTCACCCCTGCCTCGCTCAAATCCAGCAGTATCTGTACCATCACATGCTGCCAAGTAGTATGCAGATTGATTTCCGGCTCGTCGATAAACAGGAAGCTCCCCTCATCCAACACATTACGGCGCAACAACAGAGCCAAAATGCCCAGATTGGCGATGCCGGACGATGCCATATTCAGGGAAACGGGGTTACGCCCATCCTCTTGATACACAATCTCACCTTGAGGGGTCAGGACCAAACGCCCGTTGATGATGTCCTCAATTTTTTCGGCAATGCGGGTAAATTTTTCAGGAGCATCAGGCAGCACAGCGGTAAGTAGATTATCCAAATCGTAAAAATATTTCGGAACCGGATTAACCGCTCCCCGTCGGGCGAGACTGAAGGAGTAAACCCGCAGCTCCTGTAGGGACTGACGCATCTTAAAGTACACGGGGGACTCCAAGTACACGACATTCCTCAAGCGATAGGCAGAATCCAATACCTCAGGTCGAATATGGAAGTCTACTTCTCCGTCGGGCAGCACCTTTACCGAGGTCTCCCCATCCAGTACAAAGTGGTCGAATGAATAGTCGCTGACCAAATGCTTTGCATTATTGGTCTGGAAGTTTCCGCAAAATGCCTTGCGAATCTCATTGGACAGGGTATCCTCATAAACCCCAGGCCAGTCTCTCAGACTGCGGCGAAACTCTTTTAAATCATGCTCTAAGTCCAAAAAAGAATCAGCCACCGCACGATATTTGGTACCCTTCCCAGCCTTCAACTGAATCTTCAGTGCTTGCAAGTGTTGTTCCAGCTGCTCCGCCGAGGGGTCAAAAGTCAACAACAAGTCACGAGACTTCAGTAAGGATAAGAAGTCAAACTGCTGCGCCATCTGGCCTTGCAGGTATGCCGCAGTTCTCTCAAAATCTTCTATAACCGAAATATCACTCTGGGAGAGCCTCGGAATGGCTCCCATCAGGTCGTCCATCCACGAGCGTATAGCTACCAACTTGCTGTTGATATGTCGAAACACCAAGTCCTGGTTCAAGGTATACAAGATGCTGTACAAGCCACGGGTGACGAAACTCTTGCCACTGGAATTGCACCCGGTCAAAACGGTAAAAGGACGTATGGCGACATCAGCGTTGCGTATCTTGCCGAAGTTCTTAATTCTTACGTTAAGTTCCATATAATTCAATCTTTTATAAAATCTAGGTTGGAATTATAACACTTTCCCTGAACTTAAGATACAAGAAAAAGACCTCGGATTGAGGTCTTTTTCTTGAGGTCTAGCTGCCTGCGTCTGAGGTCTTGAATTTGGGCTCTCGAATAAGGCCCCTACCGAAAAGTGCAAAATTTTTCGAGAGGGGCCTCTTGAACAGACGAAGTACAGATTTACACTATAAACTCTTTACCTGGTCTGAAAGTGCTTGCACCCTAGCTTCCAGGTCTTGAGTCCTGGATCTTAACTCTTGAATCGGGAGGTTGGCTAGGTGCCTACCACCGATCCCCAGACTCACGTCGAGAGTCTCCAGGCCCAGCTCGGGCAACTCCCGGTGTCATTCGTGGAAAATGACGACGCAGACGGTTGGCTGGAGGTGTATAGCTCTAGCAGCATCAGTTCATGTATGAGAGGCGTGGACGCAGTCAAGTGTTACGCGGCCGCAGCCTTCGGACTCCCGGATAACGACCTCAGACTGGCGTATTTGGTAATAAGCCTGATAGAAGTTTCAACACACAGCCGCCCGTGGGCGGCTGAGGCCCTGTCGGAAATCCTTGCCAATCCAGGTAAAAACCGCCTGTTTTCGCTAAAAGCCTCCTAATGGGCACAAAGCGGATGATAGCATCATCCGCTATCTATCTAATCTACTGAATTATTGAAGATAACAGTCTTCGCCAACCTACCGGGAAAATCATGAGCACCACAGTTTGGCGATTGGCTAATCGAATGCTTCAGGCTACCTGAACAACGCCGACACCGCTTTCAGGTAGCCCGAGACCTTTGCAAAACCCGCCAGATGTGGATGCAGTTCAAGGCGTAGCAGCGCAGCGAGTGCAGACATATCATCTAGATAGGCAAGCGAGCGAGCAGCACACAACGCAGAAATGCGCCGCAAATGGGGGTTTTGCAAAGGTCTCAACCCGATTCGGCCGTTTATTTTGCCTGCTGCTTTTTCACGCTCACTTGGCGTTTTTTCGGCTTGCGGATGCGGTCTTTTTCGGCTTTTTGGTTTTCCCGTTTGGCGATGCGGTTGCTGAGGGACACGCGGCGCAGGGGTTTGTTTTTCACTTTGTCCGCACTCTCCTCATACGGGTTGTCCGACACATTGTATTGAATGCGCAAGGGTGTGCCTTGCAGATTGAAGGCTTTGCGGAAAGTTTGGGTGAGGTAGCGGGTGTAGCTGTCGGAAATATGCTGCAGGGCATTGCCGTGCACCACAATCACCGGCGGGTTCATGCCGCCTTGATGGGCGTAACGCATCTTGGGGCGCACCAAACCGGCGCGCGGCGGGGCTTGGCGCTCGATGGCCGATTGCAGCACGCGGGTGATTTTCGGCGTCGGCATTTTGATCATCGCCGCGTCGTAGGCGGCTTGGATGCTGTCAAACAGGCCGTCGATGCCTTTCTCTTTGAGGGCGGAAATGTAGTGGAAACGAGCGAAATCGAGAAAGTACAGCTTGCGGGCGATGTCGCGCTTGATTTGTTCGCGCCGCTCCTCGTCGATGCCGTCCCATTTGTTGACCGCCACCACCAGCGCCCGCCCGGCCTCCAGCGCAAAACCTGCAATGGTGGCGTCTTGGTCGGCAATGTCCTGCTGCGCGTCCAACACCAGCACCGCCACATTGGCCGCTTCAATCGCCTGCATGGCTTTGATCACGGAAAACTTTTCCACTGCTTCGTCCACTTTGCCGCGACGGCGCACGCCGGCGGTGTCGATGATGGTAAACGGCTGGCCGTGGCGCTCGAAATCAATGTGGATGCTGTCGCGGGTGGTGCCGGCCATATCGAAGGCGATCACCCGCTCCTCGCCCAAAATGGCGTTCACCAGTGTGGATTTGCCCACATTGGGGCGGCCGATGACCGCAAACACCGGGTGCTTGGCGGTTTCGCCCTCTTCTTCGGCATCGGGGAAACGGCCGAGAATGTCTTCCATCAGGTAATACACGCCGTCGCCGTGGGCGCCGGAAATCACATACGGCTCGCCCAGCGCCAGCTCGTAAAACTCGGCCGCCAGCACCGCCTGATTGCCGCCCTCGCCTTTATTCACCGCCAAAAACACCGGCCGCGGGCTTTGGCGCAAGCGGTCGGCAATGATTTTGTCCTGCGGCGTGAGGCCGGTGCGCGCGTCCACCAGAAACACCACCGCATCGGCTTCATCCACCGCCTGCAAGGTTTGCTTGGCCATTTCGTGCAAGATGCCGCTGTCCACCACCGGCTCGAAACCGCCGGTGTCCACCACCAGATAAGGCTTGCTGCCCACGCGGCCGTGGCCGTAGTGGCGGTCGCGGGTAAGGCCGGGCAAATCGTGCACCAGCGCGTCTTTGGTGCGGGTGAGGCGGTTGAACAGGGTGGATTTGCCCACATTGGGGCGGCCGACGAGGGCGATGGTGGGTTTCATACAATTCTTTCTGTTTCAGGCTACCTGAAAAGCCGGCGGCGGCAGGTATTTGGAAAAATGTAGGTTGAGACCTTTGCAAAACCCTTAGATGTGGATGCAGTTCAAGGCGTAGCAGCGCAGCGAACGCAGACATATCATATAGATAGGCAAGTGAGCGAGCAGCACACAACGCAGAAATGCGCCGCAGATGGGGGTTTTGCAAAGGTCTCAGGTTGTGCTTCGATTTGATTGGGTAAAGCAGTAAACACTTGAAGGTTTTCAGGCAGCCATAAGCTGCCTGAAAACCTTGTGACAAACGGCAATCCGCATCCTAGGGCGTGTGGCCGCCAAGCGTTGCGGCGGTATTTTTGGTCAAAACCGCTGCCCAAGCATAACGACGACACGCCCTAACGCGGGCAACGGAAAAATACCATGGGATTGTCATACCAAGCCGAGCTGTCAATCAAAAGACCTCTACGGTCGATGAACCATTCCCACTGCTGGTTGTTTTTGCGCACTACCGTTTCGTCTTCCGAATCGATACGGATGGAAGCCCGTCCTTCCAGCTCAGTGCTGTTGGCACGGCTGATTCTGATGTTCAGGCTGTCGATGCCGCCGTCGTATTCGAAAATTCGAAAACCGCGCGGATTCACCCGCATAAAAAACACTTCCTGATCCGCATACTTATCCGGACGCTGACAATACTGGCGCATTTGCGCCCGCGTGGGTTGGGTGGCTTGATAAAACCCGGCCCACTTGCCTTGGAATTCGGCAGGAATGGTCTGAGCCAGCGCCGGAGTGGCCGATGCGCCCAACAGGGCGGCCAATAGCAAGAGTTTCCGCATGATCATTCTCCTTGTATTTATTGTTTGATATCTTTTTGTAAAGACTGAAACCTTTTCATTATCCAGTCAATCACATAGCGGCCAAATGATGTCTATCCCAGCGCCGGCGCCATTGAAAAGAAAAACCGCTTTCAGGTAGCCTGAACACAGCATAACAGGCTACCTGAAAAGATTCCTTCAAACGGATGGCGATTTTATCACGAGAATCATCCGCCGGCATTCCGGCTACCTGAAAAAGCGCGCGGAAGGTGTTAAAATCGCGCGTTTATTTTCCGCTTCGGCAGCCTTCTATGAGCAAGCACGACAACGACACCATCCGCATCCGCGGCGCACGCACCCATAATCTGAAAAACGTCGATCTCGACATCCCCCGCCACAAGCTCGTGGTGGTAACGGGTTTGTCGGGCAGCGGCAAATCCTCGCTCGCGTTCGACACGCTTTATGCCGAAGGCCAGCGCCGTTATGTGGAAAGCCTTTCCGCCTATGCACGCCAGTTTTTGCAGATGATGGATAAGCCCGATGTCGATTTGATCGAAGGCTTGTCGCCCGCCATTTCAATCGAACAAAAATCCACCAGCCACAACCCGCGCTCCACCGTCGGCACCGTAACCGAAATCCACGACTATTTGCGCCTTCTGTATGCCCGCGTCGGCACGCCGCATTGCCCCGAACACGATTTGCCCTTGAGCAGCCAAACCGTGTCGCAAATGGTGGATGCCGTCTTAAAACTGCCTGAAGACACCCGCGTGATGATTCTCGCCCCCGCCGTGCGCGAACGCAAAGGCGAGTTTGTCGATTTCTTTGCCGACTTGCAGGCGCAAGGCTTTGCCCGCGTGCGCGTGGACGGCGAAGTCTATCAGCTCGACGAAGTGCCCAAGCTCGAAAAAAACATCAAACACAATATCGACGTAGTCATCGACCGTGTAAAAGTGAAAGCCGACATCAAACAGCGGCTGGCCGAAAGTTTTGAAACCGCCCTGCGCCACGGCGGCGAACGTGCGCTGGCGCTGGAAATGGACAGCGGCGAAGAGCATTGGTTTTCCGCCCGATTCGCCTGCCCCGTGTGTTCATACAGCCTGCCCGAACTCGAACCACGCCTGTTTTCCTTCAACAACCCCGTCGGTGCCTGCCCCACCTGCGACGGTTTGGGCAATATGAATTTCTTCGACCCAGAACGCGTGGTCATGCACCCCGAGCTTTCCTTGGCCGCCGGTGCGATTAAAGGCTGGGACAAACGCAACCAGTTTTACTTTCAAATGATTCAATCGCTGGCCGCACATTACGGCTTCGATGTCGACACCCCCTTTGAAGGGCTGCCTGAAAAAGTAAAAAAAGTGATTTTGCACGGCTCCGGCAAAGACGTTATCGACTTCCGCTACCTTTCCGAAAAAGGCACCACCTTCAACCGCAGCCACGCTTTTGAAGGCATCATCCCCAATCTCGAACGCCGTTTCCGCGAAACCGATTCCAACACCGTGCGCGAAGAATTGTTGCAATATCAAAGCCATAAATCCTGCCCGAGCTGCGGCGGCGCACGTTTGCGCAAAGAAGCGCGTTATGTTTATGTGGGCAAACAGCCGCTGCACGAAATCTCCGCATGGCCGCTCACCCAAACGCACCGGTTCTTTGAAACCCTTGATTTGGAAGGCAACAAAAAGCAGATTGCCGAAAAAATTCTCAAAGAAATCACCGAGCGTTTGGGCTTTCTGATTAACGTCGGCCTCGATTATCTGAACCTCAGCCGCAGCGCCGAAACCCTTTCCGGCGGAGAAGCCCAGCGCATCCGCCTCGCCAGCCAAATCGGCAGCGGCTTAACCGGCGTGATGTACGTTTTGGACGAACCATCCATCGGCCTGCACCAGCGCGACAACGACCGCCTGCTCGCCACCCTCAAACGCCTGCGCGACCTCGGTAACAGCGTGATCGTAGTCGAACACGACGAAGATGCCATCCGCGAAGCCGATTTCGTGATCGACATGGGCCCCGGCGCGGGCGAACACGGCGGCAACGTTATCATCGCCGATACCCCCGACAAAGTCGCCGCCTGCACAAACTCCGTTACCGGCCAATACCTCAGCGGCAAAAAAGCCATCGCCGTGCCCTCAGTTAGAACGCCCGTCAACCCCGAAAGAATGCTGGTGCTCAAAGGCGCACGCGGCAATAATCTCAAAAACGTTACCCTCGAGCTGCCTTTAGGTTTGATTACCTGCATCACCGGCGTATCCGGCAGCGGCAAATCCACCCTGATTAACGACACCCTCGCCAAAATCACCGCCCGCGAACTCAACCGCGCTCACGAAGAACCCGCGCCCTACGACGACATCACCGGCCTCGAACACCTCGACAAAGTCATCAACGTCGACCAATCCCCTATCGGCCGCACGCCCCGCTCCAACCCCGCCACCTACACCGGCCTCTTCACCCCCATCCGCGAACTCTTCGCCGGCGTACCGCTTGCCCGCGAACGCGGCTACAACGTCGGCCGCTTCTCGTTCAACGTCAAAGGCGGCCGCTGCGAAGCCTGCCAAGGCGACGGCGTGATTAAAGTCGAAATGCACTTCCTGCCCGACGTTTACGTGCCCTGCGAAGTGTGCCACGGCAAACGCTACAACCGCGAAACCCTCGAAGTACAATACAAAGGCAAAAACATCAGCCAAGTGCTCGACATGACCGTAGAAGAAGCCCGCGAATTCTTCGACGCCGTGCCCACCGTATCCCGCAAACTGCAAACCCTGATGGACGTAGGCCTAGGCTACATCCGCCTCGGCCAATCCGCCACCACCCTCTCCGGCGGTGAAGCCCAACGCGTCAAACTCGCCCTCGAACTCTCCAAACGCGACACCGGCCGCACCCTCTACATCCTAGACGAACCCACCACCGGCCTGCACTTCGCCGACATCGCTTTATTGCTGGAAGTAATCGGCCGTCTGAAAGGCAAAGGCAACTCGATTGTGATTATTGAACATAATCTGGACGTGATTAAAACGGCGGATTATATTGTGGACTTGGGGCCGGAAGGCGGCGATGGCGGGGGGCGGATTATTGCTTCAGGTAGCCCGGAGGAAGTGGTGAAGGTTGAGGGGAGTTATACGGGGAGGTATTTGAAAGAAATTTTGAGATAATCATTAAAACAAGGAGAATTAATTATGAAAAGTGACAAAGATTGGCAAAAATTAGAAAATAATATTCGCATTTTCTCTTCTATTCTATATAGCATCCCAGCTGAGCAAGAGAAGGTTGAAGGAATTAACTTTGATGCAGTAATTCATTTACCACAAAATCAGCTAGTGCTAATTGAAGTAACTAAAAACTTTAAATTAGATAAAATTCGTGGTGATATTAATAGGCTATCCCTTGCAAGGAGTAATTTATTTAACAAAGGAAAACTAGCGCAATGCTTTCTCGTTATAAATAAAGAACCAACAACAGATATGATAACTAGTGCCAGCGGAGCGAATATTCAAATTATATCATATGAAAATTTCATAAATCAAGTCATTGATTTTGAAAAATACATAGCATTAAGACGTAATAAAGTATTTGGTAGTGCAATAAATCCTTCAACTGGAGAATCAGATAATCAAGAATACATACCTGCAACCTATCTAAGCGAAAACGGAAGAAAAAATTATTCAATAGAAGAATTATGTGAAATTTTATTACAAAATAATAAAATAATATTGCTTGGCGAATATGGAACAGGTAAAAGCAGATGCACAAAAGAAATTTTCTCTCACATCACCAAAAATGGAAAATATTCGGATAAATTTATTTTATCTATTAACCTTCGTGAACACTGGGGAGCTGGCACAGCTGAAGAAATTATTGTTGGCCATTTAAAACGAGTTGGCTTTGAAGCGAAACTAGAAAGAATACTTTCATTATTAGAACTAGGAAAGTTTATTCTTGTGTTAGATGGTTTCGATGAAGTCGGTTCACAAACATTTGGAAATGATCCAGAAAAAAGATTATCCATCAGAAAAAAGGCATTACAAGGAGTGAGTGAATTAATCAGGTTGAATAAAGGAGGAATTTTAATTACTGGCCGCCCTCATTATTTCAACAGTCATGAAGAAATGCTTGATTGCCTTGGTTTATCAACTAAAGATACAGGCCTGAAATTAATTAAATGTGCTGAAGAATTTAATGATACCCAAACATCCCTATATCTAAAGAAAATAGGAGTAAACACTAAATGTCCTATTTGGCTACCCAAAAAACCTTTAATTTTCCACATTCTTTCATCAATTCAAATTAATGAAAGAATTAAGATTTTAGAAAATGAAAATGGAGAATTAGCTTTTTGGGGACAATTTTTAGATTCAGTTTGTGAGCGTGAAGCAAGAATTCATAGCTCCATCAACGCAAAATCAGTGCGTAATGTACTAATGGAGTTAGCCAAAATTACCAGATTCAGCGATTTTAATCTAGGTAGACTAACGCCTAAAGATTTTAATGAGTCTTATGAAAATGCAACAGGAACCTCCCCTGACGAAGCGGGGCACTTGATGCTGAATAGATTAGGGGCTGAAGTAGATTAGTCCTAAACTTCGCACCAAGTCCGCAGAATTTTTAGCTGCTGCTTTGGCGTCCCAAAATTAAAACGAAATTCGCATTCTTTCAAGAATAGAGGAAAAGACTTTCGGTCAATGCCATTATATTTGCGCAAGACACGCTTGGCCTGATTCCAGAAATTCTCAATGCCGTTGATGTGGTTTTGCCTCTCGGCAAATGCCTTACTGTGGTTAATTCTGTGGTGGTGAAAACCGCTGACATCCAGTACATCGTAACTACTCAAGCTGTCTGTATAAACCACGCTATCCGGCAGAATTTTCTTTGTAATAACAGGAAATAAACTTTCCCTCTTAGCATTGTCCACCACGACGGTATAAACCTTGCCGCCGCGTTTGAGGATGCCGAAAACCACCACTTTGCCTGCGGCTCCTCTGCCGCGTTTCCCTTTGCGCTTACCGCCGAAGTAGCTCTCGTCCAACTCTACGGAGCCCTCAAAAACCTGATCTGCCTCCAAAGCCAGATGATGGCAGATCACTTGGCGGATTTTGCGGTAAAACAGTATGGCGGTGTTAGGTTGGATACCCAAGATATCGGCAGCGGAACGGGCGGTTACTTCCAGCACAAAATATTCGAGCAGCTTTCCTTGTGTCGTCTTTTTTAATTTACAGTGGGTTATCTTCATTTAGTAGCCTAGCATGACTGCTAATCTACTTCAGCCCCATAGATTATGTATGATTGGTAGAATTGAACCTGAATCACCAGATCGTCAATTCATAGATAAATATGTTCTACAATTACTATTTGCTGAAAATTTATTTAATGATATTTCATACAAAAATGAACATATCTTACAACAGAAATGGAAGCAACAATTAGATGAGTTTGGAGTTTCTGTTCTGGCATCGTGGATACAACTTTATGATATGCTTTCAGAATCTTTATCATTAATTTTCAGGGTAAATGAAAATGGCAATACACAAGCAGTTATAGAGTTATTATCCGCCTTAAGCTTATTAGAGTTAGAACCTATTGATTTATCTGGAATACAAATTAAATTTGCTCATTGTCCAATTTTTTCACTAGGAAACACTCCATTTAGAAATATTAAATTTCATCAATGCACTTTTGATAAATTAACTTTTGAAAACTGCTTAATAGATGATTCTGCATATGTAATATTTGATAATTGTATGATTGATAAAATAACAGGCTTTGCTGCTGAACACTCTCTACCTAACTGGATAATTAATTGCTCTATTTATAATAAACAAAATACTTCAAACTCTTCTCGAATTAAAGATAGCAATTTACCAACATCCCAAAAATTATTACTCTCGATCATACAAAAAATATTCTTTCAATCTGGCGGAGGAAGACAAGAGGACGCACTATATAAAGGTGGGTATCAAGCAGATTTTGATAAAGAATTAATTGATTCTATTCTAAAATATTTAGTCCAAGAAGGTTATGTAGATAAAAGTAAAGATGGATCAAAATCTATCTACAATCCCAATCGTTATTACACTGAAAGAATGAGAGCTATCAAAGATCAATTATCTCTTAGTAAAGATCCTATTTGGCTTGATGTTTTAGAATTCCAAAGTAAAGCGGAGAAAAAACGCAAGATACAAAAGTAGTAAGCAAGCCATAGCAAGCGTAGGTCTGGTTAGGCCGTAGGCTGCAACCCAACAATCATGAAAACAACCAAATTAAGCAATATTGGGTTTACGCTCTGCTCCAACTCAATCTACGGATTTCTTGGCTTCAATCCCCGCCTTCAAAGCCGTCTGAAACTTCCCTTTCAGACGGCTTTATTTTCCCCATCAGGCTACCTGAAACCCCGCCCCATCTGCCCACCACCCCGCAAATCCCCTACAATACCGCCCTTTCCCCTCTTTTCAGGTAGCCTCCGATGACTGTTCCGATGAACTGGGCGCAACTGCTCAGCACCAAACGTTTCAAAGCCCACAACGGCGAATGGGTGGCCACGGTCACGCCGTCAAGCCAGGAGGGCGCGGATGCGCTGCGCACGGATTTCCATATCGATTACGACCGCGTGGTGTTTTCCGGTGCCTTCCGCCGTTTGGGGCGCAAAACGCAGGTACACCCGTTTGCCGAGCACGACCACACCCACAACCGCCTTACCCACAGCGTGGAGGTGGCCAGCGTGGGGCGCAGCTTGGGCAACCGGGTGGGCGTGATGATGGCGAAGGGCGGTTTTCTGCCGCCGGGCAACACGCCTTCCGACATCGGCGCGGTGGTTCAGGTAGCCTGTTTGGCGCACGATATGGGCAATCCGCCTTTCGGCCACACCGGCGAAGACGCTTTGCGCGAATGGTTCCGCGATCCCGCCCATGCAGGCTACCTGAAAGGCCTGAGCGAGGCCGAGCGGCGCGATGTGCAAACCTATGAGGGCAACGCACACAGCCTGCGCCTGCTGGCGAGCCTGGAAATGTACCGCAACCGCGGCGGCATGCGGCTCACCGCCGCTTCCATCGGTGCGCTGATGAAATACCCGTGGACCACCTCCGACCCCAAAGGATTGAAAAAATTCAATATCTACCAAACCGAACTGCCCTTTATCGAGCAGGTGGCGCAGGAATTGGGGCTACCTGAAACCGCGCCCCACCATTGGCTGCGCCACCCGCTCTCTTATCTGATGGAGGCCGCCGACGACATCTGCTACGCCCTATTGGATTTGGAAGACGCGGTGGAGCTGGAACTGCTGCACGAATTGGAAGTGGAAAACATTCTGCAGGGCATCGCCCATGTAGACACCGTGTGGCAGGAACAATCCCCGCGCCAGCGCTGTGCCATGCTGCGCGGCATCGCCATCGGCCGTGCCATCGACGACATGGCGCAAACCTTTATCATGCACCAGTCTGATCTGCTCAACGGCCAATTCCGCGGCAAAGACCTGCTGGCGCTGTGCAGCCCCGAGGTGCAGGACACTTTGGAAAAAGCCAAAGAACTGGCGCGCACCCGTGTGTTCCGCCACCAAAGCAAGCTGATGACCGAAATTGCCGCCTTCCCCTGCATCGGCTCGATCCTCAACCTCTTGGTGCCGGCCGCTTTCGCCTACATCACCGAAAAACGCGTCAGCCCGCGCCAGTCGCTGGCTTTGGAGCTGCTGCGCGATGAGCCGATCAGCGAACACGATTCGCTGTATCTTGCCTATATGAAGATTCTCGATTTTGTCGGCGGCATGACCGACAACGCCGCCGCCCGCCTGGCCCGCGAAGTATCCGGCATCGGCATGCTGTAAGGCTTGCCCCGTAACACTTCACAAATTTCCCGTTTAAATGGGAAATTTGTGAAGTTTTTTCTTTTTCAAAACATCATCTTCAAAAAACACCGCCAAACAACCCTTGCCCAAACCTACAAACCTCACTATTATTCGCGCTTCTTGATTTTCAGCACTCAGAGCAGCGCTGATTCAACACAGCGCACCCGTAGCTCAGTTGGATAGAGTATCTGGCTACGAACCAGAGGGTCGGGCGTTCGAATCGCTCCGGGTGCGCCATCAAGATTACGCGCCTATCGTCTAGCGGTTAGGACATCGCCCTTTCACGGCGGTAACCGGGGTTCGATTCCCCGTAGGCGTGCCACATTCAAAAAAATCCCCTGCAAAATTTTGCAGGGGATTTTTGCTTTGCTGCCTTCCCTCCAATCTCCCCTCGCCGTCTTGAAAAGACGAACAGCCTGCGGCGCAATGCTGCGCGCCGTCCATTAGAGCAACTTCGACTAAAAACGTTATATAATAGGTTTTTTCTGGCAGCCGGAGCATGAGATGCGCGCCTATTCGCAAGACCTGCGAGATCGAGTACTGAGAGCGCTGGAGCGCGGAGAGCGACCCAGCGCCATTGCCCGTCGTTATGAAGTCAGCCGCATGTGGGTATATCGCGTGCGTGCTCGCTTCGAAAAAGAAGGCGAGCGCAGCAGCAGGCAGCAAGGCGGCAAGCGCATCTCCCGACTGGCGCCAGTAGAGGGCATGATCCGCGACTGGACCAAGGCCGATCCCGATCTGACCTTGGTGCAAATGTGCGAGCGTTTGGGCGAGCATGGCATCAGCATCAAACCCTCGGCCTTGTGGCACCAGCTCAACAAATGGCGGCTGAGCTTCAAAAAAAACGCTGCACGCCAGCGAGCAGGAACGTGAAGACGTGCAGCAGGCACGGGCGAGCTGGATACAGCAGCAGGCCCGGCTCGATGCCAGGCGCCTGGTATTTCTGGACGAGACCTGGAGCAGCACCTGCATGACGCCGCTGCGCGGGCGCGCCCCGCGCGGTCAACGCTGCGTGGCCAGCGCCCCGCATGGGCACTGGAAGACCAGCACCTTCATTGCCGCCTTGCGCTGTGATGCACTGACGGCCCCCATGGTGACCGATGGCCCCATCAATGGCGCCGTGTTTCTGGCGTGGGTCAAAACCTTTCGGTGCCCGACACTTCGCCCTGGCGACATCGTCATTGCCGACAACCTCTCCAGCCACAAAGTGGCGGGCGTGCGAGAAGCCATCGAAGGCGTGGGCGCCAGCATTCGCTATCTGCCGCCGTACTCGCCGGATTTGAACCCCATCGAGAAGCTGTTTGCCAAGTTCAAGGCGCTGCTGCGCAGGGCGGGCGAGCGCACGGTGGGTGCGCTGTGGCAGCGCATGGGGCAGCTGGTTGATTTGTTCTCGGCTCAAGAGTGTGCCAATTACTTCAAATCAGCTGGGTATGTAATGAATTAAATCGAAATTGCTCTAATGTTTTATTTGCTTTGCCCCTGATGGCTCACGCCTTCAGGCTACCTGAAAGCCCCTGTATCCAGACGGACACCTAAACCCATCTTTACCGTCAAACAAGCTGAGACTTTGCAAACCCCCCATCTGCGGCGCATTTCTGCGTTGTGCGTTTATGCCCTATGGGTACTGCTCGCTCACTTGCCTATCCGCATGATATGTCTGTCCCACAGGGATTCCTAGCGTTCACGTTCGCTGCGCTGCTACGCCTTGAACTGCATCCACATCTGGGGGGTTTGCAAAGGTCTCAAGCTGCCAACCGAAGCTTTACCCCCAAATATAGATGCAGTTCAAAAAAGCATAGCAGCGCCCGGTAAACCCGCTTTCAGCTAGCCTCAAACTTCTTTCCACATCTATGCCGCCCCTGCCCCATTCCCGCGCCTTTGGTTTTGCCCTTGCCGTCTTATTCGCCGGTCTGTTCGCATGGTTTTACGGCGCCGCCAATCTGCTCAGCGCCTACACGCCGTGGCAGATCCGTCCCGCGCTGCCGTTTGAAGCCGCCATTCCCCTTCTGCCGGCGTGGTCGGCGGTGTATCTGTCGATGCCGCTGATGCTGCTTTGGGGCGCATGGCGGCTGGAATGGACGGCGCAATGGCGGCTGTTTGCCGTGTTGCTGGCCGAACTGCTCGCCGCCTGCCTGTGTTTCGTGCTGCTGCCGGTTGACACCGCCTTTCCGCCGGCCGAAGCATCCGGCCCTTGGCAGCCGCTCCACCAATTTGCCGCGACCTTGGCACTCGAGCGTAACCACCTGCCCTCCCTGCACATGGCCTTTGCGCTCACCGCTGCCCTCGCCCTACAGGCCGCCTTGCCGCCAGCCGGGCGTCTGTTGGTTTGGTGCTGGGCGGCGCTGGTCGGCCTCAGCACCCTGTTTACCCACCAACACCACCTGCTCGATTTGGCCGCCGGCATGGCGCTGGCGCTGGCCGCCTGGCGGATGGTGCCGCCCTATGCCTGCCGACCGCGCTGTTTGCGGCGGGTTCGGCTGGGTTGGCTGTTGTGTGTAAACCAACAGGCGTTTGCGCGCCGCCATCTGCGCTACGGCTGGATCAGCCTGCTGCTGGCCGCGCAGCGCCTGATCCGTCCCCGCCGCGGTCGGCTGCTGATGCGCGGTTTTGTGTTTCTGCAAGCCGTGGACGATGTGATGGACGGCGACCGCCAAACCAAGGAAGCGCCCGCCGAGCTGGCCGAACGGCTGATCGCGGCATGGCAGAAAGGCCGTTTCGATGAAACAGACGATTGGCAACTATTGGCCGCCGCCTTTTACAACAGTCTGCGCCACACCGCCGCCCCCGATACCGCCCGCCGCGAAGTGGCCGAACTGCTCGGCGTAATGCGTGACGACCGCTTGCGGGCAGAGCAGGCCGCCGTCTGGTCTGCCGCCGCCATCCAAGCCCAACACCGCCGCACTTTCACACTCTCGCTCAACCTGCTGCTGGCCGCGCTGGGCTCGCCCCTGCGTGCGCAAGAAGTTCCCGAGTTGGTTGACGTCCTCGGCTGGTGCTCCACCGTGCGCGATCTGTGCGAAGACCTCGCCGCCGGCATCATCAATCTTCCCGCCGACATCTGGCGGCAACTGCCCACCAACCCGCGCCAAGACCCTTCCGCGCTGCAACATCCCGCCCTCAGCCAATGGCTGCGGCAAGAACGGCAACACGCCCTGCACCTGCTCGACCGCCTGGAACAACGGCAGCCCGAATGGGCACGCGACCCCGCCGGCGCCCGTATCGTGCGCCTGTTTGCCCGCTCCGTGCGCCGCTTTGCCGGCCGCCGTTTCCGGCGCCTCTACCCGTGGTTGGCAGCCGAAACCGAATAAGCAGCAACGGCGCCCGTTTGGCTCTGCCGCGCCCGCAGGCTACCTGAAACCCGCCCCGAACCATTTCGTACCGCACCAGGCCGATAACGGCCGCCGCAATCGAGGTGGAAACCCAAACCCTGTTTTCAGGTAGCCTGAGACCTTTGCAAAACCCCCAGATGTGGATGCAGTTCAAGGCGTAGCAGCACAGCGAGCGTGAACGCTAGGAATCCCCGTGGGACAGACATATCATCTAGATAGGCAAACGAGCGAGCAGCGCACAACGCAGAAATGCGCCGCAGATGGACGTTTTGCAAAGGTCTCAGGCTGAACCCCAAACAACACCGTCAATCCATTCCGCCAGCAATAAAAAAGCAGGAGCTGTCTCCTGCCGCCATCCTGCTGCGCTGCCCGCGCTTCACACCTCTTCGGCCAACAAGCGCGCCACGTCGTCCGCCTCCCGAACGGTGCGGATGCGTTCAAACCATTCGCCGGCCTGCGGGCGCACTTTTTTCATCATGCCCAGCCACTGTTTCAGGCGAGCCACCGCATATTTTCCGTTTTCCTCTTTACTGCGGCACAAATCGAAAAACTGGCGTATCCACACCCGCTCCTCGGCAAAATCCGCCGCTACCGGCGGCAGGCCGCGGTTATGGCGGGCAATCTGGCGCGCCAAATCGGGCACCATCACCGCGCCGCGCCCCAACATCACATCGTCGCAACCGCTTTCGCGGCGGATGGTGAGATAATCTTCCAGGCTGAACACATCGCCGTTGGCCACCACCGGCAGCGACACCGCCTCGCGGATGCGCGCCACCCAATGCCAGTGCGCCGGCGGCTCGTACCCTTCCACCTTGGTGCGCGCATGCACGGTGAGCAGCGCCGCGCCGCCCGATTCAATCGCCTGCGCACACGCCACGGCGAGCGTTTTGTCTTCATAACCCAAGCGCATTTTCGCCGTCAGCGGAATCTCTGGCGGCAGGGCTTGGCGCAGCGTCTGCACGATGCGGTAAATCCGCTCCGGCTCGCGCAACAGTACCGCCCCGCCCTGATGTTTGTTCACCGTGGGCGCGGGGCAGCCGAAATTGAGGTCGATTTTATCCGCCCCGAAACGCACGGCCTCCAAGGCATTCACCGCCATATTTTCCGCATCGCTACCCAATAGCTGCAAGGTGCACGGCGTGCCCGCCGGCGTGCGGCAGCCGTGCTCGATTTCCGGCATATAGCGCCGCCAGGTCGAACGCGAATGCACGGTGTGCGTAATGCGCACAAACTCGGTCACGCATTCGTCAAAACCGCCGATGCGGGTGAGCAAATCGCGCATCGGGGCATCCACCAGGCCTTGCATCGGTGCCAAAATCAGTCTCATAAAATTCTCTGCAATACATTCAGGCTACCTGAAAGCAGCAACACCGCTTTCAGGTAGCCTGTTTCTTCCTATCCGTCTCAACGGCTTACCGGTTTATAGCGGATCCGTTTCGGCTTCGCACCTTCCTCACCCAAACGTCGTTTTTTATCGGCTTCGTATTCCTGATAGTTGCCGTCAAAGAACACCCATTTCGAATCGCCTTCCGCGGCCAAAATATGGGTGGCGATGCGGTCGAGGAACCAGCGGTCGTGCGAAATCACCATCACGCTGCCGGCGAACTCCAGCAAAGCATCTTCCAGCGCACGCAGGGTTTCTACGTCTAAGTCGTTCGACGGTTCGTCCAACAGCAGCACATTGCCGCCCGACAGCAAAGTTTTCGCCAAATGCAAACGGCCCCGTTCGCCGCCGGAAAGGTTGCCGGCAATCTTGCTTTGGTCGCTGCCTTTAAAGTTGAAACGCCCCAAATAGGCGCGGGCGGGGATTTCAAACTGCCCCACTTGCAGAATATCGCGGCCTTCGGCGATGTTGTCGAACACGGTTTTGTCGTTTTGCAAACCTTCGCGGCTTTGATCGATCAGCGACATTTTCACGGTTTGTCCGATTTTCACTTCGCCGCTGTCGGGCTGCTCTTTACCGGCAATCATTTTAAACAGGGTCGATTTACCCGCACCGTTGGGGCCGATGATGCCGACAATCGCACCGGGCGGCACTTTGAAGCTCAAATCGTCGATTAAGAGTTTGTCGCCGAACGACTTGCTCACGTTCACAAACTCGATCACTTCATTGCCCAAACGCTCGGCCACGGGAATAAAGATTTCCTGCGTTTCATTGCGTTTTTGATATTCGTAGTTGGACATTTCTTCAAAGCGGGCCAAACGCGCTTTGGATTTGGCTTGGCGGCCTTTGGCGTTTTGGCGCACCCATTCCAACTCCTGCTTCATGGCTTTCAGGCGGGCGGCTTCGGTTTTGGCTTCGTTTTCCAAGCGTTTTTCTTTCTGCTCCAGCCAAGAAGAGTAATTGCCCTTCCACGGAATACCGTGGCCGCGGTCAAGCTCGAGAATCCACTCGGCGGCGTTGTCCAAGAAATAACGGTCGTGGGTCACGGCCACGACCGTACCGGGGAAGCGCACCAAAAACTGCTCCAGCCATTCTACCGATTCGGCATCCAAGTGGTTGGTCGGCTCGTCCAAAAGCAGCATATCCGGCTTGCTCAACAACAGCTTGCACAAGGCCACGCGGCGTTTTTCACCACCGGAAAGATGGCCGATTTTGGCATCCCATTCGGGCAGGCGCAGCGCATCGGCAGCAATTTCCAATTCATGCTCCATACCGCCGCCGCTTGAAGAACCTGCGGCGATAATCGCTTCCAAGCGGCCTTGTTCTTCCGCCAACGCATCAAAATCGGCATCGGGGTCGGCATAGGCGGCATAAACTTCTTCCAAACGCTTCTGCGCGGCCGCTACTTCGCCCAAACCGCTTTCCACTTCTTCGCGCACGGTTTTTTCGGGGTCGAGTTCCGGCTCTTGCGGCAGATAGCCGATTTTGATGCCGCTCATCGGCACGGCTTCGCCTTCAAACTCTTTATCCACGCCCGCCATAATGCGCAACACGGTGGATTTGCCCGCGCCGTTCAAACCGAGCAGGCCGATTTTCGCGCCCGGAAAAAACGATAGGGAAATATCTTTAATGATGGTCTTTTGCGGCGGCACCACTTTGCTCACGCGCAGCATGGAAAATACATATTGGCTCATGGGGTATGTCTTTCTGAAGAAATTCCGATGAAGCGGAACCGTATCAAGCATACGGCTCCTGCGGCGGCAAACGCGCTGCGTTGCCGCACAAACGACCGCATTTTAAACGATTTCCTGCTTTCAGGTAGCCTCAAAACGCCGCAATCTGGGGTAGAATGCCGCCTTTTCCTGCCCGGCTGCCGCCATGATTGCTTCCCTGATCGACTTCATCCTGCACATCGACCAACACCTGGCCGTCTTGTCCGCCGATTACGGCGCGTGGATCTACGCCATTCTGTTTCTGATTGTCTTTTGCGAAACCGGGCTGGTGGTCACGCCCTTTCTGCCCGGCGATTCGCTGCTGTTTGCCGCCGGCGCCATTGCGGCGCTGGGCGGCATGAACATCCACCTGATGGTGCTGTTGCTGCTGGCCGCAGCCATCCTCGGCGACGCGGTCAATTTCGCCATAGGCAAATACTTCGGCAGAAAACTGTTTGCCAACCCCGATTCCAAAGTCTTCAAGCGCAGCTATCTGGAAAAAACCCACGCCTTTTACGAAAAATACGGCGGCAAAACCATCATCCTCGCCCGCTTCGTGCCGATTGTGCGCACCTTCGCCCCCTTCGTGGCCGGTATGGGCAATATGCACTACGGCCGCTTTATCCGCTACAACATCATCGGCGCCGTGCTGTGGGTGTGCCTCTTATCGTATGCCGGCTATTACTTCGGCACCCTGCCGCTGGTGAAAGACAATTTCGGCCTGGTGGTGGTGGCCATCATCGTGGTGTCGGTGCTGCCGATGGTGTTTGAAATCGCCAAAGCCAAATTCGGCAAAGCCGCCGGCTGATGTTCAGGTAGCCCGCAATGATTTACCCCTGGCACCAAGACGCTTGGCATCAGCTGGCCGAACATTGGGCGCAACGCCCCAACGCCTGGCTCCTCACCGGCAAACGCGACACCGGCAAAACCGCCTTTGCCCGCCATCTGGCGCAAGCCCTGTTGTGCGAAACACCGCAGCCCGGCCAACAGCCTTGCGGCCAATGCCCCTCCTGCCACCTGTTCGCCCAAGGCAGCCATCCCGACTATTACGAACTCCGCCCCGAGTTGCCCGAAGAAGGCGAGTCCGGCCGCAAGCTCTTGCAAATCAAAATCGACGCCGTGCGCGCCGTAATGGAGCCCCTGCTGCAAAGTTCGCTGCGCGGCGGCTTGCGCGTGGTACTGATCCACCCTGCCGAGAGCATGAACCTGCAGGCCGCCAACGCCCTGCTCAAAATGCTGGAAGAGCCGCCCGCAGCGGTGGTGTTCCTGTTGGTGTCGCACAATAAAGACCGCCTGCTGCCCACCATCAAAAGCCGCTGCCGCCAGCTCCTGCTGCCCCCGCCCACTCCCGAAACCGCTTTGGGCTACCTGAAAACCGCCCACCCCGAAGCGGCCGACCAAGCCGAAGCCCTGCTGGCCTTCCACAGCGGCGCGCCCCTGTTTGCGCACGACGCTAGGCAGGAACAGATGCGCGACGCCCTGTGCCGCCTGCTAGCCGCCCCGCGCCTGCTCGCCATCCTCGACTACGCCGCCGAATTCGACAAACAAAAATGGCCGCTGGCGCTGTTTCTCGACTGGCTGCACAAATGGCTGGCCGACACCGCCCTGGCCCAACAAAACCTGCCGCCGCTGTATTATCCGCAACACGCCGACGCCCTGCGCCAAACCGCCGCACGCACCCGCCCCGATCGGCTGTTCCGCCTCACCGCCGCGCTCAACCGTCTCAGCCCTTACGGGCGGCATACCTTAAGTGTTAAAATGCAGCTCGAATTTCTGCTCACCGAATACTTGGCCTTCTGGCAAAACAAAGCGAACACACCATGAACCTCCCCGACGACGCCCCCGGCAGAATGCTCATCATCAGCCTGAAAGACAAACCCAGCGCCTACTACAGCTATATGCCCTTTTTCGAATACGGCGGCTTTTTCGTGCCCACCGCCGATGCGTTTGAAATGGGCGAAGAAGTGCTGCTGGTGATGGAGCTGCTCGATTACCCTGAAAAATTCTTCCTGCGCACCCGCGTCGGCTGGCTCAACCCCAGCCGCACCAGCAACGGCCAGCCGCAAGGCATCGGCCTCGTGCTGGGCGACGACGAAAGCGCCGTTGCCTGCCGCCAATACATCGAAGAACAACTTCCCGGCCTGCTGCATTCCGATCGCGCCACCTACACCATGTAGGCCGACCCTCCGCCCGATCAGGCTACCTGAAAGCCGCCCCGCTTTTCAGGTAGCCTGAAATGCCTTCCCTATCTTGCCCTATGCTGATCGATTCCCACTGCCACCTCAATTTTTCCGGCCTGGCCGAACGCCTCCCCGAAGTGCTCGACAATATGGCCGCCGCCGGCGTCAGCAAAGCGCTGGCCATCAGCGTCAGCCGCCGAAGTTTCGACGAAATCCACACCATCGCCCAAGCCCACGACCGCATTTACGCCACCGTGGGCATCCACCCCGACGACCCCGACACCCCCGAATTCAGCCTGGCCGAATTGCTTGAACGCGCCTCCCTGCCCAAAGTGGTGGGCATCGGCGAAACCGGGCTCGACTACCATTGGTGCAAAGGCGATCTGGCCTGGCAGCACCGCCGCTTTATCTGCCACATCCAAGCCGCCAACCAAAGCGGCCTGCCGCTGATCGTGCACACCCGCGACGCCGCCGACGACACCATGCGCCTGTTGCGCGAAGAAAACGCCCACGCCGGCGTCATCCACTGTTTCACCGAAGATGTGCGCGTGGCCAAGCTGGCGCTGGATTTGGGCTTTTACATTTCCTTCTCCGGCATCGTCACCTTCAAAAACGCCGCCGCCATTCAGGAAGCCGCCCGCTATGTGCCGCTCGACCGCCTGCTGGTGGAAACCGACGCCCCCTTCCTCGCTCCCGTGCCCAAACGCGGCAAACCGAACGAGCCGGCCTATGTGCGCCACACCGCCGAATTCATCGCCCAACTGCGCGGCGAGCCTTTCGAGCAGATTGCCCAAGCCAGCACCGACAATTTCTACCGCCTATTTGCCAAGGTGCCGCGCCATTAAAATAAAAGCCGTTCCATAGGCAGCATGGGCGCGGCCGCCGGTTTCAGGTAGCCTGAGACCTTTGCAAAACTCCCAGATGTGGATGCAGTTCAAGGCGTAGCAGCGCAGCGAGCGTGAACGCCAGGAATCCCCGTGGGACAGACATATCATATAGATAGGCAAGCGAGCGAGCAGCGCACAACGCAGAAATGCGCCGCAGATGGGGGTATTGCAAAGGTCTCAGCCTGAACCCTTTGCCAGCCTCCATCTCCGGCAGGCAAATTGAAATCCGCCGCCCCGCCCCGATATGGCGCCCATCCCTGTTTCCGATTTCAGAAAGCACACCATGCAACAATTCGACGGCACCACCATTGTTTCCGTCCGCCGCGGCCAACAGGTTGCCATCGGCGGCGACGGCCAGGTCAGCCTGGGCAACACCATTGTCAAAGCCACCGCGCGCAAAGTGCGCAAACTGCACCACAACACCGTTTTGGCCGGTTTTGCCGGCGGCACCGCCGATGCCTTCACCCTGATCGAGCTGTTTGAAGCCAAACTGCAGAAACACCAAGGCCGGCTTACCGTGGCCGCCATCGAGCTGGCCAAAGAATGGCGCACCGACCGCGCCCTACGCCGCTTGGAAGCCATGTTGATTGTGGCCGACAAAAACAGCACCCTCATCATCACCGGCAACGGCGATGTGCTGGAGCCGGAAGGCGGCATCGCCGCCATCGGCAGCGGCGGCTCTTTCGCCCAAGCCGCCGCCCGCGCCCTGATGGAAAACACCGAGCTGCCGCCGGAAACCGTGGTGAAAAAAGCGCTGGAAATCGCCGGCGACATCTGCGTGTACACCAACGACCGCCACACCATCGAAACCCTGTAAACCGCCGTACCGAACCGAAACAGGCTACCTGAAAGTTTCAGGTAGCCTGTTTGGCTTTATGCGATTAACGGTTGAGATTTAGATTTAGAGCAACTTCGACTAAAAACATTACATAATAGGTTTTTTCTGGCAGCCGGAGTATGAGATGCGCGCCTATTCGCAAGACCTTCGAGACCGAGTGCTGGCAGCGCTGGAGCGCGGAGAGCGCCTCAGCGCCATTGCCCGTCGTTATGAAGTCAGCCGCATGTGGGTATATCGCGTGCGTGCTGGCTTCGAAAAAGAAGGCGAGCGCAGCAGCAGGCAGCAAGGCGGCAAGCGCATCTCCCGGCTGGCGCCTGTGCAGGGCATGATTGGCGACTGGATCAAGGCCGAGCCCGACCTGACACTGGTGCAAATGTGCGAGCGTTTGGGCGAGCATGGCATCAGCATCAAACCCTCGGCGTTGTGGCACCAGCTCAACAAATGGCGGCTGAGCTTCAAAAAAAACGCTGCACGCCAGCGAGCAGGAGCGTGAAGACGTGCAGCAGGCACGGGCGAGCTGGATACAGCAGCAGGCCCGGCTCGATGCCAGGCGCCTGGTATTTCTGGACGAGACCTGGAGCAGCACCTGCATGACGCCGCTGCGCGGGCGGGCCCCACGCGGGCAGCGTTGCGTGGCCAGTGCTCCGCATGGACACTGGAAAACCAGCACCTTCATTGCCGCCTTGCGCTGTGATGCGCTGACGGCCCCGATGGTGACCGATGGCCCCATCAATGGCGCCTTGTTTCTGGAGTGGGTCAAAACCTTTCTGTGCCCGACACTTCGCCCTGGCGACATCGTCATTGCCGACAACCTCTCCAGCCACAAAGTGGCGGGCGTGCGAGAAGCCATCGAAGGCGTGGGCGCCAGCATTCGCTATCTGCCGCCGTACTCGCCGGATCTGAACCCCATTGAGAAGCTTTTTGCCAAGTTCAAGGCCCTGCTGCGCAGGGCCGGGGAGCGCACGGTGGGTGCGCTGTGGCGGCGCATGGGGCAGCTGGTTGATCTGTTCTCGGCTCAAGAGTGTGCCAATTACTTCAAATCAGCTGGGTATGTAATGAATTAAATCGAAATTTCTCTAGAAGAAACCCAGCTTACCGGGCGAATAGCTCACCAGCATACACTTGGTTTGCTGGTAATGCGCCAGCATCATTTTGTGGTTTTCGCGGCCGATGCCCGATTTTTTGTAACCGCCAAACGCCGCGTGCGCCGGGTAGAGGTGGTAGCAGTTGGTCCACACCCGGCCGGCCTGGATGCCGCGGCCCATGCGGTAGCAGGTGTTCATGTCGCGACTCCATACGGCGGCGCCGAGACCGAAGATGGTGTCGTTGGCAATCGCCAGCGCCTCTTCAGCGTCTTTGAAGGTGGTCACCGCCACCACCGGGCCGAAGATTTCCTCCTGGAAAATGCGCATATCGTTGCGGCCTTTGAACACGGTGGGTTCGATGTAGAAACCGCCCGACAAATCGCCGCCTTCCTGCCGCGCCGCGCCGCCGGTGAGCACTTCGGCGCCTTCTTCGCGGCCCAGTTTCAGGTAGCCCGAAATCTTGTCGAACTGCTCCCGGCTGGCTTGGGCGCCCACCATGGTGTCGGTGTCCAGCGGGTCGCCCACTTTGATGGCTTTCACCCGCGCGATGGCGCGCTCGATAAAGCGCTCGTAAATCGACTCCTGAATCAGCACCCGCGACGGGCAGGTGCACACTTCACCTTGGTTGAGAGCGAACATGGCAAAGCCTTCCAGGCATTTGTCGAAAAAGTCGTCGTCGGCATCCATCACGTCTTCAAAGAAAATGCTCGGGCTTTTGCCGCCCAATTCCAGCGTAACCGGAATGATGTTTTCGGTGGCATAACCCATGATCAGCTTGCCGGTGCCGGTTTCGCCGGTAAACGCCACTTTGGCGATGCGCGGGTTTTGCGCCAAGGGCTTGCCGCATTCCACGCCGAAACCGTTGACCACGTTCACCACCCCCGGCGGCAGCAAGTCGCCGATGAGCTCCATCAGATACATAATCGTTACCGGCGTCTGCTCGGCGGGCTTGAGCACGATGCAGTTGCCTGCGGCCAAGGCCGGCGCCAACTTCCAGGTGGCCATCAGCAGCGGGAAGTTCCACGGAATAATCTGCCCCACCACGCCCAAAGGCTCGTTGAAATGGTAGGCCACGGTGTTGTCGTCGATTTCGGAAATACCGCCTTCCTGCGCGCGGATGACGCCGGCGAAATAGCGGAAATGGTCCACCGCCAGCGGAATGTCGGCAGCCAGGGTTTCGCGCACCGGCTTGCCGTTTTCCCAAGTTTCGGCCACGGCGATTTTTTCCAGATTCTGCTCGATGCGGTCGGCGATTTTCAGCAAAATATGGCTGCGCTCGGCCACGCTGGTTTTGCCCCAGGCCGCCTTGGCCGCGTGGGCGGCGTCCAGCGCTTTTTCGACATCGGCCGCTTGCGAGCGCGCCACCTTGGCAAACGGCTTGCCGTTCACCGGGCTGATGTCGTCGAAATATTCGCCGCCCACCGGCGGCACCCACTGGCCGCCGATGTAGTTATCATATTTCTCCTTGAACTGAACAATGCTGCCTGCGGTATTGGGTGCTGCGTATTTCATCGCTGTTCTCCTCTGGTTGTGCGGCCCGCGGCCGGAAACGGTACCGGCCTGGAAACCCGCTCCCAAACCGGCGATGAAACGCAACATAAGGGATTTTGCCGGTCAAGGCCATCTGCACCGCAACATAAGGCAAACAGGCTACCTGAAGCGTTCAGGTAGCCTGAAACCTTTGCAAAGCACCCAGATGCGGATACAGCCCAAAGCGCAACAGCGCAGCGAACGTGAACGCTGGGGCATAAAGGCACAACGCAGAAATGCGCCACCTTCCGCGCCCCGGCACATCACCAACCGCCCCCTCAGGCTAGCTGAAACGCGCTGTTCAGGTAGCCTTTGCCTTATAATCACGCCTTTTCGACATTCGGGATGCTTCCAGATGAAATGGCTTTCGCGCTTTACCGTTATCGGCAAAACCGTTTACCGCTACGGCCTTACCGACCTCTTGGCCGGCCAGCCCAAAGCGGCCTGGCTGCGACGCCTGCCCTGCGCCGCAGAAGCACGGGAAACGCCGCTGCCGGTGCGCCTGCGGCTGGCGTTGGAAAGCCTGGGGCCGATTTTCGTCAAACTCGGCCAGGTGCTCTCCACCCGCCCCGACCTGCTGCCGCCCGAATACGCCTTGGAATTGGCCAAGCTGCAAGACAAAGTGCCGCCGTTTGATGCCGACCTCTCGCGCCGCCAGATCGAGCAGTCTTTGGGCAAACCGGTGCACGAATTGTTTGCCGCATTCGAAACCGAACCGGTGGCCAGCGCTTCAATCGCCCAAGTCCACCGCGCCCGCCTGCACAGCGGCGAAGCGGTGGCAGTGAAGGTGCTGCGTCCGAATCTGACGCCGGTGATCGAACAGGATTTGGCCTTGATGCGGGTGGGCGCCTGGCTGCTGGAGCGCCTGCTGCCCGACGGCAAACGCCTCAAGCCGCGCGCAGTGGTGGCCGAATTCGACAAATACCTGCACGACGAGTTGGATCTGCTGCGCGAAGCGGCTAACGCCAGCCAGCTCGGCCGCAATTTCCAAAACAGCGACATGCTGATTGTGCCCAAAGTGTTTTACGACTACTGCAGCCGCGACGTGCTGACCATGGAATGGATGGACGGCACGCCGATTGCCGACATCGACACCCTGCGCGCCAAAGGCATCGACCTGCCCACGCTGGCAGTGTACGGCGTGGAAATCTTCTTCACCCAAGTATTCCGGCAAGGTTTTTTCCACGCCGATATGCACCCGGGCAATATTCTGGTGGCCGACGACGGCCGCTACATCGCCCTGGATTTCGGCATCGTCGGCAGCCTCACCGACTACGACAAACGCTATCTGGCCATCAACTTTCTCGCCTTTTTCAACCGCGACTACCACCGCGTGGCCACCGCCCACATCGAAAGCGGCTGGGTGCCGCCCGATACGCGGGCGGAGGAATTGGAATCCGCCGTGCGCGCGGTGTGCGAGCCGTTTTTCAACAAGCCGCTGGCCGAAATCTCCTTCGGCCTGGTGCTGATGCGCCTGTTTGAAACCAGCCGCCGCTTCAATGTGGAAATCCAACCGCAGCTGGTGCTGCTGCAAAAAACCCTGCTCAATATCGAAGGGCTGGGCCGCCAGCTCGACCCCAATCTCGACTTGTGGGCCACCGCCAAACCGTTTCTGATGAAGTGGATGGACGAACAGGTCGGCCCCAAAGCCCTGTGGCGCAACCTGAAACAGGAAGCGCCCGATTGGGCCGAAATCCTGCCCTCGCTGCCGCGCAAACTCAATATGCTGGTGGACGAAACCCGCCAACAGGAAATGCGCGATGCCTACATCCATTTGGTGAAAACCCAGCAGCGGCAAAACCTGTGGCTGGGCGTGATTGCCTTGGCACTGGTGCTGATTGTGCTGTTCAAATAAGCCCGAGCACCGTTTAGCAGAAATACCAACTTTATCTATAAAAATCATTGAATTAAATACATTTCCTAGCCATTCTGCCGAGCAAAAGCTATAATGCGCCCGTCCGCTATTGAAGCGTTATCCGAAAAATAACAAGGGAATACTGCATCATGATGACTTTATATTCGGGCATCACCTGCCCCTTCAGCCACCGCTGCCGCTTTGTGCTGTATGAAAAAGGCATGGACTTCGAAATCAAAGATGTCGATGTGTTCAACAAGCCCGAAGACTTGGCGGTGATGAACCCCTACAACCAAGTGCCGGTATTGGTGGAGCGCGATTTGGTGCTGCACGAATCGAACATCATCAACGAATACATCGACGAACGCTTCCCCCACCCGCAGCTGATGCCCGGCGACCCCGTGATGCGCGGCCGCGGCCGCTTGGTGCTGTTCCGCATGGAAAAAGAGCTGTTCAGCCACGCACAAGTGCTGGAAAGCCCCGAATCCAGCGCCAAAGAGCAGGCCAAAGCCCGCGAGGCCATCAGCCAGGGCCTGACCCTGCTGGCACCGGCGTTTGCCAAAAACAAATACGTGCTGGGCGACGACTTCTCCATGATCGACGTGGCGCTCTCCCCGCTGCTATGGCGTTTGGACCATTACGACATCAAGCTGGGCAAATCTGCCGCCCCGATTCTGAAATACGCCGAACGCATTTTCCAACGCGAATCCTTTATCTCCGCGCTCACCGCTGCCGAAAAAGCCATGCGCCGTTAATCTCTGCACTTTCGCAGGCTACCTGAAACGCTTTCAGGTAGCCTGAACTGTTTAGGAGCCCCCCATGAGCACCTCCACCAAACCCTATTTCCTGCGCGCGCTGTATGAATGGTGCGTGGACAACGGCCACACGCCCTATGTGATGGTGTGGGTAAACGAGCACACCAAAGTGCCGATGCAGTTTGTGCAGGAGCAGCAGATTGTGCTCAATATCGGCCCCGCCGCCAGCCACAATCTGCACATCGACAACGACTGGATACACTTCTCCGCCCGCTTCGGCGGCGTGGCGCAAGACATCTGGATTCCCGTCGGCCACGTCATCAGCCTGTATGCGCGCGAAACCGGCGAAGGCATGGGTTTTGAAGTCGAGCCTTACACGCCCGGCTCCGCCAGCGGGCAAGCCGCCGAAGAAGCCGCCGAAACCAACGATTCGGCAGACGAACCGGCCAAAAAAACCAAAGGCCTGAAGCTGGTGAAATAAACCGCCCGCCTGCGAACCATGCCGATGCCCAAGCCATTTACCGCCGCCGCGCTGGCCGCCATCCGCGCCTATCAGCGGCATCTGTCGCCGCGCAAAGGCTACGGCTGCCCGCACCGCCTGCTCCACGGCGGCAGCGGCTGCTCGGGTGTCGGCTACCGCCTGATCCGCCGTTACGGCCTGCTGCACAGCTGGCTGCCGTTGCGCCGCCGCTTCGCCCGCTGCCGTGCGGCACGCAACGAACTCTGCCGCCGCACCGGCCCCGCTTACCATCAGCGCGGCGATTGCGACTGCGTGCCGGATGCCGATATCGACTTCCACGCCTGCAGACACACCGACTGCGGCGGCCGCTTCGCCAAATGGCTCTCCTGCTGCGAATGCCTGCAGTGTTGCGACGCTTGTGATTGGGAACGGAAAGAGAAAAAGCGCAAACAGAATCAGGGTTTTCCCGCCGACATTCTGATTGATTGAACCGCAGGCTTTCAGGTAGCCCGATGTGCGGTTAGAATACCGATTCGGCTGACCGCGGCCCCATCACCACCCACTCCGCCTCTGCTTTGTGCAGAGGTAGTTTTCTTTATTCCGACCGGAAGCTTTTATGACTTTTCTCCTGCGCTTTGTTGGTGTTCTCGCCTGCCTGCTTGCGCTGCCGGCCGCTTGGGCGGTGGAGCCCTTGCGGCTGGTGCAGGATGCGCGCTGGCAGATCGGCCGCACCACCGCCTACGACCCCGCCTACAGCCGCCTGACTTATCCGATGGGCGACGTGCCCTTGTCACGCGGCGTCTGCACCGATGTCGTCATCCGCGCCCTGCGCCACCAAGGCTGGGATTTGCAGCAACTGATACACGAAGACATGCGCCGCCATTTTTCCGCCTATCCGCGTCACTGGGGCCTCAGCCGCCCCGACCGCAATATCGACCACCGCCGCGTGCCCAATATCGCCACCTATTTCCAACGCAAAGGCTACCAAGTGTCCCAAACACCCTACCGCCCCGGCGACATCGTTACCTGGGATTTGGGACGCGGCTTAAGCCACATCGGCATTGTGTCCGACAGAAAAATCCAAGGGCGGCCGCTGATCATCCACAACATCGGCCGCGGCACGCAGGAAGAGGACATCCTGTTCCGCTTCCGCATTACCGGCCATTACCGCCTGCCGCACTGACGGCAAGCGCTTGAACCGGGGCTGCCGTTTCAGGTAGCCTCATGCGCCGCGGCAAGCTCTGTTTTCCTGATTGCTTGATTTTTTGTTGTTCAGGCTACCTGAAAGGCTTCATATCATGAATACCTGCTTGAAAAACCGTCACTTTCTCAAACTAATGGACTTCAGCCCAGACGAAATCGGCCTGTTGCTCGACTTGGCCGCCAAACTGAAAGCCGATAAAAAAGCCGGGCAGGAACACACTTGGCTGCGCGGCAAAAACATCGCCCTGATTTTCGAAAAAACCAGCACCCGAACCCGCTGCGCCTTCGAAGTGGCCGCCTACGACCAAGGCGCAAACGTAACCTATCTCGAACCGGCCGGCAGCCAGATCGGCCACAAAGAAAGCATCAAAGACACCGCCCGCGTATTGGGCCGCATGTACGACGGCATCGAATACCGCGGCTACGGCCAAACCATTGTGGAAGAGCTGGCCCGCTATGCCGGCGTGCCCGTATTCAACGGCCTCACCGACGAATTCCACCCCACCCAAATGCTGGCCGACCTGCTCACCATGCGTGAGCACTGCAACAAGCCGGTGCAGGACATCGCCTACGCCTATGTGGGCGACGCCCGCTACAATATGGGCAACTCCCTGCTGCTGATCGGCGCCCTGATGGGCATGGACGTGCGCATCGGCGCACCGAAAAGCCTGTGGCCGGCACCCGAAGTCATCGAACGGGCGCACGCCGCGGCCGAGCGCACCGGCGCCAGGGTTTTGCTGACCGACAAGCCGCAGGAAGCCGTGGCCGGCGTGGATTACATCCACACCGATGTTTGGGTGAGCATGGGCGAACCCGAAGCGGCCTGGCGCGAACGCATCGGGCTGCTGCGCCCGTATCAGGTCAATGCCGAACTGATGGCGGCCAGCGGCAATCCGCAAGTGAAATTCATGCACTGCCTGCCCGCCTTCCACAACCGCGAAACCAAGGTGGGCGAATGGATTTTCCAAACCTTCGGCCTCGACGGCGTGGAAGTGACCGAAGCGGTGTTCGAGAGCCCGGCCAGCATCGTGTTCGACCAGGCCGAAAACCGCATGCACACCATCAAAGCCGTGCTGGTGGCCACGCTGGCCGGCATCCCGCCGCGGTAAAACGCACAACCCGCATGCCGCCCGCATTTTTCGAATAAGAGTAAAAATTCTGATTGCACCGCTTTTCGCTTTTATGGTGTAATCCGCCTGCTTTTTGACATTTACACAACCTTACCTTACAGGAGTGGTTTCATGAACAAAGTTTTTCCCGATGCTGCCAGCGCACTGGCGGGCGTTGTGGCAGACGGCCAAACCCTGGCCATCGGCGGTTTCGGCCTGTGCGGCATTCCCGAACAACTGATTCTGGCTTTGCGCGACAGCGGGGTGAAAGACCTGACCTGTATCAGCAACAATGCCGGCGTGGACGACTTCGGCCTCGGCCTTTTGCTGAAAACCCGTCAAATCAAAAAAATGATTGCTTCTTACGTGGGTGAAAACAAAGAATTCGAACGCCAGTTCCTCTCCGGCGAGCTGGAAGTGGAGCTGACTCCGCAAGGCACTTTGGCCGAAAAACTGCGCGCCGGCGGCGCCGGCATCCCCGCCTTCTTCACCCGCACCGGCGTGGGCACCCAAGTGGCCGAAGGCAAAGAAACCCGCGAATTCGACGGTTTGGAATATGTATTGGAGCGTTCGCTGACCGCCGACGTGGCCTTGGTGAAGGCTTGGAAAGCCGACCCATCCGGCAATCTGGTGTTCCGCAAAACCGCCCGCAACTTCAATCCCGATGCCGCCACCGCCGGCAAAACCACCATTGTGGAAGTGGAAGAAGTGGTGGAAAACGGCGCGCTGGATCCCGACCAAATCCATCTGCCCGGCATTTACGTACACCGCATCATTGTGAATGCCACCCCCGAAAAACGCATCGAACAACGCACCGTGCGCACGGCTTAAGGAGAACACACAGATGGCTTGGAACCGCGAACAAATGGCGCAACGCGCCGCCCAAGAACTGCAAGACGGCTTTTACGTCAACCTCGGCATCGGCCTGCCCACCCTGGTGGCCAACTACATTCCCGAGGGCATCGACGTGATGCTGCAATCGGAAAACGGCCTGCTCGGCATCGGCGCCTTCCCCACCGAAGCCGAAATCGATGCCGACCTCATCAATGCCGGCAAACAAACCGTGACCGCCGCCACCGGCGCCAGCTTTTTCTCCAGCTCGCAATCGTTCGCCATGATCCGCGGCGGCAAAGTGAACCTGGCGATTTTGGGCGCGATGGAAGTATCCGAACACGGCGATCTGGCCAACTGGATGATTCCGGGCAAAATGGTCAAAGGCATGGGCGGCGCCATGGATTTGGTGGCCGGCGTGCAGCGCGTGATCGTGCTGATGGAACACAATGCCAAAGACGGCTCCTTCAAAATCAAACCGCAATGCGACCTGCCGCTGACCGGCAAAAAAGTGGTGAACCGCATCATCACCGACCTGGCCGTGCTCGACGTGACCGACAGCGGCCTGAAATTGGTGGAGCTGGCCGACGGCGTAAGCTTTGAAGAACTGCAAAGCAAAACCGGCGTCACCATCCAACGCTGATTAAGCTATTTGCCCGAAAAGGCTACCTGAAAACCGGCAACGCTTATCTGCGAAGCCAAGGAGTTCAGGTAGCCTTGTTTTATACCGTAACCCTGACGACCATACCCATTCGGCCGTCACTATTCGTATCAATACCAATCAATCTTGGTAGGGCTTGACTGCAAAAACATAATAAAAATGCAGTCCTATAAAAAAGGTAAAAAAAGCACCGATCCCAAGCATTAGGTAGTTCATCAGAAAAAGCCAATATTGATTGACCTCATCCAATGACATTAAACAGAACATAAACCAAAAAAACCATAATACATAAATCACTGCAGTTTGGTGTTTTTTGAGAAAGAAAATTTGAAAGTCTGAATCTACACTTAACGGAAAGATTTCATCAAAAAAATCATGCCTATCAATCTTCCTTTCTTTTAATACTGAAAGTAGCTTAAAGAAGCCATCTACGCCTGACAACATACTGATTAAAAGGGTTATACGAGCAATACTAAAATCTAAAAATTCAAAATACAATACAGTGCATAGGGCAGTGCTGATTGCAAATAAAACTTTCAAATGATTCTTTATATATGGAAATAGGATATCGTCAATTTCATACTCAATCATCAAATCCTTCAGCTCATCAATTTCCATAATCACTTAACCCTTAGAATCACCGTTTGATAAGCAGTTTATCTCAAAATTGACCTAACAAAGAAAAGCTATCTTCAGACGGTAAGACTCAGGCTACCTGAAAACGATTCAGGTAGCCTGTTGCCATCATGGAGCAGTAAACAACAGCGGGCCAACATCTGTCCAGCAGTCATCAGCAACGGCACATCACCCGCTGTTCTTCATGCCACATGCCGTCGGGTCGGCGCACCACAACGGCCGCCAAACCGCTACCCTGCTCGGCCATGGCTTTGGGCGTCAATACCTCTGTTTCAGCCACCCGGGCCGGCGCCAGATAGGCCAGGCGCGGCAGCGGATAAAAACGCTGATGCGGCGCCAAGGCTACCGCACGCCAATCGTCCACCAGGCGGCCGCTCCAGCCGTAGGAATTCAGCGGTTTGCCGCTCAAAGCGCCCTCTTCACTGAAACCGATGCCGCGCACTACGCTGCCGCTGCGCCAGGCTTGGCCGGCATACTGCGGATAAGCGGCTTGAAAGGCCGGCTGTTGCAATAGGCGCATCTGCTGTTGCAGCTTGCGGGCTTTCTCACTCAGGCGGTCGTCCGCATTCAGGCCGCAAAAATCGGCCGCCGCACGGCCGCCGTAATATTTGCAGCACAACTCAATATGCCACGCTTCGCCGTTGAGGCGGCAGAGAAAATCGGCCTCGCCCAAGGTGCGCCCGTCCGCATCCGCCAAGGGCAGATGACGCGCCACCAATTCGCTGTGCGGCGCGTGCGCCAACCAAAACGCCAGCAGGCTTTCGGCATAACGGCCCAAACGGCGGGTAAACGGTGCTTCCTGCGCCAAATGGCGGTACAGCAGCCAGGGGTCATTGTCCAAGGCCAATAAAAAGCGGAAACCCTGCCCGCCCAGCAAAACCGCCACCGGCACTTCGCGGCCACTGTGCCACAGCGGCGGTGCGGTGAGCACGGCGGCCAAATCGCGCACGGCAGGGTCTTGCAGGCGCCACCACAGGGCATCCAGCGCGTAATTCATCTGCGGCGGCCTGCTCAGTGGTCTTCCGGTTTGGGTTTGATGTCGGAAAGATGCAGCCGTTCGGCTTCGATTTCGGCATCGCTTATCGGGCCGTCGGCATATTCGATCAAATCGGCCACGGAGTCGTCGATGATCAATTCGCGCTCTTCCGCCTCCATCTCAGCAGCGGGGGTTACATCGCAAGTGTGGTTTTTGTCTTCTTGGGTCATGGTTGGTCCTTTCGAGGAGTGGGAGGGCTGTGTCGCAAGGGCCGCCTGGCCGGCGCGTTTGGACACGGTGCGGAAAAAGCCGCGCAAGAGGTCGATGTCTTCGCTGCTGGGTTCGGCGCGGGCAAACAGGCTGTGCAGGCGGCGGATCATGCGCTCGCCGTTGCGGCGGCGGAAGAAGTCCAATTCCTGCATCACGCTTTCCAAATGCGCCACCATGCCCGCCACTTGGGCATGGGTAGCCGGTGCGGCTTCGGCCTGCAGTTGCGTCATGCGCACACCGGTTTGGCTGAAAATTTCATAACACACCACCTGCACCGCCTGCGCCAGATTGAGCGAGAAATAAGCGGGATTGCCGCTGATGGTGAGCAAACGGTTGCAGCGCTGCACTTCGTCTATGCTCAGGCCGAAGGTTTCATTGCCGAACACCAAGGCTACCTGAAAACCGTTTTGCGCGGCCTGCAGCAGTTCGGGCGTCAGTTCGCGCGGCGTCTGCAAAGGCGCGCTCAATTCGCGGCGGCGGCTGGTCAGCGCGCAGCTGATCACGGTGTCGGCCAAGGCTTCGTCCAAATCGGCCACAATGCGGGCGTTGTCCAAAACATCGGCCGCGCCGGAGGCCAGAATAAAGCTTTCTTCGGGCAATGCGAAGTCGGCCGCGACTTCGGGGCGGAACACCGGCGGCTGCGGCGTCATCGGCGTGGCCATCAGATTGGGCGACACCAGCGTGAGCCGGCTCAAGCCCATGGTTTTCATGGCGCGGGCGGCGGCGCCGATGTTGGCCGGATGGCTGGTGCGGCTCAACACAATGTGGATGCGGTCTAGATAATCGGGAACAAGGGGGGCGGACATGGGTTTCAGGTAGCCTTTGGAAATCGGTAATCCTTATTCGCCGCGCAAAGGCAGCGACAAACGGTGCGGATGTTTGGGCCGCACGCCGCGGTAGAGCGCGATCAGGGCCGCCTGGTCGGCGGCAAAGTCGTCAGTGGGGTAAAACAGCGGCAGAAAGCGGATTTCTTTGCGCCCGTAATCCAAGACCGCCGGCAGGATCGGCACCTCTGCACCGCGCGCAATGCGCCAATAGCCGCTTTTCCACTGTTTGGCCGCCTGGCGCGTGCCTTCCGGCGCGATGCCGAGAAACAGCCGCTCGCTCTGGCGCAGCGTCTCGATGCTGGCCGCCACCACCCCGCCGGCATTGCTGCGGTCGAGCGGCACCACGCCCAGCCAACGCATCAGCCCGGCCAATACGGGTATGGCAAACAGGCTCTGTTTGCCCAAGATGCTGATTTTCAAATCCATCGCCAGCAAAGCGGGCAAGGCGTACAGGCCGTCGAAATTCGAGGTGTGCGGCGCGCCGATGACCACGCATTTGGGCACATCGGGAATCGCGCCGCCGACTTTCCAACCCAGCAGGCGAAACAAGATGGCGGCAATGCGGCGGCTGAGGCGGCCGTTGCGGCGGGGCGCCTGGGGCGGCAACGGCAACATCAGCCCGCCTCCCGCGACGCCAAAACACGGACTACGGTATCCACCACCGCCTGCGTGTGCGGGTCCACTTCCACATTGATCTTGTCGCCCGCCTGCCGGCGGCCGAACAGGGTGCGCGACAGGGTTTCCGGAATCAGGTGGACATTGAATTCATCACGGCGCACTTCGCCGATGGTGAGGCTGCAACCGTCTAAGCCGACGAAACCTTTGCTCAGCACATAGGGTGCCAAGGCTTCCGGCAGGCGCAACCACACAGTGTGGTTGGGGCCGTTTTGCTCGATGCGGGTAATCTCGGTTACCGCCATGATGTGGCCGCTCATCACATGGCCGCCGATTTCGTCGCCAAAACGGGCCGCGCGTTCGATATTCACCGCATCCCCCACCTCTAACTCACCCAGATTGGTTTTGGCCAGCGTTTCGCCCATCAGGTCGAAATCGGCCTCGTTGCCGTTGATGCGGGTAACGGTGAGGCAGCAGCCGTTGTGCGCCACGGAAGCGCCGATCTGCAAATGGTCGGCCGCGCCCTCGGGCAGACGCACGGTATGGCTGCGGAAATCGGGAGCGGTCTGGCGGACGGCGGTCAGCTCGCCCAAGCCTTGTACGATGCCGGTAAACATATTTGATGGGTCCTTGTGTATGTGGTCGATGGCCGATGCCCATGCTTTCAGGTAGCCTGATGCGGCATCGGGCTACCTGAAAACCGCTTGTCATGCTGGTTTAGCGCAACTCCTGCCGCCGGATCAGCCACCCTGCCAGCACACCGAAAACAGCGGTCGGCAGCAAGGCGGCCAAAAAGGGCGGCAAGGCGGCCAGCTGCGCGATATAACCCGACAGCAGGCCGCCGAAATGGAAAGCCAGTCCCAGGCAGACGCCGATAAACAGGCGCACGCCCATATTGCCCTGGCGGGGATTGCGCGGCGTGAAGGCCAGCGCCACCAAAGCCATCACCAAACAGGCGGCGGGGTAAAACAACTTGCGCCAGAAAGCGGTGCGGTAAGCCGCCGTCTGCTGGCCGTTGCCGGCCAAATGGCGGATATAAGCATGCAGGCCTTGGGCAGACATTTGGTCGGCATCAATCAAGAGCACATTCAGCAGCTTGGCGTCCACGCTGCTCGTCCACTCGCTTTGCTCGGCAGTGGATATGCGGCTTCGTTCGGCCGCCAAATCGGTGCGCGCCACCTGCTTGAGCGTCCACGTGCCGTTGTCGTTCACCTGCCCTTCCGCCGCCTGCCAGGCGGAAACCAGGCTACCTGAAACATCGTAGCGGTAAATGCGGATACCGAGCAGGCGGCCGTCGGGCAGCATTTCCCGCACATTGATGTTGTCCTGCCCCTGGCGGAACCACAGGCCGCTGCCGCCCAAGCTGACGGTTTTCTGTATCGCGTTCAGGCGCAGGCGCTCGGCGCGCTGCTCCATATACGGCGCCACCCATTCGCCCAAAGCAAAACCGGCCGTGCCGGCCAGCAGGCCGACTGCGGCAATGGTGGCCGCAATGCGCCGCAAAGAAGCGCCGCTGGTGCGGATAACCGTGAGCTCGCTGGAGGCGGCCAGCTGGCTCAAAGCGGCCAAACAACCCACCAACACCGCCAGCGGCAGCAGGGTATACATATGGCCGAACAGACGCATGCCCACATACAGCAGCAGGGTGCCGGCGGTATAGCTGCCCCTGCCAACGTCTTCCACCGCGTTCACCACTTCAAAGAACGAAAACAAAGCCAATAAAGCCAGCAAGGCATACACCGTGCCGCTGTTCAGCCGGCGCATCAAATAACGGGTGAGCAGTTTCATGCGCGCCTCACTTTCACGGCCTGTTTCACAGCCTGCCAAAAGGGCTGCGCCGGCTGGCTTCGGATGCGCAGCAGCAAAACACTCAGGCCGATCATCAATATATGCGGCACGCTGAGGCCGAACCACAAGGGCAGACGCCCATCGCTGATGCCGTCCCGCACCAAAGTCAGGCCGTTTTGATAAAGCAGAAACAGGCCGATGGCAATCAGCAAGCTGTAGCTGCGGCCGCTGCGGTTGTTCATATAAGACAGCGGCAGCGCCAGAAAAGCCAACACCAACACGCTCAAGGGCATGGTGAAGCGCCACATCAATTCGCCCCGCAACTCGGGTTGGTCGGTGCCGAACAATTGGCTGGTCGGCACCGTACGGCGGTGCACGTCGCGCTGCACCAACTTGGGCGCGGTGCCCACAATCAGATGCAGCCGCTCAAAAGACACCTCGTCATAATCGGCCTGTCCGGGCACACCGCTGTAACGGCGGCCGTTAAACAGCTCCAGCGTGCGTTTGTTTTCCTGCTCGGCAAAACGGCCGCGCACGGCGGTAATCAAAACATCCCGCCCGTCTTCGCCCTGCTCGCGGATAAACAGGTTCACCGCCTCGCCGCTGTCGGCATCGAATTTTTCCACAAAATACACCCGCGGCGAGCGGCCGCCGAATTCCTGAAACACGCCCGGCCGCACCATGGAAGTATCCTGCCTCCGCTTCAGCACTTCCGCAAACTCGCGGCTGCGGGCATCCGCCCACGGCATCACCAGCATCGACACCACCGCCGTCAACACGGCAAACGGCACCGCAAACGCCATCAAAGGTTTGATCCAGCCGTACAACGACAAACCGGAAGACAGCCATACCGCCATTTCGCTGTCGCGCCAATAGCGCGACAAAACCGTGAGCGCACTGATGAAGGCGGTCAGAATCAACACCAGCGGCATGAGCGCCACCGTCCAAAACGCCACCAGCGTGGCCACCGCATCGGCCGCCACATTGCCGCCGGCGGCATTGCCCAACAGCTTGACGGCCTGTACCGCAACCAAGGTGGCCAACAGCAGCACAAACACACCGATGGCGGTTTGCGACACTTCTTTGATGAATTTTCTTTGATAAACCATTGCTGCCGTTCTTTAAAACGCGGAATGGACGGACACGGAGATGGTGAACAGGTACCGAAACATACCGCCCCGCGCCGACCAATCAAAACAGGGCGAGATTGTACGGCAGAACACGTTTTTGCGCCGCAACTTTTATCCGCTCCCTACGCCGGAGCGCACCGTAGCTTCAGACGTGGCTCCGCCGGTTTGGTGACACGGTTTGGGGCGGCAAAAAATCAGGCCACCTGAAACGTTTTCAGGTAGCCTTCGGCATCGGCCTGCCGTCAGAATACGTCTTGACTGCCCTCAAATACTTGGGAACTGAAACGGCATTCTTTGGTGTCGCAATCGGTCATCACCACATCCACCGTCAATTGGCCGGCGGATTTCGCGCGGACGCCGAACATCGGCGAATCGTCCGACTCAAAATCTTTTTCCAAGGTATTGCCCGCCGCATCCTTCACTTCCAAGTCGATGTTGCTGCAATCGTAATCGCAATCGGCAAAAAACGTGTAGTAGCTGCCGTCTTTCACATCCACCTGATAACTGTAGCGGGCCGCCGGCGGCAAGCCGCCGCTTTTCACCACCAGCTCTTTCGCCGCATCGTCCTGCATGCCCACAATGGTGCGGCTGATTTCTTGCGCCTCGGCCAGCCAACCGTCGTCTGCTTTGTCAGAGACACCCGAATGGGCCGTTCCTGCCGGCTGCTGCGCCGCTGCCGGCGTTCCCGCTTTTTCGCCGCCGCAAGCGGCCAGTACCAACAATACAAGGGTAGCCAAAGTGATGCGTTTCATGATTCTTCCTCCAAAATCAAAAAAAGCAGGCCGAAACCGGCCTGCCCAACATTAAAACACGTCTTTGGTGCCTTGGAACACCTGGCCGCTGTATGCACAACGGTTGGCTTCGCAAGTGGCCATGCCCACGGTCAGGGTGTAAGTGCCGGTACGGTCGGCACGCCAGCCGAACATCGGGGAATCATCCGGCTCTTCATCTATGGCAATCACTTCACCGTTGGTACGGGACAGTTTCAAATCAATGTCGGAACATTTCAAATCGCAATCCGCAAAGAAAGAATAGTATTTGCCGGCCTGCAGCTGCACTTGGTGGGTAGCCAAACGCTCCTGACCCAAATGACCGTTCACCATCTTCACTTGGCGTGCATTGCGGTCTTCTTTAGCCACGATTTCACGGTTCATCTGCTGGGCTTGCGGCAACCAATCGTCACGCGCAAAAGCAGCCGGGGCAGCCATCAAAAGCATCAAACCGAAAACGGTCGTTTTTTTCATCATATTTTCCTTTTTAGAATGGAGATGCTGCCGAATCGCAGCGCTTTCATTATAGTCAATCCGCCTGCCGCCTGCCAACCGCGCCAAGGCAGAAAATCACCCGACCCGGCTACCTGAAAGCCCTACTCCAAATCCGGCTTTCAGGTAGCCTGAGGCCTTGGCAAAGCCTCCATCCGCAATCACAAGTACCATGCAAAAAACCTCTGCATATGTGCAGAGGTTTTTTATTTTTTTGGCGCGGTGGACGGGGCTCGAACCCGCGACCACCGGCGTGACAGGCCGGTACTCTAACCAACTGAGCTACCACCGCGCACTGGAAACTTGGTGGGTGATGACGGAGTCGAACCGCCGACATTCTGCTTGTAAGGCAGACGCTCTACCAACTGAGCTAATCACCCTTTGAAAACTGTTTCCGCATCGCTGCGAAGCGCGTATTAAAACAAAATCCGACTGCCGATGCAAGCCTTTTCTACAGCACAAACCCACCAAATCGGCAAACAACTGAAAACAATCGACTTAAAATTTTCTTCAAATCCGTTATCCCGCCGGAGCGACTCTCCCACGCATATCGTCAATGAACCTTATGGCAGTATTTAGGGGCAAAACCCTCCTATCTGCGGCGGCGGATATGCTCGTAAGATCTCTAATCTTGCTGTGCTGGCTGATTTGACTCGCGCAGCGTGTCAAACCGCCCTCTTCGAGCGAGCTTGGCATGCCTGGTTTTGCCACCGAAAACGGCTTCGCAAGAAGACTTTGAACCGGCTCTCCGGCTCTCCGGCTCTCAAATCTACACAAAACCGCCTCATAAAAACAGGCCGCTGTACACTACAGCGGCCTGCAAAATACCCGGTTTACTGTTTCAGCTCTTTGGCCAGATACAGCCAGGTTTCAATGACGGTATCGGGATTGAGGGAAATGGTTTCAATGCCCTCTTCTACCAACCATTTGGCGAAATCCGGATGATCGGACGGGCCTTGACCGCAAATACCCACGTATTTATTCAGCTTGCGGCAGGCTTGAATCGCCAAATGCAGCATCACTTTGACTGCCGGGTCGCGCTCGTCGAATGTGCCGGCAATTGGGCCGCCGCTGTCGCGATCCACGCCCAAGGTCAGCTGGGTCATGTCGTTGGAGCCGATGGAGAAGCCGTCGAAATATTTCAGGAACTGCTCGGCCAACACGGCATTGGTGGGCAGTTCGCACATCATGATCAGGCGCAAACCGTTTTGGCCGCGCTCCAAGCCGTTTTCCTTCAAGGCTTTGATCACCGCTTCCGCTTCATGCAGGGTACGCACAAACGGAATCATGATTTCCACATTGGTGAGGCCCATTTCATCACGCACGCGCTTCAGCGCACGGCACTCCAAGGCGAAACAGTCTTTAAACTCTTCAGACACATAGCGGGCGGCACCGCGGAAGCCCAACATCGGATTTTCTTCATGCGGCTCGTACAGATTGCCGCCGATCAGGTTGGCGTATTCGTTGGATTTGAAGTCGGACATCCGCACGATGACTTTTTTCGGATAAACCGAAGCGGCCAAAGTGGACACGCCTTCGGCAATTTTATCGACGTAGAAATCCACCGGAGAAGCGTAACCGGCAATGCGGTCGGTGATCACGGCTTTCAACTCATTGTCTTGACGGTCGAATTCCAGCAAGGCTTTGGGGTGGATGCCGATCTGGCGGTTGATGATGAACTCCATGCGGGCTAGGCCAATGCCTTCGCTGGGCAGACTGGCGAAACCGAAAGCGAGTTCTGGGTTGCCCACGTTCATCATGATTTTAGCGGGCGCTTCGGGCATATTGTCCAAAGCCAGATCAATCACGTCCACTTTCAGCAGACCGTCGTAAATCAGGCCGGTGTCGCCTTCCGCACAAGACACGGTCACTTCCTGGCCGTCTTTCAACACCTCGGTGGCATTGCCACAACCGACCACGGCCGGAATGCCCAGCTCGCGGGCGATGATGGCGGCGTGACAGGTACGGCCGCCGCGGTTGGTCACGATGGCGGAAGCACGCTTCATCACCGGTTCCCAATCGGGGTCGGTCATGTCGGTTACCAGCACATCGCCGGCCTGCACCTGATCCATTTCGGAAGCATCTTTAATCAGGCGCACTTTGCCTTGGCCAACTTTCTGGCCGATGGCGCGGCCTTCGCACAACACTTCGGATTTGTTTTCAATGCGGTAACGGCGCAGGGTGCTGTTGCGGTCTTCCTGAGATTTCACGGTTTCCGGGCGCGCCTGCAAGATATACAGTTTGCCGTCCACGCCGTCGCGGCCCCACTCCACATCCATCGGGCGGCCGTAGTGTTCTTCAATGATCAGCGCATATTTGGCCAATTCGGTGATTTCTTCGTCGCTAATCGAGAAGCGCTTGCGCTCGGCTTCGTCCACATCCACCACCTGAACCGACTTGCCGGCCTCGGCGGTGTCGGTGAACGTCATTTTGATCAGTTTGGAACCCATGGTTTTGCGCAAAATGGCCGGGCGGCCGGCGCGCAAAGTGGGCTTGTGCACATAAAATTCGTCGGGATTCACCGCGCCCTGCACCACGGTTTCGCCCAAGCCGTAAGAAGCGGTCACGAAAACCACTTGGTCGAAACCGGATTCAGTGTCCATGGTAAACATCACGCCGGCCGCGCCGCTGTCAGAGCGCACCATGCGCTGCACGCCGGCAGACAAGGCCACCACGTCGTGGGCGAAGCCTTTGTGTACGCGATAGGAAATGGCGCGGTCGTTATACAGCGAAGCGAACACATGCTTCATGGCCGCTTTCACGTTTTCCAGTCCGTTGATATTGAGGAAAGTTTCCTGCTGGCCGGCGAAAGAAGCATCGGGCAGGTCTTCAGCGGTGGCGGAAGAGCGGACCGCCACGGAGATTTGGTCGGTGCCGGCATCGGCCACCATTTTTTCCCAGGCTACCTGAATATCGGCATCCAAATCGGCGGGGAACGGGGTATCCAAAATCCATTGGCGGATTTCTTTGCCCACACGGGCCAACTCGGTGACGTCTTCTACATCCAATGCGGCCAGCACGGCAGAAATGCGCTCGCCCAAGCCCTCGTGGGCCAAAAATTTGCGGTAGGCATCGGCGGTGGTGGCAAAGCCGCCCGGCACGCGCACCCCTTTTTCGGTGAGCTGACTGATCATTTCGCCCAAAGAGGCATTTTTGCCGCCAACGCTTTCCACGTCGGTCATGCGCAGGTTTTCAAACCAAATTACATTATTACCGGCCATTGCTTGTGTTCCGTTTGTTTAGGATGCCGGTTCGGCGGCATCCGCAGGTTGAAAAGGGAAAATCCAAGTAAAGAAAAGCGGCGTTATTCTAACGGTTGGGATACTTTCTGTCATGCCCTTTTCAACGCCGATTCGCCCAAGCGAATATTCAAGCATCCACTCTATCACCATGATTCCCAAAACAATTTATAGAGAGCACCAACTAAACACCGCAACTTAAGCAAAGAAAACAGACACTTCTTGCACTCCCTTTTGTTGCACAGCAACAAAAGCCGGCTCCGGGCAAAAAACCGGCAAGGGCAAGCCGGCGCGCACAATGCTAAAATGCCCGCTTTCCATCGGGCTACCTGAAAGGAACACACCATGCCCAACTGCCGCCACGCCATCTTCATTTCCGACCGCACCGGCCTCACCGCCGAAGGCATGGGCGACGCCCTGCTTAACCAATTCGACGGCATCGAATTCAAACGCCTCACCTACCGCTTCATCGACAGCTCCGAAAAAGCCGAAAAAGCAGTGGAAGAGATCAACCGCATCGCTGCCGAATGCAATCTGCGCCCCATTATTTTCACCAGCATTGTGGACGAAAACATCCGCAACATCGTCAAAGAAAGCGCCGGTCTGCATCTGAGCTTTTACGACGCCTTCATCAACCAGCTGGAAATCGAACTCAATGTGGCCGCCAACCACCAAGTCGGCCGCACCCACGGCATTCAAGACACCGAGCGCTACGATGCGCGCATGGAAGCGGTTAATTTCTCGCTCAACCACGACGACGGCGTGTCCGCCAAAGACCTCGCCCATGCCGACGTGATTCTGATGGGCGTCTCCCGCAGCGGCAAAACCCCCACCTGCCTTTATCTGGCTCTGCAATACGGCATCCGCGCCGCCAACTACCCACTCACGCCCGACGATTTGGCGGTCACCGATCTGCCCAAAATGCTCAAGCCGTTTAAAAACAAAATCTACGGCCTCACCATCGACCCCGCCCGCCTGCACCACATCCGTACCGAGCGGCGTCCCGATTCCAAATACGCCAGCGTGGAAAACTGCCGCAGCGAAGTAAACGAAGCCGAATCCATGTTCCGCCAGCACGGCATTCCGTTTACCAGCACCACCCACAAATCGGTGGAAGAGCTGGCCGCCAGCATCATGCTGGCCTGCAAACTGCAACGCCGCTTTTAATTGACCGCACCATCCGCAAACGATAAAGGCTACCTGAAACGCTTTCAGGTAGCCTGAGACCTTTGGTTTGCTTGTGTCGTGTTTAAGAAATCAGCACAACCCCATCAAGGCTTTTCGCCCAGCAATTCTTCTCGCGTCAGCAAAAACACAAAACCGTCGCCGCCGGAGGTGTCCAGCCAAGTGAAGGGCAGCTCGGGATAAGCGGCCTCCAACACCTCGCGGTTGTGGCCGATTTCCACCAGCAGCACGCCGCGCGGATTGAGGTATTTGGCTGCGCACAGCAGAATTTGGCGGGTGGCGTCCAAGCCGTCCTCGCCACTGCCCAACGACAGCTCCGGCTCGTGCAGGTATTCCTCGGGCAAGGCCGCCACGCTGTCGGCATCCACATAAGGCGGATTGGACACAATCAGGTCGTAAGTGCCTTCCAAACCCTCGAACAAATCGGTGTGGATCAGCTGGATGCGCTCTGCCAAACCGTAGTTTTCCACATTGACGGCGGCCACTTCCAAGGCATCCAGGCTGATGTCCACCGCGTCGATTTCGGCATCGGGATAATGGTGCGCCATCTGCACTGCCAGACAGCCGCTGCCGGTGCACAAGTCCAGCGCGCTGTGCACCAACTCCTCATGCTCGATCCACGGCCGCAGCGGCTCGCCGAGCAGCTCGTAAATAAAGGAGCGCGGCACAATCACCCGTTCGTCCACATAAAAATCGAAATCGCCCTGCCAAGCCTGATGGGTCAGGTAGGCCACCGGCACGCGTTCTTCCACCCGCCGCTGCGCCAAAGCCAGCACGGCATCGATCTCCTCCGGCAACAGCACGGCATCGAGATAAGGATCGAGTTCGTCCAAAGGCAGGCAGAGGGTGTGCAGAATCAGATAGGCGGCTTCGTCGTGCGCATTGTCGCTGCCGTGGCCGAACACCAACCCGGCTTCGTTGAAACGGCTGACGCAGAAGCGCAGCAGATCGCGCACGGTTTTGAGGTAGGAAGAAGCGGAAGCAAACATCGGTGTGGTTCTTTCAATCGAGATGAGGGGCGGCCAAACGGCAAAAGGATACGGCAGCGGGCTGCTTTCAGGTAGCCTGAAATGTGGTTAGGGCGTCTGTTTCAGCAAAGCCAACAAAATCTGCCAGCAGTCGGCCACGCTGTCGATATGCAGCCGCTCGCGCGGGGTGTGCGCGTCTTCAATGGTGGGGCCGAAGGAAACCATTTCCACCTGCGGCAGACGCTCGCTCATCAGCCCGCACTCCAAGCCGGCATGAATCACTTCCACTTTCGGCTCACAGCCGAAATGCGCGCGGAACACTTCCTGAGTGGCGGCAAACAAGCGGGATGTGGCGTCCGGCGTCCATGCCGGATAATCTTCCGCCAACACCAGCTTGGCGCCGGCCAAATCGGCCACCGAAGCCAAACGGCGGCTGAGCGCATCTTTCGGGCTTTCCAAGAGCGAGCGCATCAGCAGGCAGAGATGCAGCTGCCCGGCATCGCTCTGCGCCACGCTGAAGCAGAGCGACGTTTCCACGATGCCGGGGAAATCGTCGCTCCAACGCAGCACGCCGTCGGGCAGCGCACACAGCAAGGCCACCGCACGGCGGCTGTCTTCGGCGCAGAACGCCCGGCCGTCATGCGCCACCGCTTCGGCGCGGATAAACAACTGCGCGGCATGGCCGCCCAACTCGTCACGGGCGGCGTTTTCCGCCTCCTGCAACAGCGCCGCCAAAGCCGCACTCTGTCCGGCGGGCAACACGATTTCCGCCACCGCTTCGCGCGGAATCACATTGCGCAGCCGCCCGCCCTGAAATGCCGCCAAATGCCAACCCGGGCTACCTGAAAGCCGGTGCAGCGTATCGGCCAGCAAAGTGATGGCATTGCCGCGCCCGCGGTGGATGTCGATGCCGGAATGGCCGCCGCGCAAACCGCCCACGGTGATGCGCCAGCGCTCGCCCGCCACCGCTTCCTGCCGCAGCGGCAGCGTGATTTCCGCATCGCGCCCGCCGGCACAGCCCAGATAAATGCTGCCGTTTTCTTCGGTGTCCAGATTGAGCAGATAACGGCCGTTGAGCCAATCGCCGCGTACACCGCGCACGCCGCCCATGCCGATTTCCTCTTCCACCGTGAGCAACACTTCCAGCGGCGGATGCTCGATGTCGTCGGCAAACAGCACCGCCAAAGCCATGGCGGCGCCGATGCCGTTGTCTGCGCCCAAAGTGGTGTGGTCGGCATACACCCAACCGTCACGAATTTGCGGACGGATGGGGTCGCGCACAAAATCGTGCGCCGATTCGGGCGTTTTCTGCGCCACCATATCGATGTGCGCCTGCAGAATCACGCCGGCTTTCTCCGCCATGCCCGCACCGTGGGCCGGCTTGGACACATACAGATTGCCGGTTTCGTCTTGGCGCACCGACAAGCCTTTTTCCTGTGCACGCCGGCTAATAAACGCCGCCAACTCGGCTTCGTGGTAAGTGGGGTGCGGAATGGCGCAGATGTCGGCAAACCAGTGCCAAACGGATGTCGGATTCAGGGCGCGGATGGGCATACGGTGTTCCTTCGGCGGAAATACGGGAAAGCCGCGCAGTATAGTCGGACGCCGCCGCCGCTGTCGATAGCCCGCCCCGCCACCAACTTGCCCCAGGCTACCTGAAAACGAAAGACAGACGCGCCCGCGCGAGCAATACTTTCAGGTAGCCTGCCGCCCCGTTTGCCCGGAAACTTTGTTTATAAGATAATGCGCGCCGTTTCAAACCACTCCGACAAAAAGAGCAAGCAAATGGCCTTTCTGAAACTGACCGAACAAGACGTGCGCGGCAAAACCGTGCTCATCCGCGCCGACCTCAACGTGCCGCTGAAAGACGGCAAAATCGGCGACGACACCCGCATCCGCGCCTCCATGGCTTCCGTGCGCTATTGCCTGGAAAACGGCGCCGCCGTGATTCTGATGAGCCACCTGGGCCGCCCCACCGAAGGCGAATGCAAAGCCGAAGACGATCTAGCGCCGGTGGCCGCGCGCGTGGGCGAACTGCTGGGCCAAACTGTAAACGTGATCAACGATTGGCGCGCGAACCCGCCCAAACCGCAGGCCGGCGAAGTGGTGATGCTGCAAAACGTGCGCGTGAACGTGGGCGAGAAGAAAAACCAGGCCGAGCTCGGCCAAGCCTACGCCACCCTGTGCGATATTTATGTGAACGATGCCTTCGGCACCGCCCACCGCGCCGAAGCCTCGCTGGTGGCCGTGGCCGAAGCCGCCCCGCTGGCCTGCGCCGGCGTGCTCTTGGCCGCCGAACTCGACGCGCTGGGCAAAGCGCTGAAAGAGCCCGCCCGCCCGATGGTGGCCATCGTGGCCGGCAGCAAAGTCTCCACCAAACTCACCATTCTCGACAGCCTGGCCGACAAAGTGGACCAGCTGATTGTGGGCGGCGGCATTGCCAACACCTTCCTGCAGGCCGCCGGCCACCCCATCGGCCGCTCGCTGGCCGAGACCGATCTGGTGGACGAAGCGCGCAAAATCACCGCCAAAATGGCGGCCAAAGGCGGCGTGGTGCCGCTGCCGACCGATGTGGTGTGCGCCAAGGAGTTTGCCGAAACCGCCACCGGCGAAATCAAAGCCATCGACGAGGTGGCCCACGACGACATGATTCTGGACATCGGCCCGCAATCGGCCGCCGCGCTGGCCGACATGCTGAAACAGGCCGGCACCATCGTGTGGAACGGCCCGGTAGGCGTGTTTGAATTTGCCCAATTCGCCGAGGGCACCCGCGTGATGGCCGAAGCGATTGCCGAAAGCCCCGCGTTTTCCATCGCCGGCGGCGGCGACACCTTGGCCGCCATCGCCAAATTCGGCATCACCGACCGCATCGGCTACATTTCCACCGGCGGCGGCGCTTTCCTGGAATTTTTGGAAGGCAAACCACTGCCCGGCGTGGCGGTGTTGGAACAACACGCCCAAGGCTGATATTGATTTAGTCTTCATAAAGCAAAACAGCAAAACAGGCTACCTGAAAGCGTTTCAGGTAGCCTGTTTGGGTTTTCGCCGGCCGCCTCAACGGCCGCACCGAATCAAGCGCCCACCCGTTGGCGGTTGGCCTCGGCCATCAGCGCCAGCAGCTCTTCGGTGGCGTCCCAGCCGATGCAGGCGTCGGTAATGCTTTGGCCGTAGTTTTCCGGTTTGTCTTGACGGCCTTCCACCAAATGGCTTTCCACCATGATGCCCATGATGTTGTCTTCGCCGTTTTTCAGCTGCGCGGCCACATCGGCGGCCACTTCCATCTGCCGTTTGTAGTCTTTGCGGCTGTTGGCGTGGCTGAAATCCACCATCAGTTTGGGGGTGACGCCGGCTTTGGTGAGCTCGGCGGCGGCGGCTTTCACGTGTTCGCTGCTGTAATTCGGTTCCTTGCCGCCGCGCAGAATCACATGGCAATCCGGGTTGCCGGCGGTGTGCACAATCGCCGAATGGCCGGCCTTGGTGACCGATAGGAAATGGTGCGGATGGCTGGCGGCGCCGATGGCGTCGATGGCGATTTTCAGGTTGCCGTCGGTGCCGTTTTTAAAGCCCACCGGGCAAGACAAGCCGCTGGCCAGCTCGCGGTGCACCTGGCTTTCGGTGGTGCGCGCGCCGATGGCGCCCCAGGAAATCAGGTCGGCATAATATTGCGGCGTGATCATGTCGAGAAATTCGGTGGAGGCCGGCATGCCCAAGTTGTTCAGCTCCAACAGCAGGCGGCGCGCCTGGCGCAGGCCGTAATTGATGTCGAAGGTGCCGTCGATGTGCGGGTCGTTGATCATGCCTTTCCAACCCACGGTGGTGCGTGGTTTTTCAAAATATACGCGCATCACAATCAGCAGCTCTTGTTCATACTGTTTTTTCAAGGGCAACAGACGGGCAGCGTATTCCAGCGCTGCTTTGGGGTCGTGAATCGAACAGGGGCCGATGATCACCAACAGGCGTTTGTCTTCGCCGTGCACCAGCTTGGCAATTTGGGCGCGGGTGTCGGCCACCAGATTTTCCGCCTCACGATTGATGGGCAACTCATACAAATGGGCAATCGGCGGCAACAGCTCGTGAATATCGTTGATGCGCACGTCATCGGTGCGGGTTTTGTAGTGGCTCGTCATGGTTGTGGTCGCAATCGTTGTCAAAGGCGGCTATTGTGGCCTGTTTGACCGACACCCGCAAGCCTTACAGGCAATAAGTAGCACAATATGGCTTTCACTGGCCATGAATCTGCATTCGCAAGTATTTCATGTTTAAAAAAACGGGTTTTTAAGAATTTTGTTTTCGATAATAGCAAAAATAAATCAAATATTTGACGAGAAATCCAAAAGCCGTATAATAGCCGCCCTTTCAATTTATCTACCGTGGTTCGCAAACCTCCCACGTAAAAAAACTAGGACACCCATGAGAACTTCAAACGAGCTCGACGGCCTGACGCTGTTGGGCAAACAACAAACGGTTTACCGCTCCGATTACGCGCCCGAAGTGCTGGAAGCATTCGACAACAAACACCCCGGCAACGACTACTTCGTCAAATTCATCTGCCCCGAATTCACCAGCCTGTGCCCGATGACCGGCCAGCCCGACTTCGCCACCATCATCATCCGCTACATCCCCGATGTGAAAATGGTGGAAAGCAAATCGCTCAAACTCTATCTGTTCAGCTTCCGCAACCACGGCGACTTTCACGAAGACTGCGTCAACATCATCATGAAAGACCTCATCGCCCTGATGGACCCGAAATACATCGAAGTCTTCGGCGATTTCACGCCCCGCGGCGGCATTGCCATCCACCCCTTCGCCAACTACGGCCGCCCCGGCACCCCTTTTGCCGACATGGCGCGCGAACGCCTGTTGCGTCACGATATGCAATAAGCCGCCCGCCAACGGCGCAGCAGCTTCTTTAATCAATAGAAAACCTCTACTTCCCTCCCTTCACCATACCAATAAGTCCGGCCATACCGGACCCCTACCCTTTATGACAAATTTTATTCAGGAACTCAGCAAATGCCGTGCCTACGGCACCCAAATCCCCTTCCGCCCCGAAGCCGTACGCGGCTATACCGAGCAGGAAATCGAACGCATCAGCCGCCGCTACAACCTCAACATCCACGGCCAATTCCGCCAACTGCTGTTGCAGATGGGCCGCTGCTCGGGCGGCCTGGTGTGGAGTGACGAAATCACCCTCTACGACGCCCGCTGGCAACCGCGCCTGTTCAAACAATACCAAACCGCCGAATCGCAAGCCATGCTGGAAGATGCCGCCATTCACACCGGCTACCTGAAATCCGGCATCCATCCGATTATCCACAAACTCTTTCCCTGGCGCTTCAACAACGACCGCACCGCCGCCTACTGCTTGGTCACCGAAGAACCGGACGACTACATTTGGCACCAATACGACGACGGTTTTACCATCAAGAAAACCGCCTTCACCCTGCTGGAAGATCTGCGCCGCAGCGTCGAAACCGTTACCAAACGCGCCTTGGGTTTGAGTTTCGATTACACCGAAGAAGACTTCGCCCTGTTCACCACCGGCCGGCTGTTGTAAGCCCGCCAGATCCGCCCCACTTTTTCAGGTAGCCTGCCATGCACTACACCTTCAGCCCGCAACAACAAAGAAAAGCCCTGTGGTGGCTGGCCTTCTTCCACATCGCCATCATCGCCGTGAGCAACTACCTGGTGCAGTTCCCCTTCAGCTTGACCCTGCCCGGCGGCCACACTGTCCACTCCACCTGGGGCGCCATCAGCTTTCCCTTTATCTTTCTCGCCACCGACCTGACCGTGCGCATCTTCGGCCGCCGGCTGGCGCGACGGATTATTTTTTTCGTCATGCTGCCCGCCTTGGTGCTGTCCTATCTGGTGTCGGTGCTGTTTTATCAAGGCAACTGGCAGGGCTTGGGCGCCTTGGCCGCTTTCAACGGGCTGGTTTGGCGGATTGCCGCCGCCAGTTTCGCCGCCTATGTGCTCGGCCAACTGCTCGACATCACCGTTTTCAGCCGCCTGCGCCGCCTGCGGGCTTGGTGGATCGCCCCCTCGGCTTCTACCGTGGCCGGCAATGCCGCCGACACCCTGCTGTTTTTCGCCATTGCGTTTTACGCCAGCAGCAACGCCTTTATGGCCGCCAACTGGCCGCACATCGCTTGGGTGGACTACCTGTTCAAACTCACCATTTGCACCCTGTTCTTCCTGCCCGCCTACGGCGTGCTGCTCAACCTGCTTACCCGAAAACTCACCGCCCTCAAACGGCACGAAGCAGCCGCTTTAGAAACACAAACCGCCGCACAGGAAATCTGAAAACTGCCAAACCATAGCAGGCTGCATGAAAACGGGCCACAAAACCGCTTCAGGTAGCCTGAGACCCTTGCAAAACCCCCAGATGTGAATGCCGTTCAAGGCGTAGCGGCGCAGCGAGTGTGAACGCAAAGAACCCCCGTGAGAAAGATATCTCAGACAGATAGGCACGCAAGCAGGGGCTTCCCTGGAGCATAAACATACCATGCAGAAATGCGCCGCAGATAGGGGTTTTGCAAAGGTCTCAGCCTGTTTTCATTTGCCGCCATCCGCCCAAACCGTTTCCCCCAACATCCGCCTCCTCCCCCCGGTACCAAACAAACAAAGGCTACCTGAAAGCCTTTCCGCTTTCAGGTAGCCTGCCGTACAAACCCAAAACTGCTTGGGCTGAAACAGCCCGAATCAGCCTTCGCCGCCGCCGAACAAACCTTTAAACCACAGCACGATGCTGTCCCAGGCGCGGCCGAAGAAGCCGGCTTCGGGCACATCGCTGAGCGCCACCACGTCTTTCTGCGCCACCACCTGCTGGTTGGCGTCCACAAATTTGATGGTGCCCAACACCTGGCCTTTGGTAATCGGCGCCAATACGGGCTGGACGGTTTCCAACAGCGGGGTCAGGCGTTTGCCTTCGCCGTGCGGCACGGTGATGTAGGCCGCTTCGGTAAAGCCCACGTTCACGGTATTGCTGTCGCCCTTATACACTTTCACCTGCGAAATCGCCTGATCGGCATCGTACAGCTTGGGCGTGTCGAAAGACTGCAGCGCCCAGTTGAGCAGCTTGCTGCTCTCGGTGGCCCGCGCCTGCATGCTTTCCGTGCCCATCACCACCGAAATCACGCGGCGGCCGTTGCGCTTGCTGGAGGCCACCAAGTTGTAGCCCGCGCTGGCGGTATGGCCGGTTTTCATGCCGTCCACATTCGGATCGCGGTAGAGCAGCAGATTGCGGTTGGGCTGGTTGATGTTGTTGTAGCTAAACGATTGGATGGAGTAAATCGGGTAGTGCTGCGGGTAATCGCGGATGATGGCGGTGGAGAGCGTAATCAGGTCTTTCACCGAGGTGTAATGCTCGGGGCCGGGCAGGCCGGTGCTGTTTTCAAAACGGGTTTCCGTCATGCCCAAACGCTGCGCTTCGGCATTCATCAAACGCACGAATTCGGCTTCGCTGCCGGCCACCGCTTCGGCCAAGGTCACCGCTGCGTCGTTGCCCGATTGCACTATCAAACCTTTGAGCAAATCGTCCACCGAAGCTGGCTTTTTCGGGTCGAGGAACATGCGCGAGCCTTCGGTTTTCCAGCCCTGCTCCGACACGGTAAAGCTATCTTCCGGCTTCAAACGGCCTTCTTCCAAGGCTTTGAACACCAAATAAGCCGTCATCAGTTTGGTGAGCGAAGCGGGCTCCACCCGCTCGTTGAGGTTTTTCTGCGCCAGCACCTGGCCGCTCTGCACATCGTACACCGCATAGGCGGCCGCGGCGATTTCCGGCACTTGCGGCATGGCCGCCGCAGGGTTGGGCGCCGCCGCTTGCGTAACGGTTGCGGGTGCGGAGGCCGGAGCGGCCGCAGGCGGGTTTTGCGCTTGAACGCCGGCTGCAACCAATAAAAAGGCAATGCTGCCGACAGCAAATATCTTCTTCATACACAACTCTCGATTGGGGAAACCGCCGGCAGCCACGCAGCGGCCGTTTCCGTGATGGTTCTTCCGTTCGGGCTACCTGAAAACAGGCGGGCCGCAAACCTTGGTGCTGATGCTCGCCGACTGCCGCATCCGGCAGGCTGTTTGCTGCGCCACAGCATCGGCAAAACGCGCGGATTATAACGGCTAACGCCCGCCTAAGCAGACGTTTAACATGTTTTTTCCGCCTCCGGGTCTAGCGCCCGGCCGTCCCGGCCCGCGCCCCACTGCCGCCAAGCTGCCGGCCGGCGCTTTTCAGGTAGCCTGCCCCTTGCCAGCCCGGCCGCTAAGCGTTATCTTGCCCGCTTTGTTCCCACACCACACGCCGTCATGAAGCACGCCTATACCGACTACCTCACCCGCATCCTCACCGCCTCTGTTTATGATGTGGCGCACGAAACCCCGCTCGACCCCGCCCGCAACCTCTCTGCCCGTTTGAACAACCAGATTTTCCTCAAGCGCGAAGACCTGCAGCAGGTGTTTTCTTTCAAAATCCGCGGCGCCTACAACAAAATGGCCAAGCTGCCGCCCGAAGCATTGGCCAAAGGCGTGATCACCGCCAGTGCCGGCAACCATGCCCAAGGCGTGGCCCTATCAGCGCAACAGCTCGGCTGCCAAGCCACCATCGTGATGCCGGAAACCACCCCGCAGATCAAAGTGGATGCCGTACGGGCGCGCGGCGGCAAAGTGGTGCTCAAAGGCACGTCTTATAACGACGCCTACGACCACGCCGTCGAACTCACCGCCGCCAGCGGCCTCACCTACATTCCGCCTTTCGACGACCCCGATGTGATCGCCGGCCAAGGCACCATCGGCCTCGAAATCATCCGCCAACACCCCAAACCGATTGATGCCGTGTTCGTACCCATCGGCGGCGGCGGCCTGGCCGCCGGCGTGGCCGTGTTCATCAAACAGGTGCGGCCGGAAATCAAGGTCATCGGCGTGCAAACCGACGATTCCTGCGCCATGAAAACCTCGGTCGATGTCGGCCGGCGGGTCGAACTCAAAGACGTGGGCCTGTTTGCCGACGGCACCGCGGTCAAATTGGTGGGCGAAGAAACCTTCCGCCTGTGCCGCGACCTGCTCGACGACATCATCACGGTGGACACCGACGCCGTTTGCGGCGCACTGAAAGACATTTTCGACGACACCCGCAGCATATGCGAGCCTTCCGGCGCCCTTGCCCTGGCCGGCCTGAAAGCCTACATCGCCCGCGAAGGAGCCGAAGGGCAAACGCTGGTGGCGATTGCCAGCGGCGCCAATATGAACTTCCACCGCCTGCGCCACGTGTCCGAGCGCAGCGAGCTGGGCGAAGGCAACGAAGGCATTTTTGCGGTCAGCATTCCCGAGCGCCCCGGCAGCTTCCTAAAATTTATCAATATCTTGGGCAACCGCAACATCACCGAATTCAACTACCGCTACGGCGATGAGCGCACCGCGCATATTTTTGTCGGCATCCAGAGCGCCGGGGCCCAAGACTTGGCCAACATCAGCGCCGAATTGAGCGCCGCCGGACTCGAGAATACCGACCTCACCCACGACGAAATGGCCAAAATCCACATCCGCTACATGGTGGGCGGCCGCACCGACAAAGTGGCGCACGAACGCCTGGTGAGCTTCGAATTCCCCGAGCGCCCCGGCGCGCTGGCCCGGTTTCTCGGCCAGATGCAGACCGACTGGAACATCACCCTGTTCCACTACCGCAACCACGGCGCCGACTACGGCCGCGTCTTGGTGGGCATCGACGTGCCGCCCAAAGACGATGCCGCCTTCTCCGCCTTTTTGGAAGAGCTGGGCTATGCCTACGCCGAACAAACCGACAACGCCGCCTACCGGCTGTTTTTGGGCAAACAAACCGCCGCCGGCATTCGTTAGGAAAGCAAGGGAAGACGTATGCAGCCAGCCTATACCCGCCTCCGCCGTTTTTCCGCCCGAACACTGGGCCTGATGTTTGCCGGCCAAACCGCCACTTTTTGGCTCAGTCCCCACTTCGGACTGCCTAAAAGCCTGCTCACCGCAGGCTGGGTGATGCTGCCCCTGCTGCCCGCCCTGCCTTTTCTGTTGGCCGGCAACCCCTTGCGCACCCTCGGCGCCTGCACCGCCTACCTGCCGCTACTGGTTTTCTGCTATTACGCCGAGTTTCTCGCGCCCGTAGCAGCCGGCAGCGGCGCCCCCATGGCCTATGTGGCGGCGTTTCTCTACGGCGTGCCGCTCATCTTGCTGGCGCTGTGGCTGTCGCCCTATGTGTTCCGATGCTTCGGCATCACCGCGGTAAACGACAAAACGGCGGAATAAGCCCAATACCATAGGCTGAGACCTTTGCAAAACCCCCAGATGTGGATGCAGTTCAAGGCGTAGCAGCGCAGCGAGCGCAGACATATCACACGATAGGCAAGCAAGCGAGCAGCGCACAACGCAGAAATGCGCCGCAGATGGGGGTTTTGCAAGGGTCTCAGGCTACCTGAAAGCCTGCCTACACCTTTTCAGGTAGCCTCCCATTCTCCCAACCCACGGAAAGATTCGCATGCACACCCTCCGCGCCGCCTCCGTCCAACTGGTTTCCCATACCGATCCCGCCGTCAACCGCGAAAGCGTCAAACGCCTGGTAGCTGAAGCCGCCGCAGCCGGCGCCGACTGGGTGCTGCTGCCGGAATACTGGCCGATTATGGGACAGCGCGACACCGACAAACTGGCCTTGGCCGAACCGTTCGGCAACGGCCCGCTGCAAGAGATGATGGCCGCCCTGGCCGCCGAACACGGCATTGTGCTGTTCGGCGGCAGCATTCCGCTGGCCGGCGCCACGCCCGACAAAATCCTCAACAGCCTGCTGGTTTACGGCCGCGACGGCCGCTGCCTGAGCCGTTACGACAAAACCCATCTGTTCGGCTTCACCGGCCTAGGCGAAAGCTACCGCGAAGCCGACACCATCGAAGCCGGCAACCGCATTCCGCCTGCCGGCGAAGCCGACGGCTGGCGTTACGCCCAAGGCATCTGCTACGACCTGCGTTTCCCCGAATTTTTCCGCGCCCAACAGCCGTTTGACGTACTGTTGCTGCCCGCCGCTTTCACCTACACCACCGGGCTGGCGCATTGGCAGATGTTGCTGCAGGCGCGGGCGGTGGAAAACCAATGCTACGTGATTGCATCCGGCCAAGGCGGCACCCATGCCAACGGCCGCCGCACTTTCGGCCACAGCATGATCATCGACCCCTGGGGCGAGATCTTGGCCTGCCTGCCGGAAGGCGAAGGCGTGGTAACCGCCGAACTCAAACCGGAACGCCTACGCACCGTGCGCAGCAAACTGCCTGCCCTGCAACACCGCCTGTTCTGACCCCGCCTCCCGCCGAATCATGGTTCCGACTCCCTTATGAAATTCGCGCCGGGCATCGTATTATGACTTAAGGTTTTGATATTATTTAATATAACCATTCTAACGATATAACTACTAGGCAAAGCAATAGGCTACCTGAAAACGAGCTGCGCAAGTTTCTGCGTCGCCAAAGTTTTCAGGTAGCCTATTGCTTGACCGCGTCTTCACCCCGCGGGAATCTGTTCATCTCATCATCTGCTTGCGCAGCGATTACCCGGGGCAAAAAACGCAAATGCCAAGCGGAGGCGTGGGCAAGATGGCATATTTTGCCCACACCTCCGCCATCTGTTTAGGATGATGCGGCAGACGCGGTCGATGACCGAACGCCGCCGCAATGCTTGGAGACGACACGCCCTAGGCTGAATCGACATTCAACCCACCCACAAGGTAATTGATGCGAGGTAGAGGAAAGCCAGGAAGTGAGAGGGCTTGCGGTCAAAACGAGTGGCGATGCGGCGGAACTGCTTGAGCCTGGCAAAGCAACGCTCGATGCGATTGCGTAGCCGGTAGCGTGCTTTGTCGTAGGCACGCGGCTGCTGGCAGCTGCGAGGCGGGATCACCGCCTGGGCGCCGAGCGACTGGATCAGCGCCACCAGTTGCCGGCTGTCATAGCCTTTGTCGGCCAAGACGTACTTGGGCTTGAACCCGGCCAGCAGCGCTGGGGCTTGCGTGATGTCGTTACGCTGGCCGCCAGTGAGGATGAATCGCACCGGTCGGCCCTGGCCATCTGTCGCCATGTGGATCTTCGTGCTCAGACCTCCTCGGCAACGCCCCAGAGCCGGGTGTGCCGCCCCCCTTTTCCGGTCGCCGCCTGTGCGTGCGCCCGGACAATGCTGCTGTCGATCATCAGATACTCGTTGCTTCGATCCTGAATCAGGGACTGGAACACCAGCTCCCAGATACCCTTGGCCGCCCAGCGGGTGAAGCGCTTGTGCACGCTCTTGTAGGCTCCGTAGCGCGTGGGCAGATCGCTCCAGCGCGCCCCGGAGCGCAACACCCACAGCACGCCATTGACGAAGCTGCGGTTGTCCGCTGCCGTACGCCCGGGGTCACCGGCCTTGCCTGGGAGCAGATCTTCGATCCGCTCCCATTGGGTTTGGGTTAATTCGTAGCGGCGGGGCCGCAGATGCTTGGTCTTGGTCATCCGCCAAAGATACCAGATGAATGTCGATTCGGCCTAGGCAAACGCCAGCCGGCCGTTTTCCGCTTCCACTTGAATCCGGCTGCCGGCGGCATAATCACCGGCCAGAATGCGTTTGGCCAAGGGGTTTTCGATTTCGGCCTGAATCGCGCGCTTGAGCGGACGGGCGCCGTAAATCGGGTCGAAACCGGCCTGCGCCAACACGTCCAGCGCCGCATCGGACACCTCCAAATGCAGTTCCTGCGCCGCCAGACGTCGGGTAAGCCCCTGCAGCTGAATCTTGGCGATACTTCGGATGTGCTGCTGGTCGAGGCCGTGGAACACCACCACTTCGTCGATGCGGTTGATCAGTTCGGGGCGGAAATGCTGTTTCACGTCTTCCATCACCACTGCCTTGAGCGCATCGTAATCGGCGGTGCCCATCTGCTGGATGTGCTGGCTGCCGATATTGGACGTCATCACGATCACGGTGTTTTTGAAATCCACCGTGCGGCCTTGGCCGTCGGTGAGGCGGCCGTCGTCCAACACTTGCAGCAGAATGTTGAACACATCGGGGTGGGCTTTTTCCACTTCGTCGAGCAACACCACGCTGTAAGGCTTGCGGCGCACCTGTTCGGTCAGGTAGCCGCCTTCTTCGTAGCCCACATAGCCCGGAGGCGCGCCGATCAGGCGGGCGATGCTGTGTTTCTCCATGTATTCCGACATATCGATGCGGATCAGGTGCTCTTCGCTGTCAAACAGGAAGCCGGCCAAGGTTTTGCACAGCTCGGTTTTGCCCACGCCGGTGGGGCCGAGGAAGAGGAAGCTGCCGTAAGGCTTGTTGGGATCGGACAGGCCGGAGCGGCTGCGGCGGATGGCATCGGCCACGGCACGCACGGCTTCGTCTTGGCCCACCACGCGGCGGTGCAGCACGTCTTCCATTTTCAGCAGTTTCTCGCGCTCGCCTTCCATCATTTTGCTCACCGGAATGCCGGTCATGCGCGACACGATTTCGGCCACTTCGTCCGCCCCCACTTTGGTGCGGAACAGGCGGTTGCTCTGGGTGCCGCCGCTGTTTTCGGCCGCTTTCAGCTGGGCCTCCATTTGCGGCAGGTCGCCGTATTGCATGCGGGCGGCCGCCTCCAGATTGCCTTGACGTTTGAACTGCTCGATTTTGATTTTGATTTCATCGATCCGCTTTTTGATGTCGGCGCTACCGGAGGTGGCGGCTTTCTCGGCTTTCCAGATTTCGTCCAAATCGGCGTATTCTTTTTGCAGCGCGGCGATTTCCTCGTCGATCAACAGCAGGCGTTTTTTGCTCGCCTCGTCGCTTTCTTTTTCCACGTGCATTTTTTCCATGCGCAACTGGATGATGCGGCGGTCGAGTTTGTCCATCTGCTCGGGTTTGCTGTCCAGCTCCATTTTGATGCGGCTGGCGGCTTCGTCGATCAGGTCGATGGCCTTATCGGGCAGGAAGCGGTCGGTGATGTAGCGGTTGCTCAACTCGGCCGCGGCCACAATGGCGGGGTCGGTGATGTCGATGCCGTGGTGGATTTCGTAACGTTCCTGCAAGCCGCGCAGAATGGCGATGGTGTCTTCCACGCTGGGCTCGGACACCAGCACTTTCTGGAAGCGGCGCTCCAGCGCGGCGTCTTTTTCGATGTATTGGCGGTATTCGTCTAAGGTAGTGGCGCCAATGCAGTGCAGTTCGCCGCGCGCCAGCGCGGGTTTGAGCATATTGCCTGCGTCCATGGCGCCGTCGGTTTTGCCCGCGCCCACCAAAGTGTGGATTTCATCGATGAAAATCAGCGTATTGCCGTCGTCTTTGGCCAAGTCGTTGAGCACGGCTTTCAGGCGCTCTTCAAATTCGCCGCGGTATTTGGCACCGGCAATCAGGGCGGCCAAATCCAATACCAGCAAGCGTTTGTTGCGCAGCGATTCGGGCACTTCGCCGTCCACGATGCGCTGGGCCAAACCTTCTACAATCGCGGTTTTGCCCACGCCCGGCTCGCCGATCAGCACGGGGTTGTTTTTGGTGCGGCGCTGCAATACCTGCACCGCGCGGCGGATTTCGTCGTCGCGGCCGATCACCGGGTCGAGCTTGCCTTCGCGGGCGCGCTCGGTTAAATCCAAGGTGTATTTTTTCAATGCTTCGCGTTGGTCTTCGGCATTCGGGTTGTCCACGCTCTCGCCTCCTCTCACTTCGTCAATCGCCCGGTTCAAACCGGCCTCGTTCACGCCGGCGTCTTTCAGAATGCGGCCGGCGGCACCGTTTTCCTGCACCAGCGCCAGCAAAAACAGCTCGCTGGCAATATAGGCGTCGCCGCGTTTGGCCGCGGCTTTGTCCATCAGGTTGAGCACGTTTTGCAGCTCGCGGCTGGGCATCATCTCGCCGCCCTGGCCGGATACCTGCGGCAGGCTGTCAAGCTGCTGCTGTACCGCGCGCTTGATCTGCATCACATTGCCGCCGGCTTTCACCAACAGGGCAGACATGCCGCTGTCGGTATCGTCCAGCAGCGCTTTGAGCACATGCGCCGCTTCCAAATAGCCGTTGTCTTTCGCCAAAGCCAAGCTCTGCGCTTCTTGCAGCGCCTGTTGGAACTTGGCGGTGAGCTTGTCGTATCGCATATTGTTTTTCCTCATAGAATGGTTGACTAGCGGCTATATGGGCATGGCGTTTTCTTTGTCAAGCGGCCGCAGGAAAAATTTTGCTATCGCGCTGTTTCCCCGGGCGTGTCGTCACCATGCTTGCGAAGCGGTTTTTTGAGGCAAAATTTGCAGCTGCCAGGCAAAAAGCGCAGCAAGATTGGACATCTTGCGAGCATTTTTAACGCCGCAGATGCGGGTTTTGACCAAAAATACCGCCGCAACGCTTGGTGACGACACGCCCTACGCCGCAGGCTACCTGAAAGCCCGCCCCGCCTTGCTCGTAAATCCGCTAAAATGCCCGCTTTTCCGTTTCAGGTAGCCTGCCATGTTTTTCGTGCTCTCCCCCGCCAAAAACCTCAACGAAACCGATGCCGCGCCGATTACCGAGCATACCCAGCCCGCCCTGCTCGATCAGGCCGAACAGCTGCTGCCGGTGTTGCGCGCCCTTGCGCCGCAGGACATCGCCGAATTGATGTCGGTGTCCGACAAAATCGCCCGCCTCAACGCCGAACGCTTCGCCGCCTGGCACACGCCCTTCACGCCCGACAACGCCAAGCAGGCGGTATTTATGTTCAACGGCGACGTGTACGAAGGCTTGAATGCCGCCGGCCTGACGGCCGAACAACTCCGCTGGCTGCAACAGCACGCCGGCCTGCTCTCCGGCCTCTACGGCCTCTTGCGCCCGCTCGACCTGATGCAGCCCTACCGCCTGGAAATGGGCACCAAGCTCGCCAATCCGCGCGGCAAAGACCTCTACGCCTTCTGGGGCGATCGGATCACCGAAGCCCTCAACCAACGGCTGGCCGAAACCGGCACCGATGTTTTGATCAACCTGGCCTCGCAGGAATACTTCAAATCCGTGCGCCCGCAGGCGCTCAAGGCGTGCATCATCACACCGGTTTTCCAAGACGAAAAAAACGGCCGCTACAAAGTGATCAGCTTTTACGCCAAACGCGCCCGCGGCCTGATGCTGCGCTATGCCGCCGAACACGCCCTCAGCCAACCCGAAGCCCTGCAGGATTTCGACAGCGAAGGCTACGCCTTCTGCCCGGCCGCTTCGTCTAAACACGAATGGGTGTTCCGCCGCGCCGAAAACCCCGCCTAAGCAGCTGCCCCGCCGCCGTTCAGGCTACCTGAAACCATGTCCGCTCCCCGCCTGCTCACCGTCTGCCTGGCCGCCGAAGACTGCGCCGCCGGCTACCGCGCCGAGCATTTGTGCGCCGCCGACCGCCGCCGTCTCGCCGAACACCCGCAGCTGGCCGGCCAAACCGGCTGGCAAAGCGCACGCTTTCTGCGCCGGCAGATGCAGGACGACGGCAGCGGCTGCCTGAGCCACAGCGGCGGTTGTGCGGCCTGGTCACCCGCCGGCAGCGGCATCGATTTGGAAACCCTGCGCGCCCACCGCTTCGAAGCCTGGCCAAAGCTGGTCTGCACCGCCGACGAACAAATCTGGCTGCGGCAACACGGCAACACGGCCGAGGCGCATTATCTGTTGTGGACGCTGAAAGAAGCCTTGCTCAAAGCCGCCGGCCTCGCTTGGGCCGACCTGCCCCGCGTCGGCCTGCGCCGCCGGGCGGCGGAGTGGGTTCTGGTCGGCGGCGGCCGTCCAAACTGGTGCGGCGAAGCCGTCCGCATCAACCGCAGCCACCTGGCCGCCTGCGTGTGGCCGCCCGAACTGGCCGACGGCGTGCACTGGCAGGCTTTCGGCGCCTGGCAGCAGGCCGATATTCAAGTATTGGCGGCTTTCAGGTAGCCTACTCCGCCTGCCCCGAGTAAAAACAGCATCAGAAACCTTAAACCGCTTGTTATCACAGCAAACCACCGCTGCCAGGCTACCTGAAAGCCAGATTGTGCAATCGGCCGCGCTGTGCTTTAATTCAGCCCGCTTTCTCCATCCCGAGCGCACCGCCACGCATGAATACGCCTGCCTGTTGTTTCCGTCTCGCCGCCTGGCACGCCGTTTCCACCCGTCTGCATTCGGCAGAAGACTGGGCGGCGTGGGCACAAGACCGGCTTTGCGCCGACCAACTGCCCGACACCAAGCCCGAAGTGGCCTTTCTGCCCGCCATGCAGCGGCGGCGTTTGGGCTTGTCGGCCAGGCTGCTGTTTCAGGCCGCACATGCCGTATTGGGCGAACACGGCCCCTGCCCTTTGGTGCTGGCCTCGCACGACGGCGAAATCAACCGCAGCTTCGATTTGTGGCAACAGCTGTTGCGCGAAGGCAGCGTGTCGCCCACCTCATTCGGTCTGTCGGTGCACAACGCCACCGCCGGCCAGTGGTCGATGCTGCGCCAAGACATGAGTGAATGCACTGCGCTGGCGGTGCAGCAGGACGGCTTGGAAACCGCCGTTTTGGAAGCCGCCGCCCTGTTGGCCGAAGGGGCGCCCAGAGTGCTGGCGGTGCTGACCGACGAACCCTTGTCGGCCGACTACCCCGCCCAACCGGCCTTGCGTGCGCCCTTTCCCTACGCGCTGACCCTGTTGCTGGAGCCGGGCGACGATTGGTCGCTGACGCCGGTGCCAAAAGATGCGGAAGAAACGGCGGATAGCGCCGCCGGCTATTGGGGCGCACTCGCCTGGCTGCGCCGCCATTACCGCGGCGAGCGCGAATGGCGGCAGCAATACGCCGGCGGCCGTGCCTGGCATTGGCGGCGGCAGGCATGAAGCGGCGCCTCAACCGGCTGTGGCGGCTGCTCGCCACCGCGCTCGGTTTCGTGATGTTCGGCGTGTTCGGCGTGCTGTTTCAAATCGTGCTGCTGCCTTATCTGCGCCACCCCGAACGCGACACCTTGGCCCGGCAGAAAAAAGCGCGCCGCCTGGTCACCCGCAGCTGGCTGTGGTTTACCCGCTATCTGACGGGCAGCGGCATTGTGGCGGCGCATTTCGAAGGCTTCGAGCGCCTGGGCCGCCCCGGCCAGCTGATTGTGGCCAACCATCCGTCGCTGCTCGATGTGGTGTTTCTGCTCAGCCGCGTGCCCGAGGCCAACTGCATCGTGAAAGCCGATTTGCAGCACAATCCGGCCATGAAGGGCCAAATTGCCGCCTGCGGCTACCTGCCCAACGAAGAAAGCCTGGAGTTTGTGGACACCGTGCACGACATCCTGCAGCGCGAATGCCTGCTGGTTTTTCCCGAAGGCACGCGCACCGGCTGGGACGGCGAAGTGCGTTTCCACCGCGGCGTGGTGTCGATGGGCTTGCGCAGCGCGCAGGTGATCACGCCGGTGGTGGTGCGCATGCGGCCCCTAAACTTCAAAAAAGGGCAGCCGTGGTACCGCATTCCCTTGGAAAAGCCGGTATACCGTTTTACCGTGGGCGAAGACATCGACCCGCAAACCTGGCTGGCCGAAAAGCCGCTGCCGATTGCCGCGCGGCGGCTGAACGACCATCTGCAACACTATTTCAACGAGAGGACCCGCCATGAACCCACTGCATGAAGAAATCAAACAGTTGATTATCGACAGCCTCGGCCTCGAAGACCTGACCGCCGCCGACATCGACAGCCACGCCCCGCTGTTCGGCGACGACGGCCTGGGCTTGGATTCGGTGGACGCGCTCGAACTGGGCCTGGCCGTACAAAAACACTTCGGCTTCAAGCTGGACGGCGAAAACGAAGAACTGCGCCAAAGCTTCGCCAGCGTGGCCACCTTGGCCGACTTCGTGACCCAACAGCGTGCCTAATGCCCGCCCAATCAGGCTGAGACCTTTGCAAAACCCCCAGGTGTGGATGCAGTTCAAGGCGTAGCAGCGCAACGAATGCAGACATATCATACAGATAGGCAAGTGAGTGAGCAGCGCACAACGCAGAAATGCGCCGCAGATGGGGGTTTTGCAAAGGTCTCAGGCTACCTGAAAGCCATAAACGCTTTCAGGTAGCCTACCGTTTGCACCATACCTTCGATACTCCATAACAACACCGCAATCCACGCCATGAACGAAAACGACATCCGCCAAATGTTGATGGACGCATTGGAAAACCTGTTCGAAATCGACACCGCCAATGTGACCGGCAGCAGCCATCTTTATGAAGACCTGGAAATCGACAGCATCGACGCCATCGACTTGCTCGACCACATCAAACGCCAAACCGGCCACAAACTGCAAACCGAAGACTTCCGCAGCGTGCGCACGGTGGACGACGTGGTGCAGGCCGTGATGAAACTGGTGCGGGCCGCCGAATGAAGACCGCCGCGCGGGTGTGCCTGATTCTGCTGAGTCTGGCCTACCCCGCCCTGTGGTATTACGGCCGCGAACACGGCTGGTTTTTCTGGCTGGCCGGCCTGATGGCGCTGCTGTGGGGCCTGCGCGCTCTCACGCAGCAAGAGCGCGGCCAACGCACCGTATCCGCCTTGGTGGCCGCCTTTTTTCTGGTGGTGCTGCTGTGGCAGCGGCAGGAAAGCATGTATTGGTATCCCGTGTGGGTGAACGCCTTGATGATGCTGCTGTTCGGCGGCAGCCTGCTGCACGGCCGGCCGGTAGTAGAACGCCTGGCCCGCCTGCAAACGCCCGATCTGCCGCCGCAGGCCGTGGCCTATACCCGCCGTGTTACCCAAATCTGGTGCGTTTTCTTCCTGCTCAACGGCGGCACCGCCGCCGCACTGGCCCTGACGGAGCAGCACAGCTGGTGGGCGATCTACACCGGCATCGTGAGCTACCTGCTGATGAGCCTCCTGATGGGCGGCGAATACGCCTACCGCAAACTGGTTTTGAAAGTTTAGGGTCTGTTGTCGATCAGCATTCGGCTGTTTTCGGCACCACAAGCGCTTCGCCCCCCATCGGCCACACGCCTCTGCCCTCAGGCTACCTGAAACCCGTTTCCGCTTTTCTTTTTCCTTACCCTCCCCGATTGCCCCAGCGCCGCCATGTCCGTGTTAGCCCTCATCCCCCACTACCGCCACCCCGACACCCTGCCCGCCGTGGTGGCTGCCCTGCGCGCACACGGCCTGCCCGTGTTGGTGGTGGACGACGGCTCCGGCGACGCCTGCCGCCCCGCGCTGCAGGCACTCGAAACAGACGGCGTTCAGGTAGCCTTCAAGCCGGCCAACGGCGGCAAGGGCAGCGCCATGAAATGGGGCTTCAAACTGGCGGCCGAACAAGGCTACAGCCATGTGCTGCAAATCGATGCCGATGCCCAGCATTGTTTCGACGACATCCCCAAACTGCTGGACGCCTCCGCCGCGCAGCCCGAAGCCTTGGTGTGCGGCCGCCCCGTTTACGGCAGCGACGCGCCGAAATCCCGCCTATACGGCCGCAAAATCACCGATTTCTGGAACATGCTGCACACCGCCTCCTGCGACATCAAAGACGGCATGTGCGGCTTCCGCCTCTATCCGGTGCCGCCCGCGCTGGCCGTGATTTGGTCGGAAACCGTGGGCGAGCGCATGGATTTCGACAACGACATCCTGATCCGCCTCTATTGGCGCGGCACCCCGCTCGTGTGGATAGACACCCCCGTGCGCTACACCCCCGGCGGCGTTTCGCACTTCCACGCCTGGCACGACAACCTCTTAATCAGCAAAATGCATGCCCGCCTGTTTTGCCGCATGCTGGCCCGCCGCCTCGGTCTGCGCCCATGAACCTGAAAGCCGAACATTGGGCGGCGCAAAACGAACGCGGCCACCGCGTGTTTCTCCGCCTCACCGAATGGATGGTGCGCCATCTGCCCGTGCCGGTGATGCGCGTCTGCACCGCCTGCGTCTGCCTGTATTTCTACCTCACCGCCCCCGCGCAACGCCGCCACATCCGCCAATACCAAACCCGGCTGCAACGGCATTTCCCGCATGTCAGGCTACCTGAAAGCCTGCCGGTGTACCGCCAGTTTGCCGCCTTCGGCGAAGCGCTGACCGACCGTTTCGCCGTCTGGCAGCGGCGCATCCGCTACGCCGACCTGGTGGTGGACGACCCCGACAATCTTTATGCCGATATGGACAACCCCGCCCTGCGCGGCCAGATACTCATCTGCTCGCATCTGGGCAACGCCGAAATCTGCCGCGCCCTGGCCGACAGCGGCCACCACCCGAATTTCAAACTCAACGTGCTGGTGCACAGCCGCCATGCCCAAGCCTTCAACCAAGCCCTGAAAAACGCCGGCGCCAGCGAGCTCAACCTGATTCAGGTAGCCGAGCTCGACGCCGCCGCCATGCTGGCCTTGGCCGAACGGCTGGACCAAGGCGAATGGCTGGCCGTGGCGGCCGACCGTGTGCCCCTGCGCGGCGAAAAAACCGTAACGGTGGATTTTCTCGGCCACCCCGCCCGCCTGCCGCAAGGCGCCTGGCTGCTGGCCGGCCTCTTGAAAGCGCGCACCAACACCCTGTTTGTGCTCAAGCAAAACGGCCGCTATCATCTCAAACTGCGCCGCTTCGCCGACGTGCCGGCTTGGACGCGCGGCCGCCGCGAAGCCGAAACCGCCGCCGTCGCCCAACGCTATGCCGACCGCCTGGCCGAACACGCCGCCCAAGCCCCGCTGCAATGGTTCAACTTCTACGATTTCTGGAACAGCGATGCCTAAACACGTTTACTGCCGCCACCGCAGCGACATTCTGGTGCCCTTTTTCGACGTGGACGCCATGCACATCGTCTGGCACGGCCATTATGTGAAATACCTCGAAGTGGCCCGCTGCGCCTTTCTCGACGCCTTGGGCTACAACTACGACACCATGCGCGAACACGGCCATGCTTGGCCGGTGGTGAAAATAGACCTGAAATACATCCGCCCCGCCCGCTTCAACCAAATACTGCACGTTGATTTGGCGCTGGTGGAATACGAAAGCTGCCTGCGCCTCGACTACACCCTCAGCGACGCCGCCAGCGGCGAAAAACTCACCCGCGCCAGCACCACCCAAGTACCCGTATCGCTGGCCGACGGCGAAATGCAATACCAAACCCCCGACAGCTGGCGGCAGGCCGTGCGCCGCTTTGCCGGCTACCGCCCCCACCCTTAATACACAGCAGGCTGAAACCTTTGTCAAACCCCAGATGCAGATGCCGTTCAAAGTGCGGCAGCGCACAACGCAGAAAGGCGCCGCAGATGGAGGTTTTGCCAAGGTATCAGGCTACCTGAAAGCCGAAAGACCCCCTTATGCCGTCCCCCACTCCCGCCGCCGAACCCACCGTCCGCCTGTCCAAACGCATGGCCGAACTCGGCCTGTGCTCCCGCCGCGAAGCCGACAGCTACATCGAACAGGGCTGGGTAACAGTAAACGGCCAAACCGCCGTACTCGGCCAAAAAGTCGGCCTGCGCGACCGCATCGACCTCAACAAACAGGCCCACGAACAGCAAGCCGCCCGCGTCACCATTCTGCTCAACAAACCCGTGGGCTACGTCAGCGCGCAGGCCGAAAAAGGCTATGCCAGCGCCGCCGAACTGATCACCGCCGACAACCACTGGTCGGGCGACACCAGCCGCATCGCCTTCCAAGAAGCCCACCGCCGCGGCCTCGCCCCGGCCGGCCGGCTCGATATCGACTCTGTGGGCCTGTTGGTGCTTACCCAAGACGGCCGCATCGCCAAACAGCTGATCGGCGAGAACAGCGGCATCGAAAAAGAATACCTGGTGCGCGTGCGCGGCCGCCTGAGCGAAGACGGACTGCGCCTGCTCAACCACGGCCTCTCGCTCGACGGCGAAGCCCTGCGCCCGGCCAAAGTGAGCTGGCAAAACCAAGACCAACTGCGCTTTGTGCTCAAACAGGGCAAAAAACGCCAAATCCGCCGCATGTGCGAATTGGTCGGCCTGCGCGTGGTCGGCCTCAAACGCATCCGCATGGGCAAGGTCAAACTCGGCGCCCTGCCGCCCGGCCAATGGCGCTATCTGGCGCCGAACGAACGCTTTTAGCGGTCGGGTACTCAGCAATAACCGCCGCACCTGACTTATTCGGCTGTTCAGGTAGCCTGAAGCTTGGTTTTACCCATCCCAATTCAGGCTACCTGAAAACAGAAAAAAGCCCAGTCAGAGGCTACCTGAAAACAGCACAACCGCCCCGCCGTCAGCCAAAACAAAATGGCCGCGATATGCGGCCGTTTTTGCATCATGATCCCTATCCACAGTCAAACAATCTGGAAAGCCCTCCCGCTTCGTCGGCCAGCACCGTGCTCTGCCCGCCAAACAGCCTCTACCACTGCGGCAGCCAACGGGAAACCGTGTAAATCAGCAAACCCACCAGGCCGCCGACCAAGGTGCCGTTGATGCGGATAAACTGCAAATCGCGGCCCACGCTCAATTCCAGCTTGTCCGTCATCTGGCGGCTGTCCCAGCTTTTCACTTTTTCCGCCACAAACTGCGCCCCGCGGTGTTTGTAGCGTTCCACCGCATCGCGCACCAACAGGGCGATGCGGGCGTCGATGCGGCGCATAAACTGCGGATAGGCATCGGCCTGATGCTGCATATGGTGCAGCAGGCGCGTCAGCTGGGCCACGGTGAGCGAATCGGCGCGGCGCACGTCGCGCTCGCTCCAGCGGATCAGCCCCTGCCACAGCAGTGCGCACTGGCGGTAGAGCGCAGGCGAAGCGGCCAGCTGCTGTTTGCCGCTTTCCAAACGGCGGTGCCACTCCGGCGATTCGCTCAAACTCTGCATCAGCGCCACATATTGCTCCTCGAAGCCGGTACGCAGGGGGTGTTGCTCGTCGGCCAGCGCCGCGGCGGCATAGCTGTCGGCCCAATCCAATGCTTTCTGCGCCACCCAGCCATCTACTTGGCCGACCAAAGTGCCTTTGAGCTGCGCCTTCAAACGCGCCCAGGTATCGGGCTTGTCGCTCTCGATTTTCTGCGCCCACTCCAGCAGATTCGCTTCCAGCAGAGCGCGGGTTTCCGGCTGCCGCAGCCAGCGGCGCAGCTGGGCCAACCCCGCTGTCAACAGCACTTGGTGCAGCCCTTGGCTGCGCAACAGGCCCAGCATCTCGGCCGAGGCTTTGCCGATTTTGTCGCCGCTGTATTGTTCGGCCAACAGCTGGGTGGCAAAGCGCGCCACGTGCTCGGGCTTGGCGATGCGCAGCAGCACCGGCAGTTTGGCCGCCAGCGCCGGCAGCCAAACGCGCAGGCTTTCTTTCTGCGTAAACCACGCCAGCAGGCGGTCGGACGGATGCATGCGGTACACGCGCAGTGCAATCGGCCGGCCGAGCAGGAAGTTGTTTTCGATAAAACGCCCCAGCTCCTCGGCAATCCGCGTTTGGCTGCGCGGCAGGATGGCGGTGTGCGGTATTTTCAGGCCGAGCGGATGGCGGAACAGCGCAGTGACCGCAAACCAATCCGCCAGCGCACCCACCATGGCGGCCTCGGCAAAGGCTTTCAGGTAGCCCAAAGCGGGATAACGGCCCAGCAGCACGGAAGAAAGCACAAACAGCGCCGCCGCCAGCAACAGCAGGCCCAAGGCCCACGCGCGGGCGCGGCGCAGGCGGGCGCGGGCATCGGCTTCGCGGCTGTGTTCGGTTAGGATACGGCTCATGGCGTTGGCTTAAATGGGGGCAGGAAAACAGCGGGAGTGGTGCCAGGCGGCGGCCAGTCAGCCATCGGGCTACCTGAAAGCCGCCGTATCCGGCTGGCCGTGAGTACGGCTTGGGCATCAGACAGGCTGACCGCGGCGGCCGATACCGCCGGTGCGGCAGCAGCCGATTCAATCGGCCACTTTGCCGCTGCGCTCGGCTTTGCGCGCTTCGCGTTCGGCCTTTAGCTCGGCTTCGCGCTGGCGGGCCTTTTTCAGCCAGCCTTCCCATTGCTGCGGGGTTTCCAGCGTGATGCGGCCGATTTGGCCGTCGCGGAAATCGGTGAGGGTGATTTCGGCGGCTTTCTGATAATTGGTGCGGCCGCCGCCCAAGACGGCGCCGCGTTTTTTGGCAATCCAATCCAGCCAGGCAGTGTCGTCCCAATGGCTGGAAGGGTCTTTGTCGGCCTGATAGCGCGCCTGCAGGAGCGGCAGATAATGGCGGCGAAGATAGTCCAGCAGCTCCAGCGCCACTTCTTCTTCGTCCAGGGCATTGCGGCCGACCGCGCCGCCGGCGGCCAGATGGTAGCCGCCTTCGGGCACGATGATTTTCGGCCACAGCATGCCGGGGGTGTCGTAGAGCCAGAAATCGTCGGCCAGAAACAGGCGCTGCTCGGCCTTGGTGATGCCGGGCTCGTTGCCGGTTTTGGCCGATTTTTTGCCGAGCATGCCGTTGATGAGGGTGGACTTGCCCACGTTGGGAATGCCGCAAATCAATACCCGCAAAGGTTTTTCGATACCGCCGCGCTGGGGCAGCATGGCGCGGCAGGCCGCCGCCAGTTTCTGCGCCGCCTGCCGGTCGCCGGCATCGAGGGCGATGGCACGGGTGTCGCTTTGGCCGTTGTAGTGCGCCAGCCAGACGGCGGTGCGTTCGGGGTCGGCCAAGTCTTGTTTGTTGAGGATTTTCAGCTTGGGTTTGCCGCGCGAGAGCTGGGCCAACAGGGGGTTTTCGCTGGAGGCAGGCATGCGGGCATCCAGCATTTCTATCACCATGTCCACGCTTTTGAGCCGCTCGGCAATCGCCTTTTTGGCTTTGTGCATGTGTCCGGGAAACCATTGGATGGCCATAGCTGTCTTTCTGCAAAGGGTTTCAGGTAGCCTTTACACCCGGAGACACACGGCAACAGGCTACCTGAAAGATTATTCGGGGGTGTTGAGCTGGCGGTGGCGCACCAGCACGGGGTAATCGCGCAGACGTTCGGCCACGGCCTCGGCCACGAATACCGAGCGGTGCTGGCCGCCGGTACAGCCGATGCCCACCGTGACCACATGAATCCGCGTTTGGCGCGCCAGCTCGGGCAGCCAGCGGTTCAGGTAGCCGCTGATGTCGGCCACCATCTGCTGCACGATGCGGAATTGGGCGAAATAGGCGCGGATGGGTTCGTCCTGTCCGGTAAACGGGCGCAGGGCTTCGTCGTAATGCGGATTGGGCAGCGCGCGCACGTCGAACACGAAATCCAGATTCAGCGGCGCGCCGTATTTGAAGCCAAACGATTCCACCACCACCTGCACGCCGGCATGTTCCAAAGCCAGCCATTCCTGAATGCGGAATGCCAATTCTTCCCGGCTGGCTTCCTGATTGTCCAAGCGGTAGGCCATGTCGCGCCACGGTGCCATCATTTCGCGCTCGGCGGCGATGCTCTCGGCCAGGGTGAGGTTGCCGGCAGACAGCGGATGGTGGCGGCGCGATTTGGCGAAGCGGCGCATCAACACTTCGTTGGACGCTTCCAGAAACAGCATGCTCACCCGGTGGCCCTGATGGCGCAATTCGCCGATGTAGCTATGGATGTTCTCCGGCGAGCAGCCGACACGGATGTCCAGGCTGATGGCCAATTTATACACGCCGCTGTCGGCGGCATACTGCTCCACCAACTGCGGCAACAGGGCCGGCGGCAGATTATCGACACACAAAAAGCCGAGCTTTTCCAACAACGCCAAGGCGAGCGACTTGCCGGTACCGGACAAACCGCTAATCAGCACGATCCTCATGGCGGCGTTCATCCTCCTTCAGCATGGCGGTGTGGCGCTCCAAAAATTCTTTGGTGCTGTCCTTGCCGCGGGTTTGCAGGATGTAGTTGCGCACGGCGGCCTCTACCAATACCGAGAGGTTGCGGCCCACGGCCACCGGCAGGGTAACCGAGCGTACGGCAACGTTTAAGATGGTTTGCGTTTCGCTTTGAATGCTCAGCCGCTCCAAACCCTGCATATAGTGGTCGTCGGCCAGCACGAGATTGATGATGAGCTTAAGGGGTTTGGAAGGGCGCACGGCGGTTTCGCCGAAGATGGTGCGGATATTGAGCACGCCCAAACCGCGCACTTCCAGAAAATCGCGCAAGGTGGCCGGGCAGCGGCCTTCCAGCAATTCAGGCGCCGTACGGTGCAGCTCCACCGCATCGTCGGCCACCAAGCCGTGGCCGCGCGAGATCAGCTCCAGCGCCAATTCGCTTTTGCCCAAACCGGATTGGCCGGTAATCAGCACGCCGATTTCGAATACGTCGAGAAACACGCCGTGTTTCACGGTGGACACCGCCAGCGCCCGCTGCAGGTAAATCCGCAGCACGTCCATCAGAAACGGGCTTTCTATTTTGGAAGTGAGCAGCGGCACCTGATGGGTATGGCAGTAGTCGCGCAGCATATAAGGCACGGGCAGATCGTTGGCCACAATCACCAGCGCCATGGTGAGGTCAAAGAGCTCGTCGAAGCTGGCTTTGATGTCGCCGGCTTCCATTTTATTGAGGTATTCCACCTCCGATACGCCCAACACCTGCACCTGATTGGGGTGGATAAAATTTAAATGGCCGACCAGCGCCAAAACGGGCTTGTCGGCATCTACGCTGATGCGGTTGTCCGCACCGGCCGTTCCGGCCGCCCAAGCCAGCTGCAGCTTGGTTTGGTTGTCTTGGTAGAGCTTGCGGACGGAAATACTCGGCATGGTTTATTCTGATGTGAGGATTTGGCGGGCGGCTTCCGGCGTCTCGCAGGCCATCAGCTGCTCGCGCACCGCCTTCACGGAAAACTTGTCGGCCAGCGCGGCCAACACTTCCAAGTGGCTGCCGGCGCTGTTTTCCGGCACCAAGAGCACAAACACCAACGACACCGGCTTGCCGTCGGGCGCGTCAAACGCCAGCGGCTCTTTCAGACGCACAAAAGCGCCGGTGATCTGCTGCACCGCGGCATCACGGCCGTGCGGAATCGCCACCCCGTGCCCCAGCGCGGTGGTACCGAGCTTCTCGCGGGCAAACAGGCAGTCGAACACTTCCGCCCGCCCGAGGCCGGCTTCGTTTTCCAGCAGCAATCCCACCTGCTCGAACAGCCGCTTTTTACTGCCCACTTCCAAATCCAGCACAATGTGGCTCAGCGGCAGAATGGTTTCAATCAAACTCATGTCATTTGTCTAAAAGGTAAAACGGAGCGGATTGTACCCGCCATGCAGGGGAAGGACAATCATCCCGCCGCCGCCACCGCCGTCGCCCGATAGAAAAAATAAATAAACACATGAATCGTAAACACCTTATTCACTGCAGCGGCTACCTGAAAAGCCCGCCGCCGCCTTCTGCCCGCCCTGTTTTCAGGTAGCCTGCCGACAGGGCGGGTTTGCGCTTTTTTGCACGCCGCCTGCCGCTCAATTGCGGCTTTGCCGCTACAATGCGCAGCATCGTAATCGGCCGCCCAGCCATTATCGCCCACATTCTAAACACCCGCTCAGGCTACCTGAAAAGGATACCCTCATGCTGAAACGCTTCTTTGCCCTCCTGCTCTGCCTCACCCTCCTGCCCGCCTGGGCCTTCGACACCGCCCAGCTGACCGCCCAGCTGCAACAACCCGCCACCGTGCAGGGCAGCTTCACCCAACAGCGCTTCCTGCGCGCCCTCAGCCAGCCCATGCAGACCTCAGGCCGCTTCGCCCTGAGAAACCGCCACGGCCTCTATTGGCAGATCGACCAGCCTTTCGACCTGCGTCTGCGCGTGCGCCCGGACGGCATCGCCCAATGGAGCGGCGGCCAATGGCGCAGCACCCGCCAAAGCGGCCAGGCCGCCCAAGTCAAACTCTTTATGGCCGTGCTCGGCGGCGACATGCGCGAGCTGCAGCGCCAGTTCGACACCCGCCTTACCGGCCACGCCCGCCAATGGCGGCTGCAGCTGACGCCCAAAACCGCCGTCATGCGGCAGGTGTTCGACAGCATCACCGTGGAAGGCGGCCAACTGGTGCAACGCATTGAGCTGAACGAAAAACAGGGCGACCGCACCGTGATGCAGTTCCACCAACTGCAGGCCGGCCAAGCCCTCAGCGGCCCCGCCGCCCAAGCCTTGGCACCGTAACTTTTTTCGATAAAACATTTCCATAAAATATGCCGCCCTCCATGTCCACCCTCCGCCGCTATCTGTCGCACCGCCTGCACTGGCTTTCCGTCATGGCGCTGGCCGCCTTTTTGCTCAGCCAAACCCTCGGCGCCGTTTTTTGGCCGGCCGAATTATTCAGCCATTTCCTGCCCCACTACACCGCACTCTTTGCCGCCGCCGCGGCCTTCACCCAAGGCAGACGACGCCGGATTTGGCTGGGCACCACCCTCACCGCAGCCGTTTTAATGTGGCAACCTTTCTCTTCAGACGCCCCGCTGCCCGCCCCTGCCGCGCCCGCTTGGCGGATGGTGTGGTACAACGTCCGCCTCGACAATCCCGACCCCGCAACCGAAACCGCCGCCCTGTTGGCACAATCACCCGATGTCTTGGCACTGGCCGAAATCCAGGCCGACGACCCCCGTTGGGCCGAACTGCGCCGCCACCATCCCCACGGCTGTACCCACCAAGAACACAGCCCATTTGCTCTGGCCGTCTGGTCGCGCCACCCCTTGGCCGCCTGCGACATCCGGCAGCATCAGGAATTCGCCTATATCCGCGCCGAGCTGCCCGATGGTACGGCTGTTTACGCTTTACACCCGCCGCCTCCGATCAACAGCCTGCTGGCCGCCGCGCGCAGCGCCTATCTGGCGCACACCGCCGCCGAAATCAGCCGCGAACCAGGCAAAGTCGTCGTGGTGGGCGACTTCAACAGCAGCCCGTTTTCCCCGCTGTTCCGCCGTTTTACGAGGCACACCGGCACACCCCCCTACACCCCGATGATGCAGCCCACTTGGCGCCCGCTGTTCATCAACATCGACCACGCGCTCGCCAACTTCCCCCTGCACACCGCCGCCCTGCCTTGGCAGCATTCCGACCACCGGGCGCTGCTCTTGTCTTGGCCGCGGCCTTGACGGCGAGCAGACTGCAGCAGCGTACCTACAGAAAAACCGACACCGTGCCGGCCTCGGCGGCAACCGTGTCGGTTTTTCTGTAGGTACGCTGCTGCCGCTTTTTGCCACCGGTCTTTGAGGCCGCCTGAAAGCCGTCAGGCGCAGGCCGCCTCGCCGATGCGCACCACTTTGTTGTGAAAGGCGTTCAGGCTGCTGCGGTGACCGATGCTCACAATCATGCTGCCGGCCAATTCCGTGCGGATCAACCGGTAAAGGGCGGCTTCGGTTTCTTCGTCCAAAGCCGAAGTGGCTTCGTCCAGCAGCACCAGTTGCGGCCTGCCCAATACGATGCGCACAAAGGCCGCCCGCTGCAATTCGCCGGGCGAGAGCTTGTGCTGCCAGTCGTCTTCGCGATCCAAACAGCTTTTCAGGTAGCCTAAGCGGCAGCCGTCCATCGCCCGGTACAGGGCGGCATCATCCGGCCGCAAATCGGGATAACACAGCGCCTGCCGCAATGTGCCTTGCGGCATATAGGGGTGCTGCGGCACAAACAGCGTCTGGCCGTGCGCCGGGCTACGGATGCGGCCGCTGCTGCCGAAGGGCCACAAACCGGCCAGCGCCCGCAGCAGGGAGGTTTTACCGCAGCCGGAAGGCCCTTGGATCAGCAGTGCATCGCCGTCGGCTACCTGAAAACCGATGTTGGCCAGTAAAATGCCGCCGTCGCTGCGGTACAGCGTCAACCCTTCGGCCGACAATACGCCGCGGGCGGTTTCGGTTTGGGGCAAGCGCACAGGGGCCGAATGGGCAGTGTGGCTCAAAAAGCCGGCTAAACGCTCCACCCGCGCTTGGTAGGCGGTAAAAGCTTCGTAGGTGTTGCGGAAAAACGAGAGGGCGCGTTGCAGGCGGTTGAACGCCTGCACGGTTTGGTGCATATCGCCGATTTTCACTTCGCCAGCAAAAAAGCGCGGCGCCTGCAGCATCAGCGGCAGCAGGTTGGAAATTTGGGTGATGCCGGTATTGAAACCGTTCAGGCCCAGACTGCGGTAGACAATCCGCCAGCGGTTGCGAATGATGCGGGCAAAATGGCGGCGCAGATTGTCCCGTTCGGCCGCCTCGCCGCCGTAAAAGGCGATGCTCTCGGCATGGGCGCGCACGCGGACCAAGGCATAGCGGTAATCGCCGTTCAAGCGCTCGTTTTGAAAGTTCAGGCCCACCAGCGGCCGGCCGATCCACACCGACGCCAGCGTGGCGCCCAAAATAAACAGGTAGATAAACATCACCATCCCACGCGGAATGTCCACCCCCAACAGCGTAAACACGCCCGAGAGCCCCCACAGAATCACGGTGAATTCCACCACCGACACCACCGCATTGATGAGGCCGCGTACCATCTCCACTGTAGTTACGATAAAATCCTGCGCATCCTGCTGGATGCGCTGGTCGATGTTGTCGGGCGCATGGCGCCGCATGTGCAGGCGGTAATAGTTTTTGTGCGCCAGCCAATTGTCGATCAGCACCCGGTTGAGTCGCTCCAGCCATCGGATCACAAACACCTGCTCCAAAAAATCGTTGAGTACGGTGTGCAGGATTTTCACCGCCATCAACGCCGCATTGATGAGGGCGAAAAACCAAAACGCCTCCACCGCCTTATCTTGCAGCGAACTGTACAGACCGTTGTAAAAAAAGGTGTTCAGCACGCTGATGCGCACTTCCACCAACACCATCAGCAAGAGCAGCAGCAACAGCGCCGCCGTTTTGGCCGCGGCCGATCTCTGCAGGCAGGGGCGCACGATACGGACAAACTGCCTGCCGAAGCCGGTGCGGCCGAGCAGCAGGGCCGCCAGCAGACAAAACAGCAGCACGCCGGCAAAGCTTTCCAGCAGCCACCATGGTGTACTTTCCAGCTCGATTTTCCATTTTTCCTGATTCATTTTTCCACCCGTGCGGGCAAATGGCGGTCTGCCTATAGCGGCAGGCAAAACCGTAAAAGGCTACCTGAAAGCCCGCACGGTCATGCCGGCGGCTTTCAGGTAGCCCTGATCTTGATTGAACTTAAAACTCCAGTTTGGCAGACAGGCTGATTTCACGCGGATTACCGATGGCAATCATGGGGAAATGCGCCGAGGAACCGACGGTAGAGGTGTAGTACAGTCGGTTGGTCAGATTTTTGCCGTTGAGGCGCAGGTTCAACCGGCTGCCACCCAATTGGGTATCGTAAGAAAGGAAAGCGTCTGCGGTAGCTGCCGACGGAATTTTCCACAAACCGCCCTGCGTATTGCCAATGTACCAGCTACCGTTAAACTTGCCGCCCAAACCACCGCGCAGATTGCCACCGGCCAAGCGGCCGAAATCGTAAGTGAGATACAGGCCGAACTGGTTGCGCGGGGTATTGTTCAACGGCAAGCCCTCCACACCAGGCTCCGCTTCCAATGCCCGGGTATGCGTGTAGGCGTAATTGGCGTTTACCCCAAGGCGGTCGGTAATCTGGCCGCCGATTTCGGCTTCCAAACCGTAGGAACGGGCTTTGCCCGCGAAACGGACTTCGGTTTCTCCGCCCACAGTGGTGGTATAACGCACGTTTTCTTTCAGAATATGGAAAGCCGCCACAGCTGCCGACAAACCGTCTCCCGCATATTTGGCGCCCACCTCAAACGCGCGGCCGCGCTCAGGTTTTGCATCTCCAGGAATTTCGGAGCCTATCGACACTTGCGGACGGAAAGAAGTTGCATAGCTGGCATAAGTCGACCATTGCGGGCTGATGCGGTATACCGCGCCGATTTGCGGCGACAGATTCCAACCGTGGTTGTCGGTATTGGCTTTAAACACGCCGGCACGGTTGGCACGGCCGGCATACTGGTCGTAATAATCCAAACGCAGGCCGCCCGATACAATCCATTTCTCTCCGAAATAAGCCGCATCATTTACATACAGTGAAGCTGTTTTCAATTCCTCGGTTTGACGGGTGTTGTTGCCCTGCCCGTCTATGGTGTTCACGCCCGGCTGCGGTGTGATGCTGCCGTATACCGGATCATACATATTGATGGGGCGGTTGTTGCCTGCAGCATTACCTTGGTAAATCTGCCCCAGCAAACGGTCGTTGTGCATAGCTTCGATGCCGAAAGACAACTTATGGCGCACACTGCCCCACTGCACATTGCCGTTCAAGCCCAAAGAAAGATTGTGCACGCGCAAACGGGCGTCCTGCGTGCCATCGATACGGCGCAATACACGCCCAGTTACGGTATTGATACCGGCAGCGGTATTGGCAATGCGAGCCTTCCAATCATCATAAGTATGGTAGGTCAAACCGTAGTTGAAACGCATTTTCCAGTTGTCGTTGAAATAATGGTCAGCGGTAAACTGAAACAGATGATTTTTGCCCTGCTGCTCGCTGAAAGGTTCGTCTAAACGGCGCTCGGCCGGGATATTCAGCGGCTTGCCATAGTTGGCACTGCCGGGCGTGCTGTCAATAAACGTGCCGCGATCAAACGGAACGGTGTAATCCAGATATTCGTAAGAAGCGCTTAAGGTGGTGCCGTCGCCCACCCATTTCAGCGAAGGTGCCAGCGTGGTTTGCCTTTTTTCGCCGAAATTGCGCCAATAATCACTTTGGCGGTAGTCAGCAATCAGGCGGTAAGCCAAACCGGTGTCCCCGATGGGACCGGTTACATCCAAACCGAATTGGCGGCTGGTGTGGTTGCCAATCTCAGTGCTGAATGCATACGCAGGTTTGAACTGCGGCTGTTTGGTCACCACATTCACCACCCCGCCCGGATCCTGCACTCCGTACAAAACGGAAGCCGGCCCTTTCAACACCTCCACCCGCTCTGCAGTAGGTGAAAACAGATGGGTTTGCGACATCTGCATACCGTTGCGCAAAATCGAATTATCACGGTTGTCGCCAAAGCCGCGCTTCACTACCGCGTCCAGCGTACCCGCCAGCGTATTGGCCTGCCGCACACCGCTGACAGTTTGCAACGCCTCGTCCAAAGAGCCGGGGCGGCGGTCTTCCAATACCGCCGCCGTTACCACGTTTACGCTGCGCGGAATGTCGCTTAAAGGAATATTGCCGCTGCCCACTACATCGGCGGCCACCGGCTGATAGCCGTTGGCATAGCGGTATTTGGCCGTAACTTCTATATTATCCAACTCAGTAGCGGCAGTTTCTGCCTCAGTGCTTTGCGCAAAAACAAAGCCCGGGCTACCGACGGCTGCCAAGGCGAACGCTAACAATTTAGCTTCAAAACGGATAGTGCGTGTCATATTTTAAAGGGTCCGAAAATAAATCAGTAAAACACCAAGCAATTTAAAAATAAAATTTATTATTAATCTTATTCAATTAAAAATTGTACGCAAAATTTTTCTTACCACCAAGCCGTTCTTACAGATAACCCTTCATAAAAAAACAGAACATTGTTTTTAAATGATAAATAAAATCATACAGCAACCGACCAGCCTTCCATTTGTGATCCGCTTCTGAAAAGAAAGCAAAGGCTACCTGAAAGCCCGCCTCCCGCTTTCAGGTAGCCCTCCGCCCTTGATTTTCCCCTGCCCGCCGCCATTTGCCGATTCATTGTCAGCCCAAAGGATTCCCCCATGAGCAGCACCGCCATGATGACCCCGCAAGAAATCGTTCACGAACTCGACAAACACATTATCGGCCAAAACCAAGCCAAAAAAGCCGTGGCCGTGGCCCTGCGCAACCGCTACCGCCGCTCCCAAGTGGCCGAGCCGCTGCGCAGCGAAATCGTGCCGAAAAACATTCTGATGATCGGCCCCACCGGCGTGGGCAAAACCGAGATTGCCCGCCGCCTCGCCCGCTTGGCCAACGCACCGTTTATCAAAATCGAAGCCACCAAATTCACCGAAGTGGGCTATGTGGGCCGCGACGTGGACAGCATCGTGCGCGACCTGATGGAAATCGCCCTCAAAAACCTGCGCGAACAGGCGGTGCAGAAAAACCGCGACCGCGCGCAAGACGCCGCCGAGAACCGCGTTCTCGACGCTCTGCTGCCGCCGCCGCGCCAAACCGGTTTTGCCGGTGAAACCTCCGAGCCGCAGCCGGAAAGCAACACCCGCAAGAAATTCCGCGACATGCTGCGCCGCGGCGAATTGGACGACAAGGAAATCGACATCGACCTCGCCCACACCCCCGCCGGCGGCATGCAGGTGATGGGGCCGCCCGGCATGGAAGAATTCAGCAGCCAGCTGCAGGAAATGTTCAGCAAAATGCAGCAGGGCCGCACCAAAAAGCAGAAAATGAAAGTGGCCGCCGCCATGAAACTGCTCTTGGACGAAGAGGCGGCCAAGCTGGTGAACGAAGAAGATTTGCGCGAACAGGCCGTGCGCGCGGTAGAACAGCACGGCATCGTTTTCCTCGACGAAATCGACAAAATCGCCACCGACAGCAGCCGCCACGGCGGCGACGTGTCGCGCCAGGGCGTGCAGCGCGACCTGCTGCCGCTGGTGGAAGGCACCACCGTGCAAACCAAATACGGCATGGTGAAAACCGACCACATCCTGTTCATCGCCTCCGGTGCTTTCCACCTGAGCAAACCCAGCGACCTGATTCCCGAGCTGCAGGGCCGTTTCCCCATCCGCGTAGAGTTAGAAAGCCTCACCGTAGATGACTTCAAAGCCATCCTCACCCGCACCGACGCCTGCCTCACCAAGCAATACCAAGCGCTGCTGGCCACCGACGGCGTGGATTTGCTGTTTGCCGACGACGGCATTACCCGCTTGGCGGAAATCGCCTTCCACGTGAACGAAAAAACCGAAAACATTGGCGCCCGCCGCCTGCACACGGTGTTGGAAAAACTGCTGGAAGACGTGTCGTTCCAAACCCCGGCCGGCCAAACCTTAGTGGACACCGCTTATGTAAACGAACGTCTGGAAGAAGTGGCCGAACAGGAAGACTTGGCCCGCTACGTGCTGTAATGCAATAGGTACTGCCACACGATACCGGCAAAAAAGCCTCCCGCTGCAACACAGCGGGAGGCTTTTTTGCTGACCGGCCGATTGGGCGTTCTCGCTGCGGCCGTATCGCCAGCAAACCGTGACGGTACGCCCCGGGCCACACTACTCTTTGACTTCGTGAAAATACCACTGCGACTGAGCCAAAGGGGCGGTTTCGCACGCTTGCATAGACAGGGTGCGCCAGCGGTGCGTGGCGTCAAACGTGGCCGCCGAATCCGCTCCCGCCGTCAGGCACAATCCGGAACCGGCCAGCTCAATGCGCCCGTCATCGCGATAGCGGAAATGCTGCAAATATTGGCTTTCCAAAAACGGACTGCGCTCATCACACGCCCTGGGCATTACCGCCGCCCCGGCCAACACGCTTTGATTGACCCCGGCGGCAGTGGCACAAGCGTTGTAGGCAGGAAAGCGGATTTTCCCGTCTGCCTGCCACTCCACCGCTTCGTCCGCATACAGGCCTGGTTTGCAATTATGCACCGTCATCGGCATATCGAAACGGATGTATTCCCCCGATCCTAAAATATCCAGGCAATAGCCGTCCTCACGGTCGAGGTTGTCCGCCAGACGCAGCTGCCCCGCTTTGTTAAGCGGCGGCGGCGCAAACTGGGCAGCCGGTGCGCTGGCCGACTGTTGGGCACAGGCCACCAACGGCAAGGCAAGCGGTAATACGCACGACAGCAATACAGAACAAGATAAAACTTTCATGCCCTTCACCCATTTCGGTTTTGAAAAGTGCCGATTGTAACAGCTTTGATTTTAAGATGACGCCGATACCGCATCGGCATCTGATGTTTTCAGGTAGCCTGAGAACACATTCGGCGTCTCGTCATCATGAAATACCACTGCAACGCTTGCTGACGACACGGCCTAGGCTACCTGAAAAGCAAAAAGCCGCACCCATCGGCGCGGCTTTCCATTCTCATCAACGGTTTACACCAGCGGACGCACGTCCATGCCGAACATGGCGCGGGCGGTGTTCAGCATCTGGCAGCTGAAGCCCCATTCATTGTCGTACCAAGCCAGCACTTTCACCATATTGCCGTTGGAAACCTTGGTCAGCGTGCTGTCGAAGGTAGAGGCTTCGGTGCTGTGGTTGAAGTCGGAAGACACCAAAGGCAGGGTATTGTAGCCCAAGATGTTTTTCATCGCGCCTTCGCTGGCGGCTTTCACAATGGCGTTCACTTCTTCCACGCTGGTTTCGCGCGCGGCTTCAAAAGTGAGGTCCACCAGCGACACATTGATGGTGGGCACGCGCACGGCAAAACCGTCGAGCTTGCCTTTCAACTCGGGCAACACCAAGCCCACGGCTTTGGCGGCGCCGGTTTTGGTGGGGATCATATTGTCCACCGCACTGCGGGCGCGGCGCAGGTCTTTGTGGCGCACATCGGTGAGCACTTGGTCGTTGGTGAAGGCATGGATGGTGGTCATCAGGCCTTTGACCACGCCCAAGCCGTCGTGCAGCGCTTTGGCCACCGGCGCCAAGCAGTTGGTGGTGCAGGAAGCGTTGGAGACCACAGTCATGTCGGCAGTGAGCACATCGTGGTTGACGCCGTACACCACGGTAGCGTCCACATCGTCGCCGCCGGGCGCGGAAATCAGCACTTTTTTGGCGCCGGCATCCAAGTGGGCCTGGCATTTTTCTTTGCTGGTGAATGCGCCGGTGCATTCCATGACCAAATCCACACCCAAATCGCGCCACGGCAGTTCGGCCGGATTGCGGGTGGAGAAGAAGGGAATGCGGTCGCCGTTCACAATCAAATGGGTGTCGTCGTGGCGCACATCGGCGGCAAAGCGGCCGTGCACGGTGTCGAATTTGGTCAGGTGGGCATTGGTTTCCAGGCCGCCGCTGGCGTTCACCGCCACGATTTCGAATTGGTCGCGCAGATTGTATTCGTAAATGGCGCGCAAAACTTGGCGGCCGATGCGGCCGTAACCGTTGATGGCGATTTTCAGGCTCATGTATTTCACCTTTCTGATGGGAAAATTTGGGATGGGGAAGGAACAAATGCCGCATTATAGCGGCACTAAAGTAGAAATTACAGACAAACGCCGGCCACAGGCCGCCATCAGGCTACCTGAAACCCGGCTTGCACCACCGCAACAGCTCGCCGCAAACAAGAAAATTCCAATAAATAACAGACACCAAAAAAATTTCCCCGGCCCGCAGCTTGACTGCGCCGCCAATCGCCCTATAATGGCGTCCTTTCGTGAGTACGGCCACGCCGGAAAACACCCGATGCGGGAATAGCTCAGTTGGTAGAGCGCAACCTTGCCAAGGTTGAGGTCGCGAGTTCGAGACTCGTTTCCCGCTCCAGTTTATCGTTTTGTCTGCTTCAGTTTCCGGTATGCGGGAATAGCTCAGTTGGTAGAGCGCAACCTTGCCAAGGTTGAGGTCGCGAGTTCGAGACTCGTTTCCCGCTCCACCCGCCTTCACAAGCGGCAGCCTTGCCGGAATGCAGATAAATCCACCCTGCGGGAATAGCTCAGTTGGTAGAGCGCAACCTTGCCAAGGTTGAGGTCGCGAGTTCGAGACTCGTTTCCCGCTCCAAGTTTCAGCCGTTTTTCCTTTCTAAAACGCACCCTTTGGCGGAATGGCAGAGTGGTTATGCAGCGGCCTGCAAAGCCGTGTACGCCGGTTCGATTCCGACTTCCGCCTCCAATCTCTCCAGCTTCACGGCGGGGTGGCAGAGTGTTTATGCTGCGGGGGGTGCAACCTCCGCATAGGCCGGTTAAAATCCGCGCCCCCGCCTCCAGTTCCCTGTGTACCGGCTCATTCGGTACATGGCCCGAGTGGTGAAATTGGTAGACACAACGGACTTAAAATCCGTCGCCCCTAATACGGGCGTACCGGTTCGATTCCGGTCTCGGGCACCACAACCACCCACACACCGCCTTGCAGCGGTTATTTTTTTGCCTGCCGCCCGCAGCCCATCCGCCGCAGGCTACCTGAAAGCAAGCCCCCATGTTCGGCACCGTCCACCTCACCACCTACATCATCGGCACCGTCGCCGTCATCATCCTGCCCGGCCCCAACTCCCTGTTCTGCCTCTCCATCGCCGCCCAGCACGGCGTGAAAGCCGCTTACCGCGCCATCGCCGGCATCATCTTCGGCGACACCCTGCTGACGCTGGCCACCATTCTCGGCGCCGGCACCCTGCTCAAGCTCTATCCTGCCCTGTTTGACGGCCTCAAACTGGTGGGCGGCCTCTATCTGGCCTATATCGGCTTCAATTTATTGCGCGGCGCTGTCAGAAAATGGCGGCTCGCCCCGTCTAGTGTGCAGGCCGCTGAAAACAGCCCTGTCCAGCCGGCCCGCCACATTTTCAAACGCGCCCTGCTCTTGAGCCTCACCAACCCCAAGGCCATATTGTTTTTTCTGTCGTTTTTCGTCCAATTTGTCGATCCCGCCTATCCACACCCCGCTCTCTCCTTCCTGGTGCTGGCGGTGATTTTGCAGACCACCAGCTTCCTCTATCTCAATCTGCTGGTGTTTACCGGACACAAAATGACACGGCTGTTCCTCCGCTACCAGCGGCTTTCCGCCTGCGCCATGGGCATGGTCGGGCTGATGTTTGCCGGTTTCGCCGTGAAGATGTGGTTGGCCACCGTTTAACCCCTTCACCGAAACCCAGCCAGCATGATTACCACCCTGTTTTTCCTCTTTTTCGCCATCCGCCTCGTCTCCCTCTCCATTTCCATCCGCAACGAAAAGCGCCTGATTGCCGAAGGCGCCAAGCAGTTTGGTGAAAAAAATTCCAAGCTGTTGGCCGCCGCCCACATTGCCTACTACTTCGCCGCCCTGGCCGAATCCCATCTCCGCGGCACATCCTTTGATGCCGTCTCCACCGCCGGCGCCGCCCTGACCACCTTCGCCCTCGCCATGCTGTTTTACGTGATCCACGCGCTCGGCAAGATCTGGACGCTGAAAATCTACATCCACCCCCAACACACCCTCAACCGCTCCTGGCTCTTCCGCCATGTGCGCCACCCCAATTATTTCCTCAACGTCATCCCCGAGCTCATCGGCATCGGCCTGCTCTGCCACGCCTGGACCACCATGGCCATCGGCCTGCCCGTTTATTTGGTGATTCTCGCCGTCCGCATCCGCCAAGAGCAAGAAGCCATGCGTCATCTGTGGTAAGTTACAGGCTACCTGAACGGCCTGTTTTCAAGCCGCCCGCCGTCTTTCAGGTAGCCCAACCCCGCATTTCCCCGCCGCAGAGCGCCTGAAATACCGTATAATCCCGCCCGGCCGGCAAACACATTCAGGCAGGGAAAGCGACACAGAAAAAGGCTGTCTGACAATCAGACGGCCTTTTTGTAAAAATAAGCCCTTACCTCCGCAGCCAATAGCTTGAGTTAGGCCAAAGACCATAACCCAACATAAGTCAAAATAATCAAGCATGGCCATATTGGGTTTACGCTGCGCTTCAACCCAAGCTACATTTACTACAACCTGCTTTCAGGTAGCCTGAACAGCCGGTAGGTTGGGTTAGGCCGCAGGCCGTAACCCAACATTTAGGCTACGTTTGCCTACGCAACGCTTACCACAACAGGGAGGCAGCCATGCAATATCGCCGCAGCTTCACACCGGGTGGGTGCTATTTTTTCACCCTCGTCCTACAAGACCGCCAGCAAGATTGGCTGGTGCGGCATATCAACAAGCTGCGGCAGGCCGTAAAAGTGGTAAAGCAAAAGCACCCGTTTGAAATGATTGCCGTGTGCGTCTTGCCCGAGCATCTGCATTTATTAATCAGGCTACCTGAAAACAACAGCGATTACCCCATGCGCCTGCGCATGATTAAAGCCGGATTTTCCCGAGCCTTGCCCAAAACGGAAGCCATATCCGCCGCCCGCAGACGCAAAAACGAACGCGGGATTTGGCAACGGCGTTATTGGGAACACCAAATCCGCGACGAGCGGGATTTGAATGCCCATATTGATTACATTCATTTCAACCCGGTGAAGCACGGATATGTAACGCGGGTAGCCGATTGGCCGTATTCATCGTTTCACCGTTATGTGCAAAGAGGCATTTTGCCCGCGGATTGGGTGGGGAGCGGCATAGAAGCAGAGGGTGATTTCGGAGAGTGATTGGATTTGATGTAGGTTCGGTTGATAAACCCGACAAAAACCGTTGGATAAAAATACCGTAGGTTGGGTTAGGCCGCAGGCCGTAACCCAACATTTTTGGAAACATTCGGGCGGTGTTCATGTTGGGTTTGCGCTTCGCTCCAACCCAACCTACGATTGCTAAAGCCCAGCCTACGTTTGTTACGCTTGTTTGTGTTGGTATGGTTTCGGAAACAGCGGCAAAGTTTTTCAGACGGCCTTGCAGGGTGTGTGCCAACGGCACGCACGCGGCGGTTGGGGCTTTGCAGAAGAAATAACAACGCGTGCGTGGCTTGCGCCACACACCCTACACGCAGGCTACGCTTGCTATGCCGAAAAGGAATTTAAATGTTATTAACAATATTTTATATTTTATGTTCCACTATTTGGGCATTTATACAATATAAGTTTGGAGATAAAGACGATAAAGAATTCTCAAAACATATAGAAGCTATAGTTACGAATTGGCTAAGTAATTTATTTTTTGTAACAGTTTTTTTAAATTTTCCAGCTATTGCAATTTGGCAATACATGAGAAAAAATAATTTTTTAGCCCCGGAAGTGTTGGAGTATGACTACCTTTATAATTATATTGGGTTGGATTTTTTAATCATAAATATAGTTGTGACTTTCGTGCTACCAATCGTTTTGGCTTCTGCTAAAGAAAAGCTAATAAAAATAGCTGGATATCTTTTTATAATAATTTATTTGATTATCATCATTTGGGAAATATGTAAAAATACAAGTTTAGTCCTACCTACTATCCTTTTTATATTATCAGCTATCTTTTATGGTTGGGGAACATTTTTGAAAGTAAAGAAAGTAAAGGAAGTTTTAGAGGAGTTTAAAAAAAATAGAAGGCTTCCTAAGCAAAAAATACAAAAGCTATCTTTCATATCTGCAGTCATTTTAATATTACTAATTCTGATGCCAAGCCTTAAACTGGATAAATTTACTGAACATACTTTGCAGCGAATGAAATTAGGTGGATTTGATGTAACAGTTAGAACAGATGACAAGCGAGTGCTTGAAGGTTTTCTTTTATTAAAAACAAAAGAATTTTATTATGTTTATCCGATGTGTAACGGAAAAAAATTTGCTGAAAATGTGGTAATAATTAATACCCAGAATACAACCCTTATTTATAAAGCTGAATCAAAAAATTCAGAAATAAAGCAAGAAATTCAGGAGTCAACTCAAAAGAGTTCAGGAGCAGACTCAATAAATTTAGAAACAAAGTAATTTTCCTAATGCTTTTTTAATATTTTAAAGAGTAAACACCATGCCCAAACGTACCGACCTAAAATCCATTTTAATCATCGGCGCCGGCCCCATTGTTATCGGCCAGGCCTGCGAGTTCGACTATTCCGGCGCGCAAGCGTGTAAGGCGCTGCGCGAGGAAGGTTATAAAGTGATTCTGGTGAATTCCAACCCGGCCACGATTATGACCGACCCGGATATGGCCGATGTTACCTATATCGAGCCGATTATGTGGCAGACCGTTGAGAAGATTATCGCCAAGGAGCGACCCGATGCGGTGTTGCCGACCATGGGCGGCCAAACGGCGCTGAACTGTGCGCTGGATTTGGCGCGCAACGGGGTGTTGGCGAAGTATAACGTTGAGTTAATCGGCGCAACGGAAGACGCGATCGATAAGGCGGAAGACCGCGGCCGCTTTAAAGAGGCGATGGAAAAAATCGGCCTCTCTTGCCCGAAATCTTTTGTGTGCCACACCATGAACGAGGCGCTGGCGGCGCAAGAGCAGGTGGGCTTTCCTACGCTGATCCGCCCGTCGTTTACCATGGGCGGTTCGGGCGGCGGCATTGCCTACAATAAAGACGAGTTTTTGGCGATTTGCGAACGCGGTTTCGATGCCTCGCCCACACATGAATTGCTGATTGAGCAATCGGTGCTGGGCTGGAAAGAGTATGAAATGGAGGTGGTGCGCGATAAAAACGACAACTGCATCATCATCTGTTCGATTGAAAACTTCGACCCGATGGGCGTGCATACCGGCGACTCGATTACGGTTGCGCCCGCGCAAACGCTCACCGACAAAGAATACCAAATCATGCGCAATGCTTCGCTGGCGGTGCTGCGCGAAATCGGCGTGGACACGGGCGGCTCGAACGTTCAGTTTGCCATCAACCCTGAAAACGGCGAGATGATTGTGATTGAGATGAACCCGCGCGTGAGCCGTTCTTCGGCGCTGGCTTCCAAAGCTACCGGCTTCCCGATTGCGAAAGTGGCGGCGAAACTGGCGGTGGGCTTCACTTTGGACGAACTACGCAACGACATCACCGGCGGCCGCACGCCTGCGTCTTTCGAGCCTTCGATTGACTATGTGGTAACGAAAATCCCGCGTTTTGCGTTTGAGAAATTCCCGGCTGCCGACGACCGCCTGACCACGCAAATGAAATCGGTGGGCGAAGTGATGGCGATGGGCCGCACGATTCAGGAATCGATGCAGAAAGCCCTGCGCGGTTTGGAAACCGGTTTGTGCGGCTTCAACCCGAAAACTACCGACAAGGCGGAAATCCGCCGCGAGCTGGCCAACCCCGGCCCCGAGCGCATTCTGTATGTGGCCGATGCGTTCCGCGCCGGTTTCAGCAAGGAAGAAATCCACGAAATTTGCGCGATTGATCCGTGGTTCTTGGCGCAGATTGAAGACATTGTTCAAGAAGAGGCTGCCGTGGCTTCAGGTAGCCTCAGCGATTTGGACTACGCCACTCTGCGCCGTTTGAAACGCAAAGGCTTTTCCGACAAACGCTTGGCGCAATTGTTGAGCTTGGGCGCGCCCGCAGGAAGTCCCGTAGGGGAAAAAGAAGTGCGCGAACACCGCTACGGCTTGAAGCTGCACCCCGTGTACAAGCGCGTGGACACTTGCGCGGCGGAGTTCCAATCCGACACGGCTTATCTCTATTCCACTTACGAAGAGGAATGCGAAGCAAGGCCGTCTGAAAACAAAAAAGTGATGATTCTCGGCGGCGGCCCCAACCGCATCGGCCAAGGTATCGAGTTCGACTATTGCTGCGTACACGCTGCGCTGGCGCTGCGCGAATCGGGCTTTGAAACCATTATGGTGAACTGCAACCCCGAAACCGTTTCCACCGACTTCGACACTTCCGACCGCCTCTACTTCGAGCCGCTCACGCTGGAAGACGTGTTGGAAATCGTGCGCACCGAAAACCCGTGGGGCGTGATTGTCCATTACGGCGGCCAAACTCCGCTGAAACTGGCCAATGCTTTGGTGGAAAACGGCGTGAACATCATCGGCACGTCTGCCGATTCGATTGACGCCGCCGAAGACCGCGAACGCTTCCAAAAAGTGCTCAACGACCTCGGCCTGCGCCAACCACCCAACCGCACCGCGCGCAACGAAGAAGAAGCGCTGGTGCTGGCCGAAGAAATCGGCTATCCGCTGGTGGTGCGCCCGTCTTATGTGTTGGGCGGCCGCGCCATGCAGGTGGTGCATTCTGCCGAACAGTTGCAGAAATACATGCGCGAAGCCGTGCAGGTTTCCGAAGACAGCCCCGTGCTGCTCGATTTCTTCTTAAACAACGCCATCGAAGTAGACGTAGATTGCGTTTCAGACGGCAAAGATGTGGTGATCGGCGGCATCATGCAGCACGTTGAGCAGGCCGGTATCCACTCGGGCGATTCGGGCTGCTCGCTGCCGCCATACTCGCTTTCCGAAGAGATTCAAGACGAAATCCGCCGCCAAACCAAAGCGATGGCTTATGCGCTGAACGTGGTCGGCCTGATGAACGTGCAATTTGCCGTGCAAGACGGCGTGGTGTTCGTGCTGGAAGTGAACCCGCGCGCTTCGCGTACCGTGCCGTTTGTTTCCAAAGCCACTTCCGTGCCGCTGGCCAAAGTGGGCGCGCGCGCGATGGCTCTCATCAGCCTGAAAGAGCAAGGCGTAGAAAAAGAAGTGGTTCCCGATTTCTATGCCGTGAAAGAAGCCGTGTTCCCGTTCATTAAATTCCCCGGTGTGGATACCATTCTCGGCCCCGAAATGCGTTCCACCGGCGAAGTGATGGGCGTGGGCGCAACCTTCGGCGAAGCCTACCTGAAAGCCCAACTCGGCGCGGGCGAACGTATGCCTGCCACCGGAAAAGTGTTTATCGCCGTGCGCGACGAAGACAAACCGTTAATCGTGAAAACCGCCAAAAACTTCCAAGCTCTGGGCTACGGCGTATGCGCCACCCGCGGCACCGCCGCTTATCTGCAAGAGCAAGGCGTAACCGTGCAAGTGGTGAACAAAGTGCCGGAAGGCCGCCCGCATATTGTGGATGCGATTAAAAACGGCGAAATCGCCTTAGTGGTCAACACCGTAGGCAGCGACGTGCAGTCTGTGGCCGACAGCCACAGCATCCGCCGCACTTCGCTCACCCAGCGCGTGCCGCAATACACCACCGTGGCCGGCGGCGAAGCCATGAGCGAAGGCGTGAAAAGCATGAACGCCCTCGGTGTGTACAGCGTGCAGGAATTGCACGGAAGGTTGAAGAAGTAAGTATCCGCAATAAAACCGCCTGTCCGGAATCATCATCAGACAGGCGGTTTTTTATGCTGCTATCGCGATCCAGGTTTCAGGTAGCCTGAGGCCAAGGAACTTGCCGTAACCAATTTTCCATCTTGCGGCTTAGGGCTTACTGCTCCAATCGGAAACGCTGCATCAAACCGTCGGTGATTTCCTGCCAAACCGTCGATTCGACTTGGCCCTCCTGGCGCAGGCTGAAAATCTGAATCACGGTTTTGCGGTGCTCGTCGAAACCTTCAATGCAGGTCAGCAAACCGTCGCGGATACAGCGGCGGACCACCCAAGTTTCGGCCAGGGCATCGTCTTGCAGGTGAAGGTTGAAGCCCTCTTCCTTGCTGTCCAAGATATTCAGGTAGCCTCGGGCACGCACCACATGATGTATCTTACCGCTCTGAATTTGCACCAATCCTCGGTTGCCGACAAAAATCATCACCGGCAGCCCCGCCTCTCGGATGCGGTTCAACGCCTCTTCCCAAACCGCGGTTTTTACCTGCACCGCCATGCCCTCCGGGGCTTGTTGGTAAGCGGATGGGCGGTCTAAGCCGAAGCTTTCCAAAATGCCGCCGAAATGGTGGACATCTTTCAAATCCATCCAGCGTTGGTGAAAAGCAGCCAATTGCTCTTCAGACAAAGGCTCGGGCACCGAAACCGGAGTGTGTTGCGCCACCTTAAACTCCGGCTTGCCAGGCGTCGCGAATCGCGCTAAAAGCGCCTGCCACGCTTCGGTTTGATGATCGTCGCGCATAAATACTTTTTGCATGGGCATGCCATATTCGTCGTAAAACTGAACGGAACGTGAAGGAGGCGTACGGGTGTCATCTTCAACCGCCAAAGCATGGTGCCAATGCTTGGCGAAAATGCGCAAATCGATGCCGCCCATATTGAGCGCGATGCCGGACTGCCCGTTGAGGCTGACATTTTCATAAACGCCCTGCTTTTCATGCACCGCCGCGCTGTTGCGCAAAATGCATTCCACCTGCCCCAAGCGGTGCAACTGCAGAATGATGTCGCGGATGTTGCTGCCCAAATAAGTGGCGCTCGGTGCATCGGCCATCAATTCGCCCTCGCTGATACCCAAATCTTCTGCGCCCTCACGCGGAAAATACATACGGTTTTTTTCTGCTTTTGCGGTTTGGTATTGCTGCCAATAAGACATGATTACCTTTCTTCACTTTATAAAAAAGAATAATTACTATTATAAATATAAGCCTAAAAATTTGGAAGCCGGCCTCATCCCTACCATGAAACCGACTTCCAAACCAATCTTTCCACTGATTGCTGGCTGCGATGGCCAGCAGCCCTGATAACGACCAAACAGCCGCCCTTTACTTTGGCAAACCGTATATCTCCACCACCGCGTCCACCAAATGGCGGTGGGTATTGTCGGCCCGGGCGAGCGTATGCGTGGGCGGGTGCATCAGCTTATTGGTAAGCTGCACCGACAAACGCTCCAACACATCTTCGGGCGGCATACCTTTGGCCAATTGTTTTTTGGCATTCTCCAGCACATATTGGCGCGCTCTCTCCCCCTCATCCCTTAAAGAGCGGATTAAAGGCACGGTTTGGCGGCTGCGCTGCCAAGCCATGAATTCGCTGACCTTGCCATCCACCATCCGCTCCGCTTCGGCGGCGGCTTCACGGCGCGCCTGCTGCCCGCTCTGCACGATGTTCATCATATCGTCCACCGTGTAGAGGTAGGCATCGCCCAAATCCGCCACTTCGGCTTCGATGTCGCGCGGCACCGCCAAATCGAGTAGGAATACCGGCATATGACGGCGCTGCTTCAGCGCACGCTCCATCATGCCTTTGCCCACAATCGGCAGCTGGCTGGCAGTGGAAGACACAATCACATCATAGCGGTGCAGAATCTCCGGCAGATCACTCAGCAAACAGGAATCGGCCGGCACCAACAGTTTGGCGCACAGCTCTTGCGCCCGCGGCAAAGTGCGGTTGGCCACCGTGATTTGTTTCGGCTGCTTGGCGGCAAAATAAGTGGCCACCAGCTCAATCATCTCTCCTGCCCCGATAAACAGCACATTCAAGTCGGCAATATCCGGGAAAATCTGCTCGGCCATTTTTACGCTGGCCGCCGCCATGCTCACCGAATTTTCCCCAACGGCCGTGCTGGTGCGCACTTCTTTGGCAATGGCAAACGTTTTTTGAAACAGCGCATTCAACAGCGAATCCACCGCCTGCTGCTCTTGCGCCACCCGCACCGCATCTTTGATCTGCCCCAAAATCTGAGGCTCGCCCAAAACCATGCTGTCCAAGCCGCAAGACACACGGAAAGCATGGCGCACTGCCTCCTCGGTTTGATAGCGGTACAAATACGGTTCGATTTGCTCGGTGGGGATGTGGTGGTAACCCGCCAACCAGCGGACAATATCGTCCGACTCACCAACGCAATACAGCTCGGTGCGGTTGCAGGTAGATAAAATCACCGCTTCTTTGGCGGCATGGCTGCCCACTAAGGCTTTCAAAGCATCGGGCAGGGAAGCGGCGGCAAAAGCCAAACGCTCGCGGATACTCAAAGGCGCAGTTTGGTGGTTGAGGCCCACAGCGGTCAGTTGCATGGCATCATTATCTCAAAACCGGAAGATGCGTTATTATAGCAAAATCCGTGGCAGCAGAAACCGTTTTTCTGTTTCCATATCAAGATGATAGCCTTTATCAAATCCTTATGTTGCCGCTTTTATCGAGGAAGCCCATGAATCTGCACGACATCCGCGAAGATTACAGCAAACGCGAACTATCGGAGGCCGATTGCCCCGAGCATCCGCTCACCCAATTCGAACAATGGCTGAACGAAGCCATTACCGCCCAAGTCAACGAACCCACAGCGATGAATATTGCCGCCGTGGATGACGAAGGGCGGCCCAACAGCCGTATGGTGCTGCTCAAAGAAGTCAATGCGCAGGGTTTTGTGTTTTTCACCAACTACCACAGCCGCAAAGGCCGCGCCCTGGCCGCCCACCCTTTTGCCGCCCTCACCTTTTTCTGGCCGGAACTCGAACGCCAGGTGCGGGTGGAAGGCAAAGTGGAAAAACTGGATGCGGCCGCTTCAGACGAATATTTCGAAAGCCGCCCCTACACCAGCCGCATCGGTGCTTGGGCCAGCGAACAAAGCTCGGTCATCAGCGGCAAGTCGGTACTGGTCAGCCGTGCCGCAGCCGTCGGCCTGAAACATCCGCTGCACGTGCCTCGCCCGCCGCATTGGGGCGGCTATGTGGTGATTCCCGACCGGGTGGAATTTTGGCAAGGCCGTCCCAGCCGCCTGCACGACCGCGTGCAATACCGCCTGGAAAACGGCATCTGGATTAAAGAGCGGCTGGCGCCTTAGCCCTCGCAAGCAGCAGGGTTAACAAAACGCGCATTGCGCTTCATCGCGCCTTTCTTTTGATTACCCCTGCCCGATAAGCGATATCCAAAGCGATATCCAAACAGCAAAAGGCTACCTGAAACCGGGTTTCAGGTAGCCTTTTATCCGTTCAAGCCAATTAGGCAGCGGCAGGCAATTCAAAGATTTCGCGCACCAATACTTTGTAGAAAGCAAAAGCATCCAGTGCGCCTTTCAAAGCAGCCTCTTGGTCGGCACCGGTGATGCCCAAGCCGTTCAATTGTTCCACAAACTCGCGCCAGTGTTTGCCGCGACCGTCGGCATGGGGAGCCAAGTGGTGGGCGCCGTGTTCGGCGGTAAAGCCCAGCTTGTTTTGCGCATCTTTAAACAAAAACGCCGCACCCACATTGGAACCTTCGGCGCAATACAACCAGCCCAAAGCCTCCATGCCTTGCGGTTGCGGAATCGGGGTGGCAATCGCTTTTTCGCTGCCGTTGAGGTCTTTCAAATCCAGCATCACGGCATCGTAGCGGGCCAATTCGGCCAAGCCGGGGATTTTCTCGTTCAAGGCCGGGTCTTTATAAATGCCGTCCACGATTTTATGAAACACGGCTTGCAGCTGCAGGAAACGGGTGTAGTTTTCGGGATTGTCGAACGGCTTAACCGACATCACCAACTCGTCCACGCTGTCGTGAGTGGTGCGGCTGTTTTCTTTCAGATATTGGGCAAAGGGAATAACATTCTCTTGCGTACTCATTCGTACTTCCTTCCGGATAATCAAAAATCATGGAAATGTATTCAGGTAGCCTGAGGCAAACACACTCAGGCTACCTGAAAAGCTTAGAACTTGGCTTCCAATACCACGCTGAAATTGCGGCCCGGCGCGCTAAAGCGCTCAATGCCTGCATGGGTTTGGTTGTCCACGCGGTTTACGGTGCCGAATTCGCGGATGCTGCGCAGATTTTCCCAAGTGTAATAACGACGGTTGAATAAATTGAATATGCCGCCGCGCAGGGTAATGTTTTTACCCAATTGGTAATGGCCCGTCAAGTCCACCAGCCAAGTATTGCGGCTGTGCCGCACAAATGGGAACGTCCGGCCCGTATCGTCATAAGAAGCCACCGTATCCTCAGCCTTCTTGCGGGCAAAATAGCTGATGTTGGTACCGAGGCTCCAGCGGTTTTCCGGATGATGGTAACCAAAACCAATTACGCCGTTAAAAGGCTGGATGGCATTGATTGGAACGCTACCGTCCGCCCGGCCTTTCAAGTATGTCGCCGCTAAGCTGGCATAAGTTCCTTGAGGCAGACCGATGCTATCCAAACTCCAGCGCCCCTGTAGCTCCAAGCCTTTGATTTCCGCTTCGGAACGGTTGACGTTTTGGTAAACGTTGGCGTAATCAGTATTGCTTAGCGTCTTGGTATTGTAGTTCCAAGTTTTGACCTCACGGAAACCGCGGTGAACAAAATCGATGAAATCAGAGTAGCGGGTGCGGAAACCCGATAAACGAAGATTGCCCCAGTTTCCGTGTACGTCCACACCCAATTCAAAATTGCGTGCCCGCTCGGCTTTAAGGCTCGGATTGGGTTCAACATAAAACAGGGTATTGGGGAAATAAAACCACATTTCGTCGGTAGTCGGTGCACGGAAACCGGTGCTGTATTTACCTTGCAAGGTTACCGAGGGCGTAATGTTCCAATCGAAAGACGCACTATAGCTGGGAGACTTAAATCTAGCCCGCTGATTCCACAAACCTTTTGCTTCCAGTTGACCTCTGACATCAGGATTAAAACTGTCTGTATCCAAGGTACGCATTTTGGTATGGTCGTAGCGGGCACCTAAATTGAGCTTAAAGCGGTCGCTGAAACGCAAGGTATTGTTCCAATACAGGTTGTAGCTGTCGGAACGGGTGCTGACCAGAAACTCTTTGTCATCCGTACGAGAAGCTTTGATGTGGGGGTAGTAAACATAAGAAAAATAACTCAAATTGCTGTTGGAGTTTTCCCGTTTAGTACCACCGAAACCGTAAGACATATCCCATGTGATGTTGTCGAAGTCGAAGTGCTTGTCGGCTGCCGCGCGGAATTGATCGGTGTTGTAGTTCAAACCCCTACGGATAAAGTAGTTTTGCGCCGCACGCCCTGAGTTCTGCAAACCTTCTGCAGTCGGAATATCCCAAGACATGGTGGTCATTTGGATCTTTTGGCGATCCAAATTTACCGTCAGCTTGTCCCACGGACCGCTGGTCAACAAGTTTTCATACTCCAAACCCATGCGGTCCCGATAGCTTACGTCATTCCGGTAGCGGTAATCCGTGCTGGAGAACGCCCCAAACAAGTTGGAGTGCTCATCAGTTTCCTGATCTTCACGGATTTCTTCGTATATCACGTTCAAATAATTATTGGGATTAAAGTGGTAGCCCAATCGTGCCAAAAATGTATTTTTCTCACTGCTTTGCGGATCGGGCGTGCCGCGTGCTACGCCTCTGTAACGGTTATTACCAAAGTCATAGTTGTCATTAAAACTGAGATTAACATTCTCACCGTTGGCATGGTTTTTCAACTCATGGCGCTGGCGCCTGCTGCCTACGAGCAAAACATCAAAATTACCCAAGCGTGCCGCAGCAGTTATGCTGTTTACCCATTGCTCGGAACGGCTCAAATAACCCGTTTTCAAGCCCACGTGGTAAGGCTTCTCCTCATCGACATAATCACGTGGCGATTTGGTTCGGTACAATACCGCACCGCCTAATGCTCCACTGCCTGCAGTAATCGAGTCGGCACCTTTGCTGATGGTGACATCCCGCATGTGTTCGATTTCCGCTTCATTGCGGTTGGCATTGAAGTTACCGTAGGCACCGAATAACTCTTGGAAAGCGGAAGAAGAGCGGCTCTCACCCTGTTCCAAACCGTCCACCACAATCGCCACACGGTCTTTATCCACACCACGGATGGTAAAGCCGTTGGAACCGGCACGACCGCCTTCCGTTACGCTGATACCAGGGTCGTAACGCACCATATCACGCGCATCTTGCACCATTTGGCGGTCCAACTCCTCACGCTGAATACGGTCTCTGCCTAAAGTCTTCGGCGTACGGCGTCCCTGCACATTGATGGTTTCCAGCTCGGTATCCGCACCGTCCTTGTCCGCTTCATCCGCCCATACAGGAACAGAAAAAGCACCGCAAACCATCAGGAACAGAATACTGTGTTTAAAGTTAATGTTTTGTTTATTCATAAAATAACCGATGTATTCGACAATATTAAAATAAAGGCTGTCAGGCTACCTGAAAATCAAAATCAGCTCACTCTTTGAAGATCGGCAGCTGCCATTTGACCGCGGTTAAAATAACGGATGTTAAGGAAGAGGCACCAAATCGGTAGAGCCATCCTTGGCGTCGCTGCGATAGGAAGAGCCGCCGAAAACGCTATCCAAGCTTCTGTTACCGTCAAAAGTGATTTTGCCGCCGATTTCGGTACCGGAAGGCGTGTAATATCCCTTGCTACCGTAAAATCCGCCTTCTACTTTGCCGGCTTCTCCTCCTGAAGTCGCTGAGCCGCTGAAGGTATTGCCGTTCACACGGACATCAGTGAAATCGATATCGGCACCGAAATCATTGTTACCCAGAATCTTGCCGCCCATTTGCTGGGTATTGAAATTTACTGTCAGACGGGAACGCAATGTCGGGCTGTTATTGTCATGGGAAGACAACACCACATCGCTACCTTTCACCCGCATCGCCAATACTTCGTAAGTGGCTTTTCCCGTAGCCTGCTGGTTCTGCGAATCCTGTACCCCTAACATATGAGCTGGATCGGCCGGTACGCCGCCGACAAACAAATCGGTCTTACCGTCCGCTCCAATCCAAGCACCGTAGCGCATAGCGCGGGTATAGCCCGGTTTAATGGTGGCGCTCACGCCATCACAGCAAACCAAAAGCTGGCCACCATTATCGGTAGGCTGACCTTTTTGACGAGTAGGTGTATTGGTGTCAGGAGCAAACGAACCGGAAAGGAGCAACGGATTGGACATACGTCCAAACTGGTAGAGCTTACCGTCAGACGACCGGTAAAAGAAGCGGTCTTCCGTAGTGGTATACCCCCACGAATAAGTGATCTGAACCTGACCCGCTTCCAGCTTGCCTGCACCCGTATGCATAGCTTGGATCGGCGCCTTAGCCGGCCCAATAATGGTGCTCTCGGGCGAAGTCTTCAGCTGGGGAATTTGAACCGGGCCATCAGGAATCGGAACCGAACTGCCGCCAGCGCAAGCTGCCAGCAAAGCTGAGGAAAAAACAGAAAAACCAAATGCAGAAATTTTCATCTTTATAAACACCAACTGTTGTCCAATCAATAATAATGCTAATATATATCATTTATGAAAAAAATGAAAGAAATCGCAAACCTCGGATTAATCAAAATTAACAAATTAGAAATTAATTCAAATAAAACAAAATTTTAAAAATGATTTTTAAACAAATTTCTTTTCTGATACTCATTCCTACTTTTTTTCCAATAGCAGCCTACGCAGAAACCGGTCTCCCCCGCCAAGAACAAGACCAGCAACGCTTTTTACAATCCGAACAGCGGCAATGGATACGTCGGCTGGAAACCGCCTCTCCGGCAACAGAAAACAAACACGAGCAACAACAGACTGATGTTCCGGTCTTAAGTGCCCAAGATTTGCGCGGACAGCCGGAACTTTTGGCCTTGATGCTGACACAGGTTTTAAATACCCGGCAACCCGAACTCTTGAACGAACTGATCAAACTGTATGCCGCCGAGCCCTCTGCCGATCCGATTTTACTGGGTCGCGCCCAAGGCATGTCCGCCAAATACCGGGGAGATTACAACGAAGCCATCCGCATTTACCGCAGTCTGGTAATCGCAACACCGGATGACGTGAGAATCCGACTGGATTTAGCCGCTATGCTGGCCGAAGACCGGCAGTGGCATGAATCTGAAACCGTGTTCACAGAAATCCGCCGCCAAGAAGATATCCCCTCCAAAGTTGACGACAACATTCAAGGCTACCTGAACGCCATACAGCAGCAGCAGGCATGGCAATGGAGCGGCGGACTTTCGCCCGCTTATGACGACAACATCAACAATGCCGCTGCACCACATTGCAGCGTACTCGGATGTAGCCGCGAATTACCCCAATCTGCATTCGGCTTGGCCTACGGCGTCCAAGTGGAAAAACAACATGCCCTGGCCGGACACCACAGCCTGCAGTTTCAGGCACAATTGGGCGGCACCAATTACTACTTCAGCCGTCATTCCGCTCAAGACAGCGCTTACGGGCGGATAGGAGCCGGCTGGCTGTGGCAGAATGCCACCCAACGTTTTACCCTCCTGCCGTTCTACCAATTCCAGCTCAGCGGTACAGATAATTTCGGCGCTCACAAAGTGCAAAACAACCGCACCCTCCGCCTGCACATGTGGTCGCACGCCTACGGTTTGCGGGCGGAATACAACCGCATACTCTCCCCTCGCTGGCAGTTGAATCTGGCCGCGGAAGGCTATCGCCAGCACTACCGCCTGCCCGAGCAAGCAAAACGCCACGACGGCTGGTACACGGCACAAAACGCTTCTTTGGCTTGGCGGGCCGCACCACTCGACACCGTATATGCCGGCCTGGCACTTCATCAGGCCTTCTCGGAAAACAAACGGCTGCACGGCGAAACCAACAATGCAGCCTACCGCCGCTACGGCCTGCAAGCCGGTTGGATACACGACTGGGCTTGGCTGGGCGGTCTCTCCACCCGCGTTTCCGCCTCTGTCGCCCAACGGCGGTTTAAAGGAGAGTCGCTCAACGTGACCGCGCAAGGCTTTCCTTTGCAGCAGCGGCGCGACCGCGAGTATCAATATGGTCTCGCGGTGTGGCATCGCGCTTGGACAATCTGGGGCATGACGCCGAAGCTGAATCTGTCGCGGCAGGAAATCCGCAGCAGCCACACTTGGGCACAGCGCAAAAACAGCCAAGTCTTTATCGAACTGGAACGGCGGTTTTAATCGGCCAACAAGATAAAAGGCTACCTGAACAGGGTTTCAGGTAGCCTTTTATCTTGTTGGCCGTTAAGTGCGCAGCTTACTCGCGGTGGTAAGGATGGTTGTGCAATATGGACACGGCGCGGTAGAGCTGTTCGGTCAGCAACACGCGCACCATGCCGTGCGGGAGGGTAAGGCTGGAGAGGCGCAGCATCAGGCGGGCTTTCTGTTTGAGGGCATCGGTCATGCCGTCGGCACCACCGATGACAAAACAAATATGCTCGCCGCTTTGCTGCCAGTCTTTCAGGTAGCCGGCCAGCTCCACCGAGGTGGGCGCTTTGCCGCGTTCGTCGAGCACCACCAAATAGGCGCCGTCGGGCAGGGCTTCGAGGATGCGCTTTTCCTCCGCCGCCATGCCTTGGGCGGCATTTACGCCGGCGCCGCGTTTTTCCGGTTTGATTTCTTTTAAGACATAGCGCACGTCGCGGCCGAAACGCTTGGCGTATTCGGCCACGGCTTCATCTACCCAGCGCGGCATTTTGGTGCCGACGGCCAGCACGGTGATGTTCATCTGCCGCCCGCCTTATTTTTTGCGCCGGCTTTTGGCGGCGGCGCGGGCGGTCGGTTTTTTGTCGGCGCTTTTGCCGGATTTGCCGGCTTGGGCGGTGCTGTGTTTCGCTGCCGTTTTGCCGGCGGCTTTGCTTCGCTTGTCGCCGCTTTTGGCGGCAGACCGGCGTTTGCCGGCGCGGCCGATGGTGCCGCCGCTAACCAAGGTAAGGTCGATTTTGCTGGTGTCCAAATCGGCGCGGGCTACCTGAACCACCACTTTGTCGCCCATGTGGAAGCGCAAACCGCTGCGCTCACCTTCGATGCTCATGGTTTCGGGCCGGTAATGGAAATAGTCTTCGCCCAAATCGCTGATGTGCACCAGGCCTTCGATGTGGATGCCGTCTAAGGTGACAAACAGGCCGAAGCCGGCCATGCCGCTGACCGTGCCGCCGAAGACTTCGCCGATTTTGTCCTGCATATAATAGGTTTTCAGCCAGTTTTCCACATCGCGGCTGGCGTCGTCGGCGCGGCGCTCGCAGAAGGAGGTGTGTGCGCCTAAGGTTTGCCAGGAGTCTTTCGGCACATACTGGCTACCTGAAAGCACGGCTTTGATGGCGCGGTGCACGATGAGGTCGGGATAACGGCGGATGGGGGAAGTGAAATGGGTGTAGGCGGAATACGCCAGGCCGAAATGGCCTTCGCTGCCCGGCTCGTACACCGCCTGCTGCATGGAGCGCAGCAGCATCACTTGGATCAGCTCGCGGTCGGGGCGGTTTTCGGTTTGGGCGAATAACTCCGCGTAATCCTTCGGCGAAGGCTGCTCGCCGCCGCCCAGGCTGAGGCCGAGCAGGCCGAGTTGTTCGCGCAAGGTGGCGAGCTTCTCAGGCGTGGGGCCAAGATGGTTGCGGAACAGGGCGGGATGTTTGTTTTTCAACAGGAAATCGGCTGCGCAAACGTTGGCCGCCAGCATGCATTCTTCAATCAGCTTATGGGCATCGTTGCGCACCACCGGCACGATGCATTTGATTTTGCCGTTTTTGTCGAAAATCATCTGGGTTTCGGTGGTTTCAAACTCCATCGCGCCGCGCTGGCTGCGCTTTTTCTGCAATATCTGATAGAGCTTGTAGAGCGTGTCGATCTGCGGCTTGAGCGCATGATCGCTGCCGTTTTCAATCCAATCCCACACTTCGTTGTAAGTGAGGCGGGCGTGCGAACGCATCACGGCCGGATAAAACTGGTAGCTTTTCAGGTTGCCGGCATAGGTAAACACCATGTCGCACACCATACAGAGCCTCTCCACATCGGGATTCAGCGAGCAAATGCCGTTCGACAGGTTTTCCGGCAACATCGGAATCACGCGGCGCGGGAAATACACGCTGGTGGCGCGCTCCAGCGCATCGTCGTCCAACGGGTTGCCGGGCGTCACATAATGGCTCACGTCGGCAATCGCCACCACCAAGCGGTAGTTGCGGCCCTGTTTTTCGGCATACACCGCATCGTCGAAATCGCGGGCGGTTTCGCCGTCGATGGTCACCAAGGGCAAATCGCGCAAATCGGTGCGGCCTTTGAGGTCGGTTTTGCACACTTGGGCGGGCACTTTTTCGGCGGCGCGGGCGCAGGCTTCGGAAAAACGGTGTGGCAGTTGGTGTTTGCGCACCGCAATTTCGATTTCCATGCCGCTGTCGGCATAGTTGCCGAGGATTTCGGTGATTTTGGCCACTGCCGGGCGGTGGGCTTCGGGATAAACGTCGATTTCCGCCACCACCACCTGCCCCGGACGGGCTTCGCCCAAAGAATCGGGTTCCAAAATAATGTTGTCGGTCAGGCGGCTGTCTTCCGGTGCCAACATGGCCACACCGCGCTCCATCACCAAGCGGCCGACTACGTTTTTTTGCGCTCGTTCGATGATGTCCAGCACCTGCCCTTCCCGGCGGCCGCGCCGGTCAATGCCGGCCGGGCGCACGGTGACGATGTCGCCGTGCATCAGGCCGCGCATTTGGCGGGCGTAGAGCACGAAATCGCCCTGCCCGTCGGGCGTGAGCGGCACGGCGAAACCGAAGCCGTCTTTGTGCGCTTCGATGCGGCACTTCACCATAGCCAGCTTTTCGGCCACGCACACCGCACCGCGGCGGTTGATGTGCACTTGGCCGTCTCGCGCCATCGCGCCCAAACGGCGCTCGAAGAAAGGCAGCTCGTCTTCCTGAATGTCCAGCAAGATGGCCAGCGACTCGGTTTTCACCGGCACGCCGCGGTCTTCCAAAATTTCAATCACCCACTCGCGGCTGGGCAAGGGGTGTTCATAACGCTGTTTTTCCCTTTCCAAATAAGGATCTTGCAGACGTAATGAGGTTTTTTTCTTCATATTCTCTTTTCAATAATTGACAACTGCGAAATTGGCGATATAATGCGCGTCTTTCGTTAAAGGCCTGCACTTTAACGCAAAGCGCACATTAAAGCAAAGCCCAGGTGGCGGAATTGGTAGACGCGCCAGCTTCAGGTGCTGGTATCCTCACGGGTGTGGAAGTTCGAGTCTTCTCCTGGGCACCAATCATTTGCTTTAGAGAAGATTTTTCATCCCAAGTGCGCCAACAAAACAAAAAACGAATTGCCCAGGTGGCGGAATTGGTAGACGCGCCAGCTTCAGGTGCTGGTATCCTCACGGGTGTGGAAGTTCGAGTCTTCTCCTGGGCACCAAGTTTCAAAAACCCTGCATTGCTACAATGCAGGGTTTTGTTGTTTTCAGGTAGCCTCAAGCTTATCGGGCTACCTGAAAAGCAGAGGCCGTCAGATATCGCGCTTCAACAACATTCAAAACACTCTTGCCCATTGCTTTGTTTGCCTGCGGGGCAGCAAACGGCCCCACTCAAGCGGCGGAATGGCAGTCGCACCAACTGCCCGCGGCAATTTCTGCTATGCTTGCCGCAGTTTTCAGGCTACCTGAAACACAGTTTTCACCGCTTCCGTCTCCCCACCCGGCAAAGGCAGGCTTATGCACAACGCCCCCGACCTCCATGATTTCAGCCACCCCGTATTGGAACAGATCCGTTTCCGCTCCGGCGGCAGCGACGTATACGGCGGTCATGAAGTGACTCTGTTGAAAGACAGCAGCGAAAACTTTCCTGCCTGGCTCGAAGCAGTGGCATCCGCCCGCGATTATGTGCTGATGGAAATGTATATCTTCGCCGACAACGACTTCGGCCGCCAAATGCGCGACCTATTGGTGGAAAAGGCAAAAGCCGGCGTCAAAGTGGTGCTGATCTACGACTGGCTGGGCTCGTTGTGGCCCTCCTTGCGCGGTTTTTTCAAACCCTTGCGCCAAGCCGGCGCCTTGGTGGTGCCTTACAATCCGATGGGCTTTGCCAGCGGCATCGGTTTGTTGTCGCGCAACCACCGCAAGTCGATTGTGGTGGACGGGCACACCGCTTTTGTCAGCGGGCTGTGCGTGTCGTCGGCTTGGGAAGGCAATCCGGCCAAAGGCATTGCTCCGTGGCGGGACGCCGGGGTTTGCCTGAAAGGGCCGGCGGTGGGCGAGGTGCTGCAGGCCGCGGCCGACAGCCTGCAGTCGCAAGGCCGCGAGCTGCCGGCCGGCATCTATACCGCCTGCGGCGAAGCCGGCACGGTGCGCGCCGGCGTGGTCGCCACCACGCCCAGCAACAACAATATGATGCGACTGGATTTAAACGCCTTGGCTTTGGCCAACCGCAATCTGTGGCTCACCGATGCCTACTTCATGCCCACCCGGCTCTACACCCAGGCGCTGATCAATGCCGCCAATGCCGGAGTGGACGTGCGCTTGCTGGTGCCGCGTACATCGGATATTCCTTGGATCGGCCGCGTTTCCCGTACCCGCTACCGCGCCCTGCTGGAAGCGGGCGTTCGGGTGTTCGAATGGAACGGCCCGATGATTCATGCCAAAAGTGCGATTGCCGACGGCATTTGGGCGCGGATAGGCTCCACCAATCTCAACTTTTCCAGCTGGCACCTCAACCGCGAGCTGGACGTGGTCATCGAAGATGCCGGCGTGGTGCGCCAGTTGGAGCGGCAGTTTTTGGAAGACCTGAATCAAACCACCGAAGTGGTATTAAACGAAGAAGAGCACCAAATCATGCGCCAACGGCGGCGGCAGCATTTTTCGCGCCTGCGCATTTTCAACCGTCAGCAGGCACGCGCGGTTACCCGCCAATTTTTACAGCTGTCCCACGTTTTCGAGGGTAATTTCTACGGCACGCGCACGGTGGACGAAAACGAAGCCAAGGCTTATTTGAGTATGGGCCTGCTGATGCTGGCACTGGTGGCACTGCTGTGGTTTGCCCCCTATCTGCTGGTGGTGCCGGTGATGCTGCTGTTGCTGGCCGGCGGCCTCTCCACTACCGTGCACGCCGTGCGCCAGCTGCGCAAATTCGAGCAGCATAAAAAGCGCCGCCAAGCATCGCCGCCACACCATGATTCAGAAAAATAAAGCTTTTAAATTCAATATAATAAAATCAAAATCCAGTGAATTTAAATAAATTAAATCGAAAAGATAGTTTCAATAGTTAATTTTTTAGACTATAGTGCGCCCCATACCCGCTGCCGCCCAAACACATCCCTGTTTTCAGGTAGCTTTCTCCCCCGACCCGATAAAAAAGGAAACAACCATGTCCAAATGTCCCGTAACCCATCTGACCATGAACAACGGCGCGCCCGTTGTGGATAACCAAAACAGCATGACCGCCGGCCCGCGCGGCCCGCTGCTGGCCCAAGATTTGTGGCTGAACGAAAAACTGGCCAACTTCGTACGCGAAGTGATTCCCGAACGTCGTATGCACGCCAAAGGCTCCGGCGCCTTCGGCACCTTTACCGTGACCCACGACATCACCCAATACACCCGCGCCGCCATTTTCAGCGAAGTGGGCAAAAAAACCGAAATGTTTGCCCGTTTCACCACCGTAGCCGGTGAGCGCGGCGCCGCCGACGCCGAGCGCGACATCCGCGGTTTCGCCCTGAAGTTTTACACCGAAGAGGGCAACTGGGACATGGTGGGCAACAACACCCCCGTATTCTTTATGCGCGACCCGCGTAAATTCCCCGATTTGAACAAAGCAGTAAAACGCGATCCGCGCACCAATATGCGTTCGGCCACCAACAACTGGGACTTCTGGACCCTGCTGCCCGAAGCCTTCCACCAAGTCACCGTGGTGATGAGCGACCGCGGCATCCCCGCCTCTTACCGCCACATGCACGGTTTCGGCAGCCACACCTACAGCTTCATCAATGCCAAAAACGAACGTTTCTGGGTGAAATTCCACTTCCGCACCCAACAAGGCATTAAAAACCTGACCGACGCCGAAGCTGCCGCCATCATCGCCAACGACCGCGAAAGCCATCAGCGCGATTTGTACGAATCCATCGAGAAAGGCGACTTCCCGAAATGGACCATGTACGTACAAATCATGCCCGAAGCCGATGCCGAAAAAGTGCCTTACCACCCGTTTGACTTGACCAAAGTATGGCCGAAAAAAGACTATCCGCTGATCGAAGTGGGCGAGTTTGAGCTGAACCGCAACCCGGAAAACTTCTTTGCCGATGTTGAACAATCTGCCTTCGCACCGAGCAACCTGGTACCCGGCATCAGCGTATCTCCCGACCGCATGCTGCAAGCCCGTCTGTTCAACTATGCCGACGCGCAACGCTACCGCCTGGGCGTGAACCACCACCAAATCCCGGTCAACGCACCCCGTTGCCCCGTACACAGCAACGCCCGCGACGGCCAAGGCCGTGTGGACGGCAACTACGGCAGCAACATCCATTACGAGCCGAACAGCTTCGGCCAATGGCAGGAGCAAGCGCAGTATGCCGAGCCGCCCCTGAAGATCAACGGCGACGCTGCCCACTGGAACTACCGTGAAGACGACGCCGACTACTTCAGCCAACCGCGCGCGCTGTTTAACCTGATGAATGCCGAGCAAAAACAAGCGTTGTTTAACAACACCGCCGCCGCCATGGGCGATGCGCCGGACTTCATCAAATACCGCCACATCCGCAACTGTAACGCCTGCGACCCGGCTTACGGCGAAGGCGTGGCCAAAGCCCTGGGCTTAACCGTGGCCGATGCCGTGGCCGCCCGCGAAAGCGACCCGGCTCTGGGCCAACCCGGTCTGCTGTAATCCCGACAGCAACTTGAATCTCCATCTCCGTCAAGGTCTAGAGATTTGACGGCACCGTAAAGGCTACCTGAACAGCGTTTCAGGTAGCCTTTTTTGATGCCCCGCCTCCATGATCCGAGGCCTTTGCAAAACCCCCGGATATGGATGCCGTTCACGGCGCAGCAGCATAACAAAAGTGACCGCCACGATTCCCGGTGGTGCAGATCAATCAGACAGATAAGCAAACAAGCGGGCAGTACCCCTAAGGGATCAACGTGTCACGCAGAAATGTGCCGCAGATGGGAATTTTGCAAAGGTCTCAGTCTATCAAAACACTTGATTTACAGTCGTTTCCATTCAAACCAGCGACCAAGAGCAGCCGGCATATTTGCTGTTTAAATTTAAGCATTGTAAATTTTTATAATAATCCATATAATAATCATTCCTATTATTAACAAATATGCACATCATGAAGCCTTTATACCTCTCCCAAGTCATTGCCTTGCTGTTTTCCGGGGCCGTTTGTGCCCAAACCCTGCCGGCCGCACCGCCAACCGAGCTGGAAACCATCGAAGTGGTGGGCGAAGGGGAAAGCAAAACCCCCGATACCACCCTATTGAAAGCAGAGGACTTAAAACGGGCAGCCGCACAAAATATTGACGACCTCTTCCTCTACGAACCGGGCGTGGATGTCCGTTCCAACAACCTCCAAGGCGGTCATGAAAGCATCAACATCCGCGGCATGGAAGGCAACCGCATCCTGATGACCATCGACGGCGTCCCTCTGCCCGATATGCATGCCGACATCGGGCCCACCGCCAACGCCGCCAGCGTGACCCGCGACACCATGGAAACCGACACCCTTCGCCAAATCACCGTTTCCAAAGGCGGCGACGCCGCAGCAGACGGCAGCGGCTCCTTAGGCGGCGCCGTGGCCATGACCACCTACCGGCCCGCCGATTTCGTGCGTGCCGACAAACCTTTCTACTTCGGCCTAAAATACGGCTACCGCAGCAGCTACCGCAGCCACGGCGCCACCGCCACCGTGGCCGGCCAAACCGGCCCGGTGTCCGGCCTGCTGATGCTGACCCGCCGCAATCTCCATGAGGCAAAAAACCATGCCGAAAACGACGGCAACGGCGCCAAACGCACCGTCTCCAACCGGCAAGACACCGAAAATTACAATATCTTAGCCAAAGGCGGCATCGGTAACGACACACACCATGTCGAAGCGGTATTCGAACAATTTGTGCGCCAAAGCGACACCAACCGCCAAGAAAAACTCGGCACCGGCCGTTCGCGCAGCGGCAACAGGCTCGACACACCGCTGGCGCTGGCTTACGACGAATACAACCGCCGCCGTTTCGGCCTCACCTACCGCTATACGCCGGCCGGCAGCTGGCTGGACAGCCTGTCCGCCCACGTTTACCGGCAAACATTCGATGTGGACAACGACAGCCACCAGATAACCCACAGCACACCGCCTAACGGCGGCCCGACCCGCACCCAGGAAACCCGGGACCACAACACCTTTACCCAACACCTCACCGGCACTGGCGTAGATCTGAGCGCCCACGCCCATACCGGCAGCATCACCCACCGCATCCGCGCCGGCCTGAGTTACCGCCTGAAAGAGCACGACCGCCTGCTCAGCAAAACCGTTTCGGATACCCGCACAGGCAACAGCGCCGGCGAACAGCGCTTTTTCCCTTCTTACAAACAACATGCCCTCAGCCTCTACGGCGAAGACCGCCTGGTGTTTAACAACGGCGCCGAACTGACGTTCAGCCTGCGCCACGAACGGGAAAAAACCCGCTTCGACATCGACGAGGCCTTCCGCCAAACCAGCAACAATATTCCGCTTGCCGACAGCGTCAGCCACCATGCCTGGCTGCCCGGCGTGCGCTTCAGCATGCCCTTTAGCAAAACCCTCACCGGCTTTGCCGCCTACTCCCGCGGCTACCGTTCGCCGCCGGTGGATCTGATGGCGTCCGGCTACGACAGCTTCCGCGGCTATCGCGTCGTGCCCAACCTCGACCTCAAACCCGAAACTTCGCACAACTTCGAAACCGGCCTTCGCTACCGCAGCCCAACCCTCCGCTTGGACGCCACCGCTTTCTACAACCGCTACAAAGACTTTATTGCCACTGCTGAAAAAGCCTCCCCGGCCCCCGGCTATGTTTCCGAGTTTTATTTCAGCAACCTAGACCGGGCCAAAACTTACGGCCTCGAACTCTCCGGCGGCTGGCACATCACGCCTGCTTGGCGCTTGAACGGCAGCGTGGCTTGGATGCGCGGCAAAAACGAAAGCCTCAACCAGCCGCTCTCCACCGCCTACCCCTTGAACGGCGTGCTGGGGCTGGACTATGAACGCGAACAGTGGGGCGTCGGCACCCGTCTGCGCTGGGCGGCCGCCCGCCACCGGGTCAAAGCGGGCGACTTCCGCGCACCGGGCTACGGCGTGTGGGACCTCACCGCACATTACCGTCCTTGGAAAAATCTGGAACTCCATGCCGGCATCTACAACATCGGCGACAAACGCTATTGGCACTTCGCCGATGTCGGCGGCGTGAAAGCCGATGCCGCGGTTGACCGCTATACCCAACCCGGCCGCAACTTCTCATTGGGCTTACATCTGCAATTCTAAAACCGCTTTTCAGGTAGCCTGCGCGGCCACAGGCTACCTGAACACACATCCGTCCAAAAAACAGATACCGCTATGAATACCATCAGAATCTTACTCACCGCACTACTCTGCTGGGTTTCGGCAGCAGCCGCCGCGCAGAGCGGCAGCTTCCAAACCTTCCGCTTTACTGCCCAAGACGGCCAAGAGCGGCCTTACATTGTCTATACCCCGCCCCACGTCGAGGCCGGCGAACCACGCCCCCTACTGGTGCACCTGCACGGCGCCATCGCTTCCCCGCAAATACGCAGCGACCCGCTGGCCAGCGTTCAACGCTCCAGCTTCCTCAAACTGGCCAATGCCGGCCGCTACTATGTGCTGTTTCCGTTCGGCCAAAAAGACGCCGGCTGGTTCGACCCCGTCGGCGTGAACATGGTGCTGGGCGAAGTGGACGCCGTACTGCGCGATTTCCCCGCCGCCGACCCCGACCGGGTCTTTCTCAGCGGCTTTTCCGACGGCGGCTCCGGCACCCTGTATCTGGCTGCCACCCATCCCGACCGCTTCGCCGGCTTCATCGCCATGAACGGCTCGTTGCCGGTGGCCGCCCATCTGGGCAGCACGCCCGTGTACCCGCAAAACTTCAACCGCAAGCCGCTCTACATCATCAATACCCGCAGCGATATGCTGTATCCGGCCGATATGATGCAGCCGGTGGCCGAAGAGTTGCGCCGCCACCATCCGAATCTCATTTTCAGCACGCCTGAAGGCGGCCACGATATGCGCTATTTGCCGCAAGAGATTCCCGCCCTGACCGCCTTCATCGACCGCCACCGCCGTCAAACCGCCACCCAATTGGTCTGGGAAAGCAGCGGCGAAGCAGCGAATGGCAGCGAATGGCTGCACATCGAACGCCTCAAGCCCCAAGCCACGCCGCAGGCATGGCACCGCCCCTACCGGCTGACCCTATTCAACAACAAAGCCTCATTCGGCATGGCCTTCGATCCTGCCTACCGCAACGGGCTGAAAGTGGCCGGCTTTGGCAAAGAAAACAGCACCGCGCAAAACATCGGCGTCCGCATCGGTGACATCGTGCTCAAAATGGGCGAAACCGCCATGAACCACCCTTACGCCCCCTATCTTTATTTGGCAGACAAACGGGCCGGCGACCCGGTGGACATCACCGTGTTGCGCGACGGCCGCGAAACCGTTTTGCGCGGCCGCTTCAACGAAGGCTACCACTATCAGGTATTCGAGAAGCAGCCGGTGTCGGGTAAAATCCGCGCCCGCATCGACCGCGGCCGCCTGCTGGTGGACACCTCCCGCGTCGCCGCTTTCCGCATCGACTTTTCCCGTTTGCCGCAGCCGGTGCACAGCATCGTCATCAACGGCAAAACGCACCCTGCGGCTTCCCTCAGCGGCAGCCAATTGTTTGAAACCGAATAACCCGGCCTGCCCACAGGCTACCTGAAAGGACATCCATGAAAAAAATCCTCCTGCCCGCCCTCTTGGCCGCACTGCTGCCTCTGGCACAGGCGCAAACGCCCGCCCAAGCGCGCATCGTTACCCTCAGCCCGGACGTGACCGATGTAGTGGTGGCGCTGGGCGCCACCCATCAAATCGTCGGCCGCGACCAAACCGCCACCCATCCGGCCGTCAAAAACGTGCCCAATATCGGCATCCACCGCCAGCTCACCGTCGAGCCGATTGCGGCCGTCCGCCCCACCTTGGCCATCGGCTCCTGGATGGCGCAGCCGGCCGGCATTTACAGCCACCTCAACCGCGTCGGCATCAAAGCCGTCAATGTGGCGCCGGATGACAGCATCAACGCTTATCCGGCCAGCATCCGCCAAATCGGCCAACTGATCGGCAAAACCCGCGAAGCCGACACGCTGGCTGCACGCTGGCAAAGCGGCGTCAGCCAGCTCCCCGCCACCGGCAAGCGCTACCTGATGAGCTATGACGGCCGCTTGGTGGCCGGCCGCAACACCGCCGCCGACGAACTCATCCGCCGCGCCGGCGGCATCAATGCCGCCGCCAATATCGACGGCATCAAACCCCTCAACCGCGAAGCCTGGATCGCCGCCAAACCCGACGTCATCATCATTGCCGAACACAACAGCCACCTGATCGGCGGCGTCGGCCAGTTTGCCGCCCGCCCCGAAGTGGCCGGCAGCCCCGCTGCGCAAACGCGCAACATCCATCTGTGGCCGGCCAACGACTTCTTCCGCTACGGTTTGGATACGCCCCAAGTCTTGCGCCGACTGCACAATCTCGGCCGCGCCCGCCGCTGAGCTGCCTGAGGCCGCCCTCCCCGCCAAGCACCCGCCGCCAACGCGGCCGGCTTGGCGGGCCTGTTTTCCCGCTCTTCAACCCATTTACCCATGAAAACACCGCTTATTTTCGCCGCCTGCCTCGGCCTGACGGCCGCGCTGGTTTGGTTTGCCACCGGCATCGGTTTCGGCACCTGGGCGGCACCGCACACTTTGGAACAGATGATTCTCGATATCCGCCTGCCCCGTGTCGGCACCGCCCTTTTGGTCGGCGGCGCGCTGGCGGCCGCCGGTGCCGGTTTACAGGCCCTGTTTGAAAACCCGCTGGCCGACCCGAGCCTGATCGGCACTTCGGGCGGCGCGGCGCTGGGCGTGATCAGCGTATTGGCTTTCGGCTGGGGCGGCATCGGCGTGCCGCTGGCCGCCTTTGCCGGCGCATTGGCGGTCTGCCTGCTGATCCTCGCCACCCACCGCCTGTTCGGCGGCGGCACCTTTGGCCTCTTGATTATGGGTTTGATCGTCAGCGCCTTTTGTGGTGCCGCCGTCAGCCTGATTCTGTTTTTATCCGACGATTTGGTCCTGCGCAGCGCCACCGTGTGGCTGGCCGGCAGCCTGGCCGAAGCCGGCTTCACCTCCCCCTATTACGCCCTGGCCGCCATGCTGGCGGGGCTGGCTTTGCTGTGGCTGGCCGGCCGACGCTTGGACGGTTTGATGTTGGGCGAAGAAACCGCCGTCAGCATGGGCATTGCGGTGGGCGCTTTGCGCGTGCAAACCGTACTGGCGGCCGCTCTGCTCACCGCCGCCGCCGTTTCCCTGTCCGGCATCATCGGTTTTCTGGGCATGATGGTGCCCAATATTCTGGCTGCTGCGGTAGGCGGCTCCCGGCGCAAGCTGGTGCTGCTCTCCGCCTGGCTGGGCGGCGTGTTTCTGCTCACCGTCGACAGCGCAGCCCGTTGGCTGACCTACCCCGTCGATTTGCCGGTCGGCATTGTGATTTCCCTGCTGGGCGGGCCGTTTTTCCTGTGGCTGTTTTTGCAGTCGCTGCACCGCAGAAAGGGTTGATATGCACACGCCGCTGTTTCGTCTTCCTCCGCTTACCGTGGCCCCGCAAGGCCGCATCATTCTGCAAACCGATGCCGACACCGACATCCCGCAAGGCTGCCACACCGCCGTCATCGGCCCCAACGGCGCCGGCAAATCCACCTTGCTCAAAGCCCTGCTCGGCCGTTTTCAGTGTCCGCTCTCGCTGCTCGGTCGCGATGCCGCGCCGCAAATCAAGGCCGGCCAAGTGGCTTGGGTGGCGCAAAACGGACGCTACAACCTGCCGATGACCGTACGCGAATACGCCGCGCTCGGCCGGCGCAGCGGCGGCCTGTTTCAAGCCGATGCGCCCGATCACGGACTGCTCGACAGCCTGCTTGGCCAATTCGACCTCAGCCACTTGGCCGGCAAACGCATCGACACCCTGTCCGGCGGCGAACAACAGCGGGCCAATATCGTACGCGCACTGATGCAGCAGGCCGCCGCCATTTTGCTGGACGAACCCTGCAACCACCTCGACATCCGCCACCAACACCAGCTGATGCACTATCTGCACACCCGGCGCGACACATTCAGCGCGGTGATGGTGCTGCACGACCTCAACCTCGCCGCCGCCTACGCCGACCACATCATCCTGATGAATCAGGGGCGCATCGTGGCACAGGGCAGCGTGGACGAAGTGATGCAGGCAGAGCGCCTCAGCGATATCTACCAATGGCCGATCAGCCGCCGGCAAAACGAAGAGGGCGTCTTCTTCACCATGCGGCCGGTTATCTGACTGAGCGCCGGGCGCAAAACCGTGCGGGCTACCTGAAAACCTTTTCAGGTAGCCCGCATCTTAATATCTGCCCAACAAGCGGCAGCCTGAGACCTTTGCAAAACCCTCATCTGCGGCGCATTTCTGCGTTGTGCGTTTATGCCCTATGGGTACTGCCCGCTCGCTTGCCTATCTATGTGATATGTCTTTCCCATGGGAATTCCTGCGTTCACGCTCGCTGCGCTGCTACGCCTTGAACTACATCCACATCTGAGGGTTTTGCAAAGGTCTCAGCCTCTGTTTTCATCCAGCCGTTCAAATCCCCAACCAAGGCACAATCCAAGGCGCGAGAAAAGACGTGAGCACGCCGTTGAAAATCAAACCCAGCGTGGCATAAGCAGCAAACTTTCCGCCCACCTCCAGGCTGGCCGCAATGCCCATGGCGTGCGACGCAGTGCCTTGCGCCAGGGCGTGCGAAATACGGTTGCGGATGCCGCTGCGGCGCAGCAGCCAAAACCCGGCCATCTGCCCGGTCAGCCCGGCCAAAATCACGCCGGAAGCACTGATCGAAGGAATGCCGCCCAGCACCTGGGTGATGTCCAGCGCAATCGGCAGCGTCACCGACTTGGCCGCCAACGCCATGCTCACCTCGCGGCTGGCGCCCAACCAATGGGCGAAACACACGCCCGACACAATGCCCACCACGCTGCCCACCAGCTGCGAGACCACAATCGGCAGCCACTGTTTGCGGATTTTCGGCCACTGCTGATACAGCGGCACCGCCAAGCACACCACCGCCGGCTGCAGCCAAAACGCGGCATATTGGCCGGCCTGCCAAAACGCCTCGTAGCTGGTTTCCGTCAGCTTCAGGTAGCCGATCATCAGCAGGGTGCCGATGAGCACCGGATTGGCCAAAGGGTTGCCGGTGCGGCGGCGGATGGTCATGCACAGCCAATAAATGCTGACCAGCATCAGCAACAGCCAGGCCGGATTGGCCGCCATCTCCTTCATCGCCTTTTCCTCATCAGCTCATGGGTTTTCGCGCTCGCCAGCAACACCAAAATGCTGCTGGCAATCGTGGCCAGCGTGATCGACCAAAAATCGCGCGCAATCAGATCCAAGTGATCCATCAGCGCCACACAGGGCGGAATCAGCAGCAGCATCAGGTTCTGCATCAGAAAGTCGGTAATCTGTTTGAACCACTCGGCCTTTACCCAACCGAGCTGCAACAGCACAAACAATAACAACAGGCCGGGAATGCTGGCCGGCAGTTTCAAGCCCGTCAGGCGCACCAGCAGCTCGCCGGCGGCCAAACAGGCAAAAATAATGGCAAAGGCGCGGATCATGGGTTTTCCTATGGTGGTGAACGTCCGATATGCCCGGCGGCACAAAGGGCGGCATTGTACTCGGAGGCCCGGCCGAACAACAGCTGGGCGGACAGAAAACGCCGTCAGGCTACCTGAACAGTTTTCAGGTAGCCTGACGGCAGGCATCAAACGGTTTAATCACCCAAATCAATAACCCAAACGCTGGCAAATGGTGGACACCAGCCCGGCTTGGTTGAGGGTGTAGAAATGCAGGCCCGGCGCGCCTTGCTCAAGCAGGTGTTCGCACATTTCGGTTACCACGTCCAAGCCCAAAGCCTTGATGGAAGCGGTGTCGTCGGCATACGACTGTAATTTCAGACGCAGCCAGCGCGGGATTTCCGCGCCGCAGGTATCGGAGAAGCGTGCCAGCTTGGAAAAACTGGCAATCGGCATGATGCCCGGCACAATCGGAATCTCCACTCCGCGGCCGCGCACGTCATCGACAAAACGGAAATAGGCATCGGGGTTGAAGAAATACTGGGTAATCGCCGAGTCGGCGCCGGCCTTCACCTTGCGCACGAAATGGTTGATGTCGTCTTCCGCGCTGCGCGCCTGCGGGTGGAACTCGGGATAAGCCGCCACTTCGATATGGAACCAGTCGCCGAAATCTCGGCGGATCAGCTCCACCAATTCGTTGGCATAACGCAAACCGGAGCTGCCGGCGCCCATGCCGGAAGGAATGTCGCCGCGCAAGGCCACGATGTGGCGGATGCCCATATTTTTATAGATATGGAGAATATCCGACAACTCGGCTTCGTTCATGCCCACACAGGGCAGGTGCGGCGCCGCCGCCGTGCCTTCGGCCATGATGTCGTTCACCGCCTGCAAGGTGCCGTCGCGGGTAGAGCCGCCCGCACCGGAGGTGCAGGAAAAAAACGCCGGCCGGTATTGGCGCAGCTGCTTGCGGGTAATTTTCTGCTTTTCGCGCCCTTCGGGGGTGCGGGTGGGGAAAAACTCAAAACTCAGTGTATTTTTTTTCATCATCTGTATCCCGTACTAATGGCCGAACAGTAACGGTTTCGCTTGGTTTGCGCAATCGCTGCGCCCTGAAAAATCTGCGGCCGTCCATGAATCAGATTCATCCACCAATCTGCCTTTGCGCCGCATGCGATGCCGCCTGCCGGGCTTTCAGGTAGCCTATCCACACAGGCTGCCGACTCGGCGTATAATGCGCCCCTTCCACACAGCGGATTTTGCAGGCGGTATTGGCTGCGGCGGCAGTACCGCCTGCAAAATCCGATTTTCAGGAATAGCTGTCATGCAAATTGCCAATCAAATCCGGCCGGCCGACGCAAGCGCGCGACCGCCCGAAACCATACTCGTCAACATCACCCCGCAAGAAACGCGCGTCGCCCTGTTGGAAGAAAACACCGTCTGCGAGCTGCACATCGACCGCAACAGCGGCCACGGCTTGGTGGGCAATATTTATTTGGGCGTGGTGCGCCGCGTGCTGCCCGGCATGCAAAGCGCCTTCATCGACATCGGCCTCGAACGCGCCGCCTTTTTGCACATTGTCGATTTATTGGAACAGCGGCAGAAACCCGAAGAAACCCAGCGTATCGAACACATGCTGTTTGAAGGGCAAACCCTCTTGGTGCAGGTCATCAAAGACCCGATCAACAGCAAAGGCGCCCGGCTCTCCACCCAAATTTCGCTGGCCGGCCGTTTTCTGGTGTATCTGCCGCAAGACGACCACATCGGGGTTTCCCAACGCATCGAAGACGAAAACGAACGCAACGAATTGCGCAACCGCCTGCAAAACCTGCTGCCGGAAGAAGGCAGACGCGGCTACATCATCCGCACCAGCGCGGAAAACGCCAGCGACGAAGAGTTGCAGGCCGACATCGATTATTTGGGCAAACTGTGGCAAAACATCCAGCACCAGGCCAAAACCAGCCCGCCCGAAACCATGCTTTACCGCGACCTGCCGCTGAGCCTGCGCGTGCTGCGCGATATGTTTCATGCCGGCACCGAAAAAATTCTGATCGACTCGGCCGAAAACCACGCCCAAATGCTGGGCTTCGCCCGTCAATATGTGCAGGGCGCCGCCGACATCATCGAGCATTACCACGGCGACAAGCCGCTGTTTGAGCTGTACGCGGTCGAGCAGGAAATCAATCTGGCGCTGCAACCGCGCGTCAACCTCAATTTCGGCGGCTACCTGATCATCGAATCCACCGAAGCGATGACCACCATCGATGTCAACACCGGCGGTTTCGTCGGCTCGCGCAATTTCGACGAAACCATTTTCAAAACCAATTTGGAAGCCTGCCACGCCATCGCCCGCGAATTGCGTTTGCGCAATTTGGGCGGCATCATCATCATCGATTTCATCGATATGGCCGGCGAAGAACACCGCCAGGCGGTACTGGCCGAACTGGCCAAAGCGCTCAGTTTCGACCGCACCCGCGTTACCCTCAACGGCTTCACCAGCCTCGGCTTGGTGGAGCTCACCCGCAAACGCGCGCGCGAAAACCTCAACCACATCCTGTGCGAACCATGCCCCGCCTGCAAAGGGCGCGGCCGCATGAAAACCGCGCAAACCGTGTGCTACGAAATCCAGCGCGAAGTGGTGCGCGAAGCCCGCCGTTTCGATGCGCGCGAATTCCGCATCCTCGCCGCTCCGCCGGTCATCGATCTTTTTCTCGACGAAGAATCGCAATCCTTGGCCATGCTGATCGACTTCATCGGCAAGCCGGTTTCCCTGGCAGTGGAAAACAGCTATACGCAGGAACAATTCGATATCGTCTTGTTGTAAAAAGACACCCCGTCCGTTCGCCTGCCGTATTTTCCCGCTGCCGAGTTTGGGCGTGCCGCTTGAGCAGGACTATAATTTCCTGGCCAACCGGCGGTTTTGACCAGCAAAGAGGGAGAACGGCATGAAAAGGTTTTGCTTGATGTGTCTGATGGCGGGCAGCATGGCTTACGCCCAAGCGGAAGAAGTATGCAAAGTCACCGACCCCACCGGCACCCCGCTCAACGTACGCGCCGCCCCCAACGGCATGGTACAGGGCAAGCTGCGCAATTTCACCCGCGTCACCATTGTCGATTACGACAGCGACGACAAGGGCAACGAATGGGCTTATGTGCGCTGGCAAGGCCAGCCTTTGCGCCGCGACCGCCGCGTCAGCCCGAACAAAGGCCACGAAGGCTGGGTGTTCCGCGAATTCATCAGCTGCTACGAGCGCTGATCCGTCCGCCGAAACACCGCAGGCTACCTGAAACCGCTGCTGCTTGGTTTCAGGTAGCCTGCACATTTTCCCCTTACCCCGCCAAGCCGCTCCCCACTTCTCCTCAAGGCTACCTGAAAGCATGACCCTACCCGATTACGAAAGCAGCCGCACCCTGTGGCAAACCATACTCGCCGAAACCCACGAAGCCGCCGCCGGCGAGCCGATGCTGGCCAGCTTCCTGCACCAAACCGTGCTGCGTCACAGCAGTCTCGACCGCGTGCTGGCCTTCCATCTGTCCAGCAAACTCGCCAGCCCGGTGATGGACAGCCGCGCCCTGTATGAAATCTTCTTCCAGGCGCTCAGCAGCGACACCCGCATTTCCAAAGCCATGCAGGCCGACATCATCGCCCACTACCAGCGCGACCCCGCCTGCGACGCCTACTACCAGCCCCTGCTCTACTACAAAGGCTTCCACGCCGTGCAGGCCCACCGCATCAACCATTGGCTGTGGCAGCACGGCCGCAAAACCCTAGCCTACTTCCTGCAAAACCGTGCCTCCGAAGTGTTCGGCGTCGATATCCATCCCGCCGCCCGCTTCGGCTACGGCATCATGGTTGATCACGGCACCGGCCTGGTGGTGGGCGAAACCGCCGTCTTGGGCAACGATATTTCCATTCTGCACGGCGTTACCTTGGGCGGCTCGGGCAAAGAAAGCGGCGACCGCCACCCGAAAATCGGCGACGGCGTGATGATTGGCGCCAACGCCTCGATTTTGGGCAACATCCGCGTACACGAATGCGCCAAAATCGGCGCCGGCAGCGTGGTGGTGGAAGACGTACCCGCCCACACCACCGTAGTCGGCGTGCCCGCCCGCGCAGTCGGCCAATCCTCCGCGCGCCCGTCCGACGACATGGACCAAAGCCTGCAGGCTTGAGTGTTGCCCGCAAAGAGGCCAAGCAAAACACGCTGTTTCGGGCGCCGTCATGAGCGGTTTGCAATAATCAGGCTACCTGAAAGCCAATCAAAGCAAAGCGATGCTTTCAGGTAGCCACTCTGTCGGCTGTGTTGAATCTTTAAGGAGCATCCGATGAAACCTCCCTCTCCGGCCCTGTTCTGCCTGTGCGCCTGTTTCCTCAGCGCCTGCAACCCACCCGCCCAAGCACCGGCGGAAACATCTGCCGCCGCCACGCCCGCTTCCGAACCGGCAACCGCAGCATCTGCCCCCATCGATCCGATGCCGGCCGACCTGTTCCAGCAATTTGCCTGGCGCACACGCCAAGTGCAAAACGCACTGCAACACGCCACGCCCGAACAGGCCGCCGCCCTCTACCGCCAACATCAACAAGACACCCGCTCCCTGCTGCAAACCCTAAACCAGCAGGAAGAAGCTTTCCTCGCGCACGACTACCACAACATGATGGAATACGACACCGAAAGCGACAGCCATCGGCCCAACGCCGAACTGCGGGAAAAACAGCGCCGGCTGGCCGCTTTGGGCCTGCAATACGAACATGTCGGCGAAGGCATCATCCTGATTTCGGTGCTGCCCGACTACTACCTGCGCCTGTTCGAGCAGCACTTGCCTGCCGACGAACGCGACTTCCTCCGCCTGCAAACCAAACACAAGCAACCAGCCGCCGAAGATGCCGGCTTAGCCCTCAGTTGGGATCAATTGGGCGAGCGTTTGCACGAATGGGAAGACTGGCTGCAACAGCATCCCGACAGCCCGCGGCAAGCGCCAGCGAACTGCCAGTACCGCCGGCACCAAGCATTGTATCTGGAAGGCATCGACAACACCCCCGCCACCGATCATCAAGGGCGGCTCTTGCCTGAAGTGAAGCGGTCTTGGCAAGCATTTGCACAAACCCATCCCAACAGCGACACCACCCGCCTGATTGAATCGCTGCTGGCCGAACCGTTCCTCACACCGGCCGTTCTGCAAAAAAACCTGACCGACCTACATCAGGCTTTGGATGCCTGCGCCGAGCAGGAAGAATAAAACACGCCAACATGAAGGCTACCTGAAAAAGGAGGCTGAACCGGTGCAGCCCCCTTTTTTGTATGCAGTGCTTGCTCAGCGTCGTCTTTTGCGGTCTTTTTCCGCCAATGCCGCCGAAATCTGCTCGCGCTCGATATGCTCCTGCGCCGCCTGCAAGGTATCGGCCACGAAATCGATATGCCGCCTGGCCACGGCAGCGGCAGCATCCGGCTCGCCGCTGGCGATGGCATGAAAAATAGCACGATGCTGGCCGTGCAGGTCTTCTTTGGCCGAAGTGTAGCTGAACATATTGGCCAGATTGCTTTGCGTATGCCGGTGAATCATCAGCAACAAGCTGGCGGCCAGGTGGGAGAACAAAGTGTTGTGGGCGGCATCGGCGATCGCCTGGTGGAAAGCCACATCCGCTTCGGCCTGACGCACCAAATCCTGCCGCTCGTGCGCCGCTTCCAGCTCCAACAGCCAATATTGCAAGCGCGCCAAATCCGTTTCCGTGCGCCGCTCGGCCGCCAACGCGGCCAAAGTGGCTTCGATATGGCGGCGGAAGTCCAACACATCTTGCCGCAAATAATCATGCCGTTGAATCAGACTTTGCCAAGAGCTGAGAAAATCGGTATGCAAGTCTTCGCTCACATAATGTCCGCCACCGGGCTTGCTGAACGTCAGCCCGCGCGTGGACAGGGTTCTCAAAGCATCGCGCACCGGCGGACGCGACACCCCGAACTCTTCCGCCAGCAGCCGCTCGGCCGGCAGGCGCGAGCCCACCGGATAAATGCCGGACAAAATACGCTCTTCCAAAACCGAGCTGATCTGCTCAGACAGCTTTTGCGCCTTCACAATAGTATTTTGACTCATCTATCAACCGTTTCTGCCGCCCTGCCTGACCCAAGAACGGATGTCTATCGGGTTTTCAAGGCGTTATTTTCATTCAATATTCGAATAATATATTTTCATGCTATTGTTTTGCGTGCATTTTCCGGGGCGAAAATTTACGCAGGAAACATTGACCAAAATGTAATTTTTTCTTAAAGTATGGTCAAGACCGATAAATTGGTATTACCAATTTACCAGTCAGCATACCAAAACTACCGGCTTCTGCCAAATCCGGTTTTTTGTTTTTCAACCTTCCTCTGCATTTGGAGCAATTATGGGCATCATGCATACCCTGTTTGCGATTGCGCCTATTTTCACCGTCTTCCTGCTGTTGGTGGTGATGCGGCGTTCCGCTACCCTGTCCATGGCTGCCGCTTACGGCGTGACCGCTCTGCTCGCTTTATTGGTTTGGGGCGCACCCGGCAATAAAGTGGCAGCCGCCACCGCCAACGGCGTCATCGTCGCCCTCACCCTTCTTTTCATCGTGTTCGGTGCCATCCTGCTGCTGAACACCTTGCGCGAAAGCGGCGCGCTCAAATCGATCCGCCGCGGTTTTATGGACATCTCTCCTGACCGCCGCATTCAGGTGATCATTGTTGCCTGGCTGTTCGGCTCGCTGATTGAAGGCTCGTCCGGCTTCGGCACCCCGTCTGCCGTGGGCGCGCCCCTGCTGCTGGCTTTGGGCTTCCCCGCCATGGCTGCCGTGATGTCGGTCTTGATCATCCAATCTACGCCGGTATCGTTCGGTGCGGTCGGCACCCCGATTCTGTTGGGCGTGAAAACCGGCATCTCCACCGACGGCGTGGCCGAGCAGATTGCCCCCATCAGCCCGGAGCAGTACCTGCTTGACATCACTTCCAACGTCGGTCTGCTGCACGCCAGCGTGGGCATTCTGATTCCCTTGCTGCTGTGCGGTCTGCTCACGCGCTATTTCGGCGAGAAACGCTCTTTCCGCGAAGGCCTCGGCGTTTGGAAATTCGCCATTTTCGCCGGCTTGGCGTTCACCGTACCCTACTACCTAGTGGCCCGCTTCCTCGGCCCAGAATTCCCCTCTATGATCGGCGGTTTCCTCGGCCTGATGATTGTGGTGCCGGCGGCCAAAAAAGGTTTCCTGCAACCGAAAGAAGTGTTTGATTTCCCCGAACGCAGCAAATGGGAAAGCACTTGGATCGGCTCTTTGGCCGAGGACGACCAACACGACGACAAGCCCACGTTCTCCGTGTTCCGCGCCTTCTCGCCCTATCTGATCGTGATCGCGCTCTTGATCCTCACCCGCACCGTGAAGCCGCTGAAAGCCTTCCTCACCGGCGACTACACCACCATCACCCTGAGCGAGCTGTTCGGCAGCAGCATTACCAGCAAAATCCAGCTGGCCTACTCGCCCGGCGCCATCTTGATTGTGGTGTCCCTGCTGTGTATCGTGATTTTCGGCATGAATGCCAAATCCTTTATGCGCGGCTGGCGCAACTCCGGCAAAACCATGATCGCGGCCGCACCCGCGCTGCTGTTGTCCGTGCCCATGGTGCAGGTATTCATCCACTCCGGTTCCGGCGTAGAAGGCGCCCTGCCCGCCATGCCCATGGTATTGGCGCAAAGCGCGGCTGCCGCGTTCAGCAATATTTGGCCGAACGTTTCGCCTTGGATCGGCGCCTTGGGTGCGTTTATCGCCGGCTCGAACACCGTATCCAATATGATGTTCTCCTACTTCCAATTCTCCACCGCCACGCAAATCGGCTTTACGCCTGATTTGGCCGGCTATGTGGTCGCCCTGCAAGCCATCGGCGGCGCCGCCGGCAATATGATTGCCGTGCACAACGTGGTGGCGGCGGCGGCCGTGGTGGGCATGATCAGCCGCGAAGGCGAAGTGATCCGCAAAACCCTGATCCCGATGGTGTACTATGTGGTGCAGGCCGGCTTTATCGGCCAGGCACTGATCACCGGCGGCGGCGTGGTTTGGATTGCCCTGGCGCTGATTTGGCCGCTGGTTTACTTCGGCTTCCTCGCCCGCAAATAAACCATCCGTGTAGAACACAGCCCCCGATGCTTCGGGGGCTGTTTTCATGCGCACGCCGCAAACTCGCTTGGACTCCCAGTTCAGGCTACCTGAAACCGATTTTCCTCCCCGCCGCTTTATCGCCTGACAATACAGACTTTTGGAAACCTGCCACACTGCCCGCAGCCATGCTATGCTGCGGGCAGCTTTTCAAACTACCGCTCAGGAACTTGCCATGAAATTTTCACGCAGAAAAACCGCCTTGCTTAGCCTATGGGCGCTCATCCCGTGGACGGCACACTCGGAAACGCTTGCCCCCTTACTGCCGGATCACATCGCCAGCCTGGAAATTTATGCGGCAGGCGGCAATTTCCAAACCTACGCACCGTACCGCATTGATGATGTCAACGGCATTCCCGGCCTGAAATCGATGGCAGGCGGCGGTGTGCTGGTACGGCACATCACCATACAAGATGCCGCCTTGCGCGATGCAACGCTGGCGCGCCTGCGGGCCGTGCGCATACAGCCGGTCGAATCGAAAATCGGTTATGAAAAATGCCAATACCGCGCCAACCCCTTGGGTGCATGGATGCTGGGCGGTCAGACCATGCTGGTGCTGTGGCAACCGGTGGATTTCCTCAAATTAGGCGGCAACAGCACTGCCTGCCTGCAAGTCGGCGACAAAGCGCATTGGTTCCAGGTATCGGACGCCGAAATATGGCAGGCCCTGCAACCGTTATGGCAACCATAAGGTTTCTGCACGGCTCACCGCCTGCCGCCCGGCAGACAGCATACAACGCCGCCAACACACGGCCCGAGACCTGAAACACAAAAAACGCCGGCTTGCCTTGTAGGCAATGCAGGCGTTTTTTAAATGTCGGTGTGCCGCGCAAAAGCAACGGCACAGCCTCGGCACATCAGGAAGCAAAGGTATCGCAACGCTCCGGATCGCCGCTATTCAAACCGCGGCGGAACCACTCCAAACGCTGGGCCGAAGTGCCGTGGGTAAAGCTGTCCGGCACGGCGTAACCTTGGCTGCGTTTTTGCAAACGGTCGTCGCCCACCGCCTCGGCCGCATTGAAGGCTTCTTCCAAATCGCCGGCCTCAAACAGGTTTCTTGCCTGCGCCCGGTTGGCCCACACGCCGGCCAGGCAGTCGGCCTGCAGCTCCAAACGCACCGACAGCTGATTGGCCTGCGCCTTGCCCACACGCTGCTGGGCGCGGTGCACCTGTTCCAAGGTGCCGCTCAAATGCTGCACATGATGGCCGACCTCGTGGGCAATCACATAGGCGAAAGCCGCATCGCCGTCAGCCCCCAGCTTGTGCCGCATATCATCGTAAAACGACAAATCCAAATACACTTTCTGGTCCGCCGGACAGTAAAACGGCCCCATCGCCGATTGCCCCGTACCGCAGGCCGTGGGCGTGCTGCCGCGGTACAACACCATTTTCGGCGCCACATAGCGCTGGCCGCGGCTTTGGAAATAGCTGCCCCAAGCATCCTCGGTGGTGGCCAGAATCTGGCTGGCAAACTGCGCCAGCTGCTCTTCTTGCGCACTGCTCTGCACGGCCTGTTGTTGGGTGGGCGGATTCAGCGCCCCGCCGCCGCCCACCAGGCCGCTCAAATCGTAACCGTAATAGGCGCCGATCAGCACCACAATCAGGCCGATGATGCCCATCTTGCCGCCACCGCCGCCACCCGGGCCGCGCCCGCGCCGGTCTTCGACATTGCTGCTGCCGCGTTGGTTTCCCATTCTCATGGCTGTGTTTTCCTATCTTGTCTTGAATATTGTGTGTCGGTTTCAGGCTACCTGAAACCCCGAATCAAATGGCTGCCGTGGGCAAACCGCCATCCATATTTTTACCAATCGCTGCGTTTGATTTTGTCGAGCTGGCGGCGGTCGCGTTTGGTCGGGCGGCCGTCGGGATACGCCGCGCTGATGCGGCTGGCCTGATCCAGCGCTTTTTGTGCTTCGCGCTTGGCGATGGTGGCGCTGTCTTCCGCATACAGCGCCCGCGCTTCGGGCGCCGGGCGGCGTTGATGGTTGAGCGCCAGCACCTTGATTTTGTAGGGCAGCGAATTGAGCGTGAGGTCGATTTCGTCGCCCGCCACAATGATTTTGCTGTTTTTCACTTTGCTGCCGTTTACCTGCACGCGGCCCAACTCGATGTGCCGCTGGGCCAAGGCGCGGGTTTTGAAAAAACGCGCCGCCCACAGCCATTTGTCCAAGCGCATGCTGGTTTGTGATTCCGGTTTCATGCTTCGTTCATCCGCAGGATAAATGCCGCATTGTACCTGTATTCCCTGCTATGAGGGCGCAGCCCAAGCGCCTGCCGCCGGAAAATATCAGGCTACCTGAAAGCCGTTTTCCGCTTTCAGGTAGCCTGCGGCCGAAAGCCCGAATTAACGGGCAATGTCGCCGCGCATCACCACGCGGGCGTGCCAAGTGCCCACTTGGCACATATATTGGCCGCCCGACATGGGCTGGCGGTCGAAATAGCTGTGGAAATTGCTTACCCGGCCGCCGCCGCGGGAACGCGCGGTTTCCTGGAATTTACGCACTGCGTTGATGAAAGCGCGCTCGCAGGCGGCTTCGTCGGAGCGGTTGGACGCATTGGCCGACTGACGGGTGGTGAGGCCGGCGGCAATCACGCGGCCGCTGCGGCCGAAATGCACCGACACATCGGGATGAATCAGGCGGCGGGCTTCTTCGGTGGCCATCAGGCGGCGGCCGTCACAACGCAACAGCACGTTGCGGCCGCGGCCGGCGGTATCGCCGCGCACTTCGCGGCAAACGCCGTGGTGGTCGTTGCGCTCGCTGCGGCGGTTATCGCGCTGTTCCACATCGCGCACGGTGCGGGTTTCGGTGATGCCGCGCGAAGTGGTGGTTGTGGTGGTGCCGCGGTTGTTGCTGCACGCGCTCACGGCCAATACGGCCAACACGGCAGCGCCCAAGGGAAGCAGCTTAGACGGGGTCATGACGTTTCCTTTTCCTTTGTTTCTCAACGGTAGGGCCGCCGATTATACGGCAAATTTTTGTTTCATCCAGTAAAAACCGCCCCAAAAAACCCGCCTGCCGCCGCTTGTTTCAGCCCTGCCGCCGCGCCGCCATCCGCTGTCCGATACGCGCCAGTTCGGCCGGCGGAATCTGCGCCTCGCCTTGCGCAAACAGCTGTTCTTCCACCGGCATATGACGGGCATAGGCATCGGTAAAGCGCCGAATCAAATCGGCATCTGCCTCGGTATCGGCCGACAAGGCGGCCAAGTGGCGGTCTAAAGCGGCCCAAGAGCGGTGCAGCTCACCGTGTTCGGCTGCCAACGCATTCACCGCAACGGCGGCTTCGGGCGCATAGCGCAGCAGCAGCGGAAAAAAATCTTCTTCTTCGTCTTGATGATGCAGAGGGGCAGCGGTGTTGAAATAATGGCGGATCTGCTGCACCGCCTGCGCCGCTGCCGGGGTATAGCCATGTGCTTTCAGGTAGCCCGGCAGCCGGTTCAGCTGATCGCAGAAACGCCGTACCTTGTCATGGCAGGCACGCAGCATGGCGGTGGGTTCGTCGAAGGTGGCAGAGCGGATGCGGAATAAATCGTCCATGGCGGTTTTGCCGGCGGCGGCACTTTCAAGCGGCGGCCGTATCGGCTAAGATGCGGCCTCTGTTGAACAGGAGAAAACGAATGAGCGATATTGTGAATCAGGTGCGCGCCACGGCACAAGCTGCCCGAAAGGCTTATCTGGTGCTTGCCGGCGCGGAAACCGCGGCCAAAAACGCCGCCCTGCTGCGCCTGGCCGAACTGCTGGCCGAACACCGCGCCGACATCATGCGGGCCAATGCCCAAGACGTGGCCGCCGCCCGCGAAGCCGAACTTTCCGCCGCTCTGCTCGACCGGCTGGCCCTGAGCGAAGCGGCCATGGACGCCATGATCAGCGGCCTGCACCAAGTGGCCGCCCTGCCCGACCCCGTCGGCCAGATGGACGGCTTCACCACCCGTCCCAGCGGCATCCAAGTGGGCAAGATGCGGGTGCCGCTGGGCGTGATCGGCATGATTTACGAAGCCCGCCCCAACGTCACCGTAGAAGCCGCCTCGCTGTGCCTGAAATCCGGCAACGCCTGCATTCTGCGCGGCGGCAGCGAAGCCATCCGCTGCAACCGCGCCATCGCCCAACTGATCACCCGCGCCCTGCGCGAAAGCGGGCTACCCGAAAGCGCGGTTCAGCTCATCGACACCACCGACCGCGCCGCCGTGGGCGAAATGCTGAAGCTGAACGAATTCATCGACGTCATCATCCCGCGCGGCGGCAAAGGCTTGGTGGCGCGGGTAAGCGAAGAAGCCCGCATGCCGGTGATCAAGCATTTGGACGGCGTGTGCCATGTGTACATCGACATCGATGCCGATGCCGACAAAGCCTGCCAAATCGCCCTCAACGCCAAAACTTCCCGCTACGGCACCTGCAACACCATGGAAACCCTGCTCGTGCACCGCAACCGCGCCGCCGAACTGCTGCCGCGCCTGGCCGAGGCCTATCGGGAAAAAGGCGTGGAATTGCGCGGCTGCGGCGACACCCGCGCCCTCCTCGGCAGCGCCGACGTTCTGCCCGCCAGCGAAGACGACTGGTACGCCGAATACCTCGCCCCCGTGCTGGCGGTGAAAGTGGTGGACGACATGGAAGCCGCCATTGCCCACATCAACCACTACGGCAGCCACCACACCGACAGCATCGTCACCGAATCCTACACCCGCGCCCGCCAATTCCTGCGCCTGGTGGACAGCGCCAGCGTGATGGTGAACGCCAGCACCCGCTTTGCCGACGGCTTCGAATACGGCCTCGGCGCCGAAATCGGCATCTCCACCGACAAAATTCACGCCCGCGGCCCGGTGGGGCTGGAAGGGCTGACCGGACAAAAATGGGTGGTGCTGGGCAACGGCGAAATCCGCGTTTAAGAACCTACTTTTCACACTAAGGCGTGTCCCTAAGCACACACAAACAGGCTACCTGAAAGGATTTTCCGCCATGCATTTCGACACCGAAGTCATCCACAGCAGCTACCACCCCGAAGAACACAACCGCGCCATCATGCCGCCGGTGTACCAAAACAGCATGTTCGCCCTCAAACACATCGGCGAAGACGTGCCCTACCGCTATTCCCGCATGAGCAATCCCACCCGCAAAGTGCTGGAAGACACCGTGGCCGAGCTGGAGCAGGGCTGCGCCGGCTTTGCCTACAGCAGCGGCATGGCCGGCATCGACGCCGTCTTCCGCACCGTGCTGCGCCCCGGCGACACCGTGGTGGCCGTGGCCGACATTTACGGCGGCGCCTACGACCTGCTGACCGAAGTGTATGCCGCCTGGGGCGTGAACGTGATTTTTGCCGACCTCACCCAAGCCGACAATCTGGACGCCCTGCTGGCCGAACACCGCGTGAAACTGGTGTGGCTGGAAAGCCCCAGCAATCCGCTGTTGCGCCTGGTGGACATCGCCCTGTTGGCACAAAAAGCCAAGGCCGCCGGCGCACTGGTGGGCATGGACAACACCTTCGCTACCCCCTATCTGCAAAACCCGCTGGCATTGGGCTGCGACTTCGTGTTCCACTCCGCCACCAAATACCTGTGCGGGCACTCCGACGTGCTGATGGGCATCGTGGTGGCCAAAGACCCCGCATGGGCCAAACGCCTGAAAACCCTCACCGACCACACCGGCGCCGTGGCCGGGCCGATGGACTGCTCCTTAGTGTTGCGCGGCATCAAAACCCTGTCCGTGCGCATGAAGCAACACTTGGCCAACGCCGCCGAAATCGCCCGCCGCCTCAGCAGTCACCCGGCGGTGGAAACCGTGTTCTACCCCGGCCTGCCGCAACACGAGCACCACGAGCTGGCCAAACGGCAGATGCGCGGTTTCGGCGGCGTGGTGTCGGTTTATCTGCGCCAAAACAGCCGCCAAGCCGCCGACACCGTTATCCGCCGCCTGCAACTGCTGCAAATGGCCGCCAGCCTCGGCGGCGTGGAAAGCCTGGTCAACCACTCGCCCAGCCAGTCGCACAGCGGCATGAGCGCCGAATTGAAACAACAGCTCGGCATCCGCGAAGGCATGCTGCGCTTCTCTATCGGCATCGAAGACGTGGAAGACATTTGGGCCGACCTCAACCAAGCCCTCAATGCTCTGCTGTAAACGCCAGTTCACACATTAAAAAACTTTCAGGTAGCCCGATTGAGGCTACCTGAAAGCTGTTTTCTCCATCGCCCAAGCGGCTGTTCCGCCTGTTTCACACAAGCCATCCCGTATGAATGTCACGCCCCGCTATCCGAAACTGCTGCAAGCCTTCAGCCAACTGCCGCTACCCGTGGCCGTTGTCGATTTAGAATCCACCGGCGGCCATTTCTACCAAGACCGTGTGACCGAAGTGGCCGTGCTGCACTTTTACCGCGGCGAAATCCGCACCTTCAACACCCTGATCCATCCGCAGCAAACCATCTCCCCGTTTATCGAACGGCTCACCGGCATCCGCAACGACATGGTGGCCGACGCCCCGCGCTTTGCCGACATAGCCGCCGAGCTGCTGCCCCTGCTGCGCGGCAGCCTACTGGTGGCCCACAACAGCCGCTTCGACTACACCTTTCTGCGCCACGAATTCACCCGCGCCGGCCACCCCTTCGCCGCCCCCACCCTGTGCACGGTTCAGCTCTCCCGCCAGCTGTATCCGCAACACCACAAACACAATCTGGAAACCATCATCGAGCGGCACGGCATCCGCGCTCCGCAGCGGCACCGCGCCTTGGCCGACGTGTTGGCGCTGTGCGACTTTCTCGAATTGAGCCTGCAAGAAACCGATGCTGCCCATTGGCAGCAAACCGTCCACAAACTGCTGCGCCCCGGCCTGCTGCCGGATTGGCTGCCCGCCCACCTGAGCCAACAAATCCACGCCCTGCCCGACAGCCACGGCATCAGCATCTGGCACCATCCCGGACATCAACAACCGCAGCTGTTGGTGCACGAGCAGGCGTTTCAGGAAATCCACGCCCTGCTCCGTCAAGCCGGCGCCGCCGACCGCTGGCAGGCAACCCGCCACATCGAGTTTTTACCCAGCCTCGGCCCGCTGCACAATATGGCGCAAATGGCCGCCTATCTGCACCGCCACGGCCTCAAACCCGCGAATCACCATTCAGTCGCCCCTTACCGCAGCATAAACTGGCAGCTGCACCAAGGCTACCTGAAAGCCAAAATCAGCCCCTTAGCAGACGGTTTTTACCCACAAGCACCTACCGGCCTGTTTCTGCATCCCAAAGGCGCCAAGCGCGCACTGAACGATTGGGCGCAGCAAAACGGGCTGTGTCCGGCCCTGCTCGGCATCCTGCCCGACGGCCACGCCGATGCCTGTCCGCGCCAAACCCTGAAACAATGTGGCGGCGACTGCGACCAACGGCATCAAGAAACCGCCGTCCGCCGTTTGGCCGCCGATCTGCCCGTCTGCGATTGGGGCCACACACGCAGCGTGCTGCTCACCGAGCGCCATCCGTTTTCCAGCCAACAACACACTTTCCGCTGCCGCGGCGGCGCGATTGAATGGACCGACGGCGCATGGTTTTTCGACAGCCGCATTCCCAAATGGGTGAAAGAGCGCCTGAAAAAGCGCGACGGCGTGGTGATCGAACATTGACGGCAGGCATCTTGAGACCTTTGCAAAACCCTCAGATGTGGATGCCGTTCAAGGCGTAGCAGCGCAGCGAGCGTGAACGCAGGAATCCCCGTGGGAAAGACATATCATATAGATAGGCAAGCGAGCGAGCAGCGCACAACGCAGAAATGCGCCGCAGATGGGGGTTTTGCAAAGGTCTCGGCAGGCATCTTGCGGCTTTTGATTACCCTGCTTGCCGCCCGATTGACTCGACCACCAGATGGCAGCCACAGCAATCCAGACAGACACAACAAAAAAGGACTCCGTTGAAACGAAGTCCTTTTTGATTGAAGTAAGCGCTGGATGCCGATTACTCGTCTGCACCGGTGTAGGGGCGCACGCTCACGGTTTTGCGGTTCAGGCGGCCTTTTACAGCGAATTCCACATAACCGTCCACTTTGGCGAACAGGGTGTGGTCTTTGCCCATACCCACGTTTTCGCCGGCATGGAATTTGGTGCCGCGTTGGCGCACGATGATGGAACCGGCAGGGATCAACTCGCTGCCGAAGGCTTTCACGCCCAGTCGTTTGGCTTCTGAATCGCGGCCGTTTTTAGAGCTACCGCCGGCTTTTTTGGTTGCCATGTTTAATACTCCTAAACTTGTTTACTGAATGGGATCAGGCGATGGCCACAATTTCGATTTGGGTGAAATTCTGACGGTGGCCTTGACGCTTTTGGTAGTGCTTGCGGCGGCGCATTTTGAAAATGCGGACTTTCTCGCCGCGGCCGTGGGCCACTACTTTGGCGGTAACTTTGGCACCTTCGATAAAGGGCGCACCTACTTTTACAGAATCGCCGTCAGCAATCATCAAAACTTCATTCAGTTCGATTTGGCTGTCGAGTTCGGCAGGTATCTGTTCTACTTTCAATTTTTCGCCAACGGCAACTTTGTATTGTTTGCCGCCGGTTTTTACGACCGCGTACATACTCAACTCCATGAGAATTAGGGTTTATTTCTTCCGCACCCCATGTGCGAAACGGCGCATTATAGGGAAAAACCTTTTTTCTGTCAAAACATTTCCCCACCGTCTCTGCTACAATACCGCTTATTTTGCCTAAGCCGCCAAGGCTACCTGAAACCGCCATGTCCACTCCCCTACCCCAAGAAATCCGCCTGCAACAACAGGGCATCCTGGTCATTCTCCACTATGCCGACGGCGAATACCGCCTGCCGGCAGAGTATCTGCGGGTCTATTCCCCGAGCGCAGAGGTGCGCGGGCACGGCAGCGGGCAGGAAAAACTGCAAACCGGCAAAGCCGGCGTACGCATCATTGCCTTGCAGGCCGCCGGCAACTACGCTTTGAAAATCACCTTTTCCGACGGCCACGACAGCGGCCTCTACGACTGGGATTATCTGTATAAATTGGCGCACGAATACGATACAATGTGGGCCGATTATCTTGACCGTTTGCGGCTGGCAGGCGCCTCGCGGCAAGCCGACCCGGCCTCAACGAAACCGCAATCGCTCCAGTGATGAACCAACGTATCCGCTCCGTTTATGCCGCCCTACTGCTGATGCTCGCCGCTTGCGAACAGGCAGCGCATAATACGGCAGCCCCCGACGCCGCCACACCCGGCGCCGATGTGCCCGGCTTGGTTCAGGCGCGCCAGCAATTTGTTGCCAGCTGCACCGAAGCCGCCGCCGGCGAAGACAGCGGCACGCCGCCGGAAACCTTTGCCGCAGTCTGCGGCTGTACCTTTGATGAAACCGCCGCCCAATACCGCAGCCAAGCCGCTTGGCTTCAAGCTTTGGCCGACTATGACAGCGGCAAAAACGGGGACGAATTGGAAGCCAATATGCGCGCCGCCGGCAACCGCTGCGCCGAACGCCTGCTGCCATAATCCAGCCGCTTTCAGGTAGCCCGAATCAGCCATTGCGCCATGCCCGGCACCCGATATTCCCACACTTTCCTTCAGGAGATTTCCATGTACTTCAAAACTTTCGCTTCCGCCCTCGCCGTTTCTGCCGCCGTTTTGCTGGCCGGCTGTGATGCCGCCGTCGAAAAAGTGGCTGAAAACACCGATGACGGCAAAATGCGCGCCGAATTCGTCACCAGCTGCACCGACTCCGCCGTTTCCGCCGCCGGTTCGAATGCCGCCTTCAGCAAAGAGCAGTTCAACCAACTGTGCGGCTGCTCATTCGATGAAGCCGCCAAACTGTACCCGGATGCCACCGCCTGGAAAAAGGCCGTCATCAACTACGGCCTTTCCCAAAACGACCCCGAGCTGGAAAGCAAGCTGACCCAAGCAATGGGCACTTGTGTGCAAAACATGCTGCAAAACTAAACCAGCCCTGAAAAGAAAGTCCCTCTTATGAGCCAAGACAAGCAAACCCACTTCGGCTACCAAACCGTTCAGGAAAGCGAAAAAGCCGGCAAAGTGGCCGAAGTTTTCCACTCCGTGGCCAAAAACTACGACATCATGAACGACGTGATGTCCGGCGGCCTGCACCGGGTGTGGAAACAGTTCACCATCCACACCGCCCGCCTGCCCAAAGGCGGCAAAGTGTTGGACATTGCCGGCGGTACCGGCGATTTGTCGCGCGGCTGGGCCAAACGGGTGGGCAAAAGCGGCGAGGTATGGCTGACCGACATCAACTCCTCTATGCTCGGTGTGGGTCGCGACCGCTTGCTCAACGAAGGCTTGGTCTTGCCCGTGGCCGTGTGCGATGCGGAAAAACTGCCCTTCCCCGACCACTATTTCGACTTGGTTTCCGTGTCTTTCGGCCTGCGCAACATGACGCACAAAGACATCGCCCTGCGCGAAATGTACCGCGTGCTCAAGCCGGGCGGCACCCTGCTGGTATTGGAGTTTTCCAAAGTGGCCAAGCCGCTGGCACCCACTTACGACCTCTACTCCTTCAAGCTGCTGCCGCTGATGGGCAAGCTGATTGCCAAAGACGCCGACAGCTATCAGTATCTGGCCGAAAGCATCCGCATGCACCCCGACCAGGAAACCCTGAAGCAGATGATGCTGGACGCCGGCTTCGACAGCGTGGACTACCACAACATGACCGCCGGCGTAGTGGCCTTGCACAAAGGCGTAAAATACTGACACGCCGATGTGCGGCCACCGTTTTCAGGTAGCCCGAACGCTTGCGGAAAACAAACCGAAACCGCCGGCAATGCTGTTTGCCCGCGGTTTCTTTTTCAAGCCACCGCACCGTATTGCGCTGCGCTCAGGCTACCTGAACACACCGCACGCCATCTTGCCGCAATTGCATCGCCTGCCCGCCCGTTTGCCCCATCTTGCCACCCCGGAGCCTTCCATGCCGCCCCTGAAAAACGACACCTTTTTGCGCGCCCTCTTAAAAGAACCGGTCGAATACACTCCCATCTGGATGATGCGCCAAGCCGGCCGTTACCTGCCCGAATACAAAGCCACCCGCGCCCGCGCCGGCAGCTTTTTGGATTTGTGCAAAAACACCGAACTGGCCACCGAAGTCACCATCCAACCCCTAGAGCGCTTCGATTTAGATGCCGCCATTCTGTTTTCCGACATCCTCACCGTGCCCGACGCCATGGGTTTGGGCCTGTATTTTGCCGAAGGCGAAGGCCCCAAATTCGAGCGCGCCCTGCAAAACGAAACCGCCATCCGCGAGCTGGCCGTACCGGATATGGGCCGGCTACAATATGTGTTCGACGCCGTTACCGCCATCCGCCGCGCCCTAAACGGCCGCGTACCGCTCATCGGCTTTTCAGGTAGCCCCTTCACCCTGGCCTGCTACATGATCGAAGGCGGCGGCAGCAAAGAATTCCGCCACGTCAAAAGCATGATGTATGCCCGCCCCGACCTGCTGCACCGCATTCTCGACATCAACGCCCAAGCCGTCACCGGCTACCTGAACGCCCAAATCGAAGCCGGCGCCCAAGCGGTCCAGATTTTCGACACCTGGGGCGGCGTATTAAGCGATGCAGCCTTCCAAACCTTCAGCCTGCGCTATATGCAGCAAATCATCGGCGGTTTGAAACGCGAACACGAAGGCCGCAGAGTGCCCGTGATCGTGTTCACCAAAGGCGGCGGTCAATGGCTGGAAGCCATGGCTACCTGCGGCGCCGACGCCCTGGGCTTGGACTGGACCTGCAACATCGGCCAAGCCCGCGCCCGAGTTGGGAAACACGTGGCCCTGCAAGGCAATTTCGACCCCTTCGCCCTCTTCGGCACGCCCGAAGCCATCCGTCAAGAAGCCGCCCGCATTCTGGCCGACTACGGCAGCGGCAGCGGCCACGTCTTCAATCTGGGCCACGGCATCAACCAGCATACCGATCCGGAACACGCCAAAATCTTGGTGGATGCCGTCCACGAGCTGTCCCGCCCTTATCACTCGGCCTAATCAGCTCATGCCGCTAAAAAATGCCTGCTTTCTGCAGGCATTTTTTACATAAGCAAACTTCTTGAGACCTTTGCAAAACCCCCAGATGTGGATGCAGTTCAAGGCGTAGCAGCACAGCGAGCGTGAACGCCAGGAATCCCTGTGGGAGAGACATATCACACGATAGGCAAGCGAGCGAGCAGTACCCATAGGGCATAAACGCACAACGCAGAAATGCGCCGCAGATGGAGGTTTTTCAAAGGTCTCTTCTTACCTATCCATACGCTTCCTTTGCAAGCCTTTCTCAGCCCAATCAAAAATAAAGATAAGCGATTTATTTCATTTTAAAAAGTTTGGCAACTCTATTTTATTTCACGGTTACTTGGTCAATTTTTAATGGGATATATGTTATGATATAACGCTTTATTTTCAACCTATGTAAATTCACCACCTCAATTTGTTATGAAATCCAACTTCCCTCTCCGCCCACTTTATTGTGCCTTCATCCTAGCCCTGCCTGTTTTGGCCTCAGCCGACGACACCCAGCTACCCGATATCGACGTTCAAGGCCGCAGCTATCCTTTGCGCAGCGAACACATCGACAGCGGCACCAAAACCACCTTATCCGAACCGGAACTCCAACGCACCCGCGCCGCTTCCTTAGGCGAAACCGTGCAACAGGTAACTGGCGTGCACAACCATAACTTCGGCCCGGCCGGCGGCCTGCCACAAATCCGCAGCCTGACCGGCCCGCGCGTGTACATCAGCGAAAACGGCTTGGGCGTCTCCGATTTATCTGCCATCAGCGGCAACCTGCCCACCCCGGCACAACCGTTTCTGGCCGACAAAATCACCGTACGCAAATCCTCCGCAGCCGTCCTCTACGGCGGCAACGCTGTAGGCGGCGCGGTGGATGTGGAAACCCGCCTGATTCCCGACACGCTACCTGAACGCGATTTCGGCGGCAAAGTGGAAATCAGCGGCGGCGACAACACCCCGAACAGCCAAATCTTCCGTTTAGACGGCAACGTGGGCAACTTCGCCTGGCACATCGACGGACAAAACAGCAAAATTTCTTCCTACCGCATTCCGGGCGATAGCAAAGCCGGAGCCTGCTACAACCCGGATGAAATTCTGTTCAACTCGCCTTTGCGTGATTTGTGCCAAGTAAAAGTAGATATCACCTATCCCTTCGACAAACGCTTATACCGCTATGTGATGAAGGATTATTTAAGCGGCGGAGAAAGTTGGCGCAAAGAATGGGAACTGGGTCGGGATGAGGTGTACAGCAATTACGAAGGCAACGCTTCCTCACGATACTGGACAAATAATCCCGACTACGACGCCTCCGTGCCACCCAACAGCCTGCGCAAATTGAAAAGCCTGCAAGACGCCGCCCCGGTGGAGCACGGCAAACTCACCAACAGCCATATGCACCTGCAAAGCCTCTCCGCCGGTGTCAGCTACATCGGCGAACGCGGCTACGTCGGCATCGGCCTCAGCCGCTACCTGAACCGCTACGGCGTACCCGGCTATGCCTCCCTCTCCACTCGCAGCGGAGAGGCGGACGGCACGCTGCCGGTGAACGTGGATGCCGATCAAACCCGCTGGCAGGCAGAAGGCTTGTACCGGCCGCAAGTTTCCTGGTTGGACAACATCCGATTCCGCATCGCCCATACCGATGCCGACAACCGTGAATATCTCGGCCGCCACTTTGCCGACAGCCTGAACAGCCGCAGCCAGCAGGTGCGCGTCGAGTTCAACCACCGCCCCGCTTCCTTTATGCAAGGCACCTTGGGCCTAGACTGGCGCCACCGCCGCATCGACAGCAGCGGCTCCGACCGCCACATGCCCAATACCCGAACCCGCGAGTACGCCCTGTTTGCCCTAGAAAAATTCCGCTGGCAAAACTGGGAAGCCGAATTGGGCTTGCGCCACGGCCGGGTCAAACACCAAGCCTTGCTGGACGGCTACCAACCCGGCCGCGGTTTGACAGAAGGCTACCTGAAAGACCTCAACCAGCGCGAATACAGCCTCAATAGCCAGCAAGCCGCTCTCAAATGGTCGCCCTTTGAGATAGCGAGCTTCGGTATTCGCTACAACCGTTCGCAGCGCGCCCCCGAAGTCAACGAACTGTTTGCCAGCAACCGCCACTTCGCCATCCTCACCAACGAACACGGTGATCCGCGTCTCAACCCCGAAACCGCCAGCACTTGGGAATTCGGCGGCGAATTGAACTGGCGGCAAACCCAATTACGCGCCAACTACTACCACACCGATTTCAAAGACTACATCTACCTCGGCCAAACCGGCACCAGCAAAGGAGACGGCCTCCCCTACAAAGAATGGCGCCAAGGCGACACCCGTATTCACGGCATTGAGTTGGAGTGGAAACAATATTTCGACTTAGGCAAATACGGCCTGTTGGAAACCCGTTTGTTTGCCGACTGGGTCAAAAACCGACCGGTAGACCAGCCCTCGAATGCAGACCCCCGCGACCCGGAAGCGTGGAAACGCTATCTGCGCTACCAACGCGACGGTGCCTATATGCCCGGCCTGCCCACTACCCGCTACGGCATCGGTCTCAGCTGGCAGAAAAGCGGCTGGCAGCTGGCCACCAGCCTGACCTGCTACACCGCACAGCGCCATCGCGGCAAAGTCATCAACGAAGAAGTGGATTTGGGCGGTTACAAGCTGTGGGATGCCTACCTCGGCTACACCCACCATTTCAACGAACACCGCAGCTTGGAATGGTTTTTGGATGCACGTAACCTCGGCAATGTCGAAGCTCGTCCGCACAACTCCACTTTAAAATACCTGGCCCCCCTGCCCGGCCGCTCGCTGCGCACCGGCCTGCGTTTCACTTTCTAAGCGCTACGGTGCCAATTGTCGGACTGCCGCCGCAGTAGATATGCGCCCATATCCACCAACAAAGGCAGTCCGGCGAAAAAAATTGGGCAAGGGGCTTGACCGAAAAAAACCGAATCCATATAATTACGAACTTCACAGCGCACCCGTAGCTCAGTTGGATAGAGTATCTGGCTACGAACCAGAGGGTCGGGCGTTCGAATCGCTCCGGGTGCGCCATGAAACATCCGCGCCCATCGTCTAGCGGTTAGGACATCGCCCTTTCACGGCGGTAACCGGGGTTCGATTCCCCGTGGGCGTGCCAATTTTCAAAACCCCGAGAAATTCTCGGGGTTTTATTTTTTTCCATCGGTTACCCTGAATAAATTTGCCGGCTGCCCTCATTATGGGCTATGCCCCCGCATCGGGCTACCTGAAAACAGGTTTCAGGTAGCCCGATGCGGTGGGAAACGCCGTGCGCAGGCAGGGGAAAGGGTTTACAATACCGGGCCCATTGTCTGAGCCCTATCCAAAAAAACAGGAACACCACCATGACCATCATCAAACAAGAAGATTTCATCCAAAGCATCGCCGATGCTTTCCAATTCATCAGCTATTACCATCCCGTCGATTACATTCAAGCCCTCTACAAAGCCTGGCAGAAAGAGGAAAACCCGGCCGCCAAAGACGCGATGACGCAGATTTTGGTGAACAGCCGCATGTGTGCCGAAGGCCACCGCCCCATCTGCCAAGACACCGGCATCGCCACCGTATTTTTGAAAGTCGGCATGAACGTGCAATGGGATGCCGATATGAGCGTGGCCGAAATGGTGAACGAAGGCGTGCGCCGCGCCTACAATTGGCCAGACAACAAACTGCGCGCCTCGGTACTGGCCGACCCGGCCGGCAAGCGCCAAAACACCAAAGACAACACCCCGGCGGTGATCCACATGGAAATCGTGGCCGGCGACAAAGTGGAAGTCACCTGCGCGGCCAAAGGCGGCGGTTCGGAAAACAAATCCAAGCTCGCCATGCTCAACCCTTCCGATTCGATTGTCGATTGGGTGCTGAAAACCATCCCCACCATGGGCGCAGGCTGGTGTCCGCCCGGCATCTTGGGCATCGGCATCGGCGGCACGCCGGAAAAAGCGGCTTTGTTGGCGAAAGAATCGCTGATGAGCCACGTCGATATTCACGAATTGCAGGAAAAAGCCGCTTCGGGTGCGACACTCTCCACCACCGAAGCCTTGCGTTTGGAGCTGTTTGAAAAAGTGAACGCGCTGGGCATCGGCGCGCAAGGCTTGGGCGGCCTGACCACCGTTCTCGATGTCAAAATCTTGGATTACCCCACCCACGCCGCGTCCAAACCCGTGGCCATGATTCCGAACTGCGCCGCCACCCGCCACGTTGAATTTGAATTGGACGGTTCCGGCCCGGTGAAACTCGACCCGCCTTCATTGGAAGACTGGCCGGACATCACCTACAGCCCCGACAACGGCAAGCGCGTGGATGTGAACAAGCTCACCAAAGAAGAAGTCGCCACTTGGAAAATGGGCGATGTGCTGCTTTTGAACGGCAAAATCTACACCGGCCGCGATGCTGCCCACAAACGCATGGTCGATATGCTCAACAAAGGCGAAAAACTGCCGGTCGATTTCACTAACAAACTGATTTACTACGTCGGCCCGGTTGACCCCGTGCGCGACGAAGTGGTCGGCCCCGCCGGCCCCACCACCGCCACCCGCATGGACAAATTCACCCGCCAAATGCTGGAGCAAACCGGCATGATCGGCATGATCGGCAAATCCGAACGCGGCCCCGCCGCCTGCGAAGCGATTGCCGACAACCAAGCGGTGTACCTGATGGCCGTGGGCGGCTCGGCCTACTTGGTGGCCAAGGCGATTCAGGAAGCCAAAGTGGTGGCTTTCGAAGACTTGGGCATGGAAGCAATTTACGAGTTTGAAGTGAAAGACATGCCCGTTACCGTGGCGGTGGACAGCAGCGGCCAATCCGTGCACGCCATCGCGCCGAAGCAATGGCAGGCCAAAATCGGCATCATTCCCGTAGAGGCATAAAACCGCAGGCTACCTGAAAGCATTTCAGGTAGCCTGTTTGGTATGGTGTCATGTGCAGAAGTAGGCCGGATACCGATTCCGAAAATTCAGCCGCAAACACCGTGTCGGTTTTAAGAGTACGGCCGACGGCTGCCGCAAAGCGGCTTCCGATGCTATAGTTCGGCTTCGGTGCGCAGCGGCGGTTTTGCTGCGGCGATTGGCTATTTTTACAGGAGGCAACATCATGCGTCGTTTTTCCCGTTCCTTGGCCGCGGCGGCCGTCAGCCTGGGTTTGCTGTCGGGCTGTGCCGGCATGGCCGATGCCTTGGGCTACAACACCCAGGCTTTGAATGCCCATTCCGCTCAAAGCTATCAACAGCTGAGGGTGCAGGCACAGCGCAGCGAGGTGCTGGACACCCGTTCGGCCACCGCCCGCCGCGTGCAGCGCGTGTTCCAGCGCATGAAGCCGCATGCCGAAGCGGCCAACCGCACCGGTGTGCCGTTCCAGTGGGAAATGATGGTGATCCGCAGCAAAGAAATGAATGCTTGGGCCATGCCGGGCGGCAAAATGGCGGTTTACACCGGCTTGGTGGAAACGCTGAACCTAACCGATGACGAAATTGCCGCCGTGGTGGGCCATGAGATGACGCACGCCCTACTGGAGCACAGCAAACAGGCGGTTGGCCAGAAAGTGCTCACCGGCTTGGCTTTGGACATCGGCGGGCGCGTGGTGGCCAGCCAAACCGGCATCAGCAGCGAAGCCATCGGTTTGTCGCAAGGCTTGTTGGCCGAATACGGCATCGGCCTGCCTTATTCCCGCCACCACGAGCGCGAGGCCGACAGCGGCGGCATGCTGCTGATGGCGCAGGCGGGTTACGACCCGCGCGCGGCGGTTACGGTGTGGGAAAAAATGGCGGCTTATCAAGGCAGCGGCAACGCCTTGTCGGGCATGCTTTCCACCCATCCGTCCAATCAGTCGCGCATTGAAGAGCTGCGCCGCCAGCTGCCTTCGGTGCTGCCGGTGTACGAACAGAACCGCCGCCGCCGTTGAGCGGCAGACCGTCTTTTCAGGTAGCCTGAAGCCCGCTTTCAGGCTACCTGAAACCTTGTTACAATCCCGCCCTTTACTTTTCTTTAAATACAGCCTACCGCCATGAAAGCCAGCCAATTCTTTATTTCCACCCTCAAAGAAGCCCCCGCCGAAGCCACGCTGCCCAGCCACCGGCTGATGCTGCGCGCCGGCCTGATCAAAGCCAGCGCTTCCGGCCTCTACACCTGGATGCCGATGGGCCTGCGCGTATTGCGCAAGGTGGAGCACATCGTGCGCGAGGAAATGAACCGCGCCGGTGCCATCGAGCTGCTGATGCCGGTGGTGCAGCCGGCCGAATTGTGGGAAGAATCCGGCCGCTGGACGTTTTACGGCAAAGAGCTGTTGCGCATCAAAGACCGCCACGAGCGCGATTTCTGCATCGCCCCCACCTGCGAAGAGGTGATCACCGACATCGTGCGCAAAGAAGTGACCAGCTATAAGCAGCTGCCGAAAAACTTCTACCACATCAACACCAAATTCCGCGACGAAGTGCGGCCGCGTTTCGGCGTGATGCGCGCGCGCGAATTTGTGATGAAAGACGCCTATTCCTTCCACGCCGATTACGAATCGCTAGTGCGCGACGGCTACCAGCCCATGTACGACGCCTATTGCCGCATCTTCGACCGCCTCGGCCTCAACTACCGCCCGGTGGCGGCCGACACCGGCAGCATCGGCGGCACCGGCTCGCACGAATTCCAAGTGCTGGCCGACTCCGGCGAAGACGTGATTGCCTACAGCGACGCTTCCGATTTCGCCGCCAATATCGAGCTGGCGCAAACCCTGCCGCTTTCAGGTAGCCGCGCCGAGGCCGCGCAAACGCTGAACAAAGTACACACGCCCAATGTGAAAACCATTGCCGACTTGGTGGCGTTTTTAAATGTGCCGATTGAACACACCCTCAAATCCATTGTGGTCGAAGGCGAGGCAGACGGCGAATTGGTGTTGCTGCTGTTGCGCGGCGACCATGAATTCAACGACATCAAGGCCGAAAAACTGGCGGGCGTGAAATCGCCGCTGACCATGGCCGATCCTGCCGCCATCCGCGCCGCCTTCGGCGCCAACGGCGGCTCGCTCGGCCCGGTGGGCTTTAGCGGCAAAGTGTACGCCGACTACGCCGTCGAAAAAGGCGCCGACTGGGTAATCGGCGCCAACGAAGACGACCACCACTACACCGGCTTCAACTTCGACCGCGATGCCGCCGAGCCTGAATTCGTCGATTTGCGCAACGTGGTGGCGGGCGACCCCAGCCCCTGCGGCCAAGGCTACCTGAAACTGGCGCGCGGCATCGAAGTGGGTCATGTGTTCCAGCTGCGCGACAAATATTCGCAAGCCATGAACGCGGCGTTCCTCGACAACAACGGCAAATCGCAAGTGATGGAAATGGGCTGCTACGGCATCGGCGTGAGCCGCATTGTCGCCGCCGCCATCGAGCAAAACCACGACGAGCGCGGCATCATCTGGACCGATGCCATGGCGCCCTTCCAAGTGGTGATTGTGCCGATGAACTACAAAAAATCGGATGCGGTGCGCGAAGCGGCCGATAGGCTGTATGCCGAATTGTCGGCCGCCGGCGCCGATGTGTTGCTGGACGACCGCGACGAGCGCGCCGGCGTGCTGCTCAACGATTCCGAACTGTTGGGCATTCCGCACCGCCTGGTGATCGGCGACCGCGGCCTGAAAGAAGGCACGGTAGAATACGCCCGCCGCACCGACAGCGAAGCACAAAGCGTGGCGCTGGCCGAAGCGGCAGCCAAAGTATTGGCGGCCTTGCAAGCTTAAGGCGGCAGGCCGGTTTGCCGGCAACATGCTGAAAGGCTACCTGAAAAGTTTTAGCTACGCAGATACTCGCGCAGCTGGCTTTCAGGTAGCCTTTGGTTTATTCGCAGGGCAATATCAGGATGAGACCTTTGCAAAACCCCCATCTGCGGCGCATTTCTGCGTTGTGCGCTGCTCGTTCGCTTGCCTATCTATATGATATGTCTGCACTCACTGCGCTGCTACGCCTTGAACTGCATCCACATCTGGGGGTTTTGCAAAGGTCTCAAGATGATTTGCCTCAGCCCTGCTGGGCGGCCATCACTTTCTGTACCGCCGGGTCCTGCTCCATACGCTGCATCAGACCGGCAACATTCGGGTATTCGCGCCAAGATTTCGGCGTGTATTCGGTCCAACGCGCCATCACGAAGGCGTAAGCGTCGGCCACGCTGCGTTTGCCTTGGTAAACGTAGCCGTTGCCGGCGGCGATCAGTTTGTCGAGATGCTGCATGGCGCGGTCGATGCGGGCGAAGGCGGCCTCTTTCACTTTTTGCAGCGCGGCTTCGCTCTCGTCGGTGGTGTAGCGCTGCGGGAAAAACAGCGGCCAAAAGGCGGGGTGCAGGTCGCTGGCGAGGAAGGAGAGGGTTTCGTTCATCTCGAATTCGTTCACCAGGCCTTCGTTGCCGCCGATGCCAGCCTCGGGGTGCAGGCCGACGATGTATTTCAAGATGGCGGGTGCTTGGGTTAAGGCACGCGGGCCGCCGATGTCGAGCGCGGGCACCGCGGCCAGGGGGTTGATGCGTTTGTATTCTTCGGAGGCGTAATCGGCACGCACAGCTTCATAATCGGCGCCGGCCCATTCGAGAGCGATCCAGCAGGCCAAGGCACAGGTGCCGGGGGCGTAATAGAGTTTCATCGGGTTTCCTTTGCGGGGTTGCGAGTCGGTATTGGGACGGCCGGCTACCTGAAAGCGGGTTCAGGCAACCGGCCGGCTAAGGGGCTTATTGTTTGGCCGCTTCGATTTGGATGTCCAGACGCACGTTTTTGGGAATACCGGCTTCCAGCAGGTAGTTCATGCCCCACAGGGTGCGGTCGATGGTGGCGGAGAAGTCGCCGCCGCACACCCGGGCCTTGAGGATGGGGTTGTCGTAGCAGTTGAATTTCTCGGCGCGCAAGGTAACCGGATGGGTTTTGCCCAGCAGGGTGAGGCGGCCTTCCACCGAGTGCACTTTGTTGCCGGCGAAGTTAAAACGGGTGGAAACAAAACGCATTTCGGGGTGACGTTCGGCGTGGAATAAGTCGGCCGATTTCAGGTGGTTGGTGAATTCGGGCGAGCTGCTTTGCAGTTTGGCCACCGGAATGGTGATGTCGATGCTGCCGGTGCGGCGGGCGGGATCGAACTTCATTGCGCCGGTCAGACCGTAAAAGCCGCCGACATTGGTGCTGGTGCCGAAGTGGTCAATGGCGAAACGGGCATTGGTGTGGTGCGGGTCGATGCGGTAATCGGCGGCCACGGCGGTGGCAGCGACGGCGGCCAGGGTCAGGGCAAACAAGGTTTTCTTCATGATGGGTCTCCGTTGGATGGTGCCGTTGGCAAACGGCGGTGGTCAGAACTGCCCACAGTCCGGCCGGCGGCTGGGCAGGCGCGGCAACCGTGCATCTGTCGGTCGGGAAAGAGCGTGCTCTTTCCGTGCGGCAGCGGTTTTACTGCGCCAGACCCTGCGGCAAACCGGTGTGGGCAGCTCGCAAAAAAGAGGTGGGCGGGTTGGCGCTTGTCGGCGATTCAGTGCGTCGGCGGCGTATTTTTCAGCAATAAGGCACGGCCGGCAAATTCGTCCCCCGCCACTTCCAAAGCAAAGCGCTCGGCATCGGCGCGGCGCACTCGGCTACGGATGGCATCGGCTTCGGCCTCATCCGCCCCCAGCGCTTTCACGGCCTCGCTGCCCATGCTGACGGCGGCATCGAAGGTTTCGCGTACCAAGAAGTCGGCTTCGGCTTTCACCAACTCGAGCGCGTGACGGCGGTCGCGGGCGCGAACAATCACTTTGGCAGCCGGACAGCGGTGTTTGGCAACGGCCGCAATAAGGGTGGCGGCGGCGGCATCGTCCACGCACACCAAAATACAATCGGCATGATGCGCCCCGGCGGCGTGGAGCACGTCTTCTCGCGAACCGTCGCCATAATACACCTTAAAACCGTAACCGCCGGCTTCGCGGATCACGTCGGGATTGTTATCGATAATCGAAATGTCTGCGCCGTAGGCAATCGGCGCTTGGCTGGCGATTTGGCCGACGCGGCCGAAACCGATAACCAACACATTGCCGCGCAATTGGTTTTCACCGTTTTCCACGCTGTCCACGCCGTCAAGCGACACGCCGCTGCCGCGGGCAAAGCGTTGGTGCAGAATCAGCATCAGCGGGGTAATGGCCATCGACAACACCACAATGGCGGTCATATTGGCATGCACGGTGGCGTTGATCACGCCCTGCGCAGCGGCGGCGGAAAACAGCACAAAAGCAAACTCACCGCCCTGCGCCATCATCACCGCGCGTTCCAGCGCCTCGGCGTGGCTGCTTTTCGCCAGCCGCGCCACCAGGTAGATGACGGCGGCTTTCAGCACCATCAACACCGCCACCCCCGAAAGAATCAACGGCCAGTTTTGCGCCACCACCTTCAAATCCAAAGCCATGCCCACGCCGAGGAAAAACAGGCCGAGCAGCAGGCCGCGGAAAGGCTCGATATCCGCTTCGAGCTGATGTCGGAAAGACGATTCCGACAGCAGCACGCCGGCCAGAAACGCCCCCATGGCCATCGACAAACCGCCCACCTCCATCAGTAGGGCTGACCCCAAAACCACCAGCAGCGCCGCCGCCGTCATCACCTCGCGGGCTTTGGATTTGGCCAAAATGCGGAATAAAGGATTGAGCAGCCACAAGCCGGCGGCCACCAAGGCGGCCACCGACAGCAAGGCCATGCCGATGCTGGTCCACAGCGAAGCACCGGCCTCGCCGGCGGTGGCGATGTGCTCGGCGCTGGTTGGCGCCAGAAAAGCCACCATCGCCAGCAAAGGCACGATCAACAAGTCTTCAAACAGCAAAATCGACACCATGCGCTGCCCGGCGGGGCTGGCCAGCGCATGACGTTCACCCAAAACCTGCATCACAATCGCCGTGGAAGTGAGCACAAAACCGGATGCGCTCACCCACGCCACCTGCCAAGGAAAACCGAAGGCCATGCCGGCCAGGCTCAACACCACCGCGGCCAGCACCACCTGCATGCTGCCCAAGCCGAAAATCTGCCGGCGCAAACCCCACAGATGCGAAGGCTTCATTTCCAGGCCGATGACAAACAAAAACATCACCACGCCCAGTTCGGCCACATGAATAATCGCCTGCGGGTCGTCAAACCATTTCAAACCAAAGGGGCCAATGGCCAGACCCGCGGCCAGATAACCCAGCACCGAGCCCAAACCCAGCCTTTTGAACAAAGGCACGGCAATCACCGCCGAACCCAATAAAGCGACCACTTTAATCAGTTCGCCCGCACCTGCTGCTGCCATCGATACCTACTCATGAAAAATGGCTATTCAATATTGTGGATTGCCGCCAGAGCCGTTTGCCAACCGTGCGGGGGACTTGCGCGCCGCCGCGGAGGGTGAACGGCTGGGCATACGCACGCTTGGAAAAGTTTCAGGTAGCCTGCTTACTCGGCCGCCCAAGCATAAAAAGCAGCGGCAAATTTGTTTAAAAATGCGGCGGTGCGCTCGTCGCTCACCTGCCCCTTGTCCAGTGCGGCATTGGCGCGGCTCAAAAACACCTCCGGCGCAATCAGCACCTCGGCACCCAAAGATTGCAGGCTTTGACGCAAATGCAGGCCGCTGTTGATGCCGCCGTAGCTGCCCGGCGATGCGGTGGCAACCGCCACTTTTTTGCCGTTCCACACGCTGTGCCCGAAGGGGCGCGAGCCGATGTCGATCAGGTTTTTCACGGCAGCCGGCATGCTGCGGTTGTGCTCGGGGCTGACGATCAGCACCGCGTCAGCCGCGCGCAGTTGGGCGCGTACGCGCTCGTATTCGGGCATGCTTTGGCTATCGCGGTCTTGGGTGTACAGCGGCAGGTCGCCGATGTGCACTTCTTCTACGTGTACGCCGGCCGGGGCTTGGGCGACGATGTGCGCGGCCACGGCGCGGTTGATGGAGTTTTGGCTGAGACTGCCGACAACCAGGGCAATGTGGGTCATGGAATGTCCTTTATGCGTGATGACGGATGAAGTGGGGAAAACAGAGGCTGAGACCTTTGCAAAACCCCCATCTGCGGCGCATTTCTGCGTTGTGCGCTGCTCGCTCGCTTGCCTATCTATATGATATGTCTGCACTCGCTGCGCTGCTACGCCTTGAACTGCATCCACATCTGGAGGTTTTACAAAGGCCTCAGGCTACCTGAAAAACAGATGGCTCAAAACGCTTTTAGGCGCCGCCGTGTCATACCGAGTGGGCTTGGTATTCGGGGTGTTTGTCGATATAGGCTTTCACCAAAGGGCAAACCGGCTTCACTTTCAAGCCTTTGGCCACCGCGTCGTCGAGTACGTATTTGACCAGAAAAGAAGCGATGCCGCGCCCGCCCAATTCGGGCGGCACTTCGGTGCGCGTGTAGGCGATGCCGCCTTCGAACAATTCATAATTCTCAAAAGCGATGTGGCCTTCTTCATGGATTTCAAAGCGGTTTTGTTCGGTATTGTTGATCACAACGTAATCGCGGGACATGGTTTTTCCTTGGGGTGATTGGTGAGGGGTGCTTTTTCAGCAGCCGGAGGTCATTATCAGCCGGCCGGCGGCGTCTTGAACGGCAAAGTTTGCGTTGGCCGCAGCCTGGTTGGTGTAAAACGGCAGCCGCCCTAAAACGAGGAGCCCGGCTCTTGTAAAAACGCCCGCTCTTCGGCCGTGCTTTCACGCCCCAGCACCTCATTGCGGTGCGGGTAGCGGCCGAAGCGGTCGATGATCACTTTATGCTTGATTTCAAAATCCAGCGCATACGGTGTGGTGTAGCGGGCAAACAGTTTCTCCGCCTGGGCATGAATGGCACGGCTTTCGCTGTGCATCAGCGGCATCAGCATAAAATGGCGCTCGGCAGGCACCATATCGGCAAAACCCGGTTGCCGCACCGCCTCCTGCGCCAAAGCCACCGCCATATTGTCTTGGGCAAACGCCAAGGGGCTGTTGCGGTGGAGATTGCGCGAAAACTGGTCGAGCACAATGATTTCGGCCAGCCGTCCGGTTAGGGTGTCACGCCAGCCGTCCAGTTCCGAATACACCGCTTGTTGCCAAACATCGTAAAAGCGGCTGCGGATTTGTGCGTCAAACGCATCGCTTTTGGCAAACCAAAAGGGCTGGTTGGCATCGTTGAACCAAAAATCAAGTACGGTTTGCGGGCTCATGGCGGCTCCTGACGGGGTTTGAGGCTACCTGAACATCCGTCTCTTTTCAGGTAGCCTGCGGATGGTGACGAACCGAACGAGGGCATCAAGACAATGCCATCGGCACGTCCATCAATAAGATTTCGGCATCGCCCAAGGCCTCCACTTCAAAGGCGTCGGTGTCCCACAGCCCCAAGCCGTCGCGCTCGTGCAGGAGGTGTCCGCCGACGCGGGCTTCGCCTTTGATCACGAAAACATACACGCCGTTGCCGGCTTTTTTCACGGTATAGGTTTTGCGGGTGCCTTGATCGAATTTGGCCAGCGAAAACCAAGCATCTTGGTGGATCCACACGCCGTCGTCTTCGGGATTGGGCGACAGCACCTGCTGGAAATCGTTGGGTTTGGCTTGCTCGGCAAGGGTGATTTGCTGGTAGCGGGGGGCGACATCGCGCTGATTGGGGAACACCCAGATTTGCAGGAATTTCACCGCCTCGTCGGCATTGGCGTTCATTTCGCTGTGGGTGACGCCGGTGCCGGCAGACATCACTTGAATATCGCCGTTGCGGATGATGCTGCCGTTGCCCATGCTGTCTTTGTGGGCCAGATCGCCGCTCAAGGGGATGGAGATGATTTCCATATTGTTGTGCGGATGGGTGCCGAAGCCGCCGCCGCCAGCCACTTGGTCGTCGTTGATCACGCGCAGCACGCCAAAGTGCATCCGCTGCGGGTTGTAATAATCGGCAAAGCTGAAGGTATGGCGGCTTTTGAGCCAGCCGTGATTGGCCAGGCCTCGGGTATCGGCTGCATGGTAAACGGTTTGCATGGTGTGCTCCTGATGATGTGTGTGTTTTGGGCCCCGAGTGGTGAGGCAGTGGACGGATTATACGATTAATCTTTTTTTTTAATAAATAGGGTAAAATGCAAATATTTGATGCAATAATGGAACAATAATGGGTTTATTGGACGATATGGCTTTGTTTGTGGAAGTGGTGAAGGCCAAAGGTTTCCGCGGCGCGGCGCAAAAGCTGGGCTTACCCGGCTCCACCGTGTCGCGCCGGGTCAGCGCTTTGGAAAAAAACATCGGCCTGCGCCTGCTCAACCGCACCACGCGCAAGGTGGAGCTCACCGAAGCGGGCGCCATTTATTACGAGCGCTGCCGCTACATCGTCGAAGAAGCCGCCGCCGCCCACTTGGCCCTTAGCGAGATGGTGGCGCAGCCGGCCGGCACATTGCGCCTGTCGGTGGCCTCCGATGTGGCCCGTTTTCTGATTGCTCCGTTTTTGCCCGAGTTTGCCGAGCGCTACCCGCACATCGGCTTTGATTTCGACCTGTCCGACCGCCATGTCGACTTGGTCGGCGAGCCGGTTGATCTCGCCATCCGGGTAGGACAGCCGGCTGACTCGCTGCTGATTGCCTACCCCTTAGCCACGCTGTGCTGCCGGCTCTATGCCGCGCCGGGCTACCTGAAAAAATACGGCACGCCGGAGAACCCGGAGTCGCTGGCCCGTCACCAATGCTTTCCTCGCACCGCCCGCCAAAAAGAATGGACGCTCACCCGCGGCAGTAAAGAAGTGAAAGTGCCGATACAGAGCCGCTTCACCGCCAACGACCTCAGTTTCAGCCGCCACCTCGCCACCCAAGGTTTAGGCATCATCATGCTGCCCGAAATCATGGCTGCCCACGAAGTGGCCAGCGGCGAACTGCGCATCTTGCTGCCCGAATGGCGAGGCGCCCGCCTGCCGATTTACGCCCTCAGCGAGACCAAGCTGCTGCCGGCCAAAGCCCTGCGCTTCATCGAGTTTTTCAAAGACAAGTTGTGCCGGGAATGAGCAGGGATCCAGGGGCTGTTGACCATTCGCCTAATGGCGGTATTGTCGGTAAAAACGTCTGTTTACTTTGGCAAAATGCATGCAAGGTGTGTCCAATCTTAACTGTGACTTTTAGCCCTCAGGCGTCAATTTTTTTCCTTAAAAAACGCCACATTAAGCCACACTGCTGAGCTGTCAGCAGACCCTAGAGCAATTTCGATTTAATTCATTACATACCCAGCTGATTTGAAGTAATTGGCACACTCTTGAGCCGAGAACAGATCAACCAGCTGCCCCATGCGCTGCCACAGCGCACCCACCGTGCGCTCGCCCGCCCTGCGCAGCAGCGCCTTGAACTTGGCAAACAGCTTCTCGATGGGGTTCAAATCCGGCGAGTACGGCGGCAGATAGCGAATGCTGGCGCCCACGCCTTCGATGGCTTCTCGCACGCCCGCCACTTTGTGGCTGGAGAGGTTGTCGGCAATGACGATGTCGCTAGGGCGAAGTGTCGGGCACCGAAAGGTTTTGACCCACGCCAGAAACACGGCGCCATTGATGGGGCCATCGGTCACCATGGGGGCCGTCAGTGCATCACAGCGCAAGGCGGCAATGAAGGTGCTGGTCTTCCAGTGCCCATGCGGGGCGCTGGCCACGCAGCGTTGACCGCGCGGGGCGCGCCCGCGCAGCGGCGTCATGCAGGTGCTGCTCCAGGTCTCGTCCAGAAATACCAGGCGCCTGGCATCGAGCCGGGCCTGCTGCTGTATCCAGCTCGCCCGTGCCTGCTGCACGTCTTCACGTTCCTGCTCGCTGGCGTGCAGCGTTTTTTTTGAAGCTCAGCCGCCATTTGTTGAGCTGGTGCCACAAGGCCGAGGGTTTGATGCTGATGCCATGCTCGCCCAAACGCTCGCACATTTGCACCAAGGTCAGATCGGGATCGGCCTTGATCCAGTCGCGGATCATGCCCTCTACTGGCGCCAGTCGGGAGATGCGCTTGCCGCCTTGCTGCCTGCTGCTGCGCTCGCCTTCTTTTTCGAAGCGATCACGCACCCGATATACCCACATGCGGCTGACTTCATAACGACGGGCAATGGCGCTGGGGCGCTCTCCGCGCTCCAGCGCTCCCAGTACTCGATCTCGCAGGTCTTGCGAATAGGCGCGCATCTCATGCTCCGGCTGCCAGAAAAAACCTATTATGTAACGTTTTTAGTCGAAGTTGCTCTAGCTGTTTAGTCCCACCATTAGCTGCCGGATTCACGGGAAGTGCGCCACAATGAAGCGGGCAAACGGCTAAACCTTTTGCTCCGCATGTAGAAAATGGCCGTGACGCAAAAAATGAGCGGTCTGCATGGCGGCGGTTTGATCGGCCAAAATACCGCTGTGGCTGACGGGCAGCACGAGATAGTCGCGGCAGTTTTCGGGCCGGGTTTCTGCCAACAGCACGGTTCCGTCGCCGCCGCGATAGAGGCCCACGGCCAAACCGAGACCGAGATGGCGGTTGCCGGCGATACAACCCAAATCAAACTGTGCCGGCCACGGCGGCACATCGCCGTCAAGTGCATGATGGTAGGCATGGCCGATGAGCGGACGGGCGTAGCGGTGCAAACGGTCGGCGGCCGTGCTGCCCAAGTGCGGGGTGGCCAAGGTGACGCAACGACCGCGGATCAGCTCTGGATAGTCGGCAGCGAAACGGCGCAGCACGATGCCGCCCATGCTGTGGCAGACGAAATGCAGCGGCTCGCTGTGGCGGCGGTAATAGGCTTGCACTGCATCGGCCAGCCGGGCGGTGTGCTGCTTCAGGGTGTGGACAACGCTGTAATAACCGAAACGGCGGCACTGGATGCCGTGCACTTGCAGGCGGCGGGCGGTGGGCAGCATGGCCCAGGCGTGCATATGCAGGCCGTGCAGCAGCATGACCTGCAGAGGTATGGATGAATCAGGCCGCATCATCGCCATCGGAGAGCAGCCAGCTTTGGGCGGCGGCGGCATCGTCGAAATATTTGGGGTGTTGGCGGGTGAGCAGGCCGGAGATGTGGGCGGCCAAACGGATCCAAATATCGTCCACCACAATGGCAATACGGCCGAAGTCGTTTTCGTGGCTGCTCATGAAACGCAGCTGCTCCCACGCCATGTCGATGGTGAAGTCTTTGAGCATAGACAAATCCAGCAAGATGTCGGGGCGGTGTACCCGGTGCAAGCAATCCAGGACGGCTTGTTCGAAGGCGCGGAAATCCTCCAAAGAAAACTCATTGTAGAGGGCGACGTTCAGGCCGTAGTGCTGTTCGCGGATCGAAATCATAAAGCCTCCTGTGTGCAAAAGGTTTCAGGTAGCCCGAGAATGGGTGTGGACAATATAGCGTTTTTAAAGCGCCGGCTCAATTGCGCTGCGGCCGGATATTGACTTGGCGCAAAAACGGTTGCTTCAGGAGGTTTTTTTTACCAGACTGCCGATGATGCCGGCGGCGATGATCACGGCCATACCGGCGATTTCCTGCCAGCCTATTTGGTCGCCGAGCCACCAGACCCCGAGCAAGGTGGAAAACACCACGGTTAAGTAAGACAATGACGCAACGGTAAACTTTCGACCCACCTGATAGGCGCGGGTGAGGCAAAGCTGGGCCACGGTAGCGGTGATGCCGATGCCGAGCAAATAAGGCAGGGCATCTGAGCTGATGGGATGCCAGCCTTCCCAAGTGGCCAGCGCACCGGAGAGTACGGTGGCGACCAGACAGAAATAAAACACCACCCGCCAGCCGGGTTCGCCCAACAGAGAAAGTTCGCGCACCTGCAGATAGGCCCAACCGGCGGCCAAACCGGCAGACAGACCGACTAAGCCGGCCCACTCCTGACCGGCGGCGAAGGTAGGTCGCAGTAAGATCACGATGCCGACAAAGCCCAGAAACAGGCCGGCCAGCATATTGGGCGCGATTTTTTCTTTCAGCAACAGAAAGGAAAGCAGCGCGAGAAACAAGGAAGAGGTGTAGTTTAAGGTAACGGCCGTGGCCAAAGGCAGGTGGGCGATGGCATAGAAAAACAGCATCAGGCCAAGGGTGCCGGCCACGCCGCGGCTGAGGTGGGCATGCCAATGGGGCGTACGAAAATCTTGACGCCGCAACAGCGCCAAACCGCCCAATACCACCAGGCCGAAGGCGGTGCGCCAGAAAACCAGCTCGTTGAAACCGAAGCCGAAATCGCTGCCGGCTTTTTTGACCAGCGCGCCCATTAGGGCGAAAACAGCGGCGGCAATCACCATCCAGCCGGAACCGAGTTTGTCTTGTTGCGGCATAAGTAATTTGATTGCTTGAAAAAGAATTAAAGTGGGGAAAATAAAAAATTTTAGTAAATCCAGGCGAAATACTTTTATGTGCTATTGTTTTTGATAATTTCAGTCACTGATTTGAGAAATCACCGGCATTTTAGATCTAATATGAACGATGATGAATAAAAATCTTAATACTTCACCTTCAAATAAACCGAGAGAAATCTTCCGCCTTCTGATCATCACCATACCTAGCGTTTTTGTGTTGCAGTTTATTTGGCTTGGCTTGGTCATTCTGGTTGATAAAGAGGACATAGGCATTTCAGCCGAACGCGTGCTCTTGGGGATGGCGGCGCTGATGATGGGTGGGCTGTGGGCTTGGCTGAGCTTGAAAGGAAAAATGCCATTCGGCTACGCTACCCCCAAACTAACGACAGCACAAAACCCTATTCAAAAATTGATGAGGGGGCTGTTTGTTGTTGCGGGAATGGCTACTTATGTGGCTTTTGCAATGATGCCCGAAGCCATGGTTTATGCTTTTTTTCGTGTTCTTTCTTTTGGGCCCATTCTCGATATACTGGGTTTGTTGGCTTTGTTTGCCATGGTGCTTTTGATTGTCATAGATTCCTTGATGACCAGCATAAAACACAAGCTGATGCCCCATAAAAAACCCAAAGAGAACATTCGTTATATCAATTGGTATCTATTTGCCATGATCAATTGGGTGGTGGCGCTGCTCATGATTATTGTGTTTTTATTGATGGTTTATGGATATTGGGTCCCTATTTTTATGGATAATAAAATAATGATTCAATGAGAAAATAATATCCGAAATATTTTTTTGAATATCCAAGATAGTGGAAACAAAGCCCGATAAACAGCATGAAATCGACGTTGTAGGATTGGACTGGAAGCCGGAGACGGCTAGATAAAATGCGGTCGGGCAAGTATTTGGGGGCGATAAAAAGTTTTCAGGTAGCCTATATGCCACAGGCTACCTGAAAATCAGCCGTTTTATTCTGCTGCGGTCTCTGCCGGCAAGATGCGGTAGAAGGTTTCGCCGCTTTGCACATAGCCTAGATCGGTTCTGGCGATTTCGGCAATGGCGTCTTGACCGTTGCGTAAATCTTCCACTTCGGCAGCCAAAGCTTGGTTGCGAACCACCAATGCGTCGTTGGCAAGGCTTTGGGCTTCCACTTCTGCTTCTAAGCGCCACATATCGCGCCAACCGCCTTTAGACAGCCATAAACCTTGTTGCAGCCAAAGCAAGGCGGCCAGTAAAACCAGCGTTACCCATTTCATACCGTATTCCTAAAACGGTTTAACCCAGCTGATAAAACGCTTTTTTGCCGGGATACCAAGCGGCCTCGCCCAACTCTTCTTCGATGCGTAAAAGCTGATTGTATTTGGCCATTCGGTCAGAGCGGCTGAGGGAGCCGGTTTTGATCTGCATACAATTGGTGGCGACAGCCAAATCGGCAATGGTGCTGTCTTCTGTTTCGCCGGAGCGGTGGCTCATCACACTGGTATAGCGGTGGCGCTTGGCCAAATCCACGGCTTTCAGGGTTTCGCTCAGCGTGCCGATTTGATTCACTTTGACCAACAGGGCATTGGCCAGACCCTGCTCAATGCCTTCGGCTAAGATGGCGGGATTGGTGACAAACAAATCGTCGCCCACCAGCTGCACCTTGCCGCCCAATCGTTCGGTCAGCAGTTTCCAGCCTTCCCAGTCATGCTCGCTCATGCCGTCTTCGATGGAGATGATGGGATAGTCGTTCACCAGTTTGGCCAAATAATCGGCAAATTCGGCGCTGCTGAGAGCCAAACCTTCTGCGCTCAGGTGGTATTTGCCGTCTTGGTAGAATTCGCTGGAAGCGCAGTCCAGAGCCAGCACCACGTCGCTACCCGCCACATAACCAGCGGCCGCCACGGCTTCCAGAATCAATTTAATGGCGTCTTCGTGGCTGGCCAGATTGGGTGCAAAACCGCCTTCATCGCCTACGGTGGTGGAATAGCCTTTGGTGTCGCACAGTTTTTTCAGGTGGTGGAAAATTTCCGCACCGCAACGCAGGGCGTCACGGAAACTTTCGGCACCCACCGGCATGATCATGAACTCTTGAATATCAAGGCTGTTGTTGGCATGAGCGCCGCCGTTGATCACGTTCATCATCGGCACCGGCATCGCCATCGAGCCGGCGCCACCCAAATAGCGGTAGAGCGGCAGGCCGGCATCTTCGGCAGCGGCGCGGGCCACAGCCATGGAAACGGCCAGCATGGCGTTGGCGCCCAAACGGCCTTTGTTGTCGGTTCCGTCGAGATCCATCATTACTTGGTCGATATGGCTTTGCTCGGAAGCATCAATACCGATTAAGGCTTGTGCAATTTCGTTATTCACATTTTCTACCGCCTGTAAAACCCCCTTGCCTAAATAGCGGCCACTGTCGCCGTCGCGCAGCTCCAAGGCTTCTTTTTCGCCGGTAGAAGCGCCGCTGGGCACCGCGGCCCGGCCCATGACGCCGGATTCCAGCAAAACATCACATTCCACAGTAGGGTTGCCGCGAGAGTCCAGGATTTCGCGGGCGAAAATATCAATAATTGCGCTCATGCTTCGCACTCCATAATCGAGATCATGTTCGGCAAACTGTTGTCTGCCGCCAAAACTTGGCGATTATACTCGGAAAAGCCAGAGCATGAAATGCGGCCTCCGCCGGAACGAGAATAAATTCATCGCTGAAATAAAAACCTCCCGTTTCATGCGCTCCCGCCTCAGAAAAAAGCTTGACCTTGAAAATTGCTTTCGGTATAGTTCACGCTTTAGAAAGCCGGAGTAATGGCTGAGAGGCTGAAGGCACACCCCTGCTAAGGGTGCATGTGGGCTAAAACCTGCATCGAGGGTTCGAATCCCTCTTACTCCGCCACATTTGATTTTAATTATTTAATTTTATTAGATAATTAAAGGTTATAGAAAAAATATGTACCACTTTGTGTACCATTGAAAAAAGCCGGTGATTTGTTCATCGGCTTTTTTCATTTGCCTTTTTTCATTTGCAATGACCAAGCAATTGTCGCTGCGTGAAGATGGGCAGTATGACTAGGCAGCAGCAAGAAGGTTTGCCTTGCTACCTCAATCAGCCATAGATGGTTTGTACCATCCATATGTACTTCCGGAGCTGTGCCCCAGGGGAGAGAGTAATCTGCACCGTAAGCTTGGCACGATCGCGATGTAATGGTGCGAAGATATGTCAGAACTGGGGGCTGTTGACAGCGCAGCGGTTTGGTTGGTGAAGCGGTTTTTCGTGTTAAAAACCATGTATGCCAAAGAGAGGCGAGATTGGGTACCTTGTAAGCATTTCCAACCAGCCAGCCGTGGCTTTTTAATCGGGTAGCGCAGCGGACTTGCGAAGTCAAAAGACAGCCACAACGCGTATTGCCAACAGCCCCTAAGACTGCCTACAAGTTTCAGGTAGCCCAGATGCCTCCAAAGTGGTGAAAGCTATTTAGTATCCTTGTAATTCCTGCAAAGCTCGAACCGCATTTTGATTCCCTTGTTCCGCTGCCTTGCGAATCCATAATTCTGCTTGATGCAGATCTCTTGCCATACCTAGGCCTTTTGCATACATCAAACCAATATTGTATTGCGACATGGCATGCCCCTGCTGTGCTGATTTGAGAAACCAAGTTGCGGCATGGCGCTTATTCGATGGTATACCTCTTCCTTCATAATAAATTACTCCGAGCAGATGTTGCCCATCGGGATCTCCTTGCTGAGCTGATTTACGGGCCCAGTAAACTGCTTGACGGTAATCTTGGGTTATTCCCCTTTGTCCTTGCACATACATCACACCAAGATTGAATTGTGCTTTGGCATGCCCTTGTTGCGCTGCTTTATGAAACCAGTTGAGAGCATGGCGGGCACTCTGCCTGACTCCTTTCCCTTCGTAATACATTACTCCGAGCTCGTATTGCGCTGCCCGGTCACCGCGTTCGGCCAATGGGCGGATGATACGGAGGGCGGTAGCATGATCGCTACGTTGGTTGGCTTCTAATAACTGTGTTATTTGTTGTGGGGTAAAGTCGGCCTGTGCGGCAGAGCAGAAACTGAGTGCCAGCAGAGCGGAGGCGAAGCGGAACTTGAAACATTGCATAATGAGATTCTTTCGAGAGTGGATGTGTGGATCTTGCAGAATTTGGCTGAGCAAGAATGAACACTCTTGGATTGTTAACTATGGATATGGAGAGAAATCGGAAGCTATTTTCATTCAGGCTGCCCGAAAACTTTCAGGTAGCCCGAGGTAGTTCATCATTGCCCCAATCGCTGCAAAGCCCGGATGGCATCAGAGTTGCCTTGTTCTGCGGCTTTTCGAAACCAAGTTTCGGCTTGACGAAGATCTCGGCTCACCCCCAATCCTTGCCGGTATAGTATGCCGAGATTGTATTGTGCTTCTGCATATCCTTGCTGTGCGGCCCGATGAATCCATATTGCGGCCTGACGGTCATTTTGTGGCATTCCCTGACCTTTGAGATACATGGTGCCGAGACGGCTTTGTGCAAAGCCGTGTCCCTGTTCGGCAGCCTTGCGAAACCAATAAGCCGCTTTGCTGAAATCTTGATCCACTCCTTGACCACTGTGATACATCATGCCGAGATTAGACTGTGCATGGATATATCCTTGTCTAGCCGCCTTTCGAAACCATTCGGCAGCTTGCTGGAGGTCTTTTTCCATATACATCACACCAAGATTATTTTGTGCTTCTCGATCGCCTCTCTCGGCTAAGGGATGCAGCATATCGATAGCTGCGGAATGGTCTTTTTGTCGGATTGCTTCTGAAAATGCCATTCTTTGTTGAGGTGTCAGGTCGGCCTGGGCAGTGATACAGAAACTGAGCGCCAGTAAGGCGGCGGCTAGACGGATGCTGCCGTATTGCATGATGCCCTCCTTATCGAAGTACAGAACTGGCTTATTGCTGAGCCATAATGTTTTGAATATCAACAAAAATGCGGCCAAAAACCGCCTGAAACTCGCCGTTATCGGTATAACCGAAGCGGTCGAATACCGGCCCGATCCGTTGGCTGGCCTGTTCCAGATTGAAATAAGGGCGCACCAACTGTTCGGGCGGGATGTCGGCCTGCTGACCGATCAGTCGGGCCATTTGGCTGTCCAGAAGGCTAGAAGCCAAATCCAGATGGACGCATTTCAGGTGGTTTCTGGCCGCCGTTTGGCGGTAACAACGGCGTACCAAATCCTCCAAACCCGCCATACCGTTCTGTCCGTAAACCGCCATCACCTGTTTGACGGCAGTTTGTCTGGCTTGATGGCTGTCGTGGGCCAAGCGCGGCCCGGCATAAGCGAGAGAGACGCTGCCGAATAAGGCGGCGGCGAGTATCCAGGGTTTCAGCATATTCATCACTTTCTTGGCAGATTGAAGATGAGAAGATTGTCCGGTTGCGTTCAGCAGGGACCAGCATCCCACTCGAATTGGTTGGAGAACGGATTGATTTTCTGTCTGGCCTGAAAACGCACTTTCCGTCCGTTGTCATAAGTGCGCCAACATTGGCTATTGATGCAACGCGTATTGCAGGACACGCGCCCGTTAACCTTGGCCGGCCGCGGAGGAAACTGGTTGTCTTGGGTCGCGGTTTGCCGTTGTTCCGTTTGCGGCACCGGCGCTTTGGGGGAAGCCGATGCGGGTAGGGACAAGCCACAGCCCAGTACGGCGAATGCCAGTAACGGATGTTTGATGATCATAAATATTCCTCCTATTATAGAAATGACGGCTACCTGAAAGTCGCCGGTTTTTAAAAAGACTGCCGCATCAACTGCTCGAGGTTTTCCTGTGCGATGCCGTAACCTTGGGCGGCCGATTGCCGGTAGAGCGCCAGTGCCCGCTGCCTGTTCCGACGCAAACCGCCTTCCCCTGTCTGATACATCACACCCAGGGAGTTTTGTGCCGGCGCATATCCCTGTGCGGCAGAACGCTCGAACCACAACCTTGCTTGGCGTGCGTTTTGCCGACCGGCAATCCCCTGCTTGTGAAACATCCCGATATTGTATTGGGCCACCGGATGACCGCTTCGGGCCGCCCGCTCGAACCATTGGCGGGCTTGGTCCATGTCGCCGCTGCGGTAATACAGCTCGCCCAAGCGGGCCTGTACTTCCGCATTACCGGCGGCCAGAGGTGTCAACAGCTGTTCTGCCTGCCGGTAATCCCCCTGTTCCACCGCCGCGGCCGCTTGAGCCAAAACCGCCTCGGCAGCCGGTGCCGCTGTCGCCGGCAGGCTGCAGGCCAATAAGCAGGCACAAAGGGTGGTTGCACCTAGTTTCAATCTCATTGTCAAAATCTCCTGTTGTTTGGGTTCGTCCTTGGCCGAAATAGCCAATTCTTCTTTAATTGTCGCCACCATCAAGCTGTGACAGATTGCCGATGTCGCGACCACTCCTTCTCCGCCATCCTCCTTTCCTCTTGTTTGCACCTGTACGACAATTCCTACTGATAACGGGCAGCCAAACGATCCAGCAGCCGCCTGATCCACGCCGCCGTTCCCGGCATCCGTTTCAACCGTTCGGCAAGAGGAGGCGACAGGCGGTAGTACAAGGCCACCAACCAAGAACCTGCCCGGTGGCGCAGCAGTGTCTCATCACGGAAACGACGCAGAGCAATCACCTCTTCGGCATAAGCATCGCCGTATACCGCCGTTGCGATAAAGCAGCCTTTATCTAAATATTGGTAGGTCGTGGCGCAATAAGGGCATACCGAGTGGCTGATATACGAGCGGTGGGCCGTCCAACTGGCTCTCCCCCTCCGATAAACAAATCTCGGAACCATCTTTTTACCGCACCCTTTGCACACCACCCGTTCATCATTGGAGTCCTGCGTTTTCTGAGGTCTGCCGGTAATTTGAACCTGCTTGGCAATCGGCCCGCGTTTGCCCGGTGCCGATTCGAATGCCACCTCGTCGCCGTTTCTCGGCAAATCGCTGCCTCGGATGTGGCGGACATTGAAATAATGCTCGGTTCCGTCCTCGTCGATCAGATAGCCGTAGCCTTTGTCTGCCGAGAACCATTTGACTTTGCCTTTCATAAGTGGCCTGTATGTTTAGCTGTCTGATAAACTGATCGGAACTTGAGATGTTTTGCCTGAGCGGTATTTTGCTTTCTTCATTTGGACTGTCAGTCAGCAGTCGTCTATCCCGAATCGGTAGTTAAGATCCACATGGACAAAGAAAATTTGATTATTTACAATCAGGCATCAAGAGTTTCTGTAGTTTATGGGTACCGTTCTTCTCTAACCAGCAACTCAAACGACAGTTGCACACCGTAAAAGTCATCATCTATGCAAGCACATGAAAAAATACGTATGTTTCGCGAACAGAAGAAATGGACGCAGGAGGAAATGGCTGAAAAACTGAATCTTTCTCTAAGTGGCTATGCCAAGATTGAACAGGGCAGGAGCCAACCTAACGTGCAGCGTCTGCAGGACATCGCCGAGGCGTTGGGTATTCAGTTGTTTGATCTGATGCCTGATTCCGACAACAATATGATTTGCCTGATCAATGAAGGCAGTTTGAAACAAGGGCACAATTTTTACAGCGGGAGCCAAGCCGTAATGATGGAAGTTGAGCAGCTTCGGTTGAAAATGGAGCATCTGTCCAGCCAGCTGTCTTATAAAGACAATTTGCTGGAACAGCAGGCTAGAGAGTTGGCGATGGCCAATGAATTGATTGCGGCTTTAAAAAACCAGCTAGCTAAGTAACAAATAAATGACGCGGAAGGACTGTTGCCTAGCTCAGGAGACAGTCCTTTCGTATCTTAATTTCAGCGAATTTTTACACTGGTTCGGCTTTATGCTCCTGTTTGCTTGACATTCCGTTAGCGGCCAGTATTATCGTGCCGCATGTTTTTTTGTGTCTTCATCCTATTTTTATCTGTCTTCTTCCGTTGCCGCCATGACCGCCTCTTCTCCGCCTTCCGCGCTCTCCGCCTTGATTCTGCTGGCCCATTACCACGGCATTGCCGCCAATCCGGCCGATATCCTGCACCGCTTTTCCGCCGACGGGACGGATTTATCGCAAACCGAGTGGTTGTTGGCGGCCAAGGAATTGGGGCTGAAGGCCAAACGGGTGGCGCACAAACACATCGACCGCTTGTCGCTGCTGTCGCTGCCGGCCATGGTTTGGTGCGAGGACGGCCGACATTTCGTCTTGGCAAAAGTGGATGAAGACCGTTTTTTGATTCAGGATGCGCAGGCCGGGCGGCCGGAGGTCTTGTCGCGGGAAGACTTTGCCGGGCGTTATTCGGGCGAGCTGATTTTGGTGGCTTCACGGGCGTCCGTGCTGGGGCAGCTGTCACGCTTCGATTTCACCTGGTTCATTCCGGCGGTCATCAAGTACCGCCGCATTCTTTTGGAGGTATTGGCGGTATCGGTGGTGATTCAGCTGTTTGCCCTGGTCACGCCGCTGTTTTTCCAGGTGGTGATGGACAAGGTGCTGGTACACCGCGGCTTCTCCACCCTGGATGTGATTGCCGTCGCCTTGTTGGTGGTGACCCTGTTCGAAGTAATCTTGGGCGGTTTGCGCACCTATATTTTTGCCCACACCACCTCGCGCATTGATGTGGAGTTGGGCGCACGGCTGTTCCGCCATTTGCTGGCCCTGCCGCTGGCTTATTTTGAAAACCGCCGGGTGGGCGATACGGTGGCGCGCGTCCGCGAGCTGGAGCAAATCCGCTCCTTCCTGACCGGCCAGGCTCTGACTTCGGTGCTGGATCTGTGTTTCTCCTTTATCTTCCTCCTGGTGATGTGGTACTACAGCGGCTGGCTGACCCTGATTGTATTGGCCTCCCTGCCGCTGTATGCCGTTTGGTCCGCCGCCATCAGCCCGATACTGCGGGCGCGGCTGAACGACAAATTCGCCCGCAATGCCGACAACCAGTCTTTTTTGGTGGAATCGGTCACCGCCGTCGGCACCGTCAAAGCCATGGCGGTCGAACCGCAGATGACCCGCCGTTGGGATCAGCAACTGGCGGCCTATGTTTCGGCCGGGTTCCGCGTGACCCGTTTGGCCACCATCGGCCAGCAGGGGGTGCAGCTGATTCAGAAACTGGTCACCGTCGCGACCTTGTGGCTGGGCGCCCGCTTGGTCATCGACGGCCAGCTCACTGTCGGCCAGTTGATTGCCTTCAACATGCTGGCCGGGCAAGTGGCGGCGCCGGTGATCCGTTTGGCCCAATTGTGGCAGGATTTCCAGCAAGTCGGCATCTCGGTGGCCCGCTTGGGCGACATCCTCAACACCCCCACCGAAAACCCGCAATCACGTCTGGCTTTGCCCGATATCCGCGGCGACATTCATTTCGAGCGCGTCTCTTTCCGTTACCGCCCGGACGGCGTTGAAATTCTGCGCGACCTCAGCCTCCACATCCGCGCCGGCGAAGTGCTCGGCATTGTCGGCCGCTCCGGCTCCGGCAAATCCACCCTGACCAAACTGGTGCAACGGCTGTATGTGCCCGAGCGCGGCCGAGTGTTGGTGGACGGCAACGACCTGGCGCTGGCCGACCCCGCCTGGCTGCGCCGCCAAGTCGGCGTGGTGTTGCAGGAAAACGTCCTGCTTAACCGCAGCGTACGCGACAACATTGCCCTGAGCGACCCCGGCATGCCCCTGGAACGCATCATCCACGCTGCCCGGCTGGCCGGCGCCCACGACTTTATTATGGAGCTGCCCGAAGGCTACGACACCGTAGTCGGCGAGCAGGGCGCCGGCCTCTCCGGCGGACAACGCCAACGCATCGCCATCGCCCGCGCTTTGGTCGGCAATCCGCGCATCCTGATCTTTGACGAAGCCACCAGCGCACTGGATTACGAATCGGAACGCGCCATCATGCAGAATATGCAGGCCATCTGCCAAAACCGCACCGTACTCATCATCGCCCACCGCCTTTCCACCGTACGCCACTGCCACCGCATCATCGCCATGGACAAAGGCCGCATTGTCGAAGCCGGCACCCACCAAGAACTGCTGGCCAAAACAGACGGCTACTACCGCTACCTGTACCGCTTGCAGAACGAATAAAGCCAAGCGCAGTGCCAAACCGATACATGGCGGCAAACCACCGGGAAAAGGGCTACCTGAAACGATTCAGGTAGCCCTTTTTATCTGCCGACAACCAGTTCAATTCCCTCAAGCCAATGCCGAGGGCGCCAACTGAAGGGGCTGTTGTGTATTCGACGAAGCCGCCGCACTACCGCCGCTGCCGTTGCCGAAGGCCGCCATTGCATTGATCAGACCATTGGCATTGCCGGCCACGCGTAGCAGGTCGGTATGTTGCAGGGTGGCATCGGCAAAGACCAGGTTTTCCACCTGATACTGGCTGCCGCCGAAGAAGGAACGGATATATACGGCATCGCCTTCCCCATAACCGGACAGCACTAAATCATTGCCGGATTTGCGGAACTCGGTTTCCGACAATTTAATGCCTTCCATACGTAAAGTATCATTAACCGAATTGGCCGAATATTCATAGACAGAGTCCTGCCCATGACCTTTGGCAAACACATAAGTATCCGAGCCATCTCCACCGTTCAGGTAGTCATTGCCCGCACCGCCGATTAAGGCATCGTTGCCACGATAGCCATACAGCGTATCATTACCTTCGCCACCCTCTAAACGGTCGTTACCGTCGTTGCCATACAAATAATCGTCACCGGCAAAACCTTGCAGAGTGCTGCCGTAGCTGAAAGCCTGAAGATTATCGTTGCCTTCACTGCCGTTTGATACCAACGCCTTTACGACTTCTACATTCAACTTACTGCCGTCAGCGAACACAATCTCATCCACCTGGTGGCCGCTGCTGGCATCTTGATGGAAATAGCTGCTGATGGTTACCCGGTCATTGCCCTTTTTGGCGGCAATCACCAAATCGTTATTGTTGCGGCTGAAGCGGAAGTCGCTTTGCACCGTATCGGTAAAGCGGATGGTGTCTTTGCGGCCGGCGGAGACATCGTAGTTATACACCGTGTCTTGGCCGAAGCCTTTGGCAAAGACATAGGTATCGGAACCTTCGCTGCCGTTCAGGTAGTCATTGCCCGCACCGCCGATTAAGGTATCGTTGCCACGATAGCCATACAGCGTATCATTACCTTCGCCACCCTCTAAACGGTCGTTACCGTCGTTGCCATACAAATAATCGTCACCGGCAAAACCTTGCAGAGTGCTGCCGTAGCTGAAAGCCTGAAGATTATCGTTGCCTTCACTGCCGTTTGATACCAACGCCTTTACGACTTCTACATTCAACTTACTGCCGTCAGCGAACACAATCTCATCCACCTGGTGGCCGCTGCTGGCATCTTGATGGAAATAGCTGCTGATGGTTACCCGGTCATTGCCCTTTTTGGCGGCAATCACCAAATCGTTATTGTTGCGGCTGAAGCGGAAGTCGCTTTGCACCGTATCGGTAAAGCGGATGGTGTCTTTGCGGCCGGCGGAGACATCGTAGTTATACACCATGTCTTGGCCGAAGCCTTTGGCAAAGACATAGGTATCGGAACCTTCGCTGCCGTTCAGGTAGTCATTGCCCGCACCGCCGATTAAGGTATCGTTGCCACGATAGCCATACAGCGTATCATTACCTTCGCCACCCTCTAAACGGTCGTTACCGTCGTTGCCATACAAATAATCGTCACCGGCAAAACCTTGCAGAGTGCTGCCGTAGCTGAAAGCCTGAAGATTATCGTTGCCTTCACTGCCGTTTGATACCAACGCCTTTACGACTTCTACATTCAACTTACTGCCGTCAGCGAACACAATCTCATCCACCTGGTGGCCGCTGCTGGCATCTTGATGGAAATAGCTGCTGATGGTTACCCGGTCATTGCCCTTTTTGGCGGCAATCACCAAATCGTTATTGTTGCGGCTGAAGCGGAAGTCGCTTTGCACCGTATCGGTAAAGCGGATGGTGTCTTTGCGGCCGGCGGAGACATCGTAGTTATACACCGTGTCTTGGCCGAAGCCTTTGGCAAACACATAAGTATCCGATCCACTGTCTCCGGTAAGAGAATCATTGCCCGTACCGCTAACTAAGGTATCGTCACCATCACCGGCATACAGGTAATTGTATCCTTCCCCGCCATCCAAACGGTCATCCCCATCCCCACCGTATAGATAGTCATGGCCTGAACCGCCTGTGAGCACATCGTTACCGCCGTTGCCATATAACCTGTCATCGCCGTCGCCGCCGTCCAGGGTATCGGCATCAGCGGAACCGATCAGCCAGTCATCACCGGCCAAACCGTTCAGCGTGCTGCCGCCGGCATAGGCATATAGCCCATCATTTCCTTCGCTGCCTTGCTGTACCAGCACCTTGACCGCTGCCACATCCAGTTTGCTGCCGTCAGCGAACACGATTTCATCCACCTGGTGGCCGCTGCTGGCATCTTGATGGAAATAGCTGCTGACGGTTACCCGGTCATTGCCTTCTTTGGCGGCAATCACCAAATCGTTATTGTTGCGGCTGAAGCGGAAATCGCTCTGCAGCGCATCGGTAAAGCGGATGGTGTCTTTGCGCCCGGCGGAGACATCGTAGTTATATACCGTATCTTGGCCGAAGCCTTTGGCAAAGACATAGGTATCGGAACCTTCACCACCGGTAAAGGAATCATTGCCCGCCCCGCTGATTAAAGTGTCGTTGCCATGATGGCCATACAGTGAGTCATTACCATCCCCGCCTTCCAAACGGTCGTTACCGTCTTCACCGTACAGATTGTCATTGCCGGCACCTCCGATCAGCACATCATTGCCGTTGCGGCCGTACAGGTAATCATTGCCGTCGCCGCCGTCCAGGGTATCGGCATCAGCGGAACCGATCAGCCAGTCATCACCGGCCAAACCGTTCAGCGTGCTGCCGCCGGCATAGGCATATAGCCCATCATTTCCTTCGCTGCCTTGCTGTACCAGCACCTTGACCGCTGCCACATCCAGTTTGCTGCCGTCAGCGAACACGATTTCATCCACCTGGTGGCCGCTGCTGGCATCTTGATGGAAATAGCTGCTGACGGTTACCCGGTCATTGCCCTTTTTGGCGGCAATCACCAAATCGTTATTGTTGCGGCTGAAGCGGAAGTCGCTTTGCACCGTATCGGTAAAGCGGATGGTGTCTTTGCGGCCGGCGGAGACATCGTAGTTATACACCGTGTCTTGGCCGAAGCCTTTGGCAAACACATAAGTATCCGAACCTTCGCCACCGGTAAAGGATTCGTTGCTCTTACCGGAAATCAGCAAATCGTCGCCTTGGCCGGCGTTCAGGTAGCCTGAGCCGTGACCATTGAAATTAAAGCCCCACATCACATCATTGCGCTCGCCGCCGGATGTTCGGCTCAATGCGTTCACAGCATCTTTGCCCAGGCTGTCCGTCCATTCCGCCAGTGTCCCCGCAGTCTTGGCTTCGTCGATAAAGCGTTCCATCAGTGCCTTGCCGGCCACCGCCCAATCGCTGGCTTTGCCATACGCCAAAAATTCGCCCAAATCCACAAAAGCCTTATGCGCATTTTCGGTGTGGACTTGCTCAAACAGGGCGGAGACGCCGCTGTAATCCAGTTTGAATTCGTTATTCTCCAGCGTAAAGCCGATGGCGTTCAGATAGGGCTGCAAACGGGTTTGGAACAGCAGGCCTTGGTAGAGATTGGCCGACAGGCTGTCGTAAGTGGTGCGGGCTACCTGAATAATGTTTTTCGCCTGATCTTCAGTGGCGTAAGCCAGACGGCGCGAATCCTGGCCGGTAAACGCATCCAAAATGCGGATTTTGTCTTTGAGCGCATCAAAATCATTCAGCGTCTGCTCGGACAACACCACCTTGCCCTCGCGGATGGCTTGGATTTGGGAAGGCGTCAGCGCCAAAGCCGGCGCGCCGTTGCGGCGGGTATCGCCCCAGCCCTCGTCCGGGTTGCCCGTACCGCCGCCGCCCCAATCCGGCAGCAAAGCCGTGGGCAGGCTTAAAGTGGGGGTATAGCTGCCGTAGCGGCTGTCGGTCTGCGCCCAGGCCGCCATCAATTGATCCAGCTGCGCCATCTGCTCCGCCTTGGTCTCGGCAGCGGCATAAGCCGCCAATACGGCAGACAGGCTACCTGAAAGCGCAGCGGCCTCGCGTAAATCGCGCACACGCCCCATGCCTTGCAGATTCGGCGCCTGTCGCTGCTCGTCGGTCAACTCAACCGTTTCGCTGTGCCGGCTGAAGAGCAGATCGGCGGCCAAATCCAAATCGCCCATTTGCGCCGTAGTGCCGTCGGTTTTGGTATAGCTGCCGGATTGGGCGAGAAAGTTGCCGTTGCCTAAATGGGTATTCGGTGTGGTGTGCGCCAGATTTAGCGCCTGAACGCCGACATCGGCCAGGGCAAACAATTCGCCGCTTTGGCTGATGCCGTCTTGATTGAGATCGCGCCAAACGCGCAGGGAAGAGAAAGCTTGGTCGGCAGCATCTACTTTGCCGTCACCGTTGCCGTCCAACTCCGCCAAAGCCGCATAACCGTGTGCGGCGCGGCTGCCGTCGGCCAATAGGGTGTTGTCGCCGAACAGTTCGCCGCCATTGTCAATCATGCCGTTGCCGTTGCGGTCGTAGACCAAAAAGCCGTCATCGGCGGCCACCCAGCCGGTGGCGGTGCGGATGCCGTCTCGGTTGTGGTCGAACAGGCTACCTGAAAAGCGGTTGGTGCCGACGGTTTCGAGGCCGTCGCCGTCGAGGTCTAGGGCGAGGGGGTCGTAGGAGTAGGATTGGCCGGAGCGGTTTTGCTCATTCCAAGGATTTAACCAACCAAAGGAAGAGTTGCATAGTAAGGGGTCATCCAAAAACCAGTTCCTAAATCGTTCTTGAGCATATTGCCTAGCCATATCGCGAAGACTGTCAAGTAATTCATCTTTAAAGCGTCCTACGCCTTTTTCATTAATACTGTCTCCTAAACCTCGGGCCAAGGAAGAAGCCAGTAGGCTGGCGGCCTCACCGGTTGATTTACCTTCAATAATCAGATAATTTTCAATATTGATACGGTTGGTATCCATAGCCAAACCAAAGCCCCATATCCCGCCCTTGTCTATGATGTTGTGAACTAGGGTATTGATTTGTAAATCAATAGCGGCTTCTTTCGAAACGCCGTTGTTTTCTAAAGCACGAGTATAGCTTTTTTCAATTTCGTATGTGTCGGGAGTTTTTCCATTATTTCCCTTAATATATTCTGCATAGTTACGAAAATGACTAAGTGCCACATCACTAAACTTCTCTCTCCGTACATCTGTTCCTACGGTCTGATCCCAAACATGTGCCACTGCATTTTTCATCCAAGCGTGCATTCCTTTTGGTTCCCCATTGGGATCGACAATTGCGGCGGCATCATCGGCATAACGGTCTCCCAATCCGGCTAAATATTTCCATCCGCCAGCGGTATTTCCCAAATCAACGTATTGCATTAATTGCTGGATTTGTTCCGGAGTAAGCTGAATCGGTTTTTTATTTCTTTGGCAAAACATGGCATTTCTCCTTGTACTAATTAACAATCATACTTTCAATTAATTGGTTCAAACGTTGGTTAAATTGAATGGCATCATTAATGGGAAATTCATTTCCAGGTTCATAATCTAAGTAGTAATGCACATATAAGTTATTACGACAAGAAAATGCTTGCACAACAAACTTACCATTATGATCTTCTTTTCTAATTCCTAAAATTGTTTTCTCGTTTTCATCTTCAAAATAAATGTCTTTGCTCCTTGTAGGATTAGAATTATTTTCAAAACCAATATAGCCGCTAGGTAGTCCCGACATATAAGTATAGCCATGATTAAGCGATTCCTTCATACGTTCAAGACTATTTAGATTTTTACATTTCTCTCCACTATAAATTAACATGCTAACGGCATCCGATCCTGTTCCGTTATCATGATTTTTAAAATGATGCTGTGTTTTTTGGTTATAGGGCGATAAAGTTTCCATTTCAGCCACCATTAAGCGTAAAGGCTCTATTTCATGACGATTGTCATTATTTTGCAACCACATTTGTTTTACTTTATTTGAATATTCATATAAATAACCATAAGGCACATCTAAATGTACTCCTGCCACATCAAAACGGACGGTATGTTCATACCCGCTTACCGGTACATCCACTTCTTGCTTTTGTTTCATTTCGGTTTCTCCTTGAAAACAGGCATTTAATAAAAAAACGCTACACATCCATAAATAAAGAAGTTTTAATTTTATTTTCACGATACCCCCGCTTTCATTTATTGCATATCGTTAATATATCCGTATGATTGGGCATAAAAAGCAGCTATTTAGGCTACCTTAAAACCCCATTCCCATATAGCATCATTTACCACCTCGACATAAGCCGCCAATACGGCAGACAGGCTACCTGAAAGCGCGGCGGCCTCGCGTAAATCGCGAAGCCGCCCCATGCCTTGCAGATTCGGTGCCTGCCGCTGCTCGTCGGTCAACTCCACCACTTCGCTGTGGCGGCTAAACAAATGGTCAGCGGCCAAATCCAAATCGCCCATTTGCGCGGTGCTGCCGTCGGTTTTGGTATAGCTGCCGGATTGGGCGAGGAAGTTGCCGTTGCCTAAATTGGTATTGGGTGTGGTATGCGCCAGATTGAGCGCCTGAACGCCGACATCGGCCAGGGCAAACAATTCGCCGCTTTGACTGATGCCGTCCTGATTGAGATCGCGCCAAACGCGCAGGGAAGAGAAAGCCTGGTCGGCAGCATCTATTTTGCCGTTGCCGTCGGTATCCAACTCCGCCAAAGCGGCATAACCGTGTGCGGCGCGGCTGCCGTCGGCCAATAGGGTGTTGTCGCCGAACAGTTCGCCGCCATTGTCAATCATGCCGTTGCCGTTGCGGTCATACACCAAAAAGCCGTCATCGGCGGCCACCCAGCCGGTGGCGGTGCGGATGCCGTCGCGGTTGTGGTCGAACAGGCTACCTGAAAAGCGCTGAGTGCCGACGGTTTCGAGGCCGTCGAGGGCGAGTGGGTCGTAGGTACGGATTTGGCCGGAGCGGTGGAGATTATTATAGTCAGCCGGCTCATTAAACCATCCCTGATTTATTCCCACTCCTAGTATTCCTAAACCAGCACTAATTATTAGTCCAGGTATTGCCACTGGGGCTCCTACAGTAAATGCACCAACAGCACCAATAATTGCGACGGCATTTCCTGTAACAGACAAAATATCTCCAGGGCTAATTTGTTCTCCATTTTTTGCATCAGTTAATATTTTACCTATAGTTAATACCATTGATGCAGGAGCTAATGCTAATGTTGTAATAGGGTTAAATGTGGCAGCTGTCGCAACTATTTGTCCTGTATTGCTCAGAATGTTGATATTACTAGGGTTGTTTGCCATAGATGCTGCAGCATCTGTAGTTGTGATAATTGCGACACCTCTTTCGATTGTTTTTCCAACACCCATATCCTTAAATCTCCTAAATAATAGAAATAATTAAAAAAAACGCAAATAAAATTGATATATTGCGATAAGTTAAATACCTTCTTAAAAAGAAATTGCTATCTGGTGATTTCTTTAATTTTACTTCATAAATATATTTAATAGTAAGAGATGATATTAAGAAATAACCCCATCCTATCCAATAAAAGAAGCCAATCTTTTTGGAAATATAAAAAGACCATGGAAGTTGATTGGTGTAAGCCATTTTATTAACTATAAAAAATAATAGAATTATAGTAATTAAAATACTTAATTTATCCATTAATGATTGTATCTTGGTATATTTTTCCATATTTTTGTTTTGATTTTTAACTAATTTTCGTTTTAATTTCTTGATCAAGTTAGATTGAATACTTGTATCCGACAGGAGGCTAAAAATACGACAGACCGCTGATGGCGTGCAATGTATCCCAAATCTCCCTTGCCGTAAAGCCAAAATAAGTTTAAAGCACTATTTATTATATTGTCATTATATGTTTGAATTTATTAAAAATAAATTCTAATTCTCTCTGCTTAGGCTACCTGAATTCTGCCCCCGCTGCCCCAGCAACAGTCATTGGCTGTCCGCCGCCCCATGCCTTGCAAATTCGGTGCCTGCCGCTGCTTGTCGGTTAACTCAATCGCTTCGCTGTGGCGACTGGAGAGGGGATCGGCGGCTAAATCCAAATCGCCCATCTGCGCCGTGTTGCCGTCCTGATCGAGATCGCGCCAAACTCGCAGGGAAGAGAAGTCACGGTTGGCAACATCTGCTTTGCGGCTTTATGTAAGCCGTTTGAGGGAAACGTAGCTGAACGGCTTTTTGCTTGCACAGACCAAATAAACTGAAAGCACTCATCTGTTCATTCTTTTTATATGTATGAATTTATTCATCTTAAATCCCATCTTGGCCTGCTTGGGCTACCTGAAAGCGTGCCGTCGTCCATGCCAATTTGACCGGCTGCGGCTGCCGTTACTGCTGCGGTGTTGCGGCTTGATTGCGCTCTAGACTCTTTACACCCAAAGTGGCTTGCGCTACTATCCGCCGCACTTGTTGTTGGCAACCTATCTGTTTGAACAGGTAACGGTTTTTCTTTTATCTCTCTCTGATTTTGCTTGGTGTGCGTATGTCTTTCCGTTTGCAGGCTTTCCGCGATTTGTGGCGTCGTTATGCCGCCGTTTGGCGCAGTGTTTGGCCGCTGCGTTTCCAATTGGATCCGCCCAAACGTAGTGAAGACGAGTTGGCTTTTTTGCCCGCCCATTTGGAATTGACCGAAACGCCGTTGTCCGCCGCACCGAAATGGGCGGCGCGTTTTATTATGTTGTTTGCGCTTTTGGCGTTGGCTTGGGCCTTAATCGGCAAAATGGACATTGTGGCGGTGGCGCAGGGCAAAACGGCGCCGGACGGGCGCAGTAAGACGATTCAGTCTTTGGAAACGGCGCTGGTACGCAAGATTGCGGTGGCCGACGGGGAGCATGTGCAGGCGGGGCAGGTGTTGGCGGAATTGGAGGGGGTCGGCTCGGAGTCGGATGCGGTGCAGTCGCAGCAGGCTTTGCAGGCGGCGCGTTTGAATACGCTGCGTTTGCAGGCGGTGTTGGCGGCGGTAGCCTCGGGCCAGCCGCCGCGTTTGGACCGGCAGCAGGCGGCGCAATGGCAATTAGGCGACGAGGCGGTGACGGCGGCAGAGGTGTTGGCGGCTAATCAGTATCAGGCATGGTACACGCAGGATGCGCAGTTGCAGACAGAATTACGCGCTCGGGAAGCGGAGGCGCGCGCGGTACAGGCGCAGGCGGACAAGCTGGCGCAGATGACGGCGATTGAGGCGCGGCGCACGGCGGATTTTAAGGAGTTGCTGGCAAAGAATTTTATTTCGCAACACGCTTATTACGAGCAGGAGGGCAAGTGGATTCAGAGCCGCCACGATTTGGCCAGCGAGCGCAACCGTTTGCAGCAGATTCGGGAGCAGATGCGCCAGGTGGCGCAAAGCCGGCAGTTGAATACGCAAACGCTGGAGCGCGATACGCGCGATGCTTTGCGGCAGGCGGAGGAGCAGGCCGAGCAGTTGGCGGGACAGGCGGAACGGGCGGGGCAACGCCGCCGTTTGATGACCTTGACCGCGCCGGTGGACGGCACGGTGCAGCAGCTGGCCGCGCATACGGTGGGCGGGGTAGTAACGGCGGCCCAACCGATTATGGTGGTGGTGCCGGACGAGGAGCGGATGGAGGTGGAGGTGATGGTGCCGAACAAAGACATCGGCTTTGTGCGCAGCGGGCAAGACGTGGTGGTGAAGATCGAATCGTTTCCTTATACCCGCTACGGCTATCTCACCGGCAAGGTGGCGAGCGTGGGTTTGGATGCGGTGGCGCATGAGCAGCTGGGTTTGGTGTTTCCCGCCCGCATCACGCTGGATGAGCATCAATTGGTGGTGGACGGCCGGCCGGTCAAGCTGACCGGCGGCATGAACATCACGGCGGAAATCAAAACCGGACGGCGGCGGGTGATCGATTATCTGCTCAGTCCCTTGCAAACCAAGGTGGACGAAAGTTTGAAAGAGCGTTAGGGCTGGGCCTAATAGGACGGTAGCCGGCAGGCTACCTGAAAGCGGTTGCCGGCGGTTTTCAGGTAGCCTGTTTCTTGTACCTGTTCATGGTATTGGGGCCGGACGGTGTGACGGCATAAGACGGTTCGATTATTTTAGGCGGTGTTGACATATGGGGCGTGTGCTTCGATTCCCCCGGCCGGGTGTGTGGCTGGGGCTGTGTTTGGGTTTGTGGGCGGCCGAGGGTGCCGCTTTCGATTTGCTGGAAGCGTTTGCCGCCGCCAAAACCCATTCCGCCGATTATGCGGCCGCCCGTTATGCGGGTGAGGCGGAGGCGGAGCAAAAGCGGCAGGCATTGGCGCCCTTGCTGCCCCAGGCGTCGGCCACGGCGCATTACCGCCATCAGCCTGCTTCGTCTGCCGCCGACAGCAGCAGCCGCGGCTGGCAGGTGCAGGTGTCGCAAGTGCTGTTTGATCCGGCGCTGACGGCGCAATACCGCCAAGGCCGTTTGGCGGCGGAGGCGGCCGCTTGGCGGGTGAAAGAGGCGGAAAGCCGTTTGCTGTTGGAAGTGGCGCAGGCCTATTTGGCGGTGCTGCAACAGCAGGATAGCCTAGCGGCCATCCGGGAGGAGAAAGCGGCCTATACCCGCCAACGCCAGCAAGCAAGGGCGCTGTTCGACAAGGGAGCGGCCACCATTGTGGATGTGCACGAAGCGCAGGCCGGCCACGATGCGGCCTTGGCCAAGGAAATCGATACCGTCAGCCGTTTGCAGCTGGCGCGGCACCGATTGGCCGACCTGACCGGCTTGACCGAGACCTTGCCGCAGGCCTTGCCGCCAGCCGGCCCGCCGGCGGACTGGCTGGCCGGCCGTTCGGAAAGCGATTGGCAAACTCTGGCCCGACAGCACAATCCGGAACGGCAGTTGCAACAATTGGCGCTGGAACAGGCACGGCAGGCTGTGGCGGCGGCGCGTGGCGGACACAGCCCCAAACTGAGCCTCAACGGCGCTTATCAGGATCACCGCAACACCCAAGACTACGGCGGATTCGACCGGCATTACCGCAGCAGGGGCGGCAGCGTATCCGTGCAACTGAATATCCCGCTCTACAGCGGCGGGCAAACCGCCAGCCGGGTGCGCGAAGCCGCCGCCCGCGAACTTCAGCAGCGGGAACTGCTGACAGCGGCCGAGCGGCGGGTGCGCCTGGCCGTACATCAGGCGTACCGGCAAACCCATGATGCCCGTTACCGCATTCTCGCCCATCAGCGGCTGTGGGAGAGTAACCGAAGCAAACTCGAATCCGTCCGCCTGGGCCGTCAGGTGGGCGTGCGCAGCAATCTGGACGAATTGCAGGCGGTTCAGGCCGAAGCTGAGGCGCGGCAGCAATTGGCAGAAGCCCGCTACGGACAAATCATGGCGTATTTGCAGTTGCTGGCGCACAGCGGTACGCTAACCGACGAAACCGGCTGGGCGGTACTGCGCCAACGCCTGTACGGGCCGGCCCGTCCGTCTGATCCGTCTGATCAGAGCAGCAGCCGGGCACGGTAATCATCAAATCAAGCGGCTGCTTAGGCTGAAGATGGAAGCGGAAACGGTGGTTACCGGCAGCCACAAGGCTACCTGAAAGCAGTCTGCTACCGTTCTAAACGGCTTTCAGGTCGCCTCTACAAATGCCTCAGCGGCGCTCTGCGTCATGGGGGCTTTCAGGTAGCTTTTGCGCTTGCTTGTATCCAGGTAAGCGATTGCTTATTTGAACGACAAAGGGCTACCTGAAAAGTTCTCAGGTAGCCCTTTATCTTTAAAAGCCGGATGCTTGCCTCAAGCCAACGGCGCAGCCGCCAGCAGGGGCTGGTTTTGCGTGGCGGCCAAGGGGGCGGCCGCGCCGCCGCTGCCGGCGCCGAAGGCGGCCATGGCATGCACCAAGCCGCTTGCGCTGTCGGCCAGCAGGGCCTGCACTTGGTCGGGTTTGAGAATTTGGCCGTCGGCAAACTCCCAATTCACCACCGCCTGCGCGGTTTGGCTTTGTCCATCGGCAAACTGATTCTGAATCAGAATGCTGTCGCTGCTGTCGTGTTTGCGGATCCACAGGTCTTTGCCTTCGCGTTTGAAACCGACCTCGGCCAGCTTGGTGTCTTTGAAGTAGATATGGTCTTCGCCGCCCTCGGCTTGAATCGTGTCTTGCCCCCAGCGGCCGGAGAAGACATAAGTGTCGGCACCGGCCCCGCCGTTGAGTACGTCGTTGCCTTCTCCGCCGTTGATGACGTCGTTGCCGCCCATGCCGAAAATGGTGTCGTGGCCGCCGTAGCCATTGAGGTCTTCGTCACCGTCAGTGCCGACAATGCGTTCGCCGTTGGCCGAACCGTTCAAAGCCAGTTGCACCACATCGGCCGGTTTGATGATGGTGCCGTCGGCAAACTCCCAGTTCACCACGCCTTGTGCTTGCCAATCCGTATTGTCGGCAAATTGCTTGACAATTCGCACGCTGCTGTTGCTACTTGCTTTTACCAACAGCAAATCTTGGCCGTCCCGGATAAAGCGGATTTCCGACAACAGCGTGTCGCGGAAATACATATGGTCTTCGGCTTGTTCGGCATAAACGGTATCCTGCCCCCATTCGCCGCTAAATACATAGGTGTCGGCACCGGCACCGCCGACCAACACATCGTTGCCGGCTCTACCGTTGAGAATGTCGTTGCCGGCACCGCCCGTCAGATGATCGTCGGTAAAATAGCCGTGCAAATCGTCGTTTCCGTTACCGCCGATGCGTCTGCTGCCCTTTTCGGTAAACAGAATCCGCAGATCAATTTGTTCGTTGCTGCTGCGATCCGCCAAAAACAGCGGCTGCCAATTTACGGTGGCGGCTTGATGGTCGAGGTGGTAGCCCGAAATATGCAGGGCATCGCCTTCAATACCGTTGCGCATCACCAAACCGTTGCGGTCGAAATCAAACGACCAGTCGGCCAAAGCGTCCAGCACAATCGTGGACGTGCCTTCCGTGTCGTCCACCGTGGTTTTGCCGTCGCCGTTGTCGACAAAATAAACGTCGTCGCCTGCCTGCCCGTTCAGATAATCGGTGCCGGTGCCGCCTATCAGATGGTCATTGTCGTCGCCGCCGAGTATAAAATCATCACCGGCATTGCCGTACAATTCATCGTGTCCGCTGCCGCCCCATAAAGTGTCGTTGCCGTAGCCGCCATCAAGAAAATCGTTACCGGCTCCGCCGTCGAGAAAATCGTTGCCGGCCATATAGTCGGCCGCTTGATCTGGACGAACGCCCAAGTCACCCCACAGCTTATCGTTGCCATCGCCGCCATAGAGGTGGTCGTCGCCCCAAGCGCCCACCAATTGATCTGCGCCTGCGCCGCCGTAGAGGGTGTCGCCGTGGTCTTGGTCATTGTTGAGTGTGCCGGCGCTGTGTGTCTGATAGTCGCCTATCAAGGCGTCGTTGCCTTCATCGCCGTATAGCAAGTCCTTGCCGGCACCGCCGAATAAACTGTCATCCCCTTCGCCGCCTCTTAAGATATCCTCATCTTCACCACCGTCTAAGTAATCATCACCCTTGCCGCCATCCAATTGATCGCGGCCGGAGATTTGGGGATTACGCTCGGCTTCTGATTTGAAGTCGTCTCCCCATAGGCGGTCATGGCCGTCCCCGCCAAGTAAAGTGTCTCCGCCGCTGCCGCCGATAAGTGCGTCATCGCCATTACCGCCATCCAAATAATCGGCACCGTGATCAGCCAGCGACGTGAGGTCTCCGTCATCGCCCCATAATTGGTCGTCTCCTTCTTCGCCGTATAAGAAGTCACCACCACCGCCGCCAAGAAGATAATCGTTGTCCGTTCCTCCGTATAACCAGTCGTTACCGTATCCCCCTTCCAAGCTATCCTCGCCTGCCCGACCATAGAGATAGTCGTTGCCGTTGAGCTCTTTGTTACGCATGCGGTCTGCGTCGTCGCCCCACAACCTGTCGTTGCCCTCGCCGCCGTCCAGATAATCGTGGTTGCCGCCACCGACTAATTGATCATTGCCGCCACCGCCGTAAAGCGTATCCCGCCCGTGGTAACGGACATCCAAGTAAGCCGCTCCCGCGGCAAAACGCTGGTCATAGTCTGCTTGGTCGCCGTAGAGGGTATCGTTTCCTCCGCCGCCATAGAGCGTATCGTCATGGCCGTCCCCCACCAGAAGGTCGTTTCCTTCGCCGCCGTCCAAAACATCGATCCCGTGTTCTTGTGCCGGCACGTAGTCCAAAGTGTCGGTTTGGAGTATGCCGTCGCCGAACAAGAGGTCATCGCCGGCGCCGCCGTAAACCGTATCGCTGCCGTTCATGGCGCGGATAAAATCATTGCCGGAAAAGTAAACAATACGGTTGGCAGCGGCATCGTATTCCGCACCGTCACCCTCAATCACATCGTTTTGATTGCTGCCGTAGATATAGTCGTCTCCGTTTCCGCCGCTGATCCGGTCGCCGCCGGTTTCCGCCGAATCCTGCGTAAATTGACTGGCACCGGAATACACCACGGTATGCTCCCCCTTCCGGCGGTACACCCCCCATTTACTGCCGGCAAAAATCACTTTCTCACCGTCAGAGGGCATCTGCCACCGGTCGTTCGGTGAAGTGCGCAAACCAAAATTCAGGCTAGAGTTGGCCATAATAAAGTCCATGCCGTCACCACCGCGCAAGGTGTCGGCTCCGCCGCCGCCTACCAAGAAATCATTGCCCGCACCGCCTTCAATCACATCATTGCCTTTTCCGCCGTCCAGCGCATCGTGGCCGAGGCGGCCTTCGATATGGTCGCCTAATCGGGAGCCGAAAATAATATCGTCAAAGCCGTCTTTTTCATAAATGCCGTTGTTTAGGCGGCCGTCTGGCAGACGTTGGGTGGCCGACCATTTATAAGTGTTGTAGCCCGGCTCGCCCAGTTTCACATGCAGATCAATTTCAGTGCCGATCAGCTTGGCGCGGAAATCGCCCACATAAGCGCGCAGCGTGGAGGCGGCAGACTGATTGCCCATCTCCAGCCCCAACATGCCCGGCTGCCAGTTTTGTATACGCACCGTAAACGCCGAGGTGGGAGAATGGTGGCTGATGATTAAGGTATTGTTGTCCAATAGGCTGTAGGCAATATAATTGGCCTCGTCATACCAAGTATTGCCGTTAAGCAAGCGCCGGCCGCCGCTCAAACGCAGCCCCTTCCATTCCAAATGCCCAGCGTTATCGGCATCCGCAATCAGATTATGGCTGCCGTTGGCAATGCGGTACACATCATGGCCTTGGCCGCCGGCCAAAATATTGTAGCCCGTGCCGCCGTCCAGCGTATCGTTGCCTGCGCCGCCCAACAAAACATCGTCGCCGCTGCCGCCGGTAAAGACATCGTTGCCCGCGCCGCCGGCCATCAACTGACTGAGCGCGCTGCCGGCAGCATCTGCGTTTACGCCTTGTTGCCCGGCAGCCAAACTCCATTGCTGCTTGTCGGCCAGCGAAGAAGCCGGCCGCTCGATGCCGTGCGCCGCCAATACTTCGGCCAGCCAGGGCAGGGTGTATTGATGCGAGCGGTTGCTGGAAACCGTGGTGCCGTTGGCACGGGTATTGATGCCGCCGCCGTAGTCCTCGCCCGCCGCATGGATATAGCGCAGCAGGCCATCGGCCGCCTGTTGGAAAAACGGCTTGCCTGAATAGCGGTAGTCTTCGCTTTGGTAGTAAAACCATTCCAGTAATTGCACTGCCACCATTTGCCGAATGGGTGTAGCGGTGGGCTGTACTTCTAACAAACGCGCCAGTTCCGCACCCAATACATCCAATACCGGATAGCCGTTAATAAGCTGTTCATTAGCATCATTGCCAAATTGTTTGTCCAGGCCGCCGATATGCTGTTTCACTAGACGCGTTAAAATATCTTGATTCTCTGAATATTCCGCATCGGGCTCGGCATATAGCTCCGCATCAAACAGCAGTTTGAAAAACTCGGGGTTGGCCGCCAGACTTTGGCGCAAAGCCTCGCTGTTCAGCACGGCTTGCAGCAGCGTAATAGAATGTAATTTCTTTGCTTCTTCAAAGCTGGGGGCATCGGGGTGGCCTAAAGATCCGCCTCCAAACCAAAAGAGCAGAGCCTCAATGCCCAGTGTACTTGGAAAATCATGGCCTGAAGCCAGCCTGTGCTCTTGCCCTTCGCCGATAATCGCACCAAAGTCATGTTTTATATCAAATGGATAGAATTCATCTCCTATGCGTTGGGCATTGTCGCGTAGCGGTTCTAAAAATTCGCCGCCAACATGCCAACTGCTCACATTTCTTCTGCGGTTGGAAAACAGCTTCTGGATTTCTTTGTTATCTGAAGGAGGTAGATCGGAAGTAGATACTGTGGGGTAGATATAGTCATATAGTGCGGCATTCTCATATTTTTCCTTTTGCATCAGTTCATGAATGCGCGATAAAACGCCACGGCTAAATGCGGCAGCTTTAAACGGTGCCGGATCAAACACCACTGCCCGCTTGTCAAAAAATATCGACATCAGGGAAGCCAAACCGCCGCCCAAAGAATGGCCGGTAAAAGAGACTTCCGCATTCGGATGTTGTTTGAGCGTTTCCAATACCAACCGAACGGCCTGAAAAATTTGAGGGCTGGCAATGCCTAAAGCCGTAGGGATATTGGCTACGCCAAAATCTTTAATCAGCGTTTCATTGCTGCCGGTAAAGGCAATCACGATTTGATTGCCTTTTTGATACACGCCGGCGGAAAAGCCGGTAAGCGGATCATCGTCCTGCCAGCGGATTTCTTCTATGTCGGTAGGAATAGTGATTTTATTTGCCCGAGTACGGTCATAAACGCGGGCGGCCAATTGGGCATATTCTTTCTCAGTAAGCATGGTTTTTCTCCGTTTTAGTTGATTTTTGGATTAACATCCTGAGCGATAAGAAGTATCAATGATTCGATATTCTGGAGCTGCCTCTCCCCCTTTCTCCCATTCCGGTTTGTCACGTAAGCGCAGAATTTCCGGCATTTCTTTTTTGATTCGCCACTCAATATTCGGCCGACGCAGATTCAAGCCCATATCGAATTCCACTTGTTGCCAAACCCCGTTATAAGCCTTGTATTGGCGATAGGCAAAACTGCTGTTCCAGTCGAAGCAATGCCTAGGAATCACCACCATAAACCAAACCCCGTGCTCATCCCGATCCAAGACCATCGGTTTCCATTTGTCCGACCATACGGGCGGCGGGGGTAAGCCTTTGGCATCCAGCACCTCCACTTCGTTTTTTAAAATCTTGTCATCGCTCTCCGGCAGAAAGCCGCCTTCCCGCACAGCCAGCCGCCGCTCCACCAAAATCACCGTGCCGTCGCTCAGCGCCACTTCCTCTTTCCAGCTTAGCCGCGTCATCGGCTCCAATTCAAAACAGCCCGCCAGCCACAGCGCGGCGGCGAGGAGTAGGCTGTAACGGTAAAGTTTGCGCATGGGTATTCTCCTGATGATTGCGGATGGTGCAGGCAGCCAAGGCTACCTGAAAAGCCAGCGTGATGGAATAGGCTGACTACTCAAGATTTACGGCTTATTATTTGAAGGAAAAAGAAAAAGATGTGCGCGGTGTCAGGAGAGGCAGGGCTAAGCCTTAAGGGAAGCCGGTTTCCGTATCGCGACTGCTTGCGGGATTGGTCCGATTTGGGAGTGAGGGCTGGATGTTGGTGAAGAAATTTTACGAAAATTGGAATAAATTAACGGATTGAGAGGCAATGACGGTTTTCAGGTAGCCAAACCGCCGCCCAATGAATGGCCGGTAAAAGAGACTTCCGCATTCGGATGTTGTTTGAGCGTTTCCAATACCAAGTGCACTGCCTGCATAATTTGGGCATTATTGCTACCGAGAGCAGACGGAATATTGGCCACGCTAAAATCTTTAATCAGCGTTTCATTGCTGCCGGTAAAGGCAATCACGATTTGATTGCCTTTTTGATACACACCGGCGGAAAAGCCGCTTTTTGGATCATCGTCTTGCCAGTGGATTTCTTCTATATCGGTGGGCAGAGTGATTTTATTCGCCCCAGTACGGTCATAAGTACGGGCGGCCAATTGAGCATATTCTTTTTCAGTAAGCATGGGTTTTCTCCGTTTTTAGTTGATATTGAGATTAACATCCAGAGCGATAAGAAGTATTAATGATTCGATATTCTGGAGCAGCCTCCCCTCCTTTCTCCCATTCCGGTTTGTCCCGCAAACGCAGAATCTCCGGCATTTCTTTTTTGATATACCACTCGATATTCGGCCGGCGCAGATTTAAGCCCATATCGAATTCCACTTGTTGCCAACCGCCGTTATAGGCCTTGTATTGGCGATAGGCGAAACTGCTGTTCCAGTCGAAGCAATGTCTGGGAATCACCACCATAAACCAAACGCCGTGTTCATCCCGATCCAAGACCATCGGTTTCCATTTGTCCGACCATACGGGCGGAGGGGGTAAACCCTTGGCATCCAGCACCTCCACTTCATTTTTTAAAATCTTATCGATACTTTCCGGCAGCAAGCCACCTTCCTGCACAACCAGCCGCCGCTCCACCAAAATCACCGTGCCGTCGCTCAGCTCCACCTCCTCTTTCCAGCTTTGGTGGGTGAGCGGCTCCAATTCAAAACAGCCCGCCAGCCACAGCGTGGTGGCCAGGCAGAGTCCGTAATGGCGAAATATCAACATAATGGCTCCTTGGATGTGTCCATTGTGAATTGCATTTTCAGGTAACCTGAAGGCTACCTGAAAAGACGGCATGATGGAATAGAATTCCTATTCAATATTTACCGCTTATTATTTGACGGAAAAGGAAAAAGATGTGTGCAATAGAAGGGGAAGTAGGGCTAAGCCTTAAGGGAAGCCGGTTTCCGTATCGCGACTGCTTGCGGGATTGGTCTGACTTGAGAGTGAGGGCCGGATGTTGGTGAGGAAATTTTACGAAAATTGAAATAAATTTACGGATTGAGGAGCAATGACGGTTTTCAGGTAGCCAAGCCGCCGCCCAGCGAATGGCCGGTAAAAGACACTTCCGCATTCGGATGTTGTTTGAGCGTTTCCAATACCAACCGAACGGCCTGAAAAATTTGAGGGCGGCAATGCCTAAAGCAGCAGGAATATTGGCCACGCCAAAATCTTTAATCGGCATTTCATTGCTGCTGGTAGAAGCAATCATAATCTGACTGCTTTTTTATAGACATTTTATAGACGCCGGCGGAAAAGCCTATGAAAGGAAATGAAAATGTGATAGCCGATAAAGCAAAGCAAATCTTTAAGAGACGATGAATTAAATTTAGGGGGAAGAATCAGTGCTGATAGGGAAAATTCATTGAGATTGAAATAGTTTAACTTAGATACATAGCGATGTGGTGTGATTGCTTTTGTACTACTCTTTCCAAGCATACTCCTCTAATGCCATTGAGCAGATATTTTCGGCATATTCTGATAAATCTTACGGCGCTCCGATCTGTTAATGTTTCTTAGTGATTTCCCGCGTCGCCAAAACTGTTAATTGCTGTCGATTATATAGGAGATAGCTGCTTGATTATCATGTCTAGGAAAAATAATAGGATTGTGGGAACTAATGATTAAAGTTTATGCTGAATTGTACACTTCTCAAAATTAAAAATTTTTTACATTATATGTCTTTATGTTGATATGGTATCAGATGTGACACTATATTATTAAGGGGCTTAGGAAGCAAAATTCATTTTAAGAGATTCTCGCGCAACATTCCCAACAGCACTTTATACAAATCGTCATGCCTGTGATTGAAGCGGAACTCAGTTTCTTTTAAATGCAGGTAAAACGTATGCTTCGGCACCCCGTTAAATGGTACCAAGCGATGCTTCGCGTAGCTCCAAAAAGATTCGATACCGTTGATATGCTGAGCGCCGCGAGCAAATTCATTATCACCATGACGCACTCTGAAGTGCTTCGCGAAGCCCATATCGACCAATCCCTGATAACCGCGCCATCCATCAGTATGAATGACGCTCTCAACAGAGATATGTCCTCTGATAACCTTTTGTAACGTTGCTTTTGAAGCATCGGAAACGATTTCGGTATAAACCTTGTCATCTCGTTTGAGTATGCCGAAAACAATCGTTTTACCGCCTGCACCTTGCCCGCGTTTGCCGCGGATACGTTTGGCACCGAAATAGGATTCGTCCAATTCCACTATGCCGCACAAAGGTGTCTGCCGCTCACATTCGTCAGCCAATCGTCGCCGTAGTTTCAGGTACAGGCTGTTGATGTTTCTGACACTGATCCCTGTCAGTTTGGCGGTGTCGGAAGCGGTCAGATCCAAGGAGAAAAGCCGCAGGATTTGCCGGAATTTGGGCTCGGTAATTTTGCTGAACTTTTGGTATTTGTTTTTTAATTTCATTTCAGAAGCTTATCACTGAATTTGGTGATTTTGCTTCCTAAGCCCCTAATTAATTACTACCCAGCCGATCTGAAGTAATTGGCACACTCTTGAGCCGAGAACAGATCAACCAGCTGCCCCATGCGCTGCCACAGCGCACCCACCGTGCGCTCGCCCGCCCTGCGCAGCAGCGCCTTGAACTTGGCAAACAGCTTCTCGATGGGGTTCAAATCCGGCGAGTACGGCGGCAGATAGCGAATGCTGGCGCCCACGCCTTCGATGGCTTCTCGCACGCCCGCCACTTTGTGGCTGGAGAGGTTGTCGGCAATGACGATGTCGCCAGGGCGAAGTGTCGGGCACCGAAAGGTTTTGACCCACGCCAGAAACACGGCGCCATTGATGGGGCCATCGGTCACCATGGGGGCCGTCAGTGCATCACAGCGCAAGGCGGCAATGAAGGTGCTGGTCTTCCAGTGCCCATGCGGGGCGCTGGCCACGCAGCGTTGACCGCGCGGGGCGCGCCCGCGCAGCGGCGTCATGCAGGTGCTGCTCCAGGTCTCGTCCAGAAATACCAGGCGCCTGGCATCGAGCCGGGCCTGCTGCTGTATCCAGCTCGCCCGTGCCTGCTGCACGTCTTCACGTTCCTGCTCGCTGGCGTGCAGCGTTTTTTTTGAAGCTCAGCCGCCATTTGTTGAGCTGGTGCCACAAGGCCGAGGGTTTGATGCTGATGCCATGCTCGCCCAAACGCTCGCACATTTGCACCAAGGTCAGATCGGGATCGGCCTTGATCCAGTCGCGGATCATGCCCTCTACTGGCGCCAGTCGGGAGATGCGCTTGCCGCCTTGCTGCCTGCTGCTGCGCTCGCCTTCTTTTTCGAAGCGATCACGCACCCGATATACCCACATGCGGCTGACTTCATAACGACGGGCAATGGCGCTGGGGCGCTCTCCGCGCTCCAGCGCTGCCACAGCACTCGGTCTCGAAGGTCTTGCGAATAGGCGCGCATCTCATGCTCCGACTGGTAGAAAACCCTATTATGTAACATTCTCAATCAAAAATGCTCTAGGTACTCATTTAGGTACCAAACCCAGAGTGGATAAAAATAATACCCTGATAAATCAGGGTATTATTTAAGGGGCTTAGGAAGCAAAATCACCAAATTCAGTGATAAGCTTCTGAAATGAAATTAAAAAACAAATACCAAAAGTTCAGCAAAATTACCGAGCCCAAATTCCGGCAAATCCTGCGGCTTTTCTCCTTGGATCTGACCGCTTCCGACACCGCCAAGCTGACAGGGATCAGTGTCAGAAACATCAACAGCCTGTACCTGAAACTACGGCGACGATTGGCTGACGAATGTGAGCGGCAGACACCTTTGTGCGGCATAGTGGAATTGGACGAATCCTATTTCGGTGCCAAACGTATCCGCGGCAAACGCGGGCGAGGTGCAGGCGGTAACACGATTGTTTTCGGCATACTCAAACGAGGTGACAAGGTTTATACCGAAATCGTTTCCGATGCTTCAAAAGCAACGTTACAAAAGGTTATCAGAGGACATATCTCTGTTGAGAGCGTCATTCATACTGATGGATGGCGCGGTTATCAGGGATTGGTCGATATGGGCTTCGCGAAGCACTTCAGAGTGCGTCATGGTGATAATGAATTTGCTCGCGGCGCTCAGCATATCAACGGTATCGAATCTTTTTGGAGCTACGCGAAGCATCGCTTGGTACCATTTAACGGGGTGCCGAAGCATACGTTTTACCTGCATTTAAAAGAAACTGAGTTCCGCTTCAATCACAGGCATGACGATTTGTATAAAGTGCTGTTGGGAATGTTGCGCGAGAATCCCTTAAAATGAATTTTGCTTCCTAAGCCCCTTAATTAAATCGAAACAGCTCTAATGCCAAACACTCCCCGCATACCGGCCCTTTCGGTGTTCCGCTAACCCGCTGACCGTTGGCTGTATCGGTAGAGACCATGCAGAGAGCCAATCAGGTACTTCAAATACGACTCTGCTGCCGTCCATAAGCTAACCGACACTGATCCCGATTAGCCTCCTATTTCCTCCATCCCTTACGCAGAAAAGGCGATTGGATCGTCGGATCGGATGCGCCGTACAATTTTCATCAAGTGGATGCAGCCCCTTAGGGTATTTGCCGGGCGTGCAATCAGCCTTCAAACAATCTAAGACCGCTGCCCCATTTGCGAAGTATTTCTGCATTGTGCGTTTATGTGCTATGTGTTTAGTCTCGTAATTAATTGGTTCAGATTCATTCCGAACCATTCAGGCTGGCCGTCCCACTGTTTGCAGATGAATTCGCAGGGTGAGACCTTTGCAAAACCTCTATCTGCGGCGCATTTCTGCGTTGTGCACTGCTCGCTCGTTTGCCTACATAGATGATATGTCTTCGCTCGCTGCTCTGCTACGCATTGAACTGCGCCGCAGATAGAGGTTTTGCAAAGGTCTCAGGGTATGAGCTCTCCTTCAAGATCTTAAGCTTAATAAAAAACCCGGAACTTATAGATTAAAGTACCGGGTAATGAATTTTTCAATCAATTATAAATTTTACAAATTATAGTTTAGAAAATTTCTCTCCAACTAATGCGCCTTATATTCTGCTCATTAGGGAAGAAAACTTTGGAAACAAAAGGACTGCCATCAGTTGTTTTACCAACTTGAAGTGCCTGATTATTAGGTCCATAGATAATACCGGCTCCACCACTCAGATCTTGCTTTAATCTATATCCTGCTGAATTGGGATTGTTAGTGGTAAATTCTTTAATAACGCCACCACTATCAACTTTTAAGGGATATGTATAACCTGTAGATTTGGTACTACTACAAGACAACGTGGGGGAACTTCCATTAATATAAGTATTTAAAATTAAATACTTATCCTTTTCAATATGGATATTATAAATAGCTTGTTCATATTCTATAGATCCATCAGGCGGTGGTTGCGTAATAGAACCCAAATCCAAGTACCAACCATCATGAATATTCCAGTCAATTTTATGATCAGTCAGAGAATCATCATTACCAAATGACTGCTTTAACAACCTGGTGTGCACAATTTCTGGTGTAGTATTGCCACCACCACTGGGAAAATTCTTAACAGAGCGATCCCTTAATCCATACACACTTTGCACGGCATTAGCATAGGTAACACCCGCTCCTAAGTAGCCTTCTTTCCGCTGTCCCGTACCGAAGCTCAAGACAGGATCACGATTAGTCTTTGCATCTATAGCCACGCCAATTTTAGTGGTAATCGGTTGCTGGGTGCGGGTAGTAAAAATTTTCTGAGGCTGGCTATTGGCCCATGTTGTGGGATTGTCTGAGCTAAGATTGAATCTCCAGACATTCCCTTTTAAATCACCCGCATAAGCATAATCATATATTCTATCTCTATCTAAATCCACTGGTGTCACATAGGCAATACCATTTGGATTATCTAAAGTACCCGTCTCTCCAGTACTGATAAACGTAAATGAGGGTTGACCGGTCGCATTATCAATGGACATTACATAAATACCTGCAGGTCCATCATTAGCCGTACAATTTCCATTTGCTTGATCAACCGACGAACACCAACCATTACCAAATACCGCACCCCAATTTCCATCATGGAAACGGCCAAAGACCGGGGTACCATATGTGTTACCTAAATTTTTCCAAATAGGATTGGCTGAATCATAAGACCACTCGCCAACAACGCGAGCCCCTGCGTTAGTATTCCTGCTAGTAAATTCTGCTGGATCCGTAACATCCAATGCATAAATAGCATTGCCACCAGCTCCCAAACCGCTCATCAACCACGTATGCCAAGACCCTCCATAAAATACATCTCCAACTGCCGGAGCTGCATCATTATAGAAGTTATGTGCATATTGAGGATGACTGAAGTTTAGGCTGTCGTTAGTCTTATGAATGATTCGCTGCAGCACTGCTGAAGGCATATAAGCCAACACTTCTGCACCATCATTATTGGCCGAATCAAAACTGCCGTCGGCTTTATTACTACCGGCGCGGAAACCATGTAAGAATCCATCATTTGAACCTGCGTATACTACATGACCACGCTGTTTATGAGTATTACTAAATGCGGTGTAGCTCTGCCCGCTATTTTCAGGCATAGCTGCAACAGGATAGCGATAATCTTGCCACCTTTGCTGATACTTGCTATTTGACGGCGCACCTACCCAAGTCGGGCTAGAGTTGATCACATCAGCTAAAAGGCTTTTTCGCGCCCTAAACAAACCAAATCCAGCCCTGATCTGTTCTTGGCTAATATCACCTTTCAGATATTCCAAACGCTGTTGTGCAACTCCAGCGGCGTCACTCGGCATCTCTAAGCTGTTTTGCTGTGTAGAAGAAAGATTATTCCAATCTAAGCTAACACCTTGGCTTCCATTCCAAGTCCAAAACACACGTGTGCGCCTATCTTGGGCGGATACGCTACTTTGAGTGGAGTCACAAATACTGCTTTTATGCAATTGATTACCGCCATTCAATTTACAAGCAGCATCCCAAGTTGCCTTCGTATCAAATGCATAAGTATCAGTAGACGCACTATATAGGAGACGATAAGCCAAAACCTGTCCTGTCCAATATAGCGGGTTATACGAAGAATAGAAGAGATGGCTATCGCTAACCAACTTTCCGTCTGGCAAATTGATAGAAGCATCACCCTCCGATTGGCTAGCAGGAGCAGCCTTAAAGCATGTTACCTCGTGATTATTATGCGAACCACCGGTAGCACCCATAAAACCAAAGCGGAATGCCCTAGGTAAAGGACCGTTTTGAGCCACTACATCATAATCCAACATAACCGGCTGATATGTACCAGCGTTATAGCTATACCAAACGCTGGCTTTGCCATCTTCGGTAATTCTGATTCGGTATTGAATCGGTCTAGCCTGGCTTCTGCTTCGAATATGCGAACCATTAGTGGCCATTGGCTGAGTCAGAACAGAGTGTTGAAAATATTTATAGTTATACAACTTCAACTCAGATCTAGATGGATTATCAACAGGATAAGCATCACTTAACCGAACAGGGTTGCGACCTGCAGGTACAAAATCCCGGCTTATCGTATATGCCCCGTTCCTACATATACTTCTTATAGCATTAGCAATTTCTTGCCGTTGTTGAGCATTCAGTGCAGCAGCTGGGGTTGCCGTATGCCAGCGGGCACGCCATCTATTTTTAACATCATTAGGCACAATTCCCCATTGCATACGGTTATAAGCGTCCTGCAGAAAACGATCAGGATTTGACATATAGCCATAATTGATAGAGCCGGCACCACGGATACCGATGGTATTGGGCGTAAGATTATCCTGACGGGCAGGGTTAGTGAAGCCCGTGTTGGTATTATCACCTCGATTGACATAGTTGCCCCATTCATCCATACCGATGCCAAAATAACCCCCATCTACACCACTGAAAACAGGGTTGGCATTAGAGCAAGAATAACCCAATGAACCTCCACTAGCACCTAAAGTGGGCGGCTTATCGGCATCCGCCAAGAAAAAGGTCATACCATCCGCCCCGGTACCACCCCATGTGTAAGTGGTAAAGGTAATGTCAACCCCATCATTGGTTCCGAATTCAAAATTCGACACAATACCGCCTACACGGTAACGTTCAGTAGGTGTCAAACGCAATGCGCCATTTCCGGCCCGGTCATTTCCTGTTCTACATCTAGGAGGATCTCCTGCTACCGTTCCCGTGGGTTTTATCGTCCCTACACCTGCAGTCAAACAAGCAAAATTGTCTACTGTCGCATTTTGTTGGATCGTGTACTGGGCATGTATTACGCCGTCACCTGGTAAGGGCATTAACCAGTCATTTTTTAAGGTTTCGCCGGTAAAGTCTTCCTCAATCACCAGCGCTGAAGCTGTTATTGGCATTAATACGGCCGCCAGCAAGCCGACAATTGGCTTAACTGGAAAAGTCTGTTTTTTGTTAACCCGCATAGCAAACCTCCGCTTGTATTGGTTTTCTCTATTTAAAATTAAAACATTAGCTGAGCCGCTTCATTCAGCACTCAATAATTTCAGGTAATTGATTAGCGTGCCAAGATTGAGCAAGAACGCCGATTCCGAGAAACCGGATTGATTTCAAATCATAAATATATTGTAGCGTATTCCGAGTTTGGCGAAAACTTGGGAGCGTCAAATTTCCAAGCAAATAAGATGCCAGATAAGCCATATTTTCAGGCCGCCACACGCCTGCAAGTTTCATACCCCCACCCATTCTTAAGCAAATAATCAATCTACTGGCATATTTTCCCGCTTTCAGGTAGCCTTCCGCCATCCCTTGCCGGATGACACGTCCTCCCGTACAACTAATCTCAACTGATAAGGAGAACACTGATGACAAAAAAACTGCTGGCCGCCGCCTTGCTATCTGTCGTGCTGGGCGCTTGCGCCACCACTGCACCCGACGGCAATGTGCCCGCCAATACCGCAGCCTTAAGCGCCGCTGCCGATTATGCCGGCAAACAGCTGCGTCAAAGCGAGCAAAAAATCATTGCCTATTACAACGCCGACGGCGAACTGACCCAACAGCCGATGCGCGGCGGCTACTACCGCATGCTACTGGGCCGCAACGCCGACGGGAAAGCCGTGGTGCAGGATTTCTACCAAGACAGCCAGACCAAACAAATCAATGCCGTGGTGGTGCCTGACGACAAAGATTTACAAAACTTTGATGTTGCGGTTACCGAAGGGCGCACCATTTGGTACACGCCGGAAGGGCGGGTGACAAATTTTGTCGATATTCAAAATGGCAAAAGCCTGCGCGGCGGCTATTATGACGAACAAGGCCGCTTGGTATTGAGCATTGAAGGCGACCCGCAAAGCAGCAAATGGAGCCTGACCGGCTTCTACGAAAACGGCAAACCGATTTTCATCACACACACCCAAAACGACAAAACCAACAATCTGTATTTCTACGAGGAAGGCGGCAAAATGGCCCAAATCAACCAGATTGAAGGCAATGTCGCATTCTGGAACAAAGACGGCAGCAACGCGGAAAACAGCGAAATCGCCACCGTATTGCAGAAAACACTGGAACGCTCAGATTATTTGATGCGCAAATACCTGCGCTAAGCCGGATAATGTTTTCCTGCTCACGATAAAGGCTACCTGAAAACCCTTTCAGGTAGCCTGATTTTATTCAAACAAAAATCAATCGTCGGATTCGCGGCGGATAATCAGCAGCGGCAGGCTGGTTTCGCGCATCACGGTTTCGGCGAAACTGCCCATCAGCAAGTGCATCAAGCCGCTGCGGCCGTGCGTGCCCAACACCAGCAAATCGGCTTTTTGCTCGGCAGCATAGTCCACCAAGCTCTTGGCCATATCACGGGTGTTTTTATTGATGACCAGCAGATGTTGGTGAACTTTGGCATCGGCGCCCAACACTGCTTTGGCCTGCTCGGCCGCCGCTTCCAAAATTTTATTGCCCTGAGTGGTGGCCACGGCTTCGTAGCCTTCGTATTGCAGAAATTCCGGCGCCATGGTGGCCATGTATTCGGCAGGGTTGGCCACGTGCACCAAGGTCAGCTCCGCATTGTTCATTTTGGCCAAACCGCAAGCATGGGCCAAAGCGTTCTGAGAGGTACGGCTTCCGTCCACGGCGATCGCAAGGTGTTGATACATGAGTTGTTCTCCTTATCATAAACGCCCCTCAGGGCAAAGTAGGCATCCTGCCGCGCCGGCGCACACCGCATAGGCGGCGTGCCGCCTGCTTGGCAAAGACTGCTATACGGTATAATAGCCGCCAATGCGTACCCACGCATCCTTTTTTTAGCCGTTTTTTGACTTGAAACAGATGATTGAGCATTCTCCCGCTACCGAGCGCCGCTTCGGCGGCATTTCCCGGCTGTATGGCCCTGCCGTCCTCAAGCGTTTTGCCAGCGCACACGTCTGCGTGGTGGGCGTGGGCGGCGTCGGTTCTTGGGCGGTGGAAGCTTTGGCACGCAGCGGCATCGGCACGCTGACGCTGATCGATTTGGACAATGTGGCCGAATCCAATACCAACCGCCAACTACACGCCCTGAGCAGCGATTTCGGCAAAGCCAAAGTGAGCGCATTGCACGAGCGCATCTGTCAAATCAACCCGACCTGCACCGTGCACGAAATCGAAGATTTCGTCACCGCCGACAACCTGCCCGAGCTGTTCGCCCAACCGTTTGATTTCGTCATCGACGCCATCGATCAAATCCGCGTGAAAGCCGCCATGGCCGACCATTTTGTCCGCCAGCGCCAACCCTTTGTCATCAGCGGCGGCGCGGGCGGACAATGCCATCCCGCCCTCATTGCCTGCGCCGACCTGAGCCGCGTTACCCACGATCCCTTGCTGGCCAATCTGCGTTACACCCTGCGCCGCCACTACGGCTTTCCGCGCGGCGGCGACAAAATGCGCGTGCCCTGCGTGTTTTCCACCGAAAACGTCACCCCCCCGCAAAGCGGCGCTGCTTGCGCGGCCGACACCGCGCCGCAAGGTTTGTCTTGCGCCGGCTACGGTGCCAGCATGCTGGTGACCGCCGCATTCGGCCTGCATTGCGCCCACGCCGCCATCGAACATTTGGCGGCGCAGGCTACCTGAAAGGCAGATGCTTCAAATGAATGCCGCCCCGCCGCTTTCAGGTAGCCTTGCTCCTGCTCCGCCCGCCGTGGCCTGGCTGTTCGGCCAACCGGTTACCGACGTGCCGCAGGATTTGTTTATCCCGCCCGACGCACTGCAAGTGGTGCTGCACAGTTTCGAAGGCCCGCTCGACCTGCTGCTCTACCTCATCCGCAAGCAGAACATCGACGTGCTCGACATCCCCATGCTCAAAATCACCGAGCAATATTTGGCCTACATCGCCCAGATGGACGCCCGCGATCTGGACCTCACCGCCGAATACCTGCTGATGGCCGCCGTGCTGATCGAAATCAAATCGCGCCTGCTGCTGCCCCAACCGCCCGCCGCGGAAGACGAAGAAGCCGGCGACCCGCGCGCCGAGCTGGTGCGCCGCCTGCTGGCCTATGAGCAAATGAAACTCGCCGCCCAAGGCTTGGACGCCCTGCCCCGCGCCGGCCGCGATTTCGCTTGGGCCTGGCTGCCGCTGGAAATCGCCGTGGCTGCCAAACTGCCCGAGGTGCACACCGCCGACCTCACCCAAGCCTGGCTGGCCATACTTTCCCGCGCCCGCCACCACCGCAGCCACGCCGTGGTGCAGGAAGCCATTTCCGTGCGCGCCCAAATGAGCAGCATTTTGCGCCGCCTGCAAGCAGGCGGCTGCCGCTTCTGCGAACTGTTCCGCCCCGAAGAAGGCGCTGCCTATGTGGTGGTGAACTTCATCGCCCTTTTGGAATTGGTAAAAGAAGGCCTGGTGTGCGTGGTGCAGGAAGCCGACGCCTTCGGCGACATCGACATCAGGCTGCAAGAGGGCACCCTTCACGATACGCCGGCCAACACCGATCCGGAATCGCTTGCTCAGGCTACCTGAAAACAAACCCGCCCATGCCGCATGACGCCGTGCGCCCGCCGCCATCTTTACACACCGCCGCCAATTCGGTTTAATTGGCCGCCGTTTATTCCTTTACCATGAACACTCACCCCCCATTCCAAACCATCATGCCGCACAATCCCGAAATCTACCGGCTGCTCAGCCAGCATTACGTCAGCCTGCCCCACTGCATTGCGCTCGGTCTGCGCTACGAAGACATCGACGCCGGCCGCTCCGTATTAAGCATAGCCTGGCAGCCCCAACTGGTCGGCCGCCACGACCGGCAAACCGTGCACGGAGGCGTCATCACCACCCTCATCGACGTCGCTTCCGGCTGCGCCGTGGCCGCCCGCTTGGAAAAAGCGGAAATCATCGCCACCCTCGATATGCGCATCGATTATATGCACCCCGCCGAGCGCAACCGCCGCATTTACAGCCGCGCCGAGTGCTACCGCCTGGCCGGCCAAGTGGCCTTCGTGCGCAGCATCTGCTACCAAGACCACCCCGACGAGCCCATCGCTCTGGGCACCGCCACCTTTATGCGCACCCCCGTTCCCGCCGCCGAGCAAGCCAAACTCCACGCCCTGCTGAGCCAATCATGACCACATTCACCCTTTCCCAAGAACGCACCGCCCGCGCCGCCGAAATCATGCCCTACGCCGCCTTTATCGGCCTGCAATGCGGCGAAGACGGCCAAGGCGTCCCGCTGTTTGCCCTGCCCTACAAACGCGACAACCTCGGCAACATCTTCCTGCCCGCCCTGCACGGCGGCCTGATCGGCGGCTTTATGGAAAGCTGCGCCGCCCTGTTTCTGCTCCAACAGGCCGACTTGGCTCAACTGCCGAAAATGGTCGATTTCTCACTCGATTATCTGCGCAGCGGCAAACCCGAAACCCTGTACGCCCGCTGCCTGCTCACCCGCCAAGGCAGCCGCATCGCCAACATCGCCGTAGAAGCCTGGCAGGCCGACTCCGCCAAACCGGTGGCCGTGGCCCGCTGCCATTTTCAAATGCCCGACGCCGATTAAGCGCCCCGCCGCCCCAAAGGCTACCTGAAACCGTTCTCCCCTGATTTGACAAAGAAAACAGCCGAAAATAGAATCCCGCCTACCTTGGTTTCACCCGAACGCCACCCACCGCAGCCATGAGCAAACACGTTCTTCTTGTGTCCTATTCCCAAACCGGCCAGCTGTCGCGCCTGTGCGACAGCTTCGTGCGCGACTTGGCTGCGGCGGACGACATCCACGTCGAGCGGCTGGTTTTGCAACCCGAGCGCCCATTCGCCTTTCCTTGGCGGTTTATGGATTTTTTCAACACCTTCCCCGAAACCGTCCACCTGCGCCCCGCGCCCAACCGCCCTTTCAGCTTGGCGCGCGAGCGTTACGATTTGGTCATCATCGCCTACACCGTGTGGTTTCTCTCGCCCGCCCAGCCGATTACCGCCTTTCTGCAATCGGCACAAGCGGCGAAAGTGTTGCGCCACACCCCGGTCGTCACCTTAATCGGCTGCCGGAATATGTGGCTGATGGCACAAGAAAAAACCAAAAAACTGCTCGACAAAACCGAAGCGCGCTTGGTGGGCAACGTGGTCAAAATCGACCAATGCAGCAGCGCCGCCAGCTTCATCACCACCCCGCTGTGGATGCTCACCGGCCGCAAAAAAGCCGTCTCCTGGCTACCTGAAGCCGGCATCAGCGAGGCCGAAATCGAAGACGCCGCCCGCTTCGGCCGCCGCATCGCCGAGCAGCTGCGCAGCGGCGGCCCGCTCGATGAAACCCTGCTGCAGGGCATGGGCGCCGTCAAAGTAAACGAAAAGCTGATTCTCAGCGAACGCTTCGCCCACCGCAGCTTTTATTTATGGGGCAAGCTGATTATGGCCGCCGGCCGCCGCTCGCCGCTGTTGCGCCGCGCCATGGTGGCTTTTTACGTGGTGTTTCTGATTGCCATCATCCTCACCGTGGTGCCGGTGAGCGCCCTGCTCAAACGCCTGCTCGCCCCCCTGATGCGCGACAAAATCCGTCGCGAAAAAGCCTATTACAGCTGGCCTTCCGGCGAATAAACACACGGCGGCCGCAAATTGCCCGCCCTATTTTCAGATAGCCCGAACATGAACCGACCCAGCCAACATTGGCGCGCCGACGATTATGCCCGCCATGCCCGCTTTGTTGCCGATTACGGCACACCACTGCTGGATCTGCTGGCAGCGCAAGCCCACGAGCGCGTTCTTGATTTAGGTTGCGGCGACGGCGTGCTGACGCGGCAAATTGCCGCCTGCGGCTGCGATGTGGTCGGTTTTGACGGCAGCGCCGAATTGGTGGCCGCAGCCGCCCGCCTCGGCCTCAAGGCCATACAGGGCGACGGCCAGCAGCTGCCGTTTAATCAGGAATTCGACGCCGTGTTCTCCAACGCCGCCCTACATTGGATGACCGATGAAGCAGCCGTAGCAGCGGGAATCGCACGCGCCTTGAAACCCGGCGGCCGTTTGGTGGCCGAGTTTGGTGGCCACGGCAATATTGCCTTGATTCAACAAGCGCTTACCGAAGCCTTGACCGCCCACGGGCTCGCACCACAGCCGTGCTGGTATTTTCCCACAGCCGAAGCCTACACCGCCTTGCTGGCACAGCACGGCCTGCAAACCGTACACTGCCAATTGTTCCCGCGCCCCACGCCACTGCCCACCGGCGTAGCCGGCTGGCTGACCGCCTTTGCCGACCCTATGCTGCCGGCCATGCCGGAGCACACGCGGCAAAGCGTTCTGCAAGCAGCAGCCTCCTTGGCCGAAAGCCGCCTGGCGCGAGAAAACGGCCTGCCGGTGGCCGATTATGTGCGCCTTCGGGTGGTGGCCTTTAAGCAGTAAACCTAAACAGTAAATCGTTCCGCCGGTAGGCTACCTGAACGCCTTGCCCGCCGGCGGACACCACACCACTTACCACAAGAGAACACAACTTGACTGCCTTATCCGACGTTTACCTCACCCACATCGCCGCCTTCCTGCCCAACGATCCTGTGGACAACGAGCAGATGGAAGCGGTATTGGGCATGGCGGGCGATTTACCCTCGCGCGTGAAAAAAATGATTCTGCGCTCCAACGGCATCCGCAGCCGCCACTACGCCATCGACCCGCTCACCCGCGCCGCCACCCACACCAGCACCGAGCTGGCCGCCGAAGCGGTGCGCGGCCTGTTGGCCCAAGGCATCGCGCCGGCCGACATCACCAGTCTCGCCTGCGGCACCTCTTATCCCGACCAAATCATGCCCGGTCAGGGCGTGATGGTGCACGGCCTGCTGCCCGAAATCCCGCCTTGCGAAGTGGTGACCACCGCCGGCGTCTGCGTGGCCGGCATGGCCGCGATGAAGCAGGCCGAACGCGCGGTGCGCACCGGCGAGCACCATCTGGCGGTGGCGGTGGCTTCCGAAGCCGCCTCCGCCGTGATGCGCGGCGAAAACTTCCGCAGCGAAATCGGCCACCAAAAGCTGGCAACCGCCAAGCCGGAAATCGGCTTTGAAAAAGACTTCCTGCGCTGGATGCTGTCGGACGGCGCCGGCGCGGCGGCACTGAGCAACCGGCCGCTTTCAGGTAGCCTGAATTTCAAAATCCACTGGATCGAGCTGTTTTCCTATGCCAACGAAATGCCGGTGTGCATGTATGCCGGCGGCGAAGTGGCAGACGGCAGTTTCACCGGCTGGAAAGGCGTGCCGCCGGAAGAGCGCGAACAACGCAGCCTGATGGCCATCAAACAGGATGTGAAGCTGCTCAACGAACACATCATCCATTACACAGTGGAAAAACCGCTCGCCGCGCTGATCCCCAAACACGGCCTGCGCGCCGAAGACATCGACTGGTTCCTGCCGCACTACTCCTCCGGCTTTTTCCGCGACAAAGTGGCCGCCGGCCTGGAAAACGCCGGCCTGCCGATTGCACAGGAAAAATGGTTTACCAATCTGCACGAAAAAGGCAACACCGGCTCCGCCTCCATCTACATCATTCTGGAGGAATTTATGCGCCGCGCCGATGTGCAGGCCGGCCAGAAAATCCTGTGCTACATTCCCGAAAGCGGCCGCTTCTCCAGCTGCTTTATGCTGCTCGAAGCCGTTTAGGGCGTGTCGTCATAATGCTTGCGAAGCGGTTTTTTGAGGCAAAATCTGCAGCTGCAAGGCAAAAAGCGCAGCAAGATTGGACATCTTGCGAGCATTTTTAACGCCGCAGATGCGGGTTTTGACCAAAAATACCGCCGCAACGCTTTGTGACGACACGCCCTAGAACCTTTCAGGTAGCCTGACCGCCCAAACGAGCCCCGCCATGAAGATTGACGACATCCCGCAGGACAACAGCAAAACCTACCACGGCCACCAAAAAATCATCTATGGCACGCGCAACGGCCAATACCAAGCCGCCACCAGCACCGGCTGGCAGGACGAAGCCTACGCCACCGAGCAGGCCGTGGCCGACTTGGACGAGCAAACCGCCGCCGCCCGTCGCGAAGTGGAACAAGGGCAGCGCTCCCCGCTCTACTACTATATGTTCCGCTACCGCCACGACGAAACCTCGCTGGCGCAAAGCACCGGCCTGTGGCGCTGGCAGATACGCCGCCACTTCCGCCCCGAAGTCTTTGCCAAGCTGAACCCCGCCACGCTGGCCAAATACGCCCAAGCCTTCCAACTCAGCCCGGAAGCGCTACGCCGCCTGCCCGACGATCAGGCTACCTGAAAGCGCACCATGCAAGACTTCCCCCACCAACACACGGCCCACTGCGAAAGCGGCGTGGTCTCCACCCTGCTCACCCGCCACGGCTACGCGCTCAACGAAGCCCTGGTCTTCGGCCTCGCCTCGGCGCTCACCTTTGTTTACGTGCCCGTGGTCAAACTGGCCGGCATGCCGCTGATTTCCTACCGCATGGCGCCCAAAGGCATCATCAAACGCTGCTGCCGCGCTTTAAAGGTGCCCTTGCGGATGCGCAAGTTCTCCTCGCCCGAAGCCGGACAGCAGGCGCTGGATGACGCCCTGGCCGAAGGCAAACTGGTCGGCCTGCAGACCTCCGTGTTTTGGCTGCCCTATTTCCCACCCGAAATGCGCTTCCACTTCAACGCCCACAACCTGCTCGTGTACGGCTGCGACGGCGGCGACTACCTCATCAGCGACCCCGTGTTTGAAACCGTGCAGCGCTGCCCCGCCGCCGACCTCCAACGCGCCCGCTTCGCCAAAGGCGCACTGGCCGCCAAAGGGCTGATGTACACCATAGACGTCCAAGCGCCGTCCGATTGGCGCCGACGCCTGCCCGAACTGTTGCGCCGCGCCATCCGCAAAAACGCCAAACATATGCTGGCGCCTGTGTTTTTCGTCGGCGTACGCGGCATCCGCACCGTGGCCAAAACCATCGAACGACTGGCCGAGAGCAAACAGCCGGAAAAATACCGCAAACTCTATCTCGGCCACATTGTGCGCATGCAGGAAGAAATCGGCACCGGCGGCGCCGGCTTCCGCTATCTCTACGCCTACTTTCTCGAACAGGCCGCCGACATCTGCCAAGAGCCGGCCTTCCAAGCCGCCTCCGAAGAAATGACCGCCATCGGCGATGAATGGCGTCAGTTTGCCAGCCTGTGCGTGCGCCAGTGCCGCAAACCCTCGCCCCAAGGTTACCGCGAAACCGCCGACTTCCTGCGCCGCCTGGCCGACCGCGAAGAAGCCCTGTGGCGGCGGCTGGCCGATCAGGCTACCTGAAAGCCGAGCCCGCCATGATCCGCATCGAACAGCTGTCCCACCGCTACCCCGGCGCCGCCGCGCCCGCGCTTAACGGCGTCAACCTCGACATTGCCGAAGGCGAAACCCTCGGCCTGCTCGGCCCCAACGGCGCCGGCAAAACCACCCTGATGTCGCTGCTGGCCGGCCTGCAGGGCGTGCAGCAAGGGCAGATTTTTTTCGACGGCATCCCCTTTGGCTGCCTCAGCAAAGCGCAGCGGCACCGCATTTCGCTGGTGCCGCAGGATTTCGCCTTCTATCCGCTGTTGAGCGTGTGGGACAACCTCAAATTTTTCGCCGCCCTGTATGCCGTCAAAGACCGCGCCCATCTCGAGCGCCTGCTGGAGCAGACCGGCCTCGCCCCCCACCGCGGCAAGCTGGCCAAACACCTCTCCGGCGGCCTCAAGCGGCGGCTCAACTTCGCCATCGGCCTGATCAACCGCCCGCGCATGATTTTTCTCGACGAAATCACCGTCGGCATCGACCCCGAATCGCGCCGCTTTATTCTGGAGAGCGTGGCCGAACTGGGCCGCCAAGGCGTTACCGTCATCTACACCTCGCATTATCTGCAGGAAATTGAGCAGCTATGCCAAAAGCTGGCCCTGCTCCACCACGGCCGCCTCATCTACCAAGGCAGCGTGCCGGACATCCTGCAGGCCAACAGCGCCGGCAGCCTCAGCGTGCGCACCGAGCCGCCGCTGGCCGAACACGACCTCGCCGAACTCCAAGGCTGCCGCGAAGCCGACGGCAGCGTCCGCTTCGATACGCCGTCTGCCGAGCCGCTGCTCGCCGCCCTGCACCAACGCGGCTACCGCCTTTCGGCTTGCCGCTTCGGCTTTGCCTCGCTGGAAAGCTTTTACCTCGATTTTTTGCAGCGCTCGGCTGCCGAAACGCCTTTCAGGTAGCCCGAACAGCATTCTCCAGCCAGGCTACCTGAAACCGATTCCATCTTTGCCCCCACACCCATCATGCTGATTGCCGCCATCACCAAAGAACTCAAACTGCTCAGCCGCGACCTGCACGGCGTGGCGGTGCTGTTTATGATGCCGATTGTGTTCATGCTCATCATGTCGGCCGCCCTGAGCAGCAATCAGGACAACCTCAACCCCAACGCCCAAATCGTGCTCTTGGGCCCGCCGGACAACGCGCTCAACCGCCAGCTGCACCAAGCGCTGCAAAACGAAAACCTCAATGTGCGCGCCGCGCCGCAAAGCGAGCTGGCCGAATGGCAAACCGCCCTGCAGCAGGGCGGCATCGACCTTTTGCTGCTCAACCCCAACAGCGAACAAACCCCGCTGAGCGAAGAAGCGCCGCTGCGCCTGTGGCTGAACCCCGACACCGACCGCGGCTGGCTGCTCGGCATCAAAGGCACGCTGCAAAAACATTACACCGAGCAACGGCTGGCCGCCTATTTCGACGGCAACGACATCGAATTGGACAACAACCGCAACTACACGGTGCGCAAAATCCAAGACGAGGTAAACGCCGAATTGGACGACAAATTCAACCAAATCAGCAGCTATCTGAGCCGAGACCTGTGGCAGGAAACCTACCTCAACCGCCAAGGCAGCGAAGTGGCCCGCCCCAACTCCGTGCAGCACAGCGTGCCGGCCTGGCTGATTTTCGGCATGTTTTTCATCATGATTCCGCTTTCCAACGTGATGGCCATGGAGCGGCAGACCAACACGCTCACCCGCCTCAATATGGCCCGCGCCCCCGCTTCGGCGCTGATAGCGGCCAAAATGATTCCGTATTTCCTCATCAACCAGCTGCAGTTCGCCGGCATGGTGGCGCTCGGTTATTGGGTGCTGCCCAAGCTCGACATGCCCGCCTTCACCCTGGCCGGCAGCCTATGGCCCTATGCCGCCCTGTCGGCCGCCGTCAGCCTGGCGGCCTTGGGCTACGGCCTCTTGGTGAGCGTACTGGCGCGCAGCACCGAACACGCCGTGGTGTTGGGCGGCGGCGGCATCATCATCATGGCCGCGCTGGGCGGCATCATGGTGCCGGTGCACGTGATGCCCGAAGCCATGCAGCAGATTGCCCAGTTTTCGCCGATGGGCTGGGGGCTGGAGGGCTTTCAAAAACTGCTGCTCAACCACTATACTCTGCCCCAAATCCAACCCTGGCTGCTGCGGCTGGCCGGCTTCGGCCTCGCCACCCTCGCCGCCGCCGCTCTCCTCTACCGCCACCAATTAAAAACACAGGCAAGATTCTGATGGCTTACCGCTTCACCCTCGAACCCGACAGCTTAGAACGGGAACTGAAAAAACTCATCCTGCAGGAAACCGAAAAAACCGACGACGTCGATTCCGCCGCCTTTACCGACGACGCCCCGCTGTTCGGCCCGCAAAGCCCGGTTGGCCTGGATTCGCTCGACGCCCTGCAAATCACCGTTGCCCTGCAGGCCCACTTTCAGGTGCGCCTCAACGGCGACCGCATGGTGCGCAAACACATGGGCAGCGTGCGCGATTTGGCCGCCTTCGTGCGCGCCGAACACGGCTCGGCTTAACTTCCATAACCACATTCCGGCTTTCAAAACCTGTTCAAAGTCTTCTTGCGCAGCGGTTTTTTGAGGCAAAAACTGCAGATGCGAGGCGAAAATGCGCGCAAGATTGAACATCTTGCAAGTATTTGCAACGTGGCAGATGCGGAATTTTAACCAAAAATACCGCCGCAACGGAGACTTTGAACAGGTTTTCAGGTAGCCCCACCACACCTCACACACATGCCCCTTCCCGTTTATTTATGCGGCGGCAGTTACGACTGCGCCCAAGGCCGCAGCGGCGAGCCGAACCTGTTCAGCCATCCCGACGCCGCCTTCCGCCCGCCGCAACCGCAAACCGTTTCCGCCCTCGGCAGCCGTCAAGCGCTGCCGTATTTCAAAGCCTTCGCGCCCGATCTGCTCACGCTGCCCGATTTGTGCCGTCTTGCCGAAGCACACATTCTGGCCGCCGCCGAAGATGCCGGCTGGCTACCTGAAGAGCTGGCGCACATCCCCCTGTTTATCGGCTCCACGTCCTACGTCATGTCCGACCGCGAAGCGCGGCAAACCGCCCACGGCCCGCACACCCGCTACGCCTTCGACCAAATCGCAGGCTACCTGAAACAGCGCTTCGGCCACCCCAATGTGTTCAGCTTCGCCACCTCCTGCACCTCCTCCGCCCAAGCCTTGGTGGCCGCCGCCCAAACCGTGGCCAACGGCTTTTCACCCCGCGCACTGGTGCTCGGCTTCGAGAGTTTCAACCGCATGACCTTCGAGCACTTCCACGCCATGCACCTCCTGGCCGAACACAGCGGGCGGCTGCCTTTCCAACAGGTCGACGGCATGATTTTGGGCGAAGCCGCCGCCTGCGTTGCCCTCCGTGCCCAAACGGCCCGCGCTTACCAAGCCCGCCTGCTCGGCCCCATCGGCCAAACCGACTGCCACAGCCTCACCGCCAGCAGCGAAGCGCCGCTGCGCCGCCTGTTGGCCGACTGCCTGCGGGCGGCGGGCCTCAGCTCCTCAGACTTATGCGCGGTCAAAACCCACGGCAGCGGCGGCAGCAGCGACGACATCGAAGCCGCCGTGCTGGCCGATCTGCTGCCGGAAGTGCCTGCCATCCTGCTGAAACCCTATACCGGCCACACCCTCGGCGCCACCGCCGCCCTGGAAAGCGCCCTGCTGCTGCACGCCCTGCGCCGCGGCTCTCTGCCCGCCCTGCCCGGCAAGCACGCCACCCATCCGAACTTGCCCACCCTGCACGGCCGAACCTTAGACAACGGCGCTTACCTGCATTATTTCTTGGGTTTCGGCGGCAGCCACAGCGCCTGGGTGCTGGATTGGCAAACCTGATTGCGAGAACCCCATGCTGTCCGTTTCCGACACCGTTTTCTACCTCAACGCCGCCCATGTGTACCGGGCCGCCGCAGACGACACCGATGCCGAACTGCGCCGCCGGCTCAAACAGCAGTACGGCATCGATGCCCGCCGCCTCAGCCGCTTCACCCAGCTCGTCCTGCTCGGCGCCCTGCCGCTGCAAAACAGCCTGCCGCCCGACACCGCCGTGTATTTGGCCTCGCCCTTCAGTTCGCCCGGCAAAATCATCCGCCTGCGCGAAAAACTGCATCGGGACAATCTGCCTTCGCCGCTGGATTTCATGGCCAATCTGCACAATGCCGCCACCTTCCACCTGATGCAGGCGCTGGGCTGCCACGGCAGCAGCGTGTTTGCCGCCGCCGACGCCAGCCATCCCGCCCGCCCGCTCTATCCCACGCTCAACCACCTGCTCGCCCATCCCGAGCACAGCGTGCTGCTGGGCTGGGCCTACGAGCAGCAACAGCCCGGCGAAAGCGAAGGCAGCCTGTGGTGGCACTTGTCCTGCCGCCCCGGCAGCAATAACATCGCCTGCCTGCGCTGGGCCAACCACACCGAAACCACCACCGCCCCGCCGCCGGCCGCCGACGGCGCGTTCTTCGACAGCGCACTCGCCTTCCACCGACTCGCCGCCGACCACGGCCTCACCCTGCCATCCGACGGCATTTTCCCCGCCCTGCAAATCCGCCCAAGCGCAGCCTGAACCGTTTTCAGGTAGCCCCCAACCAAAGAGCTACCTGAAAACAACCGCCGCGGCATATACCCTTTGCTTATAAGCATACAAACACAAATCATTTGTTTCCCCGTGTCATTGTCCGTATCATGCGGCCGTCATCAGATTAAACAGAAGGAATCCGCACATGAACATCGCCAATAGCATCACCGACCTGATCGGCAACACCCCGCTGGTTGCCCTCAACACCCTGGCCGCCGGCCTGCCCGCCCGCGTGGCCGCCAAGCTCGAATTTTTCAACCCCGGCAACAGCGTCAAAGACCGCATCGCCGTGGCCATGATCGACGCCGCCGAGAAAGCCGGCAAAATCAAAGCCGACACCGTGATTGTGGAGCCCACCAGCGGCAACACCGGCATCGGCCTGGCCATGGTGTGCGCCGCCCGCGGCTACAAACTGGTCATCACCATGCCCGAAACCATGAGCAAAGAGCGCCGCATGCTGTTGCGCGCCTACGGCGCCGAACTGATCCTCACCCCCGGCGCCGAAGGCATGGGCGGCGCCATCGCCCGCGCCCAAGCACTGGTGGACGCCCACCCCGAGCAATATTTCATGCCGCAGCAGTTTGAAAACCCGGCCAACCCCGAAGTACACCGCCTGACCACCGCCGAAGAAATCTGGCGCGACACCGACGGCCAAGTCGATATTTTCGTCGGCGGCGTCGGCACCGGCGGCACCGTTACCGGCGTGGGCGAAGTGCTGAAAGGCAAAAAACCCGGCGTACAGGTGTTTGCCGTCGAGCCGGAAGCCTCGCCCGTATTGAGCGGCGGCGAAAAAGGCCCGCACCCGATCCAAGGCATCGGCGCCGGCTTCGTGCCTAAAATCCTCAACACCGGGGTGTACGACGGCGTGATCCGCGTGCCCAACCAAGCCGCTTTCGACACCGCCCGCGCCGCTGCCGCCAAAGAAGGCCTGCTGGTGGGCATTTCCTCCGGCGCCGCCATTTGGTCGGCCTTGGAACTGGCGAAAAAACCGGAAAACGAAGGCAAGCTGATTGTGGTGGTGATCCCCTCCTACGGCGAACGCTACCTCTCCACGCCCCTGTTTGAAGACTTGGCTTCTTAAACCTGAGCAAAAGATACGGGCTACCTGAAACCGATTTCAGGTAGCCCGTATCTTTTGCCCGCCCCCGCTTTTTCCGCCCGACAGAGGTGGTAAAATGGCGGCCTGATTTTTTGCCGACAATGGCGGCCCAACCATGAAAATCCTGATTCTCGGCAGCGGCCAAGTAGGTGCCACGGTGGCGCAAAACCTGGCCGAGCTGCCCCACCACGATGTGACCGTCATCGACAACAATCCCGAAGCCCTGCGCAGCATTAGCAGCAAGCTCGACGTACAAACCCTGGCCGGCAACGGTTCCTCGCCCGCGGTGATGGCCGAAGGCGGCGCTTACGACACCGACCTGCTGCTGGCGCTCACCCGCAACGACGAAAGCAATCTGGTGGCCTGCAAACTGGCCGCCACGCTGTTTAACATTCCCAACCGCATCGCGCGGGTGCGAGCTTCCGAATATCTGGAATACCGCGGCGAACAGGCCGAAGAAGACAGCCCTTCGGCACTGGAAGTGTTTGAGGTCACCGAATCCATCTGCCCCGAGCAATTGGTCACCGAGCGCCTGATCGGCCTCCTCAACCACCCCAGCGCCTTACAGGTGTTGAAGTTTGCCGACGACAAAGTACGCATGTTGGTGCTGCGCGCGCAAAAAGGCGGCCTGCTGCTCGACAAACCCATCCACGCCATCCACGAGCACCTACCGGCGGACGTAGACTGCCAAATCTGCGCCATCTACCGCAACAACAAGCTGATTGTGCCCACCGCGCAAACCGTGATTCTGCAGGGCGACGAAGTGTTTGTGGCCGCCGCTACCGAGCACGTGCCCGCCGTTTTGCGCGAACTGCGTCCGCTGCAACAGCCCACCCGCCGCGTGATGATTGCCGGCGGCGGCAACATCGGCTACCGGCTGGCCAAACAGCTGGAAAGCCAGTTCGACATCAAAATCATCGAGGCCGACGAAAAACGTGCCGAATGGCTGGCCGAGCAGCTCGACAACACGCTGGTGCTGCAAAGCTCGGCCACCGACGAGAGCCTGCTCTCCGGCGAATACATCGACGAAATCGACGTGTTCTGCGCGCTGACCAACGACGACGAAACCAACATCATGTCGGGCATGCTGGCCAAAAGCCTGGGCGCAAAGCGGGTGATCGCCATCGTCAACCGCTCCAGCTATGTGGATTTGCTGCAGGGCAACACCATCGACATCGTGGTGTCGCCGCATTTGGTCACCATCGGCTCGATTCTGGCCCACATCCGCCGCGGCGACGTGGTCGCCGTCCACCCGCTGCGCGGCGGCAGCACCGAAGCGGTGGAAGTGGTGGTGCACGGCAACACCGACACCTCGAAGCTGGTCGGCCGCCGCATCGAGTCCATCCGCTGGCCCAGCGGCTGCCATGTGGCCGCCGTGGTGCGCGGCGATGAAGTATTCATGGGCCACAAAGACATCGTGCTGGCCGATGGCGACCATGTGATCCTGTTCGTCTCCCGCCGCCGCGTGGTGCGGGAATTGGAAAAGCTGATTCAGGTGAAAATGGGCTTTTTCGGCTGAAGCAAGTGTCAAAAAAGTGCCGTCCCGATTCGGGCGGCACTTTTTACTCAATACCATCGGCAGTGGCGGTTCAGGTAGCCTGCCGGATGCTCAGCGTTTGCCGTAAGCGGCATCGAAGATGCCGATGATGTCTTCCAAGCTGGCTTGCACCGGATTGGTCAGGCCGCAAACGTCTTTCAGCGCGTTTTCGGCCAAAATGGTGAAGTCTTCGCGTTTCACGCCCAGCTCTTCCAGCGATTTGGGAATGCCCACCAAATCGGCCAGTTTCTTGATGGCCTCAATCACACCCAAGCCGGCCAAGTCGGCATTGTTGGCGGCCAAGGCTTGGCCCACTTGGTTCAGGCGCGCTTCGGCGGCACGCATATTGTAGGCTTCCACATGCGGCAGCAGCAGCGCGTTGCAGACGCCGTGCGGCAGGTCGTAGAAACCGCCGAGCTGGTGCGCCATGGCGTGCACATAGCCCAAAGAGGCGTTGTTGAAGGCCATGCCAGCGAGGAACTGCGCATAGGCCATTTGTTCGCGGGCTTCCTGATTGTTCGGTTCGGCCACGGCGGTGGGCAGGTAGGCGGCGATCAGTTCGATGGCTTTGATGGCGCAGGCATCGGTAATCGGGGTGGCGATGGTGGACACATAAGCCTCAACCGCGTGGGTCAGCGCGTCCATGCCGGTGGCAGCGGTCAGCGACGCAGGCATGGCCTCCATCAGCGAAGAATCGTTGATCGACAGGGTGGGGGTTACGTGTTTATCGACAATCGCCATTTTCACGTGGCGGCTTTCGTCGGTGATGATGGTGAAGCGGGTCATTTCCGAAGCGGTGCCAGCGGTGGTATTGATGGCCACCAAGGTCAGCTGCGGTTTGTCGGATTTGTCCAAACCTTCGTAGTCTTCGATTTTGCCGCCGTTGGTGGCCACCAAAGCAATGCCTTTGGCCGCATCATGGGGCGAACCGCCGCCCAGCGACACCACGAAATCGGCACCGCTCTCTTTCAATACCGCCAAGCCGGCATTCACATTGCCCACGGTAGGGTTGGGCTGTACGCCGTCAAACACTGCCGACTCGACGCCGGCTGCGGCCAGTTTGTCGGCCACCAGCTGGGCCAAACCCAGCGACACCAAGGGTTTGTCGGTAACAATCAGTGCTTTTTTAAAGCCGAGACGGGCAATTTGGGCCACGCCTTCGTCTAAGGCGCCGGCGCCGATCAGGTTGCGGGTAGGCATAAAAAACTGAGAAACGGCCATGGTTGTGCTCCTTGATAGTGATGGTGGGGCTCCGTTCACACCTGTTTCAAGACGGTAGGCAGCGGAGCAGTACGCTTCAGGAAACCGGATACGGCCAGTTGCCTGACTTCGTTTTGAATTGTACGCCGCCCCTGCAGCTGCGACGTGCCGTAACTTTGCGCCAAGTCAAACTTCGCGCAAAAAATACGGCAAGGGCGCAAACAACAAGGCGGCAACTGAGTTGCCGCCTTGTTGCGGTGAGGCCATTTGGCCCATTCACCTTCATGCGCTGTAATGGGCCAAGATGCCGACAAACACCACCCAGCCGATGCGGTTATTGCTCAGAAAGGTGCGGAAGTGCTGCCAGCGGTCGCCGCGACGCATCTCGTGGTATTGCCCCCATTGATGCCACAGCACATAAAGCAGCGCCAGCCAATACGGCCATAAAGCCTCCATCCACACGCCCACCCCCGCCATCAACAGCACAAACAGCCCGTGGCAGAACATGGTGGCGGCCACATCATGGCGGCCAAACGTGATGGCCGAAGTGCGGATGCCGATTTTCAAATCGTCCTCCTTGTCCGACATCGCATACACCGTATCGTAAGCCAGCGTCCACGCCGCATTGGCCGCATACAGCACCCAAGCCTGCCACGGCACTTGGTTTTGCACCGCGGCAAACGCCATCGGAATGCCGAAGGAAAACGCCAGCCCCAGATAAAATTGCGGCAGCGGGAAAAACCGCTTGGTAAACGGATAGGTCAACGCCAAAAACAGCGCCGGCAGGCTCATCAGCCAAGTGAGGCGGTTGAGCGGCAGCAGGCATAACGCCGCCAAAAGGCACAACAGGGCCGTCAGCCACAGTGCTTCTTTTTCCTTCACCCGGCCGGCGGCGAACGGACGCTGATTGGTACGCGCCACCGCGCCGTCGAAGTGGCGGTCGGCAAAGTCATTGATCACGCAACCGGCGCTGCGCATCAAAAACGTGCCCACAGTAAACGCCGCCACAATCGGCCACGGCGGCAGGCCGTCGGCGGCAATCCACAAAGCCCACCAAGTCGGCCACAGCAAAAGCAGCGTGCCGATGGGTTTGTCGGCACGCATCAGTTGGAGGTACACGCTCAGGCGGTCGGCCCAAACGGGCGGCAAAGCGGCGAAAAGGGTTTGCATCATAGCGGCGCTTCCTCCGTTCAAACCGCGCGCCCGTAGCCGCTGGCTTCTATTAAGAAGCCAAAGCCCAGCAGCAGCAACACGGCCAGCAGCGTTACCGCCACCATCACAATCAGATAGGCTTTACAGAAATTGGCTTTGTTCGGATGGGTGCGCCCGTCAAATGCCCACACCAACAGCAGTACCACATTCAACAGCGGCACGGACAACAACACCAGCGTCAGCAGCCAGTCGCCCACCGTCATCACCGGTGCAACAGCCTTGTCATCCGCCGGCGGCAAAGGAGGTTGGTAAGGAGCATTCATCGCTTCGCTTCCTGCTTCAATCGGTTTAATCCAAGGGAAAAGTCAAACGTAGGTCGAATACTTGTATCCGATCAAGCTTACGACTACCTGAAAGATTTTTCCTAAGCGCATTATCCATGTGTCGGATTAAGAATCCGGCCTACCTGACTTTCAGGTAGCCTGCTTCATCCAGATAGCCACAGCGCCCAGCCGATCACGGCCGCCACATTCAAACACACCGTCAGCCAAAACACCCGCAAAAAACCGGGCTTGCGGGTTTTGTGGCGCAAAAAAGCCTGTGCCAACCAAGCGCCCGGCCAGCCGTTGGCCAAGGCCAAACCGTGCAACAGCCGCTCCGGCACCCGTCTGAAGCCGCACACCGCAGCGGCTTTATCATAAGCATAAACCGCAAACAGCAAAGCGGCAGCCGGCAGATAAGACAGGGCCGGTAACAAGGGCAAACGGCCGGTAATCACCAAGGCGGCCAAAATACCGGCATACAGCACCAGCCCCAACGCCGCCGTCACACGGCCGCGCCACCGGTACGGCATCCCAGGCTTCAGCCGCCGCGCCATTTTTAGGCTACCTGAAAAAACCTTGCAGGGCGGGCAAAAAGCATTCGGTCAAACCCAACACCTCACCGCCGGCGGCAAACAGCGAACGGCGCGCCCACACGCTGCCTTCTGCCGCCGCTAACCAGCCCGCAGGAACGCGGGCAAAGGCAAACGGGCTGCGCGAAGCGCGGATGCCGCCGCCGAACAGCTGCGCACCCAAAGGCTGGGTGCCGCAATCGAGCACCTGCTTCCAGCCCGCGGCATCGTCGGCACACACGCTGCGCGCCCACACCACCGGCTCGCCGTCCAGCAGCAGGTGCACTTCGCGGGCATAAAACGCCGCCGCTTCGGCCGGCAGGCATTCGTCCGCCCACAAATCCCGCGCTTTCCCCTGATGGCGCACCTGCACGGCAAACGCCGCTCCGGTGGCCATCAGAGCGGCGGTAAGCGACTGTTGGCGCATCAACTCGGCCAAGGCGGGCGCCACGTCGGAAAATTGCGGCCGCCAGTCGAGCGGCGGGCGGGCAGCGGAAGGATGCTTCATCGGTTTCAGGTAGCCCCTGTGGGGCAAAAACGCTAAGATGGGCGGCATTGTACACCGAAAGGAAAAGCGCATGAATCTGATTCTCTGGCGGCACGCCGAAGCCGAAGAAGGCCACGACGACCTGCAACGCCGCCTCACCGAAAAAGGGCACGCCCAAGCCCAAGCCGCCGCCCGCTGGCTGCGCGGCTACCTGCCCGAACACGCCGAAGTGTGGGCTTCAGAAGCCCTGCGCAGCCAGGAAACCGCGGCCGCCCTCGGCCTGCCTTACCGCATCGTGCCCGCGCTCAATCCCGTCAATGCGGTGGAAAAACTGCCCGCCCTGCTGCACAGCTGCCGCAGCCGGGACTGCATCGTCTGGGTGGGCCACCAGCCGTGGATCGGCCAATTGTGCGCCTATCTGCTCAACCGCCGCTGGACTGACGAGCCATATTGGTCGGTAAAAAAATCCGGCATCTGGTGGTTCCAACTGGATTTCGACGCCGAAGGCCGCCCCGAAGCCAAACTGAAAGCCGCCATCACCCCGCAAATGCTGCTGACTTGACACAGCAAAACTTGAAACCCGGCGCAAGGCACCCATGTAAGTGCCAGTTTTCACACACTCAAACACTCAAAAGGACCAGCCATGCCGAACACCCGCGAACCCCGCCGTCCCGAATCGTTCATTCCCGAATTCCGCCGGCGCCGTCTCGACGAAGGCAGCTTTTTGCGCAAACTGAAACGCTTCTCCCTGCGCCTCGGCCGCCCCGCCGTACAGCAGCTGTATGCGCTTTATTTTCTGTTTAAATCGCCGCATACCCCCAAACGCGCCAAGCTGATTATTGTGGGCGCACTGGTGTATTTCCTCAGCCCCATCGACAGCATCCCCGACCTGCTCGGCCCCTTGGGTTTCAGCGACGATTTGGCCGTTATCGCCCTAGTTTATGCCCAAATGAAACAATACCTCACCGAAGACCTCAAAAACCGCGCCAAAATCGCCGCCCAAAAACTCATCGACAATAATTCATAAACTATTTTCTGCTTTTTTCAGGTAGCCTTTCAGGCTACCTGAAAGCTTTTTCCCATCCATATCCATAAAACAAAACACTGCACGCCATGTCCCTCGCCTTGCACCTGCCCCGCCTGCAACGCCTCGGTTTCCTCTGCGAAACCGTCCGCCCCGAAGCGTTGAGCCGCCCCGAGCTACCGGTTTTCAGTTCGGAGCTCGCCGCCGAACTCGGCATTCCCGACTCCGTGTTCGTCCAAGCCGACACCGTGGCACAACTGAGCGGCAGCGCTGCGCGCTACGACCCCGCCCCCATCGCCACCGTTTACAGCGGCCACCAATTCGGCGTGTATGTGCCGCAGCTGGGCGACGGCCGCGCCATGCTGCTGGGCGACCTGGCCGCCCCCGACGGCAGCCGCTGGGAAATTCAGCTCAAAGGCAGCGGCAAAACCCCGTTTTCCCGCTTCGCCGACGGCCGCGCCGTATTGCGCTCCACCATCCGCGAATACCTCGCCTCCGAAGCCATGCACGCGCTCGGCATCCCCACCACCCGCGCGCTGGCCATTACCGTCTCGCCCGACCCCGTTTACCGCGAACAGCCAGAAACCGCCGCCGTACTCACTCGCGCCGCGCCCAGTTTTCTGCGTTTCGGCCACTTCGAATATTTTTACCACCGCCGCCAACACCAGCACCTCGCCCCGCTGGCCGACTACCTGATTGCCGAACACTACCCCGAATGCCGCACAGCCGAAAACCCCCACCTTGCCCTGTTTGAGACCGTTACCCGCCGCACCGCCGCCCTGATCGCCCAATGGCAGGCCGTCGGCTTCTGCCACGGCGTGATGAACACCGACAATATGTCGCTGCTCGGCCTCACCATCGACTACGGCCCCTACGGCTTTCTAGACGGCTTCAACCGCCACCACGTCTGCAACCATTCCGACGCCGGCGGCCGCTACGCTTACAAAGAACAGCCCTATGTGGCGCAATGGAACCTGCTCAAACTCGGCTCCGCCTTCCTGCCGCTGGCCGCCGAAGCAGAACTCATCGCCGTCATCGAAAGCTTTGTCGGCCACTACCAAACCGGCTACCTGAACGCCATGCGGCAGAAACTCGGCCTCAGCCACAGCCAGCCCGACGACGCCGAACTCGTCCACGACCTGCTCGACGTGCTGCAACAGGCCGAAGCCGACTACACCCTGTTTTTCCGCCGCTTAGCCGAAATGCCCGCCGAACACCAGGCCCCGCTGCCCGACAGCCTGTTGCGCCTGTTTCCCCACGCCGAGCGCCTCATCCATTGGAGCGGCCGCTACAAACGCCGCCTGCGCCAGGAAAACCTGCCGCCGGCAGAACGCAAACGGCAGATGGACGCCGTCAATCCGCTCTATGTCCCGCGCAACTACCTGCTCGAACAGGCCATCGCCCAAGCCCGCGACCACGGCGATTTCGACGGCGTCCGCCGCCTGAAGGCCTGTTGGCAGGATCCGTTTACCGAGCGCACCGAATACGCAGACCTGGCCGACACCCCGCCCGACTGGGCGGCCGACATCTGCATCAGCTGCTCCAGCTGACGCCCGCCGTTTCAGACACCCACCGTTTAAGGAATCCGCCATGACTGATTATCGCGCCCTGCTGCCGCTTTTCACCTATCTGGGCCTGCTCGGTGCCTGCGCCGCCGCTCCGGAGCAGGTTGCCGAACCCGGCCTCAAGAGGGTTTGGATGGTCAGCGAATGGCCCGGCTTCACCCGCGAAGCGCTCACCGCCGCCCAAGCCCGCCTCGACTTGAGCGCCCTGCCGCATGGCGGTGCCTACATGGGCTGCAACCGCCTGATGTTTCAGGTAGCCGACGTCCATCCCCTGCGGGCAAGCGGCAGCTTGAACATCGGCTCCGTCGCCGCCACACGCATGCACTGCCCGGGCCACATGGATTTGGAGCAGGCTTTCAGCCAGCACTTCCGCCGCTTCCAACACTACCGCTTAAGCGGCCACCGGCTGACCCTCGAAGATGCCGAAGGCAACACCATCCGCCTGATTGCCGAAGATTGGGACTAACCGGCCCTTTGATTGAAGCGGCCGGCCAGCGTCGCATCCGACGTATCCAAACGCCCGAACAGGCTACCTGAAACTTTCAGGTAGCCTGTTCGCCACAAACAATTCAACAGATTTGCCTCATCTCAGCCATATCCATAAAATTTGACGCCAAAAATTACTTTTAATAGGCATTAAATTCTGAAAAATAGAATTCATAAGCACATAATGCCATTATGAAAGTTTTTAAAAGCTTAAACCCCGCGCTACAATGCCGCCCGTTTTCCCCTCTATCGAGCACATCATGCTGAAACAAACCGCTATCGCCTTGCTGTTGGGCAGCCTCACCCTGACCGCCCACGCCCAAACACCCGCCGCTCCCGACACCCTAAACCGCGTTATGGAAAGCAAAACCCTGCGCGTCTGTTCCCCCGGCGACTACAAACCCTTCAGCTTCGACCACAACGGCCGTTTCGAAGGCGTGGATAACGACCTGATGGACGCCCTAGCCAAATCTTTGGGCGCACGGGTGGAAATCGTCAAAACCAGCTGGCCTACCCTGATGAGCGACTTTACCTCGGGCAAATGCGACATCGGCGTTGGCGGCATTTCCATTACCCTGCCCCGCCAGCAACAGGCCCTGTTTACCGAACCCTATTTCACCAACGGCAAAACCCCGCTCGTGCGCTGCGCCGATGTGGGCAAATACCAAACCGTCGAGCAAATCAACCGCCCCGAAGTGCGCATTGTGGCCAACCCCGGCGGCAGCAATGAAAACTTCGCCCGCACCGTGCTCACCCATGCCCGTCTGACCATGCATCCGGAAAACCTCACCATTTTCCAAGAGCTGATCGACGGCCGCGCCGACGTATTCGTGACCGAAGCTGCCGAAGCCATTGTGAAAAGCCACGAGCACAAGGGCGTACTTTGCGGCGTCAACCCCGACCGTCCCTTGCGCCCGGCGCAAAACGGCTGGCTGATTCCCGACCGCGACTTCCGCTTCAAAGCCTATGTCGACCAATTCCTGCACTTGGAAAAACTGTCCGGCAACCTTGACCGCACCATCCGCCGCTGGCTGCCGCAATAAGCATCGGCAGGGGGCGCCTGCCCAGGCTACCTGAACCAAAAAAATCCCGCACGGTAGGTTCGTCCGTGCGGGATTTTTTTGGTTCAGGTAGCCCGAATGCTTAAAACACCTTTCTCCGCCCTTCAAACACCTGAATGCTGTAATCGCACACCGTAGCGGCGCACTGCTCCATATTGACGGTTAAGGTATGGCTGCCGCTTTCCGCAGCCTGCCAGCCGAATACGGGGAAAGCATGGCTTTCCTGATTGGCCTTCAGCACACTGCCATCGTATAGCAAAAGCAGATCGATGTCGCTGCAACGGCGGTCGCAATCGGCAAAAAACGTATAATGCCGGCCGGCGCTCAGCTCAATCTGATAAGGCCGCGACTGCCCGTTGGGCAAGCTGCCGCTGATGACCTGATGCGGCTTGGCGGACGGGTCTTCCTTGCTCATCATATCGCTGTTCATTTGCTGCGCCTGCAACAGCCAATCGCTCTTGGCCGATGCCGCGGCGCTGAACAGCAAGAAAAACAGAAACAGTTTGCGCATGGGTCAAAACCAGTCAGAAGATAAAGATGGGGGCCTTGGTGCCGGCGGCAGCCAACCCCCGCCGCTTACTCGGCCGCTTGGCTGTGATCGGCCTCATAAATCACCACGCTGCCTTCGAAGGCATGCACAGTGGCGGCGCAACGGGAACGGGAGCAGGTTTCCATGCTCAAATGCAGCGTATGCGTGCCGCTGCGGGTGGCCCGCCAACTGAACAGCGGCTGGTCGTCCGCCAATCTGTCGGCGCGCAATTCACGTCCGTTGTGACTCAAAGACAAATCAATATCGGAACAGGCTTGGTCGCAATCGCCGTAGAAGGTGTACACCTTACCGGCGCGCATGGTCACCGGCAGGGTGAACACTTGCCCGGCCGCCAGGTTGGTGCGGCGCAAAAACAGCTCTTTGGCGCCCGGATCGGCGTTTGCCACCACTTCGCGGTTGACATCGTGCGCTTCCTGCAGCACATCGGCTTGTGCCGGCAATACGGCCAAGGCCAGCAACACACCCAAACCCCATGTTTTCATGATCTTCATGGTCCTTACTCCCAGTTTCTCGGTTTTTATGCCTTTCCTTCCGCATCAGGCTACCTGAAGGTTTCCGCTGAGCAGACATTGGCGCCGCTCGTTTTCAGGTAGCCTGACCGGGGAAAGTTAAAGACGGGTTTGATTAATCTTCGTAAACCATTTTGCTGCCTTCGAAGATGTGGGCGCTCACGGCGCAATCTTCGGTACTGCATTCTTTCATCGGAATGGTCACGGTGTAAGCACCGCTGCGGTTGGCGCGCCAGCTGAACAAGGGCACGCTGTCCGCCATCGTATCGCTTTTCACTTCGCGGCCGTTGCGGCTGAGTGTCAAATCGATGTCGGAGCAGGCATTGTCGCAGTCGCCGTAGAAGGTATAGACCTTGCCCGCGCGCAGGTTCAGCGGAATGGTCAGCGTTTGGCCTTGCGGCAGACGGGTTTCGCGCAACATCAGCTCGCGAGCGCCCGCGTCTTTGTGTTGCACCACTTCACGGTTGGTTTTATGGGCATTTACCAAAGAAGTGTCCAAGTCTTTGTTGCTTTCGAAAATTTGGGTGCTGTAGCGGCATTTATCGGTATCGCAATCTTCCATGGATACGGTCAGCTTGTATTCCCCGCTTTGGCTGGCGCGCCAAACAAATTCGGGGGCGTCGCCCGAATCGGTGAGCGAACGGATGGTTTGGCTGCCGCGGCTCAGGGTCAGGTCGATGTCGCTGCAGTCGGTGTCGCAATCGGCAAAGAAGGCATAGTATTTGCCGGCGGTCAGCTGCACGGTTTCACTGTGTTTTTCGTCTTCGGCCAAGCTGTGGGTGAAAATCGGGCGCTCTACGGCGGTGGGGTCGGCTTCGAGAATCTTGTTGCGGTTGACTTTCTGCGCTTCCGGCAACCAATCGCCGCCGCTGCCGCCGCTGCTCACCACTTGGGTGCCTTCAAACGCCTGCACGTGGGCACGGCAGCGCGAATCGCTGCAGTCTTTCATCAACACTTCCACTTGGTAAGCACCGCTCTTGTCGGCCACCCATGAGAATACCGGCGCATCGCTGCCGCCGCGCTCGCTGTGCACCTCGGTGCCGTTCAGGCTGACGGTCATGTCGATGTTGCTGCAGTCGGTGTCGCAATCGCCGAATACGGTGTAGGTTTTGCCTGCCTGCACGTTCAGGGTGGTGCGGCCGGTTTCGCCTGCTTTCAGATTCAGATGGCGCAATTGGATTTCACGGGCTTGGGCATCGGCTGCTTTCACCGTGTTGCGGTTGATTTCCTGCGCGCTGCTCAGATAGCTGTCTGCCGCCCAAGCCGGCACGGACAAAACGGCCAATACGGAAACTAAAGCAAGTTTTTTCATGGTATATCCTTCACATTAAGAATGATTAAGTAGGCGATTCCATTTCGGAAATCCGCAGCGGAACCAACCGTCCCGCCGCAATGAGCGGCACTTCCCGCACCATGCCGGCGAAACGGGCAGACAAATGCCCGCAAACCCTTGCCAATTATGCCTGCTAGTCCGATTTGTTGCCAAGCAAATTTAAGCGGTCAAGCAGGATTTTCAGGTAGCCGGAACGTCTGCCTTATGTTGCTCTGCAACATCCGTCCGGCGGCGCTTGCGCTTGCTCGGACGAGATAGCCGCCTTTCGGAAAATCTGCTAAATTGCCGCCGCAATCAGGCGGAAAAGGTTTCCGCCGAGTATGGTTTTTTCTGCCCGGCCCCGCCGGGCGAGACGAAACCGTATTCGCTTCAGACAGCTACAAACAAAGGAGAAATCATGAGTCATCTCGACTGCATCCGCAACGACATCCGCAATATGCGCGCCTATCAGGTGGCCGACGTACCGGCCGGCTTTATCAAGCTGGACGCCATGGAAAGCCCTTACGACTACCCCGAAGACATGAAAAAAGAGCTCGGCCGCACCTTGGCCGAAGCGCCGATCCGCCTCTATCCCAACCCCGCCACCTGCGGCCTGCTGCAAGTGCTGCGCGACACCTACCAAATTCCGGACGAAGCCGATGTGGTGCTGGGCAACGGCTCCGACGAGCTGATCGAGCGGCTCACCATGTTGGTGTCCAAGCCCGGCGCCAAAGTGCTGGCGCCCGCTCCGTCTTTTGTCATGTACCGTGTGAATGCCGAATTTTTCGGCCTCGAATTCATCGGCGTGCCGCTGCGCGAAAACTTCACCATGGACTTGGACGCCATGCTGGCCGCAGTCAAAGAACACCAGCCGGCCCTGGTGTTTATCGCCTACCCGAACAACCCCACCGGCGGCCGCTTCGCCCGCGAAAAAGTGCAGGCCATTATTGATGCCGCACCCGGCATTGTGGTGGTGGACGAAGCCTACGGCGCCTTCTCTTCCGACAGCTTCCTCGGTGAAGCGGGCAAAATTCCCAATCTGGTGGTGCTGCGCACCTTGAGCAAAATCGGCTTCGCCGGACTGCGCATCGGCTACGCCAGCGGCACACCGGCCTTGATCAACGAGCTGAAAAAAATCATCCCGCCCTACAATATGAACCAGCTCAGCCTGGCCGCCGCCGAGTTTGCCCTGCAATACCGCCCCTTCATCACCGAAAACATCAACAAGCTCAAAGGCGAACGCGAACGGATGCGCACCGCCCTGCACGCCTACCCCGCCATCCGCGATTTCCCCAGCGAAGCCAACTTCCTCACCCTGCGCGTGCCGGATGCCAAAGCCCTGTTCGACAAGCTCTACGAGCACAACATCTTGATTAAAAACCTGCACGGTACCCATCCGCTGCTCGACCAATGCGTGCGCATCACCATCGGCCTGCCCGAGCACAACCAGGCCGTGCTGGCCGTATTGGCCGAAATGTACGGCAGTTAAGCAGTTCGTTTATTAATCCTATTCAATATTCTCGCCCGTTTTCAGGTAGCCTCTTTCCTATGCAGGCTACCTGAAAACCCATACGGGCTACCTGAAAAGGCGCCTGCCAAGCCTGCTCCAATATTCCCCGCCCCTTCTTCCTCTTCCTGACGGCACCGGCTCCCCGCCCGCCGCCATTCCGCTATATAATGCCGCTCTTTCCACCGATTGGGCGCCCCCATGCTGATTCACCCCCAATTCAATCCGGCCATCATCGAATTCGGCCCGCTGGCCATCCGCTGGTATGCGGTCAGCTTTATCGTCGGCTTCATGCTGTTCATGTGGCTCGGACGCCGCCGCATCCGCGCCGGCCACACCGTTTTCACCCAAGAAATGCTCGACAATTTCTTTACTTGGGGCGTATTGGGCGTGATTTTGGGCGGCCGTTTGGGCTATGTGCTGTTTTACCGACCCGACTTCTACTTCGCCCATCCGATGGAAATTTTCAAGGTTTGGCAGGGCGGCATGTCTTTCCACGGCGGCTTTCTCGGCGTGTTGATTGCCATGGTGCTGTTTGCGCGCAAATACCGCATCAGCGTACTCAAAGTGTTCGACTTCATCGCCCCGCTCACCCCGCTGGGCTTCGCTGCCGTCCGCCTCGGCGGCAACTTCGTCAACGGCGAATTATGGGGCCGGGTTACCGACCCCAACGCCTTTTGGGCCATGGGCTTCCCGCAAGCCGCCGCAGCCGACCACCAACTGGTATTGGCCGACCCCGAACGCTGGGCGGCGGTGTTCGAACAATACGGCATGCTGCCGCGCCACCCTTCCCAACTCTACCAAGCCGCACTTGAAGGCCTGCTGCTGTTTGCCGTGCTGTGGTGGTTTTCCGGCAAACCCCGCCCCGACGGACAAACCTCCAGCCTGTTTCTGCTCGGCTACGGCGTGGCGCGCTTCATCGCCGAATTCGCCCGCGAGCCGGACGACTTCCTCGGCCTGCTGTCATTAGGATTGTCGATGGGCCAATGGCTGAGCCTGCCGATGATGATACTCGGCCTGGTCGGCATGATTTGGTTCGGCCGCCGCCGGCACCCGGCCCAAACCGCCGCCTAAAATCGGCCGCCGTACCCACTTCAGGCTACCTGAAATCTTTCAGGTAGCCTGAGACCTTTGCAAACCCTCAGATGTGGATGCAGTTCAAGGCGTAGCAGCACAGCGGGTGCAGACATATCACACGATAGGCAAGCGAGCGAGCAGCGCACAACGCAGAAATGCACCGCAGATGGGGGTTTCGCAAAGGTCTCAGCCTGAATCTTTGCCGCCCTGCTCACCTTCCTATTCCATAACGCACATTAGATTCATTGCCCCTACCCGGCACAGAAAAATTATTTTTAATAAAAAATCAGAATCTTAAATAAAATTTTTCACCCCAACCTGATTTTTTTGTCTGCCGAAAAAGCCTCAAAACCGTTTTCTCGAACCCCAACACCACCGTTTTTTCATCACAAACGAAACCGCCCCCATCCCGAGTATTGCCCTGCTGCTGCCAAAGCACACGAAACGAAAAGCAAACATTCGTTTTTGTGGGCTTGCGAACACCGGTGCCGACATCCGGCCGGGGCTAGCCAAAGCCGCAAAAAAGGGGTACATTTACTGCACTGCAACAAACGCAGAAACCATATAAAACGCTAATCAGAACAAAGGATTGCATCATGTCTCAATATCAAGACCAAATCAAAGCCGCTTCACAGGTTCAAACCGAAGCCGGTAAGGGCTGGCATGCCATCAACCCCGAATACGTTGCCCGCATGCGCCTGCAAAACCGCTTCAAAACCGGCTTGGACATTGCCAAATACACCGCCGCCATCATGCGCCGCGACATGGCCGAGTATGATGCCGATTCCGCCAACTACACCCAATCGCTCGGCTGCTGGCACGGCTTCGTGGCCCAGCAAAAACTGATCTCCATCAAAAAGCATCAGAAAACCACCAACAAACGCTATCTCTACCTGTCCGGCTGGATGGTGGCCGCCATGCGTTCCGACTTCGGCCCGCTGCCCGACCAATCCATGCACGAAAAAACTTCCGTGCCCGCGCTGATTGAAGAACTGTACACCTTCCTGCGCCAAGCCGATGCCCGCGAACTGGACCTGCTGTTCACCGATTTGGATAACGCCCGCACTGCCGGCGACAAAGCCAAAGAACAAGAAATCCTGAATAAAATCGAAAACTTCGAAACCCACGTAGTGCCGATTATTGCCGACATCGACGCCGGTTTCGGCAACGCCGAAGCCACTTATCTGTTGGCGAAGAAAATGATTGAAGCCGGCGCTTGCTGTATCCAAATCGAAAACCAAGTGTCCGACGAAAAACAATGCGGTCACCAAGACGGCAAAGTAACCGTACCGCATGTGGACTTTCTGGCCAAAATCAATGCCGTTCGCTACGCATTCTTGGAATTGGGCGTGGATAACGGCGTGATCGTTGCCCGCACCGACTCTCTGGGCGCCGGCCTGACCAAACAAATCGCCTTCTCCGCCGAACCGGGCGATTTGGGCGACCAGTACAACAGCTTCTTGGAAGGCGAAGAAATTACCGACCTGAGCCAAGTGAAACCCGGCGACGTAATCGTGAACACCAACGGCAAAACCATCAAGCCGACCCGCCTGCCCAGCAACCTGTTCCAATTCCGTAAAGGCACCGGCATCGACCGTGTGGTATTGGACTGCATCACCTCTTTGCAAAACGGCGCAGATTTGTTGTGGATTGAAACCGAAAAACCGCACATCGGCCAAATCAAAGAGATGGTGGACAAAATCCGCGAAACCATCCCGAACGCCAAACTGGTGTACAACAACAGCCCGTCTTTCAACTGGACGCTGAACTTCCGCCAGCAAGTGTTCGACGCATGGAAAGAAGCCGGTAAAGACATTTCCGCTTACGAGCGCGACAAACTGATGAGCGCCGATTACGACGACAGCGAATTGGCAAAAGAAGCAGACGAACGCATCCGCACCTTCCAGAAAGATGCGTCAGCCCAAGCCGGCATCTTCCACCACCTCATCACCCTGCCGACTTACCACACCGCCGCCCTGTCCACCGACACTTTGGCCAAAGGCTACTTCGCCGAAGAAGGCATGCTGGCTTACGTGAAAAACGTTCAACGCCAGGAAATCCGCAACGGCATCGCCTGCGTGAAGCACCAAAACATGGCCGGTTCCGATATTGGCGACAACCACAAAGAGTACTTTGCCGGCGAAGCCGCGCTGAAAGCCGGCGGCAAAGACAACACCATGAACCAATTCTCCTGATTCTTCTGTAATCTGTGATGTTTTAGACGGCCTTTCGGCCGTCTCTTTTTATGCCTGCCCGACACGCCCTTGCACCACAGCTCCTCCCTATCCGCCGCAAATTTGACGCTTCTCGGCCGAAGGCGTATAAACGGGCTGCACTCTTGATTATTTATTTTCGGGAAACCGACGCCGGCTCCGGCGCTGCTTCGGTTTCCCTTCATTTCCCCCAACCATAAGGAAGCATCATGAAAACCTATTTGCCCGCTTTATTGGCCTCCGCCCTGATCCTTGCTGCTTGCGGCGGCGAGTCTGCCCCTTCCGCCCCGCCTGCGGCTTCTGCCCCTGCGGCCGCCTCCGCACCCGCTTCCGCACCGGCCGACCACAGTCACCATGCCGCTTCCGAAGCCCCCGTGGCCGAAGCCTCCGCTCCTGCCGCCGCAGCCGCGACCGGCTGTACCGTGGCCGTGGAAACCGGCGACGCCATGCAATACAACACCAAAGAAATCAACATCCCGAAAAGCTGTGCCGATTTCACCATCATCCTGAAACACACCGGCACCATGCCCAAAGCCGCCATGGGCCACAACATCGTGATCACCAAAGCCGGCGACATGAACGGCGTCAATAGCGACGGCATCAGCGCCGGCGTAGACAAAGGCTACCTGAAACCCGACGACGAGCGCGTGATTGCCGCCACAAACATGATCGGCGGCGGCGAAGAAACCAGCGTCACCTTCCCCGTCAGCAAACTGAGCGCGGATGGCGAATACAAATTCTTCTGCACCTTCCCCGGCCACGCCGGCGTGATGAACGGCCAAATCAAACTGGTTGACTAAACCCCTTATCCCGCCCTCAGGCTACCTGAACTGCGCCCCGCGGCCGTTCAGGTAGCCTGAGGGCGGTTTGTTCCGACTAACCGGCCAATCTAAAACCTCCCTTTCCCACCCCACACCATGCACGAACTCCACCTTTCCGCCCAAAACAAAGCCGGGCGCTATGCCGAACTGCTTCCCCAAATCGAAGCCCTCATCAGCGGCGAAACCGATGTAACCGCCAATCTGGCCAACACCGCCGCCGTGCTCAAACACAGCTTCGGCTGGCTGTGGATCGGCTTTTATCTGGTCCGCGGCCGAGAGCTGGTGCTCGGCCCCTTCCAAGGCCCGCTGGCCTGCACCCGCATCCCTTACGGCCGCGGCGTATGCGGCCAAACCTGGGCCGAACGGCAAACACAAATCGTGCCCGACGTCCACGCCCATCCCGACCACATCGCCTGCTCTTCCCTGTCGCGTTCCGAAATCGTCGTACCCGTTTTCAATGCTGCCGGCGAAGTGTGCGCCGTACTGGACGCCGATGCCGACACCCCCGCTGTCTTCGACGAAACAGACGCCCAAGGCTTGGAAGCCGTCTGCGCCTTGCTCAGCCGCCATCTGTTTGCAAACAGCCCATAAGCGGCCGCTAAAGGCTAACTGAAACGCATCGCCTGCTTTCAGGTAGCCTTTAGCGACGCAACGCTCTATAATTGCGCGTTTTCATTCTCATCCGGCCACCCCAATCTGCGGAGTCCACCATGAATTTCGAACAAGCACGCTTTAATATGGTCGAGCAACAAATCCGTCCGTGGGACGTGCTCGATTTCGACATCCTCGATGCCCTGTCCGACCTGCCGCGCGAACGCTTCGTGATGCCCGAGCAACTCGGCTATGCCTATGCCGACACCGCCCTGCGCCTGCCCAACGGCGGCCAGATGCTGGAGCCCAAAGTCATCGCCCGCCTGATGCAGGGCCTCAAGCTGCAAAAATCCGATACCGTGCTCGAAATCGGCACCGGCTCCGGTTACGCCACCGCCCTGCTCGCCACCCTGGCCGGCCGCGTGATCAGCGTCGATCTCGACGAAACCCAGCAGCAACGCGCTGCCGCCGTATTGGCCGAACTGGGCATCACCAATGTCGAATTCCGCGTGCTCGACGGCTTGCACGGCTTGGGCGACACCTTCTCCGCCGTTTATGTGGGCGGCTCCTGCCCGGTCATGCCGGAAAAATTGAAACAGCAATTGGCCGAACACGGCCGCATGGCCGTCATCGTTGGCGAAGCCCCAGTGATGCGCGCCACTTTGGTCGAACGCACCGGCAGCGACACCTTCAGCGAAACCGTGATGTTCGACACCGTCGCCCCGGCGCTGCACAGCAAGGCCACACCTGCGCCCGGCGCTTTCCGCTTCTAAGCCACAGCAAACAGCCCCGCCTTCGCGCCGGGGCTGTTCTTTCATCTGCCGCCACACACTTGCGACCCGCTCTTCTTTCAGGCTACCTGAAACCGCACACACCTTCTGCCGCTATGTCCGCCATCCAATCCCTATCCGTACACACCCTGCAGCAATGGCAGCAGGAACAACGCCGCTTCATCCTGCTCGACGTGCGCGAAGACGATGAAGTCGCCTTCTGCCGCCTGCCCGGCAGCCTGCACCTCCCCATGCATCTGGTACCGCTGCGCCACAACGAGCTGCCCGACGACCAAGCCATCGTGGTGTACTGCCACCACGGTATCCGCAGCCTTCAGGTAGCCCGTTTTCTCGAACACGCCGGCTTTGACGAACTGTACAACCTCAGCGGCGGCATCGACGCCTGGTCGCAACTCATCGACCCCGAACTGCCCCGCTACTGAAGCGGCCAATGCAAAAAAAGCAGCCCTCCAAGGCTGCTTTTCATCAAAAATGGCGCACCCAACAGGGATCGAACCTGTGACCTCCAGCTTCGGAAACTGACACTCTTCCAACTGAGCTATGGGTGCTTAAGGGGCGTAAGATTAGCGCAAAACGGCCGACAAGGCAAAACAATTTTCTCGCCGATGCTGCCCGATATTTCCGCCTTTTTTGAGTTAAGCCAAATTTTGCGATTGGAAACCCCTACCGAATTCAGTATAATCCCGCAAAATATTGTAAACCCGTTTACAGAAATCAGAACACGCGGCCGAGCGGCGCACACCGCCCAACCCGCGGTTTTATAACACAGCAATCACCACCAAAACGGCGAGGCCCACCTCAAATGAACTCTCACCCAAACAGCGTAAAAGGCTCTGCTCTGACTACCCTAATCGGCGGCATCGTCATCTTGCTTGCCGTCTTGTTTTTCCTGGTTAAACTGGCTACCGGCGGTTACTACAGCGATGTGGAAGACATGAATCCCAACGCTGTGGAAACCCGCATCAAACCGGCCGGCGGCCTGCTGCTCGGCGACGGTACGCCTGTGGGCCAACGCGAAGGCAAGCAGGTCTTCGACAAAGTCTGTATCCAATGCCACGGCGCCGATTCCAATGTGGCCTTCTCTCCCAAAATTACCCACAACGCCGATTGGGCGCCCCGCATTGCCAAAGGTTTTGAGACTTTGGTGAAACACGCCATCGACGGCTTCGTCGGCCCCCAAGGCGGCTCGATGCCCGCTCGCGGCGGCGACACCACGCTGACCGATGACGAAGTGGCCCGCGCCGTTGCCTACATGGCCAACGAATCCGGTGCCAGCTTCAACGCACCGGCCGTACAGAGCGAAGGCGGAGAAGCCGCCGCCTCCGGCGAACAAAGCGCCGCAGCCGGCGACAGCTCGGCTACCGGCAAAGCCGTGTTCGACAAACTGTGCGTTGCCTGCCACGCCGCCAACTCCACTTTCCCGAATTCCCCCAAAATCACCCATAACGACGACTGGGCACCGCGCATTGCCCAAGGCCGCGAAACCCTGCTGAAAAACGCCATCCAAGGTTTCAAAACCATGCCGGCCAAAGGCGGCGACCCCAGCCTCTCCGATGCCGAAGTAGAAGCAGCCGTCGCTTATATGGTGAACCAATCCGGCGGCACCTTCTAAAGTTTCCTGCCAGCACGCCTTCGGGCGTGCTTCTCTTTTTCCGATGCACGCTATGCAAGCCGAACAACTTTTCCGCACCCTGCCCGCCGGCCAGCCGCTCGACATCATCGGCGACGTCCACGGCGAAATCGACGCCCTGCTTTCCCTGCTGCACCACTTGGGTTATCGCACCGACGGCAGCCACCCGCACAACCGGCTGCCGGTATTTGTCGGCGACCTCTGCGACCGAGGCCCCGACAGCCCTGCTGTTTTGGCGCTGGTTGAACAATGGATGGCCAACGGCCGCGCTCAAGCCGTGCTCGGCAACCACGAAATCAACCTCATCACCCACGACCCGAAAGACGGCTCCGGCTGGTATTTCCCCGAACGGGCCGAACGCGATGCCCGCCAATACGCTCCCTGGCGGCACCACCCCGAACCGGATAAAACCGCTTTGGCCGAACGGTTGGCACAATGGCCGCTGGTTCTGCTGCGAGACGACATCCGCATCGTTCACGCCGCCTGGCTGCCCGACGCCCTTGACGACATCCGCGCCAATCTGCATCAAGCCGACACCCTGCCCGGCCTCTACCGCTTCTTCGAGCAACGTATGGAAGAAGAAGCCAAACAAGCCGATTGGTATGCAGGCTACCTGAAAGAGCAAGAAACCCATGCCGCCCAGATAGAGCAGCCCGACGCCGAACTGCCTTTTCTGCTCGGCACCGCGCAATACGACCTCCACCGCAACGGCAGCAACCCCATCCGCAGCCTGGTCAGCGGCATCGAAACCGCGGTGAATGCCCCTTTCTACGCCAACGGCCGCTGGCGCTTCACCACCCGCCTGCCTTGGTGGCAAACCTACCACAGCCCCACCGCCGTTGCTTTCGGCCACTATTGGCGCCGCTGGCCCAACCTCGGCCAAAACCGCCTGTTTGACGAAGCCGCCGACAGCCCGCTCGGCACCAGCCGCAACGCCTACTGCGTGGACTACGCCGTCGGCGCCCGCTGGCGCAGCCGCCGCCACGACGGCGATCCGCAGGCGTACCGCCTCGCCGCCCTGCGCTGGCCGGAAAAAACGCTGCTTTTCGATAACGGCGAATGTGCCGCTTTACGCTGAACCAAGGCATCTCGTCTCCCCATCCTCCGCCTACTCCCCAACGCCGAATACGATGACCGACTTCACCTTTTGGCACTATCTGGCCATTTTCCTGCTCGGCATTGCCGCCAGCATCATCAACATCATGGCAGCCGGCGGCTCCAATCTCACCTTGCCGATGATGATGGCTTTCGGTGTCCCGCCCGACATCGCCAACGGCTCCAACCGGGTCGGTATTTTCCTGCAATCGCTTACCGGCCTGCGCGGTTTTGCCAAGGCGGGCAAAATGCCCACCACCGATTTGCGCGGCATCCTGCTGCCCACCCTGGCCGGCGGCCTACTCGGCTCCCTGTTGGCCGCCTTCCTGCCCAACAGCCTACTGAAGCCGCTACTGTTGGGCGCCATGTTGGCCGTCGCCACCCTGATGGCGGTCAAACCCAATCTGCTGCTGGCGGGAGAAGGCCGCCACGCCAAGACAGTGCGCGAAACCCCGAGAGCCGCCGCTTGGCTATTTGCCGCCGGCGTGTACGGCGGATTTGTGCAGGCAGGCGTTGGCTTTCTGATGCTGCCCATTTTGGTCGGCCTGCTGCATTACGATCTCTTACGCGGCAACGCGCTGAAAATTGCCTGCACCCTCGGCTTTACCTCGGTTGCCTTGGCCGTGTTTCTGGTTAACGGCCAAATCTGGTGGGGCATCGCTCTCAGCCTGGCGGCCGGCAACATCATCGGCGCCCAACTCGGCGTGAAGCTGGCCCTTTCCATTCCCGCCGAACGGATGCGCTGGCTTCTGTTTGCCATGACCTTGGCCGCCGTAGTCATGGCGTTTCTGAAGTAGCCCCACACCCGCCAAGCAAACAGCCGAAACCGGCCATCGGTTTCGGCTGTTTATTTGCCATCGTTTATCGGTCTCAGGCTGAGACCTTTGCAAACCCCCCAGATGTGGATGCAGTTCAAGGCGTAGCAGCACAGTGAGTGCAGACATATCATATAGATAGGCAAGCGAACGAGCAGTGCACAACGCAGAAATGCGCCGCAGATGGGGGTTTTGCAAAGGTCTCAGGCTACCTGAAAGCCAAAACTAATACCCTTAACGCTTCTTCAACAGCAATCCACTCTCGATATGCGGGGTAAACGGAAACTGGTCGAACAAAGCCGCGCGTTCAACACGGTGGCTGGGCAGCAAGGCATCCAGATTGGCGCGCAAGGTGTCGGGGTTGCAGGACACATAAATAATGTGCTCAAAGCGGCTCAATAAAGCCAGCGTATCGGCGTCAATGCCGGCGCGCGGCGGATCAACAAACACAGTGGAAAAACGGTAATCGGCCAACTCGATGCCCTGCTCTTTCAAACGGCGGAATGCACGCTGCCCTTGCCAGGCTTCGGTAAACTCCTCTGCCGACAAGCGGGCCAGCCGGATATTGTCGATGCCGTTGGCCGCCATATTCCATTGCGCCGCCTGCACCGATGTTTTCGATACCTCGGTGGCCAGCACCTGATTGAAATGGCGCGACAAGGGCAAGGTAAAATTGCCGTTGCCGCAGTAGAGTTCCAACAAATCGCCACCCAAACCCTGTGCGGCCGAACACGCCCACGCCAACATCTGGCGGCACATCTGTGCATTGGGCTGGGTAAAGCCGCCTTCTGGCTGGCGGTATTGCCATTGCCGCCCCTCCACTTCCAACACTTCGGTCACAAAATCCTGCGCCAACACCACCTTCTGCCCGCGACTGCGGCCGATGATCATGATGCCCAGCGCCTGTTGCAAGGCAGTGGCGGCAACCTGCCAAGACTCATCCAGTTTTTTGTGGTAAATCATGCTGACCAGCATCTCGCCGCTTAAAGTGGCGAGAAATTCGCATTGATACCAGCGGTTTTTCAACACCGGCATCTTTTTTACCGCCTCCAGCAAACGCGGCATCAGGCGGTTAATGGCTTCGGCCGCCGGCGGAAAATCTTGCAGACGGATCAGCGAAGCCGCCCCCGCTTTCTGGCCGGGCGCAAACATGGCATAACTGATTTCTTCGCCTTCATGCCAAATGCGGAATTCTGCCCGCATCCGATAGTGCTGTTCGGGCGAGGCGTGCACGGCCCAATCCGGCATGGCAATGCCTGCAAACAATTCTTGCAGGCGGGCGGTTTTCTCGGCAAGTTGCGCCGCATAGCGCGGGCTGTGATGGGTGTTCATGAGCAGAAGGTTATCTCAGATTAAACAATACGGTTAATAAATCTTCCCGGCAAAAAATACAGCAGGCTACCTGAAAGCTTTCAGGTAGCCTGAGCGCCAAGCGCAGCAAGCGGCATCTTATTTGCCCGCATTGCGGCGGTTGAATTGGATGCCGAGCTGTTTGAGCTTGCGGTAGAGATGGGTACGCTCCAAGCCGACTTTCTGGGCCACCCGGCTCATATTGTAGTCTTCCTGGGCGATGTGGTATTCGAAATAGCGCCGTTCCAAATCTTCACGCAATTCGCGCAGCGGCAGATCAAAATTGAAACCGCCCACCATCTCGGTCGGCTGATTCAGCGTGAACTGCTTGAGCACGGTTTGCACGGCATCCACGCCGATTTCGTTTTTATCGGCGGTTAAGGTGATGCTTTTCACCACGCTGCGCAACTGCTCGAAATTGCCCGGCCAGTCGTATTGGCGCAGGGCATTGAGGGCGGCGGTGTTGAAACGCACCGACGACGCCACCTCACTGCCGGCGGAGAGCTCGTTGATGATCTGGCCGACCAAAAACACAATGTCGTCGGGTTGGCTGCGCAGCGGCGGAATCGACACCATCAGCGCGGAAAGTTGGTTGAGCAGACGGCTGTCCTGCTCGGGCCGCACCAACAGCTCCTGCAAAGGCTGGCTGCAGGCGCAGACGATGCGCACATGGTAGCGTTCGGCCTTGCCCAACATAAACAGAATGCCCTGCTGCACGGTTTTGCCGTACTGGGCGATGTCGCCCAAATACAGCACGCCGTTGCCGGCTTTTTGCAGCAGTTCGATGGGGGTGCTGCTGATTTGTTCGATTTTGCCGGGCTCTACCCACGGTGTGTTGCCGTTGTGGAAGTAGCGGGCCACCATTTCAAACGGCGAACCGGGCTCGCCGGTCAGCAAAACGGGCGATTGGGTGCGGGCGGCGCGCTCCAGCTGCTGGTTGAGCGCTTTGATTACCTCGCTGTTGCCCAGCTTGTCCAGCGACATACTGGAAGCGGCCTGCACTTCGCCGTGTTTCAAGGCCCGTTCCACTGTGGCCAACAATTTTTGCAGGGCAATCGGTTTTTCCAAAAAATCCAAGGCGCCGATTTTGGTGGCCTCGACTGCGGTGTCAATGCTGGCGTGACCGCTCATCATCACCACCGGCATATTGAGCTGGCCGGATTTGGCCCATTCTTTCAGCAGGGTGATGCCGTCGCAGTCGGGCATCCAGATATCGAGCAGCACCATGGCCGGCCGGGTTTGGTTGCGCAGCTGGCGGGCCTCCTCGGCGTTCTCGGCCAAAGTCACCGTATAGCCTTCGTCTTGAAGGATTTCAGACAGCAAATCGCGGATGCCGACTTCATCGTCTACAATCAAAATATCACTGCTGCGCATCGTTCTCCACCAATAGGGGTAAGGTTATTTTCACACACGCTCCGCCATCGCGGCGGTTGGACAAGCTGATCCGGCCGTTGTGTTCTTCCACGATTTTTTTTACTACCGGCAAACCCAGCCCGGTACCGGAAGGCTTGTCGGTCACATAGGGATCAAAAGCATGGTGCAGCATATGCTCGCTGAAGCTTTTACCGTTGTTCAACACAGTCAGGACAATCTTGCCTTCTTCTTCCTGCGTGTCGATCTGTACTTCCGGCCGCTCGGCTTCGGCAGCGGCTTCGGCGGCATTTTTGAAAATATTGTGCAGCACCTGCCGTATGGCGCCGGCATCCGCTTCAATATAGGCCTTTATATTACTCAAATTGGCTTGAAATGTACAACCCGCGCCCTCGTAGAGCAGCAGCAGCTCTTCAATCAAGCGGTGCAGATCGAGTTTTTCCAGATTCAGTTTCGGTGCTTTGGCGTAATTGCGGAAAGCTTCCACCATATCTTTCATGGCGGCTACCTGATTGACGATGGTATCGGTGGCGCGCATCAGCATGGCGGCGTCTTTATCGGCCAGTTTGTCGGCCAGCTTCCACGCCAGGCGCTCGGCTGAGAGCTGGATGGGCGTGAGTGGATTGCGGATTTCATGCGCCAGCCGCTGCGCCACCTCACCCCACGCCGCTTCTTTTTGGGCGCGTACCAAAGCCGTGACATCGTCGAACACCAGCACCGTACCGGAACCGTTATCTTCCGGCAGCCGGGTGGCTTTACCCAATAAAATCCGAGCCTCGTCGGCGGAAGTATAAGGAATCTGTACGGCTTGATCGGCCTCCACCGTATCCAAAATGGTGAGCAGCACCTCGCCGACCAAAGCACGCTCGATACCCTGTTTGTGCCAGGCATGAACATCACTGCCCATCCAAGCCGACACGGCCTGCCCCAATATCTGCTCTGCGCTGTCGTTGCAGGTTTTCAGGTAGCCTGCTTCATCAAGCGTGACCACGCCGCTGGTCAAGCTGGACAGCACACATTCCAAATAATGCCGTGCCGCCTCCTGCTCGCTGCGCGCCACATCCAATTGGGCCGTCATGTGGTTGAACAAAGTGGTCAGCCGGCCCAATTCGTCATTGCGGTACACCTTCTGCATCTGCGTGTAATCACCCTGCGCCACCGCACGTGCGCCGGAAGCGAGCGCCAGAATCGGCGCCACAAAACGCTGGGCAAAATACAGCGCAATCACCAGCGCCAATAAAATTGCCAGCAGGGTGGCCACCAATAGAGTAAACAGGAAAAACGTCTGCAGCCCTTCTTTGGCATAGCTCACTTCGGCATAGCGGGCGCGGGCAGACTCGATCAGGGTCACGTCATCGGCCACCTGCTCGGGCACCGGCTGGCGGAAAAACAGCACATACCTCTGGCCGTGGATTTCCGGCAAGGCCAGCCAGCCCTGCGCATACAGCACATTGCGGATGCTCTCCAAATTACGCACCGAGCCGTTTTGACGGATGGCCGCCAAAACTTCCTGACTCAGGTGCGGCGGCATCAAATCGCTTTGGCGGCGGAATTCGGCCGCCAATTCACGGGTAGCGGCGTCATACAGGGCCAGCTGGCTGAAAGCCTGCTCTTTGTCCACATACTGCAAAGCCGCCCGCGCATCCTGCTGCAAAGACATTTCGCCGATTAAGGCTACCTGAATACTGCCGGCCCGACGCACCGAAGTATCCAAAGACAAATCCAGCGCCGATTTGCTCAAACTCAGGCTGCGGGCCAGCGCTTCTTCGGTTTCGTTGCCGAACCAAGAATTGATGCTGTGGGAAATAAACTGCGCCGACACACCGAACAAAAACAAACCCGGCAACACCGCCACCAGCATAAACATCAGCGCCAGCCGGGTGGCAATCTGCGAGCCGAACACCCGCTTGCGCCGATTGCGCCACAATTTCCACAATTGAACCAATAATACCGACAATAAAGACAACAGCAACAAGCCGCTGAGCCCCAGCACCCACCAAAAATACTGCGACAACTTGCTGCCATGTCCGGTGGCCAGGGCCAACACATACAGGGCCAAGGTTCCCAATACCGCCACCACCATTAAAAATCGGCGCATCTTTTCGGCCACCTCAGCGGGTATTGACGGTGAGTTTCTGCCAACCGGAATCCAGCTGCCAGTTTTTGGAGGTCACGCCGTTAATTTGGAAGGGGCGCGGCAAATCGCTGATGCTGAGGCTGAGGCGCACATCGGCGGCCACCTCTTCCGCTTTGGCATCCGACAGGGCACCCTTGTTCAGCACCTGCCAGTTGGCCACCGCACCCACGGCGCGCAAAGCGTTTTGCAAGCTGCCGTACTCGGTGGAAAAAGTGCCTACGGTCACGCGGTAGCCGTCGGTCAGCGGATGGTAAGTGAGTTTGTAATTGATGGTTTGCGCCGAACCCACCAGTTGGCTGAGACGCGAACGGTAGGCCGTCCAAGTGGGCGACTGCAAACGGTAGCTGAGTTCGAAATTGAGCGGCACACCTTGTTTTAAGGCTACCTGAAGCTGATCGGGCAGATCGGTTTGAAAACGGCTGTTGATGGAAAGCTGCCCGTTTTGGGTTAAAGACGCAGTAGCACGGGAGGCGTTGATGCCTTCTGCCGAAGCAGAGGCTGCGGCCAAGGCCAAACACAACGCTGCCAACCCCGCTCCGAAACCACGCCGGCGGCAGGCACATTCAGCCTGTCTGCCGTCCGGCAGGCGCGGCAAACGCAACAGGGCGGGCCGTATTTCAGCCCATTTTGTCGAGAAGCGCGTAGTAAAAGCCATCTTGTCGGTCATTCGGTAACAGGGTTTCGCTGCGCTGGCACACCGCATCGGCATGCCGTTGTAGAAAATACTGCAGCTGGCCGTCGTTTTCTTCATGAAACAGCGAGCAGGTGGCCAGCAGCATCCGTCCGCCCGGCTTCACCAGCTGCCAGAGCTGGTCGAGTAATAGCGTTTGCTGGGCGGCGGTTTTCGCCGCATCTTGCGGACGGCGCAACCATTTGATGTCGGGGTGGCGCCGCACCACTCCGGAAGCAGTGCACGGCACATCGGCCAACACGGCGTCAAACGGAGGGCCATCATAACACGAAGCCCATGCCGCTGCGTCAGCCGCTTCAGTGTGCGCCTGCAGACCCAGGCGCTGCAAATTGTCACGCACCCGCTGCAAGCGGTAGGCATCAATATCCAAGGCAGTCAAACGGCAATCGGCCCATTCCAACAGATGCCCGCTTTTGCCGCCCGGCGCGGCGCAGGCATCCAATACCCTCTCGCCATCGTGCACATCCAGCCATTCGGCGGCCTGCTGCGCCCCCCAATCCTGCACCGAGACCACACCCTCGGCAAACAGAGGCAGAGCGTCCACTGGCACCGCCTCGGCCAACATCAGCGCATGGCTGCCCAACACCGTGCCGTCCATGCCGTACTCGCGCAACACGTTCAGGTAGCCTTCCGCATCCATACGGCGGCGATTGACCCGCAAAGTCATCGGCGGATGGCGGTTGAACGCAGCGGCAATATTATGCCAATGCTTCGGATAATCGGCACGCAAGCGCTGCAACCACCACGCCGGCAAATTGTACTTGCCGACTTCATTGCCGGCCGCGGCACGCAGCAGCGCTTCGCGCTCGCGCAAAAAACGGCGCAGCAGGGCGTTACACAAAGATTTGTACTGCCCTTTGCCGATACGCGAAGCCGCCCGCACCGCCTCATTCACCACCGCATACTCGGCGTTGCGGCTGTAAGCCAGCTGATACAGCGCCACCAGCATCAGACTGCGGATATCCGAACGCTGTAAAGGCTTATTCAGCATACTGTCCAACACCGCATTGAGGCTACCTGAAAAGCGCTGCACACCGAAAGCCAGGTCTTGCAAAGCGCCGCGCTCCTGCGCCGTCAAGCCGGGATGCTCGCGACGGATATCGGCCAGCACATCAGACAAATTGCGGCCGTCTTTCACCGACTGCACCGTTTGCGCGGCCAAAGTCTGCACCGAAGACAAACTCATGCATCCGCTCCGAAACGGCTGCCTGCCGCCAAATGGCGGCCGGCGGCAAAAGCCGACGCGCTCATGCGCTTGCCGCCGGCCGGCTGCACGGTTTGCAGGGATAAAGCGCCTTCGCCGCAAGCCACCACAATGCCGTTGCCGTCCGCACGCAAGACGGTGCCTGGTTCGCCCTTGCCTTCGGCCGGCACCGCCGCCCAAATTTTCATCGGTTTGCCGCCATAATCCAGCCATGCGCCCGGCACCGGATTGAAGGCGCGGATTTTGCGTTCGATGACCGCCGCAGGCTGCGTCCAATCCACTTCGGCTTCGGCTTTGCTTAATTTTGGCGCATAAGTCACCCCTTCTTCCGGCTGGGCTTGCGCCACCCGGGCCTGATAATGTTGCAAATCAGCAACAATCGCAGCCGCCCCGATCGACATCAAAGCGTCATGCACCTCTTGGGCCGTATCGTTTGCCCGAATCTCATAAGAATGGCGGCTCAACACGGCACCGGTATCCAAACCCGCATCCATCTGCATGATGCAAACACCGGTTTCGGCATCACCGGCCTCAATCGCCCGCTGTATCGGCGCCGCACCGCGCCAGCGCGGCAGCAAAGACGCATGGATGTTCAAACAGCCGTAACGCGGAATGTCCAACACCGCCTGCGGCAAAATCAAACCGTAAGCGGCCACCACCATCACATCGGCTTCGCACTCGCGCAGTATCTGCCAAGCGGCTTCATCACGCAAAGTCGGCGGCTGCTCTACCCGCAATCCCAAATCCAACGCCGCTTCTTTTACCGGCGAAGGCTGCAGCTGCATGCCGCGCCCTTTGGGGCGGTCGGGCTGGGTCAGCACCAGCGGAATCTCAAAACCGGCCTCGGCAATTGCCTTCAGGGCAGCGGCGGCAAAATCCGGCGTACCGGCAAAAATCACTTTACGAATCATGCTTTCAGGTAGCCTTCCACGCTCACAAGGTATGCTTTTCCATTTTGCGCATTTTGGTTTTGATGCGGTCTTGTTTCAGACGGGACAAATATTCCACAAACACTTTACCGTTTAAATGATCGATTTCGTGCTGGATGCAAATGGCCAACAAACCGTCTGCCTGCAGAGTGTATTTTTCGCCGTGCTCGTTGAGGGCTTCCACCGTCACGTTTTCCGCACGGGTCACCTTATCGTAAATACCGGGTACCGACAAACAGCCTTCCTCATACACGGTTTCGCCGTTCTTCTCGATGATCATCGGGTTAATCAGCACGCGCAGCTGACTGCGGTCCTCCGACAAGTCCATCACGATTACCCGCTCGTGCACATTTACCTGCGTGGCGGCCAAACCGATGCCGCGCGCCTCATACATGGTTTCCGCCATATCGGCCACCAGCCGGCGGATGCGGTCGTCCACCTCCGCCACCGGCTTGGCCACCGTGTGCAGGCGTTCGTCGGGATAATGCAAAATATTCAGTAAAGCCATTTGCTGCTACTCTCAATCAATGTGTGGGTTGTTTGGCCTCTCAGCCCTAAAAACTCGGCTTATTTCGGGCGGGATACTGGCGTAACCGCCCTAAAATGTTCTATGATTCTGTTAATTTCAGCTACAACAACGTAAATAAAGCGTTATTCGAAAAATCCGACTTTTCAAAATCAAAGGGAAACATCTTATGCAAAAACGTATTATAACCCTGCTTTGCGCCATTGGCTTAACCGTTTCTCCGCTGATTGCCAGCGCCCAGCAAATCCGCCTGCGCGCCGACGCGCCCGCCCGCTATACCGTCCGCCAAGGCGATACTTTGTGGGGCATTTCCGGCAAATACCTGCAACGCCCGTGGCAATGGCGCCAACTGTGGGGCGCCAACCGCAGCAGCATACGTAATCCGCATCTGATTTATCCTGGCCAAGTGCTGGTGTTGAGCTACGTCAACGGCCAACCGCGCTTGGGCGTGGAAAGCGGCATCCCCACCATCAAACTGCAGCCGCGTATGCGCGAAACCTCTTCGGGTTACGGCATTTCCACCATCAACATGAACTACTACCGCATGTTCATGCGCCACCCGCAGGTCATCCCGCAAATGGACACCAAAGACGCCCCGCGCCTCATCGCCGGGCCGGGAAACAAAACCATGTATTCTTTGGGTGACCGCGTGTACGCACACGGCGTGAGTGAACCGGGCGAATACTTGGTGTACCGCCCCGTCAAAGACATCCGCGATCCCGACACCGGCAAATACTTAGGCCAACAAGTGGTGTTCACCGGCAAACTGGCCACGCTGCCGGTGACCAACAGCGCGCTCGACGCCCGCTCGGAACAGGATGCCGAACAACTTCCCGACAACGAATACTACACCCGCCTGCACCCCTTGGTGCGCATCCCCACCCAAACCGCCCAAGCCCTGCAGATCCGCGAGCAAGTAGCCGAAATCCGCAAAGGCGATTTTCTACTGCGCTATAACGGCGAAGAAGATGCCTTCAATATGATGCCCCATGCACCGGCCCAGCCGATTCGCGCCAAAATCGTGAACATCTTGGAAGGCGTGAGCGAAGCCGGCCAATTCAGCACCATTACCCTCAACAAAGGCTCGGCAGACGGCTTAAACAAAGGCACCGTATTGAGCATTTACAGCCAACGCCGCCAAGTCCGCGTGGACAGCAGCGACCGTCCCACCGGCAAATTTGTCAGCATTCCTTCCGAGGAGCTGGGCTTGGCCATGGTATACAGCGTGGGCGAGCATGTGTCATCCGCCATTATTCTGGAGTCCACCAGCAATGCGTCTGTGGGCGACTTGGTGGCCGAACCCAGCCGCGATTTGGACAACATGAGCAACGACACCCGCCATGTGCCGAATACCCCTCAAGGCCCGTACAACTACGAGCACCATCAATTCGATATCCGCAGCAATATCGATCCGACCCGCTAACACATGGTTTTTTCTGAGCCAAAGGCTACCTGAAACCGCTTCAGGTAGCCTTTATTGATGCGCTACCCGAGCAAAACAAACGCTGCCTGCTTGTCATGCTTTCCAACAATCGTCAGTTTGGATAAGCAAACCTGAGACCTTTATAAAACGCCATCTGCGGCACACTTCTGCATTGTGTGTTTCTGCCCCGAGTACCGCTCACTCGCTTAGCCTTGTATGTAATAGGTCTGTCCTACGGAGATTGCTAGCGTTCACACTCACCGCACTACTACGCCTTGCACTGCATCCGCACCTGGGCTTTTTGAAAAGTCTCAGGCTACCTGAAGCCTTTCAGGTAGCCTGTTTTTTGATTGGGCAGGTTTACGCCAATTTGGCTGCCACATCGCGCAAAGCGGTGCGGACACCTTCTTCAATCACCGGATGATAGAACGGCATATCCAGCATTTGGCCGATGGTCATTTCCTGCTGGTGCGCCCACGCCAACAAATGGGCCAAGTGCTCGGCGGAAGGGCCGATGCCTTCTGCGCCGAGGAAACGGCCGCTGGCACGATCGGCATAGACGCGCAAATGCCCCTGGTTCACCAGCATCACGCGGCTGCGGCCTTGATTGTGGAACGATACCTCGCCCACTGCTATGGATTGGGCAAAATCCTCTCCATATTGCTGCTCCAGTTGGGCGAATTTGGCACCCACGGTCATGATTTGCGGACTGGTAAACACCACGCCGATCAGGCTGCGGCGCAAACCGGGGCGGATGTCTGGATAGCGGCCGGCATTGTCGCCGGCAATCTTGCCTTGGTCGGCCGCTTCGTGCAGAAGGGGAATTTGGTTGGAAGCATCGCCGGCAATGAAAATATGCGGGATGCTGGTCTGCATGGTCAGCGGATCGGCTTCAGGCACGCCTTGTTGGTCGGTTTGGATGTCCAAAACGTCCAAGCCAATCTGGTCCACATTGGGGCGGCGGCCAACCGCAGCCAGCAGATAATCGGCCGTCAGCACGCCGCTCTCGCCGTCTTGCGTCCAAGCCACTTCCACCTGCCCCGCTTCATTCAGGCGCACTTCGGTTTCTGCATTCAGGTGCAACACCAGCTCTTGGCCGAAAATGTCACGTGCTTTTTCCAGCACCACGGGGTCGGAAATGCCGCCCAAAGAGCCGCGCATGCCGAAAATCTCGACGCGCACGCCCAAGCGGCTCAGTGCCTGCCCCAACTCCAAGCCGATCACGCCCGGGCCGAAAACGGCCACGCTCTCAGGCAGGGTATCCCATGAAAAAACGTCGTCGTTCACAATCAGACGATCGCCCAAGGCTTGCCACTGGGGCAGAATCAAGGGGCGGGAACCGGTGGCAATCACAATCCGCTCGGCATGGATTTGGGTGTGATCATCCACCTGCACAGTGTGCTCGTCGATGAAGCGCGCTTTGCCCAAGATACGGCGCTCGGCCGGCCATTCTTCCACATCGCTCAACACGAAGCCGACAAAGCGGTCGCGCTCTGATTTGACGCGCGCCATCACGGCCTCGCCGTTAATGCGGATGCTGTCTTGATCCAGCGTCACGCCGAAAGGCTCGGTGTGGCGGGCGTGATGGGCGGCCTCGGCGGCGGCAATCATCAGTTTGGACGGCATGCAGCCGACGCGGGCGCAAGTGGTGCCGAAATGGTGGTCTTCGATCAGATAAACGTTTTCGGTGTGCTGGCGCGCGTTACGGAAGGCGCTCATGCCGGCCGTGCCGCCGCCAATCACCACCACATCGGCATTCAGTTGTTTCATTATGGTTTCCTTAAAAATAAAAACAGGGTTTCGATAAAATGGATAAGCGTTTCAGGTAGCCTGTTTGCTCCGGCACAAACTGGTACAAACTCAAGCAGGCTACCTGAAAAGCCTGAAGGGAATTAAAGAGCCGCTTATCCAGCGGCTCCCATGGGTATGTGTTTATGGTGTATTAGGCAAAGTATTTTTCCAGCTCTTCGCTGCCGCCGATGTATTTACCGCCGATAAATACTTGCGGAGCGGAAGTTTTGCCGGTAATGGCGCGTACGGAAGTGGTGCTGGCGTCTTTGCCCAACACGATTTCTTCGTAAGCGAGGCCTTTTTCTGCCAGCAGTTCTTTGGCTTTGGCGCAATATTGGCAGCCGGGCTTGGTGAAGATGGCCACAGACTCTTGTGCTTTCCAGTTCGGATCGATGTGTTTCAGCATGGTGTCGGCATCAGACACTTCGAAGGGGTCGCCTTCTTTTACCGGCTCGATGAATACTTCTTCAATCTTGCCGTCTTTTACCAACATGGAGTAGCGCCAAGAGCGGTCGCCGAAGCCCAGCTGGTCTTTGCTCACCAACATGCCCATGCCTTTGGTGAATTCGCCGTTGCCGTCGGGCACGACTACGATGTTTTCGGCTTCTTGGTCGGCCAACCAAGCGTTCATCACGAACGTATCGTTTACCGAAATGCACGCAATGGTATCTACGCCGCGGGCGTAAAACTCTTTGGCCAGCTCGTTATAGCGCGGCAGGTGGGTGGAAGAACAGGTGGGGGTAAAGGCGCCGGGCAAGGAGAAAACGGCTACGGTTTTGCCTTTGAACAGATCGGCGGTGGAAACGTCTTTCCAAGCATCGCCTTGGCGGGTGTGGAACACCACGTCGGGCACATTTTGACCAACCAGTTCGTCACGGGTTTTGATGTTGACTGACATAAATCTCTCCTTAGCTAAGAGAAGGTGTGAAAATTAAAGATAAATTAAACTTGCGCAGTATAGCGGCTGCTGACGGATTTGTATAATTTACAGTTCAAATAATACAAATTGATTTGCACTATAACTGTTCCAACTGCCTCCCGACTCTTGCCGGCTGCCTGAGCAGCAAGGGAAGCTGACTGACCGCAACAAGCCATCAAGCGCCCTGCGCCTGTTTTCAGCTTGGGCAAGTCGGGAGATTTTCAAGTCGGCTCCGATGAGAGAATACGGTTTCACATTCCCCACCCTCTCGGTTTACAATTCAGGCTACCTGAAAGGAGCGGCACGCATGAACGTGTATCGGAAAATTTTATTGTCTGTGGCAGCTTTGGCTGCTTTTTGTACGGCCTTCTCCCTGTGGATGCAGTACGGCTTCGGCTTCGATCCCTGTGTCATGTGCATTGTGCAACGCATGGCCATTTTATTTGCCGGCCTGGCGGCCTTCGTTTTGGCCTGGCTGCCGCAACGCCGAATGTGGGCGCGCCTTACCGCCGCCGTCGGCGTCAGCATCCCCGCTGCGTGGGCGGCTTGGACGGCCGTGCAACAACTGCACCTGCAAAGCCTGCCGCCGGCGCAACAACCTTCCTGCGGCGCCCCTTGGACCTTCCGCCTGCAAAACGCGCCTTTGTTTGATTGGTACGAACCGCTGATTCGCGGTTTCGGACAATGCGGGGTGATAGAAAAATTTCTGGGCGTACCGTTTCCCTGGTGGTCTCTGCTCGCCTGCGCCGCCATGCTGGCCGCAGTATGGGGCGGCTTGTGGTACAGCCGACGTTTTGAACAATAATGGTTGATCTATGAATGTCATCAAATTGGTGGTGGGCCTCGGCAATCCCGGCCCGGAATACGCCGACACCCGCCACAACGCCGGCTTTTGGCTGGCGGACGAACTGGCCTGGCAATGGAAAGCCGCCTTCAAAGAAGAAAAAAAGTTTTTCGGTGAAACCGCACGCGCCAAGCTGCCCGGCGGCGAAGTGTGGCTGCTGAAACCGAATACCTATATGAACCGCTCCGGCCAAGCCGTGCAGGCCCTGGCCCAATTTTATAAGATTGCGCCGCAGGAAATTCTGGTGCTGCACGACGAATTGGACATCGCGCCCGGGCGCATCAAATTTAAACTCGGCGGCGGCAACGGCGGCCACAACGGCCTGAAAGACATTCAAGCCAAGCTGGGCAGCGCCGATTTCTACCGCCTACGCCTCGGCATCGGCCACCCGGGCGAGCGCAACGAAGTGGTGAACTACGTTTTGAAAAAACCGCGCGCCGAAGAGCGCGAGCTGATTGATGCCGCCGTGCGCCGTTCGGCAGAAAACATGGGGCTGATCCTCAGCGGCGACTTTGCCGCCGCACAACGGCAGCTGCATGCGGCCGCCTAACGGCAGATACCGCCGCTGCTCATCCGCTTAATCCGCTTCACACACGCTTGAAAATACATCAAAATCAGCCTTCACCCGACAAACCGGATTTTAAGGATTAAGAACAAGGAGAAGAAAATGAGCACCATGCTGAAAACCGTATATGGCTTGGCCGTTGCTTTGGCCGCCGCCCCCGCACTGGCCGGCCCCGCGCAAACATACCAAGTCAAAGACCCGTATCAGCAGCAGCACTTGGAAATTAGAGGCAACCGTTTCGACATCAACACCGTTGGCGCCAACAGCAACCTCTGTCAAATTGACGGCCGCTTCCAGCGGCAAGGCAACCGGGCGGTTTTCAAAGACGGCGAGGGCTGCGAAGTCCGCTTCCGTTTTGAGCACGACCGCGTGACGGTAGACAGCCCTACCGAAGCCGCCGCCACCGCCTGCCGCCACAATTATTGCGGCCATAACGTTATTTTTACCGGTGAATACAGCCGCCTGCCCGCCGCCTGCACCGATCAAGGCATCAAAAACAGCGAACAGCGCTTTCAGGTAGCCTACCGTGCCGGCCGCTTTGCCGAAGCGGCTCGGATTCAGCAACACAGCCTGAACCGCTGCGAAGACTTTATGTGGTTCATCGACCGGATGAGCGCCCGCAACAATTTGGCGGCAGCGCACAAAAATGCCGGTGACCAAGCTGCCTGCCGCCGCGCCTTGACCCCCTTTGTCGCCGACCCGGCGAAAGGCCCCGACATCGAATTCAATCTCTCCACTATTTGGCGCGAAGATTTCGACCGCCAACTGCAAGCGGCGCAATCCCACTGGCAGCAATGCCAACCCTAGCCGCCGTTTAACGGGCAAGGTCCGGCACCCTGCCCGCACGGCCAACGCCATACCGACGGGAAACCGACAACGGTTTCCCGTTTCCGGCAGGCGGCATCCCAAGCGCCTCCTGCCGGCTTTTCAGGTAGCCCCATTCACCAAAACATCATGAAATACCAAGACCTCAGAGACTTTATCGCCATGCTTGAGCGCGAAGGCCGGCTCAAGCGCATTGCCCGACCGGTGTCGCCGCATCTGCAAATGACCGAAATCGCCGACCGCGTATTGCGCGCCGAAGGCCCGGCCTTGCTGTTTGATCAGCCGGTGCGCCCAGACGGTTCGCGCTATGGTTTTCCCGTGCTGGCCAATCTGTTCGGCACGCCCGAACGGGTAGCAATGGGCATGGGTGCGGCGGATGTTTCGCAATTGCGCGAAATTGGCAAAACGCTGGCTTATCTGAAAGAGCCGGAGCCGCCCAAGGGCATAAAAGACGCCTTTGCCAAATTCCCGCTCTTGAAAGACATTTGGAGCATGGCGCCGCATGTGGTGAAAAAAGCGCCGTGCCAGGAAATCGTGATCGAAGGCGACGACGTCGATTTAAACACCCTGCCGATTCAGCATTGTTGGCCGGAAGACGTGGCGCCCTTGGTCACCTGGGGGCTGACCGTGACCCGCGGCCCGCATAAAAAACGCCAGAATCTGGGCATTTACCGCCAACAGTTAATCGGCAAAAACAAGCTGATCATGCGCTGGCTGGCGCATCGCGGCGGCGCACTGGATTTTCAGGCGCATAAAAAAGCCCACCCCGGCGTGCCCTATCCGGTGGCGGTGGTGTTGGGCTGCGACCCGGCCACCATTTTGGGCGCGGTGACGCCGGTGCCGGATACCTTGAGCGAATACCAGTTTGCCGGATTGCTGCGCGGCTCGCGCACCGAATTGGTGAAATGCATCGGCAGCGATTTGCAGGTGCCCGCGCGTGCCGAAATCGTGCTCGAAGGCGTGATCCACCCCGACGAAACCGCGCTGGAAGGCCCGTATGGCGACCACACCGGCTATTACAACGAGCAGGATTGGTTCCCCGTGTTGACGGTGGAACGCATCACCATGCGCGAAAATGCCGTGTACCACAGCACTTATACCGGCAAACCGCCCGACGAGCCGGCCGTGCTGGGCGTAGCCTTGAACGAGGTGTTCGTGCCGCTGCTGCAAAAGCAGTTTCCCGAAATCGTCGATTTCTACCTGCCGCCCGAAGGCTGCTCTTACCGCATGGCGGTGGTCAGCATCAAAAAACAATACGCCGGCCACGCCAAGCGGGTGATGATGGGCTGCTGGAGCTTTCTGCGCCAGTTTATGTACACCAAATTCATCGTGGTGGTGGACGACGATGTGGATTGTCGCGACTGGAAAGAAGTGATTTGGGCCATCACCACCCGCATGGACCCCGTGCGCGATACGGTGCTGGTGGAAAACACGCCCATCGATTACCTCGATTTCGCCAGCCCGGTTTCCGGCCTCGGCGGCAAAATGGGCTTGGACGCCACCAACAAATGGCCGGGCGAAACCCAACGCGAATGGGGCCGCGTGATCCAGCGCGACCCGGCTACCGTAGCGGCGGTAGACGCCATGTGGAGCGAATTGGGCCTCTGATTCCCTCCGACTGCCAACAGGCTACCTGAAAACATTTGGCTGCGCAGAAACTGCGTTGCCCGTTTTCAGGTAGCCTGTTTTGCGTTTCTGCGCCTTAGCAGAAGCCTGTTTCGGGCTGAGACCCTTCCCCTTTTCGCTTTTTCTTTTCCGCAGTGCAGCACAAGTTGCACGCTGGGCACAATTTTCCTGCACTCTGGTACAAGTCAGTCTCGAGCCTTCGCTTTAATCTGCGTCCCTAGCGGAGCCTTCCCCGCCATATCACAAACCTTCCGTTTTCTACATCGGAATCCGCCCGCCGCCCGAGCCGCTTCGGCAAACGGCAGACAATCCAAACCACTATAAAGGAGAAACCTCATGGCCGGTGTGATGCAAAACCCCAAGCCCCAAGCGGCCGACGATGCCGTTTCGGATGTTTCCACCGAAATCGTCAGCGAACACGACCGCGCTTCCAAAGGCTCGCTCACCATGGCTTGGTGGGCGGTGTGCAGCGCGGTGTTTTTCATTGTGGTCGGCATTGCCATGGCGCGCGCCTACGGCACCATGAACGCCATCATCGGCCTGTTGGTGACCGTGGTGTGTTACAGCGTCATCACCGCAGTGCTCACCCGCTACGCCATCCACACCGGCTTGTCGGTGGGGCTGTTTTCGCGGGTGTTGTTCGGCGCCAAAGGCGCGGCGCTGGCGACGCTGATTTTCTTTGCCACCGCCATTTACTATGCCGTGTTTGAGGGCGCGGTGATTGCGGTGGCGCTCAACCATATGTATCCGGGCATTTCCTACACCGTCGCCGCGCTGATTGTGGTGCTCTACAGCGTGCCCTTGGTATTCGGCAGCGTGCAAAACTGGCTCGACAAATTTAACGGCGTGCTGCTGCCGTTTTACGTGCTCGGCCTCTTGGGCGCGGTGGCGCTGGCCACGGCCAAATACGGCTACAGCAACGACTGGCTGTCGATGGGCCCGGCCGACGCCTCGCCCTGGGGCTGGTGGAATGTGTGCGTGTATTACATGGGCGTGTGGGTGATCACCATGTTTGCCTTCGATTATGCGCGCTTCGGCAAAAAAGAAGACGTCCAATACCACACGCTCATCAACTTCGGCGCGCCGTTTTACCTGGTGGCCTTCGTGCTCAGCGGCCTGGCCGGCATCTATTTGGTGAGCATTATTCCGCACGGCGAAGAATTGTCGGAAATCACCATTGCCTTCAGCCTCATCGAGCTGATGGGCATCTTCGGCCTGATCTTTGTGTGGATTACCCAAACCCGCATCAACACCGCCAACTATTTTGTGGCCACCACCAATATGCAGGCCTTCTTCAAAGACACGCTGCGCCTGAACTGGAGCAAGATGGTGTGGGCGATTGTGGTGGGCGTGGTGGTGTTTTTGCTGATGCTGGTGGACGTGTTTGCCTATCTGTTGCAGGCCCTGGCCTATCAAGGCATTTTCGTGGTGGCCTGGGTGGCGATTGCGCTGACCCACATCCTGCACCCGCGCCGCATTCAAATTTTTGGCGAAGTGCCGCAAATCCGCAGCGCAAAACTGCCTGCCTTCGAGCGCAGCGGTCTGGTGGCCTGGTTCGGCGCCACCATCGTCGGCGTGATTCTGATGAACATCGGCGGCGTGTGGACCAACTGGTATGCCACCGTCACCTTCTTCACCGCCGCCATCCTCTATGCGCTGCTGATGCCCAAACACAAACAAAACGTGATTGCCGATTAAGCCCTGCTTCAGGCTACCTGAAAGCCGCCTGAGGGTTTCAGGTAGCCCACAGCCCCACCGATGGATTCCGTTTCATCATTCAATAACGAGGAGTAAACCATGAGCCACATCGATCCCATCACCCTATCCGTGGTGCGCGGCGCGCTGGAAACCGCCCAGCGCGAAATGACGCTCACCCTGGAGCGCACCGCCCGCTCCAGCGTGTTCAATCTGGCGCACGACTACAGCAACGCCCTGTTCGACCATCTGCCGGAAATGATTCTGCAAGGGCAGGACATCCCCATTCACCTAGGCTCGCTGATGCCGGCCATGAAAGCGGTGGCCGAATATTTCGGCGACGACATCCACGAAGGCGACGTGATTTACCACAACGACCCGGTGATGAAAGGCAGCCACATTCTCGACTGCTGCATGTACAAACCGGTGTTCTACGAAGGCAAGCTGGTGTTTTGGGCGGTGTGCAAAGGCCACGTCACCGACATCGGCGGCCCGGTGCCCGCCGGCTACAACCCCGACGCCAAAGAAATCTACGCCGAAGGCCTGCGCATTCCGCCGGTGAAACTGTGGGACAAAGGCAAACGCCGCGACGACGTGATTAACCTCCTGCACAGCAATATGCGCGCCCGCCACAACCAGGAAGGCGATTTGAACGCCCAATACGGCGCCTGCCGCGTGGGCGAGCGCAATATGATCCGCCTGCTCGACAAATACGGCGTGGAAACCGTGCAGGCGGCGATTGCCGAACTGAAAAACATGGCCGACCGCCACATGCGCTCGCTGATTGCCTCCATTCCCGACGGCAGCTACCGCGGCGAAGCGGTGCTGGAAGATTCCGGCCACGGCATGGGCGACCTCACCATCACTGCCGACATCACCATCAAAGACGACAATGTGCACATTGCCATTTCCAGCCCGCCGCAAGTGCCTTATTTCATCAACTCCTACGAAGGCAACTCCATGTCGGGCGTGCTGCTGGGCCTGATGATGTTCGCCCAAGTGCCGCCGCCCTACAACGAAGGCCTCTACCGCTGCGTCACCGTAGACATGGGCCCCAAAGGCACGCTGTGCAACGCCAAAGAGCCGGCCCCGCACGTCAACTGCACCACCACGCCGATGGAAACCCTCACCGACGCCGTGCGCAAAGCCTTTGAGGCCGCCGCCCCCGACCGCATCAGCGCCTCCTGGGGCCACGCTTCCGGCATCAACATCGCCGGCATCAACCCGGACACCGGCGAGCAATACGTTACCATGGTGTTGGCCTCCATCATTTCCGGCGCCGGCGCCACCCAAGTGATGGACGGCTGGCATGCCTGCGGCCCGCTGTGCTGCTTCGGTGCCTTGAGTTCCGGCGACATCGAATTGCTGGAATACCAATACCCGATTCTGATCCACAAATACGGCCTGACCCCCGACTCCGGCGGCGCCGGCCGCTACCGCGGCGGCTGCGGCACGGTGTGGGAAGTGGAGCCGCTCAACCACACCATGACCGTGATCGCCTTCGGCGAAGGCCGCCAGATTCCCACCATGGGCGCGGCAGGAGCGCAAGACGGGCTGCCCGAGCGCAAACTCGGCCGCCTCGAAATCGACCTGCCCGACGGCAGCACCGCCGTACACATCCAAAACACGCTCACCACCATCGAGCCCGGCCAGCGCGCGCGCAACTACAACCCCGGCGGCGGCGGCTACGGCCACCCGCATGATCGCCCGGCCGCCGATGTGGCGCTGGATGTAAAACGCGGCATCGTGTCCGCCGAAGCAGCCGAGACCGAATACGGCGTGGTGCTGAATGCCGACTTCAGCGTGGACGAAGCCGCCACCGCCGCCCGTCGCGCCGCCTGACGCCACTCCGTAGGGCGGGCATCCCTGCCCGCCTAAGCAACACACCGGCTTTCAGGTAGCCCATCTTCACCACAGGCTACCTGAAAGCCCCCAAAAATTGAAAACCAATCATACAAAGGAAACACCATGAAAAACGAATTCCGACTGGGCGTGGACGCCGGCGGCACCTTCACCGATTTCGTGCTGGCCGAGCGCGACGGCAGCATCCATCTGTTCAAAGCCCCCTCCACCCCCGAAGACGGCACCTTGGCGATTGCCGCCGGCCTGGCGCAGATGGCGGAAAAATTCAACCGCCCGGTGGAAGACATCATCCAAAACTGCGACTTCTGCATCAACGGCACCACCGTGGCCCTCAACGCCCTGATTCAGCTCAAAGGCGTGAAAGTGGGCCTGCTCGCCACCGCCGGCCATGAAGACAGCATCGAAATCCGCCTCGGCCACAAAGAAGAAGGCTACCGCTACGACGCCAGCTATCCGCCCGCGCCGCAACTGGCGCCGCGCGAACTGCGCTTCCCGGTGCGCGGCCGCATCCTCGCCGACGGCAGCGAGCGCGAACCCTTAAACGAAGACGACATCCTCAAAGCCATCGAAGCCTTCAAACGCGAAGGCGTGGAAGCCGTGGCCATTTCCTTTGTATGGTCAATCAAAAACCCCGCCCACGAACAACGCGCCAAAGCCCTGATTCAACAGCACCTGCCCGATGTGTTCGTCTGCTGCGGCAGCGAAGTGTATCCGCAAATCCGCGAATACACCCGCACCTCCACCACCCTGGTCAACGCCTACCTCAGCCCGGTGATGGCCGCCTATGTGCGCAAAATCGACCAATACTTCAAAGACCTGGGCGCAGCGCAACCGGTGCGCTACTTCCAGTCCAACGGCGGCCTGGCCGTGGGCGACATCATGCGCGAACGCGCGGTGAACGCCATCAACTCCGGCCCCGCCTCCGCCCCGCAAGCCGGCCTGTTCATCGCCGCCCCCTTCGGCATCGACAATGTGATTACCGTGGACATGGGCGGCACCTCGTTTGACATCACCCTGGCCAAAGGCGGCCAAACCAGCCTCAACCGCGACATCGACTTCTTGCGCAACCGCATCGGCGTGCCTATGATCCATGTGGAAACCCTGGGCGCGGGCGGCGGCTCGATTGCCCACGTCAACACCTTCGGCATGCTTGAAGTCGGCCCGCAGAGCGCCGGCGCCACCCCCGGCCCCGCCTGCTACGGCAAAGGCGGCACCCGCCCCACCGTCACCGATGCCAACCTCGCCCTGGGCTACCTGAAACCCAATGCCGTGCTCGGCAAAAGCGTGACCCTCGATGCCGACAAAGCCCACCGTGCGATTAAAGAACACATCGCCGACCCGCTCAACATCGACACCGCCCACGCCGCCTACGGCATCAGCGCCATCGTCAACCAAAACATGGCCAACGGCATCCGCCGCATCACCATCGAGCAAGGCTACGACCCGCGCGACTTCGCCCTCATTTGCGCCGGCGGCGCCGCCGGCATGCACATCATCCCGCTGGCCGAAGAAATGGGCATCAAACAGGTGCTGGTGCCCAAATTCGCCTCCTGTCTGTGCGCCTTCGGCCAGATTATTTCCGATGTGAAATACACCTATCTGGCCACCGAAGCCATGCTGGTGGCGCCCGACGCCGACTTCGACTCGCTCAACGCCACCTTAGCGCGCATGGAAGCCGAAGGCATCAAACGCCTGAAAGAAGACGGCTTTAGCGATGCCGACATCGTCATCGAGCGCAGCATGGAAATGCGCTATCTGGGCCAAATCCACGAATGCACGGTGCAGGTGCCCAACGGCAACATCGACGCCGACTTGGCTCTGGAGATTCTCGATGCCTTCCACCGCCGCCACGAGGCGCTGTTCACCTACTCCGAAGCCGACAGCCCCGTGGAGCTGGTGAACGTGGAAGTCACCGTGCGCGGCTGCGTGGAGAAACCGCAAATTCCGCATATTCCCAGCGCCACCACCGGCGTGGAAGACGCGCTTACCGAGCACCGCAACATGATCTTCGACGGCAGCCACCACTGGATCAACAGCCCGGTGTACGACGGCACCCGCATTGGCGCCGGCCACACCGTACACGGCCCGGCCCTGATTGAAGAGCCCACCACCACCATCGTCATCAAACCCGGCTGGCAGGCCTATCTGCACGAATCCGGCACCTATTTGCTGACACCGGAAGAATAATTCCGCGCCAAGCCAGCAACAGCCTTTCAGGTAGCCTTCGGGCTACCTGAAAGGCTGAGACCTTTGCAAAACCCCCAGATGTGGATGCAGTTCAAGGCGTAGCAGCGCAGCGAGCGCAGACATATCACACGATAGGCAAGTGAGCGAGCAGCGCACAACGCAGAAATGCGCCGCAGATGGGGGTTTTGCAAAGGTCTCAGGCTGAACGCCGTATACCATCCCGGCAGACATTGCTATCGGCCAAAACCAAATTTTTTTGAATTTTTAACTAAAAAAGTCCAGTAAACATCATTTTTTAAAACGGTTTTTACCTGTTCAAAATTAAATGTTATATTTGCCGACACAAAAACAATAGCGTCAGAGGCAAAACCGATGAGCACCCACCACCAGCATTTCTCCACCCTCAACCTGCCCCCCGGCCGCAACAGCTGTCGCGCCTGGCAGGAAACCGTGTGCCGCACCCTGTTCGACCTCGACATCAGCAGCAGCCGGCCACACTTCAGCGGCTCACTGGAAAGCAAACGCATCGGCCGCCTCGACGTGGCCCGCATCAAAGCCGACCCCGCGGTTTACACCCGCACCCGCGCCCATCTCGACCGCGCCACCGAAGAAGAATTTCTCATCACCCTCAACACCCACAATCCGGTTACCTTCCGCCAGCTCGGCCGCGACACCGTGTGCGGGAGCGGCAATTTTCTGCTCGAGCTCTCCCACGAACCCTACGATTTCATCGCCCGCCAAAGTATGGATGTGCACGTTTTCAAAGTGCCCAAATCCCTGCTGAAAGAATACATCCGCCAGCCCGAGCGCTATTGCGCGCTCGATTTCGACGGCCACAGCGGCATCGGCCTGCTGTTCCGACGCTACGCCCTCAACGCCGTGGCCATGCTCTCCGACCTCAACGGCGCCGATGCCGATATGGTGGAAAAACAATTGCTCGAACTGTTCGCCCGCGCAGTGGAAAAAGACGCCCGCGTGCTGGCTTCCGCCGACTCCGCTGTGCGCGCCGCTCACCTTTTGCGCATCGAGCAATACGCCAACGCGCGTTTGGACCGCAGCGACCTCTCGCCCGAGCAAACCGCCGCCGCCTGCCAGATTTCCGTGCGCTACCTGCACCTCTTATTCAAAGACACCGGCACCACCTTCTCCGACTGGCTGCGCAGCCGCCGTCTGGAAACCGCACGCCACCGCCTGCTGCAACCGCATTTCAACGGCACGCTCGCCCAATTGGCTTACAGCCTCGGCTTCACCGACCAATCCCACTTCTCCAAAGCCTACCGCCGCCACTTCGGCGAAAGCCCGCGCGACACCCTCAACGGCCGCAACAACGCCGTTTAAACCCGCCGTCACCCCGCTTACCCGCTTCATCGGACAAAATACTGGCAGCAGGCAAAATAAAACCTTTGCCACACCGGCCAACCTTACCGCTCAAACTCAGGCTGAGACCTTTGCAAAACCCCCATCTGCGGCGCATTTCTGCGTTGTGCGCTGCTCGCTCGCTTGCCTATCTAAATGATATGTCTGCGCTCGCTGTGCTGCTACGCCTGGAACTGCATCCACATCTGGGGGTTTTGCAAAGGTCTCAGGCTACCTGAAAAGCCCGCCGATTGTTCAATGCCGCATATCCCGCTACAATAGCCCCCGTTTTTCCACTTGCCGTTTTCCTTCCATTCTTTTCAGGTAGCCTTTTATGAATCCAGCCGCCGAACGTGTGTTGCAACACTTTCAGGAGAGCATTGCCGCCAAGCAGCAAGCCGCCGAATTGCTGGCCGAACCGGTGGCCGCCGCGGCCGGCCTAATGCTGCAATCCCTAATGGAAGACGGCAAAATTCTGGCCTGCGGCAACGGCGGTTCCGCCGCCGACGCCCAACACTTTGCCGCCGAGATGACCGGCCGTTTCGAACGCGAGCGCATGGGCCTAGCCGCCATCGCCATCACCACCGACACCTCCGCGCTGACCGCCATCGGCAACGACTACGATTTCAAGCGCATCTTTTCCAAACAAGTGTCTGCCCTAGGCCGCCCCGGCGACGTACTGCTCGCCATTTCCACCTCCGGCAATTCCGCCAACATCGTCGCCGCCATCGAAGCCGCCCATGAGCAAGACATGCGCGTAGTGGCCCTAACCGGCCGCGACGGCGGAAAAATCGCCGGCCTACTCGGTGAAGACGACATCCTGCTCAACGTGCCGCACCAACGCACCGCCCGCATTCAGGAAATCCACATTCTCATCATCCACGCCCTGTGCGACCACATCGACAACGCCATCTTGGAAGGCCTGTAAACCGCTTCTCCGACAAGGAAAACCGTATGAAACCTTATGCCCGCGCCTTACTGCTGTCCACCGCTCTCGCCACCACCCTGTCCGGCTGCGCCGCCGCCCTGCTCGGCGGCGGGGCGCTGGGCGTGATGTCCGCCACCGAACGACGCAGCACCGGCGCCCAAGCCGACGACCAAGTGATGGAACTGCGTGTGCAGGAAAGCGCTCTCAAACACCTGCGCGCCAATAACAGTGTGCCCGGCTTCGAACCCCGCCTGTCGGTAGTCAGCTTCAACCGCCACGTCCTGCTGATGGGCTTGGTGTCCAACGAGGCCGATAAAGCTTTTGTCGAGCGCGTGGCCCGCGCCGAACAAAATGCGGCGCAGGTTTACAACCATATTCAGGTAGCCCAAGCCCACCGCAGCTTCGGCGACGTCAGCAACGATTCCTGGATCACCTCCAAAGTCCGCACCACCCTGTTGGGCACCGCCGGCATTCCCTCCAACCAAGTCAAAGTGGTCACTTACAACGGCATTACTTATGTCATGGGCATCCTGACGCCGGCCGAGCAGCAGCTGGTCAGCCAGACCGTCAGCACCACCGCAGGCGTGCGCCAAGTGGTGACGCTCTACGAAACCTTTGTTCCCAACCGATAAGGACATCTCATGACCGACAACACTCCGCCCAAGCCCGCCAAAAAACGCGGCCTGTTCGGCAAGGTCATGTTCGGCCTGCTGCTGCTGACCGCCATCGTGGTGGCGGTACTGGTATTTCTGGCCTGGCAGGCATTGAGCCACCCCGGCACACCCGCCGGCGGAGCCGCCTCCGACCCGAATAACGGCAGCGTAGAAATCTGGCAGCCCAACGGCGCGGTTTCCGCCAGCCAGGTATATGTGCCGGTTACCGGCAACCTGCCGCCCGCCGCCAGCGAAGCGGCAGTGGAAAGCACCGAAGCGGATACGACACCCACTCGCAATGAACGGGCGGAAACCGCACCGGCGGAAACGCCGGTAACGGCCACTCCCGCGGCCGAAGTGCCGCTCCAGCCGGTCAACACTCAGTCCGCTGAAACCGAAATCAAACCGGTCAACACTCCGCCGACCCGCCAACAGCAGCGCCCTGCCCCGCGCCGCCAGCAAGGCAACCCGGAAAATCCGGTGGACAATCTGTTTTAATAAACACGGCGCCAATCACACAGGCTACCTGAAACCTTATCCGCTTTCAGGTAGCCTGATTTTTTCCCATCAACGGGGAATACATCTTTAGAATGACGTGTGTGGCTTCCACCCTCAATAAAACAGCGCAGTCCATCAGTCAAACTCAACCAAACAGCAAAAAACCTCTGCACATTCATGCAGAGGTTTTTTATTTTATTTTGGCGCGGTGGACGGGGCTCGAACCCGCGACCACCGGCGTGACAGGCCGGTACTCTAACCAACTGAGCTACCACCGCGCACTGGAAACTTGGTGGGTGATGACGGAGTCGAACCGCCGACATTCTGCTTGTAAGGCAGACGCTCTACCAACTGAGCTAATCACCCTTGAAAACTGTTTCCGCATCGCTGCGAAGCGCGTATTAAAACAAAACTACACCTCCTGTGCAAGCCTTTTCTCAACCGCAGCAAACAGAAATCCAGCAGTCTATTGTTTACAAATCGAATTATGTTAAGAAGTTTTATCTTTTCTGCCGCCAACTCCTCGGTATTTTCTGCCCGCCTCCTTATTCGACAATCGCGCACCTGCCGCCCTTTGCCTTTATAATGCCGGCCGTCAAAGGATTCCCATATTTATGAACGCCGCCATCCACACCCGGCAACCCGACCCCCAAGCCGAACAAACCCTGCTCGCCGCCGGTACACCACCGCTGCTGGCACGGCTGTTTGCCGCCCGCCAGGTTTCCCGCCCCGAAGAGTTGGAAAACCGACTCAACCGTCTGCTGCCCTATCGGGATTTGAAAAACATCGAGGCGGCTGCCTGCCGTTTGGCCGACGCACTGGCCCGCCAAGAAAACATCCTCGTTTTGGCCGACTACGATGCCGACGGCGCCACCGCCTGCGCCCTCGCTATGCTCGGACTCAGCCGCATGGGCGGACAGGTAAACTTTCTCGTACCCAACCGTTTCGAGCACGGCTACGGCCTCACGCCCGAACTGGCCGAGCTGGCCGCACAACAGCAAACCAAACTGCTGTTGACGGTGGACAACGGTATCGCCAGCATCGCCGGCGTACAACGTGCCCAAGCGCTGGGCATGGACGTGCTGATTACCGACCACCACCTGCCCGGCAGCGAACTGCCCGCCTGCATCATCGTCAATCCCAACCAGCCCGGCTGCCGCTTTCCCAGCAAAAGCCTGGCCGGGGTGGGCGTGATGTTCTACGTTTTGAGCGCTTTGCGGGCAGAGTTGCGCGCGCGCGACTGGTTTGCCGAACAAGGGCTACCTGAAATTCAGCTGGCCGAGTTGCTCGACTTAGTGGCCGTCGGCACCGTGGCCGACGTGGTCACGCTCGACCACAACAACCGCATTCTGGTGGAACAAGGACTCAAACGCATGCGTGCCGGCAAAACCCGTCCCGGCATCCGCGCCCTGTTTCAGGTAGCCAAACGCGACATCGCCAAAGCCAAACCCTTCGATCTCGGCTTTGCCATCGGCCCGCGCATCAATGCCGCCGGCCGCTTGGACGACATGAGCGTCGGCATTGCCTGCCTGCTGGCCGAAGACGATGCACACGCTGCCCTGCTGGCCGAAGAGTTGAACGGACTCAACCGCGAACGGCGCGAAATCGAGCAATCCATGCTGGCCGAAGCGCAAAATTTGGCCGAACAGATTGCCGTCAACGGCCGCTTCGGCATCACCGCTTTCCGCGAAGACTGGCACCAAGGCGTGGTCGGCATCGTCGCTGGCCGCCTGAAAGACCGCTTCCACCGCCCTGCCATCGTGTTCGCCCCGGCCGACAACGACGAAATCCGCGGCTCGGGCCGTTCCATTCCCAAGCTCCATCTGCGCGATGCCTTAGACCTGCTCAGCAAACGCCACCCCGATTTACTGTTGAAGTTCGGCGGCCACGCCATGGCTGCCGGCTTAAGCATTCGCGCCGCCGATTTCGGCCGCTTCGAAGAAGCCTTCGAGCAGGTATTACAGGAACTGCTCGACGAATACGACCTAACCCGCACCTTCCTCACCGACGGCAGCCTGCCTTCCGCCGCACTGTCGGTGCAAACGGCCGAAAGCCTGGCCGAACCGGTTTGGGGACAAGGCTTCCAGGCACCGAGTTTTTACGATGAATTCGACGTACTCTGGCAGCGCGAAGTCGGCGTCGGCCACCGCAAAGCCGGCCTCAGCCGGCACGGCCGCACCGTAGAAGCCATGTTTTTCCGCTGTCCCGAGGCGCTGCCGCCCAAAATCGGCACCGTTTACCGACCGGTGGCCAACGAATGGCGCAACCAAACCGAATTGCAACTGCATATTGATTATTGGGAAGCTTGTTAGCGTGGTTTGACAGCCAATGCAATATCGACCCCCCTTCTTGCTAATTGAACTGCCCTGCTCCTCGCCTCCCAACCACCTTTACCACGCCGGCTCTGCCGCCGGTGCCGCCAAACAGAGCACAGTCTGGCGCGAAAAGAACAAAACTGTTTGGGCAACGCCGCGAGTCTTCTAGCGTCCGCAAAAGCGGGCACGGCGAGAGCAGCGTGCATAGCAAACCGGCCACTACAGCCGTTTTGATGTCGATGCCGTTCAAGGTATCGCAGCGCAAAAAGTGTGAACGCCAAAAATTCCTGCGGAACAGACAGTTCAACTACACGGCTAAGCGGACAGTACTCCCGGGGCATAAACAACGCACAATGCAGAAAGACACCGCAGATGGGGGAAGATTCCGAGGGGCGAAGTAACGGAAACCTTGTGGGCGGAGGATAAGATCTAAAACGCCTTTCTGAACATGGCGTCCAACAACACCCTAAAACGCATCTTCGGCAGATTTCGGGCTACCTGAAAACACTTTCAGGTAGCCCGAAGTATGCTTAAACAATTCACTTAACATGACTTTCTGATTCTTAACGATTGCTTACCCTTTGCCGCATTGTTATACTCGCGCTTTTGTTTTTATTCAGGTGTAATCGAAACATGAATGCTGTGGTTTTGGCCGTATTGGTCATGCTGTTGTTATCGGTGGCCAGGGTGCATGTGGTGTTGAGCCTGGTCATTGGCGCGTTTGTGGGCGGCTTGGTGGCCGGCCTGCCTTTGGCCGACATCAAAGACGCCGTATCCGGCGAAGTGCTGACGCAGGGCGTCATCACCCATTTCCAAGCCGGTTTGTCTGGCGGTGCCAAAATCGCTCTTTCTTATGCCATGTTGGGGGCCTTTGCCATGGCCATCACCCATTCCGGCCTGCCGCAGCAACTGGCCGGCGCTGTGGTGCGGCGTATGGAAGGCAACGGCCGGCGCGACACCATTCCGTCCGCCGTCAACTGGGTGAAATGGGCGCTGATCGGCGCTTTGCTGGTGATGGGCGTGATGAGCCAAAACGTGATTCCCATCCACATCGCCTTTATTCCGATGATGGTGCCGCCGCTGCTGCTGGTATTTAACCGCATGCAGATCGACCGCCGCCTGCTGGCCTGTGTGATGACTTTCGGCCTGGTGACGACTTATATGTTCTTGCCCGTCGGCTTCGGCGCCATTTTCCTCAACGAAATTCTGCTGGCCAATATCGACAAGGCCGGCATGAACGTGAAAAACCTGTCTGTGATGCAGGCCATGGCCATCCCCGCTTTGGGCATGGTAGCAGGTTTGCTGGTGGCCGTATTCATCAGCTACCGCAAGCCGCGTGTTTACCGCAACACCGAAGCGGATTTCCGCGCCGAACAGCGGGCTGAAAACCAACCGAAAATCTCCCCCTACCGCAGCCTGGTGGCCGCCTTGGCGATTTTGGTTGCCTTCGTGGTGCAGCTGGTTTACGACGACGCCCTGCTGCTGGGCGCCATGCTCGGCTTCGCCGTATTCATGGCGCTGGGCGTGGTGCGCCGTCAGGAAGTGGACAGTGTGTTTGACAGCGGCATCAAAATGATGGCGATGATCGGCTTCATCATGATTGCCGCACAAGGCTTTGCCGAAGTGATGAAGTCCACCGGCCAGATCCAATCGCTGGTGGACAGCAGCGCCTCCCTGTTTGCCGGCAACAAAGGCGTGGCCGTGCTGGCCATGCTGCTGGTTGGTCTGCTGGTTACCATGGGCATCGGCAGCTCGTTCTCCACCCTGCCGATTATCACCGCCATCTATGTGCCGTTGTGCATCAGCATGGGCTTTTCGCCGCTGGCCACCGTTGCCATCATCGGCACCGCCGGCGCCTTGGGCGATGCCGGCTCACCCGCTTCAGACTCCACCCTCGGCCCGACTTCCGGCCTGAATGTGGACGGCCAGCACGACCACATTTACGACAGCGTGATCCCCACTTTCCTGCACTACAACCTGCCTCTGCTGGCTGCCGGCTGGATCGCCGCCATGGTGCTGTAATGAATCATCCGGAAGAACGGCTCACCGAGCTGGAAATCCAGCTGGCCCTGCAAAACGAATTATTGGACAGCCTGAATGGCACGGTAGCCAAAATGCAGCAAACATTGGATCTGCAACAGGCACAGCTGCGCTGGCTGTATAGCCGGCTGAACGAAGGCAGCAGGCAACACGGCGACAGCCCGTTCGACCCTGACGCCGAACTGCCGCCGCATTATTGAACCGCCGGAAAAAGATTCAGGCTACCTGAAAACTGTTTCAGGTAGCCTGATTTCATGCCGAGACCTTTGCAAAACCTCCAGATGTGGATGCAAGTTCAAGGCGTAGCAGCGCAGCGAGCGTGAACGCTAGGAATCCCTGTGGGACAAACATATCATCTACACGGCTAAGCGAGCGAACAGCACACAACGCAGAAATGCGCCACAGATGGGGGATTGGCAAAGGTTTCATGCTGTTCAAGCAATAAGCAGAGACCAAGACCCTTGCAAAACCATCCGTTCCGGGACAGTCAAGCAAACACACATTGTTATCCAACCTCCCACATCTCAAAATCAGCTTGGTAGCAACCCCATCCAACCCCGATTCATTAAAAACTTCAGGTAGCCACAGGCTACCTGAAGTCCAAATTCAACCATCCTGCCAAACAACAACCCTTAAGGTTTAGCGGTTGCCGGTTTGGCCGCTGCAGGCTGTTGTGCCGCCGGACGGTTATTGGGGCGGGTTGCCGGTTGGGCCGCAGGCCGTTGCGCAGCCGAACCGCTCACGGTCACCTGCTCGGAAATGCGTTGGAATGTGACACCGCTGCCGATGCCGCGGACGTTTTTCAGCTCTTCCACCGATTTAAACGGACCGTTGGCATTGCGGTATTCGATGATCGCATTCGCCTTGGCCGGGCCGATGCCGTTTAAGGTTTGCAGCTCTTGGGCCGTGGCCGTATTGATATTGACTTGCGCCCACAACAGCGAAACATTCAACAAAGTAAACAACATGAACAGCAGTTTTTTCATGGCCATACTCCTTTGAATATCATCAATAAAAAAGGCACCGTTTTCGCAAACGGTACCAATAGAGTAAAGTGTCTTTATTTATTCGGCAAGCGGTTTTACATAACAATCAATCGTCAAAACCATGCGGATTGTTTTTTTGCCAACGCCAAGCGTCTTGCATCATCTCTTTCAGCCCGCGTGTGGCCTGCCAGCCGATCTCTGCTTGCGCACGGGAAGGGTCGGCATAACATTCGGCAATATCGCCCGGCCGGCGCGGGCACAAGGCATAAGGCACGGTTTGGCCGGATGCCGCCTCAAAAGCTTTCACAATCTCCAACACCGAATAACCGTTGCCGGTGCCGAGGTTATAAATATGCGTGCCACCCAAGCCCGCCTTAGCCTGCATGGCTTTCAAATGTCCGTCGGCCAAATCCACCACATGAATATAGTCGCGCACACCGGTGCCGTCTGCCGTCGGATAATCGCTGCCGAAAACCGACAACCGCTCCAGCTTGCCGGCCGCCACTTGGCAGACATAAGGCAGCAGATTATTCGGAATGCCGTTGGGTTGTTCGCCAATTCGACCACTTTCATGCGCCCCGATGGGATTAAAATAACGCAGCAGGATCACACTCCAGCGCGGATCAGCAGCCTGAATGTCCTGCAAGATACGCTCCACCATATGTTTGGAAGTACCGTAAGGATTCGTTGTGCCGCCGGTGGGAAACGACTCGGTAATCGGCACGCTGGCGGGATCGCCGTAAACAGTGGCCGACGAACTGAACACAATATTAAACACGCCGGCTTTAGCCATTTCCTCTGCCAGAATCAGGCTACCTGAAACATTGTTGTCGTAATATTTCATCGGTTCGCGCACGCTCTCGCCCACCGCTTTTAAGCCGGCAAAGTGCATCACGGTTTCTATCGGATGGCGGTCAAAAATTTGCCGCAACAATTCACGGTCTAGAATATCGCCGCGATAAAAAACCGGCTCTTGGCCGCTAATCTCAGCAATGCGCTGCAAAGACTTCTCGGAAGCATTGCAGAGGTTATCTAACACCACTGTTTCATAACCGGCTTCTAACAATTGGAGCACCGTATGAGAGCCAATAAATCCGGCACCGCCGGTTACCAAAACTGCCATGATTGTTCCTTATTTGTAATGATGTTTTCAGGTAGCCATCCAATACAAAGGCTACCTGAAAACATTTAGCGCGCGCCGAAACCAGTGAGCATGGTTTTAATGGTTTTAAAAAAAATCAGCACATCTAATGAAAAAGAAAAATGTTTGATGTAGTAAAAGTCGTGCTCTACTTTAACTTGTGTTTCATCTACGTTAGCAGCATAACCATGCATTACCTGAGCCCAACCGGAAATACCCGGTTTAACCACATGGCGATAATTATAAAAAGGTATTTTTTCTTCAAATTCATCTACAAAAGCTTTTTGCTCTGGCCTGGGGCCGATTAAGCTCATGTCACCTTTGATAATATTAAAAAATTGAGGTAATTCATCAATGCGTACTTTTCGGATAAATCTTCCTACTTTCGTTACACGCATATCGCCGAATGCCGCTAACTTAGCTCCATCTTTTTCAGAATCTATACACATGCTTCTGAACTTATAGATTTTAAATTCTTTACCACCCAAACCGACACGATTTTGCACAAATAATACAGGCCCAGAACTTTCCAATTTAATGGCTATTGCTGTCATCAACATCAAAGGCAGAGTAATCGGCAGGCTGACCAAAATACAGATAAAATCCAATAAATATTTAATCAGCATATAATTTTTTGACGGCAACAATGATCCTAAGCTGTTTTCATACATATGGTGAATTTTCAACCGCCCAGTCAGGCTCTCTTCTATCGCTCGAATATGATAAACAGGTATGCCTTTTAATACTTGTTCCGCTAGAAATTTTTGCCAATCGGCATGCAAATTTGGATCATGCAGGTCTGCCACGTAACCCTGTATCTGAGATGGCGGTATGTCAATTGGATTCGCCAATTCAATCCAGTGAACGTCAGGTAATAAATTAGCATTGGCTGCTTTTGAAAATGGTAAATAAGCCAAAACTGGCTGCTTGCGAGTCCTCAGTCTAAATCCCCACAAGCATACTGCATAAGAAGTAATAAAGCCAAGCAGCAAAAACCATAAAGAATAAGGCAGCCCCAATATCTTCAACACTGCCCAAGCAGACAAGAACCACAAGACTGAATTAGGCAGCACTGAAAATACTGACTTCCTACCGGGATAGTTGGTAATCGAAAACAGAGATTTAGCGCTAACGAAATGAGCAATTGCCACCGCTAACATACTGATAACATAGGCATGCCCCTGATATTTTCCTAACCAGGGCAGCAAAATAATATATGGCAAGAAAGCGCTGATACCTACCCCAAGCCATAAACGGATAGGAAACGAATACAAAAATCTACTCATGTCAATATAATTTCATTTAGTTGTTCTCAGGAAAATAGAATAAAATTTGACTAATAAAGTACTTGGCATTATTCGTATACCTGCACGAACTAAAAATAGAATATAAGCAGATAAAGGAGATTGAATTTTTAATTTCAATTTCAAGTCTAGCAGCTGCTTCTCACTTTTAATGTACTGCCATCCGCGACGCCGCTGATGCATTCCATTACCAATACGGGCGTACACTAAAATATCTGGAATATTGGCTACTTGATAACCAACACCGATAACACGCAGCCATAAATTATAATCTTCCATAAACAAATGATGCTGGTAGCCTCCTAAGGACGTAATCACATCTCTTCGGTAGGCTACAGTCATATGGTTAAATGGACATCTTCGTTTAGAGTATTCAAGAACTTCCTGATGTGTCTCAGGTACATTCTTTACTACATTTAAATCATATGGTTTTTGATTAAACTCAAGGATTGAGCCACCCAAAATAGCAACACATTGATTTTTTTGTATAAATTTTACCTTCCGCTCAAACCGATTAGGTACACAAATATCGTCGGTGTCCATACGAAACACCCAATCATGGCTGCAATGCTTCAAACCTTCATTTAATGCTTTTCCTAAGCCGACATTTTGAGGCAAAGGAATAACTTTAATAGGTAGTTTGGATTGATACGTCTCAACAACGTGTTGTAACTCAGCTGTAATTGGTCCATCAAATACCAACACGATTTCATTTGCCTGGATAGTTTGCCGAAGCAAACTTTGCAGGCACTGCTGTAAAAACTCAGCCTCTTCCCGAATATAAAGAGACATCAAAACAGAAAATGGAATCATAAGGTATCAGCCAGCCAACAAAACAATCGCTAAATGCATATGTTTTCTAAAAAATACATTTAAACTAAAATATCTATACAAATGCCTCAGAAAAATCATCCCATCGTATTTTTCTGAGGCATGAGTCTTTTAGATCATCACTCCTGCAAAACCCTAAAACCGCTCCAACTCCGGAAACGGCATTTGTCCGTTTTTCACATGCAATTTGCCATATTCTGCGCAACGGTTTTTGGTGGGAATATTTTTGTCCGCATTCAGCAAACCGCTGGGGTCAAACGCATATTTGACGCCCCAAAATGCCTCGCGTTCCGCATTATTGAACTGAACGCACATCTGATTGATTTTTTCCATCCCCACCCCGTGTTCGCCAGTGATGGTGCCACCTAGGCGCACGCATTCTTCGAGAATTTCGACGCCGAATGCTTCGGCCCGTTCCCATTCGCCTTCATTGGCACTGTTGAACAGAATCAGCGGATGCATATTCCCGTCGCCGGCATGGAACACATTGATACATTGCAGATTGTATTTCGGCTCAAGGGCGGCAATATATGCCAGCATTTGGCTGATGTGACGGCGCGGAATGGTACCGTCCATGCAGTAATAATCGGCATTCAACTGTGCTGCAGCCGGAAACGCATTTTTTCGGCCCGACCAAAAAGCCAAACGTTCAATTTCGTTGCGGGACACTTGCAAACGGATGGCGCCGCTTTTCTCCAATACTTCTTTCATGCGGCCGATTTCTTCCGCCACTTCTTCCGGCGTGCCGTCGGCCTCGCACAGCAAAATGGCTTCGGCATGGGTGTCGTAGCCGATATTCAGGTAGCTGTCCACCGCTCGAGTGCAGGGGCCGTCCATCATTTCCAAACCGGCGGGAATGATGCCCGCTGCAATCACATCGGCCACCGCATTACCGGCCTTACCCATATCGTCAAAGCTGGCCATCACCACTTGCGCAAGCTGCGGGGTGGGAATCAGCTTCACCACCACTTCGGTTACCACGGCAAACATGCCTTCGCTGCCGATAAATACGGTCAGCAAATCCAAGCCGGGTGCGTCCAAAGCGTGGCTGCCGAATTCCACCACTTCGCCGCTAATCGTAATCGCCCGAACTTTCAGTACATTATTTACGGTCAGGCCGTATTTCAAACAATGTACGCCGCCAGAATTTTCGTTCACATTGCCACCGATGGAGCAGGCGATTTGGCTGGAAGGATCGGGCGCATAATAAAGTTTGTAACGGGCGGCGGCCTCGGAAATGGCCAAATTGCGCACGCCCGGCTGCACCGTGGCGGTACGCGCGGCTTGGTTCACTTCCAGAATGCGGTTGAACTTGGTCATCACCAGTAACACGCCGTTCTCCTGCGGTAACGCGCTACCGGCCAAACCGGTGCCTGCGCCGCGCGGCACAACGGGAATATTCAAGCGGAAACAGGTGCGCAATACTTTTTGCACTTGGGCTTCGGTTTCCGGCAACACCACAATCAACGGCCGCACGCGCAAAGCCGACATGGCGTCGCACTCATAAGGCGTGATTTCGGACTCGGTCACCAATACTTCCATTTCCTGCCATTCGTCCGCCAAAGTGCGGACGATGGACGCACGTTCGTCGGCAGTGAGTTCGTGTAAAGAGCGCATCGTGTTCCTAGATTGATCGTTATGGATGAAATAAAGCGGAAATGTACCATAAACCGCTTACCGCCGCAGCGGTTACACTCACAATACAATGAGAGAACTTGATAATTCATAAATAAAAAACACGCACTTTTACCGAGAGCGCAATAATGAAGGCTACCTGAAACCTTCAGGTAGCCTCTTGCCATAGAGATTTAAGCAGTGTCAGCGTTGCCGCGCCTTAAACCGCGGATTGCTTTTGCAAATAACATACACTTTGCCTTTACGCCGCACAATCTGGCAGTCGCGATGACGTTTTTTGGCCGATTTCAAAGAAGACAGTACTTGCATCATTTATCCTTTTTCAAGGCATTCATCATATTGCCGTAACGCTGGGTAAACACGCTGGCTCGGCCTTGTTTGCTGTGTTCGCGCTGGCGACCGGTATAAACCGGATGTGAGGCCGACGAAGTATCCAGCATAAAAACAGGATACTCCTGCCCGTCCGTCCATTGCATGGTTTGGGTAGTGGGCGCACAAGAACGAATCAACCAACCTTCATTGGCACTGCTGTCGTAAAACAACACGGTACGGTAATTTTCAGGGTGGATGCCGGGTTTCATGATCAATCTCACTTTTGATTGTTATAATATAACATTATATGAAACCTTGCCGGCAAAATCAAGAATTATTCTCAAACATTCTTAACGATCGTTTGTTACGCACACCCCATCAAACATCCCCTATCTTGCATGGCTTATAATCCCAAGCGTTCCGACACCACATTGCGCCATGTCCATCGAAAAAATCTATTATGCCGGCCTCACCTTACTGCTGGCAGTATCCATGCTGCTCAGCCCGTTTTTTTATGTCCGCCTCCGCAAAACCGCCCGCCAAAGACCAACTGCCGCCCGTTGGCGAAAAGTCTGGTTGGCGAACCTGCTGGCTACACTTCTGGTCTTACTCATCTGGTGGTGGCTTCGCGCCTAACGAAACGTGCCCATCAGGTCAAACGACGCAGGCTACCTGAAAGCCCGACCAACTATCCGCCAGACAGCTTTCAGGTAGCCTGACCCAAGCCGCCGGAGCGGCCTATTCCCTGTCCTCTTCACTCCAGGCATGCTGCAAGGCATAGCGGATGTGCTCGCCGGAGAAACCGCGGTAGGCCAAAAAGCGCTGGGCACGAGCATATTCTTGCGGTGTGGTCGGCGGCACTTTGCATTTTTTGCGCAACACTTCGCAGGCCGTCTGCCGCTCCGCATCGGGTTCCGGCAACACCGCCGCAATGGTTTCCTCATCCACACCCTGTTGGCTCAAACTTTTTGCCAGCCTCAAGCGGCCGTAACGACTGCTTTTGCCGTGCACATAACTCTCGGCATAACGGCTGTCCGACTGCCAATGCCGCTCAGCCAACTCCTGCAGTAAGGCATCTACCTCTTCCGTTTCCTCGGCATACGGCAACAGCTTGCGCCTCAATTCGGCCTTCGACATTTCCCGCCGAGACAAATAAGCCAACGCCCTGGCGCGCAGCGACTTAACCGGCTTCACGGGCCGCTTTCAAAACAGGGGCCAGATAATCGTAGATTGCCGGCAAATCGTTTGCGATCCAATCCGGCCGTGTGGCTTCATCGGCAGCCAAGGTATCCATATCGGCATAACCGTGCCGCACGCCGATGCTGAAACAACCTGCCGCCTTGGCCGCCAAAACATCGTTGGCCGAATCGCCCACCATGACCAACTCCTGAGGCGACACCCCCAACACCTCGGCAGTATGCAGCAAAGGCAGTGCCGACGGTTTACGCTCCGGCAAGGTATCGCCGCCCACAATCAGGCTGAATTCATCGGCCAAACCCAACTGGCGCAACAACGCCACCGCCAGCACTTCGCTTTTATTGGTCACCACCGCCAGCGGCAGCCCCAGGCTTTTCAGCAAACCCAAAGTAGTCACCGCCCCGGCATACGGCCGGCTGAATACGCTCAGGTGCCGCGAATAGTAATCCACAAACACCGCCAAACCACGCTGCCATTGCACCTCGTCTGCCACACCGTCCCGATTCCCGCTCAGCGTACGGTGCACCAGCACGCCGATGCCGTCCCCCACAAAAGAAGCCAAAGTGGCATCATCCAACAGCGGCAAACTTTCGCTGCTGCGCACCGCATTGGCCGCAGCTGCCAAATCGGCTATAGAATCTACCAAAGTACCGTCCAAATCAAACGCCACGGCACGGATGTTTTTTGCTTTCGTCATTTCCAACTCTTTCTTCAATTGACAACCTTCAAATAACAAGCAGATTCTAACTTTTCAGGTAGCCTAAAGAAACTGCCACCACACGTCATGCTTTCCGGTCAGTCAGCAGTGGGCTGAGACCTTTGCAAAACCCCCAGATGTGGATGCAGTTCAAGGCGTAGCAGCGCAGCGAGCGCAGACATATCATCTAGATAGGCAAGCGAGTGAGCAGCGCACAACGCAGAAATGCGCCGCAGATGGGGGTTTTGCAAAGGTCTCGGGCTACCTGAAAACGCCCTTCTCATACCGAGTTGGATTGGTACGGTTTGCTTTTTTCTAAATTTCATCAAAAAAGAATATTTTTGCACTTTTTCGGCCATGCGTCTTATGTCCTACATTTACTTTACACTTGTAAAGGCATATACTTACTGTGCAGTCGTAAAGCAAAGGGAGCTGTTCGCAACTTGTGCCGAACCGGTAATTCGGCTCAAGCGCTTTTCGGAAATGCAACTTGCAGGGATGTCCCGATCTAGGGTTCGCGAGTGCCGGCTCTGATGTCGGCGGATGAAATATTTTCTTTTAACTTGTGGAGATTTGTCTCATGAACTACGATAAAACCGTAGCAGAAATGTTGAATGTAGACGGCGCTTTAGCCGCCGCCGTAGTGGATTATTCAAGCGGTATGTTATTGGCCGGCGGCGGCAGCCCCGCCATCGACTTGGAAATCGCTGCAGCGGGCAACACCGAAGTGATGCGTTCCAAAGTAAAAACCATGCAAATGCTGGGTTTGAAAGACACCATCGAAGACATCCTGCTCACCTTGGGCACCCAATACCATCTGTTGCGCCCGCTCGCGCACCACGAAGGCCTGTTCCTGTACTCTGTACTGGACCGCTCTAAAGCCAACTTAGCTTTGGCACGCCGTTCATTGGTTAATGCCGAGCGCAACTTAGGTTAAACATTCCAAAATAAACAGATTTGACACAACCGGTCGTCAGAAAGACGGCCGGTTTTTGTATTTTTGCCATAAATTTTGTTTCCATCAAAACAAAAACTATACTCAAGCAAGCGCTAAATTTATACTCCCTGCGCATTCTGCTGGTTATCCGGCCAAAGCATTCCCGGCCTGAGCAACACACATCAAGCAGTTGCCCAAATCCGTTACCGAACGGAAAAGAACAGGAGCGAAACCGACCGCTTCAATCAATTTAATGAAATGGAGATTGTTATGAACTACGATAAAACCGTATCCGAGATGCTCAATGTTGACGGCGCTTTGGCCGCCGCCGTGGTAGATTATTCCAGCGGCATGCTGCTGGCCGGCGGCGGCACCCCTTCTGTCGATTTGGAAATTGCTGCCGCAGGCAATACCGAAGTGATGCGTTCCAAAGTGAAAACCATGCAAATGCTGGGTTTAAAAGACACCATCGAAGACATTCTGATTACCTTGGGCACCCAATACCATCTCATCCGCCCGCTGGCCAACCACGAAGGCCTGTTTCTTTACTCGGTATTAGATAAATCCAAAGCCAATCTGGCACTGGCCCGCCGCTCCTTGGTAAACGCCGAGCGCAATCTGGGCTAACACACACAAATAACAGACATCAAACCAAACCGGCAAGCCAAACTATGGCTTGCCGGTTTCTCTTTATTCATTTTCACCATTATCGGCGGCTCCCCTACTCATCTTATCTGCTGGCAAATGCCATGCAAGCCGGAAAAAAACGCGCGAAAATCAGATTAGCTTACGGCTGAGCGGACAGCGCAGCCTGTCACCAATATTGCGAAAAAAATCAACGCCAATTTTGTCCATCTCAATATCGATTAAGACGTATCGTCAGAAGCTAGGGAGAAATGGAAAGAGCCGAAAGCAAAGCTCTCTTTTTTGTGGCTAATGTCCGGGTCAAGCCTTTATTTGCCGATGCAGAAACGGGAAAAGATCACGCCCAAGAGGTCGTCGGCGGTGAATTCGCCGGTGATTTCATTGCAGGCGGCTTGTGCCAAGCGCAGATGTTCGGCCAACAATTCGAGCTGATGGTTGCCGCACAGCGCGGCCAGCGCCAGTTCTGCCTGCGCCTGATGCAGGGCATGCAGGTGGCGGCTGCGGGCGAGAAACAGGCTTTCGCTTTCGCCCTGCCAGCCGATTTCGTCAAGCAGGGCTTGTTTGAGCAGGTCGAGACCGGCGCCGGTTTTGGCGGAAAGGCGGATCACCGTGTCGGCGCCGCTGAGACTACCTGAACGGCCCGCACCGGGTTCGGTGCCGCGCAAATCGATTTTATTGTGGATTTCGATGCGTTTCAGGCTTTCAGGTAGCCTGTCGAGAATGGCACGGGTAGTGGGGTTGATGCCTTCCTGCGGGTCGATCAGGATCAACGCCACATCGGCTTCCTGCACCGCCTTCTGGCTGCGCTGGATGCCGATCTGCTCCACCACGTCGTCGGTTTCGCGCAGGCCGGCGGTATCGATAATGTGCACCGGCACGCCGTCCAGCGTGATCTGTTCGCGTACGGTGTCGCGGGTGGTGCCGGCGATGTCGGTTACGATGGCGATGTCGTCGCCGGCCAGGGCGTTGAGCAGGCTGGATTTGCCCACGTTCGGCGCGCCCACCAGCACCACGTTCATGCCTTCGCGCAAAATGGCACCCTGCTGCGCCTGTTGCAGTACGGCGGCCAACTGGGTTTGCAGCGCGGCCAGTTTGCCTTTGGCGTCGGCGGCTTCGAGAAAGTCGATTTCTTCTTCGGGGAAGTCTAAAGTGGCCTCCACCAGCATGCGCAGGGTAATCAGGTCGTCCACCAGGCGGCGGATGTGATCGGAAAACGCGCCTTTCAAGGAACGCAGCGCCATGCGGGCGGCCGATTGGCTGGAGGCGTCGATGAGGTCGGCCACGCTTTCGGCTTGGGCCAAGTCCAGCTTGTTATTGAGGAAAGCGCGCTTGGTGAATTCGCCCGGTTCGGCCAGGCGGGCACCGAGCTGTAGGCAGCGTTGCAGCAGCATCTGCATCACCACCGGCCCGCCGTGCCCCTGCAATTCGATGACGTCTTCGCCGGTGAAGCTGGCCGAGGCAGCAAAATACAGCAGCAAACCGTTGTCGATGGCGTCTCCTTGTGCATCGTAGAAATCGGTATAGACCGCCATGCGCGGTGTCGGCGTTTTGCCGCCGCTCAGGGTTTGCGCCAGCGGCAGCAGGTCTTTGCCCGACAGGCGCACCACGCCGACGCCGCCGCGGCCGGGCGCGGTGGCAATGGCGGCAATCACGGGCAGGGAGGAGGACATGGCAGACACCTATGGGGAAGTTTGAATTGCTGCCGATTATAGCTTTGGCGGTAAAGCAAAGCCAATGTGCGGCGAAGACGTCTGAAAAATAGGTTTACCCTGCTTTCAGGTAGCCTTTACAATAAAGCGGTTTCCAATTAACCCGCCAATAAAAGGATGCAGACCATGCTCAGTCCCGAACAAGTACAAGCCATGATTCAAGCCGTTGTGCCGTGCGAACACTTGGAAGTGGAAGGCGACGGCCACCACTTTTTCGCCCATATTGTTTCTTCGGCTTTCGAAGGCAAAGCGCGTTTGGCGCGCCACCGTCTAATTAAAGACGGATTGGCCGACAAACTGGCCAGCAATGAGCTACATGCTTTGTCAATCAGCACAGCCGCCACACCGGCAGAATGGGCGGCCAAACAAAACCGTTAAACCTGCCGTTTTAAACAGGAGGGCGTGATGAAAGCGTTTGTGTTAATGTGTGCCTTAATCGGCGTGGCTGCCACTGCGCAGGCGAAGGATCTGTTTATTTGCCACAATTCGGATATCCATGTGCTTGTCAGCCGCAGCGGCAACACGCTGCACTACACCGCCTGGCCGGATGGCGGCTCGCGCAGCCGCCCGGCTTTGCGCTTGCGCGGCGGCGTGCAGCGTGCGGAAGGAAGCGGGGTGTGTGCCCACCGGGTATGGACCTTCCGCAGTGGCCCTTACCGTTATCAAGTGAGCGACGGCGGGTGTTATTCCGATGAGGCGCCGGAGGATTACACCGGCCGCGTAACGGTGTCACGCAACGGTGAAACGGTATCGCGCTTTTATTGCCATGATCTGTAAACGGCCGATGTAAAAAAATGAAACGCGGGCGCGGAATGCGGTCAATAAACCTCCGCATTCCGCTTATATCGAATGAAGCTGTTGAATGAAACGGTTGGCACTCTGAGAAATTGCTTTATAATACGCAGCATCGCAGATAACCGTTTTGGCAGATAAAGGAAAGATGATGAGCAATCAAGAAAATGTTTCTTTGGAAACCCTGATGCAGCAGAAAAAGGAATTGGAAGCCCAAATCCAACGCAAAATCACAGCCGACCGCAAAAAGAAAATCAACGAAATTTTATCGATGATGAATGCCTTCGGCATCACCGTGGCCGATTTGGAAAAAGGCGGCCGTAAAAAAACCGGCTCAGCCTGTTATAAAAATCCGGAAACCGGCGCCACTTGGGGCGGCATCGGCAAACGCCCGAAATGGATTGTGGAAGCCGTGGAAAAAGGCATCGACATCAAAACATTTTTGGTATAAGCCGCTAAACGAACAGGCTACCTGAAAAGTTTTTCAGGTAGCCTGTTCGTTTACGGTAAAAGAAAATAGGCTGAATTATCAGCCGCCGGCCAAAGCCCGGCGCATGGCTTGGATTTCCGCCGCATAATCGGGCTTGCCGAAAATGGCGGAGCCGGCCACAAAGGTATCGGCACCGGCAGCGGCCACTTCGGCGATATTGTCGGCCTTGATGCCGCCGTCTACTTCGATGCGGATGCGGCGACCGGTTTCGTTTTCGTAGAGGTCGGTGAGCGAACGGACTTGGCGGATTTTGGTGAGGGTTTGCGGAATAAATTTCTGGCCGCCGAAACCGGGATTCACCGACATCAACAACACCATGTCCACCTTGTCCAGCACATTTTCCAACACATACACCGGGGTGGCCGGATTCAGCACCAAGCCGGCTTGGCAGCCGAGTTCTTTAATTAAGCCGAGGCTGCGGTCGATGTGGCGGCTGGCCTCGGGATGAAAGGTAATGATGTCGGCGCCGGCTTGAGCAAAGGCTTTGATCATGTCGTCCACCGGCTCCACCATCAGGTGCACATCAATCGGCAGCTGGGTATGCGGGCGCAAGGCGGCGCACACCATCGGCCCGAAAGTGAGATTGGGGACGTAATGGTTGTCCATTACGTCGAAATGAATCCAGTCGGCGCCGGCGGCGGCCACTTGGCGGACTTCTTCCCCTAAGCGGGCGAAGTCTGCCGATAAAATACTGGGGGCGATGCGGTAGTCAGTCATAATCAACCTTTTACAAAAATTTAAGCAAAACAGCAGGGTGTTTTTTAATAAATACAAATAAATTCAAAATGCGGCAGGTAGGCTGAATTTACATAAGCTTACTATAAGTATACCCTGTTTCACGCGCTGCTTTGTATACTGGCGGCCAATTTTCACCGCCTGCTTGCCGGGCATTATAGACCGCTCTATGCCCATGCGTTCCACCGCCTTTTACGCCCGAATACTGCTTTGCGCTGCCTTATTGTCCGGCAGCGCGCTTGCTTATGCAAACGGGCAAGGCTGCGACATCCGCCAATTGTCTTTAAGCGCCGAACAGCAGGATCAACTGCGCCGTTTGCGTGCCGACTACCGCCACCGCTCCGAAGCCTTGCTAATGCAGATGCGCAGTGCGCGCCAGTACGCAGCAGGCGGCCCGCGGGCAGTGCTGACCGCCCCCACCTTCGATGAAAACTTAGCCCGCCATTATGTGAACGGCAAATACGCTTTGCAGATGCAGCGCGAAATCGAAAGCCTGCGGGCGCAACACGCCATGTTCCAAGTGCTCACGCCGCAACAGCGGCAGGAATGGTTGCTGCGTTGCGTGCAAAGTTAAGCAAACAGCCGCATGAAAAATCAACAGATACCGTATTCGGTGACAAGCTAAATCTAACATTACTTACATAATTTAACCTTTCAAGCATTGGCCAACAACCTGCCGTTTACATATCTTAAACCCTGCGGCCGAGCACAAGCCGAACCACTACCGCCCTCCGGTTGGTGGCTACCTATCGGCCGCAAACTGCTGCGCACTTTGCAACCGCTAGGCAGCAGAATGAATGCGTTTGTCGAAGGGTTGGCCGCTTTTGAGAATGGCGTAAGCATACTTGACGATTTTCACCATCATCAACACATAGACCTGCTTCGGATGCTTGCCCTGCTTGATTTTGGCTTCAAACCAAGGCCGCCACAGCTTGCTGTTCAGGCAGGCAGCGCGTGCGGCAGGATATAGGGCTTTTCTAACCGATTTATCGCCCATCTTGGACAGCTTATGCGCCTTAACACTTGTCCCCGACTGTTTGATAATCGGAGACAGACCGAGATAGCTGATCAGCTTCTTGGCCGAGGCAAATTTATCCATATCCACCAGCACCGACAACAGCCAAGCCGCTGTTGTTTTGCCCACCCCGACAATGCCGGTCAGTAGTTTTTGCTGTTGGTGCAATCCGGCATCGGACTCAATCACGCTTTGCAGCTCAGCGCGGCAATTCTCTATTTCCGATTGAATCGCCCCCATCATGCGTTCAATGCTGGGCTTCACACGCTCATCGGCCACCTGATGGCGGTTTTGTTCGGCATTCAGCAATACCAGCAACTGATCAATGCGGCGGTTCAGATTCTTTAGGTTTGCCCGCGATACCGGCAATGGCCGCCAAGCAGGCGGGCTTTCTTTTTGGCAGTAGAGAGCAATCAGGCGAGCATCTTGCTTATCTGTTTTGGTGCGGCGCAGATTGTAATCGGCATACAGTTTGATGCTCAGCGGGTTAACCACGCTAATCTTAATACCTTGCTCAAATAGGGCATTGGCCAAGGCCAAATAATAATTGCCCGTGTACTCACAGCAGGCATGAATGCAGTAGCTTTGTTTTTCGTATTCGCGGATACGCTCAATCAATGTTTCTATACCGGACGGATTATTCTTTACTTGGATAATATCCCGCCCGCCGAAACAGGCGTCTATGGTCAGTTTGGACACATCAAGACCCACAGCAAGCAGTTTCTCCACTCTTTCTATTCTCCAATCCTTATATGATGGCTCAAAGGCCAAAGATACCGTTATGATTCGCGGCAAAGGGATGCCGCACCCGCCAATCTTTCGTAATTGCTTATACAAGGCTACATGCAGGCGTGGTGCGGCGATTGACTGTATCACTGAGCCAATACCGGCGCATCGTTGCTATACGCAATATTCTGACGCGGCTGCCCGTCTAAGGCCAGTATCTGCGGCCGTTCTTCCGGCGGCGCTTCGGCAGGGCGGCTATCGGCCGTTTGCCGCTGTTCCCGATACGGATCAAACGGCAAGCCTTCATGGGCATATTCACGGCACAGGGCTTCGGGAATTTCCCTGATTTTGGTTGCCTGGTCGGTATAGCAGGCGCAGCCGCTTTTGCCGCCGTCTATGCAGGCTGCCACCCGCTCAAATGCCTTCACTTGACGGACGCCGTTATAAATGGGCTTGGATTCGGGTTTTTCGGCCAAGGTGGGTACAAACATTTCCGGCGTGAGATTGCCGCCGTTGGCATAGCTGCCTACAGTATCCGGTACACCGGCAGCGGCAGGATCGGAAGCGGCCTGTTCTAAGCCGGGAACTTCCCTATCAGCGCTGTAGTTTTGCTTCAGCATTTTGTACGAGACAAACAAGAATATGGGGGCCAATACCAAGGCCAGCGGCAAGACGTACACCCATTTGCTGCGCTTGGTTTTGTTTTCGGTGTGAACTTCGGCAGAGTCGTAAAGGTCATAAACCGAATCATCCAATTTGTAAATACTGGCAAAAGCGTCTTTGGCTTGCGTGATTGGGTTATTGGCGCAGTATTTCCATTCAAGCAGGGTACGCATACCAAGCTTGTTTGCGGCAATGTGCCAATGCTTTTTGACCAAGCCGCGAAGATTCAAATCAAGATATTTCGGATTTTGGGTCAGCACAAAAATATCAACGCCAAGATGGCGGTGGGTATTCAACCACTCGACATTAGGCGGCACTTTGGCGCCCGGACTGCGGGCAGGCCAAACATCTTGCGCTTCGTCAATGATTAAAATGCTGCCGTGGTTTTCCGGTTTCTCTATCCAGTCGTAAACATCATGGAACGACAGTTTTTCATCGGTGGACGCTGATTGTTCTTTCAGTTTCGACGATACCGGAATATGCGACAGTTTCAGCCCTTTGATGTTGGTGAACACTTTGCGGCTGATGCCGTTTTCATCCGGCTGAAACATCGGGTCTTTTGCCATCATGGAAACGAGTTTCAGCGTTTTACCGGAACCGGGCGTACCGGTGATCAATACCACTTCTGCCATTTATTTCCCCTTCCCCAGACTGGTGCCGAGCTTGGTCATACTTTTGAAGGTCAGGATGAAAGCCAATGCGCCGAAAAATATATTCAGCACGACCCCGCCGCCGCTCAGATAAAAGAATTGCAAGACCGCTTGCGGCGCTCCGCTGACGGCATTGAATATTTCATCCTTGAAGCGGTTCACGACAACATCCAAACCGACATAGGTAATGGCGGTCAATCCCAAGGCGGTAAAGATGCGCCCGGCTACAGACAGCAGCATAGGCAATAACGCAGCGAGAAATTTCATAGCCTACCCCTCAAATAGAACTGGAAACGGTACGGATACAGAAAAAACCGGCTACTACCCACGCAAGGGCAATAATCAGATACCGCAGGCGGGAGGCCACTTCGCAGGCTTGGGTGAACTCCCAAGCGAAGGTTTTGCTGGCACCCATGATGTCAATCTGAAAGTTGACCGGGGCGGGGCATTGGCCGTCTGTGGGGAAACGGTTCTCAGGCTGGAAATCAATCCGGACGGTTTTTTGCGGCAGGCTCAAATCGCCGGCGTCCATCGGCTCAGGCTGTTCGTCGCAGGCCATGACGTGGGGGTATTTCCGGCAGAGGTCATCTTTCTCCTGTTCGCCCTGATTGCCGGACTGGCTGCCGCTGCCGGCATTGTTTCCGGCACTATCGCCACCACCGGGGGCGGTGTCGGTGCCGGTGGCCGGCGGATTGTCAGGAGCAGGGGCGGCGGGACTGTTAGGCTGGAGATCGGGGCGGTCGGTCAGGGTTTCGCGGACGCAGCTTTGACCTTTTTCACAGTCGTAGAATTCCCAGCGGGCTTGCTTGGCTTTGCCATCTTGCGAGTCAGTGAAGGGCTGACTGTTAACGATAGTGCCGGGCAGGACGTGGACTTTGGGCGCGGACCAATCGCTATCGGACAGATCGGCGGCTTGCAGGACGGCTTCGGGGTTTTGGGCGGCGATGGGCTCAAGGAAACGCTGAAATCCTGCATCGGTCATAGGAGCACCGCCACCCGTAGAATAGGTCATACCTCGATGAATAACTTTATTAGGGGATCTTAAATCCTGAAAATCGACAAATAAGACATAATTAAGTTGATCGTACTTACAACTTACAACATCACCAAGATATTGATTTGCGGCAAAATGAGATCGTTTAACTCTTGGACAAAAATAATTTTCAATATCGGATTTTTGGACAAATTTCGGGCCAGCAATCATATTAGATTCAGACATCACGTACATCCCGTTCTGAATACAGACACCATAAGAGGACATACAGGAAATACCGGGTGATATTAAATTATTTGATACGGGATCATATTCATAGCCCTGCTCAATCAGGCTATCGAGGATTTGACCCAGGATCAAAGAGCCAACAAGACCCTGAGGCGTGAAGCGGGCGTAGCGGAGCTTGCCCAAAAGATTTCTGGCAACAGCCGCCGCCCTAGCAGAACGAGTAACAGTAGCAGGAACATTTCCTGATAAACGGCGATAATTCCCGTCAATAATAGATATTTTTTCTGTACGAACATAGGTATTAGACCCATTAACATAGGTATTAACACTTTGAGTTGCAGTACGATATGTTACAGAAACATTTTTCCCATTCACATTAACATTAGCTGTTGACGTTTTCGGAATCGTGCTCACTTGGGGGAAAGCCGTCTGCATAAAAAATAGCAGAAAAATCAGAAGGCTCAATAATACAAGCCATCTTAAAATGAAAACCTTGCGAATCGTGGGAGCAAATGAAATAAGAGTTATCCGGAAAGAATACATAGTATTTACCATTCACATAACGATTCAGATAATAAGCAACATTATCTAGAAATTTTTCTGAATCAAAATTCTCAACCCAATGAGAAATAAAGACTTCCGCTAAATTTTTCCCAAAATATTGCTTACGAGAAGCAATATCGCTCAATGACTCAATCTTGATAAACATCTTCGAATCCTAACATTGTTAAATAACGTTAGGAATGTACCACATCAAGGCTTCAGCACCAAGCCAGAGAACACCACGGCAGCGAAGCCGAGCAACCACCAGAAATCAATCATCATTCCACCCCTTGCGGACTACCGAGACTTTTCACAAAATTCAACACGAGCCGGAAGCCGAATACCACGGCCATCAGGATAACGAACGCTGTACCGATCTGCGCCCCTTCTGAAAATTGTTGCATCGGATCGCAGGGCGGATGCGACAGGGTGATTTTTTGGCCGTTGAGATACCAGCCGAGACCTTTGCAAAACCCCCATCTGCGGCGCATTTCTGCGTTGTGCGCTGCTCGCTCACTTGCCTATCTCTATGATATGTCTGCGTTCGCTGCGCTGCTACGCCTTGAACTGCATCCACATCTGGGGGTTTTGCAAAGGTCTCCAGCCGTCTGTTTGTCTCTGTGGCCGCACAAGCTGCCCGTCTGCGGAAATGGCAGGGGAAGCGGCGGACAGAATCAGATCGTCTGCTTCGCTTTGCGAACCCAGGCATTGAATGCCGACACGATAGCCCATGCTTCCCCCTATTGTTTATTTGACGCCTTTAATCATGCTCCAAGCCATCTTGAAGCCTTGGATGGCGAGAATGACGGTAATGGCAGCCATGCCGACGGCAGACACCATGGCAACAAAGCCCATGATGACGCTGGCGACTTGGGCGCCGATGGCGGCGGCATCAAAACCGCCTGAGCTTGGATTGGCCGCAGCCACGGAAGAGACAGCCAGCAGCGAGCCCAGTCCGAGGGCAGCCGGTGCGGCTTGTTTGACTTTTGCGCCGTAGCGCACAATTTGATTCATGCGTTTCATGATGTTTCCTTTCGTTGATTACAAAAAAGCTGCTAGGGTGGGATTTTTCGGGCGCAGCCGATACCCGAAAGCATCAACCGAAGAAGTACCAAAGCGATGCCACGAACAGAATCAGGCAGGCGAAGAAGGTACTGATCAGCATGGGGATGGACATTTTCATTTCTCTTCCTTTCTTAGAGAGGGATGGGCGGCTTGTGAAAGGATTTTTGCGACCGCCGCCCGGGAGCCGCAGAAACGGACATTATTTGCTTTCAGGTTTGCCTACCGGTTTGAAGCTCATTACCTGATGCAGGGTTTTGTTGCCTTTCTTAACCGGCATAATTTCCAATTCCGCTTCCAAAGGCAGCTTGCCCTTGTATTGCAGCAATTCCTTATGCGCGGCTTCATCACCAAATTCACATTCGAGGGTGTCGAAGCCGAATTCATTGGCCGAGCCGCTGAATACGGGGATTTCAACGGCAATGCGGGTATAGTCGTAAGATTGGCCGTTTTCGGTTTGGCCTTTATTCCATTTCACTTTTTTAACAAGCACTTTCATGATGTTTCCTTTCATTGGCTGGTAAAGTCAGGATTTAAAATGCTCATGGGGACGGCGTAGCGGTCATATGCCCATTCTTCATAGGTGCGACGGCGGTAATGGCTGTCGTCTTGAACTTGGCCGAATTGGGCGGTTAATTGTTGACGCTGTCTTTCGAGCAGGTAATCCTGCATACTGCGGTGCTGCATGCGGGATTCTGGACGCGGCTCAATGCTTAAGCCGAGGGATTCGATGATTTCCATTTCACTCAGTGGCAGGCGCTGGTGCAGATGGAAGAAACGATCACGCGCTTCGAGAAAGCGGCAATCAAAGGCTTCAGGGGTCAGACGCTTCGGCAGTTTGGCCGCAGGGTTCAATAAGGCATCAACCACTTCGTCATTGCTGAAACCGAGGTGCTTCAATAGCTGGATGGCAGGGCTGCACTGAATCGAAGCATATTTGACAACATGCTCAAGACCAATTTCCTGCTGCTTTTTTACCAGTTCGCACTTTTCGGGGGTTTCTTCATAACGGCGGAAAAGCTCATGGAATACGGGATAGGCACCGGTCAGATATTCACCGGGGTTAATCAGCACTTCATGATCAATCACAATATCCCGATTCCGCATACGGAATTCGACACGTACCCACGGGCTTTCAGAATCGCCCTGCTCTTTGCCTTTTTCGTAGATCACACAAATGCGGGAGCCGTTTTTCATGCTGCCGACCACAAAGGTTTTGCCCTTGTTCAAATGCGGTTGCAGCCAATCGGCACCGATGCACTGGCCTTGCGGTGTGGTATGAACGGCAGTAAAGCCACCGTTTTGCCAATCCTGATAAGCTTGATTGACGGTATATTCACCGTTCAAAAAATCATGGGATAAATCGACGCGGGTAATTTTGGCGTAGGGCGCACGTTCCTTCATCCACTGGTACAAACGGGTTTCCCAGCCGTCTAATGCTGCGGCCAAACCATGACCGGTAAAATGAAGCAGCACGGTTTCTTTTTGACGCTTACCGCCGAATGCGGCATAACCGTAATTGATGCGCTCACTGCCCATTTGCCACGAGACGGCATAACCGTTCATGCCGTTTTTCTGAAATGACAAACCGTAGCCCATAATTTCGGCCATATCGGCGGAAATGGTAGCGGCCAGTTCATCTTCGGTGCCAAGCTGCCCTTCACGGATGAAAACGGATTCGGAAACCGTGAAACTGAGGGTATCGATGAAAGCCGCCGTACCGATGCCGCGACGAAGCGGGATTTCTTTGGCCTTGCCGTTGACCATTACGAAAGTGCTGTACATTTCGCTGATGGCTTCAACCGGAGCAGCCGCCCCTTCTTCCAGTCCCCCCGTGTTACTAGCGGGGGGTGCCTTCGGCGCGCTTGCGGCGTCTGCGGCAGAGCCGCTAACCGCCTCCAGCACGCACGAGGCATCCTGCGGCGCAACCATGCCCTGAATATCGGCAGCAATGGGAGAAGGAGCAAAAGACTTGGCAGACATCAAACCACCTCTTCGATATACAGAGACACACCCAGCTTTTCAGCGTGGGTAATAGCGGACAATCGGAAAACGGGCGAAACTTTGAGACCGTCCGAAGGGATGGCGGCCATATCGATAATGGTTGAGTGATCGGGAGAGAGACAGATAGACAGGGAAACAACCGTTTCACGGAACAGTGGGCAATACTGGTTATTCAGCAGAACGCAGGGATACTGGCGGACAATCGGCATGGCGGGTGCGGTCATGACTGCACCTCATCATAAAAAGGTACCTGCAACTGATTGGCATAAAAACTGCCCAATAAACAGGACTTCGCCTGTTCTAGCGACAAGGCAATATCAATATTTTGAATAACCGCACAACGGTTATCAGACAGACAAATCAGAACAATCAGAAAACTACCATCACGCTTTTGCACGATGCACGGATATTCACGATTCATAAAAAAGCCCCTTTCACTTGGCAGGTTTACCAGTGCAAGGAGCTGTATCAGCCTTATGAAAAGATGATGGATGCTAACCAAAGATACCGTTAGATTTACAACCCCTTACAGGGGGCGAATATATAAGGCTACCTGAAACGGCTTTCAGGTAGCCTGATTTGCGTTATCTGCGATAACTGGTAACAGGCCGCAGAACACCAGCGGTTTGCATTCACCGTTGGCCGCCGAATCCGTTACAATAGCGGCCTTTACGGCCATCCAAGCATGATTTTGAGAACACCATGACCATCAAAACCCGTTTTGCCCCCAGCCCCACCGGCTACCTGCACATCGGCGGCGTGCGCACCGCCCTCTACTCCTGGGCCTTCGCCCGCCACCACAAAGGCGAGTTCCTGCTGCGCATTGAAGACACCGATTTGGAACGCTCCACCGCCGAATCGGTCAACATCATCATGGACGGCATGCAATGGGTGGGTTTGGACTACGACAACGCCGGAGACGTGGTGTATCAAACCCGCCGTTTCGACCGCTACAAACAGGTCATCGCCCGCCTGCTCGAACAAGGCCACGCCTATTATTGCTACTGCAGCAAAGAGGAACTCGAAGCCATGCGCGAACAGGCGCAGCGCGAAGGCACGGCCACTTACGACCGCCGCTGGCGGCCCGAACCGGGCAAAACCCTGCCCGAGATTCCGGCCGGCCGCGAACCCGTGGTGCGCTTTAAAACGCCCACCGAAGGGGTGACCGCCTGGCACGACTTGGTAAAAGGCGAAATCAGCATCCCCAACAATACCTTGGACGACCTCATCATCGCCCGTGCCGACGGCACCCCCACCTATAATTTCTGCGTGGTGGTGGACGATTGGGACATGGGCATCACCCATGTGATCCGCGGCGATGATCATGTGAACAACACGCCCAAGCAAATCAATATCTTAAAAGCCATCGGCGCCGAATTGCCGCAATATGCTCACCTGCCGATGATTCTGAACGAGCAGGGCCGCAAAATCTCCAAGCGCAGCGGCGACACGGTGGCGATTACCGAGTTCGACCAAATGGGCATTCTGCCCGAAGCCCTGCTCAATTATCTGGCCCGTTTGGGTTGGGCGCACGGCGACGACGAATTCTTCACCATGCAACAGTTTGTGGAATGGTTCGACCTGAAAAACGTGTCCGCCTCCGCCAGCCGCATGGACGAGAAAAAACTGTATTGGATCAACGGCGAGCACATCAAAGCCGCCGACAACCGCAAACTGGCCGAGCTGGTGCAGCCCCGTTTGGCGGTGCGCAATGTCCACGACACCGCCCGCCCGCCGTTGGAAGACGTGCTCGCTTTGGTCAAAGACCGCGCCCAAGACCTCAACACGCTGGCCGACGAATGCCTTTATTTCTACCGCAAAGCCACGCCTGCCGAAGCCGATGTGCAGAAGTACTGGGATGACGAAGCCGCCGGCCGCATGCGGCGCTTTGCCGAGCGGCTCGAAGCCCTGCCCGAATGGAATGCCGAAAGCATCCACGCCCTGTTCAAGCCCTTCTGCGACGACGAAGGCATCAAAATGGGCAAACTCGGCATGCCCTTGCGTTTGGCCGTGTGCGGCACCGCCAAAACGCCGTCGGTGGATGAAGTGTTGTCCCTGATCGGGCGCGAAGAAGTGTTGCACCGCATCCGCAGCCATTAACGCAGTCGGGCTACCTGAAAGCCTCTTTTGCTTTCAGGTAGCCTTTTGCTGCTCCTCATTCATTATTTTCATTTGATCTGCTTTTCGTGAACCAACTGCTGCTTGATTTTCCACCGCCCTCTGAGCCGGCTTTCGATGCCTTTCTCGGCCAAGCCAATGCCGAGCTGCTGCACGTTTTGCAGGCCGGGCAGGCGCCGTTTGTGTATCTGTGGGGCGAAGCCGGTTCCGGCAAAAGCCATCTGCTACAGGCTTGGACGGCACAGGCCGGAGAACAGGGTAAGACGGCCTGTTATGTGGATGCGGCCGGGCAGGCGCTCACCGAAGACAAGGCACAGGCGGAGCGTTTGGCGGTGGATCAGGTGGAGTGCTTGGATGAAGCCGGGAAAGCCGTCTTGTTCAACGCGTTCAACCGCATTCGCCAAAGCGGCCAAGGCGCGTTGCTGCTCAGCGCTTCGTGTGCCCCGGCCGCTTTGGCGGTGCGCGAAGATTTGCGCACCCGCATGGGCTATTGTCTGGTGTACGAAATCCGGCCGCTGAGCGACGAAGAAAAAATCCACGCCTTAATCCAAGCCGCACAAGCCCGCCAGCTGCATATCTCGCCCGATATTTTCCGCTACCTGCTCAACCACTGGCGGCGCGACATCGACAGCCTGCTGCGCCTTTTGGACGCGCTCGACCACTACGCCGTCACCCGCCAGCGCACCATCACCTTAGCCCTGCTCAAACAATTGCTGCAACAACAGGATACCCCGTGAACCTCGCCATTTTCGACCTCGACCACACCCTCATCAATTGCGACTCCGACAACGAATGGCCGCGCTACCTGATGAAAAAAGGCCTGGTGGACCAAGCTTTTGTCGATATGAAAAACGAAAAGTTCTACCAAGATTATCTGCAAGGCCGCCTCGACATCGACGAATTTCTCGCTTTCCAGCTGGAACCGCTCAGCCGTTTCAGCCGCAGCGAGTTGGATGCCATGCACCGCGAATTCATGGCCGAATTCATCCTGCCCAACATCAGCCCGCTGGCGAGAATGCTGGTGAAGAGCCACCAAGACGCCGGCGACGTACTGCTGATGATTTCCGCCACCAACGAATTCATCATCACCCCCATCGCCCGCGAGTTCGGCATCACCGAAGTGATCGGCGTCAGCCTGGCAACCGACGAACAGGGCAATTACACCGGCGGCTATGTTGGCACCCCCAGCTTCAAAGAAGGCAAAATCACCCGCCTGCACGAATGGTTGGCCGCACGCGGCGAAACGCTGGCCGACTACGGCAAAAGCTATTTTTACAGCGACTCGCGCAACGATTTACCGCTCTTGGAATTGGTGAGCGATCCGGTGGCGGTCAACCCCGATGCGGTGATTGCCGAAACCGCCGCCAAACGCGGCTGGCCGGTGTTGAATTTTATGTAAGGCTGGCAATAGCCAACAGGCTACCTGAAAACGAGCGGCGCACAAACTCGCGTCGCTCGTTTTCAGGTAGCCTGTTGGCTGTGAATTCAGATAACTTTTTTGATTTCTTGCCGACCTTCCCCAATCACTATATCATCCCCCGTGCCGCTTGGCAGTCTGTTTGCCGTGCGGCATCTTTAAATATCGTTTGATTGGTTTTGGGAGGGACATCATGCAGAAAAAAACAGTTGTGTTGGCGGCACTAGCCGTCTTGGGCTTGTCGGCTTGCGGCAGCAGCGGTTCGGGCGGCGGTGTTTCGGTGGACGGCAGCCTATCGGGCAACAGCGGCTCGAATGGCGGCAATCAGACCGGAGGCTACCGCACTTCCTTGTCGTTTGTGCCTCAGGCGCAGCGAGCCGCGGTGATTCGAGAAAAAGTCGGTGATCCTTTAACGCAGCAAGATGTGGATGAATGGTATAAAGATTGGATGCAAAACACCGGCCGTTCGCTTGCTGAGGCAAAACGCACAGTAATCAGCTTCACGGTGAACGGCCAAAAACTGCCCGATTACAGACCGAAAGTGGGAACAGTGATTCCCTTGCAAGATCGCCTGCTCAACGGGCGGCAGGATGAGCCGGTGGCGTTGTATGATGTGATCACCAAAGAAACGGTAGACGGCCAAACCGTGTGGTCGGAAACTTCACGCATCATCAATATGCCGTATTCCATTACCGAGATATACCACATTACCAACAAAGGGGGCAGACCAGTCAACGAGATTCACGCCGGCTCTGACGGGCGACCCACCACGCCTGAAGAGTGGCGCAGCTTGGGCAATAACGGCGTGTTGAAATACGAAGGCATGGCAGCGGATTTGAACAGCCAAGGCCGCTTCCACTACAGCTTGAACTTGGGCAATAAAACCGGCAGCGGCCGCATCAGCGGCTTGACATACGGCGAGGTAGTGTTGGAGTCAGCCAAATTTAATGCCACCGATTTTCGGGTGCTTGGTTACGGGTCGGCACGCAAAGTGGGCGGCGGCAGCGGACAATATACTGCCGAGCTGTCCGGCCCGAAAGCCGAGGAAGTGGGCGGTTACATTTTCATGCATGATAACCACAACATCATCTTCGGCGGCCGCCAGCAATAAACAGACTCTGATTGCGCGGAAAGGCTACCTGAAAACTTTTCAGGTAGCCTTTTCTGCGGTTTAGATAGACCAGTTCAATTGCTGCCTAGGCGGATGAAAGGAAAGGAATGCAAACACACAAGCTGGCGGCGGCGTATTGTCTGGCTCTGATGCCGGCGGTACAGGCGCAGCCTTTATTGCCGCCGGCCGAGCCGGTGGTTTTTGAGCGCGTTTGGCCTCAAACGTGGCCGGAAACCGGGCCGGAAGAAACGGCGCCTTTGTTGCCTGCGCTGAACACGGTAGAAACGCCGGCCACTTTGGAAGCAGCGATTGCCCAAGCCATGCAAACGCGGCAATGGGCAGTTCTGGGCGATTTGTTGGCCCGCTATGCCGCCGTGCAGGGGCATAACCGAGACGTGTTGCGTTATGCACAAGGCGCGTGGCTGCGTTCGCAGCAACAACATGAAGCGGCGGCAGCGCTATATCGCGAATTGCTGGCAGACAGCCCGCATTTGGCCGTGCCTAAGCTGGAATTGGGCATTTTGTTGCTTGAAGACCGCCGTTTGCAGGAAAGCAAGGCGGTGCTGCAAGAAGTGCAGCCGGCTTTGCCCGAGCCGCTGACCGAAGCCGCGCGGGCATATATTCAAGCAGGCGAGCGCATGCAGGATTGGCGGTTTTCGGCGGGCGTGAGCTACGAGCAAACCGATAATGTCAATCAGGCCGCCGGAGAGGCGCAGCCGCTTTTGGGCGGTATCCGCTTTACATTGAGTGAAGACAGCCGCCCCAAGGCGGCGCACGGTGTGCGTTATTTTGCCCAAGCCGAGCAGGAGCGTAATGTGGCCGGCCGCCACTATCTGCGCTTGGCCGGTGATGCCGGCGGCATCCGCTATTGGGACAACACCGCCTACAGCGAGCAAAGCTACGGTGTAGAAGCGGGCTACCTGAACCACGGCATTGCGCACAGCTGGAGCCTGGTGCCGTTTTACCGTTTTAACTTGTTGGGCGGCCATGCCTACGGCAGGCAATACGGCGTGCGGGCGGAGTATGAACGCCGCTTTGCCGGCGGCCACCGTTGGTCGCTGCGCGCCACCCATACGCGCAAACATTATTCGGCCGCCCGCACCGAAGCCGTTTACGGCGGTTTCAACCATGCCTTGTCGGCCACGTTTTCGCGGGTGTTCTCGCCCGATGGCGCGGCATTTGCCGGCGTGGATGTGTCGCGCGATCGAGTGGCGGATGACTCGGAATCGTCTTGGCGCGGCGGCTTGAGCGCGGGCGGGACATACCGTACCGCCTGGCTGGGCGTGCGTAGTCACATACGCTACGGCTGGCGACGTTTTGACGAAAATTACCGCCTACACCTTTTCGGACGCTGGGCGGTAAACGAGCGGCGGCGCGACCGCGAATATCAGGCCGGGGTGTCTGTGTGGTCGCCAAAATTGGCCTGGCGAGGATTGACGCCACAGCTCAACTACCAATATCGCCGCACCGACAGCAATATTTCGGCTTTGTTTTCCCGGCGGCACAGTGCTTGGTTTGTGAGTGTGGAAAAGGTTTTCTGATGATGGAGGGCAAACCGCCCAACCGCAACAGGCTACCTGAAAACGAGCGGCGCACAAACTTGCGCCGCTCGTTTTCAGGTAGCCTGAGACCTTTGCAAAACCCCCATCTGCGGCGCATTTCTGCGTTGTACGTTTATGCCCTATGGGTACTGCTCGCTCGCTTGCCTATCTTCATGATATGTCTGTCCCACGGGGATTCTAGCGTTCACGCTCGCTGCGCTGCTACGCCTTGAACTGCATCCACATCTGGAGGTTTTGCAAAGGTCTCAGCCTGTTTTTGTATATGCAATGATTTAGAAGGTATAGCCGGTTTGCAGTTCTTCGTCACCCACCAGCTCGAGCAGCAGTTCATAGAACGGCGCTAAGGCCGCGTAGCGGCGGGTGGTGCGGCGCAGGTAGTTGAGGAAGCGCGGGATTTCTGGGCGGTATTTATCTTTGCCGTCGCGGTGCCACAGGCGGGCGAAGATGCCGGCCACTTTGAGGTGGCGCTGTACGCCCATCCATTCGAAATCGCGGTAGAAAACGTCGAATTCGGCGGGTACCGGCAGGCCGGCGGCGCGGGCTTTTTCCCAATAGCGCACGGCGATGTCGATCACGAATTCTTCTTCCCATTCGATAAAGGCGTCGCGCAGCAGAGAAACCAAATCGTAGCTGATCGGGCCGTAGAGTGCGTCTTGGAAGTCGAGCACGCCCGGCCGGCCTTGGGTGAGCATCAGGTTGCGCACGATGAAGTCGCGGTGTACGAACACCTGCGCTTGGGCATTGAGCACGGGCAGCAGGGCGGCCAAGCCTTGTTGCCAGAGCTGTTTCTGCTTGAAGTTCATGTTGCGCCCCAGCTCTTTGGCCATAAACCAGTCGGGAAACAGCTGCATTTCACGCCGGAACACGGCTTCGTCATACACGGGCAAAACGTCGGGCCGGCTGGATTTTTGCAGTTCCACCAGCGTATCTACGGCGTCGAGCAGCAGCAGTTGGTGCATTTCCGGCCGGGTATCGTGTTCGAGGGCGGCCAGATAAGGCACGCGGCCGAAGTCTTCCAGTGCGGCAAAGCCCTGCGCGGTGTCGTGGTGGAAGACCTGCGGCACATGGACGGTGGAGAAAATATCGCGCACCTGCAGATAGGGTTCGATGCTCATTTTGTCGGGCGGGGCATCCATGCAGACCACGGTGCGGCCGTCGCCAAAGGTGGCGCGGAAGTAACGGCGGAAGTCGGCGTCGGCAGCGGCAAAGGCGAGCGTGAAGTCTTGTTCGGGATAGCGCTGCCGCAGCCAGTTTTGCAATTCTTTTTCTCGTTGCATGATGGTTTTCGGTGGGAATCGGGTTAAAATGCGCGCCATTTTACTGGCAAAATCGAAATAGGGTGATTCTTTTGCTCCGTTTATTCCGACCGAATCCCGTGGCTGTGGCCGTGTTGGCCGCTTGGAGTCTTACCGGCAGCCTGGCCGCCGCGCCCGTGCCGCTGGCTCAGGAAGGAGTGCGCTGCGACAGCCCGGGTGCCCCCAAGCATCTGATTGAGCCGATAGGCGCCGATGCGGGAAATGCGCCCGCAGACGGCGCCACGCGCATTGAGGCAGAACGGGTGGCCGGCCAGAGCGATGTACGGGTGCGGGCGGAAGGCGATGTGGTGGTCTCGCGTGACGACCAGGTGATTCGGGCCGATTGGATCGACTACCATCAACCTCAGGAAACCGTACGGGCGGGGGAAGCCTTCACCTTGGAGCAAGGCAACGGCCGCGTCAGCGGAGAAGCGTTGACTTATCGTTTGGACACCCATCAGGGCGAAGCGAAAAATGCCCGTTTCGAGTCCGACGACGGCGAACGCCGTTTTCAGGGCAGCGGTGAAACCGTGCGGGTAGAAGGTGAAAACCGCTACCGCTTGGAGAACGCCCGCTTCAATACCTGCAATCCCGGCGACGAAAGCTGGTACATCCGTGCATCCAGCATCGAAGCCGATTATGACCGCAATGTCGGCGTGGCGCGTAATGCGGCATTGGTTTTGGGCGGCGTGCCGGTGTTTTACACCCCTTGGATCGATTTTCCGCTCAACGGCAACCGCAAAAGCGGTTTTTTGGTGCCGACGGTAAGCATCGGCTCGGACGGCGGCAGCGTGTCGCTGCCTTATTACTTCAATCTGGCGCCCCATTACGACGCCACGCTCACACCCACTCTCTACACCCGTCGCGGCCTTCAGGTAGCCGGTCAACTGCGTTATCTGCGACCAAGCTACCGCGGGCAAATGGATTTGGCTGTTTTGCCCAACGACCGGCTCAGCCGCCACGACACCCGCACCCAAGCCGATTGGGTACACCAACACCAATTCAGCAACAGCCTCAGCGGCGGCATCGATTTCCATCAAGTCTCCGATGACGACTACTACCGCGACTTCTACAAACGCAACGACATCGCCACCAACGTCAATCTCAACCGCCAAGCCTGGCTGAACCACCAAACCCGTCTGGGCGGCGGCCGCCTCGACAGCTATCTGACGGTGCAGAAATACCAGACACTGGCCAATGCCGACGGCTACGAAGACGCGCCCTACGCCCTGTTGCCGCGCCTGACCACCCAATGGTCGCGCAACCTGCCCTATGCCGACGTGAGCGTTTACGGCCAATTCAGCCGCTTCAGCCACGATTGGAAACAGCAAGGCAGCCGTTTGGTGCTCAGTCCGGCGATACGCGCCGAATTCAACCGCCCGTGGGGCTATTTGCGCCCCAAATTCCAACTGCACGCCACCTATTACGATTTGGACGGCTCCGGCGGCAAACCGGCCCGTTCGCTCAGCCGCGTGTTGCCGATTGTGAGCGTGGACGGAGGCCTGACCTTCGAGCGCCAGGCCGGCTGGCAGGGGCGGCGATATGTGCAGACCTTGGAGCCGCGCCTGTTTTATGCCTACATCCCCACCAAAGAGCAGGAAGACCTGCCCTTGTTCGATACCGCGGAAAACAGCTTCACTTACAGCCAGCTGTTCCGGGAAAACCGCTTTTCCGGCCACGACCGCATCAATGCCGCCAACTTCCTCACCACCGCCGTGCAAACCCGTCTTTACAATGCGGATAACGGCGAAGAGCGGCTGCGTGCCGGCATCGGCCAACGCCTCTATTTCAACCGCGACGATGTGGGCTTGGAAGGCCGGCGGACACGGCGCGGCAGCGGACGCTCCGATGTGTTGGCGTTTGCCGACGGCCGCCTCACCGACAGCATTTGGGTGAACGGCGATGTGCATTACAACACCACGCTGAATGTGGCCGACAAATACAACCTCGGCCTGCGTTACAGCCCCGAGCCGGGCAAAACCGTCAGCGTGCGCTACCAATATCGTCGCGACGGCGAGATTTACGACACTATCTACGGCAAAGTCCGGCAGGCCGATGTGGCTTTCCAATGGCCGGTGAGCCGCAATCTGTATCTGGTCGGCCGCCACAGCTATTCCTTCACCGAGCGCAAACCGGTGGAGCACTTGCTGGGCATGGAATACATCAGCAGCTGCGGCTGCTGGAGCTTCAGCGCCGTCGGCCAGCATTATGTGACCGGCGTAAACTCGAGCAAAAACGCCGTATTCCTGCAATTGCGCTTGCGCGACTTAAGCAGTTTGGGCAACAATCCGCTCGAACCCCTGCGCCAGTCTGTGCCTGGCTACACCGATATCGAAGAGGTAAACCGCAAATGAAATTGAAAAACCTGTGTTTGGCTTTGGGCCTGAGTCTGTCTTTTCAGGTAGCCTCTGCCGACGCCGTGCGTCCGGTGGACAGCATCGTGGCCGTGGTGGACAACGAAGTCATCACCCAACGCGAGCTTAATCAGGCCGTCGCCTACAACCGCAGCCAACAAGACCGCGACACCCGCCTGTCCGACCAAGAGCTGCAGCGCCAATCGCTGATGCAGCTGGTCAACCAATCGCTGCTGGTGCAGGCCGGCAAGCGCAACAATGTAAATGCCGGTGATGCCGAAGTAGAGGCCGAAATCGCCCGCATTGCCGCCGCCCGCCGTCAAAGCGTGGCACAGTTTGAAGCCGCGCAAATGCGCTTGGGCATCGACCGCCGCGGCCTGCGCCGCCAAGTGCGCGACAGCCTGATCGCGCAAAAAGTGCAGCAAAACCAAATCATGCGCGAAGCCAGGGTCAGCGATGAAGAAGTGGAAGCCGTGATTGCCCGCAATCCCGGTGCCGCCCTGCCTGAAGCCGAGCCGAAACCGCAATACCGTGCCCAGCACATTTTGATTACGGGCGACGGCGAGCGCGCCCAGCGCCTGGCCTTGCAAGTGGCGCAGGAAGCGCGCAGCGGTGTGGATTTCGCCCAACTGGCCCGCCAGTATTCGCAAGACACCAGTGCCCAACAAGGCGGTGATTTGGGCTGGATGGCTTCCGGCGAAACCGTGCCGGAATTCGAACGGGCGATGAGCGCGCTCAAGCCCGGCGAAGTCAGCCGCCCGGTGCGCAGCCAATTCGGCTGGCACATCATCCGCTTAAACGAAGTGCGCACCCCCAACTCCCGCGAAGACCGCATCCGCGCCGGTGTGCGTGAAGCCTTGGTGCAGGAAAAATCCCAAGCCGCCATGCAGCGGCTGCTGCAACAGCTGCATCAGGGCGGCTACGTTTCCATCCGTATGTAAGCAGCCGAAACAGGCTACCTGAACGCCGGCTGCGTTTCAGGTAGCCTGAGTCCTTTGCAAAACCCATCTGCGGCGTATTTCTGCGTTGCGCGTTTATGCCCTAAGGGTACTGCTCGCTCACTTGCCTCTCTGTATGATAGGTCTGTCCCACGCGGATTCCTAGCGTTCACGTTCGCTGCGCTGCTACGCCCTGAACGGCATCCACATCTGGGGGTGTTGCAAAGGTCTCGTCTTTTTACAGCGGCCGCCCGCCGGATTCAGATTGTCCAGGCCACCGTTCTTCCCAACCGTTCTTTCAGAAAGTGCCGTATGCGCCCTCTTGTTGCCGCCATCCGACTGGCTCATCTGCGCCACAATTATGAAACCTTGAAAACCATTCACGGCGGCCGCCTGTTGGCCGTGGTCAAAGCGAATGCCTACGGACACGGCGCAATACGCTGTGCGCGGGCATTGGCCGATTTGGCCGACGGCTTTGCCGTGGCCACGCCGGCCGAGGGCATCGAATTGCGCCAAGCCGGCATCGAAAACCCGATCGTGCTGCTCGAAGGCGTCTTTGAAGCGGCAGAATATGCCGAGGTGGACGCCTACCGTTTGTGGCCGGTGGTGCAGACGCAATGGCAGCTGGAAAGCCTACTGGCCCACCCGTGGCAGCGGCCGGTCAGCGTATGGTTGAAAATGGATTCCGGCATGCACCGCGCCGGTTTTTTCCCGCACAATTTCGCCCCAGCCCATCAGGCGCTGCTGCAAAGCCCGCACGTGGCCGATATCGTGAACATGAGCCACTTCGCCCGTGCAGACGAACCGGATAATCCGATGACCGCGCAACAGATGCAGGCTTTTGATACGGCAGTGGCCGATTTATCCGGCGCCTGCAGCCTGGCCAACTCGGCCGGCATACTGGCCCACCCCGCCGCGCGGCGGGATTGGGGACGGGCCGGCATCGCCCTCTACGGCATCGAACCCTTCCCCGGCGCGTGCGCCGATCTACGCCCGGTAATGCGCCTGAGCAGCCGCGTGTTTGCCGAGCGCACCCTGCAGCCGGGCGAACCGGTGGGCTACGGCGCAGCGTTTGTAACCGAACACTCCACCCGCGTCGGTGTGGTGGCCTGCGGTTACGCCGACGGCTACCCCCGTGCCTCGGGGAACGGCTGCCCGGTGGCCATCGACGGCCATGCCGGCCGCATCATCGGACGGGTAAGCATGGACATGCTGACCGTGCAGTTGGACGACCACCATCAAGGCGTCGGCAGCGAGGTGGAACTGTGGGGCGACCGCGTATCGGTGGCCGAAGTGGCCGAACGTGCGGGCACCATTGCCTACGAACTGTTGTGCAATGTGAAGCGCGCCACCTTTGTGTATCAGGAATAAAGCCAGCTGCAGAATAAAGAAAAAGCACGCCGAAAGGCGTGCTTATTTGCGTCAGGCTACCTGAAAAGCTGTGGCGTATGTTAATAACGGCCGACCACATCGATGATCATTACTTCCGATTGCGAGCCGAGGCGGAAAGGCACGCCCCAAAAGCCGTAACCGGAAGTGACAAAGTAATGGCCCAAGCCGCGCTGTTGGTAGCCGTAAGACAAATCGTAAATCCAATCGACAATAAAATTGGAGGGGAACACCTGCCCTTTGTGCACATGGCCGGAAACTTGGATGTCGATGGGCAGGGCTTGGTGCAAACGGATTTCGGTGGGGCGGTGGTCGAGCAGGAAAACCGGCTCACGAGTGTCCACCGACTTCAGCAGCTCGGCCGTGCTTTTGCGCTGCCGGTCCAGGTCGTCGGGGCGGCCGACCAGCCAGAAACCGGCGTCCAAGCGCACCACGTCGTCGTTCAGCACCCGAATACCGGCCGCTTCCAGTTCGGCACGGATGGCGTCTTGATGGCCGAACAGATCATGGTTGCCCAAGGTGGCATACACGCCGAGGGGCGCGCGCAGTTGTTGCAGATGACGTTGCATATTTTCCGAGCGGTAAGCGCGGGTGTCGTCGTCCATCAAATCACCGGGGAAGAGGATGATGTCCACCTGTTCCCGCTGCATGATGGCGCTGAGACGGTCTAGCTGGCGGGCGCCGAACAGTACGCCCAAGTGGGTATCGCTGGCCAGGCCGATGCGGACGGGACGGGGCAAGGGTTTGTCGATGGCCACCCGGTAATGGTGCACCACCGGTGTATAGGCGTTGTAAACGGAAATGCCCAACAGGAACATGAACAAAGCGGCCGCCAGCGGGCGCAGCAGGCTGCCCAAACGGGCGGGCGCAATGCGCCGCCGCAACAGCAGGTGCAACAGCCAAACGGCGCAAACGGTCAGTACGCCGTACCACAGCAGCACCATCCAGCCGGCGCTCAAACGGAAAACACCGGGCCAAACGCGCAACAGCGACAACAGCAACAGGCCGTTACCGATGCCGAACACCAGCCAGCGGACGGTGCGGCGGGCAGCGGGTTTCAGGTAGCCTTGCAGCAGCCAGAACAGCCCGCGGCTGCACAGCCAGCTGAACAATTGGAGCAAAAGAATGGCGATCAGCAGGAAATAAAGCACGGTGGTGTTTGCCCGCGGTGATAAAAAGCGGCATTCTAACACCGTCAGCGGTTCTTCGAGAGCGGTTGGCCAGGGTTTACGGTTATAATGGCGCCAGAAAAAATGCCACTCAGGAGATTACCGATGACCACCCCGCAAACCGCCATCATTCCCGACCACTGCCGCGCCGCCATTTTTATGGAAGCCGATACACAGGCTGCGCCCGCCGAGCTGGCCGAAGCCTGCCGCCGGAGTTTGGCGGCTTTGTCCGATCTGCAGACACAGTATCCCGATGCCTGCTTGGGCTTGACCATCGGTTTCGGTGCCGATTGCTGGCAAGCTTTCGGCCACACGGAAGAGGGAAAAGACATCAAGCCCTTCCGCGCTTTGGGCGGCGGTTTGGCGCCGGCCACCCAGCACGATATCCTGTTTCACATCCAATCTTTGCGCCCCGACGTGAATTTCTCGCTCGGCAAAGCCGTGCTGGAAGCCTTTGAGGGACTGCTCACCGTAGCCAGCGAAAACCACGGTTTCCGTTGGGTAGAAGAGCGCGGCTTGGAGGGCTTTGTGGATGGCACGGAAAACCCGCAAGGCGAAGAAAACATCCGTCAGGTAGGCGTCATCGGCGGCGATGCCCCCGATGCGGGCGGCAGCTATGTGCTGCTGCAGAAATACCGCCACGATTTGAAAAAATGGAACCGCTTGAGCGTGCCGGAACAGGAACAATGCATCGGCCGCAGCAAAGCGGACAACATCGAGTTTGCCCGCAGCGACCGCTTGCCCGACTCGCACCTCAACCGAACCAATCTGAAAGAAGACGGCGTCGGGCTAAAAATCGTCCGCCGCAGCCTGCCCTACGGCACGGTAAGCGGAGAACACGGCCTGATGTTCATCGCTTATTGCGCCCGCTTGTGGAACATCGAAGCACAGCTCTTGAGCATGTTCGGCGAGAGCGACGGCAAAACCGATTTACTGCTGACGCATGTGACGGCCGCGGTTTCCGGCGCCTACTATTACGCACCCTCTGTGGAACGGCTCAACAGCCTGTAAACCGGTTTTCAGGTAGCCCATGCTCACCGACAGCCATTGCCATTTGGCCGATCCCGCATTCGGCGGGCGCACCGATGCCGTGCTGGCGCAAGCCCGTGCGGCAGGGGTCGCCCGTTTTTTGGTGCCGGCGGCCCGTGAATCGGATTTTGCCGCAGTGGCGGCACTGCACCGCCCGCCGCAGATTTACGCTGCCTTGGGCGTGCACCCGTGGTATGCCGGCGAATGGCACACCGAAACCGGCGAGCGTTTGGCTGCGGCCTTGCAGGCGCAGCCGGAAATGTGGGTGGGAGAAATCGGTTTGGATTACCACCCCCGGCACCGCGCAAACGCGGCCTTGCAGTTGGCGGTTTTCCGTGAACAATTGGCGCTGGCCTCACGCTTGGAGCGGCCGGTGGTGCTGCACAATTTGAAAGCGACGGCAGATTTGACGGCGGAACTGAAACGGCAGCGCTTTGCAGCCGGCGGAATTGCGCATGCGTTTTCAGGTAGCCTGGAGGAAGCGCAGTTGCTGATACGCTGCGGCCTGCTCATCGGCATCGGCGCGCTGGTATTGAATCCGCATGCCCGCAAAGCCCGCGAAGCGGCAGCCAAGCTGCCCTTGGAATATTTGGTGTTGGAAACCGACAGCCCTTTTATGCCGCCGCCGGGAGAAGAAAGCAACACGCCGGCCAATGTTGCACGGGTGGCCGATGTGGTGGCGGCTTTGCGCGGCATCAGCCGGGAAACCGTGGCCGCGGCCACCGAGGCGAACATCGGGCGTTTGTTGGGATATGGGTAAGAAAACCGATTACCGTGGGCAGCTTGATGTCTTTACCGCCCGTTTGCCTAGTCATTCCTGACAAAGGCATTCTTTAGGCAAACAAATATTTTGATATTTATCGATCACTATCGCTGACAGCACCATGGATTGCTTTCAGCGATTTTTATTATTCCAGGATCTGTTGACACTTGGCTGATGCACCGGCGTGCCAAAGCTTCACAGCCTGAGACCTTTGCAAAACCCCCAGATGTGGATGCAGTTCAAGGCGTAGCAGCGCAGCGAACGTGAACGCCAGGAATCCCCGTGGGACAGACCTATCATACAGATAGGCAAGCGAGCAAGCAGCACACAACGCAGAAATGCGCCACAGATGGGGAGGTTACAAAGGTCTCAGCCTTAGTGGCTATGGTCGTGATGGTGATGCCCGTGTCCGCCCGGCTGCGCCGCTTCCTGCGCCGGGGTCTTCACGGTTACGGTAACCGTTTTGGCCGGCGCATGGCGGAAATGCAAGGTGAGCGGAAAGCGGAGGCCGCCGGCCAAAGGCTGTTTCAAGCCGATCAGCATCACATGGTAACCGCCCGGTTTGAGTTCGGCACGGCCGCCTTCGGCCAAGGGCAGGCCGCCTTCGATTTCATGCATCTGCATCCTGCCCTCGCGCATGCTGTGGGTATGGATTTCCACTTTCTCTGCCAAGGGGCTGCTGCCGCCTACCAAGGCATCGGTGCGGCCATCGTTGTGCAGCTGCATAAACACGCCGCCCGCCTGCTGGCCGGGCACGGTAAAACGCGCCCATGCATCGCGCACATGGATATCGGTCTGAGCCGCAGCGGCGCTAACCAAGGCCAAAGCGGCCAATAATACTTGTTTCATGAGCATCTGTTCCTGTTTGCAAAGGTCATACACAGCCGGCCCCATTTGGACCAAACTTGCGTCACATCAAGCATAAGCCTGCCACAGCGCCAAGCCCCACAACAGGGCCAGCAACACCAGCGCCAGCATTTGCGCCGCCGAGCCGACATCTTTGGCGATTTTCGACAAAGGGTGTTTTTCGGTGGACACGCGGTCGGTGAGCGCTTCCAAACCGGTGTTGACCAGTTCCACCACCAGTGAGAAAAACGAGGCCACCAACAAAATCATGCTCACCGGCAGGCTGAAGCCGGCCACGGCCAGCAACACCAGCAACACCGCATGCAGCCACACCAGCTGGCGGAACGCCGTCTCGTGGCGGTAGGCGGCAATGAGGCCGTCGCGCGAATAAATGGCCGCATTGAGAATGCGCCGCCAGCCGGTTTTGCCTTTTTGGCCGGCGGCGTAGGAAGAATGCTGCTCGGGCAAAGACATCCGTTACTCCGTTTCAGGTAGCCGCAAAAGTGCGCCACAGCGCCAGCAGCCACATCAGCAACAAAACGGCCAACAGCAGATACTGCGCCGCCGAGCCGACATCCTTGGCGCGCTTGGCCAGCTCATGCTGCGCCAAAGAGGTGTGGTCCACCGCCGCTTCGATGCCGGTGTTGATCAGCTCCACCACCAAAGACAAAGCGGAGGCCAGGATCAACACCAGCTGCACGGCCAAAGTAAACGGCAACAGCAGCGCCAGCAAGATCAGGATGCCGTTGATCCACAACAGCTGGCGGAAACCGGCTTCGTCGCAGGCGGCACGGATGCCGTCCCACGAATAACCCAGCGCGTTGATGATGCGGCGCAGGCCGGTTTTGCCTTTCATTTGCGCGGCGTAGCTCTGCACATCGGCGCAGTAAGCCTGCATTTTGTCGTGGGCACGGTCGTAGGCTTCATGCGCCTTGTCATACACTTCGTGTGCTTTGCTGCACACGTCTTGGGCATAATCGCCGGCCGGGCGGGACGGGGCCGCCGGGGTCTCGTCGGGAGTGGTGTGTTTGTTCATTATGAATAGGGTCGGGAGGCGGGAATCGGGCTACCTGAAAACCGCTTCAACGGGCGCTCCATTCGGCCACGGCGTCGATAAACAAGGCCGCCACATCGCAGCCTTGCTGCTGCATGATTTCTTGGAAACCGGTGGGGCTGGTGACGTTGACTTCGGTGAGGTAGTCGCCAATGATGTCCAAGCCGGCCAGTAAAATGCCGCGGCGCACCAATTCGGGCGCCAAGTTTTCGGCGATTTCGCGGTCGCGCGGCGACAAAGCCTGCGCCACGCCGCGGCCGCCGGCGGCCAAATTGCCGCGCGTTTCGCCCTGCTGCGGAATCCGTGCCAAGGCATACGGCACCACCTGCCCGCCGATCACCAACACCCGCTTGTCGCCGTGCACGATTTCGGGGATATAACGTTGAGCCATGATGGTGCGGCGGTCGTGCTGCATCAGGGTTTCCAAAATGCTGCCGATATTGGGGTCGTCTTGGCGCAGGCGGAAAATGCCCATGCCGCCCATGCCGTCCAAAGGCTTGACGATGATGTCGCCCTGCTCGGCCAAGAAATCGCGCACCTCGGCGGCACGGGTGCTGACCACAGTGGGGGCGGTATAGCGGTCGAAATGCAGAATCGCCAGTTTTTCGTTGAAATCGCGCATGGCTTGGCCGCTGTTGAACACCTTGGCACCCTGCCCCTCTGCCAGCGTCAGCAGCTGGGTGGCATACAGATACTGCAGGTCGAAAGGCGGATCGGTGCGCATGATGACGGCGTCGAAATCGCGCAAGGCGCACCGTTGCGGCGCGTGGGCGGCAAACCAATCACTACGGCCCTGATCGGCACCGAGAAAATCAACCCGGGCCGCGTGCGCGGTGACCACGCCGCCGCGCACCGACAAATCGCCGCTAAGGCCATGAAACAGCTGCCAGCCGCGGCGGGCAGCTTCGCGCATCATCACATAAGTGGTGTCTTTATACGTTTTGAAGCCGGCCAGCGGGTCGGCAATCACAAGCAGTTTCATGCACAGTCTTTCAAACGAAAAGCGGCCAGGCCGCAGAAGGCGCTTATGATATAAGCGGCGGGCAGCCGGGGCAAGGCGGAGTCTTTTCAGGTAGCCTGCAGGCTACCTGAAAAAGGGTTTACATCACGTCCAAAGTTTCGATGCCGAGCAATTCCAAGCCTTGTTTCAAGGTATCGCCGGTAAGCTTGGCCAGCTGCAGGCGACTGTTGCGCACGCTGCCTTCGGCCTTGAGGATGGGGCAGGCTTCGTAGAAACGGCTGAACAGGGCGGCCACCTGGTAAAGATACGCCGCCAAATAGTGGGGATGACAGCTTTCCGCCACATTGCACAGCACGTCTTCAAACTTGAGTAACTCCACCGCCAGCTGTTTTTCCAAGGGTTCGGTGAACACCGGCTGGGCGGCAGCGTCCCAGTCGCCTGCCTTGCGGAACACGCTTTGTACGCGGGTGTAGGCATATTGCAGATAGGGCGCGGTGTTGCCTTCGAAAGAGAGCATCTGATCCCAGTCGAACACATAATCGCTGCTGCGGTTTTTGCTCAAATCGGCGTATTTCACCGCACCGATGCCCACCACGCGGCCGATCTCTGCGGCCTCGGCCGGCGAGAGGGCCGGGTTTTTCTCGGCCACCAAGGCGGTGGCGCGTTCCACCGCTTCATTGAGCAAATCGACCAGTTTCACCGTGTCGCCGGAGCGGGTTTTAAAGGGTTTGCCGTCTTTGCCCATCATGGTGCCGAAGGGAATGTGTTCGGCCGTTGCGCTTTCAGGTAGCCAGCCGGCTTTGCGCGCCACGGTAAACAGCTGCTGGAAATGCAGGCTCTGGCGGGCGTCCACCACATACAGCAGACGGTCGGCCTGCAAGCGGCTCACGCGGTAGCGGATACAGGCCAAATCGGTGCTGGAATACAGGAAACCACCGCCCTGCTTCTGCACGATAAAGGCGGCCGGCTCGCCATCTTGGTTTTTGAATTCGTCGAGAAACACCACTTTGGCGCCGTCATCGTCCACGGCCAAACCTTGGGCCGTCAATTCGTCCACCACGGCTTGCAAATCGTCGTTATACATGGATTCGCCGGCCACATCGTCAGGCGTGAGCAGCAGGCCGAGGGTGTCATAGACTTGCTGGGCATGGCTCAATGAAATGTCCACAAACTGTTTCCACAGCGCCAAAACCCGTTCGTCGCCGCCCTGCAGCTTCACCACATAATCGCGCGCGGTGTCGGCAAACGCCGGGTCTTCGTCGAAACGCACTTTGGCTTCGCGGTAAAACTGCTCCAAATCGGCCAACTCGAATTCGGCATTGTCTGTTTGCTGCTCCACCATATACGCCACCAACATGCCGAACTGGGTGCCCCAGTCGCCGACGTGGTTTTGGCGGATCACTTGGTGGCCCAAAAAGCCCAGCACGCGGGCAAGGCTGTCGCCGATGATGCTGGAACGCAAATGGCCGACGTGCATTTCTTTGGCCAAATTGGGCGAAGAATAGTCGATGACCACGGTTTGCGGCTCACCGGTGCGGCGGATGTTGAAATGGCCGCTGTGCAGGGCGGCGTCCACTTCCTGCGCCAGAAAATCGGCCTTCAGGCGCAGGTTGATGAAGCCGGGGCCGGCCACTTCTGCCGATTCGATGAGGCGGTTGCCGGCCAATCGGTCGGCCACCTGCTGCGCCAGCTCGCGCGGGTTCTGCTTGCGCTGTTTGGCCGCGCCCATCACGCCGTTGATTTGGTAGTCGCCGAAATCGGCGTTTTTGGCCGGCTGCAAAACAATCGGGCTGCCGGAAAGGCCGGCGGCGGCAAAAGCAGCTTCGGCTTCTTGGGAAACAAGGGTGTGTAATCGCATCTTTTTCTCGTGACAATCAAACGGAGGCTACCTGAAAGCGGATGGAGGCTTTCAGGTAGCCTGTTTAAAACTATGATTAATGGGAATGGCCGGATTTAAGGGGCAGACGGCGCATCAGCCCATTGGTCCAGCTGGTCGCGCACATATTGGCGCGACATTTCTAGCGCCCGATAAATCTCCGCCCCCGCCGGTGCGGCGGACAACTCCGCTTTAAACAGGCGGCGCGCTTCGGCGGCCTCCCGGTTCAATACCCGCAGCCGGTCGGCATGGTTCTGATTCCAATGGCGGGTGCGCTCGTGCAGCAGGTAAGTAAAGGCAAAACTGCCGGAGCGCTGTTGGTGGTAAGCGTGGTCGGAAGCCAAATGCGCGGCCAAGATATTGTCCATCTCGCTGCATTCCGCCGCCGCTTGGGCTTCGGCTGCCTGCTCGTAGCATGTTTTGATTTCGTGTTGCAGATACTGGCCGCTGCGGCGGAATATCCGTTCCCAAGTTTGCGGCTCGAAAAATTCTTTATCGATGCCGTCGGCATTGGCGCGCCCGGCCAACAAAGCATCGCGCTCCCAGTCCATCGCCGCGGCCAAGGTGCCCGCCCGCAACAGCATTGCGGTGCGCTGCTGTTCGGGGAGATTCTGCCACTTCCCGACATCAGATTGGGCCAAGGCAGGCAGGGCCAAGGCCATCAGGCCGACGGCCAAACAAGTCTTCCATTTCTGCAGCACGACATCATTCCTTTCTTGCGGCAACGGTAGTGAAAACGGGCGCATTGTAAACCCTTCACGCCCTTAGGCGGTAGCCCTGCCTGCTTTCAGGTAGCCTTGAGGCTACCTGAAACCTGCGTGGCCGATCATTCTTATCTGGCCGCATATCTGACGGCCGCCATGCCCAACACCGTCCACAGCAAGCCGCCCAATGTGTGCAAAGCCAGCGTCAACAAGGCGGCGGCCCAATGTTCGGCCACGATGTTTTCCACCACTTCGGCGGAAAAAGCAGAGAAAGTGGTGAAACTGCCGAGCAGCCCCACCACCAGCAGCAAACGCCACGCTTCCGAAATACCCGACTGCCACACCCAACCCAAACACACGCCCATCAGCAGGCAGCCCAGCCAATTGACCAGCAAGGTGCCGAAGGCCAGTTTGTCGAAACAAGGGTTCAACCACAGGCCGAGTTGCCAGCGGGCCAAAGCGCCCGCAGCGGCGCCTGCGGCCACCAGGGCGATTTGGGCGGAAAGCGGCAGCGGCATGGCTTACAGGGCTTCGATCAAATGCTGCACCATTTGCGCCGAGTGCACGGAAGCGGTTTCCAAAAACGCCTCAAAGCTGGTGTCGGCCTGCTCGTCTGCCAAGTCGGACACCGCGCGGATTACCACAAACGGCACGCCGAACTGGTGGCAGCTTTGCGCAATCGCCGCCGCTTCCATTTCCACCGCCTGCACGCCGGCAAAACGGCTGCGGATGGCGGCCACGGCCTCGCTGCTGTGAACAAACTGGTCGCCGCTCACAATCAGCCCGCGGTGTACGCGCGCACCGGCAAAAGCCGCGGCCGCCGTTTCCGCGGCCGCACACAAAGCGGCATCGGAAACAAAACGCGCCGGCAGTTGCGGCACTTGGCCGTAATCATAGCCGAATGCGGTCACGTCCACATCGTGGTGCGCGGTCTCGGTGCCGATCACCACATCGCCCACCGCCAAGCCCTGCCCCAAACCGCCGGCGCTGCCGGTGTTGATCACGCAGTCGGGACGGTAGCGCTGCACCAACACGGCGGTGGCCGCCGCCGCATTCACTTTGCCGATGCCGCTCAAAGCCAGCACCACCTGTTTGCCGCCATAACGGCCGCTGTATAGGGTGAACGCACCGAAGGTTTCGGTGACTAGCTTGTCCAGACTGTTTTTTAAACGCTCGATTTCCGGCTGCATGGCGCCGATCACGGCAACGGTTTGTGTGTTCATGTTTGCGTGTTCCAAAATACGAAACGCACTGCCGCGGCAAACGGACAGTGCGCCAACAAATAAAAGCTTACTGGGCGGCGGGCGGCTCGGCAGCGGGTTTGGGTTCGGCCTGCTGCAGGCTCACGGCGCGCGCCGGAACAATAGTGGAGATGGCGTGTTTGTACACCATTTGGGTGACCGAAGTATTGCGCAGCAATACCACGTATTGATCGAAAGATTCCACTTGGCCTTGCAGCTTGATGCCGTTGACCAAGTAAATGGATACCGGAACATGCTCTTTGCGCAGTGCGTTCAAAAAAGGATCTTGTAACATTTGTCCTTTAGCTGTCATAGTGTGAAGACTCCGTTTTTATAATCATTAGATTTTTTAGAAAGGGAGGGCGATTGTAGCCGCGCCTTCATGATTTTTCCAACATTATTTATGTAAAAAGCACCAAAATATCCGCCGCTTTTCTGCGTCAAATCAAACAATCTGTTAAAAAAGACCGATTACTCTATTTTTCATCCGCCGTTTCAGGCTACCTGAAACCGATTGGCCGATCCGCAGGCCCTCAATCTCACACGGAGGCGCATATGAGCATCAAACAATGGCCGGAAGGCGAGCGGCCGCGCGAAAAGCTATTGCACAAAGGGGCCGCCGCCTTAAGCGATGCCGAACTGTTGGCCATTTTGCTGCGGGTAGGCACGCAGGGCATGAGCGCCGTGGACTTGGCGCGCAGCCTGCTGCACGAATTCGGTTCGCTCAACGGCCTGATGAATACGCCGGCCGCCGAACTCACCCGCCACAAAGGCATGGGCGAGGCATCGTTCTGCCAATTTGCCGTGGTACGCGAAATCGGCCGCCGCCTGCTGGCGGAGGAAATGCGGCAGAAGCCGGCTTTTACTTCGCCCGAAGTGGTGGCCGATTATTTGGTGTTGCAGTTGGCCGGCGAACCGGTGGAAATTGCCGCCGCCCTGCTGCTCAACCAGCAAAACCGCCTGATTGCGTTTGAAGAGCTGTCACGCGGCACGGTGGCCGAAAACACGGTTTACATCCGCGAGATTGTGCGTCTGGCGCTGCAACACCACGCGGCGGCCCTGATTTTCGCCCACAACCACCCGGGCGGCTCAGCCGAGCCCTCAGCAGCGGACATCGCCTTTACCCGACGACTGCATGCGGCGCTGGCTTTGGTGGACATTCCCCTTCTCGACCATTTCATTGTGGCCGGCAACCGCGCTTTTTCCCTGCTTGCCAACGGTGATTGGCGGCCTGAGGCTACCTGAAAAGCCAAACCGTGCGGCAGAATCCACTGCCGCACGGTCTGATCAGCCGCCATCCTGCTGGCGCGGCCATGTTGATCTACTGCAACTTCCAGTTCAAATTGAAATTACCGAAGTTTTGGAATTCGGGTTTGCCGTCGTAGATGGCCTGTTTGCGGCCGAACTCGTAACCCAAACCGAGCTTGTTGCCCACGCGCCAGTCATGACCGTATTTCAGCAGCCAAGTGTTCTGCGCCGCTTCGCCCGACTGCCAGAAGCGGCCCAAACCGCCGGTGAGCTGCTGGGTGAGGTGGACGCGGTAGGCCAGCGGCATGCCGTAAGACAGGTTCAACGAGCCGCTGACGGTGCTGCTGTGGCGCGGGTTGTAATAGTGTGCCTCAGGAATATCGCGGTTGCGGGTATGGTCTGCCCAAGCGCTGCCGGCCAAACGCCAGCGGTTGTGCTGCCAGAAGCTGTGCGACAGCCAAGCGTAGTAGTTTTGCCGCACGTTGTCGTCGTCAAACGTCATCACGCTGGCGCCCCCGCCGGCACGGGTATCGGCCGAATGGGCGTAATTGGCGCCGACGGTGTATTCGTTGGCATACACGTTTTGATTGACGGCCTTCACCGGCGTATTGGCGCTGTTGACCGCAGCAGCGGCCTGCAGGCTGAGGCGCTCGTTGGCGCGGTAATTGCCGCCGACGCGGGCATACGGCTTATCGTTCAAATGGGTGCCGTGGCCGGCCTCCACATTCAGGGTAAGCGGATGCAGATGGATTTCGCCGCCCAAGCCCACCCGGCCGGTACGCATTTCGTCGCCGTGGTTGGGCACATAATTGCTCTGCTGGGTCACATAAGCGCGATGACCGCCTTCGCTGCGCGGGCTGTATAAAGTGGCACTTTGCAGCCATTCCGTACCGTCGGCGGGCGAGGTGGTTTTGCTGGTTTGGCCGGAAAGACTCAGCTGGGCGGCGCGGGCATTATCGTAATGTTCCCAAAAGCCGCGGTAACGCGGATCTTGCCTGTCCATGCTGCGCGCCATTTCGGCGGCGGCACGCCAATTGCCGCTGTCGATCAGCGTCATGCCGATTTTGCTGTCGATACCGGCTTGGTTGTCGGGCGGCAGCTGTTCTTTGGCCTGACGGAACCACACCAGCGCTTCGTCGTTGCGGCCGTTCCATTGCGCCAAATCGCCGCGCAGCATCATGCCCCAGGGATCATTCGGTTTTTCCGCCAACCAAGCGTCCATCAGCTCGATGGCGCGGTCGAGATTGCCGTTCCAGGCTTCAAGGCGGACGTTCCAGAAATACTGTTTGTCGTAATACGGGTTTTCGATGCGGCGGGTGTGGGTGAAGTCGTTGGTGTAACGCTGCGGATTCCAGCGCTCCAGCTCTTGCTGGGCGTGGGTGTAGTAGCCCAAATCGGCTTGCGCCGCCACCAGATGCTCGCGCATGGCGGGCGAAATGCTGCCGCTTTGGGCCTGCTGGCGCTGCGCCAGTTCGGAATAAGTGTGGTAAGCCCCTCTCGGACTGCCTGACATCATCAAAGCCTGGGCGTACTGCGCTTTGACATATTCCGGCTGCTCGCCGTAGGGCTGCAGGGTACGGTAATCTTCTAAAGCCTGTTTGCTGTTATTGAGCGCAATCGCCGCAGCCATGCGGTCGCGCAGCGCGGCCAAATAAAGATCGCCGCCTTTTGGCGCTTCGTTCACCACTTGGCTCAGCTTGTCGTAAGCGGTTTGCAGGTTCTGCACATTGCCCGATTCGGTGCTGCTGCGCAGCAGGCTGACCGCTTGGTCTTTTTGCAGCCACAAACGGTCTTGGGCGTTGAATAAATGCGGATAACGCTCAATCAACTGCTGTTGCTGCGGGTAGGCGCGCAGCTGGGCGGCGGTGCGGTAAAGCGGCAACACCAAGTCTTCGCGCTCGGGATGGGCGGCCAATTGGGACTGCAGACCCAGCAGCTGATCAGTCAGGCTTTGGCTGCGTTGGGCCAGGTAATTGGCGGCTTGGCGGATATCGGCATCTTCGCCGAAACGGCCGCGGTAGATATCGATGTACTGCTTCGCCGCGCTGTATTGGCCGGCATCCACGGCCGTCAGTGCGGCGCCGAGAAAGCCGATTTTCAGCTGCGGCGCCGCCTGTTGCAGCTGGCCGTAATAAGCGGCAGAGAGCGCAAACTGTTTCTGGTCGCGGGCGGCTTTGGCCAGGTTTTCCAGCTCATCGGCGCTCAGCTGCGTCGGTGCGCATTGGGGGCAAACTGCCAGTGCATCGGCTTGTCTGCCTTGGCGCAGCAGAAGCGCAATCAGGTCGGCGCGCACGCGCGGGTCTTGGCTTTCGGCATACAGGCTTTGCAGGCCGCGTACGGACTCGGCCAAGGCGGCATCGCTGCTGCGGGCGTGTTGCGCCCAATGCTCGCGCTCGGCCTGAACATCGCGGGCCGAAGCCACGCCCGGCTGGGCAACCATCAGGGCAGACAATAAAACGGGAATCAAATTCGGGGTAAAACGCGACATCATAAAAACACTATACGAATACATTCAGGTTGCGCACTTTAATTCAATTTGCGCAGCTTGTGGGCAAATTTGCCCCGCAGCGGGGCGGATGCGGCAGGATTGTTGCGGCACCGATACGTTCGGCGGGCTCCTGAATGAACAAACGGTCACATCATCCGCCCTGCCGGCTTTTGCGCAGCAAAATGCGGACGGCGCCGTCGTTGTGCCGGTGCGGTTCGGCGTAGGCCAATACCTCGGGATGCTCCATCAGCCAGCGGCGCACCAGGGTTTTGAGCACCGGCGTAAAGCCGCGCGAACCCAAGCCGCTGCCGTGCACGATTTCGGCACACACCCCGCGCTTCTGCACATAAGCCACAAATTCGTTCAATACCTGCTGGGCCGACTCCTGCCGGTAACCGTGCAAATCGAGTTTGGCCACCACCGGCCAATGCCCGCCGAGCAGACGGCGGATATCGTCTTCGCCGCGGCCGTTTTTGCTGAACACGCGCGGCGGCTCGTCCCAGCTTTGGTCACCCACATAAAAATAGTCCGCCTCTTCCAGCCCTTCTTCTGGCTGCGCCCGCCGCTTAATCGGCGAAGTGTCGCGCGGCAAAACGGCGCGGTTGCTGCTTTTGAGCGGCACCACCGCGCCCACGGCAGCGGTGAAGTCCACATCCTCCACTCGTGCTTTTCTTTCCGCAGCCAAGCGTTCCGCCTCAGCCGCGCGCTCCTGCTTGGCCTGCTTGCCCAACTCTTTTAAAACATCTTGAAAAGACTGCTCCATCTGCAAGAATTCCGTTTCGGGTTTTCAGGTAGCCTCAAGTATAATGGAAAGCCGCCGGGCTTTTCATTTATCCTACCCCGCACTGTTTTCCATTCACACGGAGCCTCCCATGCAGCACACTTGTGACATCGTCGTTATCGGCGCCGGCCCTGCCGGCCTCAGTTTTGCCGCCGCAGCCGCCCCCAGCGGCTTGGACATCCTGCTGGTGGAACAAAGCAGCGAGGAAACCCTGGCCAACCCGCCCTACGACGGCCGCGAAATCGCGCTGACCCACCCCTCCCGCGCCGTGATGGAAAAACTCGGCATGTGGGCAAAAATTGCCGAAGACGAAATCTACCCGCTCAAAGCCGCCAAAGTGCTCAACGGCGGCTCTCCCTACACCTTGGACTTTCCCGCCCCCACCGACGGCAAAGGCCAGCTCGGCTTTTTGATTTCCAACCACAACATCCGCCGTGCCGCCTACGAATCGGCCAAAGCCTATCCCAACGTCCGCTTTCTCACCGAAAGCAGCGTGAAAGAAGCCCTCAACGGCAACGATAGCGTGACCGTTACCCTGGCCAACGGCGACACCGTTTCCGCCCGCCTGATGGTGGCCGCCGACAGCCGCATGTCGCAAACCCGCCGCCAGGCCGGCATTTCCGCCGACCTGCACGACTTCGGCCGCACCGTGATCGTGGCCCGTTTCGCCCACACCATTTCCAACGAAAACACCGCCTACGAGTGCTTCCACTACGGCCGCACCATCGCCCTGCTGCCCCTGGGCGAATACATGACCAACTGCGTCATCACCATCGACAACCGCCGCGTACATGAAGTGCTCGACCTTTCACCCGAAGCGCTCGCCGCCGATTTGGAAAAACAGCTGCACGGCAAACTCGGCACCATGTCGCCCGCCGGTAGCCGCCACACCTACCCCCTGATCGGCGTACACGCCCGCAGCTTCATCGCCCGCCGCACCGCCCTCATCGGCGACGCCGCCGTCGGCATGCATCCGGTCACCGCCCACGGCTTCAACCTCGGCGTTGCCAGCGCCGACTTGCTGGCCGAACTGATTGTGCAGGCCGCAGCCGCCGGCCGCGACATCGCCAACGACACCCTGCTGGAACGCTACGAAACCCGCCACATGCTGCACACCCGCGCGCTCTACCACGGCACCAACTTTATGGTGAAGCTGTTCACCAACGAAGCCCCGCCGGCCAAACTGCTGCGCACCGCCGTGCTGCGCCTGAGCAACAATCTGCCGCCGGTCAAACACCTGATTACCAAACAACTGACCGGCTAACACTTCATCGTTTTTCAGGTAGCCCGATGAGCGGAACAGGCCGAAACCTTTAGACAACCGCCCAATGTGGATGGGCTGTAAAGCTCAGCCGCCCAACAAGTGTGACCGCCGGGAATCCTTGTGAGAGAGACAAACCGGCTACAGGCTTAGGCGAGCGAACTGTCTCCTGAGGCATCAACGCACCACGCAGACATGCGCCGCAAATGGACGATTGCAAAGGCTTCAGGCTACCTGAAAGCGTTTATTTCCCAGCATGATCTTATCTGCCGCGCCCGAGCTGCGCCGGCACGCTAAAACCAACCCGCTTACCAAGGACACAACTTTCACAGAAAAAACATTGTTTTTCGGCCCCAAGCGCCCGCAACACTTGCCAAATACCGCACTCGGCGGCATAATGCGCGCCTTCTATGCCGGTGTAGCTCAGTTGGTAGAGCACCTGACTTGTAATCAGGGGGTCGCGAGTTCGAATCCTGCCGCCGGCACCACATTCACAAAAAGCAGCCTGCAAACGGCTGCTTTTTTCTCGTCTAATACCGTCTAATACAATAGACCAAGCCATTATTTATCAAAGATTTTATCTATCTTTCAGCCATACGGCTTAACCCGTCTGCTGTGCAATACCGTGTTATGCCGTCTGATTGAATAGACCTGAAATTTACGGTATTTTTTACGGTATCCCGAAAATACCGCGAAAAAATACCGTAAAAATGCCCCTGAATGACTTACAAATCAAGCGTTCCAAGCCTGCCGTCAAACCCTACAAGCTGACAGACGGCGGCGGCATGTATCTGCACGTTACCCCCGCTGGCGGCAAGCTGTGGCGCTTCGACTACGCCATAAACCGCAAGCGCAAAACGCTTTCCATCGGCAAGTATCCCGCCGTTTCCCTATCCGAAGCCCGCGCCGCTACCGAGAATGCCCGTTATCTGCTGGCACAAGGGCAAGACCCTGCCGCCGCCAAGCAAGAAGCCAAGCAGGCGCGGCAGGCGGCCTTGCTGAATACCTTTGCCGCCGTGGCCTGCCGTTGGCACACGGACAACCTGAACCGCTGGAAACCGAACCATGCCGCCCGCATCATGCGCTATTTTGAAGCGGATGTTTTCCCGCTGATTGGGCAGACACCGATTGCCGAATTGCGGGTAAGAGACGTGAAAGCCGTGATTGATGCCGTGGCCGCGCGGGGCGTGATTGAGACGGCAGAGAAAATCCGCCAATGGATAAGCAGCATCTGCAACTATGCCGCCATGCTGGAAATCATGGATGCCAACCCCGCCGCCCCGCTGGCAGGCTACCTAAAAAAGCCCGAAACAAATCACATGCCTGCCCTGCCGCGCGAAGAACTTGCCGAGTTTTACAGCCGTCTGCTGCTGGCCGATCTTGCCGCCCAAAACCGCCTATGCCTGATGCTGCTGATGCTGTGCTTTGCCCGCAATACCGAAATCAGGGGCGGCGAATGGGCAGAAATCGACTGGCAGGCAAAAACGTGGACGATTCCCGCCAGCCGCATGAAACGGCCACGGGCGCACTTGATTCCCTTGGCCGACTGGACGCTTAAACTGCTGGCCGAACTGCACAGCCTGACAGGGCAAGGCCGCTTTATGTTTCCCAGCCGTACCGCCAGCGGCTATATCAGCGAAAACACGCTAGGCACCATCATGAACCGCCTAGGCTACAAGGGCATTGCCACCCCGCACGGCTTCCGCAGCTTGGCAAGCAGCGTATTGAACGAACAGGGCTACAACCCCGATGCCATCGAACGCCAGCTTGCCCATGTTGAAGAAAACAGGATTAAGGCCGCTTACAACAGGGCGGAATACTGGCCGCACCGCGTGGAAATGATGCAATGGTATGCCGACTATTTGCGCGGCCACTACCGCCAAGCCTGCGCCCTAACTGCCGACGGCCAAGCATAGGGCTAGCTGAAACCGACCCGCGAAAGCGGTTTTTTTTGCGTCTGCTGTTTTTGCAACAGCGTTGCAATATGAATTTTTTTGAAGAAATCCACCTGATGATGAATGAAATTTTTTTAAAACGTTTTACAAGACTGCGGACAAATTTCCCAACACCATGCAATGCCGTGCAACCGCATAGCAGGGAATAAACCATGCAAGAAGCCGTATTACGGGCAAAAGACGTTGCCCGCAAAACGGGATTGTCGTTATCGGCGGTTTGGTACAAAGCCAATCCGAAACACCGCCTGCACGACCCCGATTTTCCGAAGCCGTTTAAGGTTTCCGCCAATGCCACGGGCTGGCTGGAAAGCGAAATCAACGACTACATCAAACAACTGGCCGAGCGCCGCCGAAACGAAAGGAAAACCGCCGCAAGCGCGAAATGCTGGCCGACTACCTGCAGACCGACGGCCTGCACACCCCTTACACGGTTACCGCGCAATCGGGCTGGGCAGCACGGCAAAGCGCCTATGTACTGCCCAGCGGCGAAATACTGGCCGCCGACAAGGGGAAACACGCCCCGCGCGTTATCTACAACGGCGACAAGAGCCAAGCCGCCGCCTATGCCGCCAACGGCACGCTGGCCGACTGGCAGCTTCAGGTAGCCCGCTATGCCGCAGGCAACAGCCGTTTGAGCTTGGCAATCGGCACCGCCCTTGCCGCCCCGCTGCTTGGCCTGCTGGGCATGGAATCGGGCGGCTTCCATCTGTTCGGCGATTCCCGCGACGGCAAAAGCACCGCCGCCCGCGCCGCCTTGTCGGTTTGAGGCAATCCTGCCGAACTGATGGCAAGCTGGACGGGAACCAGTCACGGCTTCGCCAATCTGGCCAATGCCCGCAATGACGGCTTTTTGGTATTGGACGAAATCGGTCAGGCCAACCCCCGCCACGTTTCGCAAACCGCCTATGCCGTAATCAACGGCATTGCCAAAATTCAGGGCGCCAAAGACGGCGGCAACCGCGAAATCAGCCGCTGGCGCGTGCTGCTGTTTTCCACGGGAGAAAAGCCGATGGATATTTTTCTTGAAGCCGCAAAAGCCGACTGGAACGCGGGGCAGGCCGCCCGCCTGCCTTCGCTGCCTTCCGATGCGGGCAAAGGCAAGGGCATTTTCGATACCCTGCACGGATACGAGAAAGGCAGCCACTTGGCCGAAGCCATAGCCGGAGCCGCCGCCCGCTGCCACGGCACGGCTGGCCGCGCCTTTGTGCGCCTGCTGTTGGACAATCCCGCCGCATTGGACGAAATCCGCAGTCTGCAAGCCGACTTTATGGCCGCCCTGCCCGATATGGACGGCCAAGCCCGCACCGTGGCCGCCCGCTTCTCTTTGGCCGCCGCCGCGCTGGAAATGGCCGCACGGCACGGCATTACGGGTCTGGCTGGCGGCTTGGCCTTCCCCGCCGTTAAGCAATGCTTCGATGCTTGGCTAGAACGCGCAGGCACGGGCAAGTTTGAAGACAGGAAAATCATGGAAAACGCCTTAGAATTTTCCCAGCGCTACTTTGACAGCGAACGCTTTATGCCCTTGCCAAGCCATCATTCTTTCTACTCGCCGACCAATTTTGCGGGCTACCGAAAAAAAGCCCTGCATGCGGAAAACGACAGCTTCTACATTTTGCCCGCCGTGTTTGTGGAAGAAATCTGCCGCGACTTCGACAAGGGCAAAGTCTGCGCCGTACTACACGCGGCAAGCTGGCTGAAATACAATGCCAAAGGCAACCGCTGGCAGCACCAAATCAAAGGCAAGGGCAGGTTTTACCTGATTTGCGGCGTGCTGCCGCCAAGTGAGCTAGAAGAATCGGACGAACTGTAAGGAAAATGGAATGAGACTGTTGTTGTTCGCTGTGATTATTGGGGTTCTGTGGTATTCGTCTTTGCTTTTTTGGATAGCGGCAAGTGTGTGTTTCCTGATTGCCGCCGCAATCGTGGCCGATTGGCTTCAGCATAGAGCGATGCAACGCGCCTTACAGCAAGCAAATCGAGAGCGCATGCAAGCCGTCAGGGTTTATCAGCGCCCCTATGATGAAGAGCGCAGCGCGGAAAATCAGGCATATTGGCAGCGACGTATGCGTAAGGGTGGATAATATTTTGATATTGCAACGGTTTGGCGGGAGAAAGCCCGCTTTTTTTGTCTGCCCGCGAGAAAAACACTATAGGAAAAACTGAAAAAGTAGCGGTTACCTCGGTTACCAACAAAACTTAACTATCTAAATCCAATACTGGCAAGGATTACAGCGGTAACCGTTGCAAAATTTAACAACGGTTACCCAGCAGTTACCGCGGTTACCGTTTTATAATCAATCAGTTAAAAATGCCGTAACCAGACGGTAACCACAGGTAACCACGTTAAATTATGTAATCGGTTACCATTTTATTTAAATTAAACAATGGATTAAATACACGGTAACCGAGTAACCGCAGTAACCGCTATGTTTTGCCTATCTATACACGTTTTTTTATGCCGCCCCGAAAATCGGCAACAGGGCAGCGCCCCTTATGGCCGAAAATGCAGGAAATGCCCGATAGCTGGCAGTATGAAAACTATTGCAGGCGGGATAATTCGGGATTATCTTGGATAAAGCGGGATGGCGGATTTTGTCGGATTGGGGCAACACAAACGGCATTTTTTGCCCTGAAGGTTTGAATATTACGGTATTTTTTACGGTATTTTATGATTTCGGAAAATGTATTTTATTAAATATCAATTGATTAAATGTTAAATTCATGTCTTGCCGCACTCATAAAACCTTGTTTTTATTAAAATTTGCCTTGAGCCGCCTATACCCTTGAGCCGCCTACACAAAGATTCGGGCTACCTGAAAACCTTTCAGGTAGCCCGAAGTGCCGTTATGGCGGCGGTCAGGTTTTGGGCAGCGTCACCCCCGTCTGCCCCATGTATTTGCCGTTGCGGTCTTTATACGAAGTTTCGCACACCTCGTCACTCTCGAAAAACAGCACCTGCGCCACGCCCTCACCGGCATAGATTTTGGCCGGCAGCGGCGTGGTGTTGGAAAACTCCAGCGTTACATAGCCTTCCCATTCCGGCTCGAACGGCGTCACGTTCACAATGATGCCGCAGCGCGCATAGGTGGACTTGCCCAAACACACGGTGAGCACGTTGCGCGGAATGCGGAAATACTCCACTGTGCGCGCCAAGGCAAACGAATTGGGCGGGATGATGCAGCAGTCGTCTTCCACGGTGACAAAGTTTTTCGGATCGAAATTTTTCGGATCGACAATGGTGCTGTTGATGTTGGTGAAAATTTTGAATTCGTTGGCGCAACGGATGTCGTAGCCGTAGCTCGAAGTGCCGTAGGAAATGATTTTGCGCCCGTCGGCTTCCTTCACCTGATTGGGCTCGAACGGCTCGATCATGCCGTGTTCTTCCGCCATGCGGCGTATCCATTTGTCGGATTTGATGCTCATCTTCATCCTTTGTTCTGTCAAAACGGCGGTACAGCGCACACACCGTCTGTTGTCCGTTGCGGCCTATTCCTGCCAGCCGCCCAGATAAGCGGCCAGCTCCTCCAGCATGGTGCTCAGCGCCTCGGCCATCAACACCTGCGAGGCAAACGCCAGGCTGGCGGCGTCGCTGCCGTGGCTGTCGGCTTCCTCCTGTAAAACATCCAGGTATTGGATGCGCTTGAGGGTGAAATCCTGAGTGAGGATAAAGGCAATCTGTTCGCGCCACACCAGTCCCAGCTGGGTCACGGTTTTGCCGTTTTTCACGTGCTGCACCACTTCGTCGGCGGTCAAATCCTGCTTCGACACCTTTACCGTGGGCGCGGCATCGCCCTGCCCTTTCAGCTCGCAATCGCTGTCGAGCTCGAAACCGCCTTCGGCCGCGCCTTTGAGCAGCCATTCGGTCATCAGGCTGCCGGGCGACTGTTTGGCATTCGGCAGCCGCGCTTCCAAACCGCCCAAGGCTTCGCGCAGCTTGGTGAGCATGGCTTCGGCCTTGGCGGCGGAAGCGTTGTTCACCAGCAGATAGCCGTGGCGGATGTCGAACAAGGCCTGCGAACGGCTGCTGCGGGTAAAGGCGCGCGGCAGCAGATCATCGGTAATCTGCTCTTTGAGTTCCTGCTTTTCCTTGCGGCCGACATTGCGCCCTTCGGCATTCTGGATTTCCGCCACTTTGTCTTCCAACACATCGCGGATCACGCCGGCCGGCAGCACTTTTTCCTCTTTTTTCAGCGCCACGCCCCAAGTGAAATCGGCAGGAAACACCAATTCGGGCGAAAAGCCCTGCGGCGCGGCAAAACCCTCGCTGAACCAGTCCAAACCCTGCACCGGCGCAAATTCGGCCTCCGCCAGCTTCGCCGCCAGCGTGTCCAAATCGGGCAGGGCATTTTTGTTGAGGAGATAAAAACTTAACTGCTTAAACCACATGGCTCGGCTTTCCTGCTGCTAAAAGCGCGGCATTATAGCCCAAATCCGCCCGCCTTCAATGCCGCCGCCCGCCGGCTTGACAGCCCGCCAAGGCGCAGTAATAATGCGCGCCTTTCCCGCACGCGCCCATCGTCTAGAGGCCTAGGACACTGCCCTTTCACGGCGGCAACCGGGGTTCGAATCCCCGTGGGCGTGCCAACCTTTCTTCACTACGAACCGTTGGTAGGCAAACCCATCCAGCTCCGCAAACCTTGGCGGGGCTTTTTTGTATTCCGGCAAAACATCGGCCTGCGGCTTAAAGCCCTTCATCACTGCCTATCGCCGCGGCTTATTCGGACTCAATCTTCTGCCGCATTGGCTTTTCAGGTAGCCTGCAGGCTACCTGAAAACGCTACGGCCATTGCCCTTATTGGGATTTGGGCTGCAGGCTTTGCAGATACAGCGCTTTTACCCGCTCAAACTGTTCCGCCGACAGCGTTTGGCGCAAAAATTCGGCGCAGCGGTTGCGGCTTTGCATGTGCATCAGTTCGGCCTGCGTGATTTGGTCCATCAGCGCCTCGCGCTGGCTTTGCAGCGCGTTGTGTAAAATGGCCTGGCGCAGATTGGCGCGCAGGGCCAGCAGGTTTTTCTGGATCGCCATGCGCACCGGCGCGGCTTCGCGGCGGTAGGCCGCCAGCGCCGCCGACTGCTCGGGGGTCAGCTGCAGGGCTTGTTCGTGGCGCATCACAATCGGCATCAGTTCGACAATCGGCGCGGTGGCGTCGCCGGCCGCCGGCGCGCCCTGCATGGCCACCGGTGCGGCGAGTTCCTGCGCGGTGTACAGTTTGCTGTGGTGGTGCGGCATGTGGGTGCAGCCCGCGCCCAAGGCCAGCACGGTCAGCCAGACAGCTGTTGGTTTCATGGTTTTCTCCTGTTCGGGTTGGGTAGTCAGCCGGCCGGCCGAGCACCTGCGCCAAGCCGGCGGCCGGAGCGATTATAGCCAAACAAGGCGCGGCATGGTTTTGTGTTGTCTGGATTTTGTGTATGCTTGCATCTTTTTTGGCCGCCGCCATGACCCACGTTCTCGTTATCCAACATCCCCGCCCCGACACCCTTGATCTGAGCGCGCTGCCCGCCAGCCTGCCCGCGCCCGTCCGCCATCGGCAAAACACGCTGCGCTTTGCCGTGGCGGCCGATTTCAGGCTACCTGAAAGCGCCGTGCTGGCGCTGCAGGCACAAGAGGCGGATGTCGGCGTGTTGCCCGATATGGCGTTTGCCGAATTGGGCCTGATTGTGAGCGATATGGATTCCACCCTGATCACAATCGAATGCGTGGACGAAATCGCCGCCGGCGTGGGTTTGAAAGAACAGGTAGCGGCGATTACCGAGCAATCCATGCGCGGCGAATTGGACTTCGAACAATCGCTGCGCCGCCGCGTGGCCCTACTGAAAGGGCTACCTGAAAGCGAGCTGCAGCGGGTGTACGACGAGGTGCTGCAATTAACGCCGGGCGCGGAAACCCTCTTGGCCGAATGCCGTACGCACGGGGTGAAATTCATGCTGGTGTCCGGCGGCTTCACCTTTTTCACCGAACGCCTGCGCCAACGGCTGGGCTTCGAATACGGCTTTGCCAACGAGCTGGTGTCGCACAACGGCCGATTAAGCGGCGAACTCAGCGGCCGTCTGATCGACGCCCAAGCCAAGGCCGACCTGCTCGCCGAATACCGCGACCGCCTCGGCCTGCGCCGCGAACAAACCCTGGCCATGGGCGACGGCGCCAACGATATTCCCATGCTGCAGGCGGCCGGTTTCGGCGTTGCCTTCCGCGCCAAACCGAAAGCAGAAGCGGCGGCGGATGTGCGCATCCGCTTCGGCGGTTTGGAAGCCGTGCGCGGCTGGTTCCGCTGACACGGCTTCTGCACCGCCCGCTGGGGCTACCTGAAACCCAAGCTACCTGAAACCCAAGCTACCTGAAATCATGAAACTGAACCGCACGCTGATTATTTCCGTCTTCATCGTGGCCAGTTGCGGGCTGGCCTACGAGCTGATTATGGCGGCGCTGGCCAGCTATCTGTTGGGCGACAGCATTCTGCAGTTTTCGTCCATCATCGGCCTGTATCTGTTTGCCATGGGCATCGGCGCGCACCTGACCCGCTACATCAAAGACGAAGACGCGCTCACGCGCTTTATCGAAATCGAGCTTTTGGTGGGCGTCATCGGCGGCCTCTCGGCGCTTTTGCTGTTTGTGGCCTTCGGCCTCTCCGCCGCGCCCTTCCGCACCCTGCTCTACGCGCTGGTGCTGATTGTGGGCACCGTGGTGGGCATGGAGATTCCGCTGGTGATGCGGGTGCTCAACCAGCAGCAGGCCGACTTCAAAGAACTGGTGTCGCGCGTGCTCACCTTCGATTATCTGGGCGCGTTGGCGGTGTCGCTGCTGTTTCCGCTGGTGTTGGCGCCGCGGCTGGGCATGGCGCGTTCGGCCCTGCTGTTCGGCCTGCTCAATGCGGCGGTGGCAGTGCTGACGGCCAAGATTTTCCGCCGCCAGCTGCCGCGCTATGCCGCCATCCAAATCCGCGGCACCGCCGTGCTGGCCGTGCTCGCCGTGGCCTTTATCTACGCCAACCACATCACCTTCCGCGCCGAACAGAGCTATTTCGGCGACCCGGTGGTGTATGAAAGCCATTCGCCCTACCAGCGGCTGGTGGTGACCCAATGGAAAGACGATGTGCGCCTCTATCTCAACGGCAACCTGCAGTTTTCCTCGCGCGACGAAGCCCGCTACCACGAGGCTTTGGTGCTGCCGGCGATGCAGATGGCCGAACGGCCGCAGCGCGTGCTGATTCTGGGCGGCGGCGACGGCCTGGCCGCGCGCGAAGTGCTGAAATATCCGTCGGTGGAACACATCACCCTGGTCGATCTCGACCCCGACATGACCCGCACCTTCACCACTTCCGCCACTCTCAGCCGCCTCAACGAACGCTCGCTCAGCCACCCAAAAGTACAGGTGGTCAACGACGACGCCGCCAAATGGCTGGAAAGCAACCGCCATCAATTCGACGTCATCATCATCGACCTGCCCGACCCCGCCAATTTTTCGTTGGGCAAACTCTATTCCGTGCCCATGTACCGCCTGGTGGCCCGCCATCTGGCGCCGCAGGGGCGGGTGGTGGTGCAGTCCACCTCGCCGTATTTCGCGCCCAACGCCTATTGGTCGGTGGTGGCCACGCTGGAAGCGGCCGGCCTCCACACCGCACCTTATCATGTGTATGTGCCCTCTTTCGGCGAATGGGGCTTTGTGCTCGCCGCCCGCGAAAACCACTTCCCGCTGCCGCAGCGCTTTGATGTGCCCACCCGCTTTCTCAACGCCCAAACCGCCGCCGAAATGTTCCGTTTCCCGCCCGATATGGCGCGGCGGCAGGTGGAACCGAACTATTTGAACACCCAGATTTTGGTCAGCTACTTCGAGCAGGACTGGAACGAAGTGATGCGTTAGAACCTGTTCATCAGCTTCCTTATTCTTGATTCAGCCCTCACCCCTTTTCAGGTAGCCTGCGGCCGTCATCTGTCCAGCCTCAGGCTACCTGAAAGCCGTTTGTCCGCCCTATGTCTGTTTCCCGCCGCCGATTCCTTGCCTACACCGCCGCCTTGGGCAGCTCCGCCGCCGCGGCCTGGCTCGGCCACCGCCACTTAAACCCAATGCCCAGCGTACAAGTAAACCGCCACGGCCTGCCGCTGGGCCACCTGCTGCGCGACCGCAGCCTGCCGCACAACATAGGCGCCGAACACCGCTGCCACACCCTCATCCTCGGCAGCGGCGCCGCCGGCCTCTCTGCCGCCTGGTATCTGGCCAAACACGGCCGGCGCGACATCGTGCTGGCCGAAGGCATGGAGCCCGACGGCAACAATGCCGGCTACTACCGCCACGGCCTCGGCGCCCCCACCGCCGCCCACTACCTCGCCCTGCCTTCCGCAGAAAGCGAATACGTGCGCGAAATGCTGCGCGACTTCGGCATCCTGCAAGCCGACGGCCGCTACCGCGAAACCGATTTGGTGCACGCCCCCGAAGAGCGGCTGCTGCACAAAAACCGCTGGCAGAGCGCGCTGCTGCCGCAGGAGGACGCCGACAGCCGCCGCTTTTACGCGCTGATCGAACAGCTGAAAACCGCCCGCGGCAGCGACGGGCGCAAACTGTTCGCCCTGCCCGTGGCCCTGTCTTCTCAAGACGCCGCCTGGCGCGCGCTCGACCGCCTCAGCTTCGCCGCCTGGCTCGACCGCGAAAACTACCGCTCCCCCTCGCTGCGCTGGTATCTCGACTACTGCTGCCGCGACGACTACGGCCAAGGCATAGACGCCGTTTCCGCCTTCGCCGGCCTGCACTACTTCGCCGCACGCGGCCCCGCCCAAGACACCGTGCTCACCTGGCCCGACGGCCTGGCCCATCTGTCGCGCCAACTGCGCCGCCACGCCGGCCTGCAGCCGGCAGACGGTTTCGCCCGCGCCCCGCAACAACCCTGCACCGTCAACGCCAGCGCCCTGCAGATTGAAGAACACGGCGACCACGTGGCCGTGGTGCTGCGCCACAACCTGAGCGGCGAAACCGTGCGCTTCCGCGCGCAGCAGGTGGTGGCCGCCATGCCGCTGATGGTGGCCGCCCGCATTCTCGCCGATGCCGCCGCTTACGGCTTTGGCCACGCCCTGCCCGAATACGCGCCCTGGCTGGTGGCCAACTTCGTGCTGCACCGATTCCCGGACGAACCAGCCGGCAGCGATTTGGCTTGGGACAATGTGGTGCACGGCGGCAGCGGCCTGGGCTATGTGGTGGCCACCCACCAACTGATCCGCGCCGCCAAACCCGAACGCACCATCTTCACCGCCTACACCGCCCTCAACCACGACCGCCCGCAAAACGTGCGCCGCTGGCTGTTGGCCGCCGGCGACCAAGAACTGCTGCACCACGCCGCACGCGACCTCACCGCCGCCTACGGCCGCGCCTTCTGGCGGCATGTGGAACATGTGGACATCAGCGTGCGCGCCCACGGTATGAGCGTGCCCCAACCGGGCTACCTGAACGACCCGCTGCTGCTCGCTCTGCGCCGCCACCGCTCCCGCCTGCACTTCGCCCACAGCGATTTAAGCGGCTATTCCGTGTTTGAAGAAGCCGTGTATTGGGGCGTGGAAGCCGCCAAACAGATTCTGGCGCAGCCGTAAACGCCGCTTCATGCCGCACCGCAGGCTACCTGAAACCGTTTTCAGGTAGCCCGATGAATCCCGTGCAAAAACCGGCACTCGGCATTGAAATTTTCCCTTATTTGCACTAAATTGCTGCCTTGCACAATAACAAGCTGTCCGCCATCCGTTTGCCGCGCGACAGGCCACCACACCCCACGGAACCACACCATGAGCACCAGCGCCCGCATCCGCGAAATCCCCTACAACTACACCTCCTATTCCGACCGCGAAATCGTGATCCGCCTGTTGGGCGAGCCGGCATGGGACACCCTGGAAAACCTGCGCTCGCAACGCCGCACCGGCCGTTCGGCACGCATGTTGTTCGAGGTGTTGGGCGACATTTGGGTGGTGATGCGCAACCCCTATCTGGTGGACGACCTGCTCGAACACCCCGAGCGTCAGGCCGCACTGGTGAAAGAAATGCGCCACCGCCTGAACGAAGTCTATAAACGCCGCGACGACAACAGCGACGTGCTGCGCTTGGTGCAGGCCGCCGAAAGCGCGGTCAACCGCTTTGCCGACAGTTTCGCCACCACCCAGCTCAAACGCGCGCAGATTTTGGAGCGCCTGGCCAAAATCACCAAAAAACACAACATCATGTTCGACGGCCTAGCGCGGGTGAGCCACGTTACCGACGCCACCGACTGGCGCGTGGAATACCCCTTCGTCGTCATCAATCCCGACAAAGAATCCGAAGTCGCCCCGCTGGTGCGCGCGCTGATCGAGCTGGACCTTACCATCATTCCGCGCGGCGGCGGCACCGGCTACACCGGCGGCGCCGTGCCGCTGGACGCCATGAGCGCCGTCATCAACACCGAAAAACTCGACCGCCACCACGGCGTGCAGTATGTGGCGCTGCCGGGGCTGGAAGGCGAACACCCCATCATCCACTGCGGCGCCGGCGTGGTGACCCGCCGTGTGGAGGAAACCGCCACCGCCGCCAAGCTGGTGTTTGCGGTGGACCCCACCTCCGCCGACGCCTCCTGCGTGGGCGGCAACGTGGCCATGAACGCCGGTGGTAAAAAAGCCGTGCTGTGGGGCACCGCGCTCGACAACCTGGCCTATTGGAAAATGGTCAACCCGCAGGGCGAATGGCTGAAAATCGAACGGGTGCGCCACAACTTCGGCAAAATCCACGACGAAGACACCGCGCTGTTCGACGTGCACACCCTCAAAGACGACGGCGAAACCATCGCCAAAACCGAACGCCTCGAAATTCCCGGCCACAAATTCCGCAAAGTCGGCCTCGGCAAAGACGTGACCGACAAATTCCTCGCCGGCCTGCCCGGCGTGCAGAAAGAAGGCACCGACGGCATCATCACCAGCGTGGCCTTTGTGCTGCACCGCATGCCCGCGCACACGCGCACCGTCTGCCTGGAATTCTTCGGCACCGTGGCCAACGCCACGCCTTCCATCGTGGAAATCCGCGACTTCCTGCTCGGCCACCCTTCGGTGAAACTGGCCGGCTTGGAACATTTGGACTGGCGTTATGTGCGCGCGGTGGGCTATGCCACCAAGGCCGCCGGCAAGGGCCGCCCGAAGATGGTGCTGATTTCCGACATCGTTTCCGACGACGAAGCCGCGGTGGAAGCCGCCGCCGAGCACATGGTCGAGCTGGCGCGCGCCCGCGAAGGCGAAGGCTTCATAGCCGTCAGCCCCGAAGCGCGCAAAACCTTCTGGCTCGACCGCAGCCGCACCGCCGCCATCGCCAAACACACCAATGCCTTCAAAATCAACGAAGACGTGGTGATTCCGCTGGAACGGCTGGGCGAATACTCCGACGGCATCGAGCGCATCAACATCGAGCTCTCCATCCAAAACAAGCTCAAACTGTGCCACGCCCTGCTGCAATACCTTTCAGGTAGCCTGCCGGTGGACAAAATGGGCACCGACCTGCCGCCGAGCGAGTTGTTGGGCGAACGTGCCGAGCACGCCAAAGCCCATGTGGAGGCCGTGCAGGCGCGCTGGCAGTGGCTGCTCGACCACCTCGACCAACCCCTGGGCGAATACCGCGCCCGCTTCGGCGAAGCGGTGAATGCGCTTTCAGGTAGCCGGGACAGCGACTCCTGCTTCATCACCATGCGCGACTTCCGCCTGCGCGTGTCGGTAAAAGAAGACATCATGAAGCCCCTGGCCGAAATCTTCAGCGGCCAGGCCGACAGCAACATCATGAAAGGCTTGGACAAAATTCACGCCAAAGTGGTGCGCGGTCGCGTGTTCGTCGCCCTGCACATGCACGCGGGCGACGGCAATGTGCACACCAACATCCCGGTCAATTCCGACGACTACGAGATGCTGCAAACCGCCCACAAAGCGGTGGCGCGCATCATGAACATCGCCCGCAGCCTCAACGGCGTGATTTCCGGCGAACACGGCATCGGCATCACCAAGCTCGAATTCCTCACCGACGAAGAAATGCAGCCCTATTGGGACTACAAAGCCAAAGTCGATCCGCACGGCCGCTTCAACCGCCACAAACTGATGAAAGGCTCGGATTTGCGCCGCGCCTACACGCCCTCTTTCGAGCTGTTGGGCTTCGAATCGCTGATTATGGAGCAGTCCGACTTGGGCAAAATCGCCGACTCGGTGAAAGACTGCCTGCGCTGCGGCAAATGCAAACCGGTGTGTTCCACCCATGTGCCGCGCGCCAACCTGCTCTACAGCCCGCGCAATAAAATCCTCGGCGTCGGCCTCTTAACCGAAGCGTTTTTGTACGAAGAGCAAACCCGCCGCGGCGTGTCAATGCGCCATTTCGACGAATTGCACGACGTGTCCGACCACTGCACCGTCTGCCACCGCTGCGTGAAACCCTGTCCGGTGAAAATCGACTTCGGTGATGTCACCGTGGCCATCCGCAACTACCTGCGCAAAGCCGGCAAACAGCGTTTCCACCCCGCCGTGGCCGCCGGCATGGCCCTGCTCAACGCCAAAGACCCGCGCACCATCAAAATCCTGCGCAAAGGCGTGGCCGAAACCGGCTTCAAGTTGCAAAACTTCGGCTACGAAATGGGCCGCAAATTCAAGCTCGGCGGCGAAAAACAGAAAGCCGAACCCGCCGCCACCCTCGGCAAACCGCCGGTGCGCGAGCAAATCGTCCATTTCATCAACCGCCCGCTGCCGCGCCATGTGCCGATTAAAACCGCGCGCGCGCTGTTGAACATCGAAGACGACAAAACCGTGCCCATCATCCGCAACCCCGCCATGCCGGAAGATGCGGAAGCCGTGTTCTACTTCCCCGGCTGCGGCTCCGAGCGCCTGTTCAGCCAAGTCGGCCTAGCCACCCAGGCCATGCTCTACCATGTAGGCGTGCAAACCGTGCTGCCGCCCGGCTACCTGTGCTGCGGCTACCCGCAGGCGGCCGGCGGCCAGGACGACAAAGCGCAGAAGATGATCACCGAAAACCGCGTGCTGTTCCACCGCATGGCCAACACCCTCAACTACCTCGACATCAAAACCGTGGTGGTGAGCTGCGGCACCTGCTACGACAGCCTCGCCGGCTACCGCTTCGAAGACATCTTCCCCGGCTGCCGCATCATCGACATCCACGAATACCTGCTGGAAAAAGGCGTGAAACTCGACGGCCTGCAGGGCCGCCAATACCTGTATCACGACCCCTGCCACAGCCCGATCAAAACCATGAACCCCACCCAAATGGCTTCCGAGCTCATGGGCAAGCCGGTGGTGTTGAGCGACCGCTGCTGCGGCGAGAGCGGCATGTTTGCGGTGAAACGCCCCGACATCGCCACCCAGGTAAAATTCCGCAAGCAGGAAGAAATCGAGAAAAACCTCAAGCAACTGCCGCAAGACGGCAGCCCGGTGAAACTGCTCACCTCCTGCCCCGCCTGCTTACAGGGCCTCTCGCGCTACACCGACGACAACCCGGTTGATGCCGACTACATCGTCATCGAAATGGCGAAAACCGTATTGGGCGAGAATTGGCAAAACGACTTCGTCCACCGAGCCAACAACGGCGGTATGGAAAAAGTATTGCTCTAAAGCGGTATAGGCAAAACTCAGGCTACCTGAAAATAGATTCAGGTAGCCTGAGACCTTTCTGTTCGGCGGCTTCTCCTCTTGGGCGCCACTCAAAGCGCCTTTTGATTACCTGGCCGCCAGCAACACCACCGCCTGCGCTTCGATGCCTTCCATGCGGCCGAGGTAACCGAGTTTCTCGTTGGTTTTCCCCTTCACATTGACCGCACCGATGTCCAAGCCCAAATCGGCGGCGATGTTGGCGCGCATGGCGTCAATGTGCGGGCGCAGTTTGGGCTGCTGGGCAATTACCGTGCTGTCCACATTCACCACACGCCAGCCGGCCGCCTGCACCGCGGCATAAGCGGCGCGCAGCAGCACGCGGCTGTCGGCATCTTTGTGTTCGGCCGCCGTATCGGGAAACAGCTTGCCGATGTCGCCCAAAGCCGCCGCGCCGAGCAAGGCGTCGGTGATGGCGTGCAGCAGGGCATCGGCATCGGAATGGCCGAGCAGCCCTTTGTCAAACGGTATGCGCACGCCGCCGAGAATCAGCTCGCGGCCGGCAACCAGTTGGTGGACATCATAGCCCTGTCCGATGCGGATATTCATAGTCTTCCTTTAAGTGAATGGTTTGCGGCATCACCGCAGAATCAGAGGCTACCTGAAAAGCCGCCGATGCGGTTTTCCGGTTTCAGGTAGCCTGTTCGGCCGCCAACAGCAGGCGGACAATGTATTCGTCCTGCGGCAGCGTCATCTTCAGATTGCGGCTGTCGCCCGCCACCAGTAAAGGCTGCACACCCAGGCGTTCGACGGCAGAGGCTTCGTCGGTAATGTCGGCAAAATCGGGGTGGCTCAAAGCCCGCTGCAGCAAATCGGCTCGAAACAGCTGCGGCGTTTGCGCCTGCCACAAACCCTTGCGCGACACCGTGGCCGCAATCGCCGAGCCTGCACCGGCGCGCTTCAGAGTATCGGCCACCGGCAAAGCCAGAATGCCGCCGGCAGGATGGCCGCCGGCTTGATCCAACAAACGCCGCAAGGCGCTGCGGGGCAAGCAGCAGCGGGCGGCATCGTGCACCAAAATACAATCGTCCGACCGGGCCAAGCCCTGCGCCAGCAAAGCATTCAATCCGTTAAACACGCTGTCGGCACGGCTTTCGCCACCGCAACGCAACCAGGTCACTCGGGCCGCTAGGTTTTCAGGTAGCCTGACTGCCTGCGCGTAGTACCCGTCTTGGGGCGACACCACCACCGCTACCCGCTCGATCTGCGGTTCGGCCAACAAACGGCGTAGCGTGTGTTCCAACACACTGCGGCCGTCAATCTCCACATACTGCTTGGGCCGGCCGGCGCCGAAACGGCTGCCCACGCCGGCGGCCGGCACCAAAGCCAAATAACGGCTCATGCCTCTCTCCGCCACAGGCTGCCGCCGTCGGCGGCTTGATCGAGGCCGTCGAGATAGGCTTCGTGCGCCGCCGTTTCGTCGGCATCGGCGTGCAGCACTCTTAAATGCGCCGGCCGCTCGGAAACAGCGGCAGACCGAAACTCTGCCCGAACATCGGTCTCTTCTTCGGCAAACTGATCCACCAAGCTGAACTGCGAACGGGTCATGCCCAAATAGACTTCGCTCAACAGCTCGCAATCGATGAGGGCGCCGTGGTAAACACGCTTGCTTCGGTCCACCCCCAGGCGGGTACAAAGTGCGTCCAACGAGTTTTTCTGCCCGGGATAAAGCTCTTTGGCCATGGCCAAGGTGTCGGTTACCTCCGCTGCCAGCTGGCTGGCGGTGGGCAAACCGGCTTTGCCCAATTCCATGTCCAAAAAGCCCATATCAAAGGCAGCGTTGTGGATCACCAAATCGGCACCGCGAATGAAATCGGCAATTTCTTCGGCCACCTCGGCAAACTTCGGCTTGTCGGCCAACTGCGCCAGGGTGATGCCGTGTACCCGCACCGCCTCTTCGGGAATATCCCGCTCCGGATGCACATACAGATGCAGATAACGGCCAGTGAGGCGGCGGTCGATCATTTCCAAGCCGGCAAACTCGATCAGGCGGTCATCCCTATCGTAATAAAAGCCGGTGGTTTCGGTATCCAGAATAATTTGGCGGGTGGGCTTCATGGCAACGGCAGGTATTTGAGTCAAAACAGGCCGCATCTTACCCAAAAGCCCGGCCCGCTGCCAGCTTCAGCCCGTTGGCCTGAGGCCGGCTCAGTGTCAGAAGGTCTGAGACCTTTGCACCCCCCCATCTGCGGCGCATTTCTGCTTTGTGCGTTTATGCTCTATGGGTACTGCTCGCTCGCTTGCCTATCTATATGATATGTCTGTCCCACGGGGATTCCTGACGTTCACGTTCGCTGCGCTGCTGCGCCTTGAACTGCGTCCACATCTGGGGGTTTTGCAAAGGTCTCGGCCTGACGATGTGCCGCCATTGGGCGGCGGCTGTCGCGGCCTGCTAAATCTTATCCGCTACCCGGCTTAAACGCTGGCTGACCGCAGGCCAGATGATTGTCGTTTCGGCAAACCGCTCGGCTCAACAATCGTAAAACCCACAGCAATTTAAACTTTATTCCTTTAAAAAACAGATTGATATTTAATCATTATAAAATAATAATAATTATCATTTGCTATTTAAATCAAGTTTGGGTAAGATACGCCACATGTTCAACAAAGCACAAGTTTGGTTGAATACCCTCTTCGGAGTATTGCTTGGCAATATTCCTCCCCTTTTGGTAGTGGTTTGTGTTCCTTTTGCGCCCCGTCTCATCGGGGCGATTTTTTTGTTCATTTTGCCGCGCACAAGCAAAATCCTCTTGTCTTTACAATTATTAACTGGCATTATCGCTCCTTCTTGCAATCCCTACGCCGGTGCCTGTTCCATATTACGGGAGCAAAACCTCGTTAATCAGGAAACCGGCCGGTACTTCACGATTCCCTTTAAGACAAGAAAAAGGAAACATCATGAGCGCTTCACATAAGCACACTCATGCCCAATGGGGCTCGCGCTTGGGCTTCATTTTGGCCGCCGTCGGTTCGGCAGTCGGCTTGGGCAACATCTGGAAATTCCCCTATATGGTGGGCTCAGGCGGCGGCTCGGCCTTCCTGTTCACCTATTTGTTCTGTATCGCCCTTATCGGCTTTCCGGTGATGGTGGCCGAGTGGATGATTGGCCGCCGCGGCCAAAAAAATGCCATGAACTCATTTGCCGATGTGGCGGCCGAAAGCCAACGCAGCCGCTCTTGGGGCTTGGTGGGCGCTTTGGGCATTCTGGCCGGCTTTCTGATTCTGTCTTTTTACAGCGTGATCGGCGGCTGGGCCGTAAACTATTTCCTGTCCGCCACCAGCGGCACGTTCAGCGGCATGGATGGTGATGCCACCGGCGCACTCTTTACCGGCATGCTGGGCAATCCGGGCAGCATGACCCTGTGGCACACCGTCTTCATGGTGCTGACCGCCGTGCTGATCGCCTTGGGCGTGACCAAAGGCATTGAGCGCGCCGCCAAAACCATGATGCCGCTGCTGGCACTCATCCTCTTGATTTTGGTCGGCTACGCCATGACCCAATCCGGCTTCTCCCAAGCCATGGAATTCCTGTTCTCGCCGGATTTCTCCAAAATCAACAAAGACGTCTTCCTCGCCGCACTCGGCCATGCCTTCTTCACCCTGTCTTTGGGTATGGGCATCATGGTGGCTTACGGATCCTACCTGGGCAAAGAAGTCAATCTGCTGAAAACCGCCACCATCGTCTGCGTATTGGACACCGTATTGGCCATGCTGGCCGGCTTGGCGATTTTCCCGCTGGTGTTCACCAACGGCTTGGACGTTGGCGCCGGCCCCGGTCTGATTTTCGTGACTCTGCCCATCGCCTTCGGCAATATGGCCGGCGGTCAAATTATCGGCATTCTGTTTTTCCTGCTGGTTGTGTTTGCCGCGCTGACTTCTTCCATCTCCCTTCTGGAGCCTACCGTTGAATTCCTGGAAGAGCGCACCTCGCTCAGCCGCGTGGCCGCTACCGTTGTGACCGCCATCGCCGCCTGGGCCATCGGTATCGCCGCCCTGCTGTCTTTCAACGATTGGAGCGGCTTCAAACTGTTTGACATGGGCATCTTCGACCTGCTCGACTACGTGACCAGCAAAATCATGCTGCCCTTGGTGGGCTTGGGCGGTATCGTATTCGCCGCTTGGCGCATGAACCAAAAAGTGGTGCGCGAAGAATTGGAAATCAGCGAATCCGCCATGGGCATCTGGAACATCGTGGCCCGTTTCATCGCCCCCATCGGCGTGATTGTGGTATTCGTGTACAGCCTGATCGCCTAAGCACGGTTACGGCATGACAAAAAAGGCTACCTGAAAACTTTCAGGTAGCCTTTTTAGGTTGGGTGATTCAGCTGTGCCGCTGCACAACCAAACGGCCTCCCTCCACACTTGAGCGCTTATCGGAGCGGCGTCAAACGTGGAAACTTTCGCCGCAACCGCATTCGTTTTTCACATTCGGGTTTTGGAATTTAAAACCTTCCTGCAAGCCCTCTTTGGTGTAGTCCAATTCGGTGCCGTCCAAATAAACATGGCTTTTCGGATCAACAAACACTTTCACGCCGTGGCCCTCAAACACCAAATCTTCAGCTTGAACCTCATCCACAAATTCCAGGGTATAAGCCATGCCGGAACAGCCGCTGGTTTTCACGCCCAAGCGGATGCCTTCGCCCTTGCCGCGTTTGCTCAGAAAATTTTGAATGTGTTTGGCGGCCTTCTCAGTCAGGGTAATCATGTTCACTTTCCTCATTCGGGTGTGCCGCGCCCGAAGCGCAGCGGTTTTTCGCCCAATCAACAGCGGCCGTGATGGCCGCTTTGGCCTGCGGGCTGTTTTTCCAACAACTGGAGCCGCTCAAAGCGGCCCCTTGTTCCAATATATCGACCACCTCGGCGGCAGCCAACGCCGCCACATCATCCAGCCCCATCTGCTGCAAACGCTTGAGCACAGACGGGCCAATGCCTTTTACGGCCAACAGGGAGACGGTTTCCTCACGGTTCAGCGGCATCATACGCTCCTCAGGCTACCTGAAAACGGCAGCATCATTGCTGAAAACCTGCTCATCATCTTCTTGCGCACTCTTGTGCAACGGTATCGAAGCAAAAACCACGAATACCGGGGGCCAATGCGCATAACAGGGAATATTTCTGTTGTCCCTTCAACGCAAAGCAACAGAGGCAGCAGGATATTGCCCCGATACCGCTGCAACGGAGATTTCAAACAGGCCCTTCGCCATCAGCAGTCAATATGCGCCGCAGCGTCTGTCCCGCCCTGCCGTTCACTTCAATGATGCAGCAGGGAAGCGGGCGACAGGTTTTATTGCGTTACAGTGGCCCGGATCAGTTTTTCGGCATTGGCCAGGCTGTTTTCCACTTCACTGTATTCGATGCGACTGCCGCGAATCAAATTGCGGGTGTCGTTATACACCACAGCCACTTTGCCGCCCTGCTCCGTTACCAAAACACGCAGCGGCAACTGCAGAGCGAAAGTCGGATCTTTCACCATCAGCGGCGTACCGGCTTTTGGGGTGCCGAATACGATGACTTTGGCCGGCTGCATATCCAGCCCGTTTTGCCGTGCCGCCGCCTGGTGGTCGATGACGGCAAAAATCGTCATCCCCTTGCTTTGAAAAGCGCTTTGCAGGCGGGCAACGGTATCGTCGAAACCGTAACGGCTGTCAAGCGCGTGACTGACCGGCGCTTGTTCGCCGCCCGCTGCCTGCACGGCGGCCGGCTGCGGGCCGGCATGGGCGGCCAGCGCCGCACAAGTAACCGCAACCAAGGCAAGAGATTTCCATTTTTTGCATTGCATTGTCTTTATCCTCATTCCTGCCGACACATTATGCCGGCTCAAATAGCCATTTAATCGGCACCGTGCTTCTTTTTGTAATCCGATACCGCGGCTTTAATCGCGTCTTCGGCCAAAATCGAGCAGTGTACTTTAACCGGCGGCAGTTCTAATTCTTCGGCGATTGCACTGTTTTTAATGGCGAGCGCCTCATCCAGACTCTTGCCTTTTACCCATTCGGTAATCAGTGAAGAAGAGGCGATGGCCGAGCCGCAGCCGTAGGTTTTGAATTTGGCGTCTTCAATCACGCCCTCTTCGTTGACTTTAATTTGCAGTTTCATCACATCGCCGCAGGCCGGCGCGCCGACCATGCCGGTGCCGACCGATTCGTCGTTTTTGTCGAACGAGCCGACGTTGCGGGGGTTTTCGTAATGATCAATCACTTTGTCGCTGTATGCCATGATGGTTTTCCTTTTCAGTATGTGGTTTGTGGCCGGAATGTTTAGGCTGTCAGGCTACCTGAAAGCCTGCCGGTTTAACGGCCGGCCGCCGGTTGGATCCAAAACCGGGGCGCTGCTTGCCGGTTGGTGGCGGGCAAGCGGGACTGGTATTCCTCCGCTTGCAAAACAAAAGGCGCAGGCGCATCCGCCGGTTTTGGGTTCAGACAATCGCGCTCCAAATGACGCCGCTGTTCTGCGTCGATCGGCGCCGGCTCGCCGAAATCTGTGCCCTGCATTTGCAAATGGCCGTGGTGGAACATGGCACTCATCGGAGCGTGCCGTATCCATGCGCCCGGTTCCAATCTCAACCAAAGATAAGGTTGGTCGCCGGTATCAAATTGGCTGATGCGGTAACCGCTCTCGGCAGAGCCTTCTGCGAAAAACACATAACGGGCACTGTGCGGCAAATCGAGCTCGAAAACGCCGCCGATGGCCTCAGGGCGGGATTCGGTGGCAAACAGCGGAGCCAGGTTGTCCGGCAAGGTCGGACGGTTGCTCCAGCCGAACAACACCGTGGTTTCACCGATACCGGCAAACGATTGACCGTCCACCGTCAGGCGTCGGGCGCGGGGAAACGGTTTGCCGGACACCGGATCGTCATCGCTGGCCCACAGCACATAGGGGCTGGGATAGGGCGACTCTGCCTGCAGAGACAGATGGTAACCGTTGTACAAATCCGTACTTTGCCAACGGCCGCCGACCGCCAAATCGACAGGCGGGGTGCGCAGGCGCTGGCAGAAACGCTGGTCGGGCAGCAAAAACAATTCCGTCACCATCTGCGGATGCACATCGCGGTATGCGCCGATAAAAGGCGGTTCAACCGGCTGCTGCGCCGAAGCACTGCCAGCCAGCAGGATACCGATGACGGCCAATCCCAGCCGTTTTCGGCCTGTTATCCGCTTGTTGTTGTCCATGTTCTCGAACCTGATACGGCTTGCTCAGCGCCCAAACCACGGGCGCTGCTGCGGCAGTTTGTCGATACGGTATTCGGCCTGCGGCTGAAACAGCGTTACATGCGGGTCATCCGGCACGCCGCTCAAGCAACCTTTGCGGACGGCATCTGCCTCTCCCCGCTCAAACGGGCGGGGGCGTCCCATATTGGCATCATTCAGCGTGAGCTCGCCGTTGTGGAAATAAGCTTCCCACACCGTGCCGGCCCGGGCGGCCTCTTCGCTCAAAATCAGCCGTACCGAGTGGCGCGGACGGCCGATGTCGAAACGGCTGATCCGCCAGCCGCCATCGGGCGCCGGATAACCCAAAAACAGGTAGCGGTGCGTCAGCGGCAGACTCTCCTTGGGGCTGAAAACACGTTGGTTGGGAGCGAACATCGGCGCCAAGTTGTCCGGTGTTTCGGGCCGGTCGCTGCTACCGAATACGGCGTCGCGTTGCAGCATAGAAAATGCAGCCGTGTTAATCAACAGTTCCGGCGCTTCCGGCTCTTCACCGGCAACGGTGGCGATTGGAGAGCGTGTGACCAACACAAAACGGCTGGGCAAGGTGCTCACGCGGGTAAACTTGAGACGGGTAACGGCGCCGTCCTGGCCCAAACGCTCCCACTTGCCGGGTGCGTAAACATCCATCGCCCCAGCAATCATGGCGAAGCAGAAAGTTTGGTCAGGCAGCACCGCCAGTGAAGCCATGCTGTCCACCGAGCCTTTTTGGTACATACCGACAAGCTCGACCTTCGGTGTTTGCGCCGCAGCAGCCGCGCTCACACCCAATAGGGCCAACAGGTAAGCAGTGCGTTTCATGTCCTTCTCCTGTGCAGACGCCGCGCCGGCCGGCAATCTTGATCAGTTTGCTGACTGCGCCCGCCGCACGGCAAAATGGTTAAGGTTTTTTTTATTATCTTTAATTTATCTTGATGTGCCTGTGTTTTGGCGAAGCAGGCTACCTGAAACCGTTTCAGGTAGCCTGAAGGGCTTTGTATCAATGTGCAGCCCATTCCACCGTATTCAAGTCTATGCCTTCCTGATGCATTTCCCACAAGGGCGAGAGTTCGCGCAATTTGCCGATTTTGGATTGAATCAGCTCGGCGGCAAATGTCACTTCTTCTTCGGTGGTCATGCGGCCGAAGGTGATGCGCAGGGAGGAGTGCGCCAATTCGTCGTTGCGGCCCAAGGCGCGCAGAACGTAGCTCGGCTCCAGCGAGGCGGAGGTACAGGCGGAGCCGCTGGATACGGCCAGCTCTTTCACCGCCATGATCAGGCTTTCGCCTTCGACGAAGTTGAAGCTCACGTTAAGGTTGGTGGCGACGCGGTGTTCTAAATCGCCGTTGATGTACACTTCTTCAATGCCTTCGATGCCTTTGAGGAAGAGGTCGCGCAGCTTGCGGGCGTGGGCGATGTCTTGCTCCAATTCTTCACGCGCCAAGCGGAAGGCTTCGCCCATGCCGACGATTTGGTGGGTGGGCAGGGTGCCGGAGCGGAAGCCGCGTTCGTGGCCGCCGCCGTGGATTTGGGCTTCGAGGCGCACGCGGGGTTTGCGGCGCACATATAAGGCGCCGATGCCTTTGGGGCCGTAAATTTTGTGGGCGGACATGGAGAGCAGATCGACTTTGGCGGCCTCTACGTCCACCGGGGTTTTTCCGCAGGCTTGGGCGGCATCCACATGGAAGATGATTTTATTTTCGCGGCAGATTTCGCCAATGGCGGGAATGTCTTGAATCACGCCGATTTCGTTGTTGACCCACATCACGGAAATGAGAATGGTGTCGGGGCGGATGGCGGCTTTGAGTTCTGCCAAATCGATCAGGCCGTTTTCCTGTACGCCGAGGTAGGTCACTTCAAAGCCTTGGCGTTCGAGTTCGCGCATGGTGTCCAACACCGCTTTGTGTTCGGTTTTCACGGTGATGAGGTGTTTGCCTTTGGTTTTGTAGAAGTGCGCCGCGCCTTTGATGGCCAGGTTGTTGGATTCGGTGGCGCCGCTGGTGAACACGATTTCTTTGGCATCGGCGTGAATCAGTTGGGCGATTTCGTAGCGGGCGTTTTCCACCGCTTCTTCCGCCGTCCAGCCGAAGCTGTGGCTGTTGGAGGCGGGGTTGCCGAACAGCTCGGTCAAATAAGGAATCATTTTTTCAGCTACCCGCGGATCAACCGGAGTGGTGGCGGCGTAGTCGAGATAGATGGGGGTGTGGATGGTCATGGTCGGTTCTTCCGTTGTTATCTGGTTTGCTTGTGTTTGGCGGCGGGCATCGGATTCAGGGCAATGGTGCGGCCGACGCCGGCGGCTTGTTTTTGGTCGAGCAGGTCTTGCAGGGAGACGCCGTTCAGGTAGCCTCGGATGGTGTGGTTGAGGTTTTCCCACAAATCGTGGGTCAGGCAGCGTGCGCCTTCGCGGCAGTTGCTTTTGCCGTTGCATTGGGTGGCATCGAAGCGGTCTTCCACCACATCGATGATTTGGGCGACATTGATGGCGGCAGCCGCTTGGCCGAGCACATAACCGCCGCCGGGGCCGCGGATGCTTTCCACCAGGCCGGCGCGGCGCAATTTGCCGAAGAGCTGTTCCAAATAGGACAGGGAGATGTTTTGCCGTTCGCTGACGGCATTCAGGCTCACCGGGCTGCTTTGCCCGTAGAGTGCCACATCCAGCATGGCGGTTACCGCAAAGCGGCCTTTGGTGGTCAGTCGCATGCTGTCCCTTGTCCCGAAATACTCAACGGGGGCGGATTGTGCAATAACCGAGTAATTCAGTCAAGTATTATCAGGCTACCTGAAACCGCTTGGCTCACCGCAAAAGCTCATCGGTAATCTGCTGCAAAAAAGCCAAACGGGCCGGCGACACCGTACCGGCTTCGGCCGCCGCTTTAACGGCACAGCCTGGCTCTTGGCGGTGGGTGCAGTTGTGGAAGCGGCAAGCGCCGACCCAAGGGCGCATATCGGGAAAATAGTGCAGCAGATCGGCCGCGGCCAGGTGATGCAGGCCGAACTCCTGCAGGCCGGGGGAATCGATCAGGCGGGTGTCCGCGTTCAGGTCGTAGAGCTGGGCGTGGGTGGTGGTGTGGCGGCCGGAATCGAGGGCGGTGGAGATATCGCCGGTGCGGGCGGTTTGGCTGCCTAACAGCGCGTTGGTGAGGGTGGATTTGCCCATGCCGCTTTGGCCGAGCAGGATATTGGTGTGCCCCTGCAACACCGGCCACAAGGCATCGGCCTGCGCCAAGGCGCTCAACACCAGCAGCGGATAGCCCAAGTTTTCGTAAAACGCCAGCTTTCCGCGCCACGCTTCGGTTTCGGGCAAATCGGCCTTGTTCAGCACAATCACGGCGCGGATGTCGGCCGCTTCGGCGGCCAGCAGGGCGCGCTGGAGAAAGGTTTTGCTGGGCGTGGGCACCGCAGCGAGCACCACCAGCAGCTGGCTGACATTGGCGGCAATCAGCTTGGTGCGCCAGGCGTCTTGGCGGTAGAGCAGGCTTTGGCGCGGCAGGTAGTCTTCAATCACCGCCTGTTCGTCGTTGACAGGCGTGAGGCGGACGAAATCGCCGCAGGCGAAATCCACCCGCTTTTTTCGGGTGGTGGCATCGAAGGTGCGGCCGTCGGGCGTGCGCACAATAAAGCGGCGGCCGTAGCTGGTGATGATTTGGGCGGTGTGATCGGGCATAAGCGGCCGGAGCGGCAAAAGGCGGCATCATAACAAGTTTTCCGCTTCGGCATAAGCCGTGCGGCGGCATGCTCGGCGGCTTTCAGGTAGCCCGGCGGTTTGGGGTACAATGCGCGCTGTTTTGTTTTACCTCGGAACCACCGTGCCGTATTGCCAGGTTGCGCTGAATGTGCCGCTGTCCAAACTGTTTACCTATGCCGTGCCGCATGATTTGACGGCAGGCACGCGGGTGGCGGTGCCGTTTGCCGGCCGCACGCTGGCGGGTATTGTTTGGGGCATGACCGACACGCCGGACGTGGCCGAAGAAAAAATCCTGCCGGTCAAACACATCTTCGCGCAAGAACCGCCGCTGCCGGAAAACTGGCGCGAACTGATGGCCTTCACCGCCCGCTACTACCATTATCCGCTCGGCCAAACCGTGTTCACCGCCCTGCCCGCCGGCCTGCGCCAAGCCAAACCCTGCAGCGTGCCCGAGCCGCCGCTGTATTACGCGCTCAACGCCGCCGGACGCGCCCAAACCGCGCCGACACACAAACGGCAGGCCGCCTTATGGCAGGCGCTGCGTTCAGGTAGCCTCACCGCCCGTGCCGCCAAACGGCTACATCCTCAGGCGGCTGCCCTGTTGGCCAAATGGCAGGCCGCCGGCTGGCTGACTGTCCATGCCGACACCCTGCAATGGGCCGTCCGCCCGACCGCGCAAACCCTGAACCCGCAGCAACAGGCCGCCGCCGATGCGGTGGTGGCCGCCGACGGCTTCTCACCCTTTCTGTTGTTCGGCATCACCGGCAGCGGCAAAACTGAAGCCTATTTCGAGATGATGGCCGCCGCTTTGGCACGCGGCAAACAGGTGCTGTTTCTGCTGCCGGAAATCAACCTCACGCCCCAGCTCTTGGCCCGCCTGCAACAGCGTTTCGCCGATGTGCCCACCGCCGTGCTGCACAGCCAAACCGCGGCAGGCGAGCGCAGCCAAGGCTACCTGAAAGCCCTGCTCGGCCAAGCGCGCCTGATCGTGGGCACGCGGCTGGCGGTGTTCACCCCCCTGCCCGATTTGGGGCTGGTGATTGTGGACGAAGAACACGACGCTTCTTTCAAACAAGACAGCGAACTGCGCTATCAGGCACGCGACTTGGCCCTGTGGCGGGCGCAACAGGCCGGCTGCGCCGTGGTACTCGGCAGCGCCACTCCCAGCTTAGAAAGTTGGTACAAGGCCCAAAGCGGCCGCTACACCCTGCTTACCCTACCCGAGCGCGCCCGCGCCGAATCCCGCCTGCCCGATATACGCCTGCTCGACGTGCGCCGCGAAGCGCTCGAACACGGCTTTTCCGCCGCCGCCATCAAGCTGTTGCAGGAAAACCATGCCGCCGGCGGCATGAGCATGGTCTATCTCAACCGGCGCGGTTTCGCCCCCGCCATATTCTGCGGCGACTGCGGCCATTTGTTCGGCTGCCCGCACTGTTCGGCCAAAATGGTGCTGCATCAGCGCAGCCGCCAACTGCGCTGCCACCACTGCGGCCACATCACACCCGTCCCGCGCCGCTGTCCCGACTGCGGCAATCAAGACCTCACCGCCGTCGGCTTCGGCACCCAGCGGGCAGAAGACCTGCTGCGCCAAGCCGTGCCGCAGGCGCAGGTGGTGCGGGTGGACCGCGACAGCACCTCGCGCAAAGACGACTGGGCCGATTTATACCGCCGCATCGACGCTGGCAGCATCGATATTCTGGTCGGCACCCAAATGCTGGCCAAAGGGCACGACTTCGCCCGCCTGAATCTGGTGGTGGTGCTCAATGCCGACGGCAGCCTCTACAGCGCCGACTACCGTGCGCCGGAGCGGCTGTTTGCCGAACTGATGCAAGTGGCCGGACGCGCCGGTCGCGCCGGGCCGGGCGGACGGGTATTGATCCAAACCCAGCTGCCCGAGCACCGCGTGTATCAGGCGCTGCTGCAACAGGATTACGCGGCCTTCGCCGACGGCGAGCTGGCCGAACGCGCCGCCTACGGCCTGCCGCCGTTTGCCTACGCCGCCGCCGTGCGCGCCGACGCCCCGCTGATGGCCGACGCGCTGGCCGTGTTGCAGCAGGCTGCCGACGCGGTGCTGCCCGTGCTGCCGGAAAGCGTACAATGCCTGGGGCCGGTGCCCATGCTGATGGCGCGGCTGGCCGGGCGGGAACGCGCTCAGGTGTTTCTGGAAAGCCCCGACCGCAAAGCCCTGCACCGCGCCCTTTCCGCCTGGCAGGAAGCCGTGCAGGCCGCCGCCAAAACCTGCGCCGCCTGTCGTTGGTCGGTGGATGTCGATCCGCTCGATATGTAAGCCTCCACCCCATCCCTCAGGCTACCTGAAAACCCCTTACCCAACCGAACACGCCACGGAAACCGCCGATGACCACCCGCCTAAACCGCCTCTTATTCGCCGCCGCCCTCGCCCTCTGCTTTCAGGTAGCCTCCGCGCTCGATTTCGGGCGCATGCGGCCGGACGAAGTGGCGGTGTATGTGCAAGACGTGGACAACGGCGAAGTGCTGCTGGCCCACCGCGCCGATGTGGGCATGAATCCCGCCTCCACCATGAAGCTGGTGACCGCCTTCGCCGCCTTCCGCGCCCTGGGCAGCGACTTCCGCTGGCAAACCGAATGGCGCAGCAGCGCCCCCGTCGGCAACGGCGCCCTGCACGGCGACCTCTATTGGGTGGGCAGCGGCAATCCCGTGTTCGACCAGCCCGACCTGATCGCCATGCAGCAACAGCTGGCGGCACAAGGCATCGCCAGCCTCAACGGCAAAGTGGTGCTCGACCGCAGCGTGTGGCGCGGCCACGGCAGCGCCGATGGCTTCGAGCACGATGCCGACCAAGCCTTCTCCACCCCGCCCGACCCGCACATGGTGGCCTACAAAGTATTGTGGGCCACCGCCGGGCAGGATGCCGACGGCCGGCCCGCCTTCCAACTCAATCCGCCGCTGCCCGGCATCCGCACCGACACCCTTCAGGTAGCCTGGACGGGCGGCCGCTGCGGCAAACTGGCCAACCACGTTTCCGCCGTGTGGGAAAACCAGTCCCTCGTTTTCAAAGGCCGCCTGCCGGCCGCCTGCGCGGGGCAGAAAATGTTCATCAACCTATTTGACGCGCCGCGTTTTGCCGAAGAGAGCTTCCGCGGCCATTGGCTGGCACAGGGGCTGGGCGGGCTGTACGGCTTCGGCCGCGGCACCGCCCCCGCCGGCAGCCGCGTGCTGGCGGTGAACCGCTCCAAGCCCTTGGCCGAAGTGCTCAGCGACATGAACAAATTTTCCAACAACCTGATCGCCCGCAGCGTTTTCCTCACCCTCGGCCAGCGCGAAGCCGGCGGCCGCAGCGCAGTGAACGCCGAAGCCGCCGTGCGCCGCCAGCTGGTGTCGGCCGGCCTGGACGACGAAGCCTTGGTGTTGGAAAACGGCTCCGGCCTGTCGCGCCGCGAACGCGCCACCGCCCGCTTCCTCGGCAGCATGCTGTATCAGGCTTACCGATCGCCCTTCCGCCAAGCCTTTATCGACACCCTGCCGATTGCCGGCGTGGACGGCACCCTCAAAACCCGCTTCCGCCAACTCGGCACCCCCCTACGCATGAAAACCGGCACCCTGCGCAATGTGCGCGCCCTGGCCGGCTACTGGCTGCCCGCGCACGGCCGCCGCCTGGCCGTGGTGGTGATCATCAACAGCGAGCGATCCGACGGCTACCTGCCCGACTTAGACGCCCTCGTCAACCGCATCGTGCGCGATCTGAGCACCGCCAACCGGCTTGAAAGCACGGGCGGCGCCCCCAATTAGGACCCGTTCAACAACTTCTTGCGCAGCGGTCTCTCGAAGCAAAAACCGCAGATGCCAGGCAAGAATACGCGCAAGATTGAGCATCTTGCCAGTCTTTGCAACGCAGCAGATGCCGGATTTGGACCGAACATACCGCCGCAGCGGAGATTTTGAACAGGTTCTGAGGCCAACCGCCGCCGGCCACCCCCATCCACCCTCACCGGAACACACCGCCATGAAACCCGTTACCATGTACACCGGCCGCTTCTGTCCCTACTGCCAGATGGCCAAAATGCTGCTGGCGCAGAAAGGCGTACACGAAATCACCGAAATTTCTGCCGACGCCCCCGAAGTACGCGCCCGCATGATCGAACTCACCGGCCGCCGCACCGTGCCGCAGATTTTCATCGGCGACACCCCCGTCGGCGGCTTCGACGACCTGCGCGCTCTCAACCAGCAAGGCCGGCTGGACGAAATGCTGGCAGACTGAAGCGTTTTCAGGTAGCCTAACGCCCGTTTTTCCACCCTCACAGAAAGAACGCCATGAGCGAGCAACAACAACCCGTATTCAGCATTGAAAAACTGTATGTGAAAGACCTGTCGCTGGAAGTGCCGCACGCCCCGCAAATCTTCCTCACCCAGGAAAGCCCTGACGTGGAACTGAAAGTGCACCACGAATCGCAAAAACTGGAAGACAATTTCTACGACGTCAGCGTGGTGCTCACCGTCACCGCCAAGCTGGCCGACGGCCGCGTGCTGTTTTTGAACGAAGTGGCGCAAAACGGCATCTTCCGCCTGGAAAACATTCCGGAAGACGACGTGAAAGTGCTGCTCGGCATCGCCTGCCCGAACATCCTCTACCCCTATGCGCGCGAAGCGGTTTCCTCCGCCATCACCCGCGCCGGCTTCCCGCCCGTGCTGTTGGCGCCGATCAACTTCGAAGCCATGTACGAGCAACAGCAAGCCGCGCCCGCCGGCAACGCTTAAGCCGTCCCGATACGCAAACATCAGGCTACCTGAAACGCTTTCAGGTAGCCTGATCTGTTTTGAGAGACGAGCAAACATTTGCGGGGCGGACATCGCCGCAAATCGCGGCAGCCTGAGACCTTTGCAAAACCCCCAGATGTGGATGCAGTTCAAGGCGCAGCAGCGCAGCGAACGTGAACGCCAGGAATCCCCGTGGGACAGACATATCATGAAGATAGGCAAGCGAGCGAGCAGTACCCATAGGGCATAAACGCACAACGCAGAAATGCGCCGCAGATGGCGGGTTTGCAAAGGTCTCAGCCCCTCATCGTGCCGACACCCCTGCCCGCTTCATACCGCCGCCGGCCACACCCGCGCCACCACTTCGGCCAAGGCCGATACCAACGGGTTTTCCTCATACTCGGCAGGATAAACGAAATTCAATTCGATGGCAGCAGCCACTTCTTCCACCACCGCCACCGGCAGGCCGCTGCCGATGGCTTTCACAGCCGCGCGGCGCGGCACAAAGGCCACACCCAAGCCTTGGGCGGCCATATCGATCATGGCCGATGGGCGGTCGCATTGGATGCGGCTAGGCGGCGACACCTTCAGCTGCCGCCACAGTTGCTGGATGTGTTTGCTGCTGCCGGAAGCGGCCGACATATCGATCCAGTTGCAGCGGTTCAAACTCTTGGGCAGACCGGCGCGGACGGTTTCCGCCTCGTCATGATGGCAGAGCAGCACATACTCCACCTGCTCCAAAGGCACGGCCTGCACGCTGCGGTAGGGGTTGCTGCCGAGAAAAAAACCGGCGTGCAGCTCTTTTTTACGCACCGCATTGATGAGGTCGCCGCTGAGGCCGAAACGGAATTTGAGGTGCACATCGGGCAGCTCGTCGCGCAGACACTGGGCCAGCTGTGCGGTTTTTTTACTGCTCAAGGGGTGGATGATGCCCACTTCCAGCACATCGGTGTGGCTGCCGGCCAAGCGGCTGGCGAAATGGTCGAGGCGGTGCATGTGGCGCAACAGGGCTTCCGCTTCGGGCAGCAGCGCACTGCCGGCGGCGGTGAGGCTCATGCCTTGGGCATTGCGTTCGAAAAGCTGTACGTCGAGATGCCGCTCGATGGCTTTGATTTGGGCGGAAACGGCCGGCTGAGAAAGGTGCAGGTTTTCCGCTGCCTGCGTGAGGTTGCCTTGGTGGGCAACGGCGACAAAGCTTTTTAACTGGTTGAGATCCATGGCGTGTTCCCTGCGTTGGATGGAGGGCGGAAGGGCTTGCGGTGTGCCGTCAGGCTTGCATTGTGAAGATACGTTTATTCTGAATGCAAATCAAGACTGCACAGCGAAACCGATACCGCTTTCACCCAAATATTGTCCATCCCCGCGGGCCGCACCATCCAAATAAGCGGCCGCCATGCGGGCAAAATCTTCGCGTACCCGCTGCATCAGCGGCGGCGATACTTGCCAGCCGTGCCAATACACCGGCACATCGGCAAAACGGCCGGGAGCCAAGTCGCACAGCAGACCGGCCGCCAAATCGTCACGGCTTTGGCAGTCGGGAATCATGCCGTAACCGAAGCCGAGCCGCAGCGCCTGATAAAAAGCGTTGTTCGAGGGCACCGTATGCTGTTGGCAATGATCGGCCCGGATGCCGAAGTGTGTCTGCAAAAAATCATGCTGCAAACGGTCTTTGCGGTTGAACACCAGCAATGGGGCCCGACGCAAGCTGCTGCGATCCACCCCTTCAGCAAACCATTGCGCCGCCGTCTCGGCAGCGGCCAACAGGCGGTAGCGCTGCGCCCCCAAATAGTGCACTTCGCCAGCATGCTGCGCCTGACTGCGGCTGCTGAGGGCGGCGTGCACTTCACCCTCGGTGAGCAAATCGAGGGTGTGGTTTTGGTCGTCGGCATACAGGCGGTACAGCAGCCGGTGGCGGTGTTTCAACTGGGCCAACACCGGCATCAGCCAGGTATCGAGAATGTCATAATTCACCGCCAGCCGCAGCACGAAAGGCTGCGGTTCGGCAGCCAGTTCGCGCTGCATTTCCTGCTCCAGCATATCGGCGCGGCGCAAATAGCCCACCAGCTTGCGCCCGGCAGGCGTGGCCCGCAGCGGCGGACGGCGGGTGAGCAAAAGACAACCGGTTTGCGCCTCCAATCGGCGGATGCGTTGGGACACGGCAGACGGGCTCAGATGCAGCTCGGCTGCGGCCTGCTCGAAGCTGCCGCTGGCCAATACCTGCAAAAAAGCGGCGGCGAGTTTGGGATCGGTGAGCATAATGGAAACCAAGATGGGGATGCGTTTTTTTCAGGTAGCCTGAATCGTATTGCAGCGCATGGCCGCCGAACGGATTTTGCGGCATAGTGCGGGCTCAGACAAGCAAGAGAAAAGAAGCGCCGATGTGGGCTTATTATCTGAAAGGATTGATGCTGTGCGCGGGGCTGATTGTGGCGATCGGCGCGCAAAACGCTTATGTGCTGCGGCAGGGCCTGCTCAAGCAGCAGGTGCCGCTGGTGGTGGCCTTTTGCTGCGTGTGCGATATGCTGTTGATCGGCGCGGGAGTATGGGGCTTGGGCCGGGTGGCCGTTGCTTCGCCCGGCTTGCTGCAGGCGATGACGTGGGGCGGCGGGCTGTTTCTGCTCGGCTACAGCCTGCTGGCCGCGAAACGCGCCTGGCAGGGCGGCGGGCATCTGGTGCTGGATACGGAGCACACCCGGCCGCAGCCGGCGGGCAAGGTATTGGCCACGGTGGCGGCGATGACGTTGCTTAACCCGCATGTCTACCTCGATACCGTGCTGCTGATCGGCGGTGTGGCGGCTGGTTTTGCCGCAGCGGAAAAGTGGGCGTTCTGGCTGGGGGCGGCCAGCATGTCGGTATTGTGGTTCTGCAGCTTGGGCTTCGGCGCCCGCCTGCTACAACCGTTGTTCCGCCGCGAGGGCGTGTGGCGGCTCTTGGACACGCTGATTGCGCTGATGATGGCCTATTTGGGCATCGGCCTGCTGCGGACGGTGTGGTAAATAGACGGTGTGGTAAATAACGGGCGCCCCACCGCCAAAAAGGCTACCTGAAAGCTTTCAGGTAGCCTTTTTGCATCATAAGATGAAACTCAAATTGCCTGTTCGGCCTTCAGCTTCAGCAATTCGCGGGCGGGCGATGTTTCCGGCAGCTTTTCCAAAGCCTGACGGTAAGCGGCCACGGCTTCTTCCGGTTTGCCTTGGGCAAGATACACATCGCCCTTGGTTTCCAGAATCTGCGCCTCGAATGCGGCATCTACCGGCTGTGCCAGCGTGGCGAGCGCGGCATCATACTGCTGCTGCTGGAGCTGCACGGTGGCCAAACGCTGGATGGCCAAGGCGCGGATCAGCGGTTCGTCTTGGTATTTCAACACCCAGTTCAGGTGGCCGGCGGCTTCGTCGTAACGGGCTTGGCCGTAGGCATAGCCGGCCTGCATCAGCGTGGCTTGGGCGGCCGATACGGTGGCGGGATATTCGCTTTGCAGCTTCACCAACACCTCGGCAGACTGGCCGTGCTGGCCAGCCTGATATTTCTGCGCCCAGTCGTCAAACAAGGCCACGGCTTCGCTGTTTTTGCCGTTTTGGTAGCTTTGGTACACCACCCAGCCCAAATACGCCAGGGCGGCGGCGGCCAGCACGGCAAACAGCCAGCGGCCCCAGCTGCGCCAGAAATGTTTGAAATTCTCGATTTCTTCTTGGTCTTTTAAATCGTAAACAGCCATTATTCAGTCCATTCTTTCAGGGTGGAAAGCAGGTGCCCGGCCGGCACGGTGGTCTGGCCGCGGCCGCCCTGCATGTCTTTGAGGGTAACGCTGTCCGCCGCCAGCTCGCTTTCGGCCACAATCAGGGCGAAGCGGCTGCCGCTGGCGTCGGCTTTTTTCATCTGCGCTTTCAGGCTTTGACCGCCGCAATACTGCTGCACGTTCCAACCCTCGGCACGCAGGGCGGCGGCGTGGCGCATGGCGGCCAACGTGCTGCCTTCGCCCTGCTGCATCACAAACACATCCGGCGCTTCGTCGCAAGGCAGGCTGCCGTATTCGCGCACCAAAAGCAGCAGGCGTTCGATGCCCATGGCAAAACCCACGCAGGCGGCGGGCTTGCCGCCCAACTCTTCAATCAGGCCGTCGTAGCGGCCGCCGCCGCATACCGTGGCTTGGGCGCCGAGTTTGTCGGTGGTCCATTCAAACACGGTTTGGTTGTAGTAGTCCAAACCGCGCACCAGGCGGGGGTTTTCCACATAGGCAATGCCCAGGCCGTCGAGCAGGGCTTTCAATTCGCGGTAGTGTTGTTGTGAGGCTTCGCCCAAATAGTCGGCCAAACGCGGCGCGCCGTTGCAGATGTCTTGCAGATCGGGATTTTTACTGTCGAGCACGCGCAGCGGATTGGTGTGCATGCGGCGGCGGCTGTCTTCGTCCAGCTGCGCCTCATGGGCTTTCAGGTAGCCCACCAGCGCTTCGCGGTGGGCGGCGCGTTCTTCTCGGTTGCCCAGGCTGTTGAGTTCCAACGTGAGGTGTTCGGCAATGCCCAATTCGCGCCACAAATCGGCGCTCATGGCGATGATTTCGGCATCGATGTCCGGCCCTTCAAAGCCCAGCGCCTCGATGCCGACTTGGTGAAACTGGCGGTAGCGCCCTTTCTGTGGCCGTTCGCGGCGGAACATGGGGCCGATGTACCACAGTTTTTGCGGGGCGTTATACAGGAGGTTGTGCTCCACCACCGCACGCAGGCAGGAGGCCGTGCCTTCGGGGCGCAGGCTGAGGCTGAGGGTGTCGTTGGAGTCGGCAAAGGTGTACATCTCTTTGCCCACCACATCGGTTTCTTCGCCGATGGAGCGCACGAAAAGGCCGGTCTGCTCCACGATGGGGGTGCGGATTTGGCGGTAGCCGAAGCGGCGCGTCCACGCCGCCACTTTGTCTTCAAATGCCTGCCAGAAGGCGGCGGTGAGCTTGAAATCTTTCTGCTCCACCGGCAGGAGATCGTTCATGCCTTTTACGGCTTGGATTTTTTGTCCCATGATGTTTTGCGGGTATGCGTTTGCTGAATTCGGAAACGGCGCATGATAGCACATCAGGCTACCTGAAAGGATGTTCAGGTAGCCTGCTGGTTTATCCTACCGGCTCATCAACCCAAAGCCTTGCGCGCGCCGGCGAACATTCTGTACCAGCCGGAAAGTTCGCTGTTTTGCCAATCGTCGGGATGCCAGCTCATTTGGGCGGTGCGGTACACGCGCTCGGGGTGCGGCATCATGATGGTAACGCGGCCGTCGGCATTGGTTACGCCTGCGATGCCTTGCGGCGAGCCGTTGGGGTTGAGCGGGTAGGTTTGGGTGACTGCGCCCAAGCCGTCCACATATTGCAGGGCGATGTTGAGGCCGTCTGCGCCCGCAGGAAGCCCCTGTGGGGAAATTTTGCCGCCGATATGGGCGAAATCGGCGCGGCCTTCGCCGTGGCTCACGACTACGGGGAGATGGCTGCCCTGCATTTCGGCCAGAATCAGCGAGGGCGATTTGGGCACGTTGACCATGCTCAGGCGGGCTTCAAACTGTTCGCTTCTGTTGCGTTTGAACTTCGGCCAGCCTTGCGTGCCGGGGATGATTTCCGCCAAGTTGCTCACCATTTGGCAGCCGTTGCACACACCCAAAGTGAGCGTGTCGCCGCGCTCGAAGAAGGCGCTGAACTGGTCGCGCAGTTCGGGGTGGAACAGGATGGATTTCGCCCAGCCTGCGCCCGCACCCAATACGTCGCCGTAGCTGAAACCGCCGCAGGCGGCGAGCATGTGGAAGTCGGCCAGTTTCACGCGGCCGGCCATCAAGTCGCTCATGTGTACGTCGTAAGCATCGAAGCCCGCGCGGGTAAAGGCGGCAGCCATTTCCACCTGTCCGTTCACGCCTTGTTCGCGCAATACGGCGATTTTCGGCTTGGCACCGCTCGCGATAAACGGTGCGGCGATGTCTTCTTTAAGGTCGAATTTCAGGTCGGCAAACAGCGCGCTGCGTTGGTTGTCTTCCAGCAGGGCAAATTCGCTGTCGGCGCATTCGGGGTTGTCGCGCAGGCGTTGGATTTGATGGCTGGTTTCTTGCCATGCTTGTTGTAATTTCAGACGGCTTTCGTTGAAAATCACTTCGCTGCCGCTGGAGATGTGCAGTGTGTCGGTATCGTTGGCTACGGCAATTTTTGATACCGCATCACTCAAACCAACGGCGGCAAATACTTGACGCACCGCTTCGGCATCGGCTTGGCGTACTTGCAGCACCGCGCCCAGCTCTTCGTTAAACAGCACGGAAAGCGCATCTGCGTTTTCAGGTAGCCGAACATCCAAGCCGCAACGTGCAGCAAACGCCATTTCCGCCAACGTAGCAAACAGGCCGCCGTCGCTGCGGTCGTGGTAAGCCAGCAATTTATCTTCGGCCACAAGCTGCTGGATCACTTGGTAAAACGCTTTCAGACGGCCTGCTTCGATATCCGGCGCTTCGCCTGCCATATCGTTATACACTTGGCTTAAGGCCGAGCCGCCCATGCGCGCTTTGCCGAAGCCCAAATCCACGGCCAGCAATACGCTGTCTGCCGTGTTTTTCAATTCGGGCGTAACGGTTTTGCGCACGTCCTGCACCGGCGCGAAGCCGGTAATAATCAGGCTCAACGGCGAAGTTACCGATTTTTGCGTGCCGTTGTCTTGCCACACGGTTTTCATCGACAGCGAATCTTTGCCCACGGGAATACTGATGCCCAGTTCCTGACAGGTTTGCGACACAGCTTCGACGGTGCGGTAGAGTTTTTCGTCTTCGCCGGCATTGCCGCAGGCGGCCATCCAGTTGGCGGAAAGTTTGATGTTGCCGATGTCGCCGATATTCACGCCGGCGAGGTTGGTCAGCGTTTCGCCGATGGCCATGCGTCCGGAAGCGGGCGCGTTAAAGAGGGCAACGGTCGGTTTTTCGCCCATGGCCATGGTTTCGCCTTTGTGGGTGTTGAAGCCCATCATGGTTACGGCGGCATCGGCCACGGGGGTTTGGTAACGCCCTACCATTTGGTCACGGTGGGTCATGCCGCCAACGCTGCGGTCGCCGATGGTAATCAGGAAGTTTTTGGCAGCCACGGTGGGCAGGCGCAACACGCGGTAGGCGGCTTCTTTCAAATCGATATGGCTACCTGAAAACGGTTTTTCCCCACAGGGACTTCCGTCGGTCGCAGACGGCCTTACGGTGTTGTCACTGCGGGTGGTTTTGGGCGGTTTTCCGAGCAAAACGTTCAGCGGCAAATCAACGGGATGGTTGCCGTACAAATCGTCGCGCACTTGCAGATGGCCGTCGTCGGTGGCGGTGCCGACCACGGCAAACGGGCAGCGTTCGCGCTCGCAGATTTGGCGGAACAAGTCTAAGTGTTCGGGCAAAATCGACAACACATAACGCTCTTGCGCCTCATTACACCAAATCTGCATCGGGCTTAAGCCGTGCTCTTCCAGCGGCACGTCGCGCAGTTTGAATATTGCACCGCGGCCTGCGTCGTTGACCAATTCGGGAAAAGCGTTCGACAAGCCGCCTGCGCCGACATCGTGAATGGCAATAATCGGATTGCCTGCGCCCAACTGCCAGCAGCGGTCGATCACTTCTTGTGCGCGGCGTTCGATTTCGGGGTTGCCGCGCTGTACCGAGTTGAAGTCCAAATCGGCGGCGTTGCTGCCGGTATCCATAGAAGAGGCTGCGCCGCCACCCAAACCGATCAGCATGCCGGGGCCGCCGAGTTGCACCAATAATGCGCCTTCGGGGATTTGGTCTTTATGAGTTTGGCCTGCCTGAATGTTGCCCAAGCCGCCGGCAATCATGATGGGTTTGTGGTAGCCGCGCATTTGGCCTTCGAACGCTTCTTCAAAGGTGCGGAAATAGCCCAAAAGGTTGGGGCGGCCGAATTCATTGTTGAACGCCGCGCCGCCGATGGGGCCTTCGATCATGATGTCGAGCGGGCTGCTGATGTGGTCGGGCTTGCCGTAGCCGCCTTCCCACGGTTGTTTGAAATCGGGGATGTTGAGGTTGGATACGGTAAAGCCGGTCAAACCCGCTTTCGGGCGTGCGCCTTTGCCGGTGGCACCTTCGTCGCGGATTTCGCCGCCCGCACCGGTGGCCGCGCCTGCGAAAGGTGCAATGGCGGTGGGGTGGTTGTGGGTTTCCACTTTCATCAAAATGTGCGTTTCTTCTTCGCTGAAGCGGTAGCCTTGCTGCTCGTCCGCACGCGGGTAGAAACGCTCGATTTTCGCGCCTTCGATGATGGAAGCGTTGTCTTTATAGGCCACAATCGTGCCTTCGGGGTGGGCATTGTGGGTGTCGCGAATCATGCCGAACAGCGATTTGGGCTGTTTTTCGCCGTTTAAGATGAAGTCGGCATTGAAGATTTTGTGGCGGCAGTGTTCGGAGTTGGCCTGTGCGAACATCATCAGTTCGACATCGCTGGGGTTGCGCTGCAAGGCTTGGTAGTTTTCCAGCAGATAGTCGATTTCGTCGGGCGACAATGCCAAGCCCAGTTCGCTGTTGGCTTGTATTAAAGCGTCTTTGCCTTTGCCTAAAACGTCAACGGTAGCAAAAGTTTGCGCTTCGGGGTGGGCGAAGAGCTGCGAGGCCGTCTGAAAATCGGGCAACACGCTTTCGGTCATGCGGTCGTGCAAGAGGGCGGCCCATTGCTGTTTTTGCTCGGCGTTCAACTCGCCTTTCACCCACACCGCCATGCCGCGCTCGATGCGTTCGATTTCACCCAAGCCGCAGTTGTGCGCGATGTCGGTGGCTTTGGATGCCCACGGCGAAATGGTGCCGATGCGCGGGGTGATTAAAAACAAATGCAGGCTGTTTTCGGCTTCGGGTGTTTTTTCGACACTTTCTGCTGCTAACAAAGCCTGCAATTTTGTTGCGGTTTCGTGGTTCAGCGCGGATTCGCTGCTCACAAAATACCAAAATTCGCTGCTTAATTCTGCTTTCGGCAGGCCGGCGGCCGCGGCTTTTTGCAGGAGTTTTTCGACACGGAAATCAGACAGGGCGGCAACGCCGCGCAAGGGCAATACGACGGACATGATGGCTCGTGCTCACACAAAATCGGAAAGATAAAAAGAGAGGCGGATTATACGCGAAAACGCCTTTCCCCCACCCAAGATTTTGCCCGCGCAGGCTACCTGAAAGCTGTCTGCCCGCCCGCAGGCGGCGCAGGCTGGCAGATACGGCGGGCTTGTGATAGCGTAAGGCCTGTTTCAGTCAGGCCGGCGGCGGTATTGGGAGTCAAGCATTCCCGCCACACGGCCATTTTACCGAGGACACCATATGAAAAAAATCGAAGCCATCATCAAACCGTTCAAGCTCGACGACGTACGCGAAGCGCTCACCGAAATCGGCATCACCGGCATGACAGTGAGCGAAGTGAAAGGGTTCGGCCGCCAAAAAGGCCACACCGAAATCTACCGCGGCGCGGAATACGCGGTGGACTTTCTGCCCAAAGTGCGGCTGGAAATTGTGCTGGCCGACGACTTGGTGGAGCACGCGGTGGAGACCATTGTGCAGGCAGCGCAGTCGGGCAAAATCGGCGACGGCAAAATTTTCGTGCTGCCGGTGGAAAGCGTGATCCGCATCCGCACCGGCGAACGCGACGAAGCGGCGCTCTAAACACCCGCCCCGGCCAACTTCAGGCTGAGACCTTTGCAAAACCCTCAGATGTAGATGCAGTTCAAGGCGTAGCAGCGCAGCGAGTGTAAACGCTAGGAATTCCTGTGGGACAGACATATCATGAAGATAGGCAAGCGAGCGAGCAGTACCCATAGGGCATAAACGCACAACGCAGAAATGCGCCGCAGATGGGGGTTTTGCAAAGGTCTCAGGCTACCTGAAAACAGCCGGCACCGTTATGCCACCGGTGCCGGCTGTTTGCTTTCAAGCCGAATCAGGCCACGCCGTAGCGGTCGCGGTAGGCCTGCACCGGCGCCAGGTGTTCGCGGAACTGTGCATCGTCCTGCAACAGCGCCAGCAAATCGCGCAGACTGGCAATCGCCACCACCGGCAGGCCGTATTGCTGCTCCACTTCCTGCACGGCGGATAATTCTCCGCTGCCTTTTTCCATGCGGTCGAGCGCAATCGCCACCGCCGCAGGCGTGGCGCCGGCGGCTTCAATCAGCTTGACCGACTCGCGCACGGAGGTGCCGGCGGAAATCACGTCGTCGATAATCAGCACCCGCCCTTTAAGCGGCGCCCCCACCAGCACGCCGCCTTCGCCGTGGTCTTTCGCCTCTTTGCGGTTGTAGGCAAACGGCACGTTCACGCCCTGCTCGGCCAACATCATGGCGGTGGCCGCCGCCAGAATGATGCCTTTGTAGGCCGGGCCGAACAGCATGTCGAACGGCACCTTGCTTTCCAAAATCGCTTGGGCGTAAAAACGCGCCAGCGCAAGGGTGGCCGCGCCGTCGTTAAACAGGCCGGCGTTGAAAAAATAAGGCGACTGGCGGCCGGCCTTGGTGGTGAATTCGCCAAACTTCAATACTTCGCGCTCCAGGGCGAAACGGAGGAAATCCTGACGGAATGCGGACATGCTGTGCTTACCTTTGCAATCAAAATTCGAAAAGCGGGCATTATATCGCCAAAAGGCTACCTGAACGCCGCCGCCGCACAGAGAAACCCGCGCTGCTGGTTTTCAGGTAGCCTTCATAGGCGGTCTGGCCGCCACTGAGCTTAATCAAACCCGCTATATTGGAAAGGCTACCTGAAACCGCACACTGCGCTTTCAGGTAGCCTGTTTGCCGCAGGCCAATCATCAGGCAGCGGCAAGGGAATTTACCAATAACCGAGCAGTTTCCACCACAGGCCGCCGATCACCACAAACACCAGCAGGTTCACCACGCTCATCACAAAGCCGGCTTTCCACCATTCGCCCAGGGTGGTGTAGCCCGAGCCGAAAATCACGGGAGAGGTGCCGGTAGCGTAGTGGGTCAGCGTCATCATCAGGCTGGAAGCGGCCGCCATCAGCAGGGCGAACAGCATGGGCGGCGCGCCCAAGGCAATGCCTGCGGTGTAGAACGCGGCCAGCATGGCGGTGATGTGGGCGGTGGTGCTGGCGAACATATAGTGGGCATACATATAAGCCAGCAGCAGCAGCGCCGAAGCGGCCACCCAGTTCAGCCCCATCTGTTCGATGCCGCCTTCCAGCACGCCGGAAAACCAGGCAATCAGGCCGAGTTTATTCAAGAAAGTGGCCATCATCACGAGTGCGGCAAACCAAGTGACGGTATCCCACGCGCTTTTTTCTTTCAGCACATCGTCCCACGACAACACGCCGGAGAGCAACAGCAGCGACAGGCCGACAAAAGCGGTGGTGGTGGCGTCCACTTTCCAGCCGTCGCCCAGCAGCATGGCCGGCACGCCCGCCCACAAAATCAGCAGCAGCGCAAAAATGCCGAGCATGATTTTTTCACCGCGGTTCATGGCGCCCAATTCGTTCAGCCGCTCTTTGGCAAACTGCGCCGCATTGGGCGTTTCTTTGATTTCGGGCGGGTAGATGAAATAGAGCACCAAGGGCATCAGAAACATCGCCGCCAAGCCGGGCAGCAGCATGGCCAAGGCCCAAGTGCCCCAAGTGAGGTGGATGTCGGAATTGGTGGCCTCCGCAATCAGGTTCACAATCAGCGGATTGGGCGCGGTGGCGGTGATGAACATGGCCGAGGTGATCGGATTGCTGTGGTAGTTCACCAGTGCCAGATATTTGCCGATGCGGCCTTGCGTGCCTTTTTCGGGATCGGAATCGTAGCTGGCGGCAATCGCTTTCATCACGGGGTGGATGATGCCGCCGCCGCGTGCGGTGTTGCTCGGCGTAACGGGGGCGAGCAGCAGCTCCGACAAAGCCAGGCTGTAACCGATGCCCAAGGTTTTTTTGCCGAACAGGGAAATAAACAGATAACCGATGCGTGCACCCAAGCCGGTTTTCAGAATGCCGCGCGAAATCATGATGGATACGCCGATCAGCCAAATCAAGGGGCTGGCGAAACTGCTCAAGGCGTCTTTAATCGCATCGGCGGGTTTGTCGGCGGTTACGCCGGTGAGCGCCACCAGCATGATGGCCACCATCGACAAAGCGCCAATCGGCATGGCCTTGCCGATAATGGCGGCAATCACGCCCACAAACATGGCCAGCAGTTTCCAGGCTTCGGGTTTGACCTCGGCCGGAGTGGGAATCAGCCACACCGCCACGCCCAAACCCACGGCCACCGCCATCGGAATCGGCTTGAAACCGAGTTTGCTCCGGTTCTCGTTTTTTTCGCTCATCGTGCACTCCTTGTGAATGTGATGCAGTTGAGGGGAGCTGCCGCCCGAAGGCAGCAAGCAACTCAAATGTAACAAGAATCGCACGGACAGGGTTTGACCGGACGCAAAGATTGGCCGCTTCGCACCGCCCGCGGCCAAACAAAACAGGCTTTCAGGTAGCCTGAAAGCCTGTCACCGCGTTCCTTAATCTGCCGCCAAGCCGTTTGCCTCAACATCGAAACGGCGCACCTGGCGGATAAATTCGCGCATTTTATGCGGGCATTTCACGCCCGGCGCGCTTTCCACCCCGCTGGAAACGTCCACCGTGCAGGCGCCGGTTTGCCGCAACGCCGCCGCCACATTGCTCGCATGCAGCCCGCCGGACAAAATCCACGAAACGGCCAGGCGCTCGGGCAACACCGACCAATCGAAAGCATGGCCGGTGCCGCCGTATTCGCCTTCCACATGGGCGTCCAGCAGCACGGCACGGGCATCGGCATAACAGGCGGCTGCCTGCATGATATCGGCCGTCTCGCGCACCCGCACCGCTTTCAGATACGGGCGTTGGAACTGGCGGCAGAATTCAGGCGTTTCGTCGCCGTGAAACTGCAATACGTCCACCGGTACTTGCGACAACACTTGGCGGATGCATTCGGCATCTTGGTTCACAAACAACGCCACGATGCTGACAAAAGGCGGCAAGGCAGCGGCAATCTCGCGGGCGGTGTCGATGCCGATGTGGCGTTTGCTGCCCGGATAAAACACCAGGCCGACGGCGTCTGCGCCCAATTCGGCGGCGGCTCGGGCGTCCTCCGCCCGGGTGAAGCCGCAGATTTTGATGCGTGTGTTCATCTTTCAGGTAGCCCCTGTTGTTGCAAAAACCGCTGCAAAGCGGCCTCGTCGAGATGCCAATGGCAGATTTCGGTGTCGCCGTGCAACAGCACCGGCACCAGCTCGTTGTAGCGCGCCTCCAGTTCGGGATCGTCGTCCACATCCTGCACGGCCAGCTCAAAGCCGTAGCGCGCCTGATACGGCTGCAAGTCGGCACGCATGCGGTGGCACAGGCTGCAATATTCGCGAAACAGCAAAGTTAACGTCATCGTCTGGCTCCCAAAATCAGGTTGAGGCTACCTGAAACAACCATTCCGGCACGGGCGGCGTGGCCACACCCCACTCGGGCGGATAATCCACGCCGGTCAGATACAGGCCGTCGGGCATAAAAGTGGGCGGCGCCTGCAAACGGCTGCGCGCCGCCAGCAATTCGGCAAAGCCCGCCACGCTGAGCCGGCCGCTGCCCACATACACCAGTGCGCCCATGATGTTGCGCACCATGTGGTGCAAAAAAGCATTGCCGTGCAAATCGAGTGTGATCAGCGACGGCGTGCCGCCCAGCGTGGCGCTGTAAAGGGTTTTCACCGGTGATTTGGCTTGGCATTGGGCGGCGCGGAAGCAGGAAAAATCATGCTCGCCCACCAATAAAGCCGCCGCCTGCCGCATTACCTCCAAATCCAAGCGGTAATGCGTCCACCCTGCCCGGCCCACCAATAAAGGGGAGCGCACCGGCGCCGACTGCAACACATAGCGGTAGCGGCGGCCGCAGGCGTCGAAGCGGGCATGAAAAACGTCCGGCACCGACTGCACCCGCCACACCGCCACACCCTCGGGCAGATGGGTGTTCACCCCGCGCACCCATGCCTGATCGAGCCTGTCGGCACGGCTGTCGAAATGCACCACCTGGGCCGTGGCGTGTACGCCGGTATCGGTGCGGCCGGCCGCCACCACCGTAACCGGTTCGCCGGCCATGCGGCTCAAAGCCTCTTCCAACGCGGCCTGTACGGTGGCCACGCCGTCGGCCTGTTTCTGCCAGCCGAAAAAGCGGCCGCCGTCGTAACTGAGCCACAAAGCGCGGCGCCTGAAGCCGTGGGAAGGCGGAGAAGAAATCATGTGCTCCATTGCGTTTGCAAAATCAAAGGTCTCAGGCTACCTGAAAGCCTGGCCGGACAACACCGGCCCGACCGATTGTAAAGACAAAACCAACCCGGGCAGTCAGCCCGGGTTGGCAGCGGTCATACCGTCAAACGGTTAACCCAATTCTTTCAGCAGGGCTTGGGCTTGCGCCTGAATGCTGCTGCCGTTGGATTCATTGACCAATTCCATCAAAGTCTGACGGGCCGTATTGGCATCATCAATTTCCAAATACATCTTGGCCAACTCCAGCTTCGCTTCCAGCGCCTCTTGCGGCAGCGAAGCCTGTTGCTGAACCGCTTCCGCCCAATCCAAGGCTTCGGCTTCCAGTTTGGCCGAATCAACCGGCTGAACCTCGGCACTCTCGAAAGCCGTGTCAAAAGACAAAGCGCTATCCGCGGCTTCCACGGTGGCGGGTGCAGCCGCTTCTTCTGCCGCCTGCAGGGCGGCAGGTTCGGCATCATCCACGAAATTCAGGCTGTCCAGATTGAAATCCAAACCTCCGGCTTGGTCGTCAAAACCGGGCGCCGGAGCAGGCTCTTCGGCGGCCACAGCCAAAGACAGATGGTCATCAACCGCAAAGTCTAAAGCAGACACCTCTTCTGCGCTCACTTCCGGCTGCCAATCTGTCTCAAAGCTGACCGCTTCCTGCTCCGCAGCGTAGGCGGTTTGTGCCAATGCGGCCGGTTCACCGACATCGAAAGACAAACCGTCGTCTTCCTCGGCACCAAACGGCAGGGCTTCAACCGGCGCCGTCACCTCGCCAACAGACGCGGGGGCTTGCGGCTGCGCAGACAGATCAAAATCAAACTCAGCAGCCTCCGGAGCCGTTGGCTCTTGGTCTGCCACAAACTGCGGTGCAAGCTCTGCTTCAGCCGCAGATGCTTGCAAGCTCTCTTCTACAGGCGGGGTTTCATCTTCCCACACCCAAGCCAAATCATCTTCAACGACCGGCGGCGCAGGCTCGGCAACCGGCGTATTGTGTGCGGCAGGCAATGCCTCATCACCGAAGTTTAGCCAATCGTCGGCAGACTTGGCCGCCACCGTAGCAGCTGCCGCCACACCGGCAGCCGTGGTGGCAGTTGCCGGCTCAGCAGAAGGCGGCTCGGCTGTCGGCGAGAAGGGGGTGGGGGTGGCCTCCTCTGTTTGGTCTTCCAACCAGCTCCAATCGTCTTCTTCTGCCACCGCTTCGGCTTTTGCTGCAACGGACTCAGTGTCCGGCGTATCGCCCAAATGCTGCTGCTCGGCCAATTGGTCGAGATTCAAATGCAGGTCGTCTTCTGCTACCGCACCGGCGGCGGCGGTCTGCGCCGTCTGGGTATCGGTTGCCGGAGCCGGGCTGTTGATGTCTTCGAAGAACAAATCATCTTCGTCATCGACGGGGGCGCCGGCTGCCGCTGCTCCCGCATGGGGTTTTCTACGACGGTTGGACAGCAGATAGGCCAGGCCGCCGAGAACAACGGCACCACCTGCTCCATACAACGCCCACTTCATCCAATCGGGTTGCTCTTCCTGAGGCGCAGGCGTTTCCGCCGCCGGCGCAGGTGCCGGTTCGGCCACCGGGGGAGCAACAGGCTCGGATACTTCGGCAGCCGCAGCCTCAGATGCGGCCGCTTCAGAAACGGCCACCGCTTCGGAGGCCGTCGCCTCGACAGGCGCAGGCACCGGTTCGCTAACCGCCGGCACTACCGGCTCTGCGGTTTCGGCAGGCTTCGCTGCCGGCTCGGGTGTAGCGGGCGGCGTGGCGCTTTCTGCGGCAGGTGGCGTTTGTGTTGCCGGCGCGGTTTGTTCTGCCGCTTGGGCAGACGGTGCCGCCGTCTCATCCGCAGCAGCACGCACACGGATTTGGCTGTCTCGTGCCAAACGGCGCAACTGGGCCGCTTCGGGAATAATCAGCGTTGTGCCGCTGTACATCAAATCGGGGTTGCCGTTGCGGAACGACTTGGGGTTGGCCCGCACCAAAGCATTGATGGTTTGGCGCAAAGTCATGCCTTCAGGCTGCACGCGCTGGGCGATGTCCACCAGCAATTCGCCGTCTTTCACCTGATAGCGCGAACCGCGTACCACTTCTACGCGGGCGGGCGCCTGCGCTGGGCGCGAACGGTTGCGCTCACGCTCGCTTTGACGGCGCGGCTGCTCTGCGGCACGCTCGCGGCCGGGCTTGGGCGCCTCTTGGGCCGCACGCCGCGCAGGCTGCGGCGCAACAGTGGGCGCCTGATAATCTTTGGGATCCAACATGGCGGTGTATTGGCGGTTTTGGTTGCCTACCCCGAGCCAAAAAGTAACGACCGGCTCTTTCATCGGTGCGCTCGAACGCAAGCGGATAACGGCACGGTCGCTGCTTTGTTGGACAACAGTCGCGGTCAGATTGGCACCGATTACGGCCGGTTTGACCGAGCCGGCCAAGGCCCGCGCTTCATCGCCGGTTACCACTACGGTGCCGGCAAAAGGCTCGTCCAAATTGGATTGAACCTGCAGGCCGCCCATGGCGGCTGAGGCATTGAGCGATGCCGCCAAGCCCAAAGAAGCGGCGATCAACTTCACTTTACACTGTTTATTAAACATTAAACCTCCCTTAACAGCCCGAATTGAATTTGCACCGACTTTTTCAGACGCGGCACCGCACCGACGGGGACCGCTTATGCGGTCATTCGCACAAATACATCACGGTAAGTCCAAACAATTCGGGCATCATATCGTTTCTTAAACCCGTGTGCCAAGCATCTTAAACGGTTTGGCCCTGTTTCAGACACGAAAGTGAAACATTTTTTACAAAAACTTGCCGACGCTTTTGTGAAAAGGCTACCTGAAAACCGTTTTCCGCATCCTGCTGCGGCAAAATGATGCATTCTTCCCTTTACACAGGTATGATTAGGGCATTTTTAAATTTAGAGCTTGCTCTTAATTCACTTAGGCGACGAGTTGATCTTTCCGCCTACCGGTCGGCAAGCCGCCCATACAGGCATCCCTGCAACAGGGTCTGCCCCATCAACCCAAGATTAGGAATACCGCACCATGCTGTTTATGCTGATGGCTTCAGATGTTGAAGATTCTTTAGAAGCCCGTTTGGCCGCACGCCCCGCGCATGTGGCCCGCTTGAAGGCCCTGCAGGAAGCAGGCCGTTTGGTATTGGCCGGCCCCTGCCCCCTGCCCGACAACGATTCGGCCTTTTCAGGTAGCCTGATTGTGGCCGAATTTGATTCGCTGGATGCGGCAGAAGAGTGGGCGGGCCAAGACCCTTATGTGGAAGCCGGTGTGTATGCCGAAATTCTGATTCGTCCGTTTAAAAAGGTGTTGCCGGAATGATTGCCGACACCATCCGCCAGCGCCTCGAGGCGGCCTTCGCGCCCACCACCCTCGAATTGGCAGACGAAAGCCACAAACACGTCGGCCATGCCGGCAACCGCGGCGGCGGCCACTACCGCCTGCTGATCGTCAGTCCGGCGTTTGCCGGCATGAGCCGCATCGCCCGCCAACGCGCTGTGCAAGAAAGCCTGCAAGACCTGTATGCGCAGGACATCCACGCACTCAGCATCCGCGCACAAACACCCGAAGAATACCGGGCTTAAAAGCGAACCGCCCCATCCGATTCGAAACCACCTAAAAAAAGTAAAGGACAGCAACATGATGAAAAAATCCGCCCTTGCCCTCTTTCTGAGCGCCGCCTTGGCTTCTGCTTCCGCAACGGCCGAAACCGTGGTCACTGTCAACGGTACCCGCATCGACAGCAGCGCCATCGACCAACAAGTGAAAATCATCGGCGAACAAAGCAACGGCCAAGTACAAGACAGCCCTGCCCTGCGCGAAAACATCGCCCGCCGCTTGGTTACCCGCGAGCTGATGATGCAGGAGGCGCGCCGCCTGAAACTGCACGAAACCCCGGAATACAAAAACATCATCGAAAGCGCCCGCAACGAAGCGCGCACTTCCGGCGAAGACCGCAAACCCACGTTTGCCAGCGACTGGGCCACTTTTGAAGGCAATGTCACCGCCCAAGCCCTGATTGCCCATATTCTGAACAACAACCCGGTAACCGATGCCCAAGTGCAACAGGCCTATAACGAAATCACCAACCGCTACCGCGGCACACAAGAAGTGCAGCTGGGCGAAATCATCGTCAACAGCCGCGATAACGCACAAAAAGTGGGCGAAGCCCTGCGCCGCGGCCAACGCTTCAGCGATGTGGCCCGCCAATACACCATCGACCCGCAAAGCAAATCACGCGGCGGCATCAACCCCGAATTTACCCCGTTGAAAGATTTGGAGGACGCCGCCCCCGAAGTGTATAACGCCGTCAAATCGCTCAACCGCGGCGCCTACACCCGTACACCCGTAGAAGGCAACGGCATCTTTGCCTTCTTCTACATCAACAACAAACGTGCGGTGAACGTGCCGCCGTTCGCCCAGCTGAAACCGCAAATCCAACAAGACCTGCAAAACCTGCTGATCGAACGCGAAATCGCCCGCCTCTACCAACAAGCCACCATCCGTTAATCCGTTTTCGTAGGACATTGATTCAATGAACAAACGCACCACCGCCTTCGCCGTGGCGGCCGCCTTGGCGGCCGGCTGGGCGATTGCCGCCGAAGCTCCCAAAATTGCCGATGAGCGCGTCGATATTCTGGTAAAAGAAATCGAGCAGCAACAGCGGGCCCAACAAGATGGACAGCCCGGCGCTCCCCAACCCGACACCGCCGCCATCCGCAAATATGCACTCAACCAACTGCAAAGCGTGGAAGTGCTGAAAAATGCGGCCATTGCTGCCGGCTTGGACAAAAAACCCGAAATCCAAGCACGCCTGGCCAATGTACAAGCCGAACTGTATGCCCACGCCTATACCGAACACCTGAGCTCGCAAATCACCGTCAGCGATGCCGACATCCGCCGCCTGTATGACAGCCTGGCCAGCCAAGTGAAGCTGCAACACGTGAAATTCGACAACGAAGCCACCGCCAACGAGGCGCTGGATCTGTTGCGCAAAGGCATGAGCTTCCCCGAACTGATGCGCCGCTATCCCACCGACAACGGCATCCAAGACGCTTGGATGAGCGTGCAGCAAATGCCGCCTGAAATCGCCGAAACCGTCAACGGCATGACCCGCGGCCAAATCAAACCGGTGAAAATGCCCGACGGCAATTTCTTCATCTTCAAACTGGCCGACACCCGCACCGACCCCGATGCCCCGCCCTTCAGCCAAGTGAAAGACATGCTGGCCGAACAAACCAAGCAGCAGCGCGTGCAGGAAGAAATCTTCAAGCTGTTGCGCGAACACGGCGTGGATCCGACCATGTAAGGCAATATGGCCTAACACGCAAACCAAAGGCTACCTGAAAGCACTTCAGGTAGCCTTAATCTATCTCCTTATCCCCTCAAACTGAGCTGGAGACCTTTGCCAAATTTCCCAATGTAGGGTAGCTCAAGGCCTAACCATGCAGCGAGTGGGCCGCAGCCAAGGCAGATACGCTGCAGGTCAGGATTCGCAAAAGCCTCTGACTCAATGGCGCACAGCTTTCAGACAGCAACCGGCAAGGCGGCAATTCTTTGCATCGCATCACCAAGTCCGCAGCAAGCTGTCTGCTGCATCAACAGACTTTATCTACGCCGGCAGCAGGGCGCCGGCCTCGTCCCGCCTTATGCCTTCCTCATCTGCTTAAGCGCCCGCAGGCAGCGGCGGTACCAGCGCTTCTGTTCAGCCCGGGCCGGCAGACCGTCGGCATAATTCCAACGGCGGTATTGCTGTAACAACTGCGTCAGCTCGGGTGTCAGCAGGCCGTTTTCGGCCAGCGTCTGCTCGGTTTCCAGCGGCCCCAAAGCAGCCAATTCCGCTTCATCCGCATCAATGAGACGGGATTTGAGCAGCGCAAAGCCGTCTTCCAAGGGATGGGCGCCGCGCCGCTGCTGGCGCCGCCACCACAGCCACAAGGGCCAGGCCGCCAAGCCCAACCCCACCGCGAGAAACAGCAGCAGGCTCGCCAAACCGAAGCCGCCCAACCCCAAACGGCGGAACAAATCGTTTTGCGCACTTTGGTCGTAATTCACCACCCATTGCTGCCAATAATACTGGCTCTGCGCCGAAACCTGGCTCAGCCAGGCCCAACTGCGGTTGCCCGCAATCAATTCCTGGTCGTTTTCGCTGAGCGCCGCATTCAGGCTCTGTTCGAGAAAATTCTGATTGGCCGCCGCCGTCGGGTCGATACGCAGCCACACCTGCTCCTGCGGCAGCCATACTTCGGCCCAGGCATGCGCGTCACGCCCGCGCACCTGCCAAAAGCCGCCGTCGGCATTGTATTCGCCGCCCAAATAACCGGTGACCACCCGCGCCGGCAAACCGGCCGCCCGCATCATCACCACAAAACTTTCCGCATAATGCTCGCAAAAGCCCTGCTTGGTGGCGAACATAAAATCATCGATGCGGTTCGGCCCCGTGGTCAGCAGCGGGCTAAGCGTGTAGGCAAACTGTTGGCGGCGGTAGTAATCGAGCACCCGCGCAATATAGTCTTGCGGCGAAGCCGACTGACTATGCAACTGCTGCGCCAACTGACGGATGCGCGGATTGGCTGTGCCCGGCAGCGCGGTCAAAGCCGCCCGGCTGCTGCCGTTCAGCCTTTCAGGTAGCCTGTCGCCCAAACCCGCCTGCAAATGGAAACGGCGCAAACCTTCATGGCTGTTGACGCGCACGGTATGCCCTTCTGCGTAGCGCATCTTGCTGCGCGACTGCGCCGCCTGCCGGCTGATTTGCGGATAATCCAAGGCCGGAATCCGCCCGCGCTCGTCGCGCAGAATCATGCTGTACGCCACCGTTTCCGCCGTAGTGTCGGAACGGGCCGCACTATCGGCATGATCGTTGTCGGCAGACCATTGCCGGCCGTCAAAACGGCTCATGGTGATCGCGCGCCAATACAGCTGGTGCCGCTGCGGCATAAAGCCAGCGTCGAAAGTGGCGTTAAACGCCAGCTGGTTGCTCTGCACCAACTGGCTGATGCTGCCCGGCTGCATGGTGTCGGACAAACCCGTTTGCGCCTGATGCTGCTTGGGCTGCGGAATGCGCCACAAAGGTTCGCTCAGACGCGGCACCGCCACGAACAACACCGCCGCCAGCGGCAGGGTCAGCAGCAGGGCGGTGGCGGCATGGCGGGCCGCCGGACGCGGCGGCATATTGAGCAGGGCCGCACAGGCGGCAATGCCGAACAATCCGGCCAGCAGCCATGCGCCGATGAGCAGGTTTTGGTTGAGCAGCACGGTGGCCCCGCTCAGGAACACCATGCCGATCAGCTGAATGTGCCAATCGCGCAGACGGCGGCTTTCATAGCTTTTCAGCAGCAACAGCAGCAACAGCAAAGCGCTGCCGCCTTCGCTGCCCACAATGGTGCCCAACTGCGAAAACACAAAAGCGCCCACCGCCAGCCCGCCGATGCCCACCAGCCACGGGCGTAACGGTCGGGCAGAACCGGCCAGCCGGCCCAGCTGCACGGCCCACAACACACCGAACACCGCCATCACCGGCCACGGCAGTGCAAACGCCAACGGCAGGCTCAGCCACAGCAGCAGGCAGATAAAACCCAAACGGGCGGCACGCGCAGGCGCTTGGTCGGCAGAGGCAGTCAGCGGTTTCGACATGGTGAAAATAGCTTGAGTAGAAGGCAGCACTATTGTACGGGAGGCTACCTGAAAGCAAAACCGTTTCCCTAAGCACGCCTTGCCGGCGGGCAGGTAACACCGTTTATCCCAAGCAAACCGCCGCCATGCCCACCGGTGGCCTGCTTCGGTTTTCAGGTAGCCTGAGACCTTTGCAAAACCCCCATCTGCGGCGCATTTCTGCGTTGTGCGCTGCTCGCTCACTTGCCTATCTATATGATATGTCTGCGTTCGCTGCGCTGCTACGCCTTGAACTGCATCCACATCTGGAGGTTTTGCAAAGGTCTCAGCCTGCACGCAAAACGCCCCGCGCGGCACAGCGAAAATCTGTACCGCGCGGGGCGTGAAGAAAAACCGTTTAGCCGATGGCAGGCAGGGTTTTCGCCAAAGCCAAGGTATTACCGATCAAACCCAAATCCTGCTCGGCAAAGCAGGCGTTTTCCAGAATCAGGCCGCCGTGCGGGCGGGCGGCATGCAGGCTCATGCGCATTTGAGCGGGCGTGAAGGGCAGGCCACGTTCGCGCGCAAATTCGGCGGCGCGGCGGTTGGCGGTTTTCAGCATCGGAATCAGGGTCACATCCAGATGGAACACCCGCACGCCCAACACCAAAATACGGGCGGCAAACCAATCGGCTTCTTCGGTGAACACCTCGGGGCTGCGGCCGTCGAAACGGTGGCGTTTGGCCGCAATCAAACATGCCACGGTACGGATTTGCGGCAGCAGGGCTTCGCTGAGCATAAACGCTTTGCCGGTCGGAGCGGCGGTTTGCAAGTCGGCACGGTGCTGGTTGCCGTCCACCGCCAGATACCAGCGTTGCAGCTCAACGGCGGCTCGAGTTTGGGCGGCGGGGCGGCATTCGTTTTTCAAAGCGGCGTTCATGGGAGGTTCCTTATCGGCTGGTCGGCTCATGGTGTCGTTTCTACAATCGAGCGGCCTGCCGGGGCAATAAAAAAACCGCTCGGTGGGTTTCCGGGCGGTGGCTTTTCTATTCGCTGGCTGTGCGTTTTAGGCGCACGCGAAAAAGTACCGCACGGCTGTGTGGTACCAATAAAAATAAGCGAAAGAGAAGCGGTTTTGCGTATTCATGGTGCGGCACTTTAATGCAGCGCAATCGGCGGTGTCAAGCTTTTTCTGCCGCTTCGCCCCACCTGGGCAGCAGGCCGTGCGCCACGCCGAGCTGGTCGAGAATACGCGCCACCACAAAATCCACCATGTCTGCAACGCTTTGCGGGTGGGTGTAAAACCCGGGTGCCGGCGGCAATACGGTTACCCCCAAACGCGCCAGCTTGAGCAGATTCTCCAAATGGATGACCGACAGCGGCGTTTCCCGCGGCACCACCACCAAAGGCCGCCGCTCTTTGATGCACACATCCGCCGCCCGCTCCAAGAGATGATCGGAGGTTCCGGCCGCCACCGCCGCCACCGCGCCCATGCTGGCCGGGCAGATCACCATCGCATCGGCCGGGTTGCTGCCTGAGGCGGGCGGCGCAAACCATTCGTCGCGCCCGAACACCAGCAGTTTGTTTTCAGGTAGCCCGAAGCGTTCGCACAGCACAGCGCGGCATTGTGCGGGCTGAGAAGGCAGCGTGAGACCGCATTCCTGCTGCGCCACAATCTGTGCCGCCTGCGAATACAGCAGCCAAACCGTGATGTCGGCACGCACCAGGCATTCCAGCAGCCGCAGGCCGTAAGGCAGGCCGGAAGCGCCGGTCCAAGCCAGCGTAACGGTGCGGACGGGGCGCGGAACAGAGGGGTAAAGCATGGTTAAACGCTTTCTGGATGGTTTGCAGGGCTGTTATTATAGCCGCTTTCCCAACCTGTCCGCGTCACGGAGGAAACATCTTGAACCCCCGCCTACTGCTCTGCCTGCCGATTCTGCTGCTGACCGCCTGCGCCCTGCCCCAGGCCGCCACACCGGAAGCCGCCGCCATCCGCAAAGACCAGGCCAATATCCGCTACGACGAGGACGTCAAGCTGGGCAACAGCCGCACTTCGTACGACTTCCGCAGCCTGCCCGAGCGCCCCACTCAGCCCGACGTGAACGTGGACAGCAGCCGCTCCACCGAAGCGGTGGTGCAGTGTCTGAAACAGCAACTGCAAACCCGCTTCCGCCTGCCCGACGATTTCCTGCAAATCCGCAGCTACACCAACAACGTGCAAACCGTGGCCCTGCACAATCCCTTTACCCGCAAAGACGGTATTTTGATGGATGTGCACCAACGCGGCGTCGGCAGCGCCACCATCAAGCTGTATGCCAACGGCACCACCCTCTCGCGCGCCTGGCGCAACCTGCCCAATAGCTGCAAATAAGCGCCGTCCCGCAGGCTACCTGAAAACCCGCGTTTCCGTTATGATGCCGCCACGGCAGGCCAAGATGCCGCAATGCTCGAACAAACAAGGGAGTCACACATGAAAAAATATCTGTTGCTGCTGTTGCTCGGCTTCAGCTCGGCCGCTTGGGCGCAACGCTTCCCGGTGGACAATATGGAAGTGGCGGTATTGAAATCGGCCCAATTCCCGCAGGCGGAACTCACCAGCCAAGGCTTTTCTTGGCTGCGCTTGCTCAGCTTGGGCTGGCTGGACGGCGCCCAAACCTTCAATATGGTGCAGGGCGTACGCATCAAAGACGAAAACAACCGCTTCATCACCCACGGCATGCTGCCGCAGCACGCCGGCAAAGTGGTGGCGCTGCGCCGCAACGGAGCGGGCGAGATCATGGAAATCTGGATTCTCACCCCGATTGAACATCAGGCTTTCCAAGAGCGCGCCGCCCGCCTTCAACAGCAAAACGGCGGCCAGTAAAACAACATACCGTTTCCGTAAACAATCCGTATAAGCAATACCATATACCCAAAAGGCTACCTGAAAACATTCAGGTAGCCTTTGCTTTGATCTGCCTCAGCAAGAGATCAATGGTCGCTGGCTTCCGCTGCGCCGATGCCGGTCATCGCGCGGACATATTGCGCTTCGTAGCCGGCACGGTCGGCCTTGGCCTGTTCCGATTGGTCGGTCACCGACACAATCCACGCCACGATGAAGGCCAACGGGATGGTGAAGATGGCCGGGTTGCCGTAGGGGAAGATGGCGCTTTCAAAGCCCAGCACTTTCACCCACACGGTCGGGCCGAGAATGATCAGCAGCGCCGCGCTGAGCAGGCCGGCAAAGCCGCCGACCACGGCACCGCGGGTGGTCAGCCCCTTCCAGAACATCGAAAGCATCAGAATCGGGAAGTTGCCGGACGCGGCCAGCGCAAAGGCCAAGCCCACCATAAAGGCCACGTTTTGGTTTTCAAAGGCAATGCCCAAGATGATGGCCAACACGCCCAAAGCCAAGGTGGCGATTTTCGACATTCTCATCTCTTCCGCGGTGGTGGCGTGGCCTTTTCGGATCACCGAAGAATACAGGTCGTGGCTGACGGCGGAGGCACCGGAGAGGGTCAGCCCCGCCACCACGGCCAGGATGGTGGCAAAAGCCACGGCGGAAATAAAGCCGAGGAAGTAATCGCCGCCCACCGCTTCGGAAAGGTGTACCGCCGCCATATTGGTGCCGCCGATCATCTCGATCACCGGTTTGCCGTCGCGCATCACTTCGTGGAAGAAGTTGGGGTTGTCTTTGGTGACCAACATGATGGCGCCGAAGCCGATGATGAAGGTGAGGATGTAGAAATAACCGATGAAGCCGGTGGCCACAAATACCGATTTGCGCGCTTCTTTGGCATCGGGCACGGTAAAGAAACGCATCAGAATATGCGGCAGGCCGGCGGTGCCGAACATCAGCGCCACGCCGAGGGAAATGGCGTCGATCGGGTTTTTCACCAAGCCGCCGGGCGCCATGATGTCCAGCCCTTTTTCGTGGATTTGGGTGGCGTTTTTAAACATGATTTCCGGGCTGAAGTCGGCCGCTTTGAGCACCATAATCGCCATAAAGCTGGCGCCGGAAAGCAGCATCACGGCTTTGATAATCTGCACCCAGGTGGTGGCCAACATGCCGCCGAACAGCACATACAGCACCATCAGTACGCCCACAATCACCACCGCCCAATGGTAGTCGAGGCCGAACAACAACTCGATCAGCTTGCCCGCGCCCACCACTTGCGCAATCAGATACAGCGCCACCACCAACAGCGTGCCGGTGGCCGCAAACACGCGCACCGGCGTTTGTTTCAAGCGGTAGGCCGCCACGTCGGCAAAGGTGAATTTACCTAGGTTGCGCAGGCGCTCGGCAATCAGAAACAGCACAATCGGCCAGCCCACCAAAAAGCCGGTGGAGTAAATCAGGCCGTCGTAGCCGGTGGTGAACACCATTGCGGAAATGCCGAGGAAGGAAGCGGCAGACATATAGTCGCCCGCCAAGGCCAAACCGTTTTGAAAGCCCGAAATGCCGCCGCCGGCGGTGTAGAAGTCTTTCGACGATTTATTGCGCTTGGCCGCCCAGTAGGTGATGTAGAGCGTGGCCGCCACAAAGATAAAAAACATGATGATGGCCGGCACATTGAGCGCCTGTTTTTCCACATCGCCGGTCAGCGCGTCGGCCCACAGGCTACCTGAAAGGCCCAACCACAAGGGCAAGGTTTTCCATGCTTTCATTGGCGGCCTCCTTTCATCACTTCGTCGATCACGCGGCGGGTCATGCGGTCGAATTCGCCGTTGGCTTTGCGCACATAAATGCCGGTAATCAAAAAAGAAAACACAATCACAAACAGGCCGATGTAAATACCCCAGGTAGTGATGCCGCCTTCCGACACGGGAACGGCAAAGCTCTCCGGGCTGATGCCGATAAAGGCGATGTACACCACATACATCACAAACACCAAGGCCGAAAAGCCCCAGCCGAGCACGGATTTTTTCCGCGCCATTCGGCGGAATTCGGGATGCTCCAGAATCCGCTTTGCCGTTTCTCTTTCCATGATTTGACTCCTTTGTCTGCCCGGCCGCCGGATGCGGCGGAACGGTAGCGCATTAAAAAACAGCCCCGTCTGCTTAGGCCAATTTTTTTTTTGAATGAAACGCATCATCCCTGCTAATGATTAGAAAATAAAGATATGTTTTCTATCATATTTATCGACAATCAAAACAAAAGAAAGCCATTGCACCCCCTGACGGCGATGCGCTTCACCGCCAGACAGCGCCAAGAAGATGATCAGCGGGAATCCCTGCGGGAAAGAGCTGTCCGATACCCAGCAAAGCAAGCGAACACATCCTGGGGCATACAGGCACCACAAAATGCGCCGCAGATGAAAATTTGGCCATGGCCTGACGCGATATTTGCCGAAACAGACGGCTGCCGCACCCTGCCCCTGCCCTTCAGGCTGAGACCTTTGCAAAACCCCCATCTGCGGCGCATTTCTGCGTTGTGCGCTGCTCGCTCGCTTGCCTATCTATATGATATGTCTGCACTCGCTGCGCTGCTACGCCTTGAACTGCATCCACATCCGGGGGGTTTGCAAAGGTCTCAGGTGTAGAAATTAACCGAGTTGTTTACACCACAGGTTGAGAAAAATAAGCCTGCAGTACCTCAAAGGGCGTATCCCCCTTCAGACTGCGGTGCGGCTTCACGGTGTTGTAAAAGTTGACGAAACGGCATAGCTCTTTTTGCCTGTGCTCCGGGCTGTCAAAGGTCTGCTTCTCGTGCCACATCTGCATTATCGTGCGAATGACCCGCTCCGCTTTGCCGTTGGTTTGCGGGCGGGCAGGACGGGTAAACTTCTGAGTGATGTTGTTTTCGTAACAGGCAAGACCGAAAGCGTGATTGGCCGAACCTTTGTATTCCGTGCCGTTGTCCGAATAAATGCATTCAATCAGATACGGGCAGGGTTCGATCCACTGCTCCCGCAAAAACTTGGCTGCGCTATCGGCCGTCTTGTCCGGCAAAATGGCGGCATACAGTTCGCGGGAAAAGTCATCAATGGCGACAAACAGGTAGTCGCGCCGGTCGGTGGCTTTTTGTCCTTTAAGTAGGGGCAAACGTTTGTCATCGACGTGCACCATTTCGCCCGGATAAGACTTGTTGTAGCGTTTGGCTTGCTGTTTGAGCTTCTCCTGGATGGCCTTCTCGACTTTGGCCAGACGTTTCATCCCGTAACGGGCTTGTTTGAAACGGTTGTTGACGCTGGTTTGGGGCTTGAGCAACCGCCCCCGGGCGGCGCTCAGTGCGCGGTAAATCGTGACCCGGCTGACCATATAACGGCGGGCAAGAGAAGTCACGCTTTCTTTGTCTTGTGTGTAGGCCAACCAAATGGCTTGGCGGTGGTGCGGGGTAAGTCGGGTGCTTTTATGCATGTTCATGTGCAGTATCATCCTTCAATACTGTAAACAACGCGACGAATTTCTACATCTCAGGCTACCTGAAACACCCGCACCGACAGAAATGCGCCGCCGGCGGTCAAACTTGTTATAATCCTGCCGCGATCCATACCGATAAAAAAGCCCAAGCCATGAGCCAAACGCCCCTTCTCGACACCATTGATTCCCCGCAAGATTTACGCCGCCTTCGCGAAGAGCAACTGCCGCAGCTGGCCGACGAACTGCGCACTTTCCTGCTGGAGAGCGTAGGCCGCACCGGCGGCCATTTCGCCAGCAACCTCGGGGCCGTCGAACTGACTGTGGCGCTGCATTATGTGTACGACACCCCGCACGACCATCTGGTGTGGGATGTCGGCCACCAAAGCTATCCGCACAAAATCCTCACCGGCCGCAAACAGCGCATGCACACCATCCGCCAATGCGGCGGCCTGGCCGGCTTCCCCAAACGGGCCGAATCGGAATACGACGACTTCGGCGTCGGCCACTCTTCCACCTCCATCGGCGCCGCCTTGGGCATGGCCGTGGCCGACCGGCTTTCAGGTAGCCCGCGCCGCAGCGTGGCCGTAATCGGCGACGGCGCCATGACTGCCGGCCAGGCATTTGAAGCGCTCAACAACGCCGGCGCCATGGACACCGACCTCTTGGTCATTCTCAACGACAACGAAATGTCGATTTCCCCCAACGTCGGCGCCCTGCCCAAATACCTCGCCTCCGAAGTGGTGCGCGATATGCGCGGCGCCCTGCGCAGCATCAAGCACAAATCGGAAAAAGTGCTCGACAAACTGCCCGGCGCGCTGGACATCGCCCAGCGCGTGGAAAACCGCATCCGCAGCATGGTGGACGAAGTGCAGGGAGGGCAAAACTCCCTGTTCAACAACTTCGGCCTCGATTACACCGGCCCGGTGGACGGGCACGACGTGCGCAAGCTGGTGGCCGTCCTGCGCGAGATGAAACAGCGCAAAGGCCCGCAGCTGCTGCACGTGCTCACCCGCAAAGGCCAAGGCTACCCACTGGCCGAAAACGACCCCGTCGGCTTTCATGCCGTCGGCAAATTCAATCCCGCCGAAGGCCCGTCCAAACCGGCTGCCCCCGCCAAACCCAGCTACACCCAGATTTTCGGTGACTGGCTGCACGACCAAGCCACCGCCGACCCGAAACTGGTGGCAATTACCCCCGCCATGCGCGAAGGCAGCGGCTTGGTGGCCTTCGAGCAGCAGTTTCCCGAACGCTATTTCGATGTCGGCATTGCCGAGCAGCATGCCGTTACCTTCGCCGCCGGCCTCGCCTGCGAAGGTGTCAAACCGGTGGTAGCGATTTACTCCACCTTCCTGCAACGCGCCTACGACCAACTGATTCACGACGTGGCGCTGCAAAACCTGCCTGTGCTGTTAGCCATCGACCGCGCCGGCATCGTCGGCGCCGACGGCCCCACCCATGCCGGCGCCTACGATTTGAGCTACCTGCGCTGCATCCCCAATATGGTGGTGGCTGCCCCCAGCGACGAAAACGAATGCCGCCTGCTGCTCTCCACCTGCTACGCCCTCAAGCAGCCGGCCGCCGTGCGTTACCCGCGCGGCAGCGGCTGCGGGGCCGCCGTTACTTCAGGCTTGGACACCGTACCTTTAGGCAAAGGCATCGTCCGCCGCCGGGGCAGCGGCACCGCCGTGCTCGCCTTCGGCAGCATGGTGCAACCCGCGCTGACCGCCGCAGAAACACTCAATCTCACCGTGGCCGATATGCGCTTTGTGAAGCCGATAGACGAAGCACTGATTATCGAGCTGGCACAGCAGCACGAACGCCTGGTCTGCATCGAAGAAAACGCCGTACAGGGCGGCGCCGGCAGCGCGGTATTGGAAGTGCTGGCACAACACGGCCTCTGCCGTCCCACCCTACTACTCGGCATCCCCGATGTGGTAACCGAACACGGCGACCCCGCCGTCTTACTCGACGACATGGGCTTGAGCGCCGGCAAAATCGAACAGCGCATTGCCGCTTGGCTACCTGAACAGGCTTGATACCCAACGGCCGCAAACCGCCGCACCGGTTTGCGGCCCCTTCTTTTTCCCTCATCCCCGAATGCCACACTTTATTCTGCAAAAAACCGAAGCCAGCCAATTCGGCGACTACCTGAGCTTGGTGCAAAACCCCCGCATCATGGCCTTGATCAGCGGCCGGGCATTGGGCGCAACGGAAGCCGAAACCCAATACGCCGCCATACAGGCCCGCAACCTGCTGCATCCGGCCTGCGGCTATTTCTACCTGCGCGACCGCAACGGCCAGCTGATGGGTTTGTGCAAACTGCAAATCAACCGCCCCAACGCATCCGAAGCAGAAATCGGCTACCTGCTGCACCCCGACTACTGGGGGCGCGGCCTTGCTTCCGCCGTCTGCACCGAGCTGCTGGCTCGGGCCCACGAGCTGCGATTCATCCATCGCCTGCGCGCCCTCACCGACCCCGCCAACCACGCCTCGGCGCACATCCTGCGCAAACACGGTTTTGCCTTACAAGCCGAGCCGGTCAGCGAACACGGCTACCAACGGCAACTGTGGTTATTGCCGCTCCCACGCGCAGAACATCGGGCTACCTGAAAGCAGGCGGCATCCGCTCCAAACCGGTTCCTTCATTCGCCATACCGCCGCTTTGGGCCACCCATCAGGAGAGGACATGGACCATCACGATTTCACCCGACCTTACGCCGCCCCTAAGATACCGGAAGAAAACGATTGGCCCACCCAGGCTGACGACGGCTATCTGGGCGAAGCACGAGTCGTGCCGGCCGGCCGTGCAATTGCCTGGTTCCGCACCGCTTGGCTCGTTTTCAAACGACAACCTGTCTTATGGATGGTTGCCGGCCTATTCTATCTTGTCGTCCATTTGTTTTTTGCCTTCATCCCCTATGTCGGCGGCATTTTGCAGATGGCCGCACACATCTTTTTGGTCGCCGGCTTTTCCTATGCGGCTGACCAAGTGAACAAACACGGTCGTTTTACCTTCGACGATATTTTGAACGGCTTTCAAAACCATGCCGGCCGGCTGGGCGCACTGGTGGGTTTATCACTCGCCTATATGCTGTTGATGGCTGTTGCGTCCGTCGTGATGGTCATGCTGTTTAACGCCCTCGGCGGCATGCATGAAGGCACCGACAAGCTTTATTCCGCCGTCTTCATGGCACTCACTTTTCTGCTGACCCTGCTCTATGCCGCCACTTTCTATTTGGCACCGGTGCTGATAATTTTGCAGAACGAAACCGTTAAACGTGCATTGGGCTTAAGCTGGCAGGCCTTTGCCCGCAATATCGGTGCCGCCAGCCTCTGCCTGATTCTGTTCACGCTGGCGGTAGCAGCTGGCATCTTGACGTTTGGCCTCGGCTTTCTGGTGTTGATACCGATGATTCTGGTTCTGCCCTATACCACTTACCGCGACGTATTTTTCAAGAAACCGTAAGGCAGACAATCGCTCAGCATGTCGGGCAAACCAACAGGCTACCTGAATACGTTCAGGTAGCCTGAAACCTTTGCAAAACCCTCAGATGTGGATGCCGTTCAAGGCGTAGCAGTGCACAACGCAGAAATGCGCCGCAGATGGGGAAAAGGTTGCAAAGGTCTCAGCCGTTTGCCCGATGCTCTCTTCCCCGCTCAACCTTGCTGCGCCGACACCCGGCGGTTGAGATGATACACCGCCAAGCCGATCAGCAAGCCCCAAAAAGCGCTGCTGATGCCGAGCAAATTCATGCCTGAGGCGCTGGCCAGCAGGGTGAGCAAAGAAGCCTCGCGGGTGGCTTCGTCCTGCCAGGCGGCCAACAGATTGGCCTGCAGGGTGCCGAATACGGCGATGCCGGCCAAGGCGGTGAGCAATTCGCCCGGCAAAGCGGCAAACAGCGACACTACCATGCCGCCGGCCGCCCCCGACAGCAGATAAAACCCCGCCAACAGTACGGTGGCCAGATAGCGGCGCTGCGGATCTTTATCCACTTCGCCGCCCATGCAGAGGGCGGCGCTGATGGCGGCCAAATTCACCATAAACGTGCCCAGCGGCGCGGTCAACACGGTGGCTGCGGCGGCGGCGCTGATCAGCGGTTTGGCCGGCGTCTGATAACCGTAGGCGCGCATCACCGCCATGCCCGGCACATTCTGCGTGGCCAAAGCCGCAATAAACAGCGGAATGCCGACGCCGATCAGATGGCCGGCATGCCATTGCGGGGCCACCCATTCCAAATGCGGCGGCACGGCCCGAAGCGCCTGCCAATCGAACAGGCCGCCCAAAGCGGCATACGCGAAACCGGCCAGCAGCATCAACAGAATGCCGTAGCGCGGAAAACGGATTTTGGCGAGCAGATACACCGCCAGCATCAGACCGACCAAGGCGGTTTGGCTCTGCATCGCCACAAACACGCGGCTGCCGAAATTGATCAAAATCCCCGCCAGCATCGCCGCCGCCAACGTGGCGGGAATCTGCCGCACCAAGCGGTCGAAAAAGCCGGTGGCCGACACCAGCCACATCAACCCGGCCGCAAACATAAACGCGCCCACCGCCTGCGGCAGCGACACGCCCTCCAAGCCCACCATCATCGCCGCGCCGGGCGTGCACCAAGCAATCATCACCGGCGCGCGGTGGCACACGCTCAAGGCCCAGGTCAATACTCCGCACACCAAGCCGAGTATGGTGAACCACGAGGCAATCTGCGCATCGGTGGCGCCGAAAGACTGCGCCGCCTGATAAATGATGACGGCGCTGCTGCCGTAAGACACCAGCATGGCGGCCACGGCGGCGGAAAAATGGGCGGAGGTAAACGGCGGTTTCATCACATCGGCAAAACAGGAAAGCGGCAGACTCAACACTAAAAACAAGGGCGAAAACAAACCGGCGATACAGCGGACAAGAAGAGGGTTTCAGGTAGCCTGACCGTCTGCCGGCCAAGCGCCCTCTTCTGGCCACAACACGGGCTGGCATTCGATGTCCTGCAGATGGGACACGCCGATGCCCACCAAGCGGTAGTGCCGGTCGGGCGGCAGCTTGGCCGACAAGGCCGCGGCGGCGGCGGCCAATTCCGCCGCCCGTGCAAAAGGCGCGGAATAAGTGGCGGAGCGGGTGATCACCTGAAAGTCGGCGGTTTTCAGCTTGAGGGTAAGGCTGCGGGCGGCATAGCGTTTGCGCGCCAGCTGCCGCCACACTTCTTCGGCAATCCCCGGCAGCATCGGCAACAGGCCGGCCAGCGGCACATCTCGCGCCAAGGTGTGCTCCACCGACACCTGCTTGTATTCGCGCTGGGGCCGCACCGGCCGCTCGTCGATGCCGCGCGCCAAATCGTACAGCCGGTGGCCGTAGCGGCCGAAATGCAGCACCAGATGCTCACGCGGCCATTGCGCCATGTCGGCGATGGTGCGGATGCCCAGCGCAGCCATTTTGGCGGCGGTCACCTTGCCTACGCCGGGAATCTTGGCCGGCGGCAGCGGATGCAGGAAACGCAACACCTGCTCGGGCGCCACCACGGTTTGCCCGTTCGGCTTGCGCCAATCGGACGCGATTTTGGCAATCAGCTTGTTCGGCGCCACGCCCGCCGAGGCGGTGAGCCCGGTTTCCGCCCAAATCTCGGCGCGGATGGCTTGGGCGATGTCGCGGGCGTAGCGGTGGCCGCTCAAAGGGCGGCTGACATCCAAATAGGCTTCGTCCAACGACAGGGGTTCAATGATGTCGGTGTGGCGGCGGAAAATAGCGTGAATCTGCGCCGACACCGCCCGATAACGCGCAAAATCAGGCGGCAGGCACACCAGCTGCGGGCAGCGCCGCCGCGCGGTAGCCAGGGCCATGGCGGAACGGACGCCGAATTTGCGCGCCTCGTAATTGGCCGCGCACACCACCGAACGCGCGCCCTCCCACGCCACCACCACCGGCCGGCTGCACAGCTCGGGGCGGCGCAACAGTTCGACGGAAGCAAAAAAAGCATCCATATCGATGTGGATGATTTTGCGCAGCGGAACGGCAGACATGGCAGACGGCAATCGGGGAAACGGGGGCGCTATTGTAATCAATCCGAAGCGCCGACGGCACAAAAGGCTACCTGAAAACGGCTGCAACGCCGTTTCAGGTAGCCTTTAGCGGTTCAGAGGGGTGCGGTTCGGCAAGCTGCGGCTTAAGCAGCGATCTCTTCCAAACGCAAGCAAGCCACCAGGCGACCCTGCCATTCGCGCAGCACCGGCTCTTCCCGTGCACAGCGCTCGGTGGCGTGCGGGCAACGCTGGTGCAGCGCGCAACCGCCGGGCGGGTTGAGCGGGCTGGGCAACTCGCCCTGCAGCTTGAGGTCGGTTTTGTGGCCGTTCACGCTGGGCGCGGCCGCCAGCAGCGCTTGCGTGTAAGGATGCTGCGGGCTGCTGAACACGGCCTCTTTGCTGCCGTGTTCCACCGCTTTGCCCAAATACATCACCATTACTTCGTCGGCCACATGCTGCACCACGGAAAGATTATGCGAAATAAACACATAGGCGGTGTGGAATTCGTCCTGCAAATCCATAAACAAATTCAGCACCTGCGCCTGAATCGACACGTCCAGCGCCGAAGTAGGCTCGTCGGCCACCACGATTTTCGGGTTCAGCATCATCGCGCGCGCCAAAGCGATGCGCTGGCGCTGGCCGCCGGAGAACATATGCGGATAACGCTGGGCGTGCTCGGGGCGCAGACCGACCTTCTTCATCATTTCCACCACTTTCTCATGCTTTTCGGCACGCGAGAGTTTGGTGTGGATGGTGAGCGGCTCGGTGAGCTGGTATTCGATGGTTTGGCGCGGGTTCAGGCTGCCGTAGGGGTTTTGGAACACCATCTGGATTTCGGTGCGCAAATCTTTCAGCGCACGGCGGCTCAGTTTGGCGGTGCCCTCGCCGTTGATCAGCAATTCGCCGCTGCTGGGGCTTTCGATCAGAGTGAGCTGGCGGGCCAAAGTAGATTTGCCGCAGCCTGATTCACCCACCACGGCCAGCGTTTTGCCGGCCTGCAACTGAAAGGAAATGCCGTTGAGGGCTTTGACGAATTTTTTCGGTTTGCCCAAGCCCTGCGACACCGGATAGTGGCGCGCCAGCGACTTGGCTTCGAGTACTACGGGTTGGCTCATGCGGCGTTTCCTTTGGGCGGGTGGCGGTGGATGCAGCGCACCACGCCGTATTCATGGGTTTGCAGGGCGGGCGGGGTGTGGCAGCGCGCTTCGGTGTAGGGGCAGCGCGGCGACAGCAGGCAGCCGGCCGGCCGGTCGTATTGGCTGGGCACCACGCCGGGCAGGCTGTGCAGGCGGCTGTGGCCGACCGACAGCTCGGGAATCGCCGCCAGCAGGGCTTCGGTGTAGGGATGGGCCGGTTCGCGGAAAATATGCGGCACCTGATTGGTTTCCACCACCTGCCCCGCATACATCACCGCCACATCGCGGGCGTTTTCGGCCACCAAACCCAAGTCGTGGGTAATCAGAATCATGGCCATGTGTTTTTCGCGCTGCAGCTTGGCCAACAGCGCCATGATTTGCGCCTGCACGGTCACGTCCAGCGCCGTGGTCGGCTCGTCGGCAATCAACAGCTGCGGCTCGCAGGCAATCGCCATTGCAATCATCACCCGCTGGCTCATGCCGCCGGAGAGCTGGTGCGGATAGGCTTTCAGGCGGTTTTTGGCATCGGGAATCTCCACCAGGTCCAACAGTTCCAACACGCGCTGGCGCGCGGCGGCGCCTTTCAGGCCCAAGTGGGCCTTCAGCACCTCGCTGATCTGGGTTTCCACCGTGAAGCTGGGGTTCAGGCTGGTCATGGCGTCTTGGAAAATCATCGAAATGTCTTTGCCGATGATTTGCCGTTTGGCCCGGGCCGACAGGGTTTGCAGGTTTTGGCCGTTGAATTCGAGACGGTCGGCGGTGATGGTGGCCGAAGCGGGCAGCAGGCCCATCAGCGCCATCATGGTGACCGATTTGCCGGAGCCGGATTCGCCCACCACGGCCAACACTTGGCCTTTGGCTACCTGAAACGAGACGCCGTCCACTGCCCGGAAAGCGCGCTCGCCGCGGCCGAAGGTCACGGCCAGATTGTCGATATGCAGTAAGGGGCTGTTCATCTTAGGACACCTGTTTCAGTTTCGGGTCGAGGGCATCGCGCAGGCCATCGCCGGTCAGATTGATGGCGAGTGCCGACAGGAAAATGGCGGAGCCGGGGAAAATCGCCAGCCAAACATTGCTCTGAATGTATTGGCGGGCGGTGCCGAGCATGGCACCCCATTCGGCATCCGGCGGCTGAACGCCGAAACCGAGGAAGCCGATGGCGCCGGCTTCCAAAATGGCCGCAGAGAAAATCATCGAAGCCTGCACAATCAGCGGCGCCATGCAGTTGGGCAGCACGGTGATGAACAACAGGCGCGGCGTGCTGGCGCCCATCACGCGGGCGGAGGTAACGTAATCGCGCTGCAGCTCCACCATGGCGGTGGCGCGGGTGAGGCGGATAAACGGCGGCAGGCACACCAGGGCGATGGTGATGATGGTGTTGGTCATCGACGGGCCGAGAATGGCGGCGATGATGATGGCCAAAAGCAGGCTGGGATAAGACATCAGGATGTCGTTCACCAACATCACGCCTTTGCCCCACACCCGCGGCCAGAAGGCGGCGGATAGGCCCAAGGTCACGCCGGCGATGAGGGCGAGAATGGTGGCGCACAGGGCGATAAACAGCGAATAGCGTGCGCCGTAGAGCAGGCGCGACAAGGTATCGCGGCCGGCGTCATCGGTGCCGAACAGGAAGGCGGCGTCGCCTCCGCTCAGAAACGAGGGCGGCAGCTGCTCTTTGCCGTTAAAGAGTTCGTAAGGATTGTGCGGTGCCAGCAGCGGCGCGAAAACGGCCAGCAGCACCATGGCGGTGAGGATCAGCAGCCCCAATACCGCGCCCTTGTTGGCAAGGAAAGTACGGTAAAACAGCTGCCATTGGGTAGGCGGCTTGGGCGCAACAGTGGGGGCGGTTGCGGTGTGTGTACTCATCAAAGTGTTCCCGGAAAATCGTTATCGGAAGGCTACCTGAAACAGGCGGAGCGGTTCAGGCAACCTGCAGCTTAAGCGTGGCGGATGCGCGGATTGATCAGGCCGTAGAGGATGTCCACCAGCAGGCTCACCAGCATCAAGGCGGTGGCCACCAAGAGGATGCCGTTTTGCACAATCGGATAGTCGCGGTTGTGGAAGCCTTCCAAGAGCCAAGTGCCGACGCCCGGCCAGCTGAAGATGGTTTCGGTGAGAATGGCGCCGGCCAACAGGGTGGCCATTTGCAGGCCGACCACGGTCACCACCGTAATCAGGGCGTTGCGCATGACGTGCACCAAGACCACGCGGGCGGGCGACAAACCCTTGGCTCGCGCGGTGCGCACATAGTCTTCGCCCAGCACTTCCAAAAAAGCGGAGCGGGTCATGCGCGCAATCATGGCCAAGGGAATGGTGGACAAGGCAATGGCGGGCAGAATGAAGTGTTTCACCACGTCGATGAAGGCGCCGGGCTGGCCGCTGGTCAGCGAACCGAGCAGCCAGGAGCCGTACAGCGGTTTGACATCGAGAAACTGGAACACGGAAATCACGCCAGACACCGGCAGCCAGCCCAGATAATGGGCAAACAGGCCGGTGAGAATCGGACCGAGCAGGTAGATCGGCATCGAATAGCCGGCCAGCGCACCGCTCATCAGGGTGTAGTCCAGCCAAGTGCCGCGGCGCAGGGCGGCGAGGATGCCCAGTGTCACGCCGAGCACACTGGCGATCACGATGGCGCACAAGGCCAGCTCGAGAGTGGGCACGAAATGGGAGAAGAAATCGTCCAGCACCGGCGAGCGGTCGCGGAAGGATTGGCCGAAATTGCCGCTGAAGATGTCTTTCAAGTAGTTGAAATACTGCACCGGCAGCGGCTGGTCGAGGCCGAGCCGCTTCATGGCGGCGGCGTGCACGGCGGGATCGACGGCTTTTTCGCCCATCATCACTTCCACCACGTCGCCCGGCACCATGCGGATGAGGGAAAAAGTGGACAGGGTCAGGCCGATATAAACCGGTATCAGGATCAGGATACGGCGCAAGATAAAGGAAAACATTGGCAATGCTCTGTGTGGTTGGGCCGGCTTCTTGTGTTCTGCCCGCACCCGAATCAAACGGCGTAGGCGGCCGGCAAATGGTATTGACCTGCCCGGCCACTGCCGGACAGAGCAGGCTTTCAGGTAGCCTCAGGCTACCTGAAAGCCTGAAATCGAAACATCGAGAAACAGCAGGCGGTCTCATCCGCCAGGTAGGAGCCGCAGCAGCAAGGGCGGTTCCCCAGACAAAAAGCTGCCGACAGGCTTTAGGTAGCCTGCCGGCAGCAGAGTGGCTTACTGCTCGATTTTCACACCGTCGAAACGCATACTGCCGAAGGGGCTGATTTCGAAGCCCTTCACATTCGGCGTGGTAAACACGGTTACCACGGAGTGTGCCATGGTGGTCCACGGCAGCTCTTGCTTGAAGATCACTTGCGCTTGGCGGTATTTCTCTTCGCGCACCGCTTTGTCGGTGTTGGTGCGGCCTTCGGTCACCAGTTTGTCGAACTCGGCATTACACCATTGGGCATAGTTGTTGCCGCCCACCGCTTTACAGCTCAGCAGGGTGCCCAGCCAGTTGTCGGGGTCGCCGTTGTCGCCGGTCCAGCCCACCAGGAAGGAATCGGCCTCGCCTTGTTTCAGGCGTTTCAGGTACTCGCCCCACTCGTAGCTGGTGATCTTGGCGTTGATGCCCACTTTGGCCCAGTCGGCTTGGATCATTTCGGCCATCAGCTTGGCATTCGGGTTGTAGGGGCGCTGTACCGGCATCGCCCACAAGGCGATTTCGGTGCCCTCTTTCACACCGGCTTCGGCCAGCAGCTGTTTGGCTTTCTCAGGATCGTAGGGCGCGTTTTGCAGGGTGTCGTTGTAGCTCCATTGGGTGGGCGGCATCGGGTTGGTGGCCGCAGTGCCGGCGCCTTGATAAACGGCGTTCAGAATGGCATCGCGGTTAATGGCCATGTCCAAGGCTTGGCGCACGCGCAGATCGCTCAACACGGGATGCTTGGTGTTGTAGCCCACATAACCTAAGTTGAAGCCGGGTTTGTCGATGATGGTGACTTTACCGCTTTGACGGGCCGCTTCGATTTCGGCGGTTTTCGGATAAGCGGAAACGTGGCACTCGCCCGCTGCTACTTTCTGGGCGCGTACGGCAGAATCTTTGGTGATGGCGAAGACCAAATTATCGATGTGAATGTCACCGGCATTCCAGTATTCGGCATTACGCGCGTAACGGATTTGGGCGTCTTTGTTGTAAGACACGAACTTGAACGGGCCGGTGCCGACAGGTTTGTTGTTGAAATCGGCGGCATTGCCGTTTTTCGCCAGCTGGTCGGCATATTCGGCCGAACTGATATAGGCAAACGGCATGGTAATGTTTTGCAGGAAGGAAGCGTCCACTTCTTTCAGCGTGATGCGCACGGTGTGGTCATCCACTTTCTCGATAGACGCGATATTGTCGGGCAGACCCATGTCTGCGGCATAGGGGAACTCGGCCGGATAGGCTTTGTTGAATTCGAAGTTCGGGTCGGTCAGACGCTTAAAGGTGAACACCACGTCGTCGGCATTGAATTCACGGGTGGGGGTGAAGTATTCGGTGGTGTGGAATTTCACGCCTTTGCGCAGGAAGAAGGTGTAAGTTTTGCTGTCGTCAGACACTTCCCATTTTTCGGCCAAGGCAGGAATCGCATCGGTACCGCCGCGAACAGTTTCCACCAAACCGTTGTAGATCGGGTAGGCGCTGGCGTCAAAAGACGTGCCGTCGGTCCATTGGGCGGGGTCGAAACCGCTGGGACTGCCCTCGGAGCAGTAAACTAGGGTGGTGTTGCCGCCGGCTTGAGTGGTGGCGGGCGCACTGCCGTCTTTGGGGGCTTCGGCCGCTTTTTCGCCGCCGCAGGCAGCCAAACCCAGCAGCACGGTGGCCGCCAGGGCAGATAATTTGAACATCTTGGTTTGCATGGTGTACATCCTCTATGAAATACAGATTGGTCTGATTGTCTGCCCCCGGAGCAGCCGGCCGAAACACATAGGCCGTGCGCTCCCAACTGCAATGCCGGGCAAAAGCGGGCGTAATATATCCGTAACTTAAGTGTAAGTAAAGTGTAAATATCGAGTCGCTTTGTGTTGCTGCGGCGCAGCACACCAAGCGACTCGGCGAAAGGTCGGGCTACCTGAAAGCCGCATCAACACCTGCCCACGACCGTCTGGCGCAGCGGTTTTGCCGGGCAAGCGCGCGCGCAAAGATCGCGAACAGGTTTCAAGACATCAGCGGGGCGTATCCTGCGGCTCGACTTTACTGATGGTAAAGCCGGTGAAGCCGTAGATCAGGGTCAGCGCCAGGCTGAGGGTGCAGAAGAAGGCATAGGGAATATAGTCCACCACCGCCACACCGAGGATGCCGGCCAAAAACACGCCGTACACGCCCCAAGGCACCAAGGCGTTGATCACGGTACCGGAGTCTTCGATGGTGCGCGCCAGGTTGCGCGGATGCAGGCCCAAGCGTTCGTACACCGGTTTAAAGGTGTTGCCGGTGAGCAAGAGGCTGAGGTATTGCTCGCCGATCAGCACATTGATGCCGAAGGCGGTGGAAGCGGCGGCGAAGGTGGCGCGGCCGGTGCTGGTGAGCAGGTGGCGGATACCGGCCAGCAGCGCCGGCAACACGCCCAAGCCGTTCAGCAGACCGCCCAGACTCAAGGCCAGAATCACCATGGTTTGGGTAAAGAACATGCTCTGCATGCCGCCGCGTGACAACAGCTTGCCCACGCTGCCCAAATCCAGGTTTTCCGCCGGTTTGTAGCCGGCGAAGAAATAGCCGCCCACCTGATCAATGCTGGGGCTGCTGTGGATATAGGTAATCACCAACGCGGTGAAAATGGTGGCGATGATGGTATACACCGCATTCACTTTTTTCAGCGCCAGACCCACCAGCACCACAAACGGCAGCAGCGCATACCAGTGCACCAAACCGCTGGCCAGCAGGTTTTGCTGCATGGCGGCCACGTCGGCCAAATCGGCTTGGGCCACGCTGCCGGTCAGCATCCACAGGATGACGGCGGTCAGAATCCAGGCCGGAATGGTGGTGTACATCATATTGCGGATGTGGTCGAACAAATCGATGCCCACAATCGAAGCGGCAATGCCGGTGGTGTCGGACAGGGGCGACATTTTGTCGCCGAACAGCGCACCGGACACCACGGCACCGGCCACAATCGCCGGATTGGCGTCAAAGGCTTCGGCCATGCCCATAAAGGCCACGCCGGCGGTGGCGCAGGTGGTGAAACCGCTGCCCAAGGCCACGCCGATCACCGAACACAAAATAAAGGCCGACAGGTAAAACATTTGCGGCGAAATCAGATCAAAGCCGTAATACATCAGCGTCGGAATCGCGCCCGACATCATCAGCGCCGCCACCAACAGGCCGATAAAGAAAAACAGGTAAATGGCGCCGATGCCCGACACCACGCCCTCGGCCATTTTGGCCTGCATGTCGTTAAAGCTTTGGCCTTTGAATTTGCCGTAGGCCAACAGGCCGCACATCACCAGGGTGATGGAAATATGCGGCACCCAGCCGAAGCCGATCATGGTCACCGCCATCACGGCAATCACCAACAGGGCGATGGGCACCGCCTCTTTGGGCGCAATGCGGATTAACGGGGTATTCATGGTTTCTCCTCTTAATAATCTTGCTTTTTTTCACGTGGCAAAGGCTTTCAGGTAGCCTGAACACGAGCGGCTACCTGAAAGCCCGAAAGGTTTAATAGCGGGTATTCACGCGGTTGCGGATGGTGCCGAAGATGTTGTTGCCTTGTTCGTCCAGCATTTCCACTTCCACCACGTCGCCGTGGTCCATAAACGGGGTTTGCGGCGCACCGGTTTCAATGGTCTCGTACATGCGCACTTCGGCCAGGCAGCAATAGCCCACGCCGCCGTTGGCCACCGAAGAGCCGTGCAAATCGCCCTGCTTGTTCGACACCGTGCCCGAGCCGATCAGGCTGCCGGCGGCCATGTCGCGGGTTTTGCACACATGGGCCAGCAGCTGGCCGAAATTGAAGGTCATGTCCTGGCCGGCATTGGGATAGCCGAACAATTCGTTGTTCAGCTTCACCCGCAAAGGCAGATGCACTTTGCTGTCTTGCCAGGCCTCGCCCAATTCGTCGGGTGTCACCGCCACCGGGCTGAAGGCGCTGGCCGGCTTGCTTTGGAAAAAGCCAAAACCCTTGGCCAATTCGGCCGGAATCAGGCCGCGCAAAGACACGTCGTTCACCAGCATCACCAGGCGGATGGCTTGGGCCGCTTCTTCCGCGCTGGCGCCCTGTTTCAAATCGCCGCTCACCACCACCACTTCGGCTTCAAAGTCGATGCCCCATTCGGGCTTGGCCAAGATCTCGTCGCGCGGGCCGATAAAGCTGTCGGAGCCGCCCTGGTACATCAGCGGGTCGTCGTAAAACGAGGCCGGCACTTCGGAATTGCGCGCCTTGCGCACCAACTCTACATGGTTGAGGTAGGCCGAGCCGTCGGCCCATTGGTAGGCGCGCGGCAGCGGCGAATGGCATTGTTCGGGGTCGAAGGCCTCGCCCTTTTCGGGATGGACGTTCAAATCGTCGTACACCGCTTTCAGTTCGGCTTCGGCGCGGTCCCAGTTATCGAGCGCGGCTTGCAGGGTGGCGATTTCAGGCAGCACATAACGGCTTAAATCGCGGCTCACTACGACCAAACGGCCGTCGCGGCCGCCTTGTTTCAATGTGGCTAGTTTCATGAATTCATCCTTTTTTCTCTGATAACGGCGTTCAGGTAGCCTGAAGGGCTACCTGAAACCGGATCATACGGCTTATACCTCGGGCGGCTCGGTGCCGTCGTGTATCCAGCGGGCATGCTGCGGGGCGCGTTTGGTTTCGGCCCATTCGTTGAGCATGTCCCATTTCACCTGGTCCAGCGCGCGGTTCATTTTCGGCGTGCTCACTTCGCAGGCCAGCTCGATGCGGTGGCCGCTGGGGTCGAAGAAATAAATGGAGTGGAACAGGGTGTGGTTAACCGGCCCCAATACGTCCACGCCGCCGGCAATCAGCTTGTCTTTGGTTTTGAGCAGGGTGTCCATGCTGTCCACCTTCAGCGCCAGATGCTGCGTCCACAGCGGGGTGTTTTCGTCGCGCCCCATCTCCGGTTTGGTGGGCAGCTCGAAAAAGGCCAGAATATTGCCGCCGCCGGCATCCAAAAAGATGTGCATATAGGGGTCGGGCTCGCCGGTGGACGGCACTTTGTCTTCGGCAATCGCCAACACAAAGCCCATGTCCAGGTGTTTTTGGTACCACTCCACCGTTTGTTTGGCATCTTTGCAGCGGTAGGCCACGTGATGCACGCCTTGGGTTAATGCCATGATGTCGCTCCTTTGTGGTTTCAGGTAGCCCCTCAGGCTACCTGAAAGCGTTTATTCTGCTTCTGTTTATTCCACTTCTAATGCGCCGCGGCGGATTTGGTCGCGCTCCAGCGATTCGAACAAGGCTTTGAAATTGCCCTCGCCGAAGCCTTCGCGGTAGTCGCCCTTGCGCTGGATAAACTCGAAAAACACCGGGCCGAGCAGGGTTTCGGAGAAGATTTGCAGCAACAGGCGCGGCTGGCCACCTTCGGTGGTGCCGTCCAACAGAATGCCGCGGCTTTGCAGCTCGGCCACCGGCTCGCCGTGTCCGGGCAAGCGCTCTTCCAACATTTCGTAATAAGCGGCATTGGGCGCGGTCATCAGCGGAATGCCAGCGGCGCGCAGCTTGTCGATGGTGTCGAGCAGGTTGTCGCTCAACAGCGCAATGTGCTGGATGCCTTCGCCGCCAAACTGCATCAAGTATTCTTCAATTTGGCCGCCGCCCTGCTTGGCTTCCTCATTAAGCGGAATGCGGATCAGGCCGTCGGGCGCGGTCATGGCACGGCTGGTGAGCCCGGTGTATTCGCCCTTGATGTCGAAATAGCGGATTTCCTGGAAGTTGAACAACTTCTCGTAAAACTTGGCCCAGAAGTCCATGCGGCCGCGATAGACATTGTGGGTGAGGTGGTCGACGATTTTCAAGCCGTGGCCCACCGGATGGCGCTCGACATCAGGCAGGAATTCAAAATCGATGTCGTAAATCGATTTGCCGTCCTCAAATCGGTCGATCAGATACAGCGGTGCACCGCCGATGCCCTTGATCGCCGGCAGGCGCAATTCCATCACCGAAGTAGGGATGTCGATGGGCTGGGCGCCCAACTCCAGCGCGCGTTTGTAGGCCGCTTGGGCGTCGCGCACGCGAAAGGCCATGCCGCAGGCGCACGGGCCGTGTTCGGCGGCAAAATACGCAGCTTGGCTTTTGGGCTCGCGGTTGACAATAAAATTGATGTCGCCCTGGCGGTAGAGCAGTACGTCTTTGGAACGGTGGCGGGCCACCAGGGTAAAGCCCATTTTTTCAAACAAAGGCTCCAGCACGCCTGCTTCGGGGGCAGCGAATTCAACAAATTCAAAGCCGCACAAGCCCATAGGGTTGTCAAACAAATCGGCCATCGTCTATTTCTCCTGTAAACGGTTGATCACATCGGCGGCCATCTTAAAAGTCGGCGTATTTATCAGGCAAACAGTTTTTTTTGATTAATTTATTGAAAAAATCGATTAAACAAAGCTGGCATCTTGGCAAGCCGCCAGGAAGCGGACGCAAAAGCACGATGCAAAAAACCGCCCCTTCCGGATGGCAGAAGCGGCGGCTACCTGAAAACAAGATACTGGGCGCTTACAGCAACCATTCAATCGGCAATAAAGCGCAAAACCACACAGCAAAACGTTTGAAGGCACCGGCTTGGGGCTCGGTATCGAATGTGCGCAGTTCGCCGTTTTCCTGAGTTTGCCAATATAAGCCCTGTTCGGGCGTCTTGAGCACACTATAGGTATGGGCCGCATGGTGCTGTTGCAGGCCGTCCGCCAATTGCCCTGCCAAAGCCGGACTGTCGATCAGCAGGCCCATTTCGGTATTGAGCGCGGCTGAGCGCGGATCCATATTGAAAGAGCCCACAAACAGCGTGCGCCGATCCACGGCAAAAGTTTTGGCATGCAGGCTGGCACCGCTGCTGCCGGTCATGCCGCCGTGGTGGTCGGTGGTCACCGTTACCTCGGGTTTGAGTTCGAACAGTGTGACGCCGGCGTCCAGCAGCGGTTCGCGGTATTTGGCATAACCGGCGTGCACCGGCGCCACATCGGTGGCGGAAAGCGAGTTGGTCAGCACCTGCACGTTTTTGCCGCTGCGGGCGATGCCGCCGAGCAAATCCGCCCCTTGCCGGGTGGGCACGAAGTAAGGCGACACGATCAACAGCTCCTGCTCCGCCGCCGCCATCACCGGGCTGATGTGCGCCACCACAGTATTGTCCGGCAAGGCTTTGCCCAAACCCTTGGCTGGATCGTCGCTCACCAAGGTAGCATCGGCCCATTCCAACGGCAGGGTGCCGGCCGCAAGATGTCGTGCAAAATCAGATTGTGCCAGAGCTTTCAGGTAGCCTTGGGTATCGGCATCCTGTGCAGGCGCACTATTTAATACCTCGGGTGCAGCCTGAATAATGCTTTCCACCGGATAACTGGATTCGCTGGCCCAGTAGCGGTCGAAATCCTGCTCCACTGCTTGTGCCGCCGGGCCGACGGCCGCCACATCGAGATCGGCAAACATGACGCCGTTGCCGGCGCCGAAATATTCGTCGCCGACATTGCGCCCGCCCACAATGGTCACCACCCCGTCAGCGCTGAAGGATTTGTTGTGCATCCGGCGGTTGAGGCGGAAAAAATCGCTCAAGTATCCCAGCGGGCGGAACCCTCGTTGCATAAAGGGGTTGAACAGCCGCACTTCGATGTTCGGGTGTGCATCAACCGCGGCCAGCAAACCATCCATACCAGCGGTGTTGTTGTCGTCCAGCAGCAGGCGTACGCGCACGCCACGTTCCGCGGCCTGATACAGACTGTTCAGTAATAAGCGGCCGGAAACATCGCTGTGCCAAATGTAGTATTGAACATCGAGGGTGTATTGTGCGCTTTGCGCCAGTGCCAACCGCGCCAAAAACGCATCTTTTCCGTCACGAAGCGGATAAATGCCAGAGCGGCCCGGATGCATCTCGATCTGCGGCAGCAGATGGGCAGCCAATTTACTGTCTGGACGGATAGGCAGAGCCTGAGAAGAACTGCGCTGACGATTATCGGGCAATGATTTACGGGTAACCAAAGCCGTCACCACCAGCACCACCACAAGCAGCAACAAAAACAATAGCATTTTTCTTAACATCTGATCCCCGTTGAAGTCTGATGGCCGATTCATTGGCCGATTTTGCTTTCCTTCAACTGACTTACGCCACCAAGCAACAGCAAAGCAAAACCATTTTAAAAAAAAGCCTGTCCTGCATCTCTTTCCTGCCGAGATGCGCCGTCAAAAATACCGCAACGGCTCACTCCGTATTTGCTGCGTTAGCACACAAGGGGAAAGGAAATGAATGCCAAAAGAAGCCCAATCTTGCACTGCCGGCTATTTTGACTGACGATGTCTGGCATTGTTGGATTTTGCTTAGGTGATGAGACAATCTCCCCCAGCAAAAAACCGCTTGCCAAGCCCTCTGCCGATACGCCCGCATAGAACCCGTCAACACCCTTGTTACTTAGCCTTCGCCCCAAAGTTTTTCGATGTCATAGAAATCCCTTGCCGCGGGCAACATCACATGGACCACCAAGTCCCCGGCATCCACCAGTGCCCACTCCCCGGCCTCTTCACCTTCGGCACCCAAGAGTTGGTAGCCTTTCTCCTTTAACGCGACCGCCACATGGTTGGCCAAAGCCTTTACCTGACGAGTGCTGTCGCCACCCGCCACAATCATGCGGGCAAACAAGGAAGTTTTGCCCGAAGTATCGATAATCACGATGTCTTTTGCTTTTACATCTTCTAAAGCCGCCACAGCGGTGTCCACCATGTCCTGCAAATATTGCGTGTCTTGTGTGTTCATCAGTCTTCCGATTGGTATTACATCATAAATGATTGGCAGAATTTTATCCCAGTGCGTCAGGTTCGCCAAATGCCTTGTTGGCATTTCTTTCACGGCGTTGGGGCTACCTGAAAGATTCAAGCTGATTAGGGATTCCGGCATAATCGCTTGCCGGCACCCTGGCCGCCCAATTGCCTGCACCCTTCCCCTCAAACAAGCACAATCAATCCTTTACTGTCCCGTTACGTCCGCACAAGTAAAAGCCCCCTGATATTCAGGGGGCTTTAGTAATGGGGTTTGGCGGTGACCTACTTTCACACGGGTATCCGTACTATCATCGGCGCTGAGTCGTTTCACGGTCCTGTTCGGGATGGGAAGGCGTGGGACCAACTCGCTATGGCCGCCAAACATAAACTGTCAAATTGGTAAGCCGTTATGAAGCGCTGCTTCACTTATTTATTGTTTAATCAACGGTGCGATGATGTGTCATCAAGTCTTATGTAAGCTTTTATCTTTTTATTACTTTGATTCGTGATGTTGGATATCGGTTTGCCGATATCCGATGTCCGAATCCAAAGTTCTTCAAATGATAGAGTCAAGCCTCACGAGCAATTAGTATCGGTTAGCTTCACGCATTGCTGCGCTTCCACACCCGACCTATCAACGTCCTGGTCTAGAACGACTCTTCAGGAGGGTCAAGCCCTCAGGGAAGTCTCATCTTCAGGCGAGTTTCGCGCTTAGATGCTTTCAGCGCTTATCTCTTCCGAACTTAGCTACCCGGCGATGCGACTGGCGTCACAACCGGTACACCAGAGGTTCGTCCACTCCGGTCCTCTCGTACTAGGAGCAGCCCCCGTCAAACTTCCAACGCCCACTGCAGATAGGGACCAAACTGTCTCACGACGTTTTAAACCCAGCTCACGTACCACTTTAAATGGCGAACAGCCATACCCTTGGGACCGACTACAGCCCCAGGATGTGATGAGCCGACATCGAGGTGCCAAACTCCGCCGTCGATATGAACTCTTGGGCGGAATCAGCCTGTTATCCCCGGAGTACCTTTTATCCGTTGAGCGATGGCCCTTCCATACAGAACCACCGGATCACTATGTCCTGCTTTCGCACCTGCTCGACTTGTCGGTCTCGCAGTTAAGCTACCTTTTGCCATTGCACTATCAGTCCGATTTCCGACCGGACCTAGGTAACCTTCGAACTCCTCCGTTACTCTTTGGGAGGAGACCGCCCCAGTCAAACTGCCTACCATGCACGGTCCCCGATCCGGATTACGGACCTGGGTTAGAACCTCAAAGACACCAGGGTGGTATTTCAAGGACGGCTCCACAGAAACTGGCGTCTCTGCTTCTAAGCCTCCCACCTATCCTACACAAGTGCCTTCAAAGTCCAATGCAAAGCTACAGTAAAGGTTCACGGGGTCTTTCCGTCTAGCAGCGGGGAGATTGCATCTTCACAACCATTTCAACTTCGCTGAGTCTCGGGAGGAGACAGTGTGGCCATCGTTACGCCATTCGTGCGGGTCGGAACTTACCCGACAAGGAATTTCGCTACCTTAGGACCGTTATAGTTACGGCCGCCGTTTACTGGGGCTTCGATCCGATGCTTGCACATCTTCAATTAACCTTCCAGCACCGGGCAGGCGTCACACCCTATACGTCCACTTTCGTGTTAGCAGAGTGCTGTGTTTTTAATAAACAGTCGCAGCCACCGATTCTCTGCGACCCTCCAAAGCTTACGCAGCAAGTGCTTCACCTCAGAGGGCATACCTTCTCCCGAAGTTACGGTATCAATTTGCCGAGTTCCTTCTCCCGAGTTCTCTCAAGCGCCTTAGAATTCTCATCCTGCCCACCTGTGTCGGTTTGCGGTACGGTTCTGATTCAACTGAAGCTTAGTGGCTTTTCCTGGAAGCGTGGTATCAGTTACTTCTTGTCCGTAGACAATCGTCATCACTTCTCGGTGTTATGAAGACCCGGATTTGCCTAAGTCTTCCACCTACCGGCTTAAACAAGCTATTCCAACAGCTTGCTAACCTAACCTTCTCCGTCCCCACATCGCATTGAATCAAAGTACGGGAATATTAACCCGTTTCCCATCGACTACGCATTTCTGCCTCGCCTTAGGGGCCGACTCACCCTACGCCGATGAACGTTGCGTAGGAAACCTTGGGCTTTCGGCGAGCGGGCTTTTCACCCGCTTTATCGCTACTCATGTCAACATTCGCACTTCTGATACCTCCAGCACACCTTACGATGCACCTTCTCAGGCCTACAGAACGCTCCCCTACCATGCGCGCTTCATTAAATAAACTCCACTTTAATAAATGCTTTCCGTCGCTTCGCTCCGGCAAGCTATCTGAATTCATTTAATGAAGCGCGCATCCGCAGCTTCGGTTACAGATTTGAGCCCCGTTACATCTTCCGCGCAGGACGACTCGACCAGTGAGCTATTACGCTTTCTTTAAATGATGGCTGCTTCTAAGCCAACATCCTGGCTGTCTGGGCCTTCCCACTTCGTTTACCACTTAATCTGTCATTTGGGACCTTAGCTGGCGGTCTGGGTTGTTTCCCTCTTGACAACGGACGTTAGCACCCGCTGTCTGTCTCCCATGATTGCACTTTCCGGTATTCTTAGTTTGCCATGGGTTGGTAAGTCGCAATGACCCCCTAGCCATAACAGTGCTTTACCCCCGGAAGTGATACATGAGGCACTACCTAAATAGTTTTCGGGGAGAACCAGCTATCTCCGAGTTTGTTTAGCCTTTCACCCCTATCCACAGCTCATCCCCGCATTTTGCAACATGCGTGGGTTCGGACCTCCAGTACCTGTTACGGCACCTTCATCCTGGCCATGGATAGATCACTCGGTTTCGGGTCTACACCCAGCAACTGATCGCCCTATTAAGACTCGGTTTCCCTGCGCCTCCCCTATCCGGTTAAGCTCGCTACTGAATGTAAGTCGTTGACCCATTATACAAAAGGTACGCAGTCACCCCATTAAGAGGCTCCCACTGTTTGTATGCATCAGGTTTCAGGTTCTATTTCACTCCCCTCCCGGGGTTCTTTTCGCCTTTCCCTCACGGTACTGGTTCACTATCGGTCGATGATGAGTATTTAGCCTTGGAGGATGGTCCCCCCATCTTCAGACAGGATTTCACGTGTCCCGCCCTACTTGTCGTATACCTAGTACCACTGCTGGAATTTCGAATACGGGGCTATCACCCACTATGGCGGACGTTTCCAAGTCCTTCTTCTATCCCAACAGCTATCGTATACAGGCTCCTCCGCGTTCGCTCGCCACTACTTGCGGAATCTCGGTTGATTTCTTTTCCTCCGGGTACTTAGATGGTTCAGTTCTCCGGGTTCGCTTCGCTTATCCTATGTATTCAGATAAGGATACCGTACAGAATACGGTGGGTTTCCCCATTCGGACATCACCGGATCATAGCTCTATTGCCAGCTCCCCGATGCTTTTCGCAGGCTTACACGTCCTTCGTCGCCTATCATCGCCAAGGCATCCACCTGATGCACTTATTCACTTGACTCTATCATTTGAAGAACCTGCTGACTTCGCTAAACCTTCCGTTGACAAGTCGGTTTAACTTAGGCTCTCTACTTTGATAAAGCTTACTGCTTGTTGTGTGTTCGTCTGTGCCTTTTGCACTCACAGACAAACGATACAATCATCACCCAAATTACTGTGGTCTCACCCTTGCCTTTGCAGGCTGCCTGAAGACAAATGAATCGCTTCGGGCGGGTAAAACCAACATTGTCTTTGTTTGTTGATTTCGGCTTTCCAATTTGTTAAAGATCAATGCAACTTTTAATCGCAAATAAAAACCAGCTCTTCAAACTCGTTTTTATTTGCCATCAGCTTTTGGTGGAGGCAAACGGGATCGAACCGATGACCCCCTGCTTGCAAAGCAGGTGCTCTACCAACTGAGCTATGCCCCCAATCTCTTGGTGGGTCTGGCAGGACTTGAACCTGCGACCCCACGCTTATCAAGCGTGTGCTCTAACCAGCTGAGCTACAAACCCAGATTACTCCAACTTCGTCGGGTTCCCCCAACCAGTTTCGCATCTCTAATTCACAGTTTACCGATAAGTGTGAATGCACCAAGCCCCGTCTTTTCTCTAGAAAGGAGGTGATCCAGCCGCAGGTTCCCCTACGGCTACCTTGTTACGACTTCACCCCAGTCATGAAGCATACCGTGGTAAGCGGGCTCCTTGCGGTTACCCTACCTACTTCTGGTATCCCCCACTCCCATGGTGTGACGGGCGGTGTGTACAAGACCCGGGAACGTATTCACCGCAGTATGCTGACCTGCGATTACTAGCGATTCCGACTTCATGCACTCGAGTTGCAGAGTGCAATCCGGACTACGATCGGTTTTTTGGGATTGGCTCCACCTCGCGGCTTGGCTACCCTCTGTACCGACCATTGTATGACGTGTGAAGCCCTGGTCATAAGGGCCATGAGGACTTGACGTCATCCCCACCTTCCTCCGGTTTGTCACCGGCAGTCTCATTAGAGTGCCCAACTAAATGATGGCAACTAATGACAAGGGTTGCGCTCGTTGCGGGACTTAACCCAACATCTCACGACACGAGCTGACGACAGCCATGCAGCACCTGTGTTACGGCTCCCGAAGGCACTCCTCCGTCTCTGGAGGATTCCGTACATGTCAAGACCAGGTAAGGTTCTTCGCGTTGCATCGAATTAATCCACATCATCCACCGCTTGTGCGGGTCCCCGTCAATTCCTTTGAGTTTTAATCTTGCGACCGTACTCCCCAGGCGGTCAATTTCACGCGTTAGCTACGCTACTAAGGTGTCATGCACCCCAACAGCTAATTGACATCGTTTAGGGCGTGGACTACCAGGGTATCTAATCCTGTTTGCTACCCACGCTTTCGAGCATGAACGTCAGTATTATCCCAGGGGGCTGCCTTCGCCATCGGTATTCCTCCACATCTCTACGCATTTCACTGCTACACGTGGAATTCTACCCCCCTCTGACATACTCTAGCCTGCCAGTTCAGAACGCAGTTCCCAGGTTGAGCCCGGGGATTTCACATCCTGCTTAACAAACCGTCTGCGCTCGCTTTACGCCCAGTAATTCCGATTAACGCTCGCACCCTACGTATTACCGCGGCTGCTGGCACGTAGTTAGCCGGTGCTTATTCTTCAGGTACCGTCATCACTCCAGGGTATTAACCCAAAGCTTTTCTTCCCTGACAAAAGTCCTTTACAACCCGAAGGCCTTCTTCAGACACGCGGCATGGCTGGATCAGGCTTGCGCCCATTGTCCAAAATTCCCCACTGCTGCCTCCCGTAGGAGTCTGGGCCGTGTCTCAGTCCCAGTGTGGCGGATCATCCTCTCAGACCCGCTACTGATCGTCGCCTTGGTAGGCCTTTACCCCACCAACTAGCTAATCAGACATCGGCCGCTCGAATAGCGCGAGGTCCGAAGATCCCCCGCTTTCCTTCTCAAAGCGTATGCGGTATTAGCCATCCTTTCGGACAGTTATCCCCCACTACTCGGTACGTTCCGATGCGTTACTCACCCGTTCGCCACTCGCCACCCAAGAAGCAAGCTTCTCTGTGCTGCCGTCCGACTTGCATGTGTAAAGCATGCCGCCAGCGTTCAATCTGAGCCAGGATCAAACTCTTATGTTCAATCTCTAACTTAATAACTTCTGGTCTGCTTCAAAGAAACCAACACAATGTAGTTAATCTACATCTTGTCTGTTTTTGTCGCAGTGTGAGGCTCAATGCACTCACACTTATCGGTAATCTGTACTGTTAAAGAGCAAAATTTTTGCTGCCGAAGCAGCGAAGAAGGCGAACTATACGCCCCCAGCCAAACACAGTCAACCACAAATCACAAAAAAATCCCACCCAATACAACACTACCATGAATAAAAAGGAAATTTTGTCAGGGCCTCAAACATCCAAACACCGAAACAAACAGGCTACCTGAAAATAAATGCGCCGGTTTCTGCAGCGAGAAACATTCAGGTAGCCTTTCAAAAACCGTCTCCCCACACTTGCGCCTATACTTATCCGGCACAGATTGCTATATTCCGGCATATTTTTGATGACCCACTTGAGCCATTCAATATACAGGAGGCTGCGCCGTGCAAAACCTACAATTTCCCTTGGATTTCAAATTTAAAATCCTCACTCCTTCCAACGACTTCAGCGTTTTCGACGCCCGCGGGCAGGAGGTAGCCTACACCCGCCAGAAGATTTTCAAGCTGAAAGAGGGCGTGGAAATTTTCCAAAACGCTTCGCGAAAACAGCGTCTTTATCAGATCAATGCCGACCGCCTGCTCGATTTCAACGCCAACTACCGCATTACCGACGAGAGCGGCCAATTGCTCGGTTCCGTGCGCCGCAAGGGCATGCGCTCGCTGTGGCGCACCCATTATCAGGTTTACGATGCCCAAGGCCAGTTTTTGTACGACATCCGCGAAACCAACCCTTGGATCGCCGTGGCCGACGGCTTAGTAGGCGAAGTTCCGGTGTTGGGCTGGCTGACCGGCTATTTCCTCAACCCCAGTTACAGCATTACCGATGCCGAAGGGCAAGAAGCGTATCTGCTGAAAAAAACGCCTTCCTTTATGGAAAGACGTTTCAGCCTGGAAAAACGCAGTCAAGCCCCGCATGACGAATTGGTTACCCTCTCCACCATGATGCTGATGCTGCTGGAACGCAGCGACGGCTAACCCTGCCGCCTGCCTTTTCAGGTAGCCTTCATGGGCTACCTGAAAACATTTCCACCACCTCCCAATACAAACCACAAACAGGCTACCTGAAACCACCCCAAGCCATGAAAACCGCCAAACGCTATCCCTTTTTAACCATCCTGCAATCCCGCTTTCTCCTCAATCTGGCCAACCACAGCAGCTTCGCCCAACTGCCCGACGAAAAACAATTCCGCCTGTGGGCATGGCAGGCCATCAAACAACACCACCGCCGCGCCGACATCAGCCTGGTGCTGCTGGATGAAGCAGACGCCCGCCGCTACAACCGCGACTACCGCGGCAAAGACTACGCGACCAATGTATTGAGTTTCGAAGCCGCCGAACAAGAATGGCTTACTCCTGCAAACCGCAGCAACTCAGACACCCTATACGGCGACCTCATCATCTGCCCGCAAGTGGTGGCGCGCGAAGCCGAGGAACAAGGCAAACCCCTCGCCGCCCATTTCGCCCACCTTACCATACACGGCGTACTGCACCTGATGGGTTACGACCACATCGACGCCGCCGAAGCCGAAGCCATGGAAGCACTTGAAATCCGTTTGTTAAATCAGTTAGGATACCCCAACCCTTATTAACCGGACACGCACAGCATATGGACGACAGCCAGTCGAAACCCAATTTTTTCGAACGCCTCATCAGCCGCCTCAGCGGCGACACCCCCGACTCTCCCGAAGACGTGATGGCCCTGCTCAGACAGGCGCACAACCAGCAGGTATTCGATGCCGACACCCTGCAGCGACTGGAAAAAGTGCTGGATTTCAGCGAACTGGAAGTGCGCGACGTGATGATGACCCGCTCGCAAATGGACGTGGTCAAAGCCGGCGACAGTCTGGAGCGCATCATCGCCTATGTAGGCGAAACCGCCCATTCCCGCTTCCCAGTGATTGCCAACGACAAAGACAATGTGCTCGGTATCCTGCACGCCAAAGACCTGCTCAAGCACACCCTCAATCCCGAACATTTTAAAATTGAAAACACCTTGCGCCCGGCGGTGTTCGTACCCGAGGGCAAATCTCTCAACACCCTGCTGAAAGAGTTCCGCGAACAGCGCAACCACATGGCGGTAGTGGTGGACGAATACGGCGGCATCAGCGGTCTGGTGACCTTCGAAGACATCATCGAACAAATCTTGGGCGACATCGAAGACGAATTTGACGAAGACGACGATGCCGACAATATTTTCGCCGTATCCGAAGAACGCTGGCGCATCAAAGCGGTCACCGAAATCGAAGACATCAACGAATTTTTCAGCACCCGCTACAGCAACGAGGAAGTGGACACCATCGGCGGCTTGGTGATTCAAGAACTGGGCCACCTGCCCGTTCGCGGTGAAAAAGTCACCCTCGGCCCGCTGCAGTTTACCGTGGCACGAGCCGACCACCGCCGGCTGCACACCCTAATGGCCGTGCGCGTAAAGGCCGAATAACTTTGTTCCAATAACAATCAGGCTACCTGAAACTGTTCAGGTAGCCTGATTGGCCTTTAATTATTTGAAATCCTGTGGATCACAGAACGGCATGCCATCAACAGCCGAGAGCTTTGCAAAACCCCAGATGTGGATGCAGATCAAGGCGTAGCAGCGCAGCGAGCATAGACATATCACATAGATAGGCAAGTGAGCGAGCAGCGGCAACGCAGAAATGCGCCGCAGATGGGGGGGGGTGCACAGGTCGCAGGCTACCTGAAAGCGAAGCATGCCGCGCGACCAACCCAAGCGGCAAGCGTAGAAGCAGTATGCTTTACTCCGCCGCTTCTTTGGCTTTGGCCACCGACACCGTGGCCGGCCGCAAAACGCGGTCATGCAGGGTGTAGCCCTTCTGCATCACAGCCACCACCGTATTCGGCTCCTGCTCGCTTTCCACGGTTTGGAACGCCTGATGGCGGTGCGGGTCCAGTTTATCGCCGGGCTGCGGCACAATCTCCTGAATCTGCGCCTGTTCGAAAGCACGTTTCAGCTCGGTGAGGGTCATTTCCACCCCCATCTTCAAAGCCTCGAAATTGCCGCTCTGATCCAACAGCGCCATTTCCAAATAATCCTTCACCTTCAACAGCTCTTCGGCGAATTTTTTCGAAGCGAATTTATGCGCCGCCTGTAACTCTTCCTGATGGCGGCGGTGCAGGTTTTGCAGATCGGCCTGATGGTATTTGCCGATGTCCGCCAGCTGTGCCTCCAAATCTTCGACCTTCAGGGTCAGGCTCTCCACGGTTTCCGGGGTTTCCGCTTCCGCCGTTTCAGCAGCAACATCCTGTACCGCTTCGGCTTCAAGCGCTTCGTTTTCAGGCTGTTTGTGTTCTTCTTGGCTCATGGCTATTCCTTTTCTGAAGATTCTGAAGATGCTCGGTGGCATTGGACAATGCGGCCAAACATGGGGCTGGCCCGCTTTTTTTCAAGCGGATGATTGCGGTGCACAAAAAAAGTGTTTAAGGTAGCCGCCACATAAAAAATACAGACAACGGAGAACCCCCATGCCGCGTTTATACGAAGAACAGGCCCAATCGATTGCCGCCACCATTCTGGCCGGTTTCAACAAACACTACTCCATGTTCCGCAACGCCAGCAGCGGCGCCAAAACCCTGTTTGAAGAGGGCAACTGGTACGGCATCCAGCAGCTGGTGGCCGACCGCATCCGCATGTACGACGACCGCGTGCGCGAAAGCGTGGAAGTGTTGCGCCGCGAACTGGCCGCCAATGCGCTCAACGACGACGTATGGGCGCAAGCAAAAAAAGACTATATCGCGCTTTTGGTCAACCACAAACAGCCGGAATTGGCCGAAACCTTTTTCAACTCCGTCTCCACCAAAATTCTCGATAAAGAGTATTACAACAACCAGTTTATCTTCGTCAAACCGGCCATTTCCACCGAATACATCGACTCCGAGCCGCGCACTTTTCAATCTTTTTACCCCAAAGAAGAAGGGCTGCGCGGCTGCTTGAAGCACATTCTCAACCATTTCCGTTGGCGCACACCCTTCGCCCATCAGGCGCGCGACATCGCCGACATTCTGCGCGCCGCCAAGCGCCACTTCGGCGCCGAATGGCCGCCGCAAGATCTCAACCTGCATTTGCAGGTGCTCAACTCCGCCTTCTACCGCAACAAAAGCGCCTATATTTTCGGCCAAATCATCAGCGGCAACGAGCGTTATCCCTTCGCCCTGGCCATTGTGCACGATGCCAAAGGCAAGCTGATTGTGGATGCCGCGCTGTTTGACGCCGCCCAAATTTCGGTGCTGTTCTCCTTCGCCCGCGCTTATTTTCTGGTGGATATGCCCGTGCCGGCCGGTTATGTGCAGTTTCTGCAATCCATGCTGCCCATGCGCAGCAAAGGCGATCTCTACACTCTGCTGGGTTTGGGCAAACAGGGAAAGAACATTTTCTACCGCGAATTCGCCCAGCATCTGGAATACTCCGACGACAAATTCATCCTCGCCCCCGGCATCAAAGGCTTGGTGATGAGCGTGTTTACCCTGCCCTCCTTCCCTTATGTGTTTAAAGTCATCAAAGACACCTTCGGCCCGAACAAGGACTTCGACCGCGAATACGTACGCCAGAAATACCTGCTGGTCAAAAAACACGACCGCGTCGGCCGCATGGCCGACACGCTGGAATTCGTCAACGTTGCCCTGCCCAAACACCGTTGCGACCAAGAGCTGATCGACGAATTGCGCACCCTCGCCCCTTCGCAAATCGAAGAAACCGACGATTTGTTCATTGTCAAACACCTCTACATCGAATACCGCCTGCAACCGCTCAACCTGTTTATGCAGACCGCTTCGCCGCAGGAAAAAGCCGCCGCCGTCATCGACTACGGCTACGCGCTCAAAGAGCTGGCTTCGGCCAACATCTTCCCCGGCGACATGCTCTACAAAAACTTCGGCATGACCCGTTTCAAGCGCGTCATCTTCTACGATTATGACGAAATCGAATACATGACCGACTGCAACTTCCGCGCCATTCCCCCCGCCCCCAATCCCGAATACGAAATGTCGGGCGAGGTATGGTATCCGGTGAACAAAGGCGACGTCTTCCCCGAAGAGTTCGGCCCCTTCCTGCTCGGCGAACCCGACGTGCGCAAGGTATTCCTCGAACACCACCGCGATTTGCTCACGCCCGAATTCTGGCAGCAGAAAAAAGAACGCCTGCAACAAGGCATCTTGGAAGATTTCTACCCCTATCCGCAATCCGTGCGCTTCCATCCCGACGAACTGCAAAGCGGTGCCGTGGATTTAACCGACGTGTAAGCAGGCTACCTGAAAAAACTAAGCCGTCCGGCAGACACCGGACGGCTTGGTTATAGAAGGGCGTATTGGCATTTACCCTGCCGAATCAGCGTTTTCGGCCAAAGATAAACGACAACACCGATAAAACCAAAAAGGCGATGAACAGAATTTTGGCAATACCCGCAGCACTGCCGGCAATGCCGCCAAAACCCAAAACCGCCGCAATAATGGCAATCACGAAAAAGACAATCGAATAATGCAGCATCGCATTCCTTTCAATTTAATCAATTAAAAATTAAGCTTTGATAGCTGGATGCAATATAACACAGGGTATCACTATTGGCAAATTCAATTGAATGATTATTTTTTATAAATTAATTCAAATTCCGTCACCACAACCCGAGCAGGTCTCTTGGTAGCGCCGGTAATACGCACTAATCGACTGCACCACCTCATCCGGGCAATCGCACACCCGAATCAAATCCATATCCGCCGCCGAAACATAGGCCCGCTCCAACAATTGGGCGCGCAGCCAATCCACCAAGCCGCCCCAGAAACCGGAACCCATCAAAATCAAAGGCCGAAACGGCGTTTTGCCGGTTTGCACCAAAGTCAGCGTTTCAAACAGCTCGTCCAAGGTGCCGAAACCGCCGGGCAACACCACCCAAGCCAGAGAGTGCTTGATAAACATTGCCTTGCGCGAAAGCAAGGAATCAAAGCACACCGATACGTCCTGATAGTCGTTCGGCTTCTGCTCGTGCGGCAACACGATATTCAGGCCCACCGTTTGGCTTCTGCCCCCGAATGCGCCTTTGTTCGCCGCTTCCATAATGCCCGGCCCGCCACCGGAGAGCACCGCAAAGCCGGCATCCGACAAACGGCGCGCCAGCCCCTCGCATAAGGCATACAGCGGATCGTCCGCCGGCGTGCGGGCGCTGCCGTAAATGCTCACCGCCGGCCGGATGCCGCTGAGCACCTCGTCGGCCGCCACAAATTCCGCCGCCAACTCCGCCGCGCTCAAAGTATCCTGACGGCACACCACCGGCCGCGAAGTTTCTTTTGCCGGTTCGCAATCGGCCAACTGATTTTCAAGCCACATCTCGCCTACTCTCGTCGAATCATTGATCACGGGCGGCATCATAAAGAGGCGGCCCAGCCTCGGCAATGCTTTTCTGTTTTCAGGTAGCCTGAAACCTTTTCCCGTACAATATGCGCCTAAGCGATTATTCGGGTAGCTTCATCCTATTTCAGGCTACCTGAAACCCCACTTCAGGATTTCCGATATGTCCCTCACCCCCACCCTCCTCCTTGTCGACGGTTCTTCCTATCTCTACCGCGCGTTTCACGCCATGGCACCGCTTACCGCGCCCGACGGCACGCCCACCGGCGCGCTGTACGGCGTACTCAACATGCTGCGCCGCCTGCGTGCCGATTATGTGCACGACTATTGCGCGGTGGTGTTTGATGCCAAAGGCGAAAACTTCCGCCACAAAATGTATCCCGACTACAAAGCCACGCGCCCGCCGATGCCCGACGAACTGCGCCCGCAAGCCGAAATGCTGCCCGAACTGGTGCGGCTGATGGGCTGGCCGGTGTTGATTGTGCCGGATGTGGAAGCCGACGACGTGATCGGCACGTTGGCCAAACAAGGCGAAGCAGCGGGCTGGAACGTGGTGATTTCCACCGGCGACAAAGACATGGCGCAGCTGGTGTCCGAGCACGTTACCCTCGTCAACACCATGAGCAACGAAAAGCTCGACATCGAAGGCGTGAAAAACAAATTCGGCGTTCGCCCCGACCAAATCATTGATTATCTGACCTTAATCGGCGACAAAGTGGACAACGTGCCGGGCGTGGACAAGTGCGGCCCCAAAACCGCCGTGAAATGGCTGGACCAATACGGCACGCTGCAAAACGTGATGGACAATGCGTCTGAAATCAAAGGTAAAGTCGGCGAAAACCTGCAAGCCGCGCTGCCGCAACTGCCCCTTTCTTACCAACTCGTTACCATCAAAACCGATGTGGACTTACACGGCGATCTTTCAGACGGCCTCGAAAGCCTGCGCCGCACCACGCCGAAATGGTCGCAACTGGCGGTGGAATTCAAACGCCTCAACTTCCGCACTTGGCTGAAAGAAGCCGAAGAGCGCATGCACGAAGGCAACGGCGATTTGTTCGGCGCGGCGCATATCGGCGAACAAGCCGCTTTAGCCGCAGAGAGGCCGTCTGAACATTCCGAAAGGCTACCTGAAAAAGCCCAAACCCCTGAAACGCTGGATTATCAAGCCGTTACCACCGAAAGCCAATTCGCCGCCCTGTTGAGCAAATTGTCGCAAGCCGACACCATCGGCATCGACACCGAAACCACCAGCCTCAACCCGATGGAAGCGCAGCTCGTCGGCATCAGCATTGCTTTCAAAGCAGGCGAAGCCGTGTATATCCCGCTCGGCAACACACCCACCGCCGCGCCCGAACAGCTTGATTTGCAAGACGTATTAGGCCGTCTGAAACCCCATTTGGAGAATGCGGAACTCAAAAAAATCGGCCAAAACCTCAAATACGACCAACACATTTTCGCCAACTACGGCATTGCCCTGAACGGCATTGCCGGCGATGCCATGCTCGCTTCCTACATTATCGAAAGCCACTTGGGGCACGGCCTCGACGAGCTTTCCCAACGCTGGCTCGGCCTGCCCACCATCACCTACGAATCCCTGTGCGGCAAAGGCGCGAAGCAGATTTCGTTTGCCGATGTCAGCCTCGAACAAGCCACCGAATACGCCGCCCAAGATGCCGATTTCGCCCTGCGTATCGAAGGCCATCTGAAAGCACAAATGGATGAAAAACAGCTGGAAATGTATCAAAACATGGAGCTGCCCGTGGCCCAAGTACTGTTTGAAATGGAGCGCAACGGCGTACTCATCGACAAAAACGAACTCGCCCAACAAAGCCACGAACTCGGCACCCAACTGCTGGCGCTGGAGCAGCAGGCTTACCAAGCCGCAGGCCAGCCCTTTAACCTCAACTCGCCCAAACAACTGCAAGAAATCCTGTTCGACAAAATGGGCATTCCCACCAAAGGGCTGAAAAAAACCGCGTCCGGCGGCATTTCCACCAACGAAGCCGTGCTCGAACAGCTCGCGCTCGACTACCCGCTGCCAAAAATCATCTTACAAAACCGCGGCTTGGCCAAACTCAAGTCCACCTACACCGACAAACTGCCCGAGATGATCAACCCGCACACCGGCCGCGTGCACACCACTTACGCCCAAGCCGTCGCCATCACCGGGCGGCTGGCCAGCAACAACCCCAACCTGCAAAACATCCCCATCCGCACCGAAGAAGGCCGCCGCGTCCGCCGCGCCTTTACCGCCCCCGCAGGCAGCGTGATTGTGTCCGCCGACTATTCCCAAATCGAGTTGCGTATCATGGCGCATTTGAGCGGCGACAAAACCCTGATCGAAGCCTTTAAAAACGGCGAAGACATCCACCGCCGCACCGCCGCCGAAGTGTTCGGCGTCGCACAAGAAAACGTCAGCAGCGAACAGCGCCGCTACGCCAAAACCATCAACTTCGGCCTCATCTACGGCATGGGCCAATACGGCCTCGCCAAATCGCTGGGCATCGACAACCTTTCCGCCAAAAACTTCATCGACCGCTACTTCGCCCGCTACCCCGGCGTGGCCGACTACATGCAGCGCACCAAAGAACAGGCCGCCGCCCAAGGCTACGTAGAAACCCTGTTCGGCCGCCGCCTCTACCTACCCGACATCCACAACAAAAACGCCAACGCCCGCGCCGGAGCCGAACGCGCCGCCATCAACGCCCCCATGCAAGGCACCGCCTCCGATTTAATCAAACGCGCCATGATCGCCGTTTCCGATTGGCTGATTTCCCCGCAGGGACTTCCTTCGGTCGCAGACGGCCTGAAAAGCAAACTGATTATGCAGGTACACGACGAATTGGTGTTGGAAGTGATTGAGTCGGAATTGGATTTGGTGAAGCAAAGGCTACCTGAAATCATGGCCGGCGTGGCAGAGGGCCAATTAAATGTGCCGCTGGTAGCCGAAGTGGGCGCGGGGGAGAACTGGGAAGAGGCGCATTGATTGATATTAAAATGCAAATTAATTAACAAATAATTTGCTACTCTTTTTATTAAACTCATAAGGATATGATTTATGGAACAACAAATAATTGAACTAGGAGTTCGTCTTACTGAAGCTTTAGCTAAAAATTCAGCATCCACAATTTCAACAAAAATAAAAGCAATAAAAACAAAAAAAGATGACAAGGAAACAATTAATGAATTAGAAGAAATCATTCAGGATTTGATTTCAGATAAAAATGAGCTAATGCAAATTGCTCAGGCTTACCAACAAGAAATATCAGCACAAAAAATTAGTGAAACCGAATTAAACTATATTACAGAAAGCTTGATTCCCAAGCTGTACGAGTTTATGACAGCTAGCGGTCAATCTAATCAAGAATTAAGTAATATGAGAAATATTTTATCGCCTTTGGTATCTAAGGAAACGTTGACTATACTTCAACTGTTAGGTTTCAATTTTAAAAAGGCAATTGGTGAACCTTTGACATCACTTGTTCAACAAATAATTTTAACTAAACTACCACCAAACCCAGAATTACAAAAATTACAACTAGAAATGCAACTTGAGCTCTTGCGCCGTAATCCAGAGACATTTTCAGACTTAATATCTGAATCAAGGCTGGAATAGCAAACGTTGGGTTAGCCGCAGGCGTAACCCAACAAAAATGTCGGAGTTTCAAGCCAAGGCCGTCTGAAAACGGTGAAGTTTAGAATGCTGAACCACTTTGTTGGGTTACGGCGTACCGCCTAGCCAAGAATCGTAGGTCGGGCATTCATGCCCGACATCACGGATATTTTGTGAATTTGTCGGGCATGAATGCCCGACCTACTTTCATGGCCTGAAAAGACAACGCGCTCAGCGGATGAAAAATGCAGACAGTGGCAAGCCCAGCTTTTTGAAAATAATGAAACACAAGCCGTAACTTGGCTTAACCACAGACGTACCCCAAACCGCTACGCTGCCGCCGCAAACCCGGCAACCACCCAGTTCCCTCCCCCGTGGGGGAGGGTTAGGGAGAGGGCAACAAGCCGCAAGGCTTGTAGGGTTTGGGAAATAGCGGCAAGGTTTTTCAGACTGGCATGGAAAGTCCCCCAAAAGGCTGCCTGAAAAGCATTAAATCCAAAAAGCAAACGTTGGCAGTATTGATTCAAAGTTACCGTCACTCAAGCAAGCCCTCTCCCCGGCCCTCCCCCACGGGGGAGGGAGGCCGTAGGTTGGGTCTTGACCCAACATTATCTGAAATTCAACAGTTTTCGTTGGGTTTACTACTGCTAAGCAACAATCTTTTCAGGTAGCCGCCAAAGGCTACCTGAAACCCTTTTTCCACCCTCCCGAAAGCCCATTATGAACCCCTCCCTTCTTTACTTCCATACCCTCATCATCGGTGCCGGTGCGGCGGGGATGATGTGTGCGGCGCGTATCGGGCAGCGCGGGCGGGCGGTGGCGCTGGTGGATCATGCGCAGAAAATCGGCGAGAAAATCCGTATTTCCGGCGGCGGGCGCTGCAATTTCACCAATACGCAGCTCAACGGCCACGATGCCTCGCTTTATTATGTGTCGCAGCAGCCGCGTTTTGTGCGCCATGCCCTGTCGCGCTATACGGCGCAGGATTTTGCCTCCTTGGTGGCGGCCCACGGCATTGCCTATCACGAAAAGCACAAGGGACAGTTGTTTTGCGACGGCAGCGCACAGGAAATCATTGCCATGCTGCAGGCCGAATGCGCACGCGGCGGGGTGGCGTGGTACACGGGCTGCACGGTGGCATCGGTGCGTGCGCTGGCGGCAGAGGATGCGCCGGCGCGCTTTGAAATAGCCGGCAGCCGCGGCGTGTTCCGCTGCCGGCATTTGGTGGTGGCCACCGGCGGTTTGGCGGTGCCGGCCATCGGTGCCACGCCGTTTGGCTACGAGCTGGCCAAGCAGTTCGGCCACCGCATCGTGCCGCCGGAAGCGGCGCTGGTGCCGCTGCGCTTCGAGCATTGGGCGCAGCAGGGTTTGGATGCGCTCTCGGGCTTGTCGCTGCCGGTGCGCATCAGTACGGGCGAAGGCAGGCAGGCGGCGGTGTTTGAGGAAGATTTGCTGTTCCGCCACAAAGGCTTGAGCGGGCCGGCGATTTTGCAGATTTCCAGCTATTGGCAGGCGGGCCAGCCGATTGTGATCGATTTGGCGCCGGATACCGATGTGGCCGCCGCCCTGTGCGCGGGCAAGCAGGGGCAGAAAATCCAGCTCAATACTGCGCTCAAACAACTCTGCCCCGCGCTGCCGGAGCGGCTGCTGGATTTCTGGCTGGCGCAGGCGGAATGGGCATCTTTGGCGAAGCAGAAATGGGCCGATGTGCCCAACGCCCGCCTGCAGGCCTTGGGGCAAAGCCTGAACCGTTGGACGTTGCTGCCCAGCGGCTCAGACGGCCACAAAAAAGCGGAGGCCACCCGCGGCGGGGTGGACGTGCGCGAGATCGACCCGAAAACCATGCAGAGCAAGCTGTGCGCCGGCTTGTATTTTATCGGTGAGGTGATGGACGTTACCGGCTGGCTGGGCGGCTACAACTTCCAATGGGCGTGGGCCTCGGCGGTGTGTGCGGCGGCGCATATCGGCGCAGAAGGCGGTTCAGACGCATAAATTATGGCCGCGCCTTGCCGTTGGTTTGACACATAAAAGGCTACCTGAAAACCTGTCGCCGCGCCCAAATGCGCGCCGCCGGTTTTCAGGTAGCCTGTTTTGAGATCACAGCTGTATCGGAGCGGCAGCCGCCCCGTGCCGCTTTATTCGCCTTGGCGTTTGAATTCGCCGCTGAAGCTCACCGGAATCTGTTCCACAATCGAAGACAAGCCCATCACTTCCACCAGCTGGCCGACGCCTTTCACCATGTCCATCTGTTTCACGTCCAGCAACACGGGCGACAAGGTGGCCACGCTGATGCTGTCGGCCGCATTGCGCTGCACCAGCAAATCGGCTTCGATGTCCAGTTTCTGGCCGTGAATCTCCAAAGCCAGCGGCTGTTTCAGTTTCAGGCTTTCGCCCAGCGCCAGTTTGTTCACCGCTTGGGCATCCAGCTGGCCGCTGATTTTCGCCTCGGGAAACTGCACCACTTCAAACACCCAGTCTTTCAGGCGTTGGTCGCGGATATCGATATTGGTTTTCACGCTGGCCAAATCCACGGTCATATTGAAGCGGCCGTCTTTTTCCAAACGGGCGGCGGAAGTGGTGAACTCGGATTGCTCGGTGATGCTGCCTTTTTCCTGGTTCACTTTGCTGCTCAAAAAGCGGATTTGGCTGTTGGCGGCCGACCACACGGCGGCTTCCTGCGGCACTTGCTGGGCGGCTTGGGCGTTTTCGTTGCCGCCGGGGGCGCAGGCAGTCAGGGCAAATGCGGTGGTGAGGGCAATCAGGATTTTGTTCATATTGTCAGCCTTTCTTCTGAAGTTTGGAGATAGGGAAAGCGGCGCTCCGCCGCCGTTTCGGTTTACCCTTCAGACGCAGCGCAAACACGATTCTGACAATTTTTATAAAACTTTTTCCCAAATTTCTGTTTTCTAGAAAAATATTCTGCCTATTTTCCGCTTTTACTGCGGTTTCCCACCTAAACAGCCGGCAAAAGTAAAAACCGCTTAAGCTATAATCCGCCTGAGACCTTTGCAAAACCCCCAGATGTGGATGCAGTTCAAGGCGTAGCAGCGCAGCGAGCAGCGCATAACGCAGAAATGCGCCGCAGATGGAGGTTTTGCAAAGGTCTCAGCCTGCGCCGTTGAAGCCAATTTTTCAGGTAGCCCACAACGGCCGCCCCCGCCACCCCACCACTCAGGAGACACCATGACCGCCCCCGTGCTGACCGAACTGCTGCCCACCGCCAACGGCCGCCAAATCGGCCTCATCACGCTCAACAGCGAAAAAACCCTCAACGCACAAAGCACCGAAATGATCCGCATCATTTCGCCCGCCCTCAGCCGCTGGGCCGAAAACGACGACGTGGTCATGGTGCTGGTTCGCGGCGCAGGCGACAAAGCCTTCTGCGCCGGCGGCGACATCCGCAACCTCTACCACGTCATCAGCGCCGAACCCGCCTTTCCCAACCCCGACGTGCTCACCTTCTTCCGCGAAGAATACGGCCTCTGCTACCAGATGCACACCTACCCCAAGCCCATCCTCACCTGGAGCAGCGGCATCGTGATGGGCGGCGGCATGGGGCTGAACGCCGCCGCCAGCCACCGCATCGTGACCGAAACCACGCTGATGGCCATGCCAGAAATCTCCATCGGCCTCTTCCCCGATGCCGGCGGTTCCTGGTTCCTGCAGCGCATGCCGGCCAAATCCGGCCTTTTCTTCGGCCTCACCGGCATGCGCTTCAACGGCCGCGACGCCATGCTCGCCAATCTGGCCGACTACGCCATGCCTGCCGACGGCTGGCCGCAGCTCCTTGATGCCCTGCACCACGCCCCCTGGGCCGGCATCTCCGACAACCACCACATCCTCAACGCCACCCTCAACCGCCTGCATCAGCCGAACAGGCTACCTGAAAGCCAACTGCTGCCCAATTTGGAAGCCGTGCACAACATCCTCAACGCCGGCGACATCCACGCCGTCGATGCCGTGCTGCGCCACACCGAATTCGCCGACCCTTGGCTGACTCAGGCCGCCGACACCTACCGCAACGGCTGCCCGGTCACCGCCGCGCTTACCTGGCGCATTTACGAGCGCGTGCGCAATATGTCGCTGGCCGGCGCCCTGCACATGGAACTGATCGTGGCCATGCATTGCTGCAACAACGGCGATTTTCGCGAAGGCGTGCGCGCCCTCCTGATCGACAAAGACCGCAGCCCGAACTGGAGCCGCACCCTGGCCGAGGTCAGCGCAGCCTACATCGACAGCCATTTCATCAACCCCTTTGCCCCCGGCGAACATCCTTTCGGCCACTGGTTCCAAGCCGGCAACCCGATTTCCTCGCCCAGCAATCAGGGCGCGTAAACCGGGCAAGCGGCTACCTGAAAAACAAAACGGGTTCTCCCCAACCAAACGGTTCAGGTAGCCCCCAAACACCAAACCGCCGTTTTTCAACGGCGGTTTTTGTGTTTCGGCTGCCAGTGCCCGGGCCTGGCAGCATGTTACGGAAAAAGGCGGCTTACTCCGCCATGTGCACCGATTGGATGGCGGTAATCGCAATCGTGTACACAATGTCGTCCACCAAAGCACCGCGCGACAAATCATTAACCGGTTTGCGCAAACCCTGCAGCATGGGGCCCACGCTCAACACATTGGCGCTGCGCTGCACCGCTTTATAGGTGGTGTTGCCGGTGTTCAGGTCGGGGAACACAAACACATTGGCCTGTCCGGCCACCTTGCTGTCGGGCGCTTTTTGGCGGCCGACGCTGGGCACGCTGGCGGCATCGTATTGCAGGGGGCCGTCAATCAACAAATCCGGGCGTTTCTGCTGCGCCAGCACAGTGGCGGCCTTCACTTTTTCCACTTCCGCGCCACTGCCGGACGAGCCGGTGGAATAGGAAATCATCGCCACTTTCGGCTCGATGCCGAAGGCTTTGGCCGAATCGGCGGACTGAATCGCAATATCGGCCAACTCTTCGGCCGTGGGCTCGGGATTCACTGCGCAGTCGCCGTACACCAGCACCTGATCGGGCATCAGCATGAAGAACACGCTGGACACCAGACTGGCGCCGGGCGCGGTTTTGATCAATTGCAGGGCCGGGCGGATGGTGTTGGCGGTGGTGTGAATGGCGCCGGACACCAAGCCGTCCACATCCCCCTGCTGCAACATCATGGTGCCCAATACCACGGTGTCTTCCAAAGCTTGGGCCGCCAAGCCGTGGGTTAAACCCTTGTGTTTGCGCAGGGCCACCAAAGGCTCGATGTATTGATCGCGGATGCTTTCCGGGTCGATGATTTCCAAATCCTCGGGCAGCTCGATGCCTTTGGTTTTCGCCACGTCCAATACCTCCTGCGGCTTGGCCAGCAGCACGCAGCGGGCGATGCCCTTGGTTTGGCAGATGGCGGCCGCTTCCACGGTGCGCGGCTCGCTGCCTTCCGGCAGCACAATGCGCTTGTTGGCCAAACGCGCCTGCTCCATCATGCGGAAACGGAAGGCCGGCGGGGACATCAGCAATTGGCGCGGTTGGCCGATGTTGCGGCAAAGCAATTCGATGTCGAGGTTTTCGGCCACGAAATCGACCACGGTTTCCATGCGTTCCACATCGTCGGCAGGGATGTGGGCGTCTTGGTGCGACAGCGCATAGGCGGTGCTGTAAGTATCGCGCTCGGTAAGCAAAATCGGCAGCTTGTTCATCAGCGCCGGGCGCAGAATGTCTTGCAGCGGCAGGGAAGGCAGCGAATCGCAAGTCAGCAGCATGCCGGCCAGCGGCACGCCGCTCAAGCTTTTCAGCGCCGCCGCCATCATCACGTCTTCACGGTCGCCCGGGGCAATAATCAGGGCACCGGGCTTGAAGCGGTCGTGCATATGGGTGGCGCTTTGGCCGGCCACCACGATTTCTTTCACCCGGCTGTCCAAATACTCTTCGCCCAAGACGGTGCGGGTGTTCAGGTAGCGGGCGATGTCGAGCATGCGGCGGGCGGACTTTTCCGGCGCAAACGGCACCACGCCCATGCAGGGCAGCTGCCCGCGCACCCGCTCACTGACCGACTGTGCAAAGGCTGCTGCGTCGGTGCCGGTAAATTTATTCAGGATGAAGCCCACCACCTCGGTGCGGCTGTCTTGGTATTCGCGGGCCGCCAAGCTGATTTGATCGGCCACTTGCTCGGGCGCGGCGTCCTGAACGGAGGCCACCAAAATGATTTGCGCATTGACGGCGGCGGCGATTTCACCGTTTTTGCGGGCCAGGAAATTGCGCTCGCTGTCGGGCACCACGCCTTCGATCACGGCCACATCATGCTCGACCGCCGCCGCTTTGCTGAAATCGGACACCACCAGCTCGATCAAATCGTCGCTTCGGCCGGCGCCCACCATTTCCTCCACCTTGGCCAGAGGGAACGGGCGCGGCGGCGTGAGGTGAAACAGCTTTTCAGCAAAGGTCATCACCGGCTCGGTTTCGCCCGGCGCCACCGGCGTGTGCGCCACCGGTTTGTAATACACGGCGCGGCGGCCGCTGCGTTGCAGCGCACGCACCACACCTAGCGTGATGCTGGTCAGACCTGCTTTGGTGCCGATCGGCTCCAACAAAAAATTCGGCATAATGGTTTACACTTTCTGTGAACAATAAAATCAGTCAATCAGTTATCCGCATCAATAGCGGAAGGGCGGAAAACCCTACTTTCCGCCGCGGGGCAACACACGGGACGGTGCGACAGGCTACCTGAACGCCCATCATCTAAGGGGCTTATTGTTGCACCGCAATAAAAAAACGGCAAGGCTGCCGTTTCCGGTTTTCAGGTAGCCCGAGTTTGCCAGCCGCCGCACTCACTCCTGCCGGCCCGGGCGCGGGATTTTCAAGCCCAGCCACTTGATGTAGCTGCGCTCGTCCAATTCTTTTACCGTGATCTGAATTCCGCCCACATGAATGCGGTCCCCGGCCACCGGCACGTCGCCGAAACGGCGGCGGAACAGCGTCATCAGCTGCAAATCGGCTTCCTCGGGATCGGCGGCCAAGCCGTAGGCATGCGCCAACTCGCCCACTTTCACATCGGGGCGCACCACAAATTCACCGTAGAAATTCTGCTCGTCGGCATTCATGCCTTCAAACTGGCCGGCAAATTCTTCGCCCTTGTCCTCCGGCAGCACATACCACACCACATCATCAGCCTGCATCCGCGTATTCATGCCCACCGGAACGGTTTGCCCGTTGCGCACCAAGGAGAAAAAACGGCCGTCGGCGAAGCGGCTGTCGCGCGTCATCACATAAGGATGGCTGTTTTCCGCATCCGATCCGCCCTGCACGCGGAACGATTGCATCAACACCGACAACGTTTTGCCCAGCCAGATTTCGCGGGTGGCCAAAGGCTCGGGCGCGGCCGGGATCACCACTTTCAGCCAACGGGCCACCGCCGGAATGGTCGTGCCCTGAATCAGCAGCGACAAGATCACCACCGCAAACGCCACGTCAAACAACAGCAAGGAATTGGGCACCCCCATCATTAAGGGCATGATGGCCAAAGTAATCGGCACCGCACCGCGCAGGCCCACCCAACTGATGTAGGCGATTTCCCGCCGCGAATAATGGAACCATTTCAGCGACGACCACACCACCAGCGGCCGGGCGATAAAAATCAGCACCGCCGCAATCACCAGCGCATGCATTCCCTGCTCCAACAGACGGCTGGGGGCCACCAATAAACCGAGCACCAAAAACAAGGCCGCCTGCGCCAGCCAAGCCAAACCGTCCATCACATTCAGCACGTGTTCGGTGGCATTGTTGCGCGCATTGCCGATCAGCACGCCCGCCAAATAGACCGCCAGAAATCCGCTGCCGCCGGCGATATTGGTGAGCGCGAACAGCATCAGGCCGCCGGAGGCGATCATCAGCGAATACAGCCCCTCGGCCAAACGGATGCGACTCAACAAGACGGCCAATAACTTGCCTGCCGCCCAACCCAACAGCACACCCAAGCCCAGCTGTTTGACCAACAACAGCAGCATATCGGACAAGCCAAACTGTTCCGGCTGTAAAATCAGGCTGATAAAGGCGCTTACCAGCAAAATCGCCATCGGGTCGTTCAAACCGCTTTCCAGCTCCAAGGTGGCCGACACGCGGGAATTGAGGCGCACCCCGCTGTTGCGCAACAGGGAAAACACCGCCGCGGCGTCGGTGGAGCCGACGATCGCCGCCATCAAAAAGCCCAATTTCCAATCGACATCCAGATAAAAAGTGGCAAACAAGCCCAGCAAAATCACGCTGCCGACCACGCCCCAGCTGGCCAATACCGCCGCCGGCTTGGCCGCAATGCGGAACGTTTCCACCCGCGTGCGCAAGCCGCCGTCAAGCAGAATAATCGCCAAAGCCAGCTGGCCGACCATGGCCGAACCGGCATAGCTGTCAAAGCGGATGCCGCCGATGCCGTCTTCGCCCGCCAGCATGCCGACCCCGAGAAACACCAACAACAAAGGCATTCCCATCCGCGCAGACATACGCGTGGCCACCACGCTCACAAACAGCAGGGCGGCCATCACCAAAAACAGGATGTTCATTTGTTGCATACAATTGCTCGGCAGGAATGAAAAGAAACAGGCGGCCTGCCATTTATTAGGAACAGGCCTCAAATGAAAATGCGGCGAGTTTAACACGCCTATCCGCGCAATCAATGCGCCTGCCCGTCCGGGCAAAATGTCGCGCCGCATTTTTGCAGAACTTTGCACGCATCCGGCCCATACCGGACTCAGGCTACCTGAAAGCACCACAAGGCAAACGGGGCAGCCGCTTTGTCTGCCCCGTTGTCATACGGCGATCCGATTATTCGCCCCAATCAAAACAAGCGACCGTTTCCACATGTGCGGTTTGCGCAAACAGATTGATGATGCCGGCGCTGCGGAAGCGGTAGCCCTTCTGCACCAATACCGCCGCATCGCGGGCAAACGTAGCGGGATTGCACGATACATACACAATCCGCTTCGGCAGATAAGGCGTATGTAGCGCCTGCACCACGGCATACGCGCCGCTGCGCGGCGGATCGAGCAGCATTTTGTCGAAACGCCCCCATTCGGCCACTGTCTGCGGAGTGGTGTCGAACAAATCGGTGTGGATGAAACGGGTGCGCCCCGCCAGGCCGTTTAGGCGGGCATTGGCTTCGGCCCGCTCGGTTAACGCTGCCGCGCCCTCCATGCCCACGGTTTCGGCACCGCAGGCGGCAATCGGCAGGCTGAAATTGCCCAATCCGCAAAACAGGTCGGCAATGCGCTCGCCGGCCTGAGGTGCCAACAAAGCCAGCGCCCGGCGCACCATCAGGGCATTGGTGTCGGCATTGATTTGGGTGAAATCACCCGGGCGGTAAGGCAGGGTCAAGCCATATTCGGGCAAGCGGTAAAACAGGCCCGCTTCGGCCGGCAGCAGCGGCTCCGCTTGCCGGCCGGTTTGCAGATAAAGCTGCCAACCTTGGCGGCTCCAAGCGGCCGCCTGTTTCCGCAGCACAGCCAGCACAGGTGGGGGAAAGCGTCGGCCGTGCAGGGTGAGTGCGCAAGCTTCTTCGCCCTGATGCAGTTCGACGGCGCCGATATCGGCCCCGGCCACTTCATTCAGCAAACAGCGCACGCTAGCCAATTGCTCGGCCAACGGCGGCGACAACACGGGGCACTCCTGTATGTCCACAATGCGGTGACTGTGGCGGCTTTGGAAACCGAAAACCGCTTTGCCGCCTGCCGGATGGGCCACACTGAGCCGCGCCCGCTGACGGTAGCCCCAGCTGCGGCCGTAAATGGCGGGCAAATACTGTTGCGGCTGAATGTTCGCCAGCCGTTGCAGCTGTTCTTCCAAAATCCGCTGCTTATAGGCTACCTGAACGTCGCTGCGCACATGCTGCCAAGAGCAGCCGCCGCAAGTGCGGTAATGCCGGCAGCGCGGGGAAATGCGGTGCGGGGAAGGCTGCAGGACGGCCAGCATTTCGGCTTCGTCGAAATGCTTTTTGCTACGTGTGAGCCGGTAAGACACGGTTTCCTGCGGCAGGGCGCCTTCGATAAAAACCGCTTTGCCGTCAACACGCGCAATGCCCCGCCCTTCATGATCAATGCCTTGAATGGTGGCGATATTCATAAAACAAAAACAGGAATGTGGTTTCAGGTAGCCCGAGGGCGGTGGTAGATAGATGGCATCGATGTTTAATGGTCAGGCCAGATACAGCCCGTCAGAACACCTGCCGATCGCTGTCGTCCCAAGCGAGAATATCGGCCGAGCCGTCGGCTGAATCCGGCTCCGTGCTGGGAATCCGCCGACTCTCGTCCGCCCATGCGCCCAAATCGATCAGGCGGCAGCGGCGGCTGCAAAAAGGACGGTAGGGAGATGCCTCTGCCGACCAAACCACCGGCCGGCGGCAGGTGGGGCAAGACACGGTGGGTGGCGTACTCACGGCAAGGCATCCGGCAGCGGGTCGAAACTGCACATTTTGAGACGGAAGGCCACGTTACCAGCCAACTGCTCGCCGCGCGGGCTGTGCTGCGAGGCCTGGATAAAACGGATATGGGTGAAATATTTATTGGCAGACACTTCGGGCAAAGCCCCGTAATCCTGCCCCACCTCAATCGACAACATCTGGATATTCGGCGGCAGGCGTTTGCTTTGAAAACTGCCGCTGACGGCATCACAATCGCTGTTGTGGCTGTTGTGGCGCAGAATACCCAACAATAATTGGATGGCCTCGCCTGTGGGCGTCAGCGAACGGATCCAACCGTTCAGGTCGGCCAGCCGCTTTTCATAGGGCTGCTGCAGCCAATAGTGGTAAGACGGCAGGTCAAACGGCGTGGTGCCGCCGGAAACGGGAATCCGTTGCTTAATCGACATCAGCCATTCGTTCTCGCGCAAATGCTGGCCGAATTTTTGATGCACTTCCTGCAGGTTTTGCGCCGCCTGCAGCAGGACTGCCTGCTCATGCGCCGGCTCCTCACCCTGCTCTTCCTCCGCCAAGTGCTGGCGTTGGCGCTCCAACTCTTGCAAAATGTCCAACTTCAATTCGGCACGGGCGGCACAGTCCATGATTTCAAACAAAGCCGTGAGCGCGGCATGGTGCGCCCACGGCTCCCGGTTGTCCAAAGAAGCATAAAAGCGCAGAAACAAATGTTCGATTCGCAGAAAATTGCGTACACGCTCAGACAAAGGATGCTCAAAAGTAATGACGACTGACATAGCTTATCCACCGAATAATTGCCGGTAACGGGCATGCTGCTCAGCGACTGCGGCCGCCAGCGCCGCCGGCGGCCCGCTGTTTTCGATTACATCGTCTGCCAATGCCAAGCGCTGCGCTCTGGTGGCTTGGGCAGACAGAATTTGCCGAATCATATCATGGCTCAAGCCGCTGCGTTCGGCCACACGCCGGATTTGCAGACTTTCCGGGCAGTCGATGATCAGCACCCTGTCTATCAAATCTCGGAATTGGGGCTGCTCGGCCAGCAAGGGAATTTCGACCACCCCATAGACTTCATCCTGCCAGCGTGCTTGTTGTGCCTCAATTTCCCGCTGAATCAGCGGATGCAGAATGCTTTCCAGCACGCCGCGCGCTGTGGGGTCAGCAAACACCTTATCGCGCAAATGTTGGCGCAACAGGCTACCTGAAACGTCAAACAACTCGTCACCAAAAGCCGCGCGAATCGCCGGCAGGGCAGCGCCCTGATCCGCCGTCAAAGAACGGGCAATCGCATCCGCATCAATCACAGGCACTCCGTGCCGCTCCGAAAACAAACGGGCAGCGGAAGACTTTCCGCTGCCGATGCCGCCGCTCAAACCCACCCAAACAGCCATTCAAATAAATCCCGACTTAGACAGCCACCAATCCATGCCTTGCTTCACCACATCATTGGCCACAAACACAATCCAGCCTGCAATCGCCAATGCCGGACCGAATGCAATCGGCTGGCCTTTGGCCGCTTTCATCACCAAAGCCGCCACCAGGCCGACTAAAGCCGCCATAAACACAATCACCGGCAAACTGCCCACCCCTAGCCACGCGCCCAAGGCCGCCAACAACTTGAAGTCGCCATAGCCCATGCCATCTTTGCCGGTCAGCAGTTTAAACAGGTGGAACAGCAGCCACAGGCTCATGTAGCCGCAAACCGCACCCAGCAAGGCTTGCGGCAGGCTGACAAAACCGAATTGCCAGTTAAACAACAATCCAAGCCAAATCAAAGGCAAGGTCAACTGGTCGGGTAACAGCTGCGTATCGGCATCGATAAACGTCATCGCAATCAACATGGCGGTCAACAATAAACCGCCCAGCGTCACGCCGCTTACCCCGTATCGCCAAGCCACCACACCGAATAACACACCGGTCAGCAGCTCCACCGCCGGATAACGCCAGCCAATCGGTATGCGGCAGTGATGACAACGCCCGCGCAACAGCAGGTAACTGAGCAACGGAATATTCTGCCAAGGCTTAACTCCGGTGCCGCATTCTGGACAGCGCGAGGGCGGAAACATTAGATTAAACGGCTGGAGCTCTTCTTCGGTTAAGGGTAAATCCAAATGCTGCTTGGCCAATACCTGCCACTGTTTTTCCAACATCAGCGGCAGCCGGTAAATCACCACATTTAGGAAGCTGCCGACCAACAGTCCCAAGAGAACGGCCATAACAATAGAAACTTGAGCCTCAAAATTCATGATTGATTCATTTGCTTATTATTTATGATGATACGTTATTTATGATGATACGACTGAGCAATCTCATTCAGAGGTATGAAATCTTCAAATGCTCAGCAGCAAAAAACCGGCTTTGACCAGAAAAAGTTTTTGTCCGGCTGAGAACCGGACAAATCCGAAGGCCAATCGGCTTATTAACCGACCACACTACCCAAATTGAACAAGGGCAGATACATGGCCACCAAAATCACCCCAATAATGCTGCCCAACACCACCATGATAATGGGCTCCATCAGCGATGACAGCGTGGCCACCGCCATATCCACCTCATCTTCGTAGAATTCAGCCGCTTTGTTCAGCATATCGTCTAAAGCACCCGATTCCTCCCCAATAGATGTCATCTGTACCACCATATTGGGAAACAGATCGGTTGCATTCATGGCCGAAGTTAAAGAACTGCCTTGATTGACTTGACTGCGAATGCCTTTGGTCGCTTCTTCATAAATAATATTGCCCGAGGCGCCCGCAACCGAGTCCAAAGCCTCCACCAAAGGCACACCGGCGGTAAATAAAGTTGCCGTTGTCCGCGCCCAGCGGGCAATGGTACCTTTTTCGACAATATTGCCGAAAATCGGCAGTTTCAACAGCAGCGCATCCACCCGCTTTTGCATGGCAGGCGAATGTTTGTGCCATTGAACAAAGCCGGCGACAAGACCAATCAAGCCGATGATCACCAACCAACCGTATTCGACCATGAAATCCGAAATCCCCATCATAAATTGGGTCAGTCCGGGCATTTCCGCATTCATGCCGTCATATACCTTCTTAAATTCCGGCAAAACAAACATCATCATGATGATGATCAAAACAATGGCCACCACTACTACAGCAATCGGATAAGTGAGTGCACTCTTGATTTTCTTTTTAATCGCTTGGGTTTTCTCTTTGTATACAGCCAATTTATCCAGCAGATTTTCCAACACGCCGCCCGCCTCACCGGCCTCTACCAGGTTGCAGTAAAACGAATCGAAGTATTTCGGGTGTTTCCGGAACGCATCGGCCATAGAGGTACCTTGCTCAATATCGCTGCGGATTTCCATCAGCAGTTTGGTCATCGAGGCGTTGGAATGTCCTTTGGCCACAATATCGAATGCCTGCATCAAAGGCAAACCGGCCTTCATCATGGTGGCCAATTGGCGGGTAAACACCGTGATGTCAGCTTGGGTAATTTTCTTCTGGCGGACTTTTTTCTTTTTATGAATGTGGATGACTTTGATGCGGCGGCGGGCCAGCTTGGCGCGCGCCTCTTTCTCATCTTTTGCCACTACTTCGCCGCGTACCATTTGCTCGGTATCCAAACTGCGGCCTTCAAATTCGAAACGGTTGCCGGTTTGTTTGGCTGCAGCTTGATTGACAGACGTTTTCCTGTTTAGAACCATCAGAATACTCCCTTAATTTTTCAATATATTATTTAATCGTTGGTGCTGGCGAGGATTTCCTCCAAAGTGGTCACCCCCTGCATCACCTTCAATAAGCCGGCACGTCGCAAATCAACCAAACCGTCACGGTAAGCCTGTTCGGCAATGTCCACTTCGGTGCCGTTATTCATGATGATTTTTTGCATGGCTTCGCTCACCGGCATGATTTCATACACACCGGCCCGACCCTTGAAACCTTTGCCTTTGCAGCGGTCGCAACCCACTTGGCGGTACATCTGCCAATCACCCTGCAAATCTTCTTCGGTAAATCCGGCTTTCAACAAAGCCGGCGTAGGCGGGCGCTCAATTGGCTGCTTGCAGGTACACAAACGGCGTACCAAGCGCTGCGCCATAATCAGATTGACTGAACTGGCTATATTGAACGGCGCCACGCCCATGTTCAACATCCTGGATAAGGTAGCCGGCGCATTATTGGTATGCAGGGTTGAAAACACCATGTGGCCGGTTTGGGCCGCTTTAATGGCAATATCGGCCGTTTCCAAGTCCCGAATCTCACCCACCATGATGATGTCCGGGTCTTGGCGCAGAAACGCCTTCAAAGCAGCAGCAAAAGTCATGCCTTGTTTGTCGTTTACGTTTACCTGGTTGATGCCGGGCAGATTAATCTCCGCCGGATCTTCCGCCGTGGAGATATTCACGCTCTCGGTATTCAAAATATTCAGGCAGGTATAAAGCGAAACAGTTTTACCCGAACCCGTCGGCCCGGTAACCAACACCATGCCGTAAGGCCGGTGGATGGCTTCAAGCAGCAGCTCTTTTTGGAATGGCTCAAAACCCAGCTGGTTGATGTTCAGCGTCGCCGCATCCGAATTCAGGATACGCATCACAATCTTTTCGCCAAACAGGGTGGGCAAGGTATTGACCCGGAAATCAATCGGCCGCTGATTTTTATTGAACTGAATCTGAATACGGCCGTCTTGCGGGATCCGCTTTTCGGAAATATCGAGCTTGGCCATGACTTTGATACGCGAAGCGATTTGGCCGCGGATATTCAGCGGCGGCTGCACCACCTCGCGCAGCTGGCCGTCGGTACGGAAACGGATACGCGCCATTTCCTCATAAAACTCGAAATGAATGTCCGACGCACCGCCGTTGAGCGCATCGGCCAATACTTTATGGATAAATTTGGCAATCGGGCCGTCTTCTTCCTCGTCCTCCAGCAGCATATTTTTGGCGCCCTCGCCACTGAATTGCTGCTCTGCGGCAATACCTTCCAACAAGGCGGTAGAGGTTTGGCGCACCAGTTCCAGCAAGCTGTCCAATTGCTCGTCATTCAAAATGACCAAGTCCACAATCAGGCCACTGGGGAAAACCAATTTTTGGTAGGTTTGCAACAGTGTCGGATCGGAAACGCCTAAAAACAGCCGCCGCCCGCGTTTAAACAGCGGCACGCAGCGGTATTCCGCCATCTGCTCGTCATCCAAGATATCCGGCACCATCAGCGAACGCGAATAATGCGACAAATCCATCATCGGATAATTGAACAGTTTGGCCAGCAGAGCGGCCAACTCCTGCTGTCGGATGATGCCGGCCTCCGCCAGCATCGGAATAATGTTTTTGTTTTGGTTTACTTTTTCGCGGTATTTTTCAGCCTGTTCCTGAGTAAGCAAGTGATTTTGAAACAAGATGCGCAGCAGTCCGACACTCATGATATAGGCTCGACAAAGAATCCAGAAAACCGCCCGCTCACACGGCTAAAATCTCCGCGCATCCGGGCAGGCCTTTACGTTTATTGAAATGCTTTTGCAAGATTATAAGTAAGTGGACATCAAAATGCATCTGTAAATCCATTGGCCGCTTCACCAAACCCATTCCAAGCAAGTCTCTCAGCGTCCAACGGGCTTGAGCCCTTGAGCAAACCCCGCCTGCGGCAAGGTTTCAAGCTACCTGAAAGCTTCAGCTAGCCATGATTCACGGCGGCCAGGGCAAAGCCGCCAACGGCCGCCCATACCGCCCTGCAAAACCGGGTTTCGCCGCCCTAGCCATTTGTAAGCGTTTGTAGTATGTTACGCGTTTGCCCGACGGACGGCATTTACCGCTTCCACTCCCACACCTCTACAAACCCCTATGCAAACCGTATTAGAACAATGGCGCAGCCAAATCCACTTTGCCGCCCAACAAGAAACCGCCCTCACCATCCGCGGCAGCGGCAGCAAAGACTTTTACGGCGAAACCGTGCCTGAACACAGCCTGCTGGACACCCGCGCCTATCACGGCGTGGTGGCCTACGACCCCGCCGAACTGGTGCTGACCGTCCGTTGCGGCACCCCCTTAAAAGAAGTGGAAGCCGTATTGGCGGAAAAAAACCAAATGCTGCCGTTTGAGCCGCCCCATTTCGGCGAGCACGCCACCATTGGCGGCTGTGTGGCCGCCGGCCTGTCCGGCCCCCGTCGCGCTTTCGCCGGCGCGGTTAAAGATTTCGTGTTGGGCGCCAAGCTGATGAACGGCAAGGGCGAATGGCTCAACTTCGGCGGCCAGGTGATGAAAAACGTGGCCGGCTACGATGTTTCCCGCCTACTGGCCGGTTCCATGGGCACCTTGGGCATCATCGGCGAGATCTCGTTTAAAGTCCTGCCACGCAGCGTGGCCGAGGCCAGCGTTCGTTTCGAGCTGGATGAAGCAGCCGCCCGCCGCCAGATGAATGAATGGATGGGCCAACCGCTGCCGCTCTCCGCCTCTTTCTGGCACAACGGCCTCCTGACCGTGCGCCTCAACGGCGCCCAAGCCGGCGTCGATGCCGCCTTGGCCCGCATCGGCGGCGAACGCCTGACCGACTCTGACGCCGCCGAATTCTGGCTAGCGGTGCGCGAACACACCCTGCCCGGGTTTACGCCGCCCGAAGGGCAGCGCCTGTGGCGCATCAGCTTGCCGGACACCGCCCCGTCTTTGGATTTGGGCAGTATGCCGCTGGTGGAATGGGGCGGCGCCCAGCGCTGGTACCTCACCGATGCCTCCGCCAAAGACATCCGTGTGCAAGTAGCCGCCCTCGGCGGGCACGCCACCCTGTTCAGAGGGCAGGCCGCCGCCGACGAAAGCGTGTTCCACCCCCTGCCGCACGCCGTATTGGCCATCCAGCAGCGCCTCAAACACGCCTTCGATCCGCACCACATTTTCAATCCGCGCCGCCTGTACCGCGAAATCTAACCCTTGCCGGCCAAACCATAACCAACACACACCGGCCATACAGGCTACCTGAAACCAACACAAACCCCACGCCATGCAAACCAATCTGCCCGAACCCCTGTTGCGCACCGAAGCCGGCAAACTGGCCGACACCATTTTGCGCAAATGCGTCCACTGCGGCTTCTGCACCGCCACCTGCCCCACCTACCAAGTCACCGGCAGCGAACTCGACAGCCCGCGCGGCCGCATCTACCAAATCAAACAAGTGCTGGAAGGCGCACCGGCCACCAAAGCAATCCAGCATCACCTCGACCGCTGCCTCACCTGCCGCAACTGCGAAACCACCTGTCCTTCCGGCGTACACTACACCCGCCTGCTGGACATCGGCCGCGAAGTGGTAGAAGAAGCCGTCGGCCGCTCGCCGTGGGAAACCGTGCGGCGCCAAACCCTGCGCCATCTCGTGCTCACCAAGCCCTTATTCCACCACAGCTACCGCCTCGCCCAACGGGTACACGGCCTGCTGCCGCGCACCTTGCGCGGCAAAATCCTGCCGCCGCAACAGCCCCTGCAGAGCGAAGCCGTGCCCGCCAACGCCGTGCACAGCCGCAAAGTCATCATTCCCGCCGGCTGCGTACAGCCGACCATGATGCCGAACATCGACGAAGCCACCTACCGCGTGCTGCACAAGCTCGGCATCCAATGCCTTACTCCCACCAACGGTGGCTGTTGCGGCGCGGTCAATCTGCATCTGAACGAACACGAAAAAAGCCTGGCCGATATGCGCCGCAACATCGACGCCTGGTGGCCGCACATCGAAGCCGGCGCCGAAGCCATTTTGTCGAACACCTCCGGCTGCGGCGTGATGATCAAAGACTACGCCTTCCATTTAAAAGAAGACCCGCAATACGCCGAAAAAGCAAAAAAAGTCAGCGAGCTGACCAAAGACCTAGTTGAAATCATCCTGCCGCAAACCGAACAACTGAGCGCGGCAGCCCGCCCCAGCAACGGAGAAATCTTGGCCTACCATCCGCCTTGCACCCTGCAGCACGGCCAGAAAATCCGCGGCCAGGTAGAGCAGGTGCTGAGCAACCTCGGCTACCAAGTGCTGCTGCCGCAAGACAGCCATTTGTGCTGCGGCTCGGCCGGCACCTACTCCTTCTTCCATCCCGATATTTCCAAACAGCTGCGCGACAACAAACTGCGCCACTTAAGCGATCTGAAACCCGCCGCCATTTTGTCGGCCAATATCGGCTGCCTCACCCATCTGGCCGGCGGCACCGATCTGCCCGTGCGCCATTGGATCGAGTTTGTGGCCGAGCAGCTGCAATAAACCCACTTTTCAGGTAGCCTGCCGGCACCCAGGCTGAGACCTTTGCAAAACCCCCAGATGTGGATGCAGTTCAAGGCGTAGCAGCGCAGCGAGTGTGAACGTCAGGAATCCCTGTGGGACAGACATATCACATAGATAGGCAAGCGAGCGAGCAGTACCCATAGGGCATAAACGCACAACGCAGAAATGCGCCGCAGATGGGGGTTTTGCAAAGGTCTCAGGCTACCTGAAAGCCCTCACGGCGCTTGCAGTGCGCCCGCCAAAAGCTGCAATCCGCTTGCAAACTGACCGCACCGCCACCACCTCGGGCGGCACGGCTTTCCCCCAAACGGCCACAATCCGTTGCCAGTGGGCAGGCAAAACTTCATCCCATTCACCCTGTCAGGAGAACAACATGGCACAACAATACGTTTCCGCGGCCAATCTGCAAATCGAGAAGACTCTGTTCGACTTCATCGAAGGCGAAGTGTTGGCGCGCCATCCGCGCGTGAGCAGCGCCGAATTCTGGCCCGGCTTCGCCGCGCTACTGGAAAAATACACCCCGCGCAACCAAGAGCTGCTGGCCAAACGCGACCGCATCCAGCTCGAACTCGACAACTGGTACAAAGCCAACCCCGGCGCCGTGAAAGACATGGCCGCCTACAAAGGCTACCTGAAAGAACTCGGCTATCTGGTGGACGTACCGGCCGACTTCCAAGTGTCCACCGCCAACGTGGACCGCGAAATCTCCGAGCAAGCGGGCCCGCAACTGGTGGTGCCCATCATGAACGCCCGCTACGCCCTGAACGCCGCCAACGCCCGCTGGGGCAGCCTCTATGATGCCCTATACGGCACCGATGCCATCGCCCAAGACGGCGAACTAGCGCCCGGCAAAGGCTACAACCCCAAACGCGGCGACGCCGTGATCGCCTTCGCCCGCAACTTCCTGGACGAAAGCATCCCGCTGGCCGCCGGCAGCCACAAAGACGCCTTGGCCTACCGCGTGGAAGGCGGCAGCCTTCAGGTAGCCCTGCAAGACGGCAGCAACACCGGCCTGAAACAGCCCGAATGGTTCGTCGGCTACAACGGTAGCGCCGAAACCCCCTCTTCCCTGCTGTTCCTGCAAAACGGGCTGCACTTCGACATCGTCATCGATAAAAACGGCACCATCGGCCAGCAAGACCCCGCCGGCATCCAAGACATCATCATGGAAGCCGCCCTCTCCACCATCATGGACTGCGAAGACTCCGTCGCCGCCGTGGACGGTGAAGACAAAGCCCTGGTGTACCGCAACTGGCTGGGCCTGATGGAAGGCACGCTCACCGAAGAAGTGAGCAAAGGCGGCAAAACCTTCACCCGCCGTCTCAACCCCGACCGCGAATACACCAAACCCGACGGCAGCGCCCAGTTCAAACTGCCCGGCCGCTCCCTGCTGTTCATCCGCAACGTCGGCCACCTGATGACCACCCCCGCCGTGCTCGACCAAAACGGCAACGAAATCCCCGAAGGCATTCTCGACGGCGTGATGACCGCCCTGATCGCCCCCTTCGATCTGGAGCGCAAAGAAAACAAAAACAGCCGCAGCGGCAGCGTTTACATCGTGAAGCCCAAAATGCACGGCCCCGAAGAAGTAGCCTTTGCCAACGAGCTGTTCGCCGCTTTCGAAAAATTGGCCCAACTGCCGCACAACACCCTGAAAATGGGCGTGATGGATGAAGAACGCCGCACCTCCGCCAACCTGAAAGCCTGTATCCACGCCGCCCGCGAGCGCATTGTGTTCATCAACACCGGCTTCCTCGACCGCACCGGCGACGAAATGCACACCTCCATGCAAGCCGGCCCGATGGTGCGCAAAGGCGACATGAAAGCCAGCAAATGGATCAACGCCTACGAGCTGAACAACGTGCAAACCGGCCTCGAATGCGGTCTGCAAGGCAAAGCGCAAATCGGCAAAGGCATGTGGGCCATGCCCGATTTGATGGCCGCCATGCTGGAGCAGAAAATCGGCCACCTGAAAGCCGGCGCCACCACCGCCTGGGTACCCTCCCCCACCGCCGCCACCCTGCACGCCCTGCACTACCACCAGCTCAATGTGTACGACGTACAGAAACAGCTGATCGAAGCCGGCAAAAAAGACCTGCTCGACGACCTGCTCACCATTCCTGTGGCCGACGCCCCCAACTGGAGCGAAGCCGACAAACAGCAAGAGCTCGACAACAACTGCCAAGGCATCTTGGGCTATGTGGTGCGCTGGGTAGAGCAAGGCGTGGGCTGTTCCAAAGTGCCCGACATCCACAACGTCGGCCTGATGGAAGACCGCGCCACCCTGCGCATTTCCAGCCAACACATCGCCAACTGGCTGGCGCACGGCGTGGTGAGCGAAGCGCAAGTCCGCGAAACCCTAGAGCGCATGGCTGCCGTGGTGGACAAGCAAAACGAAGGCGACGCCCTCTACACCCCGATGGTGGGCCGTTTCGATACCTCCCCGGCCTTCCTCGCCGCCTGCGACCTGGTGTTTAAAGGCACCGAGCAACCCAACGGCTACACCGAGCCGCTGCTGCACCACTGGCGCCGCGTGGCCAAAGAACAGGCTTAAGCGCCCGCTCTCGGCTGAAACCAAAGGCTACCTGAAACCGCTTCGGCGGTTTCAGGTAGCCTTTTTCAATTTCAAATAGCCTGAGACCTTTGCAAAACCCCCAGATGTGGATGCAGTTCAAGGCGTAGCAGCGCAGCGAACGTGAACGTCAGGAATCCCTGTGGGACAGACATATCATACAGATAGGCAAGTGAGCGAGCAGTACCCATAGGGCATAAACGCACAACGCAGAAATGTGCCGCAGATGGAGGTTTTGCAAAGGTCTCAGCCCTTATGCTGTGCCCGACAAGCAAAAATTTTGATTTAACATCCGTCAGCACAATGGCCGCGCCCACACTCTCAAGCCTGCAAACAACGCTTGTCCAAATACACCGCCACATGCAGGCCGCTGGCGAAACGGCGGCTGTCGCTCAATACCAGACGGCCGCCGTAACGCCGCGCCACCGCATCGGCAATCGACAAACCCAAACCGGTGCCTTCCTCGCCACTGCCCAAAATGCGGTAAAACGGATCCAACACCCGTTCCCGCTCCGCCGGCGCAATGCCGGGGCCGTTGTCTTCGACATGGAACACAATATGGTCGGCGGTTTCCCCGGCCCACAAATCAATCTGCCCGCCGGCCGGCGTATAGCGCAGCGCATTGTCGGCCAAGGTTTTCAGCAGGGTATAAAGCGCCGTTTCATCGGCATAGCACACCGGATCGGCCGCGTCGGCCACACCGAAATCCTGCTCTTTCGCCTCCGCCAAAGGCAGCAAATCCTCCACCACGCGGCGGAACACAGCCTGCGCATGAACAGCGGCATGGCGCCCGCCGGTCTCGCTGTTTTGCGCCCGCGCGTGAGACAGCAGCTGATCCAACAGCTGGCGGTTGCGGCGGATGCCCTGCTGTAACGCCGCCAGCCTGCCGGCAGCCGGCTCGGGCAGTGGCTGCTGCGCCAAGCGTTCGGCCTGCAGCGACAAAGCCGTCATCGGGCTGCGGAGCTCGTGGGCGGCGTCGGCAATGAAGCGCTGCTGTTGCTGCACCGCCGCCTCAATCCGCTCCAACAAACGGTTCAAAGCCTGCACAAAGCCACGGATTTCCGCCGGCATGCCGGCTTCGGGCAAGGGCGACAAATCTTGGCTGCCGCGCACTTCCACATGTGCCGACAATTCGCTCACCGGCCGCAAGGTGCGCCGGATGATCCACATAGTCAGCAAGCTGATTAAGGGAATCAGCAGCAACAGCGGCAAGACGCTGTTCCACGCCGAGCGGGCGGCCAATTCCTCGCGGTATTCGTTTTCCTGCCACACCGCCACCCGCCCCTGTGGCGTGTGGCGCACGTACACCCGGTAGCTGTCGCCGCCCTCATAAACCGTGTGCAGGCCGTCTGCCAAATGCCCGGGCAGGTCCAGATCGCGTTCATCCTCATCATCTTGCTGTGCTTCGCCGGGATAATCGACATAGATCCGCACATCGTTGTCCACATCGGGCATCTTCGGCGGCGGCGCATTCGGATTGATGTAGGCAGCGGTTTGTCTCAACAAATCGTCTTGGAAGTCGTTGGTTTGCTGATAGGTGTCGTAAAACGCAAAGCCGCCGGCCAAAACGGCCAACAGCAAAAACAGCAAAGAAAAGGCAGCATTCAGGCGCAGCTGCAGGGAGTGACGGAAAGCGGGCATGGGCGGCGAGGCAATCGGGTTTGATACACGGCAATCATACGCGCCGAAATTTAGCACACAATTAGCCGGCCAAAGAGACAAAAACCATTCAGGCTACCTGAAAGCCTTTCAGGTAGCCTGAATGATGATGCAAACGCTTACGGAGACCCATTAACCCGCTTCGCTGCCGCCCACGGTGAGGCCGGCGTCAATGCGTAGCGTGGGCTGCCCCACGCCCACCGGCACGCTTTGGCCGTCTTTGCCGCACACGCCGACACCGGGATCTAGGGCGGTGTCGTTGCCGATCATGCTCACGTGCTTCAACACTTCGGGGCCGTTGCCGATGATGGTGGCGCCTTTCACCGGATATTGCAGCTTGCCGTTTTCCACCCACCAGGCTTCAGACGCGCTGAACACGAATTTGCCGCTGGTGATGTCCACTTGGCCGCCGCCGAAATTCACCGCATACAACCCTTTGTCGATGGAGGCGATGATTTCTTCGGGCTCGTGGCTGCCGTTTTCCATATAGGTATTGGTCATGCGCGGCATGGGCACGGAAGCGTAGCTTTCGCGGCGGCCGTTGCCGGTTACCGCCGTGCCCATCAGGCGGGCGTTGGTTTCGTCTTGCAGGTAGCCGGTGAGAATGCCGTCTTCAATCAACACCGTGCGGCGGGTTTCGTTGCCTTCGTCGTCCAAACTCAACGAGCCGCGCCGCCCTTCGATATTGCCCTGGTCCACCACGGTCACGCCCTTGGCCGCCACCCGCTCGCCGATGCGGCCGGCAAACGCGCTGGTACCCTTGCGGTTGAAATCGCCTTCCAAACCGTGGCCCACCGCTTCATGCAGCAGCACGCCCGGCCAGCCGCTGCCCAGCACCACCGTCATCGCCCCGGCCGGCGCCGGACGCGATTCGAGATTGGTCAGCGCCTGCGCCACCGCCGCCTGCACATAACCGCGCACACACCCGTCATCAAAATACGCCAAGCCGAAACGGCCGCCGCCGCCGGCACTGCCCGCCTCGCGCCGCTCGCCCTGTTTGGCCACCACGGTAACGCTCAGGCGCACCAAAGGCCGGATGTCGGCCGCCACCCGCCCGTCCAAACGGGCGAGATAGACCATCTCGTATTCGCAGGTCAGCCCTGCCATCACCTGCACGATGCGCGGGTCGGCCGCTTTGGCCAACTGCTCCACCTTCTCCAGCAACGCCACTTTGGCCGCCGAATCCAAGCCGGCAATCGGATTGGCCGCATCGTACAGCGGCGGCACCGAGGCTACCTGAAAACGCAAGTCGGCCGAGCGGTTTTGCCCCACCGCGCCGATGGTGCGCACCGCCCGCGCCGCCTGCGCCAAAGCCTCGGCGGTCAGATTATCGGAATAAGCGAAAGCGGTTTTTTCGCCGGATACCGCCCGCACGCCCACGCCTTGGTCGATTTGGAAGCTGCCGGATTTCACCATGCCCTCTTCCAAATGCCAGCTCTCGAAAGCCGTGTGCTGGCAGTAGATGTCGGCATAATCAACCCGGTGGCTGCCGATTTGGGCCAAAGCCGCCGCCAAGTGGTGTTCGTGCAGGCAGTTGGCGTGAAGCAGTTGTTCGGCAACAGTGTGCTGGACGGAATAGCTCATAACAGGTCTTTTAAATATTGGGAAAAGAAAGAGGTAAAAAGTGCGGCATTATAGCAGCCCGACACCAAGATAATCGGCCCGCCCTACGTAATAGATTTTAATTATCATCACATTCAGCCTGATTAAGATATTTTCGCATTTTATTTATTGATAATAATTATCGTTTGTGTATAATCCACTTCAACCACCCACTCACAGGGTTGGCCGATTTCATTATCTCAAAGCCATTCTCTCCAACACCCGCACAGGAGTACGCCTAGCGACACCAGATTTCTTGACATCCCAATACTCAAAACCGAAGGTTGAAGCCCGCTGCCTGAAACAGCGGGCTTCGGCTTTTTCAGTCCGGAGCCCGCGCCCAGCAAGCGTCTGTTCGCCCCCGTTAAAATTCGTTATAATGCGCCGCTTTACACAGCGGCGGCCAGGCCAAAAACAGCATCCCGCCGCCTCACAGTACAACAAACCACGACACAAACGAAGGACAAAACATGGGCTTTTTGCAAGGTAAAAAAATCCTGATTACCGGCATGATTTCCGAGCGCTCGATTGCCTACGGCATTGCCAAAGCCTGCCGCGAACAAGGTGCCGAGCTGGCGTTCACCTATGTGGTGGACAAGCTCGAGGAGCGCGTGCGCAAAATGGCGGCCGAACTCGGTTCCGAACTGGTGTTCCGCTGCGACGTGCAAAACGATGCCGAAATCGAGCAAGTTTTTGCCGATTTGGGCCGCTCTTGGGACGGCCTGGACGGCTTGGTGCACGCCATTGCCTTCGCTCCGAAAGAAGCCTTAGGCGGCGACTTTCTCGACAACATCAGCCGCGAAGCCTTCAACATCGCCCACGATGTCTCCGCCTACAGCCTGCCGGCTTTGGCCAAAGCCGCCCGTCCCATGATGCGCGGCCGCAACAGCGCCATCTTGGCCCTGTCTTACCTCGGCGCCGTCCGCGCCATCCCCAACTACAACGTGATGGGCATGGCCAAAGCCAGCTTGGAAGCCGGCGTGCGCTTTACCGCCGCCTGCGTCGGCCCGGAAGGCATCCGCTGCAACGGCATTTCCGCCGGCCCCATCAAAACCCTGGCCGCTGCGGGCATTGCCGATTTCGGCAAACTGCTCAGCCATGTGGCCGCCCACAATCCGCTGCGCCGCAATGTAACCATTGAAGAAGTGGGCAACACCGCCGCCTTCCTGCTCTCCGACCTCGCTTCCGGCATCACCGGCGAAATCACCTATGTGGACGGCGGTTACAGCATCAACGCATTGAACGAAGCTGCTGAAGGCTGACCGCCGCCGCCATCCGGCCAATCAGGCTACCTGAAACGGGCCGCGCAGATGACCGCGCGGCCCGTTTCAGGTAGCCTGATGTTTCGGGTAGCCTTATGTGGTAAAATCGCGCGTTTTTAAATTCCGGGGCCGCACCGTCATGAGCAGCACAAACGACCACCAGTTTGCCAAAGAGACCATACCCGTCAGTCTTGAAGACGAAATGCGCAAGTCCTATCTGGACTACGCCATGTCGGTGATTGTCGGCCGCGCCCTGCCCGACGTGCGAGACGGCCTCAAACCCGTGCACCGCCGCGTGCTCTACGCCATGCACGAATTGAAAAACAACTGGAACAGCGCCTATAAAAAATCCGCCCGCGTGGTGGGCGACGTGATCGGTAAATACCACCCGCACGGCGACAGCCCGGTGTACGATACCATCGTGCGCATGGCGCAGGACTTTTCCCTGCGCTATATGTTTGTCGACGGCCAGGGCAACTTCGGCTCGGTGGACGGCGACGGCGCCGCCGCCATGCGTTACACCGAAATCCGCATGGCCCGCATCGCCCACGAAATGCTGGCCGACATTGAAGAGGAAACCGTCGATTTCGGCCCCAACTACGACGGCAGCGAACACGAGCCGCTGATTCTCCCCGCCCGCGTGCCCTCGCTGCTGGTCAACGGCTCCTCCGGCATCGCCGTGGGCATGGCCACCAACATCCCGCCACATAACCTCAACGACACCGTAGACGCCTGCCTCAAACTGCTCGAAGACGGCGACACCGACATCGAAGAGCTGATCAACCTCATCAAAGCGCCCGACTTCCCCACCGGCGCCACCATCTACGGCATGGCCGGCGTGCGCGAAGGCTACCGTACCGGCCGCGGCCGCGTGGTGATGCGCGCCAAAACCCACATCGAGCCCATCGGCAAAAACGGCGAACGCGAAGCCATCATCGTTGACGAAATCCCCTATCAGGTCAACAAAGCCAAACTGGTGGAAAAAATCGGCGAACTGGTGCGCGAGAAAACCGTGGAAGGCATCAGCGAGCTGCGCGACGAATCCGACAAATCCGGTATGCGCATCGTCATCGAGCTCAAGCGCAACGAAAACGCCGAAGTGGTGCTCAACCAACTCTACAAACTCACCCAGCTGCAAGACAGCTTCGGCATCAATATGGTGGCCTTGGTGGACGGCCAGCCGCGCCTGTTAAACCTCAAACAGATTCTGCGCGAATTCCTGCGCCACCGCCGCGAAGTGGTGACCCGCCGCACCCTGTTCCGCCTGAAAAAAGCGCGCCAAGAAGGCCACATCGCCGAAGGCAAAGCGGTCGCCCTGTCGAACATCGACGAAATGATTGCGCTGATTAAAGCCTCGGCCGACGTAGAAGCTGCCCGCGAAGCCTTGCTCGCCCGCCCGTGGCGCTCGCAACTGGTAGCCGATATGCTCTCGCGCACCGATTTGGATTTGCGCATGGCCCGCCCCGAAGGGCTACCTGAAAACCGCGGCCTGCACGCCGACGGCTACTGGCTCTCCGACGAGCAAGCCCGCGCCATTCTGCGCATGAGCCTGCGCAACCTCACCGGTCTCGACCAAGACGAAATCGTGCGCGAATACAAGGACATCATGGCCGCCATCATCGACCTGCTCGACATTCTGGCCAAGCCCGAGCGCATCCGCCAAATCATGCAGGACGAACTGATTGCCGTCAAAGCGCAATTCGGCGACGAGCGCCGCAGCGAAATCAACCCCTTCGGCGGCGACATCGCCGACGAAGACCTCATCCCCCCGCGCGACATGGTGGTGACCCTCACCCACAGCGGCTACATCAAAACCCAGCCCACCAGCGACTACCAACCCCAGCGCCGCGGCGGCCGCGGCAAACAGGCCGCCGCCACCAAAGACGAAGACTTCATCGAAACCCTGTTTGTGGCCAACACCCACGACTACCTGATGTGCTTCACCAACCTCGGCCGCTGCCACTGGATCAAGGTGTACCGCCTTCCCGAAGGCGGTCGCAACTCGCGCGGCCGTCCGATCAACAACGTCATCCAGCTGGAAGAAAACGAAAAAGTGTCTGCCATTTTGGCGGTACGCGACTTCCCTGCCGACCAATACGTTTTCTTCGCCACCGCGCAGGGCATGGTGAAAAAAGTGCAGCTCTCCGCCTTCAAAAACGTGAGCAGCAAAGGCATCAAAGCCATCGCCATGAAAGAAGGCGACAGCCTGGTGGGCGTGGCGCGCACTTTCGGCAGCGACGACATTATGCTGTTCTCCAACCTCGGCAAAGCCATCCGCTTCAACGAATACTGGGAGAAAAGCGCCGAGGCCGAGCACGACGGCCCTGACGACGACAGCCCGCTTTCAGGTAGCCCCAACGAAGCGGAAGACGCCGAACACGACAGCGATGCCGACCACGGCGTAGCCGCCGCCAACAAAGGCGTGCGCCCCTCCGGCCGCGGCAGCGGCGGCCTGCGCGGCATGCGCCTGCCGGCCGACGGCCGCATCGTCAGCCTCATCACCTTCGCCCCCGAATGCGAACAGGGCGAACTGCAAGTGCTCACCGCCACCGCCAAAGGCTACGGCAAACGCACGCCGATTGGCGATTACAGCCGCAAAGGCAAGGGCGGCCAAGGCAACATCGCCATCAACACCGGCGAGCGCAACGGCGATTTGGTGGCCGCCACCCTAGTGGCGGAAAGCGACGACTTGATGCTGATCACCAGCGGCGGCGTGCTGATCCGCACCAAAGTGGCGCAAATCCGCGAAACCGGCCGCGCCGCCGCCGGCGTGAAACTGATCAATCTGGACGAAGGCGAAACCCTGGTCAGCCTCGAACGGGTGGACGAAGAGCCTGAGGCAGAAAACGGCTGCGAAAACGGCGCAGGCAACAGCGTGCCGAGCGCCGCGGAAAACGACCTACCCGAGACCGAAGCGTAACCGGCAGCGGCCTCCGCTTTCAGGTAGCCTCGGCAGATGTTCGGCTGAGACTGGGCGCAGAAAAACAGACACCACTTCCTTGATGCGGAAATGGTGTCTGTTTGTTTATCAGGCCGACTTCGTTTCAGGCTACCTGAAAAGCATTGATCACCTAAAACCCATCACACCAAAGCCAAGGCCGCTTCGGCCACTTTGTCGGCGCTGGCGGGATTTGCCAGTGTGCGGGCGTTTTCCGCCCATTGGCGGCAGGTGTCGCGGTTGAGGCCGCCCAAGATAGAAGCCAGCTTCTCGGCCGTCAACTCGCTTTGCGGCAACAGCAAGGCCGCTTCGGCGGCCGCCATAAAGCGGGCGTTGGCGGTTTGGTGGTCGTCCACCGCGTGTGGATAGGGCACCAGCAACGCGCCCACGCCGGCGGCGGTCAGCTCGGCAATCGTCAGCGCGCCGGCGCGGCACACCACCACATCGGCATGACGGTAGGCGGCGGTCATGTCGTCGATAAACTCCACGCATGCGGCCTGCACGCCCAATGCCTGATAGCGCTGCTGCAAATCGCCCAGCTTGCCGCGCCCGCTTTGGTGGTAGAGCTGCGGCCGCTGCTCGGCGGGCAACAGCGCCAGCGCTTCGGGCAGCAGGCGGTTGAGGATGTCGGCCCCCAGGCTGCCGCCGGTGACCAGCACGTTCAACTTGCCGGAACGGCCCGCAAAGCGTTCGGCCGGCGGCGGCAGGGCGGCAATGTCGGCGCGCACCGGATTGCCCACCAAGCCGTCGGCATGGTCGAAGGCTTTGGGGAAGGCATACAGCACGCGGCGGGCATGCTTGGCCAGCAGCTTGTTCGATAAGCCGGCCACGGCGTTTTGCTCGTGGATCACAATCGGAATGCCGCTGAATTTGGCCGCCATGCCGCCGGGGAAGGTGACGAAACCGCCGAAGCCGATCACGCAGTCGATGCGGTGTTTTTTCAAAATCCGCTTGGCCGCCGAAATGGTTTGCCACAAGGTAAAGGGCAGCATCAGCTTGCGTTTGAGGCCATTGCCGCGCACGCCTTTGATCGCCAGCGTTTCCAAGGCGATGCCGTGCTGCGGCACGATGCGGGTTTCCATCGCCCCTTCGCTGCCCAGCCACACCACATGGTGTCCGCGCCGTTTCAGGGCGTCGGCCACGGCCAAGGCGGGGAAAATATGGCCGCCGGTGCCGCCGGCCATCAGAAGAAAAGTTTTTCCGCTCATGCTGTCCTCCCGTTGCAAAAGGGAACTGTCAAAACGGTTTTCAGGTAGCCTTTTATCGGCTTGAGGCTACCTGAAAGCCGCGTATCACACTTTAAAGCCGCGCATCACGCGCCGCGTTTCATAATCCACGCGCAGCAGCAGGGCGAAGGCTACCAGGGTCATGATCAGCGCCGAACCGCCGTAGGACATCAGCGGCAGGGTCAGGCCCTTGGTGGGCAAGAGGCCGATGTTGACACCGATATTGAAAAAGCTCTGAATGCCGATCCAAATGCCCACTCCTTTGGCCACATAGGCGCCGAAAAACTGCTCCGCATCGCGGGCCATTTTGCCGATGGAAAACGCCCGCCATACCAGCCACACATAGCAGGCGGTGAGCACCATCATTCCGATGAAGCCGAATTCTTCGCCGATGACCGCCAGAATAAAATCGGTATGCGCTTCGGGCAAATAAAAGCGTTTCTCCAAACTGGCGCCCAGACCCACGCCCGTCCAGCCGCCGCGACCGATCGCCATCAACGAATGGGTAAGCTGGTAGCCTTTGCCGAGCGGGTCTTGCCATGGGTCGAGAAAGGCGGTTACCCGCGCCATGCGGTAAGGCACCAGCGCCACCATCATCACCATGGCCGACAAGCCGCCGGCCATCACCAAAGCAAACCAGCGCATCGACAAGCCGGCCAGAAAAATCATACCCGTCATGATGACCGCCACCACCACAAACGAGCCGAAATCGGGCTGGAACATAATCAGCGTGAGCCCGATAGCCACCGGAATCGCTGCAAACCACACCTTGCTCAGCTTGGTCAGCACATCGGAGCGGCGCATAAAGAAACCGGAGAGGTACAGAATCACCGCCAGCTTGAAAATCTCGGTGGGCTGGATATTGGCCGGGCCGACATGGATCCAGCGTTTGGCGCCGTTAATCTCCCGCCCCACCACCAATACCACCAGCAGCAAAATCAGGCTGCCCACCAAAATCAGCAGGGAATGCCGCCGCCAAAAACTCAAAGGCCGCCTAAACGCCACCCAAGCCAGCACAGCGCCCACGCCAATATAGCCGGCCTGGCGCTGCAGATAAAACCACTTGCTGCCGTCCTGTCCGGCATAGGCCACCGAAGCGGAATACACCATCACCAGGCTGAAACCCAGCATCAGCACCAACAGCCACAACAGGGTTTGGTCCACGGTGTGCCCGTGGCGCAGCAGCTTGCGGTCGAGCAATTTGGATTCGGTAAACATTTTGACTTCACTTTATGGATCAACAAAACAGGCAACGGGCTACCTGAAAACCGAACGCTGCCTGCCCTTCAATAAACATCGAAATACAACGGTCCATGTGGCCTGATTCGAACAGACTGGCTGGAAACCGCACACACTCAAACCGGCAGCCAGCGGCCTTCGGCCGCGCTCAACACGGCTGATACCAGCCCTTGATTTGAATGTCCACCACCACGCCGTCGGCATCGGTATGGTAATAGCGGTCGGCCCAACGCTGCCGGCACACGTTTTCGTAATAATGAGTCACGCCTCCGTAGCGGTTGGGCCCCGTATGGGTATATTGGCGCGAATATTCCGGCGCCCGGCTCGGCAACCGCCAGTAATAAATCCGCCCCGCCGGCCCATTTTGCACGCCGTGCGGCTGCCCGTACTCGGCAACCACCGTGCTGATGTGCCGGCCCTTAGCCGCCAACAGCGGATTCAAGGCCGCACAACCTGCCAACAACACCATACAGGCTGCTAAGCCGATACGACTACGGTTCCAACGCTTATTCCACATCGCAATGCCCCCTTCCTGTGCTCAAAACGGCAACTCAAACAGCGACAACAAACGATGATGTATCAGTACCGCCGCAGGCTACCTGAAACCGCCGCCCATGCGGCGCAACAAGCGGTACAGACCGCCGGACAACAAACCGGCCGCAGCAGCCGGCAACACAAACAGTGGCATCCACGCATGGTATTCGGCAGCCACAGCAGCACCCCTGTTCCAGGCCGCCGCCTGATAGACGACGAAAGCCGCCAATAAAGCCGCCGCACCGGCCGCCGCCACACTCCATACCGCCTGCCGGCAGCGGCACCGCCAGGCAGCCGCCCAGCCGACCACGGCGCCGAACAGCATAAACAGCATCAGATCACTCATGCTTCCGATTCCTTAAGCCTGCGGCGTTCAGGTAGCCTGAACCGCGCGGAGAGGCTACCTGAACGCCTCACAAACCGCGCACGGTGTCGATAAACACCTGCGCCCGATGGGCATAGCCCTCGAACATATCGTAGCTGGCGCAGGCGGGGCTGAGCAGGACGATGTCGCCCGGTTCAGCCATGTGGTAGGCGCGGCGGGTGGCGGCGGGCAAATCGTCGAAGTATTCGGGCTCTGCGCCGCAGCCGGCCAGATCGCGGCCGACTTGCGCCGCGTCGGCGCCGATCAAGACCACGCCGCGCACCTTGCCTTTCAGCGCCTCGCGCAAGGGCGTGAAGTCCTGGCCCTTGCCCTGACCGCCGGCCACCAGCACGATGGGTGCATCTAGGCCGGCAATGGCGGCGCAGGTGGCGCCGACATTGGTGCCTTTGCTGTCGTCGATAAAGCGCACACCGTTTTTCTCGGCCACCAGTTCCACCCGGTGCGGCAGGCCCTGAAAGCTGCGCACGCCGGCCAACAAAGCGTCTCGCGGCAGGCCGATGCCTTCACACAAGGCCAGCGCCGCCAATACATTGGCAGCATTGTGGCGGCCCTGCAGCGGAATTTCGGCGGCGCGCATCATGGTCTCGCCGTCGGCTTTCAGGTCGCCCGCGTGCAAGGCATAGCCGCCCTGCCCGTGCAGGGAAAACCAGCGCACCTCGCGGCCGGCCCGCTTCATGGCGCGGCAGAACACATCGTCGGCATTGAGCACCTGCACGCCCTGCCCGTTAAATATCGCGTCTTTACTGCGGGCGTAGTCGAGCAAATCGTCGTAACGGTCGAGGTGGTCTTCGGAAATATTCAGGCACACTGCGGCATCGGCATTCAATTCGGGTGTGGTTTCCAATTGGAAGCTGGAAAGTTCGAGCACCCACACATCGGCGGGCTTGCCCGCCCGTTGTAAATAAGCTTCCAGCACCGGCGTGCCGATATTGCCGGCCACCACTGTATCCAGCCCGGCTTGGGCGCACAAATGTCCCACCAATGAGGTCACCGTGGTTTTGCCGTTGCTGCCGGTGATGGCGATGATTTTGCTGCCGCTACCGGCCAGCTCGCGCGCCAGCACCGCCACATCGCCCAGCACCTCGCCGCCCTGGGCCTCAAACGCGCGGACGGCCTGCTGACGGCGGCTGATGCCGGGGCTGAGCGCCAAAATGTCGAAACCGGCCGCCAAGGCAGCGGCCAGGCTACCTGAAAACCAGCGCGCCTGCGGAAAACGCGTCGCCAATTCGGCCTCGCGTGTCTCATCGAGCCGGGCATCGTAGCCCGCCACCCGCGCACCGGCACGGCTGAAGAAATCGAGCATAGACAGGCCGCTACCGCCAAGGCCGGCCACCAGAATATTTTGATTGTGCCAATTTTTCTTCATGATTTGCTTTCAGGTAGCCTATTCAGCACCCATCGCTTTGAGCACCAACAACAACGGCAAAACGGCCCCGCCCACCATCACCAGCAGCCACAACAGCAGTTGGTCGGTTACTTGGCGCAGCAAGGCAAAATAACCCCAAGCGTATAAACCCCACAGCGCAGCGCCAATCAGCGTGCCGACCAAGCTGCCGCCGGCCAGCAAACTCAATACCGCCACCACCGCCGCATAAGCCGCCGCCCATTGCCAGGCGCGCGAGCTTTCTTCGTACACATGCTCCTGCAATTTGGCCATCGCCAGCAAAATCAACATCTGCAACAACATGGTAACCGCCTTTCAGGTAGCCTCACGAAGGGATTTAGCGGATTTTCAAGCTGCTCAAACCGATCAGCACCAACACAATGGTGATGATCCAAAAACGCACCACCACCTGGGTTTCTTTCCAGCCCTTCTGCTCAAAATGATGGTGGATGGGCGCCATCAGGAAAATACGCTTCTTGGTGCGCTTATACCAGCCCACCTGCAACATCACCGACAAAGCCTCCACCACAAACAGGCCGCCCATGATCACCAGCACAAATTCCTGCCGCAGAATCACCGCCACCGTGCCCAGGGCCGCGCCCAAAGCCAACGCGCCCACATCGCCCATAAATACCTGCGCCGGCGCGGCGTTGAACCACAAAAAGCCCAAGCAGGCCCCGCACATGGCGGCACAGAACACCACCACTTCATTGGCCCCCGGCACAAACGGCAGTTGCAGATAATGGGCAAACTGGGCGTGGCCGGTCACATAGGCAAACACCGCCAACGCACCGGCCACCAACACCACCGGAAACGCCGCCAAGCCGTCCAAGCCGTCGGTGAGGTTGACCGCATTTGAGGTACCGACAATGGTGAAATAGGCCAGCGTCACAAAACCGATCACACCCAAAGGCAGCGCCACCTGTTTGAAGAAGGGCACGATCAGAATATTGTTGGCCGCATTGGCCGCCACATAAAACAGCAACAGGCCGGCCAACAGCGCCACCGCCGACTGCCACACCATTTTGAACTTAGCCGACACCCCGTTGGGGTCTTTATAGACCACCTTTTTCCAGTCGTCGTAAAAACCGAGCAGACCGGTACCCAACAACACCAGCAAGAGAATCCAGATATACGGATTCGACCAGCGCCCCCACAGCAGGGTGGACACCGTAATCGCCAGCAAAATCAACACCCCGCCCATGGTGGGCGTGCCCGCCTTCACCAAATGCGTTTGCGGGCCGTCGTGGCGGATCGCCTGACCCGCCTTCAAGGCCGTGAGCTTGCGTATCGTCCACGGCCCCAACAGCAAGGAAAACACCAGCGCCGTCAGCGCCGCCATCACCGCGCGGAAAGTGGTGTACTGAAACAGATTGAAACCGCTGATCCAGTTTTGAAAAATATCGGCAAGCCATAACAACATAACAACATCCTGACAGATTGATTCAGGGCCGCACACCGCAGCAAACGGCCGCCCCGCATGTTTCAAATATACTCAAAGCCGACAAGCGGCAAAAATGCGGCATTTTAATGCCTGAGGCCGGCCTTGTGTGCGGCGCAACATTCGGCTTTGGCAAAATCTTGCTTCTTCAAACACAGCTTTACATTGGCCGGACAAACGGCCACCAACAGCCAACGCGCCCATTTCCGGCTCCGCCAAATGCCCCAAGCACCGAGTAACAGCAACGGCGGCATCAAAAACATCCGGCCCAGCAAGGCATAGGCCTGCGGGCGATTGCTTTCCATGGCCAAATAATCCAACACGCCGATGCCGAAATCTGCGAATACCCGCCACACTCCGTAAGGCCAGACGACGGCCAGCAAGACTGTCAACCAGACGACCAGTTGCAAGACAACAGGCCGCTTGTTCATGCCACCAGCCCCGCCACCACCTTTTCCATCTGCATAAAGCGCGAGCCTTTCACCAGCACTTGCGCGCCTTCGGGCAAATCTTGGCGCAGGGCTTGGATCAGTGCGGCTTGGTCGGCGAACCAGCGGCCTTCACTGCCGAAGGCTTGGGCGGCGGCGGCGCTGTGAGTGCCGGTGAAATAGGCGGCTTCCATGCCTTTTTCGCGAGCATAAGCGCCCACTTCGGCGTGCATGGCCGCAGCTTCCTTGTCGCCCAGTTCGCCCATATCGCCCATCACAAACACACGCGGCGGCGGCAGTTGCGCCAGCACATCCAGCGCGGCTTTCATGCTGTCGGGGTTGGCATTGTAGGTGTCGTCCAGCACCGTGCTGCCGCGCAGGCCGGCTTTGATTTGCAGGCGGCCTTTGATATTGGCAAAGCCGGCCAAGCCCTCGGCAATCTGGGCCAGACTCAGGCCGGCGGTTTGCGCCAGCGCGGCGGCGGCCACGGCATTGTGGACGTTGTGCCGGCCGGGCACCGGCAGGCTGACGGCGGCGCGTTCTTGGCCGCACACCAAATCGAATGTGCAGGAAAGCGGCGCCAAAACCACGTTTTCGGCATGGACATCGCCCTCGTCCACGCCGAAAGTACGGCTGTTCAAACCCTGTACGGCAACTTGGAACACCGCAACATTCGGATCTTGAGCGGGCATCAGTGCCCTGCCGTTTTCAGGTAGCCCCTGATAGATTTCGCTTTTGGCGCGGGCAATATCGGCCACGCCGTCGAAGCCGCAGCCGACATGGGCGCGCAGCGCGTTGTTCACCAGCGCGGCATCGGGGCGGGCCAGGCGGGTGAGCGCCGCCAGTTCGCCGAAATGGTTCATGCCCATCTCGATCACCGCATAACGGTGGGCGGGCTGCAATTGCAGCAAGGTGAGCGGCAGGCCGATGTGGTTGTTGAAATTGCCGGCGGTGGCCAACACCGCATTATCGCCAAACTGCCGGCGCAAGACCGCGGCCAGCATTTCTTTGACCGTGGTTTTGCCGGAAGAGCCGGTGATGCCGAAGACCCAGGGATCCACCGCCTCGCGCCAAGCGGCGGCCAGGGTTTGCAGCGCGGCCAGGGTGTCGGCCACTTTCAGGCTACCTGAAAGCCTGGCGCAATCGGCGCGCGACACCACCGCATAAGCGCCAGCGGCCAATACCTGCGGCACGAAATCATGGGCGTCGTGTTTGTCGCCGGCCAGAGCAAAAAACACATCGCCTGATTGCGCTTGGCGGCTGTCGGTTATGATGCGCACCGGCGCATCGGCACGGGCGCCGGCCGGCAACGGCAGCTTGAGGGTTTGGCAAATAAAATCGAGGGTTAAGGCATTCATGGCACTTCTTTCGGCTGGCGGACATCCGCCAGTTTGTCTATCGGCCGCAGGGCGGGCAGTTTAGTAGGCTTGGGCAGCCGGCCAGCGGGCCAGCAGTTGCCGCTGTTCGTCGGCACTGAGTTTGGCAATATCGGCCAATACGTTTTCCACGCTGGTTTGAGTGTGGCGGAACAAAGAGGCCACATAGGGGGTGGCCGGATGATGCTGCACGGCTTCGGGGGTGTCCGCCTGCAGCAGCCTGCCGGCCTCCATCACGCCGATACGGCAACCGAGACGCAGGGCTTCCTGCATGTCGTGGGTCACAAACACAATGGTGGTGCCCAAGCGGCGGTGGATGTCGGCAATCGCATCCTGCAGGGCGCGGCGCGACAAGGGATCGAGCGCGGAAAACGGCTCGTCCATCAGCAAAATATCGGGTTTGGCCGCCAAGGCGCGCAAAATGCCGATGCGCTGCTGTTCGCCGCCCGAGAGTTCGTGCGGGTAACGCGCGGCGTATTCTGCCGGCAGGCCCGCCAATTCGAGCAGCTCTGCCATGCGCGCTTGGCGGGCGGCTTTGCTCCAGCCCAGAATATCCGGCATCAGGCCGATGTTTTGCGCCACCGTCATGGTGGGGAACAGGGCGATTTGCTGCAAGACATAGCCGATGCGGTGGCGCAGCGGGCGGATGGGGTAGTCTTTGATGCGCTGGCCGCGGAAATACACATTGCCTTCGGTGGGCTCGGTGAGCGCGTTGATCATGCGCAAAGTGGTGGATTTGCCGCTGCCCGAGCCGCCCACCAGCACGAAAAATTCGCCTTCGTAAACACTGAGGTTCAAATCTGCCACTGCGGCTTGGCCGCCGTAATGCTTGCTGACGTTGCGAAACTCAATCATCACCGAATCACCCGTCGCACCCATCTTGTTCTCCCAATCCTTCTTAATCATTAGGCCGTATTCTGACACAAGATAAAAACTTTATTTTTTAGCTGCAGAAATACCCATGTATTGTTATTTAATACTTTATCCAGTATGCAATTTTTTGAGTGGCAAAGATGAGGAAAACAGTGAGCAGCGGATAGAATACATATGTCAGAAAAAATATAAACCTATCAACAAAAATATTGTTTAATGGGTAATGATTTTTTAAAAAATTATTTAATCTATCGAGCGTTTCTTCTTCAACTTCTTCCCATTGTAGAAACGATTTTGCGGTAACAAAAAAGAAATGGTGTTTACTGCCGTCATAAATCCTAATAATCCATCCTATTTTCTTTAGAACAAAGAAATAGGAATGATAGGATTCGATTTTTATTTCCGAAATAAGCCTACCATCATGAATATCTTTGACAACCAAACCGGAAGGCAAAAAGTGAAGCCTTCTACTGTATATTTCAGAAGAAAGCATCACCCATATCAAAACAACACACGCTGCCAAAGCCTTTGCCGGATGAATACCTGTTAATCCCCAATACCAAACAGCAGTAAAAACAAGCGTCATCAGCAATAGAAAAACCAACGATAGGATAACGAATGCTTTATTGCTAAATACGGCTACGGAGAATTCTTCATTTATGCTATCTTGATCCATTTATTCTCATCGATTCCGGCATGGACAATCAAATAGGCCAAGCAAAGTTTAATTGGAAAAACTGAGGCATTATTAATGCTCGATTACGCCGCCCCAGCTGCATTGCGGCGTATGGCCGCTGTGCGGCCTGTCAGGCTACCTGAAAACCCGCCGCCCCTACTCGCGCAGCAAGCCCTGCCGGCGCAGATAATCGCGGGCCACCTGCTCGGGCGGCTCACCCTGCGCTTTCACGCGGTAATTCATTTCGCTCATTTCTTCGGCCGAAATCCGCCCCGCCAAACGGTTCAGCGCAGCGGCCACCTGCGGATGTTCCCGCTCGAAGGCCGCTTTCATCAACGGCGCACCTTGGTAAGAAGGAAACAGGCCCAAGTCGTCGGCCAAAGTCACCAAGCGGTATTGCTTGAGTTCGCTGTCGGTGGAATAGGCTTCAATCAGGTCGATTTTGCCGTTGTGCAAGGCGGTGTAGCGCAGCGCCGGCTCCATGCTGGACAACTGCGCAAAGCGGATGTCGTGCCGCTGCAGGCCGCGGTAGCCGTCGTTGCGGTCGGTAAACTCCAAGGTGAAACCGGCACGGAAATGGCCGGCCACCGTTTTCAAATCGGAAATCCGCTGCAAACCGTATTGCCGCGCATCGTTTTCGCGCACGGCCAAAGCATAAGTGTTCTGATAAGCCATCGGCCTCAACAGGCTGAGCGCATATTGCTCCGCCAGCAGGCGGCGCGCTTCGGCATAAGTCTGTTCCGGCGACAAGCCTTGGCTGCTCATGCCGGGCGGCAGGGTGACCAAACTTTCCAGCACCGTGCCGGTAAACTCCGGATACACATCGATTTCGCCGCTGTTAAGCGCCGCAAACAGAAAACTGGTTTTGCCGAAATTCGGCTTCAGCACCACCTCCAGCTCAGGCTGTTCCTGCTCAATCAGCAGGCGGTACATATTGATCAGGATGTCCGGCTCGCTGCCCAGCTTGCCCGCCACCACAATCTGCCGCCGCTCGCCGCCCGATGACGGCCACAGCGCCGCCGCCCCCAACACCAGCAACACAGCCACCACCAGCGACAACAGCCGGCCCGGCCGCCGCACCCGCTGCAGGGCGCCCACCAAAGCGCTGACGCCCACCGCCAAGGCGGCAGACAAAACCGCGCCGCTTACCGTGAGCATCATATTGTGGCGGTCGATGCCCAGCAAAATCAGCTGGCCCAAGCCGCCCGCCCCGATCAACGCCGCCAGCGTGGCCGTGCCCACAATCAGCACCGCAGCGGTGCGGATGCCGGAAATCATCGCCGGCAAAGCCATCTGCAGCTCGATCCGCAACAAGGATTGCCAACGCGACAAGCCGAAGGCCGTGGCCGCTTCCTTGATGGCCGGATCGATTTGGTTCAAACCCAAATAAGTGTTTTGGAACACCGGCAGCAGGGCATACAGCGTGAGCGCAATCAACACCGGCGGCGAACCGATGCCCACCAAGGGAATCAACAGGCCGAGCAGGGCCAGCGAAGGGATGGTTTGCAGCACGCCGGTAAACTGCAGCACCGCTTCCGCCCAACGCCGCCGCCGCGACAGCAACACGGCCAAAGGCACGGCCAGCAGCACCGCCGCCAGCAGGGAAAGCAGCGACAGCCACAGATGCTCGAGTACCGCGTTCAGAATCATCTGCTTTTCGGTCTGCACCCAACTCAGAAAATCCTGCACATCCTGCCCTTTCTCTTTAAGAAGCTGTTCAAAATCTCCGCCGCGGCGGGGTTCGGCCAAGGCACCGCGCCTGCCGCATTGTCGTTAAAGGGAGAACAGAAATGCCGGCACGATGCGCCATCTTGCACACCTTTGCGCCTGGCATTCGCGGTTTTTGCTTCGAGAAACCGCTGCACAAGAAGACGATGCACCGATTCTCATCACTATCCGCCCGAGTGCCTGGCAAACGCTTTTCAGGTAGCCTGAACCTTCTCCCGGCCTACCCCGCAAGCTTTCAGGTAGCCCGAACGTCAATCAGCGCTGCGCCAGCGCCGCCTCAGCCGCTTCAAAATCGGAGAAATGCTGTTTTTGGCCGCCGATGTCTTGGTAGGTTTCGTGGCCTTTGCCGGCAATCAGAATGATGTCGTCGGCAGCGGCGTGGCGCACGGCGTATTCGATGGCGGCGCGGCGGTCGGCATCCACATAAGCGGGGTTCGGCACGGCGGGCAGAATGTCGTCGATGATGGCCTGCGGCTCTTCCATGCGCGGATTGTCGCTGGTCACCACCACGCAGTCGGCGCCGGCCTGCGCCGCCACGCCCATCAGCGGGCGTTTACCGCGGTCGCGGTTGCCGCCGCAACCGAACACGCACCACAGCTTGGCGCCTTGCGGTTTGATTTCTTGCAGGGTGGCCAAGGCTTTTTCCAGCGCGTCGGACGTGTGGGCATAGTCCACCACCACCAGCGGACGGCCTGCGCCCATGATGCAGTCCATGCGGCCGGTGGCGGGGCGGATGTCGGCCAACACGCGCAACACTTCGCCCAAAGCAAAGCCCTCGGCGCACAGCAGCCCCACGCAGGCGGCCAGATTTTGCGCGTTGAAACGGCCGAGCAGGCGGCTGCGGATTTCCCCTTCGCCCCACGGCGTCGCCAATTTCAGCTGCATACCTTGGGCCGAAGCCTGAAAGGCGGTGATGCGCACGGCGGCTTCTTGATTGAAGCCGTAACTCAGCACCTGCAGCTCGGGCCGCTGTGTGCGCAATTCTGCTGCCAACTCGGCGCCGAAGGCGTCGTCGGTATTGATGACGGCATGGCGCAAACTCTGCCATTGGAACAGCTTGGCCTTGCTGCGGCCGTAACCGGCCATGTCGCCGTGGTAGTCGAGGTGGTCGCGGGTAAGGTTGGTGAAGATGGCGCTGCTGAAGGGCACGCCGACCACGCGGTTTTGGTCGAGGCCGTGGCTGGATACTTCCATCGCCACCGCCTGAGCGCCTTGGGCGCGGAAACGGTGCAACAGGGTTTGCACCTGCACGGGGTCGGGCGTGGTATGGGTGGTGTCTTCCAGCGCGCCCCAAAAACCGTTGCCCACGGTGCCGATGACGGCGCATTTCTGCCCCAGCAAATCGGCCGCCTGTGCCAGCCATTGGCTGATGGAGGTTTTGCCGTTGGTGCCGGTCACGCCCCAGCAGCGCAGCGGGGCGGCGGTATCGGCAAAATTGCCGTATACCTCGGCCGCCAGCAGGCCGGCGCGGGTGTTCAAATCGGCCACGCCTTGGTTGGGCACCGCCCATTCCGGCTGCCAGGCAAAGCCGTCGCCTTCGTCCCAAAACACAAACGCCGCGCCGTTGGCCACGGCATCGGCGATATAGCGCCGCCCGTCGGTGTATTCGCCCTGGCAGGCGATGAAGACGTCGCCGGGGCGGATGTGGCGGCTGTCCATGCGCAAAACACACCCTGCGGGCAGTTCGGGCAGGGTGTGTAACACGGGGCGGGATAAGGTGGCGTTCCGATCAAACATAACAAACTCCGCTGTCGGCGGCGGATGCAAGCAGCCGCTGCGGCCGCTTTGCGATAACGTCGCCGAAATGTTTTCAGGTAGCCTGCGCGTTTAGCCGCAGCAGGCTACCTGAAAGGTTTAGGGTTGGACGGCAGCCGTCTGCCGCAAAGGTTTGGTGGGCGTGATGCCGAGAATGTTCAGCGAACCGGCCATCACATCCTTAAATACCGGGCCGGCCACCGTGCCGCCGTAATAGCCGTTTTGGGTGGGCTCGTCGATGTTCACCGCCACAATCACGCGCGGGTTTTCGGCGGGCGCGAAGCCGATGAAGGTGGCCATGTGTTTGTTTTCGGCGTAGCGGCCGTTCACCAGCTTGCGTGCGGTGCCGGTTTTGGCACCGACGTCAAAGCCGTCCACCGCACCGGCCGTGCCCGTGCCGCCCGGCTCAGTAACCGACACCATCATGCGGCGCACGGCGCGCGCGGTTTCGGGACGGATGATCGCTTCGCCCTGCGGCGCCACGCTTTGCTTGAGGAAAGTGACCGGCAGCAGTTTGCCGTCGTTGGTGAACACGGTGTAGCCGCGAGCCAGCTGCAACAGGCTCATTTGCAGGCCGTAGCCGAACGACATGGTGGCCTGCTCGATGGGACGCCAGTTTTTCCAGTCGCGCACCAAGCCGGGCGACTCGCCGGGGAAACCGGAGTGCATGCGGCGGCCGAAGCCGACGGCTTTGTAAAACTGATGCATCTCTTCCGGCTTGAACATGGCCGACAGCTTGCTGGTGCCGACATTGGAAGACTTCTGCATCATGCCGCGCAGGGTCAGCGAGCCGTAGTTGCGCGTATCGCGCACGGTGGCCGGGCCGATGTTGTAGGGTTGCACATTAAACCAAGTGTTTTCGTTCACCTTGCCCGAATCCAAGGCCTTGGCAATCGGGAAGGGCTTCATGGTGGAGCCGGGCTCGATCATATCGGTGACCGCACGGTTACGGCGCAAGGCGCTGTCGGAGCGGCCAGGGTGGTTCGGATCGTAATCCGGCAGGTTGACCAAGGCCAAGATTTCGCCGGTTTTGGCATCCAACACCACCACCGTACCGGCTTTGGCCTGGTGGTGCGCCATGGCTTCGGCCAACTCGTCGTGCGCCAGCGACTGAATGCGCTGATCCAAGGACAGCACCATATCGCGGCCATCCACCGTGTCGCGGTTGCGCGGCGAATCCAGCGCGTCCACATAATTGCCGCGGTTGTCGCGCAGCACCACGCGCGCCCCGTCCACGCCGCGCAAATCGTCTTCGCGCGACAGCTCCAAGCCTTCCTGGCCCTTACCGTCGATGTTGGTGAAACCGATCACGTGTGAAAACAGATTGCCCATCGGATACTGCCGTTTAGGCTCGGTTTGGAAGGACAAACCGGCAATGCCCAGCTCGCGCACCTGGGCGGCGGTTTCCGCACTCATCTGGCGTTTCAGAAACACAAAATCGCTGTTGGTGCGCGCCAAACGGTCGGCAATGGTTTCCACCGGTACCTCAATTAAAGCAGACAACGCCTCCAATTGGTCTTGGCTGGGCATTTTGTCCATCGAAGAGGGTACGGCATACAGCGAATCGGTCGGTGCGCTCAGGGCCAGCACCGAGCCGTTGCGGTCGGTAATCGTGCCGCGGTTGGCGGTCTGCACCAATGTGCGCACAAAGCGCTTGTTGCCCTCTTCCACCAATTTGTCCTGCTCCAGCGTGTGCAGGCGCACGCTCCACACCACCACCGCACCGAAAGCGACAGCCAGCGTACCCAGCACCATGGCAATGCGGCCGTTGGTGCTGACGGGCTTTTTCTTTTTCGGCTGTTGCTGCCGCATCTGCGGCTTGTAATCGCTTTTAATCAACATAAGTATCGGTTCCCGCTTTATTATTTATTCGTGGTGTGTGCGGATCATGTGGGTATTCTGTACGGTAGGCGGCTGCAGCTGCTGGCGCGCCGCCGCCTCTTTAATGCGGGCATGGTTGGCCAGCTGGGCCTGCTGCCATTGCAGACGGCGGAATTCTTCTTCCAAGTCCAAGGCGCGGCGGTGCTCTTTTTCCAGCGCGATAAACGATTCGCGCGAGCGGTCCTGCACGGTGACCACGGCCAGCGCCGAGAGCACGGTGAGCACAAAGAGGACGATATTGATTTTGTTCATCAGGCTTCAAACCTCCCCGCCGTGCGTTCCGCCACCCGCAACACCGCCGAACGCGCGCGCGGATTGGCCGCCACTTCGGCCTCGCCGGCCTTTTGCGCCTTGCCGATTTCCAGCAAAGGCGGCTGCGGTCGTTCGCTTTCTTTCACCATCGCCCATTTGGGCAGGGGCTGCGGCCGACTGTGGCGGCGGATAAACTGTTTCACCATACGGTCTTCCAAAGAGTGGAAGGCAATCACCGCCAAGCGGCCGCCGGTTTTCAGGTAGCCTGCTGCCTGCGGCAGCACGGCGGCTACTTCTTCAAGCTCACGGTTGATGAAAATCCGAACGGCTTGGAACGTCCGCGTCGCCGGGTCTTGACCGCGCTCGCGAGTACGGACGACTTCCGCCACGAGTTTCGCCAGCTGGCCGGTTGTAAGGATGGGGCTTTCCTGCCGCCTTGCCACAATTGCGCGCGCAATCTGGCGACTAAACCGCTCTTCACCATAATTTTTGATGACCTCGTGAATGTCTTGCTCGGCCGCCTCGGCCAGCCATTCGGCCGCCGACTGGCCGCGGGTGGTGTCCATGCGCATATCCAAAGGCGCATCGAAGCGGAAACTGAAACCTCGGCTGGCGTCGTCGATTTGCGGCGAGGAAATGCCCAAGTCAAACAGCGCACCGTCGATTTCTCGGATGCCCAAACCGTTTAAGGCTACCTGAAAAGCGGCAAAGCCTTCGTGCACCACCGCCACACGCGCATCTTGCGCCGCCAGTTCGCGCGCCACCGCAATCGCCTGCGGGTCTTTGTCGAACACCACCAAACGGCCGTGTTCGCCCAAACGGGACAGAATCAGCCGCGAATGGCCGCCCCTGCCGAAGGTGCCGTCCACATACACGCCGTCGGGGCGCACATTCAGCGCGTCCACCGCCTCGTGCAAAAGCACCGTGGTGTGGGTAAACACTTCGCCGCTCATAAACGGAACCCCGCTTCGGCCAATTCGGCATCCAGCTCGTCGGCATCCATGTCGAGCAAGGCATTCATATCGGCCTCCCAACGCTCACGGCCCCACAGCTCCAAGCGGTCCACCCGTCCGACCAAAGTCACTTCCTTATCGAAATCCACCCGTCGGCGCAGATGCGCGGGCAGCAAAATACGGCCGGCCGAATCCAGCTCCAAGGTTTCCGCATTGTGCAGCACCATGCTCTGGTAACGCTTGGCGTGCGGCTTGCCGTTAACGTCCATGGCCATAATGGCCGCCGCGGTTTTCTGCCACTCTGCTTCCGGATACAGCAGAAAATGCGAACGCGAATCCAGCGTCACCACCAGCGCAGGCGAGTAATGGCGCGACAACAGCTCGCGGAATTTGGCCGGTATCGCCAAACGCCCCTTGCTGTCGATGCTCAATTCGTGCATGCCGCCAAACACTGCGCCTACCTCGTCTTGTCAATTTAGGGAAAACGGCACACTTCACCCCACTTCTCCCCACATTGCGACACTATACGGCAGTTTTTTGATTACAGTCAATGAAGCCCGGCAGAAAAATGATTTATTAACAATTCATTCCGATAAACCGACACACCCATCCGCCCTAACCGCACCCCGCCTGCCCAAGCGCCTGCCGCCGCGCCTTTGGCAAACATCAATTAAATCTTTATAATCGCAGCCCTTTTTCAAACCGTCTGCCAACCCTGCCGCCATGACCCACACCGACTTGCCCACCCCCGCGCCGGAAGCCCTGCACGCCTCGCAAACCCTCACCGGCCTCATCCGGCAGCGCATCGCCGCCAACCAGGGCTTCCTGCCCTTTGCCGACTTCATGCAGATGGCGCTCTACCAGCCCGAATACGGCTACTACACCGGCGGCGCACACAAAATCGGCGCGGCGGGCGACTTCATCACCGCCCCCGCGCTCACCCCCCTGTTCGGCCTCACCCTCGCCGTCCAACTCCGCGCCCTGTTGCCGCAAACCGCCGGCTGCGTTTACGAATTCGGCGCCGGCACCGGCGCGCTGGCCGCCCAGCTGCTGCCTGCCCTTTCAGGTAGCCTGCAGCACTATTACATCATCGAAGTGTCGCCCGATTTGGCCGAACGGCAACGCCGCCACATCGCCGAACACGCCCCCGAACACCTTGCCCAAGTCAGCTGGCTCGCCGAACTGCCCGCCGCCTTCGACGGCATCGCCATCGGCAACGAAGTGCTCGACGCCATGCCCTGCGACATCGTGCGCTACCAAAACGGCCGCCATTGCCTGATGGGCGTGGCCGAACAAGACGGCGGTTTGGCGTGGCAAAGCGCCCCCCTGCCCGCCGAATTACACGCCGAAGCCGCAGCGCTGATTCCGCCGCTCGAAGGCTACACCAGCGAATTGCACCGCCAGCAGCAGGCTTTTATCCGCACCGTGGCCGCCAAACTGCACCGCGGCGCCCTCATCTGGATCGACTACGGCTTCGACGCCGCCCAGTATTATCATCCGCAGCGGCATCAGGGCACCCTCATCGGCCACTACCGCCACCACGCCGTGCACGACCCCTTCCGCTATATCGGCCTCACCGACCTTACCTGCCACGTCAACTTCACCGCCATCGCCGAAGCCGGCTGCGACAGCGGCCTCGACCTCATCGGCTATACCACTCAAGCCGCCTTTTTGCTCAACCTCGACATCACCGACGCGCTCGCCGCCTGCGGCGACAGCGCCGGGCCCGACTACATCCGCGCCGCCGCCGCCTGCCAAACCCTGCTCGCCCCGCACGAAATGGGCGAGCTGTTTAAAGTAATGGCCTTCGGCAAAAACATCGATGTGGATTGGCAGGGCTTTGCCGCCGGCGACATCTGCCACCGTCTCTAAGCCTCCATTCAACTCAAAGTTTCCGCTCCAATACGCCATCCAAACAAAGGCTGAGACCTTTGCAAAGCCTCCAGATGTGGATGCAGTTCAAGGCGTAGCAGCGCAGCGAGTGCAGACATATCACACGATAGGCAAGCGAGCGAGCAGCGCACAACGCAGAAATGCGCCGCAGATGCGGGTTTTGCAAAGGTCTCAGGCTACCTGAAAACCGCCCACCCGCGTTTCAGGTAGCCCACGCCTCAAGCCGCAAGCCTTGGCGTATAATCGCGCCTTTTCCCTTACCCATTCCTTTCCATGCAAAACGACCGTTGGCTGATCCACCGCCGCCTGGCCGAAGACACCGCGCAGCGGCTGGACATCGTGACCGCCACCCCGCAGCATGTTGTGTTGTTCGGCGCCGATGCCGACCACAGCCGCCGCCTGTTGGCCGAACGCTATCCCAAAACCGTATTCAGCGAATACGATGCGCGCGCCGATTTTCTGCAGGCCTCGGCCGAAGCCCGCCGCAGCGGCTGGTGGCAGAAGCTCACCGGCAAAAACAGCGTCGCCCAAAGCTGCCAGCCGCCCGATGCCGCCCTGCCCGAAGCGCAGGCCGACTGGCTGTGGGCCAATCTGGGGCTGGTACCGGCTGCGGCCGTCCCCGTGCCGGTGTTGGAAAACTGGGCGCGCGCCCTGAAAACCGACGGCCTGCTGTTTTTCACCCATTTCGGCATCGACACCCTCGCCGAAATCACAGGCTACCTGAAACAGCAGGGCATCCGCGCCGACAGCCCGTTTACCGATATGCACGACCTAGGCGACATGCTGTTTCACCACGGCTTTTACGACCCGGTGATGGACACCGCCAAGCTGCACCTGAACTACGCCCGCGCCGACACCTTCTGGCAGGACATGGACACGCTGGGCATTTGGCAGGTGCTGTCCTTCGACAACGAAGCCGCCGCCCGCGCTGCGGTGAACCGAGGTTTTGCCGATGGTATTTTGGGCAGCGTGACCCTAGAAACCGTTTACGGCCACGCCCTCAAAAAACTGCAGCTGCCCGCCAACGAACAGCCGGTGCAGTTTTACCCCCGACCGCGCTGAGCGCTTTTGTCCATTATGTCCGACCGTCTGCCGTTTGCCGTCCGCCTCACCGATTTCTGCCAGCGCTTCGCCGAAACCGCGCCGCAGGTTTACCGCTTTGCGGCCCGGTTTTGGCTGTGGCTGGGGCAGGCCTATCTGTTGCTGGCTCTGGCCTTGACGCTGCTGCTGGCTTTGGCGCTGCCGTTTCTGCTGCTGTCGCCGCCTGCCGGGCTACTGGCGTATGTGGCGGAGCGGTGGTTTCCCGCCATCGCACCCTTGCTGTGGATGCCCGGCGCACTCCTGCCTTTGCTGATGTTTGTCTGGACGCTGGAGTGGTTTTTTACTTACTGCTCCATCATCCGCACCGCCTGGCGGATACCCGCCCCGCCAGAAGGCATCCGTCTGCAACGGGAAGAGGCGCCGGACTGGTTTGCTCTGATAGACGAAGAAGCCCGCGCCTGCCGCATCCGCATCCACGAAGTTTGGCTGCACGACGAATACGGCCTCTACAGCGCGCAGCGCCGCCTGTTCGGCCTGCCTTGGCGCAACCGCCTGCACATCGGCCTGCCGCTGTTGCAGAGCTTGGATGCCGACAGCCTGCGCCCGCTCATCGCCTACCAAGCCGCCCACCTGGCCGAGGGCTTCAGCGGCGCCAACGACACACTGTGGCTGCAACGGCGCCGCTGGGTGCAGCTGGCCGAACAATTTGAAGGCCGTTTGCTCGCGCCCCTGTTCCGGCCGCTCGTCCGCCGCTATCTGCCCTTTGCCGACATTTGGTGGCACACCCTGATGCGCCAGCAGGTGTTGCAGTGCGACCAAGCCGCCGCCCGCCGCTATTCAGGTAGCCTGTATGCCCAGGCCATGTGCCGTCTGCACGTGTTCGGTCTCGATTTCGACCGCCATTACTGGACAGCAGTTTGGACGCAGAGCGAACAGCATCTGCGCCCGCCGCAACTGCCCTTCGCCCATTACCCCGCGGCACTGGACGACATCCGCCAACGGCACCACGCCCGCCTGCAGGCGCATCTGCAAGCGCTGCTCCAAAGGCCCGCCTACATTCACGACAACCACCCCACCCTCGCCTGGCGGCTGGAAGCGCTGGACGAATATCCGCGCCTCTCGTTGGCCGAGGGCAACGCCATGCACCTCTTGGGCAAAGCCGCCGACCCGCTGGTGGCGGAAACCGACCGCCGATGGTGGGCCGACGCCCGCGACAACTGGCGCGAACGCTATCAACAAGGCCAAACCGCCGTCCGCCGCCTGCAGGAACTCGACGCCGCCGCCGAAGCCGCGCCGCTGTCTTTGGACGAAACGCTGGAGCGCGCCTGGCTCACCGAGCGCGTCCGCCAAGACCGCGATGCCGCCTTCGCCTTACTGGAAGCGAGCTACCGTCAACATCCCGCACATCCGCCGCTGATGTTCGCCTACGGCCGCCAGCTGCTGCTGCGCGACGATGCCGACGGCACCACCTTGGTGCGCCGCGCCGCCGAACTCGACGAAGGGCTGATTTTCGCCGCCGCCGAAGAAGAGGCCGACTACCACCGGCGCAACGGCCGCCATGATGCCGCCGCCCACTACCAAGACCTCGCCGACCAGCGCCGTTACGAAGAAGAACAGGCCGGCTTCGAGCGCGCCGAATGGTTGCCCGACGACCCGCTGCAGCCGCCCGCCCTCAAGGAAAGCGAACTGGCCGACTGGCTGCGGCACATAGCCGATATGCCCGAAATCGACCAGATTTATATGGCCCAAAAAACTGTACGCCATCTGCCGCAGCGGCCGCTGTATGTGATCGGCTACACCCTGCGCCTGCCCCGCCACACGCCCGACCGCGAAGAGCGGGCCGAGCACCTGCACCAGCGCCTGCTCAAGCTCCCCTTCCCCCACGAATTCTTCCTCATCCGCCTCGACAGCCGCAGCCGCCCCTACCGCCGCGCCTTGCAACGCGTGCCCCGTGCCCGCGTACGCTGATGCCGCTGTTGCTCCCGCTCGGGCGGCCAGTCAGCCTGCCGCCGCCACTTCAAAACTTAGGCAGAAAACAGGCGGAAACACCATTTTGCAAATCAGCGAAGCCCCGGCAGGTTCCGTCTGCATACAGCAGGCTACCTGAAAGCTTTTCAGGTAGCCTGAAGACCTTCTCCTGCACCCCAACACCGCTGCGCGTTATACTGTGCCCCTTTCCGAATTGTTCATTCCCGCAAAAGCGAGCTTGATATGCTATACCGTTGGCTGTTGGCCCTGAAAAAACCGAGTAACCGTTTATGGGTGGAACCCGCCTTGGGCGCCGTGCTGGCCACCCTGTTTGCCTTTGCCGCCCGCCTGCTCAACATCTGGCTGCCGCCCGACACCCTTCCTGAGATCGAACTGGGCACGCTGGAGAGCCTGTTGGAGGTGATCTCCTCCAGCATGCTGGCGGTGAGCACCTTTTCACTGTCGATTATGGTATCGGCCTTCGCCTCCGCCGCCAGCAGCGCCACGCCCCGCGCCACCGAACTGGTGATGGGCGACGACACCACCCGCACCGCGATTGCCAGTTTCATCTCCGCCTTTATCTATGCCATCATCGCCAAAACCGCGCTGGGCATGGAGTTTTACGGCCAAAACGGCCGCTTCGTGCTGTTTGTGAGCACCGCCTTGGTATTGGCCTACCTGATCGTTACCCTGATCCGCTGGGTGCACACGCTCTCCCAATTGGGGCGCATGGGTAATACCTTAGACAAAATCCATACCGCCGCCTCGGCCGCCGTGCGCGCTTACCGCGCCCGGCCAAACATGGGCGCGGCCTGGCAGGGCAAACCGCACGCCGATGCCGCCGTACTGTATGCCCAGAGCAACGGCTACCTCGCCCACATCGACATGGCCGGCCTGCAGAAACGGGCGGAAGAAGGCGAGGGCTACATCCACATTCAGGTGCGCCCCGGCGAATTGATTATGCCCGACACCCCGCTGGCCACCGTCAGCGGCGGCGACATAGACACGGACACACTGCGCGGCTGCTTTATGCTCGACGTGGGCCGAGATTACGCCCAAGATCCGAGCTGGGGCTTCGTGGTGCTGAGCGAAGCCGCACAACGGGCGCTGTCGGCGGCGGTTAACGACCACGGCACCGCCATCAATGTGATGACGCGCATGATGCGTCTGCTGCTGGACCATCCGAAAGCGGAACAGAAAGACGGGCCGGTTTACGACCGCTTGAGCATCGTGCGCCTAGACGAAGGCGAATGGATACGCGACGGCTTCGCCCCCATCGCCCGCGACGGCGCCGGCGTGGCCGAAGTGGGTTTGGTGATGCAGAAAGTGCTGGCCGGCATCCGGCGCGGTGCGCCCGAACCGGCGGTGGCCGCCGCTGCCGAGACCATGGCGCAACAGGCTTTGGCGCGGGCGGAGCAGGTTTTGGACTTCGACGGCGACAAACAAGCCCTGCGGGAAAAACACCGCCGTTTGTTTATCGACACGCTCTGAAACACCTGTGCAAAACAGAATCAAGGCTACCTGAAACCGTTTCAGGTAGCCTTGATTTCGCTGTGTCGCGCACCCTACGCATGAGCCTGAGACCTTTGCAAAACCCCCAGATGTGGATGCAGTTCAAGGCGTAGCAGCGCAGCGAGCGCAGACATATCATATAGATAGGCAAGTGAGCGAGCAGCGCACAACGCAGAAATGCGCCGCAGATGGGGGTGTTGCCAAGGTCTCAGCCTGCTCTCAGCACACATTCAGGCCGCGCCGGTGCACGTTCCATTGTTCTTCCCGCGCTTGCAAAGCCGCATACAGATGCGCCCGCGCCGCTTCCAGCTGCAAGGTGCCGCAGAGAAAAACATCGACAGCGGCAAAACCGTATTCCGGCCATGTGTGGATGCTGAGATGGGATTCCGCCAACAGCAGCACGCCGGTGACGCCGCCCCCTTCGCCGAAGGTATGGAAGTGGCCGCCGAGTATGGTGGCGCCGGCGGCTTGTGCCGCGCCCTGCAGCGCGGTTTTCAGGTAGCCTTCGTCACGCAGCAGATGCGCGGGGCAGCCGTAAACATCCAGCAGGCCGTGCCCGCCCGGACGGTGACTCATTTGTGTCCGCCCGTATAGCCGCCGACAAAGCCGCCGCCGCCGTGGGAACGGCTGCCGCCTTGCCCGTCGCTCACCAGACTGTAATTGGTCACGGTGCCGATGAACATCGCCGCAATCGCGCAGACTAAATACATACCTTTAGACATGGTTCCACCTTCCTGGAAAAGCGGCCGACAAGGGCAGCTTACGCTTCATCATCTTGATTCGGCTCGTTCATCAAACCGGCAAACCGGCCGGCACGGATAATAAACCAAGCCACGGCGGCCGTGATCCCGGCCACCAAGGCAAACCCTGTGAAGCCGTCTCTGTCCAGCGCGGTCAATATGGCCGGCAAATTGATGAGGACAAAGACATACTTCAGCAGCTTGGGCCAGCTGAAGGCTTGCCGGTCGGGCGTCATCTTGGCCTGATAAGCCGGCGCATCGGCCTTCAAACCGAACCACTCGCGGATGTGCGCGTAGCTTACCGGCGTGCTCTTGCTCCACGCCACTTCGGACGGCGAACGCTCGATGCACAACTTGCTCTGGCCTTGGTCGTAATCGGTATAGTAGTTCACGTCGTCGGCGCGGATGTGCCAGTAGAAAGCGCCGACGGCATAACGCACCCGCCCGCCGTAGTCATACAGCTTGCGGCCGTTGCGCGGCACCAGCGACTGCCCCTGCAGAGTCGGCCAGCGGTTTAAGGTTTCCGACACGCTCCATTCGCCTTGGCGGGTTTCCACCAACCACAAAAATCCGCTTTGCGGTTCGAACAGCAGGTATTCCGTCCACTGCCCTTCGGGATAGAGCTCTTGCACATAGCCGCCGTGCAGCATCCGCCAAGCATCGTCGGGATCCAGCTCGTCTTTGCACACCGCGCCGATCACGGTATAGGTTTTGCCGTTGATGCGGCCTTGCGCACCCAAAGGCAGGGTCAACCGCCGCTGTTGTTCCTGCCGCATTCCGTTTTGCCGCACCAGCTCGGCTTTGCCGCCGTCGGTGCTCAAATCGCTGTGGCAGCTGGGGCAGATGACGGTGGGCGTAAGGCCGGCAATCCACTGCACTTCCGAGCCGCAGTTGGGACAGCTTTCCGCGCGGCGCGAGCCTTTCAGCCGGCCCGCGCTGTCGGCGATGGCGTCGCTACTGCGGATGTGGCCGAGTTTGAGCTCTTCCAGCGTCACGCCGCGGCCGACAAAGATTTCCGGCGGTTCGGCGGCGTAGTCGGTGGTCAGAAACAGGTGTTCGCAGCGCCAGTCGGCCACGCGGTTGGTCATTTGCGGCGGCAGGGCAAAGGGCAGCTCGCCTTCGGCCGCCGCCTGCGAAAGGATGATGTGGCGCACATCGGAAGCGACAAACGCTTTGTCGCGGTACACCAAACGGCTCTCGCCGGCCGCCAAGGCATCAAACGGCGGCGGTTCGGCGGCCGGGCGCTCGGCTGCGGGCACGGTGAACACATATTGGTCGCCCGCCTCGGCCAGCCAGCCGCTGCTGCCGTCGTCGAACAGGGCATACCATTCGTTCCACACGCCCACGTCGTAACGCGCCTGCAGGCGGCCGACCAAAGTGAAGTTTTGCGTGCCGAAGGTGCCGGTGGTGCCGATTTGCAGCGGGCTGAAGTCTTCCAGCAAGGCGGAGTCGCGGCCGGTGTCCACCACGCCGTCGTCCTGCCGCAGCAGCAGGCTATTGCAGTAGCCGCACACCAGCGTGACCGCCGTGGCCGAATGGGCGTGCACGGGGGCGCCGCAACTGGGGCAGTCGGTCTTGAAGAAGGGTTCGCTCATGGGGAAAATCCATTTGTCGGCACGCCGTGTCACGGCGGTTCGGGCGGCACAGAGGCTACCTGAAACCACCGGCAGCCAACATTTGCTCATGCCGCGGCAGCGGTTGGTTTTCAGGTAGCCTTTTGTTTAGCCGATCAGCTGTTTCAACACTTCGGCTTTGGCTTTTTCATAATCTTCGGCAGAAATCAAACCGCCGTCCAACAGGCTTTTCAGCTTGCCCAATTTGGCTTGCGGATCGTCCGCTGCCGGGGCGGGCGAAGTCACTTCGGCGACCGCAGCAGCAGCCGGGGCGGCAGGCGCGGCTTGTGCGGCGGGCTGCGGCGCTTGGCCGAAGCCGGCGGCCATCGCACCGGCCATCGCTTGGCCGATGCCCGCGCCTACGCCCACACCGGCGCCGAGACCGGCCAGGCCGCCTTCGTTCTGTGCCGCCATCGGAATGGCGGTGGCGGTTTGGTATTGGGTGAACTTGCCCATGTCGCCGATGATGCCCATCGACATTTTGCTGTCCAGCGCCTTCTGCACGTTTTCGGGCAGGGTCACGCTTTCCACGGTGAAGCTTTCCAGCGTCAAGCCCAGCTTGGCAAATTCGGGCAGCAGCAGCTCGGTCATTTTTTGCGACAACAGCACTTGGTTGGCCGCCATGTCCAAAAACGGAATGCCGGAAGTGCCGAAAGCGGCGGCCAGCTGGGTCATTGCGATATTGCGCAGCTGCTGCTCCAACTGTTCGCCGCTGTAAGACGACACCACGCCGCTTACCTCTTTAAAGAAGGCGGCCGGATCGCTGATGCGGTAGGCATACATACCAAAAGAGCGCAGCTGGATCACGCCGAAGTCGCTGTCGCGCACGGTAACCGGCTGGGTGGTGCCCCAACGGCGGGCCAGCTGCTGGCGGGTATTAAAGAAATACACGTCCGACTTGAAAGGCGATTGGAACAGCTTGTCCCAGTTTTTCAGGTTGGTCAGCAACGGCAGGGTTTGCGTGGTCAGCGTGTAGCGGCCGGGCGCAAACACGTCGGCAGTCACACCTTCGTCCACAAACATTGCCATCTGCGCTTCGCGCACCGTGAGGCTGGCGCCGTTTTGGATTTCCTGATCGGCCACCGGGAAACGCCACACCAAGGTGGACGGATCCGGATCCGGCCATTGGATCACATCGATAAACTGCTTCTTGATAAAGTTGCCCAGCATCTTCTTTTCCTTTTTTGTCAAACGTGTTCAGGTAGCCTCAAATGGCGCCGACACGCCGAAACTCAACCCACCAGACAGGCCGCGTTCAGCAGCCCAACCGAAACCGACACCGCCGCACACAAAGTGCCCACCGCCACATTATTGGCAGCCAGCTCGCCGGAAGCATCCGGCACCAGGCGGGTGGCGGCAAAATACACGATGATTTGAATCACTGCGGCGGCCAACCCCCACAGCATGAAGTCCAGCAAGTGGATGTTGTTGGCAATGCTGGTGGCCAGCGGCAGGCAGAATCCCACCAGCGCCCCGCCGAACGAGAGGGCGCAAGCCAAATTGCCCTCCTTAATCAGACGCAACTCGGCCGCCGGCGTGCAGCGCAGATAGACGGCGGCAAACACCACCACCATCACGATGCCGACGGCCAGGTATTGCAGATACAGCACATATTGGCTCAGGGAAATACTCACGGTTTGCTCCCACAAAACTCTGTTGCAGATGCGGTTGATTATGCCATATCCGTCCGCCGCCTGCAGAATGGATGTGGCCGGGTGGAGACCGCCACGCGCCGCATCCAAACACAAAAAAAGCCGAAACTGCCTGAATCAAGCAGTTTCGGCCCGTTTAAGCCGGCCTCAGTCGCGGCGGGTTTCCACTTGCTGCAGCGCCTCGGCCAACGGCGGTTCGACGGCGGCGGGCGGCAAATCGGAGCGGCGCAGACCGCGCGACGGCTCGGGCACGGCTTCAAGCGGCGGCAGATCGGTTCTGGTCTGCACCCACACCAAACCGCCCAAATCCAAGCTGTCCACGGTTTCCTCCACCTTGGCCGCCATCGCATGACGCGATACGGGCTGCTGGCGCGACAGAAACTCGGTGCTGGCCCAGCTGCGCGGCTTGTCGGCTTCGGCAGGCGACGCCGCTACGGATGCCGGCTCCGCTGTCGTCGCCCGGGTGGCGGCAGCAGGCACCTCCGCCTCCGGTACCAATGGCTCGGCGGCCATCTCGGCTTGTGCGCCAGCAGTCGGCTCATCGGCCGGCGTTGATTCAGGCTGCGCCGCTTGCTCAGCTTCAGCGGCCGGTGCTTCTTCTGGCGCGGCGGCAAACACAAATGTGGGCTGCGCTTCGGCGGCTTCGTCCTCATGCATCACCGGCAAGCTAATGATTAAGGGCGCTTCGCTGTCTGCCGATGCAGATGCCGGGTTTTCAGGTAGCCCGACCGGCTCGACAGACGGCTCGACCACCTGAGAATGGATGCCGAAAACGTGATCGGCAGCGGCGCGGACCAAATCGGCCTGCAAGCGGATGTCCAAATACTGGATGATTTTTTGTGCCGAAGCGATATTCCGCTGACGGCCTCTGCCTTTTTGGTTGCGCCGTTCGTTGCCGCCGGAGCGATCCTGACGCTCGCGGTTGCCGGAGCGGCGCTCACCGTTGCGGCCTTTGGCCTGGCCGCCCTCTTGGACAGCCGGTACAACTGCCGGATTCGGCTCGGAAGCGGCAGGCGCATCGACTTTAGAAACGGCAGGTGTCTCACCCTGTGACAAAGCAAGTGCCGCTTCAGGGGCTACCTGAACAGCTTCGTCCTTGCGCTGCTGACGGCGCTGGCGGCGGCGGTTGCCTTCCTGCTGATTGCCCCCTGCTTCGGCTCGGTTTTCCGCTGCTCGTTCGCGGCGGTTTTGCTCTTGCGGACGGCCGCGGCCGTTATGGTCGGCTTGCGCCTTGTTGTCGCGCTTGGGCGCACGGTTTTCGCCGCCTTCTGCCGAAGGCTGCACACGGTTTTCCGCTTCCGCTGCTGGACGGGGCGGCTGCTGGCGGCTGCGTTGGCGCTGATGCGGCGCTTTACGCGAACGGTTGCCGCCCGGATGGCGGTTGCCGTTGCGCTCGATTTTCGGCTCTTCGGCCGCACCGCTGAATACTCGGCCGAACCAAGCGCAGATTTTGTCCCATAAGCCGGTGGTTTTCTCTTCCACCACCGGCGCAGGCTGGCTGTGTTTCACGCCTTTCACCGCCGGCTCGGGCTTGGCCGGTTTGGCCTGACGGCCCACCTCCAAAGTCGGCTCGCCGTTTTCCGGCTCTTCCACCCGTTTGTAGCTCGGTTCGGGATCATCTTCCACATTGTCGGGGCGCACACGGGTAACGGTGTAGTGCGGATTTTCCAAACGCGGATTCGGAATCATCAGAATCGACACGTCCAGGCGCTCTTCCAAACCGAACAGCTCGGCGCGTTTTTCATTCAAGAGGAAAGTGGCCACGTCCACCGGCACTTGGGCATGCACCTCCTCGGTGTTGTCCTTCATCGCCTCTTCCTGAATGATGCGCAGCACATGCAGGGCGGTGGATTCGATGCCGCGGATAAAGCCGGTGCCGCCGCAACGCGGACAGGCGGTGTGGCTGCTTTCGCCCAAAGAGGGCTTCAGGCGCTGGCGGCTCAATTCGAGCAGACCGAAGCGAGACAACTTACCCATTTGCACGCGGGCACGGTCTTTCTTCAAGGCATCGCGCAAGGTATTTTCCACATCGCGCTGATGCTTGGGGTTTTCCATATCGATGAAATCGATCACGATCAGGCCGCCCAAATCGCGCAAACGCATTTGGCGTGCCAGCTCTTCGGCCGCTTCCATATTGGTTTTGAAGGCGGTGTCCTCGATATCGGCACCGCGGGTGGCGCGTGCGGAGTTCACGTCCACCGACACCAAAGCCTCGGTGTGGTCGATCACAATCGCGCCGCCGGAAGGCAGGCTGACCGAGCGCGAAAACGCGCTTTCGATCTGATGTTCGATCTGGAAACGGGAAAACAGCGGGATGTGGTCGTCGTAGTGTTTGAGCTTGCCCACATTGTTGGGCATCACATAGCTCATAAACTCCTGAACCTGCTCATAGACTTCTTGATTGTCGATCAAAATTTCGCCGATATCGGGGCGGAAATAATCGCGGATGGCCCGAATCAGCAAGGAGCTTTCCATAAACAGCAGGTAGGGCTCGTGGTGGGCTTGGCCGGCGGCCTCGATATTTTGCCAAAGTTGCAGCAGGTAATTGAAATCCCACTGCAATTCTTCCACGCTGCGGCCGATGCCGGCAGTGCGCGCAATCAGGCTCATGCCGCGCGGCACGTCCAATTCGGCCATCGCCGCCTTCAGCTCTTGCCGCTCCTCGCCTTCAATGCGGCGCGACACGCCGCCGCCGCGCGGATTGTTCGGCATCAACACCAAATAACGGCCGGCCAAGCTGATGAAGGTGGTCAGCGCGGCGCCTTTATTGCCGCGCTCGTCTTTTTCCACCTGCACGATGACTTCCATGCCCTCGCGCAGCACGTCCTGAATGCGGGCGCGGCCGCCGTCATAATCTTGAAAATAAGAACGGGAAACTTCCTTGAACGGCAAAAAGCCGTGGCGGTCGGTACCGTAATCGACAAAGCACGCCTCCAAAGAGGGCTCGATGCGGGTAATCACGCCTTTATAGATATTGCCTTTGCGCTGTTCTTTGCCCAGCGTTTCGATATCGAGATCGAGCAGCGTTTGCCCGTCCACGATCGCCACGCGCAACTCTTCGGCCTGCGTGGCATTGAATAACATACGTTTCATTGGTGTTCACCTTCAATTGGCAGACACCCGAACGGTAATCAGTTTTTGAGCTTTTGAAGAAGCTGTTCCAAATCGGCCCCTGACCGCACCCAAGGCTGGCCCGGCAAACCCGTCGGTGGAAGGGCCTCAGGCTACCTGAAGCGTCCTATGCCGCCGAAAACAGCCCAAACGGCATGGCGGCAAACCGCAGCCAACCGCCTGAGCGGGCAGAAATGAAACATGGTTTCCGTATGGAAAGAAAGAATAAAGAACAATGCCGCCTGCGGCTTGGGCCGCAGGCAAAAAATCGGTGCCGTATCTTCTCATATCGTCCGCCGCCGCAAGATGGAACCGGCGGCACAGGCAAAACCTGCGTCTTAGGCCGGCGCGGCAGGGCGGATAAAGTCAAACTTAATTACCCGTTTCCCGGCAGGCTTTGGCGGGCCGGCCGAAGAATATCGTTGCGGGTGGTCTTTTTGCGCTAAAATATTTCAACAATACATCTTGTTTGCCGGCTACCGTTTTCTTGTTTTCAGGTAGCCTTTTCATCTTTGGTTCAACAGCCAAACAAGACCGCGCGGATTATAGAGAAAATGCCCACGATTAGCAAAGATTCAGTCAACTATTCCCATATCGACGAAACCGATGCCGGCCAACGGCTCGACAACTATCTGGCCAAAATCCTCAAAGGCGTCCCCAAGAGCCACATCCAACGCATCATCCGCGCCGGCGAAGTGCGCATCAACAAAAAACGCGCCAAACCCGAACAACGGCTGAATCCCGGCGACCAGGTGCGCATTCCGCCCGTCCGCACCGCCTGCAAAACAGCCGCCGCGCCGGCACCGGCGCGCGAATTCGATACCGTATTTGAAGACGACGCCCTGCTGGTGATCAACAAGCCCAGCGGCGTCGCCGTACACGGCGGCAGCGGGGTCAGCTTCGGCGTCATCGAACAACTGCGCCGCGCCCGCCCCGAAGCCCGCTATCTGGAATTGGTGCACCGTCTCGACCGCGACACCAGCGGCCTGTTGATGATTGCCAAAAAACGCAGCGCCTTAGTCAGGCTGCACGAAGCCCTACGCCAAGACCACCCCAAGAAAATCTACCTCGCCCTAGGGGTGGGTCCTTGGCCGGCCGACAGCCGCCACGTCCGCCTGCCCCTGCTCAAATACACCGGCGCCCAAGGCGAAAAAATGGTGCGCGTTTCCGAAGAAGGGCAAAGCGCACACACCATTTTCCGCGAACTGCAACGCTTTTCAGGTAGCCTGCTGCACAGCATCGGCCTCTCCGAACTCAGCTACGTGGAAGCCACCCTGAAAACCGGCCGCACCCACCAAATCCGCGTCCACATGCAAGCAAAACAGTGCCCGATTGCCGGCGACGAACGCTACGGCGACTACACCGCCAACAAACGCCTGCAAAAACTCGGCCTGAAACGCATGTTTCTGCATGCCCACCGCCTAGAAATCAAGCACCCCCTCAGCAACGAGCCGCTCAAGCTGCAAGCACCGCTGCCGCAGGAGCTGCAAAATCTGTTGGATATGCTGCTGCCCTTTGCCGCCGAGCACAGTTATTAAAACCTTCCATCCTCTTCTCGCAAAATGGCTTTAAGAAGCAGAAACCGCCGATTTCAGACAGAAATGCTTGCTGGATAAAACACCTGCAAGCATTTTTATTTTTCTTTTGAGAGGCAACACCACAAACATGAATTTTTAATCCCCCTGCATCCTTACAATAAAGATCATGAACGAATTCTTAGCAATTAACTGCTCACTAATCATATTTGAGAAGGGGCTTAGGAAGCAAAATTCATTTTAAGGGATTCTCGCGCAACATTCCCAACAGCACTTTATACAAATCGTCATGCCTGTGATTGAAGCGGAACTCAGTTTCTTTTAAATGCAGGTAAAACGTATGCTTCGGCACCCCGTTAAATGGTACCAAGCGATGCTTCGCGTAGCTCCAAAAAGATTCGATACCGTTGATATGCTGAGCGCCGCGAGCAAATTCATTATCACCATGACGCACTCTGAAGTGCTTCGCGAAGCCCATATCGACCAATCCCTGATAACCGCGCCATCCATCAGTATGAATGACGCTCTCAACAGAGATATGTCCTCTGATAACCTTTTGTAACGTTGCTTTTGAAGCATCGGAAACGATTTCGGTATAAACCTTGTCATCTCGTTTGAGTATGCCGAAAACAATCGTTTTACCGCCTGCACCTTGCCCGCGTTTGCCGCGGATACGTTTGGCACCGAAATAGGATTCGTCCAATTCCACTATGCCGCACAAAGGTGTCTGCCGCTCACATTCGTCAGCCAATCGTCGCCGTAGTTTCAGGTACAGGCTGTTGATGTTTCTGACACTGATCCCTGTCAGTTTGGCGGTGTCGGAAGCGGTCAGATCCAAGGAGAAAAGCCGCAGGATTTGCCGGAATTTGGGCTCGGTAATTTTGCTGAACTTTTGGTATTTGTTTTTTAATTTCATTTCAGAATCTTATCACTGAATTTGGTGATTTTGCTTCCTAAGCCCCTTGAGAAATAACAGATCAAAGCTCATCAGAATCCAAAAATCAATGATTTTATATAATTTACAGATATTTAACTCACACAGCACTGCCAAATACTTCTTTCCACTTGATAAAGATTCTTAACATTGATACTATTATTGCTGTGACTGGCTTGGCATCTTCGCCACACCGTCCAGTATGCAGATCCGAATATGCATCTTCACATTCCCATACTCTCTTGATCAGGACTGTTTCCATGAATCTCTTATCTAAAAAAAGCATTTTGGCAATTGCCTGCGCCTTAGCATTGGGCGCTTGCGGCAGTAGCGGCAGCAGTAGCAATCTGTCCGTACAACCCGAGGCACCGAAACCACAAGCCCCCCAGCAGCCTCAGGAGCCTACTCCGAAACCTCAGGAACCTGCTCCGAAACCTCAGGAACCTGCTCCGAAACCTCAGGAACCTGCTCCGAAACCTCAGGAACCTGCTCCGAAACCTCAGGAACCTGCTCCGAAACCTCAGGAACCTGCTCCGAAACCTCAGGAACCTGCTCCGAAACCTCAGGAACCTGCTCCGAAACCTCAGGAACCTGCTCCGAAACCTCAGGAACCTGCTCCGAAACCTCAGGAACCTGCTCCGAAACCTCAGGAACCTGCTCCGAAACCTCAGGAACCCAATCCAGGTGCCGGTCAAACTTTCGGTCAGGTTCTTGGTCAAACCTTTGTCCAAGGCGGGGCGGGAGCCAAAGGACCTGAATGGATGGTTCGAACCCACAACGGCAACGACCAACACAATGGCGCCCTGATCAGCATTCAAAACGATACCGGCATCGTCAACGGCGGCCGTTCCGCTGCCAACCAAGATTTTGAAAGCTTTATGATTGACGGGAAACAGATTCTGCTGCTGGGACGGGCCAGAGACAAAAACAGCGGCGGCATCACACTGCGCCGCATCGGAGCCGAAGACTTCCCCAATGGCGGCTTCAACCCCAAAGACACCAACAATCCGGGCTGGATGGGCAGCATTGGCAGAAGTGCCAGCTATGGTGAATTTTCCGCCATCCGTTACGGCGTCTACACCGACGCCAATAATGTCAGCCATTTATTTGTACATGGTAAACCGGCTAGCTATATGCGCGGCAGCGGTCGCTATGAATACACGGGCAGCGCCGTGCACGGCAAAGACGGGGTATACAGTGGCCTGCGCAATGCCGTTACTGCCGTTGTTGACTTTGACAACAAAACCGTCGATGTAAGCATCGCATTACCGAAGCAAGGTGAATTAACCATTGATCCGCTCAAATTCGGCGGCTCCATCAGCGGCAACACCTTCTCCGGTAAACAAAACGGTGTGGAAACCCGTGGCGGTTTCTTCGGCTACGACGACATGGGCGGCGTATACAATGTGTTGGATGGCGCCCACAAAGGCTATAATGGTGTGTTTGGCACCACCGAAGGCAAACGCTTGCCTTGATGTTGCCAAAAGTATCCGCTGACAACCTACCTCAAGGCATCAGCGGATACCCCGCTCTAAAAGCAACCACAATTCTTAAGCTTTCGGCAGCCTCACCAGGCTGCCTTTTACTTCAATCATTAGCCCATCTTTCCCCTACCCAAACTTTCAGGTAGCCTCACGGCCATCTCCTTTGGATCCGTTATTCATGCCCCCACACCTTCCCCGCCCATCCCTGTTCGGCTGTATCTGCCTGCTCCCCGCCCTGCTGTACGCCCAAACGCCGCCGGTCCTGCCCGAGTCGCAACCGGAAACCCGTTTCGACATCAGCCCCGAAATCCGCTCCGACGCACCGCCTGCCGCACACACTTCAGGTAGCCCGGACCCTCAACAGCCGCTCAACATCAGCCCCGAAGAGCTGCTGCAAAACCCTGAGTTGCTGCATCGCGCCCTGCAGTCCTCCGTGCTGCTCAACAACCTCGAAGGCGTGCGCCTGTTGCTGCCGCTCTACCGCCAACTGCCCCCGCCGCACGAAGAAATGCTGCTGATTCTGGCCGACGCCATGATCGCCCGCGCCGACGGCCATTACAATCAAGCCGTCAGCGCCTACCGCCAAGCCCTCTCGCTGGAACCCGATATGCCCGCCGTGCGCCTGTCGCTGGCACAATCCCTATTTGAAAACCACGAAAACGAAGCCGCCCGCGACCAATTCACCCGCCTGCGCGCCGACAGCCAACTGCCGCCCGAAATCCGCCGGCTGGTTGATCACTACCTCACCGCCCTCGACCAACGCAACACTTGGTCGTTCTACGGCAGCTTCCACTACCTGCGCGACGACAACATCAACAATGCACCGGCCAACCGCACCTTCCGCACCGCCGGCGGCACATGGACCTTCCCCGAACCCGAATCCGCAGAAGGCCTGGCTTACCGCTTCGGCGGCGCACGCGACTGGCTGCTGGGCGGCCATTGGTCGCTGCGTACCGCTGCCGACGCTTCCGGCAAATGGTATTGGAACAATCGCCCATACGATGACGCCTCCATCCGCCTGACCGTTGGCGGCGCCTACAAAACCGCCCGCGCCGAAGCTGCGCTGCTGCCCTATTTCGAACGCCGTTGGTTCGGCAACCGTGCCTATCTGCGCGAAGCCGGCCTGCGCGCCGAATGGCGCTACTGGCTCGCACCCGGCCACCAACTGCTGCTGGCCGGCGAATGGGGGCAGCAGAAACACGACCGCCGCACCTTTCTCGACGGCCCCAACCGCAATGTTTCCGCCACTTGGCTATATATCCAAAACCCGCGCCAATATTGGATTTTGGGTACAGACTACGCTCGCAAGAGCGCCCGCGACCGCAGCGACACCTATCAGCGCAACAGCCTGCGTGCCGGCTGGACTAGGGAATGGTCGTACGGCCTCTCCACCGCCCTCACGGCCGAAGCCGGCTTGCGCCGCTACGACGGCCCGGATTTCCTCAACATCCGCCGAGAAGACAAAGAATACGCCGCCAGCCTGTCTCTCTGGCACCGCCGCGTCCACTTTTGGGGCATCACCCCCCGCTTGGTGGCCACCTGGCAAAAGAGCGACAGCAACCACCCGCTTTACCGTTTCCAAAAGAGCAATCTGTTTATCCAAATCGGCAAAACCTTTTAGCCCAATATTCTATTTTTCCACACACAAACTTTCAGGTAGCCTCTCAAAATCCATATGAAAAAACCCTACCAACTGCTGATCTTCGATTGGGACGGCACACTGGCCGACTCCACCGCCCAAATTGTTGAGGGCGTGCAAAACGCCTTCCGTGAACACAGCCTCAACCAGCCGACAGAAGAAGACATTCGCCAAATCATCGGCTTAAGCTTAAACGAAGCGATTGCCCGACTGCATCCCGGCCTGTCTGCCCGGCAAACCGAAGCCCTGATTGACGCCTACCGCCAACACTATTTCCATCGCCGCCCGCCCACCATGCTGTTTGCCCAAGCCGCCGCCGCCCTGCCCAGGCTGCAGCAGCACTACTGGCTGGCCGTGGCCACCGGCAAAAGCCGGCGCGGACTGGACCTCGCCCTACAAGAAACCGCCAGCGCCCACTACTTTCTCAGCACCCGCACCGTAGACGAATGCGCCGCCAAGCCGCAGCCGGAAATGGTGCTGTCGATCTGCGACGAACTGGGCGTAGCGCCGGCCGACGCCCTAGGCTGAATCGACATTCAACCCACCCACAAGGTAATTGATGCGAGGTAGAGGAAAGCCAGGAAGTGAGAGGGCTTGCGGTCAAAACGAGTGGCGATGCGGCGGAACTGCTTGAGCCTGGCAAAGCAACGCTCGATGCGATTGCGTAGCCGGTAGCGTGCTTTGTCGTAGGCACGCGGCTGCTGGCAGCTGCGAGGCGGGATCACCGCCTGGGCGCCGAGCGACTGGATCAGCGCCACCAGTTGCCGGCTGTCATAGCCTTTGTCGGCCAAGACGTACTTGGGCTTGAACCCGGCCAGCAGCGCTGGGGCTTGCGTGATGTCGTTACGCTGGCCGCCAGTGAGGATGAATCGCACCGGTCGGCCCTGGCCATCTGTCGCCATGTGGATCTTCGTGCTCAGACCTCCTCGGCAACGCCCCAGAGCCGGGTGTGCCGCCCCCCTTTTCCGGTCGCCGCCTGTGCGTGCGCCCGGACAATGCTGCTGTCGATCATCAGATACTCGTTGCTTCGATCCTGAATCAGGGACTGGAACACCAGCTCCCAGATACCCTTGGCCGCCCAGCGGGTGAAGCGCTTGTGCACGCTCTTGTAGGCTCCGTAGCGCGTGGGCAGATCGCTCCAGCGCGCCCCGGAGCGCAACACCCACAGCACGCCATTGACGAAGCTGCGGTTGTCCGCTGCCGTACGCCCGGGGTCACCGGCCTTGCCTGGGAGCAGATCTTCGATCCGCTCCCATTGGGTTTGGGTTAATTCGTAGCGGCGGGGCCGCAGATGCTTGGTCTTGGTCATCCGCCAAAGATACCAGATGAATGTCGATTCGGCCTAGTGATCGGCGACACCACCCACGATTTGAATATGGCTTATAATGCCCGCTGCCACGCCGTCTCCGTCGCCACCGGCGCCCACGCCGCCGCCCAGCTGCAAACCGTGCCCCATCAGGCCATGCTCGACGGCATACAAGACCTGCTCCGCTGGCTCAACATCCCCAATGGCTAAACAAACGGCCGCCCCCACCACAACATCAGGCTACCTGAAAGCCTTTTCAGGTAGCCTGATAGCCTGATGCACACAATCCCCACATCAAGGAAACCCACCGTGAAATACACCGTCTCCCCTCCCGAAAAGCGCACCGAAAACTGGGAACGCGACACACTGGAAAAAGTACTGCTCGAAGCCTACCGCGAACAGCGGCGCGCCCGCATTTGGAAGCTCGTCTTCCGCCTCATACTGCTTGCCTTCTTCGCCCTCTACCTCGTCGCCATCTTCGGCAAAGTCAACCAATTTAACCCGCACAGCCAACAGCCGCACACCGCCGTCATCCAGCTCGACGGCGTCATCACCAGCCAGGCCGACCAAGTAGCCAAACTGCGTGAAGGCTTGGCCGCCGCCTACAAAAACCCGCACGTCAAAGGCGTCATCATTCGCGCCAACAGCCCCGGCGGCTCGCCCGTGGTGTCCAACATCGCCTACCAGGAAATCCGCCGCCTCAAAGCCGAACATCCGAAAATCCCGCTGTATGTCGTGGCTGAAGACGTCTGCGCCTCCGGCTGCTACTACATCGCCGCCGCTGCCGACAAAATCTACGCCGACCCCACCAGCATCGTCGGCAGCATCGGCGTGGTCGGCAGCAGCTTCGACCTCACCGGTCTGATGGACCACCTCGGCATCAAACGCCGCAATCGCACCGCCGGCGAACACAAAGGCATGGGTGACCCCTTCAGCCCGGAAACCCCCGAACAAGCCGCCATGTGGCAAGCCATGCTCGACGACATCCACCGCCAATTCATTCACGCCGTACGCGAAGGCCGCGGCAACCGCCTGAAAGAAGCAGAACACCCCGATCTCTTCAGCGGTCGTGTTTACACCGGCGGCGAAGCCGTCAAAACCGGCCTCATCGACGCCACCGGCAACATCTACAGCGTTTCCCGCGACATCATCAAAGCCCCCGAGCTGGTGGACTACACCCCGCAAGACAGCCTGAGCCGCGCCCTCAGCAAAAACTTCGGCGCCAGCATCCGTCAAAGCGTACAGGAAATCAGCCGCGACAGCGTGTGGTAGCCCGCTCGCAGCCCAAGATGTGCCATGGGAATCAAACCGGCAACAGTCCGCGCTCCACGCCAGATTCCACAGCATAGACTCGTTAGCCATACCGCCCGAGACCTTTGCAAAGGCTACCTGAAAAGATTTTCAGGTAGCCTTTGCCTCGGCATCCCAAACCATTTCCGCCATACGTAAAAATTAATTTCTTTTAAAATCATCAGCCCAAAACTCCATCAAACAAACCAACTTGACAGAACAACAGCCAACTGGTTTAATTGCATTCTTTCAAAGCAAGGCCAGATAGCTCAGTTGGTAGAGCAACGGATTGAAAATCCGTGTGTCGGCGGTTCGATCCCGCCTCTGGCCACCACACTGCCGCATTTCGCGGCTTTTTTGTTGTCTAACGCCGTCTAATAAAATCTACCAAATCCATAACAGGCAAGGCTTTCAGAGAAAAATCCCTCCGTTTTGTCGTCTAATACCATCTACCGCCGTCTAATCGAATCTACCGTAAATTTACGGTATTTTTTACGGTATCCTGAAAACACCACTGAAAAATACCGTAAAAATGCCCTTAAACGACCGCCAGATAAGGAATGCAAAGCCATCCGAGAAGCCCTACAAACTGACTAACGGCGGCGGCCTGTATCTGCACGTTATCACGGTGGAGATAGGCTGAGACCTTTGCAAAACCCCCATCTGCGGCGCATTTCTGCGTTGTGCGTTTATGCCCTATGGGTACTGCTCGCTCACTTGCCTATCTGTATGATATGTCTGTCCCATAGGGATTCCTAGCGTTCACGTTCGCTGCGCTGCTACGCCTTGAACTGCATCCACATCTGGAAGTTTTGCAAAGGTCTCAGGCTAGATGTAGAAAATGAGCCGGGTTGTTTACACCACAGGTTGAGAAAAATAGCTGTAGAAATTTGTAAAATGTCCCCATATCTTCTGAATGTCCGGGCGACAATTTAGGGAATATAAGGAATATTTTGCAAAGGTTTTAGCCTAAAAAGAAACGAGCCTAAGCATTTTGCTTAGGCTCGTAAAGCTGGTGGGTCGTGAAGGATTCGAACCTTCGACCAACGGATTAAAAGTCCGCTGCTCTACCGACTGAGCTAACGACCCGAATGTTGGATTATATCTATATATATAAATCCTGTCAAAGTCATCGGGAGAATCTGAATTTAATACAATGCAAAACTATCGGGGCGGCTTAGATAACTACTGTCTGAAAAACACTGGGGTGCCCAGTAAACAAAATAGCAATAGGAAACTTAATCGGGGCCAGACTCACAAAATAAGAAAGCAATATGGCATTTTGGGTACCATATTGCTTTCTTTTTGAATTAAAGATCATTGATTCTTACGAGAACGTAAGTAATCCAAAGCCTTCAACTCCGCGATTGCAGCTGCCAATGCAGCCTGTGCTTTGGCCAAAGATTCAGCATCTTCAGCATTAACCATTTTGGCTTCGGCGGCCTTTTTCGCCTCTTCTGCACGGGCCTGATCCATTTCCGCACTGCGTACGGCCACATCCGCCAGAATGGTTACTTTATTGGGTTGTACTTCCAGTACGCCACCAGAAATTGCCACCAACACTTCTTCAGCCTCACCGGGAACGCGTAAACGCAGCACACCCGGACGCACCAAGCTCATAATTGGAACGTGCTGAGGATAAATACCAAGCTCACCACTCACAGTCGGCACCACAGCAAACTCAGCTTGACCGGAATAGATGTTTTGCTCGTTACTTACCACTTCAACTTGCATGATACTCATGCCCGTCTCCTTAGCTTAAGGTCTTGGCTTTTTCCACAGCCTCTTCAATACCACCTACCATATAGAAAGCCTGTTCGGGCAAGTGGTCATATTCACCGCTCAAAATAGCTTTAAAGCCAGCAATGGTATCGCGCAGAGACACATATTTGCCAGGTGAACCAGTAAATACTTCGGCTACATGGAAAGGTTGTGACAGGAAGCGCTGAATCTTACGAGCGCGCATTACGGTCAACTTATCCTCATCAGACAATTCATCCATGCCCAAAATAGCAATAATGTCACGCAACTCTTTGTATTTTTGCAGTGTGGATTGCACGCCACGGGCCACATCGTAATGTTCTTGGCCCAATACCATCGGATCCAGCTGACGTGATGTGGAATCCAAAGGATCTACTGCAGGGTAGATACCCAATGATGCGATATCACGGCTCAATACCACCGTCGCATCCAAGTGTGCAAAAGTAGTTGCGGGAGAGGGGTCGGTCAAGTCGTCCGCCGGTACATATACGGCCTGAATGGAAGTAATTGAACCAGTCTGAGTAGAGGTAATACGTTCTTGCAAGCGGCCCATTTCTTCCGCTAATGTCGGTTGGTAACCTACTGCAGAAGGCATACGGCCCAGCAATGCGGATACTTCTGTACCTGCCAAGGTATAACGGTAAATATTATCCACAAAGAACAAAACATCACGACCTTTGCCGCTGGCGTCTTTTTCATCACGGAAATGTTCAGCCATAGAAAGTCCTGTCAAGGCCACACGCAAGCGGTTGCCAGGAGGCTCATTCATCTGGCCATATACCATGGCTACTTTGTCCAAGACGTTGGAGTCTTTCATCTCATGGTAAAAGTCATTACCTTCACGAGTACGTTCACCAACACCTGCAAACACAGACAAACCACTGTGTGCTTTTGCAATGTTGTTGATTAATTCCATCATGTTTACGGTTTTGCCTACGCCGGCACCACCGAACAGACCAACCTTACCGCCCTTGGCAAAGGGACAAAGCAAATCGATCACCTTAATACCGGTTTCCAGCAATTCGGTTGTACTGGACAACTCATCAAATTTGGGCGCCGGCTGGTGAATGGCGCGAGTTTGGTCGGCATTGATTGGACCAGCCTCATCAACCGGCTTACCCAATACGTCCATAATACGGCCCAACGTTGCTTGTCCAACCGGAACCGTAATCGGGGCACCTGTATTTTGTACAGCTAAGCCGCGTTTTAGGCCGTCCGTACTGCCCATCGCAATGGTACGCACCACACCGTCGCCGAGCTGCTGTTGCACTTCTAATGTTAAATCGGTGTCAACCAATTTCAGAGCATCGTATACACGCGGGATAGCATTACGCGGAAATTCCACATCCACTACTGCGCCAATAATTTGTACGATCTTACCTTGGCTCATTATTGAATCCTATTTTAATCCGAGCAGTATGCAAGCCTATACGGCAGCTGCACCCGCCACAATTTCTGACAATTCTGTGGTAATAGCCGCTTGACGAGATTTGTTATAAACCAAACGCAGCTCTTTAATTGCATTACCGGCATTATCCGTAGCGGCTTTCATCGCCACCATACGGGCTGCCTGTTCGGAAGCCATATTTTCACATAATGCTTGATAAACCACAGACTCCAAATAACGGCGAACCAAATATTCGAGAACGACTGCCGGTTTGGGTTCATAAACATAATCCCAGCCATATTCTTTGCTCTCGGATACTTCGTGCAACACGTTCTGGCCAATCGGCAATAGAGTTTCCAAATGAGGTTCTTGCCTCATCGTATTAACAAACTCCGCATAAACCAAATGGATTACATCCAACTGACCTTCGGTATAACGTTGGAAAACTTCGGTAACTGCCCCCAAAAGCTTTTCCATTTTTGGGGTATCACCCAAGTTCACTGCACTGGCTACGACATTAATGCCTACGCGGTTACAGGCAGCCAAACCTTTGCTACCTAAACAAACAGCCTCAACCTCAACACCTTGCTGCTGGTATTCTTGCACTTTTGCAAAAAACCTTTTCAGCAAATTGGCATTCAAGCCTCCGCACAAGCCTTTATCTGTCGTAATCAAAATAAAACCGGCTCGCCTTATTGCTGTACGGCTCTCTAGGATTGGCAGATTATGCTCCGTTTCACTTTGAGCCAAATGACTCATCACCAAGCGGACTTTTTCTGCATAGGGCCGAGCCAAACGCATACGGTCTTGAGTCTTCCTCATTTTGGAAGTTGAAACCATCTGCATGGCTTTGGTAATTTTTTGAGTATTCTGAACACTACGAATCTTCGTCAGAATTTCTTTTCCTACCGCCATTTCAGACTCCTTTCTTCAACAACTTACGCTGTATAGTTGTAAGAGGTTTTGAAAGTTTTCATGGCTTCGGTCAAGACCTGTTCATTTTCATCAGACAATGCTCCAGAAGCATTGACGGCATCAAGCACAGCAGGATGCTGAACACGAATATAGTTCAAGAATTCAGCCTCAAAAGCCAGTGCTTTGCTTACAGGCACATCGGCATAAGAACCGTTGTTAATGGCCCACAAAGTCAGCGCCATTTCAGCCGTATTCAAGGTGTTGAATTGTTTTTGCTTCATCAACTCAGTCACCACTTCGCCATGCTGCAATTGTTTACGCGTCGCTTCGTCCAAATCGGATGCAAACTGCGAGAACGCAGCCAATTCACGGTATTGGGCCAATGCCAAACGAATGCCGCCACCTAATTTTTTAATGACTTTGGTTTGTGCCGCACCGCCGACTCGGGATACAGAAATACCGGCATTAATGGCAGGACGGATACCGGAGTTAAACAAATCAGTTTCCAAGAAGATCTGACCGTCAGTAATAGAAATAACGTTGGTCGGAACGAATGCAGAAACGTCACCAGCTTGGGTTTCAATGATTGGCAAAGCAGTCAGAGAACCTGTTTTACCTTTTACTTCACCATTGGTCAGCTTTTCTACTTCATCTGCATTGATACGGGCAGCACGTTCCAACAAGCGGCTATGCAAATAGAAAACATCACCCGGATAAGCTTCACGACCGGGAGGACGACGCAGCAACAAAGAAATCTGACGATAGGCAACAGCTTGCTTGGACAAATCGTCGTAGACAATCAATGCATCTTCACCGCGGTCACGGAAAAATTCACCCATGGTGCAGCCGGCATAAGGTGCAATAAACTGCAAGGCGGCAGCTTCCGATGCCGTGGCCGCCACGACAATGGTGTGCTCCATGGCACCATGCTCTTCCAATTTACGGACAACGTTCGCAATAGAAGAGGCTTTTTGGCCAACTGCAACGTAAATACAAACTACGCCCGTACCCTTTTGGTTCACAATCGCATCCAAAGCAACTGCCGTTTTACCGGTTTGCCGGTCACCAATGATCAACTCACGCTGACCACGGCCTACTGGCACCATTGAATCGATTGCTTTTAAGCCGGTTTGCATCGGTTGGTCTACAGATTGACGGGCAATCACACCGGGAGCAATTTTTTCAATCGGCGCAGTTTGCTGAGTGTCAATCGGACCTTTGCCGTCAATCGGCTGTCCCAAAGCATTCACCACGCGACCGATCAAAGCGCGGCCAATCGGCACTTCCAAAATACGACCAGTACACTTAACCTCATCACCTTCTTTGATGTGCTCATACTCACCCAGAACGATCGCACCTACTGAGTCGCGCTCCAAGTTCATGGCCAAACCAAAGGTGTTGCCGGGAAACTCCAGCATTTCGCCTTGCATTACGTCTGACAAGCCGTGTACGCGAACAATACCATCAGTCACAGAAATCACACTGCCTCGGGTGCGGACTTCTTGTTTGGCGTTTAAGTTCTCGATTTTGGCTTTCAGCAAATCACTAATCTCAGCAGGATTAATCTGCATGAAAACTCTCCTAATTCGTCATGGTCGCGTACAGTTTTTTCAATTTAGCCTGCACGGACAGATCCAATACTTGGTCACCCACTTCAACTTTAACCCCACCGATCAATTCCGGCACAATTTCCAAAGTCGCCTCTAAATTGCTGCCGAAGTGCTTTTGGCAGTCGGCCAAAACTTTAGCAAACTGACCTTCACTCATGGGGTAGGCACTATATACAATAGCTTTTTTCGTATCGTTGCGGGATAAAGCCAAATCTTGGTATTGAGCGTAAATTTCAGGTAGCACTTGCAACCGCTTTTCAACAGCCACCACCTGAACGAAATTTTGGAACTCGGCATCGTGCGTAGCCGAATTATCTGACAAAAGCGCCAATAAGCCATTTGCTTTTTGTGCCGCATCAGAATCGCCCCCCTCGATCAGCAAAGCAACCTGAGGCTGCTGAACCGACCATGCCAGTTCTTTCAATCCGCCCAACCAAGACTCGATTTGATTTTTTTCAACAGCCAGATCAAACAATGCCTTGGCATAAGGTCTGGCTACGGTTGCGAACTCAGCCATAAATTACAGCTCCTGTTTCAGCATGCCTAACATTTGCGCATGTTTTTCAGCATTCACTTCGCTACGCAAAATTTGCTCGGCACCTTTCACGGCTAAAGCAGCCACCTGTTCACGCAATGCTTCCCGTGCGCGATTGGTTTCTTGTTCAACATCTGCTTTGGCCTGAGCGGTAATACGGGCAGCTTCCGAAGAGGCCTGTACTTTCGCCTCTTCTACTATTTGTGCTGCACGTTTTTCTGCATTAGCCACCATTTCGGTAACTTGGTTACGACCTTCGGCTAAGAGTTCTGCAACCCGCTTCTCAGCTTGCTCGAAATCGCTCTTGCCACGCTCGGCAGCAGCCAAGCCTTCAGCGATTTTACCGGCTCGCTCATCAAGCGCTTTCGCAATCGGCGGCCATACGAAACGCATGGTAAACCAAACCAATATAGCGAAAACAATGATTTGGACGATTAACGTTGCATTAATATTCACTTTACTTAACCTTCGTATTAGGGTTAATCAACAAACATTGACAAAGTTTGTGTGCGATTAGCCTGCGAAAGGATTAACGAAGGCAAACAGCAGAGCGATGGCAACGCCGATTAGGAAGGCAGCGTCAATCAAACCAGCAATCAAGAACAACTTGGTTTGCAGCGGGCCAATCAATTCAGGTTGACGAGCAGAAGATTCCAAATATTTAGAACCCACCATGGCGATACCGATAGAGGCACCCAAAGCGCCCAAAGCAACGATCAAACCACAAGCGATAGCGATTAAACCACCCATTTCAAACTCCTTAAAAAAACAAGGTTAAAGAAAATTACAGCAAAAAAGTTTAGTGTGCATCATGCGCTTGGCCGATGTAAACAAAAGCCAAAGCCATGAAAATAAATGCCTGCAAAGTGATCACCAAGATATGGAAAATCGCCCAGATGACACCAGCCAGAATATGGAACAGCACCATAATCGGATCCATCAAACTGAAACTTTCCCCAGGCAGGGCCCAAGCGCCGCCCAACAAGGCAATCAGCAAGAACACCAACTCACCGGCATACATATTACCGAACAACCGCATACCGTGCGACACGGTTTTAGACAAAAACTCGACAATATTCAGAATAAAATTCGCCGGCGCCAACATCGGGCCAAACGGAGCGGTAAACATTTCGTGCATCCAACCGCCGAAGCCTTTGATTTTGACATTGTAGAATAAGCATACCAACAACACACCGATTGCCAAGGCCAATGTGGTATTCAAATCGGCAGTCGGCACCACGCGCAAGAGAGCATGATGATCACCGGTCACGCCCTGCCACAACCAAGGCAGCAAATCCACCGGCAGCAAGTCCATGGCATTCATCAGGAAAATCCACACAAACAAAGTCAAACCCAAAGGGGCAACCACTTTGCGGGACTGCTCGTTGTGAATGATGCCTTTGCACATATCATCCACAAACTCATACAGAATCTCAATCGCGGCTTGGAAACGGCCAGGCACGCCGGCCGTCGCACGCTTAGCCCCCATCCACAACACAAATGAGCCTACCACGCCCAGCAGCACAGCAAAAAATATTGCGTCGATATTGATAAATGAGAAATCAGCAATATTTTTCAGGCCCTGCCCTTGGGTAACGTCCGACAAACTGGTCAAGCTTTGCAGGTGGTGCTTGATATAGTCGGCAGCGGTTATATTTTCACTTGCCATTTCTTTGCACTTTCCAAGATATCAAAAAAACCAAATGACTGACCGCAACCAATCCCGCAAAAAACGGAATAAAAGCAATCTGCTGATGCCAAAAATAAAACAGCAGCAGCATAATGATCAAAGCCAGTACTATTTTTAAACCCTCTCCAATCAAGAAACCGACACCCGCCAATAGGGGAAACGGTTTAAGAACGCTTAAAATCAGCACCGTAAAAATCGTAGGAATGATATAGGCCAAGCCGCCCATCACGGCAGACACAGCAAATTGCTGCCCGCCCCAAAACCAGGCAACAGCGGCAACAAGCAGCATAAACACAAACTGCAGACAGACGGTTACCGCCATTGCGCAAACCTCAAAGGGCAAAATTGAGCCGCGCTAATATAATCAAGTCGCCGTCCATCGTCAAGGCGAAGCGTTAAGCTTTGTCAAAAATAAAACCAAACCATTATTTTATCTATATATTCGCAAACCCGATTTATTAAGATACACACAGGCTACCTGAAAGCCCTTTAATCCGGGAGCTCCACACCCAAACGCTTCATCAGAGCGGCAAATGTTTCAGGATTATCGAAATGCAACACCACTTTGCCCTTGCGATTGTTGCCGGTTTGTACTTCCGCATTTACCCCCAACGCCTCAGTCAGCACTTCGTTCAAACGGCGGATATCGGGATTCACGGTTTTGGGCTTTTCCGTTTTTTTCTCCTGCTGCGCCAACTGGCTGCGGCGTTCCACTTCGCGCACCGACCAGCCGTTTTTCACCGCCTTCCGCGCCAACTCCAACTGTTCCACCACCGGCAGCGGCAGCAAAGCCCGTGCATGGCCCATTTCCAAATGACGGCTATAGAGCAAATCCTGCACCGGCTCCGGCAAAGCCAACAGGCGCAGGCTGTTGGACACCGCACTGCGGCTGCGCCCCACGGCCTTGGCCACGGTTTCGTGAGTCAAGCCGAACTCATCCACCAAGCGTTTCAAGCCCTGCGCTTCTTCAATCGGATTCAGGTTTTCGCGCTGGATGTTTTCAATCAAACCCATTGCCAGCGCGGCTTCGTCGCTGATGTTTTTCACCACCACCGGAATTTCGCTCAAGCCGGCCAACTGGCTGGCGCGCCAACGCCGTTCACCCGCAATCAGTTCGTACTGCGACAAGCCGTGTTCGCGCACAATCACCGGCTGGATAATGCCCTGCGCACGGATGGACTCGGCCAACTCCTGCAGGCTTTCGTCGTCCATTTGTGAGCGCGGCTGATAACGGCCCGGCTTAATGTCGCCCACCGCCACCGTGGTCAAACGGTCGCCCGCCGCATCTTCAATCGTGCCGGCCAGCAAAGAATCTAAACCGCGGCCGCCGAGGCCGCCCTTGGGTTTTGCCATATCACTGCTTTCTGTCTGACTACCGAAGCCCAGGCTCTGCAAAACAGCAGACCACAGCTCCCAATAATTGCTCAATGCGCTCATGAGGATCCGCTTTCGGATAAGAGCCGAACCATAAACGGCCGCTATTTTAGCCCATAATCGGCAGGCTGACGACCAAGCAACAGGCTACCTGAAAGCCCTCCGACTCCTTTCAGGTAGCCTGTTGACCACCGTTAAAAATCGCCCCACAAAGTCTGCATCGCCGCCAACGCCGCCAACGAGGCCGTCTCCGTACGCAGGATGCGCCGCCCCAGCAACACCGCCTGAAAACCGTGCTGCAAGGCCAGCTCTTCTTCTTTCTCGCTCAAACCGCCCTCGGGTCCCACCAACAGCACAACCCGCCTTTGCGGCGGCAAATCGGCCAAGCGGCCGGCCCGATGCGGGCTCATCAGCAGACGAAGCCCTTCTTCAGGCAGCGCAGCGAAAGCCTGCGCCAAACTGCCCAGCGGGGCCACTTCCGGCACCTGATTACGCCCGCACTGCTCGCAAGCGGCAACCACAATCTCCTGCCAACGCTGCACCTTTTTCTCTGCCCGCTCGCCCTGCAAGCGCACCGTGGCGCGCTCCGTCAGCACCGGCACAATACGGCTGACGCCCAACTCGGTGCTTTTCTGCAGCGTAAAGTCCATGCGCTCGGCGGCCGACACCGCCTGCACCAGCACCACTTCCAAAGGCGATTCGCGCGACTGCGCCGATACCGCCAGCACGGTTGCCGCAACCTGTTTGCGGCCGATGTCGGCCAACACCGCACGGGCGCACACGCCGCGGCCGTCGAACAACTCCACCTCATCGCCCGCCCGCAGGCGCAACACCTGCACATGACGGCACACATTCTCGGGCAGCATCACAGTTTCGCCGGCAGCAAACGCTTGCGGCACATAAAAACGCGGCATTTGGTATTTAGGTAAAAAATGGTTACTATCGCGTTTTATCAGAAAATCCGCACAAAAGGAAAGAATTTGTTACCCGATCTGATGGCCTTGGTCCGCGAAGTGGCCCAAACCGAAGTGATGCCCCGTTTCCTGCAGGCGGCCGTCAGCAAAAAAAGCGACGGCTCGCAGCTGACCGAAGCGGACTTAGGCGCACAAGCCATGTTTGCCGCCCGCCTGCCGCAGATCATCAACTGCCCGATGCTGGGCGAAGAAATGGAAACGCCCGAACAGCTCGAATTGTGGCAACACTCCGAACACGGCCTGTGGGTGGTCGATCCGATAGACGGTACCAACAACTTCATCAACGGTCTGCCGCACTTCGCCCTCTCCGTGGCTTATATCCGCGCCGGCCTGCCGCAAGCCGGCGTTATCTACCAGCCCGTTACCCAAGAAATGTTTTACGCCACCCGCAACGGCGGCGCTTTTCTCAACGGCCAACGGCTGCCCTTGCGCAGCGTGCCGAAAAACCTCAGCGACGCCATCGCCGGCGTCGAAGTGAAATATTTGCGCTCCGGCAAACTCTCCAGCCGCATGCAAACCCTGGCTCCCTGCGGCTCCCAGCGCAGCATGGGCTGCAGCACCCTAGACTGGTGCTACCTGGCCGCCGGCCGCTACGACGTTTACGTGCACGGCGGCCAAAAACTGTGGGACTACGCCGCCGGCGCCCTAATTTACGAAGAAGCCGGCGGCCAGCTGGCCACCCTTGAAGGCGACGCCTTCTGGAGCGGCGAACACGTTTTCAAACGCTCGGTCATCGCCGGTCTGCAGCCCGCCCTGTTCGAACGCTGGCTGAAATGGATACGCGCCAACCAATAATCTTCCCTTTTCAGGTAGCCTCTCCATTGCGGTTTATCCGGAAAACCAGCCATCCGGCTGCCTGCTTCCTTTCCCCTATTTCACTCTTGATTAGATTAAAGGCTACCTGAAACCATGCGAGCCGTGATTCAAAAAGTCAGCCGTGCCCATGTGGCTGCCGCAACCGAGGCCGACCACCCCTTCAGCCAAATCGAACACGGCCTGTGCGTGCTGCTCGGCGTCACCCACAGCGACACCGAAACCGACGCCCGCTACATTGCCGACAAAACCGCCGGCCTGCGCATTTTCGAAGACGGCGACGGCAAGCTCAACCTGTCGGTAAAAGACACCGGCGGCAGCGTGTTGCTGGTTTCCCAATTCACCCTCTACGGCGACGCCCGCAACGGCCGCCGCCCCTCCTTCACCGAAGCGGCCAAACCCGAACAGGCCGAAGCCCTCTACCGCCGCACCGCCGATCTGCTCCGCGCCCACGGCCTCACCGTGGCTGAAGGCCGCTTCCGCACCCACATGCTGGTGAGTCTGTGCAACGACGGCCCGGTCACCATATTGCTGGATTCGCAAAAACAGTTTTGACCTACCCCACTCTGCCGCCCAGGCTGAGACCTTTGCAAAACCCCATCTGCGGCGCATTTCTGCGTTGTGCGTTTATGCCCTATGGGTACGGCTCGCTCGCTTGCCTATCTATATGATATGTCTGTCCCACGGGGATTCCTGGCGTTCACACTCGCTGTGCTGCTACGCCTTGAACTGCATCCACATCTGAGGGTTTTGCAACGGTCTCAGGCTACCTGAAAGCGCTCTCCGCATTTTCAGGTAGCCCACTCTAAACAAAATCGGCAACCCGTGCCGCACTGTGGCACAATCTGCCTTCTTTACAGAAGCCACGCCCATGCACACTTTGAAACAGAACATCATCGTCGGCCTCTCCGGCGGCGTCGATTCTTCCGTTACCGCCTATCTGCTCAAACAGGCGGGTCATCACGTGCGCGGCATCTTCATGCAAAACTGGGAAGACGACGACAACGACGAATACTGCAGCATCAAACAGGATTCGCTCGACGCCATTGCCGTGGCCGACCTCTTGGGCATCGACATCGACATCGTCAACTTCGCCGCCGAATACAAAGACAACGTCTTCGCCTACTTCCTGCGCGAATATCAGGCCGGCCGCACGCCCAACCCCGACGTGCTGTGCAATGCCGAGATCAAATTCAAATGCTTTCTGGAATACGCCATCGCCCAAGGCGCCGACGTCATCGCCACCGGCCACTACGCCCGTAAAGAAGAGCGCAACGGCCTGCACTGCCTGCTCAAAGGCCGCGACAACAACAAAGACCAAAGCTACTTCCTCTACCGCCTGCGGCCGCATCAGCTCGAACGCGCCATTTTTCCGCTAGGCGACTTGGAAAAACCCGAAGTTCGCCGTCTCGCCGCCGAAGCCAAACTGCCCACCGCCGCCAAAAAAGACAGCACCGGCATCTGCTTCATCGGCGAACGCCCCTTCCGCGAATTCCTGCAACAATACCTGCCCACCAACCCCGGCGACATGGTCACCCCCGAAGGCAAAACCGTCGGCCAACACATGGGGCTGATGTATTACACCATCGGCCAGCGCAAAGGCTTGGGCATCGGCGGCCAAGGCGAGCCGTGGTTTGTCTGCGGCAAAGACTTGGGGCAAAACCGCCTGATCGTGGTACAGGGCCACGACCACCCCCTGCTGTTTTCGCGCCGCCTGAGCATGAACGACCTCAGCTTCACCCTGCCCGAACCGCCGCCGGCCGGGCGCTACCGCTGCAAAACCCGCTACCGCATGGCCGACACCGATTGCGAACTGGTTTACACCGGCAACGGCGAAGCCGAACTGCATTTCGACCAAGCGCAATGGGCGGTTACCCCCGGCCAGTCTGCCGTGCTCTACGACGGCGACCTCTGCCTGGGCGGCGGCGTCATCACCGCCACCGACCAAGACATCATCCGTTTGTAAGCCGCAGACACCCCCAATCAACACAGGCTACCTGAAAGCCTTTCAGGTAGCCCGCACACAAAGGAGACAAACCATGGAAAAAATCTGGCTGCAAAGCTACCCCGAAGGCGTACGCCCCGAAATCGACGTGCGCCAATACGAATCCATCAGCGCGGTGTTCCGCGAAACCGTGAGCCAGCACGGCAACAAACCCGGCTTCACCAATATGGGCGTGGTGCAAACCTATGCAGAAACCGCCAAGCTGGCCGACCAATTCGCCTCCTATCTGCAAAACGTGCTGAAGCTGCAAAAAGGCGAGCGCGTGGCCGTGATGATGCCCAACGTGCTGCAATACCCCGTGGCCGTGTTCGGCATCCTGCAAGCCGGCGGCGTGGTGGTCAACGTCAACCCGCTCTATACCCCGCGCGAACTCGAACACCAGCTCAACGACAGCGGTGCCACCACCATTGTGGTCTTGGAAAACTTCGCCAACACCTTGGAACTGGTGCTGCGCCGCACACCGGTGAAAAACGTCGTCATCGCCTCCCTCGGCGACCTGCTGGGCGGCTTCAAAGGCATGCTGGTAAATTTCGTGGTGCGCAAAATCAAAAAAATGGTGCCCAACTACCACCTGCCGCAAGCCGTCGGCTTCAAAGACGCCCTCCAGAAAGGCGCTGCCCACCCCTTCCGCGAAGTGCCGCTCACCCTGGAAGACCCGGCCTTCCTGCAATACACCGGCGGCACCACCGGCGTCGCTAAAGGCGCGGTGCTTTCCCACGGCAATATTTGCGCCAATATGCTGCAAGCCGGCGAGTGGATTAAGTCTAAACTGCAAGGCGGAGAAGAAGTCATCGTCACCGCCCTGCCCCTCTACCACATCTTCTCGCTGACGGTAAACCTGATGATCTTCACTCGCATCGGCGCGCAAAACATCCTCATCACCAACCCGCGCGACATCCCCGGCTTCGTAAAAGAGCTGAAAAAATACCGCGTCACCGTTTTCCCCGCCGTGAACACCCTGTTCAACGCCCTGCTGCACAACCAAGAGTTCAAAACCCTCGATTTCTCCAGCTGGAAAATCTGCTTGGGCGGCGGCATGGCAGTGCAAAAAGCCGTGGCCGACAAATGGAAAGCGCTCACCGGCCAGCCGATTGTGGAAGCCTACGGCCTCACCGAAACCAGCCCCGGCGCCTGCGTCAACCCGCTCACCATCACCGACTACACCGGCACCATCGGCCTGCCGATCTCCAACACCGAAGTCGAAATCCGCGATGCCGACAACAAGGCCCTGCCGGTGGGCGAAACCGGCGAATTGTGGATCAAAGGCCCGCAAGTGATGCAAGGTTATTGGAACCGCCCCGAAGAAACCGCCAAGGTGCTGGACGAGCGCGGCTTCCTGGCCACCGGCGATATCGCGGTGATGAACGAAAAAGGCTACATCAAGCTGGTTGACCGCAAAAAAGACATGATTGTGGTGTCCGGCTTCAATGTTTACCCCAACGAAGTGGAAGACGTGGTGGCGCAACACCCCGGCGTGCTGGAAGTGGCCTGCGTGGGCGTAAGCAGCGACAAAACCGGTGAAGCGCTGAAGTTATTTGTGGTGAAAAAAGACGAGAATCTGACCGCCGAAGAGCTGATTGCCTTCTGCCGCAAAGAGCTGACCGCCTATAAAGTGCCCAAAGACATCGAATTCCGCAAAGAATTGCCCAAGTCGAACGTGGGCAAAATCCTGCGCCGCGAACTGCGCGAAGAAAATTAAGCCCGAATGTTCCAGCCAAACAAAAGGCTACCTGAAATCTTTTCAGGTAGCCTTTTGTGATTGGGTGACGGCCTGAGACCTTTGTAAAACCCCAGATGTGGATGCAGTTCAAGGCGTAGCAGCGCAGCGAACGTGAACACCAGGAATCCCTATGGGACAGACATATCACACGATAGGCAAGTGAGCGATCAGTACCCATAGGGCACAAACGCACAACGCAGAAATGCGCCGCAGATGGGGATTCTGCAAAGGTCTCGGCCTAAAGGCCTGTTCAAAGTATCCGTTACGGCGATATTTTAAATTTGCCAATCCACTTCGCTACGCGCTCAAAAAACCACGCCTGCCGCCTTAAGGCTGACTAAGCTGTCCAAGCTTGTGCGTATTGCCGGCTGAGATACGCGGTTTTTACCGCGAAAAACCGCTTCACTTACCACACCGCTGCACGGTTAATAAACCTCAGAAGCGTTGGAATATCCACCGCAGGCCGCTCTCTCGGGCGCATCCGAATTCGGCAGCAAATACCGGACTGGATGCTTATTGCTTAAAGCCTTCGGGCACCTCTGGTGCAGGCAGCCGTTTCAGCGGCGTGCCCGCCAAGTCAATCTCCCGGCCGAAACGCGGGCTGCCGGCATTCCAGTCTGCCACGGCACGGCAAAGCGCCTCCCTGCTGTCTGCCACAAAATTCCACCACATCACGGTAGAATGGGGCAAAGGCTCGCCGCCCAGCAACAGCAGATGGCTGCCGGCCTCGGCCTCAATACGGAACCGCTCAGCTTGGTCGGCCGCAATAAAGGCCAGTTCATCGGGACCAAATGTCTCACCGCCTATGACCGCCTTACCGGCCAGAACCAATACGCCGTATTCCCATGACTTCTCAGCCGGAATATCAAGAGCGGCAGCATGTGCACATCGAATATCCACCCCCAAAAGCGGGCTGTGTTGCGTGGTGGGGGCTGTTCGGCCTTGATAACTTCCGGTGGTCAGCAGATAGCGCACCCCATCCTCTTCCCACTCCGGCAATTCGGGATAGTGTTGGAAATCCGGCTCAATGACCTTGTTCATCGGCAAAGCAATCCAAAGCTGCACCGCATGGATTTCGCCCACGCCCTCCGGCGTTTGTTCGGTATGGGCAATGCCCCGTTCGTCACCGGTACCTGCCGTCATCAGGTTCACTTGCTTGGGCCGGATCAATTGCCGGAAACCCAAGCTGTCCTGATGCCAAATCTCTCCCGCCAACATCCAAGTGAATGTTTGCAGATTGGTATGCGGATGCGCCCCTACCTGCATCCCCTTAGAACCGGTCTCGAAAGTCGCCGGACCAATATGGTCCAGAAAACACCAGGCACCAATGGTGCGCCGGCCGCCCTGCGGAATCAGGCGGGTAACAAACAACCCGCCCACATCTTGTTTTTTAGCCAACAACTTTTGCACAATCATAGAGCACCTCCCAATCGAACGGATCAATACATTACCCTTAAGCGCTAGGCAAACACTTTCCACCATCAGCCGTCGCCCGATGGCAAACAGAGACAGTAAGGCAATGCGTAGGTTTTCCTTACATCTCAGGTATCAAACATCAAAAGAAAACAGGCCCAAGCAAATGCTTGGGCCTGGATATCTGGTGGGTCGTGAAGGATTCGAACCTTCGACCAACGGATTAAAAGTCCGCTGCTCTACCGACTGAGCTAACGACCCTTTCTGGCTCCCCGACCTGGGCTCGAACCAGGGACCTGCGGATTAACAGTCCGTCGCTCTACCGACTGAGCTATCGGGGAAAGGAAGAGCGTATTATAGGTTTAGTTTTCCAGCCTGTCAAACCATCCAGGCAGATTTTTCTGATATTTTTAATAAGTGTTTCATATTAAAAATAAGATAAACCACTCAGCGCTTATTTTTGCAGCTTCGCTTTGCGCTCGGCCAGCCAATGCTCTAGATAATGAATGCTCACACCGCCTTGGGCGAAGCCTTCGTCACGGAACAAATCGGCATGCAGATCGGCATTGGTTTTGATGCCGCTGATGGTCAGTTCGGAAATGGCCACGCGCATTTTGGCCATCGCCTGCTCGCGGGTTTTGCCGTACACGCAGATCTTGCCGATCAGGCTGTCGTAATTTGGCGGAATGCGGTAGCCCTGATAAATGTGGCTGTCCACCCGCACGCCGAAGCCGCCGGGCAAGTGGCAGCTGGTGATGCAGCCCGGGCTGGGGATAAAGGTGTACGGGTCTTCAGCATTGATGCGGCACTCGAAAGCGTGGCCTTCGATCACGATGTCTGCCTGCGTATATTGCAGCGGCAAACCAGCGGCAATGCGGATCTGCTCCTGCACAATGTCCACGCCGGTCACCAGCTCGGTCACCGGATGTTCCACTTGTACGCGGGTGTTCATCTCGATAAAGAAAAATTCGCCGTCTTCATAAAGAAACTCGAACGTGCCGGCCCCACGATAGCCGATGCGTTTGCAGGCCTCGACACAGGCCTGGCCGATTTTGTCGCGCTCTTGGGCGGTGATGCCGGGAGCCGGCGCTTCTTCAATCACTTTCTGGTGGCGGCGCTGCAAAGAACAGTCGCGCTCACCCAGATAAATGGCGTTACCGTGTTCATCGGCCAACACTTGAATTTCTACGTGGCGCGGCCGTTGCAGATAACGCTCCATATACACCATCGGATTGCCGAAGGCAGCATCGGCTTCAGTGCGGGTCATTTCCACCGATTTGAGGAGGTCTTCGCGACGCTCTACCACGCGCATACCCCGACCGCCGCCGCCGCCGGAGGCTTTGATGATGACCGGGAAGCCCACTTTATCCGCAATCTGGAGAATGGTTTCGGGATCCTCCGGCAAGGCACCGTCAGAACCGGGCACGCAAGGCACGCCGGCTTCCAACATGGCGATTTTAGCCGACACTTTGTCGCCCATCATGCGGATGGTATGGGCGCGCGGACCGATAAACACAAAACCGGATTGCTCCACCTGCTCGGCAAACCGATCATTCTCAGCCAAAAAGCCGTAGCCGGGGTGAACGGCATCAGCACCGGTCACTTCGGCAGCGGCAATAATGGCAGGGATATTCAGGTAGCTTTGCGGCGAAGGCGCCGGGCCGATGCAGACGGATTCATCGGCCAGCTTCACATGCAGGCTGTCTTTATCGGCTTCGGAATGCACCGCCACGGTGGCGATGCCCATTTCACGGCAGGCACGCAATACACGCAGGGCAATTTCGCCTCGGTTGGCGATGAGGACTTTTTTCAACATATCGTTTTCCTAACGGGGAAAATATTTTGCAGGCTACCTGAAAACCAAAGATCTCTACGGAGCGAAAACCGCGCTTACCCAACAGCCGACAAAAGCTCGGCACATTTCACCCACAACGCGGCATCTTGAGCGGGACGGGAAAAGCCTTATGCGGGTTCGGCATCAACCGTTTGCGCCGACAGGCTATGGCTTTACCTAATCAATTCAATTACGTTGCGAAACTCTTCCATGGCTTCGGGGGATTTGAGCATTTCCTCAAAGGCGTCGCCGACTGCGCACGAGCCCGGTTGCAGATGGATGATTTCACGCACGGCGAATTGTTTGACGCCCCAGCTGCCGGTCGGATGGGGATCCCGAACGGATGCGGCGGCATTGTCGGTTTCGGATTGCTCATACTGCGGTTCTCCGAGAAGCCGTGCAACGAAGCGGGCATGGGGGCTGTCGCCGGAGACGGGCGGGTAACGCTTAATGTATTGCCGTACGGTTGCTTCGTCGGAGGCATGGCCAAATGTTGCCGGCCAAGCGGCGGTCAAGTCGGCACATGGAGATACAACCACGCGCCCGTCGCGCATTTGCACCATCACGTTATAGAGATCATCCATGGCCGCCGCCGTCTGTACGGTCAGCAGGCAGCTTGCCACAAGCAGCCAACGTTTCATCGACACAAGCCTTTATTCGATAATGAACAAGGGCTCGCCGTATTCGACCGGCTGGCCGTTTTCCACCAAAATTTCTTTTACTACGCCGGATTTTTCGGCTTCGATTTCGTTCATCAATTTCATGGCCTCAATAATGCACAGGGTATCGCCGGCATTCACGGTTTGGCCGACCTCCACGAAAGCCGGCGCATTCGGGCCGGGCGCTCGGTAGAAAGTGCCCACCATGGGGGACTTTTGGGCATGACCCAAATCACGGGCGGAGGGAGCGGCCTCGACAGGCGCCGCGGTAACGGCGGCGGGCGCGGCGGCAAGCGGAGCGGCGGCTGTTACCGCCGGCGCGGCCGGCGCATAAGTGGCTTGCGGCGTAGCCAAGGAGCGGGTAATGCGCACTTTCTCCTCACCTTCGGTCACTTCGATTTCGGCAATGCCGGACTCCTCCACCAAGTCGATCAGTTTCTTCAGTTTGCGTAAATCCATGATGTTGATCCTTTGTTCGGAAATAAGGGGCGCGGCCGCAATTTAGCGGCGGCTCAGATATTCGATGGCGAAATCGGCGGCGGCATGATAGCCGTGTACGCCCAAGCCGCAAATCACACCTTGCGCCAAATCCGACAAATAAGAGTGGTGGCGGAAGGGCTCGCGAGCATGCACATTAGACAAGTGGACTTCGATAAAAGGTTTGCCGGCGGCGGCCAAGGCATCACGCAGGGCGATACTGGTATGCGTGAAAGCGGCGGGATTGATGATGATGAAAGCGGTGCGGTCACCCAAAGCAGCCTGCACGCGCTCGATTAAGATGTGTTCGGCATTGCTTTGCAACGCCTCGAAAGCCAGACTGGCAGCTTCCGCGCGTTGCCGTAGGGACTGGTTGATTTCCGCCAGCGTGGTGCGGCCGTAAATTTCCGGTTCGCGCTGGCCCAACAAGTTCAGATTGGGGCCGTGCAAAACAAGCAGGGTGGGCTTCATAAGGGAAAACTGTCTCGCCAAGCAAGACAGCGCCAAAAATGGAAAATGAGATTTTCAGCGAATTTCGGCGAAATGTCCAGCTTTGTCGCCGAAATTCGCTGAAAATTAAAAACGACCACCCACTCAAACGGCGGATGGCCAATCAAAATATTGAAGAGCAATCGTTCTAAACAGAAGTTTAGCGAAAATGTAGGAATGTGTAAAGGTTTCAGGCTACCTGAAAATCTTTCAGGTAGCCTGATTGTGCTTATTGCTGGCGCTCGGCATCCGCTTTACGCAGAATTACATACAGCTGATCCTTCAAAAACAGTTTTTTCTTTTTCAATTCTTCGATTTCATCCAAACCGCTGGTTACCGGGTTGTTTTCAAGGCCGGTGATTTTGTCGTCCAGCTCGTTGTGTTCGTTAAACAGGCGGGCGAAGTGGTTGTCGGTTTGTTTCAGTTCGCTGATCAAATCGCGATATTCGGGAAACATGATGGTCCTTTCTCAGGTCTGGTTTCATACACAGGAATAACGTGGGGATACTATCACACCGCCCTGAAAAAAACGAGTTGGCCTGCTATCATGCGCCCTGCCCTAAGGCTACCTGAAAGCATAGTGTGATGAATCTTCTGCAAACCTTTTTTCTGTTTGTGCTGACTGCGCTGGCCGAAATCGTCGGCTGTTGGCTGCCCTATCTGTGGCTGAACAAGCAGTTCCCCGCCTGGGTACTGCTGCCGGCCGCCGCGAGCCTGGCCCTATTCGCCTGGTTGCTGAGCCTGCACCCCACGGAAGCCGGACGTACTTATGCGGCATACGGCGGAGTCTATATCGGCAGCGCCATGGTTTGGCTGTGGCTGGTAGAAGGGGTGCGGCCGCAATGGAGCGACTACTTGGGCGCGACACTCTGCCTGTGCGGCGCAGCAGTCATCCTGTTGGGCGCAAGCAAAACCGTTTAATAGCATGACCAGGCTACCTGAATTGACCGCGCGGCATGGTAGAATCCACACCGTTTTCCGTATTTCTACCCATTGGAATCCCATGCAAAACTATTCTTTTCCCGACGAGCGCGGCTTTTTTGGCGAACACGGCGGCGCTTATGTTTCCGAAACCCTGATTCCCGCCCTGCAAGAATTGGCCCAAGCCTACCGAGAAGCCAAAAACGATCCCGCATTTTGGGCCGCCTTCCGCCACGATTTGAAACATTACGTCGGCCGCCCCAGCCCGGTTTACCATGCCGCACGCTTGAGCGAACAACTTGGCGGCGCACAAATCTGGCTCAAGCGGGAAGACCTCAACCACACCGGCGCGCATAAAGTGAACAACACCATCGGTCAGGCCCTGTTGGCCAAGCGTATGGGTAAAAAGCGCGTGATTGCCGAAACCGGCGCCGGACAGCACGGCGTGGCCAGCGCCACCGTGGCCGCACGTTTCGGCATGGAGTGCCACGTTTATATGGGCGCGGACGACATCCAACGCCAAGCGCCGAATGTATTCCGCATGAAGTTGCTGGGCGCCAATGTGGTGGGCGTGGACAGCGGCAGCCGCACCTTGAAAGATGCCATGAACGAAGCCATGCGCGAGTGGGTGGCACGAGTGGACGACACCTTCTACATCATCGGCACCGCCGCCGGCCCCGCGCCTTACCCCGAAATGGTGCGCGACTTCCAATGCGTGATCGGCAACGAAGCCAAGGAGCAGATGCTGGAAGCCATCGGCCGCCAGCCCGACGTGGCCGTGGCCTGTGTGGGTGGCGGCTCCAATGCCATCGGTTTGTTCTTCCCCTATATCGACGAAAAAAACGTGCGCCTGGTCGGCGTGGAAGCAGGCGGCAAAGGCGTGGAGACAGACGAGCACGCCGCACCAATTAGCAGCAACGCCCCGATCGGCGTCTTGCACGGTTTCCGCAGCTACCTGATGCAGGACGAACACGGCCAAGTGGTCGGCACCCATTCCGTATCCGCCGGTTTGGACTACCCGGGCATCGGCCCCGAACACAGCCACCTGGCCGACCTCGGCCGCGTCGAATACCAGGCCGCCAACGACGATGCCGCGCTGGAAGCCTTTGATTTGCTGTGCCGATACGAAGGCATCATCCCCGCGCTGGAAAGCAGCCACGCGCTGGCGTGGGCGGTGGCCGAAGCGCCGAAAATGGGCAAAGACCAAGTGATCTTGGTGAATTTGTCCGGCCGCGGCGACAAAGACATCAACACGGTAGCACAGCTAAAAGGAATTGAATTGTAAGAAAAACAGCGTTTCAGGTAGCCTACAAGGGCTACCTGAAAACATATCGAAGATCAAGATGGCAGAAACTGAAACAAAAATTTGGCATTTACACTGGCCGACATGGTTTAAACAGTGGCGAAAGAGGCACCGAAACAAGTTGCCGCTACTGCTGTTGGGGTTGATTTGGCCGTGGGTGTGGGTAGCTGCTGCCGGATTAGTAGCAAGCTCCATTTTATACAGATTGATGCGCTCGCTCGTTAATTTGAGCTATGGCGAAGTACGTGCGGATTCAAATGGATTGTGGATATGTACCGGAATAGGCCGCCACAGATATTGGCGTTGGGACGATGTCTATTCAATAGAATTTGCCGAGCCGCCGCTCCAACCAGGCAAAATCATTGACCTAATGCCTCCACCAAAGCAAATGCGGAGAGAGCCACTGTGGATGCGCTGGCTGGACCATCTACCTGTACCTGCAAAATACTGCGCCCGCTACCTGCCGGGATACGGCTGCATCTATCCCCATTACGGCATCAGAGTGGCATTTCCAAGCACAGGTTTAAGCACCGAACAACAGCAGGAGATACTCGCCTATGCCGCACAGAAAATTGCTGCACACCCCGCCACCCGCAAACGCAATCATCCCAACAGCAAACCTTTTGCCCCCGCCAATAACAAATACACTTGGGTATTTGGCACCGCAACCGAACATGTAATTAACAGTATCCTGTCACCATTGGCGATCTCTTTGGCCGCAATCATATTGTTGGCGCCGCCCGGACTCGTCATTACCCAAGCCGCCCATTCTCAAAAATTGGATATGACCGCAATTCTAGCGGTAGGCATATTTACCTGTCTTATATTGACAATCCCGAACAGCATACGTTTCTTATGGAGCCGCTGGCTGTATCGCACGACACCGTTCGCCATAGTAGAACAGCAAGGCCTGACACTGTATTCGCCTCGATCCAAAATAAGAAAACAATGGCTCTGGCGGGAGTTGGCATCAATCAGGGTAGATATCCGCAGAAGTCGGGCTTACACAATGCCGTTTCTGCTTGTGGAAGAAACTTCCGGCAAGCATCATACTTTCGCAGCCGGTATGTTGAGCCCTGAACACACCAATCAATTGGCAAAAGTCTGCACAGCATATCTCCGTGGGCGGCAAAAAACCTTACTGCAACAAAAAGACCAATGCAATTGGGTATAAACCCACCAGCGGCAAGCCAAACAACATCTCCGACTGAATGAAGCTAAGCACATTTCAGCATGACGCACGAATCTGATATAGCATCAGGAAACGGGAAGAAGCGTTTGCCGCATGCCTGGCTACCTGAAAACAAAGCATCACAGCTCCAACCCATCAAAACAAACCGCACAGCCGATTTCAATCAGCTGTGCGGTTTGTCTGTAAGAAGCAGTAAGCGATCGGTTTAATCCACCAACAGCACTTCTACCCTGCGGGCTTCGGCATCGCTGCCGCTACCTTGCGCTACTTCAGGCTTGCGCAACTCGATGCTTTCTTGCGGCACGCCCAAAGCCAACAACGCGTTTTGTACCGCAATGGCGCGGTTTTTCGACACTTCTGCGTTCACTTCGGCATTGCCGGTGTGGTCATGATAGCCGGAAATCACCGCGCGACGACCATGCTTCACGCCGTCCACCACCACAGCCAGTACCTCTTCGGCATTCGGTGCCAGATTGCTGCTGCCGGTGGCGAAGTAGAATTTCACAATGCCGTTTTCCACCAAGGCATAATCGCCGGCTTGCGGCACCATGTTCACCTGGCCGTTTTCCACTTGGGCGCGGCTGGGCACTTGTGCCTCAGGCTGGCCGAAACCCAAGTCGCCATTTTTGTGCGCCTCCCACAAAGCCAAGGTCAGCACGCCGGCCACCACCAAGCCCACCAACACACCCAGCCAAGTCAGCAGACGGCGCAGTTTTTTATCTTCTTCATCTTGTGAAGCCATGTTGCGAATCCTCTGTTACTCATAAAAAAACGGCGGAATCTTAACACAAAAGCCCGGCCGGCGGTGGGTTTTGTTTCCCACCCAAACCAAGTAAAATGCCGGTCTTATTTATTTCCCGAATTCATTGTTTTCCCACCATGCTCACCTTCCAACAAATTATCTTCACATTACAAAACTTTTGGGCCGAACGCGGCTGCACCATCATCCAACCTTTCGATATGGAAGTCGGCGCCGGCACCAGCCATCCCGCCACCTGCCTGCGCGCACTCGGCCCCGAGCCGTGGTATGCCGCTTATGTCCAACCCAGCCGCCGCCCCAAAGACGGCCGCTACGGCGACAACCCCAACCGCCTGCAACACTACTACCAATTTCAGGTGGCCTTAAAACCCGCCCCCGCCGACATTCAAGAACAATACCTCGATTCGCTGCGCGAGCTGGGCATCGACCCGAAAGTACACGACATCCGTTTTGTAGAAGACGACTGGGAAAACCCCACCCTCGGCGCATGGGGCTTGGGCTGGGAAGTATGGCTCAACGGCATGGAAGTTACCCAATTTACCTATTTCCAACAAGTCGGCGGCATCGACTGCACACCTGTTTTGGGCGAAATCACCTACGGCATCGAACGCCTCGCCATGTATCTGCAAGGCGTGGAAAACGTATATGACTTGGTATGGTCGAAAACCCCCGACGGCCAAACCGTTACCTACGGCGACGTGTACCACCAAAACGAAGTGGAACAATCCACCTACAACTTTGAATATTCCGATGCCGAATGGCTGTTGAAGCAATTTAACGACTACGAAGCCCAAGCCAAACGCCTGCTGGAAGTAGAAGACACTTCACTCGCCCTGCCCGCTTACGAACTGGTGCTCAAAGCCGGCCACACCTTCAACCTGCTCGACGCACGCGGCGCCATTTCCGTCACCGAACGCGCCACCTATATCGGCCGCATCCGCACCTTAAGCCGGATTGTGGCGCAGAAGTTTGTGGAGAGCCGGGAGAAGTTGGGATTTCCGTTGATTAGGGATAAAGCAGCTTAAAACAGGCTTTAAGACTATGAATAAAGTACCTTTTTATTTGAAACCAAATGACATTATTAAACGTTCAGAATTACATGATAAGTTTGGTGGAAGTCGCCAAAGTGGCATTTCTCCATCTTTAAAGTCTAATAGTGTTTTTATTTTCACCAACCCCGAACATGGTGAAGAGCATGGTTACTATGACAGCTGGGATAAAAATGGCCAAGTATTTCATTATTCAGGCGAAGGTCAAACTGGCGACCAAGAAATGAAACGTGGCAATAAAGCCATTTTTCAACACAAAAACGATAATCGTGCTTTATATGTTTTTCAGCACACTGAAAAAACTGGCTATGTTCGTTATATTGGTGAGTTTCAAATTGACGAGCTAAAACCTTATTCGGTCAAACAAGAACATAGCACCAACAATGGCCCCAAACGAAATGTGTTCATATTTCATTTAAACAAACTGAAATAATTTCAGACGGCCTAAAGCAAAAAATTAAAATTGAAAGCATTCCAAATGACCCAAACCCTGTTAATCGAACTCCTCACCGAAGAGCTACCCCCCAAAGCCCTCAACAACTTGGGCAACAGCCTTGCCGCTTCCATTGTAGAAGGCTTGGAAAAAGCGCAATTAATCGAAGGTGTTGCCGAATACACCGCTTATGCCTCCCCCCGCCGCCTTGCCGTACAGGTTAAAAACGTCAAAGCCGTTCAAGCCGACCAAGAGGTGGTGAAAAAAGGCCCGGCAGTAGCCAATGCCATGAAAGATGGCGCACCCACCAAAGCATTGGAAGGCTTTGCCCGCTCTTGCGGTGCCAATATTGCCGACTTAAAAATCGTTCACGACGGCAAGCAAGATGTTTACGCATACGAATTTACCCAACAAGGCAAAAGCCTGCCTGAATTGCTGGAAGACATTCTCGCCCAAGCCGTGAAAAAACTGCCGATTCCGAAAGTGATGCGTTGGGGCAGCAGCACGCACACCTTCGTGCGCCCCGTTCACGGTTTAATCGTGATGCACGGCGCAGATACCGTTGCCGCTTCCGTATTGGGACTGGAAAGCCAACGTCAAACTTCGGGGCACCGTTTTCTTTCAGACGGCCTGTTCGACATCACCCACGCCGACCGCTACGCCGAGCAAATGCGCGAACAAGGCAAAGTGATTGCATCGTTTGCCGAACGCAAAGCCGCCATTCAAGCAGCCTTAAACCAACAGGCAGGCCGTCTGAACGCCACGGTTGCCGCCGACGAAGCCCTGCTCGACGAAGTTACCGCGCTGGTGGAATGGCCGGTGGTATTGGAGGCCGGTTTTGAAGAACATTTTCTCGCCGTGCCGCAGGAATGCCTGATTCTCACCATGCAGCAAAACCAAAAATACTTCCCGCTGCTCGATCAAAACGGCAAGCTAATGAACCGCTTCCTGCTCGTTTCCAACCTGCAAACCGAAGACCCGAGCCACATCATTCACGGCAACGAACGCGTATTGCGCGCCCGCCTGTCTGATGCCGAATTTTTCTACAAACAAGACCAAAAAGCCACGCTCGAAAGCCGTCTGCCCAAACTGGCCAACGTGGTTTACCACAACAAAATCGGTTCGCAAGCCGAACGTATCGAGCGTTTGCAAAGCCTGGCCGCACACATTGCCGCACAATTGGGAGCCGACAAAGCCACGGCAGAACGCGCAGCCCGCCTGGCCAAAGCCGACCTCGTTACCGAAATGGTCGGCGAATTTCCCGAGCTGCAAGGCACCATGGGCAAATACTACGCCCAACTTGACGGCGAAAGCCCGGAAATTGCCGATGCCGTCGAACAACATTACCAACCCCGCTTTGCCGGCGACAAGCTACCTGAAAGCCCGATTGCCACTGCCGTCGCTTTGGCCGACAAACTGGAAACCCTGGTTGGCATTTGGGGCATCGGCCTGATTCCCACCGGCGACAAAGACCCCTATGCCCTGCGCCGTTCCGCACTTGGCGTATTGCGTATGCTGATGGGTAACGATCTCGACATCAACGATCTGCTTCAGACGGCCTACAACAGCTTCCCACAAGGCAAACTCGCCGACAACACCGTTGCCGAAGTTGCCGACTTCATGCAGGCGCGCTTGGCCGTGTTGCTGCAAAACGATTACCCGCAAGACATCGTTGCAGCCGTATTGGCCAAAAAACCAAGCCGTTTAAACGACTTGGCTGCCAAGCTGCAAGCTGTGGCCGCGTTCAAACAACTGCCCGAAGCAGCCGCTCTTGCCGCCGCCAACAAGCGCGTACAAAACCTGTTGAAAAAAGCCGATGCCGAATTAGGCGCAGTAAACGAAAGCCTACTGCAACAAAACGAAGAACAAGCCCTGTTTGCCGCTGCAAAAGATTTGCAGCCGAAAATCGAAGCCGCCTTAGCTGCCCAAGATTTTCAGACGGCCTTATCCGCTTTGGCTTCGGTGAAGCCGCAAGTGGATGTCTTCTTCGACAATGTAATGGTAATGGCCGACGATGCCGCGGTAAAACAAAACCGCCTCAACCTTCTGAATCAATTGGCGGATCTGATGAACGCCGTGGCCGATATTGCCAAACTGGGCGAATAAGCCATCCAACCATTCCGTATATTGGCAGGCTGAGACCTTTACAAAATCTCCAGATATGGATGCCGTTCAAGGCGTACAGCACAACGAACATGAAAGCCAGGAATGCCTTCATCTGGATAAGCAAGTGAGTGAGCAGCACCCCTAGGATAAACGCACAACGCGGAAATACGCCGCAAAGGAGGATTCCGCAAAGGTTTCAGGCTACCTGAAATCCGTTTGGTCCGTCATCAAAACGCCGGAACGCTGTCCGGCACAATAGGGAGCAATAAAAATGGGCCGATTATTATTTGGGCTGTTGCTGGCCGTGGCAGCATGGTTGTTGTGGCGGCGCTTGCGCCCGCGCCCGGCGGCACAGCTTTCGGTGGCAGATGTGCCTCGGGTGGAAGCCGACCCGTCATTTCACCGCTGGTTGGCGGTATTGCACGGCGAGGATGCCGATGCGGCGGCGCTGGAGCGGGCTTATTATGCCGAGCTGGACATGGACAGCGCCGCGCCCATACGCCCCGACGATGCCATCAGCTTTGCAGTGGCGGAAGTGTTGGACCCGGCCTGTGCCTTTGCGGTGGACTGGAAAGACGGCGAAAGCTTTGCCGGCTATGCCGCCGATATGGCGGCCCGTTTCGGTTTTGTTTTGGATTGGGACGGCCTCGATGTGCAGGAAGAATTGCCCGAAGCCCTGATGCCGGTGGCCTATCGGCAGTTTTGGGCGCACGGTGCGGTGCTTTATAATGCCAATACTGACGGCGACTTTTATTTTCTGATGCTTGTGCCGGAGGGGCGAAGCGCCGCATTCGAAGCGGCTTCTGCCGCCTGGGGCCTGAACATCCGCACCGCGGATAGGCCGTATTGAAGAAAGACACCATGCATTACGACCACATCTCCTTCCATACCGACGCAGACTGGCCGCCTGGACTACCTGAAAGCCATGCCGCCCACCACATGGGCTACTACTATGCCTGGGCCGTATCACAAAACCTGCACAGCCCCGCCGCAGCCGCCCTGCCCGGTTTCGACCAACTGCAAAACGGCACCCTCTCCGGCACAGACTTCGTGCTGCAACAGCTGGGCGGCGGCTTGGACGACACCTGCTTCAACGATTTGGGCCAGCGCTTCACCCTCTATTACTACTACGACGAAGAAGAAGGCTACGGCAAATTCATCGAAGATTATTTCCAAGCCCTAGGCTTAGCAAACAAGCGCGATTTTTACCGTATCCAAGATACGCCAGACAACCAAAAACAGTTATCCGCCGTTTTTCAGGTAGCCTTTGAGCGTTGGCAACAATCTTTACTTTGATCGAGTTCAATGTTGTAACAATTGGATTAGTTGTAACAATTGGATTAAAGGAAAAATATGCGCAGTAAAAAACTGGCTTTTGTATTTGAAGCTGTCCGCTTTAAAAAAATGATGAGGGCACTGAGGCAAAAGCAGGCAAGACTATTTTTCTTTTTTCCTTACTGTGGGATGGGAGGGGCTGAACGCGTACATGCCGATATCTTACAAATATTCACAGAATATCATCCATTGTGCTTTCTCAGCGTACGCAACAGTGACCAACATTTTCGATCTGAATTTGAGCGTAGTAGCAATTTGATCGACTTAAGCATATTTCTCAGCCTGCCATATGCGTTTTACAAAAAGCAGCTGGCCAATCTGATTAATCAGAGTCCTAATGCAGTGGTATTCGGCAGTAACAGCAATTTTTTCTACCAACTGATTCCATATTTACACCCCCATGTCCGCGTGATTGATTTAATTCATGCCTTTCAGCCAGACAACGCATACTCGCCTGAGCAAATTAGCCTGCCTGTAGCAGAGCGCATCAACCAAAGGATAGTACTTGGCAAAAAAACCTTACAAGATTTTGTACAACTGTACTGCCAACACGGCAAATCAAGCAATTTGGCCGGCCGCATCCACATTATTCCGAACAAAATCGTACCACCACCATTATTACCAATTAAACCCAATAATGCACGCTTACAAATCTTATTTGTCGGACGGAATGCACCAGAAAAACGGCCAAAGCTTTTCCTTGACATAGCGGCATATTGCCTAAAAAAAAATATCGCTGCTGACTTTCATCTTATCGGCGATTTTCCGAATTCTACGAGCGTTAGCAATAATGTACACATTATCGGCAGCATCGCAGATCGGAGAAACCTGAACCAATATTATCAAAATGCAGATCTAATCCTGATTACCTCATGGCGAGAAGGGCTACCAATGGTAATGCTAGAAGCCATGGCTTATGGTGTTGTACCCATTTCTACAAATGTCGGCGAAATTAACAGTGTAATAAACGATAACAACGGCATACTGATTGAAGATTCCACTATTGAATTATATCAACAGAGCAGATCAAGTACTGCTGAGCAGCAACTATTACCATGCATTGAATCTTTTGCAGCCCAGATTGCTGCACTAAATTCTGACCGTAGGCGTTTAGCCGTCATGAGTAAAAATGCTTACTGTACAGTTAGCGAGAAGTTTTCTGCCCAGGCCAACCGAGAAGCCTACCTGAATTTGTTTTCAGCACAGACTGATATTTCGATTGATTGAAAATATTGAATATTATGAGCGATCCAGTTGAAACAGTAATGCCGTTGGTGTCGGTACTCATACCTGCATACAATGTTGAACGCTATGTATCCGAAGCCGTGCGTGCGGTAATGACGCAGACTTACTCAAATTTAGAGATTATTGTCATTGACGATGGCTCACAAGATGATACGTATTCCGTATTGGAAGGCTTAGCTAAACAGGATAAGCGTATCCGCCTATACCGCAACGAGGTTAACTTAGGACTGATTTCTACCCTAAACAAGGGCTTAGATATAGCAACAGGCGAATATCTCGCCCGAACCGATGCTGACGACATCACCGAACCTGATTGGATAGAAACCATCATCAATCAATTGCAGAAACAACCTTCTATTATGGCAATGAGTGCATTCCTGATCGAAATGCGGGAAGATAACTCGGGAAGGGCTGTCAAAAATCCGCACGGAACCATTATTAGCTACCCGCTAGACCCTGAGTCCATTCGTAAAACACTACTGTTTAAAAATCCTATCAATCACTCGGCAATCATTATACGGACAGATATTTTTAGGCAATACGGCCTGCGTTACGATAAGAGCTATTTACATGCTGAAGACTACAAACTGTGGCTGGAAATCAGCAAAATCGGGAATTTAGCTAATTTGGATAAGCCTTTACTACATTATCGCATGCACCCGATGCAAGTTTCTTATGCTAAACGCGATATCCAAAACAAAACAGCCAGAAAAATCCGTAAAGAGGCTATTAACCATTATCTCACCACTTCAGGTGTTGATTTCAACATTCCTGAAAAGCTAGCGTATGCTGATGTCTGCCGCTTTGCCGATGCTGTCCAAGGGCTACCCGAGCAAGACATGTGGGGCGCACTGCTCTATGATTGTTATCTGTCTTTAGAAAATTACAAGTGGCGCGACTGGTGGCATTTTTGGCAAAACCCTCAGAATACTAGGTTTACTTGGCAGCAACGTCTCAAAATTCTGAAGAAGTATTTGCGCCCTTGGAAATATGGAAAGCGTTTATAAGTGAAAATTCTAATTGCACACCAATGGTTGGTAGCCGGTGGTGTCGAAAAAATATTAACCAACTATCTCAAGCTGATGGTAAAACTAGGGCATCAGGTTGACTTGCTGCTTACACACGATCTGGGAGCAGAAAATTTCTTTACTGATCAAATTCCTACCAGTGTATCCTATCGCTTTGTGTTCGACTCGGCTTACAACCGCCGTAAGGCAGATTGTAAAAAACAAAGAAAAAATAGTATCTTAAACAGGGTGCGCTACGAATATTTGCGCCTAATCGAACAGTACCGTTATTGGCGAACATTGCGGCAAACTTTGACCACTGGGCACTACGATATTGTGATCGATTTCAATGAAAGCCTAGACTATATTATGCGGCTACCTAAGCCATTAAGACCCAAATTGCCGCCAAGCATACGCTGGGTGCACAATCAACTGAACGGCTGTCATTCTAAATTGACACCCAAGCAAATCCATAAATACCGAATTATTTTTCAAAGGCATAATCGAGTAGTTGTATTATGCAGGCAAATGGCCGAACTAATGGGAGAACAGCTGAACTGGAAACCTGAGCGTTTCCATATACTGCCTAATCCGCTGGACATTGAAGAAATTACTGCCCAAATGGAGAAATCCGGCAATCTAACCAAACAACTGCTGCAAACACCTTATCTGCTACAAGTCTCGCGATTCGAGCCACAAAAATGCCATCAGAGGCTCATTGAAATCTACGCTACACTCAAACAGTATGGAATAAAGCATAAGCTCTATCTTATCGGCGATGGCAGCCTGAAACCGCAGTTGGAAACTCAAATCCGTCGTTTGGGATTGGAGCACGATTGTTTATTGTTGGGACAGTGTCACAATCCTTACCCGTTTTTCAAACACGCCGCCTTATTTGTCCATACCGCCAGCTTTGAAGGTCTCCCCACTGTGTTGTTGGAAAGTATGGCCTGCGGTACACCTGTAGTAGCGATGGACTGCCCGACCGGCCCGCGTGATATTTTAGGCAGGGGTAGCGAGTACGGCTGTCTGATCGCTATGTACCAGCAGCAACAATTTGTCGAAGCGGTATCCACGCTATTAACCGACCCGACCCGTTATGCGCACTATGTCGAAGCTGGTCGTAAACGTGCACAGGACTTTTCCATACAGAGCATAACAACACAATTACAGAAACTATTACAGGAGACAGTTTCGGCATAAGACGCTTATAAATAAGCCTACAATTATAATTAGATTTCAAAAATTAATGACAAATCAACAACTACAGGCTATTTAAAATTAAAATCCCATGAAACTTCTCATCACCGGCGGTGCCGGCTTTATCGGCTCTGCCCTTGTCCGCCACCTCATCCGCCACACCGAACACCGCGTAGTGAATGTGGACAAGCTTACCTACGCCGGCAATCCCGCCTCTTTGGCCGAGGTTGCCGGTCATCCGCGTTACGCTTTCGAGCAGGCAGACATCTGCGATGCTGCCGCCCTCAGCCGCATTTTTGCCGCCCACCGGCCCGATGCCGTGATGCACCTGGCCGCCGAAAGCCATGTTGACCGCTCGATTCACGGCCCCGCCGCTTTTATCGACACCAATCTGGTCGGCACCTACACCCTGCTGGAAGCCGCCCGCGCCTATTGGCAGGGGCTACCTGAAAGCCAGCAAACTACTTTCCGCTTCCACCACATTTCCACCGACGAAGTGTACGGCGATGCCGAAGGCCGCAGCCGCCCTTCCGCCGAAAGCGACCCCTATGCCCCCAGCAGCCCGTATGCGGCCGCCAAAGCCGGCAGCGACCACCTGGTACGCGCCTGGCACCGTACCTACGGTCTGCCCGTTGTGCTCAGCCACAGCAGCAACAACTACGGCCCGCGCCAGTTTCCGGAAAAACTGATTCCGCGTATCATCCTGAATGCCCTGCACGGCCTGCCGCTACCCCTCTACGGCGACGGCCGCCAGCGCCGCGACTGGCTGTTTGTTGAAGACCACGTCCGCGCCTTGCTGCAGGTGCTAAACCAAGGCCGCATCGGCCACAGCTACCACATCGGCAGCGGCTGCGAAGCGGAAAATCTCGAAGTGGTACACACCGTTTGCGCTCTGCTGGAAGAGCTGGCGCCGCAGAAACCTGCAGGCGTCTCCCGCTATGCCGACCTGATTACCTTCGTTACCGACCGCCCCGGCCACGACCGCCGTTATGCCTTAGACAGCAGCAAAATCCGCCGCGAATTGGGCTGGCAGCCGCAATACGGCTTGGCCGACGGCCTGCGCCAAACCGTCGGCTGGTATTTGGCCAACCCGTCTTGGTGGCGGCCGCTGTGGCACCAAGCCGCCGTATCAGACACTTAGCGCCAAGAAGCACGCCCTGCCCACACATTTTCCCTGTCTCAACCTCCAGGAGTCCCGCTATGTCTGCCCGCTGTTTACACGCCGCTTTAGTACTCGGCCTCACACTCGGCACCGCCGCCTGCGCGACATCTTCCGAAACCGCCGGCCCGGCACCGAAACCGCAAACACAGCAGGCCGACGGCAGCAGCATCGAGCGGGCGGTGGTCATCCACGAAGACGATACCCGCCGCGGCATCGCCGCCGAAAACCGCTGGATTCAGACCAACCTGCCCGGCTGCCGCAAAACCGGACAAGCCCTGCTCCAGCACAACGGTGGCATTTACGACCAAATCCGCCTGCGTTGTGCCAACGGCCAAACCCGCGCCGTCTATTTCGACATCCGCCACTTCTTCGGCAAAATCGACGGCCGTCCGCTGATGTAGAACGGCTGCATCCTGCTTTCAGGTAGCCCACTGCCCAAGGTATTTATGAAAGGCATTCTGCTCGCCGGCGGCGCCGGCACACGGCTGCACCCCACCACCCGCGGCGTTTCCAAACAGCTGCTGCCGGTGTACGACAAACCGATGGTGTACTACCCGCTGTCGGTGTTAATGCTGGCCGGCATCCGTGAGGTGCTGCTCATCACCACCGCCGAAGACCAAACCGCCTTCCGCCGCCTGCTCGGCGACGGCAGCGGTTTCGGTATCCGTCTCGAGTATGCCGTACAGGCGCGGCCGGAAGGCTTGGCGCAAGCGCTGATCATCGGCGAACACTTTCTCGACGGCGGCCCTGCCTGCCTGATCTTGGGCGACAATATTTTTTACGGCCAATCGTTTACCCAAACCCTGCGCCGAGCAGCGGCCAGAACACACGGCGCCACCGTGTTCGCCTATCAGGTGAAAGACCCCGAACGATTCGGCGTGCTGGCTTTCAACGAGCAGAACCAGCCTGTTTCCATCGAAGAAAAACCGGCCCGTCCGCCGTCCGACTGGGCGGTAACCGGCCTCTATTTCTACGACTGCCGCGCACCCGAATTCGCCAAACAGCTGCGCCCCTCCGCACGCGGAGAATTGGAAATAACCGACCTCAACCGCCTGTATCTCGCCGACGGCTCGCTGCAGGTAGAACGCCTCGGGCGCGGCTTTGCCTGGCTGGACACCGGCACCCACGAGAGCCTGCACGAAGCCGCCTCTTTCGTGAAAGCCATCGAAAACGTGCAAAACCTTCAGGTAGCCTGTTTGGAAGAAATCGCCTGGCGCAACGGCTGGTTGGACACGGCACAAATACGCACACTGGCCGCCGGCATGGGACAAAATGCCTACGCCCGCCATCTGCTGCGTTTGGCCGGCGGCGGCTGACGCCCCACCCCATCTAACCTTTGCTTTCAGGTAGCCTGATGCACCTTCTCCCTGCTCCCCTGCCCGACATCAAAATCCTCCAGCCGCAAATCTTGGGCGACGAACGCGGCTGGTTTGCCGAAACCTTCCGCGCCGACTGGTTTCGCACCCATGTGTGCGACTGCACCTTCGTGCAGGAAAACCACTCCCGATCCGCCGCCGGCGTGCTGCGCGGCCTGCACTACCAATCGGCCAACCCGCAGGGCAAACTGGTGCGCGTGATTCGCGGCGCAGTGTTTGACGTGGCGGTGGATTTGCGTAAAAGCTCGCCCGACTTCGGCCGCTGGTGCGGTACCGTTTTATCGGCCGAAAACCGCCTACAGCAATGGATTCCGCCCGGATTCGCCCACGGCTTCTGCGTATTGGGCGAGGGCGCGGAATTTGTCTATCAATGCACGGACTATTACAATCCGCACGCCGAGCACACCCTGCTTTGGAACGACCCCACCCTCGGCATTGACTGGCCGCTGGCCGGACGGCCGCTTTTGTCGGCCAAAGACCGTGCCGGCACCCCTTTTGCCCAAGCCGTCTGTTTTGATTGAGCCTGCTCATGATTCCTGTCTACATCGTCTCCCTCGCCAACGAAACCGAACGCCGCGAACACATGCGCGGGCAATGCCGTCGTTTCGGCTTGGCAGCGGTTTTTATCGATGCCGTGGATATGCGGCAGGCCGGGCAAAAGGATATCGAACGGCTCTCTACCCGAATGTTGCACAAAAAGCCGAAAAAACAGCGCTGGCTCAGCCGCGGCGAACTGGGTTGCGCCTTAAGCCACCATCGGGTTTACGAAGCTGTTTGCGCACAAAGCCAACCCTACGCCCTGGTTTTGGAAGACGATGCCGAATTTATCCGCAACCCGCTGCCGCTGTTGGACGAAGGCTACCTGAATGCCTTATCCGACCAATATCCGTTTGACGTGCTGATTGTGGGCTATGTGAAAACCCTGCCGCAGCAACTGCCTTATTACTACCGCCGCCTGCCCATCAAATACCGCGCCGCCATGGCTACCGACGGCGAAACCGTGCGCTTCGGCACCCCGTGGGAACAATACGGCTGCGGTACCGTGGCCTATATTGTCAGCCGTGCCGGCGCGGAAAAACTACAGGCAGCCACCCAAACGCCGTGCGCCGCCGCCGACGACTGGCTGTATTTCGAGCAACACCACCGCCTGCGTATTCTGCACAGCCGGCCGGCTTTCGTGCTGGAAGCGCTGGAAAAGCTCGACAGCACCATCCGCATTGAGAAAGCAGACTTTCTCCGCCCCAAGGCCAGCAGCGTCATCATCCGCAGCGTCAAAGGCTACCTGAAACACTTCGCCATGAATTACCTCGGAATGAAAGCATGAAACTGATTATTCTCGACCGCGACGGCGTGCTCAACCACGACCGCGACGACTTCGTGAAGTCGGCCGACGAATGGGTACCCATCGAAGGCAGCATGGATGCGGTGGCCTTTCTTAAGCAGGCCGACTACACCGTGGTGGTGGCCACCAACCAATCCGGCATCGGCCGCCACTACTTCACCATGCAGGATTTGAACGAAATGCACGAAAAACTGCACCGTCTCGCCCGCGAAGCCGGCGGCGGCATCGACGGCATCTGGTTCTGCCCGCACACCGACTCCGCCCGCTGCCACTGCCGCAAACCCAAGCCCGGCATGGTGGAAGACATTCTCGACCGCTTCAATATGTCGGCCGAAGGCGTGTGTATGGTGGGCGACAGCCTGCGCGATTTGCAAGCCATCGCCGCGGTGGGCGGCCAGCCCGTGCTGGTGCTCACCGGCAAGGGCAAAAAAACCCTGGCCGCCGGCGGCCTGCCGGAAAACACACAAGTGTTCGACGACCTGCTCGCCTTCGCCAAACACCTCAACACCCAACCCGCTCCCCAACAGGACGCCCTATGCTCTGGATAAGAAACCTCGCCTATTGGCTCTTGGTGGCGCTGATCACCCCGCCGCTGTTTGTCGTCTTGGTGCTGGCCGCTCCCTTCCCGCGCGGCATCCACACCATGGCCACCCGCTGGGCGCTCACCCTGATGTGGCTGCTGGAGCATGTGGTCGGCCTCAAATATACCGTGGAAGGCGCGGAAAACATTCCGGCCGGCCCCGCCGTCATCTGCTGCAAACACCAGTCCGGCTGGGAAACCTTGGCCACCCAAAAAATCTTCCCCGCCCAAGTATTCGTGGCCAAGCGCGAGCTGTTTCTGATTCCTTTCTTCGGTTGGGGGCTGAAACTGGCCGGCACCATCGGCATCGACCGCAAAAACCCCGCCAAAGCCAGCGCCCAAATCATCGAGCAGGGCAGCCAGCGCAAAGCCCAAGGTTTTTGGATCACCATTTTCCCGGAAGGCACCCGCATTGCCCCGGGCAAAAAAGGCCGCTATAAAAACGGCGCCGCCCGCATGGCCAAACTCTTGGAAATGGATTTGGTACCGGTGGCACTCAACAGCGGCGAGTACTGGCCGAAAAACTCGTTTTTAAAATATCCCGGCGAAATCCGCGTCATCGTTTGCCCGCCGATCGCACACGACAGCGGCGACATCGACGCGCTGACCCGCGCCTGCGAAGCCGCCATCGAAAGCCGTATGCCGGCCATCACCGGGCTGGGCCCCTGTTACCGCAAGGAGACGGCATGAACGGCGACCAAATCGGCGCAGCCGCGATTGCCGTAGCTGCGATCGTGTTTTTGTGGTGGTACAAAGGCCCCTGGCTGGCCGAACAGGCTCCGCGCTGGCGTCTGCCGCTGCTGATTGCCGGTACCGCCGCAATTACCGCCAGCCTGTTGTATTACTTAGGCTGGATCGGCTAAACAGCTTGAGGCCTTTCAGGTAGCCCGCAATACTGTTCCCGCCTATGCACCATCAGCTTTCCGACGGCCGCCGCATCCGCCTTGAACTGCGCCGCAGCGCCAAGAAAAACATCATCCTGCGCCCGCAGGGTGCAGACAACCTGCGCCTGAGCGTGCCGCCCTGGTTGGGCGAAACCGAATTGCGCCGCTGGCTGGCCGCCAACGAAGCTGCTCTGCGGCGCCTGCTCGACCAAGCGCCCGCCGCCGATGCCGCACCAAAACACATCTGGCTGTACGGCGAAGCACTGCTGTTGTCGCCGCAAGCCGGCAGCGGCATCCGCCTGGAAGCAGACCGTATCAGGCTACCCGAAAGCCCGTGGCCGCAACAAAAAAACCTGCTGCGCCGGCATCTCCACGGCCGGGCCGCCGATTACCTGCTGCCGCGCCTGCAGGCACACGCCGAACGCCTGCAGCTGCACCCCGCCGCCTCCGCCCTCACCTCGGCCCAAACCTTCTGGGGCGTCTGCCGTCAGCGCACCGGCATCCGCCTCAACTGGCGGCTGGTGGGCGCACCCGAATATGTGGCCGACTATGTGTGCGTGCACGAACTGTGCCACCTGCCCCACCCCAATCACAGCCCGGCCTTCTGGCAGCTGGTCCGCCGCCACACCCCGCACACCGATGCGGCCAAAGCCTGGCTGAAACAGCACGGCCGCGAACTGTTTATTTTGGACTAGTTGTTTTGGACTAGTTGTTTTGGACCGGGCTTGCTTGACAATCAGCCAACATCCCCCAAACAACACCGCCGCCCTGATATTCATCGTTCAAAAACCACACCGAAAGGAACCCGCCATGAGACTGCTCCACACCATGTTGCGCGTCGGCGATTTGCAGAAATCGCTGGCCTTTTATCAAGACGTGCTCGGCATGCGCCTGCTGCGCCAAAAAGACTACCCCGACGGCCGCTTCACCCTCGCCTTCGTCGGCTACGGCGACGAAGCCGACACCGCCGTGATCGAACTCACCCACAACTGGGACACCCCCGTCTACGATCTGGGCAACGGCTACGGCCACATCGCCATCGAAGTGGAAGACGCCTACGCCGCCTGCGAAGCCGTACGCGCCAAAGGCGGCAAAGTTACCCGCGAAGCCGGCCCGATGAAGCACGGCAGCACCGTGATCGCCTTTGTGGAAGACCCCGACGGCTACAAAATCGAATTCATCCAAAAACACGGACGGCAAGACTGACCCCCCCACGCCGAAGGCTACCTGAAACCCTTTCAGGTAGCCTGATTTACTGCCGCTGGCTTATAATCGTCTCTTTCGTTTCCATCATATTCATATCAGGCCCGCCGCCATGCAAGAACACTACCAACCCTCGCTGATCGAGCCCGCCGCCCAGAAAAAATGGGCCGACCATCACGTCTTTAACGCCGTCGAAGACTCCTCTCGTCCCAAGTTTTACTGCCTCTCCATGTTCCCCTACCCCAGCGGCAAGCTGCACATGGGCCACGTGCGCAACTACACCATCGGCGACGTGCGCAGCCGTTTCAAACGCCTCAACGGCTTCAACGTGATGCAGCCCATGGGTTGGGACGCCTTCGGCATGCCGGCCGAAAACGCCGCCATGGAGAACGGCGTCGCCCCCGCCAAATGGACCTATGAAAACATCGACTATATGCGCGGCCAGCTCAAAAGCCTGGGCTTTGCCATCGATTGGGCGCGCGAATTCGCCACCTGCACCCCCGAGTATTACCGCTGGGAGCAGCTGTTTTTTACCAAGCTGTTTGAAAAAGGCGTGATCTACCGCAAAAACGGCACCGTCAACTGGGACCCGGTGGACCAAACCGTGCTCGCCAACGAGCAGGTGATCGACGGACGCGGCTGGCGTTCGGGCGCGCTGATCGAAAAGCGCGAAATCCCGATGTATTACTTCCGCATCACCGATTACGCCGAGCAGCTGCTGGCCGATTTGGACGAACTCGACTGGCCGGAACAGGTGAAAACCATGCAGCGCAACTGGATCGGCAAATCGCGCGGCATGCAGGTGCGCTTTCAGGTAGCCGAAGACAGCAAACAGGGCTTGAGCGGCGAATATGCCGATTATCTGCAAGTCTATACCACCCGCCCCGACACCCTGTTGGGCGCCACCTATGTGGCGGTGGCCGCCGAGCATCCGCTGGCCGCCGCCGCCGCGGCCGGGCAGCCCGAACTGCAAGCCTTTATTGCCGAATGCAAATCCGGCAGCGTGGCCGAGGCCGACATGGCCACCATGGAGAAAAAAGGCATGCCCACCGGCCGTTATGTGCTCAATCCGCTCAACGGCGAACGCTTGGAAGTGTGGATTGCCAACTATGTGCTGTGGGGCTACGGCGACGGCGCGGTGATGGCGGTGCCCGGCCACGACGAGCGCGACTTTGAATTTGCCAACAAATACGGCCTGCCGGTAAAACAGGTCATCGAATCCACCCTTCCTCAGCCCGCCTACAACCCAAGCGAGTGGCAGACATGGTACGGCGACAAAGAACACACCCGCCTGATCAACAGCGGCGAATTTGACGGCCTGGATTTTCAAGCCGCCTTCAACGCCATCGGCGCCAAACTGCAAAGCCTGAACGCCGGCGCACTGAAAACCCAATACCGTTTGCGCGACTGGGGCATTTCCCGCCAGCGCTACTGGGGCTGCCCGATTCCGATTGTCCATTGCGACAGCTGCGGCGACGTACCGGTGCCGGCCGAGCAGCTGCCGGTGGTGCTGCCCGAAGACGTGGTGCCCGACGGCAGCGGCTCGCCGCTGGCGAAAATGCCCGAGTTTTACGAAACCACCTGCCCGCACTGCGGCGGCCCCGCCCGCCGCGAAACCGACACCATGGACACCTTTATGGAATCCAGCTGGTACCAGTTCCGCTATATGTCGCCGCAGTTTGAGGGCGGCATGGTCGAGCCGGCGGCAGCGCAATACTGGCAGGCGGCCGACCAATACATAGGCGGCATCGAACACGCCATTTTGCATCTCTTGTACGCCCGCTTCTTCACCAAGCTGATGCATGAAGAAGGCATCGTACCGGTGAAAGAACCGTTCAAACAGCTGCTCACCCAGGGCATGGTGGTGTGCGGCACCTTCTACCGCGAACAGGCCAATGGCCGTAGAGATTGGTTCAATCCGGCCGATATCGAACTTTCTCTTGACGAAAAAGGCCGCCCTACTTCCGCCATACTGAAGGCCGACGGCCAGCCCGTCACCATCGGCGGCATCGAGAAAATGTCGAAGTCGAGGAAAAACGGCGTGGATCCTCAAGCTTTGATCGACGCCTACGGCGCCGACACCGCGCGCCTGTTTATGATGTTCGCCTCGCCGCCCGAGCAGTCGCTGGAATGGAGCGACGCCGGCGTGGAAGGCGCCCACCGCTTCCTGCGCCGCCTGTGGCGCACGGTGTACGAATTCCAAAAACAGGGCGTCCCGGTTGCCGCCTTTTCAGGTAGCCAAGACGGCCTCTCCGCCGCCCTGAAAGACCTGCGCTTCAAGCTGCACAGCACCATCGCCAAAGTCACCGACGACTACGACCGCCGCCAGCAGTTCAACACCGCCATCGCCGCCGTGATGGAGCTGCTCAACCAATACGACAAAACCGATACCGCCGATGAAAACGGCCGCGCCGTGGCGCAGGAAGTATTGGAAAGCGTGGTGGTGTTGCTGTGGCCGATTGTGCCGCATATCTGCGAAACCCTGTGGGCGGTACTGCGCCCTGAAGGCAAAGTGTGGGAACAGGGCTGGCCGAAAGCCGACCCCGCCGCGCTGGTGCAAACCGAAATCGAAATGATGGTGCAGGTAAACGGCAAATTGCGCGACAAAATCACCGTGGCCGCCGATGCCGATCAAGCCGCCATCGAAACCGCCGCGCTCGCCAGCGCCGGTGCGCAGAAATTCACCGAAGGTAAAGTTGCGAAAAAAATTATCGTGGTACCCAAGCGCTTGGTGAACATTGTGGTATAAAGCCGCCCCGCTGCAAACTGCCTGGCCGACGCCAGGCAGTTTGTTTTCATGGTAACGGTTTCAGCTAAGCCGCTTGAATCAGTGAAACCGGCCTACCGTCACCCCTGTTTATCAATCAGCAATCGAACACAAATGAACACTCAAACCCTATTCGTCAGCGCCCTCCTGGCCGTTTTCTTATCCGCCTGCGGCAGCAGCGGGGGTAGCGGCCCGACAGTTGGCCAACCACCCGCCCCGCCGGCTGAAACCTTACCGGACACACCGTCCAAACCTGAAGCGCCAGCCAAGCCCGAAGCGCAGCCCAAGCCCGAAGCGCAGCCCAAGCCCGAAGCGCAGCCCAAGCCCGAAGCGCAGCCCAAGCCCGAAGCGCAGCCCAAGCCCGAAGCGCAGCCCAAGCCCGAAGCGCAGCCCAAGCCCGAAGCGCAGCCCAAGCCCGAAGCGCAGCCCAAGCCCGAAGCGCAGCCCAAGCCCGAAGCGCAGCCCAAGCCTGAGGCAGAACCCAAACCTGAAGCAGAACCCAAACCCGACACACAGCCAACACCGCCGGCATCATTACAAGAACTGAACCGCCAAACCTTTGAGAAACTGGTTGTTGACAATAGAATGAATGCGGAAAACCGCAACTTGGTGCAATTAAGCCTCGATACCGGCGGCAAAAACATCCAACTGCAAATTCTGCACCCAGATGCCAATTTTGTCGGCCAACCGCTGATCGAGACCTTGCGCGGGCACAATGGGCGTTTGATCGGCTACTACGGCCATGCCGCCGTCAGCCGCCAAGTTCGCAACGTATACAATAACGAACCTGAAGGCTCCATCCTGCACTTGCTGCACCTACAGGATGCCGACGACGCACTGTTGAAGCGGCCGGAAGGCTTGGCCAACCTGCATTACCGCGGCACCATGTATTACCGCCACCACCACGTCAGCAATGAAGTGCTTGAGGCACCGGTAGCGGCCGTTTATCACGGCGGCAACAAAACCCTGGCGATGCAGATCAACGGCAGCGGCCGTGACGGCGTACAGATCTGGCATCTGGGTCCCCAGAGCAGTCTCGCCCCCCGCGGCAGTAAAGGACTGGCCGTTCCGGTCGGTGACGACGGCCGTGTAAGCGGCCAGCTGTGGTTGGACACCCAAGGCGGACCCAATGCCCGACTGCAAATCAACGGCTTTTTTGACGGCGGCCTGTACGGTGAGCACGGCGAGGTGCTGACCGGCAAGGCGTGGAATGATCGCGATCAGCGAGACAGCCATTGGGAAGGCGTCATCGGCGCCACCACGGCCAAACCGGAATAACTCGGCTGAACCGCCTCCATCAGGGCTACCTGAAAGCATCACGCTTGCAGGTAGCCCTTTCGCATGAACATCCGCCCGCTGCCAAACGCCTGCCCGGGCGCGGCATGTTATGATGCCTACCTTTGTTCTACCGAAAACGCCCACATGACCGCCCAACGCATCCGCACCCTTACCGACACCCTCAACCGCTACGCCCACGAGTATTACACCCTCGACGCGCCCAGCGTGCCCGACGCCGAATACGACCGCCTCTACCGCGAGCTGGAGGCTCTGGAAGCCGCGCACCCCGAGCTGAGGCTACCTGAAAGCCCCACCCGTCGGGTGGGCGGCGCCGTGCTGGCCGGTTTCGACACCGTGGTGCACGCGGTGCCGATGCTGTCGCTCAACAACGCCTTTTCACCGCAGGACGACAGCGGGGCGTTTGATCATGCCGAAATGCGCGCGTTCAATGAACGGGTGGGCAAAGACTTGGGGCTGGCGCAGGTGGTGTATTGCAGCGAGCCCAAATTCGACGGCCTGGCGGTGAGCCTGCTGTATCGGCACGGCGTGTTGGTGCAGGCGGCCACCCGCGGCGACGGCGCCAGCGGCGAAGACGTGACCGACAATCTGAAAACCGTGCGCAATGTGCCGCTGCAACTGCAAGGCGGCCATCTTCTGCCAAAGTTGATCGAAGTGCGCGGCGAAGTGCTAATGCTGAAAGCCGATTTCGCCGCCCTCAACCGACGCCAGGAAGCGGCGGGGCAGAAACCGTTTGCCAACCCGCGCAATGCCGCCGCCGGCAGCCTGCGCCAACTCGATTCCAAAATCACCGCCCAACGCAAACTGCATTTTTTCGCCTACGGCATCGCCCGCCAACAAGGCGGCAAAGTAGCCGAGACCCACATCGACGAGCTGGCCTATTTGGGCGGGCTGGGTTTCAGCCTGCCTGAAGGCCGCTTTGCCGTGTGCAAAGGCATCGAAGCAGTGCTGGCCTTTTACGAGCGCTTGGCCGCCGAGCGCCCCGGCCTGCCCTATGAAATCGACGGCGTGGTGGTAAAGGTGAATAGCCTGGCTCAGCAACAGCAGCTGGGTTTCGTGTCGCGCGCGCCGCGTTGGGCGGTGGCGCACAAATTCCCCGCCGAAGAAGCGCTGACGGTGGTGGAAGCCATCGATGTGCAGGTGGGCCGCACCGGTGCGGTCACGCCGGTGGCACGTTTGCAGCCGGTGTTTGTCGGCGGCGTCACCGTGACCAACGCCACCCTGCACAATCAGGACGAAGTCAGCCGCAAAGACGTGCGCGTGGGCGACACCGTGGTGGTACGCCGCGCCGGCGACGTGATTCCCGAAGTGGTGCGCATCCTGCCTGAGCGGCGGCCGATGGTGGAAATACCGGGCGCAGACTTGTTTTCAGGTAGCCTCTCACCACAATCTCCGCCCTTCAGGCTACCTGAAAGCTGCCCGGTGTGCGGCAGCGCGGTGGTACGCGAAGAAAACGAAGCAGTGGCGCGTTGCAGCGGCGGCATGCTGTGCGCGGCGCAACGGGCGCAAGGCTTGATTCATTTCGCCGCGCGCAAGGCGATGGACATCGAAGGCTTGGGGCAAAAACAGATTGAAGCGCTGGTGGCGCAGGATTTGGTGCACGGCTTTGCCGACCTCTACCGCCTCGACATCGCCACCCTGCAACAAATCAAAGACGGCGGCCAAGACGACAGCAGCAAGCCCAAGCCGCAAAAATGGGCACAGAATATTCTCGACGGCATCGCCGCCAGCCGCACCCCGCCGTTGGCGCGGCTGCTGTTTGCCTTGGGCATCCGCCATGTGGGCGAAAGTACCGCCAAGCAGCTGGCCGCCGCCTTTGGCAAGCTGGCGCTGCTGCGGCAGGCGCCGCAGCCCTTGCTGGCGTGCCTGCCCGACATCGGCGGCGTGGTGGCGGCCTCGATTGCCGATTATTTCCGCCAGCCCGCACAAAGCGCGCTGTTGGACGATTTGCTGGCCGCCGGCGTGCAGCCGCAGGAAGGCCCGCCCAGCCCGCAGCTGGTGCAGTATTTCGCCCCGGAGCAATGGCTTGCCCGCCTGCCCGGTATCAAACTGAGCGAAAAACGCGCCGCCGAATTATGGGCGCTGGCCGGCGGCAGCATGAATGGCCTGTTACAAGACGAAGCGCTGCCGGCGGCCTGGCAGCAATGGCGCACGCAAACCGAACACGCCGCCCTGCTGCGCGACATCGCCCGCTTTCTGGCCTCATTGCCCGAGGCCGCAGACCACGCTGCCGCGGCCGGCGTTTCCGACAGCCCGTCTGCGCCGCTGGCCGGCAAGACTGTGGTGCTCACCGGCACCCTGCCCAGCCTCAAGCGCGATGAAGCCGCCGCCTTGATTGAAGCGGCCGGCGGCAAAGTGTCCGGCAGCGTGTCGAAAAAAACCGATTATGTGGTGGCCGGCGAAGCCGCCGGCAGCAAGCTGGACAAAGCCCAAGCTTTGGGTGTGGGCATTCTGGACGAAGCCGGCCTGCTGGCGCTGCTAAACGGAGAGCACCACAGCGGATAAACCGCCAAGCGCCGTTGCGGATTGCCTGCCCCAATATACGAGAAAGGCTACCTGAAACGTTTCAGGTAGCCTTTTGCTGCTTTGAGCGTCAAGATTACAGAGCTTTCCAGCGGGCTTGCGACTCGCGGATCACTTCCTTGGCCTCTTCAATGTCGCCCCACTTGGTCACTTGGGTGGTGCCGGGCTTTTTCAGGTCTTTGTAGTGGTTGAAGTGGAATTCGATTTGTTTGATCAGCTGCTGGGGCAAATCAGACAAGCTGTTAATCGCATTGCCGGTATGGCGGTCGTCGGCCGGTACCACCACCACTTTGTCGTCTACTTCGCCGTCGTCCACAAACTTCATCACACCGATGACTTTGGCTTCCATATAGATGCCGATGGGCAGCGGGGTGTCGGTAATGATCAAAGCATCCAGCTCATCGCCGTCTTCGTCCAAAGTTTGCGGGATAAAACCGTAATTGGTGGGCTTGGCAAAAGCCAGGGGTTCCACCCGGTCGAGTTTCATTACCGCGTTTTTACGGTCCCATTCGATTTTGTGGTTGGAGCCCTGCGGGATTTCAATCACCACATTGATGATGCCGCCGTCTACGTCGCCGGCGTCGAGAATTTTGTTGAAGTCTGCCATGGTTGTTCCTTAATGTTGGAAATACAGGGCGGCCATTATACTGTAAAACCCTGCGGGTTATTGGCCGCCGCCACCCTAAAAGCTTTTCAGGTAGCCTCAGCAGGCTACCTGAAAGCCGTATAGATAGTGTGATTTTATTTCTGGTTGTCGGCAATCGCTTGCTTCAACTCGGGGTTGGGCAGATAACCGGCCATGATTTTGCCGTTGGGAAAGACCAAAGTCGGCGTACCGTTAAAGCCCAACTGCGTCCCCAATTCCATGGTGTCGGCAATCGGATTGCCGCAAGCCGGCACTTCTGCCGGCACCGCGCCTTTGCGCATCCAGCCTGTCCACGCTGCCGTACGGTCCTGGTTACACCAAATGCGCTCGGCTTTAGCTTTGGCCGCCGGATGCAGGGAGGGAATCGGCATCATAAAGTTGTAAATCGTGATGTCGCTCATCTTCTCAAACTCACGCTCCAGACGCTTGCAATACGGGCAATCCGGATCGGTAAACACCGCCACTTTCAAGCTGCCGTTGCCGCGCACCTCAGTGATCGCTTTATCCAAAGGCAGGGCCGCATAATCGATGCGGTTTAAATCGCTGCGCCGCTGTTCAGAAAGATTGCTGCGTTCGGTAACGTCAATCAAATCGCCGGTGAACATATGGTTGCCGTCCGCACTCATGTAAACCAATTGATTGCCGGACAAATACACCTCGTAAATTCCCGCTACCGGCGACTCGGCTACGTTCAGCACTTTAATGTCCTGCTCGGCATAAGTTTGCGTGATTTTATCGGTAATGGCTTTAACGGCATCTGCCGGCGCAGCAGCCGGTTGTGCGGATTTGTGCGCCGGCTGTGCATTACAAGCGGCTAAAGGCAGCAGCGCGGCCAAAACCGCGGCACGAAGAAAAGCAGACTTCATCAACATTCCCCAAGATGGTGTGCAAAAAGTAAGCATTATGCCTAAAAATAGGATAAGCGAACAGAAAAGAAGTCTATATCCATGCCAAATGCCTGAAACATTGGCACATCCGAAATCAGATATGTGTTCTGCATTTATCCAAGATGGTTGCTTCAAAAGCAAAAGCCCCCTGATATTCAGGGGGCTTTAGTAATGGGGTTTGGCGGTGACCTACTTTCACACGGGTATCCGTACTATCATCGGCGCTGAGTCGTTTCACGGTCCTGTTCGGGATGGGAAGGCGTGGGACCAACTCGCTATGGCCGCCAAACATAAACTGTCAAATTGGTAAGCCGTTATGAAGCGCTGCTTCACTTATTTATTGTTTAATCAACGGTGCGATGATGTGTCATCAAGTCTTATGTAAGCTTTTATCTTTTTATTACTTTGATTCGTGATGTTGGATATCGGTTTGCCGATATCCGATGTCCGAATCCAAAGTTCTTCAAATGATAGAGTCAAGCCTCACGAGCAATTAGTATCGGTTAGCTTCACGCATTGCTGCGCTTCCACACCCGACCTATCAACGTCCTGGTCTAGAACGACTCTTCAGGAGGGTCAAGCCCTCAGGGAAGTCTCATCTTCAGGCGAGTTTCGCGCTTAGATGCTTTCAGCGCTTATCTCTTCCGAACTTAGCTACCCGGCGATGCGACTGGCGTCACAACCGGTACACCAGAGGTTCGTCCACTCCGGTCCTCTCGTACTAGGAGCAGCCCCCGTCAAACTTCCAACGCCCACTGCAGATAGGGACCAAACTGTCTCACGACGTTTTAAACCCAGCTCACGTACCACTTTAAATGGCGAACAGCCATACCCTTGGGACCGACTACAGCCCCAGGATGTGATGAGCCGACATCGAGGTGCCAAACTCCGCCGTCGATATGAACTCTTGGGCGGAATCAGCCTGTTATCCCCGGAGTACCTTTTATCCGTTGAGCGATGGCCCTTCCATACAGAACCACCGGATCACTATGTCCTGCTTTCGCACCTGCTCGACTTGTCGGTCTCGCAGTTAAGCTACCTTTTGCCATTGCACTATCAGTCCGATTTCCGACCGGACCTAGGTAACCTTCGAACTCCTCCGTTACTCTTTGGGAGGAGACCGCCCCAGTCAAACTGCCTACCATGCACGGTCCCCGATCCGGATTACGGACCTGGGTTAGAACCTCAAAGACACCAGGGTGGTATTTCAAGGACGGCTCCACAGAAACTGGCGTCTCTGCTTCTAAGCCTCCCACCTATCCTACACAAGTGCCTTCAAAGTCCAATGCAAAGCTACAGTAAAGGTTCACGGGGTCTTTCCGTCTAGCAGCGGGGAGATTGCATCTTCACAACCATTTCAACTTCGCTGAGTCTCGGGAGGAGACAGTGTGGCCATCGTTACGCCATTCGTGCGGGTCGGAACTTACCCGACAAGGAATTTCGCTACCTTAGGACCGTTATAGTTACGGCCGCCGTTTACTGGGGCTTCGATCCGATGCTTGCACATCTTCAATTAACCTTCCAGCACCGGGCAGGCGTCACACCCTATACGTCCACTTTCGTGTTAGCAGAGTGCTGTGTTTTTAATAAACAGTCGCAGCCACCGATTCTCTGCGACCCTCCAAAGCTTACGCAGCAAGTGCTTCACCTCAGAGGGCATACCTTCTCCCGAAGTTACGGTATCAATTTGCCGAGTTCCTTCTCCCGAGTTCTCTCAAGCGCCTTAGAATTCTCATCCTGCCCACCTGTGTCGGTTTGCGGTACGGTTCTGATTCAACTGAAGCTTAGTGGCTTTTCCTGGAAGCGTGGTATCAGTTACTTCTTGTCCGTAGACAATCGTCATCACTTCTCGGTGTTATGAAGACCCGGATTTGCCTAAGTCTTCCACCTACCGGCTTAAACAAGCTATTCCAACAGCTTGCTAACCTAACCTTCTCCGTCCCCACATCGCATTGAATCAAAGTACGGGAATATTAACCCGTTTCCCATCGACTACGCATTTCTGCCTCGCCTTAGGGGCCGACTCACCCTACGCCGATGAACGTTGCGTAGGAAACCTTGGGCTTTCGGCGAGCGGGCTTTTCACCCGCTTTATCGCTACTCATGTCAACATTCGCACTTCTGATACCTCCAGCACACCTTACGATGCACCTTCTCAGGCCTACAGAACGCTCCCCTACCATGCGCGCTTCATTAAATAAACTCCACTTTAATAAATGCTTTCCGTCGCTTCGCTCCGGCAAGCTATCTGAATTCATTTAATGAAGCGCGCATCCGCAGCTTCGGTTACAGATTTGAGCCCCGTTACATCTTCCGCGCAGGACGACTCGACCAGTGAGCTATTACGCTTTCTTTAAATGATGGCTGCTTCTAAGCCAACATCCTGGCTGTCTGGGCCTTCCCACTTCGTTTACCACTTAATCTGTCATTTGGGACCTTAGCTGGCGGTCTGGGTTGTTTCCCTCTTGACAACGGACGTTAGCACCCGCTGTCTGTCTCCCATGATTGCACTTTCCGGTATTCTTAGTTTGCCATGGGTTGGTAAGTCGCAATGACCCCCTAGCCATAACAGTGCTTTACCCCCGGAAGTGATACATGAGGCACTACCTAAATAGTTTTCGGGGAGAACCAGCTATCTCCGAGTTTGTTTAGCCTTTCACCCCTATCCACAGCTCATCCCCGCATTTTGCAACATGCGTGGGTTCGGACCTCCAGTACCTGTTACGGCACCTTCATCCTGGCCATGGATAGATCACTCGGTTTCGGGTCTACACCCAGCAACTGATCGCCCTATTAAGACTCGGTTTCCCTGCGCCTCCCCTATCCGGTTAAGCTCGCTACTGAATGTAAGTCGTTGACCCATTATACAAAAGGTACGCAGTCACCCCATTAAGAGGCTCCCACTGTTTGTATGCATCAGGTTTCAGGTTCTATTTCACTCCCCTCCCGGGGTTCTTTTCGCCTTTCCCTCACGGTACTGGTTCACTATCGGTCGATGATGAGTATTTAGCCTTGGAGGATGGTCCCCCCATCTTCAGACAGGATTTCACGTGTCCCGCCCTACTTGTCGTATACCTAGTACCACTGCTGGAATTTCGAATACGGGGCTATCACCCACTATGGCGGACGTTTCCAAGTCCTTCTTCTATCCCAACAGCTATCGTATACAGGCTCCTCCGCGTTCGCTCGCCACTACTTGCGGAATCTCGGTTGATTTCTTTTCCTCCGGGTACTTAGATGGTTCAGTTCTCCGGGTTCGCTTCGCTTATCCTATGTATTCAGATAAGGATACCGTACAGAATACGGTGGGTTTCCCCATTCGGACATCACCGGATCATAGCTCTATTGCCAGCTCCCCGATGCTTTTCGCAGGCTTACACGTCCTTCGTCGCCTATCATCGCCAAGGCATCCACCTGATGCACTTATTCACTTGACTCTATCATTTGAAGAACCTGCTGACTTCGCTAAACCTTCCGTTGACAAGTCGGTTTAACTTAGGCTCTCTACTTTGATAAAGCTTACTGCTTGTTGTGTGTTCGTCTGTGCCTTTTGCACTCACAGACAAACGATACAATCATCACCCAAATTACTGTGGTCTCACCCTTGCCTTTGCAGGCTGCCTGAAGACAAATGAATCGCTTCGGGCGGGTAAAACCAACATTGTCTTTGTTTGTTGATTTCGGCTTTCCAATTTGTTAAAGATCAATGCAACTTTTAATCGCAAATAAAAACCAGCTCTTCAAACTCGTTTTTATTTGCCATCAGCTTTTGGTGGAGGCAAACGGGATCGAACCGATGACCCCCTGCTTGCAAAGCAGGTGCTCTACCAACTGAGCTATGCCCCCAATCTCTTGGTGGGTCTGGCAGGACTTGAACCTGCGACCCCACGCTTATCAAGCGTGTGCTCTAACCAGCTGAGCTACAAACCCAGATTACTCCAACTTCGTCGGGTTCCCCCAACCAGTTTCGCATCTCTAATTCACAGTTTACCGATAAGTGTGAATGCACCAAGCCCCGTCTTTTCTCTAGAAAGGAGGTGATCCAGCCGCAGGTTCCCCTACGGCTACCTTGTTACGACTTCACCCCAGTCATGAAGCATACCGTGGTAAGCGGGCTCCTTGCGGTTACCCTACCTACTTCTGGTATCCCCCACTCCCATGGTGTGACGGGCGGTGTGTACAAGACCCGGGAACGTATTCACCGCAGTATGCTGACCTGCGATTACTAGCGATTCCGACTTCATGCACTCGAGTTGCAGAGTGCAATCCGGACTACGATCGGTTTTTTGGGATTGGCTCCACCTCGCGGCTTGGCTACCCTCTGTACCGACCATTGTATGACGTGTGAAGCCCTGGTCATAAGGGCCATGAGGACTTGACGTCATCCCCACCTTCCTCCGGTTTGTCACCGGCAGTCTCATTAGAGTGCCCAACTAAATGATGGCAACTAATGACAAGGGTTGCGCTCGTTGCGGGACTTAACCCAACATCTCACGACACGAGCTGACGACAGCCATGCAGCACCTGTGTTACGGCTCCCGAAGGCACTCCTCCGTCTCTGGAGGATTCCGTACATGTCAAGACCAGGTAAGGTTCTTCGCGTTGCATCGAATTAATCCACATCATCCACCGCTTGTGCGGGTCCCCGTCAATTCCTTTGAGTTTTAATCTTGCGACCGTACTCCCCAGGCGGTCAATTTCACGCGTTAGCTACGCTACTAAGGTGTCATGCACCCCAACAGCTAATTGACATCGTTTAGGGCGTGGACTACCAGGGTATCTAATCCTGTTTGCTACCCACGCTTTCGAGCATGAACGTCAGTATTATCCCAGGGGGCTGCCTTCGCCATCGGTATTCCTCCACATCTCTACGCATTTCACTGCTACACGTGGAATTCTACCCCCCTCTGACATACTCTAGCCTGCCAGTTCAGAACGCAGTTCCCAGGTTGAGCCCGGGGATTTCACATCCTGCTTAACAAACCGTCTGCGCTCGCTTTACGCCCAGTAATTCCGATTAACGCTCGCACCCTACGTATTACCGCGGCTGCTGGCACGTAGTTAGCCGGTGCTTATTCTTCAGGTACCGTCATCACTCCAGGGTATTAACCCAAAGCTTTTCTTCCCTGACAAAAGTCCTTTACAACCCGAAGGCCTTCTTCAGACACGCGGCATGGCTGGATCAGGCTTGCGCCCATTGTCCAAAATTCCCCACTGCTGCCTCCCGTAGGAGTCTGGGCCGTGTCTCAGTCCCAGTGTGGCGGATCATCCTCTCAGACCCGCTACTGATCGTCGCCTTGGTAGGCCTTTACCCCACCAACTAGCTAATCAGACATCGGCCGCTCGAATAGCGCGAGGTCCGAAGATCCCCCGCTTTCCTTCTCAAAGCGTATGCGGTATTAGCCATCCTTTCGGACAGTTATCCCCCACTACTCGGTACGTTCCGATGCGTTACTCACCCGTTCGCCACTCGCCACCCAAGAAGCAAGCTTCTCTGTGCTGCCGTCCGACTTGCATGTGTAAAGCATGCCGCCAGCGTTCAATCTGAGCCAGGATCAAACTCTTATGTTCAATCTCTAACTTAATAACTTCTGGTCTGCTTCAAAGAAACCAACACAATGTAGTTAATCTACATCTTGTCTGTTTTTGTCGCAGTGTGAGGCTCAATGCACTCACACTTATCGGTAATCTGTACTGTTAAAGAGCAAAATTTTTGCTGCCGAAGCAGCGAAGAAGGCGAACTATACGCCCCCAACCAAACACAGTCAACCACAAATCACAAAAAAATCCCACCCAATCCATCACCACCATGAATAACAAGGAAATTTTATCAGACAATAAAATAACCAGCCCGCACCCAACCCCAAAATAAACCCAAATCAGACCGCCCAACCTGAATACAGGCTACCTGAATACAGGCTACCTGAAAAGTTTCAGGTAGCCTGAGCCACTTCAACTTATCTCATCTAAGCAAGCTGAGACCTTTGCAAAACCCTCAGATGTGGATACAGTTCAAGGCGTAGCAGCGCAGCGAACGCAGACATATCATCTAGATAGGCAAGTGAGCGAGCAGCGCACAACGCAGAAATGCGCCGCAGATGGGGGTTTTGCAAAGGTCTCAAGCTATACTTATCCAACTTACATGGTTATATTGCCAAGATTGATTCATTAATGTGGAGCTTGTCATGAACACACCTTTTCGAACCGTACCCACCACCCGGATGCGCCGGATGCGTAAAGACGAATTTTCCCGCCGTTTGATGCGTGAGCACTTATTGAGCACCAATGATCTGATTTATCCGGTTTTTGTTTTGGAGCAGGGGAAGCAGAATGAGGCTGTCTCCTCTATGCCGGGTATCGAAAGGCAAACTTTGGACAATCTGCTGCACCAAGCAGAAGAAGCCTGCAAGCTGGACATTCCGATGTTGGCACTTTTTCCGGCATCGGTTGCTCACAAAGACTTGCAGGCCAGCGAGGCTTTTAATCCGGAAGGCATTATTCCGCGTACGGTACGCGCTTTACGCGAACGTTTTCCCGAATTGGGCGTAATGACGGATATTGCTTTGGACCCCTATACCAGCCACGGGCAGGACGGCCTGGTTGACAATCAAGGCTATGTTTTGAATGATGAAACCATTGAAGTCCTGATCAAACAGGCACTTTGTCATGCGGAAGCCGGGGCGCAAGTGGTGGCCCCCTCGGATATGATGGACGGTCGGATCGGCGCCATCCGCGATGCGCTGGAAGAGGCCGGACATCGGCACACCCGCATCATGGCCTATTCCGCCAAATACGCTTCCGCTTTCTACGGCCCTTTCCGTGATGCGGTAGGCAGCTCGGGCAATTTGGGCAAGGCCGATAAGCAGACCTACCAGATGGATCCGGCCAACAGCGACGAAGCCTTGCATGAAATCGCTTTGGATTTACAGGAAGGGGCCGATATGGTGATGATTAAGCCGGGGATGCCGTATCTCGACATCATTCGTCGGGTAAAAGATGAATTCGGGGTACCGACTTATGCCTATCAAGTATCCGGCGAATATGCGATGTTGCAGGCCGCCATCGAAAACGGCTGGCTGGACGGCAGCAAAGTTATTTTGGAAAGCCTGCTGGCTTTTAAACGGGCGGGGGCAGACGGCATTCTGACCTATTTCGCTTTGCAAGCGGCGCGGCAATTGAAACGCTGAGCATCATCCAATGGAAAAGGCTACCTGAAAATTTTCAGGTAGCCTTGATTTCAGCCTAAAAGGCTTATCCTTCGATTCTCACCTCAACTCGACGGCCTTCGGCATTGTTGCCTTGAGCGGCAGTGGTGTCTTCCGGTTTACGCAGCTCGATGTTTTTCGGATCCACACCTTGCGCCTCTAAAAATGCCTGTACGGCTTGAGCGCGCTGCTTGGACAACTCGGCATTTAAGGCGGCATTGCCGGTGCTGTCGGTATAGCCGCTGATCACCAGTTTTTTACCGGCTTTACCGGCCTCAACCAACTCGGCGGCAACTTGGGCGGCATTGCCGGCCACTTCGCTCTTACCGGTGGCAAAATAGAAGACGGCCATACCTTTATCAAACGATACTTGCGCTTCATCCGCAGCGGGCTGGGCTTGCGAGGCTGCTACGGGAACAGCTTGAGAAGCGGCAGCTTCGGAAGCAGCAGGCGCAGAAGCAGGTTTGGTGTCTGCCGCAGCGGCGGCTTGGCCGTTATTGGATTTGCCCCATACGTAAGCAGTCAGGATGTGTACTTTGTCGTCATTCAGGAAGCCTTCCCATGCCGGCATTTGGTTGTGACGGCCGTTGGTGATAGTTTCCATGATGGCTTTCTCGCTGTTGCCCCACAGCCAAACATCATCACTCAGGTTGGGGCCGGCACCCAATACGCCCTGACCTTTGTCACCATGGCAGACGAAACAGTTGGCAGGCGGGCCGTGGAAGACAGCTTCACCGCGTTTTACGCGGGCCGGATCCAAGCTGGGATTACCGGAATTGGACAGGGACAACACATAGTGGGCGGCATTTTTCACGCCTTCCTCACCCAGTTGCGGGCCCCAGGCAGCCATGATGCCGACGCGGCCTTTGGCAATACTCTCCTTGATTTGCTCGGGAGAGCCGCCCCACAGCCAGTCGTGGTCGGTCAGATCGGGGAAGCCGCGCTGGCCCTTGGCATCGGAACCGTGACATTGGATACAGTAGGTATCAAAGAGGTGTTTGCCGATACGTTGCGCATCTTCGTCTTTGGCCACTTCTTCCACCGGCATATTGGCAAATTTCGCATAAACCGGAGCGAATTTTTCGTTGGCCGCTTTGACTTCCGACTCATACTGGCTTTGGCTGGTCCAAGCCTGGCCGCCGAAGCCCACGCCTTTGAAGTCGCCCATACCGGGATACACAATCAGATAGCCGATACTGAACAAAACGGTGAGAATGAAGAGAAAGAACCACCAACGCGGCAGCGGGTTGTTGTACTCTTCAATGCCGTCCCATTCATGGCCCATGGTTTTGACGTCTTCGCCTTTCGGCGGCGCTTTCACTTTGTTTTGTGAAAACAGCAGCCAAAACAGACCGATGAAGCTGAGGATGACAATGGCACAAATATAGTAGTGCCAGAAACTGCTGGTAAATTGAGATGTTTCCATTATTCTGCTCCGTGCCGGTTGCGGCTACCTGAAAGGCCGGAATCATCGCCAGGCGTATCTTCATCGTCAATGATGCGCTGGCCTTCGTTTTCATAATGCGGCTTGGCTTTACGGTTGAGGGTAATCCACAACACCAAAGCAAACATCAACGCAATAATCAAAGTGACCACGATGTAGATGATCTGATTCACAGCCAAAGTCAGGATAGCCATAACCCGCCTTATTTCACTTCGTTGTTTTTCAGTGCCAAGCCCAAGCCTTGCAGGTAGGCGATGACGGCATCCAGCTCAGACTTGCCTTCCACTTCGCCGGCAGCGGCGGCAATCTGCTCGTCTGTGTAGGGCACGCCCACGGTGCGCAGGGTGCGCATGTGTTGGGCCACGGTTTCGCCGTCTACGCGATTGCGCGCCAACCACGGGAAGGCAGGCATATTGGACTCCGGCACCACATCACGCGGATTCAGCAGGTGCAAACGGTGCCATTCGTCAGAATAGCGGCCGCCCACACGGGCCAGATCCGGACCGGTACGCTTGGAGCCCCATTGGAACGGGTGGTCGTAAACCGACTCGCCGCCCACCGAATAGTGGCCGTAACGCTCAGTTTCCGCACGGAACGGGCGGATCATTTGCGAGTGGCAGTTGTAGCAGCCTTCGCGGATGTACACATCGCGGCCGGCCACTTGCAGGGCGGTGTAAGGCTTCACGCCCGGAGCAGGTTCGGTTACCGATTTGGTGTAAAACAGGGGAACCACTTCGACAAGCAGACCCACGCTGATTACCAAGAAGGTAAACACGATCAGGTAACCGACTTTTTCTTCAACAAGTTGTTGTAATTTCATTTTGGTAGCCTGTGCTTTCTATCTGTTGGTATTAGTGATGCTGGTTTTGGGTCAAAACCGGGATTTCGGCATTAACAGGCTTGCCGGCGGTAATCGTGCGGTACACGTTATAGGCCATCAGCACCATGCCGGACAGATACAGCGCACCACCGACAAAGCGGATCAGGTAGAACTTCATGCTTTCCTTCACAGACTCAACGAAAGAATAAGTCAGCGTACCGTCTAGGTTCAGGTTGCCCCACATCAGGCCCTGCATCACACCGGCAATCCACATGGAAGCGATGTAGAGCACGATGCCGATGGTGCCGATCCAGAAATGCACTTCAATCAGCTTGGTGCTGTACATTTCTTTGCGGCCGAACAGGCGGGGAACCAGATAGTAGATAGAACCGATGGTGACGAAGCCCACCCAGCCCAAAGCGCCGGAGTGCACGTGGCCGACCGTCCAGTCGGTGTAGTGGCTCAAAGCGTTCACCGTTTTGATCGACATCATCGGGCCTTCGAAAGTAGACATACCGTAGAAGGACAGGGACACCACCAAGAACTTCAGAATCGGATCGGTGCGCAGTTTGTGCCACGCGCCGGACAGCGTCATGATGCCGTTGATCATGCCGCCCCAAGAGGGCGCAAACAGAATCAGCGACAACACCATGCCCAGAGACTGGGTCCAATCAGGCAGGGCGGTGTAGTGCAGGTGGTGCGGGCCGGCCCACATATAGGTGAAAATCAAAGCCCAGAAGTGCACAACGGACAAACGGTAGGAATAAACCGGACGGCCCGCTTGTTTGGGCACGAAGTAATACATCATGCCCAAGAAAGCAGCGGTCAGGAAGAAGCCCACCGCATTGTGGCCGTACCACCACTGCACCATGGCGTCGATGGCGCCGGAATACACCGGGTAAGAAGTCATGCTGAACAGGCCGGTCGGCACAGCCAAGCTGTTGACCACGTGCAGCAAGGCCACAGCCAAAATGAACGCACCGTAGAACCAGTTGGCCACATAGATGTGTTTCACCTTACGCTTGGCGATGGTGCCGAAGAACACAACCGCATAAGCCACCCACACCAAGGTAATCAGAATATCGATCGGCCAAGCCAATTCGGCATATTCCTTACCTTGGGTGTAGCCCAGCGGCAGGGTAATGGCGGCCAGCACAATCACGGCCTGCCAGCCCCAGAACGTAAACGCCGCCAGCTTGTCGCTGAACAGGCGCACATTACAAGTACGCTGCACCACATAATAAGAAGTGGCGAACAGGCCGCAACCGCCGAATGCGAAGATCACCGCATTGGTATGCAGAGGACGCAGGCGGCCGAAGTGGAACCACGGACCTACATCGGTCAAGTTGAGTTGCGGCCAATAAAGCTGCGCGGCGATAATCACGCCGACCAGCATGCCCACAATCCCCCAAACCACAGTCATGATGGCGAACTGGCGCACCACTTTGTAGTTATAAGTTTGCGTTTCCATGAGAAATCTCCATTAAAAATGGCTTTATATAACATCAATATCGGTTTGCATCGGCCAAATTTCCGCACCCATGCGTCCGATTTATCTTAAAAATTGAAACACCGCAGCCGCCGTTAAACATAGTCTTAACACAAACTGCGGGTGTTTTAACCGTGCCATTTTAAAGCAAAATACGGGCCTTAACCACAAAAACGCAGTTTACGCCCTGTTTTTTACTTTGTGCCGCGCCCGGCAGGCCGGCGAACCCGGCAAGAATATCCTTTTCCCTCCCCCGCCGCCTTGACAAACATCAAGCCGCCCCAAAATTGTAAACAACTCTTTACACGAGGCTACCTGAAACATGCCGCACTACCGCATTTCCGCCCTGCCCCTGCGCCACCTTTTCCGCGTCGAGCTCACCTTCTCCCACCAAGGCAATCAAGCACCGAAGCTCAGCCTGCCCAATTGGGTGCCCGGCAGCTATATGATCCGCGAATTCGCCCGCCATCTCACCGATCTCTCTGCCAGCTGCAACGGACAAACCGTTCCCCTGCAACAGCTCGACAAACACACTTGGCAGGCCGCCGCCAATTGCCACGGCGAATGGCAACTGGTTTACCACATCTACGCCTTCGACCTTTCCGTGCGCGGCTGCTATCTCGACCGCGAACGCGGCTTCTTCGACGGCGCCGCCCTGTTTCTGCGCCTGCACGGCAGCGAGCAACAAACCCATCGGGTAAGATTAGACTTCCCCGCCGAATGGCAAACCGCCACTTCCCTGCCCCGCCTGGACGACGGCAGCTACCACGCGCCTAACTACCGCCAACTCATCGACCACCCAGTAGAAGCCGGCTGTTTGGAAATACTCGAATTCACCGCCCGCGGCCTGCCACACCGCATCGTGCTCAGCGGCCGTTATGCCGACTTCGACCGCGACCGCCTGCTTCGAGACACCCGCGCCATTTGCGAAACCCAGCTCGACTTTTTCCCTGCTCCCGCCCCGTTTGCCGACTACACCTTTTTACTGCACGTGGGCGACAAGCTATACGGCGGCCTCGAACACGGCAGCGCCACCGCCCTGCTGGCCGACCGCCGCTGCTTGCCTGCGCACGGCTTGGGCGAACCCGACGACGGTTACACCCAATTGCTCGGCCTGATTTCGCACGAATACTTCCACGCCTGGAACGTCAAATCCATCCAGCCGGCCGCCTTTGCCGAATCCGAACTCGACCGCGAAGCCTATACCGAACAGCTGTGGGCGTTTGAAGGCATCACCTCTTATTACGACGATTTATTTCTCGTACGCAGCGGCGTGCTCAGCCCGGCAGGCTACCTGAAACTGCTGGCGCAAAACCTCACCCGCGTACAGCAAGGCCACGGCCGCCGCCTGCAAAGCCTGGCCCAATCCAGCCTCACCGCCTGGGACAAATACTACAAACCCAACGAAAACAGCCCCAACGCCATCGTCAGCTACTACCAAAAAGGCGCCCTCGCCGCCCTCTGTCTCGACCTCACCGTGCGGCAGCGCAGCCAAGGCCGACACAGCCTCGACAGCATCATGCAGGCGCTCTACCAAGACTGGCTCGACCACCGCAACCCCCTGCCCGAAGGCCGCTGGGAAAGCTTCGCCCAAGGCCTCACCGGCTTGGACCTGCAAGACTTTTTCGACCACGCCATCCGCAGCACCGCCGAGCTGCCGCTGGCCGAAAACTTGGCACACGGCGGCATCCGCCTGAGCTGGCTGCCCCTGCCCCGCAGCCACGGCGGCGGCACGGGCGACACGCCGCCGCCGGCCGCCGTCGTTCCCGACTTCGGCGCCCGCTTCAAACAAAACACCGCCGACATCACGCTCAGCCATGTTTTCAGCCACGGCAGCGCCGAACAGGCCGGTCTGGCCGCCGGCGACCGACTGATCGCCCTCAACGACTATGCCGCCGCCGACTTTGCCGCACTGTGGGCACAACAACCGGTGGGTAGCCGCATCAGCGCACACTACTTCCGCCACGGCGTGCTGCAGCAAACCGAGATTGACGTGCAGGCCGCCCAAGCCGACACCGCCTGGCTGTCGGTAGCCGATGCCGACGCGCTGGCCCGCTGGCTGCAGATGCCCGATGCTGTTCAGGTAGCCTGATCCGCCGCCATGAACAAACTCATCGCCCAACTGCCCGTTTTCATCACCCCGCCCCTGCTGTGGGCGGGCAATATGATTGTCGCCCGCGCCATCCGCGACGACATTCCGCCGCTCACACTGGCCTTCGGCCGCTGGGTGATTTCCCTCTTGATCCTGCTGCCGTTTGCCTGGGCGCTGATGCGGCGCGACCGCCTGCGCTACCGGCAGCATTACCGCCTGATCATCGGCACCGCGCTCGCGGGCATCGCCGCCTTCAACACCTTTGTTTACATCGGCCTGCACACCACCACCAGCACCAACGCCCTGCTGCTCAATTCCTGCATTCCCGTGCTGATCATGCTGCTGGGCGCCGTGTTTTACCGCCAAAACCTCAACCGCTGGCAAAGCCTTGGCCTGATATTGTCTTTGGCGGGCGTGGCCGTCATCATCCTGCGCGGCAGCTGGCACAACCTGCTCGCCCTGCGCTTTGCCGTCGGCGACGTGTGGGTGTTTGCCGCCACCGCGTGCTGGGCGGTGTACACCCTATGGATGAAACGCTTGCCGGCCGACATCCACCGCACCGGCCTCACCGCGGTGCAAATCCTCATCGGCCTCTTCGCCCTGCTGCCTTTCTTCCTGTGGGAAACCGTCTCCGGCGCAACGGTCAACTGGCAACCCGCCGCCCTGCTCGGCTTGGCCTATGTGGGCATTTTCCCTTCCGTGGTCGCCTATCTGTGCTACACCGCCGCCATTGCCCGTTTCGGCGCGGTGCGTGCCGGGCTGAGCATCCACCTGATGCCGGTGTTCGGCACCCTCTTGGCCTTCCTGCTACTCGACGAGCAACTGCACGCATACCACTGGTTCGGCATCGCCGCCATTTTCGGCGGCATTCTGCTCAGCAGCCGCAACGCCGATGGCAAACCTTGAAGTGCCTTGCAGTCAATCTGCTTTCAGGTAGCCTGCGGAGGGCGGCGGCAGTCCAGGATGCCCGCCCTACAGTTCAGTTGCCCACCGCCGCGCACAACTCGCAACAAGCCGAATACGCCTATCCAACAATATGCGGCCGAGACCTTTGCAAAACCCCCATCTGCGGCGCATTTCTGCGTTGTGCGTTTATGCCCTATGGGTACTGCTCACTCACTTGCCTATCGTGTGATATGTCTGCGTTCGCTGCGCTGCTACGCCTTGAACTGCATCCACATCTGGAGGTTTTGCAAAGGTCTCGACCAGTACTTTGTCAGCCCCCAAAATCCGGCCAAGCGCCCATAAAAACAGGCTACCTGAAACCTTTCAGGTAGCCTGTTGGCCACAGTGGAAACGGCAAGGGATTACACATAATCCCGCTGTTCGCCCTGCCCTTCGATGTTGTCGGCGCAGCGGCCGCAGATGGTGGGGTGGTCGGCACGGGCGCCGACTGCTTCGGTGTAGTGCCAGCAGCGTTCGCACTTGGGCGCTTGGCTGGGCTGCACCGCCGCAGCCCATTCTTCACCTTCTTGCAGGCCGACTTTCGACACCAGCAGGGCGAAGCGCAATTCGTCGCCCAAGGCTTTCAGGTAGCCGTAGGCTTCGGCCGGAGCGGTCAGCGCCACTTCGGCCTGCAGGGACGAACCCACCGATTTGTCGGCGCGCAAAGGCTCGATGGCGGCGGTCACGGCGGCGCGCGCCTGGCGCACGGCACCCCATTTTTTCAGCAGTTCGGCTTCGCTGGCCGCCTGCATGGTGGGGAAGTTGTGCCAAGTGTGGAACAGCACGCTGTCCTCCTCGCCGCCGCCGATAATGTCCCACGCTTCTTCGGCGGTGAAACACAAAATCGGCGACATCAACAACACCAGGCTGCGCGTAATGTGGTAAAGCGCGGTTTGGGCGCTGCGGCGAGCGTGGCCGCAGGTTTGGGTGGTGTAGAGGCGGTCTTTCAGAATGTCCAGATAGAACGCGCCGAGGTCTTCGGAACAGAAATTGACGATTTCCTGCACCGCGAAGTGGAAGGCGTAACGCGGATAATATTCGCCGGCCACTTTCTCCTGCAGCTGGCGCGCCAACACCAGGGCGTAGCGGTCAATTTCCACCATATCGGCCTGCGGCACCGCGTCGTCGATCGGGCTGAAATCTTTCAGGTTGGCAAACAGGAAGCTGAGCGTGTTGCGGATGCGGCGGTAGCTTTCGGTGACACGCTTGAGAATTTCTTTGGAAATGGCCAGCTCGCCGCTGTAATCGGTGGCGGCGGTCCACAGGCGTAGGATGTCGGCGCCGAATTCGTTATACACCTCTTGCGGGGCTACCACATTGCCCAGCGATTTGGACATTTTGCGGCCGTTTTGATCCACCACGAAGCCGTGGGTCAGCAGCTGTTTATACGGGGCGCGACCCAAGGTGGCGCAGCCGGTGAGCATGGAGGATTGGAACCAACCGCGGTGCTGGTCGCTGCCTTCCAAGTAAAGGTCGGCCGGCCAGGCCAGTTCTTCGCGTTGTTTCAACACGGAAAAATGGGTGCTGCCGGAATCGAACCACACGTCCATGGTGTCGCTCAGTTTGTCGTACTGTTCGCAGTCTTCCGGGCTGAGCAGCTCGGCTTTATCCAATTCAAACCAAGCGTTAATGCCTTTTTGCTCGATGCGTTGCGCCACTTTTTCCAGCAGCTCGGCGGAATCGGGGTGCAACTCGCCGGTTTCTTTGTGGGCGAAGAAGGTCATCGGCGTGCCCCAGTAACGCTGGCGGCTCACCACCCAGTCGGGGCGGCCTTCGATCATGGCCTGCAGGCGGGCGCGGCCCCAGGCGGGGAAGAATTCGGTGTCGTCCACCGCTTTGAGGGCGGTGTTGCGCAGGGTGGCGCCGTTGTGGCCGGCTTTGTCCATGCCGACAAACCATTGGCCGGTGGCGCGGTAGATCAGCGGGGTTTTGTGCCGCCAGCAGTGGGCGTAGCTGTGTTCGATTTTGTCTTCGGCCAACAGGCGGTTTGCTTCTTTCAACCAGTCGATGATCACCGGATTGGCGGCCCACACGGTCAGGCCGGCCACGCGCGGCACTTCGCTGATGTAACGGCCTTCGCCGTTTACCGGGTTGTAGAGCTCGATGCCGTATTGCTGGCAGACGAAATAGTCTTCCAAACCGTGGGCGGGCGCGCTGTGCACGAGGCCGGTACCGGCGTCGGTGGTCACATGGTCGCCGTTGAGCATCAGGATGTCGCGCTCGAGAAAGGGGTGGGCCAGATGCAGGTTTTCCAGTTTGCTGCCGGTGGTTTCGGCCAGCACGGGGCTACCTGAACAGCCGTAGCGGGCCAGCGCGGCTTCGGCCAGGTCTTTGGCCAGCACCAGTTTGCCTTTGGGCGTGTCGATGAGCTGGTACACGATGTCGGCACCGGCGGCAATCGCCTGGCTGGCCGGCAGCGTCCACGGCGTGGTGGTCCAGATCACGGCATAGGCTTCGCCGTCGAGGGCATTCAAGCCGAAAGCCGCCGCCAATGCTGCGGGGTCGCGGAAGGGATAGGCCACGTCGATGGCGTGGGAAATTTTGTCCTTATATTCCACTTCGGCTTCGGCCAGCGAGGAGCCGCAGTCCAAACAGAATTGGACGGGCTTGGCGCCGCGGTAAAGGTAGCCGGCTTGGTAGATTTCGCCGAGGGTGCGCACGGTGTCGGCCTCGGTTTGATAGTTCATGGTGAGGTAGGGGTTGTCCCAATCGCCCAGCACGCCCAAGCGGATGAAGTCTTTTTTCTGGCGGGCAATCTGCTCGGCGGCGTATTCGCGGCACAGCTCGCGGAATTTGCCGTCGGGCATGTCTTTGCCGTACAGCTTTTCCACCATCACTTCAATCGGCAGGCCGTGGCAGTCCCAACCGGGCACATAGGGGGCGTCGAAGCCGGCCAGCGTTTTGCTGCGCACGATGATGTCTTTGAGGATTTTGTTGACGGCATGACCGATGTGGATGTCGCCGTTGGCATAGGGAGGGCCGTCGTGCAGGATGAATTTCGGGCGGCCTTGGGCTTTTTGGCGCAGTTTCTGATAGCGTTTTTGATCCTGCCAGTCTTTCACCCAAGCCGGCTCGCGCTTGGCCAGGTTGCCGCGCATGGGAAAGGGTGATTCGTAAAGATTGACGGTTTTGCTGTAGTCGGTCATATCGGGTTCTCTTGTTTGAGCAGCGGTTATCATCGAGCCGCTGAAATTCTCAGGCTACCTGAAACCCGGTTTCAGGTAGCCTCGGGGCAACGCACACTCGCGTTACCATTTGTTAAAGGATGTTTATTTTATAAGGCTTAGGCCAAAAAGGCTACCTGAAAGGCGGCCTGGCGTGCCTCATTCGGGCAACTCGGGCGGAGGCGGCGGCATGGCGGCGTTTTCACGCTCGGGATCGGGTTTTTTCCAGCCCAGCAGCAGCCACATGCCGAGCAGGCAGATTTGGCCGAGCAGCACATAGGCGGAAATCATCAGAAAATCTTCCCAAAACCAGAAATCGAAGCGGTAGTTTTCCATCAGCGGATTGCTCTCGCCGAGAAACACCCAGGCGGCATGCAGCCACATGCCCCAGGTGAGCAGGGTAAACAGCAGGTATTTCACCCGCCGGCGGCGCGGCAGGTGGTCGATTTTCTGCTGGATGATCATCGGGTTGATTTTGCTACGGCGGAACATCTCACACCCCCCTGTCCGGGCTGACCCAAGTGGCCTGCCGTTTGCGGTCGCGCAGCAGGGCTTTGGGAATGCCCATCACCAAGGTGGCCACGCTCATGGCCCAAAACACATAGGGATACCACACACTGTTGACAAAATAGCGGCCCACGCCTTTTTCGTAGCGGCTGTCTATCCACACGCTCAACATGAATTGCACCAGGAAAAACAGAAACAGCAGCGCACTTTGCGCGGGCAGAAAGTCGTCACTGTTGTTCCAGGTAATCATCGGCGTGTCGTAGAACACGATTTTAGCCACCAAGATGGCAATCAGCGAGTAGGCCCAAAAAGCCGTGACCATGTATTCCGCATACAGCGGCCACAGGCGGCGGTAGTCCCAGCGCCACACATAACGCGCGTATTTCATGATCACTTCCGCCCCGCCCTGCGCCCAGCGCAAGCGCTGCTTGAACAGGCCGCGGAAAGATTCCGGCATCAGCACCCAGCACAAGGCGCGCGGCTCGTAAGCGATGTTGTAGCCCGCCAGCTGCACCTTCCAGCTGATGTCGATGTCTTCGGTGATCATATTGGTGCTCCAACCGCCCACCTGCAGCAACACCGAGCGGCGGAAACCGCAAATCACGCCGGAAACGGTAAACACCGTACCCAAAATACATTGCGCACGCTTGATCAGGCCGATGATGGAGCTGAATTCGGCCACCTGCATTTGGCCGAGAATGGTGCTGCGGTTGCGCACACGGGGGTTGCCAGTCACGCCGCCGATCATCGGGTCGGACAGCAGAGTCTGCATCATGTAGTCCACCGCTTTGCGGTCGAGCACGGCGTCGCCGTCGATACAGACCACATATTCGCTGTCGATTTTCTGCAGGGCATTGTTGAGCGCACTGGCCTTGCCGCCGTTGGGCTGGTGGATGGCGCGGATTTTGTGGGGATGCTGCGCCGCCAGCTCGTTGATCACACGGCGCGTGTTGTCGCGGCTGCCGTCGTTAATCAACACCAGCTCGTAATTGGGGTAGTTCAGCGTGACCAAAAACGGGACGGATTTGCGCAGATTGGCCGCTTCGTTGTAGCAGGGCACCAAGACGCTGACTTTGGGCGCGTCTTTGGCGCGGAATTTCGGCTCGGGCTTGCCGCGCTCCCAGAAGAAATAGTAGAAGGTGCCGAACACCGTCCAATAAACGGCCATCGCACCGGGATAGAGGAAAACAAACAGCGCCAGCCAGCTAATCCATTCAGGCATGGCCGCCTCCCTGCGGGAGTGCAAACAGGTAAGCAGTGTGTGTGGTCATAAAGCACCATTGTGTCCGGCAAAGCTTGAAGCGGCTGTTAGGGTTTCAGGCCGCCGGTATTGTTTTTATGGGATGAAAAAGCAGCATCCTGTTTTCCGCCGGTATCATGCTGACGGAGCGGAAAAAAGGGAGAGCGGATTTTAACACAGCCGCCCGCCGCAGATGAAGGCGGCTGCCCTGCGGCCGCCCGGTTTTACCGTGGCAGATGGCAAAAGCGCCACACAGATACCCTTGTCCCCACCCACAGGCTACCTGAAAGCGCCACCGTGTTTCAGGTAGCCTGTTCGGCATGCAGCACTTCCGGCCAGCCGAATGCCCGCATCACCTGCCGCCAAGCCGTATCCGGCTCTGCCTGCACCGTGATGCGGCAATCCGGCTTCTGCGGGCTGCAAAAACTGAGCGCACGCGCGTGCAGCAGCAGGCGGCGGTTGCCGCAAAAAGCGGCGACGGCATGGTTTTGGCGCAAATCGCCATGAGTGGTGTCGCCCACAATCGGGTGGAAAATGTGCTTGAGATGGCGGCGGATCTGATGCTGGCGGCCGGTGAGCGGTGACACCGCCAGCCAGGCGTAGCGCGAGGTGGGATGACGCGGATGGCTGGCAAACGGCAGTTCGGCGCGCGCCAGCGTGCGATAGTCGCTTATCGCCTGCTGCGCGGCTTTATCGGGATCGGCCAAGGGGTCGGCCAGCGGATCCGCCAGGGTTTTCAGGGGGTGGTCGATGCGGCCGCACTCCGGCGGCCAGCCGCGCACCACCGCCCAATATTCCTTATCCACTTCACGGTTTTCAAATTGTCGTGTCAGCAAGCGGGCGGCTTCGGGATCACGGGCAAACAGCACCACGCCGGAAGTGGGTCGGTCGAGACGGTGGACGGGGTAAACATGGCCGCCGATTTGGTCGCGCAGGGTCTGCATCAGAAACACAGTTTCGCGGCGGTCGATCGCACTGCGGTGAATCAGCATGCCGGCCGGCTTGCACACGGCCAAACAGGCCTCGTCTTGGTACAGAATCGGAATCATACACATACGGGCTACCTGAAAACCAAACAGCCCCTCCAAACAAACAGGCTGAGACCTTTGCAAACCCCCCATCTGCGGCGCATTTCTGCGTTGTGCGTTTATGCCCTATGGGTACTGCTCGTTCGCTTGCCTATCTATATGATATGTCTGTCCCACAGGGATTCCTGACGTTCACACTCGCTGCGCTGCTACGCCTTGAACTGCATCCACATCTGGGGGTTTTGCAAAGGTCTCAGGCTTGGTATTTTAGCCCACCCTCCTTACAATAGGCTCCGTTTTTCTCCTTCCTGTTCCACCCAATGAGCAGCCAAGCCGTTTATTTCACTTTTCTTCTGTTTGTGGCCGCCACCACCCTGCTGCAGCTCTATCTTTCATGGCGCCAGAGCCGTGCAGTGCTGCGCCACCGCCACCGCGTGCCGGCCGACTTCGCCACCGCCGTCACGCTGGAGGAACACCAAACCGCCGCCGATTACGCACTGGCCAAACAGCGGCTGGCACGCTGGCAGATTGTGTACGACACCCTGCTGCTCCTGCTGTTCACCCTCGGCGGCGGCCTCAACCTGCTGGCCCGCTGGACGGCCGGCTGGAGCGAGCACCCGCTCACCCAAGGCGTGTATCTGGTGGCCGCCTTCGTTTTGCTCAACGCCCTGCTCTCGCTGCCCTTCTCACTCTACCGCACCTTCCTCCTCGAAGCCGCCTTCGGCTTCAACCGCGCCACGCCCGCCACCTTTGCCGCCGACCAACTCAAAGGCATGCTGCTCGGCGGCCTGATCGGCATTCCCCTGCTGTATGCCGTGATTTATTTGATGGGCGCCATGGGCAAGGGCTGGTGGCTGTGGGTATGGCTGCTGTGGCTGGGCTTTTCGCTGCTGATGCTGTGGGCATTTCCCAAATGGATCGCCCCACTGTTCAACCGCTTCGAGCCGCTGCCCGATGCCGCCCTGCGCCAACGCATCGAAAACCTGCTTTCGCGCACCGGCTTTTGCAGCGACGGCGTATTCGTGATGGACGGCAGCAAACGCAGCGGCCATGCCAACGCCTATTTCACCGGCTTGGGCCGCCACAAACGCATCGTCTTTTTCGACACCCTTTTGGGCAATCTGCTGCCGCAAGAAGTGGAAGCGGTGCTGGCGCACGAGCTCGGCCACTTCAAACACCGCCACATCGCCAAACAAATGACCATCACCTTCCTGCTGGCCTTGGCCGTGCTGTTTGTACTCGGCCAAGTCATCCACCACAGCGCGTTTTACCAAGGCTTGGGCGTGGCCTACCCCAGCCACGCCATGGCCCTGCTGCTGATGCTGCTGGTTTTGCCCGTGTTTACCTTCCCGTTTGCCCCGCTGGCCGGCTTCAGCTCGCGCAAAAACGAATTCGAGGCCGACCGCTTCGCCGCCGAACACGCTTCGGCCGGCGATTTGGCCGCCGTCCTGGTCAAACTCTACCGCAGCAATGCCGCCAGCCTGGTGAGCGACCCCTGGTATTCGCGCTTCTACGACAGCCATCCCGGCGCCCGCGAACGCCTGGCCGCGCTCAAACAGCTGCCCGAACAGGCTACCTGAAACCCACAAGCAAGCGCCGGGGGCAACACCGGTGCCGCAGCCTGTGTATAATCCCTTCCTTTCCGCATAGCGCCGAGGAGCGAGCCGTGAACCGTTTTTACCCCCATCCCGTGATTGCCTTGGAAGGCTGGCCGTTTATCATCGGCGGCCTGATTGTCAGCCTCCTGCTCAGCTTCTGCTGCGGCTGGTGGTCGCTGCCCTTCTGGCTGTTCACCCTATTTGCCGTGCAGTTTTTCCGCGACCCCGCCCGCGATATTCCGCAAGACCCCGATGCCGTGCTCTGTCCGGCCGACGGCCGCATCGTGGTGGTGGAACGCGCCACCGACCCCTTCCGCCAAACCGAAGCCCTCAAAATCAGCGTGTTCATGAACGTGTTCAACGTGCATTCCCAACGCGCACCGGTGGACGGCACCGTCACCCGCGTCGAATACTTCCGCGGCAAATTCCTCAACGCCGCGCTGGATAAAGCCAGCACCGAAAACGAACGCAACGCCGTGCTGGCCACCACCCGCAGCGGCCGCGACATCACCTTTGTTCAGGTAGCCGGCCTGGTGGCGCGCCGCGTGCTGTGCTATGTGAACGCCGGCGAACCGATTGTGCGCGGCGAACGCTACGGCTTCATCCGCTTCGGCTCGCGGGTAGATGTGTATCTGCCCGTGGATGCCCAAGCCGCCGTGAGCATCGGCGACAAAGTCAAGGCCAGCGAAACCATTCTCGCCCGCCTGCCCTTAACCGCCCCTGCGGCTGAAACACCCGCTGCACCCGCCTCCGCCCCGGCTGCCACCGCCGAAGCCATGCCTGCTGAAGCCACAGCGGCGCAAACAGACGAACAGCAAATCGTTTTGGCCGCCGCCGAACGCGCCCAAGCCGCTGCCAAAACCGTGATGAAGCAGGAATAAACGGCTGTCCGCCACCATGCTGCCCAAATAAAAGGCTACCTGAATCGTTTTCAGGTAGCCTTTTCTCATCTCCTCTGCCAACCGTTTACATCACGGCTTGCCCGTCCGCAGTTTTCAGTGTGGCGGCTCCGCCATCATCCCAACCCGCGTTGTTAATGCAGGCAAACAAACGATGACCCGCCATGCGCTCAACAAAAATCAGGCTGAGACCTTTGCAAAACCCCCATCTGCGGCGCATTTCTGCGTTGTGCGCTGCTCGCTCGCTTGTCTATCTATATGATATGTCTGCACTCACTGCGCTGCTACGCCTTGAACTGCATCCACATCTGGGGGTTTTGCAAAGGTCTCAGGCTACCTGAAGGCTTTAGCTACGCAGGAACTCGCGCAGCTCGTTTTCAGGTAGCCTTTTTGTGGTGGTGTCGGCGGGCTCGGCCGGCCCCGCATGGTTGGCGAGTATGGTGCGGAACGTCAGGTTGATGCGGGGCTGCTTGACGGCAGTATTTTTCAGCAGCGCGTGTTGCCAGTATTGCTGGGTGGTGCCGCACATCAGCAGCAGTTGCCCGTGCGCCAGGGGGAGAATGCGTTTTTCTTGCGTCTGTTTGTGGCGGAAGGCGAAGCGGCGGATGGCGCCGAAGCTGAGTGAAGCGATGACCGGGCCGAGTTCGGCTTCGTCGTCGCTGTGCCAAGCCATCCCTTGCCGGCCGTCGGCATAGAGGTTGAGCAGGCAACTGTTGAAGTGCGCCTTGCAGACAGCGGCGGCGTGCGCTTCAACCCGCTGTTTGATTTCGAGCAGCAAGGGCGTCCATGGCCGGGCGGCACGGGCGATGCCGGAATAGGTGTAAAGCAGGCCGTTGTCGCCGTACCAGGCGGTTTGGCGGGCGGTGGTGAGGGTTTTGCCGTAGAGCCGCACTTGGTCGTGTTGCCAAGGGGTGTTGTGCAACAGGCTGTGCAGGTAATGGTCGGCTTCGGCGGCAGCAAACGGACTGCCGAGAAGGCGGACTTCGCCGTCGTAGGGCAGAAGATTGTGTTCAGGTAGCCCGAGGTCGGGAAATAAGGTAGGCGGGATCATTAGAAAGTACTTGCAGGGCGTGCGTTTTGCCGCTGCTTACATAGCTTGGCCAAGCGCATCAGTGCGACCTGCGTTCGTCGTTTCGCTCCTTGTCTGCTGCTTCGCTTTCGGCGGCATCGTAGGCATCGACGATTTTCTGCACCAAGGGGTGGCGCACCACGTCTTCGCTGGTGAAGGTGTGGAAATACAGCCCTTCGATACCGGCCAGCTTTTCTTTGGCGTCTTTGAGACCGGACTTAATATTGCGCGGCAGGTCGATTTGGCTTAAGTCGCCGGTAATCACGGCTTTGGCACCGAAGCCGATGCGGGTGAGGAACATCTTCATTTGCTCGGGCGTGGTGTTTTGCGCTTCGTCCAGAATCACATAGGCGCCGTTGAGGGTGCGGCCACGCATATAGGCCAAGGGGGCGATTTCGATGAGGCCTTTTTCCAACAGCTTGGTGACACGGTCGAAGCCCATCAGATCGTACAGGGCGTCGTAGAGCGGGCGCAGATAAGGATCGACTTTTTGCGCCAAGTCGCCGGGCAGAAAGCCGAGCTTTTCGCCGGCCTCCACCGCCGGCCGCACCAAAACAATGCGCTCGACCTGGTGTTTTTCGATGGCATCCACCGCAGCGGCCACGGCCAAATAGGTTTTGCCGGTGCCGGCCGGGCCGAGGCCGAATACGACATCGTGATTAAGCAGGGCACGGATGTAGCCGTTTTGGCGCGGGGTGCGGCCGCTGAGGTTGCCGCGGCGGGTGCGGAAGTGGTATTGGTGGTTGGCGTCGGTTTGCGGCTGGAAGGCACTGTCGGCGGTTTGCGCTTCCACGGCGGCCAGGCGGATGTCGTTGTCGTCCAAATCGCGGCTTTGCGCCAGTTCGGCCAGTGCGAGCAAGGCGCGGCGGCCGGCATGGGCGGCTTCGCCGAGAAAGGTGAAATGTTCGAAACGGCGGCTCACTTGCAGGTTTAGGGCGCGGCCGAGAGTGGCGAGGTGGCTGTCGAGCGGGCCGCACAGGCGTTGCAGCACGGTGTTGTCGATGTCTTCAAATTGCAGGCGTACGGTATGGCTCATAAATGGTGGGGGTTCCGTAAAAATAGAGTAGGCTACCTGAAAAGGCGGCCGGCTAATCAAATGGCTTGGTGAGGGAAGTCATTATAAGGTAAGGGCTAAAATTTTTCCTGTGTGCCATACCTCGTAAAGACAGTTGCGCTGGCAGTTAATTTCCGTTAATTTGACGGGTTATGCGGATGTGCTGCGCATTCTATATTTCTTTTTTACGACTTCATTTCGGAGATATGCCATGAAAAACACTTCTTCCAAACTGATTATGCTGGCATTGGCTGCTGCATTGGCAGCTTGTGGCGGAGACAATACCGCCAAACCCGCCGCAAGCAGTGATGCGGCACCCCAGCAAGAGCAGGCGGCACAAAACGGCCTGCAGACCAAATTCGTGACCGTGGGCACCGGCGGCGCTTCCGGCCCCTACAACATCATCGGCACCGCCTTGAGCGAGCTGTATGCGCAAAAATTCGGCGTGAACGCCAAAACCCAAACCACCGGCGCTTCGGTAGAAAACCTGAATCTGCTGGCCCAAAACAAACTGGAAATGGCCTTTGTGATGAGCGATGCTTTGAGCGACGCAATCAACGGCCAGGGCAGCTTCAGCCGTAAAGTGGAAAACGTGGAGCAAATCGCCGCGCTGTACCCGAACTATGTGCAAATCGTCACTTCCGCCTCTTCCGGCATCAAATCGATTGAAGACTTGCGCGGCAAACGGGTGGCCGTGGGTGCACAAGGTTCCGGCGTTGAGTTGGCTACCCGTGCCCTGCTGAACGGCTTCGGCATCAACTACACCGACATCAAAGTGGATTACTTGGGTTATGCCGAAGCGGCGGATGCCTTGAAAGCCGGCAAGCTGGATGCGGCCTTCCTCACCAGCGGCTTGCCCAACTCTTCTTTGATGGAACTGCAACAAGGCTTCGACCTGCAGCTGGTGGCCGTACCGGCCGACAAGCTGGCAGAAATTGCCCAGACCACGCCGTTCTTCAACGCCATGCCGATTCCGAAAGGCACTTATAATAATGCCGAAGACATCCCCACCGCCGCCATTTTCAATGCCTTGGTGGTGCGCAAAGACATGAGCGAAGAAGACGTTTACCAGCTCACCAAAGCGCTGTTTGAGAATCTGGACAAATTGCAAACCGCCCACCAGGCTGCCAAAGGCATCAGTGTTGAAGGTGCGCAAAAAGGTTTGGTAGCGCCGCTGCATGCCGGTGCCAAGCGCTATTATGACGAAGTGGGCGCGGTAGCGGCTCCGGCAGCCCCGGCGGCGTCTGAAGCTGCTGCGGTGCCGGCTTCCGCTGCATCCGCCGCCCAATAAATGGCAACAGGCTACCTGAAAAAGGTAGGGCAAGGCGCAACTTGGCTTGCGCCTTGTTTCTGTCTGTGGCTTTTGTGGCAGCCGCAGGAAAAAATTGTGCTGCAAGCAGAGACGCTGCGCTGTGTGTGGCCGCACCCGGAATTTGTCTTGAAATGGCGCCACTCGGTAGAAAAGCAGTATTGGCAGGAAGCTTATGTGCTGGAGAACGGCAGCCTGCATCTGCGCCATACGTATATTCAGGCTTTCGGCGCGGGCGTGCCGGTTTCAGGTAGCCCGATACCGGCACCGCCGGGTTACGTTGGCCTGAGCAGCGAAGTGCGGCTGCCTGAAATCAATTGGATGGTGTCGCGCAATATGCAGGGCGAGGTGCGGCTGGGTCAGCGGGTGCTGCCGCTTTACCGCATGCTGCCGGATTACACGGCGGTCAACATTGCTCCGGTCCGTCAAAGCCGGCTGCAATGGTTTTTTGAAAAGGATTGTTGATGAACCATGAACAAGAAGCTGCGGCCAAGTCGCAGGAAATTTTGGAAAAATACGACCGCGAGTCGGTTACGCGGAATCCGCAGAGCAAGGCCGTGCGCACTTTGATTGCGGTGATTGCCGTGGCCTATTCGCTGTTCCATCTTTATATTACCTTCAACCCTTTGCCCGAATTGGTGCAGCGCTCGGTGCACGTTGCCGTGGGCGTGGCGCTGATTTTTCTGATTTATCCGCCCGCCAAGCGCAGCAGCCGCAAGCAGGTGGCTTGGTATGACTGGCTGTGGGTGTTGGCCGCTTTTTCCAGCGCAGGCTACCTGATTTGGCAGTACCAAGACATCGTTACCGTGCGCGGCGGTATTCCGAACCAAATGGACATTGTGTTTTCCATGATTACCGTGGCCGTGGTGTTGGAAAGCACCCGCCGCATCACCGGTTGGATTCTGCCGATTTTCGCCTTGGTATTTTTGGCCTATCCCTTCATCAGCCACATGGGCTTCATGCCCGACCGGCTGCTCACCCGCCCTTACGATCTGGGCGACATCTTCGGCCAGCTTTATCTGAAAACCGAAGGTTTGTATTCCTCGGCCATCGGCGCTTCGGTGACCTTCATTTTCCTGTTTATCCTGTTCGGCGCTTTTTTGGCGCGCTCCGGCATGGGCCAGCTGTTTAACGATCTGGCGCTGGCGCTGGCCGGACACAAACAGGGCGGCCCGGCCAAGGTGGCGGTGATTTCCAGCGGCTTTATGGGCAGCATCAACGGCGCGGCGGTGGCCAATGTGGTCGGCACCGGTGCGTTTACCATTCCTTTGATGAAAAAAATCGGCTACCACAAAAACTTTGCCGGTGCGGTGGAAGCCAGTGCATCGGTGGGCGGCCAGATTCTGCCGCCGATTATGGGTGCCTCCGCGTTCATTATGGCCGAAACCACCGGCGTGTCTTACGGCACCATCGCCTTGGCCGCCCTGCTGCCCGCTTTGTTGTATTACCTCGGCGTGATTGCCCAAGTCCATTTCCGTGCCGGCAGCCGCGATTTGAAAGGCATTCCGAAGGCCGATTTGCCGCGCGCGAAAGAAGTATTGAAAGCCCGCGGCCACATGCTGCTGCCGATTGTGGCGCTGGTGTGGATGCTGGCCGAATCGGTGCCGGTGGGCTATGCCGCGGCTTATACCATCGGCGTGACGGTGGCGGTAAGTATGTTGCGGCCGGAAACCCGTATGGGCGTGAGCGACATCATCGGCGCCTTGGCCGACGGCGCCAAACAATCCCTGTCTGTGATGGCGGCCTGTGCCATGGTGGGTGTGGTCATCGGCGTGGTCAACCTCACCAGCTTCGGTACCGTGATGACCTCCTCCATCGTGACCCTGGGCGCAGGCTCCCTGTTTCTCACCCTGGTGCTGACCATGTTGGCCTCCATGGTGTTGGGCATGGGCTTGCCGTCTATTCCGGCCTACATCATCACCGCCACCATGGCCGCCCCCGCACTGGCCGGTTTTGACGTGCCGGTATTGGTGGCGCATATGTTTGTGTTCTATTTCGGCATCTTTGCCAACATCACTCCGCCGGTGGCCTTGGCTGCTTTTGCCGGCGCAGGCATTGCCGGCGGCGATCCGATGAAAACCGGCTTCCAGTCGCTCAAGCTCGCTTTGGCCGGTTTTATCGTACCGTTTATGTTTGTGTACAACCCGAACATGATGATGATCGATGTCACCAACGCCGCTGTTACCGCCAAAACCTTCCCTTTGCCGGCTTGGCATGTGATCGCCATGGTAACGGTGACTTCCATCATGGGTGTGCTGGCCTTGTCTGCGGCAGTGGAAGGCTACTTCAAAACCCATATTCCGATGTGGCAGCGTATCGTGATGGCCGTCGGCGCATTCTGCCTGATCGTGCCGGAAACCCTGACCGACATCATCGGTTTGGTGGTGGCGGGCGCCATGCTGCTGCTCAACTGGCGTATGGCCGTGCGTACGAAACCAGCACAGATGGAATCTGCGCCTTAAACAGACCGGATGCCCCAAGGGGCTACCTGAAAAGCATGGTTTCATGAAGAAATTTAGCTTCCAGGTAGCCTTTTTCCTTTTGCAGGCAGGCGAGAGACGAGGGGCAGACTGCTGGGCGTTGGCAAAAAAGCAACAAATCAGCCGTGCTGTACATGATTTTCTATAAATTTGTAAAATCCATTTTACTTCAAAATATTAAATTTATTTTGTGGTGGAAAGTCTACAGGTGCCGAATGGTTTCCATTACCGATGTGCGGATTAAATTTGTTTTTTTGCAGCCCAGCAATTATATTACGCCCCATGAAATCGCTAACGCGGCGATGACGTGAATAACTTGAAGAACAAGCAGCTTCTTTGAGTTTGTTTTTTTAGACTAAGAAAAGGAATGCAGCAATGAAAAAAACCCTGATTGCATTGGCATTGGTTTCCTTGCCGGTTGCCGCTTCAGCTGAAGTAATTTTGTACGGTGCCGTTAAAGCCGGTGTTGAATACCAATCTAACTCCGAGCGCGCCGCTTCTGGCCACAAAGAAAAAGCTTTCCACATTGTTGACTACGGTACCCGTATCGGCCTGAAAGGTTCTGAAGACTTGGGTAACGGCCTGAAAGCCATTTGGCAAATTGAAACCAAAGCCAATGTTGGCGGCGGTGAAGAAAAAGGCTTCGGTACTCGTGATTCTTTCATCGGTTTGGAAGGCGGCTTCGGTACCGTTCGTGCTGGTTTTGTTAGCTCTCCGCTGAAACACGCTGTTGATGCTCAAGACAACTGGGAATACAGCGACGAAGTTTTGGGCTTGGGCCGCTACACCCGTTTCGGTGCCCGCCGTACCAGCATCAACTACACCTCTCCCAACTGGGGCGGCTTTGAGCTGATGGCTCAATATGCTCCGGGTAACAATGTTTACGGTGGCAACCGTAGCGACAAAGTGCCTGTATACGGCTTGGGCTTGGGCTACAGCAACAGCGGCTTCTTCGCTCGCTACGCAGTAGACTACTACACTGTTCGTGCAGATAAAGATGCTCACGTTCACAACCTGAGCGGTGGTTATGATGCCAACAACCTGTATGTTGCCTTGGGTCTGCAATACGCTAAAAATAACGATGGTTCTTTGACTGCTGTTAACTACGGTCACGAGAACACCCGTGAAGTACAATTGAGCGGTGCTTACACATTTGGTGCAGTAACTCCCAAATTGACTGCCGCTTACGGTAAATCCAGCAGCAGCAACACCAACGCTCACAGCGGTGCCCGTTACACCCAAGTGATTGCTGGTGCTGACTACGCCTTCTCTCGTCGCACTACCGGTTTGGTATCTCTGGGCTGGTTGCGTGACAAAGCTGGTACTGGTGCTAAAAACGTAAACTCTTGGTCTGTTGGTACCGGTGTTGTTCACAAATTCTAATTTGTGTTGATCACGGCTTAAAAAAAGGGCTTGCCTTCGGGCAGGCCCTTTTTGTATACGGAGTTTATGGCATGAAACTGTTTGCTGATGGGAAGTGAGATGGTCCAACACAAGGCCTTGCTGCGGCAGCAATTGCGGCAGGCGAGAAAGCGTCTGCCACAGACCAAACGCAGGCAAGCGGAACGGCATGTGGCAAATCTGCTGAAAGGCTACCTGAAACGGGGTAAGCGTTGGGGGGTATATTGGCCGGTTAGTAGTGAATTGCGTTTGGACGGTTTGCTGCAGGCCGCGCGGCGGCGCGGTGTGCAGCTGTATCTGCCCTATATTGAAGCCGGGGCATTGCGCCTTTGGTTTACGCCCTATCCCGAACGCGCTATTGCCGAACGTAAGCGGCATAAACAACCGGCCATTCCGCAGTTTACGGGCAAAAAAATCCGTGCCCACCACCTGCATCTGATGCTGATTCCTTTGGTGGGCGTGGATACGCGAGGCTACCGCCTGGGACAGGGTGGCGGCTATTATGACGTTACTTTGGCGGCCACGCGGGGGCGTTTACAGCCCCTCAAAATCGGCGTCGGCTTCGCCTGCCAACAGGTGACTGCTCTACCTGCAGAGCGGCACGATATGCGTTTGGATCTTTGGATCAGCGAACGTGGATGTCAAGATTTTCGCGGAAGAGGTCGGCATGGTTGTTCCGCCAGGCTACCTGAAAGAAGCAAGTGCTGTACCACTTGGATATCTTGACTGTGTGAAATAAACATTGAGGAAGCCGTCCGCTTGTTTTTTGAGACGTCTGACGACATGCTTAAAGTGTTTTGATGGGAAGTAATAAGTCATTATTTCAATTTTAGAAATTTTTAATTTTTAGAAATGATGAAATACTTTTACAGAAGTCGAAAGGTCTAAGTTTACTGTTAAAAATATTGATAATTATTTTTAATTAATGCAGAATATTTGCTCATCTTAACAACTCCCCACTTTTCTTAGCATATGAGCCCCACACATACAGTCCGTTTTTCCGCGCCCCGCTTCACTCTGCTTTATTTGCTGTTGCTCGGCGCATTCTCTGCTTCTGCGCAAGGCACAGACGGAGCGGAGCAGGAAGAAAGCATCGAGCTGGAAAGCATCACGGTTACCGGTAAGCGGCCATCTGCCTGGCAGTCGCCAAGCGGTGTGGTGGCCACCCGCAGCGCTACGGCCACCAAAACCGATACCCGGTTGCTGCATACGCCGGCATCGGTTTCGGTGATCACGCAGGATCAGATGCGGCAAATGGGGGCGCAGAATGTGGCGCAGGCATTGCGTTATACGCCGGGTACGTTTTCCGAATCGCGTACCAGCCGCCGCTACGACAGTATTTTTTTGCGCGGCTTCGGCGGTTTCGGCGGCAATGCCAACTTTGTCCAATATCTTGACGGACAGCGTTTGCCGGCCGGACAAGGCTACCTGAAAAGTGCCATTGATCCGTATTTGTTGGAGCGGATTGATGTGGTGCGTGGCGCCAACTCTGTGCAATACGGCCAAATCAATCCCGGCGGTTTGGTCAATCAAATCAGCAAACGTGCCTATTTCGAGCCGAGCAGGGAGGTGGCGGTTGAGGCCGGCCATGACAGCAACCGCTTTGTCGGTTTCGACATCAACCAGCCTTTGGGGCAGGGAGAAAGCGTGGCCTTGCGGCTCACCGGTCTGCACCGGTACAGCGAATCGAAAACCGGCTTGGCTGCCGAGCGTTATGCCCTGGCTCCTTCGCTGACCTGGCGCATCGGCCCGCAAACCGAGCTGACGGCACATGCGCAGTGGCAGCACGATCCTGCTGGGGGCGATTACAATGCGGTGCCGGCTTATGGCACGTTGGCAAACAATCCGGCAGGCAATGTGCCGGAACATGCTTTTTTGGGCGAGCGTAGTTTTGAGCGCTTTAAGCGCGATACGGCGCTGTTGGGCTACCGCCTATCTCACACATGGAACGAAAATATTTCCTTACAGCATAATCTGCTCTATGCACATGGGCGTTCTGAGTTCCGCAACACTTCATTGATGGGGCATCTGGGCGGCAGCATTTGGGCCAGAACGGCCACCGCCTCCGATGAAAAAATGCGCGGCATCCACACCGATGCCCAATTGCGCCTGCGCTTTCACACCGGTGCCGTCAAACATACGCTGAATATCGGTGCCGATTACCAAAACAACCGGGCCGAGCGCCTATTGGGCAATTTACGCGGCGGAGCCGGGGTGCCGCCGGTGGATGCGGCCAATCCGCAGAGCAGCGTCATCCTCACGCCGCCTTGGCAGAGTGACGGCCGCATGCGGCAGCAACAGCTTGGCCTGTATGTTCAGAACCAAATGGAAGCCGGCGCTTGGCTGGCGCAGCTGGGGGTACGCCATGACCGCGTACATACCCGGGAAACGGTGGACCAGCTGTTACCGGTCTACCGACAGCAGCAGCATGACCGGCGGGACCACAAAACCACGTATCAGGCGGCGCTGATGTATCGGGCGGACAACGGTTTGTCGCCTTACGCCAGCTATGCCACTTCATTTGAGCCGGTATCAACCCTGAATCTTTATGGCGACAAAAAACCGTTCCACGCCACCACGGCCGAGCAGTGGGAAATCGGCCTCAAATATCAGCCCGAGGAGTTTCGCGCTTTGTTCGGCCTGTCCGCTTTCCAGCTGACCCGGAATCATGTGCTGACCAAAGACACCCGCACAGGGGCACATCCGAGTGCGCAAATTCAAACCGGCCAAGTGCGCGTGAGGGGCATGGAGTTGGAAGCCCGGGCGGAGTGGAACGAGCGCTGGAGCACCATTGCGGCGCTGACTTGGTTGAAGCCCGAAGTGACCCGTTCCAACATCAAAGAGGAGTTGGGCAGCCGCCCGGTGGGGCTGCCCGCCACCATGGCCTCGCTGTGGCTGCAATATGCCTTGCTGAACGAGAGATTGAAATTGTCTGCCGGCATACGCCATGTGTCTGCCAGTTATGCGGATGTGGCCAACACGGTAAAAACGCCTGCCGCCACCTTGGTTGATTTGGGCGCCCGTTACGATTTGGGCCACCTCAGCCAAATGCTGCAAGGCGCGACGGCCTCGCTGGATATCCATAATGCGGCCGACAAAATCCATTACGGCGGCTGCTTTGCACGCGGCACCACCGGCAGTGCACGCACCACCCAATGCTTCCCCAGCAGCCGCCGCAGCATTGTGTTCGGCCTCAATTACCATTGGTAAAACATCATGCGTTGGACGATTTTCTTGAGTGTGCTCAGTATATGGTTGGCCGCCCCGGCCGCCCGCAGTGAGCCGGCGGTGCCTGCGGCACAATTGTCGCCGGCGGTGGTGCCGGGGGCGTATGAATACCGTTTACCCAGCCGCCATACCGGCAAAACCTACCGCATTCAGGTAGCCGCAGTCGGCCCGGCGCCGGCACAGGGTTATCCGGTGCTGTATGTGTTGGACGGCGACGCGTTTTTCCCGGTAGCGGCCATGGCCGCTCAAGGCATGTGGATGCGGGCGGAGGAAAACGGCGCGGTGCCTATGTTATTGGTGGGGGTGGGCTACTCCGACCGGCATTTTCTGGATTTGGCCACCCGTGCGGAAGACTACACGCCTCCATCTGAAGATTACAGCCAAACCGGCGACCGTTTGAGCCGTCGCTTTGGCGGGGCAGACGCGTTCCACCGTTTCCTTACTGAAGAATTACGGCCCGATTTGGCGCACCGTTTTTCGTTGAATCCGCAGCAGCAAAACTTATTCGGCCATTCTTACGGCGGTTTGTTCGCTTTGTACAGCCTGATGAAATACCCGGCCAGCTTCCGCAACCGCTTGGCAGCCAGCCCGTCTATCTGGTGGAACCAACGCCGCATCCTGCAAGAATGGCCGGCCTTCTCGGGCCGCCTGGCTGCGGCGGGAGAGGGCCGGTTCGGATTGCGGCTCAGCGCCGGCCAATACGAAGAAACATTGGCTCCCCATCTGCCACGCTCATCGCAGCGCCAAGCCGTATTGTCCGAGCGGGCCATGGTCAGCGAAGTGCAGCATTTCGGCGCACAACTGCTGAAGCCGCAGTATCGGCAGTTATCGGTGGAAACCGTCACCTATCCCGAAGAAACCCACGCCAGCGTGGCACTGCTGGCCATTGGCGACGGCATCCGCTGGCTGTATGCGCGTTGCCGCGAAGATGCCGGCTGCCGCCCGCCGCTTTTCAGGTAGCCTGTCTGTGGCATATGGAAGCGGAAAGCCTGAATGAGGCGGTTAAAATCGGTTAAAATAAGCCCGTTTTTCTTTTCCGACTCAGAAAGCGCATCATGAGCCAATCTTTAAGCTACCGCGACGCAGGCGTGGACATCGACGCAGGCGACCAACTCGTTGAAAACATCAAACCTTTTGCCAAACGCACCATGCGCCCCGAAGTATTGGGCGATTTGGGCGGCTTCGGCGCACTGGTGGAAATCAGCAAGAAATACCAAAACCCCGTGCTCGTTTCCGGCACCGACGGCGTGGGCACCAAACTGAAACTGGCTTTCGATTGGGACCAACACGACACCGTCGGCATCGACCTAGTGGCCATGAGCGTGAACGATATTCTGGTGCAAGGCGCGGAGCCGCTGTTTTTTCTCGACTACTTCGCCTGCGGCAAACTCGATGTCGCCCGCGCCACCGACGTGATTAAAGGCATCGCCCAAGGCTGCGAAGCATCCGGCTGCGCCCTCATCGGCGGCGAAACCGCCGAAATGCCCGGTATGTATCCCGAAGGCGAATACGATTTGGCCGGCTTCGCCGTGGGCGTGGTGGAAAAAGACCAAGTCATCAACGGCCGCAGCATCGTGCCCGGCGACGTGGTGCTGAGCTTGGCTTCCAACGGCGCACATTCCAACGGCTATTCTCTGGTGCGTAAAATCATCGAGCGCGACCAGCCCGATTTGGACGCACCGTTCGACGGCGGCAAAACTCTGCGCCAAGCCATCATCGCCCCGACCCGCCTGTATGTGAAACCGATTCTCGCCGCGCTGAAGCAGTTCACCATCAAAGGCATGGCGCACATCACCGGCGGCGGCATCACCGAAAACGTACCGCGCGTACTGCCGGAAAACACCGTAGCCCAAATCGACGCCAAAGCATGGCAAATGCCCAAGCTGTTCCAATGGTTGCAACAAGCCGGCAATGTGGCGCAGCAAGAAATGTACCGCACCTTCAACTGCGGCATCGGCATGGTCGTCATCATCGCCAAAGAAGATGCCGACGCAGTGCAGCAGTTCTTGGCCGAACAAGGCGAAACCGTTTACCGTTTGGGCGAAATCCGCGCACGCAACGGCGACGAACACCAAACCCAAGTGGCATAAGCAGCAAACTGCTCTGCTCAGCTTCTGTAACAGCTTTCAGGTAGCCTGAGAAGAAAAAACCGAGGCCGTTTCTGTTTGGACAGAAACGGCCTCGGTTTCTTGATGCGCGCTTTTATTGGGTGGGCAATACTGGCCGCTTGTGTCTGGGCACTTAAGGTTCTTTGGCAGACGGCGGGTTTTGCTCCTGTCGCTTCATCAGCCGGTTGCGCCGTCTGACCATCGCCACCCAAAACATAAACAGGGTGGGCAGAATGGTCCAGAACACCAGATAAATCAAGGCCCGCGCCAAAGAAGGCTGGGCGATAGAGAACATCAGGGTGACGAAAATATAGCCGATGGCGACGATGTGCCACATGGTTTTGCTCCTCAGGCTACCTGAAAAAACACTTTGCCTTTTCAGGTAGCCTGTTTATTTAAGCGGCGTATTCGCTGCCGTCTTCACGCAGCAGTTTGGGCTGCTGTTGCCGGTCGATGACGGCTTCGTCAATGACCACGGTTGTGATCTCATCTTTGACATCGGGCAGGCGGTACATGGTTTCCAGCAGGGCGCGCTCGACAATCGAACGCAGGCCGCGGGCGCCCGTTTTGCGGCTCATCGCCAACTTGGCGATGCTGCGCAGGGCAGAGGGCTGGACCTTCAATTCCACGCCTTCCATGGCAAACAGGGCTTGGTATTGTTTTACCAAAGCGTTTTTCGGCTCGGTGAGAATATTGATCAGCGCATCTTCATCCAGTTCGGCCAGGGTAGCGATCACCGGCAGACGGCCGATTAATTCGGGAATCAGGCCGAATTTGATCAGGTCTTCCGGCTCCACCACTTCAAACAGCTCGGTGATGTCGGCGTCTTCATCTTTGCTGTGCACCGCCGCACCGAAGCCGATGCCGCCTTTTTCGGTGCGCTGACGGATCACTTTCTCCAAGCCGGCAAAAGCACCGCCGCAGATAAACAGGATGTTGGTGGTGTCCACGTTGATGAACTCTTGGTTCGGGTGCTTGCGCCCACCTTGCGGCGGCACGGAGGCCACGGTGCCTTCAATCAGTTTCAACAGCGCTTGCTGTACACCCTCCCCGGAGACGTCGCGCGTAATCGAAGGGTTGTCGCTCTTGCGGGAGATTTTGTCGATTTCGTCAATATAGACAATGCCTTTTTGCGCTTTCTCTACGTCGAAATCGCATTTGCCCAGCAGTTTGGTGATGATTTGCTCCACATCTTCGCCCACATAACCGGCTTCGGTGAGGGTGGTGGCGTCGGCCATCACGAAAGGCACGTTCAGCTTGCGTGCCAGGCTTTGTGCCAGCAGGGTTTTGCCCGAGCCGGTGGGACCGATGAGCAGGATATTGGATTTGGACAGCTCGACGTTGTCGCCTTCTTTGGGGTGGCGCAGGCGTTTGTAATGGTTGTAAACCGCAACGGCCAAGGCTTTTTTGGCCTGCTCTTGGCCGATCACATGTTGGTCGAGGTTGGCCACGATTTCCGCAGGGGTGGGCAGACGGTCGTTTTCCGCGTCGGTGCCGGTATCGGCTTCCGCGTTATGGATCATATGGCTGCAGGTGTCGATGCACTCGTTGCAGATTAAGGCATCGTCTCCCTCAATCAGATTTTTGACTTCGTTTTCGGATTTGCCGCAGAAAGAACAATGGCGGAGGTCTTTACTCATGATGTTTGTACTGGAAAAAATGGCTGCAAAAGACGCGCCAGTATATAGAGTTACGCCTGCCATATCAAACGGCGCCCGGTTGTGCCGGCGATACGCAGCACGGGCGGATTGGGTAAAAAGGCTTTACAAGGCCGTGTTTTTTAACCAAAATGAATAAGGTTATGTTTTCAATCATAAATTGAACGTTTGCGTAAACGTGTGATGCGGCAGAATCTGCAGCCGCTTTGTTTGATTTAAGTAGTTGAGGTAAAACAAAAATGCAGTGGTTTCAGTTTAAAAAATGGGGCGTAGCCCTGGCCGCCGGGTTCAGCCTGATGGCATTCAGCTTACCGGCATCGGCGCAAGACGACATCGACGTATTGGGCGACTTTTTGGAACAAAAGCTGCCGGTACAGGAAGACCCGCTGGGCAATTTCATCAGCAGCCGCCCGGCCGATGCGGTGGAAGCGCAGGCCGCATTGGCCGGCCCGCTGTTGTCTTCACAGTCGGCTTTGATCATGAACGGCCGCAGCGGCGAGATTCTCTATCAGAAGGGCATCGACCAAGTGCGCCCGATTGCCTCTATTTCCAAGCTGATGGCGGCCATGGTGGTGCTGGATGCGCGTCAGAACATGGGTGAGCAGCTGGAGATTACTACGGCTGAAATCGACCGTTTGAAAGGCACGTCCAGCCGCCTGAGCATCGGCACGGTCATGAGCCGTCGCGATATGCTGCATTTGGGTTTGATGAGCAGCGAAAACCGCGCCATCCATGCCTTGGGCCGCAATTATCCGGGCGGGATGCCGGCTTTTGTGGCGGCGATGAACCAAAAAGCGCAAAGTTTGGGCATGCACCAAACCCGTTTTTACGAGCCTACCGGTTTGGATTTCCGCAATGTTTCCACCGCCCGCGATTTGAGCCTGATGGTGCGGGCGGCCAACGAGTATCCGGTGATCCGCCAGTTCAGCACAGCTAATTCCGGCTCAGCCTATACCAGCAACGGCCGCGTGCAGCAATATCGCAACAGCAATGCGCTGATCCGTGAAGGCGCGTGGAATATTTCCCTACAGAAAACCGGCTACATCCGCGAAAGCGGCCGTTCCATGGTGCTGTATGCCAATGTGCAGCAGCAGCCTTTGGTAATTGTGCTGCTCAATTCGCCTTCCACCACCACCCGTGTGAACGATGCGCGTGCCATTCGCAACTGGGTGAGCGGCCGCGCCATTTAAATCGAACCGGCAGCAGCCGGAACGGAAAAAGGCTACCTGAAAGTTTTAGCTACGCAGAAATCCGCGCAGCTTGTTTTCAGGTAGCCTTTGGTTTGATGATTGGGGAAAATCAGGGAGCCATGTCTAAGAGCGTTGCAGTTCCGGCGGCAGCTGCTCGCTGGTGCGGCCGAAGCGGCGTTCGCGTTTTTGGAAAGATTGTACTGCTTTGTCGAGTTCGGCGGCGTCGAAGTCCGGCCACAAGACATCGGTAAAATACAGTTCGGCATAGGCCATCTGCCACAGCATGAAGTTGCTGATGCGGGTTTCGCCGCCGGTGCGGATAAAGAGGTCGGGTTCCGGCGCTTCGGCCAGCATCAGGCGGGCGGCCAAATCGGTCTCGGTGATTTCGGTTTTGCCTTCCCGTATCAATTGGTTGGTGGCCTGCAAGATGTCCCAACGGCCGCCGTAATCGGCGGCTACGGTGAGGGTGAGGCCGGTGTTGGCGGCGGTCAGCGCCTCGGCGGCTTCGATGCCGGCGATGATCTCGGGGGAGAAGCGGCGGCGGCTGCCAATCACTTTCAAGCGCATATTGTTTTGGTGCATTTTCTCCACTTCCACTCTGAGCGCGCGCATGAACAGCTTCATCAAAAACGATACTTCGTCTTCGGGGCGGCGCCAGTTTTCGGTGGAGAAGGCGAATACGGTGAGGTAGGCCACGCCCAATTCGGAGCAGCGGGCGGCCATGGTTTCCAGCGTTCCCACGCCGCGCTTGTGCCCGAGCACGCGGGGCAGGAAGCGCTTTTTGGCCCAACGGCCGTTGCCATCCATCACCACGCAGATGTGGCGGGGAATGGCGGTGGGAGAGGGGATGGTTTGGGTGCTGCTGCTCATGGCGGGCTCCTTTGCAGGGCATTTGGGGCAGTTTAGCAAGATAAGAGGCTACCTGAAAGCAGTTTGTGTGGCTGTTTCAGGTAGCCTGAACGGACAAAGAGACGGATGAGCGGCGCGGTTGGCGGCTTAGATGGCCATCAGGTCTTCTTCTTTGGCGGCCAGCATTTTGTCAACTTCCGCAATGTATTTGTCGGTCAGTTTTTGCACGGCTTCTTCGCCACGGCGTGCATCGTCTTCGGGCACTTCTTTGTCTTTCAACATTTTTTTAATGTGGTCGTTGGCGTCGCGGCGCACGTTGCGGATGGCCACGCGACCCTCTTCGGCTTCTGCGCGCACCACTTTGATCAGGTCTTTGCGGCGCTCTTCGGTGAGCATGGGCATCGGTACGCGGATCACGTCGCCCATGGCGGCAGGGTTGAGACCGAGGTTGGAATCGCGGATGGCTTTTTCTACGGCGGCGGCCATATTGCTTTCGTACACTTTGACGCCGATGGTGCGCGCGTCGAGCAGGGTTACGTTGGCCACTTGGCTCACCGGCACCGGGCTGCCGTAATATTCCACTTCCACTTGGTCCAACAGGCCGGTGTGGGCGCGGCCGGTGCGCACTTTGACCAGGTTTTCGCGCAGCACTTCCAGCGAGCGCTGCATTTTGCTGTCGGCTTGTTTTTGAATGTCATTCAGCATGGCGGGTTTCCTTTGGATTTTGATGAATGGTTGTTTGTCGGTTTCAGGTAGCCTTGGGCACCGTTCTTTAAATGTGCACCAAGGTGCCTTCGTCTTCGCCCGTTACCACGCGCTTGAGGGCGCCTTCTTTGGCGATGCCGAAGACGACGATGTTGAGCTTGCGTTCGCGGCAGAGGGCGAATGCAGTGGCGTCCATCACTTTCAGGTTTTTGATGATGGCTTCGTCGAAGGTAATGGTTTGGTAGCGGGTGGCGGCCGGGTCTTTTTTCGGGTCTGCGGTATAGACGCCGTCCACATTGGTGGCTTTGAGCATGATGTCGCAGTTCATTTCGGCACCGCGCAGGGCGGCGGCGGTGTCGGTGGTGAAGAAGGGGTTGCCGGTGCCGGCGGCGAAGATGACCACTTTGCCTTCTTCCAGATATTGAATGGCTTTGGGCCGCGCGTAGGTTTCGGCAATCTGCTGCATGGAGAGGGCGGATTGCACGCGGGCGGGTTGGCCGAGGCTTTCAAAAGCGTCTTTGAGAGCCAGCGCGTTCATGACGGTGGCCATCATGCCCATGTAGTCGGCCGTGGCGCGGTCCATGCTGCCCGCTTGGGCGGATACGCCGCGGAAAATGTTGCCGCCGCCGACCACCACGCCCACCTGCACGCCCATGTCGGCGATTTCTTTCACCTGGCCGACAATTTCCATGATGGTGTCGCGGTTGATGCCGAAGGGGTCGTTGCCCATCAGCGCTTCGCCGGAGAGTTTCAGCAGGATACGTTTGTATTTTACGGACATGGCGGCCTCTCTGTTTCGGATACTCAAACGGCGGCTATTATACGCGCTTTCAAAGCGGCTGTTGGCGCTATTTTGGCAGGAGAAAGGCTACCTGAAAGGCTTTCAGGTAGCCTTTGGCGGGCAGAGGTTGTTGACCATTAGTGTTGCGGCGGTATTTTTGCTGCGCAAGTTCGCTTCTGTGTCTGCTTGAAAATCCATGCCTGCTGCGTTGTGCATGCGCACAAAGTGTCCAGCCTTGTGCGCATTTCCGCTCGTCCGGGGAGGCTTGACTCAGGGCAGGCGGTGCTCGAGGCCATGCTCTTGGCACACCCGGATGGGGGGGCATGACCGAGAAATAAAGCAGGGATTCTATCCATCATTAGGCATCAGGCTACCTGAAAAAACCACGGGCAAAGACAACAGATAGCTGGCCGCTGTCTAGCAGCGACACAAAAATGCTGGAAGTGAAATACCGGGCAGAGACCTTTGCAAAACCCCCATCTGCGGCGCATTTCTGCGTTGTGCGCTACTCGCTCGCTTGCCTATCTACTATCTGATATGTCTGCACTCGCTGCGCTGCTACGCCTTGAACTGCGCCGCAGATGGGGGTTTTGCAAAGGTCTCGGGCAGTGACTTGCTCGATGTTGCACACACGGTGCGCTTGATCATTTGCTGCGCAGTCATTTCCGAAGAAAAACCCTGCGGCTATCGGAGTTTGCAGATGCTTGGGCCACAATAATGCCTGCTTGAAACCGCATTCCAAGCAGGCAGCCACAGAATTTAAGCCTTATAGGCCGAATACTTGCAAGCGTTCTTCCAGCGGTTTGAACGCTTTCTCGCCGGCGGGGGCATCAATGCCGCCGAACACCATTTGCGCACGCAGGGTCCAAGATGCGGGGATGTTCCACTCTTTAGCCACGGCTTGGTCAATCAAAGGATTGTAGTGCTGCAGATTGGCGCCGATGCCGGCAGCAGCGAAGGTCGTCCACACGGCATATTGGTGCATGGCATCGGTGTGTTCGGCCCAAACCGGGAAGTTGTCTGCATACAGGGGGAATTGTTCCTGCAAGCCTTTAACCACCGTTTGATCTTCAAAAAAGAGCACTGAGCCGGCCGCTGCTTTAAACATATCGAGCTTTTGTTTGGTGGAATCAAACTGTTCGGCAGGCACAATGGCGCGCAAGGCTTCTTCGGCGAATTGCCACAGCTTTTCATGGTCTGCACCCAGCAATACCACCACACGGGTAGATTGCGAATTGAAGGCAGAAGGCGTATGCAGCACGGCATGCTTCACGATTTCCACCACTTCGGCCGCCGGCAAAGGCAGGTTTTTATTCAGCGCGTAAACAGAGCGACGGGTTTCTGCGGTTTTTTGAATATTTTGATAAGACATAGGGTTTCCTAGATTTTCAATGAATGAGGATGGGGTAAAAGGAAAAAGCATCGACAACCCAAAGACGGGCGGCAAGCGGTACGGCATCGGCGCTTTCGGCAGAATCTTGCTTTGGCTGCGTGAAGCATATCGGCACAACGTATCACGCCGCACTTAATTTCCGGCCTCTGCTGACAGATTGTCACCCGAATGCCAGTCCATACCGCCTGGCATGAAACACCGCGGGAAGGCGCTGCTTGTCGGCAGTTTTAAGCGCTTTTATCCAGCTGCTTATCCAAAGCCCAAAGGCCGCCGCCTGCCGATGCGATATATAAGAAGATAAAGCAGAACAGGGCTGCCGGTTCGCCGCCATTGAGCAGCGGAAGCAGCGGAGAAGGCGCTGTATGGGCCATAAAATAGGCGAATGCCATTTGACCCGACAAAATAAAGGCCACCGGGCGGGTAAACAGGCCGACCAAAAGCAACAGGCCGCCGACGACCTCGAGTATACCTGCTAAGCCGTAGATTGACATCAGCTGCATGCCGTCAAACATTTCCACATGGGGCAAAGCAAAGAGTTTGGCCGTACCGTGCAGCAAGAACATATAGGCGGATGTGATCCGCAAAACAGCGAGCAGGGCTGGCTGAAAGCGGCTGAGTTTATGATTCAAGGTATTCATTTGGATGTTGTGTGTGTTGGTTTCAGAAGACACGCAGTATATTGATTTCCTATTTGTATATATATAACCTTTTTATTGATGAATCATTTCCCAATAAGAAAACATAGATACCTTATCCAGCCTGAAACCTTTGCAAAACCCCACGCCAACAAAAAGCCGGAACATACCCCGTTATGTTCCGGCTGTTTTTGCCTAAAAAGCAGACAAGCAATCCCCAAAACCCCTTTAAAGTACCTAATCATTAGTCGCTTCCTGCCTGTTCAGGCAGCCATAGGCACACTGAGCCTTTTGGCCGCACTCAGCAGGTATAGACTTCGCTTTCAGGTAACTTTTCTGCGACCACCTTCTGTAAACCAAAGTACGAGCACAACCATAGCGGAATCTACGCTGCAACGTACCAAAGCCTTGTTCCACCACATAGCGCACTTTGGTCAGTCGCCCGTTGCGCACGCTCTGTTCTCGGCTTAACAGCCGACTGCGGTGTGCTTTGTTGCATGATGCCGTCTTTCAATCCACACCCTACCAAATGGTGTCGGCTCTCTCAGCTGCCGTAGACTGAGATCTTGGATGTATGCGGCTCTCCCGCCCGCGGCCTTATGGCGCTTCCGCTTTCTGCAAGCTATACAAATCCGCCATCTCGCCTTCCAAACGGTTGCCTTCGGCATCCATGCCCCAGATGCGGTTTTCGCCCACCAGGTAATAGCGCCGGTCGCCCGCTGCGTCCAAACGGATGCGGCTGCCGTCGTCCAGCCATTCAAAGCGGCCGGATACCTCGGTGCGCACCGGCTCGCGCTCCAGATAGGTTTCCACCAAGCGGTAGCCGCCGTCCTGCTGCAACACCAGCTCGGTTTCGATGGCTTCGCAGGAGCCGCAGGGCAGTTTGCCGCGGTAGGTGCCGGCCCAATCCAGCACGTCGCGGCTGGGGTGGGCGCCATCAGCAAGCGGCTGCGATACGGCGGCAGCCGGGGCGGAAGCCGCAGAAGCGGCCTGCGGGACGGCGCTGTCTTGCGGCGAACAGGCGGCCAGCAAAACCGCTGCTGCAATCCAAACATAATGTTTCATGTCATCACTCCGGTTTCAACACATCGGTATCGGTGGCCGATGCAGAAGCGGCGGGCGGTTCGGCAGCCGCCTCCTCGGCCAAACGGGCTTTTTCCGCTTCCAGATAACGCTGGATGGTCTGCACCAATTCCTGCGTGCCCTGATGGGTGAGCGCGCTGATGCGGAACACGCGCGGGGTGTCGCGGTCGAAGCCGAAGCGGTCGTCCGGCTCAGGGTAATCCCAGCCGATGGCGCTTAAAAATTCGGCCACCCGGCTTGCCTGCTCGTCTTCGGGCAGCATGTCGAACTTGTTCAACACCAACCAGCGCGGCTTCTGATACAGCGCTTCGTCGTAACGGCGCAGCTCGTCCACAATCGCCAGGGCTTCGGCGGCGGGGTTGGCGGCCTCATCAAAAGGCGCCAAATCCACCACGTGCAGCAAGAGGCCGGTGCGCGCCAAATGCTTCAGAAAGCGGTGGCCCAGCCCCGCACCTTCGGCCGCGCCTTCAATCAGACCGGGAATATCGGCCATCACAAAGCTGTGGTTTTCGTCCAAACGCACCACGCCCAAATTCGGATGCAGGGTGGTAAACGGATAATCGGCCACTTTCGGGCGGGCCGCGGATACGGCGCGGATCAGGGTGGATTTACCGGCATTGGGCATGCCGAGCAGGCCCACATCGGCCAGCACTTTCAATTCCAGCTGCAGGCTGCGCGCCTCGCCTTCCTCGCCGGGCGTGGACTGCTTGGGCGCACGGTTAACGGAAGACTTGAAATGGATGTTGCCCAAGCCGCCTTTGCCGCCGCGCGCCAAGCAGACGCGCTGGCCGTGGTGGGTGAGGTCGGCCACGATTTCATCGGTGTCGGTGTCGCGGATCACGGTGCCGACCGGCATTTTGAGTTCGATGTCGTCCGCGCCCGCGCCGTAGCAGTCGGAGCCGTGCCCCTTCTCACCGTTTTTGGCCTGATAGCGTTTGACAAAGCGGTATTCCACTAAGGTGTTCACGTTTTCGTCGGCCACGGCAAACACGCTGCCGCCGCGGCCGCCGTCGCCGCCGTCCGGCCCGCCGCGCGGCACGAATTTCTCGCGCCGGAAGCTCACCGCGCCGTTGCCGCCGCGGCCGGCGACCACTTCGATTTTGGCTTCGTCAATAAATTTCATGGATGGATTTCCGATTGGTTTTTCAATTCTTTATGTTACAGGCTTTCAGGTAGCCTTTCGGCCAGCGTCAGGCTGAGACCTTTGCAAAACCCCCATCTGCGGCGCATTTCTGCGTTGTGTGCTGCTCGCTCGCTTGCCTATCTTCATGATATTGTCCCACGGGGATTCCTGGCGTTCACGCTCGCTGCGCTGCTACGCCTTGAACTGCATCAACATCTGGGGGTTTTGCAAAGGTCTCAGGCTACCTGAACACTAAAACGCCGCCACAAACAGGGCCACGATGCAGACCAAGCCGACGGTAAACGAGATCGAGCGCAGGGTGTGTTTGTCGCAGATATAGCAATAGATATACAGCAGGCGGCTGGCCACAAACAGCAGCGCCCAAAAATTGATCACGCCTTGGGCAGCCCCGCCGGTGGCGTGCGCCACCAGCACGGCGGCGGCAAAGGGGGCGAACACTTCGTAGCCGTTTTGCTGGGCGGCGTTGGCACGGGCGGCGCGGCCTTCGGTTTTGGCCAGAAAATCGCGCGGATTGCGGTTGTCGGCGGCAAAGTTGAAACCGGCCGCTTTTTTGGCGTAGGCGGCGCAAAACAGGGGCAAAAACACGGCTATCAAAATGCAGAAATAGGCTAAAGTCACGACGCACCTCCTTCGGGCGGCAAACACAAAACGCAAAGCGCTCCGCATTATAAAGGATAATCCGCCCCTTCCCTTATCTTTCTGCCGGCTCTGTGGCACAATCCGCGCTTCGTTTTTCTTTTCAGGTAGCCCGTGATGAATCCTCTGCGTAATCTGATGCACGCCAAACTACTGGTGGTGAAAGTCGGCTCCAGCCTGGTCACCGCCGGCGGCGACGGCATCGACCAGCAGGCGCTGGCGCGTTGGGCGGCGCAGATTGCGGCGCTCAAAACACGCGGCGTGCAAGTGGTGTGGGTGTCGAGCGGGGCGATTGCCGAGGGCATCAAGCGTTTGGGCTGGCCGGGCCGGCCCAAGGCTTTGAACGAATTGCAGGCAGCCGCCGCCGTGGGGCAGATGGGGCTGGCGCAGGCTTATGAAAACGTGTTTGCCCCACTGGGCATGCACACCGCGCAAATCCTGCTCACCCACGAAGACCTCAGCAACCGCACACGCTACCTGAACGCCCGCAGCACCCTGCGCACCCTCTTGGCCAAAGGCATTGTGCCGGTGATCAACGAAAACGACACCGTCACCACCGAAGAAATCAAACTCGGCGACAACGACACCCTCGGCGCTTTGGTAACCAACCTGATCGAAGCCGATGCGCTCGTGATCCTCACCGACCAGCGCGGCCTCTACGACAGCGACCCGCGCCGCAACCCGTCCGCCCGCCTGATTCCCCACATCGCCGCCGACCACCCCGATTTGGAACGCATGGCCGGCGGCGCGGGCAGCAGCGTGGGCACCGGCGGCATGTACACCAAAGTACTGGCCGCCCGCCGCGCGGCGCTCAGCGGCGCCTCCACCGCGGTGGCCTCCGGCCAGGAAGCCGACGTCTTGCTGCGGCTGACCGAAGGCGAGAGCATCGGCACCTTGTTCACGCCGGCGCACAACCGCCTCAATGCGCGCAAACAATGGCTGCTCGGCCATGTGCAGCTGTGCGGCAGCGTGGTGGTGGACGACGGCGCCGCCCGCGCGCTTACCCAGAAAAACGGCAGCCTGCTGCCGGTGGGCTGCGTGTCGGTACAGGGGCAGTTTCACCGCGGCGAACTGGTGGCGGTGCTCGACGGCCAAGGCCGCGAAATCGCCCGCGGCCTGGCCAATTACGCCAGCGGCGAAACCGCCAAAATCCTGCGCACGCCGTCGGAGCAAATCGCCACGCGGCTGGGCTATGTATCAGAAGACGAGTTAATCCACCGCGACAATATGGCGTTGGTGCGCTGATTGCGCCATCAATCATCAAAGCTAAAAGCTACCTGAAACCCTTTCAGGTAGCCTTTTAGCCTTGCCGACCGCCAAACTAACGCTCATCCACCACCACAAAACCTGCCACCACCGGCAAAGCCGGCGGATAGCGTTTTTGGTCTTTCGGATGGGCATACAGCGGAAAATGCAGCTGGCCGCCGTGCAGCGACAGCTGCCGCTGCGGCGTGCTGTACACGGTCAGAATCCGCTCCACCGCAGCCGGACGGCGGGCATCGGGCGGCAGGCGGTAGAGCGCAATCAGAGCCCGCATGGCATTCAAGCGCATTTGGGTATCCTGCATACGGTGCACATAGCCCGCAAAATCCACCTGCATCTCGTCCGCAGTCAGGCCGCAGCCCACCGTATTGCCGATGCAGGCCCAGCTTTGCGCCCAATTCCAGTGCAACGGCGCGCTGTCCCGCCACACTTCGTCACGCCGCAAAGTATCGGCCGCCGCGCCGCGGCAGGCCGAAGCATAATAGGGTGCCATACGCGCCGCGCTGTGCGCTTCGTTGATCTGCCAAGCTGTCAGCCAGCCCAAGGGCCGCTCGGCGGCGGCGGAGACGGCAATATTGTGTACGGTTTGGCGGTACAGGCGGAATTCGTCGCGCATGGCGCGGCAGAGACTGAGTTCGGTCGGCGGCAGCGGATCAAAAGCAGCCAAACAGTCGGCGGACAAGGCGCCGGCCAATTGCGGCCGCTCGGCCAGAATGTGGGCAGCCACGTCGATATTGCGGCGCAACATGGCGCTGCCGACCATCGGATAAATCAAACCCGGGCGGCTTTGCAGCAGCAGGCGGCCGGTTTTCATCTGCCGGCAGGCTTGGCGCAGGCCGGCGGCGGCTCCTTGCTGCTGCCACAACAACAGCGGATACAGTGTGCCTTCTTGCGTGAGCGGACGCAGATTGGGCATCACCAGGTTTTCCATCCCGCTGTGCCCGTCGGGCCAATAGGGATGGTGGAACACCTCGTAATCGGCCAAGGCATCGATATTGGCCAACAGGCGCTCGCGGCCGGCCAAGGCGCCGGCAAATGCATCCGGATCGGTACGCATTTGGCCGATGCAGGCAGCCACCGAGTCTTCCAGACAGGCCAGGCTGTCCATTTCCGTTTGATGCAGGCGGCGGGGTGCCAAATCGGTCATCATCTGCGGCGAGTGGTTCATGGCCGCACCGTAGCGGCGCAGCAACGCCTCTTGCTCGGCCGCCGGAATATCATGATTGAGCAACCACAAAGCCGCAAAAACATTGCGCCGTCCGGGGGCGGGCGGCGGCTCTTCGCTCTCCAACAAGCGCATATCGGCGGCCGCAGCCTCAATCTGCTGGCTCTGCAGCCATTTGGGCAGACCGTAAAACAGGGCCAAACAAAGGGCCGCACAAGCGGCGGCCAAACTGAAAAACAAACGCATGGCGCTTTCTCTCTCCCAGCAAAGCGAACGGTTTCAGGTAGCCTGTTCGGCCAACACCGCTTCAATTACCTCCTGCGCGCCGTCGTCGGCCAGCTTTTTGGCCACGGCGCGGCCGAGGGCGTCGGCATAGGCCAGCGGCGCTTGCGCCGACGCCTGCAACATCACCGAACCGTCGGGATGGCCGACCAAACCGTGCAGGGTGAGCAGGCCTTCGCTTTCGGTGCAATAGGCGGCCAAGGGCACTTGGCAGCTGCCGCCCAAAGCACGGGCCAAGGCGCGTTCCGCAGTCACGCAGGCATTGCTCAGCGGGTGGTTGAGCGGATTGAGGATTTCGAGCAAATCGTAACGGCCCTCGGCAATCTCAATGCCCAAAGCGCCTTGGCCGGCAGCGGGCAGGCTGTCGGCGGGCGAGAGGATTTGGCGGATGCGGCCGTCCAAACCCAAGCGCTGCAAACCGGCCGCCGCCAGAATCACCGCGTGGTACTCACCGGCGTCAAGTTTCGCCAAACGGGTTTGCACATTGCCGCGCAAGGGCCGCACCTGCAGATGCGGATAGCGCGCGCGCAACTGGGCTTCGCGACGCAGGCTGGACGTGCCCACCACTGCACCGGCCGGCAGGTCTTCCAAGCGCTCAAACTCATTGGCTACCAAGGCGTCGAAAGGATTGGCCCGCTCGCCGATGGCGGCCAAAACAAAACCTTCGGGCAAATCCATCGGCACGTCTTTCATCGAATGCACGGCCAAATCGGCGCGGCCGTCTTGCAGCGCCTGCTCCAATTCTTTGATAAACAGCCCCTTGCCGCCGATTTTCGACAGAGTACGGTCAAGAATCTGGTCGCCGCGCGTGGTCATGCCCAAAATGCTGACCGCGCAATCGGGATACAGCGTCTGCAGGCGGCTGCGGATGTGTTCGGCCTGCCACATCGCCAAGGCGCTCTCGCGGCTGGCGATGACCAATTTTTTCGGATGCATACTGAAATTTCCGGCTCAGAAAAAAGGCGGCTAGTCTAACACGAAATCCGCCAAGCGGCGTATTGACGCCCATGGCCACGGCTTCCATAATCGGCGGCCGCCAACCGAAACTTTGCGCCGATGGATGCTTTTGTTTTGCACACCCTCTTCAAGCGGCTGCTGCACCGCACGCCGCTGAAACATCTCAATTCCCGCCACTGGCTGATGCTGTTTGGCCTGCTGCCGGCCTGCTTGGGCCTATTGGGCTTTTGGCGCGGCGGCTGGACTTTAGCCCTGATTGCTTTTTTTCTGAGCCAATCGGTCTTGCTGTTTGCGCTTTCCGCCTTCCTCCATCACCACCCACGGCGCGACAGCCTTTCCCTTGCCGAGCTGTGGCGGCATCCCGTTGCCTATCATCCGCCCGAGCCGCACCTTTCCCGCCGGAGATGACGCCATGAAACGCCACCCCTTACTGATTCCCTTGTCGCAAGCGCACCACCATTCACTGGCCCTGTGCTTGCGGATTCTGCGCGACCCCGCGGCCGACCACCGCGCCGACATCGCCGCCCACCAAAACGATTTGCTGGCCCACTTCGCCGCCGAAGAGGCGCAGTTCGCCCCCTTATGGGCCGCACTCGGGCAACCCGAACTGCAAACGCGCTTTACCGAAGACCACGCCCGCCTGCGCGCCATGCTGGCCACCCCCGCTTGGGACGATGCCGAATGGAAGCGGCAGTTTGCCGAAACCCTGCGCGAACACGCCCGTTTTGAAGAACGGGTGCTGTTTCCCGCCCTCACGCCCCTGCTGCCTGAGCGCCTGATCTAAGCTTTCTTGTGAAATGATTTTGGGTGGCAAAAACCACGCATATCAGGAGAAAGGCGCAGTCGGCGTATTCCCTTCCCCCGACTATTGACCTCACCCACCATGAACATCCTCTCTGCCCGCCACCCCCTGTGGGGCATGGCCTTCCGCCCCTTCTACCTCTTGGCCGCCTGCTACGGCGCGCTGTCCGTTTTGCTGTGGGGCTTCGGCCACACCGGCACCGCCGCCCTGCCCGGCTTTTACTGGCACGCCCACGAAATGATTTGGGGCTACACCGGCGCGGTGGTGGTGGGCTTTCTGCTCACCGCCGTCGCCACTTGGACCGGCCAGCCGCGCACACAAGGCAAAGCGCTGATGCTGCTGGCCGCCCTGTGGCTGCTGGCGCGGCTGGGCGCGTTTGTCGGCGTGTTGGCAATACCGGGGGCGGCGGCCGGCGTGGCGTTTTATTGGCTGGCGGCGGGCTATATGGGCGCGGCGGTGTGGCGCAGCCGCAACCGGCGCAATTATCTGGCGGTGGCGGCCTTGGTGGTGTTCGGCCTGCTGCTGGCGGTGTTTCAGTTTCAGGTAGCCCGCGGCCGCTTTGACGCCTTGCAAAACGGTTTGCTGGCCGGCTTAAGCGTGGTGGCGGGTTTTATCGGCCTCATCGGCATGCGCGTGGTGCCGTTTTTCACCGCCAAACGGCTGGGCGGCGAGCAAGTGGCGTCCCACCCCCATATCCTGACCGCTTCGCTGGCCGCGCCGCTGCTGATGGCGATGCTGTACGGCTTTCAGGTAGCCTTGCCCGCAGCGGCGGCCGTTGCCGTGGCCACCGGCGGCCTGCTGTTGGTGCAAACACGGCGCTGGTGGCGGCCGGAAGTGGCGAAAGAGCCGATGCTGTGGGTGCTGTTTCTCGGCTTTGCCTTTACCGGCGCGGGCTTAATCGTGATGGGCATCGGCCATTGGCTGCCGAAGTGGAACAGCTTGGGCGTGCATCTGTTTGCTGTGGGCGGCATCGGCGTGATGACTGTGGGCATGATGGTGCGCACCGCGCTGGGGCACACCGGCCGGCCGCTCTATCCCGCGCCCAAGCTGATGACGACCGCTTTTTGGCTGATGGTCGCGGCCGCTTTGGTGCGCGCGCTAGCGGCGGTGATGCTGTATGTGCAGCCGACTGCCTACCAGCACAGCCTTTATCTTTCCGCCGTATTGTTTGCCGCCGCCCTGCTGCTCTATCTCTGGCGTTACCTACCGTGGCTGACTGCGCCGCGCGCGGACGGCAAAGCGGGATAAAGCTTTCCCGATCAAACAAAAAAGCACTTCGCTTGGAAGTGCTTTTTCTATGGGGCGCGCAGGCGGCCCGAGACCTTTGCAAAACCTCCAGATGTGGATGCAGTTCAAGGCGTGGCAGCGCAGTGAGCGTGAACGCTAGGAATCCCCGTGGGACAGACATATCATCTAGATAGGCAAGCAAGCGAGCAGCGCACAACGCAGAAATGCGCCGCAGATGGGGGTTTTGCAAAGGTCTCGGCCCATCTCATTTAACGATGTAGGTAACACCGGTGGCGGTTTCCTTGAACGTAACGTCCACCGGATAGTTTTGATTGCCGCATTGCACCACCCAGATTTCCTGCCATTGGCGCTGGCCGACGGCGCCGCTGGGCTCGGCTTTTAAAAACGGCGCAACACCCTGCGGCGATTGGCAGCCCTGGGTGTGGGCGCTGATCATCACAGGCGTCATGGTGTCGCGCACCAGAATTTCATTGGCCATTGAGCCCGCACGAATGGCGCCGGCCGGCGCTTCCAGCGAGGGTTGCGCCACGGCGCAAGCAGCCGCCGAGCAGGCGGCAAAAGCAAATAAGGTGCGTGCAGAAATCATGGTTTTTCCTCTTAAAACGGAAGCCGCGGCCGTCAAACCACTTCTGGCCGCAGCAGGAGGGCGATTATAAGGAATGCCGCTCCGTGCAGGCAACGCAGCCCGCCGGTCTTTACTTACTGAAACACAGACTTACCCAAAGTGACCAAGCGGGTGCTCGGCCAAACGCCCTCAGGCTACCTGAAAACCCTGACCGGCCTTTCAGGTAGCGTTCAGCGCCCATCAACGGCCGGGAAACAGGCCTTTCATGCCCTGCGCCATGCGCATCAGCTTGCCCATGCCCTTGCCGCTGAACATCTTCATCATTTTTTGCGACTGCTCGAACTGCTTGAGCATTTTGTTCACTTCCTGCACGCTCACGCCCGCGCCGGCGGCAATGCGGCGTTTGCGGCTGGCCTTGATCAGCGCGGGGTTGCTGCGCTCTTTCGGCGTCATCGAATTGATGATGGCCTCCACGCGGCCCATGGCTTTTTCCGCCGTGCCTTCGGGAATCTGCGCCGAGAGCTGGCCGAATTCACCCGGCAGCTTGGACATCAGCGATTCCAAACCGCCCATGTTTTTCATCTGCTGAATCTGCGCTTTGAAATCGTTGAGGTCGAAGCCCTTGCCTTTGTGCAGCTTTTTCGCCATTTCGGCGGCCACTTCCTCGTCGATGCCCTTTTGCACGTCTTCAATCAGGGTGAGCACGTCGCCCATGCCCAAAATGCGGCTGGCGATGCGGTCGGGGTGGAAAGGCTCCAAGCCGCTGATTTTCTCGCCGGTGCCGATAAATTTAATCGGCTTGCCGGTTACTTGGCGCACCGACAACGCCGCGCCGCCGCGCGAATCGCCGTCCATCTTGGTGAGCACCACACCGGTGAGCGGCAGCGCCTCGTTAAACGCCTGCGCGGTGTTCACCGCGTCTTGGCCGAGCATCGCATCCACCACAAACAGGGTTTCCACCGGCTTCACCGCCGCATGCAGCGCCTTGATTTCGTCCATCATCTCCTGATCGATGGCCAGGCGGCCGGCGGTATCCACCATCAGCACGTCGTAAAAATGCTTTTTGGCATAATCCAGCGCCGCCTCGGCAATCGCCACCGGCTGTTGCGAGGTATCGGAAGGGAAGAAGTCCACGCCCACCTGCTCGGCCAACAGACGCAGCTGCTCGATGGCCGCGGGGCGGTATACGTCGGCCGACACCAGCAGGATTTTCTTTTTGCCTTCGCTTTTCAGCAGGCGCGCCAGCTTGCCCGCAGTGGTGGTTTTACCCGCGCCCTGCAAACCGGCCATCAGCACTACCGCCGGCGGCACGGCAGCCAGATTGAGGCTGCTGTTCTGCGTGCCCATCAATTCGGCCAGCTCTTGGTTCACGATGCCGATAAAAGCCTGGCCGGGCGTGAGGCTGTCGGCAATTTCGCGGCCGATGGCGCGCTCTTTTACCTTGGCTACAAAATCCTTCACCACCGGCAGGGCCACATCGGCCTCCAACAGCGCCATGCGTACTTCGCGCAGCGCGTCTTTAATATTGTCTTCGCTCAAACGTGCCTGGCCGCGCAGGTTTTTGCTCATCTGGCTCAGGCGGCTGGATAAGTTTTCTAACATGGTTGTCCTTATGTTTCGGCAAACCGGCGCAGGCAACCGCCCGCGCCGTAGGGCGTGTCGTCATCATGCTTGCGAAGCGGTTTTTTGAGGCAAAATCTGCAGCTGCAAGGCAAAACGCGCAGCAAGATTGGACATCTTGCGAGCATTTTTAACGCCGCAGATGGGGGTTTTGACCAAAAATACCGCCGCAACGCTTTATGACGGCACGCCTAGGGGTTTTGTTATAAAATCGCCGCATTTTACACCACGCGCGCGGCACAGTCGCCAAAATTGTCCCGAAACCGACATCGGGCTACCTGAACGCCCGCCGCCAGCTTGAAGCCCCGCCATGACCCTGCTTTCCCTTTTACTGGCCGCCTTTTATGCCGCCATGAGTGCCTTTGTTTGGCGCTTCGGCCGCCCCAACGCCCCGCAGCACTATCCGCTCAAAGGCGAAATGGCGGTGCTGATCCCCGCTCTCTTGGCCCACGCCGCCGCCGTTTGGCTGCCCGTGGTGCAGCAGCAGGCCTTTCTTTCCGGCTTCGGCTACGCCTTGAGCATGGTTACCTGGCTGATGCTGATGCTGTATTGGGGCGGCAGTTTTTTCTATCCGCTCAAAGGGCTGCAACTGCTGCTTTACCCGCTGGCTTCCCTGGGCATGCTGGCCGCCGCTCTGCTGCCGCAGCACACCGGCGGCACCACCGTGGCCCACCTGCCCTTTGTGCTGCACATCACCGTTTCCCTGCTGTCCTACAGCCTGTTCGGCATCGCCGCCCTGTTTGCCTTGCTGATTCTGCTGCTCGACCGCGATCTGCGCCGCCACCGCTTTTCCCCCTTGGTTTCTTTCCTGCCGCCGCTGCTCAGCCTGGAAAAACTGATGTTCCAAAGCATGCTGCTCGGCTTCATCCTGCTCACCGTTTCCGCCCTCAGCGGCACCGTATTCGCCCCCGCCGTGTTCGGCCACCCGATGGCGTGGACGCACAAAACCGTTTTCGGCCTCGCCGCCTGGCTGATTTACGCCATGATTCTGCTGCTGCGCCGCACCCGCCGCTGGCGCGGCCGCCAAGCCGCCTGCTGGTGCCTCGCCGGCTTCGCCAGCCTGATGCTGGCCTATATCGGCAGTAAATTTGTGCTGCAGGTGTTGCTGCAGCGGGTGTAGTCAAAGATGGCCGATAGGGAAAAGGCTACCTGAAAGGGTTTCAGGTAGCCTGTTTTCATGGAAACAATTGTACTCAACAGCTTTACCAAGGCCGCAAATCCACCACGCCGAGAATTTCCCGCTCTTTGCTGTTCAGCAACACCACGGCATCTTCAGCCGGGCCTTTTAAGGGCAAATAACCGTCAGCTTCGGGAAAGTGTTGCAATATATTTTGCCTGTCTTGTGCGGAATTGTATTGCAGCAGCTCATCCAAATCATGCCGGTTTTTCACGATTTCCGGCCATGCCTCGTCCAAAGACTGATACAAATCTGCCTGCATGGCCGGTGATACGCCGGTTTGCAGCTCGGTAAACGTGCGTTGGCTTTGTTCTGCCGCATCTCGATAGGGGCGCACGGCCAGCCACTGGGGCGCAAAAACCGGATTGCTGCGGTAGGCCGCCGCGATTTCTTTGCCTGCATTGCGCACCACGGAATCGGCCTGCACCAGCTCGAAGCGGATACGGTCAAACGCCAGATACACCGGCCGGCTTACCGCAATACTGTGCATACCATACAAATACGCCCCAATCTGCAACAAGCAGATCACGGCCAAATCAAACTTCAGCGTTTTCTTCTCTTTACTGCTGGCCACCAACAAACTGAGCAGCGGGCCGACTACCACATCAATCGCCAGCAACATCAAAAAAATATGGGTTACCCCCACGGCTTTCTGCAACGGCGCCGGATGCCACACCTGAAACACCAAAAACAGGCTGCATAAAGCCACCAACAGCGAAATACCGAGATGGGATAAAAAAACTTTTAGTCGAAACGGTATCTTCATGGCCGAATCAGTTGGCGCAAGAAGACGGGATAAAGCGCTCGGGGTTACTCAAAGTGGTGCTGTTGGCACTACACACCCACATAATTACCTGTTCGTTTAAATTAGCCCTTGGATTAACAGTGGGCGTGAGCACCAATTCCAATCCAGAGATAGTTCCCGCATCAAACGGCACGGTAATCACACCACTATCCGCCGCCACCGTAATGCCGCCGTCATCAATATACTTCCCTTGCAAAGCCGCCGCCTGCTGGCCGATATAGCCGGTAGCCGCTACCGCTGCCGCATCAGGGAAAGCTTTATAATTGGCCAGCCAAATGGCTATCTCCTGCCGCAATCCCTCGGTTGCCGAGAAACCTTCCATGGTTTGTGCGCGGCCGGTGTAGTTTTGATAAGCCGGCAGTGCAAGCGCCGCCAAGATTCCGATGATGGCAATCACAATCATCAGCTCAATCAAGGTAAAACCGCTGGATTTTTTCATTTTTATTTATTCCTAATCAAAACACCCTCCCTACGCCGGGCATAGAGAGGGTAAACATCTAAGCAAAGCTTAAAGTATTATTGACAGCTGGAAGGCAGACGTTTGGCCTCAATACCATTGGCAGCTGCAGGGGCGCAAGTCCAGCCAGTAATCTGGCCGTTTGATTGAGCCGGAGTGATGGTCATGCCTTTACCGCTATTAGCACCCGCAGTAAAAGCAACTGAAATAACACCAGTACCATCGCCAACACTTACATTACCTGCATTGAAATATTTGCCATCCAACGCAGCAGCAGCAGTATGTACAGCGCTATTAGCAGCAGGATAAGAGCCAGTATCAGCCAACACTACACCAATATCAGTTTGCAAACCGGAAGTGGCTTTAAAGCCTTCAGTAGCTTGAGCGCGGGCGGTGTAATCTTGGTAAGCCGGCAGGGCGATGGCGGCCAGAATACCGATAATGGCGATCACGATCATCAGCTCGATCAAGGTAAAACCTTTTTGTACTTGTTTCAACATAATGAAATTCCTTTAAAAAATAAACAACGAAGTAAGTAGACAATCAACCTAAAAAGAAAGGGTACTGCGTTTCGGAGGGTACAACAATGAAAACATACCTAACAAGCTTTGGAGCATCCTATTCTCCGCTGCCATGAGAAGGGTTGAGCAACGGGGATGCCAAAACAGCAGCCCAATCTCTGAATCCATTTTTAATCATATGAAATAATTATTTTTTATATTATTTATCTTCAATTTTAGGCTGGATTTTTTCTTTGATGCCCCGTCTTTTTCCGCCTGAGCCAACACTCCAAACTGACATTTTTTGTCAGTTTTCTACCTCCGCTTCCGCAAAATCTGACTTTTTGCGGGGCAAAAGCAAGCACACTATGCCAAAAAACAAAGCAGGCTACCTGAACAGGGTTTCAGGTAGCCCTTTTGGCTGCCGCACGGTACACCGCCAGCCGTTCGCGTTTGCCTATGGCCAGCACGGTTACGGTAATCCGCTCTCCATCTACCCGATAAACCAAACGGTAGCCTGCGCCGCGCAGTTTGATTGTGTAGCAGTCCGGCATATTGTGCAGGGCAGCAGAGGGGATACGGGGTTCTTTTAGACGTTCGGCCAGTTTGGATTTGAATTGCCGCTTGATGCTGCCGCCCAGTTTGTCCCACTCCCGCTTGGCCGACGGCAGGAAATAGAGTTTATAAATCATCCAACGCCACCTCTACGCCTGTTTCATTCGAGCGGCGGCGCACGGTTTCGGCATCTTCCAAATCTTCCAAATAATCCATGAGGGCTTCATAGCGGGCGGCGGGGATTAAGTAGGATTCCGGTTTGTTGTGGTTCAACACGGCCACTGCGCCGTCGGCCTCGGCTACGATGGCGGCGTAATTGCGCTTCAATTCGGTCACGCTGACGGTGTAGTCGGCTAAAATGGTGTGCATACGTTACTCCTCTCAAAAGATGCTTTATTTTATGCTTTATTCAGCATCTTTTTCAATATCGAGTTGATTGCGCTAAAAAACGCTTTTGTTTTAAACGGTTCCACATGCAGCTGTGGTATGTGGTAGGTAGGAACAGAAAATTCTTCTCCCTATTCCGCAGCAGCCTTTTCTTCTTCGCTTTTGTTCAGCTTTTTCAAAAACTGCCGCACTTTCTCCAAATCTTCCAAGCGCAGCAGTTTGCCGGTTTGTTCGGCCAGGGCTTGGCTGTCACTTTGGATGACCACGTTTTTCACGGCCAGCAGGTTGCTGGTGTTCATGGAGAAGCGGCGCAGGCCGAGGCCGAGCAGCAGGCGGGTGTAGTGCAGGTCGCCGGCCATTTCGCCGCATACGGAAACGGGTTTGCCCAAGCGGTCGGCGGTGCGGATGATGTTTTGCAAGAGCTTGAGCACGGCAGGGTGGGCGGGCTGGTAGAGGTGGCTGACGCTGTCGTCGCCGCGATCTACGGAGAGGGTGTATTGGATGAGGTCGTTGGTGCCGACGGAGATGAAATCCAGCGATTTGAGCAGGGTGGCCACGGTGAGGGCAGCGGAGGGAATTTCAATCATGGCGCCCACTTCGATGCTGCCGTAGGTTTCGCCGCGTTCGTCGAGCTGTTTGCGCGCGGTGGCCAGGTGGGTGAGGCATTGGCGGATTTCGTCTATCGAGCCGATCATGGGCCACATCATTTTCACCGGGCCGTGCGCGGCGGCGCGCAGGATGGCGCGCATTTGGGTGCGGAACATCACCGGCTCGGCCAGGCACAAACGGATGCCGGTGAGGCCGAGGGCGGGATTGAGGGCGTGGTTTTGGCCGAACCAGCGCGGATTTTTGTCTACGCCCAAATCGACGGTGCGGACGGTGAGCGGCTTGCCTTTGAGTTTTTTCACCAGGCTGCTGTACACGCGGTATTGCTCCTCTTCGTCGGGCTGGGTGTCGCGGTTGAGATAGAGGAATTCGCTGCGGAACAGGCCCACGCCGTCGGCGGAAAGTTTGTGCAGCAGGCGGATGTCCTGCACGGATTCGATGTTGGCCAACAGCTCGATGTTCACGCCGTCGCAGGTGGTGGCCTCGCTGTCTTTCAGCTTGTTGAGCAGGCGTTTCTGGCTGCGGTAGAGGCGGTCGCGCTTGCGGTATTCGGCCAGAATCAATTCGTCGGGATTGATGATGAGCACGCCGCTGATGCCGTCCACAATCACCCATTCGTCTTCGGCAATCAGCTCGCGCGCGTTGTGCAGGCCGACCACGGAAGGAATATCGAGGCTGCGGCCGAGAATCGCGGTGTGGCTGGTGGGGCCGCCGGCGTCGGTGGCGAAGCCGGCGATGCGCTGTTCTTTAAAAAATACGGTGTCGGCGGGGGCAAGATCGTGCGCCACCAAGATGATGTCGTCGGTTTCGTTTTCGGGGCGCAGCAATTCGGTATCGAGACCGGCCAGGTTTTTATAAATCCGTTCGGCTACCTGAAGCATGTCTTGCTTGCGCTCGCGCAGATAGGCGTCGTCGATGGCATCGAACTGTTCGGAGAGTTTGTCGGTTTGCAGCTTGAGCGCCCATTCGGCGTTGATGCTTTGGGCGCGGATGATGTCGATGGGTTCGCGCGAGAGGGTAACGTCGGTGAGCAGCATCAGGTGCAAGGAAATAAACGCCCCCAGCTCGGTGGGCGCGTTTTCGGGAATCGCGCTGCGCAACTGCTCGAGCTGGCGGCGGGTCACTTTGATGGCGGTTTCGAAACGGGCGGCTTCGCCTTCGATTTCGTCGGGCTCCAAATCGACATGCGGCACTTCTTCCATGCCGCGCGCGGGCAGGTGCGCCCGCCCGATGGCGATGCCGCCCCCCACCGCCACGCCGTGCAAGACTACGCTCATGTTTACTCGCCTTCGTCGAAATAGTTGTTGATCAAGGCCAGCAGGGCATTCATGGCGGCGGCTTCGTCGGCGCCGTCGGTTTCGATTTCAATCACCGCGCCTTTGGCGGCGGCCAACATCATCAAGCCCATGATGCTTTTGCCGTTTACCCGTTTGCCATCGCGGCTCACCCATACGTCCGACTGGAAGCCGCCGGCGGTTTGGGTGAATTTGCACGAGGCCCGCGCATGCAGGCCGAGCTTGTTGATGATTTCCGCTTCCTGTTTCAGCATGATGCGTCTCCCTCTTGCGAATGTAAACAAACAATACCGTCCAAACCGGTTTGCCGCACTTTTTGGGCGAATACCACCAAATCCTGCGCTTGCGGCGCGTATTGCAGGGCTTTGATCACCATCGGCGCATTCATGCCGGCCAACACCACGCGCCCGCCGTCCGCCAACAGGCGGCTGCCCACATTGCAGGGGGTGGCGCCGTAAATATCGGCCAACACCAGCACGCCGCTGCCGGCATCCACCCTCGCCGCTTCGGCGCGCGCCCGCTGCCACACCGCTTCCGGGTCTTCCTGCGGATGTACGCCGACAATGCCCAGATACTCGGGCACCCCGCCGAAGAAGTGCTCGGCCAGTTCGGTATAGGATTTGCCCAAGGTTTCATGGGTCATCAGGATTAAGCCGATCATGGGTGGTCCTCAAAAAACATACGGTATGGGCTTTCAGGTAGCCTGAGACCTTTGCAAAACCCCCATCTGCGGCGCATTTCTGCGTTGTGCGCTGCTCACTCGCTTGCCTATCTATATGATATGTCTGCGCTCGCTGCGCTGCTACGCCTTGAACTGCATCCACATCTGGAGGTTTTGCAAAGGTCTCAGCCTGAAAGCCTGTTCGGTGAATTTAACTCAACCAATAATAAATATACAGCCCGGCAATGCTGAACAACACCACCAAGGCGCAGCCCAGCTTGGCCACCACCCCGACGATAAAGCCGATAAAGGTGCCGACGCCCACTTTGCCCGCACGCAGCAGATTGCGCCGCGCCCAAAATTCGCCGGCCGCCGCGCCCACCAAGGGGCCGAACACCATGCCGGGCAGCGCAAAAAACAGCCCCACCAAGCCGCCGATGACCGAGCCCCAAAGCGCCTCTTTGCTGGCACCGGTAAACTTCGCGCCCAGCAAGCCGGACACATAATCCAACGCCATCGCCACCGCCAGCAGCACGCCCATCACAATCAGCGCGGTCGAGCCGATGACTTGGTAATCCTGGCTGTAAGCCAGCAGCCAGGCGCCCATAAACATCAGCGGCATACCCGGCAGCGCCGGATGCACCGCGCCCAACAAACCCACCAGCAGCAGAATCAGCGCCAGCGTAATCAGAATGGCTGTCATATTTGGATATCCTTTAGTCAACAGGTTTTCAGGTAGCCTGGGGCGTGTCGTCAAAAAACATGGTGGCGGTCTTTACTCACAACCACTGCCCAAGCTTTCTGGCAACACGCCTTAAATCAGGGCGGCCGCCCGATTTTAAAGCCTTGCCGCGCGGGCAGCCATATATTAGAACGCCGCCGGCCAAAGGTAAACCGCGGCCATACCGCCGCCCCTTTTTCCCGCGTATAATAGCGGCCTTTGCTCTTTAACAAATCCCTGCATCAACCCCTTGCCGCCCCTGCCGGCGGTTTCATCACAGGAAAACCCCATGAATCCCGTTCTCAACACCGCCTTCAAGGCCGCCCGCCGCGCCGGCGACATGATGATGCGCGCCGCCAACAATCTGTCTGCCGTGAAAGTGGACAGCAAAGCCTTCAACGACTTCGTTTCCGAAATCGACCGCAACGCCGAAGCCATCATCAGCGACATCCTGCTCGAGGCCTATCCCCAGCACAGAATCACCGCCGAAGAAGGCGGCAGCCGCGGCAACCCGCGCGCCGAATACGAATGGATCATCGACCCCTTGGACGGCACCACCAACTACCTGCACGGCCATCCGCAATACGCCATTTCCATGGCCCTGCTGCACAAAGGCGTGTTGCAGGAAGCCCTGGTTTACGCCCCCGAACGCAACGATTTATACATGGCTTCGCGCGGCAAAGGCGCCCTGCTCAACGACCGCCGCATCCGCGTTTCCAACCGCATCGAAATGAACCGCAGCCTGATCGGCACCGGCTTTCCGGTGGTGGACCAAAGCATGATGGACCGCTATCTGGCCATTCTGCGCGACTTCCTCGCCAAAACCGCCGGCGCCCGCCGCGAAGGCGCCGCCTCTTTGGATTTGTGCGCCGTGGCCTGCGGCCGTTTCGACGGCTTTTTCGAATTCAACCTCAAGCCGTGGGACATCGCCGCCGGTGCGCTGATTGTGCAGGAAGCCGGCGGCATCGTCACCGATTTGCGCGGCAACGAGGGCTGGCTGGAAAGCGGCGACATTGTGGCGGCCAATCCGAAAGTGCTGGCCCAAATGCTGAAAATCATTGCCCCGCATCTGCCCGCCGACAGCGCCACTGCAGACACTTGACGGCCTGATTCGTCCACATCATAAAAGGCTACCTGAAAACGAGCTGCGCGGGTTTCTGCGTAGCTAAAAGTTTTCAGGTAGCCTTTTGCTATTTGCTACAAATGCTTATTGTTTCATGGCATTGACCATGGCGTTCACATTGTAGCGGAACATCTGCTCGTAAGTGGCGGCGGGCGCACCGCGGCTGAGGGCGTCGGTGTAGAGTTTGCCGTTGATGCGGATGCCGGTTTCCTGAGCGATGCGCTGCACCATACGCGCATCTTTGATGTTTTCGCTAAACGCCGCGCGGATGTTTTGGCTGCGGATTTGACGGATCAAAGCCGCCACCTGTTGCGCGGAAGGCTGGGCATCGGTGCTGACGCCTTGCGGGGCAACGAATTCCACTTTGTAGCGCTGGCCCAGATAGCCGAACGAATGGTGGCCGATCAACACTTTGCGCCGCGCCTGCGGCACGCTGTTGAACTGACTGTTTGCCCACTGGTGCAGGGCATTGAGCCGGCCCTGATAGTCGGTGAGGCGCTGTTGGTAATAGGCGCGGCCTTCGGGATCCACGCGGATCAGGGCGTTGGCCACATTCTGCGCGTAAGTGCGCATCAGCACGGGATCGCTCCACACATGCGGGTCGAATTCGCCGTGGTCGTGATGATGATGGTCATGGCCGTGGTCATGATCGTGATCGTGGTGATGGTGGTCGTGCGCTTCGGCTTTTATCGGGCGGATGCCTTGGGTGGCTTCGGCAAAGGGTACGCCGCTTTGGCGGATGCCGCGCATCACCGCCGCCTGCTCAAAGCCCAAGCCGTTCACCAGCACCAGCTTGGCATTGCGCACGGTGCGCAAATCGCGGCTGGTGAGGTTGTAGGCATGTGCGTCTTGGTCGGGGCCGACCAGATTGGTTACGTTCACGCGCTCGCCGCCCACCTGCTTCACCACATCGCCCAAAATGCTGAAACTGGCCACCACTTCCATCGGCGCGGCATACAGGCTACCTGAAAACAGGGCGGCCACCAGGCCGAGCTTCCATCGTTTCATGTTCATCTTCCAACTCCTTTTCGTTGATCCAATCAAACCGTTTTGTGCCGGCCGCGCCACCACTTCGGCAGCATGCCGCCCTCGCGGCCGGCAAACAGCGACACCGCATACAGCCCGCCCAGCCACAAAATAATCGCCGGGCCCGACGGAATGTCCACATAATAAGAAAACAACAGCCCGCAAAAACTGCACAACAGCGCAAACAGCACCGCCAGGCCGATCAACCCGCCCATGCTGCGCGCCCACAGACGGGCGGTAATCGCCGGCAGCATCATCAGCCCCACCGACATCAGCGTGCCCATGGCCTGAAAGCCGGCCACCAGATTCAGCACCACCAGCATCAGAAACAGCACATGCCACAAACCGCCCTTGCCGTTGACCGCACGCAGAAACAGCGGGTCCACGCTCTCCAGCATCAGCGGGCGGTAAATCACCGCTAAGGTAAGCACCGACACCGCACTCACGCACCACACCAGCAGCAGCGAAGCGTCATCCACCGCCAGCACCGAGCCGAACAGCAGATGCAGCAAATCCACATTGCTGCCGTGGCTACTCACCAGCACCACCCCCAAGGCCAGGCTGGCCAGATAAAAGGCGGCAAAATTGGCGTCTTCTTTCAAATTGGTCAATCGGCTCACCAGCCCGGCCAGCAGCGCCATGGCGATGCCGGCGGCAAAGCCGCCGATGCTCATTGCCGGCAGGCTGAGCGTGCCGGTGAGCATATAGCCTGCCGCCGCACCGGGCAGCACCGCATGGCCGAGCGCATCGCCGATCAGGCTCATGCGCCGCATCACCAGAAACACGCCCACCGGCGCGGCACCGACGGCCAAAAACAACACCGAAGCCAAGGCATAGCGCATAAAGCTGTCGGCAAAGGGGTCGGTGATCAATTCGATTAAATTCATCAGCACACTTCGGTAAAAACGGGAAAACAGACAGAGACCTTGGCCAAGCCCCCAATCGCCAAGCCCCCAATATGGACACTGTTCAAGACGCAACAGCGCACAACACAGAAATGCGGCACAGATGCAGGTTTTGCCAAGATCTCAGGCTACCTGAAAACAGAACAGGATTGGGTCATCAAAGGCGTATCGTCAGCGTGATGGCTCAGCGCTCGCACCACTCCCGGCTTTCCATCTGCCGCATCGCATCGTTGGCGGCTTTCAGGTAGCCTGCCGTCAGCACCTCGCCGCTGGCGCCGGCGGCAATTTTTTCGCGGGCAATCAACAGGGTGTGCGGAAAATGGGCCCGCACCTGCTCGTAATCGTGCAGCACGGCCACCACCGCCCGTCCTTCCTGACGGTGGCATTGGTCCAACAGGTCCAGCAGCGCTTCGGTGGTGCGGGCGTCCACCGCATTAAACGGTTCGTCCAGCAGCAGAAAGCGCGCATCCTGTACCAACATACGGGCAAACAACACGCGCTGGAATTGGCCGTTGGACAGCTGGCTGATCGGGCGGCGGGCGAAATCCGCCATCCCCACCCGCGCCAGCGCTTCCCACACCCGCTCTTTCTGCCCACGGTTGATGCCGCCGAAAAAGCCGATTTCGTACCACAGGCCCAAAGCCGCCAATTCGTACACCGACATCGGCTGGCTGCGGTCGGTTTCCGCCTGCTGGGGCAGATAGGCAATATCGCGGCGCGACAAACCTTCCCACAACACCGCGCCGGTATCCGCCTGCAGCAGACCCATCACCGCCTTCAGCAGCGTGGATTTACCGGCACCGTTGGGCCCGCACAGCGCCCATTTGCCACCCGCCTCAAAAGCGCAGCAAACATGATGCACCACCGGATGCCGGCGGTAGCTCACGGTAAGGTTGTCCACCAAAATGCTCATGCGGCCACCGCCCAAAAAAATAAGGCCGCCATCACGGCAATCAGCACCGCGGCCAGCAACAGACGGCCGCCGAGGCCGCCGAGCAACCAAGAATACATACCCAAGGCAGTCTTTCGTTGATCCGGAAAAACGGGAAGCGGATGATACCTTATAACAACCATACTGGCTAGGGCAGGCCGTCTGCCTGCCAGCCTGCCGCCGCCCGTTTTTTGTGCAGTGCAGCACATCTTCTCACACCCGAGCAACCGCTCTTCAATCAAAAGAAAAAAGGATAAGTTTTATTTACTTATCCCAACATGATTGCACGGCCTGATGGCGGCTATCCAAAAAAAAGATTGGCTTCTCCGGCGCAATTCGGGTTCAATGCGCCCACGTTCTTCAGTAGCCCGCTACCAAGACCGAATCAAGTATATAAAGGAAAAGTAGAGAGCGCACATAAGGCTACCTAAAACCGGCTTCCGCCGCTTTCAGGTAGCCTTATATTCTTTCCCCCGACCGCCTATCCGCAAAGGAGTCACATTATGTCTGCGATTGAATCCGTCTTGAAAGAAAACCGGGTATTCGAACCCAGCGACCAAACCCGCACCCGCGCCAACGTCAGCGGTATGGAGGGCTACCACGCGCTGTGCGAGAAGGCCGACGAAGACTACGAAGGTTTCTGGGGTGCGCTGGCCCGCGAACACATCAGCTGGCACCAACCCTTTTCCCGCGTACTCGACGAGCGCAATGCGCCGTTTTTCAAATGGTTTGACGACGGAATCCTCAACATTTCCTACAACTGCCTCGACCGCCACCTGGCCGACAAAGCCGACAAAACCGCCATCATTTACGAAAAAGACGACGGCAGCAGCGAAACCATCAGCTACCGCGAGTTGTACGAGCGCGTGTGCCGCTTTGCCAACGGCCTGAAATCCCTGGGCGTAGAAAAAGGCGACCGCGTGGTGATTTATATGCCGATGGTGCCCGATGCCGTGGTGGCGATGCAGGCCTGCGCCCGCATCGGCGCCATCCATTCCGTGGTGTTCGGCGGCTTCTCCTCCGGCGCGGTAAAAGACCGCGTGAAAGATGCGGCGGCAAAAGTCATCATCACCGCCAACGAAAGCGTGCGCGGCGGCAAGCGCGTGCCGCTGAAAGCCACGGTGGACGAAGCGCTGGCCGACGGCGACTGCCCGAGCGTGGAAAAAGTGGTGGTGTTCCGCCGCACCGATGCCGACGTGGCCATGGGCGGCAAAGACGTATTCTGGGACGAACTGGTCGCCGGCCAAAGCGCGGAATGCGAACCGGAATGGATGAATGCCGAAGACCCGCTGTTCATTCTCTACACTTCCGGCTCCACCGGCAAACCCAAAGGCGTGCAGCACAGCACCGGCGGCTACCTGCTCGGCGCCATCATGAGCATGAAATGGGTGTTCGACTACAAAGACGACGATGTGTATTGGTGTACCGCCGACGTGGGCTGGATCACCGGCCACACCTACATCGCCTACGGCCCGCTGGCGGTAGGCGCCACCCAGATTGTGTTTGAAGGCGTACCCACTTATCCCGACGCCTCGCGCTTCTGGAGCACCATCGAAAAACACAAAGTCACCACCTTCTACACCGCGCCCACCGCCATCCGCTCGCTGATCAAGCTGGGAGCAGACGCGCCCAGCCAATTCGACCTCTCCAGCCTGCGCCTGCTCGGCACCGTGGGCGAGCCGATCAATCCCGAAGCGTGGATGTGGTATTACGAAGTGGTGGGCGGCGGCCGCTGCCCGATTGTGGACACTTGGTGGCAAACCGAAACCGGCTCCAATATGATCGCCCCCCTGCCCGGCGCCGTGGCCATCAAGCCCGGCTCCTGCACCCTGCCGCTGCCCGGCATCATGGCCGATATTGTGGACGAATCCGGCGCGCCGGTGGAAAAAGGCAACGGCGGCTTCCTCGTCATCAAACGCCCCTTCCCCTCTCTGCTGCGCACCGTATGGGGCGACGACGAACGCTTCAAGTCCACCTACTTCCCCGAAGACTTCGGCGGCAAATACTATGTGGCCGGCGACTCGGCCCACCGCGACGAAAACGGCTACATCTGGATCATGGGCCGCGTAGATGATGTCTTGAACGTGTCCGGCCACCGCTTGGGCACCATGGAAATCGAATCGGCATTGGTGGCCAACCCGCTGGTGGCCGAAGCCGCCGTGGTGGGCAAACCGCACGACGTGAAAGGCGAAGCGGTGGTGGCCTTTGTGGTGCTCAAAGGCGAGTATCCGCAGAATGACGCCGACAAACAGAAGCTGGCTCAGGAGCTGAAAAACTGGGTGGCGCACGAAATCGGCAAAATCGCCCAGCCCGACGACATCCGCTTCGGCGAAAACCTGCCCAAAACCCGCTCCGGCAAAATCATGCGCCGCCTGCTGCGTTCGCTGGCCAAAGGCGAGGAAATCACGTCCGATATTTCCACTCTGGAAAACCCGCAGGTGATGGAACAGCTGAAACACAGCAATTGAGGCTTAATGGACATTTGGGTTGGTAAAAACCGCTGTAATCCTTAGCATACAAGGCTTTCAGCGGTTTTTTGCCAATGTTTGTTAAAAATGCCCGTTTTGCCATCAAAACACCCTTATCAAATACGGAAGAAAAAACGGTAGGCAAAGATATAAATGTTCTGCCTGCAACAAATTTCTCCCGGTCTCAAAGACACTCGACAATGACTGTCTTTTGTATGAGTACATCCACCTCAAACAAACTTATGCCCAACTGGCCCATCGGCACCGTTGCAGCTTAAAAACCATACAGCGCCGCCTCAAACAAGCCAGCCTGCATCGGCCGCCGCCGCCCCATCCGGTTGCCAACATCATCATGGACACAACCTACTTCGGCAGAGCTTTCGGCGTCATGGTGTTTATGAACAGCCTCAACGGCCAAGTGCTGCACAAGCAGTATGTGGCAAAAGAAAGTACCGTACTCTATGAACAAGGGTTAAAGGCTATTCTCAATAAAGGCATTGCCATTCAAAGCATCACTGCCGACGGCTTCAAAGGATTGAGCACACTGTATCCCGACATTCCTTTCCAACTCTGTCAATTTCACCAACAGCAAACCGTCCGCCGCTATCTGACCCGCCGTCCAAAGTCGGACGCAGGCAGAGAGCCGAAAGAGTTGGCTGACAGTTTGTTTGGCTACAGCAAAGCCGACTTTGAGAGTGAGCTGTTTTTATGGCATGCAAGACATCGCGACTATTTGAACGAACTCAGCTACAGCATAGACGGACACCAAAAGTGGTACACCCACAAAAGATTGAGAAGTGCTTACCACAGTCTGAGGCGCAACCTGAGCTATTTATTCACGTATCAACAAAATCAAAAACTGATGATACCGAACACCACCAACCGCTTAGAAGGGAAATTTGGCGAATTGAAGACCAAAATACGCTGCCATGCCGGGATGAGTATGGAATCTAAAAGACTGTTTATAGATAATTTCTTTGGAGTTTAGGAAGCAAAAAAGAGCTCAAAAACCAACCTAAATGTCCATTAGAAGCTAAGTTCTCTAAAAACCAACCCAAATGTCCATTAAGCCGCAATTGATGACACCGCTTCGCGGCAAGCAAACAGGCTACCTGAAACTTTCAGGTAGCCTGAGACCTTTGCAAAACCTCCAGATGTGGATGCAGTTCAAGGCGTAGCAGCGCAGCGAGCGCAGACATATCATATAGATAGGCAAGCGAGTGAGCAGCGCACAACGCAGAAATGCGCCGCAGATGGGGGTTTTGCAAAGGTCTCAGCCTGTTTTCATGTTGCCATGCGGTCAATCCGCCTCGGCAATGAAGGGCGTTGGCCGCCTCAACGCCTCGCCAACACCGCGTGGGCCAGATATTGCTTGGTGCCGGCGGCAATCGCGCGGGCGGCTTTTTTGCGGAATTCGCCGCTGGCCAGCAGCCGCTCCTCGGTGGGATTGGAAATAAACGCGGTTTCCACCAAAATCGACGGAATATCCGGCGCGCGCAACACGGCAAAACCGGCCTGATCCACATGGCCTTTGTGCAGGCGGTTGATCTTGCCCATTTCGTTGAGCACCGCTTTGCCGAGCTTCAAACTGTCGTTGATGGTGGCGGTCTGCACCAAATCGAGCAGGGTATTGTCCACTTGGCTGTTGCCGCTGCTGCGGATGCCGCCGATCAGGTCGGCCGCGTTTTGCGACTGCGCCAGCCGGCGGGCGGCCTCGCTGGTGGCGCGGCCGCGGCTGAGGGCGTACACGCCGGCGCCGCGCGGATTGGGCGTGGTAAAGGAATCGGCGTGAATGGAAATAAACACATCGGCCTTCTGGCTGCGCGCCTTGGCCACGCGCACGCGCAAGGGCAGGAACACGTCTTCGTTGCGCGTCATATACACCTGATAGCCCATGCGCTCCATTTCGCGGCGGGTTTCGCGGGCGATCGACAGCACCACGTCTTTCTCGCGCACGCCGCTGGGGCCGATGGCGCCCGGGTCTTCGCCGCCGTGGCCGGGGTCGAGCATGATCACCGGCTTGCGGTTGCGGGCGGTTTGGGCGGGCGGCGGGGTGTGCTGTACCGGCGGCACATGCGTCTGCGCGCTGGCTTCGGCGGTACCGTCGCTGCGGATTTTGCCGTTGCTGTAATCCTGCAAGAGCGCCATCAAGGGGTCGTTCTGCTCCTGCGCCAAAGCCACGGCCTGAGTGGGATACAGATCCACCACCAACCGGTGCTGGAAGTTGGCCACCGGCGGCAGCGCAAACACCTGCGGATTGACCGCGGTTTTCAAATCCATCACCACGCGGATGGTTTCGGGGTTGTACTGCCCCACGCGCACATTGTGGATATAGGGGTCGGTGCTCACCACTTTTTGCGACAGGCCCTGCAATACGCTGTTGAGGGTAGCGCCTTGGATATCCACCACCAAGCGGCGCGGGTTGTCGAGCGTGAAGTGCTTGTAGCGCACGGGCTGGGTGGATTCGATGGTGAGACGGGTGTAGGAATGGGCCGGCCAGATGCGCACGGCCACAAACTGCGGCGTGTTGCGCCCCCAGGCGGTGGCGGAGAGGCCGAGCAAGAGCAGGCCGGCGCTGCCGCCGAGAAACTGTCTGCGGGTAAAGGGAGAGTTCATATTGCCAAACTTTGTCTGCCGTTGTCGGTGAGGGCGGTGAGGGTGCACAGGCGGCCGCCGTCCTGCACGCTCAAGGCTACCTGAACATCGGGCGGCGGCGTGAATCCGCCGCCGTTTTGCGGCCATTCGATAAAGCGCAGGCCGGGTTGCTCGAACAAATCGTCCAAGCCCGCGTCTTCCCACTCCTCGGGCGACGTGAAACGGTAGAGGTCGAAATGGTGGATGTCGGTGCCGCCCACGCGGTAGCTTTCCACCAGCGCATAAGTGGGGCTTTTCACCGCGCCCTGATGGCCGAGACGGCGCAAGAGTGCGCGCACCAGCGTGGTTTTGCCGGCGCCCAAATCACCATCCAGCCACACCGTAAGCGGCGCCTGCAAATGCGGCGCCCAGCGTTCGGCCAGCGCATCGGCGGCGGCTTCGTTTTCCAGAAAAATGCGGAAGGTATCGGCTTGTTTGTCCATAGGGGCGGATTATGCTTGCCGCCGCGCCAAATGCCAAGCCGGCCGGCCGCGCCCGCCGGCGCTTTTGCGCGTTTTTAACATTCGCCGCCGCCCATTCAGGTAGCCTGCAGCGGCCAAACAGGTATAGTAAAATGCCCACTTTGCCCGCCAGCCGCTTTCCACGCCATGAGCCGTAAAAAATCCGACGCCTTCGGCCGCCTCACCGACGCCCTCAAAATATTGCCCAATGTCGGCCCCAAATCCGCCCGCCGCATGGCTTACGAACTGTTGCGCCACAAGCGCGACGGCGCCGCCGAGCTGGCCGCCGCCCTGCAGCACGCCCTGACCGCCGTGCAGCACTGCCGCCTGTGCAACACCTTTTGCGAAGGCGAATTGTGTGCCATTTGCGCCGACCAAAACCGCGACCCGCGCCGCCTGATGATTGTCCACCTGCCCGCCGACGTGGCCGGCATGGAAGCCGCCAACTGCCACGACGGCCTCTATTTCGTGCTGATGGGGCAGATCAGCCCCGCGCAGGGCATGGACCTGCAACACATCGCGCTCGACAAACTGGTGGCGCGGCTGCAAAACAGCCCGGTGGAAGAAGTCATCATCGCCACCGCCTTCACCCCCGAAGGCAACGCCACCGCCTATGTGTTGGCCGAGCTGTTCAAAACCCTGCCCTACCGCGTCAGCCGGCTGGCCCACGGCATGCCCTTGGGCAGCGAACTGGAATACATCGACGCCGGCACGCTCGCCCAATCCGTGTACGAACGCAAACTGCTCAAAGAAGCCGAATAACAAACCGTTTTCAGGTAGCCCGATGAAGCCCGCCCGCCCAAAATCCCTGCGCTACTGGCTGCGCCAAGCCAGCCAAACCCTGCTGCTGATCTTTGCCGTGATGTGGCTGTTCGACTGGTGGCGCGCCCCCGTTTTGCCCGCCGATGCCGACCAAACCCTGCACACCGCCGACGGCCGTGCCCTCAACCCCGCCGAACTCAGCCGGCAAGAGCCGGTAGTGCTGTATTTCTGGGGCAGCTGGTGCGGCATCTGCCGCCACACCTCGCCCGCCATCGAACAGCTGCGCCAAGACGGCGTGCGCGTGCTCAGCATCGCCACCGCCTCCGGCAGCGAGGCCGACATCGCAGGCTACCTGAAACAGCACGGCTGGCAGTTTCCCGCCGTGGCCGACCCGCAAGGCCGCCTGGCCGCCGCCTGGCAAATCAAAGCCTTCCCCACCATCGTCATCCTGCGCCACGGCAAAATCCGCCACAGCACCAGCGGCATCAGCAGCTACTACGGCCTCAAAGCCCGCCTGGCCTGGGCGGCTTGGTAGCCCTGGCACAGCAACACTGCGCCCCTCATACAATCTCCACACAAATAAACAGCACTTCATGGTAAATGAAGTGCTGTTTCTGCTCGACTATTACTTTCAGGTAGCCTCAGGCTGAGACCTTTGCAAAACACCCCCAAATCCTCTACATTCCCCACCCATCCGGCCCAAGGAATGCAGAGGATTTGCTTCATGAGCAGCTTTTTACACACCGACGCCCTCCACCACATCGAAAAACATCTCGACCGCTTCCCGCTTATCAAGCTCGACCGCATACTCGACTGGACACACATCGAACAATACCTTACCGGCCGCAAAACCCGCTACGTGCGCGACAATGGTGGCCGTCCCGCCTATCCTGTGCTCTCCATGTTCAAAGCCATCCTGCTCGGCCAATGGCACAGCCTTTCCGACCCCGAACTCGAATACAGCCTCATCACCCGCATCGATTTCCAACTCTTCTGTCGCTTCGACGACTTTTGCATTCCCGACCACAGCACCCTTTGCCGTTTCCGCAACTGGCTGGCACAAGACAACACCTTGGCCGAACTACTGGATCTGATTAACCGCCAACTGACTGACCAGGGCTTAAAAGTAGAAAAAGCATCCGCCGCCATCGTTGACGCCACCATTATTCAGACGGCCGGCGGCAAACAGCGTCAGGCCATCGAAGTGGATGACGAAGGCGTTGTCTGTGGCGAAACCACCCCCAGCAAAGACCCGGATGCCCGTTGGATCAAAAAAGACGGCCGCTTCCATCTGGGCTACAAACAACACACCCGCACCGATGCGGACGGCTATATCGAGAAACTGCACATCACCCCGGCCAACGCCCATGAGTGCAAACACCTGCTGCCTTTGTTGGCAGGCTTGGCCCAAGAGACGACGGTTTATGCCGATAAAGGCTACGACAGCATGGAAAACCGGCAACATTTGGAAAAACATCAGCTGCGGGACGGCATCATGCAAAAAGCACACCGTGGCCGACCGTTAAGCCAAGAGCAGAAAATCCGCAACGGCCGGCTGGCGAAAGTGCGCTATGTGGTGGAACAAAGCTTCGGTACGTTGCACCGCAAATTCCGCCATGCCCGGGCAGCCTATTTTGGTCTGCGCAAAGTGAGTGCACAAAGCCACCTGAAAGCGATATGTGTGAACCTGTTGAAAGCAGCCAACAGGCTCAGTGTGCCTGTCGCTGCCTAAAGGGCAGCGGATTGTCTAAAAAACAGGCAATCCGTAGAGGAGAACAGGGAAGTTTGGCCAAAAAGCGATGAAAATATCCGAAACCATAGGCTACGGTTTCGGATGCTGGGTGAGGCCAAATTTTGCAAAGGTCTCAGGCTACCTGAAAGCTGTTGCAAACACGGGCGCGGTTTACATTAGGCTTTAAATCAGGCTGAAACTGGTATGGTCGAGCTGGTTCAATCCACTGCCCTGCAGGGTGGCGAAGTGGACGGCGGCGGCACTGCCGTTGCCGTCGGCGTCGTAGTACAACTTGCCGTCGGCTTGGTTGAACAGAATGCGCTGGCTGCTGTTGGTGGCACTGCTGCCCAGGCCGAATTCGGCTGCTTCGATGCTGTTGCCCAGGCCGCTGAAGATGGCTTTGCCTAAGGCCAGCAGGTCGGTGCCGCGGCTGAAGTCTTTTACGGTATCTACGTTGCTGCTGTTTAAGGCGCTGTCGAAGACGAAGGTGTCTTTGCCGGCACCGCCGTAGAGGATGTCTTTGCCGGCGCCGCCGTAGAGCACATCGTTGTTGTGCTCGCCGTAAAGGGTATCGTTGCCGTCGCCGCCCCACAGCCGGTCGTCGCCCCAGCCGCCACCGAGCAGGTCGTTGCCGCTGTTACCGTATAAACGGTCGTTGCCGCTGCCGCCGAAGAGGCGGTCGTTGTTATGCTCGCCGTAGAGGACGTCGTTGCCTTTGTCGCCCCACATGTGGTCGTCGCCCCAGCCGCCGGTGAGGACGTCGTTGCCGTCGCCGCCGTAGAGTTTGTCGTTGCCGCTGTTGCCGTAGAGTTTGTCGTTGCCGGCTTCGCCGTAGAGCATGTCGTCGTTGTGCTCACCGTAAATGGTGTCGTTGCCGGCACCGCCCCACAGCCGGTCGTAGCCCCAGCCGCCGCTGAGGAGATCATGGCCGTTGTTGCCGTAGAGGATGTCGTTGCCGCTGTCGCCGTAGAGCTTGTCGTCGTCGTGTTCGCCGTAGAGGGTATCGTTGCCTTCGCCGCCCCACAGTTGGTCTTTGCCCCAGCCGCCGCTGAGCAGGTCGTCGTCGGCGTGACCGTAGAGTTTGTCGTGGCCGCTTTGGCCGTTGATGATGTCGCGGCCAAAGCTGCCGTTGAGGGTGTCGTGGTTGGCGGTGCCGTTGATCAGATAGGGCTTGAGGAAGTCGGCGGCCTGCAGGATGCTGCCGTCGGCAAATTTGATGGCCTCAATACCGTCCAAATCATTGTCATATTGCCACCGTACCGTGATTTGATTGCCGTCGGCGGTATCGATCAGCAGATCGTTTTGTTCCTCTCCACTGCCGCGGCTGAAACGGACATCGGCTCGTTGGTAGCGGGTGAATTCGATGCGGTCGGAACCATCCTCATTCCAAATCTCATCAGTCCAAATTTCATCCCGACCGAAGGCGGCACCGAAGCGGTAGGTGTCGTTGCCGCCTCCGCCATGCAGCTCGTCATCGCCGCTACCGCCATCGATTATGTCGTCGCCCTCGCCGGCAAGGAGAATATCGTTACCGTCTCCACCTTCCAAAACATCGTTGCCATCATCACCACCCAACACATCATTGCCCTGACCGCCTCGAAGAATGTCGTCACCTCGGTAACCGTAGAGGAAATCATCGCCGTTTTGGCCGTTTAAAACGTCATGGAAGCGGCTGCCGTGCAATTTGCCGCTGCCGTTGATGTGCTGGACGTTCGGTTGCTCGAATTGGACCCAAATGTCTTCCAAGTTCAGCTCGGTTCGATCGGTAAACTGGATGCTTTCAATGCGGCGGGCCGCTTGGTCAAAAAAAGATTCCACATGTACGATGTCGTTGCTACCTGCCACCAGCAGTAATTCCCCGTATTCCCTTTGGATGGCGATCTGATCGCGCCGGTGGGCGGTAAATTCGATGCGGTCATGGCCTTCTAATTCCGCTATCTCGTCCAAACCAAACGCGGCATCAAATAGGTAGGTATCATTACCTCTGCCACCGTCAGCCTCATCATCGCCGCGGCCGCCATAGAGCTTGTCATCGCCATCTCCGCCGGCCAAATAATCATCACCATCCTCACCGTAAAGCTCATCATTCCCACCGTAGCCATAAATATGATCTCTATCCCCGCCGCCATAGAGTTTGTCGTTACCGTATCCTCCATATAGCCAATCTCTTCCGCCATAGCCGTAAATTTCGTCATCTTCAGAATCGCCGCTCAAATGGTTTGTTCCATTGTCTCCACGAATAATTTTGCTCTGAGCCTGAGCCGACAAACGGCTGCTTTGCAAGGCGACCTGATGGAACAATTCTTCGCTGGCGCTTGGGGCTTTCAGTTTCATAACGTTTTCTCCTAAATAAAATGAGCGATGGCTGCCCGGCTAATCATAGATGGTATGGGTATTTTCACGCCCAAACCCGTTCAGTTGTACTGGACTCCAGGCATATTATCCATTTAAGGACCATACCAGATAGGCAGTTAAAAATGGGATAACTCGTCCATGGTTAATAGGCTTTCAGGTAGCCTCACTCAGGCTACCTGAAAAGGTGGTTACCGCTCCGGCAGGCAGGGAATGTCCCACCAGGCGGCCTGCGGGAAATGCCGTTTCAGGTAGCCTTGCAGATAAGCGTGGGTGTTTTGGTGGATGGTTTCGTCTTGGCTGCGGAAAAACGGATTGTAGGCCACGCCGGCCAGGGGGATGCCGCGGTGGCGCAGGGCTTCGAGACTGAGCAGGGTGTGGTTGATGCTGCCGAGTTTGCCGCTGCTCACCAAAATCACCGGCCACTGCTTCTCGCGCACCCAGTCGATTTGCAGATAATCTTCCCGCAGCGGCACCAGCAGGCCGCCGGCGCCTTCTACCAAAACGGTGTCGTAACGCTGCTGCAAGACGGCGAGGGAATGGTCGATGGCGGCGAAGTCGATGGCGCGGCCGGCCAGCTCGGCGGCCAGATGGGGGGAGCAGGGGTAGGGGAACATCTGCGGCATGGTGAGCTTGTCGCGGTCTTCGACCAACAGCCCGCAGCCCATGATGGCGCGGTGGCGGAGGATGTCGTCCGCCAGATCCGTGCAGCCGGTTTGCACCGGTTTGTGGGTGATGACGCGGCCGCCGGCTTGGGCGATGCGGGCGGCGAGATAGCCGGTGGCCACGGTTTTGCCGGCATCGGTGTCGATGCCGCCGATAAAGTAGGTGCCGTGCAGATGCTTCATTTTTTCCTCGCCAACAGCAAAAGGGGATGGTAGGTAAGCGGCACGCCGGCACCACTGCCGAAGCGTGCTGTGTAATCGGCCTCAAACGCCCGCAACTGCCGCCGGCTCCACGGGGTGCGCTGCACGCCGGAAACGCCGGTGTGGCGCATGTGGGCCAATACCATAGACGGCTGCGCAAAAACCAGGCGGCGCAGCGTTTGCTGCGTGCACACGATGTCGAACTGCGGCGCCAGCCAATCGCAGTATTGCTCGAGGGAGTAGTAAGTCAGGCCGATGCCGGTGAGGGCTTTGGTTTCGGCGTAGTGCTGCGGGCCGAAGCTGGAGAGCACCAGCCAGCCGCCGCGTTTGAGGCTGTCGGCGCAACGGCCCAGCAAACGAGGCAAATCGTTGGCCCATTGCACGGCGGAGGCGGATACCACGGCGTCCAAATCCTGCGGCAGCGCCACGCTTTCCATATCGCCTGCCAGAAAACGGGCGCAGCCGGCGGGAAACAGCGCGGTCAAGCCGGCCGACTGGCGGCACAAATCGTTGAGGTACACGTTTTCCAGCCCAATCAGGCCGGCCAAACGGCGGGTGAGGTTGCCGGTGCCGCAACCCAGCTCGAGCAGGCGGCCGGCCTGCGGCCGCTGCCGCTGCCATTGGGCAAACAGCTCCGCGCTGATGTCGGCCTGCACGGCGGCATGGGCATCATAAGAGGCAAAGGATTTTTCAAAACGGCTTTTTACCAAATCGGGGCAAATCATAGCGCCTCCGCCAGCCTGGCCACGGTTTCTTCATCCAAAGCCGCGCTCAGGCTGAAGCGCACCCGCGCCTGATGGTTGGGCACGGTGGGCGGACGGACGGCGGCGGCGTAAAAGCCGTGCCGCATCAGCTCGGCGGCTTTGTCCAAAGCCGATTGGTTGGTACCGGTAATCAGCGGCACGATGTGCGAGGTGGAGGGGCAAACGCCGTATTTTTCGCACACGGCATCGGCCAAGCGGCTGCTGATGGCGGCCAGATGGCGGCGGCGCTCGTGCAAAGCAGGCAGGCGGCGCAGCACGAAATCGGTCCACGCCGCATTGAGGGGCGGCAAGGCGGTGCTGAAAATCAGCGGCCGCACGTGGTTCACCACATAACGGCGCACCAAGTCGCTGCAAATCAGGTAGCCGCCCACTGAGCCGACGGCCTTGCCGAAAGTGCCGACCAAAAAATCGATCTCACTAATGCAGCCGGCCGCTTCGGCACAACCTAGCCCTTTTGCGCCGCGCACGCCGACGGCATGGGCTTCGTCCACATACAGCGCCACGTTGGCATATTGGCGTTTGAAACGTACCAGTTGCGCCAGATCGGCTTCGTCGCCGTCCATGCTGAAAATGCTTTCGGTCACGATCACGATGCGTTCGTAATCGCGGTGGTGGCGCGCGAGCAGGTCGGCCAAATGCGCCATGTCGTTGTGGCGGTAGCGGCGGAACGGGGCTTTCGACAGCAATATGCCGTCCACCATGCTGGCGTGCACCAGTTTGTCGGCCAACACCAGCGTGTGCGGGCCGCCGGCCAAAGCCGCCAACAAGCCCTGGTTCATTTGATAGCCGCTGGTAAAGCCGACGGCGGCGGGCGCTTGAAACAACTCGGTCAGCGTGTGTTCCAAGCGCCGGTGGGCAGGCGCATGGCCGGCCAGCAGCTGGGAAGCGGAGGCGGACGGCAAACGCTCTTCGGGCGGCGTTTGCGCCCAAAACTCGGCCAGCCACTCGGTGTCGGCGCCGATGCCCAGATAGTCGTTGCCGGCCAGATTCACCAGGCGCCGCCCCTGATGCCGCACATAAACGCCCTGCCGCGCCAAAGGCTGCAGCCGTCTTTGATTGTGTGCCGCCTCTTTTTCCGCCATGCGGCCGGCCAACCAGGCCTGCCAGCTTTTAGGTAGCCTGTTCATAGTTCGGCCACCAGCTTAAGGGTTTGCGCCACTAAATCATCCAACTGTTCGTTGCTGATCACATAAGGCGGCATCAGATACACCAAACGCCCGAACGGCCGCAGCCATACGCCCAATTGCGGCAGCAGGCGCTGCACCTTATCCATATCCGCCGCGCGGGTAAGCTCCACCACGCCGATGGCGCCCAACACACGCACATCGGCTACCTGAACGCAGGCACGCGCCGCCTGCAGTCCCTGCAAACGGCCTTCGATGCGGCGGATATTCGCCTGCCAGTCTTGCGACAGCAGCAAGCGGGTGGACGCCAGCGCCACCGCGCAAGCCAGCGGGTTGGCCATAAAGGTGGGGCCGTGCATAAACACACCGCCGCCCGCGCTGATGCCTTCGGCCACCTGCCGCGTGGCCAGCACCGCCGACAGCGTCATATAACCGCCGGTGAGCGCCTTGCCGATGCACATGATGTCTGGCTGCACGCCGGCATGCTCCCAGGCAAACAGGCGGCAGATGCGGCCGAAGCCGGTGGCGATTTCGTCGAACACCAGCAAAATATCGTGCTCGCGGCACAAAGCCGCCAAACCGCGCAGGTATTCGGGGTGATAAAAAAACATCCCGCCCGCGCCCTGCACCACCGGCTCGATGATGAACGCCGCAATCTCGCCGCCGTGGCAGGCAAACAGGCGGCGCACCGGATCCAAATCCTCTTCGCGCCACGCTTCGCCGAAACGCACCTTAGGCGCATCGGCAAACAGGCGCTGCGGCAGGCTGCTGCCGAAAATGTGGTGCATGCCGTTTACCGGATCGCACACCGACATCGCATTCCAGGTATCGCCGTGGTAGCCGCTGCGCACGGTGGCGATATTGTTTTTCTGCGGCCGCCCTACGCCCGCCCAATACTGCACCGCCATTTTCAGCGCCACTTCCACCGCCACCGAGCCGGAATCGGCATAAAAGATTTTGTCCATCTGCGGCGGCGCAATCGAGAGCAGCTGCTCGCCCAATTCGATGGCCGGCCGGTGGGTGAGTCCGCCGAACATGATGTGCGACATCTCGGCCAGCTGGTCTTGCACCGCCTGATTGAGCACGGGATGGTTGTAGCCGTGGATGGCGCACCACCAGGAAGACATGCCGTCAATCAGGCGCGTGCCGTCTTGCAGCTCGATTTCCGCGCCTTGCGCCCGTTTGACCAACAAGGCGGGCAGCGGGCGGGTCATGGACGTGTAGGGATGCCAGAGATGGTGTTGGTCGAATTGGAGCGGGTTCACAGCGGAGTTCGGCATGGATTTGTTTCGGCAGATTAAGGGATTAAAAAAGCATGCACCGCCTCGGCGCAGGCTTGGGCACGGGTGAGCGGCAGCAGATGGCCGGCACCGGCCAACAGCCGCACCTGCACATCGGGCCGCTGCGGCAGACGGGCCGCCACCGCGGCGGAGTCGAAGAGTACATCATTTTCGCCCAAGAGGTGCAGCTGCGGCACAGACAAACGGTGCAGACAATCGAAAGTATCCAGCCGCGCCAGCCAGCCCAAATGCCGCAAATTCACTGCCGCCTGCCCTTCGCCTTCGGGCACGCGGGCGCGCACCTCGCGCACGATTTGCCGCAGCTGCGGACTGTCGTCGCCCATGCCCGCCAAAGCGGCAAACTGCGCCACATTGTGCTCGGGCTGCGCTTCCTGCCGGCGCACAAAACGCGCAAACACCTCCGCCGCCATGCCGCCCGCCCAATCTTCATCGGCGCAAAACTTGGGGCTGGAAGCTAAGGTCACCAGCCGGCAGCCCGCCGCCTGAGCCAGCAAAGCCGCCAACTGGCCGCCCAAAGACCAGCCCAACACCACATCGTCCGCACCCAAAGCATATTGCCGGCACACCGCTTCCAGCGCCGCCGCCAAGTCCTCATCCTGCGGCAGCGGCAGCGGTATCGGCAGCGCCGCATAACCTTCATCCTGCAAAGCCGCCGCCAAATCACACAGCGGATAATCGCCCAAGGCAAAACCGCCCAACATCAGAATACGCCGCTTGATCACATCTCTTTCCTTTCACGCCAAACAAAACCGCTCTTTCAGGTAGCCTGTTGCCCGAAACCGCATCGCAGGCTACCTGAAAGCCTCTATAACAAGTTTTTCCTGCCGCGGCAAACCCCGCCTGTTTTGGGCGGCGCGTGATACACTAAGACCGCCTCCGGGCACACTCGAAATCTACCAAAACATTACATTAGGAGTTTCACCATGCAAAAACGTCACTTACCGGCCCTCATCGCCCTTTCCGCCTTAGCCTTGTCCGCCTGCGGCAGCAGCGGCGGGGGCAGCAATAATGCCTTCCACAACGGCGGCAACCCGCCCAATCCCGGTGCCAACACCCCCGTGGTCAGCGGCCAACTGCTCACCGTTAATCCAAACGGCTCGCCCCGAGGCACCGCCCCCGTCACCTACACCGATGACATCAACAAAATCACCATCGCCGGCCAAACCATCGAACTCCTGCCGCCGGGCATCAGCAGCGGCATCATGGTGACATTAAACGACCGGAATATGCAGCGCACCATCGGCACCAACCTGACCCACGCCCGCTGGGGCTACCTGAAGCAGACCAGCCAAACCGAAGGCTATGTCTTCGCACACGGTAAATCGACCGAGCAAATGCCCACCAATAACGGCATGGTCAAATACCAAGGCTACTCCGTACACCGTGGCCACACGCCCAGCACCGCCGTACAAGGCACCGCCAACTTCAATGTGGACTTCGCCAACAAAACCCTCACCGGCACCGTCTCCCCCAGCGGCGTCTCCCCAATTAACTTGCAAGCCACCATCAGCGGCAACACCTTCTCCGGCAACCACAACGGCGTGCAAACCAACGGCGGTTTCTACGGCAAAGACGCAGCCGAACTGGCCGGCGTGTACCGCAGCCAAGGCCAATTCAGCGGTGCCTTCGGTGCCAAAAAACAATAAGCCCGTTCCCCTCCGCCCACACCCGCTGCCGCCCGCAGCGGGTGTTTTTCATCCCATCTTCAAAATCGGCTTTCAGGTAGCCTGAACCCCTCCACAAAGCTATGATGGCGCCCTCCTGCCGATTCAGGCTACCTGAAACCCTTTCCCGCTTATGATGCCATGACCCCGCACGACGACCCCTACCGCCATTTCGAACAACTGGCCCACCCCGACACCGAAGCCTTTGCCGAAGCCGAACACCGCCGCACGCAAAGCTGGTTGGAACAACAGCCCGACTACGCCGCCCTGCGCCAAGACATTCTTACCATGCTGCAGGACGAAAAACAGATTCCGTTCTGCCAGGAACACCGCGCGCGCATGTACCACTTCCACCTGAGCGCCGAGTTTCCCAAAGGCGTGTACCGCGTCTGCTCCGCCGCTTCCTACCGCGCCGGCCTGCCCGAATGGGAAGTGCTGTTTTCGGTGGCCGATTTCGACGACATTTTGGGCGCCGACGTTTATCTGGAAGGCGTGTCGCACCATGTGGAAAACCCGGAACGCGCCCTGCTCTTTCTCAGCCCCGACGGCGGCGATGCCTGCTTCACGGTAGAGTTCGACTTGGCCGCACGGCAAATTGTGGCAAACGGCTTCCACTTTCCCGCCGGCAAAAACCACATCGCCTGGCGCGATGCCGACAGCGTGTGGGTGTGTCCCGCCTGGGACGAGCGCCAGCTCACCGCTTCGGGCTACCCGCGCGAAGTGTGGCTGATGCGGCGCGGCCAAAGTTTCGAAGAAGCGCAGCCGGTGTTGCAGACGCCGGCCGAATCGGTGTTGGTGCACGCCTGGCGTTATCTGGACGGCCAAGGCGCGCCCATCGACCTCATCGAAGAAGCCAGCGGCTTTTTCAGCAAACAGTATTATCAGGTGGATGCCGAGGGCACACCGCGGCCCTTGGGGCTACCTGAAAACTGCGAAGTGGTCGGCTATTTGGGCGGCCAGCTTTTGGTGCAGCTGCGCGACGGCTGGACGCGCGCCAACCGCCGCTATGCCGCCGGCAGCCTGCTGGCGGTGAAGCTGAACAAAGGCGTGCTGGGCGAAGCCTGCTGCCTGTTCGAGCCGCAACACGGGCAGTCGGTGGAGAGCGTGGAAACCACCAAGCGCTTTGTGGTGGCCAGCCTGCTCGACAATGTTTCAGGTAGCCTGAGGGCCTGGCGCTTCCGCAACGGCAACTGGGAAGCGGTCGAGCAGCTGCCCGCCCTGCCCTCGGGCGCGCTGGAGCTGACCGACCAGCCGTGGGGCGGCGACGTGCTGTATATCGCCGCCAGCGATTTCCTCACCCCGCTCACCCTCTACAGCCTCGATTTGCAGCGCATGGAACTGTGCGTGCTGCGCCGCCAGCAACCGCAGTTCGACCCCGCCGGCCTGGCCGTTCAGCAACACTGGGCCGCCTCCGCCGACGGCACCGCCGTGCCCTATTACCACATCGGCAGCGGCCGGACGGACGCCCCCACCATCGTCTATGCCTACGGCGGCTTCGGCGTGCCCGAGCTGCCGCATTACCTCGGCACCATCGGCCGCCACTGGCTGGCTCGAGGCGGCGCCTTCGTGCTGGCCAATCTGCGCGGCGGCGGTGAATTCGGCCCGCAATGGCATGCCGCCGCCCAAGGTGCGGCACGCAAACACAAAAGCGTGGACGACCTGTTGGCCGTGGCCGCCGATCTGGCCGAACGGCAGCTGGCCCGCCCCGAACGCATCGCCCTGCAAGGCGGCAGCAACGGCGGCCTGATTACCGCCGCCGCCTACTGCCGCGCCCCCGAGCGCATCGGCGCGCTGGTGTGCGAAGTGCCGCTTACCGACATGCTGCGCTACCCCCTGCTCTCCGCCGGCGCTTCTTGGCTGGAAGAATACGGCGATCCGGCTGACAGCGCCGATGCAGGCTACCTGAAAGCCCTGTCGCCCTACCACAATATCGCCGCCGGCCGCCCCTATCCGCCCGCCCTGATCACCACCCACCTCAGCGACGACCGCGTGCACCCCGCCCACGCCTTGAAGTTCCACGCCCGTCTGCAGGAAAACGGCGCCCCTTCCCGCCTCTACGCCCCCGCCACCGGCGGCCACACCGGCAACGCCTCGCAGGAAGAAACCGCCGCCGAACTGGCCGCGGTGCTGGTTTTTCTGCGCCACGCCTTGGGCAAGCCGGCAAAATAATTGCCCAATAATCTGTTTTTAAACATGATTTTCAATTATTTGCAAACCAGGTACGCTGTGCTAATATGCGCGCCATCGGTCGGGCGGCACAGTCTCTGGCCAACGGCCTTTGCCGTCACGGCGGGCAGGCGGCACAGCCGCTGCAGGAAATGGATAGAAAACTCTAGCCAAATCCGTTACAATGGCGCCGCTTGAAACAGCCCGATTATTTATTTTTATTTCATCCGTTTTGATTAAGGACAAGGAATCACACAATGGACAACATCGAACAACGCGTGAAGACCATCGTTGCCGAACAACTGGGTAAAAGCGAAAGCGAAGTGAAAAACGAATCTTCTTTCAGCGAAGATTTGGGTGCCGACTCTCTGGACGTGGTAGAGCTGGTAATGGCTTTGGAAGAAGCTTTCGGCGTAGATATCCCCGATGAAGAGGCCGAGAAAATCACCACCGTTCAACAAGCCATCGATTTCGTTACCGCACACGCCGGCTAATCCGAACGGGGTTTCCGAATTCAAGACAACCGCCTCTGCCCTCAGGTGCGCCCACCGCACGCCTTGCGGCAGAGGCTTTCTATTGAGAGTGAAGCAATATGAGCCAAAGAAGAGTGGTGATTACCGGCTTGGGCCAGGTTTCTCCGGTCGGCAACAATGTGGCCGATGCCTGGCAAAACCTGCTGGCCGGCGTGAGCGGCATCGGCACCATCACCCGGTTTGACGCCTCCGGCCTCAACGCCCGCATTGCCGGCGAAGTGAAAGGCTTCGACATCGGCCAATACATCAGCGCCAAAGAAGCCCGCCGCATGGACGTGTTTATCCACTACGGCATCGCCGCCGCCCTGCAGGCCATTGTCGACGCCGGCTTGGACGACGTAGCCGGCTTGGATAAAGACCGCGTGGGCGTGAACATCGGCTCCGGCATCGGCGGCCTGCCCTCCATCGAAGCCACCGGCAATGTGGTCAATGCCAACGGCCCGCGTAAAATCAACCCCTTCTTTATTCCCGGCTCCCTGATCAACCTGATCGCCGGCCACATCACCATCCTGAAAGGCTACCGCGGCCCCAGCTACGGCATGGTGTCCGCCTGCACCACCGGCGCGCACAGCATCGGCGATGCCGCCCGCCTGATCAAATACGGCGATGCCGACGTGATGGTGGCCGGCGGCGCCGAAGGTGCCGTCTGCCTGCTCGGCGTCGGCGGTTTCGATGCCATGAAAGCGCTCTCCACCCGCAACGACGACCCCGCCACCGCCTCCCGCCCTTGGGACAAAAACCGCGACGGCTTCGTTATGGGCGAAGGCGCCGGCATTTTGGTATTGGAAGAATACGAGCACGCCAAAAAACGCGGCGCCAAAATCTACGCCGAGCTGGCCGGTTTCGGCATGAGCTCCGACGCCTACCACATTACCGCGCCGAATACCGACGGCCCCGCGCTGGCGGTTACCCGCGCCCTGAAAGACGCCGGCCTCAACCCCGACGACATTGATTATGTCAACGCGCACGGCACCTCCACCCCGTTGGGCGACGCCAACGAAACCAACGCCCTGAAGCTGGCCTTGGGCGAACACGCCCGCAACGTGGTGGTGAACTCCACCAAATCGATGACCGGCCACTTGCTCGGCGGCGCCGGCGGCGTGGAAGCCGTTTACTCCGTGCTGGCTGTACACGAGCAGAAATCCCCGCCCACCATCAACCTGTTCGAGCAGGACATCGAAGGCGGCTGCGACTTGGACTACTGCGCCAACGAAGCGCGCGACCTGCCCATCCGCGCCGCCCTGTCCAACTCCTTCGGCTTCGGCGGCACCAACGGCACCTTGGTCTTCAAGCGCTTTAGCGGCTAAAGCATCTTTCGCGATGCCCACGCTCTCCCTCAGGCTACCTGAAAGCATTGCCGCGGCTTTCAGGTAGCCTGCGGTGTTTATTCCGCCTGTCCGCACAACACTGTTGAAAAATTCATGAAAATGACAAACGAGACCTTTGCAAAACTTCCAGATGTGGATGCAGTTCAAGGCGTAGCAGCGCAGCGAGTGCAGACATATCATCTAGATAGGCAAGCGAGCGAGCAGCGCACAACGCAGAAATGCGCCGCAGATGGGAGTGTTGCAAAGGTCTCAAACAGCGGGCAGGTCCGCCCAATCCACTTCACCAACACAAAACGAGCCGCATGAATATCTGCATCATGGGCGCCGGCGCCTGGGGCACCGCCCTCGCCATCCATTTCGCCCAACACCGCCACCGCGTGACCCTATGGAGCCGCAACCCGCAACACGCCGCCGCCATGCAGGCCGAGCGCAGCAACACAGGCTACCTGAAAGGCTTCCCCTTTCCCGATGCCTTGGCCGTTGCCTCCTCCCCCGAGCACATCCCCCATCCCGACTTGGTCATCATCGCCACACCGGTGGCCGGCCTGCGTGAAAGCCTGCAACATATGCGCGCCTGGGGCTGGGCCGATGTGCCGCTACTGGCTGCCTGCAAAGGCTTCGAGCAAAACAGCGGATTGCTGCCGCAGCAAGTGGCCGCCGCCGAGCTGCCCGGCCACAGCCGCATCGGCCTGCTTTCCGGCCCCAGCTTCGCCCAAGAACTGGCGCGGCAACTGCCTTGCGCCGTTACCCTGGCCTCTGCCGACAGCGCATGGATCGACCACCTGGCGGCCGAACTCAATTCTCCCGTGTTGCGCCTGTATGCCAACCACGACCCCGTCGGCGTAGCCGTCGGCGGCGCCGTCAAAAACGTCATGGCCATCGCCACCGGCATCGCCGACGGCTTGGAATACGGCATGAACGCCCGCGCCGCCCTCATCACCCGTGGCCTGGCCGAAATCAACCGCCTGGCGCTGGCCTTGGGCGCCCAAACCACCACCCTGCTGGGACTGGCCGGCGTCGGCGACCTCATCCTCACCTGTACCGGCTCCCTCTCGCGCAACCGCCAAGTCGGCCTCAAATTGGCCGAAGGCAAAAGCCTGCCCGACATCTTGGCCGAACTGGGCCATGTGGCCGAAGGCGTTTACACCATCCGCGAAGCCGCCGCCCAAGCCCGCCGCTGCAGCGTAGAGATGCCGATTACCTTTATCCTCAACGATCTGCTGGACGGCAAAATTGCCGTGCGCGAGGTCGCCGAACAATTGATGGGGCGCCGGGTTCGTAACGAATCGGCATAAAACATCGGCAGCCACAGCCAGTTTCAGTATAATGCCCCCGTTTGCCGGCAGACCCGGCCGCACCGAATCACGAGATCCATGCCATGCACAGCCAATTAGAACACCTGCAGGCCTCCATCGAAGCCTTGGTCCACAAATACCAAACCGCCGCCAGCGAGAAACGCCAGCTGAAGCAGGAAGTTGACCGGCTGCAACAAGAGCAGCAACAGCTCATTCAACAGCACCAGGCGGCCATGGAAAATCTGAATCTGAGCTACACCGACCGCCTGGGGAAATTGGAAGCCGAAGCCAACCAATACATTCTCGCCCTGCAACAAGAAAACGCCGGCTACCGCGCCATGCTCGAACAAAGCGCCGCCGACATCCGCCACTTGCTGTCCCGCCTGCCCGTCAGCGAAACACAGGAGCCCTCTGCATGAGCATCGAACAAGTCAGCGTCGACATTCTGGGCCGCCAATTCAATATCGGCACCCCCGCCAGCGAAAAAGAAACCCTGTTGCAGGCCGTGCACATGCTGAATCAGAAAATCGGCACCATCCAATCGAGCGGCCGCATTGTGGAAACCGACAAAATCGTCATCATGGCCGCCCTCAACCTGACGCACGATTTGTTGAAGATGAGCGCAAAAGACGGTTTGGCAATCGGCGAAATTGAGCGTAGAATAAGCGCCATGATAGAAAGCTGCGATAAGGTGCTCCGCACCGAAGGCTAGCATTCTTCAGATTCCGTTTTTACCCTGCGGTGCTCGCGAAGGCATACAATTCCTTTGAACCAATAAGTTCGCTTTTGGCTGCCGATTGTAGGTGGGCGTGCGCGTTCCTTGAGAATGTACCCGAAACCGACTCAGAAGTGGCCGACCTTGATTCAAAGGTTCAAGCGAATTTCGCCGGAACGGCATTTGCGGGGTTCCTTTCCACCGGTATGCGGCCGCATACCGGTTTTTCTTTATCCGTCCGCCGGACAAACATTGAAACAACACTTTTCGCAACGGCAAGAGAAAAACTGAGATCCTTGCAAAACTCCCAGATGTGGATGCAGTTCTAAGCGTAGCAGCGCAGCGAGCGTGAACGCCAGGCATCCCCGTGGGAAAGACATATCACCTACAAGGCTAAACGAGCGAGCAGTACCCATAGGGCGTAAACGCACAACGCAGAAATGCGCCGCAGATGAAGGTTTTACAACAGTCTCAAGCCGCCCGCCTGCAGAATCAGCATTGACAGCCACCATCCGAGTCTTTAAAATCGCCGGTTTCTGATATTAATTTGGATTATTCCGTTATGAAAACCTTTTCAGCCAAACCGCACGAGGTGAAGCGCGAATGGTACGTTATCGACGCCGAAGACAAAGTCTTGGGTCGCTTGGCTGCCGAAATTGCCCGTCGCCTGCGCGGTAAACATAAGCCCGAATACACCCCCCACGTTGACACCGGTGACTACATCATCGTCATCAACGCCGACAAACTGCGTGTGACCGGCGCCAAGAACGAAGACAAAATCTACTACCGCCACTCAGGTTTCCCCGGCGGTATCTACCAGCGTACTTTCCGCGAAATGCAAGACCAATTCCCCGGTCGCGCATTGGAAAAAGCCGTGAAAGGCATGCTGCCCAAAGGTCCCTTGGGCTACGCCATGATCAAAAAACTGAAAGTGTATGCCGGTGCCGAACACCAGCACGCTGCACAACAACCCAAAGTTCTCGACATTTAAGGACGCGACATGAACGGTAAATATTATTACGGCACTGGCCGTCGCAAAAGTTCTGTGGCTCGTGTATTCCTGCAAAAAGGCAGCGGCCAGATCATCGTAAACGGCCGCCCGGTAGACGAGTTTTTCGCCCGTGAAACCAGCCGCATGGTGGTGCGCCAACCCTTGGTACTGACTGAAAACGCCGAAGCGTTCGACATCAAAGTTACCGTAAACGGCGGCGGCGAAACCGGCCAATCCGGCGCCATCCGTCACGGCATTACCCGCGCCCTGATCGACTACGATGCCGCCCTGAAACCCGCTCTGTCTCAAGCCGGCTTCGTGACCCGCGACGCCCGCGAAGTTGAGCGTAAAAAGCCCGGCCTGCGCAAAGCCCGCCGCGCCAAACAGTTCTCCAAGCGTTAATTGGATGGAATCGACAAAAAGAGCCTCAGGGCTCTTTTTTGTTTCAGGTAGCCTTAACGCCCATAGAACCGACATCAAACAAGGTCATCATCAAGTTGTGACCGTCTGTCGAAGCACCGCCAACAAACAGGCTGAGACCTTTGCACCCCCCAGATGTGGATGCAGTTCAAGGCGTAGCAGCGCAGCGAGTGCAGACATATCATCTAGATAGGCAAGCGAGCGAGCAGCGCACAACGCAGAAATGCGCCACAGATGGGGGTTTTGCAAAGGTCTCAGGCTACCTGAAAACCATTTGGCCCCAACCCACCCACACAAACTTCCCGAGCTTATGATTTATCCCAAAACCTACGACGTCATCGTGGTCGGCGGCGGACACGCCGGCACCGAGGCCGCCTTGGCCGCCGCACGCATGGGCGCGCAAACCCTGCTGCTTACCCACAATATCGAAACGCTGGGCCAAATGTCTTGCAACCCTTCTATCGGCGGCATCGGCAAAGGCCATTTGGTGCGCGAAGTGGATGCGCTCGGCGGCGCCATGGCGCTGGCCACCGATATGTCCGGCATCCAATTCCGCCGTTTAAACGCCAGCAAAGGCGCCGCCGTGCGCGCCACCCGAGCGCAGGCCGACCGCATGCTTTACAAAGCCGCCATCCGCGAGATGCTGGAAAACCAGCCCAATCTCGACATTTTTCAGCAGGCGGTGGAAGACATCAGCGTGGAAGGCGACCGCGCCAACGGCGTAAGCACCCAAATGGGCGTGACATTCCAAGCCCGTGCCGTAGTGCTCACCGCAGGCACCTTCCTGGCCGGCAAAATCCACATCGGCTTGGAAAACTACGCCGGCGGCCGCGCCGGCGACCCCGCCGCACAAGGCTTGTCGGGCCGCCTGAAAGAGCTGGCGCTGCCCGTCGCCCGCCTCAAAACCGGCACTCCGCCGCGCATCGACGGCCGCACCATCAATTTCTCGCAGCTCACCGAACAGCCCGGCGATACCCCCGTGCCCGTATTCTCCGTGCGCGGCAGCGCCGAACTACACCCGAGCCAAGTATCGTGCTGGATTACCCACACCAACCTGCACACCCACGACATCATCCGCTCCGGCTTCGACCGCAGCCCCATGTTTACCGGCAAAATCGAAGGCGTCGGCCCGCGCTACTGCCCCTCGATTGAAGACAAAATCAACCGCTTCGCCGACAAAGACAGCCATCAGATTTTCCTCGAACCCGAAGGGCTGACCACCAACGAATACTACCCCAACGGCATTTCCACCAGCCTGCCCTTCGACATCCAGCTTGCGCTGGTGCGCTCCATGAAAGGCTTGGAAAACGCCCACATCCTGCGCCCCGGCTACGCCATCGAATACGACTATTTCGACCCGCGCAACCTCAAAGCCAGCCTCGAAACCAAAACCATAGCCGGCCTGTTTTTCGCCGGACAAATCAACGGCACCACCGGCTACGAAGAAGCCGCCGCCCAAGGCCTGTTGGCCGGAGCCAACGCCGTACAGTATGTGCGCGAACGCGACCCGCTGCTACTGCGCCGCGAACAGGCCTACCTCGGCGTCTTGGTGGACGACCTCATCACCAAAGGCGTGAACGAGCCCTACCGCATGTTCACCAGCCGCGCCGAATACCGCCTGCAACTGCGCGAAGACAACGCCGACATGCGTCTCACCGAAGCCGGCTACCAAATCGGCCTCGTAACCGAACAGCAATGGCAGGCTTTCGACCAAAAACGCGAACAAATCGAACGCGAAATCCAACGCCTGCGCAGCACCTGGTACACCCCCGCCAAGCTGCCCGAGAGCGAGCAGGAGCGCGTGTTCGGCCAAAAACTCTCCCGCGAAGCCAACCTGCACGACCTCCTGCGCCGCCCCAATATCGACTACGCCGCCCTGATGACCCTGCCCGACGCCGCCCCGGCAGACAGGCTACCTGAAAACGTCATCGAACAAGTGGAAATCCAAGTCAAATACCAAGGCTACATCGACCGCCAAAACGAAGAAATCGACAGCCGCAAAGACTTGGAAACCCTCAGGCTGCCCGCCGACATCGACTACGCCAAAGTCAAAGGCCTGTCAGCCGAAGTGCAGCAGAAACTCAACCAAAACCGCCCCGAAACCGTCGGCCAGGCCAGCCGCATTTCCGGCATTACCCCCGCCGCCATCGCCCTGTTGATGGTGCATTTGAAACGCGGCTTCAAAGATGCAAAATAAGTTTCAGGTAGCCCCATCACTTAGGTGAAAAGATTGCAAACCGCCCGATACCGACGCCATTCAAGGCACGGCAGGCACAGATTTCGCAAAAATCTCGGGCTACCTGAAAAAATCTGGATGGCTGTACTAGATAAGCAGTCATGTTAGACTGCAAAATACAGATAACCCGTTGTAAGCTGAAAAGAGTACTCAAAGAAAATTTCTTCAGTTTTTTGTGCTTCAAATTACCACCCGTTCTGCCGCCGATTTATTAGGGCGTGTCGTCACGGTCAAAAATCACGCCTGCTGCGTTGCAAATACTTGTCGGGTGCCCAACCCGGCTTCCATTTCCGCCTTGCATTCACGGCTTTTGCCTTGCAAAACCGTTGTACAAGCTTCCTGACGACACGCCCTGGTACAACCCCAAATCTTGTCATCAACCTGACTACAAAGGAGCACCTGATGAAACACACCTGTCTCTCCCTGTCTTTACTCATCTGCACCACCCCTCTGGCCGCCACCCCCTTATCGGAACAAGTGAACAAAATCGAAGTGCAACACTGCGTTGCCCCAAGCATCTGCCACACACAAGAAGCGATGTATCCAACCTCCGGGCATAGCGCCTTAGACCGCTGGGCAGTCGGCACCTTGAAACAGAGTATCGGCACCCGCAGTTTGCAGCCAAACGCCCTGAAAGCCGCCTTGCAGGAACAAACCGGTAATGACCGAAGCTGTGAACACAGCTATATCAACGATATCAAACTATTGGGGGAAAGCACACACTACGCGGTATTCGGAGAAGAAGACTGGGAATACACTTGCGGTGCCCACGGCAACGGCACCCGTCGGCTCTATGTGCTACCCAAATCCGGCGCCGCTCGGGTGCTGCCTTTGGCACAAATGGTGCTGCCGGACAAAATGGCGCAGTTGGCCAACTTGCAACTGGCGGCTTGGCGGCAATATCTGGCCAAGCCCGCCGACCCGGATACCCCCGCCATGAGCCCTGCCGAGATTGACGCCCACTTGGCGCAATAGCCGTTTAAGCCAACCGGCAACTGGCGGCTCGCCGAAAACGGACTGGTGTTTCTGTTCCAATCCTACAGTATCGCCCCCTACGCTATGGGGCGGCCGGAATTATTCATTCCCAATGAAACATTACAAGGCGTGGTCAAACCCGAAATCCTGCGCGAAACTGCCACCTTCCGCCCCAGCCGCCACCTCAGCAATTAAACGCGTCCTGAGCAAAAGGCTACCTGAAAGCCTTTCAGGTAGCCTGCATACACAGCGCGATAATCAGTCTTCGAAGCGGTTTTCGGTTTCCGGCACCTCATCCACATCCTTCATCGCATCGCTCACGGTTTGGGCAATCGGATTGATGCCGCTCTGCTCGCGCACAATCTCTTTCTGCCGCTCCGTGAGCGGGGGATGCACCTCGGTGGACTCGGCTTCGCGTCGGTGCTCCATCTCTTCGAAACTTTCGTAGGGTTGGGGTTTGACTTTGCTTAAATCTACGTCGTCATGTTTGAATATGCTCATAACAGCTCCTTTTCTCGGGTGTGCGGGCAGAACATACCACATTGCGGCCTTGAGTGCGATGTGCCGGCGGCCGGTATTTTCAGATAAGATTACGCCTGCACGATTTGACGAAAGACATCATGGACAACAAACAAAAACTACAGCAAGGCCTGCAAGAGCTGGGGCTGACGCTTTCCACCGCCCAACAACTGCTGCTGCTCGAATACGTGGCCCTGCTGAAAAAATGGAACAGCACCTACAACCTCACCGCCCTGCGCGACGAAACCACAATGATCAGCCACCACGTGCTCGACAGCCTCACCCTGCTGCCTTATGTGAAAGACGCGCAAACCCTGATGGACGTAGGCTCCGGCGGCGGTATGCCCGGCATTCCCACCGCCATCTGCCGCCCCGATTTGCAGATCACGCTGTTGGATTCGAACACCAAAAAAACCACCTTTTTGCAGCAGGCCGTCATCGAGCTGGGCTTGAACAACGTAACCGTGGCCAGCGGCCGTGTGGAAGCCATGCACGACAAAAAGGTGGACGTGGTCACCAGCCGCGCCTTTGCCGAACTGGCCGACTTTATCGCGCTCACCAAACACTTGTTGAATGCCAACGGCTATTGGGCGGCGATGAAGGGCGTATATCCCTATGAAGAGTTGGAGCACGTGCCCGACACCGTGGCCGTGCTTCAAGTGGACAAACTGAATGTGCCGATGCTGGAAGCCGAGCGCCATATGGTGTTGATGCGGCCCAAGCAGGCATAAACATAAACCGGGGAGGCAGACCATGAGCGCCAACATTCTGGCGGTGGCCAACCAAAAAGGCGGGGTGGGCAAAACCACCACCGCCGTCAATCTGGCCGCCTCGCTGGCCGCTCGCGGCAAGCGGGTATTGGTGGTGGATCTCGATCCGCAGGGCAACGCCACCACCGGCAGCGGCATCGACAAAAGCAGCCTAAAAAACGGCATCTACCAAGTGCTGCTCGGCGAAAGCGAAGCGGCCGAGGCCAAGTTGCACAGCGAAGCGGGGGGCTACGATGTGCTGGCGGCCAACCGTTCGCTGGCCGGCGCCGAAGTGGAGCTGATTCAGGAAATCGCCCGCGAAATGCGTTTGAAAAACGCCCTGCTGCCCTTGAGCGGAGACTATGATTTCATCCTGATCGACTGCCCGCCCACGCTCACCCTGCTCACCCTCAACGGCCTGGTGGCCGCCCACGGCGTGCTGGTGCCGATGGTATGCGAATACTATGCGCTGGAAGGCATTTCCGATTTGGTGGCCACCGTGCGCAAAATCCGCCAAGCCATCAACCCGCAGCTCGACATCGCCGGCATCGTGCGCACCCTCTACAACCCGCAAAGCCGCCTGGCCTTGGAAGTGAGCGAACAGTTGGAACAGCACTTCGGCAACAAAGTGTTCACCACCACCATTCCGCGCAACATCCGCCTGGCCGAAGCCCCCAGCCACGGCATGCCGGCGCTGGCCTACGATGCCAAAGCCAAAGGCACGCTGGCCTATCTGGCGCTGGCCGACGAACTGCTGGCCCGCTTTGCCTGAGCAAAGCCCGTACACCGGCTCCGCCCAAACGCCTGCCTGAAGCTTTCAGGTAGCCTGTACCACCCCACACTGACCACCCCAAAACCATGGCCCAATTCTTCGCAATCCACCCCGACAACCCCCAAGAACGGCTGGTCAAACAGGCCGCCGACATCGTCCGCAACGGCGGCGTGATCGTTTACCCCACCGATTCCTGCTACGCGCTGGGCTGCCATCTGGGCGACAAAGCCGCCATGGAGCGCATCCTCGCCATCCGCCAAATCGACCTGCGCCACCACCTTACCCTGATGTGCGCCGACCTCTCCGAACTGGGCACCTATGCCAAAGTGGACAACAGCCAGTTCCGCCAGCTCAAAGCCGCCACCCCCGGCGCCTACACCTTCATCCTGCCCGCCACCAAAGAAGTGCCCAACCGCACCCTGCATCCGAAGCGCAAAACCATCGGCCTGCGCGTGCCCGGCAACCGCATCGCCCTGGCACTCTTGGCCGAGTTAGGCGAACCCATGCTTTCCTGCACCCTGATGCTGCCCGAAGACAGCGAACCGCTGACCGACCCCTACGAAATCCGCGACCGCCTCGAACACAGCGTGGATCTGGTTATCGACGGCGGCTGGTGCGGCACCGAACCCACCACCGTCATCGACATGACCGACGGCACCGAACTCATCCGCCAAGGTGCGGGCGACGCCGCCGTGTTCGGCCTGTAAAAACCTGCTCCAAACCGTAACCAACCGCACATCCTGCCGCAACAGGCTACCTGAAACCCGCTTTCAGGTAGCCTGTTTGCATTCGGCCGCGCCCGCAGGCAGACGCCCATTTTGCAAAACTTCTGCCGATTATGGTTAATTTACGTTTACCGCCAAACAATATCCGCCAAAAGCAAGCATCTCATTTCAATCAATAAATTTAAATTAGAGAATCACCCCAAACTGGCATGATTCCTGCTAGTAACTTGTTTTGCTTCTAAAGACAACACAGCGAACAAGGTTTTTCCCATAATGGCCCGTTTAAAAACATCTTCCCGTAACCAAACCAGCCGCCCCGCCAGAAAGAAATCCGGCGGCACCGGCAGTGCCGGCCGCATTCTCGGCCTGCTGCTTGTGTTGGCGCTGCTCGGCGGCGGCGCCTTCCTCTATCTGAATCCGCAGGCATTGGACCAACTCAAAGCGGCCGCCGGCTTGGCCGAAGCACCGGCAGCAGCGTCGGCAACACCCGCCACACCTGCTGCCGATCCGGCAGCGCCGGCCGAGCCCGCTTTGGTATTCGAAGCCGATCCCGCCGCTGCCGAAACGCTCAACACCGCCAAAATGATGGTGAATATGCGCTTTAAAGAAGGCAAAACCCTGACCGACATCAACGAGCCGTTCAAGCTGTCGGCCTCGGAAAAGCAGCACTGGCAAAGCGTACACATCAATCAAGGCACGGTGTCCGCCGTCCATGTCAACAGCAACCCCGACCACCCCATGGTGCTGCTGCCGATGCAGCACAACGGCGAATTGGTTTGGGTATGCGCCGGAGACGTACCTGCCGCACTCGAAAGCGTGTGCACCTCATAAAAACGGCGGTTTCCACCACCCCCTCAGGCTGCCTGAACCCGTTTCAGGTAGCCTGAGACCTTTGCAAAACCCTCAGATGTGGATGCAGTTCAAGGCGTAGCAGCGCAGCGAGCGCAGACATATCACATAGATAGGCAAGCGAGCGAGCAGCGCACAACGCAGAAATGCGCCGCAGATGGGGCTTTTGCAAAGGTCTCAGCCTGTTTTGCATCCGTTTCCCATGCAACGCAACACGGAGCAGGCCGAAACCTCAACAACACCCCAAGCGAATGCGAACGCTGGAAATCCGCGTGGAGCAAACCGAATAAACCAAGCCAAGTAAACGGGTAAACACTTCAGAACGTCAACAAAACATCAACGCAAATGCAGCCATGCGCCGCAGCTGGCCTCTTGCAAAGGTCTCAGCCTTTTATTTGGCGCTATAATCCCGCCATTTCCTCATCCGAAAGCATCCGCCGATGAACGATTGGCAACGCGGCCGCTGGCAGCAGGCCGTCCAACAACACTCCCCCAACTGCAGCCCGCGCCCCGAAGGCGAAACGGTTTCCCTGGTGGTGTTGCACAATATTTCCCTGCCCCCGTTCGAATACGGCAGCGGCGCCGTAGAAGCGCTGTTCACCAACCGCATCCAGCCCGACGCCCATCCCTTTTTCTCCCAGCTCAACCAACTGCGCGTGTCCAGCCATTTTCTGATTGAACGCAACGGGCGCACCGTACAATTTGTCTCCTGCGATGACGCCGCCTATCACGCCGGCGTATCCGCTTTCCGCGGCCGCCAAGCCTGCAATGCCTTTTCCGTCGGCATCGAATTGGAAGGCTGCGATTTCGAGCCCTTTACCGAAGCCCAATACGCCGCCCTGCTCCCGCTGCTGCACAGCCTCATCCGCGCCTACCCGATTGAAGCCGTCATCGGCCACCAACACATCGCTCCCGGCCGCAAAAGCGACCCCGGCCATTTTTTCGACTGGGCCGCCCTGCAAGCCGCCGGCCTGCCGGTGGCGGAAGAAGTATTTGCAGCAGACACGCCGCCGCCATAAAAACTTTAAACAACTCAGGCTACCTGAACGCCCGACAGCCGGCGGCTACAGATTTTTACGCAGCGCATTCCGCCGCCGGCCAATCAACGGCAACCCCTTGCGCCGATTTTGGTTATAATCCGCCGGCAAAGACGGACTGCCCACACCATCGGAACCGCCCATGAGCCAGAACACCTTACTCCTCATCGCCATTTTGATTTTCGCGCCGATTTTCGGCGTCTTGCTGTACAACACCTATCAGGAAAAAAAATACCGCGATGCGGTGCGCGCCCAATTCGGCCACGCCGATAAAGACGCCCTGCTCGAAAGCCGCACCCACTCCGTGCGCGACGGCAAAACCGCCGCCAACGCCCCTGTTGCAGAGGAAACGGATGCCGGCCAAGCCGCCGAACCCGCCCTGCTGAAGCCCTCTTTTACCCGCCAAACCGCCCTATCCGAAGCAGACGCGGCCGAAGACCAAACCGTATTACCGCCGCCCGCCCCTGCGCAGGCCGACACCCCCGCCGAGCCGGTGTTGCAAACCGCGCCGGCCGCCGCCCCGCCCGCTTTCTCCTTCAAAAAAGTGCCGGTGGCCCAACCGTCGCAAACCCAATCTGCCGCCAAACAAAAGCTGCTGCTCGACCTGCACGACCTGGCCAAACAGGAACTGCCGTGGTTTGACAGCCGCTTCGACTACCTGGCCTACATCGCCCTCAAAGAGCCGCAAGAGCTGCACGCCATGCCGCGCCTCTCCAGCAGCCGCCGCTTCCGCATTGCCGGCTGCACCATGGACGACCGTTTCCAAATCGCCGAGCCGATTCCCAGCGTCTATTACCAAGGCTTCGTCATCGGCCTGCAGGCCATCAACCGCAACGGCCTGGCCAGCATTGCCGAATTGGAGCAGTTCGGCGAACAGGCCAACGCATTTGCCGAAAAAATGGACGGCGGCCTGCTGCTCACCGACATCGACACCTTCCTCAGCGTCGCCCGCCCGCTGGACGATTTGTGCGCCCGCGTTGACCAAACCATCGCCATCCACCTGGTGTCGCGCAACAACATCAGCGGCGTGGAGCTGCGCAACGCCGTAGAACGCCAAGGTTTCGAGCTCTCGCACGACGGCATGTTCTACCTCAACAACCCCAAAGGCGAACCGCTGTTTGCCATCTCCACCCTCGACAACAGCGCCTTCACCTCCGCCCTGCTTTCTTCGCAAAACTACCGCGGCTTCAGCATGCTGTTCGACGCCCCGCACATCCCCGACGGCGAGAAAAACTTCAACCGCTTCATGGACATCGCCGTCAAACTTTCCAGCATGCTCGGCTTGGACCTGGTGAACGACAAACTGGAAGAACTCTCCACCCAATGGCTGAAAGAAGTGCGCCGCTACGTGGTGGAGCGCCAAGACGAAATGAAACAGGTCGGCATCGAACCCGGCGGCGAACTGGCCCAACGCCTGTTTTCCTAAATCCCAAGCAGCCCACAGGCTACCTGAAAACTTTCAGGTAGCCTTTCTTCATGCTCGGCAACCTGATGCCAACATTTCCTAACAACCCGCCTGCTACAATAAGCCCGCCAATTGTTCTGCCAAGCCAGCCCCACCACACCCATCCAGAATGATGAAGATTTTTCCCCTATGCCTGCTGCTGTTTGCCGCCCTGCCCCTGCAGGCGCAAACCGCGGCTTCCGACGTTCCGCCGCCGCCCGCGCCGGAGCCGGTTTACATTTGCCAAACAGACGACGGCCGCACCGTGCGTACCGCCGTGCCGCAAGGCCGCTGCCGCCCCTTCAGCCGCGAAGAAACCGTCCGCCTGGGCGTAGAGGAAACCGAAGCGTCCGAACCCGCCGTCGCGGCCAAGCCTGCCGGCCAAACCGATACCCCGCGCGCCTATATCTGCCAAACGCCCGACGGCAAAGCCGTATTTGTTTCGCAGCCGCAAGGCCGCTGCCAGCCCTCCCACATGGACGGCGCCCAAATCGACACCTCGCCCGTGGCCACCGCCGACCAAGAACTGGCCAAAATCTGGCAGGCCGCAGAAGCCGAAGCGGGCGATGTACAGGTATTGCCCAGCATGCAGGTGATTTTGCGCCAACAACAGCAGCAAACTGCCGCCAAACCCGCCCTCAGCACCAGCATCCGCCGCCCGCCGCCGCGCTATGTGCCCCCGCCCAAACCGCCCAGCCGCCGCGAGCTGGTTGAGCGCGACATCCGCCGCGAAGAACGTGCCCTCGCCCGCGAAGAGAGCGAGCTGGCCGCAGCCCGCCTGAGCCGCAATGCCGAACGCATCCGCCGCCTGAACCAAACCGTGAACGAGCGGCGCAGCGGCTTGCGGGCCTTGCGCGAAGAATTGCGCCGCTATCCGTGAAACAGGCAAAATCGGGCGGCCGCAATCGGCTGCCAGCCCTTTCAGGTAGCCTCCATCAGAACAAATTATTGTCCCAGCAGGCTACCTGAAACTCACCCGCCGCCAAAGCGGCACCACAGAAAACAGACAGCCATGACAAACCCATCCCCCACCCTCGTGTTAATCGGCGGCAGCGGCTTAATCGGCCGCCACTTGGCCGCCTTCTTCCGCCAAGACGGTTGGCGCGTGCTCATCGTCAGCCGTGATCCCAACCGCGCACGCGAAGATTTGGGCGGCCAATACGAATACGTCGCCTCCCTCAACCATCTGTATGCCGACATGCCCATCGACCTGGTGGTCAATCTGGCCGGCGCCTCCATCGGCGAAGGCAAATGGACGCCGCAACGCAAGCACGCCTTGCTGGACAGCCGCCTGCAGCCCACCCGTGCGCTGGGCGAATGGCTGCAACAGCGCACGCCCGACAAGCGCCCCAAACTGGTGGTGCAGGCTTCGGCCGTCGGCTACTACGGCAACGGCCGTGCCGACGGTTGGCCGCACTGCACCGAAAGTGCACCGCCGCAGACGGTTTTCCCTTCCCAGCTGTGCCAACAATGGGAAGCCGCGGCCAAGGAAGCGGCGCAGGCGGCCGGCGTGCCACTGGTCATCTGCCGCTTCGGCGTGGTGCTGGCCCGCGACGGCGGCATCCTGCCCCAACTGTTGAAGCCCGTGGCCTGGTGCGTCGGCAACATCGGCAGCGGTGAACAGCCGCTGGCTTGGATCCACATCGATGATGTGGCGCACGGCATCCGCTTTCTCTACCGCCTGCAGCCGGAGCGCCGCCGGGCGGTGTACAACTTCACCGCGTCGCAGCTCAGCACCCAGGCCGATTTCGCCCGTGCCGCCGCCAGCGCCCTGCGGCGGCCGCTGCTGCTCGGCATCCCCGCCGCCCTGATGCGCGGCATCATGGGCGAACAGGCCGATTTGGTGCTGGAAGGCCAGTTTGTCGTCCCCCAAGCTTTGCTGGCCGACGGCTACCACTTCCGCTTTCCCGAGCTGCCGCAGGCTTTGGCCGATTTGCTGAACGTTCAATAAAAAACGAACCGCCTGCCCCGCCGCCGCCCCACCCAAGCAAGCGGAGAACGCAGTGAACGGCGTCCAACTGTGCCTTCCTGCTCCGTTCTGCCGCCAAATTCCGCCTGTGCCGCCAGGCGGAAAATGTGGTCACAACGGGGTTTAGAGTGCTTATTCTTTTAAAATTCAATAGAAACATTAAGTTATGGATTGACGACTCTAGGATTTGCAGCGTATGGTTGCCTATCTTTCAGGTAGCCTGCCGCCTATCCGCAGCAACAGGCTACCTGAAAAACCGAAACACAAACGTGTTGCCATACAAATAAGGAGAAAATCAAATGACAGGCTTGATACTGTTGCTGGTATTGCTGGGTATTGCCGCCTATTTCCGCGCCAACGGCTGGGTGCTGACCGCCGCCGCCGTGGTGGGTGCGCTGTTGGGCGGCGCTTGGTGGCTGGCGCTTTTGGCCTTGGTGGTGGGCGTGTTGTTCTGCCTCACCGGCGTGCGCCGCGTGCTGTTTACCGACCGCGTATTCGGCACTTTCAAAAAAGTCACCCCGCCGATGTCGGAAACCGAAGAAGCGGCCATCAACGCCGGCACCGTGTGGTGGGACGGCGAGCTGTTTTCCGGCAAGCCCGACTTCAACAAACTGCTGAACTACCCCGATCCCAAACTGAGCCCGGAAGAGCAGGCCTTTATTGACGGCCCTACCGAGGAGCTGTGCCGCATGCTCGACGATTGGGACATCACCCACAACCGCAAAGACCTGCCGCCCGAAGTGTGGCAGTTCATCAAAGACCAGGGTTTCCTGGGCATGATTGTGAAAAAGCAGTACGGCGGTTTGGAATTCTCCAACTACGCCCACGCCAAGGTGGTGATGAAAATCGGCACCCGTTCCGGCAGCGCCGCCGTGAGCGTGATGGTGCCCAACTCTCTGGGTCCTGGCGAGCTGTTGCAGCACTACGGCACCGAAGAACAGAAAAACTTCTATCTGCCGCGTCTGGCCAAAGGCATTGATATTCCCTGCTTCGCGCTCACCAGCCCGCATGCCGGCTCCGATGCCGGCGGCATCCCCGACTTCGGCGTGGTCTGCCGCGGCGATTATGTCGATCCGCACACCGGCGAAGAACACAAAGACGTGCTGGGCATCCGTGTGTCTTGGGAAAAACGCTGGATCACGCTGGCGCCGGTGGCCACCGTACTCGGCCTGGCCTTCAAAATGTATGACCCCGACGGCCTGTTGGGCGGCAAAAAAGACATCGGCATCACCTGCGCGCTGGTGCCCACCAACTTTGCCGGCGTTGAAATCGGCCGCCGCCACTTCCCCTCCGGCTCCGTATTCATGAACGGCCCGACTTGGGGACGCGACGTGTTCATTCCGCTGGACTACATCATCGGCGGTTTGGAATACGCCGGCAAAGGTTGGCAGATGCTGGTGGAATGCCTCACCGTGGGCCGCTGCATCTCCCTGCCCGCTAACTCGGTGGCCGCCGGCAAAGTGGCCAGCTACACCACCGGCCTGTATGCCCGCATCCGCGACCAATTCGGTCTGCCCATCGGCAAATTCGAAGGCGTGGACGAAGCCCTGGCCCGCATCGGCGCCCACACCTACCAAATGGAAGCCAGCCAGGATTTGGCGCTCACCGGCGTGGACATGGGCGAAACCCCGAGCGTGATTTCCGCCCTGCTCAAATACCACAACACCGAGCGCTACCGCAAAGCCATCAACGACGCCATGGACATCCACGGCGGCAAGGCGGTGGTGCAAGGCCCGCGCAACTATCTGGCCAACGCCTACCAGGCCATTCCGGTGGCGATTACCGTGGAAGGCGCCAACATCCTGACCCGCAGCATGATGATCTTCGGCCAAGGCGCCATCCGCTGCCATCCCTATGTGCTTAAAGAGATGAAAGCGGCCTATGCCAACGATGCCGCCGCCTTCGACCAGGCTTTCAGCGCCCACGGCCACTTCATTCTCACCAATGTGTTCCGCAGCTTCTGGCTGGGCCTCACCAACGGCCGTTTTTCAGGTAGCCCCAAAGGCGGCGTGACCGCCCCCTACTACCGCCAGATGAACCGCGTGGCCGCCAACTTCGCCCTTTTGGCCGACATGAGCATGTTCAGCCTGGGCGGCAGCCTCAAGTTCAAAGAGAAAATCTCCGCGCGTTTGGGCGATATTCTCTCCAGCCTGTATATCTGTAGTGCGGTACTGAAACGCTTTGAAAAAGAAGGCTGCCAAAAAGCCGACGAACCGCTGATGCAGTATGCCGCCCAGCAGGCGCTGTATGACGCGCAAACCGCCATCGACGGCGTGCTGAAAAACCTGCCCGCCCGCCCCCTGGCCTGGCTGCTGCGCGTGCTGATTCTGCCCACCGGCCGCGTGATTGCCCCGCCCAGCGACAAACTGGGCAGCAAAGTGGCCGCAGCGATGATGCGCGGCGACGACACCCTGATGCGTTTGGCCCACGGCATGTACATCCCGCAAGACGAAAGCGAAGCCATCGGTGTGCTCAAACCCGCCCATGCAGCGGTGATCGCCAGCGAAGAGCTGGAGAAAAAACTGCGCAACCTGGCGCGCAAAGGCGAGTTCGCCGCCGTATCGCCCGCCACCCAGCTGCAGGAAGCCTTGGACAAAGGCCTGATTACCCAAGCCGAGTTCGAGCAAGTCACCCGCGCCCGCAAGCTCAAACGCGATGTGATCATGGTGGACGATTTCGACATGCAGCTGGATCAGCATGACGAAAACCTGCTCCAACGCCACGTTTTCTAAATCCGAAGCACCGGATTTCCTTGCCCGAGCAGCAGGGAAATCCGGATACGGCGGCCACGCTGCCGACCTGATGGCATTTTGCTTTCAGGTAGCCTTTTTTCCCCACGGCTTGATTTGTGAAGAAAGGCTACCTGAATGTAAAGAAATTATAAAGAAGCTCTAAATAGAGCCGCTACAAGGACCGGGGTTTGGTATAGAATGCCCACTCGTTTTATACCGCTTCAAGCCCCGATAACTCGGGCATTCCGGCAGTAGCCCTGCCTTGTCCCACTTCACAGGAGAAACCCATGAACCACTCAGTTTTGTTAAAAAGCAGCGTACTGCTGATTGCCACCGCCTTCAGCCTGCCCGCCTTGGCCTCCGGCTACCATTTCGGCACCCAATCGGTGAGCAGCCAGTCTACCGCCAACTCTTCGGCGGCCGAGGCAGCCGATCCCTCCACCCTGTTCTACAACCCCGCCGGCCTGACGCATCTGGAAGGCACCCAAGCCACCGTGAATGTGAACTTGGTGATGCCCAGCGTGAAATATTCCGATGCCAAAGCCTATTACCCCGGCCGCCCCGGCAGCCAAGAAGAGGTGAAAGGCCAAACCTCCGGCAGCATCGAGCCCAGCGATGTGGTGGTGGCGCCGCATATCTATGCCTCGCACAAACTCAACGACCGCTGGTCGCTCGGCCTCGGCGCCTATGTGCCCTTCGGTTCCGGCACCGAATACCAACGCGATTCCGTCTTGCGCTACAACCTCAACGAGCTGGGTCTGAAAACCATGGCCCTGCAGCCCACCGTAGCCTTTAAAATCAACGACAACCATTCCGTTGCCGTCGGTCTGGTGGCTCAACGCACCGAAGCGGAGCTGCGCCAATACGCCAACTTCGGCCCGGCATTGGCCGCAAGAGGCATCGGCCAAGGTTCCGGTAACGGCAATGCAGACGGCTATGCCAAAGTAGAAGGCGATGATTGGGGCTTCGGCTACAATCTCGCTTGGTTGTGGAACATCAACGACTCCGCCCGCCTCGGCGTGAACTACCGTTCCGCCATTCACCATACCTTGAAAGGTGAAGCCGAATGGCATCTGGACGGCGGCCTGTTCAACCGACGCGTCATCGGCCCTCAAGCGAAAAGAGGCATCCGCCGCGCAGGCTATGTAGAGCGTGAAGACGCCAACGTAAAAATCGTCACCCCCGAGTCACTGTCTGTGCACGGCATGTACAAGCTCAACCCGCGCTGGAGCCTGTTCGGCGACCTGACTTGGACCCGTCACTCCCGCTTCAACCGCGTCGAACTGAACTACGCCAACAACAAACTGGTTGCCAATCCGCAAACCGGTGCCAGCACCCAAAGCAACCAAACCATTCTCACCCCCGAATGGCGCGACACTTGGAAAGTGGGCCTCGGTGCCGCCTACCAAGTGAGCGATCCGCTGCAACTGCGTTTCGGCTGGGCGTATGACCAATCACCGGTGAAAAGCGCCGATCTGCGCATGAGCACCCTGCCCGATGCCAACCGTATGTGGTTCTCCGTGGGCGCCAAATACGATATCAATCCCAACCACACCTTGAATGCCGCCTACAGCTATCTGCACATTCAAAAATCCAGCGCCAACGTGAACGGCTGGTGCGGCGGCACCGCTGCCGGTGCCGGCTCGCAAGCTTGTGTGTCCAGCCGCACCAATGGCTCGGCCAACTTCAAGAGCCACGCCCACATTCTGGGTTTGCAGTACACCTATAAGTTTTAAGCTTTAAGTACCCGCATCAGGCTGCAGGCTGCCTGAAAGTACCATGCCTTTCAGGTAGCCTGAGACCTTTGCAAAACCCCCATCTGCGGCGCATTTCTGCGTTGTGCGCTGCTCGCTCACTTGCCTATCTATATGATATGTCTGCGTTCGCTGCGCTGCTACGCCTTGAACTGCATCCACATCTGGGAGTTTTGCAAAGGTCTCAGCCTGTTTTTATCGCCGCCCCCGATGCGGCACCCAGCCACGGCCTCAAGCCGCAGCCGGCTGACGCAAGCAGCACCGCCGTGTGTTTGCGCCAGCCTGTTGAAATCAATCAACCTCGCATAGGAGAACACCATGTCCCAAACCAAATTCCGCATCCGCAAAGTCGCCGTGTTGGGCGCCGGGGTGATGGGGGCGCAGATTGCCGCCCATCTGGCCAACGCTAAAGTGCCCACCGTGCTGTTTGACCTGCCGGCCAAAGAAGGCCCGAAAAACGGCATCGTGCAAAAAGCGCTCGACGCCCTGAAAAAACAAAAACCCGCCCCCCTGGCCCACAAAGCCACCCTGGGCTACATCACCGCCGCCAACTATGACGACGACTTGGCGCAACTGGCCGACTGCGATCTGGTGATCGAAGCCGTGGCCGAGCGTTTGGACATCAAAGAATCGCTTTACGGCAAAGTAGCGCCGCATCTGGGCCAAGACACCATTTTCGCCACCAACACTTCCGGCCTCTCCATCGAAACCCTGGCCGCCAAATTCCCCGCCGAGTTGAAACACCGCTTCTGCGGCGTGCATTTCTTCAACCCGCCGCGCTATATGCACCTGGTGGAACTGATCCCCACCGCCGACACCGAACCGCGCTACCTCGACAACCTCGAGCGCTTCCTAGTGAGCACCCTGGGCAAAGGCGTGGTACGCGCCAAAGACACCCCCAACTTCGTCGGCAACCGCATCGGCGTATTCTCCATGCTGGCCACCATCTACAACGCCGAGAAATTCGGCCTGCGCTTTGACGTGGTGGACGACCTCACCGGCAAACGCCTGGGCCGCCCCGGCTCCGCCACCTTCCGCACCGCCGACGTCGTGGGTCTCGACACCTTCGCCCACGTGGCCAAAACCATGGAAACCCAGCTGCCCGACGACGCCTGGCACGCCCATTTCAGCCTGCCGCAATGGCTGCACACCCTGATTGAAAACGGCGCCCTCGGCGCCAAAACCAAGGCCGGCATCTTCAAAAAAGAAGGCAAGCGCATCATGATGTTCGACCCGGCCGCGGGCGACTATGTGCCGAGCAACCAAAAAGCCGACCCCGCCGTAACCGAAATTCTGAAAGAAGCCGACTGGGGCAAAAAACTGGCCGCCCTGCGCGCCAGCGAGCACCCGCAAGCCCAATTCCTGTGGGCCATCTTCCGCGACTGCTTCCACTACATCGCCGTACAGGCCGACAGCATCGCCAACACCGCCCGCGACATCGACTTCGCCATCCGCTGGGGCTTCGGCTGGGACTTAGGCCCGCTGGAAACCTGGCAGGCCGCCGGCGTACAGCAAGTGGCCGCCTGGATTGAAGAAGACATCGCCGAGGGCAAAACCATGAGCAAGGCCCCGCTGCCCGCCTGGCTCAAAGGCGTGGACGCCTTCCACAACGACGAAGGCAGCCTGCATTTTGCCAGCGGCCGCTACGAACCGCGCTCCGCATTGGATGTCTATCAGCGCCAATACGTGCCCGCCAAACTGTTGGGCGAGAGCGACAAAGTATTGGGCGAAACCGTATTTGAAACCGATGTCATCCGCGCCTTCACCCTCGACAACCGCGTGCTGGTGGTGGAAAACCGCAACAAAATGCGCGCCATCAGCAAAGACGTGCTCGACGGCCTCAACCGCGCACTCGACATCGCCGAAGAGCGCTTCGACGCCTTGGTGCTGTGGGCGCCAGACGCCCCCTTCTCGGTGGGCGCCGACCTCAAATCGATGATGCCCGAATTCGCCACCGGCAACTTCGCCGCCATCGAGAAAATCGTCAAGCTGTTCCAAGACACCGCCATGCGCCTGCGTTACAGCCAAATCCCCACCGTGGCCGCAGTGCAGGGCTTCGCCTTCGGCGGCGGCTGCGAATTTGTGATGCACAGCAATAAAGTGGTGGCCGCGCTCGAAAGCTACATCGGCCTGGTGGAAGTGGGCGTGGGCCTGATTCCGGCCGGCGGCGGCACCAAAGATTTCGCCCTGCGCGCCGCCCGCGCCAGCCAAGGCGACCTCTTGGCCGCGCTGAAAGATCGCTACATGAATCTGGCCATGGCCAAAGTGGCCACCAGCGCGCTGGAAGCCAAAGAAACCGGCCACCTCAGCGAAGATGCTGTTGTCGTGTTCAACGCCTACGAGCTGTTGTACGTGGCGCTCAACGAAGCCCGCGCCATGGCCGACGCCGGCTTCCGCCCCGAAGTGCCGCAAACCTTCAAAGTGGCCGGCCGCCCCGGCGCCGCCTCCATCAAAGGCCAGCTCATCAACATGAAAGAAGGCGGCTTCATCAGCGAATACGACTTCTTCCTCGGCAGCCAAATCGCCTGGGTGATGACCGGCGGCGACGTGGACGAAGGCACGCTGGTGGACGAACAATGGATTCTTGATCTGGAACGCAAAGTGTTCGTCGAACTCCTGCAACAGGAAAAAACCCTGGAGCGCATCGAAAACATGCTCTCCACCGGCAAACCGCTGCGCAACTAAGCACATTAGGCTACCTGAACGCCTTTCAGGTAGCCTGATGCCACCCCCGTGAAGCAAGGAGCAGCCCCATGAGCCGAACCCATCATTACCGCACCACCGTCACTTGGACCGGCAACCGCGGCCAAGGTACCACTACTTATACCGCCTACGACCGCGATTTCACGGCTGCCGCAGCCGGCAAGCCGGATATCGCCGGCTCGGCCGATCCCGCTTTCCGCGGCGATGCCGGGCGCTGGAACCCGGAAGATATGCTCTTGGCCGCCGCTTCCGCCTGTCACAAACTGTGGTATCTGCATCTGTGCGCGGTCAACGGCATCGTGGTGCAGGCGTACACCGACCACGCCGAAGCGGAAATGGACGAAGGCGACGCCGAGCAGCCGGGGCGATTTGTCTCCGCCACCCTGCGCCCGCAAGTGACCATTGCCGCCGGCAGCAATGCCGACTTGGCGCTGGCCCTGCACGCGCAAGCGCATCATGCCTGCTTTATTGCCAATTCGCTGAATTTTCCCTTGCACTGTGCCGCAGAAATTCAGGTGGCCGCCGCCTGATCCTACCCTGCCAACGTTTGGGAGCCGCATCATGATAAAACTTCACATCCCGCTGCTGGCTGCGAGCCTCAGCCTGCTGCTGGCTGCTTGCGCCACACCCGAAAGCCGTTTGGCCGACGCCCGCAATGTGTTTAACAGCGAGCGTTTTATCAGCCGTTGCAGCGCCCGCTTGGCGGGCAGCGGCACGCCGGCCCAAGTGCGCCAAGGCTGCCGCTGCGTGCACAACCAAGTGGTGCGCCATTACCGCACGCCCGAACGGCTGGCGCAAAGCAGCCGCAGCGAATTCGACCGCGTGGGCGCCGAAGCTGCCCGCCGCTGTGCCGACCAAGTGCGGCGCCGACGCTAAACCCATCACATCCACCCCATACCGCCTGACCCCGCTCAGGCTACCTGAACGCCACACCGTGGCGACCCTGACCAGGAGAACCTTATGACCCAATTTCGAGACGCCTATATTGTTGCCGCCACCCGCACCCCGGTAGGCAAAGCCCCGCGCGGCATGCTGCGCACCACCCGCCCCGACGACATGCTGGCCCATGTGATCAAAAGCGTGATCGGCCAGGTGCCCGAATTCGACCTGCGCGAAATCAACGATGTCGTAGTCGGCTGCGCCTTCCCCGAAGCCGAGCAGGGCCTGAATATGGCGCGCATCGGCGTGCTGCTGGCCGGCCTGCCCAACACCGTTTCCGGCATCACCATCAACCGCTATTGCTCTTCCGGCATCAACGCCCTGCAAATCGCCGCCGACCGCGTGCGCACCGGCGAAGCCGAGATCGCCATTGCCGCCGGCAGCGAGAGCATGTCGATGGTGCCGATGATGGGCAACAAAGTGTCGCTCAACCCCGCCGTGTTCGAGAAAGACGAAAACTACGCCATTGCCTACGGCATGGGCCTCACCGCCGAGAAAGTGGCTGAGCAATGGGGCGTGAGCCGCGAAGACCAAGACGCCTTCGCCGTGGAAAGCCACCGCCGTGCGCTGGCCGCCATTGAAGCCGGCAAATTCAAGGCCGAAATCAGCCCCATCGAAGCCGTGTACCGCACCGCCGATTTGGCCAGCCGCGAAGCCAAAGAAATCCGCAAACTGTGCGACACCGACGAAGGCCCGCGCCCCGGCACCTCCATGGAAGGCCTGGCCAAGTTGAAACCGGTGTTTGCCGCCAAAGGCAGCGTGACCGCCGGCAACTCCTCGCAAATGTCCGACGGCGCCGGCGCGCTGCTGGTGGTGAGCGAAGAGGTGCTCAAACGCTACAACCTCACCCCCATCGCCCGCTATGCCGGTTTCGCCGTGCGCGGCGTGCCGCCCGAAATCATGGGCATCGGCCCCAAAGAAGCGATTCCGGCGGTACTGAAATCGGCCGGCAAAACCCTGGCCGACATCAAATGGATGGAGCTGAACGAAGCCTTCGCCGCCCAAGCGCTGGCGGTGTGCCGCGACCTGAATCTGGACATGGACGTGGTCAACCCCAACGGCGGCGCCATCGCCCTGGGCCACCCGCTGGGCGCCACCGGTGCCATCCGCGCCGCCACCGCCATCCACGGCATGCGCAACCGCGGCGAAACCGGCTATGCCATGGTGACCATGTGTATCGGCACCGGCATGGGCGCCGCCGGCCTGATTGAAGTGCTGTAATCCTTTCTTCACGGCATCGGGCTACCTGAAAGCAGAAAACGGCTTTCAGGTAGCCTTTTATTTTGCCTGGAAGGTAGGCTGAGACCTTTGCAAAACCCCCATCTGCGGCGCATTTCTGCGTTGTGCGTTTATGCCCTATGGGTACTGCTCGCTCGCTTGCCTATCCAGATGATATGTCTTCGCTCGCTGCGCTGCTACGCCTTGAACTGCATCCACATCTGGGGGTTTTGCAAAGGTCTCAGGCTGAATGCGTCGCTGCCTGCGGAACCGCCATTCTTGGCCGCCCCGCCCGCAGTCACACCACAAAACCGCCGCGTCCAAGCCGAATCGGCCTATAATGCCGCCCCTTTGCCATGGCTTCTGCTGTTATGTCCCGTTTCTTTGCTTTTTTCGTGCAACTGCTGCCCTTGGCCGCCGCGGCGGTCGTCTGCATGGCCGTGGCCGGCCTGCCCGTCTTGGCCGCCTACGGCATCAGTCCGCTCACCGTGGCGATTGTGGCGGGCATGGTGTTGGGCAACACGGTGTTCCCGCGCTTCGCCCCCCATCTGGCCGACGGCCTGGCTTTCAGCAAAACCCGTCTGCTGCGGCTGGGCATTGTGTTATACGGCCTGAAAATCACCCTGCCGCAACTGGCGGCCGCCGGCTGGCCGGCGCTGGCGGCGGACATCGGCATCGTGGCCGGCACCTTCCTGCTGGCGGTATGGCTGGGCAAACGCCTGCGCCTGCCGCCGCAAACCGCCGCCCTGATCGGCGCCGGCAGCGCCATCTGCGGCGCGGCGGCGGTGTTGGCCGCCCAGCCGGTGCTGAAAGCCGAAGAACGCGACGTCGGCGTGGCGGTGGCCACCGTGGTGGTGTTCGGCACGCTGGCGATGTTTGTTTATCCCATGCTGGCTGCCTGGCTGGTGCCGTCTGAAGCCGCCGATGCGGTTTGGTTTGGCTGGGGCCTCTACACCGGCGCCAGCGTGCACGAAGTAGCGCAAGTGGCGGCTGCCGGCGCCGCCATCCACCCGCTCGCCGCCGACGTGGCGGTGATCACCAAAATGATCCGCGTCATGCTGCTCGCCCCTTTCCTACTGACTCTGCCGTGGCTGATGCGCCGTCTGCACCCGCAAGATGGCGGCATCGGCAGCAGCCGGCTGACCATTCCGTGGTTCGCCCTCGGCTTTGTGGCCGTGGTGGTGCTCAACAGCCTGATCAGCCTGCCCGAAAGCTGGCATCAGGCCCTGATCCGTTTCGACACCTTTCTGCTCACCACCGCCATGTTCGCCCTGGGGCTGACCACGCGCTGGCACAGCGTGCGCCAGGCCGGCATCCGCCCCCTGCTGTTGGCCGGCTGTTTGGCGGCGTGGCTGCTGCTCGGCGGCGCGCTGCTTTCGTATGCCGCCTATTCCTTACTCGGCTGAAGCGCGGTTGTGATCCTGCAGGCTGAGACCTTTGCAAAACCCCCATCTGCGGCGCATTTCTGCGTTGTGCGCTGCTCGCTCGCTTGCCTATCTAGATGATATGTCTTCGCTCGCTGCGCTGCTACGCCTTGAACTGCATCCACATCTGGGGGTTTTGCAAAGGTCTCAGGCTACCTGAAAAATCAAGGCCACGCTTTCAGGTAGCCTGCCGCCCGATTTTTGGCTACACTCGCGCTTTTGCTGTTTTAGAGAAGAAACTTCACGCCGGCTTGCCGGCACCCTAAAGGCCGCGCAGACATTGCGCCTGCGGCGGCCGGTCGGCGACATTGCGACGCCGCAAACCCAGAAAAGGAACCCGCCATGAGCACCCTCTCCCCCATCGCCCTGCGCCGTCAAACCGAGCGCAAGCCCCATGCCACCGCCCAATACTGGCGCAAATGCCAAGTGGAAGAACTGTTCGCCCTGCCCTTTTTAGACCTGGTCTATCAAGCCGCCCAAATCCACCGCGAACACTTCAACCCGCGCGAAATCCAACTCTCCACCCTGCTCTCCATCAAAACCGGCGGCTGCCCGGAAGACTGCGAATACTGCCCGCAATCGGCGCACTACAACACCGGCCTCGAAAAAGCCAAAATGATGGACGTGGCGGAAATCGTCGAAAAAGCCCGCATCGCCAAATCGCGCGGCGCCAGCCGCTTCTGCATGGGCGCCGCCTGGCGCGGCCCCAAACCCAAAGACGTAGAAACCGTATCCGAAATCATCAAAGCCGTGAAAGGCCTGGGCTTGGAAACCTGCGGCACCTTCGGCATGCTGGAAGACGGCATGGCCGAAGATTTGAAAAACGCCGGCCTCGACTACTACAACCACAACCTCGACACCGACCCCGAACGCTACAACGACATCATCCACACCCGCCGGCATGAAGACCGCATGGATACCTTGGGCAAAGTGCGCGGCGCCGGCTTGAAAGTGTGCTGCGGCGGCATCGTGGGCATGAACGAAACCCGCCCCGAACGCGCCGGCTTAATCGCCAGCCTGGCCAATCTCGACCCTCAGCCCGAAAGCGTGCCGATCAACCAATTGGTGAAAGTCGAAGGCACGCCGCTCGCAGACGCCGAAGACTTGGATTGGACAGAGTTTGTGCGCACCATCGCCGTTGCCCGCATCACCATGCCGAAAAGCTATGTGCGCCTGTCGGCCGGCCGCAGCGACATGCCCGAAGCCATGCAGGCACTGTGCTTTATGGCCGGTGCCAACTCGATTTTCTACGGCGACAAACTGCTCACCACCGAAAACCCCGAAGAAGACGGCGACCGCCTGCTGATGCACAAACTGGACCTCTATCCCCTGCAGCATCAGGCCGATGCCTGACAGACAAACCACAGGCTACCTGAAACCCTTTTCAGGTAGCCTGAGACCTTTGCAAAACCCCCAGATGTGGATGCAGTTCAAGGCGTAGCAGCGCAGTGAGTGCAGACATATCATGAAGATAGGCAAGCGAGCGAGCAGCGCACAACGCAGAAATGCGCCGCAGATGGGGGTTTTGCAAAGGTCTCAGCCTGAATCTTTGTTTCTCATCCCAACGGGCAAAAACAAGATAAGGAGAACCGCCCGTGATGCCTCAGCATCCATCCCCAGACCCCGACTCTGCCGCCCAAGCGCGCCACGCCCGCCTCCGCAAGCTCGGCGGCCTGCTCCTCGCCTGTTTTGCCGCCGCGATATTCCCCGCCTGGTTCGGCTTGATCATGCTCGCCGCTCAGCTGGGCTGGGCAGTTTCCGCCACCCAACTGATGGCTTGGCTGGCATCCGCCCTGTTGGCCTGCGGGGTTTGGCCGTGGATACTGTATATGATGTACTACGACCCCCAGCATCAGCCTGAATCCCGCTTGCCTGCGCAGCATAGGTGGTTCGACTCCCCTCCTGCCCCCATGCCGCCGCTCCCGCCGCTGAGCCGGGCCGACCGGGCGCTGCGGCTGCTAATTTTACTGCTGGGCATGGTGGCCCTGTTTTTCCTGTGCGGCAACGAAGCACCGTTTGCAGACCTCACAGAAGCGGTGTCCACCCTATCGGTGCAACCGCATGCCTACGGCTCCTTAAGCGGCTTTCTCGCCCTCATGCTGCTGGCCGCCATCGGTCCGCCGACACTCTACTTCGCCGACCACCAACTGGAGCAGACCCCGCCGAACAGCCTGCACCGCCTCATCTTGGCCCGGCAGACCCATTGGCTGGTCTGCGCCGGGCTGGCTTGGGCGGCCTGCTTCCTCGCCGGCCAAATGACCATTCCGATAATATTCGAATATCTCTAGGGCGTATCGCCGGCATGACAAAGCACCCGTTTTCAGGTAGCCTGCCGCCCTTGCTGTCTGAATCAAGGAACCCCGCCATGTGCCAGCTGTTGGGCATGAACTGCAACACCCCCACCGACATCGTGTTTTCCTTCGAAGGCTTCCGCCGCCGTGGCGGGCTCACCGACCACCATGCCGACGGCTTCGGCATCGGCTTTTTCGAAAACCGCGGCGTGCGCCTGTTTCACGACGACCAACCCAGCGCCCATTCGCCGGTGGCCGACCTGATCCGCGCCTACCAAATCAAATCGGAAAACGTCATCGCCCACATCCGCAAAGCCACCCAAGGGCGGGCCGAGCTGGTGAACACCCATCCGTTTATCCGCGAAATGTGGGGCGAATACTGGCTGTTCGCCCACAACGGCCATCTGGAAAACTTCCGCCCCGCCTTGGGGCAATACTACCGCCCGGTGGGCGGCACCGATTCCGAACGCGCCTTCTGCCACATACTCGAAGAACTGCGCCAGCGTTTCGACAGCAAGCCGCCCGCCCCCGTGCTGTTTGAAGCCCTCGCCGAGCTGACCGCCCGCATCCGCTGCCACGGCCTGTTCAACTTCATGCTTTCCAACGGCGACATCCTGTTTGCCCACGCCAGCACCCTGTTGCACTACATCGTGCGCCAAGCGCCGTTTGGAGAAGCGCAGCTGCTGGACGATGATGTGACGGTGGACTTTGCCGCCGTCACCACCCCCAACGACCGCGTGGCCGTGATCGCCACCCTGCCGCTCACCGGCAACGAAACATGGACCCAACTGGCGGTCAACGAGCTGGTGGCTTTCCGCGACGGCGACATCATCTTGCGCGACCGGCCTGCCGAACCGAAATACCTGCCGGTGGCCGAAGGTTTGGCTTTGGCGCGCGCCGTGGGCGCGGTATAACTTTGCAGTGAAAAAGCGTTCAGGTAGCCCAAGGGCTGAGACCTTTGCAAAACCCGCAGATGTGGATGCAGTTCCAGGCGTAGCAGCGCAGCGAACGCAGACATATCATATAGATAGGCAAGTGAGCGAGCAGCGCACAACGCAGAAATGCGCCGCAGATGGGGGTTTTGCAAAGGTCTCAGGCTACCTGAACGCTTTTATGTATGTGGTGCCATAAAACCTTAAAAATGCCCGCACCACCCGGTGCAGGCATCAAACCGCTGCGCTTTTGGGCTATGGCCTCCACCCTGTCTGCCAAGCCTCAGCGGTACAAGCCGTGCTGCCGGATATATTCGTTCACTGCCGGCGGCACCGCCCCGCTGACGCCTTGTTCCGCCAGCTCGCGGCGGATGGCGGTGGAGCTGATGTCCTGCGCTTCGGCCGGCAAAATCCGCACCCGGCCCTCAGTCAAAGCACCGGCCAGCCACTCTTGCAAAGGCGGCGGCACTTGCGCCAAGCTGAAACCGCTGCGCGGGGCCACCGCCAGGCCGGCCTGCCGCACCAAATCTTGCCAGCGGTGCCAAGTATGCAGCTGCAACAGGCTGTCCATGCCGAGCAAAAACCACAGCCGGGCCGCCGGAAAATGCTGGCGGAAAATCTGTACCGTATCGTAGGTGTAGGTGGCGCCGTCGCGCACCATATCGCAATCGCTGACGGCAAAACGGGCATCGGCCGCCACCGCCCGTTCCGCCATGGCCAAACGGTGGCGGGCGGGCGTGCGCGGCCGGTCTTTGTGGTAGGGGTCGCCGGCGGGCAGAAAAATCACGCTCTCCAGCGCCAATTCGTCGGCAAAAATGCGGGCGATGCGCAGGTGGTCGTTGTGGATGGGGTCGAAGGTGCCGCCGAACAGGCCGATGGCTTGCATAGATACTCCGTTTTCCAAACCTGTTTGTAGCCCGTGTTCAAAGTCTTCTTGTAAACCGGCGCTAGGTTTTCAGGTAGCCTGAGGGCAATGGTGATTTAAATCGCGCATTCGGTTTTGCCGTTCACCACCACCGTCAGCTTGCCGGTAGTGGGGTGGATCACCATACCGTGCACGGCTATGTTTTCGGGCATCAGCGGATGGCGGCGGATCACGCTCACGGTGTGGCGCACGCTGTCTTCCACGTCGTCAAAACCGGTCAGCCAGCCGTCAAGATTGATGCCGGCGTTGCGCAGGGTAACGATGCGGTCTTCGGGAATGCCCTGCTCCACGGCATGGCCGAGGAACTGCTCGGGATTGAGGCCGCGCATACCGCAATCGTGGTGGGCCACCACCATGATTTCTTCCACCTGCAGTTCCAGCACCGCCACCAATAGGCTGCGCATCACCGAACCCCAGGGATGGGTGACCACGGCGCCGGCATTACGGATCAATTTGGCATCACCGTTTTTGATGCCCATGGCCGCCGGCAGCAACTCCAAAATCCGAGTGTCCATGCACGAGAGAATCGCCAGTTTTTTTTCCGGAAATTTATTGCTGGAATAATGGATATATTCTCCCGCCTCTACAAATTGCCGGTTGTGATCGAGAATATCGTGCAGCAGACCCATGTCCGTTTCCTTTCGCTGGGTACTCAAAACTGAGGGCGCATTATAGCGGATATGCTTACCGGCTCCGATAAGCCAAACAGGCTACCTGAAAATTTTTCAGGTAGCCTGTTTGATGCACCGGCAGATACTGAAAACCTGCCGTCAGCGCGCACTCAACGCACACCGGCTTTTTTCACGCTGTCCACATAACCGTGGTCGTTCAAGCGGATGTGGCGGAACAGCCAGCCCTCCAAAAGATTGAGCAGCTCATCCAGCGCTTCGTTGTCGCCGTTGTTGTAGCGGCTTTGGAACATATTCATTTTGCTCACAAAATTGGCGTGCACTTTTTTATGCGGCTCAATCAGGTGGTAATCCGCCTCTTGCAGCATCATTTCTTCGTAGCTGAAATGCTCCACCGTGTAATCAATCAGGTGTTGAAACACTTCGCTGATGGCCTGTTTGTCGCCTTTTTCCTTGGCATCATACAAATCATTGATGTACTGCACCAATACTTTGTGCTGTTCATCGATGTCGTCGAAACCGGTATCCAGATCAGGGGTCCAATAAATGAATGGCATGTTTTTGCTCCCGCAATGGTTAAGAAATCGTTTTATTGATGCGGGATAACTTAACAATTCTGCCGCCAGAAATCAAGTTTCCGGCGCATGATGCGCCTGATTTTGCCATCCGGCTGTTGCGCTTTGGCAAGTCCGCTTACGGCCAAGCCGCTTGCTCCGGCTTTCTCGACCGCGCAAACATCATTCCAGGCAAAGAAAAACCTCCCGTCAAAGCGGGAGGTTTCCAAACATGGGCCCGGCGGCCATTAACGGCGGATGCCGTAACCGTCCACCTGAACCTCTACACGGCGGTTGGGTTGCAAGCAGGCAATCAGCTCGGCACGGTTGCCGGTGCGGTTGCACTGTTTCACCGGCTGGGTTTCACCCGCGCCGTAAGCACGGATTTTAGATGCCGGCAAGCCGCGCTCAATCAGATATTGGCGCACGGTTTGCGCACGCGCTTGAGACAGGCTTTGGTTGTAGGCATCGGAACCCAGATAGTCGGTATGACCGACAACGGTAATGCTGTTCAGCTCGGCAAAGCTTTGCAGCTTATTGGCCAAATCGTCCAGCTCCTGACGACCGCGCGGATTCAAATCGTTCATGCTGCTGCGGTCAAAAGCAAACAAAGCATCGGCGCCCAAGGTATAGCGCTCTTGTACCGGAGCGGCAGGAGCCGGAGTGGGAGCGGGTGCACCGCAAGCGGCATCAGACGGATCCACCGGATTCCAATGCGTGCTGCCTACGCGCATATTGCGGTCGAACAGGATTTTGTATTGGCAAGTGGTCACGTTGTCGGTGCCTTGGCCGGGCGTATGGAAGTGGAACAGATAAGTCCACTCGCGCGGACGCCACAGCTCATCGTAATGCGGGCGGCCCAGCAGATAGTACAGCTCGTCTTTGGTCAAACCGGGTTTCACTTGGTTCAAGCTGCCCAAGTCGGGGAAGGTACCGCGGTTTTTATGAAAGGTAACGCTGTCCCAACGCGGCCATTTCAGCTCGGCGGCAGCGGTGCCGTCGGCATTGATGCGGTTGGAAGACGAGGAGCAGGCAGCCAACACGGCGGCCGATACCGCCACCAGTGCCACGTGACGGGTGATCTGGATGAATTTCATTTTATTTCCTTTTATATCAGATATTCAGGCAGGCTACCTGAAAGCCTTTCAGGTAGCCTCTGCTTGACTCCGTTACCACTGGTAACCGGCACCTACGGAAGCACCGAAGTGGCCGCGCGAATTACCGGAAGCGGTACCTTTGATGATCCAGTTGCCGCCGTCGGAGATGGTGGAGAAGCCTACGGCGTAACCGGTTTCACCTTTGTAGTAACCGCCGCCTACGGCCACCATGCTCTTGCCGGGCAGATAAGCCTGCGGCAGGCCGGCAGTGGCAATGGCTTGCGCCACGCCCGCATTGGCGGTGTTTTCCACTTGGTTAACACGGTTTTCGATACCATTGAGGCGGCCTTGCAGCTGACCTGGGATGGTCACGTTCACGTTGTTGATCGCCTTGTTCAGTTGATCCACGTTCACCGCATCGGTGCCTGCCGTGCCTTCGGCCACGTTGGTAATCTTGTTACCGCCGTTGTTCAGGCCGTCGCCGGTGAGACTAACCGGTGCTTTGCCCTGAGCCGCAGGCGTGATGGTAACACCATTGCCGTTGGTGACGGTTTGGTTGCCGGCCGCATCCGTTGTGGTCACGCTGGTCAGCGTCATATTCGGATTGGTGGCTACCTGATAGTTGGTGACGCCGTTGGCGGTGGTCGGAGTTACCACAATATTGGTGCCAGCGGAAACGGTGTTGCGCTTGCCGGCCGCAGTGGCTACTTGAGCCAACTGGTCTTCGGTAGCAGCACGACCGCTAACCGGTGTACCGTTCCAAGTCGTGTTGGTCAAACCGCCGATGGTGCCGGCATTGCCATTGATGGTAACGGGATTGCCGCCTTGGGCAGGGCCGATATTAACTACCGGAGCCAAGGACAGATTCACGGTATCGCCGTTTTTCTGAGCCGTGATATTGCTGTCGCCTACCACGTTTTGTACCGCGGTATCGGCTTTAGCCAAGCTGTCTTTAGCCGCTTGCGACAAGTCCACAGCATAATCAGTTACACCATTAACAGGGGCCTTCGGTGTAACGGTAACCGCCGTGCTGCCAGCCGATACGCTGGCAGAAGTATCTGCCGCAGCCGCAGCCGCAGCCGCTAAGCGCTTCACATCACCAATGTTGGCACCGTTGGTGTCGGTATCTCCACCACTGGCCACATTGGTAATTTGCTTACCGCCTGCATCAATACCTGCCTTGGTCACGTTCGGGCCGCCAGTGATGGCCAAACCGTTGTCGTTCAACAAGGTATCGCCCGCTTTCACGCTGGTTACCGCCAAATCAGGGTTCAGTTTGATTTGCAAACCAGCAACCGTGGCTTCTGTGGTGATATTGGTGTCACCGGAAACTTTTAAGCTCTCGCCCAGTTTTCTGGCTCCAGTGGTACCAGTATCGCCTGCAAAATCCAAACCTTTATTGTCTACGGCATCTTTGGCTGCGACACCTTGGGCAATATCGGTTTTCACTTGATCAGCCAAACCCACGGTGTAGACTGGCGCTTCCGGTGTGCCGCTTTGCGCGACAACGGTCTCGCCTGCTGTTGCTGCTACAGTGGTCACAGTGTCTTTAGCATTCACTGTATATTCAATACCGCCGGCAGCGTTCACACCTTCATCAACGGTAACGTTGGTACCCGCTTTAACCGTATTGTGCTTGCCAGCCTGAGCCTGTACTGCTTGCAACTGAGACACGTTAACAGCATCTGTCGGTGCAACACCATTGGCAACACCGCTGATGACTTTGTCACCTGCATTGATGCCGGCTTTGGTAATGCTCGGTCCACCAATAATAGCCAAACCGTTGTCGTCTACCTTGGTATCGCCCATCACCACGCTGCCGTTATTGCCCAGGTCGATGTTCTCGGCCAGTTTCACGTTCAGCGTACCGGTTTGCGGATCAGCTTCCACGCCGATATTGCCATTGGTCAGATTGCCAGTAGCGCCACCTTTGATGTTGACGGTCGAACCCAGCTTGCGTTCCACATTACCGCCGCTGTCGCCGGCAAAGGTCAGCGGTTTCACTACTTCGTCGTTCAGGTTTTTCAGCGCATCGGCAACATTGTTAGCCGGGTTGTATTGCGTACCATCAGTTTTAGTGATGGTATAACTCGGTGCAATGAATGTACCCGCGGGGATTGCTGGATTGCTACCATCTGCAATGGCTGCGCCACCACCCAATGCATCTGCTGCGCCTTTGAGCTGGCTCACGTTTACGGCATCGGTGTTATTTACGCCGGGAGCAACATTAGCCAATGTCATCGCATAGGTCGTCTGACCAATGGCATTTTGCATAGAGGCAATCACATTCGGCGGGTCTACCTCATTTCCACCGCCATTCGGCTGGGTATAGAACTTGTCATCGGTATGTTTGTACAGCTTATTACCTGCAGCATCGGTATACACCACCGGCAATTGTGCACTCTCAGCTTGACCTTGGGCATTCATGCCGATGGTGATGGTGGTTTTGGCTCCGTCAGTATTCGTGGTAACCGTGGCGCCATTGGCTCCGACAAAGTTCACCGTATCGTAGGGACGAACAAAATCGGTAGGCGCACCGCCAACTTGCAGGTTCCAACCAGCATTTAGCACATCGCCCACTGTTGCAGCGTTACCAATGGCCGGATTGGCCGGCGCGGTTTGCGCGGTGGTCGGGGTACCGGTGCTGGTGGTTACGGGCAGATTGGCAGCCAAGCCGCTGATATTGCCTGCGGTGCCGTTGATGGTAATCGGGCTACCACCACTATTCGGACCGATGGTCACGACAGGCGCCAGATTAAAGTTGACATTATTACTTGTGGCATCTTTACTGATCACAAGATTGCCATCACCGCTACTCAAATCAACCTTTTCGCCGGGGTTGACCAGAGAAGCCGTGCTGGTTTCACCCTGAGCGGTCAGCGTAAAGCCGCTGTTGTTGATGGCGTTGGCAATACCTTCAGCGGTAACCATTTTGGCGTTATCCGGGGCATTTGGCACGTTTACCTTACCGTCGGTATGGGCCAAGGTGGTGGTTTCAATGGCCGGCGTTGCTGCCACATCAAAAGTGACTTTGGTGACACCGTCGGCTTCAGTCGTGACGTTGGCTGTGGTTCCATTGCCATTTACAAACTGCACTTTGTCACCAGGCGTCACCGTGCCTTTTACTGCTCCGCCATTGTCCAGCACCTGCCAACCTTGGTTGATGTAGGTATTCAGCTGGGTAACGGCATCTCCGACATTATTCGCGGTAGTAGCCGCAGTATTACCGGCCGCATTGGTGTAGGTAACCGGAGCACCGGCAGCATTCACTACAGTGTAAGTGGGTGCAGTATAGGCATTGTTAGCCGGATCGTAGTTAGCTCCACCACCCAAAGCGGTAGTGTTGCCAGCTGCTTGCAGCTTAGCATCTTCCACTTGATTGGCCACAGCTTTCAATTGAGATACGTTTACCGCATCGCTGTTTTCGGTACCGGCTGCAACATGGGTAATTTGGCGGGTTTCCAGCTCGCCCGCTTGGGTTTTACCGCCTACAGACACCTCACCTAAAGTGTTTTTCGCAGTGGCAGCCACCGCATCTTTATCGGCCTGATCGGCAATGCCCAATACATAAACTTGATTGTTTGCCAGCACCGGGGCAGCCTCTGCGGTGGCAGAAGCAGTAAATCTTGCACGATCAGCAATTAGTGGCATTAGCACCATCCCCCACCGCCAAAGCAGATTGACCGGTTGCTTTTGCCGCATTACCTACGGAAACCGCATTGTTTTTATTAGATACCGCGCTAGTACCGAATGCAATCGCATTTTTCGCGGCATTAACTTCCGCGTTACTACCGAATGCAATCGAACTTTGCGCCGTGGCTGAGTCACCTGTTACCTTGGCATTGGTACCGATAGCGGTGGAATCCTGGCCTGCGGCCGCACTTGTACTGGTACCACCGGTGTGCACTACGACAGCACCGCTAGCAGCGCCATCGACAATGGTCGCCGCCACCGCCTGCCCGCCCATCAGCAATACAGCGGAAGCCGCAGCCGTCATCATAAAGCGCGAACCGCCCAAGCCCAGCTCGCTTAAAACAGAGCCGCCGGATTTACTCGATTTCCCGCGGGCTTTGGCCGTTTCCTGCACGGCCACCCATGTGTTGGTGTGCTCGTTCCATACGGTACGATAAACCTTATTCATATTTTCATTCCTTCTCATTGAGGTGATCAATTCACACAGCCGAACGCTCCGGCCGATCCGCCCAGCCAACCCATCCGCAACCGATTTAAGGCATCAGCCCATTGGCAAAGCCATACGGAGCGATTCGGATTGGATTTGGCATCCATGGTTCGGCAGATTGTCAGTCAGATTATCCAAACCTGCGGCTTGGGATAACACATTATTGCTTGTTTACACAAACAATCGACAGCTGCACTCAGTAAAGCATCATACCGGCTTTTCTTTACGAAAACTAGAAACCGGCTGCTCCGCCTTGGGAAAGACGGCTTATTTACAACAAGCCTTTTCTCAAGGAAAACAGCCGGATAAGCAAAAAAAGCCCATCCAATTAACAGAAGTTTATATTTTTTTTACGAAAACCATGCTTTCCGCGCCAAACCCAGCTGCCAACAGAGTTTGCCAAACCTCACGGTGGGGTTCGCCAACGGGCGCGTTGGTATGTATCCGCACACATTGCGCCTCGCGGGCAAGATCGGCCAAGCAATCCAGCAAGCGGGCCAGAACCGAATCTGCCGCCTGCGGGGTGGCGCTCAAGGTATCGATATATAAGGTGCTGCCGCCGTGCAGGCTGTCGTTCAGGTAAAACAGACAGGCGGCGACGGCTTGGCCGTTGGCATCAAAACAAGCCGCCACCCGACGGCCTTGGCCGTGCAGTTTGGCCAGGCGCTGGCTGAAGTGTACCTGCCCCAAAGCTTCCGGCAATATGGGGCGGAAGGCGGGGTAGGCGCAATGCAGCTCGCCGGCATCCAGCTCGCGGGCTTCGAAATGGGCAGCCTGTTCGACCGCCGCTGTTTGACCTGAGGACGGATGCGCTTGCGCTTTGCTCTCAGCGGCGGCTTGGGAGTCTGCCTCGGCCTTGGCCTGCAAAGCGCTGTCCAAGAGGGTGCCTTCCGCTGCATTTTGCTCTTCCAACAAGGCTTTGCAATCGATCACGCGCAAATCGTTGTCTTGGGCGAAATCCATCAGAAAGCGGAACATGGATTCGTTGATTTGCTCGAGTTTTTTATCTACGGCCACGCAGCGCACATTGTCCACCAAAATGGGGCGCACCCAATCGTGATAGGAAAGCCGGTTGTTGTCGAACGAAGACAAGATGCCGCACAAACGCTCCGACCAATCGCTGGGGCGGAAGGTTTTGCCGTTGCTGGTGATGCCTTGTATAACGATTTCGTAAGGGTTGCAAATCAACATGGATGAGGTCTTTCAGGTAGCCTGCGGGCTTAGGCAAATCATGATTTGGAATGACATTGATTATAGCCGACCGCCCATAGCGGCAACAGGGTAAATTAAGCAGGGGCGGTGCTTTCGTGGCATTTTCCCCTTATAAAGCCGAACAACTACTCTTGCCAATGTGCTTTAGGCTACCTGAAAGGGCAAACATTATCAGAACCCTATAACAAAAATGAATCACCATCCCGCCATTTGCCTTCATCAGACGGTAACAAGCGTTTATCCAAAGTTTTTAAACCCGCGATACAACACCTTTTACAAAAGCCGGCAGTAAATTAACGCTGCCCCGCCTTCGGCTGCTATCATACCGGCAGGTTTTACTTTAGAGCCTACCTTCAGCCGCCGACTCTTAACGACGGCCGCATTGATCCGACAAGCAAATGTTGCGCCTCATGATACTCCGGCCCTATTTTTTGAGTTTTCTCATTATTCTCTTTTCTGCCCCTGCTTATGCAGAAGACGGCGGATTGCGAGCCGTTCTCCGTCAGGCATTGAACAGCGATCCGCGCCTTTTGGAGGCACGGGCCAATATTGCCGCAGCCGAAGAGCAAGTACAAATCGCCCAAGCAGGGCATTATCCGGTGCTCTCACTCACCGGCCGCCAAACGATTGCGCAGCGTCAAAGCCATTCGGCCAACCGCGAAGATGCAGACATCGGCTTACACGGACGTTTAAACCTCTACGCATGGGGCGGCATCGAAGCGGCGGTAGCACGCGACCGAAGCAAACAGGGCTACTACCGGCACAAATACGATGAAACCCGCGAGCAACTGGGTAAAACCATTTCGGAACTCTACCTGACAGCTTTGCGCGCGCGCGAACAAAGCGCGGTGTACCGCGAGAGCTTGGCACGGCACGACAAAATGCTGCATGACCTGTCTGTTATTGTCCGCTACGATGCCGGCCGCCGCTCCGAACTCACCGAAGCTCAGGCCAGGCGCCTGCAAGCCGAGTCCAACCTCTTACAGCAACAGCGCATCCTCCACACTTCTTTAAGCAGCCTGAGCCGTTATACCGGCCGCACCTTACAAGCAGCAGACCTGCGCGATCCCTTTGCCGGCAGCACACCGGAAGACATTATTTCCCGTTATCAAAACCGCAGCCAGCTATCGCACCCTTCCTATCTGGCGCAAAAATCAGAATGGGACAGCGTACGCGCCCAAGTGGATGTAAGCCGCTCCCGCCGCCTGCCTTCCGTGAATCTGGAAGGCAACCTGAACCGCAATAACCGCGAGGTCTTTCTCAGTCTGAATTGGCATATCTTCGACCATGCCGCCCGCCATACCGTGCGGCAAGACGGCCACTCTTTGGCGGCGGCCGAGGCCAAGCTGGAAGAAATCCTACGCGAAACGGCCGAGAAATCGCAAACGGCCAAGGTGGACATGGGCCAAAGCCGCCGTCGGATGCTGGTGGCCATCCAGCAGATCAGCGCCCAACGCGAAGTGGTGCGCGCTTATGAAGCACAGTTCAAAATCGCGCGCCGCTCACTGGCCGATGTGCTCAATGCCTACCAGGAATTGTCGAACATCCAGATTGCCGAAGTGAATGCCTACGCCGACTTTTCCGATGCCGCCCTCGCCTACCTAACCGCCCAAGCCGCCATTAGCGATTGGGCAAACAGCGAACAGCAAACAACGGCATCCGCACTGCCCCAGCAATGGCTTTCCGCACCGCCTGCCGCACCAAGCGAAACCGCAAAACCCGCCGCAACCCCGCCACCACCTGCCGCTTCGGACAGGCTACCTGAAAACCCAGCACCGGCCATGCGGCAAACCGCCGAACCCGCAACATCGGTTCCGCAAGCCGCAGCCAAGCCGCCCGCCCCTCCGGCGCCCGAAGCGGCCGCGCAGGTGGCGCCCCCGCCTGAGCAAAACTTGCTGACGCCCATCTCCGTCTCCTCTCACAGCATACCCGCCGACCTGATGGATATGCCCATACCCGAACAACTGTTGTCCACCCCCGCCCCACAACCATGAACGCCCTAATCGACCATTTGGCTTTGGCCACCAAAATCTGCGGCGCACCGCTGGCCAAAGAAACCCTGGCCGCACAAACCGTACACGGCGAAAGCCGTCACGACACCTTCCGCTCCTTGGCCGAAGTGCTGCGCAGCCACGGTTTTGAAAACACCCTTTCCAAACGCCCTTTATCGGAAATTCCGGCCCTGGCCGTGCCGGCGGTGCTGATTTTGCACGACGAAGAAGCCGCCGTGGTCACCAAAATCGAGGGCAGCGGCAGCGAGCGGCGCTACACCATCCGCCAAACCGACGGCTTGGAAAAAGTGCTGACCCACGCGGAGCTTAATCTCCTCTATCTGGGCTTTTGCTGGTTTGTGAAACCCAAGGCTGCCTCAGACACCCGCTCCGAATTACCGGAATACCATCTGCCCAAAGCATGGTTTTGGAAAGTGATTTGGCGTTTCAAAAACTATTATTACCAAGTGATTCTGGCCACGTTCATCATCAACTTTCTGGCGCTGGTCAGCTCGCTGTATGTGATGAACGTTTACGACCGCGTGATTCCCAACCAAACCTATGAAACCCTGTGGGCACTCAGCATCGGCGTGGTATTGGCGATTACCTTCGAATTCATCGCCAAGCTGATCCGCGGCTACCTGACCGACATCGCCGGCAAAAAGGCCGACCTCATCATCAGCTCGGCCCTGTTCCGCCGCGTCATGAGCCTGCGTTTGGCCGACAAACCGGTGTCTGCCGGCTCTTATGCCAACAATCTGCGCGATTTCGAATCGGTGCGCGAATTCATGACCAGCGCCAGCCTGCTGGCTTTGGTGGACATGCCTTTCCTGCTGCTGTTCGTATTCGTCATCGCCCTATTGGGCGGCAAGCTGGCGCTGGTGCCGCTGATCATCATCCCCGTTGTGATCTTGGTGGGGTTGGCGGTGCAGCCGCGCATGGCGCGCTACATCAACGAATCCATGCGCGAATCCTCGCAACGCCAAGGCTTGGCGGTGGAAGCCATTGAAGGCATCGAAACCCTGAAGGCCAACAATGCGGTCAATTGGGCCCAGCAACGCTGGGACAACTTCACCGCCAAAACCGCCGCCTCCCAAGTGAAAGTGAAAAACCTGAGCAACTTCGTGGTCAGCTTTTCCGTGGCCATGCAGCAGCTGAACACCGTATTTCTGGTGGTGCTCGGCACCTACCTCATCCACAGCAGCAATGAAGCCGACCGCATCACCATGGGCGCCTTGATCGCCGCCGTGATTCTCTCCGGCCGCGCGCTGGCGCCGCTGGCGCAAATCGCCGGCTTGGCCACCCGCTTCCAGCAGGCCAGATTGGCATTCAAAGGGGTCAACAACATTGTGGAGCGCCCGATCGAGCGCGCACCCGACCGCCAATACATTACACTGGACGCCATGCAGGGCGGCATGAGCTTCCATCAGGTAGCCTTCCGCTACGGCAAAGACAACCAAGCGGCACTCAGCAACATCCGTCTCAATATTCAACCCGGAGAAAAAATCGGTATTCTCGGCCGCATCGGCAGCGGCAAAAGTACCCTGCTCAAGCTGGCTGCCGGCCTGTACGAGCCGGCCGAAGGCAATATCTGTATCGACAACATCGACCTGCGCCAAATCGACCCCGATTATCTGCGCCACCAAATCGCCTTATTCAGCCAATCGCCGCGCCTGTTTCTGGGCAGCCTGCGCGACAACCTCAATCTGGCGGCCGGCGAGTACACCAGCGACCAAGAGCTGATGTTCGCCCTGCGCCGCTTCGGCCTTGACCGCCTGATTCAAAGCCACCCGCGCGGCTTAGATATGCCTTTGGGCGAAAACGGCCTCGGCCTCTCCGGCGGCCAGCAGCAATTGCTGGCGTTGGCACGCATGACCTTAAAAAATCCGCGCGTGGTCTTACTGGACGAACCCACCAGCGGTTTGGATCAAGGCACCGAAAACCGCGCCCTGCGCGTGCTGGCCGATTGGACCAAAGAACGCACCCTGCTGGTGGTGACCCACCGTCCGCAAGTCTTGCGCATCGTCAACCGCGTCATCGTGGTTGAAGAAGGCCGGATCATTTTGGACGGCCCGCGCGATGCGGTACTCCAGCGCCTGATGGGCGGCGAACCGCAGCCCGCCACCCCGGCCCAACCTGCCGTCCGCTCCGCCTGAGTTTTCAGGTAGCCTCACCGGAGAAGCCCGCCATGTCCCGCTCCCCAAACGACCAACAGATCAAAGAATCCGATCTGGCCTTGATCAACGACCTCAACGCCGCCCTGCAAACCGAAAAACACCGCGGTATTTTTGCCGTTACCCTGCTGTTTGCCCTGCTACTCGTTATCTTCGTGGTATGGGCCTACAACAGCCCGCTGGAAGAAGTGACCCGCGGGCAAGGCAGCGTGATTCCGAGCAGCCGCGACCAAATCGTGCAAAGCCTTGACCCGGGCATCATCCGCGAAATCAAAGTCAAAGAAGGCGATGTGGTAGACAAAGGCCAAGTGCTGATTTTGCTCGACGACACCCGCAGCTCCGCCGTGCTGCGCGAAAGCGAAGCCAAAGTGAACAATCTGCAGGCGATTTCCGCCCGTTTGCAGGCCGAAGCGCACGGCACGGCACTGCAATTCCCGGCCGGTCTGCCGGCCGAGCTGCGCGCCCGCGAAACCGCCGCCTATCAAGCCCGCCGCCGCGCGATGGCCGATGCCGTCAGCGGCCTGCAGCAAAGCAAAGCCATGCTCGACCGCGAAATCGCCATCACCGAACCGATGGTGGCGCAGGGTGTGATGTCGGAAGTGGAACTCTTGCGCATGAAACGGCAGTCGGCCGATTTGTCGCAACAAATCGCGGAACGCCGCAACCGCTACGTGACCGAAGCCAGCAACGAACTGGTACAGACCGAATCCGAGCTGGCGCAGGCGCGCGAAAACATGGCCATGCGCGCCGACCCGGTGGACCGTTCGCAAATCCGCGCCCCTTTGCGCGGTGTGGTGAAAAACATCCGCATCAACACCGTCGGCGGCGTGGTGCAGGCGGGGCAGGACATTCTGGAAATCGTGCCGCTGGACGACAAACTGCTGGTGCAGGCCTACATCCGCCCCAAAGACGTGGCCTTTATCCGCCCCGGCCAAGAGGCGGTGGTGAAAATCAGCGCTTATGATTACGCCATTTACGGCGGCATCGAAGGCAAGGTTACCCTCATCAGCCCCGATACCCTGCAGGACGACCGCCGCTCCAGCGCCCTCAAGCTGAACCCCGACGAAGCCTATTACCGCGTGTTGGTGGAGACCAGCGGCAACCGCATGACCGACAGCAACGGCCAACCGCTGGAAATCACCCCCGGCATGACCGCCACCGTGGACATCCGCACCGGCGAAAAAACCGTGTTCCAATACCTGATCAAACCGATCACACGCATGAAACAGGCCTTGCAGGAACGCTAAAGGCCGAAGAACAAAAGGCTACCTGAAAACTTTCAGGTAGCCTTTATTGTGTTGCGGCACGCCGGGGCGTGCCGTCTCCAAAACATCCAAACTCAGCTGCGGTAAGCCTGCATCAGCTGATCGTAGTTTTCATAATGGGCGGGGGCCACAAAACCGCGAATCAGGCTCATGGTCTGGTAAATGCCGCGGCGCTTGGCTTCTTCGTTCCACGAGCCGTCGTGCTGGGAGTTGTCGAAATCGAACCAGTATTTGGTGACCAGCCACACGTTCAAGCCTAATTCGCGCAAGGCTTCGTCGCTGGCTTCCAAAATGCCTTTCTGGCGCAGCTCGGTGAAAATCTGCACCAGCAGCGGGGAAATTTTCACGTGGGTGAATTCGTTGTGGTCGCCCAACAGCTCTTTGCTGCGCATCAGGAGGGTATTCACGTCGCTGAACAGGAAGCGGTAGTCCCACAAAATGTCGTACACGCCGTTCATATACTCGCCCATTTTGGCCATGTCGCCGGGCAGCTCGGTTTGGCGGATGTAGTCCAACAGCGTGTTGGTGTAGCGCTTGAACAGCTGGATGATGATTTCGTCTTTATTGCGGAAGTGGTAATACAGGTTGCCGGGGCTGATGCCGAGGTGTTGGGCGATGTGGTTGGTGCTGATGTTGCGCTCGCCCTCTTCGTTGAACAACTTCAGGCTGGCATCAACGATGCGGTCGTAAGTACTCGGCTTGCCGGGTTTCTTGGCCATGGTGGGACTCCTTGATTTTGTATTTGAGATGGCGGTTTCTTCTGTGTGTGGCGGGGCGGGTGCACCCCTGCTGCCGCCCGCCGTTTTCAGGAAACGGCAGGCAAGTGAAAGAACCTGCACTCGGCAGATTCGCTGCCTGAAGAATACAGGTTCTAGGGCCTGCGGACAATCGGCCGGCATCCTATTTGTTTCACTTTAACAAACAGTTTGTTGCCTGCCGGCTGCCTGCAGTTTTCCGGTTTAAAACCAGATAGGCTCCGGCTCCAAATCCACGCCGAAGCGCTGTTGCACGCTGAGGCAAATGTGTTCGGACAATCGGGCGACGTCGGCAGCGGTGGCGCGGCGGCGGTTTACCAACACCAGCGCCTGCCGATCGTGCACGGCGGCACCGCCTTCCTGCCGGCCCTTGAGGCCGCATTGGTCGATCAGCCAGCCGGCCGCCAGTTTCACGCTGCCGTCGGCCTGCGGGTATTCGGGCAGGCCGGGATACCGTTGCCGCAAAGCGGCGGCTTGTTCGGCGCTGACCACCGGGTTTTTGTAAAAACTGCCGCAATTGCCGAGTTCGGCCGGGTCGGGCAGTTTGCTGCGGCGGATGCGGCACACGGCCTCCGCCACCAGCTGCGGCGTGAGCGGGCCGCCTTGTGCCAAGGTTTCGGCCACGTTTTTCAAATCGCCGTAGCGCAGTTGCGGCGTAAAACGGCGGCTGAGGGCAAAGGTAACGGCGGTGATCACATAACGGCCTTTGCCGGCCTGCTTGAACAGGCTGTCGCGGTAGGCGAAGCGGCAGTCGTCCCGACTGAGGACGGCAAACTGCCGAGTTTCCAAATCGAACACATCCACTTCGACAATGCGGTCTTTCACTTCCACGCCGTAAGCGCCGATGTTCTGCACCGGCGCGGCGCCCACGGTGCCGGGAATCAGGCTCAGGTTTTCCAAGCCGCTCAGGCCCAGCACCAGGGTGTGCTGCACGAAATCGTGCCACACTTCGCCGGCTTGGGCGCGCACCCGCACGGTGTCGCCATCATCGGCTACCACTTCAATGCCGCGCGTGGCCATGCGCACCACCAAGCCGGGATAATCCTTCATAAACAGCACATTGCTGCCGCCACCCAGCCACAAGACCGTTTCGCGGCGGTATTCGGGCAGGCGGAGGATTTCAGGTAGCCTGTCGGTGTGTTCGAGCACGCACAAGGCGGCGGCGCGGGCCGGCAGGCCGAAAGTGTGCAGAGGGCTTAAATCGGCATCGTATTCTATCTTCATCGGTATGCCCGTTCGCGGCTCACTGTTTCCAAACACCACAGCAGCGCCACGGCCGCTGCGGCCAAAGACAGCACCAGCGCCGTCCAAAATCCGTAAATGCCCATCTCCCTGCCGAAGGCCAGCCAGCAGCCCAGCCCCAAGCCGAGCACCCAAAAAGCCAGGGCATGAATCAGCATCGGCAGCTTGGTCACCTTATAGCCGCGCAGGGCGAAAGAAGCGATGCACTGCACCGCATCGGCCAGCTGGAAGGCGGCAGCAAACAGCAGAATCGTCGCCCCCAGCGCCAGCACGGCGGCATCGTCGGTGTACATCGCCACCAAGTGATGGCGCAGCAGCAGAATCAGCACCGCCGTGCACACGGCCAGCGCCGCCCCCACCGCCACCGCCACGCCGGCGGCATAGCGCGCCCGGTACAGCTCGTTGGCGCCGACGGAGTAACCCACCCGCACCGTGGCCGCCGTGCCCACGCCTTGCGGAATCATATAAATGATGCCGGTGATGTTGATCACCACCTGCTGCGCGGCCACAAAGTCTTCCGTATTGCCGTCCAAACGCGCAATCAGCAGCATGATGAAGGTGAACAGGCTCACTTCCAAAAAGAACGACAGCCCGATGGGCACACCCAAGCGGGTGATCTGGCCGAACACCGCCGTATCCGGCTTGGAAAAGCGCGCCATCAGGCCGAAAGGGCGGAAATAACGCTGCTTGGCCACATACAGCCACAGCGCCAGCGCGTTAAACCAAAACACCAGCGCGCTGGCCAGGCCGCAGCCTGCCCCGCCTAAAGCCGGCATGCCCAGTTTCCCGTAAACAAAAATATAGTTGAGCGGGATATTCAGCAGCAAAGCCGCCCAGCTCACCCACATAATCGGCTTGGGCCGCCCCAGGCTGGACGCATAAGCATGCAGGGCGCGGTGCACCATCGCCGCCGGCATCGCCAGCGCAATAAAGCCCACATACTGGCCGAATTGGGCTTCGACATTGGCATTGAGTGTCAGGTAGCCCTGCAGCGGCGCAATCGCCAGCCACAGCAGCAACATACCCAAGATGCCCAACAACAGGCCGTACCACAGCCCCTGCCGGCCCAATTCGCCCACCGCCTCGGTTTCGCCCGCGCCGTGCTGTTGCGACAGCATCGGGTTGAGGGCGGTCATGATGCCGAGAAAGGTAATGTAAACCGTGATGAATGCGCTGCCGCCCAGCGCCACGGCGGCCAAATCGTCTTTACCCGCCCCGCCCGCCATCACGGTATCGACAAAACCCACTCCCACCTGCGCCACTTGGGCGGCCAGCATCGGCATCGCCAACACCGCCAGTTTGGCGGCTTCGCGGCGGAATGCGGCGGGCGAATATCGGGTCAGGTCGAGCAACATGGTTTCGGGCGGACAAAAGGCGCGCAGTTTAGCAGAAAAAGAGCAAGTAAGTTAAGAGCCAAAGGTTTAGGGCGTGCCGTCACCAGGCATTGCGGCGGTATTTTTGGTCAAAACCCGCATCTGCGGCGTTAAAAATGCTCGCAAGATGTCCAATCTTGCTGCGCTTTTTGCCTGGCAGCTGCAAATTTTGCCTCAAAAAACCGCTTCGCAAGCATGATGACGATGCGCCCTAGAAACCGCAACATCGGGTTAAATTGTGTTGCACAAACAAACCGTTCCCTGCCCGCCCGCCGTTCAGGCTACCTGAAAGCACGGACGGCGCCGCCGCACTGCTTTCAGGTAGCCTAGACCTTTGTCTTTACATTTCCGCACACTTTCCGCCTTTTTTCCGCCGCTTGCGCTACAATTCGGCCTTTTGCACCGTCTGCCAGTGTTCCGACCGACAGTTACAAAGGAAACCCCATGCAATTTAACGAGTTATTCAACCCGAATGAATTCATCGCCCGCCACATCGGCCTCAACGCCGCCGAACAGGCCGCCTTGCTGGCCGAGCTGGGCGAAGAAGATATGGCCGCCTTCATCGACAACACCGTGCCGCAAAGCGTGCGCATGCCGGGCAAACTGAATCTGCCCGCCGCCATGAGCGAAGCCGACGCGCTGGCCAAACTGCAGGCCGTGGCCGCCCAAAACACCATCCACAAAAGCTACATCGGCCAAGGCTATTCGCCCACCCGCCTGCCCAACGTCATCGTGCGCAATGTGCTGCAAAACCCCGGTTGGTACACCGCCTACACCCCCTATCAGGCCGAAGTGGCGCAAGGCCGCCTCGAAGCCCTGCTCAACTTCCAGCAGATGTGTATCGACCTGACCGGCCTGGAAATGGCCGGCGCCTCCCTGCTCGACGAAGCCACCGCCGCCGCCGAAGCCATGGCCATGGCCCGCCGCGTGAGCAAATCCAAGTCCAACCGCTTCTTCGTGGATGCGCGCGTGTATCCGCAAACGCTGGACGTGATGACAACCCGCGCCGAATACTTCGGTTTCGAACTGGTGGTGGGCGACTTTCAGGTAGCCGCCGAAGGCGAATTCTTCGGCGCCCTGTTCCAATACGTCGGCAAAGACGGCGACATCGCCGACTTGGGCGACGTCATCGCCGCCGTGAAAGCCAAAGGCGCGGTGACCGCCGTGGCCGCCGACGTCATGAGCCTCGTCTTATTGAAATCGCCCGGCGAAATGGGCGCCGACATGGCCTTGGGCAGCACCCAACGCTTCGGCATCCCCATGGGTTTCGGCGGCCCGCACGCCGCCTACTTCGCCTTCAAAGACGAACACAAACGCTCCGCCCCTGGCCGCATCATCGGCGTATCGGTGGACGCCTCCGGCAAACCCGCCCTGCGCATGGCCCTGCAAACCCGCGAGCAGCACATCCGCCGCGAAAAAGCCAACTCCAACATCTGCACTTCGCAAGTGCTGCTGGCCAACCTGGCCGGCATGTACGCCGTTTACCACGGCCCCGAAGGCGTGAAGCGCATCGCCAGCCGCATCCACGCCCTGGCCTGCGCCTTCGCCAACATCGTTTCAGGTAGCCTCAGCATCGCCAACAGCGACTTCTTCGACACCGTAGAAGTGGATTGCGGCGCCCAAGCCGACGCCATCTACCAAAAAGCACTGGCCAAAGGCTTCAACCTGCACCGCGCCGCCGACACCGTGCTGGGCGTTTCCTTCCACGAAGAAAGCGACGCCGCCGACTTCGCCGTACTCACCGAAATCTTCACCGGCAAAGCCGCCGTGCTGCCTGCCGAAGCCACCTGCCGCATCCCGGCCTCCCTGCGCCGCAGCAGCCCGATTCTGCAACACCCCGTGTTCAACAGCCACCACACCGAACACCAAATGCTGCGCTACCTGAAAAAACTGGAAGAGCGCGACTTGGCGATGAACCGCAGCATGATTTCGCTCGGCTCCTGCACCATGAAGCTGAACGCCACCAGCGAAATGATCCCCATCACCTGGCCCGAATTCGCCAACATCCACCCCTTCGCCCCGCGCGAACAGGTGCAGGGCTACCTGAACATGATCCACGGTCTGGAAGAGCAGCTCAAAGCCATCACCGGCTTCGACGCCATCTCCATGCAGCCCAACTCCGGCGCTTCCGGCGAATACACCGGCCTGTTGGCCATCCGCCGCTACCACGCCGCCCAAGGCCAGCCCGAGCGCAACATCTGCCTGATTCCGCGCTCCGCCCACGGCACCAACCCCGCCACCGCCCAAATGCTGGGCATGAAAGTGGTGGTGGTGAACACCGACGAGCAAGGCAACGTGGACGTGGCCGACCTGCAAGCCAAAGTGGCGCAATACGCCGACACCCTCGGCGCCCTGATGATTACCTACCCCTCCACCCACGGCGTGTACGAAGAAGGCATCCGCGACATCTGCAAACTGATTCACGACCACGGCGGCCAAGTGTATATGGACGGCGCCAACATGAACGCCCAAGTCGGCATCATGCAGCCGGCCGAAGTGGGTGCCGACGTCTTGCACATGAACCTGCACAAAACCTTCTGCATCCCCCACGGCGGCGGCGGCCCCGGCATGGGCCCCATCGGCCTGAAAGCCCACCTCGCCCCCTACGCTCCCAGCCACGTGGTAGCGCCGGTGGAAGGCAAAACCGCAGGCATGGGCGCCGTCTCCGCCGCGCCCTACGGCTCCGCCAGCATCCTGCCGATTTCCTGGATGTACATCACCATGATGGGCGCCGACGGCCTGCGCCAAGCCACCGAAGCCGCCCTGCTCAACGCCAACTACGTGGCCAAAAAACTGTCGGCCGACTACCCCGTGCTCTACACCGGCAAAAACGGCCGCGTGGCGCACGAGTGCATCATCGACCTGCGCCCGCTGAAAGCCGAGAGCGGCATTACCGAAGTGGACATCGCCAAACGCCTGATGGACTACGGCTTCCACGCCCCCACCATGTCCTTCCCCGTGGCCGGCACCCTGATGATCGAGCCCACCGAATCGGAAGACAAGGCCGAGCTCGACCGCTTCATCGCCGCGCTCAAGCAAATCAAGCAGGAAGCGCTGAAGGTGCAAAACGGCGTGTGGCCGAAAGACGACAACCCGCTGGTGAACGCCCCGCACACCGCCGCCAACATCGCCGGCGAATGGAACCGCGCCTACAGCCGGGAAGAAGCCGTGTTCCCGCTTCCCTTTGTGCGCGAAAACAAATTCTGGCCCAGCGTCAACCGCGTGGACGATGTCTTCGGCGATAAAAACCTGGTCTGCTCCTGCCCGTCTATCGACAACTACGAAGACTAAGGTTCAGACACAACAAAGGCTACCTGAAACGTTCAGGTAGCCTTTTTCTTGCTTCGCCCCTTATTTACGGCTCTTCCGGCAATACGAAGGCGGCAATGATGTACACCAGCAAACCCACGCCGGTGAACAGAATCGCCACAGCGGTGGCAATGCGCACCCAGCCCGAGTCCACACCAAAATAAGCGGCCAGTCCGCCGCATACGCCGGTGAGCTGGCGGTCGGTTTTCGAGCGGTAAAGTTTTTTCGCAGGCAGGGCCATGATTCTTCCTTTTCCAATAAGATTGGCAACGGCGGCCAGTATAAACCGCCCGAACGTTGGCTGCGGTAAAGAAAAAGAAAACGCAAAATCCGCGCCCTGCCGCTCCCGCCCCGGCATTCTTCGGTTAGAATCGTGGCTTTGCCACCTTGTTTGAACGGAACCGCCATGCAAGCCGAAACCGAACTGCCGATTGACGATTACGAAGACGAAAGCGCCGAGCAGGAGCAGCGCTGGCGCGAAGGCCGCATCGTGGATGTGGCGGTGCGGATTTGGGACGAAGAAAAACGCGCCGGCGTGGCCGATGTGCTCACCGCAACCAATCCCCCGCGCGTGTTTCTGGTGGGCGATATGTTTGCCGCCGCCGATTTGTCGCCCAAGCCGGGCGACGTCTTGCGCGGCATCCTGCACACCCACCCCTTCGGCGGCCACTGGCTGCTCGACAGCGCCGAAAACGCCGCCACCTCCGGCCTGCAGCACCGCAGCCCGGAAGAGGAAGAAGCGCTGCACAAACAGCGCAAACAGGCCAAACGCCTCGACCAGCTGGTGAACGGCGAAACCTATGTCGGCAAAGTGGTGCGCTGGCGCGACGAAGAACAGGCCGGCTACATCAAAGTGCAATCCATCAAAGCGCGGGTGTATTTCCCGCAATCGGCCTTCGTCTTCCGCAACAAACGGCCGGAAAAACGCCAGCGCGTCAGCTTCGTGCTCAGCCGCCGCAACGACCAATGGGTGGCCACCCGCGTGATTCCACAGGGCTACTCCATCGGCTTTGCCGACCAGGCCAGCGAGCAGGCTTCCGGCACCCTGATGAGCGGCGGTTTCAGCGAAGCCGTGCTGGCAGTGGCTTTTGTGCTGCTGCATTTGTCGGCCGTTTCCTTTATCTCGCTTCAGGTAGCCGTGGCCTATCTCTTGCTCAGCTGCCTGCTGCTCTCGCTCTACCGTTTCGACAAACGCGCCGCCCAAGCCAGCGGCCGCACCAGCGTGCCCGATTTCGTGCTGCACCTCATTTCCGCCCTCGGCGGCTGGCCCGGCGGCCTCCTGGCCCAACTGCGCTACAACCACCACACCGCCAACATCCGCTTCATCCGCATCTTTTGGTTTACCGTGGCGCTGAACGTGGTGTGGACCTACCTCTTCCTCGTCCACCTCATCAGCCGGCCGGAATTCGCCTTTCTGAAAAACTGAGCCTGTTTTATGCACCCCTCCCGTTTCAGGTAGCCCGAACAGGCTACCTGAAAATACAAGCATGAGTTATTGCGACCACATATCCACCCTGCCCGAAGACGACCCGAACCGGCACTACCACGACAGCGAATACGGCTTTCCCCTGTATGACGACCGGGAGCTGTTCGGCCGTCTGCTGCTCGAAATCAACCAAGCCGGCCTCAGTTGGACGCTGATGCTGAGAAAAGCCGCCGCCTTCCGCGCCGCCTATGCCGGCTTTAACATCGCCGCCGTGGCCGCCTTCGGCGAAGCCGACCGCGCCCGCCTGCTGGCCGATGCCGGCATCGTGCGCAACCGCCTCAAAATCCACGCCGCCATCCACAATGCCGCCGTGATTCTCGATTTGCAGCGCCAACACGGCAGCTTCCGCGCCTGGCTCGACGCCCACCACCCGCAAACCCTGCCCGAGTGGGTCAAACTGTTCAAACGCACTTTTAAATTTACCGGCCCCGAAATCACCCGCGAATTTCTGATGAGCACAGGCTACCTGAAAGGCGCCCACCGGCCGTCCTGCCCCGTTTACGCCCGCATCGAGGCCGCCAACCCGCCCTGGTTGCAGGCCGAACGCGCGCAGCAGTCAATCCGCACCGGCCAAGCGTAAGGCACACAGAAATCCGCCGCCAACAAGCGCTTCGGCGGGCACTCTTGCTATAATTCCGCCTTTCATTATTTTCCCGTTACCGAGTCCGCCATGTACGCCCTGCTGCGCCGCTTTCTGTTTCAAATGGACGCCGAACGCGCCCACCACCTCACTCTCTCCGCCCTGCAACTGGCCTACCGCAGCGGCCTTTCAGGTAGCCTTTCCAGCGCGGCCACCGGACGGCAAACCGAATGGATGGGGCTGCAGCTGCCCAACCCGGTCGGGCTGGCCGCCGGCCTCGACAAAAACGGCGACTACATCGACGCCCTGGCCTCGCTCGGTTTCGGCTTCATCGAAATCGGCACCGTCACCCCGCTGCCGCAGCCGGGCAACCCGCAGCCGCGCCTGTTCCGTGTGCCCGAACACCAGGCCGTGATCAACCGCATGGGGTTCAACAACGGCGGCATCGACCAACTGATCACCAACGTGCTCCGCAGCCGTTTTCAAGGCGTGCTGGGCATCAACATCGGCAAAAACGCCGTCACCCCGATGGAAAAAGCCGCCGACGATTACCTCATCTGCCTGGAAAAAGCCTATCCGCACGCCGGCTACATCACGGTCAACATTTCCTCGCCCAACACCAAAAACCTGCGCGCCCTGCAAGGCGGCGACGAGCTGCACGCCCTGCTCGACGCCCTAAAAAACCGCCAATCCCAACTGGCCACCCAACACGGCCGCTACGTGCCGCTGGCGGTAAAAATCGCCCCCGATCTGGATGACGCACAAATCGAAGCGGTGGCCGAAGTGGCGCTGCAAACCGAAATCGACGGCATCATCGCCACCAACACCACCATCGACAAAACCGCCCTCGGCAACCACCCGCTGGCCGGCGAAGCGGGCGGCCTCAGCGGCCTGCCGGTGCGCGAAAAAAGCCGCGCCGTGCTGCAAAAACTGGCCGCCCGCCTCAACGGCCGCATTCCGCTCACCGGCGTCGGCGGCATCGTCTGCGGCCAAGACGCCGCCGACAAGCTGGCCGACGGCGCCACCGCGGTACAGATTTACAGCGGCTTGGTGTACCGCGGCCCTGAATTGGTGGGCGAATGCATCCGCGCCACCCGCTGAAAACCTTGCCGCCCCTGAGGCTACCTGAAAGCCGCCAACCGATTGATGATGAAAAGGTCTTACCCTGTCCTGTTTTTTCAGGTAGCCTATCCACGCTTTTCTATTTTTTCCGATAAGGAGCTTGCTCATGTCTGCTTTGACCCGTTTGTCTGCCGCCGCCCTATCCGCCGTTTTGGTGCTCGGCGCGTGCAGCAATAATTCCGCCGTACATTACACCACCGGCCAGGCGCAAAACGCCGCCCGCGTGCATTATGGCGAAGTGCTGTCGGTGACCCCCGTGTCCATCGAAGGCGAAGACAATCCGCTGCTGACCGCAGCCGGCGCCGCCGTGGGCGGCATCGGCGGCAGCAACATCGGCAAAGGCCGCGGCTCGGCCGTGGGCGCGGTAATCGGCGCCGTGGTGGGCGGCCTCGTGACCCAAGCCGCCACCAAAGGCGCCGACCGCCAACAAGCCTACGAAATCGTGGTGCAGTTAGAAGACAGCCGCGACGCGATTTCGGTGGTACAAAAAGCCGATGTGGCCGTACAGCCCGGCCAGCGTGTGCGCGTACTGATCGGCAACAACGGCGTGACCCGCGTGCTGCCCCTCCACTACTGATGCCGACGGCCAAGCCGGCGGCAGCCGGCCGACACCGTCTTCCCCCTCAGGCTACCTGAAGCCCTTACCGGCTTTCAGGTAGCCTGAAACTTTCGCGCCGCCGCATCTGCCAAATCCGTTAAATTGCATTAAAATAAACCCTCTTTCCGTAATCCGGTTTTCCCATGAACATTCTGATCAGCAACGACGACGGCTATCAGGCCGAAGGGCTGGCCATTCTGGCACGGGTGGCGGCCGAATTTGCTAATGTCCGCGTGGTGGCGCCCGAGCGCGACCGCAGCGGCGTGAGCAACTCCCTCACCCTCGACCGCCCCATGCGCATCCGCCAGGCCGCCAACGGATTCTATTTTGTCAGCGGCACCCCCACCGACTGCATCCACCTCGCCCTGCACGCCCTGCCCGACTTCAAGCCCGATCTGGTGCTCTCCGGCATCAACCACGGCGCCAATATGGGCGACGACACCCTCTATTCCGGCACCGTGGCCGCCGCCACCGAAGCCTATCTGCTCGGCATCCCCGCCGTGGCCTTTTCGCTCAACGACAAAAGCAACCGCTATTGGGACACCGCCGAACAGGCCGTATGGCGGCTGCTCTCGCATCTGCTGCAACAACCGCCACAACAGCCGGTGTTGTGGAATGTGAATATTCCGGCGGTGCCGCCCGAGCAGATTCAGGGCATCACCACCGCCCGCCTCGGCCGCCGGCACCACCACCAATGCGTGGTGCCGGCGCAAAGCCCGCGCGGCGAAGCGGTATATTGGATCGGCGCCGCCGGCGAAGTGTCCGACCGCGAACAGGGCACCGATTTTGCCGAAAACGAAGCCGGTTGGATCACCGTCACCCCTTTGTCGGTGGATTTAACCGACTACCGGCGCATGGGCGATGTGGCGCAATTCTGGCAGGGAGCAGCATGGTCCGCCCCGATGTAAACCGCAGCAGTTTCGACTGGCGACGCCGCAGCATGGTGGAACGGTTGGCCCGCATGGGCATCCGCCGCGAAGAAGTGCTGGCCGCCATGAACAGCGTGCCGCGCCATCTGTTTGTGGAGGAGGCCCTGCGCTCGCGCGCCTACGATGATATGTCGTTGCCGCTGGGTTTGGGACAAACCATCTCCCAGCCCTATACCGTGGCCGTGATGACGCAGCTGATGCTGGGCAAACTGCCGGTGGCGGGCTTCGGCCGCGTGCTCGAAATCGGCACCGGCTGCGGCTATCAGACCGCCGTGCTGCAAGCCGCCGGCCTCGCCCAAGTGTATTCGGTCGAGCGCTTGCGGCCGCTGCACGAAAAAGCCAAACACAATCTGCGCCAAGCCGGCCTCATCGGCCGCATCCGCATGGTCTGCGGCGACGGCTACCTGGGCCTACCCGAAGTCGCGCCCTTCGACGGCATTTTGGTCACCGCCGCCCCGGCCGAAGTGCCGCTGCCCCTGTTGCAACAATTGGCCGTCGGCGGCCGCATGGTGATTCCGCTGGACGAAGGTGGCCACCAATATTTGTGGCTGATTGAAAAAACCGAACGCGGCTTCCACGAAACCTGCATACAAGAAGCGCGCTTCGTCCCCTTGATTAACGGAACTTAACCGGTTTCCCCTACCCGCAAACTTGCATTAAGCGGCGCGTATTGCTTATGATAAGCGCCGTTTTTGCGTACAGAGGCAGCATTCATGAACCGTTCTTCCCTTCTGCGCTACAGCGTATCCGCCGCCGTGCTTTCCCTACTCGGCGCCTGCTCCTTTCTCAGCCAGTCGCCCGCTCCGGTGGTAGCCGGCAACAACAGCGGCACCGGCACTGCTGCCCCCTACTCCCCCCCGCCGGCCGACAACCCTTACGGCGCCCAACCCTATACCCCGCCCGCAGCGGCGCAGACAACTGCACCCTACACCCCTCCGGCCCAGTCCGCGCCCTATAGCCCGCCGCCCGCTGCCGGCGGCTCCGGCTATGTGCCGTCTTACGCCCCGGTTGACATCAACGCCGCCCAACACACCGTGGTGCGCGGCGATACGGTGTACAACATTTCCCGCCGCTATCAAATCAGCCAAGACAATCTGCGGGCTTGGAACAACATCGTGGATAACAACATCCACGTTGGCCAAGTATTGCGCGTGAAACCCGCCGGTTACGTTGCGCCAGCCGCCAGCCGCCAGCCGGCGGCCGTCACTCCGCCGACGGTCACCACAACTGCTCCGGCAGCCACAACCCCGCCCGCCACCACAGCCAGCGTTTCCGGCGCCACCCGCAGCGTGGCCGGCATCACTTGGCAACGCCCCACCGCCGGCAGCGTACTGGCCCGTTTCGGCGGCGCCCAGAAAGGCATCAACATCGGCGGCAACTTGGGCCAACCCGTTGTGGCGGCTGCCGACGGCAAAGTGGTGTACAGCGGCTCCGGCCTGCGCGGCTACGGCAATTTGATCATCGTGCAGCACAACCAAACCTATCTCACCGCTTACGGCCACAACCAGCGCCTACTGGTGCGCGAAGGCCAGTCCGTTCGCCGCGGCCAAAGCATTGCTACCATGGGCAACAGCGACACCAACCGCGTCCAGCTCCATTTCGAGCTGCGCAAAGACGGCCAACCGGTGGATCCGCTGCTCTACCTGCCCAACTAAGCCTATACAAGTCCGTACGGCAAAACAGGCTACCTGAAAGTTTTCAGGTAGCCTGTTTGCTATCCGGCTTTGTCGGCATATCCGACTCAATCCTGCGGCGGCAGGGCCGCGCTGCCCATGCGGCGCAAAATGATGTTGGTCTTATTGCGCAAACGGCGGTGGTTGCGGTGCTCTTGGTAATACTTGGGATTGGGCAGCATCGCAATCAGCGAAGCCGCCTGCGGCGCCGACAAACGGGCGGCCGGCTTGCCGTAATAATGCTGCGCCGCCGCTTCGATGCCGTAAATGCCCTTACCGAATTCCGCCACGTTCAGATACACCGTCAGAATCCGCTCCTTGCTCCACATATTTTCCAGCATCACCGTGATCACCGCTTCTTCCGCTTTGCGCACATAAGAGCGCTCCGGAAACAGAAACAGGTTTTTCGCCAACTGCTGGCTGATGGTGGAGCCGCCCGCGCGCACCGCTCCGGTGCGTTCGTTGCGTTTCATCGCCTGTTCGATGCCGTCCCAGTCAAAACCCTCATGGTTGCTGAATTTGGCATCTTCGCTGGCAATCGCCGCCTGCTTGACGCTGCGGGCAATCTGGTCGCTTTCCACCCATACCTGCTGCGCGCGCGAAAACGTGGTCACATTGTGGCGCAACATAAACGCACTGGTGTGCACCGGCTGGGTTTTCCAATACAGCAGCAACACAGCCACCAACACATGAAAGCCGACAAACAGCCACACCACCGCCCAAATCAGCTTCTTCACCGCCCGCCGCAACCTGCCCGGCCGCTTGGCCGGCACCTCAGCCGCTTGGGCGGCCGCCGTTTCTTTGTCCATATCTTCACACAGCACAGTATTCAAAAAGCCGCCACCATAGCAAATTTCCGCGTCACAACCTGCAGAAATTACCCGCGCCAAAACAACTTAACCGTTTGCCGGCATACGCAAACCCATCCAGGCTACCTGAAAACACAAACCCTGCCGTTTCAGGTCGCCCCTGCCGCTTTTTCTCCCGCAGCCGACTCAACGGATTAAATAGAGAAATCCTCACTAATCGGCCGATACAGCCTTTGTTCAATCTGTTCCCGACTCAACTGCGGCAGATACAGCTGCATAAACTCAAAAGCATAACCGCGCAAATACGTATCCTGCCGCACCACAATATGGGTAAAAGCCGGATAAAACATATGCCCGGCGGGGAGACAGACCAAATCCGCATCCGCCTCCGCATCATAGGCCACATCCGCCAACAAACCCACGCCGATGCCGGCCCGCACATAGGTTTTAATAATATCCGGGTCGGCGCTGGCCAACGCCGTTTCCGGCCAAGGCAGGCCCGTACCGGCAAAAACCTGCTGCAAAGCCGAGTCGTCAGCCACATCGGCATACGTGACCAACGGCACACCCGCCAAATCTTCCCGCACCAAGGGCCGCGCCATCTCGGCCCAAGTATGCCCTCGCGGCACCAGTACACAGCGGTGCCAAGGGTGGGCGGTAATCCGTCTCAGATTGGCATCCAGCAGCGCCACTTCCGAGTTCACCGCCAAATCCACCCGACCGTCCGCCACCATTTGATCAATGGTCATCGGCGCCGCCGGTATCAGCGACAGCTTGACTTTGGGGTAGCGGCGCAAAAAAGCGGTCACCACTTGCGGCAAGACATAACGCGCCTGTGTATGCGTCGTTGCCACCGTCAAGCGGCCGCTGTCCTGCTCGGCAAACTCGGTACCGACATTGCGGATATTCTGCACATCGCGAAATATCCGCTCGGCAATTTCCACCACCGCCTGTCCCGGCGGCGTCAACGAAACAATGCGCTTACCGTGGCGCACAAACAGCGACACGCCCAGCTCATCTTCAAGCAGCTTAATTTGTTTGGAAATGCCCGGCTGGGAGGTAAACAAAACCTCGGCCGCTTCGGAAATATTCAGATTGCGGCGGGATACTTCCAAAAAGTAGCGCAACTGTTGCAATTTCATAAAATAAACATATTTGTAGGATTTATACGACAATGCCAAGCGGCCTCCACGCCGGCCAACAGACCCATGGCCAAAGCCGGCGCAGAAAGGAAGCGCATGGTATCACAGCCGGTTCGGACTTTCGCAGGCAGCTCAGATAAGCAATTGCCTGCAATGTTGTTTTTGCACAACCAAAAATCTGAACACGTCGCCATTTGTTAATTTTTTTCATGACAGCGCCGGCAAATTTCGGCATGATTCCCCTTCAGGAAACGGGTATTTCCACCGTATGGCCGCGTAACTCCTTATTGACAGTTCGGGCCGGCCTTTTTATAGTGCCAACCTGAGTATATCTGGATAACCGCAGTTTCCGGCGGTCCTTATATGGTATTTGCGAGGGCAAGCGTACGTTGCATATGTATGAGCGGTCTGCGCATAACAAACTTTTTGATGAGGGAATAACATGACCAAACAGCTTAAATTGAGCGCTTTGTTCTTGGCCTTGGTTGCTTCCGGCACCGCTATGGCTGACAGCAAATTCAGCAACGAAAAATACGGCTATACCATCAGCGAGCAATCTCGCGAAGTAGTTCGTTCCAACACTGAGCCGAACGGCGCTCACGAGTGCTGGGAAAACAGCTTCCTGAACGAAGAAGTAGGCAAGCTGGGCTTGGCCGAATGTGGCGACCGTCAAGAAGTGGCCCAACCTGCTCCTCCTCCCAAAGTACAAGAAGAAGTCATCTCCTTGTCTTCTAACTTCTTGTTCGGCTTCGACAAATACACTCTGCGTCCTGAAGCGCAAAGCACTCTGAACGAATTGGCACAACGCCTGAGCCGCGCCGAAGTACAATCTGTACGCGTTGAAGGCAACACCGACTTCATGGGCAGCGAAGCCTACAACCAACGCTTGTCTGAGCAACGTGCGGCTGCTGTTGTGAACTACTTGACCGCACGTGGCGTGACTGCCGAGAAAATCACTGCCGTTGGTCTGGGTGAGTCTCAAGCCCGCATGACCGAACAGTGTCAAAACGAAGTAAACAACTTGGGTCGTCGCGTATCTGCAGCCCGCAAACGTACTGCTTTGATCGCGTGTATCGAACCCGACCGTCGCGTAGACATCCGCGTGACTGCCGTAGTAGAACACCAAGTTCGTTAATCGTTGCTTCAGCATTGTATTGCCCAAACCCTGCCTCGGCAGGGTTTTTTTATTGTTGGCCGTTCCGAATCACTGGCCGATCCCAACCCAAAACAAACGTAAAACCGCAGTACAGAACATGACAGGGGTGGCCTATTATTTTAAAATGATGAGTTTGGCGGAGCTTGGCGCACAAGTGATGCAAGCCGGCTACTTCAGGTAGCCCTTGGCCTCATCATTGCCGGCGTGGAGCTCTGTTTCCGCCCACTGCTAAAACAAGGAAAACAGATGCGTTTACACCATGCACTTCTGCCCGCTCTTTGCGTTCCGCTGAACGCCTCGGCCGCCTCTTTGGACGGCGCCAGCTTGAGCCTGCTCTGGGGCATACCCTTTGTACTGATTCTGCTGTCGATCGCCACCGGCCCTTTGCTGTTTTCCCATACTTGGCACCACCATTTCGGCAAAATCACCGCCGGCTGGACCGTATTGTTTCTGGTTCCCTTCATCGCCGTGTTCGGCTTCGGAGAGGCACTGCACACCGTCGCCCATGCCCTGGTAGCCGAATATATCCCGTTTATTTTATTGCTGCTCGCGCTCTATACCATTTCTGGCGGCATTCTGGTTTGGGGCAATCTGCACGGCAGCCCGCGTCTGAACACCACTATTTTGGCCATCGGCACCGTTTTGGCCTCCATTATGGGCACCACGGGTGCCGCCATGCTGCTGATCCGCCCGCTGTTGAAAGCCAATGACAACCGCAAGCACCGCGTTCACGTGGTGGTGTTCTTTATTTTCTTGGTGGCCAATATCGGCGGCGGCCTCACGCCCCTCGGCGATCCGCCTCTGTTCCTCGGCTTCTTAAAAGGCGTGGACTTCGGCTGGACCGTGCAACATATGTTCATGCCCGTGCTGCTGAGCTCGGTGATCTTGCTGATCGCCTTTTACTTCCTGGATCGCTATTTCTTCTCCAAAGAAGACGAGATCCTGCCCAAAGACCCTTCCCCCGACAGCCCGCTGAAAATCTTCGGCAAATGGAATTTCTTGCTTTTGGCGGGCGTAGTAGGCGCGGTCTTGATGTCCGGCTTATGGAAGCCCGACCACCCCGGTATCGATGTGCTGGGCACCCCTTATCTGCTGCCCAATCTGATTCGCGACATCATTTTGATTGTGCTGACCGTGGTTTCCCTGAAAATCACGCCGCAGCAGGTGCGCGCCGGTAACGAATTCAACTGGGATCCGATTTTGGAAGTCGGCAAACTGTTTTTGGGCATTTTCATCACCATTTCCCCGGTCATCGCCATTCTGCAAGCCGGCGAAAACGGCGCTTTTGCCGGGCTGATCGCCTTGGTACACGATGCCGCCGGCAACCCGATCAACACCATGTATTTCTGGATGACGGGCCTGCTTTCCGCCTTTTTGGACAACGCCCCTACCTATTTGGTGTTTTTCAATATGGCCGGCGGCGATGCCACTGCCCTGATGTCCGGCCCGCTCTTCCACACCCTGCTTGCCATCTCCATGGGTTCGGTATTCATGGGCGCCCTCAGCTACATCGGTAATGCGCCCAACTTCATGGTGAAAGCGATTGCCGAACAGCGCAAAGTGCCCATGCCCAGCTTTTTCGGCTACATGGTGTGGTCATTCGGCATCTTGGTGCCCCTGTTTATTCTGCACACCCTGATTTTCTTTGTGTGGCAGCTGCTGTAAGCCATCTCTCTGAATCAAGGCTACCTGAAACCGGCGCTCTGCCCTGCAGATGCCTTTCAGGTAGCCTTTTCCACTCGATTTCCGCCATCCATGAATTTAAGCAAATACCTACAAGCACAAGGCTGGGGCAGCCGCAAACAATGCCAATGGCTGATCCGCAACGGCCTGGTCAGCGTTAACGGACACGTGCTCGACAACGAGCAAACCGAAATCGACCCCACCGCCGTCCACAGTCTGCAACGTGACGGCGAACCGCTGGTCGTGATCCCCTATCCCTATTACTACCTGCTGCTGAACAAGCCCGCCGGCTATGAAACCTCGCACAAACCGCGCGATTACCCCAGCGTGTTCAGCCTGCTGCCCGACCACCTTCGCGCCCGCCAACCGCAAGCCGTCGGCCGTTTGGATGCCGACACCACCGGTGTATTGCTGATCACCAACGACGGCGCATTCAACCACCGCCTCACCTCGCCCAAGCATAAAGTGCCCAAGCATTACCGTGCCACCTTAAAACACCCTGCCGATGAAAACCTGTGCGCCACCCTGCGCCAAGGTGTGCTGTTGCACGACGAGAACGAAACCGTTGCCGCCGCAGCCGCCTCCCTGCCCCAGCCCACCACCCTCCTGCTCACCCTCACCGAAGGCAAATACCATCAAGTCAAACGCATGGTGGCCGCCGCCGGCAACCGGGTGGCGGCCCTACACCGCCTCCGTTTCGGTGACTGGGATTGCGGCCAATTAGCGGAAGGAGAATGGTGTTTTATTGATCAGCCGGCCTGACGCCGGAAGCTCAACAGACAGGCGTGTTGGGCAAAAGAATATGTCCGCATCCCAACGTTGCCGCATCGGCCGTCCAGTCAGAAGCCTGTCCGGTCAATCGCCACCCCGCCCGAATCGTGTTTCCGCCACTGCCCGACTCTGCCGGCAGCCTCCATATGCTTATTACACATAAATTGCTTTTTTCAGAAAAAATCCGGAATTTATGCCGAAGATAAAACAGAAAAAGGTTTTATATGCCGATAAATTCACAGTTTAGGCAGTTTGCTGCATCTGCACATGCAGGCGGCTTGGAGCAAACGGTCGATTACGCTAAGATGCCCGCCCTTCAAGGCTACCTGAAAGAAAGCAGGTTTATAAAATGAATCCGGAAACCCCTTCAGTTTCAACCTGGCAAACCCGCCTGCGCGCCATGGGCCCGGGCATCATGATGGCTTCGGCCGCGGTGGGCGGCTCGCACATCATTTCCTCCACCCAGGCCGGAGCGCTGTACGGCTGGCAGCTGGCGCTGATTATCGTGCTGGCCAATCTGTTTAAATATCCGTTTTTCCGTTTCGGCCCGCAATACACGCTGGAAACCGGCAAAACCCTGCTCGAAGGCTATGCCGAAAAAGGCCGCATTTATCTGTGGGTATTTTTCCTGCTCAATCTGTTTGCCACCGTCATCAACACCGCCGCGGTGAGCCTCTTATGCGCGGCCATTCTGAGCTTTGTGCTGCCCGGCGATTGGTCGGTCAACCAATTGGCGGTGGCGGTGTTGGCTTCATCGGTGCTGATGCTGCTGGCCGGCCCCTACCGCACGGTGGACGGCCTTTCCAAACTCATCATGATCAGTCTCACGGTGACCACCGTGGCCGCGGTGGCGATTGCCGCCTCCAGAGGCGCGGCCATGCAGCCCGACTTCATCGAGCCCAGCCCGTGGAATCTGGGTGCGCTGGCATTTATTGTGATGCTGATGGGCTGGATGCCGGCGCCGATTGAAATTTCCGCCATCAATTCGATGTGGGTGGCGGCCAAAAACCGCATCAGCCCGGTACGCTACGAAGACGGCCTGTTCGACTTCAACGTCGGCTACATCGGCACCGCCCTGCTGGCGCTGGTGTTTCTGGCCTTGGGCGCGCTGGTACAGTACGGCTCCGGAACTGAGGTGCAAACGGCAGGCGCGGCCTACATCGGCCAGTTGATCAATATGTATGCCGCGACCATCGGCGAATGGTCGCGCTGGCTGGTCACCTTCATCGCGTTTGCCTGTATGTACGGCACCACGCTCACCGTTATCGACGGCTATTCGCGCACCAATATGGAATCGCTGCGCCTACTCACCCGCACCAGCCACCTGAGCGGCAACCGCGCTTTGGGGGTGTGGATTGTGTTTGCCGCCTTGGCCGGCCTGTGCGTGATTCTGTTTTTCAAAGGCGCGGTGCTGCCGATGCTGAAATTCGCCATGATTGCCTCTTTTGTCAGCACGCCCGTCTTCGCTTGGCTGAATTTGAGCCTGGCCCGCCGCGGCAAACGCGGCCAGCAGCCCTGGCTGATGGTGTTGGCCTGGGTGGGCCTGCTCTATCTGAGCGCCTTTACTTTACTGTTTTTAGTGAACCAAACCGGCTTGTTGAAATAAGGCCGTGTTGAATGGCAAACAGGCTACCTGAAACGCTTTCAGGTAGCCTGTTTGCTTTAAGTCAGACAAGGACATCCGTCTCAATACACCGCCCGACCTTGAGCATCGGTGACTTTTTTCCACTCTTGGCGTACCAAATCCTTCACCGAGGCCGGCAACGGCACATAATCCAGCTTGGCCGCGGCTTCGTCGCCGTTTTGGTAGACCCAGTCGAAGAAGCTCAGCACGGCACGGGTTTGCTCGGCTTGGTCGGCCTGCTTGTGGATCAGAATGAAGGTGGCTGCCGCCAGCGGCCAGGCCTGCTCGCCCGGCTGGTTGGTCAGCACCAAGCTGAAACCGGGTACGCTCTGCCAGTCCACTTCGGCTGCGGCGGCAAAGCTGGCCTGCGAAGGCTGCACGAATTGGCCGGCCCGGTTTTGCATTTGCACGTGCGCCATTTGGTTTTGCTTGGCGTAGGCGTATTCCACATAGCCGATGGAGTTCTTCACCCGGTTCACATAAGTGGCCACGCCTTCGTTGCCCTTGCCGGCCGCGCCAGAGGAGGCAGTCGGCCATTTCACGGTATTGGCCGCGCCCACGCTGTCTTTCCAGGCGGCGGAAACTTGGCTCAAATAGGTGGTGAAAATAAAGCTGGTGCCGGAGCCGTCGGAGCGGAACACGGTGGTGATCGGCGCATCCGGCAGGCTCAATCCTTCATTGAGGGCGGCGATTTTCGGGTCGTTCCACCGCTTGATGTTGCCCAGATAAATGTCGGCCAACACTTCGCCGGTCAGCTTCAGTGCGCCCGGCCCGATGCCGTCCACATTCACCACCGGCACCACGCCGCCGATGACGGTGGGGAACTGGATCAGGCCCTGTTTGTCTAATTCTTCCGCACTCAGCGGCGAATCGGAGGCGCCGAACTGCACGGTTTTGGCGGTAATCTGCTTCACGCCGCCGGACGAGCCGATGGATTGGTAGTTGACGCGGCCGCCGGCGGCTTGTTGGTAGGCTTGGGCCCACTGCACGTAAATCGGTTGCGGGAAAGATGCGCCGGCGCCGGTGATGTCGAGGCTGACTTGGTCGGCCGGGGCGGCGGCCGAAGCGGCCGGTGCCGCCGGCTGTTGGGCGGCGGGGGCGTTTTTTTCGCCGCCGCAGGCCGCCAACAAGGCGGCGCTCACGGCGGCTGCGGTGATCAGACGGATATTCATGCTTGCTCCTGAGTTTGGGTGAAAACAGGCGCAGTCTAATCCGTGATTGTTGCAGGCGTATGACGGGGCAACAAGCAAACAGGCTACCTGAAAGCGAAGCACGCGGGTTTCCGCGTCGTCAAAACTTTCAGGTAGCCTTTAATCGTTTCATGCAGAATTAGGGTGTGCCACCCCTTCAGATGTGGCTGCCGCCCAAAGCCGGGCAGTACAACAGACGCCGGTGCTCGCTAGCCCTGTGGCAGACAGATGACCCGAAGCCAAGCGGCCGGGCAGCATTACCAAGGTACCACACAAAAAATGCCGCAGTCGGAATTGGCAAAGCGCTCAGCCTGCCGTTTGCCGCACGGTATCCGACAGGCTGCCCAGCGGTGCCGCTGCTCACAACACCGCTTGCGGATAAGCGCCGATGATTTTCACAAACGCCGCCCGCTCGGCCAGTTCGTTCAGCGCAGTGCGCACCGCCGGGCTGTCGGCATGGCCTTCGATGTCGATAAAAAACACATAATCCCACAGGCCCGCGCGGCTGGGGCGGCTTTCCAGCTTGGTCATGGACACGCCGTGGGCGGAGAAGGGCCGCAACAGGCCGTGCACCGCGCCGGCGCGGTTGGGGGCGGAGACGATGAGCGAAGTTTTGTCGCCGCCGCTGGGCACGGTGCCCTGGTGGCCGAGCACCAGAAAACGGGTGGTGTTGTTCGGCTCGTCTTCGATATTGCTCGCCACCTTGGCCAAGGCATACAGCTCGGCGGCGGCCTGGCCGGCAATGGCGGCGGCCGTCTCGTCTTCTGCCGCCAAACGGGCGGCTTCGGCATTGCTGGAAACGGAAATGCGCGCCACCCCTTCGGGCAGGTGGCGGTTGAGCCATTCGTGGCATTGCGCAAGCGCCTGGGCATGGGCATACACGCGGGTGATGCCGTGCCAACCGCCGTGGCGGCTGAGCAGATGATGGTGGATGCGCAGCACCACTTCGCCGCAGGCCTGAAGAGGCGTGGATACCAGCAAATCCAAAGTACGCCCCACCGAACCTTCGGTGGAGTTTTCCACCGGCGCCACCACATAATCGGCCTGCCTCGCCTCCACCAGGCGGAAACATTCGTCGATGGTGGCGCACGGCAGGGTGTGGGCGGCATGGCCGAAGTGCTTCATGGCCGCCTGTTGGGTAAAGGTGCCCGCCGGGCCGAGATAGGCGATGGTAAGCGGCCGCTCCACCGCCAAGCACTCGCTCATGATTTCGCGGAACAGGCGCGCCACCGCCTCGTTGGGCAACAAACCGCGGTTGAGCGACTGGATGCGGCGCAATACCTCGGCTTCGCGCTCCGGGCGGTACACCACGCCGGTGCCTTTCAGTTCGCCGATGGCGCGGGCATGGCCGGCGCGCCGGTTGAGCAGGTCGAGAATGGCGGCATCGATTTCGTCGATGGCCTGACGGTGGGGCAGGAGTTTTTCGTGGTCGGACATGATGACGGACGGAACAATTCGAGACAGAGGAAAATAAAGCGGTATTGTAGCCCATCTGCCCGCCGCCGGTGGCCCTTCCGCGCAGCGAAGCAGCAGGCCGAGAGTTGCCAAACCGCCCTCCGGACACTTTTCTGCTTACTACCTTGATGCCCCGGGAGTGGCGCTCATGCTCTCTGCGCTGTTGCGCTTTAAACGGCAAGCCTATCTGGCGAAGGGCAAAGCCCTCAGGCTACCTGAAAGCGGACGGCGCTGATTCGGTTGGCCCGTTTGGGCTTCATTGTCGGACGGCATCCGAAACAAGGGGTTTCAGGTAGCCTGCCGCACCAGCGGCCAGCGTTGCAGCAGGCGGCTGACCGCATCCGCTTGCGCCAATAAATGCTGTTGCCAAGCCGCCGTGCCCTGCCGCCATTCGGGCAGGCGGTTGAGCAGGGCCGACCACGCGGCGATGCGTTGCTCCTCACTTAGGCCATGGATGCCGTTGAGTTCGTCCGACAGCTGTTGGTGCGGCGCCTGCCAAGCCACGCCGGCCGAACGGGCATACATTTTCTGCCAAAAGGCATGCAGTTTGTCGGCATGCGCCATTTCCGCCTGCGGATAAATGTGCCACAGCAGCGGCTTGCCGGCCAACTGGGCGCGCACAAAGCTGTCTTCGCCGCGCACCGTCACGCCGTCGGCCAACCACAGCACTTTGTCGAATTCGTTTTGCGGCACAAAGTCCACCCGCACCAGCCGCACCGTTCCCGCCTGCCACACGTCGCCGGCTTGACGCAGGGCGTGCTCGGGCACCGCACCGCTGCGCCTCAGGCTGTCGGCAATCTGGTGCCCGGCCAACCACCATTCCGCCGCCTGCCCCCAAGCCTGCCAAGCGGCCAGCCATTCTGCCCAAACCGGGCTGTCGTAGCCGAAAAACAGCCAGCGGCAGGCGGCAGGCGGCGTTTCAGGTAGCCTCAACGCCCGGTACACCGCCGTTTGGGCGGCCGCATCCTGTAAAAACGCCTGCCGCCGTTCGGCATAAGCGTTTTCGCGCAGCAGGCCACCGCTCTCGGCGCTGAAACCCATCAGCCAAAAATATTTGTCTGTGCCGTCGGCCTGCAGAGACGGCTTGCCGTGCATGGCCTCGGCCCAGTCTTCCGCGCTCAGGTATTCCCAGTTGAGCCACAAGGCACCGCTGCGGCGGACGTGCGCCAACACCGCGTCCGGCAAGTCGCAGCCGAAAGTTTCCACCACCAACGCCGGCACGGCCGCGGCCGCCTCTTCCGCCAAGCCGGCAGCATTGTCGCCCTGCCAAGCGTGCACGCGGATGTCGGGCGGCAACGGCTGTCCGCCCAACAAAGCCGCCAACGAGGGCGGGTGGTCGTGCCATAAGGCTACCTGAAAGCCGGCTTCGGCCAAACGGCAGGTCAAACGCCAAGCCACACCGATGTCGCCGTAGTTGTCGATTACGCGGCAAAACAGCCAGGCGGCGGGGCGGCGGACGGGATGGGCAGCAATCATGTTTCGGGCCGAATCGGAAAAACCAGATGGGGCGGCAATTTACGTCGCTTTGCATTTTTGTCAAGCCAAGTCGGGGAAATTTTTTGTGTTTATCCACATTGACGGACTCTGTTTTTTGTGCGGTCGCCCAGGCAGCCGCCCGGCCGGCTTGACAGCTTGAGAAACAATCTAAATCATTAAATAGCAATAAATTTTTCAAAAATGACAATTTTTTGGGCAAACCAAGCCGAAGCCTGATTTTTCAAGCATTCCGCGCGCTGCCCCATGGTTTTCCACGAAGTTATCCACAGCTTTTGTGGGTAAGGCGTAAAGGCAATATTTCATAAGGTTTTAGCCGGAAACGGCGGCGCTGGCGGCGGCAAACAAGATGCGGCGGGATTGGCAGTTCATTGCTTTTTTTGCCAGGAAACGCGGAGAAAAATTCACGCTGCGGCAGCCTATGCCGTCTGCCTGCCGATGACGGCGCTGCCGGCATTGGGCGGCGGCTCGAATTGCCGTTATAATCACTGCCTTATTTGCCTCGGCGCACCGACGGCCGACGGCTGCGGCCGGCACCGCCGCCTTCTCCCACAGGAATCCATTGCTTCATGATCCGTTTCGAACAAGTTTGCAAAACCTACCCCGGCGGCTTTCATGCCCTCAAAAACGTCAGCTTTCAAATCAATAAAGGCGAGATGATTTTTGTGGCCGGCCACTCCGGCGCCGGCAAATCCACCGTGCTCAAGCTGATTGCCGGCATCACCAAACCCACTTCCGGCAAGGTGTGGATGAACAATCAGGAAATCGGCAGCCTGTCCGACCAGCGCTTGGGCTATCTGCGCCAACACATCGGCATCGTGTTTCAAGACCACAAAATCCTGTTCGACCGCAACGTGCTGCAAAACGTGCTGCTGCCGCTGCGCATCATCGGTTACGACCGCCAAACCGCCGACAAACGCGCGCGGATTGCAATTGAAAAAGTGGGCTTGGGCGGGCGCGAGCTGGCCGATCCGATTACCCTTTCCGGCGGCGAACAGCAGCGCCTGTGCATCGCCCGCGCGGTGGTGCACCAGCCCGGCTTGCTGATTGCCGACGAACCCTCGGCCAACCTCGACCGCGCGTATGCCTTAGACATCATGGAGCTGTTCAAGACCTTCCACGAGGCCGGCACCACCGTGATTGTAGCCGCCCACGATGAAACCCTGATGGCCGACTACGGCCACCGCATCCTGCGCTTGCAGGAAGGCAGGTTTGCCGCATGAAACATTATCTTTCCCTGCATCTCGAAGCCGCCCTGCAGGCTTTCAAAGCCTTATTCAAACAACCGCTGGGCACGCTGTTGGTGCTGCTGATGTTGGCCGTGGCCATGACCCTGCCGCTGGCCCTGTATTTGGGCGTGCAGAGCAGCGGCACGGTGTTGGGGCGGCTGAACGAAGCGCCGCAAATCACCCTCTATCTCAACCACGAAGCCGACAGCGCGGCGGCGGAGTACATCCGTGCCAAACTGGCAGCCGATGTACGCATTGAGAAGGCGGATTTCGTGAGCAAACAGGAAGGCATGCGCGAACTGCAGCAGGCCTTCCAAGGGCAGGATTTGGTGTCCATGCTCGACAGCAATCCGCTGCCAGACGTGTTTGCCGTTAGCCCGCGGGACGGCCTCACGCCAGAAGAACAAACCGCGCTGCAGCAAGACCTGGCCGCCCTGCCGCAGGTGGACAGCGCGCAGATGGATGCCGAGTGGATGCAAACACTCTACCAAATCAATACCTTCGTCCATCAGGTGTTCCGTTTTCTGGCGCTCACCTTGGGCGTGGCCTTTGTTTTGGTAGCGCACAACACCATCCGCCTGCAAATCCTCAGCCGCAAGGAAGAAATCGAAATCACCAAGCTCTTGGGGGCGCCCGCCTCGTTTATCCGCCGCCCGTTTATTTATCAGGCCGTGTGGCAGAGCGCCCTGGCCGCCGGCCTGAGCCTGCTCTTGTGCGGCTGGCTGGTGCAGACCACGCGCCCGCTGATCGACCGCATTTTCCGCCCCTACGGCCTGCATTTGGACTGGCGTTTTTTCCACGGCTGGGAAATCGCCGTGGTGTTTGCCGTGGTGTGCGGCTTGGGCGCGCTGGGCGCTTGGCTGGCCGGCAGCCGCCATCTGCTCAGCTTTAAGGCCAGAAGCTGACCTTCCCCGCTTCGCAAACGCAACGCTTTCAGGTAGCCTTCGGGCTACCTGAAAGCTTTTCCGGCCTGCCAATAGAGGTTTGTATGCTGACGCACCCCGCCTTAAACCACCCCGCATTTGCGCCCTATAAAAACGCCCTGCTGGCTGCGGCCAGGCCCACCGCCGAAATGATACTGCACCCCGCTGCCGACTTGGGCTGGCGCCAAAGCAAGCTCGGCGGCCTGCCCTATCTGCCCGCCGGTGCGGCCTACCCGCACAGTGCGGACGGCAAGCCGCTGTATCTGCTCTTGCAAATCAATTTTGCCGAAATGCCACCCCTGCCCGACTTTCCCACCGAGGGCATTTTGCAGTGGTTTGTCGAGGCCACTTGGACTTGGGGCGCCAATTTCGACCACCCCGCCGACCAAAGCGCTTTCCGCCTCTGCTATTACCCCAAAGTGCTGACCGACGACTCGGCGCTGGTGCGCGATTTTTCTTTCCTGCCGCCACTGGATCCGCCCGCGCAGGGGCTGTGGCAAAAGTGGAAACGCAGTTTTGCGCGCCCGCCGCGTCTGCCCTTCACACAGCCCTGCGCCATCCGTTTCGAGGCCGGCGTGCAATTTCCCGCCCTGGACGATCGCACCTGCTACCTGACAGGCGAGTGCGCGCCCGACATTCATTTTGACAACTGGATTGAAGACGAATTCGATGCCTTTGCCGAAGCTTATTTGGCAGCATTCGCAGGCAACGGCAACCGCGTGGGCGGCTACCCCACCTTCACGCAGGACGACCCGCGCCTCAGCGCCGAGGAAATGGCCTACGTGCAATTGGTGCAGCTCGACAGCCAACCGCCCGAGCTGATGATGTGGGGCGACGCCGGCATTGCCCATTTGTTTATCCGCCCCGACGATTTGCGCCGCCGCGATTTTTCGCGCGTGCTCTACACTTGGGATTGTAGCTAAGCTGGGCACCGGCATGGGCCCAAACAAGCCAAGCGCCCTTTCAGGCTACCTGAAAGGGCGCTTGGCAACCGGAGCGGCTCAATCCTCGTCCGGCAGTTTGCTGACTTTCACCCGCTCGATGCGCTGGCCTTCTTTTTCCAGCACTTCGAAACGCCACCCGTAATAATCGAGGGTATCGCCGACATCGGGGATGCTTTGCAGCTCCTCCATCATCAGGCCGGCCACGGTGTGGTAGTCGGCGTCTTCTTCCTGCGGCGGCAGGTTGAGCTGCGGCGCAAGTTCCACGTATTCCAAGCTGCCGTCCACGGTGAGGCTGTGGTCGGCATTGGTTTGCAGGCTGGGGCTGTCTTCGCGCTCGAAGGCTTCGGGAAATTCGCCGGCAATGGTTTCCAACAGGTCTTTCATGGTCACCATGCCGAGAACGGCGCCGAATTCGTCCACCACCAGCGCGTAATCGGCACTGCTGCGGCGGAACTGCTCGATAGCGGAGAGGGCGTTGGCGCTGTCGGGCAGAATCAAGGGTTGGCGCAGGGCGGCTTGGATGTTGATTTCGCCTTCGTCCAAGAGCTGGTTGAGCAAGTCTTTTTTGTTGATGTAGCCCAAGGGCTCGTCGGCACCGGCCTTGCCCACCACCAGAAGGCGGGAATACGGGGTGTTTTGCAGTTGGGCTTTCTGTTCTTCCTTGCTTTGCGAGATGTCGAGCCGCTCGATGTCGCGGCGCGGAATCATCACGCCGGGAATGGGGCGCTCGGCCAGGGTGAGCACGCTGCGGATCATGGATTTTTCGTTTTCTTCAAAATAGCCGTCGTTGTCGGTTTCACCGGCTTTGGCCAGCACGGCTTCCCGGATGCCCATCATGCCGAGCACGTTTTCGGCAGTGCGCTTGCGCCAGGAGCTGCCGCTGTAGGCGTTTTTGTCGGTGTTGCGGCGGGCGATGTGGTTGAAGATTTCAATCAGGATGGAGAAGCCGATGGCGGCATACAGGTAGCCTTTGGGGATTTCCACATGGAAGGCTTCGGCAATCAGCGAAAAGCCAATCATCAACAGGAAGCCCAAGCACAGCATCACCACGGTGGGGTGTTTATCGACAAACTCGGTGAGCGGTTTGCTGGCCCAAATCATCATGCCCATGGCCACCACCACAGCGGCCATCGCCACTTCGATGTGCTGCACCATGGCGACGGCGGTAATCACCGCATCGATAGAGAAGACGGCGTCGAGCACCAGAATCTGCGCCACCACGCCCCAAAAAGGGGCATGGACTTTGTGCTGCTCGGCCACGGTGTAGTGGTTGACGCCTTCCAGGCGCTCGTGCAATTCGGTGGTGGCTTTATAGAGCAGGAACAGGCCGCCGAAAAACATGATCATGTCTTTGCCGGAAACGGCGTGGCCGTTGATTTCGAACAGCGGCGCGGTCAGGCGCATCAGCTGCACCATAAAGCCGAGCATCACCAAGCGCATCAGCACGGCCAGCACGAGGCCGGTGATGCGCGCACGGTCGCGGTGGGCCGGTTTCACCTTGTTAGCGAGAATGGCCACGAACACCAAATTGTCGATGCCGAGCACCACTTCCAAAATAATCAGGGTTGCGAAGCCCAGCCAGGTTACCGGGTCGGCCAGCCAACTGAAATCCATAAATCGGGGTTCCTTTGTATTGTGGCAGCAGGGAAAGGGGATGAATGATGATGCGGAAAACAACAGGCTACCTGAAAAGCGGCACGGCTTTCAGGTAGCCTGTTGTTTACAGCCCGCCGTAAGAATGCAGGCCGCTTAAAAACATATTCACGCCGACAAAAGCGAAAGCGGTGATGAAAAAGCCGACAATGGCCCACCAAGCTAGCACCGCACCGCGCCAGCCGGCCACCAGACGCAAATGCAGCCAGATCGCGTAGTTGAGCCACACAATAAAGGCCCAGGTTTCTTTCGGATCCCAGCTCCAGTAGCGGCCCCAGGCGTCGGCGGCCCACAATGCGCCGAGAATGGTGGCGATGGTGAAAAAGAGGAAGCCGACCGCAATCGCTTTATACATCACCTCTTCGATCACATGGGTTTCCGGCAGTTTGAGCGCCGGGCGGTACAGTTTCAGCAATTCGGCCACGCCGAGAAAGGCGGCCATGCAGAAAGCGCCGTAGCCGATGAAATTGGCCGGCACATGGATTTTCATCCACCAAGACTGCAAAGCCGGAATCAGCGGCTGGATTTGGTGGGCGTTGCGGCTGAAGCTGTACCACAACACGAAACCCACCAAAATCAGCTGCAGGGTGTACACAAACACACCCAGCCGCTGCAGCTTGAATTTGCCTTCGTAATACAAAAACATCAGCCCAGTGATGACGATGAACAGGATAAACACTTCATACAGGTTGGAAACCGGAATGTGTCCGGCATCCGGGCGCAACAGATAACTTTCGTGCCAGCGCACCAGCATACCGGTCAAGCCGGCCACGGCAGCCGCCCAGCTGAGGTTGCGCCCCATCTCGAGCAGCGTGTTGGTGGCGGAATCGCCGTGCCGTTTGCCGAACAGGCCCAGCGCATAGCAGCCCCAAGCCATGATGACCAGTGCGCACAGCCAGCCGATGGCCGATTGGCTGCTTAAAAAGTATTTCAACAGAAAGCGGTTGTCGGCCTGCTCAATGTGGCCGCCGTAGAGCAGCACCGCGCCATAGGCCAGCGCGATGCACAGCGGGATATACCAGCGCAGCGGTTTGAAAAACCAGCCCAACGCCACCGCCGACGCGGCGCTGCACCACAGGATGCAGACTTCGTAAACGTCCATGCGGTGCGGCAAGATGAGGTGGACCGCCATCGCAATGGCGGCCATCAGGGCGGCAAACAGCCAATCGGCCGCGCCCAGCTTGCGCCAAAAACGGCGCTCGCGCAGCAGCTCGTGCGACATATCGGGCGGCAGATAAGGGGAAGATTCAGGATGGTTCATGATGGTTCAACTCCTGCGCCAAGCGCGCGAGGTGGGTTTGGTGCTGCGGAAATTCGGTGTCTAGTTCGCGGCCGTGGCGGCCGGAACTCATGGCAAAGCGCACGCCGCCGTCTTCATACAGCAGCCAAGCGCGCTTTTCGCGGACGTAAAACATAAAGACGGTACCCAACACCAGCAAAACGGAACCCAAATACACCAAGCCTTGGCCGGGCGAACGGGTCATCTGCAGGCCGGAAGACTTCACTTCGCTAAAGCCGTCCAGCTGCAGCAGCACCGGCGCATCAAAGCGGGTGAGGCCGGTGTAGGCATCGAAACTGTTGAGCAGAAAACGCTGGCGGGCTTCGTTTTGCGGCCATTGCACCCCTTGCTGGGCCAGCGCCTGGTCCAGCGCCAGATTGCCGGCGCCGAACAGCATTTGGTAAAACAGTTCGCGCATCCGCTCCTGCTCGCCGGCCGGGATTTTGGCGGCCACAAAATCGTTCAGGCCGGTATAACCTTCGCGGGCAAACAGCTCCAGCACATTGCCCAAGGCTTCGCGGAAGCGGGTTTGCGTGTCGCCTTCCATGCCGGCCACCGCCTGCTCGATCACCGCCTGCCGCTGCTGCGGGTTTTGCAATACGGCGCGCAGGTGCATAAAGGTATCGGGTTTGCCGTTGAAGTCGGCCGGGATCATCAGCCAGCGGTATTCCTGATCCAATGCGGCGCGTTCGCCGGTGGCGAAATAATAGTCGCCGTTGCGCAGCAGGGGCAGCATGTAATTGACGTATTCTTTGGCCTGGCCGGCTTGGTCGCGCACGCGGAAAGTGATGGTGGGGCCCACATTGCGCACGCTTTTTTCCTGCCGCACGCTGCGCACATCTTGCAGCTGACGGTGCAAGGCGCTGCCTCCTTCCGGCGCGGCCTGCTCCTCATCCTCCACATTCATGGGGCGCAACTCGTTGAACTCCAGCGTGTAGTTGGCGGATTGCCCCTGCCCCAAATGCAGCGGGAAGCTGCTCATGGAGGCGGCTTTCAACTCGGCCGCCAGCGGAGAGGGGCTGGCCAAATTCCAAGCGCGGAAATTGAGGCCGGAGCCGCCGTCACCGAAACTGGCCTGATACACCGTGATGCCGTGCAGGGTGAAGGGGTGGTTGACCTTAATCGTGGGGTGGAAGACTTCGCCACTTTTTTTGTCGGTCACCACCAAATCGCTGGCAAAATTGCGCGGCATGCCGTTGTCGTAGAAATCCACATGAAACTGCTTGAGTTGCACCGTAAACGGCAGTTCCTGCACCAGCATGCCCTCGCCGGTGTTGAGAAACACCTTGTCCACCGTTTGCCCTTCGCGCACGTTGACATCGCCGCGGAACGACAAGGTACCGCTGTCCAAACGGCTTTCCGGCGCGAAATCGCTGGCGAATTCGGCGGTCTTGTCCGGCTTCAGGCTACCTGAAAGAATGCCCAACTTCAGGCCCATATTGCTGTCGATCAGGCCGCCCAAACAAATCACGATGATGGCCGCGTGGGCGCAGATATAGCCCCATTTGTTCATCGCCCCCTTCTTCGCGGCCAAGAGCAGGCTGCCGTCTTCGCGCGCTTGCTGCTTGACGGAGAAACCGGAAACTTTCAGGTAGCGTTCCGCCACATCGGGCGCAGGCGCCGGCGTGAGCATGGCCGTGTGCTGCATATGCGCCAGCGATTGACGGGTGGCTTTGAGGCGGAAAGAACGCATTTCGCGCAAAAACGGCGGGATGTTGCGCCACAGGCAAAGGCCGGTGGACAGCATCAGAAAGGCCATGATGGCCACAAACCAAGCCGAGGAATACACATCGTAGAGGCCGAGAAAGCGGAAAATCTGATCCCAAAACGGGCCGAATTCCACCACATAGCCGACATCCTGCTGGTTTTGCTGCAAGACGGTGCCGATGACGGAAGCCAGCGCCAGCAGAGACAGCAAGGCCACCGCGAAACGCATGGAACTGAGGAAGGCAAACCAAGGCCGTTTGGCCAGCGGGGTTTTGCCGGAAACAGGGGAGGAGCTCATAAACCGAATACAGTCTGTATGTGAGGCATACCGAAACGCGGCATTATAACGGAATTGCGGCAAGGATTTACAGGCTTTGCACAGCGCTGCACCGCCGCTTGCCGGCAGGCGCATGGACGAGCGCGGCGGCAGGCCACCTGAAAACCACTCCGCCCTATTTTACAAGCATAAAATTTCAGGTTAACCCCTTCTTTGCAAACTTTATAACAATTTATAAGCCGACCTGCTGGATATTAACGTGCGATGCAGGCACCATCGCGCCCCTTGATTTTCCGCCCTATCCAACAAAACAAAAAGGACAAACGAAATGAAAAAAGTATGCCTCAGCCTGTTGCTGGCCGCCGGTCTTGCCGCCCCGGCCCTGACGCTGGCGGATAACGGCCAAGATACCGCCGCCCGTCTGCTGTATTTGGAGCAGCGGGTGGAAGAGCTGAGCCGCCGCGTGCTGACTCTGGAGCAGCAAAACCGCCAGCAACAGCACATCATCATCGAAAACCGACGCCAAACCCCCACCACTTACGCCTGCAGCGTATCGGTGTTCGGCAAAACTTACGAGGCCTTGGACCAAAACGAAGGCGTGGCCCGCCACAAAGTACGCCAAGCCTGCGGTACCCAGCAAAACGCCATGTTTTGCACCAACCGCGACATCAAATGCCAAGCCTACCGCTAAGCCGTCTGTAATCGTGCGGCCGCCGACCGCATGGTGCCAGGCTACCTGAAACGCTTTCAGGTAGCCTTTGTATTGGCAGGCTGTTACACTGCCGCCAGTTTCCCGCCGCCGTACCCGCCGGCACCAAATCGCCTAATCACGCTTAGCGCACGACTCCCGCAGCCGGCGGCGAGCCAAACATTCGCCCGTTTCGGCAGTACCCATGACCCAGGTGCCCACAACGGGCTTTCCCATTTCGGAGCTTCTCATGAAAACAAAAACCGTCTTGCTGCTGAGTGCGGCCGTGTTGGCCCTGACTGCCTGCCGCAGCCAGCAGGCCAGCGATCCGGTCGTATCCGCCCGCCCGGCGCCCGCCACACCGGCGAAACCGCCCGCCTTCGATCCCAACGCCGCACCGGTTGCCCAAACCGGCTTTCCGCAAAACGCTAATGTGCAGCAATTCATCCGCCATCAGGCCAGCCACGGCCGCTACAGCGAAGCCGAACTGCAGCAGTTTTTCGAGCGCGCGCAATACAAGGGCAACATCATCAGCATCATGAACCGCCCCGGCACGTCCCGCCCGTGGTACGAGTTCCGCCGCGGCAACGCCGGCAGCGGCAAAATCAACGGCGGCCGCCGCTTCTACCAGCAAAACCGCCAAGTCATCGACCAAGTGGCCCGCGAATACGGCGTGCCGGCCGAAATCATCGTGGCCATCATCGGCATCGAAACCAACTACGGCAGCAATATGGGCAGCTTCCGCCTGGCCGATTCCCTGCCCACCTTGGGCTTTGATTACCCGCGCCGCGCAGAGTTTTTCCAAAAAGAGCTGGGCGAATTCCTACTGATGGCCAAAGAAGAAGGGCGCGATCCCTTCAGCTTTATGGGCAGCTACGCGGGCGCCATGGGCATGCCGCAGTTTATGCCTTCCAGCTACCGCAAATGGGCGGTGGACTACGACCGCGACGGCCAGCGCAATATCTGGGGCAGCGTGCCCGACGTGGCCGCCTCGGTGGCCAACTACATGAAAGCCCACGGCTGGCAGACTGGCGGCCGCGTGATGGTGCCCGTGTCGCTGGCCGAAACCACCCCGCAGCTTTTGGCGCTGATTGAAGAAAAAACCGCACTCAATTACACCGTCGGCCAGCTGCGCCAAATGGGCGTGGTGCCGCTGGAAGCCGTGGCCGACCATGAAAAAGCCGTGCTCTTCCGCTTGGAAGTCGCTCCCGAGCGCTTCGAGTATTACATCGGCCTGAACAATTTCTACAGCATTTGGCAATACAACCACAGCCGCCTCTACGTGAGCGCCGTGCGCGATATTGCCAACGGCATCGGCCAAGGTGGCCTGTAAACCGCTGCTGCAGATAAGGCAAGGGCTACCTGAAAGCGTTTCAGGTAGCCCTTTATCATTTGCTGCGGCCAAAGCGGTGCTGATTTTGCTGTGTCGGCAAGCGGCGTGACGTCAGCGCTCACAACAAACCGATTTCCGCAAAAAACCGCCCGTAAACCGCCGCCTTTTTCTCCAAAGCCAAAGGGTAAGCCCGCGAAGACGAAGGCATCCGGTAGAGCCGTAAAGAGCGCCCCGCATACTCCGCCTCCGAAAAACCGCCGATTGGCGGCTTGGCCGTGCCCGGCGGCAGCAAAGACAGCAATGTCTCCGTGGCTTTATCGCCGGTGCTCATCAGCGTTTGGCATTGCGGCATCTGCGCCAGCAAACCCGCCAAATCCACCGGCGCCACAATCTGCAAAAACTTGTCCGACGCATTGCCCTGCAAGCGAATCACCCGATATGCGGCATCGCTGATGGCAATGCCGCGCTGCGCCAAAAACGCCCGCAACAGCACTTCTTTAAACGCCTTGCCACCTGCTTCGACAAAATAATCCTTGTCTTGGAAAAACACCAAACCGAACAGCCGCCACATATCGTTTTGAAAGTTGGGATAATAAAAATCCATCTTCCAACGCGAGCGCGGCGGCGGAAAGGAGCCGAGCATCAGCAGTTTGGCGTTGGCGGGAACGAAGGGCGGCAGCGGGTGGGTTTCGATGGCGGTTGCAGTCATGGCGGAGGTCAGCGGCGATGAGGGTGTTTCAGGTAGCCTGTGGGTGATGCGCTTGGGGTGGGCGCGAGGGAAGGGAAAAAAACATATGCCTTAGATTAACTTTTTGACTTTTCAGAAGCATATTTTTGCAGGCTCAATAATTCGGCAATATCCACTACTCCCTACTGCTCCTTAATTTGCCGTTGCGCGGCCATATAGCGCTCATACTCGGCTTCTGCTTTAGCATCGGCCTGTTTCCTGCTGATCTTACCCGAACCTTGCAGCACTTCGCGCTCGTTAAATTCTAAAAACTGGTTCAACTTTATCTCCCAGTCTTTTAAAAAAATCTGTTTCTTGCGCTGAGCCTGATCTTCGGCAAAATCCAGCCACATGGTGACGATGCGGTTTAACTGGCTGATTTCTTTTTCGTTTAAATAGTTTTTGGCCGTTTTAATATCTTTTTTACGAACCACACCATCGGTAATATGCGTTAAGCCCATCAACGGCTTGGACGCATCCGCTCGCCGATAAACCAGCTCAGCAGCGGTATGCTCGGTCACTGCAAAATGCAGTTTATTTTGAATGGTTTTGAAAAATTGCGTGGTTTCTTGAAAACTGGGCTGATAATCCCCCGCCAGCGCAAAAATCTCACGCACGCGCAGATACACCCGTTTTCGCTGGCGCGGATATCGCGGATGCGCTCCAGCAATTCATCAAAATGATCCGGTGCGGGGATGGTACCGACCGGTGGATTTTTCAGGCGTTCGTCATCCAGCACAAAGCCCTTTTGCAGATACTCGCCCAAAGTACGCGTCGCCCATTGGCGGAATTGTGTCCCGCGCGAAGAGCGCACACGATAGCCGACAGCGATAATCATCGGCAGGGAATAGTGTTTTAACTGCCGTTTGACCTCGCGCCCGCCCTCCGTTTGAACTTGTAAGTATTCCTTACAAGTTGCCGTTTCATCGATTTCAAGCTCTTGATAAATGGCTTTGATGTGTTGGGTAATCGATTGCGGCCTTACTTGGTACAGCTCCGCCATTTCCGCCTGCGTCAACCAAAGCTGCGCGCCCAATTCGCGTAACACAAATTGGGAAAGACCGTCTGAAGTGGTGTAGAGGATGAGTGTGTTGTCGGTCGTCATGTATTTTTCCTTTTATAGACGGCCTCATCATTGATTCCAATTGTTTTCAACGATTTTTCCCGATTGAAAATAAATGGCCACATACTCAATAAATGTTTGGAAATCGGTATTTTGTTCCACAATGCGATTGACCGACTGCCAGTCAATTTGTTCTTTGCGCTTGGCGGGCAGCCAAATCTCGCTGTCGTTCCATTCTTGGGTGTTCAAAATGATCACGCCAATGCCGTGCAAGGCTGACAAAATGCGCAGTTCCTGTTCGGTATGTTCACCGACAATTGCGGTGGTGACCAGATATCCCTCGTTGGCCCAACCAGAATTACTGACTGCCTGAAAAAAGCTTTCCCGCACATTACTGCCATTGAGCTCCCGCTTCACTTCAAACGACCACAACAGCACATGTTGCCCCGCGCCCGATTGGGCGCATTGGCGCACGTCGTGCTGCCATGCTTTATCCAATGCCTGCATTGCAACAATATCCGGATGCAGCCAATGATTGCCTCTGCTGCCACGATTGTTTTTGGAGCGTTTTTCGTCAATTCGCAAACCGTATAAACCTAAATTGGAGGACAAAAAACGCATCATCAAAGGATACAGGTCTTGCTCCGAGGCGGCATAGGCGGATTCATCCACGACCAATCCATTATCTTGTTGGTGGCTTGGATCAAACCAAAACAAACGCGGGCGTGGTTTGTCCTGCATACGGATGGCGGGACATAATTTCAGTACGGAACTTTTGTGTGAACCGATTTCTGAGACGACTTGTTGGATAAATGCTTTTTCATCGGCAAATTTAGATTTTTTATTTTGATAGTCATGCGGATATTGTTCCGTAATGGCTTGGGCAATTTGGCGTGCCGTGAATTTCCGTAGCGGATTGGCTTGTAAAAATTCAACGATTTTCTGAGGCTGGCTGGATTTTCCCATCTGGAGCACCTTGGCAATATCGTATTGGTGAAATTACTTTTTCAACTTCGCAAACGCATCGGCCATGGCGGTATTGCCCATTGGTTTTTCCTGCCGTTGGTATTGCGGGCCACCTGAACGGCGCTTGCCGTGCCCGTTTTCAGGTAGCCTGCCGTTTCTTCCAGAAGCGTTACCTGCTTCATCATCCAAGCGCATGGTTAGGGCGATGCGTTTGCGGGCGGCATCGACTTCCAGCACTTTCACTTTAACTACGTCGCCGGCTTTGACGACTTCGCGCGGGTCTTGGACGAACCGATTCGACAAGGCGGAGATGTGGACGAGACCGTCTTGGTGGACGCCGATATCGACGAATGCGCCGAAGTTGGCTACGTTGCTCACTACGCCTTCCAAAATCATGCCGACTTGTAAATCGCTGATTTCGTTGATGCCTTCGGCAAAGGTGGCCGTCTGAAATTCGCCGCGCGGGTCGCGGCCGGGTTTTTCGAGTTCGGCGAGGATGTCCATGATGGTGGGCAGGCCGAATTGCTCGGTGGTGTAGCTGGCGGGCTTGATTTGTTTGATTTTTTCGCGGTTGCCGATGAGATCGGCGGCTTTGATATGCAGGTCGTCGAGCATTTTGGCGACGACAGGGTAAGCCTCGGGGTGGACGGCGGATGCGTCCAGCGGTTCTTTGCCGCCGTTGATGCGCAAGAAGCCGGCGGCCTGCTCGTAGATTTTTTCGCCGAGGCGCGGTACTTTGAGGAGTTTTTTGCGGCTGTCGAATGCGCCGTTTTCGTCGCGGTAAGCAACGATGTTTTGTGCGAGTGTGCTGTTGAGGCCGGAAATGCGTGCCAGCAGAGGGACGGAGGCGGTGTTCACGTCCACACCGACGGCGTTCACGCAGTCTTCCACTACGGCATCCAGTGATTTGGCGAGTTGGCTTTGGTTGACATCGTGCTGGTATTGGCCGACGCCGATGGATTTGGGGTCGATTTTTACCAATTCGGCCAGCGGGTCTTGCAGGCGGCGGGCGATGGAGACGGCTCCGCGCAGGGAAACGTCTAACTCGGGAAATTCTTTGGCGGCCAACTCCGAAGCGGAATAAACGGATGCGCCGGCTTCGGAGACGACGATTTTATGCAGCCCCATTTTCCCTTCGGGACTTCCTGCGGTCGCAGCAAGCCTTTTGATTAATTCGCCGGCGAGTTTGTCGGTTTCGCGGCTGGCGGTGCCGTTGCCGATGGCAATCAGTTTTACGCCGTGTTGTTTGATCAGGCGGGCAAGGGTGGCTAAAGCGTTGTTTTCTTGGTGCAGATAGACGACGGCGGTGTCGAGCAGCTTGCCGGTGTCGTCCACCACGGCGGTTTTGATGCCGGTGCGGTAGCCGGGGTCGAGGCCGAGGGTGGGCAGGCGGCCGGCGGGGGCGGCCAAGAGCAGGTCTTTGAGGTTGCGGGCGAACACGGTAATGGCGTCGGTGTCGGCGGCTTCTTTCAAGCGGCCTAAGGCTTCAAGCTCCAGCGAGAGGAAGATTTTGGCGCGCCAGGTAAGGCGCACAGTGTCGCGTAACCACCGATCGGCGGGGCGGCCTTGATCGGTGATGCCGAAATGTTTGACGATGATTTTTTCGTATTCGCTCTGCTCGGTAATCGGGGTTTCGTCGGGCTGGTATTTGAGGGCGACTTGCAGCACGCCTTCGTTGCGGCCGCGCAATACGGCCAGCGCGCGGTGGCTGGGCATGTTGCGGACGGGTTCGCGGTGGTCAAAATAGTCTTTGAATTTTTCGCCGGCCTCTTCTTGTCCGGCAAGCACTTGGGCATGGATTTCGGCTTCGTTCCACAGTTTTTCGCGCAAGTTGCCGAGCAGTTCGGCATCTTCGGCGAACTGTTCCATCAGAATGGCGCGTGCGCCGTCGAGCGCGGCTTTGGTGTCGGGTACTTGTTCGTTCAGGTAGCCTTCGGCGGCGGTTTCGGGCTGTTCAGACGGCGTTTGTAACAATAATTCCGCCAAAGGCTGCAAACCGTTTTCGCGGGCGATTTGAGCTTTGGTGCGGCGTTTGGGTTTGTAGGGAAGGTAGAGGTCTTCAAGCGCGGTTTTGTTGTCGGCCGCTTCGATAGCCGTCTGAAGCTCGGGCGTGAGTTTGCCTTGTTCTTCAATGCTTTTTAACACGGTTTGCTTGCGATCGGCCAATTCGCGCAGGTATTGCAGACGCTCGGCAAGGTGGCGCAGTTGGGTGTCGTCCAGTCCGCCGGTTACTTCTTTGCGGTAGCGGGCGATAAAGGGCACGGTGGCGCCGTCGTCGAGCAGTTCGACGGCGGCTTGGATTTGGGCGGCGGTGGCGTTTAATTCGGTGGCGAGGGTGGCAATGATGTTCATGGTGTTTGCTTGATTCAGAAATAAGGGTGGATTATAGCCTTAAACGGTAGGCTACCTGAAAGCCGCCATACTTGCCGAACCGCCGGCTTTGCGGCAACATTCGAGGCCTTGTCTTCCCAACTTTCATCAGGAGCGTACCATGAGCGACATCATCAGCAATTTTACGTTTGACGAACTGACCATCGGCCAAAGCTACAGCCAGAGCCGCACGGTAAGCGAGGAAGATGTGGTGCTGTATGCGGCGGTTTCCCACGATACCAATCCGGCGCATTTGGACGCCGAATACGCCGCCGGTACCATGTTTAAAAAGCCGATTGCGCACGGTATGTTTACCGCCGGCCTGATTTCCGCCGTCATCGGTACCCGCTTCCCCGGCATGGGCACGATTTATCTGGGCCAGGATCTGCAGTTCCGCCGGCCGGTGTACATCGGCGACACCTTAACCGTCACCCTGACCGTGGTGTCGCGTGACGAAGAAAAAAAACGGGTGGCGCTGGAAACCGTGGTGGTCAACCAAAACGGCGACAAAATCCTCACCGGCCAGGCCAATGTGCTGCCTTCCCAAGAAAAAATCAGCCGCGCCGTGATTGCGGTGCCGGCAGTGAAGATTGTTTGATGCCGTAGCAGGCTGCCATGGGTAGGATGGCGGCCTGCCTCCCGCAGGCTACCTGAAAGCAGGATGCTGATTGCAGCAGGGCTTTCAGGTAGCCTTTTTGTTTTGTGGCCCGGCAGTGCGGTTTGAAAGCCATTGCGGGCAGGGATGTGCTGTCTAGGTAAGACGCTCAAGACAGGCTATAATCCAACGCGTTCTGTCATCTTTCTGTCATATTTGCCGACAGAACGGCCCGTTCCCACTCTCCCTGTATCGCTATGAAAAAACTGCCTTTAAAAACCCTGTTTTCGCTTGTGTTGCTGGCCGTTTTGGCCGCTTCTTTCTGGTACAGCACCGCTTGGCTGAAGCTCTGCTACGGCTTGGCTTTGTTTTTGTTCGGCATGCAGTGTATTGAGGAGGGCTTGCACAATGCCGCCGGCGGCACCCTGGAGCGTTTGATGGCCAAAAGCACGGCCACGGCGGGCAAGGGTTTGCTGTTCGGCATCGGCGCCACCTTTGTGCTGCAGTCCAGCACCTTGGTGTCTTTGCTCACCATCGCCTTCCTCAGCACGGGCCTGATTACCTTGGCCGGCGGCATTGCGATTATTTTGGGCACCAACCTCGGCGCCACCAGCGGCATTTGGCTGTTGGCGCTGGCCGGACAGAGCATCAGCTTGAGCCCGATAGCGGTGCCGATGCTGGTATTCGGCATTTTGGCCAGTTTTTTCAACAATAAAAGCAAAGCGGTCGGCCGGGTGCTGGTGGGCATTTCGCTGATTTTCTTAGGCATTGATGCGATTAAAGACGGCTTTCAGGCCTTGGGCGGGCAAGTGGATTTTGCGTCGCTGCGTTTCAACGGCGTGGCCGAAATTGCGATTTTCTGCGGCATCGGCCTCTTGCTGACCATTGTGTTGCAGTCTTCGCACGCCACGCTGATTCTGACCTTGGCAGCCTTGGCCGGCGGGCAGATCAGCGTGACGCAGGGTTTTGCGATTGCCATCGGCTCGAATGTGGGCAGCAGCGTATCGACCGCATTCGTGGGCATGCTCGGCAGCGACCGCAGCGGCCAGCGTTTGGCTTTGGCACATTTGGTGTTTAACGTGGTGACCGCCGTGCTGTCTTTGATTCTGTGGTGGCCGTTGAGCCGGTTGGTCATCGGTTTGGCCGATTGGACAGGCATGGGCAATCTGCTGCAGCTGGCTTTGTTCCACACACTATTTAACGGCTTGGGTTTGGCCGTTTTCTGGAAGCTGCAGCAGCGCTTGGCCGACAAACTGCTGCAATGGCTACCTGAAAAGGCGGAAACCAGCCTGTTACCGGAAAACAGCACACCGGTGCGGGCACGCTACCTGAACGACAATATGCTGCGTTCGGGCGATACCGCCGTGCGGGCAGTGTTTCAAGAAGTGGGCCACTTGAATACCTTGGGTACAGAGGTGATTTGCCATGTGCTCTTTATTCCGGTTGAACACCTGTACAAGGAAGAAGAAGAGGAATTGCCGCCGCCCCAAGCGCCGCTGCATCTGAACGCTCAGGCGTATTACGAAAGCCAAATCAAACCGCTGTACAGCGAATTATTGGATTTCACGGGTAAGACCGATATCGAAGGCGACAGCCAGCAGCAACGGTTGGCCACTGCACACGAAGCGGCTTGGCAAATAGTGGAAATCGTCAAAGAGAGCAAACACCTGCAAAAAAATATGCAGCAGTATCTGCAACAACCCGATGCGCCTGTGTTCAAAGACTATCTCCGCCTGCGCAAGCATTTATTCAAAACCCTGCGCCTGTTTCGGGAAATCAATGCCCTCCCCTTGCAGTCGGCGCAGCGCAGTGAGCGCATGGCGCAACTGGAAGCGCATACGGCCAGCCTGGAAACATTCCGCGCCCGTGTGTTGGTCAAGCTGCGCAGCGGCAAGCTAGGCGGCTGGCAAACCTCTTCTTTAATGAACGACATCAACTATGCGCGGCGCATCGGGCAGGGCATTGTAGAAATCTTGCAAATTTTGGAAGCGGCGGAACAACAGCGGCAGGCAGTCAGCATCTAGGCCATGTGAGGCGTTTTGCCGACCAACAATCGGTCCGAATACAGCACCGTTTAGGGTGTGCGGCCGTTTGGCTGGCTTAGCGGTTTGGGGACGGTAAAGCCCCGTATGCTAAGCAGAGCGTGCGGCAAGATTGGACACCTTGCGAACTTTCCGTTATCCCGAGCGGGCGACGCCGCAGACGGGGGCGTTTTACCGCAAACAACCACCATCATGCCAACTGACAACACGCCCTAAAACAGCAACATCGGCTTTTGCAGCGAACGTATTGAGAAATCATCCATACACCGCGACGCTTGCAGAGAAGAAGCAGGGTCTCTATAATCGGCCCCACTTCTTGAGGGAGTAGTCGTCCGGGCTGTTTCAGGTAGCCCGGAGCCCTAATCAACAGATTTGCCCAATCGGGCATGGTTACGGCGTCCCCGGCGGGATTGATGAGACTTAAGACGGCAATGCCCCTTGGCGGGCGGATTTTGCCGTCTTTTTGTTTGATCGCCCGCCAGGTAATGAGTATGGATGCCTTTTTTTCTTCCACCGTGCTGGTGGCCTTAGCCGAAATTGGCGACAAAACCCAATTGCTGGCCTTATTCTTGGCCGCCCGTTTCCGACAAAAATATGCGATCAGTGCCGGCATCTTCGCCGCCACCCTACTAAACCACGCCTTATCCGCTTGGATCGGCGTTTGGCTGGCCGCCCGCTTTTCGCCAACCGCATTGTCTTGGCTGGTGGGGGGGAACTTTCTTGCGGTTGGTTTATGGCTGCTGCGGCCAGACAAAGACGACAGCCAAGACAGCCCGATGATGAAATACGGTGCGTTTTTTGCCACCTTTATTCTGTTTTTTCTGGCCGAAATCGGCGACAAAACCCAATTGGCCACCGTATTTCTTGCCGCCCGCTATCAGGAAATGTGGGCGGTACTCGTTGGCAGCACCTTAGGCCTGATGTTGGCCAATGTGCCGGTCGTTTATCTAGGGGCCCGTCTGCTCAACCGGATGCCCACTCGAATCGTACGCCTGAGCGCCTGTGCGCTGTTTTGTGCCATGGGGCTGTGGACGGTTTGGCAGAATTATTAGCAGCACACAAAGCAAAAGCCCGAATGCTTAAAGCATTCGGGCTGAATATTTGGGGTGGCTGATGGGATTCGAACCCACGACAACCGGAATCACAATCCGGGACTCTAACCAGCTGAGCTACAGCCACCACATTAAAAACTTTTCGACGCTTGGCACGCCCGACAGGAATCGAACCTGTAACCGCCCGCTTAGAAGGCGGGTGCTCTATCCGGTTGAGCTACGGGCGCTCTACCTTAACTTCCTGTCGCAACCAATGTCGGGTTACTTTGGTCGGGGCGGTGGGATTCGAACTCACGACCCTCTGCTCCCAAAGCAGATGCGCTAACCAGGCTGCGCTACGCCCCGACGAGAAGCGGGAATATACCCGCTCCCTACCCAAAGGTCAAGCACTTTGCGCCAAATCGCCCTCACTTTAGCTTAACCCTATGCTTTTTTATTCAAAAATAAGTAAGGCTGCCTTTCGAAAAGCGTGAATCATGTTTCTAAATAAACTGGACTCTATTTCAAGATGAAAAAACCGGCGGAAAATGAGACAATGCCGCCCTTTATTTCAAATACGGGTTTGAGCAAACATAGTCCATTGATGACCTTTGCTTCCCGCACCTCCCGCGATTTTATTGTTCATTTCAGAGGAAACCATTTGATGAGCGCCCAGCTGATTGACGGCAAAGCCGTATCCGAACAGCGTTTGCAATATGTTGCCGAGCAAGTGGCCAATCGTCTAGCCAAAGGCCTAAGGGCCCCTTGCTTGGCTGTAGTATTGGTCGGCGACGACCCTGCAAGCGCGGTTTATGTACGTAACAAAAAATTGGCTTGTGAAAAGGTGGCTTTTACGTCACGCAGCCATGAACTGCCTGCCAGCACTACCCAAGAAGCGCTATTGAAACTGATTGATGAATTGAATGCCGATGCAGAGGTTGATGGCATTCTGGTCCAATTGCCCTTGCCCGCACACATAGACAGCCAATCGGTGATTGAACGCATTCTCCCGCACAAAGATGTGGATGGCTTCCACCCATACAATGTTGGCCGTTTAGCGGTGAAAATGCCATTAATGCGTCCTTGCACCCCCAAAGGCGTTATGACCCTGCTGGACGCCTACGGCATCGACCCCAAAGGCAAAAAAACCGTTATCGTCGGCGCCTCCAATATTGTTGGCCGCCCTCAAGCACTGGAAATGCTTCTGGCCCGAGCCACGGTAACCGTCTGCCATAGTGCGACACAAGATCTGGCTGCCGAAGTAGGGCAAGCAGATATTTTGGTCGTGGGCGTCGGCATCCCGAATTTTATTCCCGGCGAATGGATCAAACCGGGAGCAGTAGTGATTGATGTGGGCATTAACCGATTGGATGATGGCCGTTTGTGCGGAGATGTGGCCTTTGAAGCTGCCCGCAAACGTGCTGCCATGATTACACCTGTTCCCGGAGGCGTCGGTCCGATGACCATTGCCACCCTATTAGAAAACACCTTAGATGCCACAATGATGCACGATTGAACTGCTGACAGTTAAAGCAAAGATTATCTGCAGCATTTTTCAGGTAGCCCTGAAGCGTTTACAAAACACTCTTCTCTTTCCACAGCCGAAATCCGAATGCAGGATTTCGGCTGTTTTTAATACGTAAAATCCGGCTTAATGGACATTTGGGTTGGTAAAAACCGCTGTAATCCTTAGCATACAAGGCTTTCAGCGGTTTTTTGCCAATGTTTGTTAAAAATGCCCGTTTTGCCATCAAAACACCCTTATCAAATACGGAAGAAAAAACGGTAGGCAAAGATATAAATGTTCTGCCTGCAACAAATTTCTCCCGGTCTCAAAGACACTCGACAATGACTGTCTTTTGTATGAGTACATCCACCTCAAACAAACTTATGCCCAACTGGCCCATCGGCACCGTTGCAGCTTAAAAACCATACAGCGCCGCCTCAAACAAGCCAGCCTGCATCGGCCGCCGCCGCCCCATCCGGTTGCCAACATCATCATGGACACAACCTACTTCGGCAGAGCTTTCGGCGTCATGGTGTTTATGAACAGCCTCAACGGCCAAGTGCTGCACAAGCAGTATGTGGCAAAAGAAAGTACCGTACTCTATGAACAAGGGTTAAAGGCTATTCTCAATAAAGGCATTGCCATTCAAAGCATCACTGCCGACGGCTTCAAAGGATTGAGCACACTGTATCCCGACATTCCTTTCCAACTCTGTCAATTTCACCAACAGCAAACCGTCCGCCGCTATCTGACCCGCCGTCCAAAGTCGGACGCAGGCAGAGAGCCGAAAGAGTTGGCTGACAGTTTGTTTGGCTACAGCAAAGCCGACTTTGAGAGTGAGCTGTTTTTATGGCATGCAAGACATCGCGACTATTTGAACGAACTCAGCTACAGCATAGACGGACACCAAAAGTGGTACACCCACAAAAGATTGAGAAGTGCTTACCACAGTCTGAGGCGCAACCTGAGCTATTTATTCACGTATCAACAAAATCAAAAACTGATGATACCGAACACCACCAACCGCTTAGAAGGGAAATTTGGCGAATTGAAGACCAAAATACGCTGCCATGCCGGGATGAGTATGGAATCTAAAAGACTGTTTATAGATAATTTCTTTGGAGTTTAGGAAGCAAAAAAGAGCTCAAAAACCAACCTAAATGTCCATTAGAAGCTAAGTTCTCTAAAAACCAACCCAAATGTCCATTAAGCCGAAAATCCCTTATTTTTCCTGACTGCAACCTGAGACCTTTGTAAAATCTGTAAAACAGACAAACCACATACCAGAAAGCTAAGCGAACAAGCCGTTTATAGAGAATGAAGCTACAGGCAAGATGCGCTGCCGATAGCGGTGTTTTGCAAAAGATTTCCAGCCCACAGTGACACACTCGTACCGAGTTGGCATTTCTTTCACGGCGTTGGGGCTACCTGAAAGATTCAAGCTGATTAGGGATTCCGGCATAATCGCTTGCCGGCACCCTGGCCGCCCAATTGCCTGCACCCTTCCCCTCAAACAAGCACAATCAATCCTTTACTGTCCCGTTACGTCCGCACAAGTAAAAGCCCCCTGATATTCAGGGGGCTTTAGTAATGGGGTTTGGCGGTGACCTACTTTCACACGGGTATCCGTACTATCATCGGCGCTGAGTCGTTTCACGGTCCTGTTCGGGATGGGAAGGCGTGGGACCAACTCGCTATGGCCGCCAAACATAAACTGTCAAATTGGTAAGCCGTTATGAAGCGCTGCTTCACTTATTTATTGTTTAATCAACGGTGCGATGATGTGTCATCAAGTCTTATGTAAGCTTTTATCTTTTTATTACTTTGATTCGTGATGTTGGATATCGGTTTGCCGATATCCGATGTCCGAATCCAAAGTTCTTCAAATGATAGAGTCAAGCCTCACGAGCAATTAGTATCGGTTAGCTTCACGCATTGCTGCGCTTCCACACCCGACCTATCAACGTCCTGGTCTAGAACGACTCTTCAGGAGGGTCAAGCCCTCAGGGAAGTCTCATCTTCAGGCGAGTTTCGCGCTTAGATGCTTTCAGCGCTTATCTCTTCCGAACTTAGCTACCCGGCGATGCGACTGGCGTCACAACCGGTACACCAGAGGTTCGTCCACTCCGGTCCTCTCGTACTAGGAGCAGCCCCCGTCAAACTTCCAACGCCCACTGCAGATAGGGACCAAACTGTCTCACGACGTTTTAAACCCAGCTCACGTACCACTTTAAATGGCGAACAGCCATACCCTTGGGACCGACTACAGCCCCAGGATGTGATGAGCCGACATCGAGGTGCCAAACTCCGCCGTCGATATGAACTCTTGGGCGGAATCAGCCTGTTATCCCCGGAGTACCTTTTATCCGTTGAGCGATGGCCCTTCCATACAGAACCACCGGATCACTATGTCCTGCTTTCGCACCTGCTCGACTTGTCGGTCTCGCAGTTAAGCTACCTTTTGCCATTGCACTATCAGTCCGATTTCCGACCGGACCTAGGTAACCTTCGAACTCCTCCGTTACTCTTTGGGAGGAGACCGCCCCAGTCAAACTGCCTACCATGCACGGTCCCCGATCCGGATTACGGACCTGGGTTAGAACCTCAAAGACACCAGGGTGGTATTTCAAGGACGGCTCCACAGAAACTGGCGTCTCTGCTTCTAAGCCTCCCACCTATCCTACACAAGTGCCTTCAAAGTCCAATGCAAAGCTACAGTAAAGGTTCACGGGGTCTTTCCGTCTAGCAGCGGGGAGATTGCATCTTCACAACCATTTCAACTTCGCTGAGTCTCGGGAGGAGACAGTGTGGCCATCGTTACGCCATTCGTGCGGGTCGGAACTTACCCGACAAGGAATTTCGCTACCTTAGGACCGTTATAGTTACGGCCGCCGTTTACTGGGGCTTCGATCCGATGCTTGCACATCTTCAATTAACCTTCCAGCACCGGGCAGGCGTCACACCCTATACGTCCACTTTCGTGTTAGCAGAGTGCTGTGTTTTTAATAAACAGTCGCAGCCACCGATTCTCTGCGACCCTCCAAAGCTTACGCAGCAAGTGCTTCACCTCAGAGGGCATACCTTCTCCCGAAGTTACGGTATCAATTTGCCGAGTTCCTTCTCCCGAGTTCTCTCAAGCGCCTTAGAATTCTCATCCTGCCCACCTGTGTCGGTTTGCGGTACGGTTCTGATTCAACTGAAGCTTAGTGGCTTTTCCTGGAAGCGTGGTATCAGTTACTTCTTGTCCGTAGACAATCGTCATCACTTCTCGGTGTTATGAAGACCCGGATTTGCCTAAGTCTTCCACCTACCGGCTTAAACAAGCTATTCCAACAGCTTGCTAACCTAACCTTCTCCGTCCCCACATCGCATTGAATCAAAGTACGGGAATATTAACCCGTTTCCCATCGACTACGCATTTCTGCCTCGCCTTAGGGGCCGACTCACCCTACGCCGATGAACGTTGCGTAGGAAACCTTGGGCTTTCGGCGAGCGGGCTTTTCACCCGCTTTATCGCTACTCATGTCAACATTCGCACTTCTGATACCTCCAGCACACCTTACGATGCACCTTCTCAGGCCTACAGAACGCTCCCCTACCATGCGCGCTTCATTAAATAAACTCCACTTTAATAAATGCTTTCCGTCGCTTCGCTCCGGCAAGCTATCTGAATTCATTTAATGAAGCGCGCATCCGCAGCTTCGGTTACAGATTTGAGCCCCGTTACATCTTCCGCGCAGGACGACTCGACCAGTGAGCTATTACGCTTTCTTTAAATGATGGCTGCTTCTAAGCCAACATCCTGGCTGTCTGGGCCTTCCCACTTCGTTTACCACTTAATCTGTCATTTGGGACCTTAGCTGGCGGTCTGGGTTGTTTCCCTCTTGACAACGGACGTTAGCACCCGCTGTCTGTCTCCCATGATTGCACTTTCCGGTATTCTTAGTTTGCCATGGGTTGGTAAGTCGCAATGACCCCCTAGCCATAACAGTGCTTTACCCCCGGAAGTGATACATGAGGCACTACCTAAATAGTTTTCGGGGAGAACCAGCTATCTCCGAGTTTGTTTAGCCTTTCACCCCTATCCACAGCTCATCCCCGCATTTTGCAACATGCGTGGGTTCGGACCTCCAGTACCTGTTACGGCACCTTCATCCTGGCCATGGATAGATCACTCGGTTTCGGGTCTACACCCAGCAACTGATCGCCCTATTAAGACTCGGTTTCCCTGCGCCTCCCCTATCCGGTTAAGCTCGCTACTGAATGTAAGTCGTTGACCCATTATACAAAAGGTACGCAGTCACCCCATTAAGAGGCTCCCACTGTTTGTATGCATCAGGTTTCAGGTTCTATTTCACTCCCCTCCCGGGGTTCTTTTCGCCTTTCCCTCACGGTACTGGTTCACTATCGGTCGATGATGAGTATTTAGCCTTGGAGGATGGTCCCCCCATCTTCAGACAGGATTTCACGTGTCCCGCCCTACTTGTCGTATACCTAGTACCACTGCTGGAATTTCGAATACGGGGCTATCACCCACTATGGCGGACGTTTCCAAGTCCTTCTTCTATCCCAACAGCTATCGTATACAGGCTCCTCCGCGTTCGCTCGCCACTACTTGCGGAATCTCGGTTGATTTCTTTTCCTCCGGGTACTTAGATGGTTCAGTTCTCCGGGTTCGCTTCGCTTATCCTATGTATTCAGATAAGGATACCGTACAGAATACGGTGGGTTTCCCCATTCGGACATCACCGGATCATAGCTCTATTGCCAGCTCCCCGATGCTTTTCGCAGGCTTACACGTCCTTCGTCGCCTATCATCGCCAAGGCATCCACCTGATGCACTTATTCACTTGACTCTATCATTTGAAGAACCTGCTGACTTCGCTAAACCTTCCGTTGACAAGTCGGTTTAACTTAGGCTCTCTACTTTGATAAAGCTTACTGCTTGTTGTGTGTTCGTCTGTGCCTTTTGCACTCACAGACAAACGATACAATCATCACCCAAATTACTGTGGTCTCACCCTTGCCTTTGCAGGCTGCCTGAAGACAAATGAATCGCTTCGGGCGGGTAAAACCAACATTGTCTTTGTTTGTTGATTTCGGCTTTCCAATTTGTTAAAGATCAATGCAACTTTTAATCGCAAATAAAAACCAGCTCTTCAAACTCGTTTTTATTTGCCATCAGCTTTTGGTGGAGGCAAACGGGATCGAACCGATGACCCCCTGCTTGCAAAGCAGGTGCTCTACCAACTGAGCTATGCCCCCAATCTCTTGGTGGGTCTGGCAGGACTTGAACCTGCGACCCCACGCTTATCAAGCGTGTGCTCTAACCAGCTGAGCTACAAACCCAGATTACTCCAACTTCGTCGGGTTCCCCCAACCAGTTTCGCATCTCTAATTCACAGTTTACCGATAAGTGTGAATGCACCAAGCCCCGTCTTTTCTCTAGAAAGGAGGTGATCCAGCCGCAGGTTCCCCTACGGCTACCTTGTTACGACTTCACCCCAGTCATGAAGCATACCGTGGTAAGCGGGCTCCTTGCGGTTACCCTACCTACTTCTGGTATCCCCCACTCCCATGGTGTGACGGGCGGTGTGTACAAGACCCGGGAACGTATTCACCGCAGTATGCTGACCTGCGATTACTAGCGATTCCGACTTCATGCACTCGAGTTGCAGAGTGCAATCCGGACTACGATCGGTTTTTTGGGATTGGCTCCACCTCGCGGCTTGGCTACCCTCTGTACCGACCATTGTATGACGTGTGAAGCCCTGGTCATAAGGGCCATGAGGACTTGACGTCATCCCCACCTTCCTCCGGTTTGTCACCGGCAGTCTCATTAGAGTGCCCAACTAAATGATGGCAACTAATGACAAGGGTTGCGCTCGTTGCGGGACTTAACCCAACATCTCACGACACGAGCTGACGACAGCCATGCAGCACCTGTGTTACGGCTCCCGAAGGCACTCCTCCGTCTCTGGAGGATTCCGTACATGTCAAGACCAGGTAAGGTTCTTCGCGTTGCATCGAATTAATCCACATCATCCACCGCTTGTGCGGGTCCCCGTCAATTCCTTTGAGTTTTAATCTTGCGACCGTACTCCCCAGGCGGTCAATTTCACGCGTTAGCTACGCTACTAAGGTGTCATGCACCCCAACAGCTAATTGACATCGTTTAGGGCGTGGACTACCAGGGTATCTAATCCTGTTTGCTACCCACGCTTTCGAGCATGAACGTCAGTATTATCCCAGGGGGCTGCCTTCGCCATCGGTATTCCTCCACATCTCTACGCATTTCACTGCTACACGTGGAATTCTACCCCCCTCTGACATACTCTAGCCTGCCAGTTCAGAACGCAGTTCCCAGGTTGAGCCCGGGGATTTCACATCCTGCTTAACAAACCGTCTGCGCTCGCTTTACGCCCAGTAATTCCGATTAACGCTCGCACCCTACGTATTACCGCGGCTGCTGGCACGTAGTTAGCCGGTGCTTATTCTTCAGGTACCGTCATCACTCCAGGGTATTAACCCAAAGCTTTTCTTCCCTGACAAAAGTCCTTTACAACCCGAAGGCCTTCTTCAGACACGCGGCATGGCTGGATCAGGCTTGCGCCCATTGTCCAAAATTCCCCACTGCTGCCTCCCGTAGGAGTCTGGGCCGTGTCTCAGTCCCAGTGTGGCGGATCATCCTCTCAGACCCGCTACTGATCGTCGCCTTGGTAGGCCTTTACCCCACCAACTAGCTAATCAGACATCGGCCGCTCGAATAGCGCGAGGTCCGAAGATCCCCCGCTTTCCTTCTCAAAGCGTATGCGGTATTAGCCATCCTTTCGGACAGTTATCCCCCACTACTCGGTACGTTCCGATGCGTTACTCACCCGTTCGCCACTCGCCACCCAAGAAGCAAGCTTCTCTGTGCTGCCGTCCGACTTGCATGTGTAAAGCATGCCGCCAGCGTTCAATCTGAGCCAGGATCAAACTCTTATGTTCAATCTCTAACTTAATAACTTCTGGTCTGCTTCAAAGAAACCAACACAATGTAGTTAATCTACATCTTGTCTGTTTTTGTCGCAGTGTGAGGCTCAATGCACTCACACTTATCGGTAATCTGTACTGTTAAAGAGCAAAATTTTTGCTGCCGAAGCAGCGAAGAAGGCGAACTATACGCCCCCAGCCAAACACAGTCAACCACAAATCACAAAAAAATCCCACCCAATCCATCACCACCATGAATAACAAGGAAATTTTGTCAGACAATAAAATCACCAACACCAAAATGAACCCAAATCAAACTGCCCAACCTGAATACAGGCTACCTGAAAAGTTTCAGGTAGCCTGTTGCGCCCGCTTCAATCAATACCGTTCAACACCGCTGTCAACGGTGCCGTATTTGCCAGCACTGGTGAATTTTCTTATTGCGGAAGTCATCAGGCACGGAAGATTTCGATACATCCCGAACCTGATAACGCTCCATAATGGCTTGCTCCAAAACAAAGCTGCGCAGATTATTGGAAAAATAGAGGCAGCCTGCTGGTGCCAACAATTGCATTGCCCCGTTGATCAAAGCCGCTTGGTCGCGCTGGACATCCAAAATATCGAGCATTTTTTTGCTGTTGGAGAAACTGGGCGGATCCATCACAATCAAATCGAAGCATTTTTGCTCGGCGGCGGCCTGCTCCAAATAACGAAATACGTCGGCGCGGATAATCTGATGACGACGCTCATCGATGCCGTTTAAGGCAAAGTTGCGCTTGGCCCAGTCCAAATAGGTATTCGACAAATCAACGGTTTCGCTGCTTGCCGCGCCACCGGTAGCGGCATAAACGCTGAAGCTGCCGGTATAGGCAAACAGGTTGAGGAAGCGTTTGCCGGCGGCTTCTTCGCCGACTCGGCGGCGGGTGTTACGGTGATCGAGAAAGAGGCCGGTATCCAGATATTTATCGAGATTCACCCAAAACGCCCGCCCGTTTTCGTGAATCACAAAATCCTCTCCCTCGGCACCCGTTTTTTCATACTGCTGCAAACCTTTCTGGCGGGCCCGTCTTTTCAGATGGATATGCTGCGGCGGGAAGCCGGTGACAAACGATACCGCCTCCACCACCTCGGCCAGCCAGGCTTCATACTCATCGGGCGGCAGCAGCCAGCCGGTGTCGTATTCCTGCAGGTGCACCTGATCGCCGTAAATATCGACCGCAAACGGATATTGCGGAATATCGCGGTCATACAGCCGCCACGCTTCGATTTGCTGGCGGCGCGCCCATTTGAGCAAGTGTTTGGCATTTTTGCCCAAGCGGTTGGCGAAAGCGGAGATATCGTTCATAACAGGCTACCTGAAAAAGAAGGCCGTCATTGTAGCGGACAATCCGGCCGCTCACCGAACCGCCTTACCCCAACCATAGCCACCATCTCGACGTTTTCAGGTAGCCTTCGATTCCATCACAATAAATTTCAAACACTTGCTTGACGGCTTGGCAACGCATCTATATGATGCGCGCTCTTTTTCACTTTGAAGCCATCGTCTTCAGCCAGCCGGCTGTTTCTCATCAGCCGTTTTGCCTTGAGCAGATTCCATCCTGCCCGCCGAACGGGCAGTCTCGATTGAAGGTTGTCGCCGATGCCACCCCAAGCCGGACGGCTTGCGACAAGTCTTTACCGTAACTTCCGTTACCGCCTCCCCAGCTTCACGGCTGCCCTGTCTGCACACGGGCAGAAAGCCTTGTTGTCCTTTTTGGAAACACATGACCATTAAATTCAGCGATTTACTGCACGATAAAAACCTACTCTCCGCCCTGCGCAGCGCCGGCTACGAAGAACCCACCCCGATTCAGGTACAAGCCCTGCCCGCCGCACTGGAAGGCAAAGACATCATGGCCTCGGCCCAAACCGGCTCCGGCAAAACCGCCGCCTTCCTGCTGCCCTCGCTGCAACGCATCACCAAACGCAGCGAAAAACCCGGCAAAGGCCCCCGCATCCTGGTGCTCACCCCCACCCGCGAGCTGGCCGCGCAGGTGGAAAAAAACGCGCAAACCTACGCCCAAAACATGAAATGGCTGCGCACCGTCACCCTGGTGGGCGGCTCTTCTTTCGGCTTCCAAATCAAAGCCCTCAGCCGCCCGGTTGACGTCATCGTGGCCACCCCCGGCCGCCTGATGGACCACATGCGCAGCGGCCGCATCGATTTCGACCGCCTGGAAGTGTTGGTCTTGGACGAGGCCGACCGCATGCTCGACATGGGCTTCATCGACGACATCGAAACCATTGTCGCCGCCACCCCGGCCGAACGCCAAACCCTACTGTTTTCCGCCACCTGGGATGGCGCAGTAGGCAAACTGGCACGCAAGCTGACCCGCAACCCCGAAGTGATTGAGGTGGCGCGCGTGGACGACCAAGGCAAAATCGACGAACAACTGCTCTACTGCGACGACAAAAACCACAAAAACCGCCTGCTCGACCACATCCTGCGCGATGCCAACATCGACCAATGCGTGATTTTCACCGCCACCAAAGCCATGAGCGAGCAACTGGCCGACGAGCTGTACGACAAAGGCTTCGCCGCCAACTGCCTGCACGGCGACATGCCGCAGGGCTGGCGCAACCGCACCCTGATGGACTTGCGCAAAGGCCGCATCAAAATCTTGGTGGCCACCGACGTGGCCGCCCGCGGCATCGACGTGCCCACCATCACCCACGTCATCAACTACGACCTGCCCAAACAGGCCGAAGATTATGTGCACCGCATCGGCCGCACCGGCCGCGCTGGTCGCCACGGCTTGGCGCTCAGCTTTGCCGAAGTCAACGAATATGTGATGGTGCACAAAATCCAGAAATACATTAACCGCACCCTGCCCGAAGTGGTGATCGAAGGCATGGAACCCACCCGCAAACGCAACAAAAATGCCGCCGACAAGCCCAACAACAAAGGCAGAGGCGGCTGGGGCGGCAAAAGCGGCCACGGCGACAAGAAATGGGGCGCCAAAAAAAGCGGCAGTTTCAAAAAAGACGGCTTTAAATCCGGCAATGGCAAGTCCGGCGGCATGAAAGAGCGCCGCAAACCGACCGCCCACAGCCGCTGAGCCTAGACAGCATCAATTCTTGGGGCTACCTGAATATTTGGCTTCTTCAAATAATGAAAGCGCCGTTTTCAGGTAGCCTTGAACGGCCATACAGCATTACCAAACTTCGAAGGTATCAGAAGCCACCCAAATCAGAATTGCCAATGCGGCAGCATTATCTAGACCACATTGGCATTCATTTGTTGGCCAAAGCCGACCGGCTCAATCATCGCGGTCGCGGCGGGAAGACAGCACCCGCCCGCTACGCGCATCCACCCAAACCTCGTATTTGCGGCCGTTCGCCGCACGGATGTCCACCTCGTAAACCTGTCGGCCGTTTTTACGGGTTAAATCCACATCGCCGACCCGACCACGGATACGGCGCAAAGCGGCATTGGTGGCGCGGTTTGCCGAGATTATCCGTGTCTCGGCACGGCCTTGGCGGCGGGAAATTGTTCGACGGTCATCATCATCGTCATCACGGTCATAAACCCGGGCAGGGCGGTGGCGGTCGTCGTCATCGTCGTCTGCATGCGCCGGCAGAGCGACGGCCAACATCAGTGCGGGCAACAGGCACCAGGCTTTTTTCCATTTCATAAATCAGTCCTTATTCACCCTGAAAAGAGGTGGAACGCACGGAGTAATGAAACAGGCTACCTGAAACTAACCGGCAGCCTGCAAGCAAACTATTGGATTTTCACCACCGATTTCACATCGACTTCGGTACCGTTCCAATCCTGATCGATTTCCGCAGTCAAGCGAACCCTGTCACGAGGCGTAACGTTCACGCCGCGCCATACATCGTCGTCGATTTCAACTTCGATGCTGCCGCTGGCATCACGGAAAATATAATGTTCGCGACGCACTTGCTTTTCAATGCGGCCTTCCAACACCACGTAGCTGTCATCCGGCAGGTTTTTCAAGGCCGCCACGCGGCTGACACTGGCGCTGTTTGCCTCGGCAGTGCCGTGCTCTGAAAAACCCGCTGCCGCGGTAGCGGAAACGGCCAACAACATACTGATCAAAATTGCATTTTTCATCAACTCATCCTCATCTAACCATGAATAAAAGAGAAATCGGCCGCCCTGCCGATAAGGGGCAAGGCTTTTTGCCAACACGGTGCATGATACCCTTTGCAACTTAGGCAAAAATTAGGCCGATCAAATATTGGATTAATATTGGGTTAAATCAGGTAAGCATGACCACCGCCGTTTCCTACCGGCTGTTCGATGGTCTTCAATTTGCCGCAGCCGGCCTGATACAGTAGAAGCCTTGATGGGCGCTATTTTAAACCGGCCGCCATGCTCTAAAGGTCTGACACTAACGGATGGGCGCGGCACATAAAAAAAGGCTACCTGAAAATTTTCAGGTAGCCTTTTTGTGTGCGTCTCAGTCACGCAGGCGCTTATTCGGCAGCCGGCACCACGGATACGGTAATGTTGGCCACGGCATCGGAATGCAGCGCCACTTCCACTTCGTATTCGCCTACGGCTTTCAGCGGGCCGTCGGGCAGGCGTACGTTGGCTTTGGCGGCTTCCACGCCGAAAGCGCAAATGGCCTCGGCGATGTCGGCATTGGTTACAGAACCGAACAGGCGGCCGTCCACGCCGGCTTTTTGCGCCACGGTAATGGTTTGGCCGTCCAGCTTGGCCTGACGGACTTGGGCGTCAGCCAGGATTTCGGCTTGACGGGCTTCCAGTTCGGCGCGGCGGGCTTGGAAGTCGGCCAAAGCGGCTTCGGTAGCGCGTTTGGCTTTACCTTGCGGAATCAGGAAGTTGCGGGCATAGCCGTTTTTCACGGTTACCACGTCACCCAGATTGCCCAAACCGCCGATTTTTTCTAACAGAATGATTTGCATGTTGAAACTCTCCGTTGATTATTTGTGTTGGTCGGTGTACGGCAGCAGGGCGAGGAAACGGGCGCGTTTCACGGCCACAGACAGCTGGCGTTGGTAGTGGGCTTTGGTGCCGGTGATGCGGGCGGGGATGATTTTGCCGTTTTCAGCGATGAATTCTTTCAACAGATCAACGGATTTGTAATCAACTTGTTTGATGCCTTCTGCAGTGAAACGGCAGAATTTTCTACGTTTGAATGATTGACGAGCCATGTCGTTTTAACCTTTATATTCGTGAATCGTTTGTATGTGCAATATCGGACGGCGGTATTTTTGGCTGTAGGCGCTGAGAAAACCGCTGACTGCTATGCTGCAGCCGGTCCGGGACTGCCAGACGGCCGCCTCGGCTCCGATCAGTTTGGCCTGTATTTCGAAACGGGCCAAGTAGCGCTCTCCGGCGTCTTGCTGCCAGGATTCGTGCTCCAACAGCAAATCCAGCACGGGGGTGCCGGCAGGGGTGTAACGCAGGGTATCGGCGGCTTTGATGCGGGCGTTCAGGCGGAGGATGTTTTCCAAATTACGCTTCGGCAGCCGGAGTTTCTTCGGCTGCGGCTTGGCCGCTCAGCAGGTTTTTGGACTTCTCTTCTTTCATCATCGGAGAAGCTTCGGTGACTGCGGCGTCCATTTTAACGGTCAGGTGGCGCAGTACGGCATCGTTGAAGCGGAAGCCGGTTTCCAGCTCTTCCACCACGGCGGGCGTGCATTCGATGTTCATCAGCACATAGTGGGCTTTGTGGATTTTGTTGATGGGGTAGGCCAGTTGGCGGCGGCCCCAGTCTTCCAGACGGTGGATGTTGCCGCCGCCGTCGGTTACCAGTGATTTGTAGCGCTCAACCATGGCGGGCACTTGCTCGCTTTGATCCGGATGAACGATAAACACGATCTCGTAATGGCGCATGTTTTCTCCTTACGGCTGTAAAGCCTTTTGCCATGCGAATGCAAAAGGCAAGGGTTGAAAAGGGCGGGATTTTAAAGGAAAGCCGTTTGGGCGGCAAGTGCTTGGGCCGGCAAAGATTCAGTTGTCGCGTTTTGCCGACGGCACCCGCCCGCCCCAGGCATTAGCCGAACTGACCCCGATGATCAGGGCCACGCCGACGTATTGCCAGAGATTCAAGCTTTCGTGCAGCCACCAGGCGGCCAGCGCCACCGCGGTGAGCGGCTCGATCACCGTGAACACGGAGGCACGGGCGGCCGGCATCTTCTCCAAGCCTTTGATATAGAGCGCATACGGCAACAGGGTGCCGATCACCGCCAAAGCCGCCACCGCCAGCCAGGCCGACGGCGCACCCGCCAACAGGCGCTGCCAGGCCTGGTGGGTATCTGGCAGAAAGGCCATGGCCACGGCGCTGATGAACACCGAAGTGAACAACACCAGCATGGGCGGATTGCGGCCCATGGCGCGTTTGCCGAGCACGCCGTAAAGCGCATAGCAGACGCCGGACATCAGGCCCAAGCCGATACCGAACCAATTGACCTGGCCGATGCCGGCCATGGTGAGGCCTACCCCACAGGCGGCCAGCACGGTGAGCGCAGCGGAGCGGCGGGTAATCCCCTCGCCCAGCAGGATGCGGGCAAAAATCAGGCTCCACACGGGCGCGGTGTACAGCAGCGCCACCGCCAGCGAACTGCCCACCGCGGCCACGGCGCCGAAGTAAAACACCGTCATGCCGAACATGCCGAGCATGGATTGCCAAAACAAGGCGGGCAGCTGGCGGAAACTGAGCCGTTTCAAATAACGGGCGAACCAGGGCAGCAACACCAGCAGCAAAACCGCAGCAGATGTCACGCGCAGGGAGGCGGCTTCCATGCCGCTGAAGCCCTGCCGGTTGAGAAACGTGCCCAACACGCCCAAGCAGCCCCAGCAGACGGCGGCGATGATGATTTGGCACATGCCCAGTATTTGCGGATTCATGGTTTCAGGTAGCCTTTATTCAGCGTGTATGGGTGTGGATGGCAAACGGTGGGATGGTGGCGGCGTTTGCCGATATTCTTTCATTCGCCATCCCTTGATGATTGGATTTCAGCCTGCAGCAAGCCGGTAACACGAGTTCAGGCTACCTGAAACCAGCCACGCGCATTTCTGCGTCGACAAAACATTCAGGTAGCCTGAAGCACGGCCGTCTCCGGCCGCCGGTTTAACCGGTATTGCGCAAACCCTGGGCCACGCCGTTGATGGTGAGGTGGATCAGCTGCAGCAAATGGCCGTTGTCCGGCTCCTGCCGCAGCCGCGCCAACAGCTTGGCCTGCAGCCAGTTGAGGGCGTCCAGATAAGGCAGGCGCAAGGCCAGCGAGCGTGCCAGGCTGCGGTTGTCGGTAAGCAGGGTGTCGCGCTGCAACAATTGCAGCAGGGCTTGGCGGCTGCGGGCGAACTCGGCTTCGATGCGGGCAAACAGCTCGGCGGCGGCGCTTTGGTCTTCGGCCAAGTCCAGATAGGCGCGGGCGATGTCCAGATCGGCCTTGGCCATGACCTGCTCCATATTCGACAACATGGCTTGGAAAAAGGCGCTGTGCGCGGCCATGTGCTGCAAACGCGCCAAATTCACGGGATCGGCCGCCAGCAAGGTTTCGACCGCGCTGCCGAAACCATACCAGGCCGGCAGCATCAGCCGGTTTTGCGTCCACGAGAATACCCAGGGAATGGCGCGCAAATCCTGAATCCGCGCCAGGGTTTTGCGGCTGGCGGGGCGGCTGCCGATGTTGAGGCTGGCGATTTCCTGTATCGGGCTGGTTTGCAGGAAATAATCGATGAAACCGGGCTGGGTGATCAGGGCGCGGTAAGCGGCGAAAGCGGCGTCGGATAGCGACTGCATCAGCGCCGCATCCGGCGCTTCGCCGCGCTGCGGCAGCAGGCTGGCTTCCAGCGTGGCGGCGGCCAGGGTTTCCAGATTGCGTTCGGCATTGTCGGCATCGGCGTATTTGGCGGTGATCACTTCGCCCTGCTCGGTGATGCGGATTTGCCCGGCCACGCTGCCGGCAGGCTGTGCCAGAATCGCTTCGTAAGCCGGGCCGCCGCCGCGCCCGACGCTGCCGCCGCGGCCGTGGAACAGGCGCAGGCGCACGCCGTGGCGGGCAAACAGCCGCACCAGCGCTTCTTCAGCCTGATACAGCGACCACTGGCTGGTGACATAACCGCCGTCTTTATTGCTGTCGGAATAACCGAGCATGATTTCCTGAATATCGTCGCAACCGGCCAGCAGCTGGCGGTACCAGGGCAGGGAAAACAGGCTGTCCATCACATCCAAACAACCTTGCAGGGCGCCGATGGTTTCAAACAAGGGCACAATATTGAGGCGGCTGCGCACGCGGCCGTTTTCCAGCCGCAGCAGGCCGGTTTCTTTCAGCAGCAAGGCCAAGGCCAGCAGGTCGCTGACGTTTTCGGCATTGGAAATAATGCTTTGGCGGATGGCGCCTTCACCGAAACGCTGTTTGATGTCCGCGGCGGCCTGAAACACCGCCAGCTCGTGGGCGGTGTCGTCGCTGTAACGCACATAAGGGTTGTACAGCGGGCGCTGGGTGGCCAGCTCGCGCAAGAGCACGCGCTGTTTGGCGCTTTCGCTCAGGGCGTGGAAGTCTTCCAAGTCGGCGTGTGCAAACAGCTCGGCCACGGTGTCGGCGTGCTTGCCGGCGTGCTGGCGCAAATCCAGCGGCATCAGATAGAAACGGAACACCGAGGCGGCGCGCAACAAATCGGCCAGCTGACCATCGGCCAGCAAACGGCTGCCGTTGGCGGCCAGCGAATCATACAGCACCTGCAAATCGGCAATAAAGGCATCGGCGTCGGCATACGGCTCAAGCAGGCCGAAACGGCTGCCCAGGCCCAAACCGAAGCTGCGGCCGCTGGCCACCAGCCGCGCCACCATATAGGCCACGGCGCGGCGGTACGGCTCTTCTTCGCGGGCGCGCTCGGTGTCGGGCGATTGCGCCGACATCGCCAGCACCGCCTCGCTCACCTGCACCCGGCGCACCGACATCGACAAAGCCTCATACAAGCGCCCCAACTCGGCGCGGTAAAAACGGAACACCGCATCGGCCTGGCGGCGGAAGGCGTAGCGCAGGGTGTCGGCAGACACAAACGGGTTGCCGTCGCGGTCGCCGCCGATCCAGCCGCCGATGTGCAGCACATCGGGCAGGCCCACCCCGGGATAGGCTACCTGAAGCGCATCCTGCATTTTGCGGTACACCCCCGGCACGGCGCGGAAAAAGCTGAGCGGAAAATAGGCCACGCCGTTGTTGATTTCATCGGCCACGCTGATTTTGAAATGGCGGGTTTCGTTGGTCTGCCACAGCGACCACAACACGGTTTGCACGCGGCGCAACAGCTCGGCCTCGGCACGGCCGCCCCGGCAGGCGCTGCGCTCGTCGAGCAGGGTGCGGATTTCGCGATGGAACTGCAAAATGGTTTGCCGCTGCACCTCGGTGGGGTGGGCGGTGAGCACCGCCGCCACGGTGGTGTGCGCCAACTGCTGCCGCACCGCCGCGGCATCCACGCCCTGCTGCTGCAACAGCGACAGCACATGGGCAAAGCTGGCCTTGCCCGGCGCTTGGTCGTCGGCCTCGTGGGCGCGGCGGCGGCGCTGGTGGTGGGTGTCTTCGGCGATGTTCAGCACCTGGGCAAACAGGCTGCAAGCACGGATCAGGTTTTCCAGCTGCGCATCGTTGAGCTGCGGCAACACCCGCTCAATGACCGCCTGCGGCGCTTCGCCGGCCAGCAGCGCCGCAACGGTGTCTTGCACCGGCGCGCCGGTTTCGGCCGCCAGCACGCTTTGCAGCGCATCGCTTAAAAAGGCCACGTCGGCCAAGAGCGGGGTGTCTTTGGGATTGTCGAGCAGGGGGTGGCGGGGCATGGCGTTTCTTTCTTATTGTTGGAGTGGGGTAGGTCGGCCGCAATATAGCAGCCGCGTTCCGCTGCTTGCAATGCCTGTCCGAGAGCGGCTGCTCGAAGCAGGATTCCCTGTATAATCCGCCCCTCTGCACACATCCTTTTACACCTGAATCATCACAAGAAAGTGTTCCGAATATGCAAGAATCCGCCCACTCCGCCGCGCCGGCCGATTGGCTGGCCGACACCGGCAACGGCGTCAAAGAATTTTTCATCGGTCTGTTTAACCGCGACGAATTCGGCCCCGCCCTATTGATGCGCAGCTTTACCGACACCCGTGGCTGGACGGAGCTGGTGGTGATGCTGGCCTTGCTGGCCGGCACCTATTTTGCGTCGCGCATGATTACCCGCCGCGTGCCGCCGGTAGGCGGCAAAATGCCGCTGACGCGCCATCTCCTGCGCCGCCTCAGCTGGCCGATTCTGATGCTGCTGGCCGCTGTGGTCGGCATGTTTGTCTGGCAATATCTGTCCACTTGGCCCTCGCTGTGGCTGCGCCTGCTGGCCATGGCCGCCCGCTGGATGATTCTGATCCGCGTTGCCTTGGCGGTGCTGAATTCCGCCCTGCCGACCAACCGTTTTACCGACCGCCTCGAATACTCGATGGCCGCGGTGTTGTGGGTGGGTTTCGTGCTGTGGATTTCCGGTTTGGACGACATCATCATCGGCTGGCTGAAAAGCCTGCAGTTTACCGTCGGCTCGTCCAAGCTCAACCTCTACACCATCCTGACCGGCCTGCTGTGGGTGGGCATCATGATGGTGGGTGCGCTGTGGCTGGCGCGTTATATCGACGGCCGCCTGAAAAACAGCACCCGGCTGGACGCCAATCTGCAAATCGTGTTGTCGAAAATCGCCACCACCCTGCTGGTTTTCCTGTCGATTCTGATCGCCCTGCCGCTGGTCGGCATCGACCTCACCGTGCTGTCGGTATTCGGCGGCGCCTTGGGTGTGGGCTTGGGTTTCGGCCTGCAAAAAATCGCCAGCAATTACGTGTCCGGCTTTATTATTCTGGGCGACCGCTCCATCCGCCCCGGCGACCGCCTGACGGTGGACAACTTCACCGGCTATGTGACCAACATCACTGCCCGCTTCGTGGTGCTGCGCAGCGTCGGCGGCCAAGAGGCGCTGATTCCCAACGAAACCTTCGTCACCTCCACCGTGATCAACGAATCCTATTCCGGCAAAACCCTGTGGCAGAGTCTGGACGTTCAGGTAGCCTACCACACCGACCTCACCTTGGCCCTGCGCATCATGGAAGAAGCCGCCGCCGCCCAAGAGCGGGTGCAGAAAGACCCGGCGCCGAATGCGGTTTTGGTGAATTTCGGCGACAACGGCATCGATCTGAAAGTCGGCTTTTGGGTAAAAGACCCGGAAAACGGCTTTTTGGGTCTGTTCTCCGCCATCCTGCTCACCATCTGGCGCCGTTTCAATGAAGAAGGCATCGAATTCCCCTTCCCGCAGCGCGAAGTACGGATTCTGAACGACGACCCCCAACCCGATGCCTCCGCTCTCACCAAAGCCGGCTACCTCGAGCAGGCCGACACCGTTTCCAGCGAAAACGGCCACCCGCAATGAGCGCAGTGGCCAATACGCCGTTCAAACGGCCGGTGTCGGTGCTGGTGGTGCTGCACGACGGCTGCGGACGGGCGCTGCTGCTGGAGCGGGCCGACCGCGCCGGCTTCTGGCAGTCGGTCACCGGCAGCCTGGAAGACGGCGAAACCCCCGCCGCCGCCGCCTTGCGCGAAGTGGGCGAAGAAACCGGCCTGCTGCTGCCGCCCGAGCGCATAGACAATTGGCACCTGAGCACAAGCTACGAAATCTACCCGCATTGGCGCCACCGCTATCCGCCCGGCACCACGCGCAACACCGAACACACCTTCTGCGCCCTCATCCCGGCCGATGCCCCGGTCCGCCTTTCGCCGCGCGAACACCGCGCCTGCCTTTGGCTGCCCCTGGCCGAAGCCGCCCGGAAAGTGTTTTCCCCTTCCAACCGCGCCGCCCTGCTGCGCCTGGCCGGATGGCCGCCCGAAGCGGGGAGAGAAACCCCAAAGATTGGCGGCCGTTAAACCCATCCATCCCGCTCGGTTGGCGCACCGTTTTCAGGTAGCCTCAGGCTACCTGAACCGCCACCCCGATTCGAACACCACATAGCAAACATGACACAGAAAAAACACGCCTCCGACATACCCGCCCTGCTGGCGCAAACCGCCGTCGCCGGCGACGCCTTCGCCCTGCTGCAAGGCGTGATGGCTTGGATGCGCCAAGGCGGCGCCGCGCAGGCCGAACGGCGCATGCGCATGCTCATCCGCTGGCTGGCGCAAGACCCGAAACTGGCCGCCGCCGTGGCCACTTTGCTGTGCCGCTGGCTCAGCAGCGTGCGCGTTTACCCCACCCTGATCACCATCGGCATCTTCTCCCGCCAAGGATTCAGCCACGAACTGCGCCAGCGTTTGTACGAACGGCTCAACCCCGCCTACAAAGACCGCAACGACCTGCGCGACGTGCTCTCGCTGCTGTTTGCCCATCCGCGCGACCCCGAGTGGCTGCAAGCCGTGCCGTTCCGCGCCTGGCTGCGCCTGTTCGACCTGCTCAACCGCCACGCCGACCCCAACGTGTGCCAAACCTGCCGCCGCCACCTGGCCCACGACAGCCTGTATGCGGTGGAAATGCTGTCGGTGTGGATTGCCGCCGAAGAGCTGGAACCCGACCTGATCCGTCTGGAGCCGAAACTTTTGGATGTGGATTCGCCGCTGGTCGGCCTCAAACGCGAGGTGTCCGAATGGCTGGACCACCACCGCCAAAACCGGCCGTTCGATCCGGCCCATTTAAACGTGATGCTGGCCCAATGCCGCGAGCTGGTTGACCGCCTGCGGCGCAAAGGCACCGGCGCCGGCGCCGGCTCCTCGATGACGGTGGCGCACCTGCTGGAGCGGCTCAGCCAAACGCTCAACCGTTTGGAAGACCTGATGGAGCTGCACGACACCCGCCAACGCAGCGCCCGCCTGCTGCGTGCGCTCAAGCTGGCCGGCGGCATTGCCGCCGCCACCGTAGCGCGGCGCAGCATCACCCCCTTGTGGCGCGGCAGCGTGAAAATGCTGGCGCGCAGCATCAGCCAAAACTCCAGCCGCCACGGCGAACACTACATCACCCGCAACCGCAGCGAATACTGGAGCATGTTCCGTTCCGCAGCCGGCGGCGGCGTCCTCATCGCCCTGATGGCGCTGCTGAAAATCCACATCGGCAGCACGGTGGCCGACCCCTTTATGTATGCGGTGCTCTCCAGCCTCAATTACGGCATCGGCTTCGTGATCATCCACATGCTGCATTTCACCGTAGCCACCAAACAACCGGCCATGACCGCCTCCAGCTTCGCCCAAGCCGTGGAGCGCAACGACAAGGGCCGCGCGGTCAACCTCAAGCTGGCTCAACTGCTGATCGACGTATTCCGTTCGCAAAGCGTGGCGGTATTCGGCAATGTGTTTGTCGCCCTGTCCCTGGCTTCGCTGATCGCTTGGGGCTACCTGAAAAGCCAAGGCCAACCCTTGCTGGACACGGCGGCGGTGGCTTACGAATTCAAATCGCTCAACCCGTTTACCCAGCCCACCCTGCTGTTTGCCGCCATTGCCGGGGTATGGCTGTTCTGCTCGGGCATCATCGCCGGCTTTTTCGACAACCGCTCCGACTATCTCAACCTGAAAATGCGTCTGCGCGAGCACCCGCTGCTCAAGCGCCTGCTCTCCGAGCGGCAGCGCAACCGCCTGGCCGATTATCTGCACGCGCATTACGGCGCCATCATGGGCAATTTTTGCTTCGGCGTGCTCTTGGGCATGACCGGCTACCTCGGCCACCTCACGGGCCTCCCGCTCGATATCCGCCATGTGGCGTTTTCTTCCGCCAACCTCGGCTATGCGGCCGTCAGCAGCCACAGCTCATGGGCGGTTTTCGGCTTCAACCTGCTGTTTGTGCTGGCCATCGGCATGGTGAATCTGGTGGTGAGTTTTTCCATCACCCTGTGGGTGGCGCTGCGTTCGCGCGATGCGGTGATCGACAGCCCTTTCCAGATTGTGCGCACCCTGTTTACCCTCTTGAAACAAAAGCCCGCCAGCCTGTTTTTCCCGCAGGCCGACAGCACCCCGCCGGCGGGTAACGGCAAAAAAAACGGCGGCCATTAGGGGCTGTTGACATGTGGCGGATACAGCGTTTTTTGAGGAAAAATACCGCCATTAGGCGAATGGCCAACAGACCCTACGCCGCCGCGCTTCGCTCAAAACAAAACCGCCTGCAGCCGGGCAGGCGGTTTCGGCATCGGCAGCGCTCAGAACCACTCTTTCTTACCGATCACATAAATCTGTTCGAACTCCTCATCGGAGCATTTCAGATACTTCACAATATCGATGATGCAGAACACGCCCACCACCAAGGGGCCAAGGAAGAACACAAACGAACCCAAAATACAGATCAGCAGGTAGATGATGCCCACCTTGTTTACACCTAGATAAAACTTGTGTACGCCGAAGCCGCCGAGGAAAAATGCCAAAATAGCGGCGATGATGCGTTTGCTGAGACCGGAAGATGCGGTATTTTCAGACATGGTCTTCTCCTATCGTGAAGTCAAGATAAACACAAAACAACTTACCACTTCATCATTCCTGCTGAAGTTGTTTTTATGATAACAGAATCTTTATTCGAAAGACACGCCGGCAAGCCCCCGCTGCCGCCAGCAAGCCGTTTCAGGTAGCCTGCCGCTGCTTGCTTGTCCCCGATTTCCATATGATTGCCCTTATTTGAGATGTCCGCCTATTCCCGCCGCCAATTCCTGGCCTTGTCCGCCGCCGTCTTACTCAGCGCCTGCAGCCGGCGCACACCCGCCTACACCGCCCTGCCGCGCGGCAGCCGGGTGTTGGCTCTGGGCGACTCGCTTACCGCAGGCTACGGTGCCGCGCCCGAAGCCGCCTACCCGGCCCAGCTTGCCCGCCTCACCGGCTGGCAAGTGGACAACGGCGGCGTATCGGGCGATACCTCGGCGCAGGCTTTGGCCCGCCTGCCCGCTCTCTTGCGGGCGCAGCCGCGGCTGGTGCTGATCGGCATCGGCGGCAACGATTTCCTGCGCAAGCTGCCCGAAGTAGACACCCGCCGCCACATTGGCCGCCTGCTGGAAAGCGTGCAGCAGGTCGGCAGCCAACCGCTGCTGATCGCCATGCCGAAAATCGGGCTGGCCGCCGCCTTCGGCCATTTGAGCGACCATCCGCTGTATGCCGAATTGGCGGAACAATACCGCACACCGCTGCTGCGCGATGTCTGGTCGGAAATTCTCGCGGACGACTCGCTGAAATCGGACGCCATCCACGCCAATGCCGCCGGCTACCGCCTGTTTGCCGAGCGTTTGGCCGATTTCCTGAAACAGCAGGGTTTCAGGTAGCCGCTTATGCCGCCTTACACTTTCACCCCCATTGCCGTAGTGCGTTCGCCTTTCCGACAAAAATTCGGCATTCCGCGCCAACCTCATCTGGCGCCGTCGGCAGAAATCTGCATCGAATTCCAACCCGAATTCGGCGCTGACTGCGTGCGCGGTTTGGCCGACTTCGGCTATCTGTGGGTGCAGTTTGTATTCCACGGCGTGCTGGACGAAGGCTGGTCGCCGCTGGTGCGTCCGCCGCGTTTGGGCGGCAAACAGAAAATGGGGGTGTTCGCCACCCGCAGCCCGCACCGGCCCAATCCCTTAGGCCTGTCGCTGCTGAAGCTGGAGCGCATCGAGCACAGCCGCCCCTTACGCATCTGGTGCAGCGGCGCCGACTTGCTCGACGGCACACCGGTGCTCGACATCAAGCCCTATCTTCCCTTTGTGGAAGCCCGACCCGACGCCGCCGCCGGCTTCGCCGCCGAACCGCCGAGCCGGCTGACCGTGGCCTGGCAAGCCGATCCCGCCCGCCTGCCCGAAGCACTGCGCCGGCTGGTTGAAGAAAGCATTGCCCAAGACCCGCGCCCGGCTTACCAAAACCTGCCCGAACGGATTTATGTGATGGCGCTGGCCGGCTACGAGATCCGCTTCCGCATCGCCGACGGCCAGGCGGTGGTGCTGGCGGCGGATGAAATTCAACGGTGAATGGCGGCGGCCGGCCTCATAAAGGCAAAAGGCTACCTGAAAGTTTTGCCACGCAGAAACTGACGTGGCTCGCTTTCAGGTAGCCTTTTACCATTCAAAACAATGATTTCGGTTGATATCCTTGCACCGGATGCAGATGCGCTCAAAGCATGGCCACACAGCGGGCATGAACGCATAACACAGCAATACGCCACAGACAGGGTTTGCAACAGGCGGTCAATGTCCGTGGCAAGCACGGTAATAGGCAATCAGCGCGGCAGTGGAGGCATCGTGCGGACCGCCCGCTGCTCCGCCCAACTCGGGCAGGATATGCTTGGCCAACACCTTGCCGTATTCCACCCCCCATTGATCAAAAGAATTGATGCCCCAGACCACGCCTTGCACGAACACCTTGTGCTCATACAGCGCCAACAGCATGCCCAAATAATACGGGTTGATCCGCTCAACGGCAAAGAGGTTGCTCGGGCGGTTGCCGGGAAACGTCTGCTGCTTCGCCAAGCAGCTTTTTTCTGCTTCCGACAAACCGCAGCCGTCCAGCGCCGCCAAGGCTTCGGCCTCGGTTTTGCCGCACATCAAGGCTTCGGCCTGCGCCAAGGCGTTGGCCACCAGCGCGGCATGGTGGCCCTCCAGCGGCGAATCGCCGTGCATGGGCACAATAAAGTCCAAAGGAATCAGGTCGCTACCCTGATGCACCAGTTGCATAAAGGCATGCTGGCAGTTCACCCCTTCCTCACCCCACACCACCACGCCGGTGCGGCAACCGGCCGCGTCGCCGCTGCGGCAGCGCGCTTTACCGTTGCTTTCCATGTCGAGCTGCTGCAAATGGGCGGGAAAACGGCGCAAGCCGTGGTGGTAGGGAATCACCGCATGGCTGGCCGCGCCGTGGAAGTTTTGCTGCCAGATGCCGATTAGGGCGGCCAATACGGGCATATTGTGCCGCCACGGGGTATGGAAAAAATGCGCGTCCATGCGGTGTGCGCCGCACAGGAAATCGCGGAAATGGTCGCTGCCCACGGCACACATCAAAGGCAGGCCGATGGACGACCATACGGAATAGCGTCCGCCTACCCAATCGAACATGGCAAACACGCGCTCGGCATCTATGCCGAAGGCTTGCGCGGCGGGCACATTGGCGGAAACGGCGGCAAAGTGGCGGGCGATGTCGGCCTCACTCCGACCTTGGCTCAGAAACCAACGGCGGGCGGCCTGCGCGTTGAGCAGGGTTTCCTGGGTGCCGAACGATTTGCTCGCCACGATAAATAACGTGGTTTCCGCATTCAAGCCGGCCAGGGTTTGACCCAAATCCGCGCCGTCGATATTGGCGACAAAATGGACATTGAGTGCCTGCCGGTAGGGCTGTAGGGCCAGCACGGCCATGCGCGGGCCGAGATCCGAGCCGCCCACGCCGATATTGACCACATCGGTAATCCGCCGGCCAGTGGAGCCCAGATAGCGGCCTTGGTTCAGGCTGTCGGCAAATGCCAGCGCGCGCCGCAGTTCGCGGTGCACCAGCGGCACGATGTTTTCGCCGTCCACGTAAACCGGCTCGGCGTTTTCAGGTAGCCTCAACGCGGTGTGCAAAACGGCACGCTGCTCGCTCTCGTTGATTTTATCGCCGCGGCGCATGGCATCGCGCTGCCCGGCCAAGCCACATTCGTCGGCCAGACGGCACAGCAGGGCCAGCGTGTCTTCACCGATGCGGTTTTTGCTGTAATCAAACAACAGGCCGCCCAAACGCTCGTGCAGACGCTCGAAGCGGTCGGGTTCGGCAGCGAAACGGTCGCGCAGATGCAGGTGGCGGGTGGCCTGAAAATGTTCGTTCAGAGCCTGCCAGGCAGGAAGGCGGGTCGGGTTCATGGCTCAATATTAGGAAGATATGGAAAGCAGGCTACCTGAAACGGTTTCAGGTAGCCTGCCGGCAAGCGGTTTACTCGGCGGGCGAAGCCGGCTCGGGCAGGCGGATAAAGTGGGCGCGGTAATGGCGTAGCTCTTCGATGCTTTCCAAAATATCGTCCAGCGCTTTGTGCGAGCCTTTTTTGACCACGCTTTTATACACTTGCGGGTGCCAACGGCGGGCCAGCTCTTTCAGGGTGGAGACATCGAGATTGCGGTAGTGGAACCATGCTTCCAGCTGCGGCATGTGGCGGGCCATAAAGCGGCGGTCTTGGTGGATGGTGTTGCCGCACATCGGCGTGCTGTTCTGCGGAATCCAAGCCGACAAAAACGCCAACAGCCGCCGCTCCACTTCCTGCTCGCTGAAAGTCGAGTCTTTCACCCGCTGGGTGAGACCGGTGCGGGCGTGGGTGGCGGTGTTCCAAGCGTCCATATTGTCCAGCACTTCATCGCTTTGGTGGATGGCATACACGTCCGACTGCGCCAGCACATTCAGTTCGCTGTCGGTAATGATCATCGCCACTTCGATGATTTTGTCGCGGTCGGGGTCGAGGCCAGTCATTTCCATGTCCAGCCAACACAGATGATTGGGGTTTTGCACGCAATTTCCTTATTCTGATTCTGTTTGGGTGGTCATCAGCATCACCGTCAACTGTTGCGGCTGGCGGCCAAAGGTCTGCTGCACGGCAGTGCGCACGGCGGCATCCACTTCGCCCACCGTACGTCCGGCAACCTGTCCCGGCTCCAATACCACCATCACCTGCATCAGCTCGCCGTTCAACATATTCACCACCACCGAAGCATCGGCGCCGAGCGAGGCCTTGAGCGCTTCGGCCACCTTCTCACCTTGCTCGCCGGATGCCAGCACCTGCTGCTGCAACTGCTCCACTTGGCCGCAGCCGGCCGGCAACACAGCCAGCAACAGCGCACCGCCGAGGGCGGCAAAAACATTGTTCATTGCGGATTCCGCCAAACAAAAGAGCGCATTGTAGCCGATAAGCGCGGGCAGGTCTAAACACCGCCGTCCGCCGGCTTTACCTTTCGCGGCAGACAGGCCACAATTCGGGCTACCTGAAACACCGAACACACTGCCATGGCCTTACATATCGAAATCCTGCCCGTCACCCCCTTCCTGCAAAACTGCGCCCTCTTATGGGACGACGAAAGCCGCGAAGCCGTGCTGACCGACGTCGGCGGCGAAGCCGACCGCCTGCTGGCCGAAGCGGCCAAACGCCAATTGGTTCTGAAGGGCGTCTGGCTCACCCACGGCCATGTCGATCACGTCGGCGGCGTGGCCGACCTCACCGCCAAAGTCCCTTTGCCCGTATCCGGCCCGCACATCGACGACACCTTCTGGCTGGACGGATTGCCCGAAGCCACCGCCGCTTACCGCTTTCCCCATTCCCCCGCCATCCGCCCCGACAGCTGGCTCAACGAAGGCGACGATCTGAGCGTGGGCCGCTACCGCTTCCAAGTGCTGCACATTCCCGGCCACACGCCCGGGCATGTGGTGTTTTATTGCGCCGAAGAAAAACTGCTGATTGCCGGCGACGTGTTGTTTTACGAATCCATCGGCCGCACCGATTTCCCGCGCGGCAACCACGCCGACCTCATCCGCAACATCCGCGAAAAACTGCTGGTTTTGCCCGAGGATGTGCGCGTGCTGCCCGGTCACGGCGCGATGACCACCATCGGCCACGAGAAACGGCACAACCCCTTTCTGTAAAATTTAAGCGGGCAACTGTGAAAAAACGGCCGGCTTGTCACAGCAAAGCCGCCGCAGGGGGTAAATTCCGGTTAAATGGCCTTTCGCTGCACCGGCGCCTGCATTAGCATGGCCCGCCATGAACTCGGCGCCCTTCAGCACAGCCTGGGGCGTTGAGACTTTTTCCACACCCACTAGGAGTGTTTACATGAACATGAAAACTTTGATTCTGCCCGCTTCCCTGGCTTTGGTATTGGCTGCTTGCGGTACCACTTACCACGGCAACCGGGGCCATCAAGGCCACCAAGGCCATCAGCACGGCCACGCCCACCAAGGCCAAGCCGGCCAAGCCGAAAACTTCAGCTGCCGCAACGGCCTGTCCGTTACCGTACGCCACCTCGGCAACGACCGCGTTGAGCTGCGATTGGACGACAAACAAACCGTGATGGGCGCCGCCGTTTCCGGCTCCGGCGAACGCTATGTTTCCACCAACGGCCTGTTTGGCAGCGGTGCCGAATGGCATCAAAAAGGCGGCGATGCGGCCTTCAGCTTTAAAGATCCTTACGGCAACGCCGTGGACACCACTTGCAGCCGCCGTCGATAAGCGATAAACCGGCCGGTCTTCAAAAAGGCTACCTGAAAACACTTTCAGGTAGCCTTTTACATGAAACAGCACAGGCGGTCAGCGGGTTTTGTCTTCCAAAGCGTTCTGCTCTTCCGTCTGCGTTTGCTGCTGCGGGCGCACGGTTTGGAAATCGCCTTCAATCACATCATCCGGCTGATGGCCAAAACGGCGGTCGAAACCGCGCCCGGTTTGCACCGCCGCCGGGCCGCCTTTGATCGGCAGCAGCAGCACCAAAGCCACAACCGTGGAGGCAAAACCCGGCGACATCAGCATCAATGCCGCCACAATGTAACGCAGCGGCCACAGCAATTGGTAAAACGACACCTTGCCCTGCCGACCGAACAAAGAGCCGGCCAGCATCACCGAAGAAAAACCGAGATTGCGCAACATCAACAGGCCGGCCGCAAACGATAAAGCCATCAGCAGCAAGGTGGGCAGCCCGCCCAACCAGTCGGCCATCAACACAATGGAAGCCACTTCCGCCAGCAACAGCGCCAGCAGAGCAAGTCCGAGATACGGCATGGGGTTTCTTTCTTTGAGGATTCAGGGCGCTACTATAAGCGCAAACCGGCAAATTTCAAGCGCTCTCGCCGTTGCGTGGGTAGAAAATATCGCTGCGTATAGTATGATTCGGCCTGCCCCTTCCGGCAGACCGAGCAACTGCCGAACAGGCGGATAGCCCAGGCCTCCCTTTCTTGCGCAGCGGCTTTTCGAGACAACACCGCCGATACCCGGCGCAAATGCGCGCAAGACGGGACATCAGGGGCCAGGCATTCAGATGCCATTGCTGGCCGAATGCCGCCGCCGAGAGATCAAACAGGTTCTGAAACCTATGCAACCTCCTCCCGTCGCGGAGCACACGGCAACCAGACTACGGAGTACCTTAATGAATTTTTTCCGCAACCTTGTCAGCGCCCTTTCCTGCGCCGCCCTATTGGCGGCTTGTGCCGGCACGCCGGCGCCCGGCGGCAGCGGCGCCGTACCCGAAGGCCATTACCGCGTCCAACGCGGCGACACCCTCTACCGCATCGGCCAGCGCTTCGGCCAATCCGCCGCCACGCTGGCGGCTTGGAACCAGCTGCGCGATCCGTCGCAAATCGAAGTCGGTCAGATTTTGCGCGTGCGCCCGCAAGGCCGCAGCAGCAACAACACCGCCCGCAGCGGCAATGTCAGCGTCAGCCGCCCGACCAGCCGCACCGCCGCCCCCAGCCGTTTACAGTGGCCGGTGCGCGGCGACATTCTCTCCCGCTTCAACGGCACCTCCAATAAAGGCATCGACATCGGCGGCCAAGCCGGCACGCCGGTGCAGGCCGCGGCCGCCGGTCGGGTGAGTTATGCCGGCGAAGGCCTGCGCGGCTACGGCAAACTGATTCTGATCAATCACGGTGGCGGCATGCTGACCGCTTACGCCCACAACCAAAGCCTGCAGGTGCGCGAAGGCGAGCAGGTGTCCGCCGGGCAAACCATCGCGCGCATGGGCGACACCGGCACCGACCGCGTCAAACTGCACTTTGAAGTGCGTCTCAACAACCGCGCCGTCAACCCATTGGACTACCTGCCCAATTAAATTTGGCCGTTTGCCGTAGCGCTTTCAGGTAGCCTGCCGACCATCCCGTTTTCCGATTCAGGGAAACCTTTGCAAACCGCCAGATGTGGATGCCGTTCAAGGGGGAGCAGCGCAGCGGGCGTAAACGCCAGGAATCCCTGTAGGACAAACATATCGCACGATAGACAACGAACAGTACCCCTAAGGGCATAAACGCACAACGCAGAAATCCGCCGCAGACGGAGGCTTATCAAGGTCAAAGGCTACCTGAAAGCCCCGCCGCTGATATATGATGGCGCCGTTTTGTTTTCATCCGACTGGGAGCCGACCCCATGCCCGCCTGGACCCCCCCCGATTTCGAACAAAAAATCTGCCCGCCCGACGAACTGGCGGCCCGACTTGCCCGTCTGCCGCGCCCGCTGGTGATGACCAACGGCTGCTTCGACATCCTGCACCGCGGCCACGCCACCTATCTGGCTCAAGCCCGGGCCTTGGGCGCGTGCTTGGTGCTGGCCTTGAACACCGACGCCTCGGTGCGCCGCCTGGGCAAAGGCAGCGACCGCCCCATCAATACCCTGGCCGACCGTGCCGCCGTGGCCGCCGCATTGGCCAGCGTCGATTTGGTGACTTGGTTCGACGACGACACCCCCGCCGCCCTCATCGAAACCGTCCGCCCCGATATTTTGGTCAAAGGCGGCGACTGGCTACCTGAAAACATCGTCGGCGCCGCGGAAACCCTGGCCCGCGGCGGCCAAGTCCATTCCATCCCCTTCCTGCACCCCACCTCCACCACCCAAACCCTGGCCAAAATCCGCGCCTCGGAGCAGGCATCATGATGCAGGCCGCACACTGGCAGCTGCTGGCCGAGCTGGCCGACGGCACCTCCCACCACGTGACCGAGCTGGCCAAGCGCCTAGGGGTCAAGCCGCCGCAGCTCAACGGCTTCTGGCAGCAGATGCCGCCGCACATCCGCGGCCTGCTGCGCCAGCAAGACGGCCGCTGGCGGCTGGTGCGCAGCCTCGCCATTTGGGACGCCAAACGGCTTCAGCAGCAAGCATTGCAGCACGGCTGGCAAGCCGAGCTGCTGCATGAGCATATCTCCAGCAACACTTACCTGATGGAACAGGCCAAAAGGCTACCTGAAAGCATCCACCGCCAAGCGGTGTTCGTCCACCGCCAAACCCACGGCCGCGGGCGGCAGGGCAAAAGCTGGGAAAGCCGCTTGGGCGAATGCCTCACCTTCAGCATCGGCTGGTATTTCGACTGCCCGCAAACCGCTTTGGGCGGATTGGCGCTGGTGACCGCCCTCGCCTGCTGCCGCGCCCTGCAAAAAGCCGGCGTGGCGGCGCAAATCAAGTGGCCGAACGACCTGGTGGTCGGCGGCGAAAAACTCGGCGGCATCCTCATCGAAACCGTCGCCCACCAAGGGCGCACCGCCGCCGTGGTAGGCATCGGCATCAATTTCGTGCAGCCCAAAACCGTGGCGGCGGCCTCGGCGGTGCAAACCCAGTCCCAGCAAACCGGCGCCCACCATTTGGCCGACCAGCTGCTCGCCGAGCTGGCCGCTATTTTTCCCCGTTTCGAGCAACACGGCTTACCGCCTTTTTTGCACGACTACCACGCCCTGCACCGCGACCAAAACCGCCCAGTGCGCCTGTTGCACAACGGCGAGGCAGTGCTTGAAGGCACTGCCTTGGGCGTGGATGGCGGCGGCGCACTGCACATCCGCGACGCAGCCGGCAAAGAACACACCGTGGTCAGCGGCGAAATCAGCCTGCGGCCGCTGCACGAGGGCGAACCAAGCGTGCACACGCCCCCGGCCGGCAAATGTCTGCTTTTGGATGCCGGCAACAGCAAGCTGAAATGGGCCTGGCTGGAAAACGGCCGCTTGGGGGCGGCCAATAAAGCCCCGTATTGGGATTTATCGGCCTTAGCCGAAAGCTGGCGCCAGCACGGCGGCGAAACAGTGCGCATTGTCGGCTCCGCCGTTTGCGGCTCAGTCAAAAAAGCCGCCGTCGCCGAAGCACTGGGGCAAACGCCCGAATGGCAAACCTCCATGTCTGCTGCCTTGGGCATCCGCAACCATTACCGCCATGTAGAGGAACACGGCGCCGACCGCTGGTTCAACATACTGGGCAGCCGCCTGTTCAGCCAACATGCTTGCGTGGTGGTGAGCTGCGGCACGGCGGTCACCATCGACGCCCTCAGCGCCGACAACCATTACCTAGGCGGCAACATCATGCCCGGCTTCAACCTGATGAAAGAAGCCATGGCCCTGCATACCGCCAACCTCAACCGCCCCATCGGCCGGCCTTATCCTTTCGGCACCACCACCGCCAACGCACTGGCCGGCGGCATGTCGGATGCCGTTTGCGGCGCCGTCATGCTGATGCACCGCCGCCTGCAACAGAAACACCCCAGCCAGACGGTGGACATCATCATCACCGGCGGCGGCGCAAACAAGGTAAAACAAGGATTACCCGAAGACTTTGCTTTGGACAACCCTATTCAAATTGTGGATAATCTCGTGCTTTACGGATTACTCAACTGGGTGAATCAGGCATGAAATGGCTGTTTGCCATCTTGGTGGCTTTGAATATCATTGTTTTCGGGGGCATGCTGTTCAGCCGCATGGGCGCACCGCAACAGCAGCAGGCCGCCGCACCGCCAGCCGCTCCCGCCCAGCCGACCGTGGTACAGATTCACACCGGCGCCCAACCAGCGGCCCCCGCGCAACAAGCGCCCGCCCAACCCGCCGCTCCCACAAGCGCCCAAACAACGCCGCGCACACCGGCATCCGCGCCCCGCCGCGCCAACGAAACCGCCGGCAAACCGGCCGAACCCGCCGCACCGAAACAAAACGACAGCGGCATCCGTGCCCCGGCCACCGCCTGCACCGCCACCGCCGTGATGCCCGAAGACGATTACCACCGCATCAAAGGCCTGCTCAGCCGCTGGCCGCATTCCGCCACCCGCGTGGTCGAGCGGCGCAACGACAGCCGACAGACCGCCGCCCGCTACCAAGTCAGCGTGGCGGTTGAGGGCGACCAGCAGGAAACCGCCGCCAAACTCAAATCGCTGGGCCTAAACGCCACGCCCGCCGGCGGCCGCCTCAACATCGGCACCTTCAACAACGAGCAGCAAGCAGAGCGTGCCGCCGCCCGCGCCCGCCAGGCCGGCCTGGTGCCGCAAATCAACCGCACAGGCTCCGGCGGCAGCGAGCAATCCGCCGCCTTGGGCGAATCCAAAATGCAGCTGACCTTTATTAATGTGGACGATGCCGCCGCCGCCGGCATCAGCGGCGTCATCGGCCGCTATGCTTCCCTGCGTCGGGCACCGTGCCGCCGCTGACGGCCTCCCCCAACCGACCGCTTCCCCTTTTCCACCGTGTGAGTGCGCCACCATGGATACCCCTCTGATTCAGCAAGTGACCGAACGGCTGGCCGAACGCGGCGAAACCGTTACCTGCGCCGAGTCTTGTACCGGTGGCCTGTTGGCTGCCGAAATGACCCGCCTGCGCGGCAGCTCGGCGTGGTTTGAAACCGGCTTCGTAACCTACAGCGACCAAGCCAAACAACAGCTCTTGGGCGTGAATGCCGCCACCCTGCGCCACTATGGCGCGGTGAGCGAACAAACCGTGCGCGAAATGGCCTTGGGCGCCTTGATTGCCGCCAAAGCAGACTACGCCTTGAGCATTTCCGGCATCGCCGGGCCCGACGGCGGCAGCGAGGAAAAACCGGTTGGCACCGTTTGGTTCGGCTTGGCCACCAAACAGCGGATTTGGGCCAAGCAACATCAATTCTCAGGCGACCGCCAAGCCGTGCGCAGCCAATCGGTGCAGTTTGCCCTGCTCATGCTCAAGCGCTATTTGGAACGCTGATCCCACAACCCCATCGTCATTCGGTTGAGTCAAATTTCGTTATTTTTCTTTAAACGCAGGCTAGCTGAAACCGCCTTATTTGCAAGATGCGGTTTTCAGGTAGCCTGCGTTTGCATGGTTGGATAGGGATTCCGCGACCGCCCGATCCGATCGCCCCAAGCGGGGCAGACCGCCATCATCCGCCAATAGCTTGAAAATAGAAATAGTTCGTATTAGAATGCGCGGACTATGCAAAACGATGACCGTTCTCTTTCCCTAACCGTACTGCTGTGCGTGATTGCTGCGCACATTGCAGTTTTTTTTGGCATCGCCCTGTTCAAAACGCCCGAGCCGCCATTGGAGCCGCCCGGGCTGAGTTTCGTGGATTTGGGCATGGCCGGCGGCGGGTCAGGCGGCGAAGGGGGCGGCACACCGGGTGGAGACAGTGCGCCGCCGGCCGAACCGGCGCCGCCCAAACCGCAACCCAAGCCCGAACCGCGCAAACCCCAACCTCGGGCCACGCCCAAACCGCAAGAGCGTATCCAACCGGTTATCCGCCGCGACGACCGGCCGGCCGATGTGGTGCAAACCAAGCCCGAACCCAAACCGGAGCCTAAGCCCGAACCGAAGGTCGACCCCGCGCGTCAGGAGTCCTCGCGCCCGAACAATAACCAGCCCGCCAATAACCGCAACACGCAAAATGCCGCTTCACAAAACCCATCCGGCAGCGGAGAAGGCAACAGCGCCGGTTCCGGCAGCGGCGGCAGCGGTGCATCAGGCTCCGGCCGCGGCCAAGGCCAAGGCAGCGGTGACGGCACCGGCAACGGCCCGGGTAGCGGCGGCGGCAGTGGCGGCGGTTCCGGAAACGGGGGCGGCGGTGGCGGCGACGTAACCTTACCCTCCCACACCGGCGGCTACCTGAACAACCCCCGTCCTCCCTATCCGAAACAGTTGGAAGAAGACGGCGTCAGCGGTTCGGTGCGCCTGCGCGTGATGGTGGAGGCCAACGGCAAACCTTCCAGCGTGGACGTGGTGAGCGCCACCCATCCTCTGTTTGCACGCAGCGCCAGAGACACCGTGGCCAACTCCTATACCTTCCGCCCGGCCACCCGCAACGGCCAGCCCATCCGCCACAGCTACACCTTTACCATCCGTTTCCGGGCGCCCAACTGAGCCACCCCATTTCCAACTTGATTGCTACACATAGGAACATCCATGGATTTATTACAAGTTTTCAAACACGGCGACGCCGTCTTGATTGCCGTTTTCCTGATCTTGGTGCTGATGAGCATCGTCACTTGGTGGATCATCATCATGCGCGCCATCAAGCTGCACAAAATCAAACATGCCTGCCGCGGCACCGTAGAAGCCGTGGCCACGTCAAGCAATGTTGAAGACATGCTGCGCAAGGCCAAGGCCCACCCCTCACCGTTGAGCGAACTGACCGAATCCGCCGTGGCCGCCGCCCGCCAATACCGCGCCTGCAGCGGCAGCCCGCTGACCACCATTCCGCTGGCCGACTATCTGGTGCAGCACATCCGCAACCAACTCACCAACATCAAACGCCCGCTGAACGGCGGTCTCACCATCCTCGCCTCCGTAGGCGCCACCGCCCCGTTTATCGGCCTGCTCGGCACCGTTTGGGGCATTTACCGCGCTCTGCACAACATCAGCCTGCAGGGCCAAGTGAACATCGCCACCGTGGCCGGTCCCATCGGCGAAGCGCTGGTGGCCACCGCCATCGGCCTGTTCGCCGCCATTCCCGCCGTATTGGCCTACAACTTCATCGTGCACCACAACAAAAAAGTGGCACAGGTATTGGACACCTACGCCTACGACCTGCACGTCAAGCTGATGAACGACAAGGAGTAAAGCCATGGCTTTCGGTTCGATGAACGAGGGCGACGACGCCCCGATGGCCGACATCAACGTCACCCCGCTGGTGGACGTGATGCTGGTGTTGCTGATCGTTTTCATGATCACCATGCCGGTGATGACCCATTCCGTGCCCCTACAGCTGCCCACCGCTTCGGAAAAACAGCAGCGGGAAAACCAGCCGCAGCCCAAAGACCCGCTGCGCATCAGCATCAATGCCGACGGCCAATACCACTTGGCTGAAGGCGAAGCGCTGCCCTTCAAAGATTTGGAAGCGCGCCTGCTGCAAATCGGCAAGGAAAACCCCGATACCGTGATTGCGATTGCCGCCGACAAAAACGTGCCTTTCGAACGGGTGGAAGACGCCCTAAGCGCCGTGCGCGACGCCGGCCTGAGCAAAGTGGGCTTTGTCACCCAAGAAGCGGACAGACCCTAAGCTCCCGCCGCATGACGCAAAGGCTACCTGAAAGCGTTTCAGGTAGCCTTTTGTTGTTCTCTGCCTACCCAACTGCTGCGCTAACTTACACTTCCATCAACCTGACACCACTTTGCCATCAAAACCCATGCCGAGACCTTTGCAAAACCCTCATCTGCGGCGCATTTCTGCGTTGTGCGCTGCTCGCTCGCTTGCCTATCTATCTGATATGTCTGCACTCACTGCGCTGCTACGCCTTGAACTGCATCCACATCTGAAGGTTTTGCAAAGGTCTCATGCCGCTCACAAACTCCGCCACCCTCTTTACACCGGTGACACCAACAAAGAAACAGGCTACCTGAAAACTTTCAGGTAGCCTGTTTCTTTGTTGGAGCGGTTTATTCCGGCCGCATTTGCGGGAACAGCACCACATCGCGGATGGTTTGCGCATCGGTGAGCAGCATCACCAAGCGGTCGATGCCGATGCCGCAGCCGCCGGTGGGCGGCAGGCCGTATTCCATGGCGCGGATGTAGTCGGCGTCGTAGTGCATGGCTTCGTCGTCACCGGCGTCTTTCTGCGCCACTTGCGCTTTGAAGCGGGCGGCTTGGTCTTCGGGGTCGTTCAATTCCGAATAGCCGTTGGCCAGCTCGCGGCCGACCACAAACAGCTCGAAGCGTTCGGTGAGGCCGGGCTGGGTGTCGGAGGCTCGCGCCAGCGGCGACACTTCCACCGGATAATCGATGATGAAGGTGGGCTGCCACAATTTGCTTTCGGCGCAACCTTCAAACAGCGCCAGCTGCAGGCTGCCGATGCCGGGCGAGGGCGGCAGGCTTTCGCCGTGTTTGACGATTTCCTGCTTCAGCCATTCGGCATCGTTGAGCTGCTCGTCGGTGTAGTGCGGATTGAATTTTTTGATCGCCTGCAAAATGGTGAGGCGTTCAAACGGGCTTTCCAAATCCACTTCGCGGCCGTTGTATTCGATTTTGGCGCGGCCGCAGGCGGCCACGGCGGCTTGGCGGATGATGCTTTCGGTGAGCGCCATCATGCGTTGGTAGTCGGCAAACGCTTCGTAGAATTCCATCATGGTGAATTCGGGGTTGTGGCGCACCGACATGCCTTCGTTGCGGAAATTGCGGTTGATTTCGAACACGCGCTCCAAGCCGCCCACCACCAGCCGTTTCAAATACAGCTCGGGCGCGATGCGCAGATACAGCGGCATATCGAGCGCGTTGTGGTGGGTGATGAAGGGCTTGGCCGCCGCCCCGCCGGGAATCGGGTGCATCATGGGGGTTTCCACTTCCAAATAGCGTTCGTCCACCATAAATTGCCGAATCGCCTGCACGATTTGGCTGCGTTTCACAAAAATATCGCGCGAGGCTTCGTTGGCGATCAAGTCCACATAGCGTTGGCGGTATTTGGTTTCCTGATCGCTCAAGCCTTTGTGTTTGTCGGGCAGCGGGCGCAGCGATTTGGTGAGCAGGCGGACGGCAGACACGCGCACGGTCAGCTCGCCGTGGTTGGTTTTGAACAGCGTGCCTTCGGCGCCGACGATGTCGCCCATGTCCCAGTGTTTGAAGTCGTTGTGCGCTTCTTCTCCCACGCCTTGGTTGTTGATGTAGAGCTGGATTTGGCCGCTCATGTCCTGCAGGGTGGCGAAGCTGGCTTTGCCCATGGCGCGCTTGAGCATCATGCGGCCGGCCACTTTGACCGGAATGCCTTGCGGATCGAGCTCGTCTTTGCTCAGGGCGTCGTATTGGGCGTGCAGATCGCCGGCAAAGCTGTCGCGCCGGAAATCGTTGGGGAAGGCGGGGCCTTTGCCGCGCAGCTCGTGCAGCTTGTCGCGGCGCAGGGCGATGATCTGGTTTTCGTCCAATTGGACATCGTCGGTCTGCGGAGTGTGTTGTTCGCTCATGGGAAAATCCGTGGGTAAGGCCTGAGGCTACCTGAAAGCCGGCGGCGGAGATAAAAAAGGCCGTATTTTAAGCCAATTCGGCGGCTTTGGCTAAGGCGTTCCCCAATCAGAGGGCCGCCACCGGGCGCTGCGCCCGCAAAGCCTTAGGGCTTTTGCGGCGATGCCGCTATAATGCGTTTTTTCCGGTTTGCAGGGCATCGATCATGAAACACATCCACATCATCGGCATCGGCGGCACCTTTATGGGCGGCCTGGCCGCGTTGGCCAAAGAGGCGGGCTTCAGCGTTACCGGCTGCGACGCCAAAATGTATCCGCCGATGAGCACCCAGCTCGAAGCCTTGGGCATTGCCGTGCACGAGGGCTTTGATGCCGAGCAGTTGGCCGACTATGCCGCCGATGTATATGTGATCGGCAATGTGGCCAAACGCGGCATGCCGGTGGTGGAGGCCATTCTCAACCGCGGCCTGCCCTATGTTTCCGGCCCGCAATGGCTGGCCGAGCATGTGTTGCAGGGGCGCTGGGTGCTCGGCGTGGCCGGCACCCACGGCAAAACCACCACCGCCTCCATGCTGGCCTGGGTGCTGGATTATGCCGGCCTGGCGCCGGGCTTTCTGATTGGCGGCGTGCCGCAAAACTTCAGCGTGTCCGCCCGTCTGCCGCAAACGCCGCGCCAAGACCCTGCATCGCGCTCGCCGTTTTTCGTGATCGAGGCCGACGAATACGACACCGCCTTCTTCGACAAACGCTCCAAATTCGTACACTACCGCCCACGCACGCTGATTCTGAACAACCTCGAATACGACCACGCCGATATTTTCCCCGACTTGAATGCCATCCAAACCCAGTTCCATCACTTGGTGCGCACCGTGCCCGGCGAAGGCCTGCTGGTGTGCAACGGCCGCGAAGCCGCCCTGCAAGACACGCTGGCGCGCGGCTGCTGGACGCCGGTGGCCGCATTCGGCGGCGACAGCGGCTGGCAGATTGGCGCCGTCGATGACAACGGCGGCTTTGAAGTCTGCCTCAACGGCCGCGTGGTCGGCCGCGTGGCCTGGGATTTGCTCGGCGAACACAACCGCCTGAACGCCTTGGCGGTGGTGGCCGCCGCCCGCCATGCCGGCGTCGATGTTCAGGTAGCCTGCGAAGCCTTGGGCGCGTTTAAAAACGTCAAACGGCGCATGGAAATCAAAGGCACGGTGCGCGGCATTACCGTGTACGACGATTTCGCCCACCACCCCACCGCCATCGCCACCACCGTGGCCGGCCTGCGCCAGAAAGTGGGCGCCGCGCGCATTTTGGCGGTGCTGGAGCCGCGTTCCAACACCATGAAGCTGGGCACCATGAAAGCCGCCCTGCCCGAGAGCCTCAACCAGGCCGACCACGTTTTCTGCTATGCCGGCGGCGTGGATTGGGACGTGGAAGCCGCGCTGGCGCCCTTGGGCGGCAAGCTGCACGTGGGCCGGGACTTCGACGCCTTCGTGGCCGCCATTGTTGCAGATGCCAAGCCGGGCGACCAGATTCTGGTGATGAGCAACGGCGGCTTCGGCGGCATCCACGCCAAGTTGCTGGCCGCGCTCGATAGCCGCGCCTAAAACCGCCACCGCCCAACTTTCAGGTAGCCCATCCCGGCTGCCCCGGCCTGACCGTATACCCGATGACACTCCGTTCCCGCTTTTTATTGCCGTTCTGCCTCCTGCTGGCCGCTTGCGGCCCCTCGGCCGAAGACACGGCCGCTTCGGCAGTGTCTTCGGCCGCTTTTGAGCCGTCTCCCGCCGCCGAACCGCCTGCGTTGACGGTTTCCGAAGCGGTGCCCGCGCCCGCCTCTGCCGACACCCCGCTGCCCCAATCCGAAACGGAAACCCACTACGCTGAGCCTGAAGCACCTGCCGAGCCGCTGGTGTACGGCGCCGACGGCATGCACCCGATTTGCGAAGCCTATTTCCAACGCGCCCGCCGCTGTTTCGCCCGCGCACCAGCCGAACGTGCCGCCCTGCTGCAACAATCGCTGGAAGCCACCCGCGCCGAGCTGCTGCCCGCTGATGCCGACACCTGCCGCGCCGTCAGCCAGCAGTTTGACGAAATGGCGCAAGCCATGGGCTGCGTACACGACGACGGGACGGCAGCCCACTAAACCACACCGCATTCTTTGCCGATTCCCGACCACGGCTTGCACAGCAGCAGGTTTCAGGCAGCCCCGCAGGCTACCTGAAACCCGTCTTCTTTTTCCGCGCATCGGTTTTTCAAACCGAATGCTATCGGCTAAAATGCCGACCAAACCACACTCCGTGACACAAAGGAACCGCCATGCGCCACACCGCCCTGTTGCTTGCCTTGCTGGCCCTGTCTGCCTGCACCTGGGAAACCTATGAAAACGCCGAAGGCCGCACCTCGCTGCGCCAGCGCTATGCGCCCGGCACACCGGTGGTGTACCAAGACGGTACCTTCGCCCGCGACCAACGCTACAACCAACACCGCCCGCAAGCCGTGCCGCTCCAACGCGAACGGCACGGCAGCGAGGTGCGCGGCGCCACCTGGCACAACGAAGCGGCGACCCCCGCCCAATGATGGCCATCACGGCTGCCCGAACCGTTTGATTATTTAGACAGGCTGAGACCTTTGCAAAACCCCCAGATGTGGATGCAGTTCAAGGCGTAGCAGCGCAGCGAACGTGAACGTCAGGAATCCCTGTGGGACAGACATATCATATAGATAGGCAAGTGAGCGAGCAGTACCCATAGGGCATAAACGCACAACGCAGAAATGCGCCGCAGATGGGGGTTTTGCAAAGGTCTCAAGCTTTCAGGCTACCTGAAAACCGGAGGCGTACCGCCCGGAAGCCGGCATACGCGGGTTCTGCCGCGAAAGCTGCCGCACCCAGCAGCACGCCACGCCGTCAACAACCGATCCCATCCGCGGTTTTCAGGTAGCCTGAAGCCTTTACCAAATCCAGCTGTAGTGCCGTTCCAAGCCTAGCAACGCAGCAGGCAGCCCCATATGGCATCACCGCACCAGGCAGAAATGCGCTGCCGATGGGGTTTGGCACCGGCCTCCGTCCGCATCCCACTCAATTCAAGAGCACACCATGTCCCTACACATCGTCATCCTCGCCGCGGGCAAAGGCACCCGCATGTATTCCCAACTGCCCAAAGTGCTGCACGAAATCGGCGGCGAGCCGATGGTGCAGCGCGTGATCGACACCGCCCGCTCCCTCAATCCGCACAGCATCAGCGTGGTCATCGGCCACGGCAAAGAAGCGGTGCGCGCGCGGGTGCAGCGCGAAGTGAACTGGGTGGAACAAACCGAACAACTGGGCACCGGCCACGCAGTCAAAATGGCGCTGCCGCATCTGCCGGCTGAAGGCCGCACCTTGGTGCTGTACGGCGACGTGCCGCTGATTGATGCCGCCACCCTGCAAGCCCTGCTGGATGCCGCCGGCGACGACGTAGGCCTGCTCACCGACGTGCTCGACAACCCCACCGGCTACGGCCGCATCATCCGCGACCAAGGCCAGGTGGCGGCGATTGTGGAAGAAAAAGATGCCGACGCCGCGCAAAAAGCCATTACCGAAATCAACACCGGCATTCTGGTGCTGCCCAATGCCCGGCTGGCCGGCTGGCTGGAACAGCTCTCCAGCAACAACGCCCAAGGCGAATACTATCTGACCGACCTAATTGCGCTGGCCCGTCGCGACGGCATTGCCGTGCATCCGCTTCAGGTAGCCCGCTCGCACCTGGCCGCCGGCGTCAACAACAAGGCGCAGCTGGCCGAATTGGAACGCATTTTCCAGCGCGAACAGGCGCAAGCCCTGCTCGCCGCCGGCCTCACCCTGCGCGACCCCGCCCGTTTCGACCTGCGCGGCCGCCTGCAACACGGGCAGGACGTGGTGATTGACGTCAACGTGGTGCTGGAAGGCGAAGTGGTGTTGGGCGACCAGGTGGAAATCGGCGCCCATTGCGTGCTCAAAAACGCCCGCATCGCCGCCGGCACCCGCATCGCCCCTTTCAGCCATCTGGAAGACTGCGACATCGGCGCCGACGCCCGCATCGGCCCGTTTGCCCGCCTGCGCCCCGGCACCCGCCTCGCTGAAGCGGTACACATCGGCAATTTCGTGGAAGTGAAAAACAGCGTCATCGGCCAAGGCAGCAAGGCCAACCACCTCAGTTATCTGGGCGACGCCGACATCGGCAGCGGCAGCAACATCGGCGCCGGCACCATCACCGCCAATTACGACGGCGTCCACAAATACCGCACCGTCATCGGCAACGAAGTGCGCATCGGCTCCGACACCGTGCTGGTGGCGCCGGTCACCGTGGGCGACCGCGCCACCACCGGCGCCGGCAGCGTGATCACCAAAAACTGCCCGGCGGGCGAACTGACCGTGGCCCGCGGCCGCCAAACCACCATCGCCGGCTGGGTGCGCCCGGAAAAACCCAAGCCCTAACCCCCCGTCGATTCCCATCCGCATTAACGGCATAACCGCGTGCCTGCGCCCATACGATTAGGAACGGCAGACGACGGCCGTCCAGGCTACCTGAAAACATCCCCGCCGAGGGCAGAGGGCTTTCAGGTAGCCTTTATTTCTATAGAAAACAGGGCACTGAATCGCTTTCCGGCCCAAGTCTTGAAAAACGGCACCGCAAACCCATTTAGTGCTCAAGTCAACGCACCTTGCGGTGCAACATAAATAGAAAACCCCTGAATATTCAAACTCAAGGAGTACATACATTATGGCAAAAGTCATCGGTATCGACTTAGGTACAACCAATTCCTGCCTGGCCATTTCCGAAAACGGCCAAACCAAAGTGATTGAAAACGCCGAAGGCGCCCGCACTACCCCCTCCATCGTGGCCTATTTGGACGGCGGCGAAATTTTGGTGGGTGCGCCGGCCAAACGCCAGGCGGTCACCAATCCGAAAAACACCATCTACGCGGCCAAACGCCTGATCGGCCACAAATTTGAAGACAAAGAAGTTCAGCGCGACATCGAAACCATGCCTTTCGACATCATCAAAGCCGCCAACGGCGACGCTTGGGTGAAAGCGCAGGGCAAAGAGCTGTCTCCGCCGCAAATTTCGGCCGAAGTGCTGCGCAAAATGAAACAGGCCGCCGAAGCCTATTTGGGCGAAACCGTTACCGAAGCGGTGATTACCGTGCCGGCCTACTTCAACGACAGCCAACGCCAAGCTACCAAAGACGCCGGCCGTATCGCCGGCTTGGAAGTGAAGCGCATCATCAACGAGCCGACCGCTGCCGCTTTGGCCTTCGGTATGGACAAAAACGAAAAAGGCGACCGCAAAATTGCCGTTTACGACTTGGGCGGCGGCACCTTCGATATTTCCATCATCGAAATTGCCGATGTGGACGGCGAGAAACAGTTCGAAGTATTGGCCACCAACGGCGACACCTTCTTGGGCGGCGAAGACTTCGACCAACGCCTGATCGACTACATCATTGCCGAGTTCAAAAAAGAACAGGGCATCGATCTGAAAAACGACGTGATGGCGCTGCAACGCCTGAAAGAAGCGGCCGAAAAAGCCAAAATCGAGCTTTCCAGCGGCCAGCAGACCGAAATCAACCTGCCCTACATCACCATGGACGCCACCGGCCCGAAACACTTGGCAATGAAGATTACCCGCGCCAAATTCGAAAGCCTGGTGGAAGACTTGGTGGCCCGCTCCATCGAGCCTTGCCGCGTGGCGATTAAAGACGCCGGCCTGAGCGTGAACGAAATCGACGACGTGATTTTGGTGGGCGGCCAAACCCGCATGCCCAAAGTGCAGGAAGCGGTGAAAGACTTCTTCGGCAAAGAGCCGCGCAAAGACGTGAACCCCGACGAAGCCGTGGCCGTGGGTGCCGCGATTCAAGGCGAAGTATTGGGCGGCGGCCGCAGCGACGTGTTGCTGCTCGACGTGACCCCGCTGTCGCTGGGCATCGAAACCATGGGCGGCGTGATGACCAAACTCATCACCAAAAACACCACCATTCCCACCAAAGCTTCGCAAGTGTTCTCTACCGCCGAGGACAACCAGTCTGCCGTGACCATCCACGTGCTGCAGGGCGAGCGCGAACGCGCCAGCGCCAACAAATCGCTGGGCCAGTTCAACTTGGGCGACATCGCACCCGCTCCGCGCGGCATGCCGCAGATTGAAGTGACCTTCGACATCGACGCTAACGGCATTCTGCACGTTTCGGCCAAAGACAAAGGCACCGGCAAAGCGGCCAACATCACCATCCAAGGGTCGTCCGGCCTCTCCGAGGAAGAAATCGAGCGCATGGTGAAAGACGCCGAAGCCAACGCCGAAGAAGACAAAAAACTGATGGAGCTGGTACAAAGCCGCAACCAAGCCGAAGCCCTGATCCACTCGGTGAAAAAATCGCTGGCCGACTACGGCGACAAACTCGACGCTGCCGAGAAAGAGAAAATCGAAGCCGCGGTGAAAGACGCCGAAGAAGCCGTGAAAGGCGACGACAAAGCCGACATCGATGCCAAAGCCGAAGCTTTGGGCACCGCCAGCCAAAAACTGGGCGAGATGCTGTATGCCGACGCCCAAGCCCAGGCGCAAGCGGCCCAAGGCGGCGAACAGGCTGCCGGCGGCAAAGCCGACGATGATGTGGTGGATGCCGAATTCGAAGAAGTGAAAGACAAAAAAGACTAAGATTCAACCGTCTGTTGTCTGCCAAAGGCTACCTGAACCGTTTCAGGTAGCCTTTCTTGCATCCAACCATGCTGCAGCTTTGCTCCCCCAGCGGGCTGAGACCTTTGCAAAACCCCCAGATGTGGATGCAGTTCAAGGCGTAGCAGCGCAGTGAGTGCAGACATATCATATAGATAGACAAGCGAGCGAGCAGCGCACAACGCAGAAATGCGCCGCAGATGGGGGTTTTGCAAAGGTCTCGGGCTAGCTGAAACCGTTGCCGCCATCTGCGGGTAGATGCGGAGCAGCCTGCCTTTCAGGTAGCCTTGATTGTGTTTGTGCTGCCCACGGCCGGCCCTCCGCTATAATGCTGTTTCTCCGTTTCCCGATTGCCGTCCATGCTCCTCCTCTACCAATCCAACCGGCTGGAAATTCTGGCCGAAACCGCCGTGGCCTTGATGCAGCACGCCCCTTTGCAAGGCGCTTTTGCGCCGGAAGAAATCGTGGTGCAGAGCCAAGGCATGCGCCGCTATCTCAACCATTATCTGGCCGAGCGCAGCGGCATTGCCGCCAATCTGCGCTTCAGCCTGCCCGCGGCCCTGAGCTGGCGGCTGACCCGCACTTTTCTGCCCGACACCCCCGCGCTTAATCCGTTTGCCCCCGAAGTAATGCGCTGGCGGCTGTTGCGGCTGTTGCAGGGCGACCATTTGCCGCCGGCAGTACACGCCGCATTGGCAGGCTACCTGAACAGCAGCCGCACCGCGCCCTACCGCTTGGCCGGCAAACTGGCCGACGTGTTCGACCAATATCTGGTGTACCGCCCCGATTGGGTGGCGGCTTGGGAAAACGGCGAGAGCATGGGCTTGGGCGCGGATGAAATCTGGCAGGCCGAATTGTGGCGCCTACTGGCGGCAGACGGCATCGGCGGCGGCCACCGTGCCGAACAGCGCAGCCGGTTGCTGGCTGCCCTGTCGGCCGACAAGCTGCCCGAGCGCTATCTGGTATTCGGCATCGCCACGCTGGCGCCGATGTATCTGGATTTGCTGCAGCGCCTGGCCGAGCACACCGAGGTGCACATTTTTGCCGTCAACCCGAGCAGCCGTTATTGGGGCGACATCGAAAGCGCCCGCCGGCAGGCGCTCAGCGGGCTGCCCGATGCCGAGGCCGCCGGCCATCCGCTGTTGGCCTCCTTGGGCAAACAGGGGCGCGACTTTTTCGACATGCTCACCGCCGAAGGGCGGGTGGACGAACAGCACGACTGGTTCCCCGCGCCGCCAGCAGTCCCGTCGCTGCTGCAGCGCGTACAGCAGGACATCCAAACCCTCAGCCTGCCCGAGCGCGGCAGCGCGGCGATGGACGGCAGCATCACCATCCAGTCCGCCCACAGCCGCCTGCGCGAATTGCAGATTTTGAAAGACTGGCTCTTGGGCGTGCTGGCGGAAGATGCCGATTTGCAGCCGCACCACATTGCCGTGCTCACCCCCGACATCGAAAGCTATGCGCCCTACATCCATGCCGTGTTCGGCGAGGAGCAGCCGGGCAGCCCCGCGCTGCCCTACAGCGTGGCCGACGTCAAAATCAGCCGCCGTCCCGCCCTGATGCAGCTGGCCGAGCAGCTGCTGGCGCTGATGCAGAGCCGTTTTGAAACCGATTATGTGCTGCCGCTGCTCGATTCGCCCGCCGTCTGCCGCCACTGGCATTTTTCCGAGCGCGATGCCGACCACCTGCGCCACAGCATTGCCGAGCTGAACATCCGCTGGGGCAGCGATGCCGACATGCGCCGCCGCTACGGCGGCAGCGGCGAGGCCTTCACTTGGCAGCAGGGCAGCGAGCGCACAGCCTTGGGCTGGCTGATGCCGGAAAACAGCGGCCTGTGGCAAGGCGTACTGCCGTGGACGGCCGATTGGTCGCACACCGCCGTGCAGGCGCGTTGGCAGCAGCTGTTGGCCTGTTTGCGCCGCCATCATGCCCTGTGGCAAACCGATGCCGCGCCGGCCGAATGGTGCGCACGCCTGCACGCCCTGCTGGATGACCTCGCCGGCAGCGAACCTGCCGATGCCGACGACCAAGCCGCCCGCCAACAGCTGCACAACGACTTGGCCGCCTGGCAGGCGGAAAGCGCGCTGGCAGGCTACCTGAAACCCCTGCCACCCGAAACCGCCTGCGAACATTTGGCCCGCTTCTTCACCGGCAGCGGCGAAGCCGGCTTTTTGCGCGGCGGCATCACCTTCTGCGGCATGGTGCCCATGCGCAGCCTGCCGTTCGACACCCTCTGCCTACTCGGTTTGAACGACAGCCGCTTCCCGCGCCAAACCCAGATTCCCGCCTTCGACCTCATCAGCCGCCACCCGCGCAAAGGCGACCGCGCCCGCCGCGACGACGACCGCTACCTGTTTCTCGAATCCCTGCTCAGCGCCCGCCGCCGGCTGTATCTTTCCTACATCGGCCGCGACAGCCGCAAAGACGAAGCCCTAGCCCCCTCACCGCTGCTCAGCGAATTGGCCGACGTGCTGGCGCTGATGGGCGGGCAGAGCAGCGCCGAATTTGCCCAACAGCACATCCGCCAACATCCCTTGCAGCCGTTTTCGCCGCGCTATTTTTCAGGTAGCCCGAGCAGCAGCCGGCAAGATTACGCCGAAGCCCTCAACCGCCTGCCGCAGCCGCCCGCACCGTTTGCCGGCGACTGCCCGCCCGCGGCCGACTGCCCCGATCCCATCCCCCTTGAGCACCTGCTGCGCTTCTGGCGCAACCCCGTGCGCCATTGGCTCGGCCGCGCCCTGCAATGGCGCGAGCCGTATGCCGACGAAGCCGCAGAATCGGCCGAACCCTATGCCATCGAAGCGTCAAACGAAGTCGCCCGCCAATATCTGGACGCCCGCCGCCGCCATCAGGATTTTGCCGACACCGAAGCCAAGCTCGCCGCCCAAGGCTTGGTGCCCGCCGGCCTGCTCGGCCACCTGCTGCAGGCGCCCGACATCCGCGCCGTCAAACGGCTGAACGGCGAACTGCTGCACAGCCCGCGCCTGCCGGCACAGACTTTCGAGCTTGCCTGCGGCGGCCGGCGGCTCACCGGCAGCCTCAGCCAGCTTTACCAACACGGCCAAATCCTCTACCGCAGCGGCGCGCCTAACGCTCCCGATACGGTGGAACTGTGGCTGCTGCATCTGGTGTATTGCGCCGCCGGCAGCGGCAGCCAGCCGCGCGACACCCATTGGCTCAGCGCCGCCGCCCCGCACACCCTGCCGCCGATTGAGCGCGAACAGGCGCAGGCGTGGCTGGCGTCTTGGTTAGATTACTACGCTTTGGGCCACAGCCGCCCGCTGCCTTTTTTTGCCAAAACCTCGCTCGCCGCCGCCCGCGCCTACACCGAAGACAGCGACACCCCGCCGGATGCCGCCGTCAAAGCCGCCCGCGGCGACTACCGCAGCGGCCGTTTCAGCGCGGGGCAGGCCGAACGCACCGAAGTGGCGCAGGTATTCGGCCGCGACGAAGCCGAACCGATTGAAACCCCGCTGTTCTGGAATCTGGTGCGCGAGCTGTTGGTGCCGCTGCATCTTTATTTCGCCGCCGCCGAGGCTACCTGAAACCGCCTGGTTTTAAAGATCGAGACCTTGCCGCACCGCAAGCGCGTCACGCAGCCATGCCCACCGGCAGGCTACCTGAAACCCCTTCCCGAGTTTTTCCATGCACGCTTTCAACCCGCTCACCGTTCCCCTGCTTGAGCCGCAGGCCCATTTGATCGAAGCCTCCGCCGGCACCGGCAAAACCTACGGCATCGCCGCCCTGTTTACGCGGCTGGTGTTGCAGGGCGTGCCGGTGGAACAGATTTTGGTGGTCACCTTCACCGAAGCCGCCACCGCCGAGCTGAAAACCCGTCTGCGCGCCCGTTTGGGTGAGGCGGCGGCCTGCCTGCAAGCAGAGGAGGGAGAGGAAGCGGCGGGCGATGCCCTGTTGCAGGACTTATTGGCGCAGGCTTCGGCGCAGCACGGCCGCGACGTGCTGGCCGCCCGCGTGCAGGCGGCCTTGAGCGGTTTCGACACCGCCGCCATCTACACCATCCACGGCTTCTGCCTGCGCGTGCTCAGCGATTACGCCTTTTTGTGCGGCGTGCCGTTCGAGCTGACGGTGGGCGATGCCGACCCCGCCGCCCGCCTGCTGGCGGCGCAGGATTTCTGGCGCGAAGAAGTGGCCGACCACCCGCTGCATGCCGAGTTGGCGGCGGAATTCAAACTCACGCCCGCTTCGGTGTTGGCCGAATTGTCGCCGTATCTGAAGCGCCCTTTTCTCGATGCGGTGGTGCCGGAAAACCGCCTGCCCGCGCTGTTGGCCGATTACGAAGCTGCGTGGGCGGCGGTGCGCGATGCCCTGCCGCAGTTGGAAGCCGGCTTCCGCCGGCTGCACCCCCAGCTCAATAAACGCACATTCAACGGCAAAACCTTCGACACCCTGTTTACCGAATTGGCGCAAGCCGCCGAATCGGGCCTGCACCGGCGCAGTTTCAGCAAGCCCGAAAATCTGCTGAAATTTGAAGCAGGCTACCTGAAAGACGCCGTCAACAAAGGCAAAGAGATAGACGAGGCCGAAGCCGCCGGCCTCGCCCCGCTGGCCGAATTCGGCCGCTGTTTTCTCGCCATCGAGCAAGCCAAGGCCGAAGCCGTGGTGCGTCTCAAGTTGGCCTGTTGGGGCTACCTGAACCGCCGCTTGGCCGAAGACAAACAGCGCCGGGCGCAGCGCGATTTCGACGACCTGCTGCTCGACGTGCACACCGCGCTGACCGAAGGCAGCCGCGCCGCCGATTTGGCCGAGGCGCTGGCGCAGAAATGGCAGGTGGCGCTGATTGACGAGTTTCAAGACACCGATCCGCTGCAATACGCGGTGTTCAAAACCGCCTTTATCGACCGCGGGCTGCCGGTGTTTCTGGTGGGCGACCCCAAACAGGCGATTTACGGCTTCCGCGGGGCGGACATCCACGCCTACCTCGATGCCGCCGCCAACACCCCCAGCCGCTACACCCTGGCCACCAACTACCGCAGCAGCCGCGCGGTGGTGGACGGCATCGGCCGCCTGTTTTCGCGCCGCGCCGCGCCGTTTGTGCTGGCCGATATTCCCTATGTGCCGGTGGCCGCGCATCGGGCGCAGGGCGCTTTGCAGCCGCCGGGCGCGGCGGTAACGGTGCGCTGGATCAACCCGCCGGCCGGCGCCGACGACAAACTGCCGTCCAAAGACGTGCTGCACGCGCGTGCCGCCGATTTCTGCGCCCGCGAAATCGCCGACCGCCTCAACCGTGCGCGTTCAGGTAGCCTCTTGCTGGACGGCCGGCCACTGGAGCCGCAACACATCGCCGTGTTGGTGCGCACCCACAACGAAGCCGCGCTGGCCGCCCGCGCCTTGAAAAAACGCGGCGTGCGCAGCGTGTTGCTGCAGCAGGAATCGGTGTTCGACAGCGAAGAGGCGCGTGCCTTCGGCGTGATGCTGTCGTTTTGGCTGCACCCGCAGCACACCGAAAACCTGCGCTTTCTGCTCGGCAGCGTGCTTTACGGCCGCACCGCCGCCGATTTGGCCGCACTCAACGAAAACGAAGCCGCGCTGGCCGGCTGGATCGCGCTGGCCGAAGACGCGCGCAACCTGTGGCAGCAGCAGGGCGTGTATGCTGCCGCCGCCCGTTTCGCCCGCGCCAGCAGCTTGGAAGCCCATCTGCTCGCCACCCGCAACGAGCGCAGTCTCACCAACTTCTGGCAGCTGGCCGAACTGGCGGCCGAAGCGGCCGCCGATCTGCCCGCCCCCGCCGCCCTGCCCGAATGGCTGGCGCGCCAGGCCGGCCGCGGCATCGGCAAAGAGCGGATGCTGCGTTTGGAAAGCGACGAAAATCTGGTGAAGATTGTCACCATGCACGCGGCCAAAGGCTTGGAGTATCCGCTGGTGTTCTGCCCCTTTGTGTGGGACGCCAGCAGCCGAGACACCGCCGAGTGGGCGCTGCTGCATCAGGACAACGGCCGCAGCCTGCTGTTGGCGCGCGCACAATTGAGCGAAGCGCACCAGGAGCAGCTGTTTGCAGAAGCCATGGGCGAACGCCTGCGCCTGCTGTATGTGGCGCTCACCCGCGCCCGCGAAGAGCTGGTGCTGTATGCAGCCGCCTGCAGCAGCACCGCCGACAACGCGCTGGCCTACCTCTTGGCCGAAGAAGACGGCGACTGCCACCGCATCCGCGCCGGCTGGCAGGCCTTAAAAAACCAAGCGCTGGCCGAAGCCTTGAAACAGGCCTGGCACAGCCTGATCAGCGCCGCCCCCAGCAGCGATCTGCAGTGGCGGGAAGACGAGCCGCCCGAAGCCGACTACCGCGCCACCGACCCGATGCAGGGCCGCTACCGCGCCTGTACCTGGCCGCCGCGCCCGTGGCGCTTTATCCGCCACACCAGCTTCACCGGCCTGACCCGCCAAGCCGCCACCGCCGAAGACGGGCTACCTGAACAAGACTGGCTGGAACACCAATCCGCAGCCCCTGCCGGGGAAAGCGAAGCCGTACCCGAAACCGCCCTGTTGGCCTTCCCGCGCGGCGCTCGGGCCGGCGTGTGCCTGCATGCCGTGTTGGAACACACCGATTTCAACCGCCCCGCCGCCGAACAGGCCGAGGCCTATGCCGATATTTTGCGCGGCTACGGCTATGATCCCGACAGCCATCTGGCCGCCGCGCTGGAGATGGCCGCCGCGGCCGCCGCAGCCGAATTGGACGCCGGCGCCACGCTGGCCGATACCCTGCCCGCAGAGCGGCTGCCGGAAACCGGCTTTGTGCTGCACATCGAAAACTTCGGCCTGCCGCGCCTGCAACGCTGGTTCGCCCGCAGCGATACCGGCCTGCCGCCGCACGCCGCCGACCACCTGGCCGCCCTCGACTTCCACACCGTCAACGGTTTTCTCAACGGCTTCATCGACCTGATCGCCCGCAGCCCCCAAGGCCGCGTGTGGGTAATCGACTACAAATCCAACCACTTGGGCAAGCGCTTGCGCGATTATCACCCCGAGGCGATGTCGGCCGCCGTCAGCGAGCACCATTATTATCTGCAGGCCCTCATTTACGCCGTGGCCGCCGCACGCTACCTGAAACAGCGCCGCGCCCTGCCCGACACCATCGCCATCCGCTATCTCTTTCTGCGCGGCCTCAATCCGCACGGAACGGAAGGCATCTGGCGTTGGGACATCCCCACCGCCGCTTTGGCAGAGTGGTTGGACTGAGTGCTGCCGCTTCGGCCGGGGCCGTGCCAAAGCATGGCCTGAGACCTTTGAGCCGGTCAGGCAGCATAAAACCCGTGTCGCAAAACAGGCTACCTGAAAGCGTTTCAGGTAGCCTGTGCGGTGTGTGTTGAACGGGACGGGATTATTTCTGTTCGTCACGCATCTGCCGCATGCTGCTGCGGATGGTGTCGAGCTGTTTTTCATAGCGCCGGCAATGCGGGCAGAAACACAGGTGCAGGCGCAAACGCCATTTTTCGCTGCGGCTCAGCGGGCGGTCTTGGCTTTGGGAAATCAGGGAGGCGGCTTGTTTGCAGGTAAGCATCAGTTTTCCTCATTTTCGTTTGTTTTGACGGCTC